>NZ_CP011311.1 GCF_000980815.1 Corynebacterium camporealensis | reverse complement strand
TCCACTACCTTTTGGACGTGGTCGGTCGGTCAGGTGCGCAGACTTTTGAAATTACAGTTTTCACTAAAATTTCCACGGAGTCTTCCACACCGGTTTTTAGCGGCTTACCTCCCCATCCACAGAGTTATCCACAGCTGTGAAAGAAAAGGTTATCCACAGCCTAGTCCATGGGTGTGGATAACTCTTAATCGGGTACTTTAACCTTTGACCTGCGAAAATGCCGAAAGTCTAAAGTTGTAGTTGAGAGTTATTCACACCCTGTGGGTGCCTGTGGAATTTGATTCTTTAGTTTTACAGCCGTTTGCGCAGGGGTGTCTAGCGAAAATCGGTGCACTTTATTGGGCGGTGTCGCGCGGTGGTTTCGGTGGGTTAACATCGTGCAGTCCACAGGGCGGATCTGGCGGTCTAGCTGGGAAGAAAAACATTCTTGTAATTTCGGGTGTACCCGGGTGTCGATTTGTTCAGGCCCCGTCAAATCGCGTAATCTGTCATGGTCTATCGCAACGAAGATGTTGCACGTGGGATCGATGGCGTCACGATGACGCTGTAACTCGTATTTTTCCCGCGATTTACACGCACCCGTGGGGCGCTGGCCGAAGGCTGCCGCCCCGCGTACAACTTCAAGGAGAATTAACGTGGCAAAGGGAAAGCGCACGTTCCAGCCGAACAACCGTCGTCGTGCTCGTAAGCACGGCTTCCGTACCCGCATGAACACCCGCGCCGGCCGCGCCATCGTGGCGGCTCGTCGCAAGAAGGGCCGTGCAAAGCTGACTGCTTAAGTCATGCTTCCGCACCAGCACAAGCTCACCTCGCCGCAGCAATTTCGGCGAACCATTAAAGGTGGGCGGCGTGCCGGGTCGCGCACAGTTGTCGTGCACTTTCGAAATGTGCCGGCAGACAGCTCACACGACACCGAAATTGACGCGGCTGGACCGCGTTTCGGTCTCGTGGTTTCCAAAGCCGTCGGGAATGCGGTGCTTCGCCATCGCACGTCTCGGCGGCTTCGGCATGTGTGCCTGTCGTTAGTGGATGAACTGCCGGTGACAGCCGACATCGTCATCCGCGCGCTCCCGGCAAGCGCCACCGCTTCGAGTGAGCAACTCCGTAAAGACATCACCAAGGCGCTGCGCAAAGTATGGAATACCTAAATTCCGACGGCGAACCCATCCCCAAGGCGCGACCTAGCGCACAACCGCTCGTGAAGGCGGTGCGCTTCTACCAAAAATATGTCTCGCCGCTTAAGATGGTTTCAACCTGTCGGTTTGAACCGACTTGCAGTGCGTATGCCCTGGAAGCGCTGTCAGTTCATGGCGCAGCCAAGGGCAGCATTATGGCCATAGCCAGGATCTTTAAATGTGGACCCTGGCATCCGGGTGGGTATGACCCCGTTCCGGAACCGAACAACAACTGAGGACTTCAACACCCGTGCTAAATATCATCTACTGGCCCATTTCGGCCGTGCTGTGGTTCTGGCACTGGTTGCTGAGCTTGGTAATGGACCCTGCCTGGGGTATTACCTGGATTCTGGCAATCATTTTGCTGACCTGGACGCTGAAGCTGCTGATGGTGAAACCAACCATCAACCAGATCCGATCGTCGCGCAAGATGCAGGAAGTGCAGCCCAAGCTGCAAGAAATCCGTACTAAGTACGGCAATGACAAGACCATGGCTGCACAGGAGATGCAGAAGGTCTACAAGGAATCTGGCATCCGTCCGCTGGCAGGCTGTCTGCCGGTCCTGGCGCAGATCCCAATGTTCATTGGTCTGTTCCACGTGCTGCGCTCCTTCGACCGCACCGTCGACGTCGCTGGCGGCATTGGCCACCCAGCCGGCGGTCCGATGACCGTCGAGGAAAACCGCAACACCGCGAACTACATCTTCAGCCCGGAGCTGGTTCAGCAGTTTCTGGATGCCAAGATCTTCGGCGTTCCGCTGGTGGCAAACCTGCGTGTGAACTCCCCGGTTCTGGAGGATATCTCCGTTGCTCAGGCAGCAGTCATCATCGTTCCGATGATCGCGATCATTGCAACGCTGACTCACTTCAACGCTCGTATGTCCTTGGACCGCCAGGAGCAGCGTCGCCTGTCCGGCAAGACCCCGGCACCGCAGGATGACAACGCGCAGATGATGCAGCAGCAGATGGCCATGATGAGCAAGATGATGCTCTGGGTCATGCCGGCCATGCTGATCTTCTCCGGCTTCATCTGGCCGATTGGTCTGTTGTTCTACATGCTGGCTAACACCGTCTGGACCTTCTTCCAGACCCGCATCATCTACGGAAAGATGGATGAGGAAGAGGCCCAGGAGGAAGAGGCACGCATCGAAAAGAAGCGCACTTCTGCTCCAAAGCCTGGTGCTCGCAAGCTGGACCACCGCACCAAGAAGCAGCGTAAGCAACAGAATAAGAAGCAAAACTAAACACAAGGAGATATCCCCTGTGTCCACTCGTGGTTTTATAGGACCCCGTGAGGTCCCGCGCCTGTGGGAGCGTCACATCCTCAACTGCGCCGTTGTTAATGAAGTTATCCCGGACGGCGCCCGCGTCGTCGACGTTGGATCTGGTGCCGGCCTGCCAGGTATCCCGCTGGCGATTGCTCGCCCGGATCTCAAAATCACCTTGGTAGAGCCGCTGCTGAAGCGCTCGAATTACCTGAAGGAAATCGTCGATAAGCTCGGCTTGGATAACGTCACCGTCATCCGTGGTCGCGCTGAAGAAGGCCCAGTGAAAAAGGAAGTTGGCGGCGCTGATGTTGTGACTTCTCGTGCCGTGGCACCCCTGGGCAAGCTGGCTAAGTGGTCGTTGCCGCTGGTGCGCAAGGGTGGCGAAATGATTGCCCTGAAGGGTTCTTCGGTGCATGAAGAACTGGAACGCGACGTAGCTGATATCAAGCGCGCCGGTGGTGGAAAGGCCGAGGTCAGCACCATTTCGGGAACCACGATTATCCGTGTCCCGCGCGTGAACTAGAGTAGACGGCATGACTAATCCACGTCTTATCACCATTGCTAATCAGAAGGGCGGCGTCGGCAAGACCACCAGTGCGGTGAACCTTGCGGCCGCCCTGGCCGATACCGGCAAGAAGGTACTGGTGATTGACCTGGATCCGCAGGGAAATGCCTCCACTGCGGTCGGTGCCGTGCATACTTCCGGCACTGATTCTTCCTACGAAGTCCTCCTTGGCGACCGCACTGCGGAACAAGCCATGCAGGCTTGCCCGTCGACCCCGCAGCTGTATTGCATCCCGGCGACCATTGACTTGGCTGGTGCTGAGGTTGAAATGGTCTCCCTGGTGCGTCGTGAGTTCCGGCTTTATGATGCCCTGCATAACGGCTTCCTCGAAGAGCACGGCTTTGACTACGTCTTCATCGACTGCCCGCCTTCGCTGGGCTTGCTGACCATCAACGCGTTTACCTGCGCGGAAGAGGTCATCATCCCGATCCAGTGCGAGTACTACGCACTGGAGGGCGTGGGCCAGCTGCTGGGCAATATCACCATGATTCGGGAGCACCTGAACGAGGATCTGCACATCTCTGCAGTGCTGCTGACGATGTATGACGCACGCACCAAACTCGCCGAGCAGGTTGCCGCCGAGGTACGCGAACAGTTCGGTGCCGTGGTGTTGGGCAATGTGATTCCGCGCTCCATTCGTGTCTCCGAGGCGCCCGGTTACGGTAAGACAGTCATTGAGTATGATCCATCCTCTACCGGTGCACGCGCTTATGCCGCAGCCGGTCGAGAACTAGACAGGCGCGGGGACTACACCCCGCACCCGAGCACCGGCGCTATCGGTGTGAGCCCAGAGATTTACGCGGAACTGGAAGGACAGGGTTAAAGCATGTCGCAGAACAAACAAGGTGGACTTGGCAAGGGTCTGGCAGCACTGATCCCTTCTGGGCCAGATGCGCCTAGCCGCAAGCCACGCCTGGGTGATTCCGCCGCTGACATCATCTTGGGTGCTGCCACCAGCACGCCTAAGGAAGGCGAATCCAAGCGGGTCAAGGGTGCGCCGACCATTCAGCAGTCCTCCGGTGGCGGTGGCTCCAAGAAACGCCAGGCCCGCCCGGCTGCCATCGGTGCAACCTACCGCGAAATCGCTATCGGCGACATCATCCCGAACCCGAAGCAGCCACGTAGCACCTTCGACGAAGATGAGCTCAACGAGCTGGTTCACTCCATCCGCGAGTTCGGCCTGCTGCAGCCAGTCGTCGTGCGCCCTGCCGACGAAGGCGGCTTCGAACTCATCATGGGTGAGCGCCGCTGGCGTGCCTCGTCCAAGGCAGGCTTGGCGACGATTCCTGCTATCGTCCGCGACACCAAAGACGATGACCTGCTTCGCGATGCCCTGCTGGAAAACATCCACCGCGTACAGCTCAACCCACTGGAAGAGGCCAACGCCTACCAGCAGCTGCTCGAAGAATTCGGCGTCACTCAGAACGAACTGGCTGATCGCCTGGGCCGTTCCCGCCCGCAGATCACTAACATGATCCGCCTGCTGCGCCTGCCGGTTAACGTCCAAAAGCGTGTTGCCGCTGGCGTTCTCAGTGCCGGTCACGCCCGCGCGCTGCTCAGCCTCGATGACCCGGAGGGCATGGAGCACATCGCCAATCGCGTTGTTGCTGAAGGCCTGTCTGTCCGTGCCACCGAGGAAGCTGTCACCCTCTACAAGCGCGAGGGCAAGACCGATACCCCGAAGAAGAAGCAGCCGACCCCGCAGCCGCAGTACTTCACCGATTCCGCGGAGCGCCTCTCCGATCGCTTCGACACCAAGGTCACTGTCACCATGGGCAAGCGCAAGGGCAAGATGGTTGTCGAGTTCGGCGACCAGGAAGACTTCGAGCGCATCATGCAGCTCATCGAGGGCGAGCAGGACCGCTAACATGCTCGAGCCGGTCAAGCAGGGCAGTCTCCTCCATCCGGAGGCTGCCCGCTCGGTGTTTTGGGAGACCGAAAGTGAGGTCACCGATCCCGCTTTTGAGAAGGAAGCGTGGCTGTCCGCTACCCTGCTCAACTTCGGCGATTGCGGTTTCACCATCGGCGATGAAGCCACCATCTTTTTCTGCCGCCGCGAAGATGCTCCGGGCGCGCAGAAACTCCCCACCGCCCCGGTCAGCGAGGATGCCGAAATCTTAAGCTCACTGTTCATCAAGTCCAACCGCGCCGAGCGGGGCCTGGAAGCAGTGCTTATCGATGCCGTCTTGATGAACCTCACCAACCGCGGCTCCACCGCCATCGAAGCCTTCGGATACTACGGCGAACCACGCGAGGCCCAGGATTTCCTCGGCCACAAACCCGGACGCATCGGCCTACTCAAAGTCGAACACCTCAAGGGTGCCGGCTTCGAAGTCGTCGCCGATCACCCAGTACTCCCCCGCCTCCGTCTCGAACTACCACCTGCACACGATCTGCTTTCCGCAGCAGCTGTCGACGACGTCCTAGCTAAAGCCTTCGCCTAGCGCCAAACATAAATTAAGGCCCAACGCTAATGCGTTGAGCCTTGGAGTTCGCGAGGTTACTTACGACGATTTCTCGGCGCGAAGCAGTTCGGCGAAGTTGTAGGTGCCGGTAATGGCGGTGTCTTCTTCGAGGAGGTAGAGGCGCTTGACGGCAACGACGATTGCTTCGGCGATGTCATCGCGGACCTTGGGATTGCGCAGTTGTTCGACATCGTGTGGGTTGGTTAGGTAACCGAGGACGACCTGGACTACTGGCATTTGGGTCAAGCGCAGGATTTCCCAGGTGCGGCCGTGGTTCCAGCAGTTCTGCAGATCCGTGCGGGCACAGATTTCACGTTGGATGAAGCCCGAGAGCTGCTCCCCAATGAGGGAAGAGTTGGCGGCTTCGGCACCAAAGTAGAAAGAAGCTACGCCGTTGGCTTTTTCGTTCGGGTAGCTATCGCACGCCAGGGAGATCATGAGGTCAGCGCCGAAAGCATTGGCCATCTCCGAACGGGACTTGGCTGAAGGATCGTCGTTGCGCGGGCGGGAGATAATGGTTTCCATGCCAGCGGCAATCATGCGGCCTTCGATGCGCTCGGTGAGATCCCACAGGATGTCTTCTTCGGTGATGTCACCGAAGCGTCCCTTAACGGTCTGGCCTTTGTTCTTGCCACCTAAAGCTGGGTCGATGACCACGCGCTTGCCGGCCAGCTTCGGGCCAGCGTTGCGCACTCGCTCACGCTCTTGGATGTTGTGGGCAGAACCGCCCGTAATGCGACGACCCAAAAGGCTGAGTGCATTGATGGTGGTGGGTCCGCAGACACCGTCGTCCTGCAGGCCGTAGTTGAGCTGGTACTCAGACAGCGAGGCATAGGTATCCGGACCAAAGTGGCCGTCGATACGTGCCTGGTAGAAACCGAGTTCCTGCAACTGCTTTTGCAGCTGTGCGACGTCGTCGCCGACCATCTCATTGCTGGGCTCATAGGAGAGCACGCGCGCGCCCAAGGTATAGGAGGCGTGGCGTAGTTCCCGCAGGGTGAGATCGTCAATATCGCCGGTGGGCACGATGCCGCGGGTTTGCTGGAAGGCCTTGATGACTTCCGCGAGTTCTGGTTCAAACAGTTTGTCCTGCTCAGAGAACTTCTGCTTCTTCCAGTCCGCGACATCACCCGAATACTCCGCGAGTAGGCCAAGTCGGGCCAGCGTCACGCGTGCTTCAGCAACGCGGACACTAGTGTCCCCAACTTTTAAAACGCGGTTCATGCCCACCCCTTTCCGGTGCAGTGCGGGTTTCTTTCAACGGTTGTGCCAGTACGGTTTAGATTACCCATCTACAGATGGTTTTTAATTTGCGCCACGATGTCATCTTTTGAACGCAGACCATTAAACTCATCGACCTTCTCGCCGTCCTTGAAAATCAAGACGGAAGGGATCGACATGATCTGGAACATGGCACCGAGATTACGCTGCTCATCGACGTTTACCTTGGTGATGCTGACCGAATCACCAAGCTCTTCAGCTATCTCTTCGAGGATGGGCGAGAGCTTCTTGCACGGACCGCACCATTCCGCCCAGAAGTCAACGACGACCGGCTTATCGGCCTCAATAACCTCGTTACGGAAGTTGTCAGTGGTGACGTTTTTAATAGTGCTCATATCAGGATCTAACGGCTTTCTGCGAGGAAATGTTCCGCATCGATAGCTGCGCGGCAGCCAGAACCAGCAGCGGTAATAGCCTGCTGGTAGTGGTCATCGACCAGGTCACCACAAGCAAAGACACCCGGCAGGGAGGTCTTAGTGGATGGCTGCTCCACGAGCACGTAGCCAGCCTCGTTGAGATCGACCTGGCCGTCCAGGAAGCCGGAGCGCGGGTCGTGACCAATGGCAACGAACATTGCGGTGACATCGAGGGTGGAGGTCTCGCCGGTGACAGTGTCCTTGAGGCGCAGGCCGGCAACCTTGCCGTCTTCTTCCAGGACCTCTTCGACGACCTTGTTGAGCTCCCAGTTGATCTGCTCATTCTCGCGAGCACGGTCCAGCATGATCTGGGAAGCGCGGAAGTTCTCCGAGCGGTGGATGATGGTGACCGACTCAGCGAACTTTGTCAGGAAGGTTGCTTCCTCCATAGCGGAGTCGCCGCCACCAACCACAGCAATCTTGTGGCCCTTGAAGAAGAAGCCATCGCAGGTAGCGCAGGTGGACACACCGCGACCGGACAGTTCTTCCTCACCCGGGATACCCAGATGACGCGGTGCAGCACCGGTGGCGAGAATGACAGTGCGGGCCTCAAAGACCTCATCGCCTACGTGCAGCTTCTTAATTTCGCCTTCGAGCTCGACGGAATCGACGACCTCCATGCGCAGGTCCGCACCAAAGCGGATGGCCTGGGCGCGCATTTCTTCCATGAGCTCTGGGCCCATGATGCCCTTCTGGAAGCCCGGGTAGTTTTCTACCTCGGTGGTGTTCATCAGTTCGCCGCCGTACTCGAAGCCCTCGAAGACGATGGGGCTGAGTTCAGCGCGAGCGGCGTATAGAGCTGCGGTGTATCCGGCGGGGCCGGAGCCAACGATGGCGACATCGTGGACGGTCATTGCTAACTCCCTCTAGTTCGATTCAAGTCGCGTAACGACCCGAGTCTACCCGCGGCATCAAGAAATACCGGCATCAAGAAGCACCCGTGGCGGGTGTTGATGCGCAACTGTGACCAACTCCCCCGAACACGATGTGAAGTTGTTTAGTAGATGGCTTCGCGCAGTTTCTTTCGTGCCCGCGCACGACGTGATTTGATGGTGCCGGGCTGGACGCCGTGGGCCTCGGCAACATCGCGAAGCGGATAGCCAATGACATCGGTGAGATATATCGCAGCCCGTTGATCAGCACGCAGCTTCCGCAGCGCGTCCAGCACCGTCACCTTGGTGGCCATGTAATTGGACGGGTTATGCCCCAGAATGGGATTGGCATCCGGGGAGATCTCTAGGTCCTCAAAGGAGAGATTCTCCTTATTGGCCTTGTGGTTGAGGTAGTCATAACCAGAATTCATCACCAGGCGGTGCAACCACGTCGAGAACGCCGACTCGCGACGATAGGTATGAATGCTGCTGCTCGCGCGCAACAATGCTTCCTGCACGACGTCTTGAGCATCGTCGTCATTGCGCGTATAGCGCCTGGCCACAGTAGATAAACGGTGGCGATGGCGCTCCACAATGGCAGAAAAGGCTTTGTTATCGCCTTCGATAAAAGCATCGACCAATTCCTGATCGCTGCGCTCACGTGAACGTGACATATGAAGATTCCCCCCGGATCAACAAGTGTTAGACACTGTTTTATCCGAGGGGAAGAAAGTGAGCGCGGTCTCAACGGCCCAATACATTGGGCAGGGCCGTCGACAAGCACGAAGCCTTAGGCGTTAGCCTCCTGCACGCGCAGCGTACGACGCTGGTTGTCCTGGCATTCCAGCAGCACGCGACGCAGTGCACCCGGGATGTCGCGGGAAAGCAACTCATCGGTTGCCGCATCCGAGGTCGGCAGCTCTGGGTAAAGCCCACGAATCAGGCGGTTGGCAATCTCGATGGGGTGCTGGGCCCAGATCTCTTCCACCTTTGCGAAGAACTCCTCCGCGAAAGGATCAGTCAGCTCACTCGAACGCGGTGCGTTAAACGCAGCCAACAGCGAGTCCACCTCTGCGTTGGAGTACTTGTTCGGAACGAGTAGTTCGTTGAAAACCTGCTGTTTAATTTCTGGGGCGTGGAAAGCGTGGGTTGCACCCAGGTGTGCAGCGGCGCCGGTGAGAGTGTCATCGCGCTGCAATTCGGCATCCAGTTGTTCTGGCTCCACCGCATTGCGGGCAGCCAGTCCACGCAAGATGGCCCAGCGAATATCCGGGTCCAGGCGCAGGCCGTCAACGTCACCGCCCAGTAGCGATTCCAGCTTCTGCGTTCCGGACTCCTCCGGGGTCGCTGCTGCCGCACCAATGGCAGCACGTGCCAGGACGAGCTGAGTATCGCTGGCAGCCTCCGCATCCTGCATCAGCTTCCAGATCTTCTCCGCATAGTCAGTGCGCGCTGCTTCACGACGATCCTTTGGCACATAATGGCTCAACGCATACTGCGCGTTTGCGAAGGCAGTTGTCAGCAGCGACGGGTTCGTTTCCGCTGGGGCATGGGCGAGGACGGTATCGATATAGGACTGCGCATCCCACTCACCATCGCGACTCATGTTCCACAGCGAGGTCCAGATAACCGCGCGGGATAGCTCATCGTCGATGTCGGACAGATGCTCACGCAGCAACTGCAAGGAATCGGAGTCGAAGCGGACCTTGGCGTAGGTGTGGTCGGCATCGTTAAGCAGCACCAAAGCCGGGGCATCCAAGCCGGAAGCAGAGTAAATCACGGTCTTGTCACCGCCGGCCGGCAGGTCAACGTCCAGCTCAGCGGCCTTTTTTAACTGACCGTCGAAAAAACTGACGTTGAGGCGATGCGGGCGAGTTTGTTCAGCAGCCTCGGCAGTAATGCTGAATTCGGTGACCTTGCCATCAGCAACGGTGAGCTCCGGAATGAGCGTATCCGGACCTGAGGTACGCAGCCACGCATCCGACCAGGCATCCAGATCCCGGTCGGTGTGCGGTGCGAGAGCCTTCAACAAGTCTGCGAACGTTGCCGCCGCGAACTCATGGTTGCGGAAGTAATCGCGCGCGCCAGCGTAGAAGTTATCCCGACCGACGTAGTGCACCAACTGCTTGAGCACTGCCGCACCCTTGGCATAGGTAATGCCATCGAAGTTCTGGCGCGCGGCATCCACATCCGGAATCTCTGCCTTAATCGGGTGCGTGGTCGGCAGCTGGTCCTGCGAGTAGGCCCAATTCTTACGTTGACCAGCAAAGTTCGTCCACGCCTCGTGATACTGGGTAGCCTCCACGGAAGCATCTGCACCCATGTATTCGGCGAAGGATTCCTTCAGCCACAGGTCATCCCACCACTGCGGAGTTACCAGGTCGCCGAACCACATGTGCGACATCTCGTGCAGAATCGTATTAGTACGTGCGGCATGCTGCGCACGGGTCGCGGTGGAACGGAAGAGGTATTTTTCCGTAAAGGTCACCAGGCCCGGGTTCTCCATGGCTCCGAGGTTGTACTCGGGCACGAAAATGGAGTCGTACTTGCCCCACGGGTACGGGTAGGCGAAAGCCTCATGGAAGAAGTCCATGCCCTGCGCAGTAATTTCCAGGATCTCGTCGTCGAGGTACTCCCCCATCGACGCGCGCGCATAGGCCCGCAGGTGCGCCGAGTGCTCCCCATCCGGCGCGGTCCACTCGCGCTCGGTCGATACATAAGGGCCTGCCGCGAACGAGGTCAAATAGGTCGACAGCTTCGGCGTGGGTGCAAAGCTCACCGTCGCCATGCTTTGCGATGTTTCCCGTGAAACCTCCGGCTGATTCGACAAAATCTCCCACGCGGCCGGTGCGGTCATCGTCACATGGAAGACCGCCTTCATATCCGGCTGGTCAAAGCACGGGAAGATACGGCGGGCATCGGAAGGCTCCAAGTGCGAGTACAAATACGTATTGTCATCCGCCTGGTCATGCATGCGGTGCAGACCCTGACCCGTACGCGAATAAGTAGAGGCACCCTCGACCTCCACGCGGACTGGCCGGTCCGTTGGAATATCGCGGACCGCAATACGGGCACCGTCGAACTCCACATCCTGGTCTTTACCGTCAACACGCAGCGACGATACCGAATCACCTAAGTAATCCAGGAAGGTCTCCGAGGTCGAACTCGTCAGCTCGATCGCCACAGAAACCGGGTAAGTTTCTGCCGACGTTGCCTGTGAAAGATCAAGGTGCAAATGATAAGCCGCAATATCCAGCGCCGCAGCACGCTGCGCAGCTTCCTGATGAGTGAGAGTAGCTTGAGTCATAAACCCAATATAGGAAGTACTCCCCCTCCCCGTGCCACCCGGGGCACATTGCTTAACGACGCCGCCCCCACTCCCCCACACTGCAACTCTAAGACTTACACTGTAAGTCAGACTTAAACACTCAAAGTCACACTGTAAGTTCCACTGTGACACTTGAAGTTTAAGTCTGGCACACTTAAAGTTTAAGTGTGATGTGGACTAGTAATGATGTACTTAAGCTCATTGACGAGCTGCGGGCACGTGGTGGCTACAAGACCGAAGTAGAGGTCAAAGCTGCCCGTGATGGTGTGCCTGGCCTGGGGGAATCGCTGTCTGCTTTTGGTAATACACCTGATGGCGGAACCATCATTCTTGGTATTGATGAGAAGGCAGACTTCAACATTGTGGGAGTCGAAAAAGTTGCAGACTACGAGCAAGCGGTGGTTTCTCAAGCACGTGAAGCGGTGGATCCACCGGTACAGTGCAACTTTTCAACTGTAAGTGTGAAAGGCAAAAAAGTCTTAGTCTGCGATGTATTAGGGCTTCCCTTGTCTGCGCGCCCTGCCCGCTATGCAGGTATTGCTTATCTACGTCAGGCCGATGGCGACTATGCGTTGAGTGAGCAAGAGATTTCGCAGATTGAGCTGCTCAAGACTCAAAGTTTGCGCAGGACTATGCCTGATGCTGAGTTTATCTCTGATAGTGCGATCGAAGATCTTGATGCTGATCTCTGTGCAAAATACATTGCGGCTTCCCGCGTGGAATCGCGACGCATGCAGCTCATGAGTGATGAAGAGATCCTCTTTAATACTGGCGTCACCAGCCGTGAAGGCAAGATTAGTTTGGCAGGTCTCTACGCATTAGGTGCTGCTCCCCAACGCATTAATCCCAGTCTGGGAGTTACTGCTGCTGTTCAGTTGGATTCTGCGCAAGACGGCGCGCGAACTCGCGACCTATCTCATTTCACTGGCCCAGTCCCCGATCTTTTGGATCAGTCGCTTGAGTGGGTTCGTAGAAATACACACACCACGATGGGCTATGACGCGAGTGGCAAAGGTAAAGACAGCGAAGAGCTCCCAATGATCGCTGTTCGAGAGATCATTGCGAATGCTCTGATTCACCGGAATCTTGATGCAGTAACGGCTGGTAAGCGGGTAGAAATTCGGATTCGTAAAGACTCGTTGACTATCTCCAGCCCGGGTGGTTTATGGGGAGTGTCTGAGCAACAGTTGGGACAACCTGGAGGAAAGTCTGCTGTTAATCCGACTTTGTATGAAATCTGCAAGCGTATTCGCATGGCAGATGGCTCTCGCGTCATTGAAGGTGAAGGTGGCGGTATCGCTGAAGCAGTGAAGGCGATGCGTTTAGCTGGCCTCCGTGAGCCACGATTCATCGACAAGGGTATTTCTTTTACCGTTCAGCTCTCTCGTCATTCCTTGCTGAGTAACGCCGAGCTTCAGTACCTCAAGGACAATCCGCATGACAGCGATATTGCTTCGGAGGCTTTGTCTGTGATCTTCAGATTGCATGCGGGCGAAGAATGGTCCGTTCCTAGAATCAGAGATGAATTTGGAGTCTCACAGGCTGAGGCGCGCTCTATTTTGCAAGAGGTCAAGGGTGCAGTGGATGTCGTAGAAACTAAACGCGGCCGCAGGAAGACCTATGCACTTCCTGGAAAGGTAACTGCTCCTCAGCTTGACTTTAAGGTCAGCCCGAAGAAGAGCGACAAGATGACAAAGAACGGTCCAGCGCTGTTGGGTGCACTGGACTCCCCTGCTACGTTCAATGAACTCGTTGAGGCAACAGGTCTTTCGCAGGGCCAGGCTCGATTCGCTTTGTCGTGGTTGATCGATCATGGGCATGTACGCATGCGCGGTACCCAAGGCGACCGCCGGACGGTGTACGAGAAGGTTGATTGAGAGATAGAGATGACAGAGTCCCCGACCGGCAGCGAATTCGCTGCCGGTCGGGGACTGTGTGTTTGCGAGGGCTACTGCTTGATGGCGGAGCCTTCGATTTCGATCTTGATTTCTTCGGAGACTAAGACGCCGCCGGTGTTGAGTGGAGCGTTGAAGTTGATGCCGAAGTCCTTGCGGTTGATCTTGGTGGAGCCTTCGAAGCCGAAGCGGGTGTTGCCGAAGGGGTCTTCGGCGATGCCTTCGGAATCGACGTCCAGGGTGACGGACTGGGTGGTGCCCTTGATGGTCAGGTCACCGGTGACGGTGCCGTTGCCATTGTTGTCAACGTTGAATGCGGTGGCCTTAAAGGTCAGCTCGGGGAACCTTTCTACGTCGAAGAAGTCTTCGCCGCGAACGTGGGCGTCGCGGTCGTCGTTGTTGGTGTTAATCGAGGCTGCCTTGATGGTGGCTTCAGCGGTGGAGTCGCTGATGTTCTCGGCGATGGTAAAGGAAGCGTCGAAGTTGTCGAAGTGGCCGCGGACCTTGGTGACCATGGCGTGGCGGGCGACGAAGCCGATGGTGGTGTGGGCGGAATCCAGGACGTAGGTACCGGTCAGGTTGCTCATGATTTCTCCTTCAAGAAATGTTATTGATGTGTCAACTATGATGCTAGTCCTGCTGTTGTAAAACTTCAAGCTTTAACTAAAAGGTTAAAGATAAATCCCAACGCCGCTGGTGAAAGCGGTGCTGGGATTTAAGTGGAGTTGGTAGTGGCGCTTAAGCCTGGCCAACGAGGCCGACTTCGAGGAGGTGTGCGTCTTCGTCATCCTCGTCGAAGCTGTCGAAGATGAACACGATCGAGTCGAACTTCTTGGCCACTTCTTCTAATTCGATGTCCTCGTGGCCGGAGCTGACTTCGAATTCGCCTTCGGCCAGCTTGGTCAGGTCGTTGAAGTTGGGGTTTTCCACATCGAAGTCGTCGGCATCGACGCCGTATACCTCGTAGGTCGCGCCGGTGGAACGGGCCTGTTGGACCTGCAGGATCTGCAGGAAGGTCGGGTCGGCAACGCTGATGAGTACGCCTTCGCCTTCTTTCTCGGCAGTCCACATGGTGCTGCGATCGCCGTCGATGACGTTCTCGGCATCCTCGCCATCTGGGATGGAGACTGCAGAGGTCTCTTCCAGCAGGACCGGCGGTGTATCCGGGACGGTCACTGGTGCCTGGATGGCTTGTGGGTCGACCGGCGAGAGGCTGTCTTCGGTGCTCAGCAGCGACATGACCCAGGTGGTTAGCGCTGCCATGGCGACGACGAAGATGGTGGCAAAGACACCAATCATGACCACACCGGAGCTGGAGTAGCTGCGGCCGCCAAAGCCGGCTTCGGCCTCGGGGTCCTCGTCGACTGGGGTGGCCACGCTTTCGACCGGGAGGGCTTCTTCCGGGGCATCGTCAGCTGGTGCGAACTCACGCAGGCGCTGAGCGATGCCTTCCAGGGTCAGGCCCTTGGCGGTAGCGACAGTTTCTTCGGCGTCGTCGCGGGAATCCTCATCGGCGGCATCGAGTTCTCCGTAGGCCTCTTCCAAGCGGGCGGCTACCTCATCGGAGCTGAGCTGGGCATCGTCAGAGATGTTCTCGAGCACCTGCGGGGTCGGGGTGGTGGAACCAACGAGCAGCTCCAGGGCGCTGGACAAGGCTTCGCGGTCGCTGGCCGGGGTGGCATCGTCAAGCACTGCGGGGAAGGCCACCATGGCCACACCGGAGGTGGAGATGCGGAAGCGGTCGCGGTGATCCACGCCGAGGCTGTGGCCGGCTTCGTGGGCGGTGGCGGCATCGGAAAGCAATGGCGCGGTTGCCTGGGCCACGGACTTCGGGTCGAGGTTATCGGCCTGGGCGACCTGTTTAAGGGAGGTGCCCTCCACCCAATCGGCGACGACGAGGCAGCCGGAGCGGTAGGACAGAATCTCGATGTTGTCGGCGACAGTGTCGAGGTTCATCTCAGCCAGCTTGCGGGTGTTGCGGGAAATCTCCGCGGAACGGCGCGCCGCAACGGCCGGAGCAACCGGAGCCATAGGTGCCTCGCCGGTGGTGTCGACGAAAGTCAGGGAGACCAGGCGGCCGGTGGCCTGCTCGCGGGCCTGCCAGAAACGCGCGCCGGGGACGGCACCCTGGTCCTGCAGCAGGCGGAAACGGCCATCGGAAACCGGGGCACCCGGCACCAGGCGTGGGCCGCGGACGATACCGGCGGACATCGGTGGTGGGACCGGTGAGGAGTTGAAGGCATCCGCGCTGAACATCGGCTGGATTTCCTGCAGGCCGGGTTCTTCGACCTCGATGGCCTTGCTGGTATCGACCTTGATGAAGCGGGAGGCACCCGGGATGCGCTGCAGTGCGCGGCCCAGGTTCTGGACCTCCGGAAGGCCGGACTTGGCCAGGACCAGGCCGGTGATCACGATGAAGATCAGGCCAAAGACAACGACCTTGAGCAGGTAGACCAAAGAGGGCAGCTGATCCGGCAACAGCAGGTTGAGACCCCAGTAGAGGGCACCGGAGACTGCCAGGCCGACGACACCGGAACCGACCGACCAGAGGATGGTCTGCGAGAGTTCCTTGCCGCCGAGACTGCCGAGTTTGCGCTTAAGCAAGAAGCCACCGATAACCGCACCGGAGACGAAACCGAAGCCGTTTGCGGTACCCAGGAGGATGACGACGCGCTCCGGGGAGTCTGCCACAGCAGGTGCCAGGAGGGTCAGCACAATCTTGGTCAGCGTAATGCCGGCGATGATGAACGTCGGCGTCCAGGCTTCCTCACGGGCGTAGAAGACACGCAGGTGCAACAGCACCAGGGCGTAAGGGATCAGGGTGAAGGCGGAGAAGCTAATCGTCAGGCCGAGCTGCTCAGCACTATCAGCGCCGTAGGCACCGTATTGGAAGAGCGCACGGGCGATCGGGATACCGAAACCGGTCATGAAAATGACGATCGGAATCAGCGCGATAAAGGTCAGCTTGGAGCCCAAGGTGAGGTCGCGGACCACGGCCTTGACGTCGCCATCGGCAGCATTGCGCGACAGGCGCGGCATAATTGCCGTCAGCAGGGTGACACCAATGACTCCGTATGGGACCTGCAGCATCAGCCAGGCGTTCTGGTAGACCAGCGGGGCGCCCTCATCGGCGTATGCACCCACACGGGAGGTGACCACGTAGCCCAGCTGGGAGATGGCAACGTAGGCGATAATTGCTACGGCCATGCCGCCGAACTGCTTGATGCGGTCATCAATGCCCCACAGCGGGCGCAGGTCGATGCCTGCCTTCTTCAGATACGGCACCAGGATGAGGCACTGCACCACGACGCCGGCGGTCGTACCTAAGCCCAGCAAGAGCACGTGCGGGTCACTAACTGGTGTATCGCCATAAGGATCGAGTGCGCCAGGGACTAAGCGATAAGCCAACAACACCGAAATGGAAATGATGTTGTTGACCACCGGCGCCCAAGCACCGGGGCCGAAGATGTTCTTAGTGTTGAGGACTGCCTGGAAGAGGGCGAAAAGCCCGTAGAACATAATCTGCGGCAACAGCAAGAATGCCAAGGATGTTGCCTGAACCGCGTTGGCCTTACTGTCTTCGGGCAGCATCATTCTGGTGAGGAATGGTGCGAATATCACCGACAGCACCGTGACTACCGCAAGCAGGCTAAAGGCCAGCGTAAAGAGTCTTCGGACGAAGTCCCGTCCGCGGTCGGCGTCCTCTTTTTCCGCACGGACCAGTACCGGCACGACCAGGGAGGTCAGCACCGCGCCCAAAACGATCTCAGTAACCAGGTTCGGGATCTGGTTCGCACTGGAAAAGGCCGTACCGACAACTGCGCCAAGCGTGGCGCCAATGAGCATCTGGCGCAAAAAGCCCGTGATGCGCGAGAGCAGAGTGGCAATCGCCATCGTGCCGGTAGCGCGAATGACGTTGCCATCCGAACTAGCGTCATCGTTGCCGGCATTATCACCGGTCAGCGCAGACTTATCCTCCTCCGGAGGCACCGGAGGCTGCGCATTCGGCGGAGGCGTGCGCTTTTCCGGAACCGGAGCCGGCGGAGACGCAGTCACAATACGGCCGCGGACACCCGCTGGTGCAGGGGTATCCGCGGTGTGTGCTTCCGCTGCTGATTCGGCCGCGCGGCCAGAGTTATTAGTCATAGAGAACTATCTTTGTCGCCTATTCTTTTTCTGCTTTCCTAGCCTGAACAATAGGGCAAGGATGAGCGCGAGACCGGCCAGGATGCCGATTCCATACGTACTTACGATACCGGCGCGGGTCTGCACACCAATAGTGATCGGCTCGGAAATAGCCTGCCGCTCGGGTGTTGCCAACCACAGTCCGATATCGCTGCGTCGGGCGCCGCTGGGGATATCAGCGGTCATGGATACCGTAATCGACCCCTTGGCTGGAATGCGGACCGTCGACGGGGTGTTCAGGCGGGTGTCGTCGGGGGCATCGTAAAGCATGGTTGCTTCCACCGGCAGAGGTAGACCATTTTTGGCCACGATGAGCAGCGGCGAAGAATCCGACACGCGCGTGTACACATTGCCCGGCGGGATGAGCGAGACTGAATCACGCAACTCGCGCAGGGTCGTGCCGTGCTCATCGAGGCGCTCATGCTGCTCGCGCACCGCGACATCGTAGCCGCCTCGGGTGCCACGATCGTTGAGGCTGACTGCAGTGAGCAGATTCCGCCGCAGCGGCAACGTGAAGCCATAGCGCGTCAGCGAAATCGCTGGGTCGTTGACCATCATGCCGGTCAGCTCAT
This sequence comes from Corynebacterium camporealensis, assembly GCF_000980815.1. Lineage (NCBI taxonomy): Bacteria > Bacillati > Actinomycetota > Actinomycetes > Mycobacteriales > Corynebacteriaceae > Corynebacterium > Corynebacterium camporealensis. The sequence goes on along the minus strand of NZ_CP011311.1, from coordinate 2,433,789 downwards.
CGGTGTACGCCGCCAGCTGCTGGACCTGCACGACATCTGGTGGGTTAAGCTCCGCGGGGTCCTCATAGGGGCTGCCCGGGGTGCCCTCCGGGGCCGGTTCCAGCGGTAGGTCGGTTACGCTGCGGGCACGAGCCTGGTTCTCATCCAGCAGGCGCTGTGCGGTATCCAGTACGCTCGCCGCGGTCAGTGGGCCCAGGTAATTGGGCAGCTTTGCGACGGATTCCTGCTCCCCCACCGCCACATTGATTGCTGCGGCAGCAGTGAGCGCACGGGCGCGTCGGGAATCCATGCGGTAGTCATAGCGCAAGGAGGGATCCGAATAACCGGTGGTTTGCGGCTTCGGCCCGGACTGGGCCAGCAGGGTTCCCAAGGAGGCATCAAAGGTCGTTGCTTGGCCCGCCCAGATAGAGTTATCCGCCACCAAGGCAGGTTCCTGGAGATCCTCGCTGACGTAGCCGGAACCCACGGCCACCAGGTTCGTGGTGACCGGATTGCCGGTGATGCGCTCGATGGTTTCTGCACCGCGGCTAACAGCCTCGTGGCGCATCCACTCGTTACGTGTCTTCGCAATTGCAGAGGCATCCGTGTTTGCCCAGGGCATGGTCATGACACAGTCGAGCTGCTTGAGGTTAGCAATCCACTCCGCGGCTGCGGCACTGCCGGTGCCGGGCTCACCGCGGTAGTCTTCCTCGCTGTTGGTCCAGGAATCGCGCAGACGCTGCGGCGGACGACCAATCGGCGGGCGGGTGTCGTGGACGGTGTAGCCGTCGGCCATGCGATGCACGGTATCGACGAGGCCGGGGTCGAGTGCCACGCAACCAGCACCTTTGAGGTCGTGGTCAAGGTACTCGTGGAGCAAGATATCCAGGCGCCCGCCCGGGGAAAGCTCGGCGGCTAAGTTATCGGAGGACAAAATGAGTTCCTCATCCCCTGTTTCACCGGGCACGATGTCCAGGTCCGCGGTGATGGGATAGATCAGGGTGAGGTTTTCTGCATCGTCAGGCGTGGCGTTGTTGCCGAGGACCTCCAGCAGGAAACGCTCGTCGGCAAAGCTGTTGCTCTCGCCATCGCGGCTGCCAGTCAGCGTAAACATCATCGGGTACACGCCCGGGTCCTCGATGCCGAGAGTGAATTCCTCGCTGATGTTCGTGGGAACCTCGACGTCGATTTCGCGGGTCTCCCCCGGCTCCAACGTGCCGACCTCGACGCTGCGGCCATAGAAAGGAAAAGCACCAAAGGTCAGCTCGGAACGCGCTTGCTCGGTGGACTCTGCTGCCCCACCGCGCCGGGGATTGACGTGCAGATCCTCAATGGCCTGACCGGTTGGATTATGGACCCGAATGCGGGCGTTAAAGGTATCGCCGGTGTGGATGGGGACGGCATCGATAAGCTCTAAGTCCAACTCACTGGACATACGGGCAGTGCCCCAGGCCGGGTTGGGGGTGTCGTTGGCCTCGGAATCGATGGCTGCCGACGCCGACGGTGCCACCGGCAGTGGGGTCGCGAGCAACAGGGCCGCCGCGCTAGCTGTAAGAATGGGCGCGGTGCGGCTTTTCTGGCGCCGGATCACCGGGGAGTCGCCTTTCCTGCGGCCGCTTCCTTTCGCGCGAGATCGGGAAGCAGATCATGGGCAATACGCGCCAGCTTGCGCTCATCGGCATAAGCCAGGTGCTCAATAAGCTCCGAGACCGGAATCCACGAGACCTCGGTGACCTCGGGGTCTTCGTCGTTCAAGATGCCATCGACAAAGCGCAGCAGATGATGGTGCACCGTCTTGTGGATGCGCACCCCATCGGAGACAAACCAGTAATCAATCACGCCGAGATCCGCGAAGACCTCACCGTGAATACCGGTTTCCTCCCACACCTCACGCTGGGCAGTCAGATTCTTCGGCTCATTGTTTTCGACATGCCCCTTCGGCATGGACCACAACAGCCGACCCCGGCGGTCGAGACGACCAATGAGTGCCACATAGATCTGGGAGAGATCTACCTGTCCATCCTCGCCTACTGCTTCAGCGAGTCCGGACACCACAAGACCACCGGCTGAGGTCTCATCCCGCACTTCCATGTGCGTGGTGTTGCGCTGGTAGCGCTTATGACCCCGATTCCGGTTATCCGGGCGGCGTCGGCGGCGGTTACGGTTGCGGCCCTTGCGCGAAGAGCCCTTCTTGCCGCCTTGATCTTGGTTAGTCATCCTGGTCAATCGTAGTAGACTTGCCGACGTGAATTTTCAGGACACTCAGCTAATCGGAGTTCTCGCCCGCGCGGAGTCAACCGCTGAAGAATTAAGCGGTCTGTTAAGCGGGCTGATCTCCCGCTTTGCCGAGCGCGGTCACGCCCTGTACCTGGTCGGCGGCTCCGTGCGTGATGCCCTGTTGGACCGTTTGGGCCACGACCTCGACTTCACCACGCCTGCGCGCCCGGAGGAAGTCCAAGAGATCCTGGAGGACTGGGCGGAGAAGGTCTGGGATACCGGCATCGACTTCGGCACCGTGTCTGCGCTGTACAAGGGCCAGCAGATCGAAATCACCACCTTCCGCGCCGATTCCTACGACGGCAACTCCCGTAACCCGGAGGTCGTCTACGGCGATACCTTGGAAGGCGACCTGGTGCGCCGTGACTTCAAGGTCAATGCCATGGCTATTGAGCTGCTTAACGATGGCACTTCGACCTTCCACGATCCCATGGGCGGGCTGGATGACCTGCGCGCCGGGGTACTCGACACCCCGGACGCTCCGGAGATCTCTTTCCACGACGATCCGCTGCGCATGCTGCGCGCCGCGCGCTTTGCCTCCCAGCTGGAATTCGACGTCGCACCGCGGGTGAAGGAAGCCATGACCGATATGGCCGCCGAGATTGAGCGCATCACCGTCGAGCGCGTCCAGGTCGAACTAGACAAGCTCATCCTGGGTAAGGCCCCGGAGGTGGGCATTAACCTGCTCTGCGATACCGGCATCGCGGATTACATCTTCCCGGAGATCCCCGGCCTGCGCATGGCTCCCGATGAGCACGCTCAGCACAAGGACGTCTACGCCCACTCGCTGACCGTGCTGCGTCAGGCCATTGACCAGGAAGAAGACGGCCCCGACCTGGTGCTGCGCTGGGCGGCGTTGCTGCATGACATCGGCAAGCCTGCCACCCGCGATACCTCCGATGGCAAGGTGACCTTCCATCACCATGAGGTCGTCGGCGCGAAAATGGCGCGCAAGCGTTTGCGCAAGCTGAAGTACCCGAAGTCCACTACCCAAGACATCGGTGACCTGGTCTTTTTGCACATGCGCTTCCACGGCTTTGGTGAGAACAAGTGGACCGATTCTGCCGTGCGCCGCTATGTCACCGACGCCGGCGACTTGCTGCCGCGCCTGCACAAACTGGTGCGTGCCGATTGCACCACCCGCAATGCCAAGAAGGCCCGTCGCCTGCAGCGCACATACGACCACCTGGAAGAGCGCATCGCCGATATCGCCGCCAAGGAAGACCTCGCACGCGTGCGTCCAGACCTCGATGGCAACGAGATCATGGAGATCCTCGATCTCAAGCCGGGACCGGAAGTCGGCCAAGCCTGGGCCTACCTCAAAGAGCTGCGTCTGGAAAATGGTCCGCTGGAACGCGAGGAAGCAATTGCGAAGTTGCGCGAGTGGTGGGATTCTAAATAGCAATGTACGCCGATAGATTATTCAACGCCCTCGAACGCAACGAGCCTGCGCCCGGTCAGCTCCTGGTTGCTGCCCCTGGCATGAACAGCCCAGAGTTCGCCCGCTCTGTCATCCTCGTCGTGGAACACAATGAGCTGATGACCTTCGGCGTGAACCTGTGCAAGCGCTCTGAGCTCGCCGTCATCAATGTTCTGCCGGAGTGGCTCAATGCCGTCGCAAAGCCGCAGGCCCTCTACATCGGCGGTCCGCTGAACCAGCAGTCCGTCGTGGGCCTCGCGATGACCCAGCAGGGCGTCGACATCGACAAAGAACCCCAGCTCAACAAGCTGGCCCCGCGCCTGGCACACGTCGACCTGCGCTCTGAACCGGAAGAAATTGCAGCGCTTGTCGATGGCATGCGTTTCTTCGCCGGCTATGCCGAATGGGCCCCGGGCCAACTCAACGAAGAAATCCAGCGCGGCGACTGGTTCGTCGCTCCGGCTCTCGCCCAAGACGTCATCACCCCAGGCGCTGCCGACCTGTGGTCCGATGTGATGAAGCGCCAGCAAATGCCACTGCCGCTGTATTCGACCTTCCCGGCCGACATCCGCGACAACTAGCGGAATAATAATGTGCCCCGCCCTGACAGGGCTACGGTGACTTCCGTTACTATGCGTTGCATGAATGCGGAAGTAAAGAAGGGAATCCGGGATTCCTGGGCCGTCGGCTTAGGGATGGTCCCGTTGGGCATCGCCTTCGGTGTGCTCATGGTGCAAACCGGCTTTGATTGGTGGTGGGCACCGATTTTTTCCTTCGTCATTTACGCCGGCTCCATGGAATTTCTGGCCATCACCATGGTTACCGGCGGCACCGGCGTGCTGACCTCCCTGGTCACCGGTTTCATGGTGAATTTCCGTCACATCTTCTATGGACTCAGTTTCCCGCGGGAGAACATCCAGTCCACCGCGGGCAAGGCCTATTCCACTTACGCAATAACGGATGAAACCTACGCCATCGTCTCCGCACTCCCCCGCGGCACCAACCCGTCGGGCACAAGGCTCCTCACCATCCAGGTGCTCTTGCAGTGCATGTGGGTCGGCGGCGGCATCATCGGCGCACTCGGCGGCCAAGTCATCCCCGAAGGCCTTAAGGGCCTCGAATTCGCGCTCGTCGCTCTCTTCATCGTCCTGGCGATGGACGCGTTCAAAAACAACCCCGACTACTCACTCCCACTGAGTGCCGCAGCCCTCGGCATCCTCGCAGCACTGATTGTCCCGCAGCAACTGCTCACCGTCGGACTCACAGCATTCTTCCTGCTGCTCGTCGCACGCTACTTCTCCCCGCGCCTGGACGAAGCACTCACCTGGCGACGCGTAAACCTGCAGAACGTGGAAGGAGAACGCTAGTGCCTGTCGATGTCACCCCGGCAATGGTCTGGAGCGTCCTCATCCCCGTCGCCATTGTCACCGTCCTGTTGCGGCAGCTGCCCTTCAGCTTCGTGCGCGTGATGAAGAACAGCCAATTCTTCGGCCTACTCGGCATGATGATGCCCGTCGGCGTCATGGTCGTACTCGTGGTCTACACCCTCTACGGCCAAGCCAGCGCCCCCGGCGGCCTGTTCGCCGCCCTTCTGGCTGCCGTCGTCACCTTCGCCATTCACAAGTGGCGCAACAGCGTTGCCCTGTCCATCTTCGTCGGAACAGGGTTCTACATGGTGCTGGTTAATCTGGTCTTCTAAGACAGCTCGCCAAACTTAGCGACGGCTTCCGACCACAGCGTCTCGAACTCTTCCTGCGCGACCTGCTCTGCGCTGATATCCGGGAAGTTGTCGTAGGTATTCGGATGCGGCACGACCTCTTGCGGGGTATCCGCATTGCCTTTCGATGCCGCCGGTGTCGCGATGCCTGCCACCGCCTCATTCGGGTCGAGTGCCACCATGCGCAGCATCGTGCAGCTAGTCGCGTCCTGCTCGCGCATCTCGGCGACGTGGACGGCACTGCCCACACCGGGAACACTCAGCGTGGTCTTCATATACAGGTACTGACTCATGCCCACCGAGTCTAGTCACCTGCTCCCGCACGGGCGTAGCGGGCTGCCAGTGCCGAACAGATCATCAACTGCACCTGGTGGTAAATCATCAGCGGCAGAATCAACAGACCCAACGAGACCTCACCACTGGCGAAGATGACCGAGGCCATCGGCAAGCCAGTAGCCAAGGACTTCTTCGAACCACAGAACTCAATCGCAATGGTGTCAGCACGACTAAAGCCCAGCCAGCTACTGAGCTTGCGCGTAATCCACAGCATGAACGCAACCAGCACTGCGGAGAAGACCACCAGGAAGAGCAACTGGAGCCAGGAAATCTCACTCCAGATGCCATCAACCATGCCCTTGGAGAAAGCCGCATACACAACCATCGCGATCGAACCTCGGTCCACGACCTTGGTGCCTTTATTCTTCGCGAAGTCTTTCACCCAGCGTCGGGTGAGCTGACCAACCGCGAAAGGCAGAAGCAACAGGATGGCAATCTCAATGAAGACCGACGAGTCCACGTGGATTCCACCGCTGGCGCCCATGAGCAGCATCGCCAACAAAGGCGTAAAGAGCACGCCCAACAAGTTGGATGCCGATGCTGAGACAATCGCTCCCGCGATATTGCCCTTCGCAATCGAGGTAAACGCCACGGAGGACTGCACCGTCGACGGCACGAGTGTCAGATACAAAATACCTAAGTAGAGCGACGTGCCAGTCAGCGACTCCAACGGCTTTAACGCCACACCGACTATCGGGTACAGCACGAACGTGAACACCAGAATCGTCAGGTGTAGCTTCCAGTTCTTCAGACCACTCAATGCCTCCTGCGGTGAGAGGCGCGCACCGTAGAGGAAGAACAACAACGCAATCGCGATGTTGGTAAGAGTGTCAAAGAGATCAGCAAAGCCGCCCCTCGCCGGCGCAACGATGGCGACGAGGACGGCGGCGATGATGAGGACTATGAGGGGGTCAACATTTCTGAGGCGCTGGAACATGCTTGCATTCTAGCGCCGCTCCCCCAGCAATGTTTCACGTGAAACCTTGCTTAAACCGTCTTGACGGTTCCACCTTCTTCGGTGACTTCATACTCGGTCAGCGGATCGCGGCCTGGGCCTTCGATGACGCTGCCGTCAGAGAGGTTGTAGGAGGTGAAGTGCGCGGTGCAGGTTGCGACGTCACCATCAATCTCCGTGATGAGGTTGTTCTGGTGCGGGCAGGTCTGCGAGTACGCCTTGAACACGCCTTCCTCCGGCTGAGCGAAGATGACGTTGTCAATGATCTTAGCGGAGCCAACTGGAATTTCAGTTGCAGCGATTTCAGCAGAAGGCTGGGAGCCGCAAGCGGCAAGGTACGCACCGGCAAAGGTGGTTGCGGTGCCGAGGAGGAACATACGACGGGAACATTTAGCCATGACTACTACCCTAGTAACTTTTCCGGTGAGATTCTGAATTAAAAAATGCGGTCCAGTTGAGTGTGGGGAAGATCCCTGCCCAACTGAACCGCAGTTCATCCGTGAAGGAGGAGTCTTAGCGGATGTGCTCGATCTCGAACTGAATCTGGTTGTCGTCGCCATCCTGGTCGGCGTCAGCCTCGAGCTCCCAAGAGCCAATGGTGTTCTTGGCATCTTGCGAGTTGGAGTTGTCTCGCAGCCAGGTCTCGATCTCGTCCCAGTCGGTGCCCTCGAACTCCTGATCGGCAACCGCTTCTGCAACATCATTCAGAAGGGTGTCGTAGTGCGGCTGAAGCTCGGTGTTGCCGTTGTCTTCATCGACTTCACCTTCAATGGAGTCGTGGTCAACGTCCACGGAGAACTTGATGTTGCCGTCCATCTTCTCCATGTCGTCACCGGCGCGCTGGTAACCAGCCTCCTCCAGCGCGGACTCGATGGCCTGTTCGTCCAGTGGGTTCTGGTTGCCATCGTTAGTGTTGGCATCATCGGATGCTGCGGCTGCACCGGTCTCGTCGTTAGCCTCGGTGTTGTCGGCGTCTTCGGTAACGGTTACCGTGTTCTCGTCGGTGGTGACTTCTTCGGCAGCCTCATCGTTCGCACACGCGGTCAGTACGAGTGCGGTGGCGGACAGTGCGGCAATGGTAGACATTTTCTTCATAGGAACTATTATTCCCGACAGGCCCCTTGCTTGTCACGCACATTATGTCTAAGACGTTGACTGTTACTGTTTCGTTAAAACATAAAGCACGGCCTCAACAATGATTGGCTAGGCAATGCTTAGTAAACCCTGTTATGGGATAAAAAAGACAGTGACTTTATTCGTAGCTATAAAACTAGCTTGTTCATTAAAGTCACTGTGTCTTAATTGGCGAGGGTTAGTGGGTCATCGCCACTTCCCTAGCGCTACTACTGATCGGCGTTCTTGGCTGCTTTGCGCAGAGCGTCAATATCAACTGCCGGTTGCTGTGCTTCGGCCTCGCCACCGCCGCAGCCGCCAGAGCCACAGTTGCAGGAGTCGCCGCAACCTTCTTCAGCCTTGTGTGCCTGATCGTAAAGGTATGCCGCGCGGGAGCCAAGGTTGGAACCAATCGACAGCGCGAGGATGGCGACGATGAACGTCACTGCCGGAATCAGCCACATCCACCCCATGGCGTTGAGAGCAACGATGCCGCCAAAGATCAGCGCCACGCCACCGAGCATCCAGAACGGGCCGGCGACTGCATGCGCGTTGTCCCACGCCTCGCGCGACTTACGGATCTCCGCCAACCGAAGCCCGACGACACTGTTGCCCGGAAGTTTCCGGGTTGCGGCGAGTCCACCAACGATAAGCAGGATGGCGGCGAGGACGAAGAAGACGATTCCAACAGCAAGCATGGACATCATCTTAATCCCCTCGGCCGTTGAAAGAAATTAGGCACTAGGGGCTGTTATAGGGGCACTTACTAGGGGTGGCCTGAACATGGGATTTATGTGCATGTGCGGTAATATGCCATACATATCGAGCGATAGATAATATTGCTGGGTAACACGTTCTGGAACCGCCCTAATCTCTCTCGTGTGGATGGGGCAAACCACAAGAAATGACTAGTGATAGTAATGAAAAAATTCACGGGGTCGCTACTGTTCCGCATCATCGTAGCGATCATCCTCGGCATCATCGTGAGCTTGTTTGCTCCGGAATGGTTCGGCCGACTCTTTGCCACCTTCAACGGCCTGTTCGGTAACTTCCTGAACTTCTTCATCCCGGTTCTGGTGTTCGCACTCATCGCCCCGGCGATTGCCGGCCTGGGTCGCGGTGCCGGTAAGTGGCTCGGCTTCACCGCGGGTATTGCGTACGGCTCTACTGTCATCGCCGGCATGATCTCCCTGGCTCTGGCATGGGTTCTCTACCCGACTTTGTTGGGCAATAACACTCTGGACACCAACGTCGCGGACATCGATGAAGGCGCGCTTGCACCTTACTTCGAAGTGGAGATGGACCCGCCATTCGCTGTGATGACGGCACTGCTGCTCTCCTTCTGTATTGGTGTTGCCATGACGGCAGTCAAGTCTGACACCCTCTACACCGTCACCAAGGAACTCGAGAACGTTGTCGTCAAGGTGATCTGGGGCTTCGTTATCCCGCTGCTGCCGATCTACATCTTCGGCATGTTCCTGTCTCTGGGTATGAACGGCAACCTGACTTCGGTGCTCTCCGCGTTCGCGAAGGTGCTCATCCTCTCGGTTGTTATGACCCTGGTGTACCTGTTCCTGCAGTACCTGATTGCTGGTGCCATTGCAGGCCGTAATCCGTTCTCCGCACTGAAGACCATGGCTCCGGCGTACTTCACCGCGCTGGGTACTTCCTCCTCGGCAGCGACCATTCCGGTTACTCACGAAGCCGCACTGAAGAACGGCATCACGCGTCCGGTCGCCGGCTTCGTGATTCCGCTGTGTGCTACCATCCACCTGTCTGGTTCGATGATCAAGCTGACCCTTTACGCGATGGCTGTCATCTACCTGACGAGCATGGACATCAGCACCGGTACTCTCATCGGTTTTGTCTTCCTGCTGTCCATCATGATGATTGCTGCCCCGGGCGTTCCGGGTGGCGCCGTGATGGTTGCCGTTGGTCTGCTCTCCGACATGATGGGCTTCGACGACGGCATGGTGGCTTTGATGATTGCCGCTTACATCGCTATCGACTCCGTGGGTACCGCAGCCAACGTCACCGGCGACGGCGCTATCGCCATGATTGTCGACCGCTTCGCACGCGACAAGATTGACGATCTCGAGGAAGAGGACGCTAACGCTAAGGCTTCCGCAGAGTCTTAAATTCTCGCCCCTTCCCTAACGGAAAAGTCCGGCCTCCTTCTTGGAGAGCCGGACTTTTTGTGGTTTCACGTGAAACCTGAACGCTACTTACGGGTTGCTTCCTTCATGGAACGCACGTAGTTCTCAATATCGGAAGCAAGGGCTTCTGGGTCCTTGATGCTGCCAGCGGAGCCTGGAGTGTAGTCCACGTGCTCGTTAATCACCTTGGTGATAGCAGAACCGGTGATGGCACCAGCCGCGCCCGCTGCAATAGCTTCTGCGACGTGGTGTGGCTCGGAGATACCGAAGCCCAGGAGTACCGGAGCACCTTCGAACTTCTTGACGTTGGCGACCACCTCGTCGAGGCCAAGAGTTTCGGATTGTTTCTCGGTGCCGGTGACACCGTCTCGGGAGATGGCGTAGATGTAGCCCTTGGACATGGCAGCAACACCTTCGAGGGTGCGCTCGCTCGCACGTGCCGGGGCGATGAAGATGGGATCGACACCAGCCTTGTCGGCGGCTTCGATGAAGGGCTTGCCCTCGCGGACGGGGACATCGGGAAGCAGAATGCTGTCGGCGCCAGCCTCACCGAACTCGGAGTAGAACTTCTCGAGTCCGCGGGTGAAAGGAACATTGCCGTAGATCAGCATGCCCAGTGGGAGGTCCGGGAACTCTTCGCGAATCTTGCCCACCAGATCGAGTGCCTGATCGACGGTTGCTCCCCCATCGAGTGCGCGGATATGCGAAGCCTGGATGGTCGGGCCATCGGCAACTGGGTCGGAGAAAGGCACGCCGAGTTCCAGTGCGTCGGCACCGCCGGCGACGGCAGCACGCACGATATCGAGGGTTGCCTCCGGAGTTGGGTCGCCCAACATGATGAAGGGGACGAATGCGCCCTCCCCCTTGGAGGACAACTCACTAAACAGCTTTTCGTAACGGTTACTCATTACTTGTCCTCCTTGAGAACCAGTTCGGGATTGTCTTCGAGGGTCTGACGCACGTGTGCGATGTCCTTATCGCCGCGGCCGGAAAGCGAGACGAGGATGTTGATGTCTTCGTCCTTGCGCTTGAGCGCGTATGCCAGAGCGTGGGCAGACTCGAGAGCCGGAATGATGCCCTCGCGCTTGGAGAGCAACTGGAAGGCTTCGAGTGCTTCGGCGTCTGTGATACCGAGGTACTTCGCGCGACCGGACTGGGAAAGGTACGCGTGCTGTGGGCCCACGCCTGGGTAGTCCAGGCCGGCGGAGATCGAGTAGGATTCCTCGACCTGTCCGTCGGCATTGCGCATCAGGTAGGAGCGCGCGCCGTGCAGGATGCCGATGGTGCCGTTGTTGATCGTGGCGCCGTGCTTGCCGGAGTCGAGACCTTCGCCGCCGGGCTCGGCACCGACGAGTTCGACGGACTCTTCGTCAATGAAGTCCGCGAACATGCCGATGGCATTCGAACCACCACCGACACACGCGACGACGAGGTCCGGAAGACCGCCGATGCGTTCTTGCATCTGAAGCTTGGCCTCCTCGGAAATCACGCGGTGGAACTCGCGCACGATGGTTGGGAATGGGTGCGGGCCGGCCGCAGTGCCGAGCAGGTAATGGGACTCGTGGAAGGTAGCGGTCCAGTCGCGCAGTGCTTCGTTCACGGCGTCCTTCAGGGTGCCGGAACCAGTATCGACTGGAACGACCTTGGCGCCCATGAGCTCCATGCGGAAGACGTTCGGTGCCTGGCGGGCCACGTCCTTGGCGCCCATGTAGACCACGCACTCGAGGTCCAGCAGCGCACACGCCAGTGCGGTAGCGGTGCCGTGCTGGCCGGCGCCGGTCTCTGCGATAATGCGGGTCTTGCCCATGCGCTTCGCCAGCAGTGCCTGACCAATGACCTGGTTGGTCTTGTGCGCACCGCCGTGGACGAGATCCTCGCGCTTGAGGAAGATGCGGGCCTTGCCACCGAGCTTCGTGGCTTCAGTCAGTGGAGTCGGGCGGCCGAGGTAATCCTTAAGAAGACGGGAGAGTTCTTCGCGGAACTCCGGGTCTTCTATGGCGTCGACGTAGGCTTTCTCCAACTGATCGAGAGCCGGAATAAGAGACTCAGGGACGAACTGCCCGCCGAATTCTCCGAAGTACGCGGGAAGCAACGTTTCCCTAGTTTCACGTGAAACAGCCATCGCCATTCCTTTCTGAGTGGTTAATCCAAGTGGTTAATCGTGGTAAGTCCGAATGATGCTGAAAGCTCGTGCAATAAGGCCAGTGTCCTTGGTGCCAGGAGCGCTTTCAAGTCCTGAGTTAAGGTCGACACCCGCGGTACCAACGGCGAGCGCCTCGTCGAGGTTCTCTGCTTCAATACCGCCGGCAAGTAGCGACTTGGCGAGCACATCCTCAGGCACAGTGTTCCAGTCGAAAGTGGTGCCGGTGCCGCCGCTGCCGGAGTCGAGAACAAGCTTGTCGACGCCCGGTGCCACAGCACTCGCCCATTGCGGGCCTTCCGCATTCTTCATGTCGATGGCGCGCCAGACTTCGATGTCGCTCTCCCCTAGGGTCTGGCGGACATCGTCAAGCAATGCTTGCTCGGCCTCGGCACTACCTTGGTAGGGCGCGTGCAACTGGATGGCAGCAATACCGGCGATGGAGGCGAGCTCCTTGATCTCTGCGATATCGGTGGAACGGGTGACGGCGACGTACTGCAAGTCCGGCTCGTGCGCGATGATGTCCGTAGCGGTTTCACGTGAAACATTGCGCGGGGAACCCTCGGCGAAGATGAGTCCGCCGTAGAAGGCACCGGCGGCGCGTGCGGCCTGAGCGGCACCACGGGTTGTGAGGCCGCAGACCTTGTTGTGGCCATAGACCAGTTCGCGGGCAGCGCGGTCGATGTACGGCTGAGAGGTCAGCTGCGAACCGACGAGGAAAGCGTGCGAGTAAGCGCCCAGGCGACGGACCGTCTGGTTGTTGCGGATGCCGGACTCGGAGACGACGACCTTGTCATCGGGAATGAACTCGGAGAGTTCCGCAGTGCGGTTGAGATCGATGCTCAAGTCGTGGAGATTGCGGTTGTTAATGCCGATGATATCCACGCCGAAGTTCACGGCGCGCTGGACTTCTTCCCGGGTAATGGCTTCGGTGAGCACGTCGAGGCCGAGGTCATCGGCAAGCGCTTTCAGCTCCCCATAGGTCTCATCATCCACGATGGACATCATGAGCAGGATGGCATCCGCGCCAAAGTAGCGCGCGGCGTAGACCTGGATGGGGTCAATGATGAAGTCTTTGCACAGCACCGGCAGATGCGTGGACATCGCGACGGTCTGCAGGTGGTCGTAGTCGCCGCCGAAACGCTCCGGCTCGCACAACACGGAAATGCCCGAGGCGTACTGGGAGTACACGCGCGCAATCGCGCCGGGTTCGTAGTGCTCGCGAATCAGACCCAGCGAAGGCGAGGAGGACTTGCACTCCATGATGAAGCGGTTGGTCCCGCGCAGGGAATCGTAAAGTGAACGCTCCGAACGTGGCAGCGAACTTAAGTCCACGTGGGCCAGGCGCTGACGAATAGCAGGTAGGTGCGTGCGGCGCTGCGCGACGATGCCCTCGAGAACAGTAGGCAATTTATCCGCCATAGTCGGCCTCCTCGTGCTTGTTCAACCATGCGTCCACGTCCCCGCTCTCGATGAGATAGCGGGCCTTGTCGACGCCTTCGCTTATCGATGCCGCCTTGTCCGCCAAGTAGAACATCGCACCGGCGCTGGCAACGATGGCATCGCGATGCGCGGGCTTGCCCTTGCCGGCGAAGACATCACGGATGAGTTGGGCGTTCTCGTCACCGTCGCCACCGGCGAGGTCGGAGAGCTCGTGGCCCTCGATACCGATGTCTTCTGGCTCAATGGTGTAGTTGGTGATTTCGCCATCGCGAAGCTCCCAGACCTGGGTGGTGCCGTGGGTGGCAATCTCATCGGTGCCAGCACCGTGGACGACGAGTGCGCGGTCACGGCCGAGCTCGCGGAAGACCTCTGCAATCAGCTGGCCCTGCGCAGGATTGGCAATACCCATGATCTGCAGCTTGGGGCGCGCCGGGGAGAGCAACGGGCCGAGCGTGTTGAAGATAGTGGAGATGCCCAACGCCTTACGCACCGGTTGCGCGTGGGCGACGGCTGGGTTGTAGGCCGGGGCGAAGAGGAAGGTGAAGTTGGAGGCCTCAAACTGGCGAACGGCACGCTCGGAATCAAGGTCCAGTGGAATGTTGAGTGCCTCAAGCACGTCTGCGGAACCAGACTTCGAGGACACGGAGCGGTTGCCGTGCTTGACCATCTTCACTCCCCCAGCCGAGGCCACAAGCGAAGCCGCAGTAGAGATGTTGATGGTATTCGCGCCATCGCCACCTGTGCCGGCGGAGTCCATGAGACCCTCACCCGTAATCGGGAATGGGTAACCGACCTTCAAGAAAGCCTTTGCAGCGCCCGCAATATCGGCGAAGGTCTCACCGCGGGTGCGGATATGCACCAAGAGCGCCGCGATTTCAATATCGTCGTAGTCGCCGACGGTCAGCGGGCTAAATGCCTCAATAACTTCTTCAATGCTGGGCTCCGGGTTATCCAGGAAAGCCTGCAGCGTGGCCAGTGCGTTCGGGTTAGACATAGGGTTCCTCTCTACTGAAGTTTCTTCGCAAGTTGTGTAACGCAGCGCTCGAGCATGATGGGCCCGGTTGGTGAGAGCACCGACTCCGGGTGGTACTGCATGCCAAACGCCGTTCCGTCGTGGGTTTCGGCAGCCATGACGACATCGCCGATATCGGTCTCCGTCGTGGCGAGTACGCGTAGCTCTTCCGGTGGGTTCGTGCAACCGAGCGAGTGATAGCGAGCCACGGGAACTTGTGTGCCGACGTATTCGGGATGGTCCGGCTCCTTGTCCACGGTGAGGCCGTCGAAGACAGGGTGATGAGCGCCGGCATCGGAAAGCGTCATTGCTAAGGACTTACCGTGCACCGGACCGCAGGGCTCCACGGTGCCGCCGAAGTGCTCCAGCAGGGCCTGAAAGCCCAGGCAGATGCCCAGGACCGGGATCTCGCCGAGCACGCGGTCGAGGATGGCCATCATGTTGCCGGCATCCGCGGGGTAGCCAGGACCAGGCGAGAAACAAATGATGTCCGGCTTGGCGGCGAGCACCTCATCGACGCTGACGGTGTTGCGGAAGACCGTGGTCTCAAAGCCAGCAAGCGCATCGACTAGGTTGTAGACAAAGGAATCGTGGTTATCGATCAGCACCACGTGCGGGTTGTTCATCGTTGCACCTCCAGCTGGCAACCATGGGCTTGGGCAATCGCGTGCAGCACGGCATAAGCCTTGTGCAGGGTCTCATCGGCCTCGGCCTGGGGCACGGAATCCCGCACCACACCGGCGCCAGCCTGGACGATGGCTTGGCCCTCCTTCACGAAAGCGGAGCGGATAACGATGCAGTTGTCCATGGCGCCATCGCCAAGCAAGTAGCCCACGGCCCCACCATAAGAACCGCGCCGCTGCTTTTCGACGTCCCGAATCAACTCCATCGCCCGTAACTTCGGCGCACCAGTCAGCGTGCCCATGTTCATGCACGCGCGATACGCATCGAGCGCATCAAAATCCGGGTGCAGCTTCGCCGCAATACGGGAAACCAAGTGCATCACGCGGGAGTAGCGGTCCACCTGCAACAGGTCCATTACGCGGCGGGTCTGCGGCACGGCCACGCGCGCTAAATCATTGCGGGCAAGATCCACAAGCATGGTGTGCTCCGCGACCTCTTTGGTGTCGGTGCGCATCTCTAGCTCATTGCGAATATCCAGTTCATGATTGATGCTGCCATCCGGATTCAGCCCGCGCGGACGCGTACCCGCAATCGGATACAGCTGCACTTCCCTACTCTCCGGGCTGAACTTCAGATTCGACTCCGGCGAAGCACCGAAAAGCTCATAATCTGCACCGCGCACGTAGAACATATACGGCGACGGGTTCGTCTCGCGCAACTGCCGATAAGCCGCAAACGCACTCGGGCAATCCATCGTGAACGCGCGCGCCGGGACAACCTGATAAATATCGCCGTTGTAAATGTTTTTCTGCAGTTCGGTGACCTGCCCGCGGAAAGTCGCGTCATCAATGCTGGCGGTTGCGCGCAGGTGCTCTAGTTGCGGTGCCGGCTTGGGTGCTTGGGGGTTCTCTGCCAGTTCGGCCAGGCGCTCGAGTTCTGCATCGAGCTGTTGCTTATCGATGCCCCACCCTTCCAACTCTGCAGTCTCATTCAGGTGGTCCAGGCGCAACAGTGTCTCGGCAACGACGAACTCGTAATCGGGATAATCATTAATCCCCTCCTCTACCTCCGGCAGATGCTCAAAGGTGGCGAGGTAATCAAAGGCGAAACCACCGCCTAAGAAGGGCAAAGAGTCGGAGCCATAAAGCTCGGTATTCTGCAGTGCGCGCAAAATATCTGCCGTCGAGTGATCGCGCAGACGCTCCCGCTCATCGACTGCAGTGGAGAATTCAAAGCCGAAGGTGACGCTGCGGTCATCGGCAGCAATCTCGCGCTCAGCAAATTGCGAACGGAGGTCTTCTAAGAGTGCATCGCCCGCCGGCGTGAGGGCCTTCGCGGTGACTTCTTGTCCCCGGCACGTGACCTTCAGTGCACCTTGCAAGATAGCCAGGCATTGCAGATTCTTCTTGGACTCAATATCAGCTGCTTCCAGCAACAATGTGTCCTGCGGCTGGGCCAGCGTATCGAAGATAGCGGAAGCGTCAGTGCTATACGTGATAGCGCGCTTCGCAGTACTAAATGGCATGTCTGCCCTTTCGCGGAAAGTTAATTTCTGTCGTTTAATCTATTATTTCAAGTTTGCTCAGTCCGCGAGCTGTAGGGCGTCGAAAACGCCAAAAGGCCCGCAGATGCGAGCCCTAAATGTCATGCGAAAAATCGGCCCGCGTACTACGCGTGCCACCACCAGTTTGCAGTGTTGATCTTCAGCATGCCGTTTACTGTAGCACCTCCAGACACCAATGAGATCGCCGCCACCATTGCGGGGGTAGAGAGGTTTCACGTGAAACATGCGAGCGCGGAACCCTTGCACGGATCTCAATTGTGACGTAGGCTACTTCGCAAAACGAATAGTGATTCGTATTGTGAAGGAGACTATGAATGACTGACGTGTACTTTGTGGGAGCTGCTAGGTTGCCAATTGGTAAGTTTGGTGGCTCTTTGTCCAAGTTTAGCTTGGAGGAATTAGGTTCTTTTGCCGCAAAAGAGGCGATTGAGCGTTCGGGTTTTGAGCCGAATGAGCTGCAATCTGCAGTGGTGGCGAATGTGCTGCCGGTGGTGCCGAGCGACCTTTATATCTCCCGCAAGATTGCCAAGAGCGTAGGCATGGAGGACTCCTCCATCGCGATGAACGTCAACCGTCTGTGCGGTTCTGGTGTGCAGGCAATCATTAGCGCCGCGCAGCAGATTCGCGACGGCGATGCCACGGCCGCACTCGCTGCTGGTGTGGAGAACATGTCCCAGGCGCCCTACTCCGTCGAAGGTGCACGCTTTGGCAAGCGCATGGGCGAAGGCAAGCTCTATGACTGGCTGACCGGCGCGTTGAGCTGTCCCTTCGGTACCGGACATATGGGCGTTACGGCAGAAAATGTTGCCCAGGACCGCGACATTTCCCGCCAGCGTCAGGACGCTTTTGCCGCACAGTCCCAGCGCCGTGCAGCCAAGGCGCAGGAAGAAGGCGTACACGATGAGGAAATCGTTGCCGTGGAGACCAAGCGCGGCACCTTCAGCCATGATGAGCACGTTCGCGATACCAGCGTCGACAAGCTAGCTAAGCTCAAGCCGGCCTTCGCGAAGGACGGCACCGTCACCGCCGGTAACGCCTCCGGCATCAATGACGGTGCGGCGGCGGTGGTGCTGGCGGGCAAGGATGACATCGCCAAGCATGATGTACAACCCCTCGGCCGCCTGGTCAGCTGGGGTATTGCTGGTGTGGACCCCACCCGCATGGGCTTAGGCCCTATCGCCGCAGTACCGAAGGCTCTGAACAAGGCGGGTCTGAACATCGAGGACATCGACCTTATCGAGTCCAACGAAGCCTTCGCCGCGCAGGCCATTGCCGTGCAAGATGAGCTGGGCCTGGACCCGGAGAAGACCAATATTTATGGCGGCGCGGTGGCACACGGTCACCCGGTGGGTGCGACCGGCGTCATTTTGACCACAAAGATTCTTTACGCGCTGCGCAGGCTAAACAAGCGCTACGGCATGGTCACCATGTGCATTGGCGGTGGCCAGGGCATTGCCATCATCATCGAAAACGAGGAGGCAGCATAAATGAGCACGCAGATTACCAAGACCGCCGTCGTTGGTGCGGGTTCGATGGGTTCGGGTATTGCCGCGTTGATGGCTTCCGCAGGCTTCGACGTCGTTTTGCTTGACGTCCAGCGTGAGGGTGCGCAGAAGGGTGTGGATATCCAGCTCAAGCGCCGCGGTTTCTACCACCCGGAGCACGCTGGCAACATCCAGATTGGTTCCACCGAAGAGGACCTGCACCTGCTCGAGGATGTCGATTGGGTCGTCGAGGCCATCTTCGAAGACATCGACGCCAAGCATGAGCTTTACGCCAAGGTTGAGCCGCACTTAAGCGAGCATGCCTTCCTGACCTCGAATACCTCTACCCTGCCGCTGGCCAAGCTCAAGGAGGGCATCAAGCGCCCGGAGAAGTTTGGCATCACCCACTTCTTCAACCCGCCGAAGGTCATGCAGCTCGTTGAGCTCATCGCTGAAAACGACGACACCCGCGAGGCGCTGCGCACCGCCATTGACCAGCAGCTGGGAAAGACCGCGGTGGATTGCCGCGACACCCCGGGCTTCATCGCGAACCGCGTGGGCTGTTTCTGGATGGCAGCAGGCGTGCAGGCAGCCAGGGATCACGACCTGGAGCCAGAGCTTGCCGATGCCGCCTTCGGCCGCCCCTTCGGCATCCCGCGCACCGGTATCTATGGCCTTCTAGACTTCATCGGCTTGCAGCTGGTCAAGCCTATCTGGGGTTCCCTGGAAGGTGCCCTGCCGAAGAACGACCGCCTCTTCGACGTACCGCTGGGCAAGGACGAATTCATCGCTGGCCTGGTCGAACGCGGCTTGACTGGCCGTACCGGCGAAGGCGGCTTCTACCGCGGCCGGGGTGAAACCATCACCGCTGACTACACCTACCGCGAGCGCATCAAGCCGGAGGATCCGGCCCTCGAGCACAAAGAACCCCGCGCCGTCATGGAGACCGACTCCCCTGCCGGTCGCTTCGCCCGCCAGGTATTTCTGGAGACCCTGCGCTACTGCTGCGAGGTCGCACCAGAGATCGCTGAGCACGTCGGGCTTATCGACGAAGGCCTCGAACTCGGCTTCGGCTGGAAGAAGGGCATCTTCGCCCTCGCCGACAGCATTGGCCTCGACTGGGTCCGCGAAGCCTACGGCAACGACGTGCCGGAATTGCTGGGCAAGGCCCAGGATGGCTTCTACCCGGATACGGACAAGGTTCTTAATACCGAAGGCGAGGTCGTCGACTACCCACCGCGCGCCGGGGTCGTCACTCTGGCAGGTCTCCTCGACGAGGGTGCTAAGACCGTCATTAAAACCGACGCTGGCAGCCTCCACCGCCTGGACAATGGCGTGGGCATCATCGACCTGCACACCCCACTCAATTCCCTGCCGACTAGCGCGCTGGCCTTCCTCCGCGAGGTCATTGACAGCGTCGACGAGCACGATATTCGCGCCCTGGTCATCGGCAATGATGAAGCACGCGCCTTCTCCGCGGGCGCTGACCTGCCGTCTATCGCAAAGGCTGCCGAGGAAGGCGACGTCGACCGCATCCGCGAGCTGATTACCGACGGCTCGCAGACGATGAGGAAACTCCGCAACGCACCCCTGCCCATTGTTGGCGCGGTGCGTTCCGTGGCACTCGGCGGTGGTGGCGAACTCGCCATGGCTTGCGACCGCCTGGTCGCACACGCCGATGCCAAGATTGGTTTCCCAGAGCGCAACGTCGGTCTTTACCCTGGCTGGAACGGCACCGTCGCCATGCTGGAGCGCAACTACCTCGCCGGCCACGAGGACTACTACCAGCGCGCCTTCGATTTCATCGCCTCGGCCAAGCCCGCCCCGAATGCCTTCCTGGCCCGCGACACTGAAGCCCTGCGCGACGAGGATGTCATCCTCATGTCCGCGCAGCACGTGCTCGCCCGGGCCATTAAGGAAGCAGAAACGCTTGCCGATGACTACAGCCCCCGCCCCAACACCCTCCTCCCGCTGTACAAGCCCGAGGCAGCACCCAGCGGTTCTGCGCTAGATAAGGACTGGCCACTCGAGGACACCACCGACAACGACCACGCAATCATCAAGCAACTGGTCAAGCAGTACACCGCCGAAACCGACATCGAAGAACTCACCTTCGACGAGTACTGCGACCGCGAAATCGACTTCGTCGTCCCCACCCTCACCTGGCCCGCCAACATCGAGCGCACCGCCCACATGGCGGCCACCCGCAAACCGCTGCGCAATTAAAAATTAGTTGCGAAGCAAAGACGTAGAAACGAGCCCAGCGATTGTTGCCGGGCGCGTTTTCTTGTCTTGGCAAAGTCAAAGCCCCGGGTGCATGTCCTAGAGACAGAGGCAACACCGGGGCGTCCAGCTACAGGTTAGCACCTTATTTGTAAGCGGAGAAGCCCGTGATCTTCTTGCCCATGATGAGCGACTGCACGGTGTCGGTGCCTTCGTAGGTGTGCATGGCTTCGACATCGGCGAAGTGGCGGGCGATGTCGTTCTCCAACAGGATGCCGACGCCGCCGAGCATGTCGCGGGCATCCGAAGCAATGCGGCGGGCAGCACGGGTGTTGTGCAGCTTGGCCAGCGAGGCCTGTTCAGGCTGCAGGGTGCCGGCGGCATCGCGTGTGGTCACCTCGCGGCAGGTGAGCATCATCTGGCTTAAGTCGACCACCATGTTGGACAGGCGCTGCTGAATGATCTGGGCCTTGGCTAGTTCGCGGCCGAACTGCTGGCGCTCTAAGACGTACTCGCGAGCCTTTTCGTAGCAAGCCAGTGCGGAACCCAGCGCCATCCAGGCGACACCGATGCGGGTGGCCTTCAGTACGCGGGAGGTGTCTTTGAAGGTACGCGCGCCGGGCAGCTGATTAGCCACCGGAATGCGGACGTCTTCTAGTTTGATGTGTGCTTGGTGAATTGCACGCAGGGAGAGCTTGCCCTCGATGACCTCGGCGTTATAGCCTGGGGTGTTTTGCGGAACGATGAAACCGGAAACATCGCCGTCTTCGGTGCGGGCGTAAATAATCGTGATGCCGCCGGAGGCACCGTTGCCGATCCACTTCTTTTCACCGTTAAGGACGAACTCGTCGCCATCACGCACGGCGGTGGTCTCCAGTGCCACAGAATCAGAGCCGTGGTCCGGTTCGGTCAGGCCGAATGCGCCGAGGAGCTCACCTTTGGCCATGGCGGGTAAGTACTTATCTTTTTGCTCTTGGCTGCCCAGCATGTCGATAGAACGCATCGCCAGGCCGCCCTGCACTGCGATGACAGTACCCATGGAGGCATCGGCACGCGTGACTTCCATGAGCATGAGCCCGGCTGCCAGCTCAGAGTCTTTGTCTTTGCCGGGGACTGGGAGGCCATCGCTAAGCAAATCCAGCTCCCCCAGTCGACCCACGAGACCGAGCGGGTATTCGGACTTCTGCCACGCATCGTTGATGATGGGCAGACAGTCCTCCCGGAAGGAATGAGCACGCTGCCAGGCGGCGTAATCCTCCTCCGAGAGGGAGTCGAATACCCCCAGGAAATCAATCGTGGGAGAAAATGGGTTCTGGGACATGGTAACCTCCGTTTAACGAATCACTATTAGTATGACATTGTGACCGGCCTCTCACGACCTGTCAAGCACCCCCTATCCCAGAAAGGTGGACTCGTTGTGGCTAATCCCCGACGCCGCGAACAGATCGCCGATGCTGCGCTCAAGCTTTTCGATGAGCTGGGCTACCACGGCACCGGTATGGAAGATATCGCCAAGGCAGTAGGCATGCGTGCCTCGAGCCTGTACAACCACTACAGCTCTAAGCAGGAACTTTTAGCGGAAGTTTCCATTAAAGGAATGGAAGACCTCCTGCGCGTCAACGCCGCAGGATTAGCCGGTGTCACCGGACCGGAGAACAAACTGCGTGCCCTGATGCGCGCTCACGTGGTCTTCCACAGCACCAGCGCGCAAAGCGTGCGCGTGGTGAACAATACGATTAATTCGCTCGAGGAGCCGCACCGCAGCGTCGTTAAGCAATTGCGCCGTGACTACGTCGCCCGCTGGATGAATGTGGTGCGCGAAGGCATGGATGCCGGCGTGTTTAGTGCCCCCGATGTCAAAATTGCCTGCTGGGCGCTCATCGACATGGGTATGGGCGTATCGATCTGGTACTCCCCCGACGGGCCGTATACCGCGGAGGAACTCGGTGACATGTACGGCCAATTCGCGTTGCGTCAATTATCCGCGGAGAATGCACTGGAATTCTCCGCGCAGACGGAAGAATTAGAAAGCGTTGTGCGTTAGCTAGCGTGCGCCCACCATGAAGTGGTTGCGGGACTGCTCAGCGGTGTGCTCAGGGCTAAGTTCAATGCCCTTGCGGTCGCGGAGCAGGAAGCTTGTGATAAAGCCGATGACGCACGCTGTGACCAGGTAGCCGGTAACCGCCCAGGTGGTATCGGTGGCTTCGACGAGGCTGGCGGCAATCGTCGGGGCGAAAGCACCACCCAGGATGGAGCCGATGGCATACGTAATCGAGACGCCAGAAGCACGAATCGGTGCGGGGAAGAGTTCGGCGTACCAGGCTGCCTGCGGGCCGTAGGTCAGGCCCAGGCCGACGGTGACCAGGATGAGCGCCAGGTACATCAGGAACAGGTTGCCGGTATTGACCAGCGGGAAGAGCGCGCCGGCTGCGGCAGCCAGCAGCACGAAGCCGATGAGGTAGGTGGTGCGCCTGCCGATGTAGTCCGAGATATAGCCGGCAAAGAGCGTAAACAGGCCCCACGTAAATGCCGACAGCGTCACGGCGTTGAGCACGTCGCCGCGGTCCATGGCCAGTGGTCCATTCGGGTCGGTGGCGTAGTTCTGGATGTAGCCACCGGTGGTCATGTAGCCAATAGTGCCGTTACCGGCGTAAATCAGCGCGGCGATGAAGACCAGCGGGGTGAACTTCTTAAACAGCACCGCAATTGGGTTGGAGACTTCCTCTTCTTTGCGCTCGGTGAGCTCTTCGAAGACGGGAGACTCATCGACACCCATTCGGATGAGGTAGCCGATGATCAGTAGCACGAAGGACAAGATGAAGGGTACGCGCCAGCCCCACTCCATGAAGGCATCGCCAGGTGCGATGACATTCATCAGCGACAGCATGCCCGAGGACATCAGCAGGCCGGCCGGCGCACCCACCTGGGGACCGGCACCGTAGAGGCCACGTTTGTTGACGGGTGCGTGCTCCACCGCCATGAGGACGGCGGAACCCCACTCACCACCAGCGGAAATACCCTGGATAATGCGCAGGAAAATTAGCAAGATGGGCGCCCACACACCAATGGTGTCGTAGGTGGGTAGCAGGCCAATCAGCGTCGTGGCGCCACCCATGGCAAAGAGCGTGACCACCAGGACGACGCGGCGGCCAAAGCGGTCGGCATAGTGACCAGCCAGGAATGCACCCAGTGGGCGGAAGAGGAAGGACAGGCCGACGGTGAGGAAGGCAATGATCGTCGCTAAGCCGCCCTCCAGGGGGCCGAACATGAGCTGGTTAAAGACCAGGCCAGCCACGGCGGCGTAGAGGAAGTAGTCGTACCACTCAATGGCGGTGCCGATGGTGGTGGCCGCAACAACGCGGCGTCGTTCTTTTGCGGAGATCTGCGGTGTGCTCTGTGGGTTGGTCATCGAGATCCTTCTGAGTTTCGGTGTACGCCCGAGTTCACTGTTGTTGAACCTGAGCACTTCTGTGACTTGAGTTAAATATACGGGTTGGGAGGAATATGCGAGTATTTAAGACCGCGTGTCCAGTTGACTCTTCGACGCGTAGCCTGGCGACTGTATAGCTACAGAAAGGATGTCGACATGACCGCAAACGTTTCCGAATTGCTAGCTAAGGTTCCTACCCAACTACTCATCGGTGGCAAGTGGGTGGATGCTACGTCTGGTGAGACTTTCGACGTAGAAAACCCTGCCACCGGCGAGAAGCTCGCTACGTTGTCCTCTGCTAACTCCGACGACGCCAAGGCCGCCCTCGATGCCGCCTGCGCCGTCCAGGATGACTGGGCGCGCACCTCCGCCCGCGAGCGTTCTAATATCCTGCGCCGTGCTTTCGACCTCGTCCACGAGCGCGCCGAAGACTTTGCCGCCCTGATGACCCTGGAGATGGGCAAGCCGATTGCCGAATCCCGCGGTGAGGTCACCTACGGTGCGGAATACCTGCGTTGGTTCAGCGAGGAAGCTGTCCGCGACTACGGCCACAGCGCCACCGTTCCGGAAGGCAGCCTGCGCATGATTACCCGCCGCAAGCCGGTCGGTCCTTGCCTGCTGATTACCCCCTGGAACTTCCCGTTGGCGATGGGCACCCGCAAGGTCGCCCCGGCGATTGCTGCCGGCTGCACGATGGTGCTCAAGCCAGCGAAGCTCACCCCGCTGACCACCCAGTACTTCGCCCAGACCATGCTCGATGCGGGCCTGCCAGAAGGCGTGCTCAACGTGGTCTCTGGTTCTTCGGCCTCGGCCATTTCGGAGCCATTGCTTGCCGATGCCCGCCTCCGCAAAGTCTCCTTCACTGGCTCCACCGAAGTCGGCAAGACCTTGCTTAAGGGTGCAGCAGACAACGTTCTGCGCACCTCCATGGAGCTCGGCGGCAACGCACCGTTCATCGTCTTCGACGACGCTGACATCGACCAGGCCGTCGAAGGTGCCATGGGTGCGAAAATGCGCAACATCGGCGAAGCCTGCACCGCCGCCAACCGCTTCTTAGTCCACGAGGACGTCGCGGAGGAATTCACCACGAAGTTCGCCGAGAAGATCGCCGCACTCGAAGTCGGCAACGGCATGGATGAGAAGTCCACCTGCGGCCCACTGATTGAGAAGAAGGCACTCGACAACATCACCGCACTTGTCGATGACGCCGTGGACAAAGGCGCCACCGTCGTCACCGGTGGCAAGGCCCTAGAGGGCAAGGGCTACTACTACCAGCCCACCGTGCTTTCCGATGTCCCCCGCACCGCGCGTGTTGCCCAAGAAGAGATCTTCGGCCCCGTCGCACCGATTATTACTTTCAAGGACGAAGCGGAAGCAATCCGCATCGCCAACGACACCGAGTACGGCTTGGCTTCTTACGTCTTTACCGAAGACACCAACCGCCTCTGGCGCCTGGCTGATGGCCTCGAGTACGGCCTGATGGGCTTTAATGCCGGCGTCATCTCCAACGCTGCTGCCCCATTCGGCGGCGTCAAGCAATCCGGCATGGGCCGCGAAGGCGGCGCCGAAGGCCTCGACGAGTACACCGAGGTCCAGTACCTCGCCCTGCCCGACCCCTACGCAGACGCTTAATCTCGTCGTGCCGGGGCAGCCCTCTCCCCTGGTGGGGACAATCTGGTGTCGAATTGGCTACTAGCGAGCTGACGATCCTCGTGCGTAATGAGGTCGAGAATATCGTCAGCGTAGTAGCCGATGACACCGCCTTTGCCGATGACTTTGGCTCGGACAATCCCTGCGGCCTTGAGGCTATCTAGCGCCTTACGGGCATTGGTGGCCTTCGTGCCGTAAAGGCGTTCGACGGTCGTCACGGTGATGATCGGATGCGAGGCCATGCCTGCTAGTAGCTTGGCTTCGATGGAGTCGTTACGAAGCGCACGAGTCTTACCTTCTGCCGCGCGGTGTTGTTCAATGCGTTGCCACCAGTCGGACTGGATGTCTTGTAGTTCTTGGGCAAGAATGCGCGCCTGCTCGACAGCAATATCTGCAGCTTCCAGAAACAGCTGTAGCCACGCGTTGACATCGCCGCCGCGGTAGGCGGTTAGCCCTGCGACGTAGCGGCTCGACCATGTCCCCAGTACCAAACTCACAGGAAGAATAGTGTGCTGAGTTAAACCACGCCTCAACAGCGTTCCATGAATGAGCGCGCGTCCCACCCTGCCATTGCCGTCATTAAAGGGATGAATGGTTTCAAATTGTGCGTGCGCAATTGCTGCCTGAATGAGGGCACCATGATGAGCGCCTTCGAGGTATTCACACAAATCCTCTACTAAGTCCGGAACATACTCTGGAGGTGGCGGTACGAACTCAGCACCGATAGGAGTCCATGAGCTTCCTCCAATCCAGTTTTGTTGCGTGCGAATTCCAGTAGGGATAGACGTATTCCCAAGTAGTTCGGCTTGGAAACGTTCCAAAAGCTCAGGAGTGATCGAATCCTCGCGGGAAAAGGATTCTTCCACTGAACGCAGCACACTAAGGTTACGAGCCACAGCCTCAGCGCTTTCTTTAAACCCACGCACGTCCTCACGTTGTGCAAGTTCTGCGAGCACCACTTTGTCGACGTTGGGAGCAATGCCTTCAATCTTGGAAGAAGAAATCGCCTCGGAACGCATGAGCAGACGAGCGATGCTCTCTAGCTGCCCGGACGCAGGGAGCTGGCGAATGTCGACTATCTTCCTTTCAACTTGCGCAGCAAAGCGAGCGATATCGGGCTCCACCTGCCATTTAGGTGAGCGAAGTTTATCGGGGGCATACGCCTCATAGGTACCGCCAGCTTTGTCACGCCGTGACAAGCCTGTTCCGTCAGCGGGCATCCATTGTCGTTCAATGTGGGTAGGCACTTAAGAGTTATCCGTTCTTAGAATGCGATCTGTTGGTTGGATAACTCTTATCCAACCAACAGTTTGGCCTTTGAGCAATAGATAACCGTTAAACGGGTAACCCTGAGCTACTTCGGTATGGCGTGCCTTTAGCCTTCGTCAGGCAGGAGGCGCTGCGCATCCAGGTGAAGCAGAATGTGCTGACACAACGCTTTACAGACGGGGGAATACACTAACTCGTCACTGTCGTGTGGGTCCGGGGTGAGCAAGCCGTAGGTGTAGAAAATGAAGTCGAACCACGCGACGAGGTCATCGGCGGTGAGGCGAACCTCGTCGTTAAAATCTTGCCGGGCCTTCTCCCCTACTGCGGCGTCGAGGAGGAGCCCGGTATAGATCGCGTACTCGCTGCCCAACGATGGCGGCAGGACAAAGAGGAAGTAGTGAGCGGCCTCCACGGGCGAGGCGTCCAGCATCCCTTGGCCCAGCGATGTGGTTTCCAGGTAGCGGCCGGGTTCAATGAGGTGGGTATCGATGAGGAAATTCACCACACCGGACGACGTATAAGCCAACATCTCCAGCGGGATATTGCCCAGCTTTGCGGCAGTTACCACCTTGTGCTGTTGGGCCACATCTTTCCGGCCAGTGCGGTGGAAAGTCTTTAATTCGCCAGTTACCAGCTGCAGCACGCGTTGCAGGGCGGTGCCCAGGTGGGTGAGGTGGGCATCGTCTAGCGTGCGCTTCGGAAGCTGGCGAAAGTGATGAACCAGCCGATCCACGTAATCGCTGGCTAGGTATTCCGCGATAGCCTCGAGATGCTCGCCGTTGCGGATGTGAGTGCGCACGGCATCGAGATCCGGGGTGCGCGGAGGCTGGAATAGGTCGCTTGGGGGATTGAGGCCATCGAGGAGTTCGCGGATCTCCTTGCCGATCAACTCCGCGGCATCGAAATCCTCCTCGCTGTTGAGGGGCTCGAGATAAGGGTCGGCGCGCTTGGTATCACGTTGGAGCTGCTTAAAGCGCACCTCATCCAGACCAGAGACAAACTCCCACGCTTCTGTCGGGGATAGATCACCCAGGAAGTGGTGATAAGCCTCTTCGCTGGCAGGCGGCAGGACATCGCGGGCATAGGCTTGCGCTGTAAGGCCGTGGAGGTTTTCCCAGCCGGGGTAGGAACCGCAATCTTCCAGAGGGGTCTGGCCTTCTGCGTCGTTAAGCGTGGCCTTCTTCCGCTTGCGCTTATCGGTCTTGACCAGGGTGATGGTGTGCTCCCAGTTATCGCCGAAGTCATAGGTGTAAAGCAGGGAGTGCTCCGGGGTCAGTACAGCGCTAAGCACGGTGCTCTCCGGAAGTCTTCATTTCTAGTGGAAAACCGCTGCTGGCACGCGGTGAATGAGAGCTTTAAGGCCGGTAGCTGTCTTGATGTGCGGCTGGCATACACCCAGAGTTGTAAACCTGTTCGGCGAGCTTCTTATCGCCCATCTTGGCGGCAAAGGCCGTGCCCATTGTGATGCCGTGTTCGGGTTCGGGGCCCAGTTCAATGGGCGCGCCGGGTTCAATCGTGCCGGGCTCGATAACGCGCAGGTACGCGCCACAATCGCCGCGCTGGGTAAAGGTCTTGACCCAGCCTTTGATATCCATCCACGCGGCAAAAGTGGCACAGGGTTGGCGGGGAATGGAGACTTCCAGGATGACCTCACCGATGTGGACGCGCTGGTTAATGAGCGTTGTCGTCCAGTCGATGCCGGAGGTGGTGAGGTTCTCGCCAAAGCAGCCATCGTTAAGCGTGCGGTCGAGTTTGTGTTCCCAGTAGTCCAGTTCCTCGCGGGCAACGGCATAGAGTGCTTTGTCGGCGCCGCCGTGGTGCTCGCTGTCGCCGATGAAATCTTGCTCGGCGGCCGACCCATCCCCGTAGTGTGGGCCCACCTTGGTCACTGTGAGCTGCGGGGCCGGACGCTTATCGATGCCCGTAGTCGCATAACGCCGCACCCCACTCGGACGGGGTACGGCGATATTAGTGCTAAGAACCTGCATGCCGCTGTAGTGTACTGGGTCACAGTCGCGGCTGCAGGGCCTTTGGGACTAGAACAGGTCGCGCAGTGCCTTCTCAATCGGAGTGAGGTCAATGCGGACGATGCCCAGGTTCTGCGCCAAGGTCAGGATAGCGCCGATGAGACCAGCGGCGATGCCAGCGCCAGCGAGGCCGGAGAGCAGGCTGCTAGACGAGCTCAGGCTGCTGCCGTTATCCGGAGCTGGGGCGTTGTCGTCGCCGTTGTCGCCATCGTCGTCGGAGGTGCCGTGCCACCACTGCTGCAGGGCCAGGGTAGCCACGGCGGTGTTGTCCAGGTAGTCGCCGCGAACCGGGTCGGTGCCCTTGACCTTGGCCTCCAGATCAGCGGAGCCCGCGCCCTTGAAGAAGAAAGGAACCAGCTGGTTGGTATGGTCACCGGAGTACCACTCGTGCTCCGGCAGCTGACCAGCCTCGCCCTGCTGGGCGTTCCACTTCTCGGTCTCATCCGGGCCAGACAGGCAGCCGGTCTCGTGGTCAGCGGTGACAATCAGCAGGGTCTCATCCCAGTTGGAGTTCTGGTTCACCCACTCGATGGCGGCATCGACGGAAGCGTTGAAGTCCTGCATCTCCTCGATTTCGCGAGCAGAATCGTTAGCGTGGCCGGTCCAGTCGATGGCGCCGCCTTCAATCATGACGCTGAAGCCCTCTTCTTCCTGGCCCAGCACGTTGAGTGCACCGGTGGTCATGGTGGCCAGGTCGACCACGTCGTTGCGCGGGTCGGAGTACGGGGTCTCGCCCTCGCCGTCGCGGCCCTGCTGCAGGGTGGAGGCAACCTGTGGGGTGCCCCAGTACTTCTTATCTGGTTCTACCTGGCCGTTTGCCAGCTGCTCGAAGTCCTCAGTGGTGTCGAAGAAGTTCCAGTCGGTCTCACCGTTGGACAGGCGGTCGAAGTCTTCTTTATCGATGTAGCCGTACTCCGGGGTGTCCAGGAGGTTGTTGGAGTCATCGTAAAGCGGGTGGCCTGCACCCATGACCAAGTCGAGGTCGGAGTCCAGCATCTCGTTGGTGATCTCACCGTAAGCGTTGCGGTCCGGGTTGTGCGCCGCAAAGCCTGCCGGGGTCGCATGCGAGAAAGGAACGGAGGAGACAACGCCAGCTGCCTTGCCGAGCTTCTTTGCGCGCTCCGACATGCTTTCCAGCTTGTGGCCGTAGTTGTTCACACCGATGCGGCCGTTTTCGACCTTGGCGCCGGTAGCCATCGCGGTGCTGGCTGCAGCGGAGTCGGTGATGATGCCCTCGTTGACGTAGTCATGAGTAGCCCAGGCCTGCTCCGGGTCGTAGGTGCCACCGTGGGAGTAGGTGGACATAGCCAAGTGGTTGAAGTCCTCGTAAGCCTGGACGGACTCGCCTTCGATTTCCTGCGGGCCCTCGGCGGAGAACTCACCGTCGACCAGGTACTTGGACTGGCCGGTCTCGAAGAGATTATTGTAGGCAACGTGGTTGTAGCCCATGCCATCACCAATCATGTAGATGATGTTCTTCGGGCCAGCAGATTCCTGTGCAGAAGCCGGGGCAACGACACCGGCGGTGATGACCGAACCGGCAATAGCCGCAGCACCCAGACGGCGTGCGGAAGAGAAGTTACGCATGAGAGATCCTTCGTAGAAGTAAAGAGAGAGACTGCCCCTTACAGCTGTTAACCAGCCGAAGCGGCGACGAAAGCTAACCTATCTGCGCCGGGTTATAGAAAAGAAACATTTTGGTTAAGTGCAAGCAAACACTTGTTAAATTGCCTTTCGAGTCCGTCAAGCCAGGTAATACTTCTGATTCCTTGCCCGCAGTGGCGTCTTTGTGGTGAGCAATTCACCGCTGTCCACCATGCGTTTACGTGTGGGAGCCAACTGTCCCCGGGTCATACCAGTCGCCTCAAGTAATTCTTCATGTGAGAGCGGAATTCCTGCTTCCTGCAACGCTTCGCGAACGCGCGCGGCCTTCTGCTCAGTTGAAAGGTAGCCCTGTGGTTCAGTGTCGTGGCTAATCGATGGCCCTGGAACAGGTTGACGCTGTGGTTCAGGCGTCGCAGGCTCTGGTGTTGGGGGCTGTGATGTTTGGGGCAGGTCGACGCTGAATGGATTTCGCTTGGCACTTTCTTTTAAGGAATAAGCTGTACTGCGACCGCTGCCAGTCACCTCGACCAATCCGAAGTGGACGAGTTCTTGCAGTTCATTTCGAGCTTTGACAGAGTCCATGGGGAAAGCTTCCCGGTAGCTGCTGTTTGTTACTTCTTCTCCGTTGTACATCGTGACCAAAGCATGCTTTTGGGCAGCTGACAAGGTGGCGGCACCGGGGAGCCGGGAGAGCCAGGCAAGCTGCTCCGCGCTAAATGTGGACGTTGAAGACAGCGTTGCTTGGAAGTTGATGACGCCATCTTTGAAGTACGGTTCGGGAAGAAACGCCTCGCTTAAGGCCTGTCGCACTGCAGGAATGCCAGTGGCGTGGGCTTCAATAATGCGGTTTCCATGCTGGGTGCGAATGGCTGAACACATGTCGTACAACACTGGGTTGCGTGCGTGCGGGCCTGTGAAACCGAGCTGCCTTTCGGTAATCCCCCACAGGCCACCAGGACTTTTGATGATGAGTTTGGTTGGGGCTTTGATGATTTCTACATATGTACCGTCGCTGGCAGGTGATAAATCGCGATGCACAATGGCATTGGCAATGAGCTCGCGGATAGCCACCGCGGGCAGTTCAGGTAGATCTCTGCCTTGGCCATCGTTAAATACGACCGCGGAGTTCAAGTGCTCCTGCACCCAGGAAAAAGCTTGATCCAGAAGGTCTGGAACGGGACCAGAAAACTGCCGCTGGTTCATGAGGCGAACTGAAGGATCCGAACCAGGTCCGGGGTTAACATGAGCCTTGATTGCCAGGTGTGGGAAAAACTGTTGTGGGTGAACGCCCAGCGCATAAATCGCAGCAACAGTCGGAGTTCCCGAATCATCAGCGACTACGTTCGTGCGCATCAGCTGTTCCTCGCGGCTGGCGCGGCTCAAGCGAGGAGCCGATTGCAATTGTGCGGCGAGATATTGCTCCACCAGGTTTTGGTCGAGGTCCTTTTCGACGCTTGCCCCAGCTACTGGAGCGCGGTCATAAAACTGATGCTTGCCTGCGCTTGCAAGATAGAGCTCTTCACGTCCAGAAAGTTGATAGTCACCATCTGCGGATCGAGTAAAGCTAGGGCCGTATTTCTTTACGCGAAAAGGTTTGAATTCAGCAGGCTGTGGAGGTACGACACAGGTTACGACCTGCTTACCTTCTACAGTCGCGACATCGATTGCCCCGAGTTGCAGTGCAGGCACAATTCGATTGCGAGCTTTGCCCCCGAGTGCTGCTTGGGCCTCAGCGGCGTCCCACACGCCTGTAACGTCGAAGCTTCCTCCATTTTCAGCCACACCGAGCAGGATGATGCCGCCTTCGGGCATGTTTCCGAAGGCAGACAATGTTTCGTCCAAGGATTCCGGCAATCCTTGGGACGCATCTTTAGCCTCGATGCGGTAATTATCAGAGCCACTTTCACGAAGTAGTTGGATAATTTCGCGGATTTCTTCAACGTTCACGTTTCATACTTTAGCAAAATCGTTTCATGATCCTGTGAAGTATGAAACGAATTTAGGATACACCTCCCAAATATGCTGGTTAATCGTTTCATACTCGTTTCATACTCTGGCTAAAGTATGAAACGATCTCGTGGAAGTATGAAACGGGGTTGCGGGTGGGCATCGTCAAGCATGTGCGTGGGTACAGTTCACGCCAGCAACCTGCGCCTACTACACTGTCTAAGCATGACTAACCCGAGCGATTCCACGGCCCACCGCTATACCCCGGAGCTGGCCAACCAGATTGAAAAGACCTGGCAGCAGTACTGGCAGGAACACGGTACATTCCACGCGCCCAATCCCGTCGGCGCGCTAGCTACCGATGGCGACCTGCCGCAGGAAAAGCTCAACGTCCAGGACATGTTCCCCTACCCTTCCGGTGCGGGTCTGCACGTCGGTCACCCGCTGGGCTACATTGCGACGGATACTTACGCCCGTTACAACCGCATGCTGGGCAAGAATGTCCTGCATACGCTTGGTTATGACGCTTTCGGTCTGCCGGCGGAGCAGTACGCCATCCAGACCGGTACCCACCCGCGCACGACGACGATGGACAACATCGAAAACATGCGCAAGCAGCTAGCGATGCTCGGCTTGGGCCACGACGAGCGCCGCTCCGTGGAGACCACTGACCCGGACTTCTTTAAGTGGACCCAGTGGATCTTCCTGCAGATTTACAACTCCTGGTTCGACGAGGAGCAGCAGAAAGCTCGCCCAATTGCGGAGCTGATTAAGGAGCTTGAGGCCAACAAGCGCACCACCAAGGATGGCCGCTACTTTGAGGACCTCTCCCCTGCTGAGCAGCGCGCGGCTATCGATGAGTTCCGCTTGGTCTACCTGTCTAATTCCACCGTGAACTGGTGCCCGGGCCTGGGTACCGTGCTGGCGAACGAGGAGGTCACCGCCGAGGGCAAGTCCGAGCGCGGCAACTTCCCTGTCTTCCGCAAGAACCTCTCGCAGTGGATGATGCGCATTACCGCCTACTCCGATCGTCTCCTCGATGACCTGGAGCTTCTGGATTGGCCGGAAAAGGTCAAGTCCATGCAGCGCAACTGGATTGGTCGCTCCCGCGGCGCCGAGGTCACCTTTACCGCTGAGGGCTACGGCATTGACGTCTTCACCACCCGCCCGGACACCTTGTTCGGTGCGGAATACATGGTGCTGGCACCGGAGCATGAGCTTGTCGATGCCCTCCTCTCCCCCATCCCTTACGACGACGATGTCGACGAGCGCTGGACCTACGGCAACGACGACCCGAAGGAAGCTGTCGAGTCCTACCGCGCCGATATCGCTGCGAAGTCGGATCTGGAGCGCCAAGAGAATAAGGAAAAGACTGGCGTCTTCCTGGGCACCTATGCCACTAACCCGGTCAATGGTCGCCAGATTCCGATCTTCATCGCCGACTACGTTCTTGCTGGTTACGGTACTGGCGCCATCATGGCGGTGCCGGCGCACGATACCCGTGACTACGAGTTCGCTCAGGAATTCGGGTTGCCGATTACTGAGGTCGTCGCCGGCGGCAACATCGAGGAAGAGGCCTACACCGAAGACGGTACGGCCGTGAACTCTTCCAATGACAAGGGCCTGGACATCAACGGCCTGAACAAGGAAGACGCCATCGCTCGCACCATCGAGTGGTTGGAAGAAGACGGCAGCGGTGTGGAGAAGATCCAGTACAAGCTGCGCGATTGGCTCTTTGCTCGCCAGCGCTACTGGGGCGAGCCTTTCCCGGTCGTCTACGACGCCAAAGGCCAGGCCTATCCCCTGCCCGAGTCCATGCTTCCGGTCGAGCTCCCTGAGGTCGAGGACTACCAGCCGGTTTCCTTCGATCCGGACGACGCTAACTCTGAGCCGCAGCCGCCACTGGCCAAGGCTCGCGAGTGGGTTGAGGTCGAACTCGACCTGGGCGATGGCCCGCAGACCTACTACCGCGACACCAACGTCATGCCACAGTGGGCAGGTTCTTCCTGGTACCAGCTGCGTTATGTCGATCCGCAAAACGACGATGCCTTCTGCGACTTAGAGAACGAGCGCTACTGGACCGGCCCGCGTCCGGACCAGCACGGACCGCAGGATCCCGGCGGCGTCGACCTGTATGTCGGCGGCGTCGAGCACGCCGTGCTTCACCTGCTCTACTCTCGTTTCTGGCACAAGGTACTCTTTGACCTGGGCTTTGTCAGCTCCCAGGAGCCGTACCGTCGCCTCTACAACCAGGGCTACATTCAGGCATACGCCTACACCGATGCCCGTGGCGTCTACGTCCCGGCTGCCGAGGTCGAGGAAAAGGACGGCAAGTTCTTCTACAACGGCGAAGAGGTCAACCAGGAATACGGCAAGATGGGCAAGTCCTTGAAGAACGCCGTCGCCCCGGATGAAATCTGCCGTGACTTCGGTGCTGACACCCTGCGCGTCTACGAGATGTCCATGGGCCCACTCGATACCTCTCGCCCATGGGCTACCAAGGACGTCGTTGGTTCCCAGCGTTTCCTGCAGCGCCTGTGGCGCCTCGCGGTCAACGAAACCACCGGTGAGCTGGCAACTTCCGATGCTGACCTCACCAAGGACGACCTCAAGCAGCTCCACCGCACCATCGCCGGCGTGCGCGACGACTACGCCAACCTGCGCCTGAACACCGTGGTGGCCAAGCTCATCGAGTACGTCAACTACCTAACCAAGGCTTACAAGGATGGTGCCCCGCGTGCTGCAGTCGAGCCCATCGTCCAGATGGTCTCCCCTGTCGCCCCGCACATCGCGGAAGAACTGTGGAAGCGCTTCGGCCACGATGAGACCATCACCTTCGAGCCATTCCCGTCCTTCGACGAGAAGTACCTGGTCGACGACGAAATCGAAATCCCTGTCCAAATCAACGGCAAGGTGAAGTCCCGCATCCAGGTCGCCGCCGATGCCGACAAGGACACCATCCTCGCCGCCGCTTTGGACGACGAAAAAATCGCCCATCAAACCGAAGGCAAGAACGTAGTCAAGCAAATCTACGTCCCCGGCCGCATGGTGAACCTCGTCGTGAAGTAAACCCGCGGACGAGTAGCCCTGACGTTCATTCGACGTGGGGGCTTTTGTCTGTGACGCCCCATCATGGGTCTCTTCGTTCGGCGTTAAAGCTGCTTATTAAGTTGGGCATCCCAAAAACCGGCCGCCGCCAACATGCACGCCGATCCGTGGAACACCATTCCTTCTGCTGGCTCACCTTTCTCTTCAACGTCATCCGCGCCAATGATCAGCGGCAAATTGCCCGCCGGCGTCGCAATCGCGCAGACATAGAAATCCTGATCCGTTAGCTGGTTCGTCCGCTTATCGACACCCCGAATCACCCCACCAAGGCGCACATAAGGCACCACGCCACTCGGTCGGAAGTCCTTGTAATAGCGCTCCGTGGAAGGGGAGTAGAGCTCCGACGGAAACTCCACGTCATAGCCATCTGGCGATGCTTTCCACTCCTCAACGTCCTTATACAGCTCATAGTCCACCCCGACCGCAGCGATTCTTAGCTGGTCAGCGCGCAATTTCTCCCCTCCAGCCGGATTAGCCCCCGGTAGCGCGCACGCCTCATCCGATGCCGCACCGAACTGATTAAATACAGCTCCGTCCTGCGCACGGCGCAATTCCACCATCGCGATATACGGCGTTACCCGATACACCGTCGAATCCACCGTGCTGTCACTGCGGAATCCCGGCAAGCTCGCCCATTCGGCCTCGTACTGGAACGCGGTCAATCGCGCACCCGATGGATCCTCGTAATGCATAGCGCCGTCAAAGCCCGGAACGTTGTACATCTTGTCGTCCGTAGCTTCCGACAGCGTATTAACCAGGTCATCAAAATCGACGAACTCGAACCCGAGTGCTGCGCTTACTTTATCCATGCCGCCATTCTAAGTCCGTTCCCATTCCCACGCGGTCCCCGCCCGCATCCCCGGGTTTCCGCACCCTTCGCGCTCACCGAAATCACCTTTTCGCCCCAAATCCCATTTTCCGTGACCGCGAAGGGCTCCTCGTCATTCCGACCATTTCGGACCTCAAGCCCGTTCTTGCCCCTGGTCCCTTCGCGCTCACCAGGATTTCAGTTTGGCCGCGAATCTCAATTTCGGTGACCGCGAAGGGACCGGGTGCCTCGCGCGGTCAGTTTTCAGCACGACAACGAACCCTTCGCGCTCACTGGAATCGCTGTTTGGCCAGAATTCGTGCTTTCGGTGAGCGCGAAGGGCGCCTTTAACGGAACAAAAACTCCAGGCGACAACTAGATTATGGAGACTGTGACGATACGGGTGAGTAAAGCACTAAGGGACGAAGTGCGCGCCCTCGCGAAAGAAGATGGCCTTTCAGTCGATGAATATCTCCGGAAGTTCGTAAATGACAACAAGAACCGACGGGCTAAGGAAGAGATGGTTCAAGCTATGAAGACCAATTCGCCTGATCAGAGTTATCTGAAGGAAGCGGAGGAGTGGCAGTCGGACCGCTTTAGCTAAAACGAACCCTTCGCGCTCACCGGGGGAACCGACTTTGGCTGAAATGCTGGTTTCGGTGAGCGCGAAGGGGGCGGTTAAGAGGGGAGAAGTGCAGACGACTAAGCGTCGATTTTTACGACGGTGCGGCCGTGGCGCTTGCCGGCGAGGAGATCTGAGGCGGCGCCGGGGGTGTCCTTGAGGGAGATGGTCTCGGTGAAGGAGTCGAGCAGGTCGGTGTCGAGGTGCTCGTCGAGAAGCTTCCAGGCGGCTTCGCGGTAGGAGAGGGGAGCGTCGACGGAGTTCACGCCGTGCAGGTGGACGTTGCGGAGAATGAAGGGCAAGACGGTTGCTGGAAGATCGGGGCCAGCAGCCATGCCGGTGTTTGCGACGACGCCGCCCCATGTGATGTTGGCCAGGATGTTAGCAAGAACGTGGGAGCCGGCGGTGTCGATAGCGGCGTCGTACTGGGCTTTCTGGAGCGGACGGCTCTGTTCGGAGAAGTCGGAGCGGTCGACGATTTCCTTGGCGCCGAGCTTCTTGAGGTAGTCGGATTGCTCAGAAGGACGACCGGTAATGGCGTGGACTTCGTGGCCGAGCTGGGCAAGCAGGTGAACGGCAATGGAGCCAACGCCGCCGGTAGCGCCAGAGACGAGGAGGCGGGAACCCGGTTCGAGATCGCCGAGCGCGTTAACGCACAGCGCAGCGGTGTAGCCGGCGGTTCCGATGGCAGCGGCCTGAGCAGCGCTGAAACGGGATGGAACCTTCACGGTCGCAGAAGCATTGACCAGCTGTCGAGGGGTGTAGCCGCCGTGGCGGAATTCGCCGAGGCCATCGCCAAGCGCTGCAACAAGCGTGCCTGCGGCAAGGCGCTCATCGTCGGATTTTTCGACGGTACCGATAACGTCGATACCCGGCACGAGCGGGTCGACGCGCATCACGCCCTTGTCGGCATTGAGCGCCATGGCGTCTTTGTAGTTCAACGACGAGTGGCTGACGTTAACAAGGATGTCGCCTTCGGCGGTGTAGTCGCCGTCGACGAAATCGTGCTGAGCGGACTTGTCTTCATTTCGGGTGACTAGAAGTGTGTGCATGGTCACCATCGTACGCCGGAAGTGAGTCAGCGTTTTCCCAGCTAGACGCCCAGCCACCCGCCATCACCGCCTGCCGGATATGCCGCAGGTCAATGCGCCGCGCCGCCAGGCAGTGGTGACCAGCGTGCTGGTGCTGCTGATGGTGCTGGCCGCAACGTTGGCGAAGCCGTTTATGGATATCCCGGGCATTATTGATGGATCCGCGCACGCACAGCGCAGCCTGGATTTGGAGATGTTCAACGGATTCGAAAACCCGAAGGTCGCCTACGGCCCGTGGCTCAATACATTGGGCAACGTTGCGTTGTTTATGCCTTTGGGCGCTGCGTTGATTGCCCTGGGTCAGCGTATGCCGCGTTTCCGCTTCGGGATGGGCGGCACGCTGTTGTTCGCACTGTTGCTGAGCTTGAGCATCGAAACCGCGCAGTACATCTTCGCGCTGGGCTTTACGGACCTTGACGACCTGGTTTTAAACACGCTTGGCGCCTTGATTGGCGCGCTCTGGATGAGCAAGCTGCACACCGAACAACAACGGCGCGTTCTCCGAATGCTCCGCTGGATTGCCGTGGTTGCGTTGGTCATCTCCGCTGGCGGCATCCTGTGGGGAGCTATTGCTTAGCGATGTCCCCAGCCACCAACCGGCCAACCTCCCGCGCGAAAGGCGAAACACCAGTAATGGTGGCAGAACCCGGTCCGGTCCAGTTGCCGTAACCGACGAGGTAGAGGCCGTTGACTTTGGGATCGCGGCCATCGAGAAGCCCGGCAATGGGGCGTAGAGCTGGGCGGAAACCAGTAGCCCAGATGAGGTAATCGGCAGAGACCTCGTCGAGGGAATCGAACATTTCGGTGCCGGTTAGCAGGCCTGCATCGCGGGCTTTGAGCACGGGCGGAACCATGACGATACTGCCGATATTCTTGTCCACGCCCGGATCTGGTTCGCCGCGTTGCATGGCGTTGAGGCGTTCGCGGTTGCGGCGGAAAAGGATGCGGCCGTCGACATCGTCAGGCATCCATTGCGGCTTACCGCGCAGGTACCACGTGACGTCATCGACACCATTGAGCAGCAGGTCTGCGGCAATCTGTGCACCGGAATTGCCACCGCCCACGACGGCGACGGAGCTGCCTTGGAAAGCGGACGGACCATCGTAATGTACCGTGTGAAGCTGTTGACCAGCGAAGTTGCCGGGGTAGTAGGGGATAAAGGGTGCCTGCCAGGTTCCCGTCGCAGCGACGACGGCGCGCGCGGTGAAGTGATTCTCACCGGCATAGATATGAAAGGCAGAGCCATCGTGGTCGACGGCATCGACATGCACGGGACGCCGAATGGGCAGGTCGTAGCGTTCTTCATAGCGAGTGAGGTAGTCGACGACGTGCTCGGCAGGCGGAAAGCCGGGATGATAGGGCATCGGCCAGCCGGGCAGATTCGAACCGGCGGAATGGCTAAACAGCGTGAGCGAAGGCCACATGTGCTGCCAGGCGCCGCCGGGGTTCTCCTCTGCGTCGAGGATGAGGAAGTTTACGCCCTGTTTGCGCAGGTAGTAGCCGGTGGCCAGGCCGGATTGCCCACCGCCGATGACGATGCAGTCGTACATAGCCCCAAGTCTAAATCAGCTTGCGAGCGCGGGCAGTGCTCACAGCTGCGGTGCGATTATCGACGCCGAGCTTCTGATAAATGTGAATCAAATGCGTCTTCACGGTCGCCTCGGAAATAAAAAGCTGCTTGGCCAGCTGCTTGTTGCCAGCACCGGTGGCAAGGGCGCGAAGGATCTCCAGTTCGCGCTGGGAAAGGGCCTCTTGAGGCTTGCCCATGCGCGTGGCCAGCAGGTCGATGACCTTGGGCGCCAAGGTACGG
Organism: Corynebacterium camporealensis; assembly: GCF_000980815.1. Taxonomy (NCBI): domain Bacteria; kingdom Bacillati; phylum Actinomycetota; class Actinomycetes; order Mycobacteriales; family Corynebacteriaceae; genus Corynebacterium; species Corynebacterium camporealensis. The sequence continues at coordinate 2,393,979 of NZ_CP011311.1, read as the reverse complement.
CGACCTGCGGCCGTAGCTTGGACGGCGGAGTGGAGTTCTTCCTCTGGGGAGTCTTTAAGCAGGTAGCCCAGCGCGCCGGCTTCGACCGCGGCGACGATGTCAGCCTCGGTGTCATAGGTGGTCAAGATCAGAACTGGTGGACCGCCGGCCTCCTTGAGGCGTTTGACCACTTCGATGCCATCGACGTTAGGCATCTGGATATCGCAGACGACGACGTCGATGGTGGGGGAGGCATCGTTAAGCTGCTCTAGTGCGGTGCCATCCGCGCCTTCGAGGGCGACCAGAATGTCGTCGAAGCTATCGAGAATAGAGCGCAGACCAGCACGAACGACGGGGTGGTCGTCGATGAGCATCACGTTAATCATGGTTGTCTCCTTCGACTGGCAGGCGTACCGCGAGTGCGGTGCCCTCATCAGATTCGATGTTGAGCTCGCCCCCGGCTTTCTCGACGCGTGCTTTAAGGCCGCGCAGCCCGAATCCGGAGCCGTCAGTTTCAGCATGGCGAGCACCCATGCCGACCCCGTTGTCGACGACATCGACGGTTACTGAATCCGAGAAGATGCCCAAAGTAACGACCGCCTGTTCAGCGTGCGCGTGTTTGAGCACGTTATTGAGCCCTTCCTGGGCAACGCGGTAGGCAACAGAGGCGACGTTCTCGGGAAGGGAGCGCTCAGTATCGCCGGAGAGCACGAGGTGGAATTGAGTGTTCTCGCCGGTGGCGGCCGCACGTCGGTTCATCGACTCCACCAATGAGTGCAGGGCGCCGGGCAGGTCCTTCGGGTAAGAGGACAGCTCGGTAACGAAGCGTCGGGCCTCAGCGAGGTTTTCCGAGGCAGTCTTTTCGATGAGATCCAGGTGTTCGGCCAACTGCGGCGGCAGCTCGCCGCCTTTCTGTGAACCCCGAGCAGCACGCGACAACAACACGATGGAGCTCAAACCCTGGGCGACGGTGTCGTGGATTTCGCGAGATAGCCTTTCGCGCTCTTCCAACCTGCCGGCCTGGTGTTCTTGGGCAGCTAGGGCCTCCTGGGTGCGCTGGAGCTGCGTCGCAATGGCTGCGTGGTGGGCGGCTTCCGCCTGCAAGCGGCGATAAATAAAGTAGATGCCTACCGCGAATGCTGTACCGATAAATGGGCCGATGGCCTCAGCAACTGACCAATTTTCCGGGTACATCTGCAAAGGAACAAAGGCCGCCAGTGCCCATAACACGACCGACGCCGCAATGCCCGGGCCTGGAGGAAGCGAAGCTAAAAACGCAAAGACCAGCGGGAATTCCAGCCACATGAAGTGCTGGGCATGGACCATCAATCCCAACCAGAGGATGCACAAGGCGGCCAGCCACAGCAGCGTCGGAATCTTCTTACGCGCAAAGAACACCGCAGCAAGGGCAGCCGACAAGATGGTCACGCGCCAGGAAAAGCCCTCCGCATAAGAGCTGATCAGGCCGAAAATGAGCAGGAAAGCGAACATCGGCTGCAAGCCGATGCGCCAATAATCCAAGCGAAGTGTCACATACCCAGCCTATGCAGACTCCCGCGAAGAGTAATCAACCAGATGGTTGAGCGAGGATTCAACTAGCGCGTCGATTACTTCCAGCCTAAATAACGCGAAGCTAGAAGCATGTTCGTGAGTTTGAGAGAAATCGCCACCGCCCGCGGTCGTTTCGCGCTGATCGGCGGGGTCGTGGCGCTGATTACGCTGTTGTTGACCATGCTGACCGGCCTGACGGAGGGGCTGTCCAAGCAAAATACGTCCGCCCTGGACGCGCTGGGCACGGAATACCCGGAGGTGTCTTTCTCCACCGAGGATCCGGACTTCGCGGAGTCCTACATCAAGGAAGGCGACGTCGACGCGGACGGCATTCCGCTGGGTGCGGTGCAAACCCGCATCGGTGAGACCGGAACTGCCGCCGCGTTCGGCTTGCCTGCCGGCACGCAGATTCCCGGCACTGATGTGACTATCCCGGCTGAGGGCATTGTGGCATCGGAAAGCGTGCAGCTTAACGATGCCCCCGTCGACACCGTCGCCACCATCCCCGACGAGTACTTCTCCCACTCGCTGGTGGTCTGGGCATCCACGGAAACCTGGCAGGAGCTAACCCGCATGCCTGACGATGTCGTCGGCACCGTCGTCCTACACACCGAACCCACCGCGGACTCGGTCTCTATGGATGAGGCACTGTCTGGCCTGGCCGCCTACCAGTCCGAGCGCGGTTCCCTGCTGGCGATGCAAGGTTTCCTCTACGGCATCTCTGCTCTGGTCATCATCGCTTTCTTGAGCGTGTGGACTATTCAGCGCGAACGCGAATTGTCGATTCTGGCAGCACTTGGTGCATCGGCAGGTTACTTGTTCAAAGACGCTCTGGCACAAGCCGCCATCATTTTGGCAGCGGGCGTAGCACTCGGCGCGGTCTGCGGTGCGGGCCTGGGCGCCTTGGTCGCAGAAACCGTTCCCTTCCACTTGAGTGCCTGGACCATCCTGGCGCCTGCGGCAGGCATCTGGGTGCTGGGCATGCTCGGCGCGCTGGTGGCGACCCGACGCGTGACCAAGGCTGACCCGCTCGCAGCACTCAACTAAGAAAGGAATACTTCCATGTTGAATATTCAGAATGTCACCGTCGATTTTCCCGACGGTACCGGCACCGTCCGGGCGTTGGACCACGCAACCCTGCGCGCGGAGAAAGGACAGCTGCTCGCGATTACGGGCGCATCCGGATCCGGTAAGTCCACGCTCTTGTCTGTTGCGGCGGGCCTGATTGAACCGACCGAAGGCCACGTCGAACTCGATGGCGTGGACCTCTATGCCGGCTCGAAGGCGGAGCGTTCCCAGCTGCGTTTAGAAAAGATTGGCCTGATTTTTCAGCAGGCTAACCTCCTGGGCTCGTTGAATGCGCGCGACCAGCTGCTGGTCATGGACCACATGCGTGGTCGTACCCCGCGCCGGGACCGCGCAGAAGAGCTGCTCTCCTTCGTCGGCTTGGCAGGCATGGGGGATAGGCATACCGGCCAGCTTTCTGGTGGCCAGTGCCAGCGCGTCAACATCGCCCGCGCACTGATGGGCGCACCGACGCTCCTGCTTGCCGATGAGCCCACCTCCGCCCTCGATTCCACCTTGTCGGCGGAAATCATGGAACTGCTGCGCTCGGTCACCGAAGAATTCGGCACTGCCACCGCAGTGGTGACCCACGACCTGGAACAGCTCAGCTACGCCGATGCCGTCGCCGAGGTCGCCGACGGCAAGGTGCATATGAAGGAGCTACACGCCATGGAGTAATGTATTTACTCGTCATGCTGCGTACCCCTAAACCCCGTTTGACCCCCTCGAACTATCCCCGCATGCAGCAGTGGAGTCCCCTGCACTATACGATGCTCACGCTGGCGATAGTTGCCTGTGGGGTCTTTACGGTCGTCGCAAAGCGTTTGCGCGGCAAACCTAAAGAGGCCTACTACCGCGCGATGGTGGGCTGGGTCCTGCTGATTACCGGTACAGCGTGGACGATTATTTCGCTGGACCCGAAGCAATTCGATGTCCGCGAATCTTTGCCACTGCACCTGTGCGATGTGCTGCGCCCGATTCTGGCCGTCGGCCTGATTACCGGCAACGAGTCGGCACTGTCGCTGAGCTACTACTGGGGTGTGCTGCTCAACCCGCAGGCGATTATCACCCCGGATGTCATCTACTACTTTGAACCGCGCTGGGTCCGCAATCTCACCTACTGGTTCTTCCACATCGTCGCACTAGCCATTCCGGTCGCCCTGACCTTTGGATCCGGCTACCGTCCGACATGGGGCGGCTACCGTCAAGCCGTCGGCATTACGAGCATCTGGATGGCTGTGACCATGTGGGTGAACAAAAAGACCGACGGCAACTACGGCTTCCTCAACCACGCGCCGGGCAGCCCGTCGATTATCGACATTTTCGGCCCGTGGCCGATCTACATCATCCAGGAAGTCATCGGCGTCGCTATTTCCTGGGCGGGCCTGACCTGGCCTTGGGAAACCGAACGCGGCCGCAAGGGCACCACGCTGGTTGGCCCCCGCGGCCTGCTGCGCAAACTGATTCGCTAACGCAGTCGCGCAATCGCGGTCGGCAGGGCATCGGCAATCTGCGCGGCCGAACAAATCCCATAACCCTCCGGGGTCTTCGCGGCAATCGCTGCGGCATGCGCGTGCAAGGACACCGCCCGCAGCAGCTCGTCGACGATGTCTGCTTCGCTTGGCTCATTATGTGCTGCAAGCTGGGCCAACAGCGCACCACAGATGCCGGAGAGCACATCCCCGGAACCAGGCGTTGCGGCAAAAGAGTGTCCCGCATCGACCGAAGCTGGCACGCTATTCGGTCCAGCGATGGTGGTGATGCGGCCCTTCAACAGGATCACACACTGCAGTTTCGCTGCCAGCTCCGGTAGGGCAGTGGCACGGGGGCCAGGCTGCTTTCCGATGCCCGCCTCATACAACCGCGCAAACTCCCCACCGTGGGGCGTGAGTACAACCGCGGGATGCTTGCGGACCGCTTCGCGTAGGTCCGCGTGGTTGGCCAGCAGGGTGATGCCGTCGGCATCGATAAGTACCGGCTCCGGACGTTTCAGCAGTTCGGCGAGCTCAGCCTTGGCGTTGTCGTCCGTGCCGCGACCAGGACCGAAGACCCAGGCCTGCACGCGACCGGCCTCGGCAACCGAGGGGTGAACGACAATTTCTGGCAGGTGGTGGGTAATCGAGTCGTCGCCGATAAAGCGCACCATCGACGGGGTTGCGCGTACCGCTGCACGAGCACTCAGGATGCCCGCGCCGGGGTAGACCTTTGAACCCGCGCACAGTCCGACGACGCCGCCGGAGTACTTGTCGCTGTAGATTCCCGGGACCGGATCGGTGATAGCACCAACGCCGCCGACGGGACGCAGGGCGGAGACGTATCCTTCGGGGCTATCTAAGACAGGATGCTCTGACCAGGCATAAGGCGACTCAATGGCTTCTTCGTAGGCGATGCGCCCTGCGGGCTCGTGTGCTTCGAGAGCCTCGGCAAAGGACTTTGGGTTCGTGGGCAGTTTCAGATCCGCGACGATGACCTGCCCGCATTCCGGGGCAAAGAGGTGGCCGGCGCGAGCATAACCAAAAGTAATCGTGGCGGTAGCGAAGACAGCGGTGTCGTCGGCGTCGCCGGTATCGGCGTCGATGCCCGTGGGGAGATCGACGGCGAGAATCGGCACCTGCTGTTTACGTGCTTGTTGGTAGGTCTCCCACGCAGTCCCTTCGAGGCCACGGGCGCCGCCGAGGCCGGCGACGGCATCGATAAGCACGGCGGTCTCATCGTTGAGTTCAGCCTCTTCGGTCAGCTTGCCACCGGCGGCCTGAAACGCAGCCAACCCGTCCTCGTGATGCTTGGGTGTGGCTAGAAGGGCAGTGACCGAATAGCCATTGAGCGCGAGCAACGCACCGGCGAAAAGACCATCGCCGCCGTTGCCGCCAGGGCCGACCAGAATGTGAATTCCCGTGGTGTTCTGACTGGTGGCGAGGACCTCCGCCGTTGCGGCAACAGCGCGGGCGGCCAGCCCCATCAATTTATCGGGGCGGCGTTGCTGATCAAGAAGTTCAGCCTCAACGGCGCGGACAGTCTCGGTATCAAAAGCGAAGCGCATCTCAATTCCTGACGTAGTAGGGAGTATGGCTTCAATGCTAGTGCTGGCCACCAGATGAGGTTAGGCGTGCGCAAGGAAGCTTAAGCACAACACATTATTAGAGTTTGTTGTGAGTATGAGGTAAGTAGTCAGGGAACTCGCAGTTGAAGCGTGAAAACTGTGCGGTGGTGTTGTAGTGTCATCGCATTACTAATCCTCAATGCAGGGAGATTAGCCTTATGGTGTTAGGCGTGCGCAGCGAACGGTCGACGACCCCGCTGTCGACCGTGGTGACGCAGGCTCAGCCGAAGTCGTCGATGCTGCGAGAGTTTGTCATCTTCGCGTTCATCGGTGGAATGGGCGCGGTGGTGAACCTGGGCGTGTTCGTGTTTTGTATGAAGGTCGCCGGCTTCTTCGGAGTAGAGGCGAGCTTGCCGATTGTGCCGAACGTGTTTTGGGATTTTAGTTTCCGCGTCGAGCACGTCTTTATCATTCTGGCCTTTGTGCTCGCGAACTTCTTTAACTTTGCGCTCAATAGCCGAGTGAATTTCAAGAATCAGGCCGGGAAACAGAAAAGCGATGGACTGAAATTCCTCATCATTGGCACGGTGGCCTGTTTCGTCCAGATTTACCTGTTCTCGAAATTCACGCAGCCGGGTCCGTTGAATCTCGCGTCGGACTTCCTGGATGGCTCGACGGGATTGCGCAACCCGAAGTACTGGGCGCAGGCGCTGTCTATTGTGCTGGCGACACCAGTGAACTTCATTGGCAATAAGTTATGGACCTTCCGCTAGGCGGAGGTAGCTTTTAGTCCGCTTGGCAGGTCGGACACCAGAACAGGTTGCGTCCTTCCATGACTTTTTCGGCGATGGGATTGCCGCAGATATAGCAGGGGAGACCGGCACGCCGGTAGACGTAGACCTCGCCGCCGTGGTCGTCTTTGCGGGGGTCGCGGCCCATGGCTTCGGGAGTGTGCTCCGGGCGGACGGTGTCGATGCGGCCGTGTTCGACGCCGTAGGCCATGAGGTCGACCAAATCGGCCCAGATGGAATCGAATTCGGTGCGCTGGAGCTGCTTGCCAGGCAAGAAGGGGGAGATGCCCAGGCGGAATAGTGTCTCAGCGCGGTAGATGTTGCCGACACCGGCATAGAGGTGTTGGTCCATCATGAGTGAACCAATCTGCCGACGGGAGCGGTGGACTTTCTGCCAGAGTTGGTCGGGGTCGGCATCGTCACGCAATGGATCCTGGCCGACCTTGGCGAGTGCGGCGTCGTATTCTTCTTCGGTGATCAGCTTGCACCACTGGGGTCCGCGGAGGTTTGCCGCTTGGGTGTCGCTCTCGATTCGCAGGCGCATTTGGCCCCACTGATCGTCAAGTGGTTCGAAGCTCAACTTGCCGATGAGGCCCAAGTGAATATAAATAATGTGACGCGGATCTCCCGCGTCGAAATGGATGAAGAGATGCTTTCCGAAGGCCTCCGCATGCTCAATCCGGGAGTCATCGACGATGGCAGCCTCGGTTGAAAAACGACCCTGTGGGCTGGAAATTTTCAACGGCTCGGGTCGAAAGGATTCGTTGAGTTCGTGAGCTAGACGATGAATGACGTGACCTTCAGGCATAAATTCAATTCTAAGCACGCGGCGGGGCTATATTTCGCTAGGGGTGTAGCGCAGCACATAAAAAAGAGCGTAGGCTTATCGTGCGGAATGTTTTTCGCAGCGGAAGGCTACACAAATCATGACGCGAGCAATCGGATTTGATCGTGACAAGTACATCCAGATGCAGTCGGAGCACATCAGCGCCCGACGTGACGAGCTAGGGGGCAAGCTCTATCTGGAAATGGGCGGCAAGCTCTTCGACGATATGCACGCATCGCGTGTGTTGCCTGGCTTCACCCCGGACAACAAAATCGCCATGTTGGAGCGAATCAAGGATGAGGTCGAAATCCTCGTCTGCATCAATGCCAAGGATATTCAGCGCCAGAAAGTACGTGCTGACCTTGGCATTCTTTATGAGAACGACGTGTTGCGTCTGGTCGACGTATTCCGCGAGCGCGGTTTCGTCGTGGACAACGTCGTCATGACCCAGCTGGAGGATGGCAACACTCAGGCAGAGGCGTTCATCGATAAGCTGGAGCGCCTTGGCGTGAAGGTATCCCGTCACCGTGTGATTCCGGGTTACCCAACGAATACCGACCTCATTGTGTCCGAAGATGGTCTGGGGCAGAACGAGTACGCAGAAACCACCCGCGACCTGGTCGTTGTGACCGCACCAGGACCTGGTTCCGGCAAGCTGGCCACCGCGCTGTCGCAGGTCTACCACGAGCACAAGCGTGGTGTGAATGCTGGTTACGCCAAGTTTGAGACCTTCCCGATCTGGAACCTACCGTTGGAGCACCCGGTCAACCTGGCTTATGAGGCAGCAACCGTTGACCTGAATGACTCGAACATCATCGACCACTTTCACTTGAGCGCGCATGGTGAGTCCACCGTGAACTACAACCGCGACGTGGAAGCGTTCCCACTGCTCAAGACCCTGTTGCAGAAGCTGACCGGTAAGACTCCGTACGAGTCCCCGACGGACATGGGCGTGAACATGGCCGGCTACTGCATCACTGACGATGAAGTCTGCCGTGCTGCATCCAAGCAGGAGATCATCCGCCGTTACTTCAAGGCCCAGGTCGAAGAGGCCGTCAATGGTCTGGATGATTCCCAGTCCGAGCGCGCCGCCGTCGTTATGGCCAAGGCCGGCATCAAGCCAGAAGACCGTCCTGTGGTCACCCCGGCCCGTGAGCGTGCCAAGGAAACCGAGGGCCCGGCATCTGCAATCCAGCTTGCCGATGGCACCATCATCACCGGTCGTACCTCCGAACTGTTGGGTTGCTCTGCAGCGATGCTGCTCAACGCCCTGAAACACCTGGCCGGTATCGACGAGGATGTGCACTTGCTCTCCCCGGATTCCATCGAGCCAATCCAGACTCTGAAGACCAAGCACCTGGGTTCCCGTAACCCGCGTCTGCACACCGACGAAGTGCTCATCGCACTGTCGACTTCTGCCGCCGCGGACGAGAACGCCCGCAAGGCACTGGGCTACCTCAAGGAATTCGAAGGCTGCGACGTGCACACCACCACCATCCTGGGTTCGGTCGACGAAGGCATCTTCCGTAACCTCGGCGTGCTGGTCACCTCCGACCCAGTCTTCGCCCGCAAGCGCGCTCTTTACCAAAAGCGCTAAAGGGCACAAGGCCCTTTAGCGGGGCCAAATGGAGAAGCAACGGACCCTCGCTTTCGCACTGAGCATCATCAGCGTGAAAGTGAGGGCTTTTCGTTTTTCTCCTTATTTAATGCCAGCACTGTCGCCGTCGCACCCAGCGCAGTACAGATCAGAGAATTCAACGTCAGCAGACCAGAACCGAAATCGGGGATCAGTAACGAGGCAAGCAGCATCACAACACCCAATGCCGTCACAGCGATACCGATCCAGAACGGAATCGAGTGCTTTCGAGTCTTGGAAGGTTGAGTATCAGTACGAGCCATAGCGTCGCCGATGTTAGTCCCCGAGCCTGTTGCTTGCTCAGTCAGATTGGGTCGATCTAGTAAGTGGGCCTAAAATTGGGCCTGTGAGCATCGGCAAAGTTCTTCTGTATTACTGCTTTAGTCCCATCGAAGACCCCACGGCGATCATGCTGTGGCAACGCACCTTGTGTGAGTCTCTGGGACTGAAAGGTCGCATCCTTATTTCTTCCCACGGTATTAACGGCACCGTGGGTGGCGACATGGACGCGTGCAAGCGCTACGTCCGCGCCACCAAAGAGTACCCGGGCTTCAAGAAGATGGAGTTCAAGTGGTCCGAAGGTGGTGCTGAGGACTTCCCGCGTTTATCGGTGAAGGTACGCGACGAGATTGTTGCCTTCGGCGCACCCGATGAGCTGCAGGTTGATGAAAACGGTGTTGTCGGTGGCGGTGAGCATCTGAAGCCGGAGCAGGTCAATGAGCTCGTCGAAAAGCGTGGCGACGACGTCGTATTTTTTGACGGTCGCAATGCGATGGAAGCTGAAATTGGCAAGTTTAAGAATGCCGTTGTGCCGGATGTGCGCACGACCCATGACTTCATTCAGGAGCTGGAATCCGGCAAGTACGACTGGATGAAGGATAAGCCGGTGGTGTCGTATTGCACCGGCGGCATTCGCTGCGAAATTCTTTCCGCGCTGATGAAGAACCGTGGTTTTAATGAGGTCTACCAAATTGATGGTGGCATCGTTCGCTATGGCGAAAAGTACGGCAACGATGGGCTATGGGAAGGCTCGATGTATGTCTTCGACAAGCGTATGCACCACGAGTTCGGACAGGGTCTGAAAGATCCAGGATTCGTCCAATTGGGTCACTGCGTGCACTGTGGAAAGGGAACAAACACCTTCCACAACTGCATCAACGAGGACACGTGCCGTCAACAAGTTCTAATTTGTGACGACTGCATCCAGAACACCGAAACCCAGCACTGCGGACGTCCCGACTGTGCCGAGGTTGCTGCTGAATTAGCGCAGGCCAGCGAGTAAATCTGGGTAATTGTCCTTGGTGAGAGGCGTGGAAAATCCACTAGTGACTAGTGGAAAACTCCACACCTCAGGTGTATAAAACTCCAGAAGTTATGCGTCTGGCGTGATTGCTGGACGGTGTGATTACTGGCCGGTGAGGAGGACGGTCTGGAGGCCGGTAAAGGCCCAGATCATGAAGTGGGGGACGAGGAACCAGAAAATGCCCATCCAGGTGCGCCAGCGTAAGTACTTTTTGAGTTTGCGGACCATGATGACAGCGCAGCCCAGCATGCTGACAAGGGGGACGACGATAACGGAGTAGCCCCAGATTTGGCGCTGGGTGGGGGTGCACAGCCAGGCGGAGTCGCCATCGCAAAGCTCGCCGCCCTGGAAGCGGAAGATCACCGCAAGGATCATGGCCACCGCATAAGACAGGATGATGGTGACGATTAGGTAGATGATGGCCTGACGCGAGGAGGCGCGGTTGGAGGCGGCGACCTCAGCCGGATCGGGTTGATCGGCAAGTTCGTCGAAGTCCCGCGGCTCCGGCCGACGCAGGTTGGAGTAGTCGGCGTCGCTAGTTAAATCGTTTTCGGGATGCTCCGGACTCATGCTGTTTAGCTTAGCGGCCAAAGGGGCGAACCAAAATGGGGACGCCAAGATGCGGAAGCATTTCGGTGGCGCGGGAGCCTAAGAAGACGCGTTCGATGGGGCCTTGGGCAGATGAGGACATGCAGGCGATATCGCCCTTCTTCCACTTCAGCGAGTCGATGGCGCCGCCCCAGCCGTTGCCGGTACCGACTTCGGCGGAGACGTCGATATCGCCGACTTCTTTTTGGAGCAAGTCGCAGGCGCGGTCCATGCGGGCCAGGCTATGCTCCCGCCAATCACGGGTGAGCTTCTTGGTCACGTCAATATCGTCGTTGAGAGTCGGTGCCATCAGCCCGTCCGGAGAGAAGACCAACAGGCGCAGAGGGGTATCCCAGCGTTGGGCAAGCTTGCCGGCGATGGTCAGACCGGGCTCGACTTCCTCGTCGCGTTCGTTGATGATGAAGTTCACGCGCTTGATGCCATTTTTAGACAGCTTGATGCCGCGCGGAATCAGGGCGAGTGGGATGGGGGAGTAGTGCAACAGGGCATCGGCAGTCGAGCCGGCGAAGAAGCGGCCCTTGGGTGCAGCCTGGTTGGGGCCTAAGACGATGAGATCGGCGTCGTAATCTTGGGCAACGCCGGTGAGCAGGGTGGGGCGATTGGGGCCATCGACAAGCACGGAAGGCTCCTCATCCCAGGCAGATTCCGGGATGCCATGCTCATGGAGTTCGTGGCGCACGCGCTTGGCCGTGGCCTCTTTTTCCTTCTTGTACCACTTTTTGTACTTGCCACCCAGCTTGGACAAAGAAGTAGTAGCCCAGGGCTGATAGAGCGTGGAAGCCACGCGCACCTGGACGGGTTGGGTCTTGTGGAGCCAGGCTGCGAATTCTAAAACCTCAGTGCCAGTGGACTGCGGGGACCAGCAAACGAGCAGTCGCACGGGACGGTCGTTGTCACCGTTGAGCTGAGAGGAAGAGGAATCTTTTGCCATACAGTTATTGTCGCGTCCTTATAGGGGAACAATCTTGTATTCATTATCGCCCGGAGGGCGGCAAAAGAAGAAATTAGTCCCTGTCCATTGTGGGACGATACACATCTGCCAGGCGGGAGATGATGCGAGTCAGATCGCGAGCCTCGTCCATTTCGTTCGGATCCAGCCACTGCAGAATCTCAGCGAGTGCTTCCGCACGCTGCTTGGAGACGACTTCCAGCTCCGATTCGCCCAAATCGGTAAGAGCAACCAGCACGCCGCGGCGGTCCTGCTCGTCCCGGCGGCGCTCCACGAAACCGTGGCGTTCCAATTGGTATAGCGCATTAGAAGCGGTAGGCATGCGGATGAGTTCCGCCTGCGCAATGGTCGACACACGCGAAGGGCCGCGCATGCGCAGCTGGTTCATGATTGAGACCTGCGAGGTCGTCAGGGATGAACCTTCGGTAGTGCGCTGGAACAAAAGCATCAGCTTGTTCAGCGAGGGCTGGATCGCTCGGGCGACTGCGAGGGCGTCCTCGAAGTTTGTGGGCGGTTTCGGAGCTGGTTCACTCATAGGCACCGATCTTAGCGTGTTAAGGCCTAAAGAAAGCTTAGGGGGGTAAAAATTTTGTAAATTCCCCCTAAGCTTCTACTACTCGGATTTGGTCTAGTCCTCGCCGCGGATGAAGGCCTCGAGCTGGGCGCGGGCTTCATCGTCAGCCAGCTGCACCGGTGGGGACTTCATCAGGTAGGACGACGCCGGCAGGATCGGGCCAGCCAGGCCGCGGTCCAGAGCAATCTTGGCTGCGCGCACCGCATCGATGATGATGCCAGCGGAGTTCGGGGAGTCCCAGACCTCCAACTTGTATTCCAGGTTCAGCGGAACCTCACCGAAGGCAGAGCCCTCGAGGCGGACATAAGCCCACTTGCGGTCATCGAGCCACTCGACGTAATCGGACGGGCCGATGTGCACGTTGCGGTCAGCCTGCTTACCGGCGATAGGGGAGTCATGCAGGTTGGAGGTGACAGCCTGAGTCTTGGAGATCTTCTTGGACTCCAGGCGGTCGCGGTCCAGCATGTTCTTGAAGTCCATGTTGCCGCCGACGTTGAGCTGCATGGTGCGGTCCAGGCGCACGCCACGGTCTTCGAAGAGCTTGGCCATCACGCGGTGGGTGATGGTGGCACCGACCTGGGACTTGATGTCGTCGCCGACAATCGGCAGGCCAGCGTCAACGAACTTCTGTGCCCACTCCGGGTCAGAGGCAATGAAGACTGGCAGGGCGTTGACGAAGGCACAGCCGGCATCGATAGCTGCCTGTGCGTAGAACTTGTCTGCCTCTTCCGAACCCACCGGCAGGTAGGAGACAACCACGTCGGCGTTGGCCTCACGCAGGGCGGCAGCAACGTCGACGACCGGAGCGTCGGACTCTTGGATGGACTCCTGGTAGTGCTTGCCCAGACCATCGTGGGTCGGGCCGCGCTGTACGGTCACGCCGAGCTCAGGGACATCGGCAATCTTGATGGTGCAGTTGCGGGAAGCCTCCGTAGCAACGGAGAGATCCTGGCCGACCTTCTCAGCATCGACGTCAAAAGCAGCGACGAACTCGACGTCGCTGATGTGATAGTCGCCGAACTGGGCGTGCATGAGGCCCGGAATCTTCTCATCGACAGAAGCATTGCGGTAGTACTCCACACCCTGGATGAGCGAGGTGGCGCAGTTACCAATGCCGACGATCGCGACCTTTACTTTTTCTGACATTCTTTCTCCTAGTCAGTTTCTTTTCGCACTTTTATCGCGCAGTGTCCTTGCTCGTTGGGCAAGGCGTGGGCGAGATGTTGTGCGTTAGTTCCGAGAATCGAGCGTAAGTCCATTCCTTCGCAAATAGGTACCTGGGCACGAGGTGGATCGATAAAGTAGCCACAATTAAGATGGTGGGGGTGAGTTCTGTGGCCTATAAACACGTGGTTTCCCACGCGTGGGAGCGTGCCCAACACCTGCGGCAGCTGCGCGCCGGGCAACTACAACGTGAGGAAGTATGTGACGCTGACTTCCTCTTGCGTGCGGCAGCAGAACACCACGGCGTCGCTATGCAGCAGGACTGCCCCATTTGTGGTGGACCTTTAACGCTGACCCGGTGGATTTACGGTGACAATCTCGGCAGACGGTCGGGCAGTGCCCGTTCTGAGCAGGAAATAGCGGATTTGGTAGCCGAAGGCTTGGAATTTACCGTCCATAACGTAGAGGTCTGCAGGGAATGCCGCTGGAATCACCTGATTAGGGCCGCAACGGCCTGTGCTGCGTGTTAGTTTCTCGCGTACAGGATTCGGCAGTAAGCTGCAAATATCTAGTTTTAGTCCAACTGATGAATGAGGGCACAAATCCGTGACCGATAAGGAACAATCCCCGGATGCTGAGGCGGGCACCGCAACCAAGGTGGCCAAGCCAGAAGAAGAGGGCCGCCGTCGCTGGCCCTGGATTCTGCTGGCAGTGCTGGTTGCGCTGATCGCTATTCCGGCTGCGCTGTTTGGTTTCGCATATACCCAGTACAACGTGCCGGAACCGGAGGAGATGGCAAATAACCAGATCTCCACCATTTACGCCAACGATAGCCAGACCCAGTTGGCGCGTTTGGTGCCACCGGAAGGCAACCGCACCCACGTGGAGCTCGACGAGATCTCGGACTACACCATTGATGCAGTCCTGGCGGCTGAGGACCGTGACTTCTGGGACAACCCGGGCTTCTCGGCTTCCGGTCTGGGTCGTGCGGTCATCGGCCAGCTCACTGGCAACCCCTCAGCCGGTGGTGGCTCGACCATTACCCAGCAGTACGTGAAGAACTCCCTGGTCGGCGATGAGTACTCCTACGCTCGTAAGATGCGTGAGCTCATCTACGCCATCAAGATGACCAACCAGTGGGAAAAGGAAGAAATCCTCAACGCCTACCTGAACACGGTCTATTTCGGCCGTAACGCTTATGGCATTCAGGCAGCAGCGAGCGCGTACTTCGACAAGCCTGCTAGCGAGCTGACCGTGGAAGAATCCGCGATGTTGGCCGGTGTCATTCAGTCGCCTTCCGTGTTGGACCCATGGCAGGACGAGCAGGCATCGGAAAACCGCTGGAACTACGTCATGGATGGCCTGGTGGAAGAAGGTGCCCTGCCCGCTGAACAGCGCTCGGGCATGCAGTTCCCGCAGACCCGCGATCCTGCTGAGTACTCCGCGTACACCGAGGCACCGGGCGCGAATGGCCACATCAAGAACCACGTCGTGGCCGAGCTGGAGGCCGTCGGTATTACCGAGGACGAGGTTGCTACCAAGGGCCTGCAGATCACCACGACTATTGACATGACCGTGCAGAACGCCAGTGTCGAAGCAGTTGATTCCAACCTGGCACCGCTGCAGGACGATGCCCGCGCAGCCGCTGTGACCATCGACCCGTCGAACGGCGCAATCCGCGGCTACTTCGGCGGCCACGATGCCACCGGCTGGGACTACGCGAACGCACCGCTGCAGACCGGTTCGACCTTCAAGATCATGGCGGTTGCTGCAGCACTGCAGCAGGGCATTGGCATCGACACCGTGTACTCTTCGGCACCGTTCCAGCTGCCGGGTTCGCAGGTAGTCACCAACGTCAACGGTTCCGGCTGTGGCGCATGTAGTGTCCGCGAGGCACTGGAGAAGTCCTACAACACTTCCTTCCTGCGTCTGCAGGATGACCTGGCAAACAAGACTCAGGACACCGCCGATATGGCACACGCTCTGGGCGTGGCTGACTCCCTGCCGAACATCGACAAGACCCTGACCGAAAATGGCCAGACCCCGTACGAGGGCATCGTGCTGGGCCAGTACCAGTCCCGTGCAGTGGACATGGCTTCTGCTGTGGCCACCCTGTCCAACGAGGGCATCTGGCACCAGCCGCACTTCGTGGAAAAGGTCGAGACCGCTAACGGTGAGGTTCTTTACGAGCACCCGTACGACGGTGGCGAGCGCCGCGTATCAGCCAACGTTGCCAACAACACCATTGAGGCTATGAAGCCGATTGCCGCATGGTCCAACGGTGCGCTGGCCGGCGGCCGTGAATCTGCCTCCAAGACCGGTACTTCCCAGCTGGGCGATACCGGCCTGAACAAGGACACCTGGATGGTCGGTGCCACCCCGCAGCTGTCCACCGCAGTGTGGGTCGGTACCGCTGACAACACCTCTGCAATCTTCAACGAGTGGGGCGGCAACATGTACGGTGCCGGCGCCCCAACCCAGATTTGGAAGTCCATCCTGGACACCGCGCTGGCAGAGGCTGAGTACGAGTCCTTCCCGACCGCTTACCCGGTCCGCTACCACTCCGCAGGTGCTGGCTACGGCGGCGGCAGCGCAGGCTACTACGACCCGGGCTACAGCACCGGCGGTGGTGGCGCTGCAGCAGAGCAGCCTGCCGAAGAAGCCCCAGCCGAAGAAGCCCCAGCCGAAGAGGAAGAGCCCGCTAACGAGCCAGACACCCCATCTGAGAACGGCGGCAACGGCGGTAACGGAAACGGCGGCAATGGCGGCGGCAATGGCGGCGGCAACGGTAACGGCGGTGGCGACGACTCCGGCGGTGGCGGCGGTGCCCCACCAGCACCGGACGTGCCATCACTCGACGACATCTTGGGTGACGTAGAAAGCATCTTCCAGTAGCCAAACCCCACCTAGCAAGGAGCCGCGGTGCGAAGTCAGCTGTCCCAACAGCCGCTTACCCGCGGCTTCGTCGATCGCCTCGGCGGTCCCCGCGGTAGCCACGCCCGTGGCCCGGTGCAATCCTGGTGGACACCGCTGCGCATCATCCTTGCTGTGGCATGGACTTTCTTGGCCGCAGGCTTTCTCTCCAAAGCTAATTGCGCCGTTGGCAAGCCTGGCCCGGGTGGCACCTCGGTGCTCAACTGGGACGGCAACCGGCAGTACACCTCGGCCTGCTACAACGACATCATCCCGCTCTACGCCGGCCGCGGCCTGGACGAGCCGGGCTTTCCCTATGCCTACTCCTGGGTCGAAGATGGACTGACCCGCTACATGGAATACCCGGTGCTCACCGGCATGTTCCAGGGTCTTATGGGCTTTATCGCTCGCCACACCTACGGCCTGGTGTCCTGGGCTGGCGTGCCGGAATCCGGCTGGTACTTTGCGCTGACCGCCCTGGTCCTGTCCTGTTTCTGGGTCGGCACCCTCATCCTGGTCACCCGACTGCTGGGGAACCGCACCTGGGATGCACTCTTGCTGGCTGCTAGCCCACTTATCGTGGTCCATGCCTTCACCAACTGGGACATCCCAGCGGTCTTCTGCGCGGTTGCAGCCCTTTACGCCGCCAGCCGCGGGCGCACTGGCTGGGCCGGTGTCTGGATCGGCCTGGGCACTGCGGTGAAACTCTGGCCGTTGTTCTTGCTTGGCGCTTTCTTCGTCATCGCCTGGCGCAACCGCCGTTGGAAGCAATTCGGCATCCTGGCAGGTACAGCCATCGGCAGCTGGCTCGCGGTCAACCTGCCCATCTGGTTGGCCTACCCGGAAGCCTGGGGTGAGTTCTACCGCCTGAACCAAACCCGCGGTGCGGAATGGACCACTATCTACGCACTTCTGCAGCGCGTCTTTGGTTTCACCTTCTCCCCGGAATTCCTCAACACCTTCTCGTTGTTGGCCTTCCTCGGCCTGTGCGCGGCGATTGCCATCTTTGGTGTTCGCCTGCGCCGCAGCCCCCACCTGGTGGAACTTATCGTGCTCATTCTGGTGGCCTTCCTGCTGTTTAATAAAGTCTGGTCGCCGCAGTACTCCCTGTGGCTGGTGGTTCCGGTGGTCCTGGCCCTTCCGCGCTGGCGGTTGTTGGTGTGCTGGATGCTTGCCGATGCCGCCGTGTGGCCCATCCTCATGTGGCACATGTTGGGCACTGACAACCTGGGCCTTCCACACGAATTCTTAGATGTTGCCGTACTGGTGCGCGACGGCTTCATCATCGCCATCGCCGTGCTGGTTATCCGCCAGATGCGCGGCAAGGGTCAGGACTTGTTGGCCGGGCCCGATCGACTCCTTGGAAAGTTTGCAGCATGATCATCACCATCATTGGAATTGTGTCCATCTTCGTTGGCTTTCTGTGCGTGATGGGAGCCTTTTATAGCTTCCACCGCGGTGAGGACCGCCGTCTACCTATAGCCCTGGGGCTGTTGGGCTTGGTCTTTTTGACCGTCGTGCCGGTGATTTGTGCGGTATTTTTCGCCGCTACCTCTAACGGATAGATTTCTTTTCCGCAGGCAAATGCGGTACTGTGGTGGGGTTGCTTGACGCAACGTACCCTCCTGCCACATCCGCAAAGGTGATGTGGCCGAAAAACTACTAGACCACAGGAGGTGATGAGGTCCGTGCGTCACTACGAAGTCATGATCATTCTGGATCCTAATCAGGATGAGCGCACCGTAACCCCGTCCCTGGATAAGTTCCTCGAAGGCATCCGCAAGGATGGCGGCAAGGTGGAAAACCTTGATGTTTGGGGCAAGCGTCGTCTCGCTTACCCGATCGACAAGAAGGAAGAGGGCATTTACGCCGTCGCTACCTTGGAGTGCGAGTCCCACTCGGTGCTCGAGCTCGATCGTCGTCTGAAGCTCAACGACAACATCCTGCGTACCAAGGTTCTGCGCACTGACAGCAAGTAACGGATACTGGAATCACACGATCCACGTAACCGATAAGGAGAACTGACCATGGCCCAGGGAGATACCAACATCACCGTCGTTGGCAACGTTGTTGCTGACCCGGAACTACGCTTCACCCCAGCGGGTGCAGCCGTAGCAAACTTCAAAGTCGCTTCCACTCCACGCCGCTACAACTCGCAAGAGAACCGGTGGGAAGACGGCGAGGCTATGTTCCTGACTTGCAATGTCTGGCGACAGGCAGCTGAAAACGTTGCAGAAACCCTGACCAAGGGTATGCGCATTGTCGTTACCGGTCGTCTCAAGGCGCGTTCTTTCCAGACGCGTGAAGGCGACAACCGCACTGTGTTTGAGATTGACGTCGACGAGGTCGGCCCGTCTCTGCGCTTTGCCACCGCACAGGTCAACCGCAATCCTCGCGAGGGCGGTAATAACTATGGCGGCGGCGGACAGCAGGGC
This sequence comes from Corynebacterium camporealensis, assembly GCF_000980815.1. Taxonomy (NCBI): domain Bacteria; kingdom Bacillati; phylum Actinomycetota; class Actinomycetes; order Mycobacteriales; family Corynebacteriaceae; genus Corynebacterium; species Corynebacterium camporealensis. The sequence goes on along the minus strand of NZ_CP011311.1, from coordinate 2,375,144 downwards.
CAGTCCAACCAGGGCGGCTTTGGCGGTAACCAGCAGTCGCAGCAACCGCAACAGCAGCAGTCCCAGCAGCAGTCTGCTCCTTCGAACGATCCGTGGAACTCCGCACCGCAAGTTGGCGGTTTCGGAGGCGCTGATTCCGAACCCCCGTTCTGATCTGTCACGCATTTGTTCATCGAATAACAAACTCAATTGAAAGGCAGGGATCATGAAGCTGATCCTCACCGCTGCCGTTGAGAACCTCGGCGCCGCTGGCGATATTGTTGAGGTTAAGGACGGCTACGGACGTAACTACCTGCTTCCACGCGGCCTGGCTATTGTTGCCACCCGTGGTGCTGAGAAGCAGATTGAAGGCATCAAGCGTGCCCAGGAGGCCCGTGAGATCCGCGACCTGGACCACGCACGCGAGGTCCGCAACCAGCTGGAGCAGCTGGAGCAGGTCAAGGTAGAGGTCAAGACCTCTGAGAAGGGCAAGCTCTTCGGCTCCGTTACTGCAGAAGACATCGCTAACGCCGTGAAGCAGGCTGGCGGCCCGAACCTGGATAAGCGCATCATCGATATGCCTAAGGGCCTGGTCAAGAAGACCGGCAACTACCAGGTCGAGGTCAAGCTGCACGCTGACGTTCTCGGCAAGGTGAACTTCTCGGTCGTTGCTGCTTAATTAGGCGCACGACGGTCACATAGACCCAAAGACAACAGCAACACTTAAAAGGCTCCGTTGCTGCCATGTGAGGTGGCAGTTGCGGGGCCTTTAGTGCGTTTTACACAAGTTACCCACAACACCTGTGGATAACTCTGGGGATACGGGGTAGTGGTTTAACCTGTCTTAACTTTTTCGACACGTTGTTTACGTGCAGGTGAGGCGGTTATCCACGTATTTTGAGAGATTTTCCACAGTCACAAAAACCTGTCCTGACCTGCAGAAATAATAACCCCAGGTGAGCGCTATGAAAAGTTATCCACAACCACCAACAGGGACTTTGTAGAGCAATTCTCCACTGACCTGGCAATTCCACAGGCTGCTGTGGATAACTTTCACAGTTGTACCCAGGGGGTAGGTCTCCTGGCCGGTTTGGAACGGGAGGCTAGACTGTGGCTGATAGTTACGGGGGAAGAAAGGAATAAGTCCGAAGATGACTAACGCCAGCTTCGATGACGAGGCATACGTGCCACCGGAAGAGCCGCAATATCGGCCACAGCAGGAAGAGCCGCAGCGCTACGGGGAGTTCCGCCAACCACCATCCGATAAGGAAGCAGAGCAAGGCGTCCTCGGTGCGATGTTGCTTAGCCCCAACACGGTCATGGAGGTCATCGAGGAACTCGACCCGGATGACTTTTACTACCCGGCACACTCGCTCATCTACGGCGCGATGCTGGATTTGTATGCACAGGGCACCGATATCGACGCGGTGATCGTTGCATCCCGCCTGGATCGCTACAACAACTTAGAGCGCGCCGGCGGTGCGCCTTATCTGCACACTCTGCTGGCGACGGTCCCTACGGCCGCCAATGCCCGCTACTACGCCGAAATCGTCGCGGAGAAGGCAGTGCTGCGCAAGCTTGTCGATGCCGGCACCCGCGTCGTCCAGCTCGGCTTCTCTGGCAACGAGGACGCCGAAATTGAATCGGTCCTCGACCGCGCACAGCAAGAAGTCTTTGCCGTGGCGCAAAAGAAAACCACCGAGGACTACCACGTGCTCGGTGATTTGATTGACCCCACCATTGACGAACTCGTCGCCCTACAGCAGCACGGCGGCGCCGAAGCTGGCGTGCCCACCGGCTTTATTGACTTAGACAAGCTGACCAACGGCCTGCGTCCTGGTCAGATGATCATCATCGCTGCCCGCCCGGGTGTGGGTAAGTCGACCCTGGCGATGGACTTCATCCGCTCTGCCTCCTTGGAACACGGCAAGACTTCGGTCATCTTCTCGCTGGAGATGTCAGCCTCGGAAATCATCATGCGCCTGCTCTCTGCGGAAGCAGAGGTCAAGCTGTCTGATATGCGCGGCGGCAACGTCAGTACCGAAGACTGGGCAAAGATCGATGACACCTTAAACCGCATCCAGGATGCCAAGCTGTTTATCGACGATTCGCCGAACTTGACGATGATGGAGATCCGTTCCAAGGCCCGTCGCCTCAAGCAGCAACACGGCCTGGACCTACTGGTGCTCGACTACATGCAGCTGATGTCTTCCGGCAAGAAGGTCGAGTCCCGTCAGCAAGAGGTCTCGGAATTCTCCCGCTCGCTGAAGCTGCTGGCCAAGGAACTCGAAGTCCCAGTCATCGCTATTTCGCAGCTGAACCGTGGTCCGGAGTCCCGTACCGACAAAAAGCCACAGCTCGCCGACCTGCGTGAGTCCGGTTCGCTGGAGCAGGACGCCGACATGGTTATGCTGCTCTACCGCCCGGATTCCCAGGACCGCGACAACGAGCGCGCCGGCGAGGCCGACATCATCCTGGCCAAGCACCGTGGCGGCCCGATCGACACCATCCCGGTGGCCCACCAGCTGCACTACTCGAAGTTCGTCAACATGGCGCACGGCTAAACGCCAAGCGTTTAGCCGTGCCGATCCGAACGCAAAGCGTTGGCCACTATGCGGCCAACGCTTTGCCCTTCAGCTCGGGGAGGGCAGCCGCGGCGGCAGCTGCAATAGCGAAAGCGGCGGCGAAGAGGACGAAGAGCCAGCCCTTGCCTGCGGTAGCCACCAGTGGCGGCACGATGAGTGGCGCTATGATCGATGCGATGCGGCCAAAGCCGGCGGCAGCGCCGGTGCCGCGACCGCGCAGGGCGGTTGGGTAGAGCTCTGGTCCAATGGCATACAGGGCACCCCAGGCGCCTAGGTTGAAGAAGGACAGTACGCAGCCGGCCAGCACGATGGTGACGGCAGAGCCAGCGAAGCCGTAGGCGCCGGCAGCCAATGCGGAGCCCACCAGGAACACGGCGAGGGTGATGCGGCGTCCCCACTTTTCGATGAGCCAAGCGGCCGTCGCATAGCCGGGCAGCTGCGCCAGGGTAATGATCAGGGTGAAGCCAAAGGACGTGACCAGCGTGTAGCCGTCCTGGACGAGCAGCGACGGAATCCAGATAAACGCGCCGTAGTAGGACAGGTTCACGCAGAACCAGATGGTCCACAGGGCAATCGTGCGGCGGCGCAGTGCCCCATCCCAGATGGATGTGGCATTGACGTGCGGTTCCGGGGTGGGTTCCGGTTCTTTGTCGGAGTGCGCAACACCGACGGCGGCAGCTTCAAACTCCTGGACGATTTCTTCAGCTTCGTCGTGACGGCCTTTGCTTTCTAAGAAACGCACCGATTCCGGCAGCTTCATGCGCACGTACAGGGCATAAAAGGCCGGCACCATGCCGAGGGCCAAGCCCCAGCGCCAGCCGTTATCGCCGGAACCGACGACAAAGGTGCCGATAATCGCAGCGAGAATCCAGCCAAGTGCCCAGAAGGCTTCGAGGATAACGACCATGCGGCCGCGCACACGGCGCGGAGCAAACTCCGAGACCAGCGTGGAGGCCACGGGTAGCTCAGCACCCAGGCCGAGACCGACAATAAAGCGCAGGACAATAAGGATGCCTAAGCCGGTGGCTAGGGCGGAAGCGCCCGTCGCTAAGCCATAGACGAGCAGCGTTAGGGCAAAGACTTGGCGGCGGCCAATTTTATCGGCCAGCAGACCGCCAAAGGTGGCGCCGACAGCCATACCGACAAAGCCCGCGGAGGCGAGCCAGGAGGTTTCGGTGGCCTCTAAATTCCAATGCACCGCAAGTGCGGCCATGATGAAGGAAATCAATCCGACATCCATGGCGTCTAAGGCCCAGCCGATGCCGGAACCAAAGAGCAACTTGCGGTGCTTAGGGGTAACAGGAAGGCGGTCTAACCGCTGATTTCTAGTGAGCATGGATAGACCTTAATCCCGCTCGACGTTAAACCTCCGCAAAAGTAGCGAATTAGATACAACAAACACTGAACTGAATGCCATTGCTAGCCCCGCAAAGAGGGGATTTAGTAATCCGACGGCTGCGACAGGGATAAGCACAACGTTGTAGGCAAAGGCCCAGAAGAGGTTGCCCTTGATGGTGCGCAGGGTCCGCCGCGACAGGCGAATGGCATCGGCAGCAGAGCGGAGGTCGCTGTGCATCAAGGTGATATCGGAGGCTTCAATGGCCACGTCGGTGCCAGCACCCATCGCTAAGCCCAGGTCGGCTTGGGCCAGGGCAGCAGCATCGTTAACACCATCGCCCACCATGGCCACGTTGTTGCCTTGCGCTTGCAGACGCTTGACGACGTCCACCTTGTCCTCCGGCATCACTCCCGCCGTGACGTTGGCAGGGTCGATGCCGACTTCTTCGGCTACGGCTTGAGCGGCACCAGCGTTATCACCGGTAAGCAGGTGTGGGGTCAGGCCCAGCTCGCGCAGCTCAGCAATGGCATCGGCGGCGGTGTCTTTGACGGTATCGCGGACCTCGATGATGCCGGCGAGCTCTTCGTCGACGTACACGCAGACTGGGGTGCCACCGGCGGCTTCGGATTCCTCAAACGCCGTGGTGAATTCGCCGAGATCACCCGCGGCGCGACCGACGCGTACGCGCTTGCCGTTGACGGTGCCTTCAACACCCTGGCCATCGATGGAGCGGAAGTCGCTGGCAGGTTCCACCGCGCAGGCGTTCTGGATGGCCTGTGCGATTGGGTGGGCGGAGCTGGCCTCGACAGCGGCGGCGAGCTCGAGGACATCGCCGTGCACGTTGGCCACGGACATCTCACCGGTGGTGACGGTGCCGGTCTTATCGAGCACGACAGTATCGATGCGGCGGGTGGACTCCAGGATTTCTGGTCCCTTGATGAGCAGGCCCAGTTGAGCGCCGCGGCCGGTGCCGACCAGGATGGCGGTCGGCGTCGCTAAGCCCATTGCGCAGGGGCAGGCGATAATCAGCACGGAGACTGCCGCGAGGAAGGCCGGGGCCACGCCGCCAAAGAAGAGCTGGATGACCAGCGTGAGTATTGCAATGCCGATGACGACAGGCACGAAGACCTGCGCGATGCGGTCGACGAGCTTTTGTACTGGTGCCTTGCCGACTTGGGCTTGGGTGACCAGCTCAGCCATCTGGCTGAGCACAGTGTCGCTGCCCACGCGGGTGGCGCGGACTTCTAGCTTGCCAGACGAATTGATGGTCGCGCCGGTAACGGTGTCGCCCTCGCTGACCTCGACGGGGAGGGATTCGCCGGTGAGCATGGACTCATCGACAGCTGATGCGCCGCTGAGCACCACGCCATCGGTAGCAATTTTCTCGCCCGGGCGGACGATGAAGACATCACCCTCCTGGACCTGCGAGATGGGGATGCGTTTCTCGGTGCCATCGACAAGCACTGAGGCATCCTTGGCACCCATGTTGAGCAGATTGCGCAACGCTTCCGAGGACTGGCCTTTGGCTTTAACCTCAAACCAGCGGCCCAACAGCAGGAATGTAATCACCATGCCGACAGACTCGAAGTAGATGTGGTCCATCTTCGCATGGTGGGCGGTGAAAGTCATGTGCATCTGCATGCCCGGCTGGCCAGCATTGCCGAAGAAGAGCGCATAAAGCGACCAGAAGTAGGCGGCCGAGGTGCCCATCGTGATGAGCGTGTCCATGGTAAAAGAACCATGCTTGATATTCGCCCAGGTCGCCTTGTGGAAGGGCGCACCGCCGAAGATGTAGACGATGGTGGCCAAAATGGCACAGGCCCACTGCCAGTACTCAAACTGCCAGGCTGGAATCATCGACAGCGCCATGATCGGCGTGGAAATGACTGCCGCGACGATGGTGCGGTGCAGTAAGTCCTGCTGTTCTTCCTCGCGGGCAGCATCGACGGGGTCGGTGGCCGAGTCAGTATCGTCAGGCTGCTCTGGCTCTAAAGAAAAGGCCTCGTAACCTGCCTTGGAGACGACATCCATGAGCTCTTGCGGAGTAGTCGACTCCGGGGAGTACTCAATGGAAGCGGACTCGGTGGCGTAGTTCACGCTGGCGGTAACGCCATCGACCTTGTTGAGCTTGCGCTCGACGCGGGAGGAACAGGACGTACAGGTCATTCCCGCGATGCCGAGGTCGAGATGCACGGGAGTAGTCATTAGCGCAGCTCGTAGCCTGCTTCGTCCACGGCGGCAGCGATCTGATCGTCGTTAAAGCCTTCGCCTTCGACGGTGACTTCGCCGGTCTTGTGGTCAGCGTGCACGGTGGCGACGCCTTCGATTTCGGAGATTTCTTCCTGGACGGACAGCTCGCAGTGTCCGCAGGTCATGCCTTCAACCTGGTAGGTATGGGTAGCCATAACGGGGTCCTTTCTTAGGTTTCTTGCTAACAATCTCCACGATATACCCCCTAGGGGTATACGGCAAGGAATAGTCAGGCATCATGTACCGTTGATCGAGAACGCAAGCACGAAAGCTTTTAGTTAAGGAGCTAGACACAATGGCAACGATTGACGTTACGGAAGATACCTTCGAAGAAACCGTTACCGGTGAGGGCATTACCCTGGTTGATGCATGGGCTGACTGGTGCGGTCCCTGCAAGCGCTTCGCCCCGGTCTTTGAGAAGGCTTCCGAGGAGCACACCGATGCTACCTTCGCGAAGCTGGATACTGAGGCTAACCAGGGCCTGGCTGCGGCACTGGAAATCCAGTCCATCCCAACCCTGATGGTCTTCCGCGATGGCATCCTCGTCTTCCGCGAGGCTGGCGCCCTGCCACCGGCTGCCCTGGAGGATCTCATCAAGCAGGTCAAGGATCTGGACATGGATGAGGTTCGCCGTCAAGTCGACGAGCAGAACGCACAGGGCTAATCGCCTAAGCATTCTCACAGCGCTTTCTGGCTAGTGTCGCTACACTCGCTGGAAAGCGCATTTTTGATCTCACTTAAAGGAGTGTTGAGTAATGGCTAATCCGTTTAGCAAGGGCTGGAAGTACATGATGAGCTCTTTCGATCAAAAGATCGACGAAAACGCTGATCCGAAGGTGCAGATTAAACAAGCAGTCGATGCTGCTAAGAAGCAGCACCAGCAGATTACGGAGCAGGCTGCAGAGATTATCGGCAACAAGAAGCAGCTGCAGATTCGCCTGGACCGCCTGGTGAAGTCCCAGGAGGATTACCAGAACCAGACGCGCCGGGCTCTCGAGCTGGCGGAGCAGTCTGATGACCCGCAGAAGGCGTCCGAGTACAACCAGGCTGCCGAGGTAGTGGCATCCCAGCTGGTTGCCGTGGAGCAGGAGCTGGAAGATACCAAGCAGCAGTACGCTGCCGCTGAGCAGGCTGCCGAGCAGGCACAGGCCCAGCAGAAGGAATCCGAGGCTCGTCTCAAGGAGCAGCTTGCTCAGGTCAGCCAGCTCGAAGCACAGGCCGACCAAGCCGCCATGCAGGAGCAGAACGCCAAGGCCATGGACTCGATGAACGAGCTCAAGCCGGATGATTCCGTGCCGACCCTGGATTCGGTGCGCGCCAAGATTGAGCAGCGCTACACCACCTCTCTCGGCCAGCAGGAAATCCATCAGGCCTCGGGTGGCGACCGCATTCAGGAGATCTCTGCTGCCGGCAACGACATGAAGGCCACCGCGCGCCTCGATGCCATTCGCTCGGAGATGCAGCAGAGCAAGCAGCTGGAGTCTGGCGCTGACTCGATTGAGAACGACGCCGTGCAAGACGCCCTCAACGAGGTCAAAAACGACACAAACGACGAGAAGTAACTGGTACTTCTCGCCGCTTTAAGCTTTAGGATTCGCGGTTGATGTTGATTAACACGCCGCGAATTCCGGAGTGGAAACCGTCGCGCAGATTCACGCGCTGAGTTTCGGTCAGTGTGTACTCGTGCAGAGTCTCACACGCGAACTGCAGCAGCGGACGGTCAATTTCCGGGGGAAGTCCGCCACCGGAGAGCATGTGCGCTTGGTCGCGCTGCTCTGAATTGGCGGCATTTTCAAACCACCAGGAGGCGTATTGCCTGCCGACGTCGAAAGGCGACTGGAAACCAGCAGTCGTCCAGACCTCTTCCGGCAGTGGTACATACTTCGAGCGCAGCTTACGACGCGGCGCCATCATCGACGGCTTCGGAGCCTGCTTGCCCTCAGAGGAGCCAGGCTTCTTCGCAGCGGCATCGCCAGGCGTCGGCGTCGACTTCTGGGATTCTGTGGCCGGTGCAGGCTTCGGCGTCGGTGGCGGTCCTGGCTTCGGGGAGGACGCAAAGGCTGCCTCGACCTCGGAAGGCTCTTCGCAATCTTCGGTGGCGGTGGTGTCCTTGCGCGGAGAGTCGCCCGCCGGTGCGGCCTCGGTCTCTGCCGGTACAGGCTGTTCTGCCTGGCCTTCTGCAGATTCGGCGTTCTCTCCCTCCGAAGACTCTTCAGAATCTCCCACGGTTTGCTCGCGGACCACTGGTGGCAGCGGGCCTTCGAGGACCTGCAGCTCCATCGCATCGGAGAAGTCCTCACGTGGATCCAGGATGGTGGTGGTATCGCAGGCATGGCGCAGGGCAGATGACATCGAATCCCAGCCAAAACCATAGAGGTGGACGCGCACGCCGTTGGTGACGGCTTCTTGCACGCCCGGGATCATGTCGGCATCGCCGCTAACCAGCACGAAGTCTGTGACTTGCTGCTTCATGGCGGAGACCACCATGTCTGCAACGAGGCGGGTGTCCACTGCCTTTTGGGTACGGCGCTCACCCCACTCAATGAGCTGGCCTGTACGCAGTTGCACACCGTCACACGTGCGCAGTGCACGCTGGTAACGGTGCGGACCGGTATCGGGGATGCCGTCATACCAGTATTGGCGGTGAATGCCATTGCCCAGCTGGGCCTCAATCATGGAGCTGAGGGTGTTAACTACCTCCGGAAGGTCAATTTCTAGCTGAGCGCGCGCTCCAGTTTCGTATGAGTTATAAAAGCTTGCCAACAAATATGAGGTGTCGACAAAGACAAGTGTGCGTTCAAGCATGGCTCCTAAGTTCCGTTCCTAATTGTTCTAAGTAAATTTCTGTGGGATCCAGTGTGCCCCATCATTAACAAAACGTCGATCGACTTTTAGATATTCCCAGGTCACGGCCAGGTAATTTCTTTTTAGGTTTCAGCTATTGCCGCGTGAGGATGTCGGTACTATGGTTGGTTACTGAAGTAACGAACCAAGTAACCACTAACGAAGTTCCCAAGCCGAAACCAACACTGAACTGGGGGAGGATGCATGGACAACTCCACGCAGCCACTTTTTCGGCAGATCGCGGCCCTGATTGAGGACTCCATCGTCGATGGAACCCTCGCTGAGGGCGACCGCGCGCCGTCGACGAATGAGCTGGCTGCTTTCCACAGCATCAACCCGGCCACCGCCCGCAAAGGACTCACCTTGCTGGTGGAGCTAGAAATCCTGGATAAGCGACGTGGCATCGGCATGTTTGTTGCCGAGGGGGCCGCCGCGAAGATTCGTGAGCGCCGCCGCGGCGACTTTGCCGCCGAGTACGTCGCACCGCTTATCGATGAAGCCGTCCGCCTGAGCTATTCCCGCGAACAGCTCCACGACCTCATCAACCGAGTAGCCGAAAGCCGAGGACTCTACGAATGATTCACGCTCAGAACTTAGAGATGCTGCGCACTCCTGCCTTGAGCTTCACGCTTAACGATGGCCTCGTCCACGGCCTGGTCGGACCCAACGGCATTGGCAAGACCACGCTGCTGCGCATGATTGCCGGCCAGCACGACTCGACTGGGCTGGAAGTATACGGCGAGCAGCCCTTCGACAATTCGCAGGTCATGGACCGCACCATCCTCATGGGCATCGACAACCCACTCCCCGAAGGCTGGAATATGAAAAAGCTCTTCCAACTAGGTAAGTCCCGTTGGAAGACCTGGAACGACCAGCGCGCCGACGAGCTCATTGAGCGTTTCGGGCTGCCCATGACCAATTACAGTGGCCTGTCCCGCGGTCAGAAATCTGCCGCCGGCATCATCATGGCTGTGGCCTCAGGTTGCGAGCTCATGCTTCTCGATGAGCCTTACCTCGGCCTCGACCACCAACGCCGCCAGGTCTTCTTCGACGTACTCCGCGAGGAGCGCGGCCGCACCATCGTCATCTCCACCCATCATCTCGCCGAGGTCTCCGACTACCTCGACACCGTGCTGCAGCTAGGCGAAAACCCAATGTTCCACACCGTCGACGACCTCCTGGACGCCGTCGTCGAAATCGCCGGCACTGAGGATAAACTCACGCTCTTCCTCCGCGACCTCAGCCTTCCAGTCCTGCACCGGGACAGCAGCGCCTTGGGCGACAAAGCACTTGTCGATGCCCGCAGCACCGACATCACCGAACTCTTCGAGCGCGTCAACGCCGCTGGCCTGCGCACCGCCAACGTCGGTCTGGAACAAGCAGTGGAAGCGCTAGGTGGTGAGTGGCGTTGAAACAGATGTGGAACCTCATGGGGCCAAGTAGCTTGCTACTTAACCCACTCATCATCGCTGCCCTGAGCTTTCTTGCAACCGACAACTTCGGCCGAGGACTCTTTAGTGTCGTCCTCGCAAGCCTTGTCGGTGGTGCCCAGCCTGATGGAAAGAAGTATCAGACCTTCAGCGTTCCCGCGCAGACCTGGCGCAAGCATTCGTCGATTCTTGCGACGGCCTACATGGTTATAGGTGGGCTGACCTACTTCGCACACGAAACCTGGTGGCCCTACATCCTTCCCGTGATTGCCTGGGTCTGGCGCATCGTCCACGACGCCCGGGACAAAGGGCCAATCCCCGAACCTGCGGAGAAGCGCTTACGCGCGAACTCCCCGGGGCGCGACGACTTCGGCCGTTGGGCACCGACACCGCGCGCCCAGCTCGTACTCGCGCCACTAGTTCGCAGCTGGAGCGGTACCTGGCTCGCAGTCATCGTTATTGGTGCCCTCACCCTTGTCCCCGACGGGCTCTTCAGCGATCGCGTCACCGACATCATTGAAACCATCGGTGCCGCGGGGATGCTCATCATCTTGGCGGCCGTCTTCATTGTCTTTGTCTTCGGCGAAGAACACGTCGGTTCCCTGCACAACTACGTCACCATGGGCGGCAACCGAAAAGACTGGACTAAGACCGCTGTGCTTGCACCCCTAGCTGGCGTCGCAATGACAACAGTCGCGATGTTGCTCTATGCCGTCATCACCGGGTTGTGGCCCTGGTGGCTAGTAATGGCCTCACTGCTTTTCCCAGCAACGATGATTTCGCTCGAGATGGCGAATAAGAAGACCTGGTTCGTCGCAGTCGTCATGATTGCGGTGGCCATCGCTCTATTCATTCTCCACAACCGCGTTAACTCGCAGTCGCTCCTCACTCTCGGTGCCGCTGGCGTCTATCTACTCTGGGTTCCCGCAGTAGCGTGGCAAGTACGTCTTAAAGAGCCTTTCAAACCCGGTATTAGTGCGTGGTTTGGAACCGACTAAAACATGTATCGACCTGGAGATTTGTAAAGTTTCAGATCGGTGTGTAACTTTATACGAGTCAGCGCGACCGACAGCGCCCCACAGAAACAAAGTTTCTGGCTGAAGCGGCGAGAGGAAAACAGCACTGACAATCCAAAAATTACTCGTAAGAGTGTTGTGCGCGACTGTGCGTGCAGGCCTTGCGTAGTCATGATGTTTGAGAACTCAATAGTGTGCCAATACTTATTTTTTGTTGTGGTCTGCTGTAGGTGGACTTGTGTTGGTGCCATCACTTCAATAGGTGGTGGTGTTGGTGTGTGCCGGATGGTGCCTTTCGGTTTTGAGGGTGTCATTGAAATAGAATTAATAATTTTCTTTACCGGCTACATACTAAGGGTTAACCAGCATGGGTTTTACTGTTTATCAGTAGGTCATGTGCCAGCCTTGCTTGTACCCCGTCGGGTAGGAGGCTGGTCGAGTTTATTCTTTATGTAGTAATTTTTAAGCCAGTATATGTAGAACACTTTGTGTTCTGCGTGTTTGGTTTGTTTGTCTAGGTTTGGGCTTTTCACGGCCTTTATTTTTCTGATTCACGGAAGGCTTTGCTTTTCGTGTGTGGATTTTTTGTGGAGAGTTTGATCCTGGCTCAGGACGAACGCTGGCGGCGTGCTTAACACATGCAAGTCGAACGGAAAGGCCCCCAGCTTGCTGGGGGTACTCGAGTGGCGAACGGGTGAGTAACACGTGGGTGATCTGCCCTGCACTTCGGGATAAGCCTGGGAAACTGGGTCTAATACCGGATAGGAGCCATCTTTGGTGTGATGGTTGGAAAGTTTTTTCGGTGTAGGATGAGCCTGCGGCCTATCAGCTTGTTGGTGGGGTAATGGCCTACCAAGGCGTCGACGGGTAGCCGGCCTGAGAGGGTGTACGGCCACATTGGGACTGAGATACGGCCCAGACTCCTACGGGAGGCAGCAGTGGGGAATATTGCACAATGGGCGCAAGCCTGATGCAGCGACGCCGCGTGGGGGATGACGGCCTTCGGGTTGTAAACTCCTTTCGCCAGGGACGAAGCGTTTTGTGACGGTACCTGGATAAGAAGCACCGGCTAACTACGTGCCAGCAGCCGCGGTAATACGTAGGGTGCGAGCGTTGTCCGGAATTACTGGGCGTAAAGAGCTCGTAGGTGGTTTGTCGCGTCGTCTGTGAAATCCCGGGGCTTAACTTCGGGCGTGCAGGCGATACGGGCATAACTTGAGTGCTGTAGGGGAGACTGGAATTCCTGGTGTAGCGGTGAAATGCGCAGATATCAGGAGGAACACCGATGGCGAAGGCAGGTCTCTGGGCAGTAACTGACGCTGAGGAGCGAAAGCATGGGTAGCGAACAGGATTAGATACCCTGGTAGTCCATGCCGTAAACGGTGGGCGCTAGGTGTGAGTCCCTTCCACGGGGTTCGTGCCGTAGCTAACGCATTAAGCGCCCCGCCTGGGGAGTACGGCCGCAAGGCTAAAACTCAAAGGAATTGACGGGGGCCCGCACAAGCGGCGGAGCATGTGGATTAATTCGATGCAACGCGAAGAACCTTACCTGGGCTTGACATGTACCAGAYCGCSRYAGAGATRTSGYTTCCCTTGTGGCTGGTTCACAGGTGGTGCATGGTTGTCGTCAGCTCGTGTCGTGAGATGTTGGGTTAAGTCCCGCAACGAGCGCAACCCTTATCTTATGTTGCCAGCACGTAGTGGTGGGGACTCATGAGAGACTGCCGGGGTCAACTCGGAGGAAGGTGGGGATGACGTCAAATCATCATGCCCCTTATGTCCAGGGCTTCACACATGCTACAATGGTCGGTACAACGCGCAGCGAGACTGTGAGGTTAAGCGAATCGCTGAAAGCCGGCCTTAGTTCGGATTGGGGTCTGCAACTCGACCCCATGAAGTCGGAGTCGCTAGTAATCGCAGATCAGCAATGCTGCGGTGAATACGTTCCCGGGCCTTGTACACACCGCCCGTCACGTCATGAAAGTTGGTAACACCCGAAGCCAGTGGCCCAAACTCGTTTAGGGAGCTGTCGAAGGTGGGATCGGCGATTGGGACGAAGTCGTAACAAGGTAGCCGTACCGGAAGGTGCGGCTGGATCACCTCCTTTCTAAGGAGCATTAAAAAAGTCYCACAGTTGTGGGCATTGGTTGGTTGATGTACCCGCACGTGGTACTGCCACCGCATAGTTAATCGGGTGGAGACATACCACAAGACCAACAAACACAAACAAGTCCACTCACGGACCACAACGATWMAAAGAAATARAGTGTTCAACTGTTTGTCAGTTGGGCGGTATTGGTGCATTGTTGGGTGTCTGGGGCATCATCGCTCCTTGTGTWACCCCACAAACACGGATAACCACGTACATGGTGGTGGTTGTTTGGTTGGTGGGTGTGTTGTGTGAGAACTGTATAGTGGACGCGAGCATCGACCAGCAMCATTTACATGTTGCCGTGCAGTATGTATGTGTTGTTGGTTGTGTGATTTTATCTCTATAGATGCTCAGAGCTTGTTTGTTCTGGGTGTTTATTTTTTGTGTTTATTCTTTGTTGTAGGTGTTTTGTGTGTTCGTTACAAAGGGCGCATGGTGGATGCCTTGGCAGTGTGAGCCGATGAAGGACGTGAAAGGCTGCGTTAAGCCTCGGGGAGTTGTCAATTAAGCGTTGATCCGAGGATGTCCGAATGGGGAAACCTGGCCATCGTTATGGGTGGTTACTACATGGTGAATTCATAGCTGTGTGGGGGTTGACGCGGGGAAGTGAAACATCTTAGTACCCGTAGGAAGAGAAAATAATAATGATTCTGCTAGTAGCGGCGAGCGAACGTGGATGAGGCTAAACCGTATGCATGTGATACTTGGTAGGGGTTGTGTGTGCGGTGTTGTGGGCGCTTGATGTTACGTAGCTACCACTGCGTTGCTGGTTTGTGTGTTGGTTAGATGAAAAGGCTTGGAATGGTCTACCGGAGAAGGTGAGAGTCCTGTAGTTGAAGGCTAATGCATACTGGTTGTTGGGTTGCCCGAGTAGCAGCGGGCTCGTGGAATCTGCTGTGAATCTGCCGGGACCACCCGGTAAGCCTAAATACTTATACTGACCGATAGTGGATAGTACCGTGAGGGAATGGTGAAAAGTACCCCGGGAGGGGAGTGAAATAGTTCCTGAAACCATGTGCTTACAATCCGTCAGAGGCYCTTTTGTGGCTGATGGCGTGCCTTTTGAAGAATGAGCCTGCGAGTCAGCGGCATGTCGCGAGGTTAACCCGTGTGGGGTAGCCGTAGGGAAACCGAATCCTAATGGGGTGTWRTTAGTGGCATGTCCTGGACCCGAAGCGGGGTGATCTACCCATGGCCAGTGTGAAGCGATGGTAAGACGTCGTGGAGGCGCGAACCCACGTAGGTTGAAAACTGCGGGGATGAGTTGTGGGTAGGGGTGAAAGGCCAATCAAACTCCGTGATAGCTGGTTCTCCCCGAAATGCATTTAGGTGCAGCGTCGTAGTAGCTTGGTGGAGGTAGAGCGACTGGTTGGTTGAGCGGGACTACAATCTTAGCAACATCAGCCAAACTCCGAATGCCACTAATTTGTGTTCTACGGCAGTGAGACTGTGGGGGATAAGCTTCATAGTCGAAAGGGAAACAGCCCAGATCGCCGGTTAAGGCCCCTAAGGGTGTGCTAAGTGGAAAAGGATGTGGGATCGCGAAGACAGCCAGGAGGTTGGCTTAGAAGCAGCCATCCTTGAAAGAGTGCGTAATAGCTCACTGGTCGAGTGGTTCTGCGCCGACAATGTAGTGGGGCTCAAGCACACCGCCGAAGCCGCGGCAACAACTTTTGTTGTTGGGTAGGGGAGCGTCGTACATGCGTTGAAGCGTTACCGTGAGGAGGCGTGGAGTGTGTGCGAGTGAGAATGCAGGCATGAGTAACGAATTGTAAGGTGAGAATCCTTACCGCCGGATGACTAAGGGTTCCTGGGTCAAGTTCGTCTTCCCAGGGTGAGTCGGGACCTAAGGCGAGGCCGACAGGCGTAGTCGATGGACAACCAGTTGATATTCTGGTACCCGTATACACGCGCCCCTGATAAAGCACTGATACTAACCACCGCGGATACYTTAGTATCACTCTTTGAGTGATGTTGTGGTTGATGTCGTGGGGCCTGATGTGTGGTTCAAGCGATGGGGTGACACAGGTTGGTAGCCATGCCACTTATTGGATTGTTGGTGTAAGCGTGCAGATGGTGGTGTAGGTAAATCCGCACCACATGACATCGAGGCGTGAYGCGTAGCYCYATGSGRGYGAAGTTGGTGATCCTGTACTGTCAAGAAAAGCCTCTAGCGATGTGTGTATATGGCCCGTACCCTAAACCGACACAGGTAGTCAGGTTGAAMATACTAAGGCGTTCGGGTGAACTGTGGTTAAGGAACTCGGCAAAATGCCCCCGTAACTTCGGGAGAAGGGGGACCACACGACGTGCTCTACCATTCGGTAGTTGTTGCGTTGTGGGGTCGCAGAGAATAGAGAGAAGCGACTGTTTATCAAAAACACAGGTCCATGCGAAGACTTTTAAGTTGATGTATATGGACTGACGCCTGCCCGGTGCTGGAAGGTTAAGAGGACCGGTTAGTCACTTTGTGGCGAAGCTGAGAATTTAAGCCCCAGTAAACGGCGGTGGTAACTATAACCATCCTAAGGTAGCGAAATTCCTTGTCGGGTAAGTTCCGACCTGCACGAATGGCGTAACGACTTCTCTGCTGTCTCAACCACAGGCCCGGTGAAATTGCACTACGAGTAAAGATGCTCGTTACGCGCGGCAGGACGAAAAGACCCCGGGACCTTCACTATAGCTTGGTATTGGTGTTTGGTTCGGTTTGTGTAGGATAGGTGGGAGACTATGAAACTATCACGCTAGTGGTGGTGGAGTCGTTGTTGAAATACCACTCTGATCGGATTGAGCACCTTAACCTTGGCCCATGATCTGGGTTGGGGACAGTGCCTGGTGGGTAGTTTAACTGGGGCGGTTGCCTCCCAAAATGTAACGGAGGCGCCCAAAGGTTCCCTCAGCCTGGTTGGCAATCAGGTGGTGAGTGTAAGTGCACAAGGGAGCTTGACTGTGAGACTTACAAGTCGAGCAGGGACGAAAGTCGGGACTAGTGATCCGGCACCTACTTGTGGATGTGGTGTCGCTCAACGGATAAAAGGTACCCCGGGGATAACAGGCTGATCTTCCCCAAGAGTCCATATCGACGGGATGGTTTGGCACCTCGATGTCGGCTCGTCGCATCCTGGGGCTGGAGTAGGTCCCAAGGGTTGGGCTGTTCGCCCATTAAAGCGGCACGCGAGCTGGGTTCAGAACGTCGTGAGACAGTTCGGTCTCTATCCGCCGCGCGCGTTGAAACTTGAAAAAGGCTGTCCCTAGTACGAGAGGACCGGGACGGACGTACCTCTAGTGTGCCAGTTGTCACGCCCGTGGCATGGCTGGTTGGCTACGTACGGAAGGGATAACCGCTGAAAGCATCTAAGCGGGAAGCCTGTTTTAAGATGAGGTTTCATTTGAGGTCCCCTAAAGACTATGGGGTTGATAGGCCAGATATGGAAGCAGCGCAAGCTGTGTAGTTTACTGGTACTAATAGACCAAAACAAACACCAAAACACCCAACCTACATGCGAAGGTAAACAAACAAAACAAGATAACAATCGTCTGTAACCATTCAAGGGTTCATGGTTGTCGCGTCCACTATGCAGTATCTGACACAACACCCAACACAAGGGTGCGAGACTAGGATGTCTCAGAAGTTTGTCGGTGGTTCATAGCGGCAGGGAAACGCCCGGTACCCATTCCGAACCCGGAAGCTAAGCCTGCGTCGCGCTGATGGTACTGCACTCGGGAGGGTGTGGGAGAGTAAGTTACCGCCGACACTAAACACACACATAACTCAATACACTCAAGAGGCAGCCGGCCTAGTCCTAGAGACTAAAGCCGTCTGCCTCTTTTCGCAGTTTTAGACCCAGATTGCTGACCGTACTGTGCAAGTTCCCGACGAATCCTTGGACTTTAGGGTCCTGGGATTGGCATGAGTTGTCAGGAACTTTCACTTACGGTAATCGGATTCGGCCTTATGGCTGAGTTGTTAAAGGCACAGTGACTTTAAAGTCTGTAGTTCATGTTCGCCTTAATGTTTAAGATCAGGCGTCCTACATAGGCGTTGGCGGCGGCATAATGACGATGAATTCTAAGATTTCTGGTGGGCGGTTTAGTATCCGTCTTTTCTGGTTTGGCTTTAGTGGGTTGAAATCGATTTGCCGTTTTACACAGTTGCCATCTCACCCGGGGAACAGAGTGTGTTTGATTTGAGTTGTATTTTAAGCAAAACAACCCGTAGTCATGTTGGCTTATTATTTAGTTGTTAAACAGTTGGCTGTCACACGTAAATAACGTGTTCTTCCCGGTCAGCGGGTCTTTGAACGATAATTCGGTTGCGGTGAGATGCATGGGGATACCCATGTCTTCGGCTTCTTCCGGGAAGATGGTGGGGTAGACGGGGTCGCCGAGGATGGGGACGCCGGCTTGCCACATGTGGAGGCGAAGTTGGTGGGTCTTGCCGGTGTGTGGTTTGAGTATGTACTTCGCTAGCTGGGGTTGTTGGCCGTGAATGGCTTCGTAAGGGGTACCGTCGATTTTTTCGACGGTCACTAGATCGGTGATGGCGTTGGGTTCGCCTTCGACGATTCTTCCCTGGATTTCGCCGGGGGTCTTTTCCATTCGGGAGTGCCACGTGAGTGGGGTTTCGAATTCCTTGTATGGAGCGATGGCTGTGTAAGTCTTGCTGACTTCGCGGTTGGCGAAGAGAGTTTGGTACGCGCCCCGGATGCCACGCTTCTTGGTGAAGAGTAGAAGGCCGGAGGTGAGGCGGTCGAGGCGGTGCGCCGGGGACAGGTCGTCGATGCCGGTGGTACGTCGTAGTTGGACGGTGGCTGTTTGGACGATGTGGCGTGCCCTGGGCATGGTTGCCATGAACGGCGGCTTGTCGGCAACGAGGATGTTGTCGTCTTCGTAGACGATGGTGATGTCGTAGGGCACGGGCTTTTCGGGGGCGGGAATGCGGTAGAAGTAGACATCGGTGCCGGGTTTAAGTTGTGATTCTGGACGCAGTGTTGTGCGGTTGCGGAGAACTACTTCGCCATCGTCGAAGCGTTGTTGGAGAGCCATGTCGTTGTCATCGGGATGGCGGTGGCGCTGACCGGTAATGACCTCTGTGAGGAAATCCCAAGCAGTGATGTTGGAATAGGTGTGGGATTCGGGCACCCGAACGCGGGTGGCGTTCAAACCATTTTTAATCGGTAAGGGGGTGTACCCCTTGCGATTGTGCGGTACTGTATTCCTCATGGATTTGAACTCTCTGTTAGAGCCGGTCATCGCGTTTTTCTCGGATGGAATCGGCGCTGTTATTCGTGACGTCCTGGTTGCTCTCTACGAGATCCTATACCCGGCCAACGCTGAGGCTGCAAAGCCCTTCGAGATCGGTTAACCCAGCGTACAATTGGGGTATAACCACTGGAAAGGATGAATCATGGCTAAGGAAGACATTGTCGTAGTCGCCGTAGATGGCTCAGAGGCGTCGGACAACGCCGTCCGTTGGGCCGCAAATACCGCTGTAAAGCGCGGTATCCCCCTGCGAATCGCGTCCAGCTACACCATGCCGCAGTTCCTCTACGCAGAGGGCATGGTGCCGCCGAAGGAGCTCTTTGACGATCTGCAGTCGGAGACTCTGGAGAAGATCGAGCAGGCTCGCAAAGTTGCTCACGAGACCGCACCAGAACTGAAGATCGGTCACACCATCGCTGAAGGCTCCCCGATCGACATGCTGCTGGAGATGTCGCACGACGTCACCATGATTGTCATGGGCTCCCGCGGTATGGGTGGCCTGTCCGGCATGGTCATGGGTTCCGTGTCCGCATCTGTTGTGGCACACGCAAACTGCCCAGTGGTCGTTGTTCGTGAAGACAACAACATCACCGACGTCAACAAGTACGGCCCGGTCGTCGTTGGCGTTGACGGCTCTGAAATCTCCCAGAAGGCAACCGCTTACGCTTTCGCAGAGGCTGACGCCCGCGATGCTGAGCTGGTCGCCGTCCACACCTGGATGGACATGCAGGTTCAGGCTTCCCTGGCCGGCCTTGCTGCCGCACAGGCTGAGTGGTCTGACGTGGAGAAGGAGCAGGCAGAACTGCTCAACGAGCGTCTCGAGGATCTCGTCAACGAGTACCCGAACGTTGAGGTCAAGAAGGTTATTGCACGCGACCGTCCGGTCCGTGCTCTGACCGAGGCTTCCGAGGGTGCACAGCTGTTGGTTGTCGGCTCTCACGGTCGTGGTGGCTTCAAGGGCATGCTCCTTGGCTCCACCTCTCGTGCACTGCTGCAGTCCTCGCCGTGCCCGATGATGGTCGTTCGCCCGAACTCTGACGACGCTTCGGAAGAGTCTGCCGAGTAAATCATTACTTTGAACGCCCAGTATTTCTACTGGGCGTTCTTGTGGTTTTGTGGTGTGCCATGAAGTCTAAATGTCTGCGTGAAGCGCCCTTCGCGTTGTGCTGATAGACCTAGATCTTGTGACTGCTGAGGTCTCATTGGTCTAACGTTCTGGTGAGCGTCTAGTAACGATGACCAGTGATCCTGGTAATTTTAGGGTTTTGCTGACAAAATGGTTCAAGTAAACACGTTGCAATCTCACAAGGAGTAAAATTATGGGACTCGGTCTTGGACTCTTCGGTTCGATCATTATTGGCCTTATTGCAGGCTGGCTAGCAGAGAAGATTATGGACCGTAACCACGGTCTGGCTACCAACCTCATCGTTGGTGTCCTCGGTGGCCTGATTGGTGGCGCTATTGCTTCTGCCTTCGGTGCTGACGCCGACGGCGGTTGGATTTTCGCCCTTATCGCAGCAACCGCAGGTGCAGTAATCCTGCTGGCTATTGTCGGTGCAATCAAGGGTAAGACGAACTCTTAAAGCACTGATTTAGAGAACACACCGGCTCATCCCCTCAAGCGGATGAGCCGGTGTTGTCGTTTTGTGTGGCCTGGTTGCGTGACTTTGTAGTGTGGCCTTGGCTCTGGGCGAAAAGTTAAAAGATATTAACGTTTGGGTGCTTTATTCGTAACAGAAGTTGGACACTGCTGGTGTTTTGGGTGTTCCGGAGCAACATAGTCGAGGTAATTTGATGTCTCGATTCTTATGGGGAGTGCGCTTATGACGCTGGGACTTGGTATATTTGGAACGATCGTTATCGGGCTTCTGGCAGGCTGGATTGCGAAGCGCTTTTTCAATCGCCACCAGGGTCTGGTCACCAATCTGATCGTTGGTGTGCTCGGTGGCTTCATCGGTGGCGCTATCCTGCGGGCGTTTGGGGTGGATACCTCGGGCGGTAATTGGATTTTCGCGCTGTTGGCAGCCACGGCAGGTGCTGTGATTTTGCTCCCCCTCGTGGAAGCCGTCACTGGTAAGAGCGAATCGAAAAAGAATTAAATTAGCGTACATACCGGTTTGTCTATATTGTATGGATGTACCGGTATTGTCGTTTAGAGGAGAGTTTTCGTGGCAGCAAAGAAGTCGCGCCGCAACCGGCCTAGCCCCCGCAGCAGGCTACTAGAGTCCGCAACCAACCTGTTTACCACCGAGGGAATCCGCGTTATCGGCATCGATAGGATCCTGCGGGAAGCGGACGTGGCGAAGGCTTCGCTGTACTCCCTCTTCGGCTCGAAGGACGCCCTCGTGATTGCCTACGTAGAGGCGCTCGATGAGCAATACCGCGCGGACTGGGAAGCACGTGCGGACAAGTACGAAGACCCGGATAAGAAGCTGCTGGCTTTCTTCGATAAGGAGATTGAAGGCCAGCCGACTAAGGAATTCCGTGGTTCGCACTTTTTGAATGCCGCTGGCGAGTACCCACGCCCCGACACTGAGGCCGAGCGGGGCATCGTCGCAGCGTGTCTGGAGCACCGCAATTGGATGCACTCGACGATGACGGCGTTGCTGAATGAGAAGAACGGTTATCCGTCGACTTCCCAGGCAAGCCAGCTGCTTATCTTCTTTGACGGTGGCCTGGCCGGCGCACAGGTGGAGCGCACCGTCGCCCCGCTGCAGACGGCACGCGATATGGCGCTGCAGCTGATGTCCGCACCACCAGCTGACTACGCAATTTAGGTACTTTTTAGTTCCCTAGCTCTCGTCCGAATCGGTGTCCGGTTTGGGCTGCGGGTTAGGGTTATTTTTCTTTTCCTCGCGCAGGATCTTGTTGGCATCCACGCGCAGGCGAGATAGCGCCTTGCGCTCTTCGGGGGTCGCCTTTTCTGGCTTAATCTTGGCGCGCCACTTGCGGATGGATTCGCGGCGCAGCTCGTGGACTTCTTCGGGCAGTGGGTAGCGCTTGCGCAAAATGACCTCGAAGGTAATGGTCTGCAGCAGCGTGTAGAGGTACGTACAACCCCAGTAGAGAATGATGGCCACGGGGATGGGGCCAGAAAACGCAATGTTCCACAGCAAGATAGGAATCAGGAACAACAGTGCGAGGGTGAACCAGAAGACGCGACGGTTGACCTTTTTGTCGAACTGCATCGTCAGGTAGGAGCGGTACACCGAGATGGCACTGGTGGCCACGGTAAACAGAAGTGCAGCAACCAGGAGTGGAATCACGAGGTCCGTGTGGTCCTTCGCGAAGTCCGTAATCGGAATGTCCTGGAAGATGGTGGCGCGGAAGGCGGCGACTTCTTCGTCGTTAAGCAGCCCGTAGTTATCCGGCATATCCGTACGCGCCATGCGGATGAGCAGCTGGTAGAGACCAATCAGCACCGGCAAGGTGATAAAGATAGGCAAACAGCCGACCAGGGGCCGGTAGTTGTACTCCTTAAACAGCGCATTCTTTTCCCGGAGTATGTCGGCCATCTCTTTCGGGGTTTCGGCGGCTTGCTCGCGTTCATCAAACTTCACGATGCGCGGACGCAGCAGCGCACCAATGCGGCCCGAACGCACAGACACCCAGTTCAGCGGGGCGACCAGCGTGCGAACGGTCAGCACGAGCAAGACGATGGTAATGAGCCAGGCCAAAGAATCATTAACGAAGGACTGGGTCAGCATGTGCCACAGCTTCATGATTCCGGAGACCGGGTACATAAAAATTTCGAGCATGTTGCCTCTTCGAATGCGCGGATGGGGCACTTAAACAGTACAACTATTAGAGTGAAATCTATGAGTAGGGTGATTGGTGAGCTTCTTCTCACCATTGGTGTGGTGTTGTTGTTATTCGCTTTCTATGAGTCCTACTGGACCAACCTGGAAGCCGGAAAGTTGCAAGACCAGGCAAATGAGCGGCTGGAAGAAAAGTGGGAGAACCCGCGTGGCCAGCTGCAGCCCGAACTCGGTGAGGCCTTTGCCCGGATGTACATCCCGACCTTCGGTTCGGATTATCACTTCGCTATTCTTGAGGGCACCGATGACGAGGACCTCCTGCGCGGTCCGGGTCGCTACACCGACTCGCAGATGCCCGGCGAGGAAGGCAACTTCGCTGTGGCAGGTCACCGCGTCGGCAAGGGCGCGCCCTTCAACGACTTGGACAAGCTGGAGACCTGCGATGCCATCGTCGTCGAGACCAGTACCGAGTGGATTACTTACCGCGTGCTGCCTATCGATGGTGTCCCGGCCGACTGCATGCAGACCGAGGGCGAGTACGCGCACCTGGTGGGCCGTCACATCACGACCCCAGGAGATATTGGAGTGATTGCGCCGGTGCCGGGGACGGAGGCATCGCCAAGCAGGGGACTTTTAACCTTAACTACCTGCCACCCGCAGTTTTCCAACGCCGAGCGCATGATTGTCCACGCCTTGGAAACTGACAGCCAGCCGAAGTCCGAAGGACGCCCCGCAGCATTGGAGGAAGTCAATGTATAAAGCTCTCTGGAACCTGCTGCCTGGCCCCACCCCGGTCAAGGCAATCCTCGCCATTGCCCTGGCAGTGGCCGTCTTCTTCCTGCTGATGGAAGTCGTCTTCCCCTGGGTATCTATGCAGATGCCGTACACCGACGTTGCGGTTTAAAGCCCTAAGTTGGCAATGACCTCGGTCGCGATGGTTTCGGACTTTACGGTCTGTTCCTGATTCGACCAGACCAGCACCGCGTGGGTGTCTTTGGCCACGGCATAGACCGCATGACCATCGATAACGCCACGGCCGCCGGACCATTCGCCTTGCTCGGCGAGCTCGGTGGCATCGATAGGCGCTGCCCAATCTACCGCCGCACGGGCATCTTCCACACTCGGCATATCGCGCACGATGATGGTGGCCTGCGGGTCCTCCGGGTAGGACCAATACACGCACGCCGGGGTGCTAAAGCGCTTATCGATGCCCACCTGGGTCACCCTTTGCCCATTCGCCTCCGCCAGCCACTGGTCATCGAGGTAAGGGCAGGTCTCCCAATCGGTGACCTCGGCGGTCTGCTCGACGGGCAGGCCATCGCCAGTGTCGGCCGGGGCGGATGCTGCCGTTTCAGTATCAGGTTGTGCTTCGGAGCCAGTCTCGGGTGCTTGCTCGGGGGAGGCGGTGCAGCCGCTGATTGCCAGGACCGCGCCAAGCAGTAGGATTTTGCGCATGACCTCCAGATTAGACGAGCCAGAAAACGATGCCCTGCGTAACGGCATCCATGTGCTGACCGCAATTCTGTTGGTGGTGGCAATTTTCACTACGGTGCAGCTAGAGCCCAGTCTGGCGGTTATTAACCTCTTCTTGCTCACCGCTTTCGCGGTGGTCTACTTTGCTGGCTCGATGTATGTCGAAACCATGCCGCGGGTTGCCCGGTGGGGGTGGGTGGCCATTCTCACGATCATTTGGGTCGCGGACATGTTCATCGCCCCGGCGGGCATGTATCTGGTCTTCGCGCTGTTCTTTTTGTATTTGTATGTGCTCGGTCCAGTCTTTGGTGTGGCCGCGATTATTTTGGCCACCGGCGGCACCATCATGATGCAGGTACCCAACGGTCTGACCTTCGGCGGTGTCATGGGCCCGGCGGTTTCTGCGCTGGTGACCATCGCGATTGATTACGCTTTCCGGACGATGTCGCAGATGAACCGTGAGCTGGTGGCGACCCGTTCGCAGTTGGCTGAAACCGAACGAGGTGCTGGCATGATTGCAGAGCGTCAGCGCATCGCCCATGAAATTCACGACACTCTGGCGCAGGGTTTGTCCTCGATTCAGATGCTGTTGCACGCCGCGGACCGCGACTTGGATTCTGAGGACCCGGACAAGGCCCGGGAGCGTATCGAATTAGCCCGTACGACGGCCTCTGACAATCTGCAGGAAGCCCGCGCAATGATTGCCGCACTGCAGCCGGCAGCACTGGCAGAGACCTCCCTGGAGGGCGCTATGCAGCGCATGGCGAAGAACTTCGGCCACACCGCGGACATCGATATTGAGGTCGATGCCGAGGGCGACGTGGTGCAGCTGCCGATGAAAGTGGAGGCTGCGCTGTTGCGTATTGCGCAGGGGGCGGTGGGTAATGTCGTCAAGCATTCGCAAGCCACACGCGCCCGGGTGACCATTACCTATGAGCCGGGCGAGGTGCGTGTCGATGTCGTCGACAATGGCCAGGGCTTTGATGCTGCGGCAGTGGAAGAACAGCCTGCCGGGCTGGGCCATATTGGCTTAAGTGCGATGCGCCGGCGTGCGCAGGAACTTGGCGGTGAACTTGTGGTGGAGTCGACACCGGGAAGTGGCACGGCACTATCCGTTAGTATGCCGCTGGAGAACCATGTAGATTAAACTTTTGGTTGATAAAGCCCGTCGCGACCCAAGGAGTGAACCCCGTGATTAGAGTACTGCTGGCTGATGACCACGAGATTGTGCGTCTGGGTCTGCGCTCGGTGCTAGAGGGGGCTAAAGACATCGAGGTCGTCGGCGAGGTCGCCACCGCGGAAGCAGCCATTGCTGCTGCCCAAGCTGGTGGCATCGACGTGCTGCTGATGGACCTGCGCTTCGGCGCGGGCGTGGAAGGCACCCGCGTCATGGGTGGTGCCGAAGCCACCGCTGCCATCCGCAATACCGTGGAACACCCACCGAAGGTGCTCGTGGTGACCAACTACGACACCGACGCGGACATCCTCGGCGCCATTGAGGCTGGCGCAGTGGGCTACCTGCTCAAGGATGCCCCGCCACAGGAACTGCTCGCCGCAGTGCGCTCCACCGCCGAAGGCGACTCCGCACTCTCCCCCGTGGTTGCCGACCGCCTGATGACGCGCGTACGCACCCCACGCACCTCGCTTACGCCACGCGAGCTGGAAGTGCTCAAGCTAGTCGCCGCCGGCGCCTCCAACCGCGAAATCGGCCAAGAACTCATGCTGTCTGAGGCCACCGTCAAATCCCACCTAGTACACATCTACGACAAACTCGGCGTACGCTCCCGCACCTCCGCAGTCGCTGCCGCTCGTGAACAAGGCGTGCTGTAGTTAGCGGCGTTAATCAAGCGCGACCTAATCCGGACTCGTACCAGAGCACGACGATCTGGATTCTGTCGCGGATACCCATGCGGTTCAATATTCGGGTGACTGTCTTTTTCACGCTGCTTGGCTGAATAACTAATCGTTCAGCTATTTCAGCGTTGTTTAGCCCTTGCGTAATTAACTCGGCTACTTCAAATTCACGCGGAGACAGTAACTTGAATGCTTCTTTAGCCTGCAACGATTTCTGCTTAGTCGGTTTGCGAGGGCGCTGCTGGATCATCGACGAAGTTACGCGCGGGGTAAGTACTGCATCACCATTAACGATGGCTCGAATTGCGCGATGAAGTTCTTCGGAACGAACGTCCTTGAGGAGATATCCAGTAGCACCTGCGTCAAGCGCCCCGAAGGCGTAATCGTCTTGGTCGTAGGTCGTCATCACGAGCGTTTTGACTTGTGGAAACTGGCGCGTGACTTCGGCAGTGGCTTCGATTCCGTTGAGCTCGGGCATCCGAATGTCCATGAGGATGATGTCGGGCATGCGCTCCCTGTGGCTCTTACGGTTTCGTAGCCACTCAATGGCTTCTTTTCCGTTTTCTACAGAAGCGAGGGTCTCTAAATCTGGTGCACGGTTAACCATGAGAGATAGGCCCATTCGGGCGGATCGTTGATCATCAACGATTAAGACTCCGGTTTTCCGTTGTCGGGGGCTGTTCTCTACGGCGCTTTTGTGGTGAAGCATAGTGACGGTTGATCCTCAGTAGATTCGGAAGATATCAAGACTGGTAGGGGATACGTGCGGTTAGCTTCCACCCGTTGGATGTACTGGTAGTAGTGACGTCTTCGCCAGCATCTCGAATTCTTTTCGACATTGCGGTTAGACCGGTTCCTGCTTTACAAGGGGATGTCACTTGCTTGCCATTATCGTGAACTGTAATTTTCAAACACTCCGCTTCAAAAGTCAGAGACACTACCACTCGAGTAGCAGACACCGCATGTCTCATTACGTTTGTTAGCGCTTCTCGGATCACCAGGAAAGCCAGCTCAGTTAAATGGGGCTGGTCAACGCGTTTACCGTGTTCGGTTAATACCATTGCTAGACCTGCCGTCCTGACTTTTGCGACTAGATCCGTTATGTCCTCCCAGGTCCGTGGCTTTCCAGCTTGCTGGGGTTCGATTTCCGCTTGTTGGCCGGGCGAACCGATCGATTGAACTACGAAGCGAGTCTCTTCAAGGGCTTCTCGTGCTAGTTCGTTAACGACCTTGATTTCCTCGTTTAACCCGTGATGAGCGGGAGTATCCATGATGCCTTCGGTAAGGGTAATGATTCCCGTGAGGTTGTGACCGACACTGTCGTGCAATTTACTGGCTATCCTCGACATTTCTTCGGCTCGTTGCTGGCGTTCAATAGCTGCCCGGGTCTCCTGCTCCGCTACAAGTGCCCTATCCCGGCTTAGCAGGGATTCCTGACGCCAACGGAAAAACGAAGAGGCCGCAATGGCGATTGCTACTGTCGCCAATACTGGGATTAAGGATTCAATCCGGAACGATTCGTTGGGTTCGAAAGAGGTAGCAATAAGTACCGATAAGAGTATTGCGCACCCTCCCGCGAATAGTGAGCTCCGCAGGCTCGAACGCACAATATGGCTTCCTAATGCAACGAGGAATGGAAGCCAACAATAAGATCCGGCATGAAATAGCAGCGCCGACAAAGCGACTACGCACGCATGGCCTGTAAACGTAGCTAACGGGTACCTTCTTCGGCCAAGGAGAAGCACAAACTGTGTGGCTGTAAACAACAACCACACCCACAGATTCGGGAAACCTCCGAGGTCACCAGAAAGACCGGTTACTGCAACCTGAAAGAGGAGTGTGGCTAAAGCACCAAGCCATACAGTCTCGCGTGAGTAGAACCAGGCCTCAAATGCTCTATCAGTGAAGCTTCTTTGAGCCTTCATTGCGTCTGGTGCCAGTTCTAGCGAGGTCGGAGGCACATCTGAGGTGCTAATCGGCTACTCCTCTTCTCATTTTAGAAATCATTGTTCAGTTTAAGCCTAGCGAGCTTGCCGTTTGCTTCGTCGGCAACTGGTGGTGTTGTCCCCGCAGGGTGACAAACGTCTAGATCCGATGGAAACCCAGCTCCTTAGGTGGCAAGAATTTGATTGGAAGCGCAAGAAAAGCGAAGTAGGAAAGGGCTCCAATGAACGCTACCGCTCTGCTCGAAGCTCGCGGGGTGAACCAATTCCTTGGCGGGAAACAGATCATTTCGAATCTTTCAATTTCGGTACCCCAAGGCGGGGTCTACGGCTTTCTCGGTAGAAACGGTGCAGGTAAAAGTACCGTGATGAAGATCTTGCTCGGTCTTCTGCGACCGGAATCGGGTGAGGTGTTTATGGGTGGGCGCCTCATGAAGACGAAAGACGAGGGGTATCTTTCGCGTATTGGAAGCCTCATTGAAGAGCCCTCGTTTTATCCAAACCTCACGGGCGCAGAAAACATTCGCTATGTAAGCAGGATACGTAAGGTCGCTCCACAGGAAGAGCGACTTCTTAAGCTCGTTGGTTTATCGGAACAAGCACACAAGAAGGCCGGCGCTTATTCCCTGGGCATGAAGCAAAGACTGGGCATTGCGCTTGCTCTGGTTGGAGACCCCGATCTCTTGCTGCTTGATGAGCCAACCAACGGACTGGACCCGGAAGGCATCAGGGAAATCCGTCAGCTAATTCTCTATTTCTCCAGAGAAATGGGAAAGACCGTCATGGTATCGAGCCACATCCTCTCTGAGATCGAACACATCGCGGACGTCGTAGGTGTCATTCAGCAGGGAAGGATGTGCTACGAAGGTCCGCTCCACAACCTGTCTGGAGAAGCCGAGCTTGTATTAGATCCTTTGGAAGGCGAGCAGGCCAAGGAAGTTCTTGCAAGTGGAGGAATCCGATATCGAGAACAAGGCGACCACACCCTTTCATTGCCGTATGAGGGAAGAGAGGAGTCTGCCCGCCTGATCCGGGCTTTGGTTAACCGTGGCGTTGGCGTCGCCTCTATGCGAGTTGAGAAACAAACGCTTGAAGATTCTTTTCTTGCAATGACCGGCGAACGGACCGTTCCATCCATGGAAGGAGCCTAAATGCCTCGATTAATGGAGAGTGTCGGAGTAACTCGCAGAGCGTTGCACTTAGCGGTACTGGAGCCTGCGAAGTATCGCAGGAAGTGGGCACTGATAGTTCCGCTCGGAATCATTGTCCTGTTTAGTGGCTGGTCAGTGGCAGTGGTGTTGTCCATGTTCCAAGATGCGTCCGTTGGAAATGATCCCAAAGCTTTAAGCATCAACATCGTGCAGTTAGGCGGATTTATGGTGCCGATGCTGGTTGGTTCATCCCTTCTCGTACTGACCGCAAGTGACAAAGAAACTGGGATGCTGGCACGGATACAGACGTTTGGTCTGTCTGCCAAAGAGATCGGATTGTCGAAATCACTGTGGGCCACGTTAGTTGCCTTTACGGGAATAGCGGGGGTGGTATTGGCAACCTTCCTTGCTGGTTCAAGCTTTGGCGTCCAGATGGGCGGGAACTACATCGCCATTGTGAGCTTCGGGCTGGTGGCTGAAGTCTTGTGCTTAGTCCCTGCATTCTTGAACCTAGCGCTAAGGCAGCACGGCCAAGCCTTTGTTCTGGCGCTTTCCCTTGTAGGGGCTTTGCTCGGCTCGGCGGGACACTTTATCCCCAGGGCGGTCGCGGCATGGATCCCGTTCACGTTCGTCGGCGCTGTAAGTCCTGTCAGGGTGAATGGTGATGGGTTCTTTGAGTCTTCCTATTCCGCCCTGGTTCCACTTGTAGTCCTCATAACATCCGTGCTCATCGGATTGATCTCTATAGCTTCATTCCCACGGAGGATGACCAATGACTAAACGATTTAGCGCGCCTTTTAGCTTGAAGAAAGCCCCCAGTACCGTAGCCGTATCAGGCGCAGTCGTCGCAATTTTTGTCGGAGCATTGTTCTACGGCTCAGCGATGGCTGGCGCCGAAATCTGGAGCACCGATCCGCAGTCCGCTTACGCTACGGTGTGGAACAACTTAGGCGGGCTGTACTTCGGAGTCATCTTGCCGATTCTGGTTGCGGGCATCGTGGGGACACTTATGCAGCCCGAATTCCAACGAGCAAACATTCAATGGATAGGCAGTCAACCAGGCGGCACATCTTTTGTCTTTCGAGAAAAACTCCGGTTGCTCTTAATCGTTTGTGGTTTTATCGCCATCATGCAGGCCTTCATCGTCATCGCATATGGAGTGTTTACCGGGCGCACCACTGAATACGGTTTCATGTCCGCTGTAGGAGCTGCCCTTCTTAGCGGAGTAGGGATGCTTGCTGTAGGGGCCTTTTACTTGTGGATCAGTACTTATACGCGCAGTATCGCAAGCACTGTCTCTATTGCGATCGCACTGACAGTCGCCTCTATGGCAGCCGCAGTTGCTACCCATTTCGCGTTCAACTCGACGATTGTGGAAATGCTCCTCCCCACGACCCAGGTAATCTCCACATCCTTCACTCGAAACCTAGGGGCGGAGAATATGGGCCTAGCTATGCTGACAGTTTTACCGAGTGCTTTGTGCTGGTCGGGAATGTTTCTGACCTTGTTCAAACGCCGATTGGCAAGGGGCTGATGCACTGTAATCCCCCCCGGATAGATAATCTATTCGTCTCAACCTAGCCATGATCAGTTTCGTTCAACACATTCGGTTAATTGAGGCGGCCTGGGTTGGTCGGAGACTAGGTTTTACCCTAGGAGGAAGATCAGCATGGCACGACCCAGTCAGTACGACGCAGCCACGCAGGAGCGCGCGGTGCGCATGTACTTCGAGCGCCTCGAGGAAGGCGACATCTCCAAGGCGGGCGCCCGCCGGGAGATCGGTGAACTTCTCGGTGTGAAGGAATCCACCCTGCGCAACTGGATCCGCAAACAGGAAAAGCAGGCCGAAGCTCCTGAGCCCGGTTCCCTGTCCTACCAGCAACTCCAGGCCGCCTACGACGAGCAGGCCAAGGAAGTGGCCAAGCTGCGACGCGCCAATGAGATTTTGAAAACGGCGTCGGCTTTTTTCGCCCAGGCTTAAGCTCGACCGCAAACTTCGGTAATCGTGGAGTTCATCCGCACCTACCGCCACCGCTTCGGGGTCTGGCCAATCTGCGAAACCTTGACTGCCCATGGCATCGCGATTGCCCCAAGCACCTTTTACGACCATCAGGCCCGCGGCTTCGGCCCCTCGGACGCCGAACTCGACGAGGCCTATGCCGCCCACCGCATCTACCGGTTGTGGGAGGCCAACCGCAAGGTCTACGGCCGGCGCAAACTCTGGAAGTCCGTCATCCGTGACGGCATGACTGTTGGCCGTGACCAGGTCGAACGACTGATGAAGATCACCGGAATCAAAGGCGTGTCACGAGGGATGCACCGCAAGAAGACCACCGTGGCCACCCCGGCCCACCGCCGGCACCCGGACCTGATCAACCGGCGGTGGGCGTATCCGTCGCACCCGGATCAGTGGTGGATCGCGGACTTCACCTACGTCTGGACCCGGGAGGGCTTCTGCTACGTCGCCTTCATTGTCGACGCCTATTCGCGAATGATCCTCGGCTGGGTGGTCACCACGGTCATGGACACCCGGATGGTGCTCATGGCCCTGGAGCACGCCCTGTTTTCCCGTCGGCGCACGAGGATGGACTTCACCGCCACCGGCATCGTCCACCACTCGGACGCGGGAGCCCAGTACACCTCTATGGCGTTTACCGATGCCCTTGTCGAGGCCGGGTTGCAGGGCTCGATCGGCTCGGCCGGTGACGCCTTGGACAACGCGATGATGGAATCAACGATCGGGCTCTACAAGACCGAACTGATCGGCTTCGATCCACGTCGTACGTGGAGGGATGCCCAGGAGGTAGAAACGGAAACGGGCTCGTGGGTCTACTGGTACAATCACCAACGTCTGCACTCGTCGATCGGTGACGTTCCCCCGATCGAATACGAGCAGGACTACGAGGAATTCAACACCGCCAGAAGAGCCCAGTAAGGCTTTTACCCGTAGTCTCCGAAAAACTCAGGCCGATTCAGCTTAAGGAGGTGCGTAACATGACCGGGGCGCTCGAACGGGAAGCTACTGTTCGCCAGCAATTTTCTAGTGGGCGGGAACTTATTAACGCTGTGAAAGCTCGCCGGGAGCACGCGCAAGCGTTTGCGGCGTTAGCTGCCGACTTGAGGATCTCATTGGCTCGTCGCAGTTTGGCGACTTCCTTGGACTGCTCCTCGTAGGCAGCCTGGATCTGCTCGTAAGACAGGGAGCCGGGCTGGGGTGCTTGTTCCTGCTTTTCCTGTTTTCGGATCCAGTTGCGCAGGGTGGATTCCTTTACGCCGAGCAGTTCTCCGATCTCTCGGCGGGCGGCTGCCTTGGAGATGTCGCCGTCTTCGAGACGTTCGAAGTACATACGTACCGCGCGTTCTTAGGTGGCGGTGTCGTACTTGCTGGGCCGTGCCATGATGCTGATCGTCCTCCTAGGGTAAAACCTAGTCTCCGACCAACCCAGGCCGCCTCATGCCGCATGCACCGCCACCCTGCGGCAGATATGGGTGAGCCCCGACGCCATCGGGGGGTGCGCCGGGGACTCGTGACGATGGGGGATCGTCACGATGGATCCTAAACCGACACCCGCCGCCTCGCAGCGCACGCACGAGGAGCGAGCGCTCCACGAGTGCGCGAACGCCAGCAGACTTCCGCACCTGCGGGGCTCTCGTTGCCTACGAAATCCAACCACTACACCGTGACTGGAACACGGACACTCCCGACCACCGCAGCCGCCCGGCGCTCTAGTCGAACTTGTTAAACCAGTTCTCGTTGACCGTCGGCTGCAGGCTCACTCCCGAGTTTCCGTCGTCGCGGATGAGATCGGCCAACCGGTCGCCACTGATCAGGTCAACGGTGGGGGTGGAAGAAGTCGCGGCCTTACGGGCCGGGTCAGTGAACCGGCTGAGGGTCACCAGGATGGCGCGCTCGGCCCCCTTAGTCTGCGCGTCACGTTGGAACAGGGCAACGGTGTCTCGCCCGATCGGTTTCCCATTCGGGGCGTATCGCTTCACCTGGACCGCCACCCGCGAAGAAAGGACAGGACTCAGCGGAGCCGTACCGATCCCGTCGATCCCTTCGTCTCCACTTCCCCCGATATGGGTCAGCTCCAGCCCGTAACGGCGCAAGAGATAGAGAACGAACTTCTCGAAGCCCTCCGGTGTGAGACGGTGGAGGCGATCCAAAAGCTGGACCTTCCACGTAGCCGTGGAGTCATCATCTTCGGTGTCCGTCTCAGCGAGAACCTCTTCCGAGGGTTCCTCCTCATCCGTTTCCGCCGGACTCGGTGGCTGGATTTTGTCCGATTTTTTCCGACGCTGCTGGCGGCTGTACTCCCGGTCGAGATCACGAATCCGCTGTATAGCCTCATCCTCCGAGACTCCAAGCAGTTCTTCGCCCAGATCAGTGGTGATGTACATCCCCTTGGAGGGTTGCTCGAGGACCCCAATCAATTTAGCGGTAGAACGCCCCCAGGCGATGCGGTCAATCAAAACCGACTGGTTAGGCCGGGACGGGTACGTCATCTCCAGGAGACGCTCGACATCCGGGTAGTTATCGAGAACCTGATCAGTGATTTCCCGGGCTTTGGCGGATCCCCCCAACTCCCCTATTGCCCGCACAATTGGGACAACTAGCTGCTGGTGGGTAGGCATACCCTGCTGGGTGAAAGATGCCGCATTACTTTCTCCGGTCATGGCCTCATCATCTCATATTCCAGCCACGGGCCGTGTAATCACCGGGAGAAACGACGCACCCTGCGGCCCGGGGCAACTAGTGCAGATTGCTTAGCCCGCCCACCAGTGTGCCGGCATCGATGTCCAGGGCGCCTGCGATAGCGATGATGTTGACCAGGGCGATGTTGCGTTCCCCGCGCTCGACGGAGCTGACGTAGGTGCGGTGCATCCCGGACCGATGAGCCAGTTCCTCCTGGGACCACCCGCACTCTGTACGTCTCTCGCACACACGGGCGCCGAATTCGCGCAGGAGGTCATCTTTGCTGGTCACCTCCCCAATGTCGTCCCGTGATGACTAGGGCGTGTCTGACAATTGAGGGAAGTGTGGCATGGGACCCTGGCTCCCGTGTCGCGTTGTCACATGTTCAGTGATACCCAGTGGGAGATGGTCGAAGAGCTTCTGCCCCGTCGCACGGGGAAAAAAGGCCGACCGTTCTTCGATCCCCGACAGATGCTCGAGGGCATCCTCTACCGCCTTCGGGCAGGGATCGCGTGGCGTGACCTGCCCGCCTGCTTCGGGTCCTGGCAGACGGTCTACACCTGGCACAACCGGATGGCCAAGGACGGCACCTGGGAGGTGATCCTTCAGCGACTTCTTACACAGGCCGATACGGAAGACCTGATCGACTGGTCGGTGTCGGTGGACTTTGACGATCACCCGGGCCCATCAGCACGCCACGAACATCACGCGGGTCACAGGGGGCTTTGTCGAATTACAACAACCCGCTGGCCGAGCCGCCTGATCACGCGGTCGGCCGATCACTGGGTGGTCTGTCTACCAAGGTCCACGCCCTGGTCGACGGCCACGGTATGCCCCTGCCCATGATCGTCACTGCGGGCCACCGCGGTAACTGCCCGGTGCTGATCCCGTTGTTGAAACGCCTGCGGGTGCCCGGGACGGTGGGCCGACCGCGCACCCGGCCCGATGAACTGCGCGCGGATAGGGCGTATGCATCGAAGGTTGTGCGCAGGTATCTGCGCGAGCACAAGATCACGGCGGCGATCCCGGAGAAGAAGGACGTGATCGCCGCCCGGAAGCGGAAAGGCTCGAAGGGTGGGCGTCCACCGACGTTCGATGCGCAGTCCTACAAGGGCCGCAACGTGGTGGAACGGTTTTTCGGCAACCTCAAGCAGTGGCGGGGTGTGGCAACCCGGTACGACAAGCTCGCAGTTGTCTACCGGGCCGGCGTGATGGCTATCGCCGTCATGACCTGGCTGAAGAAATTGTCAGACACGCCCTAAGGTTGGTCCATAAAACGCTATAGGCGAGGAAACCAATCTGGGTGTGCGACCGCGGCGCCTCAATCATTACGCACATGCGTAATCCGACTCTCAAGGCTGAAGGAGTCGACCCCGTTCCATTACGCACGTGCGTAATTTCTAGCGACTATGCCACGGCATAGTGAGCCGGATCGGGGCGTCGGAGCGCTTTCACCTCACTGAATCCCGCCCACGATTACGCACGTGCGTAATATCTCGCGCTTTAAAGAGGGAGACCGCTCGCCGCTTTTCGACGATCCCGC
The DNA here is from genome assembly GCF_000980815.1 of Corynebacterium camporealensis. Lineage (NCBI taxonomy): Bacteria > Bacillati > Actinomycetota > Actinomycetes > Mycobacteriales > Corynebacteriaceae > Corynebacterium > Corynebacterium camporealensis. Next base: position 2,339,869 of record NZ_CP011311.1, on the reverse strand, counting down.
GTCCCACGATAGGAGTCGGAGTCGACCCACTGGCCTCCATTACGCACGTGCGTAATCGGACATCGATGACTCCCAGGGGATTTATAGGTACGTGAGGCGCACTGTCGCCTGAGGCCTCTGGCCTTACGCACGTGCGTAATCGAGAATCAATGGATCCCCGAAAACTCATAGGCACACGGGACACACTGTCTCCTGCGCCGTGCGGCGAGCGCTGGTGCCGCCGCACCACGGGGATCGAGAACTATGCCGCGGCATAGTGGAATCAACGCCACCCCAGAAGGCCACCTATAGCAACCCAAACAATAAGAAAAGGGCCCGCTCACCGAATCACAATGGTGAGCGGGCCCTTCCCACAGAGACAATTCCGTGGACGCTTCCGCAACCGGATCAGTCCCGCGCTCTCAGCAGGCCGCCCACAGCGGCCCGCTGACAGCCGGACTCACCTGGATCAGAAGAAGGGCCCGAAACGACGCCACACTCCGACGCCACCCAGTCCCACACCAACGAAGGTGAGGATCAGGCTGAGGGTGCGAACGATCTTGTCCCAGATCGTCAGCTCGGAAGCGCCCTTGCCACCAGACGGAGTCATGGAGGCAGAGGTCTCCGCGTTTGCCGCATCGGCACCCACGGCGTCCGGGGCACCTGGCGCGCCTTCAGCACCTTCGGCACCGGGGGCGTCAGCAGCACCCGGGGCGCCCGGGGCACCACCGGATTTGCCACCGGCACTCGGTGCGCCAGCAGCGCCGCCGGCGGGCTTAGCACCAGCCTTGGCACCCGGGGCGACCGATGCGCCACCAGCAGGTGCCCCGGCGGCTCCGCCGCCAGCACCCGGTGCGGCCGGGGCCTCCGGCGCACCATCAGCACCGGCACCACCGCCGTTGACCGAACCAGCGGCCAGGCCGCTGCCGCTGTCGCCGCCGACGCGGAAGGTCACGTTCTTCCAGCCCGTGGCGTTGCCATGGTTGCCGTGCTCCAGGGCACGCATGCGCATGACGTACTCACCCGGCTGGGTGAACACCCAGTTGTTGTGCATGTGCACCGGCTGGGAACGCTCAATCAACGAACCGCCGTCCGAGGAACCGAAGAACTCACCCACGCCGCCGAAGGTGCCGGAGGTGTAGGCGAACCAGCGGCCACCGTCAGGTGCCGAGACCGGCTCGATCTGGATGTCGTACGGGGTACCGCCGGCGTGCTGCGTCGAGAAGCCCGGCCACAGCTCGTTGCCCTTCTGCACCTGGCCCATCATGTACACGGTGTCGCCGGCATGGCCGAGGAAGGCCATGTCTCCAGCAACGTGGTCTTCGGTGAGGTGGTGCTGGAACTCGTCGCCGACGAGCATGACAACATCCTCCGGGTCACGGAAGACCTTGCCGGGATCATGCTGGCCCGACTCGTCGCCGAGGCGGAACTCGGTTCTGCCAGCGTCGGTCACCGGTCCCAGGTCGATGTGGCCCTGAGAGATCTCGACGCGCCCATCAGCCACGGGAGCTTCCGGGCCCTGGTTGCCCTGGCCGCCCGGGTTCGCACCCGGAGCGCCCGGAGCCGGGTCTGCACCCGGGGCCGGATTCGCACCCGGCGCACCCGGAGTCGGGTTGGTGCCCGGGGCCGGGGCAGGCTTCGGCGCCGGGTTCGCCGGCTTGGCGCCCGGCCCACCGGTGTTGCCCGAGTTACCGGCGCCCTTGCCGTCACCGACGCGGAAGGTCACGTTCTCCCACTCGGTGGCCTCGGTACCGCCGTTTTCGACGGCACGCATACGCATGACGTACTCACCCGGCTTGGTGAATGCCCAGTTGTTGTGCAGGTGGATCTGCTTGGAGCGCTCAATACGGCTGGAGCCTTCAGAGCTGCCGAGCATCTCGGAGACACCACCGAACGAACCGGAGGTGTACGCGTACCACTCGCCGCCTTCAGGGGCGGAGACGGGCTCGATCTCAATGTCGTAGGCCTTGCCGCCGGAGTACTCGGTGGAGAAGCCTGGCCACAGCTCGTTGCCCTTCTGAACTTGGGGAACGATGTGGATCTCATCGCCAGCGTTGCCCAGGAAGGACAGTTCGCCGGAGACATACTCTTCCCGCAGCGTCTCGCGGAAAGGCTCCCCGACCACCATGGTGACATCATCGGGGTCGCGGTACACCTTGCCCCGCTCGTACTGGTTGGACTCATCACCCAGGCGGAAGGAGACCGAGCCGTCCTCGCCCTGCACTGGGCCTAAGTCGATGTGGCCCTGCGAGATCTCGTATTGGTTAGCCTCGGTGTTGGCATCGTCCTGCTGCTCGCCTTCCGCGTTGCCAGTGCTCGGCGGGTTCTGCCCCGGCTTGGTGTTCGAAGCATCACCCGCACCGTCAGAGTCGCCCTGCCGAGCCGCAACGGCTTCAAGGTCGCCGAGCTTGGTCTTCTGCGACTCGCCCGGATCCATCTGGAACAGCGTGCCGCCTTCGGTCCAGCGAGCAGACGGGATCGCGCTAAAGCGCACCTCGTAGTCGTCGCCAGTGCAGTGCTTGACGTTGACGGGGCGGTTACGCTCGGTCGGCGTCGAGATGAACTTGATGTCACAGGAAGGGTGCGTATTGCCTTCCTTGTAGACGCCACCGTTGACATACAGGCTTAAGTCTTCCTCGGCCGGGGTGACGTTGACGGTCATCGTCTCGCCGTCGATCTTCGTGCCGGCGGAGACCTCCGGGTTGGAGACCTTGATCTCCGAGGCGTCGAACTTCGGCGGCGGGTCCTGGGTGTTCTCCTCCGGATAGTTGCCCAGCTTGCTGGTGCTGGCCTCCTTCTGGCTGCGGTCGTACTTCAGCGGCTCCGAGATCCAGCGCTGACCGTGCTGGTCGGGGACGTAGACGACCTGGAAGTCCGAGGAATAAGAGCCGATCATCTCCGGCCATACGGCGCGGCCCTTTTCGACGGGCACCTCGGCGAGGTAGTAGCCGTCGATGAAGAAGACGGCGTGGCCGTCGTCTTTCTCGTCGCCGGTTTCGAAGATCAAATCGGTGAGGTACTCCGCACCCATGATGTCGTTGCCCTCATGCTTACGCATGGTGAACTTAGGGTCTTTGGGCAGACCCTCGGAGCTCGCGGCGTTATAAGCCTCGCGCACATCGCCCAGGCCCTCGCCTTCCTCGGCAGGGCGGGTGCCGCCGACCTGCCAGACGCCCGTCTGCGACTCGGAAGCAATGAGGTTGCCTTCCTTGTCGCGCCCGGTCGCCTGGTAGGTGACTTCATAGCGACCCGGCTTGGTGAAGGTCGTATCCGTGTGCAGGTGGCTGCCCGCGCTCACCCACGTCTGACGCAGCCCTGGATCGTGCGAGGACCACAGGCGGGTGATCGGGTTATGGTTCCACGCGTTGTACGTGAAGGATTCCATGCGGCCGGGGCCGTTGAAGCCGACGATATCCAGGCTGAAGGATCTGTCGCGGAACTTATCGACGGGCACCTCAGCATCCGCACCGAAGCCCGCCCAGATGGGGTAGTCCTGCCCGTAGACCTTGGCGGGGCCCCAATAGTGCAACGTGCCGTCTTCGCCGAGGAACTCTTCTCCCTTGGCGTGACCGACTTCATAAACGTATTGCTGCTGTTTTTTGCCAGAGTTCTTGCCGATCCAGAGGACGGTGTCCTCGACCGGCGGGGTCTGGCCCTTGATTGAGGTTTTGAGACTGAAGTTATTGTCTTCCCAAAAGGCCTTAGGAGAGTCGACATGGGCTTCGGTAGCTACGAAGGAACCATCGTCGGGCCCGGCTATGGCCAGTGGGGCGCTGGTGAGCATCAGTGCCGTAGAGACGGCCGCCACGCGTGAGGCGAACCGACGCATTCTGTTCATATGTCACTCCTTGACATGTTTCTGACAGCGGATTCCCGGGTTTCAATCCGCGAACGTGTAGCATACTCGATTATGAAAATCGTTTCCATCTACCATGGGAGGGAATGCCCATGATCCGCCTTCACAGGCTGCCTGTACTGCTCAGTTTTACCTTCATTGTTTTGATTACCGCAGCCCTTGCTTTCGCAGCTCCCGCGCGCGCTTTGACGCTGGACCAAGGCCATATCGACGCCTTCCACGTCACCGCCCCGAACTCCGGGGAACTCGTCCTTGACCTCAAGGAGGACGTCACCGGCCAGGGCGTGCGACACCGGGCCGAAAACGTCAACATCGTCATCGGTGAGCACACCTACACCGACTCCACGAGCAATGTTTCCGGCGTCGCCCGCCCCACCTACTTCCTGCCTCAGGCCCAGGCCTCCGATCGGCCGTGGCCGGGCTGGGACACCAACGGGGTGAAGGGCGCTGGCTTCTCGACGATCGACTTCCACCTCACCTCGGTCTCCGGGCCGGGCACGATCTTCATGTGGCAACAGGACACCTTCGGCGCCGCCTCGCCGGTAACCACCAGCGGCGCGCTGTGGCTTTACGACGGTGTCGTGATCCGCCAGGCCGAGCCCTCGCACGTCCACGTCAACTGGGGCTTCGACGCCCCGGGAACCTACACCATCACCGCCCAGGCCAGCGGCATTAACGCCGACGGCCAGCGCGTGAACTCGAACCAGGCCACCTACACCTTCACCGTGGGCGATGGCAGCGGCGGCGGCCAGGCCGCTGCTGGCGTCGGTGGCGGCGGCCAGGCAGCCTCCGGCGGCGAGCAGGCCGCTGGCGGTGCGGGCGCTCCCGCAAGCTCGGGCGGTGCCCCGGGTGCCCCGGGCGGTGGTGCGCAGTCCGGCGGGGCGCCGGGCGCACCGTCGGCACCTGGTGCTCCGGGCGCTCCCGGCGCCCCGGACGCCCTCGATCCGGCGTCGGCTGATGCGCCGTTTTCCGCTGACGCCCCGCCAATTCCCGGCTTCTCGGCCCTGGCGGGCCAGGCTTCGGAGGATTCCGCGCTGCGCATGAGCTCGCGGTGGTTCCTGGTCGGCTCGCTGCTGATCCTCGCCGCCGGCATCGCCATCTTCTGGCGTTTCCGCAAGGGCAAGGACGACGAGGCAGACGCCGCCGAAAGCACGGAAGACGCCAATGTCGAGGCCGCCACCCAACAGATCACCCCTGAGGACAAGCTCTCGTGACGGGCAGGTGTGCCCGCGCGCTCTCCGCCCTTGCCCTCACCGCGCTGGGCGTGACCGCCTGTGCTCCGGCCCCGGAGGTCCCGCAGCGTGACGATGGGGTGACCGACGTCGTCACCACCACCGGCATCCTCGCGGATCTGGCCCAAGGCGTGGCGGGGGATGCCGCCCGCGTCACCGCGCTCGTGCCGCCGGGCGCGGACCCGCACTCCTTCGAGCCGGGTCTGCGCGACATCCGGACCGTCGCGCACGCGGATCTCGTGTTGGCCAATCACCTGCTGTTAGAGGACCAGGCGCTCATGGATACGGTGCGCAACGCCCGGCCGGAGTCGACCGAGCTGGTCACGGTCTCCGAGGACTCGGAGACCTACGGCGCGACCCTGATCCCGCTGGTCGAGGACCTCACGCTGGATACCCCGTGGTTGGGTGCGCAGGTCGTCGGCGATCACGGCGCCGGCCAGGCGGTGGATCTCGTGCTCACTGAGTCGAGTGGCCCCGGCGAGGTGACGGCGTATCTCACCGGCACCTTCGGGCAGCCGGTGAGATACTTCGACACCTCCGATGGTGTCGACGATCGTGATAAGCTCCGCCTGCCCACCGGCGCGCATACGCACTTGAGCTGGTCTTTTACCGAGGCCGGCCGCTATGAGCTCGACATCTCCGCCCGCGATGCCGACAGCGGCGCAGAGATCGGCGCCGGGAGCATCCGGCTGGCCGTCGGCGTCGATCCCGGCGTCGATGCGGTCAGGGAGGGCCACGTGGACGTGGCCGTCGATACGCACACCGGCGAGGTGGGCTTGCGTGGCGACGACCACGAGTTCTCCGACCGCGTCGTCGAGGTCCCGGCGCGCGCCTTGCAGCAGGTGCCGCCGGATCCGGCCTATCGCTTCCTCGGCCAGCCCGGCGCGGAGGTCTATGTGTTGCCGCAGGCGGTGCTCGGCAAGCATGTCCACGGCGAGATCGACCCGCACACCTGGCACGACCCGGCGAATGCCGCGGCCGCGGTGCGCGTCATCGAGGACAAGCTGGCCGCGCTCGATCCGGCCAACGCGGAGACCTTCGCCGCCAACAGCGCGCGCCTGCGCGAGGAGATCGACGCCGTCGATAAGGAGGTTCGCGCGCTTATCGACGACATTCCGCCGGAGAACCGGAACCTGGTCACGACCCACGACGGCTACGGTTATCTCGCCGCCGCCTACGACCTCAACGTCGCGGGGGTGGTCTCGCCGAACCCTGCGGTGGAGCCGTCGGCACGCGATGTCATCGCGTTGACCCGCACCCTGCAGCACCTCGAGGTCCCCGCGGTGTTTCTCGAACCCACTGAGCAGAACGGTCCGGGTACGCTCAGCGAGATCGCGCGGGACCTGGGGTTGAACGTCTGCACGATCCACGGCGACATGCTTAGCGACGCCGTGCCCACCTATCTCGATTTAATGAAAACCAACGCGTTGACACTGAGGAGATGTCTGCAATGAAAAAGAAAATCGCCCTGCTCGCCGCCTCGTTCACCATGGCTTTCGCCCCGCTCGCGGCGGCCCAGCCGGCGGATCCGGCCCTCGAGCAGCAGGTCAGTGCCGACGAGGAGGTCTCCAGCGAGCCGGCCGTGATCAGCAGCGGGCACGTCGACATGGGCCCGCACCGCGGCGAGGACGGCAGCCTGCAGCTGCTGCTGCGCGACGATTCCGGCACCGAGCCCGTCTGGCGCACCCCGGACGCGGTGACCTTCGGCGTCGGTGAGGCCGCCGAGCTCGTCGTCCCCGAAGACGACGCCTATGACTTCTTGAAGGCCGATCCCGGCCAGACCGTGTGGGTCGTGCCGCAGACCGAGGTCGCCGACGTGCCGTGGCTGGGCTGGAACACGCAGTCGCCGACGATCGATGACATCGTCGGCACCGGCGTCGAGCTGGAGATCCTCGAGCACCGCGGCCCGGGCGATCACTCGCTGTTCATCCAGGCCGGCGGCTTCTCCGACCCGGATGTTTTGTGGACCGGCGCCAAGCACGACTCCATCTTCGTCGAACCCGATACCCACACCCACGCCAACTGGGTGTTCACCGAGCCCGGCCCGCACGAGGTGACGGTGCGCGCCACCATCGACGCGCCGGACGGCAACGAATACACCAGCGACGCGCGCCTGCAGTTCGCCGTCGGCATCGACCCGGCGACCTACACCCGCCCGGATGACTCCATGATCACCGAGGAAGAGTCCGACTACACGTGGCTGATCATCGGCGGTGTGGCCGCCCTGGTCGCCGTGGTGATCGTCGCGCTCATCGCCCGGGCCACCCGCCGTAAGGACACCGCGGGAGGCGCCAAGTAATGAACAACCTCACGCTCTCTTTCGACAGGATCGCCCTGTCTGAGCGCGTCATCATCCACGACGCCCACGCGGAGATCGCCGGCGGCAGCTTCACCGCCCTGCTGGGGCCCAACGGCGCCGGCAAGACGACGCTTCTGCGCGCGATCTTGGGGCTCATCCCGGCGCGCGGGCGCGCGCAGCTCGGCAGCCACACCGGCAAGGCGCTGCGCCGGCGCACCGGGTATGTGCCGCAGAAACACGAGATCGCCTGGACGTATCCGATCAACGTCGCCGATTGCGTGCTCACCGGCCGCGGGGATCTCACGGGGTGGTGGCGCAGGCCGTCGGCAAGCGATCGTGATGCCGCGCAGGAGGCACTGGAGACCTGCGGCATCGCACGCCTTTCCTCCCGGCCCATCGGGGAGCTTTCCGGCGGGCAGAAACAGCGCGTGCTGGTCGCCCGGGCACTCGCGCGCCGCCCGGAGCTGTTGATCCTCGACGAGCCTTTCACCGGCGTCGACGCCCCCACCGAGGAAGCGCTCATGGAGCTCTTCTCCGAGCTCGCCCACGGTGGGGCCACCATCCTCATGACCACCCACAACCTGCGCGCCGCGGTCGAGGCCTGCGACCGGGTGCTTTTGGTCTCCGGCGAGCTTCTCGACGCCACCGCCGAGCCCACCGCCTGGCAGCGTGCCTTCGGCATCGGCCCGGACTCGGCGCTGCTGCGCTCTGTGGGGGTAGCGTGATGCTGACCTTTGGGCAATTCCTCGACGATTTGACCAACCCGGCGCTGGCGTTTCTGCCGCGCGCGCTCATCGCGGCGATCGTGGCGGCGGTGGTGTGCGCGGTCGTCGGCACGCATGTGGTGTTGCGCCGCATGGCGTTTATCGGCGACGCCGTCGCCCACGCTGTCTTCCCCGGCATCGCCATCGCCTTCGCCCTGCAGGCCAGCGTGCTGCTCGGCGGAGCGATCGCCGGCGCGGCCGTGGCGGTGGGCGTGGCGGTGCTCTCACAGAAGCGCCGCATCACCGAAGACACCATCATCGGCGTGCTCTTCGCCGCCTCCTTCGCCTTCGGCCTCGTGGTGATCTCCCGGGTGGAGGGCTACACCGCGAGCCTCACCACGTTCCTCTTCGGCTCGCTCACCGGCGTCTCGACGCGCTCGCTCATCATCACCGCGATAGTCGGCGCGATCGTCATCGTGGTGATGTATCTCGCCCGCCGCCCGCTGACCGCCGTGAGCCTGGATCGGGAGACCGCGCAGGCGATGAACCTGCCGGTGCTCGCCCTCGATCTGCTGCTCTACCTGGCGGTGACCACGGCGGTGGTGATCTCGGTGCAGATCGTCGGCAACATCTTGGTGCTGGCGCTCTTGATCACCCCGGCAGCCTGCGCCCGGCTGCTGACCAACCACCTGCCCACCATGACCTGGCTCGCCGCCGGCATCGGGGTGGCCGCCGCGATCTTAGGCATGTACCTCTCCTGGGCGCTCGACTACCCCGCCGGCGCCACGATCGTGCTCGTGGTCACCGCCTTTTGGGCCATCGCCTGGATCGGGGTCTCGGTGCGCACCCGCAGCCGGAAATACGGAAACTCCCCGGTTCCGGCAGCGCAGTCGGCCCAGTAGACTGAGCCGCATGAGCTCGCAGCACCCCTCTCGCCCGGAGATCCGCCTCAGCGATCAAGAACGCGGCACCGCCATGGACGCTCTGGGCCGCGCCTTCGCCGAAGGCCGGCTCACCATGGACGAGTACGACGAGCGCTGCCGGCAGGTCACCGCCGCCACGAAGCGCTCCGAGCTGGCGCAGCTTTTCGACGACCTGCCCGCCGACCTCCAGCACTCCCCCGCCGACGGGCCGCTGTACTCGGCCGCCGAGATCGCAGAAGCCCACCGCGCGGGTAAGAAAACCCGCCTGGGGGTGATGAGCCTGACCACGGTGGGCACGTTCGTCGCCACGCCGCTGTTGATCCTGGTCCACCCGGGTTTCAGCGCGCTCATCGCGATCATCCCCACGGTGTTCATCCTGCTCTACATCATGAAGATCGGCCCGGCGAGCTGGTTTGCCCCCTCGCCGCGGGCGCTCGAAAAGCAGCGGCTGCGCGAGATCCGCGCGGCCTATGCCTTAGAAAACGCCGAGCGCCAAGCCCACAACGAGGCCCGCCGCGAGGAGCTGCGCGCGCAGCGCTCCCAGCTCGCCGGGGAGCTGACGAATGAGGCGATGGGCTTCGTGAAGCGCTCCATCGACCGGATGCGCAAGTAAGTTATGGCGCCATAGACAGGTATGAACGAGCCCGATTCCTCCCAGCCCCACCCGCAGCCCACCCCGTGGCGCCGCCAGGTACCCACGTTCGATCAGTCGGATAAGCTGAAGAACGTCTTCTACGACCTCCGCGGCCCGCTCGCCCAGGAGGCCGAGCGCATGGAGGCCGACGGGCATTCCATTTTGAAGCTCAACACCCGCAACCCGGCCATCTTCGGCTTCGACGCCCCGGATGTGATCATGCGCGACATGATCGCCAACCTGCCGGTCTCCCAGGGCTATTCCACCTCGAAGGGCATCCTGCCGGCCCGGCGCGCCGTGGTCACCCGCTACGAGCTTATCGACGGCTTCCCCACCTTCGACCTCGACGATGTCTACCTCAGCAACGGGGTCTCGGAGCTGATCTCCATGACCACCCAGGCGCTGCTCAACAACGGCGACGAGGTCTTGATCCCGATGCCGGACTACCCGCTGTGGACCGCCTCTACCACGCTTTCGGGCGGCAAGCCCGTGCACTACGAGCTCGATGAGGACGACGAGTGGAACCCGAACCTCGACGATATCCGGGCCAAGATCACCGACCGTACCAAGGCGATCGTGGTGATCAACCCGAATAACCCCACCGGCGCGGTGTACCCGAGGCACATCGTCGACGGCCTCGCCCAGATCGCCCGCGAGCACGGCCTGATGATCCTCGCCGACGAGATCTACGACCGCATCCTCTACGACGGCGCCGAGCACATCTCCATGGCCGAAGCCGCCCCCGATGTGCTCACCCTGACCTTCAACGGGCTGTCCAAGGCCTACCGGGTGGCCGGCTACCGCGCCGGCTGGCTCATCATCACCGGCCCGAAGAACCAGGCCGCCGGCTTCTGAATCGGCCTGAGTTTTTCGGAGACTACGGGTAAAAGCCTTACTGGGCTCTTCTGGCGGTGTTGAATTCCTCGTAGTCCTGCTCGTATTCGATCGGGGGAACGTCACCGATCGACGAGTGCAGACGTTGGTGATTGTACCAGTAGACCCACGAGCCCGTTTCCGTTTCTACCTCCTGGGCATCCCTCCACGTACGACGTGGATCGAAGCCGATCAGTTCGGTCTTGTAGAGCCCGATCGTTGATTCCATCATCGCGTTGTCCAAGGCGTCACCGGCCGAGCCGATCGAGCCCTGCAACCCGGCCTCGACAAGGGCATCGGTAAACGCCATAGAGGTGTACTGGGCTCCCGCGTCCGAGTGGTGGACGATGCCGGTGGCGGTGAAGTCCATCCTCGTGCGCCGACGGGAAAACAGGGCGTGCTCCAGGGCCATGAGCACCATCCGGGTGTCCATGACCGTGGTGACCACCCAGCCGAGGATCATTCGCGAATAGGCGTCGACAATGAAGGCGACGTAGCAGAAGCCCTCCCGGGTCCAGACGTAGGTGAAGTCCGCGATCCACCACTGATCCGGGTGCGACGGATACGCCCACCGCCGGTTGATCAGGTCCGGGTGCCGGCGGTGGGCCGGGGTGGCCACGGTGGTCTTCTTGCGGTGCATCCCTCGTGACACGCCTTTGATTCCGGTGATCTTCATCAGTTGTTCGACCTGGTCACGGCCAACAGTCATGCCGTCACGGATGACGGACTTCCAGAGTTTGCGCCGGCCGTAGACCTTGCGGTTGGCCTCCCACAACCGGTAGATGCGGTGGGCGGCATAGGCCTCGTCGAGTTCGGCGTCCGAGGGGCCGAAGCCGCGGGCCTGATGGTCGTAAAAGGTGCTTGGGGCAATCGCGATGCCATGGGCAGTCAAGGTTTCGCAGATTGGCCAGACCCCGAAGCGGTGGCGGTAGGTGCGGATGAACTCCACGATTACCGAAGTTTGCGGTCGAGCTTAAGCCTGGGCGAAAAAAGCCGACGCCGTTTTCAAAATCTCATTGGCGCGTCGCAGCTTGGCCACTTCCTTGGCCTGCTCGTCGTAGGCGGCCTGGAGTTGCTGGTAGGACAGGGAACCGGGCTCAGGAGCTTCGGCCTGCTTTTCCTGTTTGCGGATCCAGTTGCGCAGGGTGGATTCCTTCACACCGAGAAGTTCACCGATCTCCCGGCGGGCGCCCGCCTTGGAGATGTCGCCTTCCTCGAGGCGCTCGAAGTACATGCGCACCGCGCGCTCCTGCGTGGCTGCGTCGTACTGACTGGGTCGTGCCATGCTGATCTTCCTCCTAGGGTAAAACCTAGTCTCCGACCAACCCAGGCCGCCTCAGACCGTTGTCGTAGGCGTCGCCGACTGTGCCGATAGACCCGTCCATCTGGTAAACGGCCAGCAGCCGGCGGAGATCTGTGGAGGTGTACTGTGAGCCTGCATCCGAGTGATGGATCACCCCGGCCGATTCAAAGTACGGGTCCTGGCGCTGGCGTAGCGCCAGTGCCTGTCGCAGCGCACGGATGACCAAAGATTTCGTGGCTCGGGTGTCTACGACATACGCCAGGATCTCACGGGTGAACACGTCGGTGGCAAAAGCCACGTAGCTGAAACCGCAGCTGGTGTGCACATACGTGAAATCCGCGACCCACCACTGATCGGGGCGCTGAGCCTGCGACCAGGCCCGTTGAATACGATCCGGGAAACGCTCGGCGGTGGGATCAGCAACGGTGGTGCGTGTGGTCTTGCGTCGGAGTACACCCGCGATTCCAAGGATATTCATCAGACGTTGCACCTGGTCACGGCCGATGTTCCAGCCTGCCCGGTGGGCGGGTTTCCATAGTTTTCGTCGTCCGTAGATCCGCCGATTGGCCCGCCACAGCTCAAAGAGCCGGTGCGCGGTGTAAGCCTCGTCCAGCTCGGCAGGGGTGGGCCCGAAACCACGGGCCTGGAAGCGGTAGAACGTTGCTGGTGAAATAGCGTATTCATGCTCGCCCGAGCACGCGGCACATCCGCTCGATGGAATACAGGTGCCGGTGAGTGCGGGTCAAGTCCACGATTACTTTAGTGTGTGGTCGAGCTTAAGCCTGGGCGAAAAAAGCTGAGGCCAGCTTCAAAATCTCGTTGGCTTCTTTGAGCCGGGCATTTTCTTTGCGCAGGGCCGCAAGTTCCGCGTCTTTCTCGGCGTCGGATTGCTCGACGGTGAGGTCCACCTTTTTCTCTTCTGCGCGTACCCAGTTGCGGATAGTGGATGTTTTGATGCCGATGACAGCTTCGACAGCGCGTAGCGTGGCTGCCTTGGATGAAGCACCGTCAGCGAGCTCCTCGAAGTACAGGCGCACCGCCCGCTGGCGGGTCTCCTGATCGTAGAGGCTGATAGCCATGATGTTCCTCCTGCGTTACATCATGCCCTCTCACCAACCCAGGCCGGTTTAATCAACCAACTAGCTGTGGCATACCCAGACCGATTCGCGGAATACCTGTAAACCAACCCCCCGCACACAAACTATCGGACGCTCTCGATAGGTGAGTCAGTTGCCCTCATGGCCGCTGAGACCGAACGCGACCTGATTGAGGCCCTCGTCGACCTTGATGAGATCATCCACACTCGTGGCGTCGGCACGGCCTATGAGCAGAAACTGTTCGCAAACCCAGCGTCCTTAAGGCCTCTGAGAAGGGATCTTGAGGCCATGACTACCAAGCGTTCTGTCGCACCGGATGCCGGAAGCAGACTCGCCGCGATCGCTGAGGCGGAGGCGCTACGCTTCGACGTGCGACGGAAGTTGGACGAGGACACGTAAAACCCCTCGCATGCGCCGCCAGCTAGACTCTTAAACCGTGTTGCGCACCATGTTGAAATCCAAGATCCACCGAGCCACCGTCACGCAGGCCGATCTGCACTACGTCGGCTCCTGCACGATCGACGCTGACCTCATGGAGGCTGCTGACATTTTAGAGGGGGAGCAGATCGACGTCGTTAACATCAACAACGGCAACCGACTGACCACCTACGCCATCACGGGCGACCGGGGCACCGGCGTGATCGGCATCAATGGCGCCGCCGCCCGCCTGATCAGCCCCGGCGACCTCGTCATCATCATCGGGTATGCGCATTACGAGGAGCAGGAGCTTAAGGACTACAGCCCGCGGGTCATCTTCGTCGATGAGAACAACAAGCAGGTTGAGCTCGGCGAGGACCCAGCCCACGCGCCGGCGGGTTCCGGCCTGATCAACCCGCGCCATCTGGACTAAGCTCGCGAACCCGGCAGCACGCCGCGAAATGTGAGACGCTATCTCACGATGTCTACACAGCAGGTTAAAGGTAACGTCGCCGAGGTCTTCTCCGTCTTCCTCCGCCACGGGCTGACCTCCTTCGGAGGGCCGACGGCGCACCTCGGCTACTTCCGCGACGTGTTCGTATCCAGGCGCAAGTGGATGAGCGAGAAGACCTACGCCGACTTGGTCGCCCTGTGCCAATTCCTGCCTGGGCCCGCCTCAAGCCAGGTAGGCATGGCGGTCGGGCTACAACGCGCCGGCTACCTCGGCATGTTCGCGGCGTGGTTCGCGTTCACCATGCCGTCGGTAATCGCGCTTGTACTCTTCGCCCTTGAGGTCGCGGTCATGGGGGACATCTCCGACGCCGGGTGGCTGGCGGGCCTGAAAGCCGCGGCGGTCGCCGTCGTTGCGCACGCGGTTCTCGGCATGACAAAGTCGCTGATCACCGGCAAGATCCGCGCGGGTATCGCCCTGGCAGCATTCATCCTTGTGCTTTTAATCCCCAACCCGTTCGTCCAGGTCGGCGCGATCGTCGTTGGTATGGTCGCGGGGCTCGCAGCGCTCCGGGCGACTCCCGATGCAGACGATGACGTTGGGTTTAGCTCGCGGGTGCCGAAGAGCGTGGCGTTCGCGTCGCTCGCGGTTTTCGCAGCCCTGCTCGTGCTTCTGCCTGTGCTCGCGGCCGCGGCCAGCAGCACAACAGCCTTTATCGCTGACACCTTCTACCGCGCCGGTGCGCTCGTCTTCGGCGGCGGCCACGTTGTCCTACCGCTGCTGGAGAGCGCGACCGCGCCCACCGGGCTGGTTGACCACGACACCTTCCTCGCCGGGTACGGCGCCGCGCAGGCGGTGCCGGGTCCGCTGTTCACCTTCGCCTCCTTCCTCGGCGCATCCGCCCAAGGGGTGCACTGGGCGATCGGGGCCGTGGTGGCGACGATCGCGATTTTCCTTCCCGCCGCCCTCCTCGTCCTCGGGGCGTTGCCGCTGTGGGAGGGCTTGCGCAAGCACGCGGCCGCGGCGCGCGCAATCGCTGGTGCGAACGCGGCCGTGGTGGGCATCCTCGCCGCCGCACTGTACGACCCTGTCTTCATCGCCGGTGTGACCTCCGCGGCCACGATGGCTGTGGCTGCGGCATCGTTTACCGCGCTGCAGGCGTGGAAACTGCAGGCGTGGGCGGTCGTGATTGCCGCCGCCGTCATCGGTTTGATCGCGCTGTAGCTCAATAGAGCAACCTTGCACTTTCCGTAAGCGGTGTATTCTGGGACACGTACAATGAAAATTTTCTTTACAGCAAAGGAAGTGTCATGACTGACATTAAGAACGTTTCCGTCATCGGTGCAGGCGTCCTGGGCGCCCAGATCGCATTCGTCGTCGCCCACGCCGGGTTTAAGGTCACCGCATGGGACATCAACGACGACGCTGTTGAGGCCGCCAAGGGACGTTTTAACTCCATTGGCAAGTCCATGATCGCCGACCTCGACACCGCTAGCGAGGAAAGCGTCGCCAAGGCTCACGAGAACCTCTCGCTGACCACGGACATGGAAGCAGCCGTCGCTGAGGCGGACATTATTATTGAGGCAGTTCCGGAGAAGCTCGACCTGAAGCGCTCCACCTGGGAGAAGCTGGGCAAGGCAGCACCGTCGCACACCATCTTCTGCACCAACACCTCGTCGCTGCTCGGCAGCGAGATTGCGGACGCCTCCGGAGACCCGAAGCGCTTCATCAACACCCACTTCGCCAACCGTGTATGGGTCAAGAACATCGTTGAGATCATGCCGAACCCGGAGACGGACCTGAAGTACCGCGACATTGTCGAAGAGTTCGCCCACGAGGCTGACCTCGCACCCGTCGTGCTGAAGAAGGAGCAGCGCGCCTACCTCCTCAACACCATGATGGTTCCGTTCCTGCAGGCAGCGCAGTACCTCTACGTCAACGATGTCGCTGACGTCGACCAGATTGACAAGGACTGGCGCATCTCCATGAGCACCGAAATGGGTCCGTTCGAGATCATGGACATGATCGGCATGCGCTCCATCGTTAACGTTGCTGAGGGTTCCGGCGAGGACCAGCCGGAGTGGAAGAAGAAGTTCACCGAGCTCGCCAAGGAGATGATCGAGGAAGGTCGCTCGGGCCAGGGCGACGGCGAGGGTTTCTACAAGTACGACGACAACGGCAACAAGATCGAGAAGTAACCCGCCCGCGCTAGGGGTGCCGACCTGCTGATTTGTCGGATAGCGGGGCGTGTTCTATCTTTTAGGAGCCGCAAACGACAGAAAGAACGCGCCCCGTTCGTCTAGCGGCCTAGGACGTTGCCCTCTCACGGCGGTAACACGGGTTCAAATCCCGTACGGGGTACAACCAGCCCGGATTCCTGCATGGAGTCCGGGTTTTTCTAACCCAGCGCGCGCAGGTAACACACCCGCGTGATCACTTCCTGGCCCGCCCGCAGCAGTACACCGAGGATCGCCCACGCGCGTGTCGACGGCCGCGAGATCGCCTCAATCACAAAAGCCACCTCGCCACCGGCGCGCCGCTCCACCACGAAGCGCTCCTCGCCGCGCTCCGGGGGTCCGGGCAGCGCCGCGGACACAAACCCGATGCGGTTCGGCTCGTCGATGACCTCGGTAACACGGCAATAGAACCGTAAAGGGAGCACGCCCGGGCTCATCTCGACAATCGCGCCGGGAGTGACGCGGGGCACGCTCGACCGCACGCGAAACGCGCTGCGCTGCACCTCCCAGGACATGAGGCGTTCGCCGGCGGCGTGGAAAGGGGCGTCGATAAGCACCTCGTGGCGAAACCGCGTAGCGGGCGCGCCGGCATCGACAAGCATCGGCGCCTGCGCGCGCTTGGCGCTCGCAACCCCCGGTAAAATGCCTAGGCTACGCGTCGGTCTTCGGTCCAAGCTCGGCCTCCAGCACCTCTTGGGCGACCTTCATCGCGGACAGCGCGGCGGGCGCGCCGCAGTAACCACTGGCGTGGATGATCGCCTCGGTGATCTCCTCGCGGCTCAGCCCATTAGTCAGCGCGCCGCGCACGTGACCGCGCAGCTCCTCGGTCGCGCGCAGGGCGACGAGCATGCCGATGTTGAGCAGGCTGCGGTCGCGGCGACTCAGCCCCTCGCGCGTCCACACCGACCCCCATACGGTGGAGGTGATGTGGTGCTGCAGCTCCTCGCCGTCGGAACCCTTCGCGCGGGCGAGTGCAGCCTCGACGAACTCGTCGCCCATCACCTCGCGGCGCACGTTGATGCCAGCCTCAAAGCTGTTGTTCGGGGAAGTGGAATCAGTCATGCCACTCTAGTTTATGCGCGTGCTTATCGACGCAGTAGTGCCCCATAGAGTGGTGTAACTCGGTGGCCGAGCCCCTCTACGAATCCGTGTTGTGCACGGATGTAGAGCGGCCACCGTGTGATCCTTCGAGTCAACCTCTTACCGAATCCTCGAATGGAGTCATCACGATGACCGCACCTCATATTGTCGACCCTGCCGGCCTTCTTGGCCAAGCCCTCGCCGAGGCGTCGCCGGATCTGATGCGCGAGCTGTTGCAGACCATGATCAACGCCTTGCTGTCCGCCGATACCGATGCCGTCTGCGGGGCGGAGTGGAACGCTCGTTTGGCCGAGCGCACCAACTACCGAAACGGCTACCGCCACCGACCCCTTGACACCCGCGTCGGCACCGTCGACGTCGCCGTCCCCAAACTGCGTCAGGGGTCCTACTTTCCCGAGTGGCTGCTCGAGCGCCGCAAGCGTGCTGAGTCCGCGCTGATCACCGTCGTGGCGGATTGCTATCTGGCCGGAGTGTCCACCCGCCGCATGGACAAGCTGATCAAGACCCTGGGCATCGACTCACTGTCCAAATCCCAGGTCTCCCGCATGGCCGCCGACCTCGACGAGCAGGTCGCCGCGTTCCGGCACCGGCACCTGGATGAGGCAGGACCATTCACCTTCGTCACCGCCGATGCGTTGACGATCAAGGTCCGGGAAAACAAGCAGGTCGTCAAAGCCTCGGTGCTGCTGGCCACCGGGGTCAACGGCGACGGGCACCGCGAAGTCCTCGGCATGCCGGTGGCGACCAGTGAGACCAAGGCATCGTGGAACACCTTCTTCGCCGACCTGGTCGCCCGCGGCCTGGGCGGGGTACGACTGGTGACCTCTGATGCGCACGCCGGCCTCGTGGATGCGATCTCGGCGAATCTGCCCGCAGCCGCCTGGCAGCGCTGCCGCACCCACTACGCCGCGAACCTCATGGCGGTGTACCCGAAGTCCATGTGGCCGGCCGTGAAGGCCATGCTGCACAGCGTCTATGACCAGCCCACCGCAGACGCCGTCAACGCCCAGTTCGACCGACTATTGGACTACACCGAGCACCGGCTGCCCGAGGTCGCCGACCACCTCGGTGACGCTCGAGAGGACCTGCTCGCCTTCACCACGTTCCCCGACGACGTATGGCGGAAGATCTGGTCCAACAACCCCACCGAGCGGCACAACCGCGAGATCCGCCGCCGCACCGACATTGTAGGGATCTTCCCCAACCGCGACGCCATCGTCCGCCTCATCGGCGCCGTCCTGGCCGAGCAGACCGACGAATGGGCCGAAGGACGTCGCTACCTCGGCCTCGAAGTCCTGAGCCGATGCCGACTCACCCTGACCACCAACACCGACACCAGCCAGGCGACGGAGGTGAGCACCGATGAACTGATGCAACTACCCGCCTGACCACCAACGAAGGATCAAAAACGAGTTACACCACTACCAGGGGCTTGACCGGCGTTTACTACTTCTCCGAAATTGGTATGGACAATGGTCTGGTCGAATAACTCAATGCCACGACTTAACCGGGAGATTTGGCAATGCACTCATGTTGTCGGAAGTTTTCTCCGCCGGGATTCTATTCTCCGGCTCGTCGGCGGAGTAGTTGCCGGACAACTTGAAGAGTGATTTCAGCGACAGCGCAACATCGCACTGTCTAAAGAAATACTCGCTGTTTGAGTTACCGATGACGGTGCCACCAAAACGAACGAAATACTCGCGTTAACCACACCGAGTCCCATGTCCTCGAGGACCCTGAAAATGCCACTTTTACTGCCTACAGATTCAAAGCAGAGAAAATGTTGTCTAGGGCTCCACTGCCTAAGGGATAAGCTGAACGAGCTGTAAGAAAATCCCGTGGACACGCTAACGAAGCCCGCACTTTCCAAACCGTGCACTGGCCCGAGTGCGAGTGAGCGGCGTTCGGCTGGTGTTCAGTAGTGGTCGGACCAACAGGGGGCCGTTGTACCTGCGTCAGAACTAAACGGTGGTTGACACCGATATCGCGGGTGTAGGGATTTCCAAAGCAAACAGAAGCCTCGTTGACTGGACCCAGCATGAAAAATAGAACGGCCTGGGAGAAATGCTCCTACGTTCAATAAAATTGAACAGTAGTTGTACCTCTGCCCAGGCCCTGCCGATTATGCGGCTCCAAAACTATTTCGTTGGTGAAATAGTAGTGTCAGGAATTAATGCACCTTGTTGTAGGCGTCAATGATTTCAGACGGGATCTTGCCGCGCTTGGCAACCTCGATGCCTTGCTTCTTTGCCCACTCGCGCACTTCGCGTGGGTCGGTGCGCTTCGGCGTGGTGGCCTGGGCCGGGCGTGCGGCCTCAATATACGGTGCTAGTGCGGCGTGGAACTTCTCCGCATTCGCGTGAGAAAGGTCCAAGATGTAGTTCTTTCCATTTACGCCAAAGCGGACAACTTCCAGGTCCTCTTCGTTGATGGGTGAGTTATCGAGATCGTCAAAAAACTGAGTTACTTCGCGGCGTGCCATGTTACCTCCGAGTTGGGATTACCACTTCCAATATAGCCAATATAAAAGAAAAAGCCACAGTGTAAAAACTGTGGCTTTATGGATGCAGATTTAAGTTGTATTACTCGGTAATACGCTGCTGAATTTCTGCGGTTGTATTGTCAATCTCAGAGTTGATGGCCTTATGCGCCTGACGGCGCTGTTGTGGGGTCATGAACTCTGCATTATCGATAGCTGCGTCCAGCTCATCGAGGCGTTCACGCACGTCACGCTTAAAACCGGCAGGAAGATCGGTGTTTTCCAGGGAGTTACGAATACCGGCAGTACGGGCCTTGAGATCCGCACCGTGGCCGGCAAACTTAGACATCTGTTCCTGGGTAACACCGGCCTTATTTGCCTGGCGCTTTTCGTTCTTATCGCGCAGTGCAACATAGCCACGGTAAATCAGCGGCAGCAGCAGCGGCGCAGCAGTACGAGCGGCGCTGGCGTAGCGCTTGACGTTATCCGAGTTAAAACGGCCCTGGCGGATTCGCTCCAGCTCATTCTTGGCCATCTTGTACTCGTGATTACGGCGCTTCTTCAGGCCCTTCTGCTCAGACTTCAGCAGATCCTTTTCCTGCTTAGCCAACAGCTTCTGCTGGCGGCGCTCATTTTTAGAGTTGGCCTTAACCTCAGCGCGGGCACGCGCCTTCGCTGCCTTTGCCTGCGCGCGGGCTTCTGCGCGGGCCTTGCGAATCTTTTTCACAATGCTCAAAGTTTTTCCTCACGTCGATTACGTCTGGATTCAACATTACCTTGCTGTTCTATTAAGCTCACGCGGTGTGAGAGAAGTGATCGTGGCAGGGGACCTTGTCGGTTGTCAGTACCGGCAGGTCCAGCGTCGCGCGCACCCAGAAATTCCGCGCACACATGCTTCTCAAGCCCGGGCGCGTCGCCATGCGGCTGCTGTCGATCATGTCCTTGACCTGCTGCCTCGCAAAGCGCCGGGCCGTTTCCGCCGCGTCGACTTGGAAGGCGATGCGTGGGAGCGCTCCATGGCCACCCTCGAGGCGCTGGCCTATGGCTACACGCACATCACCGGCGCGGTCTTTAGTACTGATACCTGGCAAGTAGAGGTAGACCTTCTACTGCGTGAAGGTGATAAGTACACCCCGATTATTGTCTCCAATCACCGTGTGGCGCGTCCGCACTCCACCAAGAAGACGCTTGCCGTGCCCACGCATCGTCTGGGGCTGAGTGAGCCGCTTGAGGTCGGCTACAAACTGCGTCACCACGCCGTGGATGGTTATCGCCTCGCTTTTGCCGCCCGTGCGTTGGAGGACATGGGGCTCAACTCTGGTCGCGGCGCTGCGATTGGGCAGGACCGCTCGCGCGCATTCTTCACCGATACCGCGCGTTTCGACGTCGAATCTGCCCTGCAACAGCCCGTGCCCAGTGGTCCGCGCCGGGTGAAAGAGTGTGCCACCTGTCGCTTCTGGGAGGTCTGCGGACCGGAGCTCGAAGCTGTCGATGAAATCTCACTCTTCCTGCCCGGCGACCGTGCCCGTCCCTTCCGGGAGCGCGGTATCCATACGGTGCAAGGGCTTATCGATGCCAACTTGGGCGAACCTTCCGAACTCGCCGCCGCCTGGCGCGAGGACATCCCGCTGCTCGCGCGCGGTCCCATTAAAGTCACCCGCGCCGACGTTGAAGTCGATGTCGACATGGAGGCCTACCTCGACCAGGGCGCATATCTGTGGGGTGCCTGGTATGAAGGCGAATACCATCCCTTCGTCACCTGGGAACCGCTCGGTGGTCGCGCTGAAGCAGAGAACTTCGAAGCCTTTTGGTCCTGGCTTATGGACATCCGCGCTAAAGCCCACGCCGAGGGCAAGACGTTTGCTGCCTATTGCTATTCCGCCCACGGCGAGAACCACTGGATGCGTCGCAGTGCCGAGCGTTTCCATGGCGTGAGTCTCAAGGAAGTAGAAGAGTTCATTTCTTCTGACGAGTGGGTCGACCTCTTCGTCGAGGTCAAGCGCAATTTCGCCGGTTCTGGCGGACTCGGCCTTAAGGTCGTTGCACCAGTGGCGGGCTTTCATTGGCCGGACGAGGACTTCGACGGCGAAGAAGCCGTGAACGCACGTCGTGATGCCCTCGCTGGTGATGAAGACGTCCGCGAGCAACTCCTTGAGTACAACCGCGGCGATGTGCAGGCCACCGCCGTGGTGCGCGAGTGGATGGACCAGGGCGCGCCGGGAGTTAAGCCCTTAAAAACAGCACGCAAATAGCGGCAATGATGGCGATACCTGCGGCGACCTGATCCCACGGGGTGTACTCCTGCGGCGGTGGGCCCTCAGCTTTGCCGGTAATGACTGCGCGCTGTGCCTTGACCGCGCGCACCATGAGGATGGGGAACACGGCCAGAGCGCCGAGGCTCAACATCGACATAACCACGGACAACCAGGAAATGTCCGTGGTAATCCAGGCCAGCAAACCGAGGTTAATCAGCGTGGAGCGGAACAAGCCCATGCCGTTGAGCTTCTGCAGGCCTGCGCGGACGGCTGCTGGGCCACCCCCCATGGTCGTCGGCAAGAGGTAGCTCATCACGCCAATGAGCAATTGTGCGGCAAAGCCAACCAGCAGCGCCAACGTCGGCAAAGCAGGCTCTTCGGTGAGGAAGTGTTGGACCGTGTAGTAGGTGAGCGCGCCAACCAGCCAGACGACGGCCAACAGGACGGACACCGAAGGATATGTCAGCGGAGTGCGCGA
Organism: Corynebacterium camporealensis; assembly: GCF_000980815.1. Taxonomy (NCBI): domain Bacteria; kingdom Bacillati; phylum Actinomycetota; class Actinomycetes; order Mycobacteriales; family Corynebacteriaceae; genus Corynebacterium; species Corynebacterium camporealensis. The sequence continues at coordinate 2,317,551 of NZ_CP011311.1, read as the reverse complement.
GCGCAGAGCGGTGCCCAGCCATTGCTGGAGGCTTAATACCCAACCCACGACGTAAATCACCAGACCGGCCTGCGGGAATCCCATAAGGGAACCAATACTGGTGCCGAGTACGCCTACAGCCAGCAGAATAAAGCTGGTATTCATGTAGCGATTCGTGCCATTGCTGCGCCAGATAGCCGGGAACAAAATGGTGAGTGATCCGGCGGCGGCCAGGCCGACAAAGCCACCGACATTGGCGCCAATATGGGCCAATAACAGCTGCGGGTTGCCAGGATTAAGCGACAAGAAACCGCCAAAGAATGCACCGACTGCCAAACACAGTGCGGAAAAGACATAGGCAGCAACCACCGGGCGGAAACGTTTATTGGCAGCGGACTTCCACTGTGTAAATAACACGAATCCGTGCCAGGCCACCATGGCAGAAATAATGGCTGCACCGGTGAGAGTTAGGATCCAGTGTTGCGACCAGGCATCGATAAGTATTTGCCCGGCTAGGACAATGATGACACCGAGATTAAAGATATAAATCCGGGCCAACTGCTTCGGCCGAGCAGAATCAGGCAGGCGTTGCTGGACGAACTTTTCGGTAAGGTGCTGCGACCAAACCAGAATGGCATTGCTCAAAATGCCCAGGGTAAACAGGTGAATGAGTACCCAACGGTAGTTGGGGATGAGGATATGGCCGACACCGCAGACGATGAAGATGATCATCCAGATGGTGACGGGCTTGGAAGCGCGACGGTGCCAGGTGCGGGCGGACCACTTATCCTCAGTCATAAAACCGAGTTTAGTCGTTGAAATTGCGGGAACCTAGTCGTACTGGCGTTCCTTGGTCACACGGTGCAGCTGCCAGGTCACAGCGGAGAGCAGCAGCGCAATGCCGGTGTAGACTGCGATGAATCCGGCCCAAGACAGACCATCGAAGATGATGCCGGCGGCCGCGCCGACGATGGAGGAGCCCAGGTAGTAGCAAAAGACGTACATGCTGGATGCCTCAGCGCGGTCGTGGTCAGCCAAGGCGCCGACCCAACCAGACGCCGTGGAATGCAGCGCGAAGAAGCCAATGGTCAGCGCAAGGATGCCGAGGAGGACCATAGGAAACGGACCGGCACAGAAGGCAATGCCGACCGCGAAGAGCAACGCGGAGCCCAGCATCGTGGGTGCATGGCCGAAGCGACTGACCATGGAACCAGCCTTGGCCGAAGACCAGGTGCCAGATAGATAGAAGAGGAAGACCAGGCCGGCGATGCTCGGTGCCATGCCGAAGTGGTCGATAAGGCGGAAGCTTAAGAAGTTGTAGATGGACACAAACGAACCCATGGCCAAAAAGGCTGTCAGGTACAACAACGCGAGCGCCGGCGTTTTAATATGGCCAAATACCGCGCGGGCTTCGCTGGCAAAGTGCAGTTCCTTCGGGCGGAAGTTTTGCTGAGCAGGCAGCAAAATGACCGCAATGATGGCGAACAGCAGCGTCACACAGGCAGACACAAACAGCGCCCAGCGCCAGTTACTAAATTCCAGCATGCCGGTCGGGACCAGACGGCCAGTCAGGCCACCAATCGAGGTACCGGCGATATACAGCCCCATTGCGCGGGACAGGGCCTTGGAGGCCAGCTCCTCAGACAGCCACGCCATTGCGGTCGCGGGTGCGCCGGCCAGCAGTGCGCCCTGCAGGCCACGCAAGGCGATGAGCTGCCAGGCGTTGTCTGCCAGGGGAACCAACATGCCGACCACCGTGGCAGCGATAGCAGAAATAATGAGCAAGCGACCGCGCCCGTAGCGTTCCGACAGGATGGATGCCGGAACCACACAAATGGCCAGCGCACCCGTGGCAGCTGAGACCGTCATGGCGGCCTCAATGGAGGACAGTCCTACCTCATCGACCAAGGTCGGCAGGATGGCCTGGGTGGTATACAAGCTTGAGAAAATCGCCAGGCCCGCAAAGAGCATGGCGATGGTCGCGCGCTGCGTTCTACTCATGGCATTAAGCATGCTCTTCCTGCTCTCATGAGTAAAATGTCTAAAAGATAGTATTTCCATGCGTATTGTGCATGTTAATAGGTGCAGTTTGGAGAAAGCATGAATCTAGAGGACATCCGCGGCGTCGTCACCGTCGCTGATTTAGGGCTGGTGGGCGCTGCTGCCGATGCCTTAGGCATCTCCCAATCAGCACTGAGCAGGCGCATCCAGCGCGTCGAGCAGCAACTTGGCGCCAACCTTTTTGAGCGCGCCGGGCGCACACTCATGCTCAACGCCCGGGGAAGCGCATTCGTGGAACATGCCCGCCACATACTGCGCAGCGAGACCGCCGCTCGCGATGCAGTCTCTCGCCTCATGGACCCGGAACACGGCACCGTGCGCTTGGATTTCATGCACTCGTTGGGCACGTGGTTAGTCCCGGATCTAATTAAGTCCTATCGCGCCCAGCACCCGCAGGTCGATATTCGCCTGCACCAGGGTGCCTCGCGCGAACTTGTCGAAAGAATTCAACGCGGCGAGTCCGACCTCGCCTTGGTCGGCCCGAAACCAAACGCCGAGGTCGGCTGGCACCTGCTCAAACTACAAAAACTAGGCCTCGCCGTCCCGGAAGGACACTGGGCCGCCCAACGCGACAGCATCGACCTCGCCGAATGCGCCGAAGAAAACTTCATCGGCATGCTGCCCGGCTACGGCACCCGCATGCTGCTGGATTCGCTGGCAGAAAAATCCGGATTCACCCCACACCTCGTCTTCGAGTCCATGGAACTTACGACAGTCTCCGGTATGGTCGCAGCAGGCCTCGGCATCGCACTACTGCCACTAGACGACCCCTACCTACAGACCGGCAACCTCATCCCCCTGGAACCAGCCGCCTACCGTGAACTCGGCCTAGTGTGGCGCCCCGGAGACGATGCACCACCAATTAAGCAGTTCCGTGACTTCATCATGAGCGAGAGAAACAAGCAAATGTGACTTCAGGGGATCGAAACACTCGAGCTTTCGAACTGTGAAGCAACAGCACACCGATATGGGTGTGTACAAAAGTCCCGACTTTCATATGGTTTGGCCGGTCGGTTAGGTCCTTTACTAGCATTCTTCATTGCTGCAAACGTTAGCGACTGACTATGGATAGCTTGTTCATCACGCAGGTTGTTGTGTGCTCTGTGAGTAGCGAACCTAGAAGGGCGGGAACTGTAATGGGGTTCGGTGAAGCTTTATATAAACGGCAGAAAGATGGAGGGCCATGGGTTCCGCCCTGGTGGTTCTCTTTCATTGTGTTGCCGCTGATGGTTGTCGCGGAATTCTATGTAAGCCAAAGGACGGGTTGGGGGAGGCTTAGTTTTCCCTAATACAGAAGGTGTTCCCTGGAGCGAAGTAACGTCTGACGGAATAGTTTCCTTCGTCGTGCCGTTCCTGATTTTCTATTACGTTCTGGTGTTGCCTATTTTCCTAGTGCGTAGATCGTTATGGGAAAAGAGGCAGAAAAGAGAAGGCGATCAGACCAATTCTGCATAGGACGTTCAGCCTCGGCAATCGCTAGTGAGAAAAGTTTTGCGGGGAAGTTCGGCCAAGGGAAGAACAAAAAGCCGCCCCGAAGGGCGGCTTGCTAATCCTGATTAAGGATTACTTGGTGGCTGCAGCGTAACGCTCTGCAACGTCGTCCCAGTTGAAGACGTTCCACACGGCCTTGACGTAGTCAGCCTTAACGTTCTTGTACTGCAGGTAGAAAGCGTGCTCCCACATATCCAGCATCAGCAGCGGGGTGAAGTTAACGGAGATGTTGCCCTGCTGATCGGTCAGCTGCTCAACAATCAGGCGACCAGCAACATGGTCGTAGCCCAGGACTGCCCAGCCGGAACCCTGCAGGCCGGTAGCAACTGCGGAGAAGTGAGCCTTGAACTTCTCGAAGGAACCGAAGTCGCGGTTGATGGCCTCAGCCAGCTCACCGGTCGGCTCGCCGCCACCGTTCGGGGACAGGTTCTTCCAGAAGATGGAGTGGTTGGTGTGGCCACCCAGGTTGAACGCCAGGTTCTTGGTGTATGCGCGGATACGGTCGGCGTTAGCCTCACCGTTGCGCTCCTCTTCGAGAGCCTCGAGTGCAGCGTTTGCACCGCTGACGTAGTTAGCGTGGTGCTTGGAGTGGTGCAGCTCCATGATCTCTGCGGAGATGTGCGGCTCCAGTGCGTCGTATGCGTAGTCGAGCTCCGGAAGTTCGTAAGTAGCCATAGTTCTAATCCTTTCTTCGGGTACGCCGCCCATCATAGGCACGTTTTCTAAATTCGCAACGATTGTATGTGCTAAATAAATAAAAGTGCTGGCAGCTGCACAAAATGGAAGTAGTCTGGACCCACGCACACCGCAGAAAGGAGCCAGAAGCATGTCGTTTCTATTCCGTCCCACCCCGCAATTGGTCAGTGCCGATAAGGCCCTGCCTGGCAGGGAAGAACCTGTCTTAAATCCCCGTCCCCATGCGGTGTTAGGCACCCCAATTACTGGTCCGTGGAAGGACAACCAACGCAGCCTGGTCGTTGGCATCGGTTGTTTCTGGGGTGCGGAGAAAATGTACTGGGAGACCCCAGGCGTCGAATCGACCTCCGTCGGTTACGCCGGTGGTACAACACCGAACCCGACCTACTACGAAGTCTGCCGCGGTCTGACGAATCACGCAGAGGTCGTCGAAATCACCTACGACCCGGAGCAAGTCTCCCTGCGCGACCTCGTGGTCATCGCATTGGAAGCACACGACCCCACCCAAGGTTTCCGCCAGGGCAATGACGTAGGAACGCAGTACCGCTCGGCGTTTTACCCACGCACCCAAGAGGAACTCGACGAGATTCGCGACATCGTCGACTCTTACGCGGACAAGCTCAAAGACAACGGTTTTGGCGAGACGACTACCGAACTGAAGTTACTGAGTGATACCGACGCCGGCGAGTACTACCTCGCCGAAGACGAACACCAGCAGTACCTGTACAAAAATCCTCACGGCTACTGCCCGCACCACAGCACGGGCGTCAAGTGCGGGTGAGGTGCTGCTAGCAGCACCTCACGTGCCTGTTGGAAACTTACGCAGTTTATTAGGCGTCCTTGCTGACGAACCTGCGCATGCGCTCTGCGATGCGTGGGTTTAGTGGCTTGCGGGATTGGGAGCCTAAGACTTCGTCCCAGTACCAGAAGTTCTCCCAGAAGTAGTTGTGGCCGTGGCCGCCGGGGACGTTCAGAGAGTTGATTTGGTCGAGGCCTATCTGCCAAAAGGAAATCAGCGGTGCCCAGTTCAGGCGGGGGAAGGTATCGGCGTACAAGGTATCGGGTTGGGGTTCGCGCATCCAGCCGGGGCGGGTAAACGCTAGGTTCATATCCCACCAGACGATGGCATCGGAAGCGTGCTGGGCCACCAGCATGCGCGGGCGCTTCCAGACATGGGTGTAGCTGCGGCCGAAAGCATCGTGCCGGGTATGCGCAGGAACGGTGGCGAAGCGGACGTGGCGGCCGCCATCGATAAGCGGTAGGCGCTCCATGGAACCGGTGTCACGCTGCAGGTTCTGGGTAAAGTGCGTCATGCGTGGCGGGCCGGTAAAGACCGCGCCATTGCAGTCAGCAAGCAGGCTATCGAGGTCCTCGTAGTTGTCCATGATGGCGTAAGCGCCCAGGGACTCACCGGCAAAGTAGACGCGTGGGCGGTCTTCTTCCGGCAGGTCTTCTAAGCGACGCTGGATGGCGTGGATGAGCTCCCGGGCGGCTTCCTTGGGAGCTTGCTTGTCGACGACATAAGAAAACACCGAGGGCAGGTAGGAATACTGCACGGTCACGGTCACGCAATCGCCGCGGGTGAGGAACTCGTAGGCGGACACGCTCCAATTGCTGAGCCAGCCTGAGCCGGCGGGCATTTGGATGACGAGGGTGTTGCGTCGGAAAGCGCCGGTGCGCTCCATTTCCGCTAGAACTTGGCGGGCGGCATGGCGCATGGGACGACCAGGGACCAAGCCGGCGTAGATGCGGATGGGTTCATGGGCGCTGTCGCACTCCATGACCTTTTGGATGTCGCGGGCGCGCGGACCATTGGAGACAAAGCGGCGGCCCTGCTGGCCAAGCGCCGACCACGGTTCATAAGACCAGGGACTGCCGGAGCGTTCGGGTTCCCAGGGCATCATCGTGCCAGGAAAGACGAGCTTGTTGATGCGCTGGGCACGGGCAGAAAGATGGCGAATCCAGCGGCGCAGCACCACACGGTTGGACAGGAATACTGCCGTAAGCGTCATGCCGGCGGTCACCAATGGCCAGGCCAGGAGTGCAGGAACCCAGCGGCCCAGTTGCCGGGAGAGCCGCGTGGCAGTGAATTGGGTGGCCTCACCCAGCAACAGCAGTACGCCATAACCGGCGGTACCAGCGCTTAAACCAATGGCGGCGGTGGCAGGTCCGCGGACGATTTCCTTGCCAACGAACCCGGCTTGGATGCGCTGGTTGCGCAGGGAACGTGCAACATTGAGGATGGTGCCCGCACCGATGGCGGCGTGCAGAATCTGCCGGTGTCCAGGGCCTAAGCGGTCTTGCGGGCGCTTGCCGATGCGGTTGAGGGTAAACGCCACCGTCGCCGCACCGAGATGGCCCACACCTTGCCCAATGGCGACGTTGGCGGCAGTCACCCACCAAGGACGCGGAAGCAGAGAGGGCGATACCGCAGCCCAGGTGGCCAGCTCCGCGCCAAGGATGCCGGCGGACATCTCCGGTGGAAGGGTGCGCTTGCGAGTCATGCGCAGGCCAGGGGTGATGTCACTGAGCACGCCTAAGCCGGTTAGGACTGCGCGCGCCAGTAACCGTTTCATGACACGCGATTATCCCAAAGAAGTGACCTGCCCGCAGCGCGAGCGTTCTGTGGTGCGAAAAGGGCCAAAACAGCGCACAATGGAAACCATGGCAAACCATGTTGGAAACAAAGTCGTCCTAATCGGCGCCGGTGATGTCGGCGTTGCCTATGCATTCTCCCTGGTTAACCAGGGAATCGTAGACCATCTGGCCATCATTGATATTGACGAAAAGAAGTTGGAAGGCAACGTCATGGACTTAAACCATGGCGTGGTCTGGGCGCCGTCGCGCACCCGCGTGACCAAAGGCACCTATGAGGACTGCCGGGATGCGGATCTCGTGGTCATCTGTGCTGGTGCTGCGCAAAAGCCTGGCGAGACCCGCCTCGACCTGGTGGGCAAGAACATCAAGATCATGAACAGCATTGTCGATGATGTCATGGGCAATGGTTTCGACGGCATTTTCCTCGTGGCTACCAATCCGGTGGACGTGTTGACCTATGCGGTGTGGAAGGCCTCAGGTCTGGACCATCACCGCGTGATTGGTTCGGGCACGGTGCTCGATTCTGCCCGCTACCGCTATATGCTGGGCGAACTCGAAGACGTCTCGCCGATGTCGGTGCACGCGTACATCGTCGGTGAGCATGGCGATTCGGAGCTGCCCGTCGTTTCCACGGCGAATATTGCTGGTGTGCCGCTGTCTCGCCAGCTCAAAGAGAACCCTGGTTATGCCGAGCGCATCGAGGAAATCTTTGAAAACACCCGCGATGCGGCCTACCGCATCATTGATGCCAAGGGCTCGACGTCCTATGGCATCGGCATGGGCCTGGCGCGCATTACTCGCGCGGTGATTCAGAACCAGGATGTCGCACTGCCGGTTTCTGCCTACCTGCAAGGGGAATACGGGGTGGAAGACCTCTACATCGGCACGCCAGCGATTATTAACCGCAACGGCATCGTCCGCCCGGTGGAGTTGCAGCTCAATGACCACGAAAAGGAGCGCTTTGCTGCCTCGGCGAAGACGCTTAGCGATATCAAGGAAGAGTTTTTCGGCTAGTGAAGATCGTCGCGCATAGAGGATATTCCGCCAAATACCCGGAGCTGTCACACCTCGCCTTTGAGAAGGCATTTGAGCTGCCCATTCACGGCGTGGAGTGCGATATTCGTCTGTCTAAAGACGGCCGGGTCATCATCCACCATGACCCCACCGTCGATCGCACCACGGATGGTCATGGCCGCGTATCCAAGATGGATTGGTCTGAACTGAGTCAGCTCGATATCGGCCGCGGGCAGCGCATGATGCTTCTCGATGATTTGTTGGAGATGTCCCAGGACTATCCCGATCACCATCTCTACATTGAGACCAAACACCCCGGCTGCCACGGCGACATGCTGGAAGAACAGCTGGTCCTGCGTCTGCGCTACGCCGGAATGCTGGGCGATCCCCGCGTGCACGTCATTTCCTTTTCCCACCGCGCGACCCGCGTCATGCAGCGGCTTGCACCGGATACTGACCGCATCTACCTGCGTCGCGATTGGGAACGCCACATCAACAAACCCGACATGCTGCTCTCGCGCCCGACGGGCCTGGGCATGTCGCTGTTGCGTGCGAAGATCCAGCCCAATGCCATTGGCGCGCATGGCTTGCCGACGTACATGTGGACCGTCGACAAAGACGAGGACATGAAGTGGGCCTGGTCTAACGGTGTGAACATCTTGGCAACCAATGAACCGGAGCGGGCCCTGCACGCCATCGAGCTGTAGCAACCCGGTATTTTAGGGGGCATGGCCAAGAAGAAAAAGAAGAATGAACAGCTGCCGGAGGGCATGTCCCGCCGCCAGGCCAAGCTCGCCGCTCGTGCCGCAGAGCGCGCCGCCCTGGAAAAGGACCCGCGCCCTTACTCCGGTTTCGCCGCTGAATCCCAGCTCATCGCACTGCAGGAGTTCGTGCCTTCGGCACTTGCCAAGCTGGACGTGAAAGACATCGACCGCGACGTCTATGTCACCACCGTCCTGCCGGGTGCTTCTGCTGCAATGATTCGTGATGAGCAGGCCGGCGGTGCAGCTTTCGTCGCACTGCAGGTCCAAAACCACACCCACAACCCGAACCGCGACCTGGCATACGCCCTGAACTGGGTTAAGAACAGTGAGCCGGGTGCAACCCTGCAGTCCACTGCTGCGGATGGTTCCCAGCCGGAACTGAAGGAACTGCTGGATACCGACGCCATCCTGGATATCGACGTACACCAGGACTTCGCCTGGTGGATGCCAGAAGGTGCACAGATCACCCCGGAAATCGCACAGTCGCTGCAGGCTGCCAACGATTCCGTCATCGAATCCCACGAAGTTGGTCACTCGGATGAATTCCCGGGCACCGCATTCTGGGCTAACGCTGGCGGCGGCAAGGCACACATCCGCTGGGTCTTCCCGCACGACAACGAGTCCGCCCTGCTCAACGCCCTGGCCCGCGTGGCCGCCCGCGGCGACCTGAACCTTGGTGAGAACACCAAGTTCGCCGGTGTCTTCCGCACCCACGGCCTGATTGCCCCAGTCTTCGACCTGCAACCAGAAGTCGCCCACGATTCCTACGAAGATGAACTCGTCCGCGTCGCCAAGGAACTCACCGAAGAACTCAGCAACGACGCACAGCTGACCGCCGACGAGCGCAAGCAGCTGCAAAACATTAAGTCCCGCCAGGTCACGCTGCGCTAAGTTCACTTAGCGCAGCGTACCTAGAAGGAACGCAGCAGCGCCACAAGGAAACGCAGCGGCCTAAAAGGGACGCAGCAGAAAAACAAAGGGCCTGCCCAGGAAGTTCGAGAAACTTCCTATTGGGCAGGCTTTTGTGCGTTTACTTAGTGTGCTTTTCCTCGCTGCGCATGATGAGTCGACCCACAATGCTGAGTGCGAACCATGCGAGAGCGACCTCCATTGAGGTGTCGTCGCGGACAATCTCCCTGAAACACAGCAGAACGCCGGCAGCAGCAATGACGAAACCCAACTTATAGCGGAAAGACTTGTCCTTCATGCGCGCTGCCTCCATTCGTTGTTTAGTTTTCTAACACATAATGTCAGCTCACGCGCGTTGTGCGATCGTCATCGAGGGTTACGAGCTTCTGGAGGACATGGAGGGACTCTTTTCGCTTTCCTCAGGTTTACCGCGCATCAAGAGAAGGCCACCTATGGAGATGAAAATGGGGGAGAGGATTCCTAGGACCGAAAAGTCTTGGATGACGATTCGGAACAGGAGCAGCAGCACGCCACAGATGGCTACGAACAGGCCAAACTTGTAGTGAAAAGACTTATCGCTCACGCTCATTCCTTAGCTACTTCATGGACTCCCAGAGCTGGGCAGCTTCGGCCTCGTCCCAGACCACGACGTTGCCGACGGCGGTGTCTTGGAAGCTGCCGATGGGGACGGTTTCGGTTTCCACGCCGGTGCCCATGGCCAGGGCGACGCGCAGTAGGTGCCAGATGTGGTCGCCGTTGTCGACGATGAAAGCCGAGGCGGTGTTGTTGACCAGGGAGATGGCACGCACCGGGTTGATAAACGTCATCGGGGACGTGATTTCGCCAAGAAGTGCGGAGAAGAACTCGCGCTGGCGTTCCACGCGGTCCAGATCGCCCATGGCGGTGGCACGCGTTCGCACGTAGCCCAGGGCGTTTGGTCCGTCGAGTTCCTGGCAACCCGCAGCCAGGTCGATGGCGGCGAGTGGATCGTTGATGGGTTCGTCCAGGCAGACTTCCACGCCGCCCACGGCGTCGACCACGTTAGCCAGGCCACCCATGCCGATTTCGGCGTAGTGGTCAATGTGCAGGCCAGTTGCCGATTCGACGGTTTGGGTCAGCAGCTGCGGGCCACCGTAAGTAAAGGAGGCGTTAATCTTGTCCATGCCGAAGCCAGGTACCTCGACGTAGCTATCACGTGGGATAGAGACCATACGTGCCTTGCCGAAGGTAGGCATGTGCAGAACCATTATCGTATCGGTACGACCCACGCCGACATCACCGCCGGTACCCAGGTTGGCCTGGTCTTCTTCAGTTAGTCCTTGACGGGAGTCAGAGCCAACGAGCAACCAGTTAGTGCCAGCAGTATTGGAAACTTGTTCTTCCGGCATCGCGTCCACGCGGGTCAGACGCGTATCAGCCCAGAAGCCAATGGCCAGGGCAAGGACCAACAAGATGGCGATAAACCAACCGAAGCAGCCGAAGAAACGCTTGACTGGGCTAACACGCTTGCGGCGACGATGGGGGCGCTGCGCGCGGCCGGGGGTTGGTTGGTAGTTGCGCGGTACCGCAGCGCGCTGTGGTTGCTGGGCATAGCGCTGCTGATATTGCGGTTGCTGTTGGCGCTGCTGCATCGCGCGGAACTGGCTAGGGTAGCGCGGCTGCTGTTGCTGCGGGCGCTGGAATTGTTCTTCCGGTGGCAGCTGCCGGGTGTAGTCCGCACGCGGACGGCGCTGGACCTCATCCGGGTGGGGAAGGCGCGTGTTATCCGAAGGGCGGCTGGTGCCCTGGGCACGCTGTGAACCTTGGTTGCGCGTGCTTCGTCCAGGATCGTTGTTCCGGGGATGGCGGCGAACGGGGCGGCCGTAGCGATCGCGTAGCGGCTTTCCGTCCGAGCCGAGAACGAAGTCATCGGCGCGCCGGGACTCCCTCTCCGGATTCCGTCCTGAATTATCCATGCGCTACACCTTACAATGTCGCCTCCTTAAGGCCCCGAGCTGTGCGGCAATCTTGCAGGAAAGTCACAGCGACCACGGTCGTGCCCTTCAGGCTGAGTGAGTGTGGCGTCGGTCTGGTGTGGGGAGCTGGTGGAGGTTTAGAGGCCGAGGAAGGAGATGTCATCGATAAGCGCGTAGCCGGTAAAGGCCACGGCATCGATGAGGAAGTGGGCGATGACCAGTGGCCACACCCGGCCGGTGCGGTGGAAGTAGTAGCCGTAGAGCAGGCCCATGATGATGTTGCCGAAGCCGGCGGAAACACCTTGGTAGAGGTGGTAAGTGCCGCGCAGGATTGATGAGGCGGCAAGGGCGGCGGGCAGGCCCCAGCCGAGTGTGCGCAGGCGGGTAAGTAACCAGAAGACCACGACGACTTCTTCGCCGAATGCGTTGGCGGCCGAGTGCAGGAGCAGGGCGGGAAGTTCGATCCAGGTGTTGTCGAAGTCGGTGGGGACGACTTCCTTGGTCAGGCCGAGCTGGAGTGCGGTGACATAAAGGGCGAGGCCGGGGATGCCGATGATGGCGGCCAGGCCCATGCCGTGCAGGAGGTCGCCGCGTTTCCAGCCGGGCATGCGGATACCATCGCCAGCTAGCAGGAAGAGTGCGAGTGCGCCGTAGGCGAAAAGAGCGATGGCGGAGCAGAGCTGTAAGCCGATATCGACCCAGGCAAGGGTTGATTGGCTGGCATTGAGGGTGACGGATTGGTCGTTGAGTGCTTCCGGGGCAGCAAGGGCGTTGATCAGCCGCAGGATGGCGCGCAGTCCCGAGATGCCGAAGGTAACGGCAAGGACGATGAGGATTTCCGCGCGCAGGCGCTGCGGCCGGGTAGTGGTCATGGCGCCACAGTCTAGTGCGGAAGAACAATGTGGGCTTAACTATGTAGGCTAAAGCCTTATGAGCACCACGATCGCCTTCCTTGGACCCGTTGGTACCTTCACCGAGGCAGCGCTGCAGCGCTTTGCCCAGGACATGGGTGAGGTTGAACCGCTGGCTGTGAATTCGCCGTCGCAGGCGCTGGCCGCAGTGCGTTCCGGGCGTGCGGATTTTGCCTGCGTGGCTATTGAAAATTCCGTGGATGGTGCAGTCACCGCGACTTTTGATGCCTTGATGGAAGGCGAGCCGGTCCAGATTTACTCCGAGGTGGACCTGCCGGTGGTCTTCGACATTATGGTCCGTCCGGGAACGCAGCAGTCGGCGGTGCGGACTTTCTCGACCCACCCGGTGGCCTATCAGCAAGTGCGGGAGTGGCTGGAGAAGAACCTCGGCGAGGTGGAATTCGTGCCGGCGAGCTCCAATGGTGCGGCGGCGGAGGCAGTCTCCCGCGGTGAGGTTGATGCGGCGGCGGCACCGGCGCGTGCGGCAGAGATTTATGGCTTGGAGTCGGTGGCGACTGGCATTGCCGATGTTGCTGAGGCCACCACGCGTTTCGTGTTGGTCGGACCCGTGGGTAAGCCGACGGCGCGCACTGGGTCGGATAGGACGTCGGTGATTTTTACTATTCCGAACGTGCCAGGCTCGCTTGTATCGTGCCTGCAGGAATTCGCTAGCCGTGGTGTGGATATGGCGCGTATTGAATCCCGCCCGACTAGGGAGGGCCTGGGCAGCTACCGTTTCCATGTGGATTTGGTGGGGCACATTGATGATCAGCTGGTGGCAGAAGCACTGCGTGCGCTGTGGTTGCGTGTACCGGAACTGCGCTTCGTAGGGTCGTGGCCTTCCGCGACTGAATTGGCTGACTCACCGCGTGATGTGGAGCGGCTGCAAGAGGCCGAGGAATGGGTAGCGCGCCTGCAACGGGGGCAATAATCTAAAACCATGACCGGAAGAATCATTCTCCTGCGCCACGGCCAGACCTTTTCCAATATTGAACGCCTGCTGGATACTCGTCCCCCAGGAGCCGAGCTGACCGAACGCGGCCGCGACCAAGCGGTGCGCGCCGGGCGGGAGATTGCCGAGTACGTCGGTGAGCGTAAGTTGCGCATGTACTGCTCAGTGGCATTGCGTGCCCAGCAGACCGCGCAGTTGGCCGCGCGTTCCTATGAAGAAGTTACTGGTCACCCGCGCTTTTCTTATCCGGTGGAAGTCATTAACGGCGTGCATGAGATTTATGCCGGCAACTATGAGATGGATGGCAGCGAGGATGCGCATCGCGAGTACATGATGGTGCTGCGCGGCTGTTTTGATAGCAATCCGGACTCCCGTTTGCAGGGCGGGGAATCCTACGTTGACCTGCTGGGACGCTACCAGCCGGCGTTGGAGAATCTCGCGGCCGGGCTTGGCGATGACGAGGATGTCGTCGTGGTCAGTCATGGTGCGGCCATCCGCATCGTCAGCAAGCATGCCACTGGCGTGGATGCAGATTTTGCGTTCTCCGGATACATGCCAAATTGCGGAATGACCGTGATGGAACCGCGCGGGAAAGACTTCGGTCAGTGGGAGCTGCGTCGCTGGGCGGACTTGGACTTGCCGCGGCGTTAGCCCCAGCCGAGTTCGTGGAGGCGGTCTTCCTCAAAGCCGAAGTAGTGGCCTAGTTCGTGGAAGACGGTGACCTCTACTTCGTGGGCGAGTTCCTCCTCGCTGTGGCAGATGGATTGCAGCGCGTGGCGGTAGATGAAGATGGCATCGGGGAGAAAGCCAGTGTGATCGTGGGTGCGCTCGGTCAGCGAGACGCCCTCATACAGCCCCAGTAGTTGGGGCTGGTCGGGGTTGTAATCTTCGACCATGATGACCAGGTTGCGCATCTGGTGGACAAACTCATCGGGGATTTTGTCCAGCGCAGCATTGACCATCTCGTCAAAGCGCTCTTCGCTGACGCTATACATTAAGCAGCCGGTGCAGGCGCAGCAGGCGTCGGTGCTGCCGGGGTGTTGTCGGTGTTGTTGTCCTGCTCGCTGCGCAGCGGGTTACGTTCCGGGCGCTCTTCTGGTGATTCGCCGTTGATGCGCAGGCCGTCGCGGCCGTCCTTGGCGGTGCCGGTAATCGTCGAGAAGCCGTCGCCATCAGTGTGGATAAGCGAGCAGTTCACCGAACGAGAACCGGTGTTCCAGGAGGTCTCACTCAACGAGCCCCAGAAGGGTTGCAGCGTGGATTGGTAGAGCTGTTCCTCGCCGCCGAGGTATTCCTCCGCGTTGGCGGTACAGGTCTCATCTAGGAAGTTATCCATGTCCTCATCCGAGGGGTAGCCATCCGGGAAGCGCTCGTTCAAGTCGATAATCGAGACGGTTTCGAGTTGATGGTCCTCGGCACAATCGACCGGCAGGCCGCGTTGGTTGTCCTCCAGGGCCAAACAGGTACCCGGTTCAGCAACGAGAGCCTGGTCGACGTTGGCCACCTTGCCGGTGGTCAGCTGCGGTTCACCGTTGATATCGGTGGTCTGCAGGCCACAGAGCATGGTGCGATCGCCCTGCTCCCAGGCCGCAGCCGGCGGAAGGATAGAAGCAATGTCGTACTTACCGGAAGGATCGAACTTGCCCTCTAAGTAGCGCACGGTGGCGGCCTGGCAGAGCTCATCGCGAAGCGCGTTCTGGCGCTCCACATCTGGCATGGCGGCATCCGGGCCGAACTCACTGGTCGGGAAGGTACTCAAGTCCTCGCGGGTAGAGACCTCAAAGCGGTGCTCGTCCTCGCAGGAGGTGGTCTCAAAGTTGGTGACTTCACCTTGTGGGTTGTGCCCCCAAGTCAGGCAGGACCCGGTATCAGCAGTGGTAAAGGAAATGACCTGAGCATCAGTTTCTTCCGGATTGGCGGGGTCTCCGTTGCCGTCAGCGGAGGTCGACGTGTTGCCGCTGAAATACGCAAAGGCGCCCAAAAAGGCAGCGGCAGCCAGGGCTGCCACGAGAAGGATGCGCATTGCGGCGGCGGAGCGCCACGCGGTGGAGTTATTCATAGGGCTCCTATCCTAGCCTTATTGTCCTGGTTCCTACATCTCCATTGCCCGGCTGACCCGGGTATTTAGGTGGTAACGGTCGGGGCGGTACACCGAAGAACACCACTCAACCGGCTTATCGCCACTGCGGGATTGGCGCACGATGTGCAGCAGTGGATCGCCCTCGGCGACATCGAGAAGCTCTGCCATATCCGCATCCGCAGATACGGCCGTTACTGTTTGATCGGCCTCGGTTATCGGAACGTTAAAGCGGGTATCCAAAATCGCATAAACCGAATTATAAATGTCATTCTCCAACAAATTGGGAACGAACTGGGAGTTATACCAGCCATCATCGATGGAATAAGGAACGTCATCGCCTAAACGCAGGCGTCGCAAGTGCGTATGTGTGGTGTTGGCAGAGGTGCCGAAAAACTGCGTGACCTCCTCCGGAGCATTTGCCCGCCCACCGAGCAGAATCTTGGAGGAGGCATGCACGTCTTGCGCACCCATCTCGTCAGAAAAAGAGGCCAAGTGCAGGCGCGAGACCAAAGGATTCGGGGCGACGAAGGTGCCTTTGCCGCGGACGCGTCGCAGGCGGCCCGCGGCTACGAGGTCACCTATGGCGCGCCGGACAGTGATGCGGGAGACGCCGTAGGTTTCTTCCAAAACGCGCTCACCGGGCAGTAAATCGCCGGGCTGCAAGGTGGTCTCACACAACTCCTCCAGAATGTCTCGCAGCTGCGCGTGTTTGGGGATAGGTCCGTCGTGAATTGGGTGCGGTGGGAGTTCGTGCGAGGTGGGCATATACATATTTTAAATCGCAGGTTATTACCAGTACAAGGAATTGGGTGTGGGGTAGGCTCTACTGCGTGATTGATCTAAAGTTCCTCCGCGAAAACCCAGACGTTGTACGAGCCTCCCAGGTCAACAGGGGAGAGGATCCGGCTATCGTCGATCAGCTGCTGGCTGCCGACGAATCCCGCCGCCAGTCCATCCAGAAGGCTGATGAGCTGCGCTCCGAGCAGAAGGCCTTTGGCAAGAAGATTGGTCAGGCCGCACCGGAAGATCGCCCGAAGCTGCTGGAGGGCTCTAACGAGCTCAAGGCCAAGGTCAAAGAAGCTGAAGAGGCTCAGAACGCCGCTGAAGCTGAGGTCACTCGCCTGCAGTACATGCTCTCCAACGTGGTCGAGGGCGCTCCGGCGGGTGGCGAGGATGACTTCGTGCTCGTTGAAGAAGTCGGCGAGATTCCAGAATTCGACTTTGAGCCGAAGGATCACCTGGAGCTGGGTGAGTCGCTGGGGCTTATCGACGTCAAGCGTGGCGCCAAGGTGGGCGGCGCACGTTTCTACTATCTCACCGGCGACGGTGCCTTCCTGCAGCTGGGCATGCTGATGCTGGCTGCGCAGAAGGCGCGCGAGGCTGGTTTCCAGCTGATGATTCCGCCGGTCCTGGTCCGCCCGGACATCATGCAGGGCACCGGCTTCTTGGGTCAGCACTCCGACGAGGTCTACTACCTGCCTGCCGATGACCTCTACCTGGTCGGCACCTCCGAGGTTGCTCTGGCTGGTTATCACAAGGACGAGATCATCGATCTGTCTGATGGTCCGCTGCGCTACACCGGTTGGTCCTCCTGCTTCCGTCGTGAAGCAGGCTCGCACGGTAAGGACACCCGCGGCATCCTGCGCGTGCACCAGTTCGACAAGCTAGAGATGTTTGTCTACTGCAAGCCAGAAGATGCAGCCGAGCAGCACCAGCAGCTGCTGCAGATGGAAAAGGACATGCTCGCTGCCATGGAGCTGCCGTACCGCACCATCGATATCGCTGGTGGTGACCTGGGTGATTCCGCAGCACGTAAGTACGACAACGAGGCATGGGTCCCCACGCAGGGCACCTACCGTGAGCTGACCTCGACTTCGAACTGCACCACCTTCCAGGCACGTCGTCTGTCCATCCGTTACCGCGATGAAAATGGCAAGGCTCAGACTGCCGCCACGCTGAACGGCACCTTGGCTACCACCCGCTGGCTGGTGGCTATTCTGGAAAACCATCAGCAGGCCGATGGCTCTGTCGTGGTTCCGGAAGCACTGCGCCCATTCGTGGGCAAGGATGTCTTGACCCCGAAGAAGTAAAACGCAGTCGATCTTTGAAGGCGCGCTTGTGAAAATCAACGTTTTTCAAAATCTCTTCTACCGTGGCGTCGTTGAACTCGCGCGCGTCTTTGTCGCATTAGAAGGCTGGAAGATTCGCACCAGTGGTGAGGACAACATCCCCACCAAGGGCGGTGCCGTGGTGGTCATTAACCACACCGGCTACATGGACTTCGCCTTCGGCGGGTTCATTCCGCTACTGCAAAACCGCTTGGTGCGCTATCTGACCAAGGTCGGCATCTTTGAGGTCAAAGGTGTCGGTGCTGCCATGCGCGCGATGGGCCATATCCCGGTCGACCGCGTGGATGGTTCCGAGTCTTTCTACAACGCGGTGGACCTCGCGCGCGCCGGACACCTGGTGGGTGTCTTCGCGGAGGGCACTATCTCGCGCAGTTTTGAGATTCGTTCCATGCGCACCGGTGCTGCCCGCATTGCCCATGAAGCCGGCGTGCCGATTGTTCCGCAGGTCATCTTTGGCTCCCAGCGCATCTGGACCAAGGGGCAGAAGAAGAACTTTAAGCCGTCTAAGACCCCGATTTTCATTGAGGCGCTCGAGCCTTTCCACCCCACCGGTGATGCAGAGGCCGATACAGCGGAGCTGCGCCGGCGGATGCAGGAGGGCATTGAAAAGCTTTGGGGCCTCTACGAAGCCGAGTTTGGCGAGATGCCCAAGGGTGAGTTCTGGGTGCCGGCCCGCTTAGGCGGCGGTGCGCCGACCCTGGAGGAAGCTGAAGCTGCTGACCGCGAGGTTGAGGCTGAGCGTTACCGCGAGCGTCACCTGCGCGATGACCTGATCGGTCTGCGCGACCGCATTTCCCAGACCACCTCGGAATTGGTGCATGAGCGCCTGGCCCTTCCAGCGAAGGCCCAGGTAGAAGAGGTCAAGCGCACCGCGCCGGAGACCCTGGAGTGGATCAAGGACAACCTCAACGCAGTAGTTGAGGAGGCCAACCGTGGCATTGATGAAACCCGTGGCAAGGTCACCGAAATTATGAACTCGGTCAAAGCGGACATCGCGGAAGCCCAGGCCTCGCTGTCGACGAGCAGCAAGGAAATCTTCGCCGGCTCCCCGCTGGAGCAGGGCTTACTCTCAGCAGCAACTCAGTCGCGTCTGATTGTTTCCCGCCTGCCGCACCGGATGAAGGCCAACTACTCGGACATCCCGCGCGTGCTGGCAGTCGATGAGACCGCGTTGTTGTTTAAGGATGGCCAGCTCAACTCCCGTCTGCGCCAGGCGCTTGAGGATGTCTACCCGACCGCAGAGGTCCTCGTCGTGATGTCTGCCCATGCTGCCGCGCATGACGATGACACCATCGGCGCCGATATTCCGCAGGCCCTGTGGCGTATTGAGCACAACGGCGCTGTCGTCCGCCAAGGTGGCGATGTCATTGCTGTACATGGCATTGATGCCGCGCAGGTCGAGGCCATCAAAGCCGCGGCTGAGGCTGCTGACCTGCAGATTGAGTGGTCGACCGAAGGTGATGAGCTCGTAGCGGGCCTGGCAGTCGGCACCGTCGACGGCGTACGGGAAGCCTTGGGTGAGTCTGCTGAGGGCCTGCAGCTTAACGACGATGTCAACGGCGTCGTCATTACTGCCGCCTCCCGCTTGAAGGCAGCCGCAGTTGTGCTGGAGAACCTGGAAGCTGCAGAAGAAGACGCGTTGGTCTTTGCCGGCGAAGCAGGCGATGAGACCTTCATGACGGAAGCCACCGTCGTGGCACTAGAAACCGCACCGATTGATGTGGTGAAGAATGCAGAATCTGTGACGTATTCGGCTGATAAGAACGGCATTGCAGAGGTGCTGGAAGCCATGTTTAGGCTGCAGAACAAGAAGAAGTAATAACCAGTCCGTTCGGGCGTCTCGCGTAGCGGGGCGCCCTTTTTCGATCCCTAATTCCCCCTAATTGGGGTAGTTTGCCTTTTTGTTTGGCTTTGGAAACTTGCAAAATTGCCTGGTTACGCTAGGGAAACTTACGGGTGCGTAACCTCACAGGTTATGCCAGGCTGAGAAACATACCATAAGGATAAGGAGAAAATTTCTTCGCTGCCTTGCCACTAGAACAGGGGCACACCAAACCAGCTACCAGCTGCGTCTGGGGTACCAGAAGTACCGCCGCGAATGGAGTCGCAGCCGCTAGCGAGAGGAGATGAGGTCAGTAATGGCCAAGCTAAGCAATCACGGCTTTAACAATGAGTACTTCGACAATGCCTGGAACAACTACGAGAACGAGGAATATGACGTCGTTATCATCGGCGGCGGTTCCGTCGGCGCTGGTGCTGCAGTCGACGCAGCCACCCGCGGCCTGAAGACCGCAGTCATTGAGGCCCGCGATTTCGCTTCTGGTACCTCGTCGCGTTCCTCCAAGATGTTCCACGGCGGCCTGCGTTACCTGGCGATGTTGGACTTCCGCCTGGTCGCTGAGTCCCTGCACGAGCGCGAACTCAACATGTCCACCCTGGCACCGCACCTGGTCAAGCCACTGCGGTTCATCTTCCCGTTGACCCACCACGTGTGGGAGCGTGTCATGATGTTCGGCGGCTTCACCCTCTATGACCTCATGGGTGGTGCTAAGAGCGTGCCGATGCAAAAGCATCTCACCCGCAAGGGCGTGCTCAAGCGCGCACCGGGTCTAAAGGACGATGCCGTCGTCGGTGGCGTTCGTTACTTCGACACCCTGGTCGACGATGCTCGCCACACCATGACCGTGCTGCGTACCGCAGCCGAGTACGGCGCCAGCGTCCGCCCGCACACCGAGGTCATCGGCTTTGAAAAGAACCGCTCCGGCCGCATCACCGGTGCCAAGGTCCGTGATACCGCCACCGGCCGCGAGACCGTCATTCACGGCAAGTCCTTCATCAACGCCACCGGCGTGTGGAACGACAAGATCCAGGACATGGCCGGTGTCCAGGGCAAATTCACCGTTCACGCTTCCAAGGGCGTGCACATCGTCGTGCCGAAGGATGCCCTCGATTGCGAGGCCGCACTGTGCTTCGTCACCGAAAAGTCCGTGCTCTTCGTCATTCCGTGGGGTGAGTACTGGATCATCGGTACCACCGACACCGACTGGGAAAAGGGCCTGGACCTGCCAGAGCCAGCACCGACCAAGGCCGATATCAAGTACATCCTGGATGAGGTCAACCAGCGCGTCGAGCGCCAGATCACCCAGGACGACATCGTTGGCGTCTACTCCGGTCTGCGCCCGCTGCTGTCCGGTAAGTCCGACTCCACCAGCAACCTTTCCCGCAACCACGCTGTGGCCAAGGTCGCCCCGGGCATGGTTTCGGTCGCCGGTGGTAAGTACACCACCTACCGCGTCATCGGTAAGGATGCCGTGGACCTGGCAGCCAAGGAACTCAAGCGTGAGGTCCCAGAATCCGTCACCGAAAACACCCCGATTCTGGGCGCCGATGGCTACCACGCCCTGGCCAACCAGGTGCCAACCCTGGCGCAGCGTTATGGCCTGAGCGAAGAAACCATCGAGCACCTACTTGGCCGCTACGGCTCCCTGATTGGTGAGGTGCTGGCTCCTGCTGCTGACGATGCCTCCTTGCTCGAGACCGTCCCGAACGCCGAGTCCTACCTGTGGGCTGAGGTCCGCTACGCCGTGACACATGAGGGTGCACAGCGCCTCGACGACATCATTAACCGTCGCCTCCGCGTGGCCATCGAGTACGGCGACCGCGGTGTGGATTCCGCAGACGCCATCGCCGAATTCGTGGCACCTTTGCTGGACTGGGGCGATGCACAGCGTGAGAAGGAGGTTGCCGACTTCAAGAACTTCGTCGACGCCGAGCTCCAGGCTGAAGCTGCTCTGACTGACCGCGAAGCTAACGACATCATCGTCCGTGCTTCCCGGGCACAGCAGGCATAATCCCCGCGGGAAAGGTACAGCCTCATGACTGGAACTGATGCTTGTCTCTGGGAGTTCATCGGCACCGCACTGCTGCTGTTATTGGGTAACGGTGTGTGCGCCCTGGTTAACCTGCGCACCTTTGGCGCGAAAGGCTCTGACTGGATAGTTATTGCCTTGGGCTGGGGCTTGGGCGTCTTCGTCGGCGCCAGTGTTGCGGACCCCACCGGTGGTCACCTCAACCCAGCGGTCACCGTGATGCTGGCCGTCAACGGCGACCTCGACTGGGGCCTGGTGCCCTTCTACTTCTTGGGCCAAATCCTCGGCGCGATGCTGGGTGCATTCCTGGCCTGGGCTGCATTCAAGCAGCTTTTCGATGCCAACAACTACGACGACGCCGGCAACGTCACCGGTGCCAACAAAGACACCGGCGGCATCTTCTTTACCTCCCCGGCACATCCGCACAACGGATGGAATGCCGTCACGGAGTTCATCGCCACAACCGTGCTGTTGATGTTCATCGCCTTCGGCCCTGCCGGTGGTGAACTCGGCCCGCTGAGCTACTTCGGTGTTGCTTTCGTCGTCGTCGCAGTCGGTTTGTCGCTGGGTACGCCAACTGGTTACGCGATTAATCCGGTGCGTGACCTGGGCCCGCGCCTGATGTATGCGTTTGTCCTTCCCATTAAGGACAAAGGAAGCGCACAATGGAACTATGCCTGGGTGCCGGTGGTAGCCCCGCTGCTGTCCGCTGTCGCCGTGGGCCTGTTGTCCATAGCGCTATAAGTCCTATAAGCCACAGCATCACCTACTGCATCCTTTAAAGACACAGGAGAAAAACTATGACCGCTAAGAAATACGTCGTAGCGATCGACCAAGGCACCACCTCGACGCGCTGCATCCTCTACAACCACGACGGCGATCCGGTCTGCTCCGGCCAGTTTGAGCACGAGCAGATCTTCCCCGAGCGTGGCTGGGTCGAACACGACCCGATGGAAATTTGGAACAACACCCGCCGCGCAGTCGGTGAGGCCATGGCCAGCGGCGACATCAACGTTGAAGACATCGCTGCTGTGGGTATCACCAACCAGCGAGAAACCACCGTCGTGTGGGATAAAAACACTGGTGAGCCGGTCTACAACGCCATCGTCTGGCAAGACACCCGCACCACCGGCATCTGCAAGGAGTTAGCTGGCGACGAAGGCCCGGACAAGTGGCGCCAGCGCACCGGCCTGGTTATTAACTCCTACCCGGCGGGCCCAAAGGTGAAGTGGATCCTCGACAATGTCGAGGGTGCTCGCGAACGCGCTGAGAAGGGCGACCTGCTCTTTGGCACCATCGACTCCTGGCTGCTGTGGAATCTCACCGGCGGCGCGGATGGCGATGCCGGCGAAGAGGCCCTGCACGCCACCGACGTCACCAACGCTTCTCGCACCCTGATGATGGACATCAAGACCCTCAAGTGGGACGAGGAACTGTGCGAAGCCATGGGCATTCCGATGTCCATGCTCCCGGAAATCCGTCCTTCCATGGCCGACTTCCGCACTGCCCGCGTGCGTGGTGCGCTGCCGGGTGTCCCGATTCGCGCCATCTTGGGCGACCAGCAAGCCGCCATGTTCGGCCAGGGTTGCTTCCGCTCCGGTTCGGCGAAGAACACCTACGGCACCGGCCTGTTCTTGCTGCTGAACACCGGCACCACCCCGAAGTTCTCTGACAACGGCCTGCTGACCACTGTCTGCTTCCAGCGTGAAGGCGAGCGCCCGGTTTACGCACTCGAGGGTTCGGTCTCCATGGGCGGTTCCCTGGTGCAGTGGCTGCGCGATAACCTGCAGCTCATCCCGAACGCCGCCTCTGTGGAGAACATGGCCCGCGAGGTCAAAGACAACGGTGGCGTCTACATCGTCCCGGCATTCTCGGGTCTGTTTGCTCCCTACTGGCGCCCGGATGCCCGCGGTGTCATCGTGGGCCTGACCCGCTATGCCAACCGCAACCACCTCGCCCGCGCGGTGCTTGAAGCTACCGCCTACCAGACCCGCGATGTTGCCGATGCGATGGTGGCGGACTCCGGCGTGGACATCAAGGAACTGCGCGTGGACGGCGGTATGACCCACAACGAGCTGCTCATGCAGTTCCAGGCCGACATCCTTGGCGTGGAAGTCCACCGTCCAAAGAATGTGGAGACCACCGCGACCGGTGCGGCTTTTGCAGCCGGCATTGGTGCCAACTTCTGGGATGACCTGCAGGCCATCGCCAACCAGCGCGGCGACCTGACCATCTGGAAGCCAAAAATGGAACAAGAAGAAGTAGATGCCCTCTACAAGGACTGGAAGCGCGCCGTGCGCCGCTCCCTGGACTGGGAGGAAGCACCAGAAGGCGACGACGTCTTCTAAACATCCCTAAAATGGAAGGCTATGTTCGACTCTGCGCCGGCACCGCGGCTAATCGCTAGTGATATTGATGGCACGTTTCTCGACCCGAACCACCGAGTGAGCAAGAGAAACCGTGATGCGGTGTTGCGCGCGCACCAGGCCGGGACGCACTTTGTCCTGGCCACGGGTCGGCCCCACCGCTGGATTGCCCCGGTACTCGATCAGCTTCCGCTGCGCCCGTTGTGTGTGACCGCCAATGGGGCAGTGCTTTACGATGCCGACTCCGACAACGTACTGGAGGCCCACGAAGTCGCACCCGGCGTTTTGTCCCACGTAGTCGACATCGCCAAACAAGCTTTTGCACCCCACGGCGGGGTCTCCTTCGCCGTCGAACGCGCTGGCAAAAGCGTGCGCGATCCCCTCGATGAACTCTTCGTGGTGGACCATTCCTACTCCGAAGAACCCGTCTTTGATGGCTTCGGCATCGCCGCCCTCGATGATCTCGTCTCCGTACCTGCGGTGAAACTCTTGGTGCGCAACCTGCATCTATCCGCACCAGAAATGTACGACGTGCTGGCCCCACACGTGGACCAGAACAAAGCACACGTGACCTACTCCATGAACGAAGGCATCCTCGAAGTCGCCGCCCCTGGTGTGACCAAAGCCAAGGGCCTGGATGCTGTCGCACAGCACTTCAACGTCACCGCCGAGCAAACCATCACCTTCGGCGATATGCCCAACGACATCGAAATGCTGCAGTGGGCCGGTACCGGCGTCGCCATGGGCAATGCAGCCCCCGCAGTTAAAGAAGCCGCCGACTTCGTCACCACACCCAACAGCGAATCCGGTGTGGCCAACGTCCTCGAGCGCTGGTTCTAACGAACCAGCGGTAAAACAAACAGACCAACAGCGTCATAAACACAGGAAAAGCGCTCTAGACCTAGGGAATCTAGAGCGCTTGTTTCCGCAAACCCACGGAAGTCGCTGGAAGGGGTTACCCCCCTCCCGATTAAAGTCGCGTCGGCGACTTTAATCGGTGAAGACGTTGACGGTTTCAGACTCTGGGTCGTAGGCGATTTCGCCGCCCTGGAACTGAACCTTGACCTCCTGGCCGTTGCCGGTCAGTTCCTCACCGGAGGTTGGCAGACCCAGCTCGGCAGCATTCTCACCGCTGGCCCAAGCCTTGGCGATTTCACCAATCAGGGCGTGGGTGCCGGTCTCCTCGGAGGAGAGCATGACGCCGTTTTCGAAGATCTGGGAAATGATGCCGGATTCGTCGTCGACCTCAGGACCTCCCACGGACAGGCCAAGTGCTGGGCCGAAGGCATTCAGTGCCGTAGTCCAGGACTTCTCCAGGTTCGGGTTACCGGTCAGGGTGACAATCCGGGACACGATGTTCGGGATCTCACCGACGGTCAGGCCACCGATGACCTCTTCGTCAGGATCCGGGGTCTCGATGCGGTCGTTGCGGACCAGCACGGTAAAGACGACACCAGCGATGACAGTCAGGGCCTGGATAACCGGCATTGGGATGTCCACGTTGCCCACAGAGGAGTTCGCTGTAGCTGGCTGCGGCTGGTTCGGCTGCTGCGGGCGAGATGGCTGCGACGGCTGGCTCGGCTGGGAGTTCTGGTCACCCCAGTTGATGCCACCGGAGTTGCTACCGGAGCGCACCGCGTCGTACTTAGCCTTAGTGGCCTGGCGAATCTGTGGCCACTTGCTAATGACATTGCGGCCCGGGCAGGCGGTGTAATGAAGGTCAGCGTGACCGTGGAAGGCCGGAACGTTGGCGACAACGCCAGCACCATAGCGGGCGCCGCTGAAGCCGCCGGAACGCAGGCTAGCGCGACCGCTTGGATCGAAACCGGAGATAGCAGCCTTCCAGCCGGCAATCTCAGCCACGGAGTTCAGCATTTCCTGCGGAGGCTGGGCGACCTCGAAGTTGCCCAGCATAGAAATACCCCAGGTGTTGGAGTTAAAGCCACCGACGTGAGCGCCCTGGACAGCCTTGTCCAGGCCACCGTAACGGCCTTCGTAAATGGTGCCGTACTGGTCCACGATGGCGTTGTATCCGATATCGCACCAGCCCAGGGTGCGTGCGTGGTAGGTGTAGTCACCGCGCAACTGTGCACGAGCCTGCGCTGGGGTGTAGTTGTTGTTACCCGCAGTGTGGTGCAGGGTCAGTGCCTTCACGCCACGGTCGTAGGTCGGGTTCTGGCAGCGCAGGCCTTCGTTCGCACCCCAACCAGCACGGGAGACAACGCGCGGTGCATTCGGGCTAAACGCGGTCGGCTCGATGACCTCGCCTTCCTGGGCGTTGCCATCGATAAAGACTGCCTCGAGATCGTCAACACCGGTACCACCGGTGTTCTCGGTCTCTGCAACCGGAGCGATGTCACCGTAGTTGGTGTTCAACGGAGCAACAGCGCCGTCGTTAGCTTCGGAGTCCTCGTTGGTTCCCTCATCGTTGGATGCTTCTTCTTGGGAAGCATCCGGCGTGTCGATGTCCGCCGAGTACTCAGCAGCAGGGGAGTTGTCTGCGGCTGCATTCTCGTCGCCTTCTTCAACGGGGACCTCGGTTGGGGCGTCGCCAGATTCTGCTTCGGCGGAATCCAGGTTGGTGCCTTCGAAGAGATCGACGTTGCCGACGTTGACCTGGACGTCGTTGGTGGGGCCAACCCAGATCAGTTCGGTACCGCTGGTGCCCTCAGCTTCGTTTTTAAGGGTGTCCATCTCGTACCACTGGGACCAGGAGCCGTCCTCCTGCTTGGCGCGGACGAAAGCATTGATGTCGCGCTGGCCCGGCCAGGTGATAGCGAACATGGAGAATTGCTCGTCGCGGTGGAACTGCTTGACGGCACGGGAAGCTTCGCCGCCACCCTGGGTAGCGATAGCGGGGTCGTCGACGACGATGGTTTCGCCGTCGCCGAAGCCAGAGCTAGCCGTGGTCGCATCGATAGGGCCGGAGCCTTGGCTTTGGGTCTTAAGGACTTGGTTGCCACCGAAAGCGGCAGCGGCGACCAACGCTACGGAAGTAACCGCGGCGATCACGGGGGTCGGCCACTTGGACCGCGTCGGAACTAGTCGACGTCGTAGTTGCACTGCATTCTCCCTAGGTTTTGCGCAATGTAAGCCTGTAAACGGGCCTGCCTGTTAAAACAGTACCCAAAATAGACGGAAGTTAATAGTTGGGGGCCATGTTACTTCTGTGACAACTGTTATGCATGTTGTGACACGCGGCGTGTTGCGTGTTGCCGAAGTGCTGAATGTATTAACGGCTAATCTGGAGGGCATGACTTCTTATGACCTCATCGTCGTTGGATCCGGATTCTTTGGCTTGACCGTTGCCGAGCGCGCAGCATCGCAGCTGGGTAAGAAGGTGCTCATCGTCGAGCGCCGCAATCACCTAGGTGGCAACGCCTACTCCGAGGCAGAGCCAGAAACCGGCATCGAGGTGCACAAGTACGGCGCCCACCTCTTCCACACCTCTAATAAGCGCGTGTGGGACTACTGCAACCAGTTCACTGACTTCACCGATTACCAGCACCGTGTGTTCGCCATGCACGATGGCACCGCGTACCAGTTCCCGATGGGTCTGGGCCTGATTAACCAGTTCTTCGGTCGTTACTATTCCCCAGATGAGGCCCGTCAGTTGATTGCTGACCAGGCCGGCGAGTTCGACCCGAAGGAAGCCAACAACTTGGAAGAAAAGGCCATCTCCCTGATTGGCCGTCCGCTGTACGAGGCGTTTATTCGCGACTACACCGCCAAGCAGTGGCAGACCGACCCGAAGGAGCTGCCGGCATCCAACATCACTCGTTTGCCGGTGCGCTACACCTTTAATAACCGCTACTTCAACGACACCTATGAAGGTCTGCCGGTCGAAGGCTACGCAGCCTGGCTGGAGAACATGGCAGCGCACGAGAACATCGACGTGCTGCTGGAGACTGACTGGTTTGAGGTCCGCGAGCAGCTGCGCGGTGAGAGCCCGGATGCCCCGGTCGTCTACACCGGTCCGCTGGATCGTTACTTCGACTACGCCGAGGGTGAGCTCGGCTGGCGCACCCTGGACTTCGATCTGGAGGTGCTGGAAACCGGTGACTTCCAGGGCACTCCGGTGATGAACTACAACGATGCTGACGTTGACTACACCCGCATCCACGAGTTCCGTCACTTCCACCCGGAGCGCGCCGACAAGTACCCCAATGACAAGACGGTCATCATGAAGGAGTACTCCCGCTTCGCTGAGTCCGGCGATGAGCCTTACTACCCGATTAACACCCCGGAGGACCGCTCCAAGCTGGAGGCGTACCGCAAGCGCGCGGCAGCTGAAGCTAAGGGCAACCAGGTCCTGTTTGGCGGTCGTCTGGGTACCTACCAGTACCTGGACATGCACATGGCTATCGCCTCGGCGCTGTCGCTGTTCGACAACAAGCTGGCTCCATTCTGGAATGAGGGTAAGGCTCTCGAGCAGGAGCGCGGCCACTAAAACCACGCCTTAACTAAACGTGCGTAACCCTTGCTGGGTGCGCACGTTTCGTTGTTTTGCAGCGCTTGGCGATGCCTTTCTCACCACCCCAACAGCCCCAACAGTGTAAAAAATTCACCTCAAATAGAGTGACATCTGTCACTAAAAACGCTGAGTTCGCCAAAAGTAAGTCGTTAAAACTTCCAGTTCAGGGGATTTTCAATAAGGATTGCTCAACAATTCCTGCAGGTAGACGTGCATGACACCGGTTTTCTTTCTATAGACCGATAGTTACTCTTATTTCGTACCTATCGATCTATAGATAAAGATAAAGAGGATGAGGTCATGACTGACGATCAAATGCTTGCCGCGTCAGGCAATGCTTCGTGGATGTTGATGTCAGCAGCACTGGTGCTTCTGATGACTCCGGCCCTAGCACTGTTCTACGGTGGCATGACGGGACGCCGCAGCGCGGTGAATATGATGATGATGTCTTTCGGCACTCTGGGTGTGGTCTCCATCGTCTACATCTTGTGGGGCTGGTCGATGTCCTATGGCACGCAGTCGGTAGCCGGCGTCTTCGCGAATCCGTTTGAGATGTTCGGCTTGTCGGGACAGATTACCGATGATGCGGGTGCCTACGTCGAGGGTGAATCCGGTTACGCCAACGTGATTGATATCGGATTCCAGCTGACCTTCGCAGTGATTTCCACCGCGATTATTTCCGGTGCACTGGCTGGTCGCGTGAAGTTCTCCACCTGGTTGGTCTTCTCCGGCTTGTGGGCAACCTTCTGCTACTTCCCACTGGCACACATGGTCTGGGGTGGCGGCCTGCTGGCCCACACCGAGGGTTCCCTGGCAGCGATGATGTTCGGTCTGACCGATGGCGAAGCAACTGTTGCACCAATCGACTTCGCAGGCGGCACCGTGGTTCACATCTCCGCAGGTACTGCAGCACTGGTGCTGGCTCTGATTGTGGGTAAGCGTTACGACTTCATGAAGTCCCAGGCACGTCCGCACAACCTCCCGCTGGTGATGCTGGGTGCGGCAATGCTGTGGTTCGGCTGGTTCGGCTTCAACGGTGGCTCCGCCTTTGCCGCTGACGGCCTGGCAGGTATGGCCTGGTTGAACACCACCGCTGCTACCGCTGCGGCAATGATTGGCTGGATTGTCATTGAGTCCATCCGCGATAAGCGCGCTACCTCTCTGGGTGCGGCGTCTGGTGTGGTTGCTGGTCTGGTCACCATCACCCCGGCCGCTGGCGCAATGACCCCGGTGACCTCCCTGCTCCTGGGTGCTATCGGTGGTGCCCTGGCTTGCCTGGGCGTTGGCCTGAAGTACAAGTTCGGCTTCGATGACTCCCTCGACGTGGTCGGCGTCCACTTGGTTGCTGGTCTGTGGGGCACCATCGGCCTGGCATTCTTCGCCAGCGAGGGCGGCATGCTTACCGATGACTTCGGTTTCGGCTTCCAGCTACTTATCGTTCAGGTTGTTATCGCACTGGTCGCGATGGTGTTTACCGCAGTGGTTACCGCAATCCTGGGCTACATCCTCAAAGCAGTTATGGGCTGGCGCATCGATTCCGATTCCGAGGAAAGCGGTATCGACGAAGCACAGCACCACGAATCCTCCTACGACTTTGAAAACCCGGAAGAGGGCGCAACCCCGGTCCACGCCGGTGCTGCTCCGAAGCGAGTTGGTCCAGTAGAAGACGAAGTCTGATACTGAACTAAAAGTCACACCTCCTTGTTGATACTCCCCGTCTTGCCAGTTCGTGGCGAGGCGGGGAGTAGTGGTTTAGCGCATGCCTTTTAGCTCTTCGGTGACCAACGGAATAGTTTCTGGCCCAACACCGCGCACACGACAAGTAGAACAATCAACGCAATTAACTGCGGCCAGGTATCACCGAGTGAGCCGTCGTACCACAGTTCTTGAGTGGGGCGAATGAACCATCGCAGCGGAGAGAACTCAATGATGTCCTGCATTAACTGCGGCATAGCCGACAAAGGCCCAAAGGCACCGGAGGTCATCATCATGACAATCATCAAAACGTTGCCGATGCCGGTGGCTGCACCAACGCTGGGAAAGATACTCGCTAAGAGATAACCCAGTGCAAGAAACGCAGCGAGGCCAACTACGCAGGTACCCAGAACACCAACGGGGTTTTCGGGTAGCTCAACGCCAAAGACCACCACACCCAGTGTCAGTGCGCAAAGCATGCCGGCGAGGGCAACCAAAAAGTGCACGGTCAGATTTGCTGCCATAAAGGCGCCCGGGTGCATCGGGGTAAGGCGAAGACGTTGCAAAGCGCCGCTTTCTCGCAGCGTGATTAACGTCAAAGGCATCTGGAGCAAACCTGTGACCGCTAAGCACAACGAGGCGAAACCAGGCAAAGTAGCTTCCAGCATGGTCATGCCGCCGAATTCAGCTTGGGCGTCGTTGCCGAAGAGCAGCCCTAACAACAGCACCATCATGGGCGCGAAGGCGAACTGGAAGAACAGACCAACCGGCTCACGCCGCTGGGAACGCCATAACGTGCGAACAAGCGTGGAATACATCAGGACTTCCCTTCTGCATTCGCTTCAGCAATGCGCTTGCCCGTCAGTGACAAGAAGACATCTTCAAGCCCCGCACTGCGCGTATTGATGTTCATCACGCGTAAGTCTTGGGTGCGCAGGGCATCGAAAAGCTCTGGCAAGTAGTCACCTGAACCCTGCAATTCCATAGTTCGACCGGAGACCTTCGTGACTTTCACCCCCGGTAACTCCAGGTTGGTGGGTACAGCTCTTGCGAATTCCACTTTGGCTGCGGACTGCCCGCCGTGTGCAGCGATAAGGTTGGGCACCGAATCGCACGCGACCAGTCGTCCTTGGTCGATAATCGCCACCCGGTCGCAGAGATATTCAGCTTCTTCCATGTAGTGGGTGGTCAGCACCACCGTGGCGCCGTTATCGCGTACGTGCTTGACGGTTTCCCACATATCGCGGCGCGACTGTGGGTCGAGGGCTGTGGTGATTTCATCCAAAAACGCCAGCTCCGGCTTGTGCAGCAAAGTCAGTGCGATAAACACGCGTTGCCGCTCGCCACCGCTGAGCTTTTCGATGCGCGCATCCTCCTTATGCCCAATCCCTAACTCCTCTAGCACGTCCTTCCAGGGACGAACCTCCGGATAGAGCGCCGAGTACAGCTCCAGCGCCTCTCCTACCCTTAAACGTGGCGGTAGCGCGGAACTTTGCATCTGCACACCAACGCGTGAGGCAAGCTCATCCCAGGAGGTTGCCGGGTTGAGGCCAAAGACCTCGACGGTCCCTGAGGTGGGTGTATCTAGTCCTTCACAGAGGTTGAGCAGCGTCGTCTTACCGGCACCATTAGGGCCGACGATGCCGAAGATTTCTCCCTCTCGGACCTCAAGGTCCACCCCGTCGAGCGCACGCGCTGACCCAAAGTGGCGGGATATATTGCTGGCTCGAACAATGGCGGCCATTAGTCGTTTCCACCCATCGTGGGTGGCATGTCCGGCATGGACTTAGTGATCAGTTCATCGAGGTATTCCTGCGGCATGATCGCAATGCCCTGGTCCTTGTCCGCTAAAAGCAGCAGTGAATCACCAGGCTCAATATCGAAGAGGTCACGCGCAACCTTCGGTATCACTACCTGGCCTTTCGGGCCGACCTTGACGGTGGCGGCAAACTTTCCGGGAAGTGGCGGCAGGGATTCTGGACTCATGGTGCCTCCTAGGTAGGAACATCTAGTAATACAAGTATAATTTTTCCTACCTTGAGAGCGTGTGGCACCACCTCAATATCAGGTTGGGAGAACGATGAAACTTACGCAGCGAACACCGTGACCGCGTTGCCGTGATCTTCGATGAGCTCAATCAGGTCAGCGGTCTTCATCCACACTGTCGCGGTGTTGTCGTTGGGATGCACACCGATAACGCCAGGTTCAGCCAGCAAGTCTTCATCGAGGAAGAATTGGACGGTGCAATCGGCATCGTTAAGCAGGCCCAGCGGAGTGACTGCACCAGGGGTGAGATTGAGGATGTTGTGGAGGTATTTCTCGCTGGCGA
The DNA here is from genome assembly GCF_000980815.1 of Corynebacterium camporealensis. Lineage (NCBI taxonomy): Bacteria > Bacillati > Actinomycetota > Actinomycetes > Mycobacteriales > Corynebacteriaceae > Corynebacterium > Corynebacterium camporealensis. The sequence continues at coordinate 2,285,279 of NZ_CP011311.1, read as the reverse complement.
AACTTAAGTGCCGCGTACCGTGCTGTTCTTGGAATGCCTTCAAGTCCACACGCTTATCGCCCTGGACAGACACCAGATAGAAGTTGCGCTTCTTGTCATCGCGAATGAAGAGATTCTTCGCCTGGGAATCGGGGTACGGCATCTGAATATTGGTGAGCGCGTCCATGTCATAGACGGCCTCATGCTCGGTGACCTCGAACCAGAAGTCGCGTTCTTTCAGGAGCGCGTAGACCTCGTGCTTATTCATCCTTGCCCTGTCCGACCGAAACTTGGAAACTCGTAATCAAACTTGGATTTCCAAGTTTAACTGGGAAAAATTCCAAGTTTCCAAACTTTGATTCCGAGTTTCCTTTTGTGGGGCAGTTGTTGATGCTAGGTGCGGTACACCTGAGTTCTTTAGGTTTATCGCTGAAAATCTACTTTGTACCTGATTTAGATAATGCAAATCCCGGGCCCCATCGTCCGGTGGGATCTCCCGGGATTTACTTCTCCTCAACACGCATGCCGAGAAGCACTGTACGCATTATGCCACGTGACTATATGGATTTCCCTGCCTAAGTCTCATCCTCATCGGTTTTTGTGTGAGCTACGAGGGTTCTTAATGCGTGTGGACTGGCATCGCTGCTCGCGTTCCAAGACCGAGCTTGGCGGTTGTTTCTCCGCTGGTAAGGGAACATGGTGACAATAGGGGTGCTCCACACGGAAATTCCAACTTTCAAAGTTGGAATTGCAGGTTAGGGAGTGTGGAGTAGATTCGGTTTTCCCATTTTCCAAGTTTGGTGGTGAATCCTAATTTTGGAATGAGCGGATTTATTATTTAGGAGAGCCACGTGAATGTCTGAATTCACTAGTGATAGCGGTAGGCGGTGGCGTAAAACAACTCATAAACAACTATCTGCTTATGTGGGGTCTGTGGCGGGGTGTTTATGCAGCTCAAGGTGGTTGTTTGTAGTTGTTTCAAGTTGTTTTAGGTTGTTATCCACCTGGTGTTTGGGCCGCGACTAGGGCCTGAGGGATCGATCTGCGCGCGTCCTAGGGTGCGCAGATGGCGCAAAATGTCCGTGACTTCTTTTCGGCCGAGGCCAGTTTCTTTAGCTAGCTCAGAAGCATGGAGCTGCTCCCCGGCATGGAGCTTTTCTTCAATCCATTCTTGAACGCTGATTATGTATAGTTCTCCGGCATTGGCCATCCCCATGGTTTTCCGTACTTCGTCTGTGAGAACCCATTCCTTTGCGTCGCGTACCGGGGCAACAATGCCGTAGTCTTGCAAGACATTCATGAGTTCATCAACTTCAATTGGCGACGTTTGGGTTTGTTCTTTTACCTGGTTAAAGGTGATGAGTGGAGAGTGCCATAGGTGCCACAAGACGATAAGAGTATTGACGTTGCCAGTAACGTCAGCGCCCTTGGTCTGGGATAAGTTGTGAAGTCCGCGAATGAAGTTGGTATCGGGCTGCCCTGCCGCCATGATGATCTCCACGTAGGTGTCTTCCGCAATGACGGTTGGGACATTGCGTCCGGAGTTAATCATTGCGGACCACATGCGGTCGAAGCCGCGCGAAGATTCTTCCGCAAGGCCAAGCGCACGCATGCTGGCCATCAAGCGGTTATTGCGTGGGATCGATTGAGTGGTTAGAAGCCGATGGGGTGACACCCCAGGGGGAAGTGCTCCTGGAGAAGTAATCTTTAGAGTTCGAGGCGATTGGTCAATAACGATAGGCCGAGTTATTTGCCAGTCACGGTGGATAATTGCGTTGGTGACAGCCTCATCAATTGCTTGGGCTGGGAATCGGGGAATCGGTACTTCTTGACCATCTGAGAACTGTACTCGATCAATTTCTTGATCGCTCCGCTCAGCGATGAGCCGCCGAAGTCTAGGGAGTGCGGCAATGATGGGCTCGCTAAATTCTGTGACTTTAGGCTCAGAACCCGGCATTGCACGCCAGAGGTGACGGATACTCACTTCGGGAATTTCGAGCGGAAGTAGAAGAATCTCTCCTGCACGCTTGAGCTGGCCATCGAAAGTAACTAGTCCCAGCTCACGTAATAATCCTGGGGTTGTGTCGGGGACGTGATTGCCTTCGCCGGAGCGTTCGCGTTTGCTTCGCAAAAGGCGGCGTGCCTCGGAGAGGGAAGAAAGCTCAATATCTTCGATTTTGCGAGTAGAGGTCCGGTTAGAGAAGTCAGTATTAGCGCGTGTAGAGATAATGGCTTGGCGCTCTTCTTCTGTTAATGCTTTGCAGTGTGTGCCGATCCTGCGTTTAGCTTGTCCCTGTGTTCGGGTATATAGGGTTCTTCCCTCAGGGACCCTGACGATGACCAGTCGAACCTCGTTGTAGATGCATTCTGTAGCCTCTACGTGCAAGTTTGGCCTGGTTCCTTTGAAGACCTTGTCTTCGATGTAATCAGTGTCGAATTGCGTGCCAGTGAAGGCAGGGCGGCCGGGTGTTTTATCGCTCACACCAATGATGATGTATCCAGTTCCACCATCAGCGTTGGCGAAGCATATTGCCTCGTCGATGAGCTTTTCGGTTAATTCCGCTTTAGGATTTCCCTTCGCCGTATGAGAACTCTGCGAGCGGTCTTCTTTGAACTCCAAGACAGCAGACTCCACGGCATCGGCAGTGGAGCCAGCGCTAATGGAAGCTAGTGCCTCCTTGATGTGGGCAGGCAGCGGCCATGGGGGCTCGGGAATCATACTTGTGAGTCTACATAACCCCAAGAAGTTGTTTGCAATAAAATAAAAGCGATTTCAAAAACAACCTCAAAACAACTCGGATGGTTTCTGTGGGGCAGATTTAGCGTATACGCAGGTTAAAATGGTTGTTTGTAGTTGTTTCGAGTTGTTTTAGGTTGTTTGAGATCGCCAAACGCCCGGCCTCGAGAATAAGTCGAGCCGGGCGTTTGATGGTGCGTGAACCTTTAGCTCAACGCTGGTGGGAGCTTAGCTAGCTGGGGAGAGTCCGGGGGAGGACTGGTCGCTAACGCGGTAGAGGTGCTCGTTGACAAATTCGCCAACGCCCCAGCGGGCGAGCTCGCGGCCGTAACCGGAGCGGTTGATGCCGCCGAAAGGCAGGCCAGCGCCGGTGACGGCGTGCTCGTTGACGAAGGTCATGCCGTCCTGCAGCTGGGTAGCAACCTTGGTGGCTGCTTCGATGTCGGTGGACCAGACGGAGCTGGACAGGCCGTAATCGGAGTTGTTGGCAATCTCGATGGCCTCGTTGACGTCCTTGGCCTTGTAGATGACAGCAACTGGGCCGAAGATTTCGTTGCAGCCGATGTCGGCGTTCGGGTCGACATTGGTAAGCAGGGTTGGCTCCATGTAGGCGCCATCGCGGTCGACCTTGTTGCCGCCCACGCGAATGGTGGCGGTGCCTTCTTCCTTGGCCTTGTCGAGGCGTTCCACGATTTCATCGCGGGCTTCGATGGAGGACAGCGGGCCAATGGCGGCGTCCTCATCGTTGTACGGGCCGACCTTCATGTCGCCGATGACCTTTTCCAGGTACTCGACGGTGCGGTCGTAGAAGTCCTCGAGAACGATAAGACGCTTCGGGGCGTTGCAGGCCTGGCCGGTGTTGTACATGCGAATCAGGGCGAACTGATCCAGTACCCACTGCAGATTCTCATCGTCGATAACCAGGAATGGGTCGTTGCCACCCAGCTCCAGAACGGACTTCTTGTAGTTCTCACCAGCAGTCTTAGCGACGGCAGAACCAGCGCCCTCGGAACCGGTAAGAGAGACGCCCTTGATTCGGGAGTCAGCAACGAAGTCGTCCATCTGGGAGCCGGAAGCGTAGACGTTGATGTATACGTCTTCCGGCAAGCCGGCCTGCTCCAGGATGTCCTGGCATGCCTGGGAGGAGAGTGGGCAAATGGAAGCGTGCTTGAGCACGATGGTGTTGCCCAGCAGCAGGTTCGGCGCTGCAAAGCGGGCGACCTGGTAGTAGGGGAAGTTCCACGGCATAACACCCAGCAGTGGGCCGAGTGGCTCCTTGCGGACGAAGGTGTGGTCGGCGCCCTGGGCGGGCAGGTGCTCGTCGGCAAGCAGCTCGTGTGCGTGCTCGGCGTACCAACGGTAAATATCTACGACAATCTGTACCTCAGCCTTAGCCCAGCGGGTAAGCTTGCCCATCTCGCGGCCGATGTGCTCGGCGAGCTGGTCTGCCTGCTCTTCGTAAATATCCGCGGTGCGGTTCAAGATGGCAGCGCGCTCATCGATGGTGGTCTGGCGCCAGGACTTAAAAGCCTCAGTCGAACGCTCGAGGATGCCGTCGCGCTCGGAGTCGTCGATGCGGGTGAATTCTTCTTCGGAAGTTCCGGTGTTTGGGTTCTGTAGTGCGAATGTGCTCATGGCCCCCTGTATAGCGCTGCTTGGGCGTTCTGGCAATGAGGTATGGCTCAGAAATTCCCCTGCTAAACGCAATATTGGCTCGAGTTTATCTGGACTTACCTGCGCAAATACCATTAGCGCAAGAATGGGCAACAACTTATTTTGTCTATCTATTCACCTGAATTTGGATGATTTCTCAAAGTCCAATAAATGAACTTAGTGGCGAGCCCTTAAACCTGGGAGCTTTAGGCAGTTTAAAGCCTGTATCCCGTGGACTTCGGGGGTGATAACGATTTGGAATGGGCAAAATACTTGCACTGTTTAGTTTTGTGACCTAGGCTTCGTTGCTAACGCAAGTGATCGCCATCACCTTGAAGGTGGATGAAAAGTTTACTCAATGAACTCACTTGTGGACGCTGTCCGACGAACAGAAGAGGAGTACTGCCTTGGCTGCAGAAGAAGTGATGATCCCCCGCACCGTGACCGTGGATGGTCGCGAGGTGACCTACTACGATTCCGAGGACACCCGGAACCATCCTGACGATGTGCTGGTGCTCATCCACGGCACTGGCGGCAATACCGCAGCGCACTTCGGTTTCCTCTTCCCGGTACTGGCATCGCGCCAGCGCGTGGTTGCTATTGACTGGGCACAGATCAGCGAGGACAAGGATCTGGAGCTGGACGACCTGGTCAACCAGTGCCGTGGCGCCATCGACCAGATTCTGCCGGGCAAGAAGATTGCACTCCTGGGCTACTCCCTGGGCGCAGTCGTAGCGGCCAAGATTGCTGCCGATGCCCCGGACCTCGTCGAGCGCCTCCTGCTCGTGTGCGGCTGGGCACGTACCGACCAGCAACAGCAGCTGCGCAACAGTGTGTGGCAGGCGCTGCGCCAGGCGCCCGATGACCGTGCCCTGCGCGAGTACTCCGTGTTCTGCGCGTTGGGTGGGCCCTACCTATCATTCGCTACCCCAGACCAGATTGAAGCCGGACTTGGTGTGTTTGTCTTCAACTCCTTCATTGACCAGCAAATGGAGCTCAATCGCCACATCGATATCGCAGCTGATGTGGAAAAGATTCAGGCACGCACCCTCGTGGTGGGCTGCACCCACGACATCATGGTGCCGATTCGCCACCAAAAGGCTCTGTTCGGTGCCATCCCTGACGCCCGCTTCGCTGAAATCGGCACCGGCCACGGTGTTGTCATCGAGCGCCCCTCGGAGCTGTCCCACCACATCCAGGAGTTCATGGACACTCCGGACAAGTACGCCGCCGGCGACATCATCCCTGCCCCGCGACCATAAGAAAGTAAGGACCACATCATGACTGAAACTAAGAAGACTCGCACTGTCATCGTTGGCACCGGCTTTGCCGGTCTGGGCATGGGTGCCCAGCTCAAGCGCCGCGGCGACGATGACTTCATCATCATTGAACGTGCCGACGAAGTCGGTGGCACCTGGCGCGACAACACCTACCCAGGCGCGGCGTGCGATGTGCCCTCCCACCTGTACTCTTTCTCTTTCCGTCCGAATCCGAACTGGTCGCAGTTCTACGCCAAGAGCCCGGAGATTCATCAGTACCTCAAGGACGTAACTGAGGAAGAGGGCCTGTACCCGCACATCGATTTCAATGCGAACATGGCCGATGCTTCCTGGAACGACGAGGAGGGCCGCTGGTACGTCACCACTCCGGATACCACCTACATCGCACAGTTCCTCATTACTGGCACTGGCCACCTGGCTGATGAGGCTTTCCCGGATGTTCCGGGGCTGGATACTTTCCCGGGCGACAAGTTCCACTCCGCGCGTTGGGACCACAGCAAGAACCTCGAGGGCAAGCGCATTGGCGTCGTTGGCACCGGTGCTTCCGCTATCCAGCTGGTACCGGACATGGAAAAGATTGCCTCTGAGCTCGTCGTCTTCCAGCGCACCCCGTCCTATGTGACTCCGCGTATGGAGCACACCTACACCGAGGGCGAAAAGCGCCAGTTCCAGCGCGACCCTGATGCCATTCCGAACCTGCGCGCAACGCTGTTCTGGACCGGTGAGAATGGCTTCGCTGCACGCAAGGGCATCCCGCGCTTCCTGGAGGAAAACCGCAAGGTTGCTCTGGATCACCTGGCTAACCAGGTTGAAGACCCAGAGCTGCGCGAGAAGCTCACCCCGAAGTACGAGCCAGGCTGCAAGCGTGTGCTGATTTCCAACACCTACTATCCGGCCATCGCTTCGGAGAAGACCACCCTGGAAGACTCCGCCCTGGTGCGCGTCGATGGTTCTAAGGCAGTGGCTGCTTCCGGTGAAGAATACGAGCTCGACGCACTGATTTTCGCCACCGGCTTCGAGGCTTCCGAGCCACCATACGCGGAGCTCATCCACGGTCACGATGGCCTGAACCTGTCTGAGTACTGGTCTCAGGGCATGCAGGCTTACCAGTCCATCACCGTGGCAAACTTCCCGAACCTGTTCTCCATCAACGGTCCGAACACCTCGCTGGGCCACAACTCGATTGTCTACATCATCGAAGCCCAGATTGATTACGTGCTCGGTGCTTACGACTACATCGAGAAGAATCAGATCGCCACGCTCGAGCCAACCGAAGAAGCTGAAGAAGGCTACGCTGACCAGCTACAGAGCAACGCTAAGGGCACCGTGTGGCTCGATGGCGGCTGCAACTCCTGGTACCTGGATCAGCGCTCCGGTCGCCTGACCCTCATCTACCCGGACTTCGCCTACGCTTTCCGCGACCACAACGGCACCTTCACCCCGGAGGGCTACACCTTCGACACCCTTGTGCCGGCCTAAGCAGTGGCCTGAGGGCAGGCAGAGCACACGCTTGACGATGCCGCCCTCAACACCACAGCGAACACCTCACTAAACACCTTCAACACCGCAGTACATGTGATGTTGTGTGTGGAGTTAGTGGGGTGTTCTATTTTATTCCAGGTTACTGGTTGATCAGACCGTGCAGGCTGTGTCTCGGAATATGCGGACCGATTGGAAGTAGTGAATCCTGGTGGCCTATTCGGTCCAGCGACTCGGGATAGCCTGGGAAATTTTCGAGTAACTGGCTCACGTAATCAGTTTCTGGCGGCGTGGTTCTGGGGAGGCGATACGACGAGCCACTGCGTAGCCCGAAGCAGCGGTACCGCCTGGCGGATGCGTAAACGCTAGTCGGTGTTGCGTCGTTCCAGGACTGCCTGGACGTGCTGTGCGGCATCGGAAAGCGCGGTGAGGACTTCGTCCTTGCGCTGTTCGGGCATGCGGCTTTTGATCGCGGAGATACTGACGACGACCTGTGGCATGCCGGCTACGGGTGGGGCGAGGATGGCGGCGCCGGTAAGTCCAGGAAGGACATATTCCTCGCCGTAGAGGTAGCCGTGTTCCTGGCACTGGCGGATCGCGGCGCGCACGGTGTCTTTGTGCTCAGGGGTGACGATCTTTGTCCACTCTTTGCGCACGGTGTGTTCCATGCGCTCTAGGAGGGATTCTTGTTGTTCCTCGGGCAGCTGACTCATTAATGCGATGCCGCTGTAGGTGGAGGTCAGCGGCATGATTTCACCGACTTCGACGGATTCCATGCGGACGGGGAAGCTGCCATGCGCGCGTGCGAGGTAGTACGTGCCGTGGAAATAGCGGGCGCTGATGTAGGCAGTATCGCCGATTTTGTCGGCGAGTTCTTGGGCTACGGTGTGCAGTTCAGTGAACCGCAACAACGGCGGTGGGGCCGCGAGCCCAAGAAGAGCGAGTTGCTGGCCAAGGATATAGCGCTTAGTGTCGAGCTGCTCGATGTAGCCGACCTTGCGCAAGCTGGTGAGCATACGATGCACAGTGGGACGAGAAATCCCGGTTTGTTCAGCCAGATCAAGTAGACGAGCGCCCGCAGCGCCTGCCGACGCCACTGCCTCCAAAATGGCGGCGGCGCGGTTAATGACGTGCGGGCTATCACTCATAGCATTTCAGCCTACCGCTCTAGTGGCCGAGCTTGGTGATGTCTGTGCCCTTGGGCGTCATAAAGAACACCACAATGGAAACGGCCAGCAGGATGGTGCCGCCGACTAGGCCGGCCATAGACAGCGACTCGGTGAATGCTTCACCCGCAAATTGCTGCAGTTGTGGCAGGTCCAGAGCTTCTGCGGCGGCAACGGCACTGCCCAGGGAATCCTCGGCGGCTTCGATGATGTCGTTCGGCAATGCCAGGAAGGAGGGGCGCTCTTCTAAGTTGTTGCGGTACATCAGCGAAGAAATGCTGCCCAGGATGGCAATGCCCAAGGAAGCGCCAAATTCGTAGGCGGTATCTTCCATTGCAGAAGCATTGCCGGCCTTGCTCACTGGAGCACCGCCCAGAATCATCGCGGAGCCCACCGCTAGTGCACCCATGCCAGCACCAACCAGGACCAACGCGATGTAGATATCCGCGATGACCAGGTCTTCGCCCTGAATTCCCACGTAGAACAGTCCTGCGCCACCAAAGACCAAGGCCAGTGCGATAGTGGCACGCGTGCCGATGGACTGCGCCAATGGCGGTGCGCCGAGCGAAGAAACCGCAGCTGCCAGCGCAAGTGGCATTAGTTGTAGGCCTGCCTCGAAAGGAGTAGCGCCATTGACCAGCTGGAGCCATTGGGCCAGCAGGAGAAGGGCTGCGGACATCGCAAAGCTAGCGGTCAGTGCTGCAACAATGCCGGCGCTAAAGACGCGGTAGGTAAACAGGCGCATCTCAATGAGTGGGGCATCGCTGCGCAGGCAGCGCAAGACGAACCAGGTCAGCAGGGCAAGCCCGAACAGACCAGCAATCCAGGCGGAAGGAACAGCAAAGCTAATTTGCTTGCCGAATTCCTTGATGGCCCAGACCAGGGCGACCATGCCCACCAGGGACAACAGTGCGGCAAAGCCGTCCCAACGACCAGGGTTAGGCACCTTGGATTCAGGAACCCACAGCAAGGTACCGATGAGAGCCAAAACCATGAACGGAACACTGATGAGGAAGGCGGCCTGCCAGGAGAAGTTATCCAGCAAGATGCCACCGAGCAGCGGACCGACGGCGGCGCCCAGCCCGGCTACGGCAGCCCAGATGCTCAGCGCAGCGGCGCGTTCTTTGCCATCGGTGAAGATGACACGAATCATCGACAGCGTTGATGGCATGACCATGGCGGCGCCAAAGCCCAGCATGACACGGAGGGCAATAAGGAAGGCCGCGGACTCAGCGAAAATCACCAGGAAGCTGGCCAAGCCGATAATGAAGTAACCCAGTTTGAGCATGCGACGGCGTCCCCAGCGGTCACCAATGGATGCCATGGAGATCAGCATGCCGGCCATTACCAGCGAGTAAGCATCAATAATCCACAGCTGCTGGGTGCTGGTGGGCTGAATATCCGCACTGATCTGCGGGATAGCCACGTTCAGGATGGTCATATCCGTAGTAATGGCAATGAGCGCGAAGCTCAGCACAAAGTGTGCGGCCCAGCGCCGGGGACGAGACAACTGCGGTTGCTGCTGCACGTCCTTGGTCAGAGTGGTCACGTTTCATCTCCTTCAGAAACAGGCATGTTTAGAATTCCCCGGATAATTGCTTCCAGGGTCGGGCGGGGGAGCTGCTTGTTATGCACAGCGGCGTCAATGACATAGCCGTGGAGAAGCAGCATCAGTGTCTGAGCGCGAGTCGACCCAATGTAAGGGTCAAGGATTTCGCTGAAGCGCGATGACCAGTGCATGCCGAGGTCATGAATGTCTTCATTGAAGATTTCGGCGTAAGCCATTGCCGCATCCGCGTGGCTGCGACGGGGGTCGCTGTAGAAGTCGTCCAACATGCCTGCGAGGAATGCAGCTTCATCGTCAGCTTTTGCCATTCCCTCGGCGATGTAATCCAATTCTTGTTCTGATTCTTCACGCATCAGCTCTAAAGCTGACACACGTAAGTCGTCCAAAGTCTTGAAGTACTTGGTGGTCGTTCCTACGGCGACGCCTGCACGCTTTGCGACGGCCCGGTGGGTTAATGCCTCCGCGCCATCTTCAACGATGATGTCGCTGGCCGCCTTGCGGATTGCGCGAATACGAGCTTGCGGGTCGCGTTTGCGGGCTGCGGGTGATTCCTCCATGGCTAACCCCTCCCTTCCATGATGAGCTGGTCATTTCTATTAGCGTACAAACGTACACGTACAAATGTACATCAAGCAAGATGGCGCAATTCCGCACTGATATAGCGGGTGGTACTGAGGGGCTGGTTAAGAAACCTTCGGTGTCTTTTAGGTGAACGGAGAGTTAACTTTTCGCTGTGACGCGTGGGGTTTTCCGCCCAAAAACTCGGTGTGTCGTGCCGCACATGCGTGCCTACCTGCATTAACATGACAAATCGAGCGTAAAAATCGCTGGGTATATCCCAAACATTTGACACCGCCTAGCGTTTTGCTAAGGTTAACGTTAGGTTAACAACAGAGGTTGAAAGTAAAGGAGCTCCGCGATGATTAACGCAAACGAGCGCAAGTTCGACACCATCCGCAAGGATCTGCACGCTTCTTATGGCCAGAGCTACTCGGCAGAAGAAATTGATGCCAAGCTTGATGAGGTTATTGCGAAGCACACCGCCAGCGCGACGCTGGAAGAATACGTTCCCGTCATGGTGGAACGCGAGGTTAAGGATTACTTCGGCGAGCACCGCATGCACGTGCGTTTCTCGGCTGGTACCAACCACTCCCTGGCACAGGCTGCAGTGGCGCTAACCCGCAAGCACGCTGGTAACGCATTGCACGTCGACGCTGCTGTGGCTCACCCGGAGCACACCGAGGAAGGCCACATGGCCCACGTTCTCGGCGAGCGTGGCATGGGCGAGCAAGACCGCAATTACCTCGACGAGGTACGTACCGTGTCTATGCCGGATTTCATCGTTTACTTAGGCCGCGAACTGCCGCGCGATGAGGCCGGCAAGGACATCAAGATCTGGGATATCCCACAGGCAGAAAGCCTGGAAGAGACCCGCGATCTGGCCGATGACCTCGAGGCCCGCGTGCTCTACATGCTCAACCGCCTGGGCATTGAGCCGATTACGGAACGCGAGTCCGTCGACGCGTAATTACGCGTCCACATCTGAAGCCACTGGGAAAGCATCCCGGTGGCTTCCGCCTTTTCGGGCCCACTCCCACGCGTAGACAAAGGGCATGTAGTGGCTGCCAATGCCCGGGTGCCAGTGCGCATCGCCAAGCGTCGGCAGGGCATCGGAATGACGTGAGCGCTGGTATGCACTGTCAGGCAGGGTGGCTAGAACTGAGTGATACTCGCGCATCAGTGCTGCAAAGCGGGCACTAAAATCATTCAGCCCGCTGTGCAGATCCTGCGCACGGTCAATAATGCTGTCGAGTCGCTTCGCAATGCCGCCACCGCTGCGGGCGACACGCGTGCGGGCTTCTGCGACGTCATCAATGAAGTAATTCAGCTCCCGCATGCACAGATAGTCGTCGTTGCGTTCAATGCGGTTGAGCACTTCGACGTTTTCTACTGCATTGATCAACTTCATCACCGCAGCATGACAAGTCCGGACCTCGGAAGAGAGACTATAGAGTTGGCTGGCTCGAGCTTCTATATCGAGGCGACTGATGTGGCGTACTTCTGGGGTGAGATGCTCAACTTCAGTCTTGATTCCGGCCCAGTCCCTCTTAATCTCCGGCGGGGACAGCGGGCCATCGAGAGAGGCGATGTTGTAGTCGCCGCGGTCTTTGAGCTGTTGTAACTCCGGGAGCCGGGCATGCAGGAATGCTTGCTTGGCTACTAACTCGTGGAGCAAGCGCGTGCGCATCCAGAAAAAGACTGCGCCCACAATAAGCAGCAGGAATAAGCTAGCCACGACGAAAATCTGCCAGGTTTGTGCACCTTCGGCAGACTCCCGCCGAATCTCTGGGTTAGCCGCTGCCTTCGCACCATTGAGTAAGCCGATTTCATACATATTGTTCTCAATCGACGCGGCTATCTGGTCCAGGATGCCCGTGGTGCGCCCCGGGCCTGTGATGTTTAAGTCCTCGCAGATATCTGGGGAACAATCCACGGCCATAGTGCGTGGATCCAGGCCCACGCCGAGGACTAAGGTGCCGTCGTTAAGTTCGTCGTCGTTAAGCAGCTCCGGGTTGTTGTGACGAAAATCCAACCGAAAGGTTTCGGTGAGATCTTCGGTGTTTTCGACGTAGCTGGTGTAGACGACACGCTCGATGTCGGTAGGGAACTCAATACGCGCGGTTTCGCTGCGCAACATGGCTTCATGCTGCGGAGTAAGCACCTCGGCGTAATCGTAGACCAAGACCTCCGCCGGTTCCGCTGCTGCAGCAGGGACTGCAAAAAGGGACAGGAGTAGGGGGAGCATGGATTAGAAGTGTAGGCAATTTTATTAAAAGTTGCTGGATGTTAGGGCTCCCGCCCGTGGCAACTCTGCAGGGTTGGCCTGAGGAACTAAACTTAGGCATCTGAAATCTGCCTAAAAAGGAGAACCGTGACTACTTCTACGCGAGAGCCGCTTGCACGCATCCTGCTGCCGAAGCGCGGCGAGCCTTTCGATGTCCGCATGCTCTACCTGATCGAAGCGGAGCAGAACCGTGAGCGCCTGCGCTGGTCCGACCGTTCCAGCGTCACCATCCCGGCTGGCGAGGAAGTTTCCTTCCAGACCTACTTCAACTCTTTCCCGGCGTCCTACTGGCGCCGTTGGTCCCAGCTCGATTCCGTGGTCCTGGCCATGGACATCGACGGCCTGGCGAACGTGTCCATCTACCGCTCCAACCAGAATGGCCAACGCATCAGCGTAGACAACCACCTGGTGGACAGCGGCACCCATGAGTTTGAGATCCCGCTGCGTAACTTCGAAGACGGCGGTCTGCTGTGGTTCGACGTCACTGCAGAAAAAGAAACCATCGTCTCGAATGCTGCCTGGTGTGCGCCGCACGCCCCGCAGGCGCAGACGCTTCCCGATGGCAGCGAGCTGCCGGCGGCAGAGAAGCGCGTGGCTGTCGGCATTCCGACCTTTAACCGTCCGGCTGATGCTGTTGCCGCACTGCAGGCACTGCAAAAGGACCCGGTCGTCGACGAGATCATCGACTACGTACTGATGCCGGACCAGGGCAACCAGCACCCGGCTGATTACCCAGGCTACGACGAGGCCGTCGCGCACTTCGGTGAGCGTTTCCGCGAATTCCGCCAGGGCAACCTGGGCGGTTCCGGTGGTTACTCCCGCATCATGTATGAAGCACTGGAAAACACCGACTCGCCGTTCATCCTCTACATGGACGATGACATCGCGATTGAGCCGGATTCCATCCTGCGTGCTGTTCAGGTAGCCCGCTACGCTGCCTCGCCGATCATCGTTGGTGGTCAGATGCTTAACCTGCAGGAGCGCTCGCAGCTGCGCACCTCCGGTGAAAAGGTTCACCGCCATGACTTCATGTGGGGTGCCGCAGAAAATGCCGTCTACGACCACGACTTTGCCGAGCACCCACTAAATGATCTGGGCGATGCCGCATCCCGTCGCGATATCGGCTACGAAGAAGCCCACAAGGATCCGACCAAGTACAACTCGCGTGACCTGCACCGTCGCGTCGATGTGGAATACAACGGCTGGTGGATGTGCCTCTTCCCACGCGTAGTCGCAGAGACCAACGGTCAGCCACTGCCGCTGTTTATTAAGTGGGATGACACCGAGTACTCCCTGCGTGCAGCGCAGAATGGCTTCCCGACGGTGACCTGGCCAGGCGCTGCCATCTGGCACATGGCCTGGACCGACAAGGACGACGCCATTGACTGGCAGGCCTACTTCCACCTGCGCAACCGCCTGATTGTCGCCGCGCTCTACCACGACGGTGACCCAGCTGGAATTTCGAAGTCGATTTTCAAGTCCACGCTCAAGCACACCATGTGCATGGAATACTCCACCATGGCTATCCAGCTCGAAGCCATGCGTGACTTCCTGCGCGGACCAGGCCAGCTCTTCGACATCCTGGAGACCTCCCTGCCGCGCATCAACAAGATTCGCTCGGAATACTCTGATGCGGTCGTCATCGACTCTGCAGACGAGCTGCCGGCACCGACCGGCGCGCCGGGCGTTCCGACCAAGAACGTCCGTGGCGCACTGGGCAAGGTCCGCAAGCTGCGCTGGGCCGCCAAGGGCCTGAAGAACATGCTGAGCAAGGAAGACCCGGCTCACCACGAAGCACCGCAGCTGAACCTCACCGCGAATGAGGCCCGCTGGTTTACCTTGTCCCAGCTCGATTCGGCGACCGTGTCCACCGCAGGTGGCACTGGCGTGGCCTTCCGCAAGCGCGACCGCGAGCTGGCTCGCGACCTGGTCAAGCAGACCCGCGAGCTGCTCAAGGAAATCGAGGACAACTTCGATGACCTGCGCGAGAAGTACCGCGAGGCCCTGCCGGAGCTGACCGCACGTGAGTCCTGGAAGAAGGTCTTCGATGCCCAATAAGCTCTCCGTTGCAGAGTCACACGTACTGGAAAACATCCAGCAGGCAGCATTCGACGTCCCGGGCGTTCTGCCCACCGCACGGGGCTTAAGCCATTTTGGTGAGCATGCTTTGGGCTGGATGGGTCTGGCTGCGTTGGGAGCGGGCATCGATAAGCGTCGGCGCCGCCGGTGGGCTGCAGTGGGCTTTTCTGCCTTCAGCGCGCATGCTGCCAGCGTGATTTTAAAGCGCGTGGTGCGTCGTCGCCGTCCGGATTATTCCTACGTTCGCATTGGCGTGGGTACTCCGTCTAAGCTTTCCTTCCCGTCCTCGCATTCGACCTCGACTGCAGCGTTCCTCTATGCAGTGGCACGCATGACGGGCAACTCCGCACCGCTGTTGGGTGTGCCGGTGATGATGGCCTCGCGTATGGTTCTCGGGGTGCATTACCCCTCTGATACCGCGTGCGGTGCCGCACTGGGCATGGCGACTGCAGAAACGATTTACCAACTAGAAAGGAAGTACGCATGAGCGATCTGAGACCAGACGACGGTAGCCAACGCGTCTTCCACTCCGAACCTCACACGTCCGGTATTGACACCGGTCGCAAGCGCAAGCCACCGAAGAACCTCGCCGATGGCATGGTCAAGGCGCTGCGCCCGAAGCAGTGGGTCAAAAACGTCCTCGTGCTGGCTGCTCCGGCAGCTGCGGGTGCTGATGCGCTCTTCCACAGCCGAGTGCTTCTCGACGTCCTGCTGGCGTTTATCGTCTTCTGCCTTGGCGCGTCCTCGATCTACCTGATCAACGATGCCAAGGACGTTGAGGCCGACCGGGAGCACCCGACCAAGCGCTTCCGCCCGATTGCCGCAGGCGTGCTGCCGGTGGGCTTGGCCTATGCCATGACTGTGGCGCTCATTGTGGCGTCGATTGGTCTGTCCTTCCTGGCTACCGACGGTGTCTCGCTGGCTATCGTGATGGCCGTCTACATTGCGCTGCAGTTGGGCTACTGCTTCGGCTGGAAGCACCTGCCAGTGATTGATATCGGACTGGTGTCTTCTGGCTTTATGCTGCGTACGATGGCCGGCGGTGTCGCTGCAGGCATTGAGCTGTCCCAGTGGTTCTTGCTGGTGGCAGCCTTTGGTTCGCTGTTTATGGCTTCCGGTAAGCGCTACTCGGAGATCCTCCTGGCAGAGCGCACCGGCGCGAAAATTCGTAAGTCCCTGGAGGGCTACACCCCGACCTACTTGCGTTTCGTCTGGACTCTGGCCGCTACGGCCGTGGTGATGTCGTATTCGCTGTGGGGCTTTGAGCTGTCCAACTCTGCTGTTGGTGCCGCGGCTGTTTGGTACCAGGTCTCCATGGTTCCGTTTACCATTGCGATTCTGCGCTATGCCGCTGACGTCGACCGCGGTCATGGTGGCGCACCGGATGAAATCGCACTAGAGGACCGTGTCCTGCAGATTCTCGCCCTGGCATGGCTGGCGTGTATCGCTATGGCTGTCTACATCATCCCTGCGTTGTAGTTAGACCCTCGAAACTGTAGACTCGTGTCTCGTGTTTAACACCGATAACAAGATTACGCAGCAGCGCGTCGCGCTAGGAAGCGTCATTGTTATCGGTGTTCTGGCGTTTTGGGGTGGTTTCACCCGCCGCTGGATGTCGGATGATGGCCTCATTGTCCTGCGTACTGTCCGCAACTTAGAAGCCGGCAACGGCCCGGTTTTCAATGTGGGCGAGCGCGTCGAGGCAAACACTTCGACGCTGTGGCAGTACCTCATCTACATCGTCCGCGTGATTACGGGCGCTCCGCTCGAAGGCATTGCCATTTGGTTAGGCCTTCTGCTTTCTGTCGCCGCATTAGTTGTTGGCACCTGGGCGACTGCAACCCGCCTGGGCCGCGGCCATATTGTGCTGCCAGCCGGTGCACTGGTCTACATTGCTATTTCGCCCGCCCGCGACTTTTTTACCTCCGGTCTGGAGTGGGGCCTGTCGATCTTCTACCTGGCGATGCTGTGGCTGTTGCTGCTGCGCTGGGGCGATAGCAACCGCTATAGCACCGATTGGAGTCCTTACATCCTGGCCTTCTGGGCCGGGCTGTCCTGGCTGGTGCGCCCAGAACTCGCTTTGTATGGCGGGCTGACCGGCATACTGCTGCTGGCCGCTCACCGCAATTGGCGGCAGTGGCTCGGTATTTTCGGTGCCGCTCTGCCGGTGCCGCTGGCCTACCAAATCTTCCGTATGGGCTACTACGGCCTGCTAACACCGCACACGGCGGTGGCGAAATCGGCATCGGAGAGCGCTTGGGGCTCCGGCTGGAACTACCTGGTGGACTTGGTGCAGCCTTACGCGCTGTATCTGCCGCTGATTGCATTGGTGGCCGCTGGCATGTGGGTCGTACCGCAGAAGCTGCGCAGCATGCCGACGGTGACCTACCTGCTCATCGGTGCAGGTGTGCTGCATACCCTCTACGTCCTGCGCGTCGGCGGTGACTTCATGCACGGTCGCATGCTGTTGCTTCCGCTATTCGCCATCCTGCTGCCTTTCTTTGTGCTGCCGTGGCGCAACTGGATTACTGCGGTGGCTTCCGCATTCTGTGCAGTTTGGGCTGTGGCCGTTGTGCTGTTTTCTTCTCCTTATGAGGACCAGGACTACGACCAGGAACTTGCAGTGGTCGATGAACGCGACTTCTGGACGGAAATTACTTTCCGCGAAGAAGGCGATGCCCCGAAGACTGCTGAGGACTTCCTCCCTGCACTGAGCATGAATGGATACCCGGAGGCCGTCGAGAAGCTTGACGCTGGCGATGCTTTTGCTACCCGTTACCTCGAAAACGAGGAGCCGAAGACCTTCAACTGGTGGACCAGCAAGCCTGCGGAAGGAACGACTGAACCGCCGACGCTGTACTTCATGAACCTCGGTATGACATCGATGAACGCACCTCTGAATGTGCGCGTGCTGGATCCGATTGGTCTGGCCACGCCGATGGCAGCGCGTCAGCCGCGCCTGGAGGACGGTCGTATTGGTCACGATAAGTTCTTGCCAATCGAGTGGTGGTACGCCGATTCCGGTACCGATCCGGACGATATTCCGGCCTGGGTCGATGATGACAAGGTGGAAGCTGCGCGCGAGGCATTGCAGCAACCGCAGTTCCAGGAGCTGTTCGCCAGCTATCGGGATCCGCTCACAGCCGGGCGTTTCTGGGAAAACATTAAATTTTCCCTGACTGAGGGGCGCACCCTTACATTGTTGGCAGATCCCTATGATTACCTGCGCTAACCCCAGCTTTAACGACTTGCGTGCGGTGTTTTGTTGACAGGTAGGCTAGGCTATTAGCCAATGTTGTTACGGAACCGTGATGTTAACGGTTTTGGTTGGTCGCGCGATATGACCAAAAGACTTACCTTTCTACAAGTGAATGGAGCGACATGAACGCATCGACTTCTGCGCTGAAGAGCCGCGTCCTTGCGGTGCTGACCGCTATCGCAGTTGCAATGGGCATGGCATATGTCGCAGGCACCCCGCAGGCACAGGCTGCCCCGCGTGACTACCTGCGCCATGATTCCAACGGCATGTGCACCTGGGATCCGGTTATGTACTACGTCCAGCGCTGTGACGTCTGGTCGGAGTCTATGGGCCGCCACATCCCGGTCCAGATTCAGCCGGCTAAGAACGGCGGCAACGCTGGTCTGTACCTCCTGGACGGTCTGCGTGCTCGCAACGACACCAACGCATGGGTCAAGGACGTCAACGCCGCTAAGACCTACGAGCACCACAACATCACTCTCGTGATGCCAGTGGGCGGCGAGGCTTCCTTCTACCAGGACTGGCGCGGTCCGGCGACCTACGACCTGGTTAACCCGGTTAACTACAAGTGGGAGACCTTCCTGACCAGCGAGCTGCCAGGCTACCTGGAGCGCAACTTCGGTGTTGCTCGCAACAACAACTCCATTGCTGGTCTGTCCATGGGTGGTACCGCCGCAATCACTCTGGCTGGCAAGCACCCGAACCAGTTCCGTCAGGCACTGTCCTACTCCGGCTACCTGACCACCTCCATTCCGGGTGCTCACACCTTCATGCGTCTGGCACTGCTGGATGCTGGCGGATACAACATCAACGCTATGTACGGCACCATGATCAGCCCGCAGCGTTTCGAAAACGATCCGTTCATGCAGATCCAGAACCTGCGCAACACTGACGTTTACATCTCTGCAGCATCCGGTATCCCGGGTCCGGGCGATGCAAGCTACCTGCCGCAGCACCGCGCATCTGGTGCCGTGCTGGAGGGCTTCGCCAACGTCACCACCCGCGCATTCGAGGTCGGTGCCCGCGTACAGGGCGTCAACGTCACCACCAACTACCCGGGCCAGGGCCTGCACAACTGGAAGCAGTTCGGCTACCAGCTGGAGCGCTCCAAGCCACAGGTTCTCAACGTGATGAACGCCTGGTAATAGCTTCGACGTAACAACGCTTACGTAACAACACTTCTGCCGCTCTCCCTTAGGGAGGGCGGCATTAGTCGTGCGAGGGCTGCTCTAGCGCTGACCGGAGAATTTCGAGCGCCTTGCGCAGTTCTTCATCGCTTAAGTGGCCAAAGCCCAAGACGATGCCTTCTTCTGCGGCAGCACCACCCCAGTAGTCACGGAGGGGTTTCAGGCTTAGCCCATTGTCGGCAGCGCGTTCCACAACAGCTTCGTCACAGAGCAACACCGCGTGCAGGCCACCGATGATGGGAAGCAGGGTGGCGCCAGGGACATCGGAAAGTATGTCCTGCACCACATCACGGCGGCGCTTGTAGGCTCTGCGCATGCGGCCGGTGTGGCGTCGCAAAGCACCGCTGGCCATGTAGTGCG
This sequence comes from Corynebacterium camporealensis, assembly GCF_000980815.1. Lineage (NCBI taxonomy): Bacteria > Bacillati > Actinomycetota > Actinomycetes > Mycobacteriales > Corynebacteriaceae > Corynebacterium > Corynebacterium camporealensis. The sequence goes on along the minus strand of NZ_CP011311.1, from coordinate 2,265,688 downwards.
CCAAAGCTGCTTGGGGGATGGCACCGACGGGTTGGCCAAAGATGCGACGGATATCCGCCACTGGTTCCAGGAGTCGTTCGGGTAAAACAACGTAGCCACAGGCAATCGACGGCGAAATCACTGACGAGAACGTGCCGAGCAAGACAGTGTGTTCGGGTCCGAGGGCTGTCAGGGCGGGCAGAGGCTGGCCAACATAGCGCAGTTCAGAGTCGAAGTCGTCTTCAATGATGAGGGCATCGTGATCGCGTGCCCACTCAACGAGTGCGGCCCGGCGTGCAGCTGGCAGGGAGGTGCCGTAAGGGTACTGATGGCTGGGCGTGACGATGAGCGCGTCGAGTACACCAGGGACCGTGACACCGTCGTGGTCAGTCGGGACTTCGATAAGGTCGTGGCCCAAGGCGGCTGGGATGCGTCGTAGGCTCGGGTATCCGGGTGATTCCACGCCAATGCGCAGGTGCCCGCCAATGGCGCGGAGAAGGAGCGTAAGTCCATCGCGGGCGCCGGCGGTGACCACAATGCGCCGCGGGTCGACTTTCAGCCCGCGCATGTGTCGCAGATGATGGGCGATCTCGCGGGGAAGTTCGGTGGTATCAGACAGCGGATGATTGGCTGCCTCCCGCCATGCGGCCCGCCATTCGGGGGTAAGAATGCCAGCGGTGTCGGGCAGCCCCGGAGTCAGTGTGAGTCCTGTCGATGCACGCTTGTTCGCAAGCGGGCCGGGGGTTTCCGGGGCCTGTGCATGCGGCAGTTGCGGGTTGATGACCGTGCCCGACCCGACCGCGGCAGTGAGGTAGCCCTCGGCAGTGAGTTGGTCGTAGGCGGTAACGACGCTACCTCGGGAAACACCTAGTTGCGTGGCGAGTGCACGGGTGGACAGAACGCGTTCACCGGGCAGCAGAATTCCCTTCGTGACTTGGCCGCGTATTGCCTCAGCAATCTGGATGGGTAAGGCACGGGAAACGTCTGGTTCAAGGCGAAGGGGCATGCGCTCATCATAAGTGGTCTAATCGTATCGCGTAGAAATGGCTCTTGTCTTGGTCCATTTGTCGGTTCAAGATATCTCGCATGACTGACAACAAGATTGGAACCACCCGCGTGAAGCGCGGACTCGCAGACATGCTCAAAGGCGGCGTCATCATGGACGTCGTTACTCCCGAACAAGCCCGCATTGCAGAAGATGCCGGTGCGGCTGCCGTCATGGCACTGGAAAGGGTGCCTGCCGATATCCGCGCCCAAGGTGGTGTGGCCCGCATGTCCGACCCGGACCTCATCGAAGGCATCGTGGATGCGGTGTCCATTCCGGTGATGGCGAAGTCCCGCATCGGCCACTTCGTCGAAGCACAGATCTTGGCCGAACTCGGCGTCGACTTTATCGACGAGTCGGAGGTGCTCTCCCCGGCCGACTACGTCAACCACATCAACAAGTGGGACTTTGAGGTTCCTTTCGTCTGTGGTGCGACCAACTTAGGCGAGGCCCTGCGCCGCATTACTGAGGGTGCCGCCATGATTCGTTCCAAGGGCGAAGCCGGTACCGGCGATGTCTCGGAAGCCGTCAAGCACCTGCGCACCATTCGCAGCGAGATCGCGCGTTTGCGAAACCTCGACAAAGATGAGCTCTACGTCGCAGCGAAGGAACTGCAGGCACCTTATGACTTGGTGGCGGAAGTCGCTGAGACCGGCAAGCTGCCAGTGGTCCTGTTCGTTGCCGGTGGTGTGGCAACGCCTGCCGATGCCGCCTTGGTCCGTCAGATGGGCGCCGAAGGTGTCTTTGTGGGCTCCGGCATTTTCAAATCCGGGGAACCAGCCAAGCGTGCCGCCGCCATTGTGCAGGCCGCCACCCTCTACGACCAGCCAGCTGAACTGGCCCGCATCAGCCGTGGCCTGGGCGAGGCCATGGTGGGTATCAATGTCGCTGATGTGCCTGCTCCGCATCGTCTTGCTGAGCGTGGCTGGTAGTGGTGGGTTCACCACTGATTGGCATCCTCTCCCTGCAAGGTGGCGTGGAAGAACACGCCACCATCCTCGAATCTCTCGGCGCCACCGTGCGCCGGGTGCGCTTACCCGGTGACTTAGAGGGCCTCGACGGGATTGTGCTGCCGGGCGGGGAATCAAGCACCATCGACAAGCTTGCCCGCACTCTTGGCTTAGCCGAACCGCTGTACCGGGCTATCCTCCCAGTGCAGAGTGAGAAAGACAAAGGGGAGAGAAGCCAGACAAGGACCGAAAGGCCAGAGAGAAAAGGGCTGCCGGTCCTGGCTACCTGCGCAGGTCTCATCTATTCCGCTAAGGAAATAGAGAATCCCGCGCCGGGGCAACAGACCCTCGGCATTCTGGATGCGACGGTGCGTCGTAATGCCTTTGGCAACCAGCGCTTTTCCACAGAACGAACCGTTCCTATTGACCTCCCAGGTGACGTTTCTGCCGCGGTGGAAGTTCCTTTTACCGTGGAGGCGTCGTTTATCCGGGCGCCTATAGTCACGCGAGTTGGTGAGGGTGTCGACGTGATCGCACGGGTTGCTGGTGGCGGTCTCGGTGATGTGGACGGTGAGGACACGTTCACCGTCGGTGTGAGGCAAGACAATGTGTGGGCGCTGAGCTTTCATCCGGAAGAAAACGGTGATGAGAGAGTGCATGCGGCGTGGTTGCAGGAATGTAGCTAGGGCAAAGTATGTGAGCTTAGGCGTGTCGCCTGTCCAAACCCTCAAGTTGAACTTAAACTTGAGCGCACAATAGACAGCCACCGCATCCTGGTGTCCGGAGGAGGGGAACCTTCGGAACGTGAGATGCCTCCTCGACATACCTACAAGGACTCATCCATGCCTAAAAATGCGTCTCTACGTTCCCAGCGGGCTCGTAAGGGCCTGACCGTTGCCGCACTTCCAACCGCCGTTGCCGTGGGCTTGGCCTTGCTGCCGAGCGCGGCCGCACAGTCGTCCCTAGGTGATTTGAGCTCCAACTCGAGCCTGTCGGATGCAATCGCACCGCAGGATCCGCCGAAGCGTACTCCGATTAACACTGAGTACCCGGACGTTGAAGGCTTGCCCGAGGGCGTCGACATCAAGCGTGTGGAATACCTGACCAATCGCAACCTGATGGTCTATATCCAGTCCGCAGCGATGCCGAACGAGGACATGAAGGTCCAGATTCAGCTGGCCCGTGACTGGTACGCCAACCCGGACAAGACCTTCCCGGAGGTCTGGGCACTGGATGGCCTGCGCGCACGTGACGACGAGTCCGGCTGGACCATCGAGACCAACATCGAGGACCAGTACGCTGACCGTAACGTCAACCTGATTATGCCGGTCGGCGGCGAGTCTTCCTTCTACGCTGACTGGGAAAAGCCAGACCAGGGCAAGCACTACAAGTGGGAGACCTTCCTGACCAAGGAGCTCATCCCGATTTTGGACAAGCAGTTCCGCTCCAATCAGAAGCGTGCACTGACTGGTATTTCCATGGGCGGTACCGCTGCTATCAACCTGGCTGAGCGCAACCCGCAACTGTTTGACTTCGTGGGTTCCTTCTCCGGTTACTTGGACACCACCACTCAGGGCATGCCGCAGGCCATCCAGGCTGCACAGCTGGATGCCGGTGGATACCGCTCGACCAACATGTGGGGCCCGATTGGTTCCCAGAATTGGATCGACCACGACCCGAAGCTGGGTATTGAGAACCTCAAGGACATGACGGTCTACGTCTCCTCTGGTTCCGGTAAGGATGACTTCGGCGACCCCGAGTCCGTGGCTAAGGGTCCGGCTAACCTGGCCGGCATGGGCCTGGAGGTCATCTCCCGTATGTCCACCCAGACCTTCCTGAAGTACGCTGACCGTGCAGGCGTGAAGCCGATTGCTAAGTTCCGTCCTTCCGGCGTGCACTCCTGGGAGTACTGGCAGTTCGAAATGAACCAGGCCTGGTCTGACATCGCTGACTCCCTTGACATTGCGAAGGAAGACCGCGGTGCAGAATGCACCCCGATCGGTGCTATCAAGGCTGAGGCAGCGAAGTACAAGGACCTGGGTACCTGCCTGAACAATGAGTATGACGCCGAAGATGGTAAGGCACAGGACTTCCGTGGCGGCGCTGTGTACTGGTCCCCGGATACCGGCGCGCACGCCCTGTGGGGCCGCATTGGCGCTCGTTACTCCGAAATCGGTGGCCCGAGCTCCTGGCTGGGTTTCCCGAAGACCTCTGAGCTGACCACCCCGGATGGGAAGGGTCGTTTCGTCCACTTCGAGAATGGCTCTATCTACTGGTCGCCGCAGACCGGTGCATGGGAGGTCCCCCGTGACATTATGAGCAAGTGGGGCGCAACTAAATGGGAGCAGGGCACCTTCAAGTACCCGACTTCCAGTCTGCAGAGCGTGGGCCGCGGCCTGCAGCAGTTCTTCCAGGGTGGTGTGATTACCCGCAACCCGGACAACAACAACTACACCGTGTACGGCGCTATTGGCGCTAAGTACAAGGAGCTCGACGGTGCGAAGTCCGCGCTGGGCTTCCCGGTCGCTGAGGAGCGTCCGGTCCCACGTAATGGCCGCATGCAGGAATTTGAGCACGGTTACATCTACTGGTCGGCTCGTACCGGTGCGCACTACGTGATGAAGGGCAACATCTACAACGAGTGGGGCAAGCGTGGTTGGGAGTCTGGCAAGCTGGGCTTCCCGACGAAGGACTTCTCCGAAATCGCTGCTGGTGGTCTGACTCAGGAATTCGAGAATGGCCGCATCAGCGAGGTCATGGGTCGTATTCGAGTAGAGGAAAGGTAATATGCGCCGCGTAATTCTCAGCGCCTTGGCAGCTGGTGCTGCCACGGTGTTGGCTGCGTGCGGTTCCGCAACGGTTGATAACGAGGAACCGACCTCAGTCGCACCGCTGGAACGTGAATCAGCAGAAGCGTCAACGGAAGAATCCTCGAGTGAGTCGACCTCCTCGGAAGCCGATTCTGAGTCGTCGGAAGGCGGCTCCGAGCAGGCCGCACAGGACCGTGGGGCCCGTGAGGTCTCCGCTATCCCGGAGCCGGAGGAAGAAACCGATACTCCGGATGCAAAGTTCTTAGGCGCGTTGTCTGATGCCGGACTCGATACCGACGGTGTCGAAGATCAGGTCATCAGCGCTGCACAAGGTTCGTGCGAAAGTGAGTCCAATGTCACCGTGCAGGCAGTAGCTGGCCAGCTCATTGAGCAGGGCCGCACGGACATGCCTTTCGAGGAGCTCACTGGACTTCTCGAGGACCAAGCACGCACAGCGTATTGCTAGTTCGCACGCAGTCAATTGGCTGTCGCACAAGGTAAAACATATTCATGCGTAAATTTCTCACCATTCTGGCTGTTGTGGTCCTCATCGGCGTTATTGGCGCAGGTGCAGTGGAGTTTTTAAACAACCAGCGCACCTCCGATCAGGCGGAGCAACCGACTGACGAACCCGGCCCCATTGGACCAGCGCAACCGGAATGGTGCCCGGCGGTGGAGTTTATCTCCGCGCCTGGTACGTGGGAGTCCGCCAAGGATGATGATCCGGAAAATCCCCAAGCCAACCCGCGCTCGTTCATGCTGTCTATTACGAACCCGCTGCGCGAGGCTTACCCGGAAGATCAGCTCAAGGTGTGGACCCTGCCGTACACGGCGCAGTTTAAAAACCTCAACGCCCAACATGAGATGAGCTACGACGACTCCCGCGAGGAGGGCACTGCCCGCCTGGAGGAGGAGTTGAGCTACATGCATGACAACTGCCCGATGACTAAGTTCATTCTGTCGGGCTTTTCCCAGGGTGCGGTCATCGTCGGTGACGTTGCTGACCGCATTGGCGGCGGTCAGGGCGTCGTGCCTGCCGATGCCGTTGCCGGCGTAGCCATCATTGCCGACGGTCGTCGTCAGCCAGGCGTGGGTATCAACCCTGGTGCCGAGGTCGACGGCATTGGTGCAGAAATTGCTTTGCAGCCTGTCGAGGGGCTGATCCAAGCAGTCGTACCGGGTGCCTCCATGCGCGGTGAGCGCGAGTTTGGATTCGGTGAATTGGCCGACCGTACCTACGAAATCTGTGCGCCAAACGATGCCATCTGTGATGCCCCGCGCGGCATCGTTAATGGCCTAGAGCGTGCCATGGATCTTATCGAGGCCAACGGTGTGCACGCGATGTATGCGTATAACGATTCTGTCTTTGATGGCACCACTACAAACTTGTGGGTTATAGACTGGGCCAAGCAGACGATTGATGCGGCTGCGGCCTAAAGCGTCACAGAGCATAAGAAATTTGGGTGAGGCGTAACGAATGCCACACTCCTTTTGATATTTTGAGTAACAAAAGTTAACTAAAGTTAAGGAGCTTCGATGGATCTGGCAGCGCTGATCGGTAATTTTATTGACAAGGAAGGCAACGTCACGTTGCCGCCGCACCTGACGCTCGCAGGATTGGGAGAGCACTTCTACCAGCTGGAGCAGCAGGCCGGCATTCCGGATCGACCGGTGCTGCGCCAATGGGTCTACAGCGAGGACCGCAACGGTGTCCCGCGTGATCTGACCCGCAAAGAAGTCAATACCCGCATCAAGGTCGTCGCTGCTCGACTGCAGCAGGTGGCCAAGGTCGGCGACCGCGTGGCTATTCTCGCAGGTAACTCCCCGGAATACATCTTCGGCTTCGTCGGTGCCCTGTACGCAGGCATGACCCCGATTCCGCTCTATGATCCGAACGAGCCGGGCCACAGCGAACACCTGCGCGCCGTCTTTGGCGATGCCAACCCACCTGTCGTGCTGACCAACAAGATTTCTGCTGGTGCAGTGCGCTCCTATTTCAAGGACCTGCCGGCCCGCGAGCGTCCGCGCATCCTGTCTGTCGACGCCCTGCCGGACAGCCTCGCCGAGTCCTGGGTCAACCCATTGGAGACCCCAGAAGGCCAGGCCCTGGCACGCAACGCCACCCAGCCACCGCTGGATTGGCCGGCCTTCCTGCAGTACACCTCTGGTTCCACCCGCACCCCGGCAGGCGTGGCACTGACCAACCGCTCAATGCTCACCAACGTGTTGCAGATTTTCGTTGGTGTACAGATCAAGACCCCACCGCGCGTGGTCTCCTGGCTGCCGATGCACCACGACATGGGTATCATCCTGGTGGCTTTCGTGACCCTACTGGGCATTGACCTGGAACTGATGACTCCGCGCGACTTCGTCCAGCACCCGAAGCGCTGGATCGACCAGATTAAGCGCCGCGACGGCGATGAGAAACTCGCCGGCACTTACGGCGTGGTCCCGAACTTCGCACTCGAGCTGGCTGCCCGCTACGGCCGCCCGGCAGAAGGCGAAGAACTCGACCTCTCCAACGTCGAGGGGCTTATCATTGGTTCCGAGCCGGTCACCGAGACCGCTGTGAATGCTTTCTTGGATACCTTCACCGAGTACGGCTTGAACCCGTCTGCACTGCGCCCGTCTTATGGCCTGGCGGAGGCATCGCTTATTGTCTCCACCCCGCAGACCGAAGAGCGTCCGCTCATCAAGCACTTCGACCGCGAGGACCTGGCAGAGGGCAAGGCCACCATCGTGGAGAAGTCCGATAGCAGCGTTGCTTTCGCGTCCAACGGTCAGACCGTGCTTGCACAGCAGCTGACCATCGTCGACCCAGAGACCCGCGCTGAGGTAGAAGACGGCCGCATCGGTGAAATCTGGGTGCACGGTGCCAACATGGCTTCTGGTTACCTGGACCGTCCAGAAGAAACTCAGGCCACCTTCCGCAACACTTTGGGTGAGCGCCTGGAGAATACCCGCGTGCCGAAGGCCCCGGAAGATGACTACTGGATGGCTACCGGTGACCTGGCGACCATCATCGACAACCAGCTTTACATCACTGGCCGCCTCAAGGATCTGATTGTGATTGCCGGCCGCAACCACTACCCGCAGGACATCGAGGGCACCGTGCAGGCCGCCTCCGATCACGTCCGCCCGGACTCCATCGCGGCGTTCTCCGTGGAAGGCGACCGTACCGAGGATCTTGTCCTGCTGGTTGAGCGCGCCGATAATACCAGCGAAGATGGCGATGCCGCTGCCACCGAAGCTATTCGCGCGGCAGTCTCCAAGCACCACGGCATTACCCCGTCTGAAATTGTGTGGAAGGCACCGCACGAAATTGTGCGTACTTCTTCTGCGAAGATTGCTCGCCGTTTGGCCAAGAAACGTTACCTGGCCAACTAAAGATCTATCTTTGCCCCGGCCAGCGCGCCGGGGCATTGGCGATCCCAGAGGCATGTCGGTTATGCAACAGTGTTAACAGAGTGCCACAATAAAACGATAAAAGTTTCGTTCACGCGTTACTGTGCCTAGGCCTTTAGACCTAAGGACGGTGCGCCGCTTCCACCTGTGAAGAAATAATCCTCCAACAAAGGAATCCTTACTTTATGACCACTGAGCAGCTACGCGATTGGCTTAAGAACTGGGTAGCCCAGACCACTGGCCTGTCGTCTGCGGAGATCACTGAAACGACTCCGCTGGAAAACTACGGCTTGTCTTCCCGTGACGCCGTTGTACTTTCAGGTGAACTGGAAGACCTGCTCGGCGTCAAGCTCGAGGCGACTGTCGCCTACGAGTACCCAACTATTGCACTGCTGACTGATCGCCTCATCAACGGTGCAGCCCAGCACAACACTGCACCTGAAGCAGATGCTGAGGTACCCACCTCACCTGCGGGACCGCGTCCGGATATCGCTGTGATTGGCCTGGCTGGTCGTTTCCCAGGTGCCGCAAACGCCGATGAGTTCTGGGACATGCTGGTGGAAGGTCGTTCCGGTACGGGCCCGCTGCCGATGGGCCGCTGGTCCGAGTACGCCAGCGATCCCACCATGAGCGAGAAGATCGCTCAGCAGAACACCGATGGCGGTTATATAGAGGACATCGCCAGCTTTGATGCCGAATTCTTTGGCCTGTCGCCGCTGGAAGCTGCCAACATGGACCCGCAGCAGCGCATTTTGCTCGAGCTGGCTTGGGAGGCACTGGAGGATGCCGGCCTGCCCGCTAACGAGCTGCGCGGCACCGCCACTGGTGTCTACATGGGCTCGACCAACAATGACTACGGCATGCTGGTTAGCGCCGACCCGGTTGAGATGCACCCTTATGCCCTGACCGGTACTGCCTCGTCCATCGTGGCCAACCGCCTGTCTTATGCACTCGACCTGCGCGGTCCTTCCGTCAACGTTGATACCGCCTGCTCCTCGTCGCTGGTAGCAGTCCATCACGCATTACAAGACCTGCGCAGCGGTGGCGCCGATGTCGCCCTGGCTGGCGGCGTCAACATCCTGGCCGCCCCGCACGCCTCGCTGGCCTTTAGCGAGCTCGGCGTGATCTCGCCGACCAGCGCTATCCATGCTTTCTCCGATGACGCCGATGGCATCGTGCGTTCCGATGCCGCCGGTGTCCTTATCCTGAAGCGCCTGCCCGATGCAGAGCGCGACGGCGACAACATCCTCGCTGTCATCAAGGGCTCAGCCACCAACTCTGATGGCCACTCCAACGGCCTGACCGCCCCGAACCCGGAGGCACAGGTCGCTGTTCTGCAGCGCGCCTACGCCGATGCCGGTGTTAGCCCATCCTCCGTGGACTACATTGAAGCTCACGGCACCGGCACCATTCTTGGTGACCCGATCGAGGCCAATGCCCTCGGCCGCGTGCTCGGACAAGGCCGTAGCGACGCCGAGCCAACCCTGCTGGGGTCGGCCAAGTCCAACATCGGCCACTCTGAATCCGCCGCAGGTGTCGTGGGGCTTATCAAGGTCATCGAAGCCATGCGCCACGACGTGCTACCGCCGTCCATTAACTTCAGCGAGCCAAACCGCTACGTCGACTTCGACGCCGAAAAGCTCGAGGTCGTCGAGGACCCACGCGAGTGGCCGGAATATTCTGGCCGCAAGGTCGCTGGTGTCTCTGGCTTCGGCTTCGGCGGCACCAACGCCCACGTCGTGCTCACCGATTACCGCGGCGAATCCACCCAGCGTGACGCCCAGGTCAGCACCGACGAAGGCGCACCGGTGTCCCTGCCAGTTTCCGGTCTGCTGCCGTCGCGCCGTGCGAGCGCTGCTGCCACCCTGGCGGATTACATCGAGAACGAATCCCCGGATCTCTTCGCGCTGGCACGCACCCTTGCTCGCCGCAACCACGGCCGTTCCCGCGCGGTGGTTACGGGTGAGAACACTGCGGACATCGTTAAGCGTTTGCGTCAGGTGGCCGAGAACAAGGTCTCTGTCGGCATTGCCGCGGCGGATTCCCCGTCCGCGCCGGGCCCGGTCTTTGTCTACTCCGGCTTTGGTTCCCAGCACCGCAAGATGGCCAAGGACATCCTGGCTATCTCCCCGCTGTTTGCACAGCGCCTGCAGGAGCTTGACGAGTTCGTCGATTTTGAGGCCGGCTGGTCCATCCTGGACATCGTCAACGACGATTCCCAGACCTACAACACCGAAACCGCACAGGTTGCCATCACCGCTATCCAGATTGCGTTGACCGACCTGCTGGCTGAGTTCGGTGTGCGCCCAGCAGGCGTTATCGGCATGTCCATGGGTGAGCTCGCCGCGGCCTATGCTGCCGGTGGCCTGACCGCTGAGGACACCTTGCTCATTGCCTGCCACCGCGCCCGCCTCATGGGTGAGGGTGAAGCATCGCTTGACGATGCCTCCCAGGGCGCCATGGCCGTCGTCGAACTTGATGCCCAGCAGATTGCTGATCTCGACGGCAATATCGAGCCTGCTGTCTACACCGGCCCGGGCATGACCACCGTGGGTGGCCCGCGTGAGGAAGTTCTCGCCCTGGTCGAAAAGCTGGAGGAAGAAGGCAAGTTCGCCCGCGCACTGAACGTGAAGGGCGCTGGTCATACCTCTGCTGTCGACCCGCTGCTGGGTGAGCTCTACTCCGATATCGCTGGTATTGAGGCACACCCGCTGCACACCACGCTGTATAGCTCCGTCGACCGCGGTGAGGTTTACCGTGCCGGTGCCGTCGTCCACGACGAGGATTACTGGATCCGCATGACCCGCCAGCCAGTCCACCTGCAGACCGCTACCGAGCAGGCTTTCGCCGCGGGCCATACCCAGCTGGTCGAAATCTCGCCGAACCCAGTCGCCCTCATGGGCCTGATGTCTACTGCCTTTGCCGCTGGCAAGGCAGATGCGCAGCTGCTCTACACCCTGAAGCGCAAGGTCGATCCAAGCGAGTCCCTGCTGGACCTGCTGGCCAAGCTGTATGTCGCCGGTGCCCCGGTCGACTACACCGCCGTGTTTGGTTCCGGTGCACTCGCCAAGGCCCCGCACACCCAGTTCAAGCGCCAGCGTTTCTGGACCAACGCTCGTCCGTCCTCGGGTGTTTCCGGCCTGCCGGGTGCCCGCGTAAACCTGCCGGAAGGCAAGACCGCCTTCTCCACCAATGCGGACCAGGCACCGTCTGCTCTCGCACTGCTGGAATCCGCCGTCCAGGCCGTCAACCCGGAAACCCACCTGGCTGCCGTTGAAGAGCACGCCGACCTGCCACCGCAGGGCGAAGTCACCACCACGGTGACCAAGAACTTAGGTGGCCTTTCCGTAGCGGTATACCTGGTCGAGGGCAACCATACCCAGCTCATTGCCGAAGGCTTTGCCTCCGCACTCGACCTGGGCAACGCACCCATCCCAGGTGTCGCCGACGTGCCGTCCACCCCAACTGAGGTCGACGCACCAGCCGAAGAAAACGGCGTGACCGCCATGCGCTGGGACCCCAGCCAGGAAACCGTCGAAGAACGCCTCGCCCTTATCGTCTCCGAGTCGATGGGCTACGACGTCTCCGACCTCCCACGCGAGCTACCGCTCATCGACCTGGGCCTGGACTCCCTGATGGGCATGCGCATCAAGAACCGCGTCGAAAACGACTTCCAGATCCCACCACTGCAAGTCCAAGCCCTGCGCGACGCATCGCTTGCCGATGTCATCACCATGGTCGAAACAGCCGTCCACGAGACCCCAACCTCGACCCCAGCGCCCGGGGAAGTCGCACAAGCGCCTTCCGAAGACAAGGAGAAGGAAACCACCGAGAAGGACAAGGGTTCCTCACAGAAGGGCGTTGGTGTCGCACCGCGTGACGCCTCTGAGCGTCTCGCGTTTGGTACCTGGGCTAAGTTCACCGGTAAAGCTGCCCCTGGTGTGACCAGTGAGCTGCCAGACATCGATGTAGAGACTGCTGAGAAGATTGCTGCTCATCTGAGTAAGCGCGCTGGCATTGAGGTCAGTACTGCGCAGGTGCAGGAAGCTGAGACTCTGGAGCCGCTGAGTGATCTCGTGCGCGAAGGCCTGGAGACTGAGGTCGAGGGCAACATCCGCGTGCTGCGCGAGGGCGAAGGCCCGGCGGTCTTCATGTTCCACCCGGCCGGTGGCACCACGGTGGTCTACCAGCCGCTGATGCGTCGTTTGCCAGACGATGTTGCTGTTTACGGTGTCGAGCGCATCGAGGGCACGCTGGAAGAACGTGCCAAGGAATACGTTGAGGACATCGTGAAGTATGCCCGCGGCCGCAAGGTCGTCCTGGGTGGCTGGTCCTTCGGTGGTGCGGCTGCCTACGAGGTGGCCTACCAGCTTCAGCAGCGTGACGATGCCCCCGAGGTCGCCTTCATCGCCTTGCTGGATACCACCCAGCCTTCCAACCCGGCACCGGACACCATGGAAGAGACCAAGGCACGCTGGCAGCGCTACGCGGACTTCGCGAAGAAGACCTATGGCCTGGACATCCCGGTACCGTTCGACCTGCTGGAATCTGCAGGTGAAGATGCGCTGATGCAGATGCTGGGCGAATTCCTGGCCACCACCGATGCTTCCGAGCACGGCCTGTCCGCAGGTGTGCTGGAGCACCAGCGCGCTTCCTTTATCGACAACCAGATTCTCAGCAGCCTGGATATGCGGCGCTGGGCCGACGTGCACGTACCGGTGCTGTTGTTCCGCTCGGAGCGCATGCATGACGGTGCCATCGAGCTGGAGCCGCGCTATGCCGAGATCGACCCGGATGGCGGCTGGGGCGTTATCGTAGAAGACCTAGAGATTGTGCAGCTGCCGGGTGACCACCTGGCAGTGCCAGATGAGCCGGCAATCGGTATCGTCGGCAAGCACATTGAGCAATGGATCGAGGAGAAGATACGTGGCGGCCACAGCAACCACCGCTGATAAGCTAGCTGACCTGCGCGAGCGCCTGTCCAAGGCGCAGGACCCAGGCAGTGAACGCTCGCGTGCGCGCCGAGATGAAGCAGGACGCTCCACCCCGCGCCAGCGCATCAATGCACTGCTGGATGAAGGTTCGTTTGTTGAAACCGGCGCCCTGGGCAAGACCCCAGGAGACCCGGATGCCATCTACTCCGACGGTGTCGTGACTGGTTACGGCCGTATCTCTGGCCGCCCAGTGTGTATCTACGCCCACGATAAGACCGTCTATGGCGGTTCGGTCGGTGTGACCTTTGGTAAGAAGGTCACCGAAATCATGGACATGGCCATCAAGATTGGCTGCCCGGTTATCGGTATTCAGGACTCCGGTGGCGCCCGCATTCAGGACGCGGTGACCTCCCTGGCGATGTACTCGGAGATTGCCCGTCGTCAGTTGCCGCTGTCGGGCCGTAGCCCGCAGATTTCTGTCATGATGGGTAAGTCCGCTGGTGGCGCCGTGTATGCCCCGGTCACTACGGACTTCGTCATTGCTGTGGACAAAGAAGCCGAAATGTACGTCACCGGCCCCAACGTCATTCGTGAGGTCACCGGCGAGGACGTCACCTCCGCTGAACTGGGTGGTGCCCGCCAGCAGGAGCTCAACGGCAACGTTTCTGTCGTAGTCGGCTCTGAGGACGAGGCTTTCGACATGGTCCGCGACCTGCTGGATCACCTGCCGTTGACCTGCTTCGACCCGGCACCAGAGTTTGCTGCGCCTGCCGATGACGAGCTGGACGACGAAGAACTCAACTCGTTCATGCCAGACGACACCAACGCTGGCTACGACATGTTTGACCTGCTCACGCAGCTGGGCGATGACGAAGACATCATCGAAATCCAGGAAAACTACGCGCCGAACATGATCACCGCCTTTGGTCGCATTGATGGCAAGGCCGTGGGTTTTGTGGCTAATAACCCGCTGCACCAGGCCGGCTGCATCGATGCCGATGCTGCTGACAAGGGCGCGCGTTTCGTCCGCATCTGCGATGCTTACAACATCCCATTGGTCTTCGTCGTGGATACCCCGGGTTACATGCCAGGTGTGGAACAGGAAAAGGCTGGCCTGATTCACCGCGGTGCGAAGTTCGCTTTCGCTGTCGTGGAGGCCACCGTGCCGAAGGTTTCGCTCATCGTGCGCAAGGCCTATGGCGGTGCGTATGCCGTCATGGGGTCGAAGAACCTCACCGGTGACATCAACCTGGCCTGGCCAACCGCGCAGATCGCCGTGATGGGCTCTGCCGCAGCTGTCGTCATGATTGCCGGCAAGCAGCTCGAAGCCGCCGAGACCCCGGAGCAGCGCGCGATGACGAAGAAGATGTTCATGGACTTCTACGACGAGACCATGACCGCTCCTTATGTCGCTGCCGAGCGTGGCTACCTGGACGCGATGATTCAGCCTTCTGAATCCCGCCTCGCCCTGCGTCAGGCCCTGCGTCAGCTTGAAGGCAAGGACACTCACGACCTGCCGAAGAAGCACACCATCGCCCCAATGTAAGAAGCTGTGTAACACCGCAGCCCTAATTCTGCGATAATCCAAGCAATACCGGGCTGCGCGCAGCCTCCCACGACTTTCAAGGAGAAACTATGTTCCTGCTGTCTAGCGCCTTCGATCTTGCAGGCGACCTGATCAACGGCATCGTCATGCTGCTCAACTACGCAGTCGTACAGCTGCCGTTCTAATCCAGCAACATCCCGCCCGCTTTCTGCATTCCCCACCAATGCATGAAGCGGGCTTTTTGTGTGCTTACTACTCAGGAAAGGCTGCTTACAGGCCTGCAATAGGCTAAAGAGCATGAATTAACAGAAGCCGTATGAACTCGCTTTTGAACGAACCATGGAATTTCTTGGTGCGGAGGTTCATGATTTTCCTCATGGGGTGGAAGGGGTATAAGGAGGTAGAAGCATTGCGTGGCACGAAAGGATTGAGGGCGAATATGAGAGGCATAAAGATAGCAGCGGCAGCGGTTGTCTCTTGCGTTGCTTTGAGCGCATGTGCAGAATCCCAACCCGATGAAGATTCTTCGATGACAACTAATTCTGAGAGCTCGTCTACACGTGCTCCGGAAGGTTCAGTTTCCCCTTCGCCCACATCGAGTGAATCTCCTAGTGAAACAATGTCTTCCAGGGAACCTGTTGCACAAGAGGGATGTGATGACACTGTTTCTAATCCATTGTCTGAAGCTTCGTCGTTGCCGATAGTAGGGAACGAGGAGCAGCAGCTAGCTTTTAGTGTGATCGACGACAACTTCGATCCATGTGCTGAATTGAGCTGGTCAGTTATTGCAGGCGGTGTTGGAACTGGTGGATCGCAGCGCCAAGGGGTGGTGTTTTTCCACAATGGTCAGCCAATAGTTGAGCCAGCTCCTTTGATGCAGGAAGAAGTTACAGCGGTGACTCCCGTCAGTCGTGATGTGGTTGAAGTTTCCTATGCGGTCCTTGAAGGGCCTCGTGTGGCAGCGCAAACTGTTCCAGGCGCCGCTACTTTTTCTTTGAACGCGGATGGAACCTT
Organism: Corynebacterium camporealensis; assembly: GCF_000980815.1. Lineage (NCBI taxonomy): Bacteria > Bacillati > Actinomycetota > Actinomycetes > Mycobacteriales > Corynebacteriaceae > Corynebacterium > Corynebacterium camporealensis. Next base: position 2,250,005 of record NZ_CP011311.1, on the reverse strand, counting down.
GTCGATTGTGAACAACACCCTGCCACCGAGTGCTGATGAGGCTGGAATTCAGCTTGATCTAACTGGGCTGTAAAGTCCGTGCACGAGTTCATCACGCCCCAGCATCTACATGAACAAGCGACACTGGGCACTATCCAGCCGGAACCGAGATAAGTGATGTCCTATATTTGCGCAAAGTTGCTCTCCCACTCAAAGTTTTCGCTAAAACGTGCGTGAAAACGACCGTGCATCTGAGAAGACCCCGGCCATCGGAAGTGATGACGCGGGGTCGGGGGGCTGCGGGGGTTAGGCGACTGCGGCGCGTGGGCGGCGGTCGAAGAGGCGCCAGCCGAACAGCAGCAGGGCAGACATGCTGGCGGCGACGATGAGGAAGCTGTAGTGCGGCAGGCGACCATTGACGATCATCCAGAGGATCATGCCGCCGATAATCGCCGAGGCCCAGATAACAGCGCCTTCCTTCCACTTGCCGGTGACCTTCAGGCCTAAGACGATAAGCCAGCCGACGAGGGCGCCCACAGTCCATGGCCAGAAGGCATCCCACCAGCTAGCGAGGTTCAATCCGCCGTGGGCGAGGCGTGCCAGCACGGCGAAGATGGCAAGGCAGAGGACGTCGATGGCAGGGGCGGTGCGCATTAGGCTTCCTTTCGATTCAGCGCCGCATAGGTAATTCCCTTGCGGGCATAGTGCATAAAGTAGATTACCCAGCCAATTACGGTGATCAAAGCAAAGGAAATCAGACGGTAGATGATGGCAGCGCCCGTGGCGTCCACGGCAGTCATGCCGGTGGCCACAAGCGTGGCGACGATCGCTGCTTCTACCGTGCCCAGACCCGCCGGGGTGACCTGTGCGGAACCGGCCAGCTTCGCAGTGAGGTAGGCAAGTGCCACACCGGCGATGCTGGTGTGGTCAGGTGCAGCAGAGAAGCCGGGTGGGGTGCCGGTGACTGCCCACAGACATGCCCAGAGCGAGAGCATGTCGAGCAGGCGATTGGCCAGGGAGTAAAAGGCAATCTGGCTAAATTGCCACGGGGTCAGGCTGACCTCATAGAGGCTGTGGACCTGGTCCATGACGCGTTCGCGGGCTGAGCCTTTAAGCATCTTGAGGTTGCGCAGCCAGCGTTCGATTTTGGCTGGGTTGTTGATCATCCAAAACAGCACGGCCGCTACAGCAACGGTTCCCGCCAACGTGGCAATCAACGACCAGAAGGCCATATCGGCGTTGAGGAAGAGCACACCACCAATACCGATGAGAACGAGCCACATTGTCGATACTGCCGAGGACAGCACCAGGAACCAACCACACAGCACCACGGATGCGCCCCAAGTGCGTTGCACGTGGAACGTCAATACCGCGGAGAAGGTCGGGCCGGCAGGCAGGGTAGTAGACCAGGCGTTGGAGGCCAGGGTTAGTGCCGCGGTTTCTTTGGAAGGGATCCGTAAGCCACCGGCGGCAAGCAGCAGTCGCATGACTTCGCCCATGGCCCAGATAGAAGCTATCGATGCCACGATAACCACCGCCACCGCGACCGGGTCAGCGGTGCGCAGGCGGCGGAAGCCATCGGTAATAAAGTCCAGCTCGTCGCGGAAGACCCAGCCCAGAACGAGCAGGACTAGCAGCGAAGCGAGTAGGCGCAGCCACTTCCGGGCATTACTCGACATTAGGACTCTTTGTCCTGCTGTAGGCGCTTCATTAGCTCACTAAATGGAATGAGTTCGTCATTGGTTTCGGTGGAGCGGTCACCGCGAACAGCGGATTCACCACTGGATTGCTTCGAAGGCTTATCCTGCCGCGGCTGCTTCTCCTTCTTCCACGTCCAGGACTTCTTCTGCGGCTTTTCCTTGACCGCAACAGCGCTGTCCGCAGTGTCAGTATCTGCTGCTTCTGCGTCCGTTGCCTCAACGGCACTGGTCTTGTCAGTGGATGCCGCGGTGTCGTCATCCATGACGGTTGGGTCCTCTTCAGAGGACGCCGACCCGTCGAGCTGCGGTGTGGAGCCGTGGCCCATCTTCTCGTAGGCGCGTTTGATGAAGGCAGGTGCCCACCAGTTGTCTTCGCGCAGCAGGTGCATGACGGCTGGGACCAGCAGCATGCGGACGATGGTGGCATCGATAATCAGGGCGAAGATCATGCCGAAGGCGATGTACTTCATCATCACGATGTCGGAGAAGCCGAAGGCGCCGGCGACCACAATCATGATGAGTGCCGCGGCGGTAATGATGCCGCCGGTACGGGCGGTGCCCTCGGCAATGGCGTGGTCGGTGGCTTCCGTGTCGCCGGAATCGGCGAAGCGTTTTCGTGCTTCGACCATGCGCGAGACGAGGAAGACCTCGTAGTCCGTCGATAGGCCGTAGATGATCGCGATGATGAGGACCAGGATCGGGCTCATTAGCGGGCCCGGGCTGAAGTCCAGGAGGCCAGAGGCCACACCAGAGACGAACATCGCGGTGAGGATGCCCAAGGTGGCGCCCAGGGTCAGCAGCGTCATGATGACGGCCTTGGCAGGCAGCACCAACGAGCCGAAGACCAGGGCCATCAGGATGAAGGTAATGGCCACGACATACAGCGCCATCCACGGGAGTTTCTCAAAGAGCGCATCGAGGGATTCGACCTCCATGGCGGGAGTGCCGCCGACGTAGAGATTGACACCCTCCGGGGCATCGAGAGCCTCGAGCTCGTGGACGATGCGGGTGTAGTCGTCGCGATCCACAATGCCTGCCGCCAGCACGGTGGTGCCGTCCTGGGTTGGGTGCAGCGGTGCGAGAGGTTCCGTCAGGCCCTGGATTTGGCGGGTTTGCATGACGACATCGACAAGCTGCTGCGAATCATGGTTGTCCACGACCAACTTGACCGGCTCAGTGCGGAAGCTCGGGAACTCCTCGTTGAAGGTGTCCTGCGCAACGCGAGTCTCATGGCTCGGCGGGAGGTAGGTCTCATTGATGCCGCCGAAGGTGACGTTAACCAGCGGAATGGTCAGCGCAATGAGCAGGCCACAGATGGCGACGGTTAGCAGGCGTGCACGACGCATCGCCCAGCGTGGCACCTTGTACCACCAGGTGTCCTCGATGCGGCGGGCGCGACGGGAAGTCTTGCGTACCGACCACTTATCGATGTTCTTACCCAGCAGACCAAACAGCGCCGGCAGCACCGTCACCGACAGCAGTGCGGCAAGGCCAACTGCGGAGATGGAACCGTAGGCCACAGACTTCAAGAAGGCCTGTGGGAAGAGCAGCAGGCCAGATAGAGCAGCGGCGACCATGGCGGCAGAAAAGACCACCGTTTGGCCCGCCGTCGCCGTGGTAATCGCTACGGCATCGGGCACCGGACGGCCGCGGTCGAGCTCCTCACGGAAGCGGGAGACCATGAACAGGCCGTAGTCGATGGCCAGGCCCAAGCCCAGCAGCGTGACGACGGCCTGTGCGAAGACGTTGACCTGCAGAACGCCCGCCAGGATGGACAGGATGCCCAGGGAACCCAGGATGGACAGACCACCCACGACTAGTGGCATAAATGCAGCAACGACCGAGCCGAAGACGATGAGCAGCAGCAAGCCCACTAGCGGGAGGGCAGCGGTTTCGGCGCGGGAGATGTCGTTGGACATGCCGTCGTCGAGTGCGTCGGCAACCGCGGTGGCACCGCCGACCTGCACGGGCAGGTCAGTGTCGTAGAGCGCGTCCTCAATGATGCGGTAGTCCTTGAGGGTCTGCTCGCCATCGCCAGCCAGGCTGACTGCAGCAAACGCTACGTCGCCATCCTGGTTGATGAAGTTGGGGTTTTGGCGATCGAAGTAGCTAATGACCGAATCAATCTGATCCGGGTACTCATTTTTGAGGTTGTCGAGGTAGGCCTTGCCCTCGTCGAGGTGCTCTTGGGGGTTCTCGAAGAGAATGACGACGTCGCCGCTGTTATCGCGGCCAAACTTCTCCATCTCGATTTCGGCAGCAGCAGTCGACTGCGCGCCCGGATCCTCCCAGCCTTCCTGGCTCATGCGGTCGCCTAAGCGCATGCCAAAGGTGACAAACAGCAGCAAGATGGCACCGATGAGGACCAACGGGACGAGCTTGCGATGGGCGTAGGTAAAACGCCCCAACTTCAAAAACATGCAACTCCTAGCGTTAGTCCAACAGGGCAGAAAGTGGGCGGAAAGGCTGCAACCAGGCTCCGCCTTCGGGCAGATTATCCAGATTAACCCGCGGCAACGGCTCACGGAAGACGCCGTCGAGGTCTTCTAAGTCTACGAACTCGAAGTCCGGATGCGTGACTGCCCACGAGGCGTGTTCATGAAAGCCCAGGATAGTCACAGGAATGCTGTCATCGACAAGTTCTTCGAGCAGCGGCTGGAAGTTCTGTCCATCCGCTGACGCTACGACCAGACCGGCCAGATCGTCGCGCAAGGACTCGATGTGCTCAAGCATGTCCGGGTCGACATCGTCATTCTCATGCAGCTTCGGCTTGGCAAACACCGCGAAACCGACGTTGCGGATGGCCTCGACCCAGGGGCGGATGACATCAGCGCCACCGGGAGCGACGTTGGTAAAGACAGCGGCCTGCGGATTCGCGCCACGTTCGCGGGCAAGCTCGCTGACCCAGCGGCCAATGGCATCAAAGCGCGGACGATGCGCCGAGGTCGGGCGACCACCCAACAGCGCGCCTAGTCCCATGTCCATATTCGGTGCATCCCACACCAACAGGTAGGTACCCGGCATTACTTCTTCTCCCAGAGATACTCGTTAATGACGTGTTCTTTATCTAGGCCTTTGCCCTCAAACTTGGTGATGACCTGACGGTCCACCAGCTGCGGGACCTCATCCCACGGCCAGCCCTTGTACTCCAGGGTCGGCTCGACATTGACCAGCTCATCGATCCACTCGGCGTAGTCGGCGTGGTCGGTCGCCACGTGCAGTACGCCACCCTTCTTCAAACGGGAAGCAAAGAGATTGAGCGTGCCGGACTGGATGATGCGGCGCTTGTGGTGACGCGCCTTCGGCCACGGGTCCGGGAAGTACACGCGAATGCCATCCAAGGATTCAGGCGCGAACATGCGGTAGAGCACCTCGATGCCATCGCCGCGGATCATGCGGACATTGTCGATGCCGCCACGCACGACCGAGCCCACCAGCTTCGCCAGGCCCGGCTTGTACAGCTCGACGGCAATGATGTTGGTATCTGCCTCCAACGGTGCCATTGCGGCAGTGGAGGTGCCGGTACCGGAGCCGATTTCCACGATGGTCTTGGCGCCTTCCCGACCGAACCACTCGTCGAGGTCGATGCGGTCATCGGAAAGCATTGTGCCTAGGCGTGGCCAATGCTTTTCAAAGAGCGCGTTCTGGTTGTCGGTCAGAGTGCCGCGGCGGAAGGTGACGCTGCCGAGACGCGGGTAGTCCAGGTCGTTGTCAAAGACGTTATTGAAGTCAGTTTGCGGCGGACGGCCAGGAGGCATTTCCCCAGCCGGGATGTTTTGGGAGTTATCAGTGTTATTCATTGCGTCCTATTGTTCCCTTACCTATGGAATACGGCAAAATGCCACGCCGGATATGACCAGCGCGGTATAGCACCGCTTAACGATGGATGCGCACCCTTCTCACGATACCCCCGTTATAGGGGTGAAAATCTGCACTATGTGCAAGCTCACACTGTTATAAACCTGTTTAAGTTGTGGTAATTGGGGTGGATATAACCGCCGTGGCGAAAATCTCCCCTACACAGGGCTTAAGACAGTTAGTCTTGTGGTGGAAAGCGCGTGGGATGCAGCATTGCCCGCCACCGCACACTTATTTTCGACTCAGGAGACTATTTGATGACCGCCCCCATTCAAGGCCTCGTCGGTGAACTGCCAACCGAGAATGAAAAGCTGATTTCGTGGATTAGCGAAAGCGTCGAGCTTTTCCAGCCGGAGGAAGTGGTCTTTGTCGACGGTTCCCAGGAAGAGGCTGATCGCCTCGCTGCGGAGCTCGTGGAAAAGGGCACGCTCATTAAGCTGAACGAGGAAAAGCGCCCCAACTCTTACCTGGCCCGTTCCAATCCTTCCGATGTCGCGCGCGTGGAATCCCGCACCTTCATCTGTACTGAAGCTGAAGAAGACGCCGGTCCGACCAACAACTGGGCTCCGCCGTCAGCTATGAAGGCTGAGATGACCGAGGCCTTCCGTGGTTCCATGAAGGGCCGCACCATGTATGTCGTGCCGTTCTGCATGGGCCCCATTAACGATCCGGATCCGAAGCTGGGTGTTCAGCTGACTGACTCGGCTTACGTTGTTCTTTCCATGCGCATTATGACCCGCATGGGTGCTGAGGCCCTGGAGAAGATCGGCAAGGACGGCGATTTCGTTCACGCTCTGCACTCCGTCGGCGCTCCGCTCGAGGCTGGCGAAGAGGACGTTGCATGGCCGTGCAACGAGACCAAGTACATCACCCAGTTCCCGGAGACCAAGGAAATCTGGTCCTACGGTTCTGGTTACGGCGGCAACGCCATCCTGGCTAAGAAGTGCTACGCACTGCGTATTGCCTCCAAGATGGCCCAGGAAGAAGGCTGGATGGCTGAGCACATGCTCATCCTGAAGCTGACCAGCCCGGAGGGCAAGGACTACCACGTTGCTGCTGCCTTCCCGTCCGCATGTGGCAAGACCAACCTCGCGATGATCACCCCGACCATCGAGGGCTGGAAGGCCCAGGTTGTCGGCGACGACATCGCCTGGATGCACCTGCGCGAGGACGGCCTCTACGCGGTGAACCCGGAGAACGGCTTCTTCGGCGTGGCGCCGGGCACCAACTACGCGTCCAACCCGATCGCCATGAAGACCATGGAGCCGGGCAACACCATCTTCACCAACGTCGCGCTTACCGACGATGGCGATGTCTGGTGGGAGGAAATGGACGGCGATGCTCCGGACCACCTCATCGACTGGCACGGCAACGACTGGACCCCGGCATCCAGCACCAAGGCTGCACACCCGAACTCCCGCTACTGCGTGCCGATTTCCCAGTGCCCGACCGCTGCACCGGAGTTCGACGACTGGAAGGGCGTCAAGATCGACGCCATCCTCTTCGGCGGCCGCCGCAAGACCACCGTTCCGCTGGTTACCCAGGCATTCGACTGGAACCACGGCACCATGATCGGCTCCCTGCTGGCTTCCGGCCAGACCGCTGCTGCTGAGGGTCAGGTTGGCGCCCTGCGCCACGACCCGATGGCTATGCTGCCGTTCATCGGCTACAACGCTGGTGACTACCTGCAGCACTGGATCGACATGGGCGAGAAGGGCGGCGACCGTATGCCGTCCATCTTCCTGGTCAACTGGTTCCGCCGCGGCGAGGACGGCCGCTTCCTGTGGCCAGGCTTCGGCGAGAACTCCCGTGTCCTGAAGTGGGTCATCGAGCGCATCGAGGGAAAGGTCGACGCTGAGAAGACCGTCATCGGCCACACTGCGCGCCCTGAAGACATCGACCTGACCGGCCTGGACGCCGAGCTTGACGATGTCCGCGAGGCCCTCGCCGTCAACCCCAAGGAGTGGGCTGGCGACATGGAAGACAACGCCGAGTATCTCAACTTCCTGGGCAAGCGCGTCCCAGAAGAGGTCTGGGAGCAGTTCCGCGCCCTGAAGAAGCGCGTTGAGGACGCTGCCTAAACACGTCTCCTAGTCGAAACCCGTCTTCCCGAGTGTTAGTTCATTCGGGAGACGGGTTTTGTGCGTGCCAGGTATTAATATTTGCGGATTGCGCAGGGATATTAGCGAGGTAATGAGACCAGGGTTACACTCGTTTATGTAGTTAAACGCTAAACGAAAGTGAGGTCAACGACATGACGGACATCAAGAACGTCACTGTCGCAGGTGCTGGCGTATTGGGTACTCAGATTGCTTACCAGGCTGCTTTTGCTGGTTTCAACGTCACCAGCTGGGACATTAGCGATGATGCTTTGGAAGAAGCCAAGAAGCGTTTCGACCGCCTGGATGCCGCCTACAAGCGCGACGTTGAGGGCACCACTGACGAAGACACCCAGGGCGCGCGGGACCGCTTGACCCTGACCAGCGACCTGGAAGAGGCCGTCCAGGACGCCGATCTCATCATCGAGGCCGTACCGGAGAAGATTGATATTAAGAAGGACTTCTGGGGCAAGGTCGCCGACGCTGCTCCGGAGAAGACCATCTTCACCACTAACACCTCGACTCTGCTGCCTAGCGACTTCCGCGACGCCACCGGCCGCCCGGAGAAGTTCCTGGCCTTGCACTTCGCCAACCGCGTGTGGAGCATGCGCATCGCAGAGGTCATGCCGCACGACGGTACTGACGAGGAGGTCACTAAGACCGTCTTCGAATACGCCAAGGAAATGCAGATGGATCCGATGCGTCTCAAGCGCGAACAGCCTGGCTACATCATGAATTCTCTGCTAGTTCCTCTGCTCGAGGCTTCTCAGAAACTGTGGATTACTGATGTTGCTGAGCCGGCTGACATCGACAAGAACTGGAAGATGGCTACCGGTGCCCCGCTTGGACCATTCCAGGCTATGGATCTCATTGGTCTGCGCACTGTTTCCACTATCGCCATGACCAAGAAAGACGAAAACGTCAAGAAGTTTGGCAAGTACGTCATGGAGAACCTGGTCGAGAAGGGCAAGGTCGGCTACGAGTCGAACGAGGGCTTCTTCCGTTATGACGACGACGGAAACCGCCTTGACGAGGAGTAATTCTCACTAAACCCAGCCCGCCTTCCCACGAAGGCGGGCCTTTACCTTGCCTAGAGCACCTTAGCGCTGTGGAGAGTCAGGTTCCCAGAGATTGGCTCGTTCCCGGAATTCTTTCGCATGGTTCCGGGCCCAGAAGTAGGTCATTGCGCCGGCAACTATTCCGCCAGCAAGCCAGGGCACGACATCTGCCACAGTGAGCATGTGGCCGCGGGCGAGTGAAAAGAAGAAGGCGAAAATTACGGTTGATATCAGAAAGAAAATCGTACCGCTAACAACCGTCCTCGTGAGGTACTTCTTTCGTGACATGACTCCAACACCTCCTTCGCGACAAATTACATTTTAACGTTAAATTCGTCGCTTCGAAGGGTAGGGGCCTAGGCCCGCAGCACAATGACGAGGTTGGAGGTCAGGAATTCTCGCAGGAGGGGAACGCGGACGATCCACCAGGCCCAGCTGGGGTGGTAGCGCGGGAAGCATAGCTCTGTGTTGTGTTTGTCGGCCCACTGCAGGCCTTCTTTGGCAGAGACATTAAACAGTGAGGTGCCGTAGACATTCTTCGGTGGGTGCCCGTGGGTGCGTGTGTAGCGGTCGCGGGCATAGGCGCCACCGATGTAGTGCTGCCACAGGCCGGTTTCGTGCCCGCCGAAGGGGCCGAGCCAGACGGTGTAGCTCAAAATCACCAGGCCGCCAGGTCGGGTAACGCGCAGCATTTCTTCGCCCATGTCCCACGGGTTGGGGATGTGCTCGGCGACGTTGGAGGAATAGGTGATGTCGAAGGCGTCGTTAGCAAAGGGCAACCTCGTGCCATCGCCACGCACGGCGTTGGCAAGGCGAATTCCGGCGGCGGACATCTCACCGACGTCAGGTTCTACACCGAAATAAGACGCCCCGCGGTCTGCGAAGGCTTCTGCGAAATAACCCGGGCCGCCGCCAACATCCAACACACGCGAGCCATCAAGGGAAAGGCCCAGGTCTACAGCTAAGGCATCGAGAAGCGCTGCCGTATCCTGTGCCAGGCCACCGTAGAAAATATCCGGCCGGGTCTGCTCAAAACGGAAGGAACGCAGCAGTTGCCACGAGCGGCGCAGCGTGGCCAAGGCACGGGTTTGTCTCATAAACCACTAGGCTAGTAGCTCGACATGAAGATACTGCTTTTATGCTGGCGCGATTCCACCCACCCGCAAGGCGGGGGCTCTGAACGCTACCTGGAAAGGGTAGGAGAGTACCTGGCCGAGCAGGGCCACGAGGTCATTTTCCGCACCGCAAAGCACATGAACGCAGCCAAAAAAGAGCTGCGCGGCGGGGTGACCTATTCCCGCGGTGGGGCCAAGTTCAGCGTATATCCGCGCGCCTGGCTAGCGATGCTCGCAGGCCGCCTCGGCTTAGGCACCCTCCGCGGCATCGACGTCGTCGTGGATACCCAAAACGGTATTCCTTTCTTCGCTCGCCTGGTCAGTGGCGCGCCCACTGTGCTGCTGACTCACCACTGCCACCGCGAGCAGTGGCCGGTCGCTGGTCCGGTGTTGGCGCGCCTGGGCTGGTTCCTCGAGAGCAAAATCGCACCGCGGGTATACCGCAATAGCCCTTATGTGACGGTCTCGGAAGCCTCCCGCCAGGACCTGGAAGCACTGGGAATCGAGGGCGCGCAGATCATCGAAAACGGCGTCGACCCGGTCCCCGAGCGCGTCCCGGTCTTAGAGCGCGAATCCGAAAAACATCTCGTCACTCTGTCGCGCCTGGTGCCGCACAAGCAGATTGAGCATGCCATGGATGCGGTGGCGCAGACCCCGGGCGCGGTTCTCGACATTATTGGCTCCGGTTGGTGGGAAGCCGAGCTGCGCGAGTACGCCCGCACCCACCACGTCACCGACCGCGTGCGCTTCCGCGGCCAGGTCACCGAAGACTACAAGCACGCCCTCCTCGCCCGGGCTGATTTATTGCTCATGCCATCGCGCAAAGAGGGCTGGGGCCTGGCAGTCATGGAGGCCGCCCAGCATGGGGTTCCCACGGTGGGTTACACGTTTGGCCTGCGTGACAGCGTTATTCCCGACGAGACCGGCGTGCTCGTGAGCGACGAAAGCCACTTCGTGGACGCCACCCAGGACCTGCTCAACGATCCGGAACGCCGCGCCGGCTTAGGCGAAAACTCCCGCGAATTCGCCGCCGGATTTTCCTGGGAAGCTACCGGCGCGCGCTTTGCCGCCTTGTTGGAATCGCTAGCACGCTAGGCAGCACCACCCACAGCAGCGTCAGCCCCCACGGCACGCTCGGCTCGCCAGCACCGGTGTCCACCAGGTTCTCACCGTCAACCACGACGCCGACGCCCAGCTCACGCAGCTTATCGATGTCCCCCTCATCCCACGCCTGCGCTACCTCCGCATACAGCGGAGAGGCAGCATCGACGACCGCACCGTCCACGACGAGTTCGCCCGATTCCACCATCGGCACTGCCTTGGAATACGGGTCCACGGCCGGGGCGCCCTCGACATCTACGAGGTTTGGTCGCTCAGGGAAGAAAGCCACACGCTTGCCGATGTCCGCCACCAACCGCTCATCCACCCCGGTCTCCCGGGGCGCGAGCGCCGCGACCTCACGCGGCGCATCGGGTGCTTGCAGCAACGCTGCGCACAGCGCGAGTACCGCCGGCCACTTGTCGAGCGCGCCGACTCCTGCCACGTAGAGCGGAATTGCGAGAGCCACCAGCTTTTGCCCGTCACGCAACAAGCCCGCCCCCGGGACCGCGTCAATGAGTGCTTCCAGCAGTTGCGGCGCCAGCCAGATAAGCACCGCCCCGCCGAGTCCCATCGCGGCCAGTCCGCCCAGCTGCGGCAGAATATCCCGTCGCTTCCACGCTCCCCAGAACGCGAAGCCAGCCAGCACGATTCCGGCGATCGCAAAGCCCATCGTTCGCGATTCCGGAATCGCACCCGCATTCCAGATACCACCGAGACCCAGCAGTGCGCCGAGCGTGCCCGCGCCTTCCTCCGCACGCGGTGCAAACGCCGCCACGGCGGCTGCCGCGTCGGAGTCGGGCATCGTCGCCAGCAAGCCCGGCAGCACCCAGGGCAGGCACAACGCGATGCCGAAAGTCGCCGTCCATCCGCGCCGTTGCCGCGCGCAGACCACACCGGTGAGTAACCCAAAGATCGCGCCGGTGGGTGTCAGCGAGGCTAGCCACATCGCCAGCCACTTGACCTTCGTATGTCCGTGCAATCCCGCGTAGGCGATAATCGGCAGGCACCAGCCCGCAATGGCCAGCGACCACTGGCCCTGCAGCAGCCTTTCGATGATGAAAGGGTTCGCCACCGCCACCGGAATCGCAGCCACTGCACCCCACGTCGAACGCGCCCACTTCGCCGCCACGACCGCAGCGCCAATCGCAGTAACAAAAATCAACAGGCGCGCTAGTAGCGCGCCTGCGCCGATAAGACCTGCGAAAGCCAGCAGCCCATCTTGGGGAACGTTGCGGGCAGGCAAAGCGCCGGAGCCGAAGGCTTGGGGTGAGAAGGAGGGGGCATCGATAAGCACCATGTCCCGCCACAGGAATTCACCCGGAAGCAGAAATGGCCAACAGACCGCCGCAACAACCGCGGCGCCCCAGAGGAAGAGCGCGGTGTTAGCTCGCACGGTAGCGACGGACATACATCACCGCAGCGGCAATCAGCAGCGCGATGCCGATAATCTTGCCGACCACACTGACCACGCTGAGCGCCTTAATCGTATTAATCACCGGACGCACCGAATCCAGGCGCTCCTGCTTGGACTTTTCCGACCAGCGGGATTCCGCCGACAGCATACTGCGCGCATCGGTGTCGTTGTTATCCAGCATCTCCTGAGCTTGCTGGGCGTCGGTGGCCCAAAAGACCTTGAAGTTGGTCACCGAATCCACGATGGTGCCGGTGGTGGGCTCGACCCAGAGGTCGCGGCTGGCGGTGTAGAAAGGCTCCATGACCACCGCGGAATCCCGCTGCAGACCATAGGTGTCGCGGTCTTCTTCATCGAAGAACTTCCACGCCGGGCCGGAGTAGGTGTCCATTTCCAAGTCCTTGCCCTGCATCGGCACGGGGTCGATGCTCTGGTGATAGGCAAAGACCGGGATGCCATCCATGCGGGTGTCGTCGGTGTAGTCAATCGGGACGGAAGCCTGCGCCATCGCGTCGTAGTAAGGGTAGGAGCGCTGCTCAGTGCCGGAGGGGAAGAAGAACTTCAGGCCGTCGCGCTCGAAATTCTCATGTTTCTTCTTGCCGCCAATGATGGGCAGTTCCACGGTCTGGGAGTTCACATCGCCTGGCATCGGGTAGGTCGATTCGCGGTTGAGCAGCGAAGACTCCGAGACGCGAATGAAAGCACGCGCGCCGGTGAGCACCTGCAGCACGGCCTCGGTTTCAGTCGCAGCGTCGTCGATTTCTTCTTCACCAGTAATGACATTGCGCTCATAGGTCATCTCTTCGTCTTCGATGTAGCAGTACATCGGCGAGTCATCTGCCTGGCAATCCGGGTTGTCCTCAAAGCCGGTTGGTGCCTCTTCTGCTTCGAAGCGTTCGACGTCCATGAGTTTGCCCACAGTGGGCTCGGAGGTGATCGTAAAACCCTCACCAAGCGGCAGCGGACGAGTCTGATTGTTGTACAACGGCGGTGCAATAGAAGAAATCAGTAGACACAGCACGGCACCAATCAACACCCAGGTCAAGGGCGAGCGTGCGTCAACAAGGCGCTTCATTGCAGTACTATGTCCAATCAGAATCTCGCAGGAACACTTTAAGGAGTGGCGGTTGCCAACACAGACTTTGAGGTTACCGCACCACCTGCCGGAACTAGATGGTCTACGCGCTATCGCGGCCTTAGGCGTGGTTGTCACGCATGTCTCTTTCCAAACCGGCACCGGGTGGGGAATTGCGGAGCGCTTCGATTACTTCGTCGCGGTCTTCTTCGCCCTGTCTGCATTCTTGTTGTGGCGCCGCCGCGGCCTGCATTCGCCGGCGCGCTATTTCTTCTCCCGTTTTACCCGCCTGGTTCCGGCATATCTCACCTGCGTTATCGCCGTCCTGCTCTTCTTCCCCGCGACGTTTACGGTGAAACAAGTCCTGGTCAACCTCACCTCGACCCAGATTTATGTCGCGGAAGGCCTCGCACCGGGACTGACCCACCTGTGGTCCCTGTGCGTCGAGTTCGCCTTCTACCTGGTGCTTCCTTTGCTGACGATGACCATCGGCACCCTTGCCGCACGCACCCGCATCATCGTTCTCATTGCTGCCGCCGTCGTGAGCCTGGGCTGGGGATTCCTGCCCTTCGTTGCAGATTTCGAAGACGGCGACATCAATTCGCAGATCTGGCCGCCGGCCTACACGCTGTGGTTTGTCGTCGGCATGCTCGCCGCAGAATTCGAACCGCATACCGCTCGTGTTCAGGGCCTGCGCTGGATTCGTCCGCTGTCCTGGCTACCGGCGATTGGTTGCCTCTGGTTGGCTAGCCGCGAGTTCTTCGGGCCTTTAGGCCTGGAACATCCGGAACCTGGCGAGTTTGCCCGGCGCGTCCTCGTTGGCGGCATCTTCGCTGCCTGCGTTGTGGTGCCCGTAGCACTGCTGCCGCGTGAGAACTCCCTGCTCACCACACCGCTCTTCCAGGCACTCGGCCGCTGGTCCTACTCCATCTTCCTGTGGCACGTGGCCTTACTCAGCGTGGCCTTTCCACTTACCGGCATCTCGCTGTTTAGCGGCAGCACCTGGGATTTCTGCGTCATCCTTCTGGCCACGGTGGCGCTGACCATTCCAGTCTCGGCGGCCAGCTACATCCTGGTAGAAAAGCCCGCCCGCACCTGGCTCAACCAGTGGCTTGCTGCTTATCGACGCCCCGGCGCCCACAGACAAGCCAACGCCGCAGCCACCAACAACTCCAGCAAGAGCGAATCCCCGGCATAGTTCGCATCCGGCCACGGCGCACGCGCCAACATCGCACCGGCAGCCAGCATCAGACCGGCACTCAGCCACGGCGCCGGCAACGTCGTCCAGCGCAGCACCGCCCACGCAGCCACACCGACCAGCGCGGCAGGCCAGCTCACCAGCGCCAACGCGCCCAGGCCACACACTGCCACCGGCCACGCCGCACCTTGTTCACGCCATGCCGGACGCGCAGGACGACGCAGCAACAACAGCACGCCCAAACTAATCAATCCCACGGCACCACCGCCGACGAGTCCGGCCAGGTAAGTGCGTTGCGCAGCATGTTCCATGCGGAACTCACCAGCGACACCAGCGGGAATCACAAAGGCTTGCGTTGCGGCATCAATTTCGCGCGGTTCCTGCTCCTCATCACCGACAAAGCCGCGTAGGCCCTCATTGAAAGCCCGCCCGGTAATCAGCAATCGTTCCTCATCCGCAGCAGCCACCGAACCATCACTGACCTGGTAATCCTGCGGCGGCTGCCAGGTGACATCGCGCAGGCTCACCCACGCACCCGTCGTGCGCAGCAGGTGTTGACCCGCAGTCAGGTCGATGGTGTCGCCGGGCTGGTGGCGGGTGCCATCGATAAGCACGGGCTTCGTACCGGAAATCTCCACGGTCATCGCGCGCGGCACCGTGAACTCGCGGATGAGTACGCGCGTATCCTGCAGCATCTGTTGGAAGAAGAACTGCCGCACATTTTCCGAGGTATCCGGCACGGTCACGACGCGCTCGACCGGCTGGCCCTGCACGGCAAGTTCCGCGATGCCGGCGCGCTCATCGAGCTCCACGCGGATGGCATCAGTATCCCCGCCAGGCACGGCGACTTCCTTGGAGCGATAAGCGCGCAAGTCCACCTCGACAGCGGCCTCGCCGGAGCGAATCGTCACGGTCGTATCCTTCGTCGCCATGATGTCCAGCCGCGGGTTCGGGAACTCGCCGCGCAGCTCAATCCACCCGGAATCCCCAGGTGCAGGCCACCACGCGGTGGTGTTCTCCCCGTCCACGGCCGCGCTCACCCCGCGCGCAGGCTTCGCCCCGCCCAGGGCGTCGGCATCCGCATTACTTGACGATGCCGCAACCGTACCCCCACGTTCCTCCACCGTTACCGGGGCACCAGCGGAAGGGTAGTCGCGCAGGCGGTTATTTACGGTGCTGGGATCGCGCTCGGCGAGCGGCGCGGAGATGGGCCCGTTGAGGGTGCCGTAATTTCTGTCGGTGAGCGTCGGCGTATCGGTGACGATCTCCGCGTCCTGGTCGACGAGTTCGCGCGCGGCTGGACCGTCAAAGGCATCGAGGAAGGCCAGGGATTCGCCGCCGCCCGCAACGGACACTGCATCAGTGTCCGAAATTGAGACGTTTGCGTCGCGGTTGAGCATGACCACGTCGACCTCACCAAAGGTGTGGACTTCGCCGTCGAAGTCCTGGGCGGTAACTTGAGAATCATCGTGTTCTAAGTCGTGGCGCAACAACACCGCACCGATGCCGAGGCGTTCCAGCGCACGCGTGGCCTGCTTAGGCGATTCCTCCATGGTGGCCATCAAACCGTCCAGGCCGCGGATGGCTTCTGGTGGTATGAGCGGGATGGCGTCGCGGACGGCCCAGGGGACATCGAGAAGCGGCTGCGCTGGCTCATCGCGCGTCCAGCCCCATTCTTGGCGGGCAAAAGACGCCTCCGGGTAGATGAGCGTGCGCGTATTCGCCGCGTTCTCATTGAGGAAGTCCGCTGCCTCGTGCCAATAATCTGGCACTTCTTCGTAAGCACCTAGCGGCAGAAGGCGCTGCGACCAGGCAGGCGCAATCGCAATCGCGGTCACCAATACGACCAGCATGCCTTGCGCGGCGCGCCGGGTCGGGCGCAGCGAGGTGGGCAGTTCTAATTTCGCGCAGGCCGCAGCCACACCGAGCAGCAGCGGAATGCGCACTAGCGGATCGAACTTGTGCAGGTTACGCAGCGCAGCCAGCGGACCATCGAGCGCATCAAAATACCACTGTGCCTGGATGCCCAGGATCGTGATGCCGACAACCAGCATCAGCGCCCATACCCGCGGCAGGCGGTACAGGCCATACAGACCCATCGCGGCCAACGCGGTCGTCACCAGGATGAAGACCGGCTCAGTGGCCACGGCAAAACCGGCAACGCGCTCAGTATCGACAAAAGGCGACCAGCTGGTGGCACCGCGCAGGATTTCCGGCAGGTTGAGCCAGCGCGTCGTGACGTGCGCGGACTCGATGAACTCGGTAAAAGGCGGGGCATAACGCCCCAGCACCAGCAGCGGAATGATCCACCACGCCGAGACCAGCGCGCACGCACCCAGCCAGGCCGCGCCCGGGCGCCACGCCTTGCGATAGACCAGCACCACCAACGCCGGCACACACGCCGCCAGCGTCGCCGTCGCGTTGACCGCGCCCATCAGCGCCACCGGAATCGCAGCGACGGCACCATCGCGCCAGGTCAATCGCTCATTAAGCAGCGGAAGCAGCACCCAGGGTGCCAACATGACCGGCCAGGTCTCTGAAGAAATGGCTGTCAAAGTACTGAGCACGCGCGGCGAGAGCGCATACAACAACGCCGCCACCCACGCGCCCCAGCCGCGCAGGCCCACCTTGGAGGCTAAAAGATGAAAACCCACAAAGCCCACTGCCAACACAATGAACCACCACAGCCGCTGGGCAACCCAGTCGGGGAGGAAGTCAGTAAGCAGGAAGAAAGGCCCTTGCGGGAAAAGATAACCGTAGGCCTGGTTTTGGATCTGGCCTAGGGTGAAGTTATCGGTATACACCGACAAAGCGCCGCGCAGGAATCCGGCCGGGTTCGCGGCGAGGTCGTGCTTGGTATCGGCAGCCGTAAGCCCCCAGGGCTGCAGCAGCACGATAAGCGCCAGGAAGGCCAGCCCGGCCAGGCGCTGGGTGCGTGCGTTAATTGCGCGAGCCGTATTCCGGGCCGCCCATGACGGCATCGGCAGCCGAGACCGCATTGCCTTCTGGCACGGTGTTAGCGCTGCTGAACTGGGCCACACCGACGATAGTGATGACGCCGAGCGCGATGCCCACCACAGCGCTACCGACGGCAGGGCCGAGCGTGCGCTTGTTTAAAGAATCGGATTCCAGAGCCATGCGCCAGATTCTAGCAGGTTAGTCGAAGTATTCCGGGTCTTGATCGTCGTCGTCTTCATCATTTTCTGGCGGAACGATAAAAACCGGCAATCCGGCATTGCGCACGATGTAGTCCGCGGTGGAGTTCGTCCACCAGCTCCTAAATCCCGACAGGGCGCGCGTGCCGGTGACGATGACGTCGACATCCAGCTCCTGCGCGGCATCGACAATAGCCGAGGCAATCGTCGTCGAGGACTCCACCAGGTGCGCACGCCCGCGCAGGCCCAGCGACTCCGCCACGGCCACACCCTGCTGACAAATCTCCATGGCCTCCTCATACGCAGGATCGTCTTCCATGCGGTCGGGAGAAATCGTCGATTGGTGCATGCCGGTTCGCGACACCGCACGGGCTGCCTGCCTGGCCACTGGTTCCCACGCGGTCAGGATTTCTACCTGCAGCGGGCGCAGCAACCTGGCGGCACATTCCATGGCACGGGCTGCGCGTTCGGTGCCGTCGTATGCAATCAACATGGTCTCGCCATTACTCATGGCGCCTATCCTAATCGTGGGTTGTTGCCTCCGGGCGGGTTTGGGGCACACTGGAGGCATGACTTTTGCCCGGGGATTGGTAGCAGCGGCAGCAGCGGTGTGCTTAACGATGACCACCGCCTGCAGCCCACCCAACGAAAACCCCTCCACGCACACCAATCTCACCACCCCAGAAAGCGTGACCAACACCCCGACGAGCTCCACTTCGCCGCCAGAGCCTGCCCCGCCGAGCGACGAGGAAGTCCGCGCTGCAGCCGCCGCCCACCTCATGCCGCCCGCGGTCAACTTCGATGACGCACTCCATAAACTCCACACTGGTGTCCGTGGCATTTTTATTCCTAGTTGGGCCGACCCTGCGCTTTTGACCGAGCCCGGCCGCGACATTCACGCCCTGCGCGCCCAGGTGGGCCGCGATTTCGAGGTGGCCATCGACTTCGAGGGAGGCCGCGTCCAGCGCTTCGCCGACATTTTCGGCTCTTTCCCCACGCCCCAGGCCATGGCCGCGGCGGGAGACCCGGCGCAGGTAGAAGACATCGGCAGGCAGGTTGGCCAGACCCTGGCCGCCCGCGGGGTCACGGTGAACTTCGCACCCGTCCTCGACGTCGACGGCGGCAACCTGGACGTCGTTGGCGACCGCGCCTTCTCCCTCGACCCGCACCAAGCCGGCGAGATGGGGGCCGCTTTCGCCCGCGGCCTGCAGCAAGGTGGCGTGCGCCCGGTGTTCAAGCATTTCCCCGGCCACGGCCGCGCCTCTGGTGATACCCACCACGTCACCGCCGTCACCCCACCGTTGCCGGAGCTTTTCCACCACGAATTCATCCCCTTCGACATCGCCGTGCCCGCCGTTCCTGAGGCAGGGCTGATGATGGGCCATATGTCTGTGCCAGAGCTTGGCGATGCCCGCCCCTCCTCACTCAACCCCGCTGCCTACCAGTTGGCCCGTGATCACCTGGGCTTTTCCGGAACCATCTACACCGACGACATCGGCGGCATGCGTGCTATTACCGACCAAATGCCGCTTGCCGATGCCGTCGTCAGCTCCCTGCATGCCGGCGCCGACGTTGCCCTGTGGTCCACCGGCGAGGACATCAATCACGTCATCGATCGCGTCGCCGAAGCCATCCGTGCTGGGGAGATATCAGCGGAGTTTTAGGCAAACCTGAGGGTGTGGCGTTAGTCTTTAGCGTGTGAAACACGCATCAGGAAAGCGCAAAGGCTGGATCATCACCGCCGGAGTAGTGGTGGGTCTGTTGCTGATTGCCGGAATTATGTACGCCTGGGACGTTGCCGCCAACCAGGGCAAAGTCCCGCGCGCCACCTCTGTGGGCGGAGTGGATATCTCCAACATGGAGCGTACGGCTGCCGTCGATAAGCTCGAAGCAGAGCTTGGCGATGTCCACAGCCAACCCGTCACCGTCACCGCCGAAGAACTCCACTCTGAGTTCATCCCGGCTGAGGCGGGCCTGTCGCTGAACTATCAGGCGGCCGTTGATGGCATTCCTGATGCGTCCCTGAATCCGTTTAGCCGCTTGTATAGCTTCTTTAAGCCGACCTCTGAGGTGCCGGTCGTCGTCGATACTGATGAAGCTGCCTTTAACCCCACCGTTGACCGCGTGAAGGAAGACCTGTCTTCTGAGCCGAAGGACGGCATGGTCGAACTCAACGAGGGTCGCCTGGATATCACCGATCCGGTACTCGGCCAGACCGTGGAGGAGCCCGCCCTGCGCGAGGCCATTACGGATGAGTGGCTCGATCCCGAAGGCGTATCTGTCGAGGCCGTCGAGGTTGAACCGGCTATTAACAAAGACGCTATTGAAGAGATGCGCACCGGCGATGCTGCCAAGGCTCTGGATAATCCACTGACCCTGCACGCCAAGAACGACGTCACGGCCGTGCTGGATAAGCCGGAGATTTCCCAGTTCACCTCCATTGCTGCCCGCGATGGCAAGTTGCACCTCGAAGTCGATGAAAAGCGCGCCCAGGAACTGTTTGCCGAGCGCATGGAAGGCGCCGAAGTACCTGGCGAGAACGCCAAGGTTTCTTTCTCCGGCGGCTCCAAGCAGGTCACCCCGTCTACTGATGGCGAGGTCATCGACTGGGAACCAACCATGGAAGATTTTGCGGACCGCGTGACCGGTGACGACCGCGAGTGGGACGCCGACTACCGTCCGGACCCGGCCGACTTCACCACCGAAGACGCCGAGAACTCCACCTTCGACGACGTCGTGGGCTCCTTTACCACCGGCGGCTACTCCGCTGCCTCGGGCCGCAACATCGAAATCGTCGCTGGCCAGGTCAACGGCGCTGTGGTTAACCCGGGCGAGACCTTCTCGCTCAACGGCTACACCGGCCCGCGCGGTACCGCACAGGGCTATGTCGAATCCGACATCATCATCGACGGCCGCTCCGGCACCGCTGTCGGCGGCGGCATCTCCCAGTTCGCCACCACGTTGTACAACGCCGCCTACTTCGCCGGCATGGAAGATACCGCGCACACCCCGCACTCCTACTACATCTCCCGTTACCCGGCCGGCCGCGAAGCCACCGTCTACGAAGGTGCTATTGACCTGCAGTTCACCAACACCACCGATCATCCAGTGCGCATCGAGACCGACTTCGGCGGCGGCGACATCACCGTCCGCCTGATGGGCGTGCGCACCCTGGATGTCGAATCCGTCAACAACGGCCGCTGGGCACAAACCCAACCGCAGCCACAGCAGGTTTCCGGTTCGGACTGCTCGCCCTCCTCCGGTGCACCAGGCTTTACGACGTCCGACACCCGCATCATCCGCGATCTTTCCGGCAAGGAAATCAGCCGCGAAACGACTACCACAGTCTATGACCCGCAGCCGATTGTTACCTGCGGATAGCGATTTCCTTTTTAACTTGCGAACTGGGCTTTTGCCGAGTTATCCACAGGCTAAAAATTTTCTCTATCAATGGGGTTGACACCCATTTACGCTAGGTGTCATGACCTCGTTACAAGGATTAATCACCGCGCTAGGCCCGGGCATGCAGGTAGCTACCGATGCCCAGGGCCACACCGCGCATGACCTTGTACGCATGGGCATGCCCGACAAAACGGCACGCTCTATCCACCAAATCGCCCAACACTTCTACGGGCCTACCAAGTTCAGCGGCTACCAACGCGACTGCATCAAGCACGCCTTCGAGCGCAACCACTCCGTGCCCACCCTCGAAGTCATTGTCCGCTACTCCCTGCGCGCGCCCTCTCTCAAGCAGGTCTGGCAGCTATGCAAGCAACTCTGCCGCATGCCTGCCGACACCTTAGCGATGGAAAAACTCGCCAAAGCCAAACTCAAAGAAATGCGCGACACTCCCACTCGCCAACGCGGCATCACCGTCTACCGACGTAAAAACGACCTGTGGACGATGGCGATTACCGGCACCCAGGCTGAAATCGCTGACATCGAAGGCGCCCTGGATAAAAAGCGCCCGGTAGATTCTTTCAACGAGATCTTCTTCGGCCACGTTGGCGCTGAGCCCACCACCGCGATTACCAACGTCGTTATCAACTTGGATGAGTTGGCAGAAATCATCGAAGGCAACGGCGATGAGATTAAACTGCGCATGACCAACGGTGCCGTCATCACCGGCGCAGAATTCGTTCGCCGGAAGTTTGCCGAGTATGGCTTTGTCACCATCATCCACCCGGTCAAAGGCCCGGTAAACCTCTACCGGACCGAACGCTTCGCCAACGACAAGCAGCGCATTATGGCTGGTGCTGAGAATCCGACCTGTCCGGGGTATAAGTGCAACGCACCTGCCGATCAGTGCCAAATCCACCACATGCAGCCCTGGAAGTACGGCGGTGAAACCAACGCGGAGAACTTAACGGTGGCGTGTAAGTTCCACAACGGCTGGAACGATGACGACGCCAACGCCCCGCCGAAGCACGGCCGTTTCGAAAGACGAAACGGCAAAGTCGTCTGGCTCCCACCCTGGACCAAACGAGCCGGCGACCCCTAGAAGCCAGAAGTCACAAACCACATCCCTGGCTTCCCAAAGCCCAAAAAGCCCGTGAGCAGGCATGCCCACGGGCCAGGAGGCGTTTTCCTTCTACCTAGAGGCCTGGCGTTCCATGAGTTGTTTCCAGGCAGGCTGCTGCGCAATCTCATCTAAGGTGCCCTCGGCGCGAACTTCGCCGTTGTCGAGGAGATAGATGTAGTCTGCGTCGTCGAGTGAAGCCGGCGAATGAGTCGATTCCACAATCGTCACCTCTGGCAGCGCCTCGCGGAGGTTGGCGCGTACTTGGGCGGCCGTCGCGTCGTCGAGGTGTGCGGTGTACTCATCCAGCAAGAGCACGCTAGAGCGGCGCAGCACAGCACGCGCCAAGGCGAGTCGCTGTCGCTGCCCGCCGGATAGCTGCTTGCCGCCTTCACCAATATCGGTCTCCAACCCATCGCGGTCGCGGATGGCCTCATCCAGCGCGGCTACGCGCAGAGCTTCCCAGAGTTCTTCATCGCTGGCCTCAGGATTGGCCAGGCGGAGGTTTTCTGCGACGGTGCCGCGGAACAACACCGCGCTTTGTTCCACCAGCAGCACCCGCGAGCGCAGGTCATCCAATCCGACTTCCGGCAGAGCAATGGCTTTGTCTCCGCCGGTGAGCTTTACCGTGCCAGCATCCGGGTCCGCGTGGCGGGCGATCATGCTCAACACGGTCGACTTACCGGAACCGGAAGCACCGACTAGGCAGATGTGGGAGCTGGCGGGGATGGTGAGGTGGACATCGGAAAGTGCGCGGGGGCGAACCTCACCGACGGTGGGATAGGAGTAGGTCACGTCCTGAAGTTCCACGCCGAGCGGGCCTTCGGGCAGCGCACGGGGCGTGACCAGCTCCGGCACAACGGGCGCGGCGGTGGCGATGTCGTGGACGCGCTCGGCGGCGGCAAAGGAGGCAGCCAGCGAACCGCTGAATTCGCGCACGCCGGCGGTGATATCAAACAGCCCCCAGGTCACGGCTGCAAAGACGATGACGGCGGTGGCATCGACATCGGAGGAAAGGCCAACTAAGGCGATGACCAGGATGGTGCTGATGCTGGTGGCGGTGGCGGCGGCATCGCGAAGCGCGGCCCAACGACCGCGGGGTGCCTGCGCCGAATCGAGCGTGGCATCCAGGGCGGAGGTCTCCTCGAGGCGTTCCTGGGTGCGGCCGTAGCCGGTAACTTCCTGCATGCCCTGCAGCGAGTCGGTGACATGCTGTGCGATGTCCGCACGGGCCTTATTCACCAAACGCGCCCCACGGATGCCGGCACGGGCGCCGATGAGCGGCACGACG
The DNA here is from genome assembly GCF_000980815.1 of Corynebacterium camporealensis. Classification (NCBI taxonomy): domain Bacteria; kingdom Bacillati; phylum Actinomycetota; class Actinomycetes; order Mycobacteriales; family Corynebacteriaceae; genus Corynebacterium; species Corynebacterium camporealensis. The sequence continues at coordinate 2,226,446 of NZ_CP011311.1, read as the reverse complement.
ACCACGCTCATCAGCAGGCCGAGAGCCGCAACCAGCGCAATGGGCCAGCCGACGAAAGGAATCGCGCACAGCACCGTCAACAGAGGAATCGTGACTGCGGTCAGTGCCGGGGCGAGCGTGTGGGCGAAGAACACCTCGATGCGGTCGATGTCCTTCGTTGCGCGGGTGAGCAGGTCACCGGAGGTGCGGCGCTGGTCTGTGGCCAGGGGAATCAGGTCGTGGTAGAGGCGTACGCGCAGCAGCTCCAGCGCCTTAAACGCCACGAGGTGGCCCAAGAAATGCTCGACATAATTGAATACGGCCTTGCCCAGCGCCAGAGCGACGAGCAACAAGATGGGCTGCCACAGCGGAGTATCAAACGTCCCGCGTGCGATGGCGGCAATCACCCACGCGCCAATTCCCAGCAGGGCAAGATGGGCAAAGAAATACAGATGCCGGAAAAGCACGGAGGCACCCAGCGGTGCCAACACAGGCCGGGTGGAAGAAATCAGCCAGCGAGTAATCATGCGTCCTTCTCCAATCGGCCGCCATCCAGGCGGTAGACATCACCTTGTGCGACGGCGGCACGGTGGGTGGCCAACACCAGGGTGGATTCCTTCGCCATACGCGCGATGACTTTTTCAATCACGGCTTGGGATTCCAGGTCGACCTGCGAGGTCGGCTCGTCGAGCAGATACAGGTCACGCCCCGAGAGCAACGCACGAGCCAACGAGATGCGCTGGGCCTGACCACCGGAGACACCGGCGCCGCGCTCACCGAGATGGGTATCCAACCCGGCAGGCAACGAACGCGCCCAGGAATCCAACGCCACGGCAGATAGCGCTGACCACATCTCGTCCTCAGAAGCAGAAGGGTTCGCCAGGCGCAGGTTCTCCGCAAGCGTGGCATTAAACAGCCAGGTGTGCTGATTGACCACGGCACTCCGGGAGCGCACCTCGTCCTGGGTACCAGAACCCAGCGCAACACCATCGACGGACACGGAGCCAGAGGTCGGCAGCAAGTTACCCGCCAATACGGACAGCAGCGTCGTCTTGCCGCTACCGGAGGTACTTTGCAGGGTGAGGGCATGGCCATCGTTAAGCGAGAAAGAAATATCCGACAGCACTGGTTTCTCCCCGTAGCTGAAGGAGAGGGCGCGGGTGTGGATGCGGGCATCGTCAGGCTGTGCGGGTTGGGTGGTGGGAGTGCGACGGGCGAGGAAACGCGCCATCGCCGCCATGCCACCGCGGCCGGCCATACCGATGTAGAAAAAGCCGCCCACCTGGTGAATCGGGCGAATCAGCTGCCCGGTCACCAGCACCAACGCCAGCGCCCCGGCGACATCAATCGCACCGGCATCCAGCTGCCACCACGCCAGCGACAGCGCCGCACACACCAGAAACAGACTGAACACGGCCTCAGTCACAAACAACAGCAGCTGATTGCGGGCCAGCACCCGCATGAGGGTTTGGCGGTTGTCCTCACCCACGCGAGCCAAACGCTTACCGATGCCCCCATCAGCCCCCAGCCCCACCAACGTCGGCAGGCCCTGAATCGCCTCGAGAAACTGACCCGCTAGGCGCGCACGCATCGCACGCGAGGCAGAGGAATCGCGACGGAACAGCTTGTTAAACAGCCACAACGTCAGTGGCACAAAAGGAATGCACACGACGAGCACGAGCGCGCTGAGCCAGTCGACGAACACCGCGACGAGCAGCAGCGTGATAAAAGGAGTGAGCACCGCACCGACGAGCTGACCGATATAGCCCTGGCGGTAATTCGTCACCCGTTCCGGCGAATCCGTCAGCAGCGACACGATGCGACCCGTCTCCGTCGAGGTAAACCGCGCCGGACCGAGTTTGAACGCATGCGCCAACAACGCACGACGAATGCGGGCTTCTTCCCGGGTGCGCGCCTTATCGCGGGAGACTCCTAATGCCACATCGCAAAGGCAGGCGACTACGAGGCCAACGATGGTGATAGGCAGCCAGGGGGAGAGGGGAGCATCGGAAAGCAAAGCGCCAAGGAGGTGTGCCACACCTAACAGCGCCATGCCCATCGCCAGCGCATGGACCACGGAAATAGCCACCTGGCGATAAATCGCGGGATTGCCGGGATTGAAAAAGTCGGTCTTCGGAGCCGGTGGGCCGGCACGGTGGGGGTGATGGCTCATCGATAAGTCCTCGATATGCGAGTGCACCCAGCCAAAGGGCGTGGGTGCAGTGGAGCCGATGACGGGAATCGAACCCGCGCCGTAAGCTTGGGAAGCTCAAGTTCTACCATTAAACTACATCGGCCTGATTGTCCCTACTGTACACCCGGGATAAAAGCGTGCGTAAAATAGGTCCCGTGCTTTTATCGGACAAAGATCTTCGTTCTGCCCTCGACTCTGACAAGCTCGCGATCGAGCCTTTTGATGAGGCGTTGATTCAGCCTTCCTCGATTGATGTGCGGCTGGATAAGTATTTCCGCGTGTTTAATAACTCGCGTTATACCCACATTGATCCGAAAGAGGAGATGCCGGATCTCACCAGCTTGGTAGAGGTCGAAGAGGGTGATGCTTTCGTGCTGCACCCCGGCGAGTTCGTACTCGGTGCGACGTTGGAGAAGTTCACCTTGCCGCACGACCTGGCCGGCCGTCTGGAGGGTAAGTCCTCCCTGGGCCGCCTGGGTCTGCTGACCCACTCCACCGCGGGTTTTATCGACCCGGGCTTTTCCGGCCACATCACTTTGGAGCTGTCCAATACCGCGAACCTGCCGATTAGCCTGTGGCCCGGCATGAAGGTCGGCCAGCTGGCTATTTTCCAGATGTCTTCCCCAGCAGAAAGTCCGTACGGCACCGGCACGCTGGGCTCGAAGTACCAGGGCCAGCGCGGCCCGACGCCGTCGAAGTCTTACCTGAACTTCCGCTAAGCTTCATCCGGTGTTCAACTCCGGGCCGTAGTATGCGTTGTCATGAAGATGACGGTTATTGGCACTGGTTATCTCGGTGCTACGCATGCGGCGTGTATGGCAGAACTCGGCCACGAGGTCCTGGGCGTGGACGTGGATGAGCACAAGATTGGCTTGCTTCAGCAGGGTGAGGTTCCGTTCTTTGAGCCGGGCTTGCCGGAGGTCCTGGAGCGCAATATCTCAGCAGGTCGCCTGGGGTTTAGCACGGATTATGCGGCGGCTGCTGATTTTGCGCATGTGCATTTCCTCGCCGTGGGCACTCCGCAGCGCCATGGATCCTATGCTGCGGATTTGTCCTATGTGCGCGGCGTGATTGAGTCGCTGGTGCCGCAGCTGACTGGCGAGCACATCATCTTTGGCAAGTCCACAGTTCCGGTGGGCACGGCTGCGGAGCTGCAATTGCTTGCCGATGACCTCTCCCACCCCGGCACCACCATCCACATCGCGTGGAACCCGGAATTTTTGCGCGAGGGGTACGCAGTGCACGACACGATTACCCCAGACCGCATCGTAATTGGTGCAACGAACGAGAAACCGGTGGAGGTCGCGCGCGAGGTCTACGCGCAGGCGCTTGAGCAGGACACCCCTTTCTTGGTCACTGACCTGCAGACTGCAGAGCTGGTGAAGGTCTCGGCGAACGCATTCTTGGCGACGAAGATTTCCTTCATCAATGCCGTCTCCGAGATTTGTGAGATTGCAGGTGGCGACGTCGTGGCGCTGGCGGATGCGATTGGTTTGGATGAGCGCATCGGCCGCAAGTTCTTAGGCGCTGGTCTGGGCTTTGGCGGTGGTTGCCTGCCGAAGGACATTCGCGCATTCATGGCCCGCGCGGGTGAGCTGGGTGCGGACCAGGCGCTGACCTTCCTGCGTGAGGTCGATGCCATCAATATGCGCCGGCGTGATCGCGTGGTGGAAATGGCGAAGGAGAGCTTTGACGGATCGCTTTTGGGACACCGCGTGACGGTGTTGGGCTGTGCGTTTAAGCCGAATTCGGACGATGTGCGCGATTCGCCGGCGCTGTCGGTGGCAGGTTCGCTGTCGCTGGCCGGTGCCGCAGTGACCGTCTATGACCCAGAGGGCATGGACAATGCGCGCAAGGTCTTCCCGACGCTCAACTACGCCGACTCCCTGTCCGAAGCGCTGGAAGACACCGAGCTGGTCATCCTGGCCACCGAGTGGCAGGAGTTTAGGCAGATGGATCCGCAGTGGGCGCGCGAGCTGGTTGCTCGTGCCACACTGATTGATGGCCGCAACGTCCTGAACGTTTCCGACTGGCAGGCAGCCGGGTGGGACATGCGTGCCCTGGGGCGTTCGGTGTAACCGCCGAACGCCGGTAATCGCGGAGCCGGTAACTGCGAAAGCAGTTACTGTTTGTAGGAAGCCAAGAAGTTGCCGAGGCGCTCGATGGCGTTTTCGAGCTGGGATGCCCACGGTAGCGTGACGATACGGAAGTGATCCGTATCCGGCCAGTTAAAGCCGGTGCCTTGCACCATGAGGATCTTTTCTGCGCGCAGGATATCCAGCATGAGCTGGGAGTCGTCGTGGATTTCGTAGACGTTCGGATCCAGTTTCGGGAAGGCGTACAGTGCGCCCATCGGCTTGGTGACAGAAACGCCCGGGATTTCGTTGAGCTTTTCGTAGGCGATGTTGCGCTGCTTGAGCAGGCGACCGCCGGTGCCGGTGAGCTCGAAGATGGACTGTCTCCCACCGAGGGCGACCTGTACGGCGTGCTGAGCAGGCACGTTGGGGCACAGACGCATGCTGGCGAGTATTTCGATGCCCTCCAAAAAGCCCTCGGCGTAGTTCTTCGGGCCGGTGATGACCATCCAGCCTGCGCGGTAGCCGGCCACGCGGTAGGACTTGGATAGGCCGTTGAAGGTCAGGGTGAGGATATCGGGGGCTAAGGATGCGATGGAGGTGTGCTGGGCGCCATCGTAAAGAATGCGGTCGTAGATCTCATCGGCGAGGATGATGAGGTTGTTCTCGCGGGCGACATCCACAATCTGCTGGAGCACCTCCCGGGAGTAAACCGCACCGGTCGGGTTGTTCGGGTTGATGACCACAATCGCCTTGGTGCGCCCGGTGACCTTGGAACGAATGTCCTCGATAGACGGGTTCCAGTCGTCTTCCTCATCGCAGAGGTAGTGCACGGCGGTACCGCCCGCCAGGGAGGTAGCCGCGGTCCACAGGGGATAGTCGGGGGCGGGGATGAGGACTTCGTCGCCATCGTTAAGCAATGCCTGGGTGACCATCGTGATGAGCTCGGAGACACCATTGCCCAGGTAGACATCATCGACGTCGAAGTGGGGGAAGTCCTCTAGCTCGTAGCGGGTGACAATTGCCCGGCGCGCCGGGATAATGCCCTTGGACGTCGAATAGCCCTGAGAGGTCGGCAGGGCCGCAATCATATCGCGCATGATGACATCCGGAGCATCGAAACCGAAGACAGCCGGGTTGCCGGTGTTGAGCTTCAAGATGGCGTGACCATCCAGCTCCATGCGCTCCGCCTCCGCAGAGACCGCGCCGCGGATGTCATAGGCGACGCCTTTGAGCTTGTCGGATTGGTCAAAAATGCGGTGTTGCGGATTAGTCATGGACACATTGTGCCATTAACTGACTTCACAAACGGTCTTATTTCTGATTCCATTTGTCGAATTTTTTCTTGGCCATGTCCAGTGCCTGGCCAGTAATCTCGCCAGCTTGCTGACGACGCTCCGCCCACATCTGCTGCTCAATCGCCTTTTGCTCGGCGCGCTGGGCCGCGGTGAGGGCGCGGATTTCGCGTTGTTGGGCGCGCTCAATCTGGCGCACAGACGGCGTATGCCAGGAATCGGGGCCAACCTTGGCGACATAGAGCATGATCCACAGAATAGGAATCAGCGTGAACAGGGCCAGGCCGCCCAGCACCATGCCGACGCCAGTGGCGGTGGCGAGTACCGCAGTGCCGCCGAAGCCTAAGCCTAGGGTGCCGACGAGTGCCGTCGTCAAGCGTGGCTTGCGACCTGCCTGCCTCGCACGCTCGATATCGCCCTGGGAGTAGAGCTTGACCTCGTTCGTCTGCTGGGTGGGGATGTCGCGGAAGACTGGCACCAGGTCGGCTTTGGTTTGCGCGCGCATGATGTCGTCGGAGCGTTCTTCGAACTCATCCATAGATAGCCTGCCCTCGCCGACGGCGCGGGCGAGGTCGTTGATGGCGTCGTTGCGTTCGGCATCGGAAAGCCGGATGGGCTGGGAAGAACCGTAGTTGCTCATGCGACCATCCTAGTGCTTAATCGCTGTCGTCGTTTGTGGCGTCGTCTTTCTGGCTGGGTTTCTCCGGACCGATGAGGCTGGCCAAGAGTGGGAAGATGGCCACGGTAAGCGCACCGCCGGCAATAAACAGCGACGCGGTTTCCTGGTCGAGCAAACCGGAGTTCACGGCCAGGGTAGTTACCGCAACGATGATCGGCAGGCCGGTGGCGGCATAGAGTGCGACCTGGATGCGCTCGCGGGTGCTTTCGATCTCGGAGCCGGTGTGGCCGACATTTTCGCGCAGGAAGACTGGAATACCGCGGGTACACAGAATAAGCAGTGGCAGGCCCAGGACCTTCAGTGGGTTGTCGCGGATGACCTCCCAGTCGATGGACATACCGGAGACCACGAAGAAGACCGGGATGAGCAGGGAGTAAAACAGCACGTCGAGACGGCGTTCGAGGTGCTTGTGGTACTCGCCCGGGATGATGCGGTTAAGAATAATGCCGGTAGCAAATGCGCCGAGCACAATATCGAGTTCGAACACCGCCGTGACGGCCATGAGGATAGCGAGCATCAACACGATAAGGCGCATGATGGTCTGGTTCGTCGAACCGGCACCGGAGATAAACGCCTTTTTAATCCATGGCGAGAGCCCGCCGATAGCACCCGGGGCAAGTGCTACGACGACGGCGATGACCAGGAAGGCCAGCAGAATCAGGGCGGTCGTCAGCGTGGAACGGGTACTTAGCAGCAACGCCATCGCCGCAACCGGGGCGAGCTCACCAATCGCGCCGTGAATCATCACCGAGTCACCGACCTTGGTGCCAATCAGGCCGTCCTGCTTAAGCATCGGCGTCAGCGTGCCCAGCGCAGTCGAGGTCACCGCGATTGCCATGACGATGGCCACGGCGGTGCTATCGACTAAGAAGTACGCACCAACTGCGGAGGCAATAAAGCAAATAATCCACGTGGATAGGCCGGTGGCGGCTTGTTTGGAACGCAGGGTGGTTAGGTTGATTTCAAAGCCTGCCAACAGGAACAGCGCACCCACGCCAAGTTCTTTGAGCATGCCGATGCCGGCGTCTTCCGTCGCTAAGCCCAGCACCGAAGGACCGATGATCATGCCGAAAATCAGCAGCAACGCCACTGCGGGCATGCGCTTGCCCAACATGAATGAAATCAGCGGCGCGAGAAGTGCTGCCGCCATAATCCAGGCGAAGGAAACCAGCGAATCCGTATATTCCGTGGCCCCCGCCGCGAGGACCATCGAGTTGTTTAGCTCCAAAAGCATATTAAGAGGCTACGCCTCATTAGCTCAGACAACTACTCGGAGCGCGGCGGTGCAGGTGGCGCCGGTGGAGCGGGCGGTTCATTGCCCGATTCTGGAGCCTTCGGCGCAGCGGGTGGCTGTGGTGCAGCCGGTGGTTTGGGTGCTGCGGGAGCCTTAGGCGTGGCCGGGGCTTGAGGTGGTTGAGGCGCGCTGGGTGGCTTGGGTGTCGCAGGCGGTTGCGGTGCCTGGTTGGCCTGTGGCGCAGCTGGAGCTGCGGGTGCGGCCGGAGCACTGGGTGCCTGTGGAGCCGCAGGGGCCTCGGGTGGTTTCGGTGCTGCAGGAGGCTTCGGCGTGGCAGGGGCTTCTGGTGCACTAGGCACAGACGAGGACCCTGGCGCTGCCGGTGGTTGCGGTGCGCTGGGTGGCTTGGGTGCCGCAGGCGGCTGGGGTGCCTCGTTGGCCTGTGGTGCAGCCGGAGCTGCAGGTGCGGCCGGGGCATTTGGCGCCGTGGGAACCTTTGGCGCAGCCGGTGCCGAGGGTGCCGCTGGCGGGGCTGGGGTTTGGGTTGCTTCCGGTTCCTTGGGTGCTGCCGGAGCAACAGGCGCGGCTGGAGCACTGGGTGCTTGTGACGCTGCGGGAGCTGCAGGTGGCTGAGGCGCACTGGGAGCCTGAGGGGCTGCCGGCGGTTGTGGCGTCTTTGCATCTTTCGGTGCGGAGGGTGCTGCCGGAGCCGAAGGAGCTGCTGGCGCTGCGGGTGCCGCCGGAGCGGAAGGTGCCGCTGGAGGCTTTGGCGTAGCCGGTGCTGCAGGGGCCTTGGGTGCGGCAGGCGTGGCAGGAGCGTTCGGCGTCGGCGGGGTTGGTGCCGAGGGAGCAGCGGGTGCAGCCGGTGCCGAAGGAGCAGCAGGAGCGGAAGGAGTGTCGGCTGCTGGGGTTGTGGGAGCGCTTGGGGTCGCGGTGGGGGTCGGCGCGCTGGAAGAAGGTGCGGTGTCGGTGCTCTTGGTTGCGTCCGTGGGGGTTGGCTTGGATGCAGATTGTGAAGTGGGCTTGGCGGTGGAGAGGGGTAGGGTGCGGCGGTTGGGTTCGCCGAGGAAGGCCTTGGGGCGCGGGGTGGGGAGGTTGCCGTTGTCGTCGGCAATCGAGTTGCGCAGGCGGACGGCGACGTCGGTGACCTCGGGGGAGTTGGGTTGGTCGGCGGTAAGTGTCTTGACGCCGCCGGAAATCATGACGTTGCAGAAGGGGCAGCCGGTGGCGATTTCGGAAGCGCCGGTATCGAGGGCTTGTTGGGTGCGGAACTCATTGATGCGAGTGCCCTGGCGTTCTTCCATGAACATGCGGGCACCACCTGCGCCACAGCAGAAGGCTTCGCTGCGGTTGTGGGACATTTCGGTGAGTTCGACGCCGGTGGCTTCGAGAAGTTCGCGCGGGGGATCGTAGACGCGATTGTGGCGGCCCAGGAAGCAGGGGTCGTGGTAGGTGATAGGCGCCCGCTTGTCCGGGGTGCGGGGGACAGGCTTGAGCAGGCCTTCGCGAACCAGGCGGTTGAGCAGTTGGGTGTGGTGGAAGACTTCGAAGTGGCCGTCGAAGTCGGGGTATTCGTTGCGCAGGGTGTTAAAGCAGTGTGGGCAGGTGGTGATGATTTTGCGGCGGTCGAGGCCGGAGAAGGCATCGTTAAGCGTGGCAACGTTGTGCTCAGCCATCATCTGGAAGAGGAACTCGTTGCCAGCGCGGCGGGCGGGATCGCCGGTGCAGGTCTCGCCGGTGGCCAGGACGCCGAACTTCACACCCGCGGTGTGCAGGAGATCGACGACAGCGCGGGTGGTGGTTTTGGCGTGGTCGTCGTAGGCGCCAGCACAGCCAACCCAGAAGAGGTATTCCATCTCGGTGAGGTCGTCTTCGCCAATGATCGGCACATCGATGCCGTCGGCGCGGGCTTCGTCGATCCAGTCGCGGCGCTCGGAATTGTTGCGGCCCCACGGGTTGCCCTTGGTTTCGATGTTTTTGAATAGGCCGGTGAGTTCGGAGGGGAAGTTGGACTCGGCAAGGACGCGGAAACGACGTAGGTCGGCGACGTGGTCGAGGTGTTCAATGTCGGTGGGGCACTGGTCGACACAGGCGCCGCAGTTGGTACATGCCCACAGCACGTCGTCGTCGATGGCATTCGCCATGGCCAGGACGTTGACACCGGCATGTGGGTTGTAGTTCTCCACGCCGGCATCGCGCAGATCCATCATGAGCTTTTTCGGGCTCAGTGGCTTTTCGGTATTCCAGGCAGGGCAGAGGTCCTGGCAGCGGCCGCATTCGGTACACGCGGTGGTGTCGAGCAGCATTTTCCAGGAGTTGGGGGCGGTGGGTTCGTCGTCAAGCTCGGGCGTGGGGAGTTTGCCCAGGGCTTTCTCGCCGTCGGGGTTGCGCTGGAAAAAGATGTTGAAAAAGGAGGTGAAGCGGTGCCACATCACACCCCAGGTGAAAAAGCGGGCGATGCTGGCGATAAAGACCAGGCCGACGACCAGCTTGAACAGCGCGATGGCGGAGACGAGCTCGGGGGAGGCAGGTAGCAGCTGAGCGATGCTGCGGCTGAGAAAATCGGCCCAGGTGGCGTTGTCGTAGGTGGCGATTTTGGCGGATTTCACCGCGAGCATGCCGATGCCTTCGAGGAGAACGATGGTCTCGACGAGGTAGGCGGGGAAGACTTGGGAGTTGTAGAAACGCGAGCCGCGTTCGGTATGGCCGAAGCGCAGGCGCACGCCGATGAGGAAGAGCGCGCCCACGATGGTGGCCAGGGCGAGGACTTCTTCGACGAAGTGGTAGACGGACCAGTCTTTGAGCAGTGGCCAGCCGGAATGCGGGGCGAAGGTGTGGATGTAGGACTCAAACCAGACAATCGCGCCGAAGAGGAAGCCGACCATGACGGCCCAGTGGGCGGCGTTGACAAAGGGGCGCGCTTTGAAGTGGGTGTGGCCGAAGATTTCGATGAAGACTCGGCCCAGGCGCGCGCCGGGGCGGTTGGTGCGCGGCAGCACGGTGGGGCCGCCGGAGCGGACGTACTTAAATAGCTGGAATGCGCGGTAGAGGAAATAACCCCACACCGGCAGTGAAATCAGGATTGCCAGCCACCCAAATACGGTCGTCATCGTGCTCCTTTAACTGCGTCCCTTGTGTCTGTGCGCCGAACTGACTTCTACCTTAGGGGGTGAAGCCACCGAAATTAGAAACAGTGCACTTAGAAGCAGACGGGGGCCAGGCTGGCGCGGGTGGTGATGCGGTCCCAGTCGATGGGGGCATCGGAAAGCGTGGCATCGCACAGGCCTTCCCAGTAGGTAAAGGCCACGCCGCGGCGCTGCAGCTCGGCGGGGAGATCGTCGGCGGCCGCGTGAGCGTTGATCTCCGGGATGGTGAGATCCTCGCCGACGCGGACGTTGCCGAGCAGGCGCAAGCGGGCCACGGAACCATCCGGGCAACCGCCGCCGAGATGACGTAGTAGACCATGCGGTGCAGTCTGGGAGGTTACGATGTCCACACACATGCCAGCACGCACCAGCTGCTCAGCAGCACGAAGGCTGGCTGGGTCGGCGCCGATGATGGCAACTCTGCGGACGTTATGAGACATCACGAACTTCCTTTCTAGACTGTCTTGTCTAAAAATATAGACCGCTTGGCTCAGTTTTGGCTAATTTTATTCCCCATGAATGCAATGCTTATACAGGTCGACGGGGTGAAAGCGGCCGGTAGGTTACTGCGAAAACTAGGTGGGTTGCTTAGAGTTGAGGCGTTCAACGAAGGAGATTTATGACTTCACACATCGACTTAGTAAGCGGCGGTGAGTACCGTGACCCCGCGCAAAGTCCCGAGGGGACGCGGGATACGGCTGAGCTGCCGGCGGGCATCGCAAAGCGTAACCGCGAGTTAGTAGAGCAATGGGCGGAGAAGCTGCACGATGCCAGCGCGGAGGAGATCTGTGCGTGGGCAGCAGAATATGCGCCGGGTCGGCTGGCGGTGACGATGTCCATGGAAAATACGGTGCTGGCGGAGCTAGCGCAAGGTGCCGGATTGGACGCTGACCTGCTGTTTATTGATACCGGTTGGCACTTCCCGGAGACGTTGGAGACTGCCGACAAGGTGGAGGAGCGTTACCCGGATTTGTCGTTGGTGCGGGTGAAGCCGCTGTTGAGCCCGGAGGAACAGGACCGGATTTATGGCCCGCGGCTGTATGCCCGCGATGTGGCAGCTTATAACCGCATGCGCAAAGTGGAGCCGCTGAACATGGCGATGGACGACTACTGCGGCTGGGTGACTGGTCTGCGGCGTGCGGATTCCGAGCACCGTGCCGATGCCCCGGCGCTGAGCCTGGATCGGACCGGCCGGTTGAAGATTTCGCCGATTATTACTTGGGATCTCGAGGATACGGATAGGTATATCGCAGACCACGACCTGATTATCCATCCGCTGACACTGCAGGGCTATCGCTCCATTGGGTGCGCGCCGCTGACCTTCCCGGTCGGGGAGGGCGAGGATGCTCGTTCCGGGCGCGTATTTGCAGACGGCAAGACAGAATGCGGGTTACACGAATAATGACTCTTTCTCCTCATTTAAAAGACTTAGAAAACGAATCACTCCACATCTTGCGTGAGGTGGCCGGCCAGTTCGACAAGGTGGGCCTGCTGTTCTCCGGTGGTAAGGATTCCGTGGTGGTCTTCGAGCTGGCGCGGCGTGCGTTTGCGCCGGCGCCGGTTCCTTTTGAACTACTGCACGTAGATACTGGGCACAACTTCCCGGAGGTGATCCAGTTCCGCGATGAGCTAGTCGAATCTACGGGCGTGCGCTTGCACGTCGCGGCGGTGCAGGACTGGATTGACCGCGGTGATTTGCAGGAGCGTCCCGATGGCACGCGTAACCCGCTGCAGTCGGTGCCGCTGGTAGAAACCATTTCCGAGCGAGGCTACGACGCCGTGCTGGGTGGTGCGCGTCGTGATGAAGAGCGCGCCCGCGCCAAGGAACGTATCTTCTCTATTCGCGATTCCTTCGGTGGCTGGGACCCGCGTCGCCAGCGCCCGGAGCTGTGGGACCTGTACAACGGCGGCAAGATGGCTGGTGAGAACGTGCGCGTGTTCCCGATTTCCAACTGGACCGAATCCGATATTTGGGAATACATCGGTGCGCGTGAGTTGAATCTGCCGCCGATTTACTACTCGCACCAGCGCGAGCTGTTCAAGCGCAACGGCATGTGGCTTGCTCCCGGTGAGTGGGGTGGCCCCACCGAGGACGAGCAGCTCGAAACCAAGACCGTCCGTTACCGCACCGTCGGCGATATGTCGTGCACCGGTGCCGTGGAGTCGACGGCCTCAACCCCGGAGGAAATCCTTGCTGAGATTTCCGTGTCCACCCTGTCCGAACGCGGTGCGACCCGCGCCGATGACAAGCTGTCAGAATCCGCCATGGAGGATCGCAAGAAGGAGGGCTACTTCTGATGAGTACCCAACCGGCCCTTGGGGGCATCGAAAAGCTCAAGCAGCGCGAGACGCTGCGCCTGTGTACTGCGGGCTCCGTGGATGACGGCAAGTCAACCTTTGTGGGCCGCCTGCTCTATGACACCAAGTCGGTGCTGGCGGACCAGGTCGAGTCGATGGAGCGTTCTTCCGCCGACCGCGGTTTCGACGGCATGGACCTGTCGTTGCTGGTTGATGGCCTGCGTGCCGAGCGCGAGCAGGGCATCACGATCGATGTGGCCTACCGCTACTTCGCCACGGACAAGCGCACCTTCATCCTTGCGGATACGCCCGGCCACGTGCAGTACACCCGCAACACCGTCACTGGCATGTCTACCTCCCAGGCAGTGGTGCTGCTTATCGATGCCCGCCACGGCGTCGTCGAGCAAACCCGCCGCCACCTCAACGTCGCCGCACTCCTCGGCGTGCGCCATGTGATTCTATCGGTGAACAAGATCGACCTGGTCGACTACGACGAGCAGACCTTCCGCGCCATTGAGAGCGAATTCAAGCAGGCTGCCGAGCGCCTGAGCATCGATGATTGCGTGGCCGTGCCGATTTCTGCACTGCGCGGCGACAACGTTGTGGAGCGCTCCAGCATCATGGACTGGTACACCGGCCCGACCGTGCTGGAGCTGTTGGAAACCATTCCAGTGCATACCGGTCGTGCGGATGACCTGGATTTCCGCTTCCCGGTTCAGTACGTCATCCGCGAACACGCCAGCGACTTCCGCGGCTACGCCGGTCAGGTCAAGGCCGGCTCGATTGCCGTGGGGGAGCAGGTCACGCTGCCGCATGGTCGGACCTCGACGGTCACGCATATCGACGGCACCGATGGCGAGTACGCCGACGGCCAGCGCGCCGGGGTGGGCGAGTCCGTGGTACTGCGCCTGGCCGATGACATCGACCTAGCCCGCGGCGACCTCATTGCTGGCGAGCAGCGCCCGGAGGAAGTCCGCGAGTTCGACGCCACCCTGGTGGGCCTGACCGAAAAGCCCCTGCGCGCTGGGCAGATGCTCAAGCTGCGCTACGGCACCTCATTGGTCAAGGCGCGCGTGTCCGAGGTTGTGCGCACCCTCGACCTGGATGGCGTGGCCGATGTGGATGCTCCGGATGAAGTCGCCCTCAACGACATCGCGCATGTGCGCCTGCAAACCCAGGCTGAACTCCCCGTCGAGGATTATGCCGCGCGCGGTGCCGTGGGCAATTTCTTGCTCGTCGACCAAGGCTCCGGCGATACCCTGGCCGCCGGTCTAGTGGGCCATCGCCTGCGCTAGTCTGACTACATGGTTTCTGCTTCCCGCATTCTTTTCGTTGCTGCTGTTGATAAGGAAGTTGCCGCACTGCCTGACGATGCCGACGTGCTCGTCACCGGCATCGGCACCGTTCCAGCAGCCATGGCCGTCACCGAGTACCTCGCGACGGCCCGGGAACGCGGGGAGCTTCCCGATCGCGTCGTCAACGTCGGCACCGTCGGCGCCCTGCGCGATGGCCTCGACGGCGTCTACGAAGTAACCAGCGTGCGCAAGCACGACTTCCAACTCCAGATCCTTACTGATATCTCCCGCTACCTGCTGCCCGCAGTCATCGAGCTGGAGACCTCCGGAAAGCTGCCCACCGAAACGCTCGCGACCGGCGACATGTTCGTCTCCGATTCCACCCTGCGCGACGCACTCGCCCAGCACTCCGGCCTGTGCGACATGGAAGGCTACGCCATCGCCGTTGCCTGCCAGCGCTTCAATGTGCCGGTAACCCTGCTCAAGCAGGTCTCGGATCCAGCGAATGAGACCTCGGTCGGCGCCTGGGACCCAGCCCTTGGCCGCGCCGCCACCGAATTGCACGAGGCGTGTGTGGAGCTGGGATTCCTGAAGGAGTAACAGCGTGTACTCGTGGTCGTTTTGCTCCGCGAGTTGGGTGATTTTTGCTCGGAAAGCTCAAGAAGTGGTGTGAAAACGACAGGGTTGGCGCGAAAAAGCCCCGGCGGGTGGCCGGGGCGAGTTTCGTAGAGGCGACTAGCTGTAGGTAGTCGCCGTTAGACGCCTGGATACATCGAGTCGTAGAGCTGTTTGACTCGGATGCGTGGGGTATCGCCGTCCGTGTCGGCGTCGAGCTCTTTGGCGCCGGTAGCGACGGTGAGTTGGTCTGGGCGCAGTTCGCCGGCGCGCAGGGCGGTCATTTCGGCGTGGTAGCGCAGGCAAACCGTGATGGTGGCAGCGACCGGGACGGCAAGGAAGGCACCGACGATGCCGGCCAGGGTGCCGCCGACGGTAACCGACAGCAGGACGACAGCGGCGTGCAGGCCCATGGCCTTGGACTGCAGCATCGGCTGGAGTACGTTGCCCTCCACCTGCTGGACCAGGACGACAACACCTAGGGCGAGCAGGGCGTTGACGAAGCCATTGGCGAACAGCGCGATAGCGACGGCGAGGAAGCCAGCGGTGACAGCACCGATAATCGGGATGAAGCTGGCGAAGAAGGTCACGACACCAATGACGAAAGCGAGTGGGACGCCCAGGGCCCACAGGCCAAGCGCGATGAGCGCGCCGTCGACAAATGCGACGATGGCTTGGGCCTGGATGAAGCCGGAGAGGGTCTTCCAGATGCGGGAGCCGAGCTCAGTGACGTGCCAGCCGGTGTGGGAATCCAAGTACTTGCGCATCCACGGCAGGAACTTGTCGCCGTCTTTGAGGATAAAGAAGGTGACAAACAGCATGATGACGAAGCCGACGACGATGGAGCTTGCCATCGAGAAGCCAGATACCACGCCAGAAGCAATGGTAGATGCCTGATCGCGCAGGAAGTTCACGATGTCTTCCAGTGCGGACTGGAACTGCTCGGTATCAACCTCGAGGGGGCCTTCTTCCAACAGGCGGAAGAATTCGTTGACACCGGACTGGGCCTGGCTCACCAGCTTGCCGCCTTGGTTGGCGATGGTGGGGGCCATTGCGGCCATAATGCCGCTGAAGACGAGCAAAAAGCCCAGGATGGTCGTAATAGACGCCAAAGCGCGCGGGAATTTGATTCCGCGCAGCCAGGCAGCCACGGGGTAAAGGACCGTGGAGACCAAAATCGCCAGCAGCACTGGCAACAAGCCGACCCAAATGACGCTCAGCAGGTAGCCAATCAGTGCGACACCGGCGATGATCAAAATAAAGGCCAGCGAGGCCTTAGCCAAGGCCTTGAAGTCGCCGTAAATGACCCTCGCCTTGCGGTCAGGCTGCTCCGGAGGACGCGACGCGGCCTTGGAACCAAGGCCGGCCGGGTCCTCCGAAACCAGCGAGGAACTATCAGTTTCTTGCTCTTCGGGCTTTTCTACCTTACTGGCGCTACTGGCGCTGGAGGTGGAGTTGTGCTTGCTGTCTTCCATAAAGCACAACTATGCCATAAACCAGACGGTTTAGCGCACTCCACCAGTGTTACGGATGATACCGAAGCGGTGCATGGTAACCGTGACGGCCTGTTCCAGGTAGTACGGTAGGAGCTCGCGGCGGCCATCGGCAAGTACGGGCTGGTCCAGCACGACAGAATCGGACTCGACGGCGCCTTCATAGACGGCATCCTCAGGTGTACCAATCACGCGCACGCGGCAAGACTTGTCCTTCGCCACGCGCTGTGCGAACTGGTCTGCGGACAGCGACTCCACGTCACAGCCAATCTTCTGCAGCTTCTTGGCCACTTCCTCCGGTGCGGTCCAAGAGACCTCGGTGCCGGTGCGCATGGCTGCCAGCTGGTGACGGGCGACATCGCGAAGCTTGTAGTCCTCGGTGATGCGCACGTGCAGCGGCTGCAGCAGGTTGCGGTAGCGGAAGATGTTGGCCTCCGACACCAGACCGGTGCGGTCGTGCTCGCGGCCGAACTCTTCCTGCCAAGCGATCTGGTCCAGCTCGGCAGCGCGCCACAGCCAGGCCAGGTCCTCTTCGCTGAGCTCGTCCTTGAGGTTCTCGCCGTAGTCGCGCAGCTTGGCAGAGATTTCCGGTTCGATATCCACATCGCGCGCCGGCAGCTCACCTTCGCTCCAGGTGCCGAACTGGGCGACGTAGTTCGGGCCACCAGCCTTGGCACCCGGGCCCATGACGGACTGCTTCCAGCCACCGAAGGACTGACGCTGAACGATAGCGCCAGTGATGCCACGGTTGACGTAGGCGTTACCGACCTCGACGTGGTCGATCCAGTAGTCGACTTCGGCATCGTCAAGCGAGTGGATACCGCCGGTCAGGCCGAAGCCCGTGGAGTTCTGCCACTCAATGGCCTGCTCCAGGGTCTCAGCGTGCATGATGCCGAGGACCGGGCCGAAGCACTCGTTGACGTGGTACCAGGAGCCCGGGCGGACGTTGTCGCGAATGCCTGGGGACCACAGGGTGCCTTCTTCGTTGAGCTTCTCCGGCTTAATCAGCCACTTCTCACCCGGCTCCAGCTTGGTTAGACCACGCATGAGCTTCTCCGTCGGCGGTTCTGCCAGGCCATTCATCGTAGTGGTGATGTCGTAGCCCGGGCCGACCTTGAGGGTGCGCACGGAGTCAAGCAGCTGGTTGCGCAGGCGCTCGGACTCACCGGCAGCGCCGACGAAGATGACCAGGGAGGATGCCGAACACTTCTGGCCGGAGTGGCCGAAGGCGGAGTTATAAAGGTCAGCAATAGCCAAGTCCGGGTCGGCGGCTGGGGTAATAATCAGTGCGTTCTTACCGGAGGTCTCCGCCATGATGTTCATGCGCGGGTTCCAGGAACGGAACAGCGCACCGGTATCGGAAGCACCGGTCAGGACGACGGCGTCGACATCTTCGTGGGAGATAAGCGCCTTGCCGGCGTCGCCTTCGTCGGTAAGCACCAGTTGCACCAGGTCCGGGTCATAACCCTGGGCCTCGAGTGCGGTGCGGAAGGCCTGGACCACCAGCTTGGCACAGTGGACCACCTGGGGTGCTGGCTTAACGATGACCGCAGAACCCGCAGCCAACGCCGCCGAGATACCACCGGTCGGGATGGCAATCGGGAAGTTCCACGGCGGGGTGATCACGGTGACGCGGTGCGGGTGGAACTCAGCAGAGTAATCCTCCAGCATGCGCGCGGTGTGGCCGTAGTAGACGGTGAAGTCGATGGCCTCGGAGACTTCCGGGTCGGTCTGGGCGATGGTCTTGTTTGCTTCGTACGCTGCAACATTGATGAGGTCACCGCGGCGGTCGGCGAGTTCGGCGCCTACACCAGCCAGTGCATCGGCGCGCTCGGCAGCGGACTTCTTGCCCCATTCATCGCCCAGCTTCTGCGCACGAGCTACTGCTTCGTTGACGGTGTCCGGATCACTGACCTCTTCAACTCCGTGCTCGCCCGGGTCGTTGGCGAGAATCTGCAGTGCCCACTCGCGGTTGGCCGGCAGTGCTGGGTCAGTATCTGGCTCGTTGACGAAGCGGCCGGTGCGCGGTGCCTGCAGACCGTGCTCTTCCTGACGGTTCTGGGTACGGCGTCGACCAGCAAAGGTATCCCAGCGCTCGTCGATGGCGCGACGGAATGCGCGCTCCTGCGCCTGCAGCGGGGTGAGGTTTTCCTTCTCACGCTTCGGCTTGTTCGGTGCGAACAGGGCGTGCAGGAAGTTCTGCGACGCGGAGTTCTCCTCCAGGCGGCGGACCAGGTAGGACACGGCGACGTCGAAGTCTTCCATGTGGACAACCGGGGTGTAGAGAATCTGACGACCCTCGAAAGCCTCGCGGACAGCAGCCTGCTGTGCCGGGGACATGCCCTGCAGCATCTCGGAGTCCATCATGTGCAGCACGTTGCGCTTAACACCCAGTTCATAAGCCAGGGCTGCGGTGAAGAGGTTGTGGGTCGCAACGCCCAGGCGAACCGAGTCCGCGAATTCATCGCGCAGGATGTAGTCGAGCAGACGGTAGTAGTTGGCGTCGACTTCTTCCTTGGTCACGTACGGGGCAACTGGCCAGCCGTGGGTTTCGCCCTCGACGTGCTCCATCGACAAGTTTGCACCCTTCACGATGCGAATCTTGATCTTCGAGCCACCTTCAGCAACGCGCTTCTTGGCAAACTCTGCCAGGTCAGCCAGGGCTTCCAAGGAGTCCGGCAGGTAAGCCTGCAGCACGATACCGGTCTCCAGCTCCTTGAACTGCTCTTCTGCCAGCAGCTCCTTAAACAGGCGCAGGGTGAGATCCAGGTCGTGGTATTCCTCCATGTCGAGGTTGATAAAGACCTGTGGGTCGCGCTTGGCGGCCTCGGTGTACAGCGGGCGCAGACGCTCCTTCAGGCGCTCGACAGAACCTTCCAGGTCCCATGGGTTGAGCTGAGCAACCATGGAGGAGGCCTTCACAGAAACGTAGGTCACGCGCGGGTTGCGAATAAGCTGCAGCGTGCGCTCTGCACGGGAACGAGCCTCTTCCTCACCGAGGACGGCCTCGCCCAGCAGGTTCAGGTTGAGCTGCTCACCGGATTCTGCGGCCTTATCCAGGGTCTTGTTCAGGGCATCCGACTCGGCGTCCAAGACCAAGTGGCCGACCATCTTGCGCATGTAGGTACGCGCAATCGGCATGACCAGGTTCGGCAGGATGGGGCCGAAGAAAGCGCCCAATCCAATCAGGGAGGCATTAATACGGCCCAGGAAGGACGGGTCGAATTCATTGGAGACATCCGCCAGTGCGTGGGCGGCGACCTTGTCATCTTCCGGGCGCATGACGCGGTCGACG
Organism: Corynebacterium camporealensis; assembly: GCF_000980815.1. Classification (NCBI taxonomy): domain Bacteria; kingdom Bacillati; phylum Actinomycetota; class Actinomycetes; order Mycobacteriales; family Corynebacteriaceae; genus Corynebacterium; species Corynebacterium camporealensis. Next base: position 2,206,848 of record NZ_CP011311.1, on the reverse strand, counting down.
AAGTCCATGGTGAACTTCACGCCGTCCTCGTCGCGCAGCAAGTCTGCAAGCTGCTCGGTGGCCTTATCCTTCTCATCGGCTGTCTTGGACAGCCAGGTTCGGGCGCGCTGGGCGGCTGCCTCGACGGCTGCCTCTACGTCGTCAGATTCGGGCAAACGGGTATATGCGTCAGTCATGTTCTAGTCCTTAGATACACATAAAGCGCGCACACAAGCGGTGCGGCGCATGATTGGCGTGGGTTTTCTCACCACTAAGTCAGTGCGGACAATGCCCTGTGAGTTGGCCCAGGAAATTACATCTGCGTGCGAAAGCGCATCTGTGTGCGTGGGTTCGCTTTCTCACCCAACGGGTGGGCGGTCCCCAGCGCGGCGTCGGCGGCAGAAATCAATGTGCAAGAGCAGCCGTCCTCCATCACAAATTTACAGGCTGTGAGACATATTCAGGTCTTCCGGCCAGTATATGTCCTGCGCAACAGTATTTAAAGGTCTCATCCAAAACTGCCATCCAACACATGCCCGAACCCCTACCCCCGATTACCCACACCCATAACGCCCACCGCACCCTAAGCGCACCAACCAACACACAAACACAAGATAAACCCATGTCAAGACAATTAACTGCACACCACAAAGTCGACGCAGAAACAGAATGAATGCCGCCCATAATGCGTCACTCGCAACCATGGCAGCACCAGTATTGGTTTATGCAGCTTGCGGTGCTATCCATGCACAAAACGGCAATGCTTAGCGATGCCCACTCACTTGTCTACGCATGCAATTCGAACCAGCCTTCGCTCAGCTGACATCACTGCGAATGTATTTTTCGACAGCAACAACACCACTGCGCAGTGCACTTCCACATCAGCGGCGAACAATTAGCGCGGTGTCACAAACGCTCGCCATAAGTCACGGCAAAGAAAAACTCGCATAGCTCCGGAAGCTATGCGAGAAAAGAACTTGTCTACTTAGTCACCGACAGTGTTGTCGTTCTTCGGCTGCTTGCCCACCAGAATCATTCGGCTGAACGTCCATACGATCAGTGCAACGGTGAGAGAAACGAGAACAACAATCCCGATCGCCATCGCCCATTCCTTAGTGCCAGTGATACTGCCACCATTCAGTGCAAAGCTAATCCCCATAGCGATAGCACAAACAATAAAGCTAAACGAGGCAAGACGTTGTGGCATGTGTTCCTTCATGGTTCTCTCCTAAAGACAAGTGCGGGACAATTCTTGATGTCGATGCTGATAGCTAGAGCGCAGCCTCGATTATAAAGAGATATTTGTTATCGCGCATGTTTTCTTGTGGGGTTTATCTTTGATTGCGAAGCGCAAAGGCATTTAGATCCGGGTTCGAAAGTGTCCGCTGCTTCCTCATGAGGAGGAACAATGAATTAGATCCAGCCCTTTTCCAGTGCTAGTGAATAGGCTTCGTTGGGGTTGCCCGCAAATCGTGGACACGTAGTTAAGCGGCTTTAGTATTGGCCGCGGTAGTTGGGGTCTTTTCTTGGGTGGTCTGGTTTTCGAAGGTAACGGGTGGGATCATCCCGATGGCTGAGTGTCGGCGCCGCCGGTTGTAGACCACTTCAATCCAATAGGCCACCGCCTTGCATGCCTGGTCCCTGGTGACCCACGTTGACCGGTCATAGAACTCGGTCTTGAGCGTGGACCAAAACGACTCGCTCATCGCGTTATCAAAGCACACCCCTGTACGGCCCACAGATTGGGAAATCCCTAGTTCCTGACAAACCTGCCACATCTGTGTGCTGGTGAACTGGCACCCACGGTCAGCGTGAAACACCAGACCATCAGGTACTTCACCGCGCAACGTGTGCGCCATGCGCAGTGCACGTTCCACCAAGTCCGTTGTCTGAGCAGAATCCATCGCCCAGCCCAGTACCCGGCGGGAATGCCCATCGCGGATAACGCACAGGTACAACCAGCCTTCACCGGTGCGCAGATAGGTAATATCCGATAGCCATACCCGGTTAATATCACCAGCATCAAACAGGCGCTTAACCAGGTCAGGAAGATTCGACCCGTGCTCGGACTGGATGGTCGTGACAGGAGCGAACCTGCGTGGCGAGATGCCTTCGATACCCATCAGGCGCATCCTTTTGGCAACCGTTTTGCGGTCAGGATAGAAGCCGTAATCGGCTAGTTCCGCAGTGATCCGTGGTGAGCCGTAGACTTCATCTGATTCATCCCAAATCTTCTTAATCTGCTTGTCCAGCGCCTCTAAGTAGTTCTGGCGCCTATCCTCGCCGCAATCGCGCTGCCACTGCTTGTAGACCCACTTATAGAAGCCAGAACGAGATACCTTCAAAAGCCTGGCCATGCGCTTGATGCTGTAGTTCGCCTTCTCCCGCTGCATTAGTTCGAATCGTTCCGCTGTCGTTGCTTCGCAGCGAAGAAGGCTGTTGCTTTTGACAAGAACTCGTTATCCATTCGAGCCTCAGCCAACTCACGGCGCAGCCTGGCGTTCTCAGCACGTAGATCGGCCTCGCTCATCCCGTCGACGGTTCCCTGGCGTTCGCGCTCATTTTTGACCCACCTGCCCAACAAACCGGCGCTGACTCCGATTTCCTCAGCAACGTGAGCAATCGGCCGACCAGTCTCAATGACCAGCCTGGCTGCCTCCGCCCGATACTCCGAGGTGTACTTCCGGCGTGTTTGACTCATAATGAACATCCTCTCTGACGGACACAGTATCCGTCCTAATCGGGTGTCCACTACTCGAGGGTAACCGCATCGTGGCGGTTGTTGGCGCCGGTCTTGCTCATGGCGGAAGACAGGTAGTTGCGCACGGTGCCGGGGGCGAGGAAGCATCGCTCGGCAATATCAGCGATGGAGCTGGCGCTGGGGACTTCTGTGAGCACGCGCGTTTCGCCATCGGTAAGCGGAGACTCGCCGGCTGCAATGGCGGATGCTGCGACTTCAGGGTCGAGGAATCGCTTTCCGGAATGGACAGACCGTATGGCAGCGGCGAACTGCTCTGCAGTGGACGTCTTAGGCAGGAATCCCAGAATGTTGGCCGCGAGTGCCCGCTTCAGTGCGGCCGGGCGTGGGTGGGAAGTAATGATGACGGTCTTGGCATCGGGGATTTGTGCAGCGGCATCGATGCCATCGATGCCTTGCAGGTGGAGATCGGTGACGATGACATCAGCACTGTGTTGTTTAGCCCAATCGAGAAGCTCTTCGCCAGAGCCCAGGACGGCTTTTACGTCGATGTCGTCTTCCAGATCCAGCAACGTACCGAGGGAGGAAGCTACTAAAGCTTCGTCGTCGACGATGACAACGCTAATCATGATCCTCCTTAGGCCAGCTCAAGCTAGCAGTATAGGTCGAACCGGCGTGGTCGACTGAGAGTTGTCCTTGCATTTCCTCGGCGCGTTGGCGGAGTGGATTGAGCCCACCGAGGCGCCCGGGAGCTTCTACCGCGCCGTTGTTGAAAACGGTGACTTCGGTGCTGTTCACGACGATGGTGGCGTGGGTGGCCTGGGAATGTTTGAGAATGTTCGTGGCAGATTCGCGAACGAACCAGGCCGTGAGTTCACGTTTGTCTTGAGGTACTTCGATAGCGTTGCCTTCGATCGTGACCGTGATGCCAGCGGATTCGAGTAGTTCGCGAGCACCGGCTAGCTCAGTCGATAGATTGATTGTGCGGTAGCCCTCGACCACGTCACGCATCTGTCCCATGGAGATTTTCGTCAGCTCTTGTAGCTCGCTAAGGACTTGTTCAGCACGATCATCGCCGCGAGTAACGAGAGCTTTGGCTAGCTCCGCTTTCACAGACATTGCCGCAAGGTGCTGACCTAACGTGTCGTGGAGTTGTTGGGCGAACCGGAGGCGCTCATTTTGAATTTGCAGTAGCGACTCCAATTGGCGTTTACGTTCCGCAGCGCGGATGGAATCCATGTACCAGAGGGAATACACAGTGGTGGCATAACAGAGCACAGGGAGTACTCCCATCCACTGTCGGTCCAGGGGATACAGTATTACTGCACAGGCAATGCTGAGAGCGATAGCAAACCAGATAGACCACGGGCGGGCATGGAGGCTTGTAAGACAGACGATGCAGATGCTTATCACGATGGGGAAAGCGGCGTCTGCTCCTTCGATCGTGGCCCAGGCCAACACCACAATGACAAGTCCCATGCCCGTCGTGATGTCCTTCCAGGGAATAGCAGAAGCGCGCGGGTGAAGGTGCAGGCGAGGGTCTGTTTCGATGGCTGCAATTCCACACGCCGCCAGGATGATGAGTCCAATTCCAGCAATGACTGCAGGTAGCGATCCGCTGGAGAAAACGTCCACCACGCAGGCGAAGGTAAGCGCTAGGACGGTGCCTTCTAAAGCGAGGCGATTCCAGAGCGCGAACTTGGCGGAGGTCTTGTCGAATTCCATGTCGTTTCGAATCTATCCGCGGTGGCTATCCCAGCGCAGCTTTTTAACACCCCACCAGGACAAAACGATGAGCCAGAGGACGATTAACCCAAGGACCCGGAGGATGCCGGGATCCTCTGCAACGCCCCAACCAACCTGGACTAGTTCGCCGATGAGGGCAAAGGGGTTGAGCTCGAGGATGCGTTGCAGACTGTCTGGCATTGATGCCAGTAGGCCTGACTGGGAAACCATGCCGATTACGACTACCGGCATCGAGGTAACCTGTGCAGATTCCACGGTCTTGGTGTAAATCGAGGTCACGAGGGCAGCAGCGGCACTAATGGCAATGCCAAAGCAGAGACCGATGGCAAGGGCCCATAAGTTCTCTGGTGCTTCGTCACCGAGGATGCCGAAAACGATGAGAACAAGAACAGCAGAAACGGCCAGGATGAGTGCGCCGGGAACGCAGATGGCAGCGAGGATGGACCTGTCGCTTGCTTCGCCTGAGCGCAAACGTTTAAGCACGCCCTCGTCGCGTCGTGCGGTGACCATGGATAGCACTGAGTAGTACTGCACGAATATGAAGCCAACCAGGAAGAACACTTCCGTGGACATCGAGGCGATATCGGTACGCGTGAGGGCATCACTGCCGACACTTGCGTACATGTAATAGGTAATTCCGGCCGTTGCGCCCGGCATGGTGAAAGCCATAAAAAGCAGCGTCGGATTGCGCAGGAATTGCAGCCATTCTGCTCGAGCTAATGCTCTGGTGCGTCGAAAAGCATCTGCAATGGAGGGCTGAGTAGATGAAGAATTCGGGGTTAGCAGGGAAGTCATGATGAATCGGTTCCTTAAGCGTTGACGGGCGAGGTTGCTGTACTTTCCGATGCCACGGATAAAAAGACCTGTTCCAGCGACGCTGCGTGGGCACTGAAGTTTTCCAGCTGGATGTCTTTGTCGTGCGCCCAATTGAGTACGGTGCGGGTATCGGCTGCTAGGTCTTTGGTGGCGATGGTGATTGCCCCGTCCTGGGCTTGAGCGTGACCGACGGGAATCTCCCTAACTGGGACTTCAGCGCTAAAGGAGATTTCGGAAAAGGCAGAGTCGACGATTTCTGAGATGCTGCCTTCGACGTGAATTCGTCCCTGGTGCATGATGCAGAGGCGGTCGCAGAGGTATTCGGCCTCTTCCAGATAGTGCGTGGTCAGCACCATGGTCACACCCTGAGATTTCAGTTCTTTGAGAAGCTCCCACACGCCGCGCCGGGATTCGGGATCCAAGCCCGTGGTGGGCTCATCGAGGAAAAGAATCTGCGGGTTGCCCACGAGAGCACAGGCGAGATCGACGCGTCGTTGCTCACCGCCAGACAGGGCGCCTACTTTGACGTCCGAGCGATGGGAGACGCCGACCTGTTCAATGACGTCTTCGGGGTCGAGTGGGTGAGAGCAGGTACCTGCCCACATCCGAACGGTTTCAAAAACTGTGAGGCCACTGGGCAATCCACCTTGCTGCAGCATGATTCCCATGTGAGGACGGGCAGTTAAAGGATCGGTGTCGAGAATCTTCACCTGGCCATCGGTTGGAGCAGCTAGTCCTTCCAGAATCTCTAGCGCGGAAGTCTTGCCAGCGCCATTGGTGCCAAGCAGGCCATAGACCTCGCCGGAATCGACGCTGAAGCTCAGCTTGTCGACGGCAGCGAAACTCCCGTAGGTGCGAGTGATGTTGTCTACTTCGATTGCGTGTGTCATGACTCGAATTTTTCTCTGTAGACGGTCATCTCGGTAGAGCCGTTCGTCATGACTTGGAGATGACAAATGTCATTAATCAGAGGTGCTTTCGGCGGTTGGCCCGAGATTTTTCTACGTCTTGACCTGGAGTGTTGGAAGAATTTTTAAAAAAGTTGAGTCGATCGGGAACAACTTTGGAAGTAGTGCCGTTGTAGAGATTGAGTGACCAGCACTCAGGTTTGATGCACAGGCTTGCGAGGATCTGTTAGAGTGGCACTCGCGCTCGACGGAAGTTGAGTCGCAGACAGTCAACTTATTAATAATTCCAACGTAGAAGGAGAATTCATCATGGGACGCGCAGTAGGTATTGACCTCGGTACTACGAACTCGGTTGTTTCCGTACTGGAAGGTGGTGAGGCAACCGTTATCGCTAACTCGGAGGGTGCACGTACCACCCCGTCCGTTGTGGCATTTGCCAAGAACGGCGAAATCCTGGTTGGTCAGTCCGCTAAGAACCAGGCAGTTACCAACGTTGACCGCACCATTCGTTCCGTCAAGCGCCACATTGGCTCTGACTGGAACGTCGACATTGACGATAAGAAGTACACCCCGCAGGAGATTTCCGCTCGTACGCTGATGAAGCTGAAGCGCGACGCGGAGTCCTACCTGGGTGAGGATGTCACCGACGCCGTTATTACTGTTCCGGCTTACTTCGAGGACGCACAGCGTCAGGCAACCAAGGAAGCTGGCCAGATTGCAGGCCTGAACGTCCTGCGTATTGTCAACGAGCCGACCGCGGCTGCACTGGCATACGGCCTGGAAAAGGGCGAGCAGGAGCAGACCATTCTGGTCTTCGACCTTGGTGGCGGTACCTTCGACGTCTCCCTGCTGGAGATTGGCGACGGCGTCGTGGAGGTCATGGCAACCGCAGGTGACAACACCCTGGGTGGCGATGACTGGGATCAGCGCATCGTCGATTGGCTCGTCGACAAGTTCAAGTCCGCACAGGGCATCGACCTGACCAAGGACAAGATGGCTCTGCAGCGTCTGCGCGAGGCTGCTGAGAAGGCCAAGATTGAGCTGTCTGCTTCCCAGCAGGCAAACATCAACTTGCCGTACATCACCGTTGACTCCGAGAAGAACCCGCTCTTCCTGGACGAGACTCTGTCCCGCACCGAGTTCCAGCGCATCACCCAGGACCTGCTGGACCGCACCAAGGCTCCGTTCAACCAGGTCATCAAGGATGCTGAGCTTTCTGTTGGCGACATCGACCACGTCGTGCTGGTTGGTGGCTCCACCCGTATGCCGGCTGTCTCCGAACTGGTCAAGGAACTGACTGGTCGCGAGCCAAACAAGGGCGTTAACCCGGACGAGGTCGTTGCAGTCGGTGCTGCCCTGCAGGCAGGCGTGCTGCGCGGCGAGGTCAAGGACGTGCTGCTTCTCGATGTCACCCCGCTGTCCCTGGGTATCGAAACCAAGGGTGGCGTGATGACCAAGCTCATCGAGCGCAACACCACCATCCCGACCAAGAAGTCCGAGACCTTCACCACTGCAGAAGACAACCAGCCTTCCGTGCAGATTCAGGTCTTCCAGGGCGAGCGCGAGATGGCATCGGCTAACAAGCTGCTCGGCTCCTTCGAGCTCGGCGGTATCGCTCCGGCACCACGTGGCGTCCCACAGATCGAGGTCACCTTCGACATCGACGCCAACGGCATCGTCTCCGTGTCCGCTAAGGACAAGGGCACCGGCAAGGAAAACACCATCAAGATTCAGGATGGTTCCGGCCTGTCCCAGGAAGAGATTGACCGCATGGTCAAGGATGCAGAGCAGCACGCCGAAGAGGACAAGAAGCGCCGCGAGGAGCAGGAGACCCGCAACAACGCGGAGAACACCTCCTACCAGACCCGTAAGTTCCTGGATGAGAACTCCGACAAGGTCAACGAGGAGACCAAGCAGAAGGTCACCGAGGCTGCTGACGCTGTCGATGAGGCTCTGAAGGGCGACGACATCGAGGCTATTAAGTCCGCTGTCGAGAAGCTGGGCACCGAGTCCCAGGAGATGGGCAAGCAGATCTACGAGGCACAGGCTGCTGAAGGCGGTGCCGAGGGCGCTGCTGACGCCGGTGCTGCTGCAGGCGACCCGAACGTCGTTGATGCCGAGGTCGTCGATGAAGATGAAAACACCGACAACAAGGATGGCGACAAGTAATGAGCCAGAATCAGGATATGCCCGACAACCCAGGTGACCCGGCACAGACTGACCCGGAGGCAACCTCGGCCGACGCCGCCGAGGAGGCTGCCGAGGCAGCTGAAGCCCGCCAGGATGCGCAGGCCGACGCCGCCGAGGAAGCCGAGCTGGATCCGACTCTGGACGCTGACTTAGACGCCGCCCTCGCAGATGTCGACCCGGAGACCGCCGCAGAGCCCGGCGACCCGGACCCGGAGGCCGCCGGCGGGGTAGAGGACATCGAGGCGCAGTTGGCAGAACGCACTGAAGACCTCCAGCGTCTGAATGCGGAATACACCAACTATCGCCGTCGCACCGAGCGCGAGCGTCAGGCAGTTATTCAGACCGCCAAGGCGCAGGTGCTGTCCAAGTTTCTGCCTATCTTGGACGATCTGGAACTGGCCCGCCAGCACGGCGACTTAGATGAAGGTCCGCTCAAGTCCTTTGGCGATAAGCTGCGCAACGCCATGGAGGCAGAGCAGCTGGAAGGCTTCGGCGATGAAGGCGATACCTTCGACCCGGAAATCCACGAGGCAGTCCAAGACTTGTCCTCTGGCGACGAGAAGGTCGTGGGCACCGTGTTGCGACGCGGCTACCGCGTAGGCGACAAGCTGGTCCGCAACGCGATGGTTATCATCGCTGACCCTTCTGAAGAGCAGGCGGATTAATCACTTCTAGCGGCGCTCGGGCTCCTGTGGCCCAGCGCCGCTTTTATTCCCCTATTCCCTTATTCCCCTTAAAATGCTTAGTTAGTTATGAAGTGAATTATGAACATTAGAATCGAATACACCACGAACACTCTCAGAAAGGAGGGGATGCCCAGTGAGCGCTAAACCCGAATGGGCAGAAAAAGATTATTACGCGGAGCTGGGGGTTTCCTCGTCCGCCAGCCAAGACGAGATTAAGAAGTCTTATCGTAAGCTCGCCCGGGAAAACCACCCGGATGCCAACCCGGACAATCCGGAGGCAGTAGAGCGCTTCAAGCGCGTGGCCGAAGCTTATGACGTTCTATCCGACCCGGATGAGCGTAAAGAGTACGACCAATTTAGGGCAATGGCACGCAGCGGCGGCTTTGGCCGGATGGGAGGCGCCGGATTTCGCGGCGGGTTTCGAACGTCTTCGGGATCGGCTGCGTCGGACTTCTCGGACTTCTCCGACTTCTTCGGACGATCCTCTGGAGGATCGTCTCAAGGCGGCGGTTTTGGGGATATCTTCGGTGGCGTTTTCAACCGCGGCGGTAGTGCTGGCCACTCAGCTCGGCCGTCGCGGGGGGCCGACGTCGAAACAGAAATAACCCTCGACTTCCGAGAAGCAGCACGCGGTACCACCATTCCGCTGCAGCTGACTGGCGATGCCCCGTGTACCACCTGCCACGGTTCCGGCTCTAAGTCCGGCAAGACCGCGACCTGCGGTACCTGCAATGGCAGTGGCTACACTTCAGAAAACCGCGGCGCCTTCGGGTTTTCCGCACCGTGCAAGGACTGCGATGGCACCGGCAGCCGCATCACCGACCCTTGTGGTGAGTGCAGCGGCACCGGTACTGTGCACCGCACCCGTCAGATCACCGTCCGCATCCCGGCCGGTGTGATCGATGGCCAAAAGGTGCGCCTGGCCGGCCAAGGCGAAGCGGGTCCGAATGGCACCCCAGCCGGCGACCTCTTTGTCGCCGTCAAGGTGAAGCCGGACCCGGTCTTTGAACGCGAAGGCGATGACCTGCACATCACCGTGCCTGTCTCCTTTGCGGAGCTCACCTTAGGCGACACCATCACGGTGCCGACCCTCGATGCGCCGGTGCGCGTCAAGATTCCCGCTGGCACTCCGGATGGACGGACTCTCAGGGTGCGTGGACGGGGCATCGCAAAGCGTGGTGGCAAGTCTGGCGATCTGATGGTCTCGGTGCAGGTGACCGTGCCACAGCACCTGGATGCCGCGGCGTCAAGTGCCCTGCGTAGCTACGCACAGGCGGAGAAGGACTCCGGTTTCAACCCGCGTAGCGGCTGGGCCGGACAACCTTAAGGAGGAGAGATGAGTAAAGACAATCCTGCTGAAGTAGGAGCGGTCTATGTCATCTCCGTGGCCGCTGAACTATCCGGCATGCACGCACAGACCCTGCGCACTTATGACCGCATGGGGCTAGTCTCCCCGGCTCGTACCCGGGGCGGCGGGCGTCGTTATTCCGACCGCGACATTGAATTGCTCCGGAAGATTCAAACCCTGTCGCAGGAAGAAGGCGTCAATCTCGCTGGCATCAAGTCGATTATCGAACTCACTGAAGAACGCGATCGACTCGAAGCCGAACGCGACGCCTTAGCCGAAGAAGTACGCCAACTGCGCCAAGAATCTGGTATGCGCCGCAACCGCGGTGGCGAACTCGTCCACGTCCCGCGTTCGAGTGCTGTGGTCATGTGGGATCGCCGACGCAGCCGTCGCGCGAACGACAAGTAACCGCTCAAACACTTTCACTCTCCCCGTTGCTGGGATACGTACACGCGTCCTGGCAGCGGGGAGTTGTCTGTGTAGAGCAACATCACAGCGCACCGATACGCATGTTTCCGTAGGATGGGCGCTTTGTAATAGTTATATCTATAAAGGAGTAGGTATGGGGACTTATGTAGTTACTGGCGCAGCATCCGGTATGGGTGGCGCCGCCGCAGCGAAGCTGCGCGAAGAAGGCCACACTGTTATCGGCGTTGACCTTAAGGAAGGTGACGTTATTGCTGACCTGTCCAAGGATGTCAGCCGCCAGCGTGCCGCACGCGAGGTGCTAGAGCTTGCCGATGGCAACTTGGACGGCGCCGTCATTGCCGCCGGCGTGGGTCCAATCCCGGGCAAGGAAAACGTCGAGCTCATCCTGCAGGTCAACTACTACGGCGCAGTCAAGATGCTCGAAGAGCTGCGTCCTGCGCTAGCTAAGAACGGCAACGCCAAGGCCGTTCTGGTCGGCTCGAACTCCACGACCACCATGCCGCTGGTCCCGGGCTTTGCCGTCAACGCACTGTTGAAGGGCAAGACCGATGTCGCCGTTAAGGCGGTTGGTGTCTTTGGCGACCGCGCCACCACCATGGCTTATGGCGCATCTAAGATTGCCGCCACCCGCTGGGCACGCGATAACGCTGTGAAGCGCGAGTGGGCCGGCGAAGGTATCCGCCTCAACGTTATTGCGCCGGGCGCCATACTGACCCCGCTGTTGGAAAAGCAGCTCTCCAGCGAAAAGGAAGCCGCGGCAGTCGAGAACTTCCCGGTTCCTACCGGCGGCTACGGCGATCCAAAAGACGTCGGCGCCTGGATTTACTTCATGCTCCAGGATTCCGCTGACTTCCTCTGCGGCTCCGTGGTCACCCTCGATGGCGGCACTGACGCCTGGTTCCGCGCGCACGACTGGCCCAAGGCAGTACCCGCTCGCAAACTGCGCAGCTACATGGACCGCATGAAGGAATTCGTACCCTACAACAAGAACTAAGATCCAACCCATATAGAGAGTACACGCATCCCGTGTGCTCTTTTTGTGGTCGAAAACCGGCAAAATATTGCTGGTTTAGCGCTTTTAAGCGCGGAAGGAGGGCATTTTTGCTTAAAATCGGCAGAAGTATGCCGGTTTTGAGGAGGTAGTTGATGGGTAGGCGCGGAGCATCCAACTACTTGCACATTGGAGCGCAGGCACGTGACCGACGGAAAGCAATGCGCCTAACTCAGGCGGAAGTTGCTGAAATGGCTCAGGTCTCTGAGCGTTTTATTCGTGAGTTTGAGCAGGGCAAGACTTCAGTGCGTTTGGATAAGGCAGCCTCCGTCTTATCCCTGCTAGGGCTAGACCTGGTTGCTGTTCAGTATGTCCCCGAGGCGCTGCGAGACGATGGCTAATTTGGCTTACTGATCTTGCGTAGTCCTTCGAGGAAAGCGGGGTCATCCCAGTAGGAACTGTGGTCGCCGGGAAGTTCATTCGCGCCGGGTAGCTCCGGAATGCCAGAGAGCGGATGCGAGGGGTCGATTCCGTGGATACCGCCAAAAGGACCGGTGGCAAGACCAATAGGGTCGTGGGCATTGGTCGCCGCCCACGTACGAATTCCTGGTGGGTTGGCCCCTTCGGCCGGGATGCCGGGACTGCCGACGTAGACCAGGTCATCGGCAAGTTGGTGATGATTTTTCCTCTTACCCCCGGCCGCTTCTCCTGAAGTGGCCGCGGCATAGCCGGCGACCACACTGCCGTAGGAGTAGCCAATAAGCGTGGATTGTGCGGTGGGGAAGCGCTGGCGCAAGGACTTCTGAAAGCGGGTGAGCTCTTGTGCGGCAGCTTGGGCAGGCTGGGAATTAACGGCAGGAAGTGCGTGCTTCGGTGCTTGGTAACCCAACCAGACGGCGGTGGCACCACCGGTGTTCTGTGCAAGGGCGCGGCCGCGTTCAAGCTGGCCTGACCAACCAGAGGCATCAGAAGAGTTCACACCGGGAACAAAGGTGGTGATCTGTGCTGGTTCAGTGGATAGCCCCTCGGGTGCAACGAGGGCGACCATGCGTCCCTCGCTGACTTCGAGCAGAAGGGTATCCGGGTGGGCATCGAGAAGCTCTTGCACTTCCGTATCTGCCATGGCGTAGTTGAGTTCGTGCAAGGCAGGAAGGGAGAGCTCGGGGACATCGCCTAGCCTTTGCGGCGGGCGATTGAGCTCCGGATTGCACATGGCAGATAGCTCTGCCGCGCACGCGAAGTCCAGCGCTTCGCCCAAACCGCGGATTTTATCCAGCAGGAAAGCCTGGGCATGACCAGCCAAGGGTAAGTGGTCGATATCGCCAAAGAAACGGGTGACGCGTTCTAAGAGTTTTTCTTGCTGGCGCTGCAACGCCGCGTAGGCATAAAGGATCGCCGCGGCATGGTCAGCCTGCCTACTTGGCTCTTGTAATTCAGCGATATATCGGTGCAGATTTTCTCGGGCAGATTCCGCCGCGGGGCCAGCCATGCTTAGGCTATCCCAATCTTGGGTTCGCGCAGTCTGGTAAACCTGCAGCGTATCGTCATAGTCCTGAAGTTGGTTTCCGGCTATTTCTAACGCAAGGCTGAGTTTCATCGCAGTCCGCCTCCCGCGCGAAACGCTGAGGAGAGTTCGTCGTCGATGCCATCGACGTGGTGACAGAAGGCGGCTAAGTCGTTGAGTTGGGTGTGGCAGTTGTGCGTGGAATCGTCAAGGCGTTGCTGCCAGGTGGCCTGCAGGCGCGCAAGGGCTGCAGCGCTATGGCTGGCATGCGCAATTTCTGCGTGCGGTTGAGGCGGGGAATAGTTGGTCAGGTCGAGTGCGTGTTGGGCCAGGTGGGAGGCTTTTTCCAGGAATGAATGCTTGTGCAAAGTCATACTTCTAGCCTGCTGGCCGAGGTAACAGAAAAGCTAGGGTCAGTTTTAAAACTGTGGATAACTTTTCCCCGCTTGGCTATTTTGGGGAAGCATGAAGGTTGCAGCAGTACAAATCACCACGTCAGAAGACATGGATGCCAACTACCAGTTGGCAGTAGACAAAATCCGCGAAGCCGCCGATAACGGCGCGAAGCTTATCGTCTTGCCTGAGGCCACCATGCAGGCCTTTGCTACCGGCCGGTTGGATACCAATGCCCAAGAGCTAGACGACGACTTCGCCTCCGGCCTCTTGGACCTTGCCCAGGAACTCGACGTCTACGTCGTGGCAGGCATGTTCCGCCCTGCCGATACCGTGGCGCGTGACGATAAGACCATTAACCGCGTCTACAACACCGCACTGGTTGTCGGCCCGGACCTGCTGGGCGGTTACGACAAGATCCATACTTACGACGCTTTCGATTACAGCGAGTCGGACACCGTGAAGGCCGGCGAGAATATCGTCACCTTTGAAGCAGGTGACCTCGTCGTTGGCGTGGCAGTCTGCTACGACATTCGCTTCCCTGACCAGTTCAAGGAACTGGCACGCAATGGCGCACAGGTCATCGTCGTCCCCACCAGCTGGGCCGATGGTCCAGGCAAGCGCGAGCAGTGGCGCCTGCTGACGACCGCACGCGCACTGGATTCGACTTCCTACATTGTTGCCGCAGGCCAGGCACGTCCCGGCGGCAACGAGAAGGCCGGCGAACCTTCCGGTCCTACCGGGGTGGGCCACTCCGTTATCGTGAATCCGCAGGGTGAGCGCCTGGCCGAAGCAGGCTACGAAGACGACATCATCTACGCCGAGATCGACCCAGAAGAAGTGGAAAAGACTCGTAAATCTTTACCGGTTCTTAAGTACTAGTACTTAAGAACCGCTTGGCCGCGAGGTGCTATTCCATTCGGCGCGCTTGGCTTCGGCCCAGGCGTACCAATCCTCGTAGCCGTCGAGTTGGGCTGCAGATGCTGCCCACTCGTGGCCGCGTTGCCAGTTGACTTCGTCGATGGCATCTTCGCTGATGCCGGCGTTCATGAGTGCGGCGCGGCTGAGTTCCACGCGGTCGGCAGGCCCCAACAGCAAGAATCGCTTGTTGGGGTCGTTGTGTTGTTTTTCGTGTTCCAAGACGGCATCGATAGGCTCTGGCGCGAGTTCCGGGGTAAAGGAAGGATCGGGTTCTACCGCACCCAGCAACCACGGGTCGCGGATTTCGCGCACTAGATGGTGGAGTTCCAACTTCGGGTACAGCGCCTGCAGATTGGCTTGGAAGATGGTGTCGTAGTGCCAGCCGGGGCTGGGGGCGACGGCATAGGTGCGGGGTGGGGCATCGGCAAGCGTGGGCAAATGCTCCAGCAGCAGTGCACGGGCTGTGGCCCAGCCGGTGCCGAAAGTAATGATGACGGTGTGGCTATCGACCTGCGGGGGCTGGCCCGTGGCAGGACCAAGAATCCACCAATCACCAGGCTGTGCCTTAGCCAGCATCGACGAGGCATCACCGGCTTGGGCAAGGTGGAAGACCAGCTCACCATCAGCGGAATAAGGGTGCGCTGGGGTCAGCATGCGCCAGGTACCCGGCAGCAACTGGGAGGTCACCGGCATGTGCTGGCCGGGCTCGTAGTCGAAGTCCGCGCCTGCCTTGAGCGTAATAATGCTGGTCTGTCGATTCGGACGGGTGACCGATTGGACCTGCGCACTAAAGGCTGGTGCTTGGCCCTCCAAATCAGCTTCGCGAGCAGCATTCGCCATGACGTTCGCGATTTCCGTGACCGCATGGCTGGCCACCTGGCGCTGATAAGGAGTCAGCCCCAAAGCATCGAAGCCCGCAATGAGTGAATTGGCGAAGTCAGTGTAAATCTCCGGTGGGAAACCATGACGGCGGTGATCCCGGCCCAGCTGCGTGAGCTGTTCCTCGAGTTCTGGAGTCAGCGTGCCATCGCGCTGTGCCCGGTCGAACGCCCACGCCAGTGCCGGAGCAAGTTCGACGTGGGTGTGGCGCATCTGCAGCGAGAAAATCTGCCGCGATTCCAGCACCGTGTTAAAGAAATGCTGATGAACAGCGTCTCGGTACTCGTTTGCGTGCCGGCGCAGGTGATCAGCCAATTCCTTCATAATTGCCCATCCTAGTCGGCCACAGGTTAAAACCCGACAGCACGGCGAGACCTCATACCTTAGGTGCCAAGTACTGCTGCCAGAATGATGAGCATGGGGATGGACGCGAAGAAGGTCAGCAGCACGGTGTCGCGGGCCAGCACTTCGGAGCCAGGGTAGCGCTGCGAGTAGACGTAGACGTTTTGTGCTGTGGGCAAGGTTGCGCACAGTACGGGAACGAGGAGTTCGGGTCCCGAAAGGCCGAGGAGAAAGTGGCCTGCGGCGATGGCAAAGAGGGGAGCGCCGATGACCTTTAGCGCGGTAGCTAAAAGAATGGCTGAGGTATCGCCGTGGCGAAGCGGTCGGCCGCTACGGTGGAAGGACATACCGAAGGCGAGAAGCATCATAGGGACGGTGGCTTGCGCCAGGAGCTCAAAAGGCTGCAGCACTGGTTCGGGAAGGGTAATTCCCGTGGCAGAGACGGCTATGCCAGCCAGCGATGCTAGCACCACGGGGTTGCTAAAGGGCCGGATAATGCGGTGAAAGAAGTCGGTGCTGCCGGAATCGCCGAAGACATCGAGAAGCGTGAGCATAATCGGGGCGACGAATACGAGCTGGAAAAGCAGTAGTGGGGGAATGATGTCCACCGTGCCCAGCACATATTCTGCGATGGGCAGGCCTAAGTTTGCGGCGTTGACATAACTGCCCGCAAGCGCGCCAATGAGTGCTTTGCGCACACCCCACCGGGCGAGGGTGGCCACCACGATGAATACGAGCATGGCGGAGGTGGCCGCAATGACGACCACCAACAGGTTGCGATGGAAAAGCGTGGCGAGATCAGAGGTCGCCAACGTGGAGAACATGAATGCAGGAAAGGTGATGTTGAACGCGGCTACAGATAGCACGCGTTCCCCGCTGGAACCGAGGAATCCCATCCTTCCTACGAGGAAGCCCAGCACAATGATGCTGCCGACAATCGAGAATCCAATAAGGACGCCGTCCATGTCTGCTTTTGCTCCTCCCGCGTTGTATTGGCGCCGTTGCATTGGTGCAGCAGTATACGGGGAGGAAGAGATTTAGTTTAGATTTAGTTGCTCGTGTGGCTAGGCTGCCAGCCTAGTGCCGGGGCGACGTGGTGGGCGAAGTTCTCCAGGATTTTGACGTTGATATCCAGGCCTGCGGTGGTAGGCACGGTGAGCAGCAGGGTGTCAGCGGCCATGACGGCGGGGTCGGCTTGTAGTTGCTCGATGAGTTGGTCTGGCTCGGCGGCGTAAGTGCGGCCGAAGGTCGACGCGCCGACTTCGGGTAGGGAGCCGACCTGGTCGCGGCTGCCAGCTTGGCGGCCGAAGTGGCGTTGGTCATCGGCATCAACGATGGGGAAGATAGAACGAGAGACTGAGACTCGTGGGGTCCACTCGTGGCCGGCTTCCTGCCAGGCGGTGCGGTAGCGATCGATTTGTTCGGCTTGGACCTCGCCCAGGGTCTGCTGGGAGGTCTCCGAGACCAGAGTGGAGGACATGAGGTTGAGTCCATCGCGAGCGGTTTGTTCAGCGGAGCTAAAGGTTCCCGAGCCGTAGAAGATCTTCTTGCGCAGACCTGGGTTCTGCGGGAAGACCGGCAGTGGGGAGCCAGGTTGGAACATGGTGGGGTACTGGCGTTCCAGCGGTGCGGCGGTGGTGACACCGTAGCCATCGATAGCTTCTAAGAAGCGCTCTAGGTTCTTACGTGCCAGGTCAGCGCCGTTGTCGGCGTCGGCGTGGTAGCCGAAGGCTTCCCATCCGCGGTCGGCGACTTCCGGGGCACCGCGGGACAGGCCGAGGGCGACGCGGCCGCCGGCGACATCGTACAGCGATGCTGCTTCCTCAGCCAGGTAGAGGGGATTTTCGTAGCGCATGTCGATGACACCCGTGCCGACTTCTAGGTATTTGGTGCTACCCGCAATCGCACCCAGCAGCGGCATTGGGGCAGAGGCCTGTGGCACGAAGTGGTGGATGCGGAAAGAAGCGTTGTTGACGCCTAAGTCATCGGCAGCCTGTGCCAAATCCAAGTGGATGCGCGCCATGTCTGCGCTGCTGGGGCCCTGGCGACCACCGGCGGCGTAGTGACCAAAGCTTAAAAAACCGAATGCCTTCATAGGAATGTTGTCCTTTAGATGTATAGGGAAGAGCGGCAGCCGTACTGCCTATTTTGTTGACACAGCAACAAAACTCAGTGAAGTATTCCGGGTGCGCCGGGTGTGGGTGGGTTAAGTGCAAATGGTGTGACATTACCCCTGTTCAATAAGGAAAATTTAGCGGCGAAAGTGGTCTGGGGGTAGAGTACTTTCGGCTATGTCGCGAATCACGGCACACCAGGTACTGTGTCTCGTGGCCACATTGCCCCGAAACATGGGGCTTGATGCAACGTGAAAAGTAAAGAAAGGTGAACCCATGGAGGAGTTTTCCGCATATACCCTCATGCTGGATGTGGGTTGGATTTCGCTGCTGATGGTGATCGGCAACGTATTGCGCCACCGCGTGAAGTTCTTGTTCCAGGACCTGCTGCTGCCGGCTCCGATTACGGCGGGCCTGCTGGGTCTGCTGCTGGGCCCACACGTGCTGGGCTGGATTAACTTCTCTGAGAACCTCGGCGATTACACCACGCTGCTCATTGCAGTCGTCTTCGCCTCGATGGCGTACTCCATGGAGGTCGGCGGCACCGTCGGTAAGGGTGCCCGCAACATGTGGGGCTACTCCACGATGATGTTCACCGCGCAGTGGGGTCTGTTCATCCTGCTGGGCATCTTCCTGTTTGCACCGCTTTTCGATACCCCGAACTGGTTCGGCATGATGCTGCCGGTTGGCTTTACCGGTGGCTTCGGTACCGCTGCTGCTGTTGGTGGCGCGCTGGAAGGCGTGGGTGCTGACGCTGCATCCTCGCTGGGCTTTACTTCTGCCACCATCGGTACCCTGGCCGCTATTATCGGCGGCGTTGTTGCTGGTAACTGGGGCATTCGTCGCGGCAAGGTCTCCTATGTTCCAAAGGAACTGCCGGAAGAGATCCGCCGCGGTTACATCTCTAACCTGGATGAGCGCCCGTCCTTGGGCCGTGCGACCACCAACCCTTCCTCCATTGAGCCACTCGCACTGCACCTGGGCTTTATTGTCCTGACCGTGATGACCGCCTACGGCATCAACGAAGGCATTGCTTCTATCTGGGAGAACGTCTCCATCCCGCTGTTCGCAACCTCCATGATGGTTGGCCTGCTCTTCCGCGCCATCATGAACGCCCTGGGCGCGAAGGATTACCTGGATAAGGACTCGATTTCCTCAATCTCTGGTGCCTCCACCGACTACCTCATCGCCTTTGGTGTGGCCTCCATCGTTCCGGCCGCCATTGCATCCTACTGGCAGGCACTGCTGCTGCTCTTCGTTCTGGGTATCCTCTTTTGTACCCTCTTCCTGCTGTGGTTCCCGGCTGAGTTCTTCGGCGAACGCTGGATCGAGCGCGGCATCTTCGGCTGGGGCTGGGCTACCGCAACCGTGGCAACCGGTATCGCCATCCTGAAGATCGTCGACCCGAAGCTGAAGTCCGGCACCCTGTCGGAGTACGGCATGGCCTACATCGGCTTCGGTCCGTTTGAGATCTCCTGGACGATCCTCGCTCCGCTGGCTGTCATGTACGGCTTCACCGCCGGCTTCGGCTGGATCTCCTTCCTCATCGCCGTCGGTATTTACCTCACCTTCCGTTTCGCCGGATTCATGCCACCACGCGGCACCATCTTCAAAGAAGGCATCGGCCACGTCGGCGAAAAAGCCGAGAAATAACGCGACACCTTAAACCCCCAAAAGGCAGCACTTCGGTGCTGTCTTTCGCGTTTTAAGGTTTTAACCTCACTAATTTCGGGGCGAAAGGAATGCTCGCGGGTGAGATATGCCTTTCAGTACTTTCATCTCTATCGCGCTACTGGCATGTGAGGTGCTGGTGGTTGCGACGCTATGGATAACAAGTAACGAAAGGTAAAACCCATGGAGGAGTTTTCCGTCAATGCCCTGATGTTGGATGTGGGTTGGATTTCGTTGCTGATGATTATTGGCAATGTGCTGCGCCACCGCGTGAAGTTTCTCTTTCAGGATCTCCTGCTTCCCGCGCCCATAACGGCAGGCTTGTTTGGTTTGCTGCTGGGCCCGCATGTGTTGGGTGTGATTAATTTTTCTGACTACCTCGGTGATTACACCACGGTGTTGATTGCTGTGGTCTTTGCATCAATGGCCTTTTCGATGGATATCGGAGGCAAGGTCAACAAGGGTGCGCGCAACATGTGGGGCTACTCCGCGATGATGCACACCGGCCAGTGGGGCTTGTTCATCCTGTTGGGAATCTTTGTCTTCGCTCCACTTTTTAATACCCCAAGCTGGTTCGGCATGATGCTGCCCGTCGGCTTTACCGGTGGTTTCGGAACCGCAGCGGCCATTGGTGGTGCGCTGGAAGGCGTCGGTGCGGATGCAGCGCTGTCCCTGGGCTTTGCCTCAGCCACCGTGGGCACCGTAGTTGCCATTGTTGGCGGTGTCATCGCGGCTAACTGGGGCATTCGCCGCGGCAAGGTGTCTTATGTGCCCAAAGAGCTTCCCGATGAAATCCGCTCCGGTTACATCACCAACGTGGACCAGCGGCCATCGTTAGGCCGTGCCACGACCAACCCGTCCTCGATTGAACCGCTGGCCCTGCACTTAGGGTTCGTGGTGCTCACCGTCATGGCTGCCTACGGGCTCAATCAAGGCATTGCATCGGTGTGGGAGAACGTCTCGATTCCGCTCTATGCCAGCTCCATGGTGCTGGGCCTTATCTTCCGCGCGCTGATGAATGCAATGGGTGCACAGGATTATCTGGACAAAGAAGCCATTGGCTCGATTAATGGTGCTGCTAGTGACTATCTGGTTGCATTCGGCGTGGCTTCGATTGTTCCTGCTGCTATTGCCTCCTACTGGCAAGCACTCGTGCTGCTGTTCGTCCTGGGCACGGCTTTCTGCGTGGCCTTCCTGCTGTGGTTCCCAGCTGAGTTCTTCGGCGAACGCTGGATTGAGCGCGGTATCTTCGGCTGGGGTTGGGCGACTGCCAGCGTGGCTACCGGCATCGCGTTGCTCAAGATTGTTGACCCGAAGCTAAAATCCGGCACCTTATCCGAATACGGCATGGCCTACATCGGCCAGGGCCCGATTGAAATCTCCTGGGCGGTCATCGCGCCCATGGCGGTGATGCACGGATTTACCGCCGGATTCGGGTGGGCATCGCTTCTTATCGCAGTTTCTATATATTTTACGTTCAAACTCGCGGGATTTATGCCTCCGCGCGGTACAGTGTTCACGGAAGGAATCGGCCACGTCGGCGACTCGTCGACGCCTGCGCCGGTGGTGAAGTCAAAGGCGGCTTCCCACACCTAAACGTAGACAGCAGTACCCGGAGGTGCCGATAGCGTGGAAGACGAAGACTATCGAATTGCCATCCTCGAGGCAGGACTCCGCATTGGCGGTACCCAAGGAGATGAGGCCATCACCATCCCGGCGGTGGCCTCAGCCTCTACAGCACCCGAAGAAGCAATTCGGAATCTCTACTACAACGACGAGATTCTGCAGCAGTCGGTGATTCACTACATCGAAGAGCGCCCGGTAGGATATATCCAGGAAGCCTTCGCCGCCACTCCGCCTGTGGGTGAGGTCATCGACCGCTTCCTTAATTTTGTCGAAGGTTACTTCGCCTACTACTTCGAAAACCCAGAGCTATTTAACTACCTCTTTGAAAAGCACACCTTTCTATCCCAGGCCAGCCTCATTGCCGCGCGTGAGAATAAGGAAGAAACCGGTGACGCGGAAATTGATGTGCTCATGCACGTTGCTCGCCAGTTCGTAGCCTTGGAAGGCTTTGAGGTGGGCAAGGATATTTCCTCAGCTGACCTGGCCCATCAGGCCATCGCAGTGTGGGGCACCATCCACGGCATGGGCTTCTTGAGTACCTGGGGCGTGCTCCGCCACCAACACCGCGTGGCCCGGCATTACAACTTCCGCGAAGTAATCCGCACGATGTTCATCTCCATGCGCCATCAGATGGAAGTCGGTGCGCCGAGCATGCCGGACCCGTGTTTTGAGACGCTGCGCAAAAAGGTCCAGGACATCCATGCCGCCGAGGTTCCCGAGGTAACGGGTGAGAAGCTGCAAGCATTACCTGACGATGTCGCCCGCAATACCCTGCGGCTGAAAGCCGTCACCTTGGCAAGCCAGGAAGGCCCTGAGGTCATCACTATCCCGCGCATCGCCAAAGAGCTCGATGTCCCGGAAGGCTACGTCCGCTCTCTCGCAGGCAACGACTATCTGCTGCGCGAATCTGCCGAAGTCCAATCCGATCTGGATCTACAAAATGTCCTGCGCAGCATCAGCGCCACCCTGCCCGACGATGCGTCCTGCGAAGACCGCCTGCGCGCACTTGGCGTGGGCTACTTCTACTACGCCGTAAATTACCCGGAACGCTTCAAAGGCGTGATGGCCTTGGCGAATCGCTCTGTCATGCCCACCGGCGGCGGCACCGTGCATCAAGGCATTGCGCCTTCCTTGGCGGACCTCATGCAAACGACCCGCGAGTGCATCGAAGAACGTGGCATCGAACCCGATGACCAGATGGTCTACGTCAAGACCCTAGGCCTGTGGGCCGGTGCGACCGGATTGGGGCATTTGTGTGGTGCCGGTACTTTCCGTTATCTGGATGACAGTGCTAAGTGGACCCTATTCGCCGAGGTGGTGGAGAAGTTCCTCGACAGCTTCAACTATGCGCTGACCTACGAGCAGAAGGACGAGTCGCGCCGCGGCTAACAGGGTTGAGTCACCCCCGATCAAGAATTTTTTAAAATTTTTAACTTGAGTGGGAATGACTCAAGTTTGTGTGCGTTGTGTCTAGTAAGCCCCCTAAGGTGGATGGAGGAATTCACCGGGCCGCCGGTTCGCGAGAAGCGGATTGGCTCGCTTAGTAGAGGAGTATTAGACAAATGAACGCTTTTAACCCAACGACAAAAACACAAGAAGCACTGCAGCAGGCTCTGCAGTCCGCATCCAGTAACGGCAACCCGGATATTCGCCCAGCCCACCTGCTGGTTGCCATTTTGGAACAGCAGGACGGCATTGCCGCACCGGTGCTCAAGGCCACCGGTGTGGACCCCAACACGGTGCTCAAGGATGCCCGTGAGCTGGTCGATTCTTACCCGAAGGCCGAGGGTGCCAACATGGCGAACCCGAACTTTAACCGCGATGGCCTGAACGTACTCACCCGCGCCCAGGAGCTGGCAGGCGAGCTTGGCGACGAATACGTCTCCACCGAAGTCCTGCTCGCCTCGATTGCTGCATCGAAGACGGATGCCGCCGAGCTGCTTACCGGCCGCGGCGCTACGTATGACGCCATCAAAGGCGCCTTCCCGTCTGTGCGCGGTGCCGCCAAGGTCACCAGCGAGAATCCGGAAGAGCAGTTCCAGGCCCTGGAGAAGTACTCCACTGACCTGACCGCCCGTGCACGCGAGGGCAAGATTGACCCGGTGATTGGCCGTGACCAGGAAATCCGCCGCGTAGTCCAGGTGCTGTCGCGTCGTACCAAGAACAACCCGGTGCTCATCGGTGAACCAGGCGTTGGTAAAACCGCCATCGTCGAGGGCTTAGCTCGTCGTATCGTCGCGGGCGATGTCCCGGAGTCCCTGAAGGGCAAGACCCTGATTAGCCTGGACATGGGTTCCATGGTCGCCGGTGCAAAGTACCGCGGTGAATTCGAGGAACGCCTCAAGGCAGTCCTCGATGAGATTAAGGCCTCTGATGGCCAGATCATTACCTTCATTGATGAGCTGCACACCATCGTTGGTGCTGGTGCCACCGGTGACGGCTCGATGGATGCCGGCAACATGATTAAGCCGATGCTGGCTCGTGGTGAGCTCCGCCTGGTCGGTGCGACCACCTTGGATGAGTACCGCAAGTACATCGAAAAGGATGCTGCCCTGGAGCGTCGTTTCCAGCAGGTCTACGCCGCTGAGCCTTCCGTGGAAGACACCATCGGTATTCTGCGTGGCCTAAAGGAACGCTACGAGGTCCACCACGGTGTGCGCATCCAGGACTCGGCCCTGGTGCAGGCTGCGGAGCTGTCGAATCGCTACATCACCAACCGTTTCCTGCCGGATAAGGCCATTGACCTGGTCGATGAGGCTGGTTCTCGCCTGCGCATGGAAATCGACTCCTCCCCACAGGAGATCGATGAACTCGAGCGCATCGTCCGCCGTATGGAAATCGAAGAGCTGGCGCTGAAGAAGGAATCCGACGCTGCTTCCCAGGAGCGTTTGGAAAAGCTGCAGCAAGAGCTTGCCGATGAGCGCGAAAAGCTCGGCGAACTCAAGGCCCGCTGGGCCAATGAGAAGAAGGCCATCGACGATGTCCAGCACACCAAGGAAGAGCTGGAAGACTTGCGTCGTCAGGCAGAAATCGCTGAACGCGACGGCGACTACGAGCGCGTGTCTGAGCTGCGCTACGGCCGGATTCCGGAGCTGGAAAAGACCCTGGCCGATGCCGAAGAGACCGCCAATACTCAGCGCAACACCATGCTGACTGAGGAAGTTAGCCCGGACACGATCGCTGAGGTTGTCTCCGCCTGGACTGGCATTCCTGCCGGCAAGATGCTGCAGGGTGAAACCGAAAAGCTGCTGGATATGGAAGCCGTCCTGGGCAAGCGCGTCGTTGGTCAGAAGGAAGCTGTCACCGCAGTCTCCGATGCCGTCCGCCGCGCCCGTGCCGGTGTTGCTGACCCGAATCGCCCAACCGGTTCCTTCCTCTTCCTCGGCCCGACCGGTGTCGGTAAGACGGAGCTGGCCAAGGCCCTTGCGGACTTCCTCTTCGACGATGAATCCGCCATGGTGCGCATCGATATGTCCGAGTATGGCGAGAAGCACTCTGTTGCTCGTCTCGTCGGTGCCCCTCCGGGCTACGTCGGCCACGATGCCGGTGGTCAGCTGACCGAAGCCGTGCGCCGTCGCCCCTACACGCTGGTGCTTTTCGATGAGGTTGAAAAGGCCCACCCAGATGTCTTCGACGTGCTGCTGCAGGTACTGGACGAAGGTCGCCTGACCGATGGCCAGGGCCGCACGGTGGACTTCCGCAACACCGTCATCATCTTGACCTCCAACCTGGGTGCCGGCGGCACCCGCGAGGAGACCATGGATGCGGTGAAGAAGGCCTTCAAGCCGGAGTTCATCAACCGTCTCGACGATGTGGTCATGTTCGAGCCGCTGTCGGAGGAACTGCTGCGTGGCATCGTGGACATCCAGCTTGGCACCCTGTCCGAGCGTCTGGCTGCCCGCCGCCTCACGCTGCAGGTATCCGATGCCGCCAAGCTCTGGCTGGCCGAGCGCGGCTACGACCCGGCCTACGGTGCTCGTCCGCTGCGTCGCCTCATCCAGCAGGCCATTGGCGACAAACTCGCCCGCCAGCTGCTCTCCGGTGACATTACCGACGGTGACACCGTGCATGTCGATGTCGCCGACGGCGGCGAGGAGCTCTACCTCGAACCGGTTAGGTAAAACACAAGCTCAAGGCTCACGCTGGGAGTTGACATCGTGAGCCACCTGAGTCACTGATTGGATGTGCCCGCTAGTGCCCGACAAGGGCGTTAGCGGGCACATCTGTCTTCAAATAGAGGAAACGAGAATGCTTCTTTAGAATTGGTCACCATGAGCATTCTCGTCTCTCCGGAGCAGCTAAACGACAACATTCACCATGGCAAGCGCATGACCCTGCTGGCCTCCCTGTGGGCCCCGGGGGAGGGCGAGAGCTACAACCAGTTCACCTCTTTGCACATCCCGACCGCGCAGTACGCCGACGCTGGCGCCGCATTTGTCGGTCTGCCGGGATCGCGCGTGGGTCGTAACCCACTCCCGGATCCGGAAAAACTGCAGTCCTGGTTCGAAACCTGGGGCATTAGCGAAAACCGTCCCGTCATTGTCTACGACGAAGGCCGTGGCCTCTTTGCCGGCCGTGCATGGTGGACCCTGCGCTGGGCAGGTGTGAAGAACGTCCATATTCTCGACGGTGGTCTGGCCAATTGGCGCGCTAAGAAGCTGCGCACCCTGACTGGTCCGGGTGCCATTGCCATGAGCAACGACATTGACGTCAATCCTGGTCAGATGGAAGTCGCCACCATCGACGATGTGCGTTCCCACGATGGCCTGCTTATCGATACCCGTACCGCCAGCCGCTTTGCCGGTCGCCGTGAGCACCTCGACTTGAAGGCCGGTCACATTCCAGGCGCTATCAACCTTCCAGAGCGCCTCTTCCACGACGATAACGACCGCACCTGGAAGTCCCCGGAGGAAATCCGCAAGGTGCTCGACAATGCTGGCCTCAACGAGGACAACCTCAAAGACGCCATCATCTACTCCGGCTCCGGTAACCACTCCGCTCTGACGCTCGCAGTCCTGGAGTACATCGGCATTACCGGCCTGCGCCACTACGTCGGTGGTTGGTCCCAGTGGTCCGCCGACCCGTTCAACCCAGTTGAGCGCGGCGATCGCCTGCACGTCAACGACTAAAATCCCGCGCGCCAGGAAAATCACGGCTGCACTAGAGACTAAGGTTGTCGGAGATGGTGTATGTGATCCTATTCCTGGCAGCCGCGGTAGTCGCCGCCGGCATCATTTTGCTGATCGTTGACGACAAGCGCACACAGGACAAACTCAACGCATCCGAGTCCGCTGACGAGCAGCGCGCCATAGAATCTGAGCAGGCCGAAGCAGCAGCTGCCGACGAGCAGCAGGACGCTGCGCAGCAGCGTCCCGACGAAGCTGAACTTGCAGACGTGCAGGAAGAACCACAGCCGGAAGACGAACCGGACACTACGACTGAGCGTCGCTACACTGACCTGACCAGCGAACCGGATTTCCCACTGGCGACTGCGCCGGGAGTCTCGCGTGCCGTGAGCGCGCAGAACAACGACGCGCCGGAAGAGGAAGAAACTCCGGCTGCACCTGAGCAGCCAGTCGAAGAAGCTCAGGAAGAAGTAACCCCTGAGGTCGTTGACGCGGAGGAACCGATTGAACCAGTCGAGCCGGTGGAACCTGTCGAGCCTTCCGAGTCGGTACAACCCGTTGCTGAAGAAGACTCGGAGCTTCCGCAGGAGGTTGCGGAAGAGATCGGCGAGAGTGACATCGATAAGCAGGATGCTGACGATGTTGACCCGGGAAAGCCTGCAGAAGCAGGCTCCCCCGAAGTAGAGGAAGAGGAACCTGCGCCGGCGCCGGAGCCGTTGAAGGACAGGGCGAAGCGCGCATTGCACAAGCCGGTTTTGCCGGGTGCGTTGCGACGTGAGCGTAAGGCCTGGGCGGAGTCGAAGGGCTTTGAGTTCTTCAAGCATGACTCCTACTTGGCTGAGGAATGGGTCCGTGGTGCGGCGGCATCTGGTGCGGCACCGCGCGACATTGTGGCTGGTACGGCTTATGGGCACGAGATGCTGTTGATGGATATCGGTGGTGTGAATGTCATGGCGGTGCGCACAGGCATGGCCTCCGATGTGGTTATTGATTTCCGCCGCGATGACTTGGCGGATGAGTCGGGATCTGAGGACCTGATTTTCTGCTATGAGCTGGAGGATTTCTCCGTGTACTCCACTGAGGTGGGCGTGGCAGAGCGCATGGTCGATGAGCGCGTGCAGGTTGGTCTGGAACAGCTTCCCGATGCCGTGACGGCGGTGTGGATGGAATCCGAATGGGTGCTGGCGCAGACGACGAAGCAGTCGCGTATTCCGGATTGGGAAGAGATGTTGGCGCCTTTGGCATTGCTTGCCGATGCCGCCCGCGTCCTGCCGCCGCGTTCCCAAGCCAACCAGCCCTTCCGCGTTGAGGATTTGGATCCGTCGCGAGAGATTCCGCCGGCCCCGCAGCCAGAACTGACTGGTCCGAAGCTGGTGGTTCCTCCGCGTGAGGAAGTAGAGCGTCCAGATATTCAGCGTCCCGAGGAACCGCTGGTGATGCCGAGCCGTACTCGTGCGGAGAATCTGGGCACGGTAAGCCATTCGGCATTGGGCGCGGATGAAGTCGATGCGATTGCCGATGGCAACGAACGCCCCGAGCAGGATCACACCCGGGCACGCGTGCCGCGCAGGCTGCGCAAGCCCGCCTCGATTTTTAAAGATTCGCCAGCGGAACCGGAAACCGATAAGGACGATCCGGAGAAAAGCTAGGCGAGTAACCTAGATCTGGCATAAAACACCCAAGCTAAGGAGCGCACATGAGCTTGAATGCGGAGAAGAAAGCCCGTCTGGCAGAACTGGTCAAGGAACTAGCCGTTGTACACGGCAAGGTCACGCTGTCGTCCGGTAAGGAAGCCGACTACTACGTGGACCTGCGTCGTGCCACCTTGCAGCACGAGGCATCCCGCCTGATTGGTGCGCTGCTGCGCGAGCTGACCGAGGACTGGGATTACGTTGCCGTGGGTGGTCTGACCTTGGGTGCAGACCCAGTGGCAACCTCAGTCATGCATGCCGATGGCCGCGACATCGACGCATTCGTCGTGCGCAAGGAAGCCAAGAAGCACGGTATGCAGCGCCGTATTGAAGGTACCAACATCGAAGGACAGAAGGTCCTGGTTGTCGAGGATACGACCACTACTGGTAACTCCCCGCTGACTGCAGTGAAGGCACTGCGCGAAGCAGGAGCCGAAGTCGTCGGTGTCGCCACCGTCGTTGACCGTGCCACCGGTGCGGACAAGGTCATTGCGGAAGAAGGCCTGGAGTACCGTTATCTGCTGGGTCTTGATGACCTGGGACTTGCCTAAATGACTGAAGAAGCCAAAGGCCCGACCGAATGGAATGAGGGCCGCCATGGCGTGGGGCCCTGGGAAGGGCCCTGGCCAGAAGGCGAGCACTACGATCCGGAGCTGTTAGAAAACGGCGACCGACGCAATGTCGTGGATGCCTACCGTTATTGGACGCGGGAGGCGATCCGAGAGGACATCGATAAGCGTCGGCACAGCCTGCACATCGCGATTGAGAACTTCGAAAACGATGCCAACATCGGCACCGTGGTGCGCACGGCGAATGCGTTTGCAGTCGATACGGTGCACATCGTTGGCAGGCGCCGCTGGAATCGCCGCGGGGCGATGGTCACTGACCGCTATCAGCATCTGCGCCACCACGCCACGGTGGCAGAACTTATCGAGTGGGCTAAAGACGAAGGTCTGACTGTCGTCGCGATTGATAACACTCCTGGGTGCGTGCCGCTGGAAACTGCCGAGCTTCCCGAGCGTTGCTTGTTGCTCTTTGGTCAAGAAGGCCCCGGTGTTACCCAGGAAGCCCAAGATGCTGCCCGGATGACCTGTTCTATTGCCCAGTTTGGCTCTACGCGCTCAATTAATGCGGGGGTGGCTGCGGGTATCGCCATGCATGCTTGGATTCGTCAACACGCGGATCTCACGGCGGCATGGTGAAAAGGTATATAGGATGAAATAGCACAGTAACCAAGGAAGTAGTGGGTTAGCCGTGAAAGAAAAATGGGCGCATCGCGCGGACTTAGCTGAGACCGCGATCAACGAGCGTCACGCGCAGCGCGTCTGGGGATTCCCCCGGACGAATGTGGCAGTGGTCAGCTGGCCACCGACCAACAAAGAAAGGCTGCTCGTTCACTGGCACTACTGGTGGCAGGCCCACTACCTGGATTGCCAGGTCGATGCCGCGCTGCGCAATAACACCAAGACCCGCCGTGCACGCATCAACGACACCATCCGCGGCATTCAACTGCGCAACCTAAGCAAGCTGACGAAGAACCGCTACTTCGACGACAAAGCCTGGCTGGCACTGGCCTTCGGGCGCGCCGGGAACCTGTCGAAGGTGAAGACTCCCTCGCAGCTGGCAGCCTTGCAGCGCAACATCAACGAAGGCCGCGATGAGCAAATGGGCGTGCTTCCCTGGCGCGAAGGCGAGCACTTCTTCAACGTGCCTTCCAACGGCCCGGGTGCCATCATGCTGGCGCGCATGGGCAAAATCGATGAGGCGCGTTTCATCGTCGACTGGATTTACGATCACCTCGTCGACGACGACGGACTCATCATGGATGGCGTGCGCATGCGCATGGACGGACCCGAACTGGTCCGTAATATTCACCCTTACTGCCAGGGCGTTGTCTTAGGCGCCTGCCTGGAAATCGCGCTCGCGCTGCGCAAGAAGGCCAACATCGGCGCACTCGAAAATATCGAGTCGGTTATTGAGGCAGAACTTGCCGAAGACACTATGGCCTACATTTCGCACATCCGCGGTTTGGTCCAGGCTGTCGCCACGCACTTGGCGACGCCTTCCGGCATCATCAACTGGGAGACCGGCGACGGCGACGGCGGGCTGTTCAAAGGCATTCTGGTGCGCTATCTCGCTGACGTGGCAGTGCGTCTGCCTGGCGATTCCCCAGCGAACCGCGCCACCAAGAAGCTGGCTGCCCGCCTGGTGCACGCCTCTGCCGAATCGGTGTGGGAACACCGCCTGGAAGTCGACGGCCTGCCCATCTTTGGTTCAGACTGGACTGCCGATGCCCGCTTGCCGCACAACTACGGCTTTGGCTCCACCACGCTAGGGGAGAAAGTCGGCATCATCCGCGTGGCCGAACGCGACTTATCAGTACAGCTTTCGGGTTGGATGCTGGTTGAAGCCTGCGCACGCGTCACTGCAGATCTCGAGGGCTAACGTTTCTCTTAGTAGCTCCGCTTAGTACCGCGAGCGTTAGCGAGCGCGCCGTTGCGGGATAGTTCACAGCCGAAGCTACGGCACGAATTGGTTTCTACGTGCATACTAGGGTGTTGGAACGTGATTGACCCGCTACACGTACAAAGGATGGAACTCTATGCCAATCGCAACTCCTGAGGTCTATAACGAGATGCTGGATACCGCGAAGAAGAACGGCTTCGCATTCCCGGCTATCAACTGCACTTCCTCAGAGACCATCAACGCCGCACTCAAGGGCTTCGCTGAGGCTGAGTCCGACGGCATCATCCAGTTTTCCACCGGCGGTGCGGAGTTCGGCTCCGGCCTGGCAGTGAAGAACAAGGTTGCTGGTGCTAAGGCTCTGGCTGCTTTCGCTCACGAGGCTGCCAGCCACTACGGTGTGAACATCGCACTGCACACCGATCACTGCCAGAAGGAAGTTCTGGATGACTACGTGCGCCCGCTGATTGCTATTTCTCAGGAGCGCGTTGACCGCGGCGAACTGCCGCTGTTCCAGTCCCACATGTGGGATGGTTCCGCTATCCCGATCGACGAGAACCTCGAAATCGCTCAGGAGCTGCTGGCTAAGGCTAAGGCCGCCAACATCATCCTCGAGGCAGAAATCGGCGTCGTCGGCGGCGAAGAGGACGGCGTGGAAGCTAAGGCCGGCGCCAACCTCTACACCACCGTTGAGGACTTCGAGAAGACCATCGACGCCCTGGGCACCGGCGAGAACGGCCGCTACCTGCTGGCTGCAACCTTCGGCAATGTCCACGGCGTGTACAAGCCGGGCAACGTGAAGCTGCGCCCGGAGGTTCTCCTGGAAGGCCAGAAGGCTGCACAGAAGAAGCTTGGCCTGGGCGAGAATGAGTACGCATTCGACTTCGTCTTCCACGGTGGCTCCGGCTCCGAGAAGGAAAAGATCGAAGAGGCTCTGTCCTACGGCGTGGTCAAGATGAACGTTGACACCGACACCCAGTACGCCTTTACCAACCCGGTCGCACGCCACATGTTCAGCAACTACGACGGCGTATTCAAGATCGACGGCGAGGTCGGCAACAAGAAGGTCTACGACCCACGCTCTTACCTGAAGAAGGCAGAGCAGGGCATGTCCGAGCGCGTCATTGAGGCCTGCCAGGACCTGCACTCCATCGGCAAGTCCGTAACCAAGTAGTCCTTACAGACTCCCGTAGGTCCTAAACGGACCTACCTTCGTAGCGCTCCCCGCACATCGCGGGGAGCGTTTGCTGTTTTAATCCCCGGCCTATTCGCCACCACCTCAGATCTTCTACACTGTGTGCCATGGCCGAACACAAGACGCGACAAGCAACGCGCGAGCGGCTGCGGGCACTTGACCGCGGCCTGCTTGAGCGCGTCAATCGCGTGCGCTCGCGCCTGGTGTTCATCCTCCAAGCCACCATTGCTGCCGGCCTGGCCTACTGGGTTGCACACGTTGTCTTTGGCCACGCCCAGCCCTTCTTCGCACCGATGTCCGTGGTCATCATCCTCGGTCTCAACGGCAGCGACCGCGTCAACCGTGCGGTGGAGATGGCCATCGGCGGCATCGTCGGTGTGGCCTTAGGCGATTTACTTTTCCAAGTCGTGGGCCAAGGGCCCTTCCAAATCACCGTCACCGTCGGTATTGCGCTAATAGCAGGCTCGTTCTTGTCTAAATCACCCCTGGTGGTCAACCAGATCACCATCGGCACAATTCTGATCGCAACCATCCTTCCACCGACCGAAGGTGCCGGCGGTCTGGAGCGCGCCATCGACGCCCTGATTGGCTCGGCCATCGGTATCGCCACCATCGCCCTGATTCCCAACAGTCCACTTACTCCCGCACGCCGCGAGATCTCCAAGGTCCTGGGTATTGCCTCGGCAGTGCTGTGGGATGTCTCCCGGGGCTTGCGCGATGAAGACAGCGAAGCAATTCGCGATGCCCGCGAAGCCATCCGTGACTCCCAAAACAACGTCAACAGCCTACTCTCTGCCGCGAAGTCCAGTCGTGAAACCGCCAGTGTCTCACCGTTGCTGTGGGGCAACCGCCGTACGGTGAGCTCGTTTGAGCGCGTGCTCACGCCTGTCGATGACTGCATCCGCAACGTCCGCGTTCTCTCCCGCCGCGCACTCGTGCTCATCGAAGACGACGACACAGTGTCCGAAAAGCAGATCGAAGCCATCGAAGAGCTTTCCGATATCGCCAACACCCTGTCCGACCTCTACGCCGACAAAGCCCACCGCAACCAAGGCCCGGGCCCCAAGGACGAAGCACATAAAATCCCCGAACTCGTCCACCGCCTGCGCATCGTCGGCGGCACGTTGAGCATGGACCTCATCGAAGACGAAGGCGTGCTGGCTTCCTACGCCATCCTCGCCCAGACTCGCTCCATCGTCGTCGACCTACTGATGGTCTGCGGCATGTCCCGCGAGTCCGCCGTCGCCGTACTCATCCCCACGTCTGAGAACCCTGCCTACCCGCCTGAGATCTGGGAAGAGCACGACGAGTAGCCCCACAGAGCAGGGAAGTACCTTTAGCGTGTGTGATTGCGATTTTTCGCTTTCCTAGTCGCGTAGCCAATCAAGAGACCGATGACGCCCAGCACGATTGCGAACACGACGGCGAGCCAGTTCGGGTCCACGAGGTAGCTGAGCAAGATTGCAGTCAGGATGGTCTCGATGGCACTCGCTATCCATTCCACGAGGCGGCTGTCTCCACCGTCATTGGTGCGCAAGCCTGCTAGCCTGCCGCCGAACATCCACACCACGATTTGGCTGGCAGCTAGCTTGCCGATGAATTCACATGCCCACCAAGCCACTGGGAACAATAAGAAGAGCAGCACCCAGGAGCCAGGGGAATCAACGGGCAAGGTCAGCGATGCGCCGGGCACGAGCGATACGGCTCCGAGAAGGAGCAGTAAAGGTATGAAGTAAATAAGTAGCAGTATCCCGGTAGCGGAGACCCAGCCGAACAGATTCTTCATCACGACTTAGTCGGCGGGCCGGACAACCTGGAGGTCGCGTAGGTGACGGTAGAAGGTCACGCGGTTGACTGGGCGTTTGGCGCTGATGCCATCGACAATGACGCGTAAGGACGGCCCGCCGGCTTGGACGGCGCGGCCGTGTAAGACACTGTTGGGGTCGAGCTGTCCCGGTTCGGTAGTGCGGGAGAACTTCTTGCGGAACCAGCCACCGAGACCACTGCCGGCATTGGCGGATGCGGGCTTTTCTTTACCGAAGTCGAGGTCATCGTTAGCTGCAACAGGGGAGATGGCCTTGGCTGCGACAATGCCAGGGGCATCCACCATGGGAACCAGGCGGGAGCCGTAGACAGAAGCGTTATCGTCGCGTTGGGTCTCAGGATCGTGGTGGACCAGAACGTCGTCGTCGACGATGATTTCGCCGGTGATTTCGCCGTTGTTCCACTCGGAAATGGTTGCTGAACCAGCAATGGCTTGGCCTGCGTCGTTGCGGATGAGTGGGACGGGGTGGACATCGCCATGTACTGCGAGCTGCAGGGCTTCCGAGGGGGTGGCAGGTAAAGCCCAGTTTTGTGCGGCGGTGGACAGCTCCGTTGGCACGAAGCCGACTTCAGCCCATAGGTAGTCTGCGCGCATCATGCGGGTAAGCACTGCGGATAGTGCTGCATCATTACCAATAACGACCACGCGCAGGGGCTCAGTCAGGTGTGGTTTCTGCGGTGCAAGCTCTGGTTCGCCGAGGTGACGGACGTCTGGCTGGGCGGAGATGTCATCGAGGCTGGGGGTGGGATCCGTCGGCAAGTGCTGCTTGGCCAGCTCATCGAGGAAGCGCAGCTCTTTGCGCGTGGGCACAGCACTCACAGTATGGATATCTAACCCAGGCACAGCAGAAATCTGGGTGGCGCAGTTGAGAATGACGCAGGACATATCTGAGATTGTACTGCGAGTGAACTATTTCTTAAGCACCAGGTATCGGGGAGAAAACGGGCGAGTACTAGTGCTTTTTATGCGTGGTAGCGGGTAGAGTTGACAGGTATTTGGCTTCAAAATTTAGGAAGTGACTAAAACTATGGGTGCAATCGTTATCGTCGGCGCGCAGTGGGGCGACGAAGGTAAAGGCAAAGCCACCGATATTCTCGGCGGTAAGGTCGATTACGTCGTAAAGCCCAACGGCGGTAACAACGCTGGCCACACCGTGGTCGTCGGCGGCGATAAGTACGAGCTGAAGCTGCTGCCCGCCGGAATTTTGTCTGAAAACGCCACCCCGGTGCTCGGCAACGGCGTAGTGATTAACCTCGAGGCACTCTTTGAAGAAATTGATGGTCTCGAAGCCCGCGGCGCACAGGCATCCCGCCTGCGCATTTCTGCCAACGCTCACCTGGTGGCCCCGTACCACCAGACCCTCGACCGCGTGCAGGAGCGTTTCTTGGGCAAGCGCGCTATTGGTACCACCGGCCGCGGTATCGGCCCGGCTTATGCGGACAAGGTTGCTCGTATTGGCATCCGTGTCCAGGACATCTTCGATGAGTCCATTCTGCGTCAGAAGGTCGAATCGGCACTGGATATTAAGAACCAGATGTTGGTCAAGATGTACAACCGCAAGGCGATCGACCCGGAGCAGGTCGTGGAGTACTTCCTGAGCTACCGTGAGCGTCTCGCCCCGATGGTCATTGAATCTGAGAAGGAACTTAATGAGGCCCTCGATGCCGGCAAGAACGTGCTCATGGAAGGCGGCCAGGCCACCATGCTGGATGTCGACCACGGCACTTACCCATTCGTGACCTCGTCCAACCCTTCTGCTGGTGGCGCTGCCGTCGGTTCTGGCATTGGTCCGACCAAAATCACCACCTCCCTGGGCATCATCAAGGCCTACACCACCCGTGTCGGCGCTGGCCCTTTCCCCACGGAGCTGTTCGACAAGTGGGGCGAGTACCTGCAGGACACCGGCGGTGAGGTTGGCGTGAACACCGGCCGTAAGCGTCGCTGTGGCTGGTACGACTCGGTCATTGCCCGCTACGCCACCCGCGTCAACGGCTTTACCGACTACTTCCTGACCAAGCTGGACGTGCTCACCGGCATCGGTGAAATCCCGATCTGCGTGGCTTACGATGTCGACGGCACCCGCCACGACGAAATGCCCATGACCCAGTCGGACTTCCACCACGCTGAGCCCATCTTCGAAACCATGCCAGCGTGGGATGAAGACATCACCGGCTGCCAGACCTTCGAAGACCTGCCACAAAAAGCCCAAGACTACGTCCTGCGCCTGGAAGAACTCTCCGGCACCCGCATCTCCTACATCGGCGTTGGCCCCGGCCGGGACCAGACCATTGTGCGCCACGACGTGATGCAGGATCAGTAAAATAACAGCACTGCAGGGCACTTGCTTTCCGATGAAGGCAGGTGCCCTTTGCGCAGCCTAGAGCCTAAAAATTGATTCGAGATACGGGCAATAGGCACGCTGTGTGCGATAATTTGAAGCCAGTACCCCGGCTTAAGTCATGGCGATGAAGGAGCATTTCAGTATGGATATCGCAGGGCATATTGGTACGCCGCTGACCACCAACGCGACGAAGGTGTTGTTGCTGGGCGCAGGTGAGCTCGGCAAGGGCTTGGCTATGGCTTTCCAACACCTTGGTGTGGAGGTCCACGCGGTGGATCGTTACGAGGGTGCCCCGGCATTGCAGGTGGCGCATTTTAGCTACGTGGCGGATATCTGCGATGACGACAAGGTCTTAGAGCTGGTCACTGAGATTCAGCCAGACTACGTGGTGCCAGAGGTTGAGGTCGTGGCGGTTGAGGCGCTGCGCAAAATCGAAGATGAGCTGGATGCGGATGTGGTGCCGTCGGCGCGGGCGTGTGAGCTCACCCAGGACCGCGAGAGCATGCGGCATTGTGCAGAAAGCATTGGCCTGCCCGTCTCGGGTTACCGAATCGCTAGTTCCTTGGAGGAACTCCAGCAGGCAGGGGAGGAGCTGGGCTTCCCGTGCATCGTAAAGCCAGATATTGCAACCTCTGGTAAGGGGCACATGATTGTCCGCGAGGCAGGTGACCTCAAGGAAGCGTGGAACCTGGTTCATCGCGCAGGCAATGCTGATAATCGTCGCGTGGTTGCTGAGCGTTTCGTTGACTTCGACTACGAGGTCACCATGCTGGCGGTGCGCTCCATTGATCCGGAGACGGGTAAGCTGGCCACTTGGTTTAGTGAGCCGATTGGTCACGCCCACGAAAACGGCGACCTGGTCGAGGCCTGGCAGCCGATGGCCATGAGCGAGGCAGCGCTGGAGAATGCTCGTTCTGTCGCGGCGCGAATCTCCAATGAGCTCGGTGGACGTGGCGTCTACGGCGTGGAGTTGTTTGTGGCCGGCGATGATGTCTTCTTCTCTTCCGTATCCCCGCGCCCGTCGGATACGGCCATGCTGACCAGCTATACCCAACGCTTTTCCGAGTTCGACGCCCACGTGCGTGCTATTTTGGGCTATCCCATCGATGTCACCATGGTCACCCCGGGTGCCAGTATTGTGCTGCACGCAGACCAAGAGCTTTCCGATGTCGCCTACACCGGCGTCGAGCAAGCCTTAAGCTACGCAGAAACTGACGTGCGTCTTTTCGGCAAGCCGGGTGCGTACAAGGGGCGCCGCATGGGCTTGGTGGTCTCTACTGCAGAAACTATCGAGATTGCCCGCGACCGCGCAGCACTCGCTGCTGCCAAGATTGATATTTGCCCCACCCCGGGCACTGCGATGCCAGCTTCCGATGCTGCCCTGGCCGTCGACTACACCGCCGACGACGAGAACGACTTCCACATCGTCGAAGCCCCGAACACCCTTATTGAGCTGGATCCGAAGCTGACGCGCTCCGCGGACGACGACTAAGCCTCCGCTTGGCCCAAGCGGGCTACGTGCAAGGTGATGTAGGAGACCTCATCTTTGGTCAGTGGGGTATCCATGCGCAGTTCAATCAAGTTGGCAAGACCTTTTGCGCAGCGTGCGGCTTCCGGGTATTGCAGCGAAATCGCTTTTCCCACCGCGGAGTGTTCGGAGCTGAGCTGCTTGCCATCGGCCATGCGGACGAAGAGATAACGCATGTGCGTAATAAAGCGGGCGACGGAGACATCTTCGTTGCTGAGTTTCATCCCGAAGAACTCACCGATGACATCGAGTAGCTGACGAATCAGCCCCGTCATCCGGTAGGTACCCGACAGATCCCCGACTGAGAAGTGTGCATTGACCATATGCAGGGTCAACGCGACGGCTTCGGTGTTGGCCAGCGGTTGATTCAACCCGTCGTTGATATGGCGGAGGAGTTGTTGCGCCAGTGCAAAGTCCTCTGAGTAGAGGTGGCGGACCTCCGCTTCGAGCGGATAGGTCACGGCGGTCTGGCGGGTGACCGCCGCGTGCACGTGGTCGGCGAGTGCCACAATCAGGGTGAGTTTGCTCTGCATTTCTTCCGGGACGCCGGCCTTCTGGCAGGCTTCCAGGACGAGCTGGATGAACTCACCCGGGATCGCCGCCAGCATTTCCGCCGAATGATCCGGATCCCGGCCGGAGTCGGGAACAAAAATCTTCGCGACGCGCTCCGGATCAATTCCGTCGCCGGTTTTAGCTTGAAAGCCGAGTCCACGGCCGGTGGCAACAACCTCGCTGTCCCCGCGGCGGGCGAGGACCACGTTGTTGTTAAACACGCGCAGAATCTGCATGGCGGTGGCGTCGGCTTCCTTTTTCTTTTAGCTTGCGGTGAATCGGTCGTGCTTAGCGAGCAACCGAAATAATCTTGTCGCCCGCACTAGCGTGCTTCAGGCCTGCCGGATCCACACTGTTCATCGCCTTGGTGTTGGTAATGGCCACGACGATGATCGGGTCATATCCGGCGTCCTTGACTGCAGCAAAGTCTACCGTGGCCAACAGGTCACCGGCGGCAATCTCATCGCCCTTCTTCACAGCAGGCTCGAAACCTTCGCCTTTCATCTTCACGGTGTTGATGCCGATGTGCACGAGTACTTCCACACCATCGTCCGTCTTCAGCCCATACGCATGGCCGGACTTGGTGGCGGTGATGACCTTGCCAGCAACTGGCGAGTAGACCTCATTGCCTTCCGGAATCACGCCGACACCGTCGCCGAGGGTGCGTGCAGCAAACACCGGGTCATCGATCTTGTCCATCGGGACAACTTCACCAGTAGCTGGTGACATGATTTCGGCAGCCGTCTTCGTTGCGGTTGCTGCAGTCGTGGCGGCACCAGCTGCTGCGCCCGCGGCGGCCGAACCAGCAGGTGTCGACTTAGCCTCGACCTTGTTGGTTGAGTCTTCGGAGGCATCTTCGCTGTTCTCGATTGCGGATTCATCCGCGGCCGCCTCCTGGCGTGCCTTGAGTTCGGCGCGCTCTTCCGGCGTGCGGTAGTCGGTGAGGATGATGAGCGTCATGGAGACGAAGAAGGCAACGGCGATAGCGATGACGTAGGTAGCAATCGGGCTAAACACACCGATGGTGAGCAGGGAGGTGAACACGAAGGCGTCGGTGGTGACACCATTGCTGCCGATGCTCAGCAGGGCAATGGTCAGGCCACCTGCGAAACAGCCGACCAGCATGCGCGGGTAGATGCGCTTGTAGCGCAAGTGGATACCGTAAAGCGACGGCTCGGAGATACCACCAAACAGGCCGGCGGCCAGGGCGGAACCGGAGGTCTGGCGCATGACGTCGTCCTTGTCACGCATGGACAGGAACAAAACGCCGGCGGTGGCGCCGAAGCAGGCGAAGTTCCAGGCACCCATCGGGCCTTGGATGAAGTCGTAGCCCAGGGCCTGGATGTTGACCAGCATCAAGGCGTTCAGCGGCCAGTGCAGGCCGAGTGGCACCAGGAATGGGTACAGCATCGGAATGGCAATGGCGAAGATAAACGGTGCGTTGTCATTGAGCCAGGCCAGGCCAGTGCCCAGGCCGTTGCCCACCCAGATGCCAAACGGGCCAATGAGGAAGGCAGTCAGCGGGATGACAATGAGCAGGGTCAAGAAAGGCACGAAGACCATGTGGACTGCGGACGGGATGAGCTTCTGGAATCCCTTGTAGATAAGCGCGGCAACTACGGCCATCATCAGCGGGACGAAGACGTTTCCGCCGTAGTCCTGCAGCGGCATCGTGATGCCGAAGATATCGATGGTGCACAGCTCAGTTTGCAGCTCCTCATTCGCAATGGAGCACTGCGCAGCCGGGTTGTCGGCTAAGTTCATAAACTCCGGGGTCATCAGCGCGCCCATAATCGCAGCAGGCACCCAGGGGTCGATGCGCAGTTTCTTACCGGCGTTGTACGCAATCATGATCGGCAAGAAGTAGAACACCGAACGCCACATGGCATCGACGAAGAACCAGCTGGCCGGCTTGTCCTCCGCGCGGAAGTCCACCACGCCGAAAGCGTCGAGTACGGAGGCAAACGCAATAATCAGCGATGCACCCAGCAGCACGCCCAGAATCGGACGGAAAGAATCTGAGAGGTACTCGAAGAAGGCGTCCATCCACGGCATCTTGCCCTGGGCCTTCGAGCGGGCCGCGGCCTTCACGTCGTCGTTGGACTGGCCGTTTTCGCGAGCGCGCATCTCCGGCAACGCGTTCATCTGGTCATACACGGTGGCGACATCGCCGCCAATAACGACCTGGTAGTTGCGTCCGCCCTGCGGTACAGCACCCAACACCTTCGGAATGGCGTCGAGTTCTTCCTTGTTCGCCAGGCTGGGGTCGTTGAGTTCAAAGCGCAGCCTGGTTGCGCAGTGGGTAAACGAGGCGATGTTATCCGCCCCGCCGATACCGGCCAGGATGGCTTCGGCATCGGTGCGTGTATTCGTTGTCTTCGCAGACATTGCCCGAATCCTTTCTCGAATTTTCTCAAGCGTAGAAAACGCAAAAAGACCTAGGGCGCTAACAACTTTTGGGTTAGCTCCCTAGGTCTTGCCTGATTGAAGTCAGTAACAATCCTTAAGTCGTTACGTTACTCCTCAATCTCACAGAAACCCACATACTGTGAGGTATTCCTTGAACATTCGGGGGTGGCGCTAGTCCTGCGGGCCGGCGTGGCGGACCATGTCGTCCCACTCGACAATCTTGACGCGCTCGCGATCCTGCGGCTCACCCAGGGCGCGCTCGGCAGCATCGAGGCGGTGCCAGCCATCCCAAGTGGTGAAAGGAATGTCGCGATCCTGCAAAAGCTTGACGATGTCCTCCGGGTCCCGCTTGGTTGCAGGCTCCAACTCGCCAGCCTTGTAGTCATCGATAAGCATGCCGGTGGTGTCCTTGGCATCAGACTTGGTGTTACCAATCAGGCCAACCGGGCCGCGCTTGATCCAACCGGTGGTGTATAGGCCCGGAATCTTTTCACCTTCCAGGTTGGCCAGGACGTGGCCGCCATCGTTAGGCATGGTGGCATGGGATTCATCGAAAGGCACACCGTCCACGGACTGCGGGTGGTAGCCCACTGCACGGTAGACCGCCTGAACTGGCCATTCGGTGTACTTGCCCGTGCCTGAGACCGTGCCATCACCGTTGAGCTCGGTGCGCTCAGTCTTAATAGCGGTGACCTTGCCGTCCTCGCCCAGGATTTCCACCGGGGATTCGAAGAAGTGGATGTAGAGCTTGTGCGGGGCATCGCCAGGCTCACGCATCGCGTAGGACTCTAAGGTCTGGCAGACCAGGTCCGTGGACTTTGCCGCACGGCGGGCTTCCTCGGATGCGGCATCGTAATCAATGTCTTCCGGATCGACGATGACGTCAATATTCGGCGACAGATCGAGCTCTTTCAGCTCCTTCGGGGTGTACTTCGCCTGTGCCGGGCCACGGCGACCAAAGACGTGGATTTCCTTGGCCTTATTCTCCTTCAGCGACTCATAGACGTTGTCTGGAATCTCGGTAACCAGCAGCTCATCGGCAGTCTTGCCCAAAATACGGGAGACATCCAGCGAGACATTGCCCACACCCACCACAGCGACAGACTCCGCCGACAGGTCCCACTCGCGCGCAAAGTTCGGGTTGCCGTCATAAAAGCCGACGAACTCGCCAGCACCCCAGTTGCCTTCCAGGTCCTCACCCGGAATGCCCATGGACTGATCCGCAGTCGCACCGGTGGCAAACACGATGGCGTCGTAGTAATCACGCAGCTCATCCACCGTGATGTCACGGCCAATCTCAATATTGCCCAGGAAGCGGATCTCCTCTTTTTCCATCACGTTGTGCAGCGACTGCACAATACCCTTGATGCGCGGGTGGTCCGGTGCCACACCGTAGCGAATCAGGCCAAAGGGTGCTGGCATCTTTTCAAACAGGTCGACCTGAATGTCGAGATCGGACTTAATAAGCAGGTCGGAGGCGTAAATTCCGGCCGGCCCAGAGCCGACCACTGCAACGCGTACAGGGGAGTTCATTACTACAGCATGTCCTTTCCTTCGTCTACTTCGGACATTCTACGCAACGGGTGCACACGCTTGTCGATGCCCATAGCAGCCCACAACCCGCAACCTCCCATAAAGAATGTGAACTTGATC
Source organism: Corynebacterium camporealensis (assembly GCF_000980815.1). NCBI lineage: Bacteria > Bacillati > Actinomycetota > Actinomycetes > Mycobacteriales > Corynebacteriaceae > Corynebacterium > Corynebacterium camporealensis. The sequence continues at coordinate 2,164,824 of NZ_CP011311.1, read as the reverse complement.
TGTTCCGAGGGCGGAGTAGGGGTGCTTAACGTAAAGTGGAGACGTCACCGCGTGCTTGTGTTTGTGACTGCAAGCACGTTTATTCGTATCTATGACAGCGAGTGAAAGGTTCCCGCATGTCTGCAACTCATCCCGCACTCATCAGCGTTGTGGGCCGCGACTTCGACGGCCTGGATATCCCCGCACTTGCCACTGAGCTTGATGCCAACTTCGTTCGCCTGGAGGAACTGGGCGAGACTATCAGTGATGTTCTTTCTGCCGCGCCTGCCGATGCCGTCGTGCAAGGCACCGGCGATGTCCACTTCGACGCTTTAGCTGCGGCCGCACTGGGCCTGCCCCTGGTGCTCATTTCCAGCGCCTCCGAGCGCGCCACCCAGCTGGCCGTTCAGCACGCAGAATCCCTCGGCGTGACCGTGGCCGGTACTTTTGCCGAGCTTTCCGATGCCACCTCGGCCATCAAGTCCGCCGGCTCCGTCGAGCCGGTCATGAGCGCTGAGGTTTTCCAGCAGCAGCTGCTCGACCAGGCTCGTGCTGCTGGCGCCCACATCGTCCTGCCGGAAGGCGACGATGACCGTATCCTCGAAGCAGCCCACGTGCTGCTGCGCGATAAGGTCGCGAAGCTGACCATCCTCGGTTCCAAGGAAGATATCGAAGGCCGCGCGGCCACCCTGGGCCTTGAGCTTGGCGATGCCAACATCATCGACCACCGCAACTCCGAGTTGGCTGAAGAATTCGCCGCCGACTTCGCCGAGCTGCGCAAGAAGAAGGGCATTACCCTCGAGCAGGCCCGCGAGACCATGGAGGACATCTCCTACTTCGCAACCATGATGGTGCACAAGGGCCAGGCCGACGGCATGGTCTCCGGCGCAGCGCACACCACCGCGCACACCATTAAGCCTTCCTTCCAGATCATCAAGACCGCCCCGGGCGCTTCTGTCGTCTCCTCTATCTTCCTGATGGTTATGCGCGGTCGTCTCTGGGCATTCGGCGACTGTGCTGTGAACCCGAACCCGACCGCGGAGCAGCTTGGCGAGATCGCCGCCGTGTCCGCCAAGACCGCTTCCCAGTTCGGCATCGACCCGCGCGTGGCCATGCTGTCCTACTCCACCGGCACCTCCGGTGCGGGCCCGGACGTCGAGCGCGCCGTCGAGGCCGTTGAGGCTGCCAAGGCTGCCGATTCCTCGCTCAAGGTCGACGGCCCACTCCAGTTCGACGCCGCCTGCGACCCCGGCGTTGCCGCGAAGAAGATGCCTGAGTCCGACGTCGCCGGCCAGGCCAACGTCTTTATCTTCCCGGACCTGGAAGCAGGCAACATCGGCTACAAGACCGCCCAGCGCACCGGCGGTGCCCTGGCTGTGGGCCCGATTCTGCAGGGTCTGAACAAGCCGGTCAACGACCTGTCCCGCGGCGCCACGGTCGCCGACATCATCAACACCGTTGCCATTACCGCTATCCAGGCTGGAGGAAAATAAGTGAGCTACGTTCTGGTTCTGAACTCCGGATCTTCATCCGTTAAGTTTCAGCTGGTCAACCCCGAGTCCACCGCCACCGACGTACCACTGGTCTCCGGCCTGGTCGAGCAGGTCGGCGAGCCGATGGGTGCTGTCACCGTCAAGACCGGCGGCGAGGAGTACACCGAGGAACTGGAGATCCCAACCCACTCCTTCGGACTCGAGCGCGCCTTTGCCATCATGAGCGAGCACAACGTCGGCCCCACCGACGTTGAGGTCATCGCCGTCGGCCACCGCGTCGTCCATGGCGGACGCCTCTTCTCCGAGCCGCAGCTCATCACTGACGAGATCGAGAAGATGGTCGAGGACCTCATCCCGCTCGCACCGCTGCACAACCCGGCGAACCTGGACGGCATCCGCGTCGCCCGCGAGCTCCTGCCGGACATCCCGCACGTCGGCGTCTTCGATACCGCCTTCTTCAACCACATGCCGCCGGCTGCCGCACTGTATGCCATCAACAACGAGGTGGCCTCCAAGTACGACATCCGCCGCTACGGCTTCCACGGCACCTCGCACGAGTTCGTTTCCCAGCAGGTCCCGAAGCTGCTCGACCGCGACCCGGGCGAGACCCACCAGATCACCTTGCACCTGGGCAACGGTGCTTCTGCCGCCGCTATCTCCAACGGCACCCCGATCGATACCTCCATGGGTCTTACCCCGCTGGCTGGCTTAGCGATGGGCACCCGCTCCGGCGACATCGACCCCGGCATCATCTTCCACCTTTCCCGCGAGGCGGGTATGAGCATCGCCGAAATCGATAACCTGCTCAACAAGCAGTCCGGTGTCAAAGGTCTCGCTGGCGTCAACGACTTCCGCATCCTGCGCGAGCGCATCAACGACGGCGACTCCGATGCCTGGCTGGCGTATAACATCTACATCCACCAGCTGCGCCGCTTCATCGGCTCCTACATGATTGCCCTGGGCCGCGTCGACGCCATCACCTTTACCGCCGGCGTGGGCGAAAACGACACCGAGGTCCGCCAGGATTCCCTGTACAACCTGGACATGTACGGCATCGACTTCGACAAGGAAGCCAACCTGGTCCGTTCCCGCGAACCACGCATGATTTCCACCCCGGAGTCCAAGGTTAAGGTCTTCGTCGTCCCGACCAACGAGGAGCTCGCCATCGCGCAGAAGTCCGCCGAGGTCGCAGCCGCCGCCAAGCAGGCCGGGTTGTATTAGGCAAGCTAATACAACGTGCGCCATAAGGAATTAGGCCGTAAGGAACAATGTTTCCTTACGGCCTCTGTTTTAGTTTTAGCTAAAACGTCGTTACTGGGCGTACTTGGTTCGCTAGGTCCACCAGCGCGTAGCGATGCCGCGCGTACGGTGCCTGGCGAGCCAACGCCCTAAGCGTATCCGCCAAACCGTAGCGCAGGCCGCGCTGCGTGAACGCAAACTCAAACAAATCATTCGGCGAGGCAGCCTTCGCGAGGTTGTTGCCGCGCAAGAAATTCAACCCGGCCGACACCACTGCCACCTTCACCTGAAGGAAGCGGGGTTCGTTGGTCGGGATTTCTTCTAGCCTGCGCGCCGCACGACGAATGCGCGATTCCGTCAGGTCTTGGGTAATCAGCTGCAGAATCGTCGTCAGGCGTGCCATGCGATGGTGGCGAGACGCGTTCGGCACCTTATCCAGCGTCGAGACCGCCAGCTCAATCTGGCCTTCCGCGCGCAACTGACGTGCCAAACCAAACGCCGAGGACACCGTCGTCGGGTTCGTCGCCCACACGATGCCGTACAGACGCATCGAATTAAAGCGCAACATCGCCGGGTCCTGGGTAATGTGATCCCAGAGTTCGGGCTGGTCTTCGAAGTGCTCGTTATCCATCGCGCCCAGCGAGGTGGTGATGTTGGCACTGGCGCGGGCGATGGGGCCATCGAGAAGCGATGCTTCGTTATAACCTAGCTGCTGCAGCAACAGCTCATTAATCGCCGCAATGGCCAGCTTCGGCGCCGGCTCACCGGGTAGCTGCTCGAGCACCCGGGCGAAGTGCTTCTGGGCGTCCACGAAGTCATCGTGAAGTAACTCAGCGACGCCGGAGTACCACTGGAAACGCCAGTCATCGCCAAGCTTGTCCGCAATCGACGCCAACCACTGGCGTGCCTGGCGGGTATAGCCCAGGTCAATCATGGAACGCACCACGCCCAGCGGAATCTCGGCGGAGTGCTCGTACTCCTCGGTCTGCATGGCCTGGTGCAGGGTTTCCAGGGCTTCTTGCGGCTCGGTATAGGACGCACCCTGCAGCAACGCGGCACCAATATCGCTGCGGTCCAACAGGGGAGTCGGCAACGCGGACACGACCTCCGGGGCGGTAATGCGCACGGTACGGTCGATGCCATCAATCAGCTGGTCGGTGCGGAAGACTAAGTGCTTGGTGCCGAACGTGGTACGTTGCGGCGAAAACATCGAGTGCTGTGCGGGGTGCTGGATGCCATCGCGCAGGGCAATGACCTCACGCAGCACGCCGTAGAGCTGGGTGCGCAGCTCCTCGATGTTGCTAAAGCGCCGCTTCGGATCGCGGTCCGTCGCGCGCAACAGCAAGCGGTAGAAAGACAGGTAGTGGCGCAGCTCCGGAATTGCCGAGGGGCTCGGAATACCGGGGTGGTAGGTGCCCTCCTCGCTCACGGGCAGCGGCAGCGTCAGCGCGGCGAGCGTGCGGCCAATGGTGTAGATATCACTGGCAATCGACGGGCCTTCGCGCGCGACCTCCGGGGCCTGGAAACCGCGGGTGCCGTAGATATAACCAAACGCCCCGATACCGGAGACCGCACCGAGGTCGATGAGTTTGACCTGGTCTTCGGAAATAATGATGTTGTCAGGCTTAAGATCGTTGTAGACCACTCCGCGGGCGTGCAGGTAATCCAGGGCGGGCAGAATCTCCAGGATGTACGCGATCGCGATGTCGATCGGCAGCAGCTTATTGGGCTGGGTATTGCGGTGCTGGCGCAACGACGGTCCACCGACATACTCCATGACGATAAAGCCACCGGGCACGCGGGCATCGTCGATGAAGTTGAAAATCTTCACAATGCCTGGGTGGGTAATATCCGCCAGGAACTCTCGCTCGGCAGCAGCGGCGGCGGTTTCGTCTTCGGACTTGTGCGCCTGCATGCCCTTGAGCACCACCACGCGCCCAGAAACGAAGTGGTCGTTGGCCAGGTAAATCCAGCCCATGCCGCCGTGTGCGATGACGCCCAGGATCTCGTACTGGCCCGCCACCATGTCGCCCGGTTGCAGTTGCGGGGCGGGGGCCTTCTTCTCTTCCGGGTCAATGAGCGCATCTTGCGGGTTCACCGGCACCACGAAGGGGAGCGTGACCATGCCATCGGCGACGTGCCGGTCGGTACGCCGGGTGGAGCGTCGCTCGCGGAAGGTATCCAACGCTTGACGACGCGACCTTTGCGACGGGTCCTCCTTATGCGGACGGTCACGCAAATTATCCAAGTCGGCGAGCAGCGCGGCGATGTCGTCGGCGTCGGTGCCTAAGCCCTCGTCGTCTTCGTCCTCATCGGCGAACGGGTCAAAGGCTACCGCGGAGGTTCCCGGTTCAGACTCGTCGTCGGCGAAGGGGTCGTACTGGACGGCCTGCGTGCCAACGTCCTCATGCTCGGTGCGCGCCGTATCTTCAGTGCGCTCGGTGGGTTTCGGGTCCATTAGCTCTCCTCCGCCTCGCCAGTGTCATCTGTGTCGTCGGCTTCCTCGCGGTACACCGGGGCTTGCAGAGGTGACCGGGGGAGGTAGTCGCCGAACCATTCATCGTAAAGCTGGCGCCACGTGCCATCGCTGCGGATGCGCTCCAAAGTGAAGTTGACCTGGCGAATCAGCCCGCGGGTGTCGTTGTCTTCGGTTGGTTTGGCAATCGCGACACCGTAGCTTTCGGTTTCTAGTGGCTCGCCGACGATTTCGGTATAGGAATCTTGCTGCGCCATGCCAGAGAGCAACGCATCATCGACGACGACGCCATCGACCTGGTTGAGCTGGAGTGCCATGTGGCAATCACCCCAGGAGCGAGTCTGCAGGATGTCGGCCTCCGGGGCGTGGCGACGAATCGTATCGAGTGCGGTCGAACCGATGACCGCGCACAGTGTGGCGCCGCGCGTGTCGTCGATGGATTCGATATCGGAATTAGCCAGCACCAGCATGCGGGTATTCGACGTCATATACGGAATCGAAAACTCCACTTCGCGCTGGCGTTCGGGGCTAATCGACATCGTGCGCACCACGATATCCACCGCACCGGATTGTAAGGCGTCGATGCGCTCAGAAGACTCCACGAAGCGGAAATCGACCTTGGAAGGATCGTCGAAGATGTCCTCGGCAATCTCGTGTGCGAGGTCGACATCGAAGCCGCGGACCTCACCGGTGGCAGAGTCGCGGTAGCTGAGCAGATTGTTCGATCTATCCACGCCGACCACCAGGCGCTCCCGCTTTACGATGTCCGGCACCCGCTCCTCCGCAGTCTTATCGTCCGGCCGGTAGCTGCCTTCGGTATCGGCATCGATCTGTGGCGCCGGGTCGATGGTGCCCGCGCGCTCAATATGCGATCCGGCAGGCAGCGGTGGGCCGGGGTCGGTGTTGAGCTCAACGCTATCCGGGCGCAGCAACGGCTCGTTGGTGGTTTCTTGTGCGCAGGCAGAAAGAGCAAGCGCGCACACTGCGCCTAAGGCGGTAGTAGCTAGCAGGCGACGCATTAGAGGTACTCCTGCAGTCGAGGTCGAATGCCTAACCAGACAGCCAGGATGGCGCCGAGTGTGAGCAAGAAGACAGCGGTGGCCACGGCGGTCACAGCAGAAAGGCCTTGTTCGAGGTAGGAACGCATCGAGATGCGTGCCTGGCTAATCAGGTCCGCCAGGGAGGAATCGACCCGTTCGAAGGCACGCGCGGCAGTCGGGGTGGCATCGCCGGTATACATCGCGGTGGCTTGCTCAATGGCTTCGTCGTAGCTACCGGAGTTGAGCGAGTCCATGAATTTGTGGTGGGCGGCTTGCCAGTCTTCGGTGGCGGCGCGGGCGTCATCGATAAGCTCGGGGCGCGACAGGGGGACGTCTTCGTCGTTGATGGCCTCCTCGTAGTCGGCCAGGGCGTTGTTGATGGATTCCATCGTGCCGTCGAACTGGGCGGACATGTCTTGTTCGGAGGCACGCAGCACCAGCGCCAGGGTCTCTGAGGTACGGGTCTGCTGGGCTTCAATTCGCGAGGCCGTCAGGGAATCCCACGGGCGCGAGGCCGTCTCAAAACCTTGGTGGCCGGTCGACCAGGTGGCGATATTCGAAATCGAGACCCACGCGATAGCCAGACACATCATCACACTGGCCGCCACGAAACCGCGGTTGAGCTTGCGACGAGTAATCCGCCACAGCCAGTACTGCGCAATCAGCAGGAAAAACAGCGCAGCGAACAGGCCCGAAAGCGGCACCCACTGCGGGGAGGTCAGCCGTTGTTGTTGCTCGTTGACCTTCGTGGTGGTCAGCCGGAATAGCTCTGAGGCCGCGGGCAGGATTTCCTCGCGCATCAGCGCCGACGCGTTCGACATGTACGGTGTCGCCACCGCATTACCCGCACGGTGGTTCGCGCGCGCCTTTTCCACCATGGCGGTATAGACGGGCAACTCGCGCTGGATAAACATCACCAACTCACGGATGCGCTCATCTTCGTTGGAGGTGCCCAGCACTGATTCGGTCGTGGCCACCGAGGCGTTATCGATCGCTTCGTTATATCGGTCGCGGTTTTCTTTCGACTCCAACCCGGCTTGCACGAAACCCGTGGTCGCCACGGTATCGGCCAGCGACAACGACGTATACAGGTGGTGCGCGGCACTCGACATTGGCTCGGTGGTCGACAGTAACTCGTTGAGGTCGGCGTGCCGGGAGGCAGAAGATTGGGACATCGATAAGCCAGCGGCACCGAGTGCCAAAGTAAGGATCACCGTGACGGTGAACATCTTGCCCGGGGTGGTAGATGCGAAGTAATACAGGCGCCGGGCGAGCCGTGCGGGGCCGGAGAAGGTACGCATCGCCAAGCGTGTGACCGGACCGTACACGGGGGTCGAGGGCGCGGTGACTTCATCGAGCCAGTGGTCACCCGGGTGGGCGGCCGCGTCCTTGCTGGCTGGGGCTGTCATTACCTTAGAATAACGCCCCCGTTGTATTGTGCGCCACCAAGGGCAAGGAGTGTTTGGACAATTTTCTCTAGGATGGGCGCTATGACTTTTGCGCACAGTGGTGACGGATGGGCCGCAGGTCCCGGCGGGGTGCCCGCGTGGGGGCTCTATGGTGCTGCCGGGCTGTTCCTGCTGGCAGGGTCTAAGGTGTTGTTGCAGCACCGCGCGACCTGGACCAATCAGGGCGATACCTGGGGCATTCCCGGCGGGGCGCGGGACCTGCATGAATCTGCTGCCGATGCCGCGCTGCGCGAGACCGAGGAAGAATGCGGCATCGCACCTTCTGATGTCTCCGTCTTCCACGTCGTGCGCACCGCCGGGCCTTATCCGCCGGCAGGAGACTTGCCCGGGGACTGGACGTATACCACGGTGCTTGCCCGCACGCTTGACGATGCCCCACTGCCCACCGTGGCCAACAACGAATCCGCTGAGCTGCGGTGGGTGGAGCTCGACGAGGTCGAATCGCTGCCGCTTTTGCCTGCATTTCGCTCGGCTTTTTCCGACTTGCGCGACATAGTGGAGGCCTCCACCGCGTAAAACCTGCATAAGTGTGGCACTCTGGTTTCATGATTGAAGTAGAGGGACTGACGAAACTATATAAGTCCGTCCGTGCCGTAGATGATGTGAGCTTCCAGGTTGAGCCCGGCATTGTGACCGGATTCTTGGGCCCGAACGGTGCGGGTAAGTCCACCACGATGCGCATGATTGTCGGCCTGGATGCGCCCACGGCCGGCTGGGCGCACGTGAATGGGCAGCCGTATTCCGAGCTCAAGCACCCGCTGCGGGAGGTCGGTGCGCTGCTCGATGCGAAGGCGGTGCACCCGAACCGTTCGGCGGCGAATCACTTAAAGTGGATGGCCCAGTCGAACGGGCTGCCCACCTCGCGCGTGGATGAGGTACTCGGGCTGGTCGGGCTTTCCGATGTCGCCGGCAAAAAAGCTGGGGGCTTCTCGCTCGGCATGGGCCAGCGTCTGGGACTGGCGGGTGCGCTGCTGGGTGATCCGGGCGTGCTGATTTTGGATGAGCCGGTCAACGGTCTCGACCCAGAAGGTATCCGCTGGGTGCGTTCCCTGGTGCGCGCGCTGGCGGCGGAGGGCCGCACGGTGTTGATTTCTTCGCACCTTTTGTCGGAGATGTCGATGACCGCGGATCGCCTGCTGGTGATTGGCCGCGGCAAGCTGATTGCCAATGAGTCGACGCATGAGTTTGTCAAGAAGCACTCGCAGTCCTCGGTCATTGTGCGCTCGTCGCACTTGCGCGAGTTCGGCGAGGCGCTGCGCGAGGAGAACTTAAGCTTTATCGAATCTACCGATGTGGAAGGCCGCCCGACCCTGGTGGTCGACCACAGTGATACCGACATGATTGGCCAGCTGGCCTACTCGGTCGGCGTGCCGCTGAATGAGTTGACCTTGCACCAGGCATCGCTGGAGGATGCGTTTATGGAACTTACGGGCCAGGACGTCCAGTACCAGGCTGAGACGCCGCAGGCCCCGCAGGGCGTACAGGAGGAGAACTAATGGTGCTCAATACGCTCAAATCTGAATGGACCAAGCTGTACACCACCCGATCGTTTTGGTGGACCACAGCGCTGTTTTTCTTCTTCGTGCTCGGGTGGGCGCTGCTTATGGGCACTACGGTGCAGGAGCCGTCGCCGGAGATGACCGCGATGGGCATTCCGGCGCTCACGGCCGACATGGTGCTCGCCGTGCTGGTGCTCATGGGCCTGCCGGTGTTGATGATCCAGGCGATCATGGTGGTGACCACCGAGTACCGTTACGGGGTGCAGACCACCACCTATATGGCCAATCCACGCCGCTGGATGGTCGCGCTGGTCAAGCTGGTGATGTACGCGTTTATCGCAGCGCTGTTCGTGCTGATTGGCATCGTGGTGGCCTACGCGCTTGCCGATGCCGTCGCCAAGCCTGCCGTGTCTGATAGCTTCAACCCGTTCGAGGACGAGTTCGCGCAGCGCACCCTGTGGGTCTACCCGGTCGCCGCCGCGCTGTTGGTGCTGTTTTCCCAGGGCGTGGGCCTGCTGCTGCGCCAGACCGCCGGCACCGTGGCGCTGTGTTTGATTCTGTATCTGGGCATTGAGTCGTTCATCGCGATGATTCCGCGTGTGGGCGAAGACATCGTAAACTTTATGCCCTTTAGCGCGTTTAACAACTGGCTCAGCGATATCGCACCGCCAGACAACATGTTCTGGGATTCCAGCACCGGCTATCTGGTGATCTTTATTATCTGGTCAGTCGTTCTGTGGGTGGTAGGAGTGCTGGCGCTGCAAAAGCGCGACGCATGATCCCTACACCTCTACTTCTTTCTCTAGCGCTGCTGTCTGCGACAGCAGCGTTTGCTACGGACATGTACCTGCCGGTCATGCCCGACATCATGGCTGAGTTGGGGGCCAGCCAAGCCGAGGTGCAGCTGACCCTGTCTGCGTTTTTCGTGGGCATGGGATTCGGCCAGCTATTTATCGGCCCGCTTTCTGATGACATCGGCCGCAAACGTCTTCTGCTTACCGGCGCGGTGGGTGCGCTGGTGGCGTCGGTGATGGCGGCGATGGCGCCATCGATAGGCGTGCTCATCGCAGCCCGCCTCCTGCAGGGCCTGGGCGGTGGTGCGTGCGTCGTACTCGCGCGCGCGATCGTCCCAGACCTCGTGGCCGGTAGGGCCGCAGCCAAGACCTACTCGTTGCTCATGGCCATCCAAGGCCTCGCACCTGCCGTAGCCCCGGTCATCGGAGGCCTGCTCGCCGAACCCGTGGGCTGGCGGGGCATCTTTTGGGCGCTGGCTGCACTGCACCTGGTGCAGCTCGTAGTGGCGGTGGTGGCGGTGCCGGAAACGCGGGCATCGTCAGGCACTGCGGGCCTGGGGCGTCGGGTGGGCCGGAACTACCTGGCCGCGTTGAGCAAGCCGCGCGTGTGGGGGTTTATGGTCTCGCTGTGCTTCGGGTTCGCGGTGTTGTTTAGCTACATCTCGGCCTCGTCGTTCGTGATTCAGGAGGCGTTCGGGTTTAGCCCGCAGATGTATTCGTTGATTTTCGCGGTGAACGCTCTGGGTGTGTTTGCTTGTTCGCTGCTGAACGTGCGGATGCTTAACTCCGTGTCTGCGGCAACCATGCTGCGTTTCGGCGTGGGCTGGTCCGTGCTGGCTTGTACGGCGCTGATAACGCTGGTGCGTATCGATGTCCCCGTCGGCTGGCTCCTGGTCGCCCTATGGTTTGCTGTGGCGCCGTGTTCTTTGCTGATGGGCAACTCGATGGCGTTGGCCACCGGTCAGCTGCGGGAGAAAGCCGGATCGGTTTCAGCCGTGCTGGGTTTCGTGCAGTTCTGTTTTGCCGGTGCGATTAGTCCGATGATGAGCATTGGTTCGAATGCGGTGGTCACGATGGCGACATCGATGGTGGTGTGTTCTTGTATCGCGGCGGTTGGTGCGCTGCTGGGAACGCGTGGATTGGAAAACACCTAACCCCTTTTAGACTGGATTTTTAGGCCTGAGGTTCCGAAAATTTCGAAAATGGGGACAATCTCACTTTTGCTTGATAACCAGGGGTTTTGTGCTTTAGTTTGGGTGTCATGACCACCGAAGAAGACGCACTGAGCGTATACCGCCAGCCCGGACTAGAACTGCTCCAGCACTCGCTGGAGCGCCCGGGCGCGCTCGCGCGTGGTCTGGACATGACTTACCAGGAAGTCTCCGCCTGGAAGCATGCAGCGCGTATCTACTTCGGTCCCACCCGCTTTACCAAGAAACAAAAAGAAGCCGTCCGCCTAGCTGCCGGGTACTCGGTGTCACGTTTGCTGCGCATCGAGCGCTTTGCCAAGCGCGTCGCGGAGGAAGACGAGCGCTGGCGCTTCCGCCTCGACGCGTTGGCGTTTGAGGGCACTGCGGATGAGCTGTGCCGCTATCTCAAATCCGCCACGGAAGAACAATCCATCCCACCGGTCGAGCCGAAGCGCGGCACGAACGTCATCCAGCACAGTGAAAACATTTGGAGTTTCACCATGCGCGATGAACCAGCACGCATCGCACAGCTGTTGAAGTCGCTGGATGTGACTGGTTCCGAGGAACGCTTGGACAAAATGTGGTCGATGCTTGCTGAAGGCGGCCAGCTCGTTGAACCGGCCTATCGCACTGTTATTGCCATTGGCCTGGATGATTTCATGAAGGTGATTGCTGGTAAAGGCGATGACGTCATCTTGGGTTGTTCGGATGGCACCACCATGACCGGTGAGGAATACCTCGCGCATCTGCTGGCGGGCCGGATGGGCCAAGACATGTTTGCAGGCCTCTACCACCCAACGCAGGGCCCAGTGAATTTGTATGAGTGCCGTGCGGCCAGCTTTAAACAACGCATCCTGGCTATCTCAGAACAGCTGGCGTGTGCGTGGGATAACTGCCCCACTCCGTCAGATCACTGCGAAGTCCACCACATCGTTGGTCACAAGATGGGTGGCCAGACGAAACCAACGAACTTAACGATGTTGTGTAAGTACCACAACGGCGTGATAGGCAGTACCGACCCCACCGACATGCATGGCCCACGACCGAAACGTGGATATGTCTGTCGGGAAAATGGTCGGGTGGTCTACCAACCACCGGGTAAAGAACCGCCCAGAACCAACCCGCGGCCGGCGGCCAAACGCGGCGCCATGACGTTGGTATAAACCCTCAAAACCTCGAGTAGCCGACCTCCGGGTCGGCTACTCGTCGTGCGCTGTTGGGCTTCCTTATGGCCTCGTCTGCCCTTATACAAGGGCAGACGTGAGGCGCATGACGTTATCGATGTAGCGGCGGAAGAAGCCGCGCTGGTTCCATTCGTCCAAGGTGAGTTCGTGGCTAACTGCGCGGTAGTTGGCGGCCAGTTCGTTGAATTGGTCAATGAGGTTGCCTTGGGCAACGAGCATGGTGGATTCGTAGTTCAGTGCGAAGGAGCGCATGTCCATATTCGATGAGCCGAACATACACAGTGGATCCTGGCCGTAGTCGTCTGGGTCGGTGAGTACGAACTTCGAGTGCAGGACGAAGGGGTAGGGGAATTGGTAGATATGCACGCCGGCCTCAAGGAGTGCTTGGTAGTAGGAGGATTGGGCGTGATTGACGATGAACTGGTCCGCCTTCGCTGAGACATACAGCTCGACGCGGACGCCGCGGTAGCAGGCGGTGGTCACGGCCTCAAGCAGGGATTCGTCGGGGACGAAGTAGGGCGAGACCATCACCAGGCGGTCTTTGGCGTGGTGGACCACGGAGTTGAACATGCGCAGGTTCGGCTCGGTAGTAAAGCCCGGACCAGACGGGATGAGTTGGAGGTAGTTGGAATCCGGGGTGGAGGCGTCGTCGTAAGGCAGCTGGTCGAGGGTGAGCTGTTCGTCGGCCTCTAAGTACCAGTCGACGGCGAACATGGCGGTAAGCGAAGTGACCACAGGGCCAGAAAGCTCGACCATGTAGTCGATCCAGTAGCGATCTTTGAAGCGGTAACGGCGAGTAATGAGGTTAATCGAGCCGATGAAGCCGACTTCGCCGTCGATGACCACGATTTTGCGGTGGTTGCGCAGGTCGGGTCGGCGGAAGCGGAACTTGTGCATCTGGATAGGCAGCATGAGGTGCCAGTCGACGCCGATTTCGGTCAGGCGCTTGCCCAGTGACCAGTAGCCTTTGTACTTGTAGCTGCCAATTTGGTCGAGCAGGAGTTTGACCTCTACGCCGCGCTCGCGCGCGCGGCGCAACGCTTGGTACAACACGTCGGTGTCGTCATCCCAGGATTGGATGTAGACCTCGATAAGCACGTATTTTTCGGCCTTGTCGATGGCTGCGGCCATAGCGCGCAGGCACTCGTTGTAGTCGGAGTGCAGGCCTAAGTTGTGGCCGACCAGGGCCGGAAAGCCGGTGAGCCGTCGGTTAAGGCGTATGACGGATTCGACTTCCGGGGATAGTCTGCCCTCGGGGTGGTCGGGGGTTTGTTCGGTAACGTCGCCGATCATTTCTTTGGCTTCGCGCTGGATGCGGTGGCGACGGCGGTTGATCCAGGGCGAGCCCATCAGCAGAAACAGTGGCAGGCCGATAAAGGGCAGCAGCAAAATTGCCAGCAGCCAGGCAGTGGAGCTGGCAGGGCGGCGGCCTTCCGGAACGACGCCGACGGCGATGATTTTGATGCCGTAGTCGAGGATGAGGAAGGCAAGCTGCCAAAAAGATAGATCGATGCTCAGCGACATTAACGTACCGAATCAAAATCGGGCAGATCGTAGTCTGCAATCAAAAGGCAGTGGTCGGAGGTCTTATCGCCGGCCCGTTCGGTGAGATCGATGTCGGCGGTGGTGCAGGCATCGGCAAGCGTTGCACTGGCCAGCTGGAAGTCGATGCGCATGCCTTCGTTTTTAGGGAAACGGAAGCCCTTGTAATCGAAGTAGGTGTAGCGCTTGTCCAGCGTATGGGCACGGGTGACCTCGGTCAGGCCGGCCTCAAGCAGCATCTGGAAGGCAGCGCGCTCAGGTTCGGTGACATGAGTCTTGCCGCGGAAGGCTTCGATGTCCCAGACGTCCGTATCGCGCGGGGCGATGTTGAAATCACCAGTCAGTAAGAACTTGGAGTTGCTGCGGCTCTCGGCGTAGCGGGCTAGCTGGTAGAGAAACTGCAGCTTGTAGGCGTAGTGGCGGTCGGTGATTTCGCGGCCGTTGGGCACGTACAGCGACCAGATTTCGATACCGCGGATGCGCGCACCGATGGCGCGGGCCTCCAGAGACTGCTCGGCCTCAGGATCCTTGGCAAAGCCAGGCTGGCCGGGAAACGAGGTCCAGACCTCCTCTGGTTTCTCGCGGGAGATGATCGCCACGCCGTTCCACTGGTTCAGTCCGAAGCAGCTGACGTGGTAGCCGGCTTCTTCGAAGGGTTCGGTGGGGAACTTATCGTCGGCCACTTTGGTTTCTTGCAGGCATAACACGTCGATGTCGTGTTGTTGCAGCAAGTTGATGGCCCGGTGCGCGCGGGTGCGCACGGAGTTGATGTTCCAGCTGGCGATACGCATGTTCTACAGGGTACCGCTAATGCGTGTGGCATAGCGATGCCGGTGCTGTTCGACGAAGCCGAGTTTGTGGTACAGCCCGATGCCCGCGGTATTGGAGGCTTGGACCTGCAGGTACGCGGCATCCGCGCCGTGGTCTAGGCCCCAGCTCAGCATGCGGGCACCGAGCAGGGTGGCCAGTCCTTGGCGGCGGAAGGCGGGGTCGACTTCGACGGCGGAATAGCCGAGCCATATATCGCCGTTGCCGGCGGAGGTGAGGGTGCCGCGGGTGATGGCGACGGTGGAGCCGTGGGCATCGTAAAGCTGGCCAAAGCCCATGTGCCCATCGATGTGCTGGCGTAGGTACTCCAGGGCCTTCGGCGGTAGGGCTTGGCCGCGGAAGTGGTAGAGGTTTAGCCAGGCATCGTCAGGCTGGTCGGTGATGGCGAAGCGGAAATCGTGATCCGTGCGGGCGGCGGAGTTGGCGATGTCCACGGTGGCAGGCAGGTCGCGGGCGACCATGACCAGGATTTCGGGTTCGACGTCCCAGTCGGTGATGAGGCGCTCTGCAGGCTTGCCGATGCGCTCAGGCACCAACAGTCGGGTCGGCAGGTTATGGCGGCGGTAGAAGGCATCGATTTCCTCGATGGGCACGGGGTTAAACCCGGCAGACGGGCCCAGCGGGGCGGCGGAGTTCGACCGGCCGGTCACGCCGTCGCCTGCGCGCATGAGCCACTGGCCATCGGAGGTCCAGGTGTGCTCTTTGCCAGGAAATGCCTTGGCGGTGGCAGTTTCGACGGCGCGGATATCGGAGTTGCGCACGGTGTACGGGGAGAGCTTTTTGATGATGTGTAGCTCGTTGGCAGGGATTTCGATGGCGTCTTTGTCCGAGGGGTAGCCACCGGCCATCTGGGGGCGGATGCGCAGCGGGTCGAGCGAGAGGACGTGGCCGATGACATCGGAATGCCCGCCATCGACGACGCGGCGGGCTACGACGCGGTCGCCGATTTCTACGGCATCGGAGCGGAAGATGTAGCTCATGGGTTAGTCGTCGTGGCCAAACGGGTCGGCGTCTTCGCCGGGCATCCAGGTCAGTCCTGCTTCGGTCCAGCCGTTGCGTTTGATGGTCTTTTTCGCCTGGCGCTTATACCGGCCGGTAAGGACGTCGGTGTAGACGTAGCCGTCGAGGTGGCCGGTTTCGTGCTGGAGCATGCGGGCGAAAAAGCCGTAGCCTTCCAGCTCGATGTCTTCGCCGTGTTCGTTTTTGCCGGTGACTTTGGCCCAGTCGGCGCGGCCGGTGGGAAAGCCTTCGCCGGGCACGGACAGGCAGCCTTCGTCGTCGGAGCCGTCATCGGAAGGCATGGTCTCGGGGATTTCCGAGGTTTCTAAGACGGGGTTGATGACGCAGCCTTTGCGCATGCCGCCATCGGGCTTGTCGGTGCCTTCGGGGCCGTCGGTGTCCGGGCAGTGGTAGACGAACAATCGCTTCGCGATGCCCACCTGGTTCGCCGCCAGACCTACCCCGTTGGCGACGTCCATGGTTTCGTACATGTCGGCGATAAGCTGCTGGAGCTCCGGGGAATCGATGGACTCTGTGACCGGTTCGGTGGGGTTGTGCAGAACCGGATCGCCGTGGATAACAATTGGCCGAATAGTCATGGCCTACAGTTTAGGCATGGACCCTTTGTCAGACCTAGACGCGGCCATCTTAGAGTTCGAGTCGCACGCCCCGCGCGCGATGGGTGCGAAGGAAGAAGCGATCCGCAAGCAGTTGGATTTATCGCCGGTGCGCTATCACCAGCGGTTGAACGTGTTGTTGGATAATCCGGCGGCGTTGCGTGAGTATCCGGTGCTAGTGAAGCGTTTGCAGCGGGTGCGTGAGCGTCGCGAAGACACGCGGCGGGGGATCGTGCACGACGGCGGGGCCGAACGCTAAAGTTACGGCTGTGACTAATGTGAATCCGGAGAATGTGGAACAGGAATCAGGCGCTGAGGCGAGTGCGGCATCGTCAGGCAGTGCGGCTGCAGGACTGCCCCTGCGCGGGTTGGCCATGGTGCTGATCGCAGTCGGTGTGATGCTGGGCCTGTGGGGCCTGTACGCGCTAACGTCCGATGGCGGCGAGGACGCGGACACGGCAGCTGATACGGCCCAGACCGCGCCTGCTGAGGGTGGGGCGCCAGAGGGCGAAGCTGGGGGTGAGCCACCTGCGCAGGACGGCGCGGAGGACGAGGCGAACCGCGAAGGCTCCGCCGACGAGGCGGAACGTGAAGGCGATGAGGCGGACCGCGAGCAGGTGGCCCCTGCACCGGCAGAGGAGATTCGCGTGAACGTGCTGAACAACTCCACGGTGCCGGATTATGCGAAAAATGAGGCAGAGGTGCTGGATCGCGATGGCTATGCCACCGCGCACGTGGGCAACCTGCCAGATGAGATGTACCCGGAGACCACGGTGTACTTTGCGGAGGGCAATCCGGAGGCAGAGCGCGTGGCGCGCGAGCTGGCTGACCGCTACCAGGGCGTGGCGAAGGTACAGCGCGATGACCTGCCGGAAGAAACCCGCGATGGCCAGGTCACCGTGATTTTGGTCCAGGCGCCGTAGAATTTTTCGAATTTTATCTCTCAATTTCTAGCGTTGAGTAGATAGGATGAACGGGTGAATACTCCGGAAGAAAAGTTCGCCCGTTCCGCCGAACCCACCTTGGGTGTCGAGTGGGAAGTGGCGCTAATTGATCGCCAGACCCGCGACTTGGTGCCGCGGGGAGGCGAGCTCGTCGATAAGGTGCGTAAGACGCATCCGGACGTGCACCTGGAAAAAGAATTCCTCCAAAACACCGTCGAGCTGGTCACTGGCGTGTGCAAGACGGTGCCTGAAGCCATGGCGGATTTGGAGCGCAGCCTGGCAGCGGTGCGCGAAGCTGCTGATGAGATGGGCGTGGACCTGTGGTCATCGGGTGGCCATCCGTTTTCAGATTTTCGCAAGAATGCGGTTTCGGAGAAGTCGGCGTATTCGGAGATTATTAACCGCACTCAGTACTGGGGGCAGCAGATGCTGCTGTGGGGCACGCACGTGCATGTCGGTATTCGGCATGAGGACCGCGTGTGGCCGATCATTAATGCGTTGATGACGAAGTATCCGCATTTGTTGGCGATCTCGGCAAGTTCGCCGGCCTGGGAGGGCCTGGACACCGGCTATGCGTCGAACCGGACGATGCTGTATCAGCAGCTACCGACTGCGGGTATGCCGTACCAGTTTGCCAACTGGGAGCAGTGGCAAGACTACATGCGGGACCAGTCGATTTCGGGCGTGATAAACCACACCGGGTCGATGCACTTTGATATCCGCCCGGCCTCGAAGTGGGGCACGGTGGAAGTACGCGTCTCGGATGCGGCATCAAACCTGCGCGAGCTCTCGGCGATTGTGGCGCTCACGCACTGTTTGGTGGTCCACTATGACCGCATGATTGACCGCGGGGAGGAGCTGCCCACCCTGCAGCCGTGGCACGTGGCTGAAAACAAGTGGCGCGGTGCACGCTATGGCATGGAAGCGCTCGTGATTACCTCGCGTGACACCGATGAGCGCTGGGTGACCGAGGAGCTCGAAGAGATGATTGAGCAGCTGCTGCCGCTGGCAGAAGAGCTCGACTGTGCCGACGAGTTGTTGTTAGTCCAAGAGATTATCGACGGCGGTGCGGCCTACCAGCGTCAGCGCGCGGTCTTCGAAGAGACTGGCAGCTGGGAAGAGGTGGTCTCGCGTACGTCGGCGGAGATGGATGAATTGCGCGCGCCGGGCAGGAAGCCCCACACGGCGTAGACGCCGATGAACAGCAGGCCTGCTCCGCAGAAGATGAAATCTGCCGGCAGGAAGTAGTTCAGGGAGATGTCGTAGTAGTTCCTAAAGGACAGGGTGCGGAAGACGACGTGGTTGATGAAAGGGGCCATCGTTAAGCACATGGCAACCACGGAGCCCAGTCCAGCGAGCTGACGGCCCAGCGGGGTGGTGGCACGCGCGCCCAGGAAGCGGTTGGTCTTAATGAGGATGACGACGGCCAGCGGGACGACCCAGACCCAGTGGTGGTACCAGGAGAAGGGGGAGACCAGGCAGGCCGAGATGCCGGTCAGCGCCATGGCAGCAGAGCGGTTGTGGCGAATGATCGCGGTGCGCAGCGCCAGGCAGGTCAGCGCGACGACGATGGCGACCAGGATGAGCCAGACCGCGGTGGAGTCGGTGCCCACGGTGCGATAAAGCAGAGAGCGGATGGACTGCGCGCCGGGGTTGGTGTGCTCGCCCACGCGGTTGGAGTTGAACATTGCATCGGTCCAAAAGACCATCGCGTCGGGGATGACCACAAAGCCGATGGCGACGGTGACCAGGAAGGTGGCGATGCAGCCGACGACTGCACCCCAGCGGCGCTGCATGAGAAAGACCAGGCCGAAATAGGCCGGGGTGAGTTTCATGCCTGCAGCCAAGCCGGTGCCGATGCCAGGCAGGCCTCGGCGGCCCACGAGCAAGTCCAGGCTGACTAGCAGCATGAGGAAGATATTGATCTGGCCGAAGAACGCGGTGCCGTGGACGGGCTCGAGCGCGGTGGAGCAGGCGACCAGCAGCACGGCGAGCAACCACACGCCCGGGGTGAGCTTAATGCCGCGCTCGCGGAAGACCAACAGCAGCACGGCCAACAGGGCTAAGCCGGTGAGGATGTGCCAGGTCCAGGTGAGGGTGGTGGCATCGAATAGCGCGAGCGGGGCAAACAGGATGGCGGAGAAGGGCGGATAGGTAAAAGGCAGGTTGGCGACGTAGGCGGCATCGTAAAGCGGGGTGCCTGCGGTGACCTCAGCGCCAGCCTGCGCGTAAATCCACAGGTCGAGCGGCAGGCGGGCGTGGAAGGCGTGATCGTCGGGCCACACAATGAAGCGGTAGACGATTAAACCCACCAGGAGTGCCAGAAAGACACAAATGGTGGGGAGACCAGTGATCTTTTTCACGTGACCGATGCAGCTTCCTACTTTCGGCGCAGCGACTTTCCGGCGGGGCGGTCGTTGCGCGACATGTGTTCCTCGGAACCGTACAGGCCTTCACGACGCGCGATGCGTGCCATGCGCTGGGCGGTTACGGGGCTGGTGATCATCGCAAACAATACCAGCAGCACGAGGATGCCCAGATCGCCGCGTTCGGCGACACCGAAAGTTTCAGAGCCAGTCACCCGGATGAGTGCGCCGAGGATGGTGAAGATCAGCCCGATGGTTTGCGGCTTGGTGATGGGGTGCACACGCGACATGGTGTTGTCGAAGCGCGCGACACCGACGGCGGCAGCGAAGATGAGGATGGAGCCGGTCAGGACGAGGACCAGCGAGATGATGTCAGCGATCAGTGACCAACTCATTGGGTATCCCTCTTCCTAAACTTGGTGGCAGACACGGTGGAGATGAAGCCGAGCAGGGCGACGACCAGCATGGCATTGGCCACGGTGGTGTTCAGTGACCAGCAGATGTAGGTGGCCATCGCGCACTGGAACATGGCGATGAAACCATCCATGCCGACCAGGCGGTCCATGGAGTTCGGGCCGACGACGATCCGCCAGGTGGTGATGAAAAAGGCTGCGATGAGGAAGGCTGCGGCGACGGTAAGGATCGCGGTGTAGATGGACGGATCCATTAGGCGTGCCTCCTTTCGAAGATGCGGATCATGGCTAATTCTAGTTTGGCCACGGCGTTGATTTCGCGCTCGATGGCAGCATCCGAGCCAGCATCGAGGATGTGGATGGTGAGCATGCGGTTGGCGATGTCGATATCCGAAATCGTGCCACCCGGCTGCAGGTTGTACAGCATAACGGCGACTGACAGAACGAATTCGTTTTCCAAGCGCATGGGGACTTCGACGATGGCTTGCTTAGGTACTTCCTGCGGGCGCAGGGCCAGCCAGGAAACTTTCAGCGAGGCGAAGAAGAGCTCCCAGGCCCAGATGAATAGGTACTTAATCAGTGCGCCGTAGGAGATGCGCACGCCGGTTACTGGCATGGCGGGCAGCGGCAGGGCGAAGACGATGAGCAAGCCGACGCCCAGGCCAGCGAAGACGTTGGCCCAGGATAGCTCGCCCATGAGCATGCACCACATGACCATGATCCATACGACGAAGCCGGGGCGGAAGCGGTGACGCACGCCTTGGAAACGATTGCGGGCTTTACTCATCGTTATCACCTTGCGGTTCGAAGGTTGGATCGGTTTCGCCGTCGGTATTTGCCTCCGGCGCGCGGCCGGAATCGGATGGGGTGTCCTGGGCCGGTGGGGTGGAGGAGGTGGTCGCGGCTTCGTCGCGTGCGGTGTTCGCGGCGTGCTCGTTGCGGTTTTCACGTGCGTCTGGGCCGCCCTGATAGCGATCCTGCGGGTCGAGGTGCCGGGTGGGGTTGTCGGCGGTATCGCCAAGCACGGCGTACTGGTAGATGCTGCGGTCCTGCGCGGAGTCTGCTGCGCGGCCGGCGATATTCGAAATCGGGCCGGCCATAAACGTGATGGACACCGAGGCAGCGACCAGTACGGCGGTGGAGGCGAGCATGCCAAAAGGAACGCGGCCTACGTCTTGGCGGTCGGTGAACTCGACCTCGTCGGTGATATCGCCCAACGGGGAGGGGCGGGCAATCGCCTTGTTGCCCTCCGGCGCATCGGCGCGGTCGCGGAGGAAGCCTTTGGCCCACACCAGGACCATGACGTACAGGGTCAGCAGAGAGGTGATGACGGCGCCACCGATAAGGACCCAGGACAGCCAGGAGCCTTCCTCAGCACCGGCTTGGAGCAAGATGATCTTGCCCAAGAAGCCGGAGAAGGGCGGGATGCCGCCGAGGTTGACTGCGGGGATGAAGTACAAAATCGCAATCAGCGGGGCGGTGTAGATCAGCGAGCCCAGACGACGCAGGGAGGATGTGCCGCCCTGGCGCTCGATAAGGCCGACGACCAGGAAGAGCGCGGTCTGGACCAGAATGTGGTGCACGGCGTAGAAGATGGCGCCGGTCAGTCCGTGGGCGGTGCCCAGGGCGACGCCGAAGATCATGTAGCCGATGTGGCTGACCAGGGTAAACGACAGCAAACGTTTGATGTCTGTTTGCGCCATCGCACCCAAAATACCGACGACCATGGTGGCCAGTGCGACGACCATGAGCAGGGTGTCTAGGGAGCCATCGGTAAATACGGTCGTGCGCGCACGAATGATGGCGTAGACACCAACCTTGGTGAGCAGACCTGCGAAGACCGCGGTGACCAGCGACGGTGCGGTGGGGTAGGAGTCCGGCAGCCAGGCATCGAGTGGGAAGACGGCGGCCTTAATACCGAAGGCGATGAGCAGCACGCCGAAGATGGCGGTGCGGGTGCCTTCTGGGATGTCTTCCATGCGGATGCCGACCTGCGCCATGTTCACCGTGCCGACCGAGGCGTAGATAAACGCCAGGGCGAACAGGAAGATCAGCGAGGATGCCATCGAGACCATGACGTAGCCGACACCAGCGCGCACACGGGCAGGCGACGCACCCAGGGTCAGCAGGACATAAGAGGCGACCAGGAAGATCTCGAAGCCAACGTAGAGGTTGAACAAGTCGCCGGCCAGGAAGGACACATTCACGCCCATGGTCAGCAGCATGTAGGTCGGCAAGAAGACGGCGACCGGTTCGTCCTTGGTGCCGTCGCGCACGCCCTGGGAGATGGCGTACCACATCACGCAGAACAGCACGATGGCTGAGGTAAACAGCATGACCGAGGACAGGCGGTCTGCGACCAGGGTGATGCCAATTGGGGCGTCCCAGCCACCGATCTGGAGGGTCTGGATGCCCTCGGCGTCAGCGATGATAATCAGCAGCGCGTTGACCACGGCGGTGGCCAACAGGCCGAAGAATGCGATCTGGCGCTGGATGCCCGGCTGGCGGGCGAAGAACAGGCTGACCGCGGCGGCCAATGCCGGGATGATGACCGGCATGGGGATGAGGTAGCCGATCCAGGGCAGGAGGGCATCGACAAGCGGGCGTAAGGTTTCAGTCATCCTTGGCCCCCTTGACTGGCTCTTCGAAGAAGTCGTGGCCGAACTTGTCGCCTTCCTTGGTCACGCGACCGGTGGTCGGGTCGTTGGAGGCGTCGTGGTCGGCACTCGCAGCGGCCTTGTCCGGACGGGACGCAATGGCCGCAATGGCGGTGTCCTCTGCGTCGTCCTCGATGACGTCGGCGGTGCGGTAGCGGTACTGGCGGTACGCCAAAGTGAGGATGAACGCCGTGAGCGCCATGGAAATCACAATGGCGGTCAGGATCATGGCCTGGGCCAGCGGGTCGGCGACTTCTTCGCCGTACTGGAGGGATTCGCGGTCCCAGACCGGCGGGGAGCCTGCCGAGCCACCTGCTTGCAAGATGAACAGGTTCGCGCCGTTGCTGATCAGGATGATGCCGAGCAGCATTTTGGTCATTGCGCGGTCTAGCAGCAGGTAGGTGCCCGCGGCGACAAGCGTTCCGGCAGCCAGGAGGAGGAAGAGATTGGCTTCCATTTAGCGCTCCTTTCCGGGGGACTGAGGTTCGGCGGGTTTCGATTCTGAAGTCTCTGCAGGCTCTGCAGACTCTGCTTGCTTGGCAGGCGGTGGGTCAGACACAGCGCGGGCGGCAGCACGAGCCGGGGTCTTTTTCGCACCGGACTTTTGTGCCGCGGAGCGCTGACGCTGACGACGAGCCAGCGAGCGAGCGCGGTCACGTGCACGCTGCTTACGCATCTCTTCTTCGTGGTCCAGCTTGGAGCCCAGCGAATTCAAGATGTACAGCGCCAGGCCAACCACGATGAGGTAGACACCGGTATCGAAGACCAGGGCGGACGGTAGCGACATCGAGCCAATCAGCGGGATGTCGACGCTGGTGTAGGCCGAGGCCAGTGGTGGCAGGCCGAAGAACATCGGTGCGACGATGGCCACCAGGGAAATCAGGAGGCCGGCACCCATGATGCGGCCGCCATCGATAGGCAGTGCTTCTTCCAGCTCTGCCCAGCCGCCGGCCAGGTAACGCAGGGTCAGCGCCAGGGCAGCCACCAGGCCACCAGCGAAGCCACCGCCCGGGGCGTTGTGGCCGGCAAAGAAGAAGAACAGCGACAGGGCCATCATTGACGGGAAGAGAACGCGGGTGGCGACATCGATCATGAGCGAGCGGTTGAGCTGCTGCTCGGTCTCGACACCGGCGGCCAGCCAACGACGGCCGGTCACACGCAGGGTCGGACGACGCGACGGGCGCGCGAAGGACTGGGTGCGGAAAATCAACGAGGCCAAACCAATGGCGGCGATGATCAGCACCGTGGTCTCACCGAAGGTATCCCAGGCACGCATGTCGACCAGCAGGACGTTCACGGCGTTGGAGCCGTGGCCGATCTCCTTGGCC
Source organism: Corynebacterium camporealensis (assembly GCF_000980815.1). NCBI lineage: Bacteria > Bacillati > Actinomycetota > Actinomycetes > Mycobacteriales > Corynebacteriaceae > Corynebacterium > Corynebacterium camporealensis. The sequence goes on along the minus strand of NZ_CP011311.1, from coordinate 2,140,767 downwards.
AGCTCCGGCATGGTCTCCGAAATCGGACGTGCGGAGCGGGCGTTGATAGCAAACAGTGCCACGAGGGTGACGGCGAGGCCAACGCCGACCGACAGCCACGCGCGCAGGCGACCCATCTTCGGGTCTTGCTTCCACTCCACGGAGGCGGGCATCTTACGCAGGACCAGCATGAAGATGACCATGACGATGGTCTCGACCAGCAGCTGGGTCAGTGCGAGGTCCGGTGCGCCGTGCAGGGCGAAGATGAACGCCAGCGCGTAGCCGGTAATGCCAACCACGATGACTGCAGACAGGCGGTTGTTGATCACCGTGGCGGCGGTAGCAGCCATGACGATGACCAGTGCAGCACCGATCTGCCAGGGATTTTCGGCGACAATCATGCGCACATTAGTCAGGTCGCCAGAAATCAGCGAGATGACCGGCAGCAGGATTAGCGTGCCGAAGATAACGGTCAAGTTGAACTGCAGCGAACCGCGCTGGGTCGATGCGGTCAAGTGCAGCGAGACGGTGCGCAGGGAGTTGATGACGGTGTCGTAGGCATCGTCAGCCGAGCCGAGTGCCGGGTAGGTGAACTGCCAGGTGTGCAGGACCTGGCGCTGCCAGTGCAGGATAATACCGGCGACGATGATAATCGCCGAGAGGCCAAGCGCGACGGTAAAGCCGTGCCACAGTGCCAGGTAGGTCTCTTCGTCGGTGCCGAAGATGTTGTCCAAGTGCTGGTTGACAGCCGAGGACAGAGGGTCCGGCCAGATACCAAAGAGCACGGTAAGAGCAGTCAGGATGGCCGGCGGAATCCACAGCATGCCGCCCATCGGGTGCATGTTTTCCACGGCCTCGGACACGGTGCGGTCCTTGGTGGCAAACGCACCCCACAGGAAGCGCAGGGTGTAGGTCATCGTGAGGATGGAACCTGCCACCACGCCAACCAGGATGATGTTGCGCGGCATGCCCACCAGCAGTTCTTCTTCGAGCAGGGTTTCCAGAACGGATTCCTTGGACACGAAGCCGAACAGCGGTGGGATGCCAGCCATCGACAGTGCAGAGATGGTGGCGATGATAAACAGCACCGGCTGCTTGCGGCCGAGGCCAGACAGCTTATCGATGTCGCGCGTGCCCGAGGTGTGGTCAATCGCACCGACGACCATAAACAGCGCTGCCTTAAACAGCGAGTGGGCAAAGGTCAGCGCCAGGCCGGCCTGCATGGCCTCGCGGGAGCCAATGGCCATCACGGTGGTGATAAAACCCAGCTGGGACACCGTGCCATACGCCAGGACCAGCTTGAGGTCTTTTTGCTTCAGGGCCATCCAGCCGCCGAGCAGCATCGTAAACAGGCCGAGCGGGAGGACGACGAGGTGCCAGGTGGCAACCTCGTGGAACTCTGGGGCCAGGCGGGCAACCAGGTAGATACCGGCCTTGACCATGGCTGCGGAGTGCAGGTAGGCCGAGACCGGCGTCGGGGCAGCCATCGCGCCTGGCAGCCAGAAGTGGGCGGGAGCGATAGCGGATTTGGTCAGCGCGCCGACCAGGATGAGCACGATGGCGACGGTGACATACGGGACGTGGACGATGTTGTCCACCTCGGCGATTACGGTAAACGACCAGGCGCCGGTTTGGCGGCCGAGGACGACGATGCCTACGAGCATCGACAAGCCGCCCAGCACAGTGACCATGAGCGCTTGCTGAGCGGAGCGGCGCGAGGATGCGCGTTCGCCGTAGTAGCTGACCAAGAGGAAGGACAGCAGGGAGGTGATCTCCCAGAAGACGTACATGAGCAGGAAGTTGTCGGATAGCACCAGGCCATACATGGCGGTGGCAAAGCCGACCATCTGCGCGCCGAAAATAGCGAGGCGACGTGGGGTCTTATCGAAGTATCCCCAACAGTAGGCGAGGACGAGTGCGCCAATGCCCAAAATAATCAGCGAGAATTGGGCCGCGAGTGCATCCATCCGCAACGAAATTGCCAAGTTTGCATTCGGCATCCATTCGATGCGCGCAGTGTAGGCAAAGTCGTTATCGAAAGCGCCGTTAGTAAATTGCGTGAGCGTCCAGAAAAAGCCCACGCCGGGCACAATCGCAAGCAGACCAAAAGCGGGTCTGCCCATGTAGCGGATAAGGAAGGGCGCCGCGACCGTCGCGACTATGAGGGCGCCGAACAGAGTAATCACGGGCTTGTCTGCGCTCCTTATGTGTTGGTCAGTTTTTCAACGGTCGGCCGTGGCACGTCTGCGACGTCCCTGCTCGAACACGGAAGTTGCCCCACTTACTCGGGCAGCTACGCAAAAGCGAGATTTCACTGATTTAACACGTACACACCTGTTTACCCGGCTTCCGGTGAAGCGAACTAAACCAAAAGCCGGGATGGCGGGTGGGCGGCGTCATTGACGGCGCGGCCAGCTTATTAAAGGTTACCTGTTTTTCACTGCATGTAAAACGCAGGTGGGAATCACTTATGTTTCCCTCTTGCGTCATATCGTAACGAACCTACTGCTGCGTTACGTAGCCAGCATGTAGTGAGCACAGTTCGTTACGCAGGACGCTAGACAGAATTTATATGCGTAGGTCGCTGCAGCGACCTACGCGTAGCGTTGGAGGAAAAGCGCCTCGGCGGTAGCGATGTTCAGGATCTCAGTTGGATCGACTGATTCGTTTGCCGCATGAATAGTCGCCTTGGGCTCCTCGACACCGAAGAGTGCGATTTCGGCATTGGGGTGTGCCTGCTGCAGCTCGGTGGTCAGCGGGATGGAACCGCCCATGCCTTGTTCGGTGGTGTCCTTGCCATAAGCCTCGGCCAGGCACTCGCCGAGCGTGGCAACAGCCGGCTTAGACGGGTCAGTGGAAAAGCCAGCGTTGGCTTCGAGCACTTCGGCGTGCAGGTGTGCCCCCCAGGGGACGTGCTTTTCCAGGTGGGCGACAACAGCATCGGCAATCGATGCAGCCGAAGCTTCGGCGGGCACACGCAGGTTGAGCTTCGCCGAGGCGGTCGCTGGGATAGCGTTGACGGCCTCGGAGACCGGGGTGGAGCTAAAACCGGTAACCGTAATGGCCGGGCGGGCCCAAATCATGTCGGCGACTGGGGTAGCACCGTCCGGGTCGTTAGCGCCCATGATTTCGGTGCCGGGCAGCATCTGCGCATCGCCGCGGAAGGCGGATTCGGGGTATTCAGCCCCTGGCCAGGTGGAGGTGCAATCGACGCCGTCGATGATGGTGCGGCCGTAGTCATCGGAAAGCGTATCCAGCGTGCGCATCAACGCCTTGACTGCATCCGGGGCAGCACCGCCGAACTGGCCGGAGTGGACAGCGGATTCCAGAGTGTTGACTTCGACTAGGATCTGGGCGCCACCGCGCAAGGAAGTAGTCAGCGTGGGCTGGCCGACTGCAGCGTTTCCGGCATCGGCAATAAGGATGGCATCGGCAGCAAATAGCTCCGGGCGGTCCTTAATCAACTGGGACAGGCCTTCGCCGCCGCGTTCTTCGGAACCTTCAATGAGCACCTTGATGTTCAGCTTGGTGCCACCGTTGGCCTCCAGTGCGCGCAGGGCAGCCAAGTGCATAGCGACGTTGCCCTTGCAGTCTGCAGAGCCGCGGCCGTACCAGCGGGTGGAGCCATCGGCATGCGTGCGCTCGGTAAGCGTAAAGGGATCGGACTCCCAGGCATCGACAGGCCCTGCCGGGACGACGTCGTAGTGGGAGTAGAGCAGCACCGTCTTGGAATCCGCATCGCCTGCGCGGGTGCCCAGCAGGGCAGTGGAACCATCGGCAGTAGTAATTGCTTCCATCTCGATACCCAGCTCGCCAAAGGCCTTCTGTACCCACTCGGCAGCACCAGCAGTCTGGTCTTCAAGTCCGGGTTCGTTGTGCACAGAGTTAAAGGCCACCAGCTCGCTGAGTTGGTTAAAAACCTTGTCGCGGTCAGCGTTGACAAAATCTGAATTAGCAGTCATGCCACCAAAGTACTCTTTGCCCGATCGCTGTGGGCAGTCGTGTCGACGTTGCACTCTCCTATCGCGAGTGCCAGAATGGTCGCTAGCACTCCCGGTAGGACAGTGCCAGAAATCTTCAGCTACGTGGTTGAGATTGGTTAACACTCACCAATCGTGCCGTCGCGGGCGGCCACGTAGCCATTGACGTGAGTGTCGTCCTCAACGAATACAAGGAGCACAAACACCATGGCAAAGATTATCGCCTTTGATGAGGAGGCCCGCCGCGGTCTCGAGCGTGGCCTCAACACCCTGGCCGACGCCGTCAAGGTCACCCTGGGCCCGAAGGGCCGCAACGTCGTCCTGGAGAAGTCCTGGGGCGCACCGACCATTACTAACGACGGTGTTTCCATCGCTCGCGAGATCGAGCTGGAGGATCCCTACGAGAAGATCGGCGCTGAGCTGGTCAAGGAAGTCGCCAAGAAGACTGACGACGTCGCAGGCGACGGCACCACCACCGCAACCGTCCTGGCACAGGCACTGGTTCGCGAAGGCCTGCGCAACGTTGCTGCTGGCTCCAACCCGATGGGTATCAAGCGCGGCATCGAAAACGCCACCAAGCTCGTGGTCGATTCCCTGCTGTCTTCCGCTAAGGAAGTAGAAACCCAGGAGCAGATCGCTACCACCGCAGGTATCTCTGCTGCTGACCCGGCAATCGGTGAAAAGATTGCGGAAGCTATGTACACCGTTGGCAACGGTGCGGTGAACAAGGATTCCGTCATTACCGTCGAAGAGTCCAACACCTTCGGCGTCGACCTCGAGGTCACCGAGGGTATGCGCTTTGATAAGGGCTACATCTCCGGTTACTTCGCCACCGACATGGAGCGCCAGGAAGCAGTCCTGGAGGATCCGTACATCCTGCTGGTTTCTTCCAAGATCTCCAACATCAAGGACCTCGTCCCGGTTCTGGAGAAGGTCATGCAGTCCGGCAAGCCGCTGCTGATCATCGCCGAGGACGTCGAGGGCGAAGCCCTGTCCACCCTCGTTGTCAACAAGATCCGCGGCACCTTCAAGTCCGTTGCTGTGAAGGCCCCGGGCTTCGGTGACCGCCGCAAGGCCACCCTGCAGGATATGGCCATTCTGACCGGCGGACAGGTTATCTCCGAAGAGGTTGGCCTGTCCCTGGAGACCGCCGACCTGCCGCTGCTGGGCCAGGCCCGCAAGGTCGTTGTCACCAAGGATGAGACCACCATCGTCCAGGGTGCCGGCTCCCAGGAGCAGATCGACGGCCGCATCAAGCAGATCCGCGGCGAAATCGAAGCATCCGACTCCGACTACGACCGTGAGAAGCTGCAGGAGCGCCTGGCTAAGCTGTCCGGCGGCGTGGCAGTCCTCAAGGTCGGCGCTGCCACCGAGGTCGAACTCAAGGAGCGCAAGCACCGCATCGAGGACGCCGTGCGCAACGCTAAGGCTGCAGTCGAAGAAGGCATCGTCGCCGGCGGTGGTGTTGCCCTCCTGCAGGCCGCATCCGCACTCGACGGCCTGTCTGACCTCACCGGTGACGAAGCAACCGGCGTGAAGATCGTCCGCGAAGCACTGTCCGCACCGCTGAAGCAGATCGCCCACAACGCCGGCCTGGAGCCAGGCGTCGTCGCTGACAAGGTCGCCTCCCTGAACCCAGGCGAGGGCCTCAATGCCGCCACCGGCGAGTACGTCAACCTCATGGAGGCTGGCATCAACGACCCGGTCAAGGTCACCCGCTCTGCACTGCAGAACGCCGCATCCATCGCCGCACTGTTCCTCACCACCGAGGCAGTCGTCGCCGACAAGCCAGAGCCAGCCGGCTCCAACGGCATGCCTGACGCGGACGCCATGGGTGGTATGGGCGGCATGATGTAACCCAGCCACACGGCAAACACACGGCATAGCGAGCACAACGCTCACCAGCCCCGCAGCACCGCACACCGCGGCCCTGCGGGGCTTTGCCGTACCCAGCCCTAAACAGCCCCAGAACGCCCTCAGAAGGCCTCCAGCACAAAGTCAACAAGAGTATAAGGAATAGCCACACAACAGCGCAGAAGCGCCAGAATAGTTTCTTTGCACGTAACCACCCGAAAACAAGAGCGAAAAGGCTTCAAGAAATAATGCGGCTGAAACAGCGTGTCTAGAGCTCGTTTGAACTAGCAACCTGGAAAGAACCTGGGTGAAATTGCGTGTCGCTACACAACTTGTGTGCCTGGTGTGGTTTCGTGACGGGATAACCCTCAAGCCGCTTTAGAGTGCGAATTGCAAACATTGGGCCAGCTCGACGATGTTGTGGGGTCAATTCTGCCGCCAGAGAATGACTCAGCTCACCCCGGAAGGGGGGTAAAAATGGCCTCTCGAGGGAAAGAATTTTCACCCTAAAAGAAGCAATTTCGAACTTTAGACATCGAAAGCTTTTAATTCAGCGTTACGCATTTTAGGTGAATTTAATATAAAAAGTCAGTCCATTTACGTATTTCTGCAGGTTAGCTGCCTAAGGGGTGGATGTGACGTTTGACAACCTACGCGACGGTAGTGAGAAACCTGAGTGCGAGATGAAAACTGTCTGGCCAAATCCAGCTTGACTGTCTTTCAGCTTGTGGCAAAATACTTCTTGCGACGCCCGCTGAGGGTGTCTGCAAAACCGCAAACCCCCTCTCCGGGGCTGAGTGCCCGGGATTACTACTAGGAGCTCAAATGGATCTCTCTATCATTCAGGTTCACCTGGACAACTTCATCGACACCTGGGAGGCTTGGAAGACGATTCTGTCCAACATCGGTGACGCCGTCACTAATCTGTCCAACGGTTTCGATGCCCTGACCACCTCTTCGGCTGCTGACTGGTTCCCGGAAACCCGCGCGGTTGTTGAGTCCCAGCAGGCTGAGTAGACGCTGCCTAATAACCGCGTTGGAGCTTTGATATAAAGAGCTCTTACAGCATCCGAAAATCCCCTCAATACCTACTTTCTAGGAGTAAACAATGGAAACTTCCTCCCAGGCATTCACGGACTTCGCAGAAGGTTCTTCCGCATTCGCTACTGACCTGCAGACAGTGGTAACCTTCCTGGAACCGTTCGTCAAGATCGCTGAGGGCCTGTCCCAGCTCGTCGGCATGTTCGTCTAATCTGACGAGCACCGCAAGGTGATGAAACCCCGGCTTCGGCCGGGGTTTATTTTTGCCGTTTTGGGGCGGGACATTCGGCGGGGAGTTCATGGGGGAGACGTGGAGTGGAAAATTCTGGCTAAGGTTAAGTTTAGTCAGCCGAAAGTGTGCTGAGCGGCTAAGATCAGGGTATGGCTGACATTAAAGACGACGAACTTCCCGAGATTGATCTGGCGCAGACCGACGGCTACGTCGTCGATGACTCTGACGAGGATGACCCGGTACTGATCATGCCGGATGGCTCGCCGATTGAGACCTGGCGAGAGAACTACCCCTACGACGAGCGCATGTCTCGTGATGAGTACGAGACCACCAAGCGCGCACTGCAGATCGAGCTGCTGAAGTGGCAGAACTGGACCAAGGAAACCGGCCAGCGCCACATCATCCTCTTCGAAGGCCGTGACGCGGCAGGTAAGGGTGGCACCATCAAGCGCTTCAACGAGCACCTTAACCCCCGTGGTGCGCGCACTGTGGCACTGGAAAAGCCTTCCCCGCGTGAGTCGACCTCCTGGTACTTCCAGCGCTACATCCAGCACTTCCCAGCAGGCGGCGAGATCGTGTTCTTCGACCGCTCCTGGTACAACCGTTCCGGTGTGGAGCGCGTCATGGGCTTTTGTACTGAATCCCAGCACGCAGAATTCCTCCGCGAGGTACCGATGCTGGAAAACATGCTGCTGGGCTCGGGAATCTCGCTGACCAAGCTGTGGTTCTCGGTCACCCGTAAAGAGCAGCGCACCCGCTTCGCTATTCGCCAGATTGACCCGGTACGTCAGTGGAAGCTGTCCCCGATGGACTTGGCCTCCCTGGATAAGTGGGATGATTACACCCGCGCTAAGGAAGAGCAGTTCCGCTACACGGACACTGAGGAATCGCCGTGGATCACCATCAAGTCCAACGACAAGAAGCGTGCCCGCATCAATGCGATGCGCTACGTACTGTCCAAGTTCGAGTACACCAACAAGGACCACTCGGTCGTTGGTGAGCCGGATGAGAACATCGTGAAGCGTGGTCGGGATCAGATTGGCGATTAATCTGTGACTGAGCTTGTCAGCAGCGCGTCCCTGAATCAGGGGCGCGTTTGCGTTATCACCCTCGACCGCGATTCAGCCCGCAATGCGCTGAGCGTGCAACTGTGCAAGGAACTTATCGATGCCCTCCACACCGCCGAAACCTCCGGCGCACGTGTCATCGTGCTTACCGGGGCAGGCAGTGTCTTTTCAGCCGGTGCTGACCTGAAAAGCAAGGACTTCGCCGGAGAGTTGTACCCGCAGCTCGAGGTTCTCATGGACACACTGCGAACCGTGCCCGTGCCCATTGTCGCTGCCGTCAATGGCCCAGCCATTGGTGCCGGCATGATGTTGGCCATGGCCTGCGACCTGCGCGTGGTAGCGTCCTCGTCCTACTTTCACTTGCCGGTCGGCGATATGGCCATTGGTGTTGACGAACAGGCCGTGGTGTCACTGGAATCGCTTATAGGAGGCTCCCGCGCGCGGGCCATGCTGCTGGCAGGAACACGTCTATCACCAGCAGATGCGGTCGCCTGTGGTTTCGCTGTCGCCGAGGGCGACCTCGACGAAGCGATTGAGCTGGCCACCACTATTGCGGCGAAAGCACCGTTGACGCTGCGGGCGCTAAAGATGGACTTCGCCCACAATGCGGCGCGCCCCTATTCGACCGCTGAACGCAACGAAGCACGACGCGCTGCCTGGGAATCAGATGACTTCCAGGAGGTACGTCGTGCTCGCGAAGAAAAGCGCCAACCAGAGTTTAAAGGCAGCTAGGGCCTACTTGGCTCCGGGGATCCTGGCAGCCAGGTTGGCGGCGCGCACACCGGAGGGGCGCAGCTCGCCTTCGCCGGAGTGCTTGAGCTCCGGCACACCAGCGGCTTTCATGGCGGCGTCGATGCCGCAGCCAACGCCGCTAAAGTCCTTCTTCTTTGGCTTGCCGGAAGAACTTAATGCTTTGGTGACCGCCTTGCTTACTAGCTTCGGCTGCTTAGCCTGTGCACGGGAGAGTAGGTAACTAACTGTTTTGGGGTGGCCATGTCTTACTCCTTCGTGGACTCGGCAACGTGGGCAGCGATTTCTTCAACCTCAGGGTGGGCTGCGTCGGCATCGGCAGGCACCATCGCCAGGCGGGTGCGGCGCTCGAGGACATCGTCGACATTGAGTGCGCCTTCGTGAATAAAAGCGTACTCAACTTCCGCACGGGTGACGTCGGTGCCATCGATGAACTCCAGTGGCGTTTAATGGTGGCAGCGCGCACAACGGCGGGAGCTTCGTATCCGAAACGGGCAACCAAGCGATCAGGAAGTCCGTGGAGGTTGCCAGGAGCGGGTTGGTGGTACTGCGGTTCCGGTGAGGCGGTACTGCCGGTTTCCGGGTTTGTGGTACTGGCAAGCGCCGACCACGCGGGTGTGGCGTGGTCGGCGCTTGGTGTTGATGTGGGGTTGTGGGGGGGGGTAGTCGCTGTCTTGGGCTGCTGCGGCCTGCTTTGCTAGATGCTTCCGCATGTCGAAATCGCCTATCTTGAGTTGACGTCCGTTGTTGAGCCTGCTGACAAGTGATTCCGCGCCGATGCGGCTAGGAAAGACTTTGACCCAGTAGGCGGCGGTTGATTGTGAGCAGATAATGGTCGGCAGTCGGCCATCTCGCTCGATTACGATCTTGGTCAGGTCTTCTTGTCCGCGCAGGTCCACGCTGATGGTGCAAAAGTCGTCGATGATAAGAACATCGACGTTTGTTAATTTGCGCATCATTGCCTCGTACTGGTCGTCGCTGGGTGAATAGGCCGCTAGCTTGGCAACAAGCTGGTCAAGTCGAAAGTAGGCCACGCTGTAGCCAGCGTGGCAGGCTTCGATTCCGATGGCACAGGCAAGGTAGGTCTTGCCTGTGCCGGTCGGGGCATAGATGTGCAGGTTGCTGGGATGCTCGCGCCAGTTAGTGGCCGCTAGGCGTTTGATCTGGCGTTCGCTCATTCCCCGGGCTTCGGGGTTAATTATCTCAGCAATCGATGCCTGCGGGTAGGTAAAGCCTGCGGCGGCGATTGCTTTATCCACGAGTCGTTGACGGCGTGCTTCTAGAGCTTGGTCAACGGCGGCGAAGAAGATCTCTTCAGGAAGGCGGTCTTCATAAGCCTCATCGTTGAGTAACTCGAAGTAGATATCGGCAAAAGTCGATAGGCGCAGGGTGCGTAGTTTCGCCCGGTGAGCGTCAGTGATATCAATCATGAGGGCCTAGTCCTCCGATTCCATGTCGTCAAAGTGACTGTCAGGTCGGATAAACACTGAATCTTCCATGCCTGTTAGGTCAACAGCCGCTGATTGCGTAGGCGGTGTAACCGGCGGTGGTGGTGCTGGTTGGTGGGGGGCGATATCAGACTGGATACGCTTGATGACAGCGAAGTTACATGCCAGTTTCTTCTCAACGACCACCGCGCAGGCTGGTTCCAGGCTGGCTTTGTCATGCTTGCGCCCCAAGTTCGCCAGCACGTTGCGGGCCAGTGACAACCCACGCGGTATTGCAGCAGCATTCGTATCAAGAATCTTGGTGATCACCGTCACCGTATTCGGCCCGAAGGAGCCTGCCCATTTCACAAGCTCATCGCGGGTCAGAATGTTAGTGCCAGTCTCGCCGTTAGGCTGGTGGGCGGGGTTGGTTGAATACCGGTAGCGAAAACCATGGAGCCTGTCGTGTTCAGCAACAAGCTGATCACCGTCAAACAGGCTTACAGTATGTGTCGTCAGGCGTGCGCGTAGAACTTTGCCTACCAGCTGATAAGGAACCGAGTAGTACTGGTAGTCGCAGCAGACATGCCAATTGCGGTCTACTTTCGGCGACCGCCAGGATACTTCCGTAAACGCCTCGTGGGGCAGATCCCGCATGACTGGGGCTTCGTGGGTATCGAACCGTTGGCGCCTGGTAGTGCCATCAGGTCGTACCATCACGCAGTTAATATCTTCGATACGCTGCGCAATAGCCTCATTAAGCTCGTCAAGACTGTAGAAGACATCATGGTCAAAATAACCCAGGATACGGCTGTAGCCAATCTGGACGGCACGTTCTACTGCGGCTTTATCCTTAGGCTTACGCACCCGGGCAGGAACGATATACACGTCGTAGAAGTCCGCAAAATCGGCATACCTAGCGGTCACCGCCCGGTAAGCCTGGTTACGCTTGGGCCGATAGGTTGCCGTCAGCGCGTTGTCCGGCACAATCATTGCCGGGACTTTGCCAAGATAGTTCAATGCTTTGACATGGCAGTCCAACCAGGCCGGCATCTTTTCATTTTCGGCTGCCACAGCAAACAACAGCCCTGAATACGGGCAAGCAGCTACAAACAGCGATGCCTTGAAAGCCACCTGTCCGCTAGCTTCGTCGACAATCGGGATTTTATCCCCGGCCCAGTCGACGTAGAGTTCTTGACCCGGTTCATGGTCGATGACCCCACGCAAGTCGTTGGCCTGGATGAACGCAGAAAAATGCGAGCAGAACTGCGAATACTGATATTTTTCCAACCCGGCCGCACAGTCCGTAGAGACGTAGTCCAGCCACAACTTATGGCGGGTCAGATGCTTGTTGTTGGCCAACCGCCTAGCCAAGGCCTCAAAGTCAGGCTGGTCATAGGCTTTACTGCGCGATGACCGGCCATCATCGAAAACATCATCAAACCACTGCGGCGACAGGGAATCGAAACGGTCCTGGTCAATGTTGTGATCGCGGATGATCGTACGAACCCGGGAAATATCACGACGAGAGCACTCAAGCGCTGCCACGATCTGAGAATAGCTTTTGCCTGCAAGACACAAAAGCCATGATCTCTTTGAAGTTAGCCATACCGGCTCCTCCTAGAAACGAGTAACAAGTCACGGCACCACCGGATTGCAGTGCCGCCACTGTTAAACATCACTCATTTCCCGAACCCGGTACCACCTAATCGGAAAACCCAGTACCAACTACACGGAACCGCCGTACCAACAACCCCGATTTGGCAGACTTCAATGAGAACTGTAGCAGAATGCGTTTTAGGGCTTTATGAGACAGGGAAAACGTCTCCGGTCGATATGTCGCTTTAGGGTGTAGCTTATAATTCTTCCCGGCCTGACTGGGCTGGATGTTAGATATCCAGCAAACAAGGGTCAGGCCCGTTTTCCGTCAATCAGACCATTAAGTCGACGGTTCTGGCCGTGTCGGGTAGCAGCTATTTACGATGACCTGATGGCGGATACGAGTCATCTCGTATTAAGTGGTCAAGTTCCTTCATGACAATAGTCAAAAGGAAAATCCTTTAATCCTGCATCCATATTTGATTCGAAGCATCATTAAAATCGAGCAAGTCGTTCCATGTAGAAGGAACGAAACTTTTCCTATCTGTTTTCAACCAAGTGATACGGTTTGGATCCTCAAAATCGAGTTCTTTAAGAAATGGTTCACCAGCAATTTCGTATGCCCATAAGTCGTGGACATTTTCATACTCAACCGAGTATTCTCGAAAAGTTCCCTCAGGGTGGAAGATGGCTTCAAACCCCACAAAGGCTGTACCGTTAGGTGTTTCTACTTTCAAAATAATGTATAAGAATGTATTAATCCAAGCAGCGGCGCCATGGAACCTTGGCAATGATGTGGCGGCTTCACCCCTAAACTTATTTTCACTCAAAGCATCCTTATTAAGGATTTCCGCCAAACAAAATGCAGCAGTCTTTAAATCAAAATGACGCTCTGGGGTTACTGCCATTTCCATAAATCCAAAGTGGGAATATCTGTACTAAACCAGCTGGGGGCCTTGTCGCTCATTCCGTGAGTACCAGTATACGGTACATCGGGGATGTCGTCGCCGTTGTCCTCATCCGTCAGACCCAGGTAGCAGCGCCTGTGCGGGGCCGGAAGGATGAACAGATAACGAGAAATAGAACCGCCCAGCGGAACCGTCAGGGCACCTTCAGGGTTACCGAGTTTTTCTGCATCCAGTACCAAGTGAGTACCGCGGGCAGGGTGGACCTTGATGTTTTCATCGAGCTGGCCAGCCCAGACACCCGTGGCATTGATGACCGCACGCGCGTTGATTGTGTACTCCTCGTTGTGGAGGGTGTCGGTGAAGGTCACCTGGTCGCCGGTGGCGTTGGTGACCTCGGCACGGGTGATGATTTTCGCACCATAACCAGCCGCGGTGCGGGCAACAGCGGTAACAAAGCGGGCATCGTCGACCATCTGGCCGTCGTAGTTCACCCACGCGCCCTTAAGTCCCTGCTTGAAGCCGGTCGGGCACATCTCCACTGCCTTCTTGGCGTTGATAAAGCGCGAGCGCGGCAGGGTCTTGCCAGAGGTACCAGCCGTGACGCGCAAGAAGTCGCCGGCGAGGAAACCCACACGCATCGCAGCTTTTGGACCAGCGAGGTGTTATCCGCCAGGAAGGTGACCTGCGGCAGGGCGTAGACTAAGTGCGGAGCGGTGTGCTCCATGATGATCCCGCGCTCAACAGCCGAATTATGCGCAATGCCGAACTGCAGCTTGGTCAGATAGCGCAGGCCGCCGTGGGCCAGCTTGGAGGACCAGCGGGAGGTGCCGTGGCCAAGATCGTTGCGTTCTAACAACACGACGGACATGCCGCGAGTGGCGGCATCGAGAGCAATACCGGTACCGGTAATGCCGCCGCCGATGACGACGAGGTCGACTTTGTTGTCGTCGGCGCTTGCGCCGACCTCCTGGAGTGCGCGGGCGCGTTGCTGCGCGTTGAGGCTCGTGGAGCCAGAGGGAGTACTCATGAGTACAAATATCCTTTCAACAAGGCTTGGAGCTCGTTGTCCCAGGTGTCACCGTCAGCTACTTGGCGCAGCGCATGGCGTGAGAGCGCGCGCATTTGCACCGTGGTGAGCAAGAAGGTGGCGATGGTGCGTGGTGCGGCATCGCGAAGCGGTGGGTGCTCACCCTGGGCAGCCTTGTTTTGCAGGCGCTCAATGATGGTGCTGAGTGTATCGATGAGATACAGCTGGGAGGTGCCTAAGCGTTGGTATTGATAGGTGATTAAGACTTGCGGATCGTTGCGGACGAGTGCTTCGACGAAGGTGTTATCGCGGACGTAATTGGAGGCGCTAATCAGGCACTCGATGAGCTCATCCACCGAGTCCGGGGCGGGCTCAAACAGGGAGAGCACCTGCAGTAGTTCTTGGGTTAGAACTGATGCGGCGAGGAAACGAATATTGGGGTAGTGGTTGTAGACGGTTTGCCGGGAGACCCCAGCGCGCCGGGCTACGGCCGCAATCGTGGTGGCCTCTAAACCTTTGTCGATAAAGGCCTCGCGGGCTGCAGCCAAGATCGCTGCAGCCGTCGAGTCAGGCTTGGGGACTGCAGGTACCGGGGAATTCGTTTCTTTATTCATTGCATCCACGATAGGCGTTTTCATCTCAGCGTCATCTTATGGGCGGGGAACCAGGTAGAAGCCGCCCTTCGGCACGACTTCCAGCAAGGTTGGGTTGGGCTGGAGCTTATCGCCGTCGGCCCAGGTGTCCATGCCTTCGAGATTGATGCGGATTTCCTTGCCGCGGAAGTGCTGCACCGTAGGAGGCCATCGTGTTCACCGTCGATGAGCTTGCCCATCTGCATGAGAAACTGGCGACGATTCAGCGCGCCCACGATGGTGAGATCAAACAGCCCGTCGTAGTGGTCTGCATCGGGACAGACGTACATGCCGGCGCCATAGGTGCGGGTAATACCCGCGGCGCACAGGACCACGTCGTCATCGAAGACACGCTTGCCATCGACATCAATCGTGGCCGGGAAAGGCTTGTAATTGATCAGCTCAATAAAGGTGGCCAGCAGATAGCGGGCTTCGCCGGTGGGCCACTTAATAGAGTTGGTGCGCTCGTTGCAGATGTTGTCGAAGCCGGAGCAGGCGATCGTCGCAAAGTAATTGCTCTCACCAGTGTTTTCCTGCGTGAGCTTTCCGATGTCGCAGCGCGTGGCAAAGCCATCCGCAATGATTTTTACTGCCTTGGACACCCGTGTGGGGATGCCGAATTCGCGGGCCAAGTCATTGCCAGTACCAGCCGGAATGATTCCCAAGGGCAGGTCCCTTTCGGCTTGTTCCTGTACCACCTGGTTAATCAGGCCATCGCCGCCGCAGGCCACGATGGCGTCCAAGCCCGGCTCCGACAGCGCTTTGCGGATGAGCTTGCGCATGCCATCGACGGTGGACGCGGCGATGCCGACGACGTCGATGCCGCGGGCGCGGAAGTGGCGCTGTGCTTCATCGGCAGCTGCACTGGCGCGTCCTTTACCAGCTTTAGGGTTGGTCACCAGCGCAATCCGGCGGATTGTGCGGCGCTCAAGGTAGTTTCCGTCCATGGGTTATCACTGCTCCTAGAACAGCTTGCCGGGGTTGAGAATGCCGGCGGGGTCGAGGTGCTTCTTCACCGCGCGCAGGATGTCGATGCCCAAATCGCTGAACTCTGCGGGCAGGAAAGGCTTGTGGTCGGTGCCGACGGCGTGGTGGTGGGTGATGCTGCCGTTTTGTTCGACGATGACCTTGCTTGCTGCTTCCTTGGCCTTCCACCACTGGTGTGCAGCGTCCTCGCGCTGGCCAGCCAGGATGGTGAAGTACAGCGAGCAGCCGGTCTCGTAGACATGCGAGATGTGGCACATAATCAGCGAAGGCGTGCCGGAGTCGGCGAGTGCATCGCCAATTGCTTGGGTAATGCCCGCCTTAAGTTCAGCGGCCTTGGACCAGGTGGTGGCAGTTTCCAGGGTCTCGCAGATAGCGCCGTTGTCGAGTAGGCCATCGCGGAAGACCGGGGCGCCGAAGCGGCCCTGTTCCCAGGAGCGAACCGGGTCCTCGCCGAGGGACGTACCGCCCAGCTTGAGCAGTAGGTTGCGGGTTTCTTCGTGGCGGGACTTGGTGTGTTCTGGGGTGCCTTCGTACATCGTTAGCATCAGGCAGCCAGCGTCAGTCGAGCCGGCCTCACCGATCTTGTCTGCGGAGGTGAGGTTCGTGGCGGTCTCGATTTCATCGGACATGCGCATCACGGTTGGGCCGGTGCCCTGCTGGTAGACCTCACGCATGGCGGTAGCACCGGTCTCGAAGTCCGGGAACTGGAAGGCCTCGTAGCGCTTGCTCTGCGGGATGTCGTGCAGGCGCACGCGGACTCGGGTGATGATGCCCAGGGTGCCTTCGGAGCCAAGGAAGAGCTGGCGTAGGTCCGGACCGGCGGCGGTCTTCGGCGCGCCGTGGCCCAAGGTCGTGATGCCCTGCGGGGTGACGACGGTGACCTGGGTGACCATCTCATCAAAGCGGCCATAACCTGCGGAGCTCTGACCAGAAGATCGGGTCGCGGCGTAGCCACCAATGGAGGCGTACGGGAAGGACTGGGGGTAGTGGCCGATCTGCAGGCCGTACTCGGCGAGCATCAGTTCTGCCTGTGGTCCCGGAAGGCCGGCGCCCAGGGTGGCTTCCTTGGAGACGGTATCGACGTCTTCGACGTCCTGGAAGTGAATCAGGTCCAGGGTGATCACGGCACGCAGACCGCCATCGTTCGGGTTCAGGCCGCCGACCACGCTGGTGCCGCCACCGAAGGGAACGACTGCGACGTTGTTCTCGGTGCACCACTGCAGCAGCTTAAGGGCTTCGTCCTCGGAACGCGGCGCAACGATGGCATCTGGGGCATCGATGGTGGCTTCAGAACGCCAGTCCAGCAGGTCAAAGTAGGACTTGCCGCGTGCACGACGGATGCGCTGCTCGCGGTCGGTGCTGACCTGTTCGGAACCGACGATGTTGCCCAGGGCGTTCAGGTCATCCTCGCTGAGGCGAACCTCGCTGAGTTGGATATCAGCATCATCGACCTTGTTGATCTGGGTCTGCCGATGCGCCAAGCAGCTTCGACAGGATCTTCTTGATGCCTTCATTCAAAGGCTTGGCCTCTTCCGGCGTGCCCCACAGCTGGGGGGACATTGGCGGCAGCGGAACACCAAAAGCGTTGTGGGCGGAGTTGTTGGATTCGGGGGTATGTGCGTTGCTCATATTTTCAAGCTAACAGCTTGACATAATTTAAATAAGTGTCAACTTGAGTTGGGTCACAAAAATATGCCCAAGTGACTGCAAGCTCACATTCGGGCTTCTCCCAGGTCACAGAAAAAGGCGCCACCTGGGGAGGTGACGCCGCGGAGTACCCATGGGTACTCCGCTTTTAAGGGAGGAGCCTGCGCTAGTTGACGGGTTCGATGGGGTTGCCCTGCCAGACGGAGTTGGACGGGACTTGGTCGCCGCGCATGACCAGCGAGCCGGGTGCGACGGTCGCACCGTCGCCGATATTGGAGGCCGGCAGTGCTACGGCATGCGATGCCAGGGTGGCGCCGCGGCCGATGGTGACGGTGTCCAAGCTCATCACGCGATCCTGGAAGAGGTGGGTTTGCACCACGGTGCCAGGTCCCACGGAAGCACCGGCGCCAACACGGCAGAGGTCGGTTTCGGGGAACCAGTAGGAATCAATCCAGGCACCCTTGCCGATACGACAGCCCAGCGCACGCAGACCCAAGTTGGTCTCACCAGCACCGAGAGTGTGCTGGAAGAACCACGGCGCAGCAACCACTTCGACGAAGGTGTCTTGGAGCTCGTTGAGCCACACAAACGACGACCACAGTGGGTGATCGCCTGGTTTGTGCGTGCCGACGCAGAGCCACTTCACCGCCACGGTAATGCCCATGCCGATGGCACCCGCCAGCATTAAGATGATGCCGGATAGTGCCCATGCGGCAGCAATACCGACGGTAGAAGCCAGGTAGTAGTAGCTGGCCAGTACGGCGGCTAGCAACATAGCCGAGGTCATCGGGGCGAGCAGGCGCATCGTTTCGACGAGGCCGCGCAGGGCCTTCACGCGAGCGCCCGGATTGTAGGTCAGGGACTCACCTTGGGCACCGTCGACGGTGGCTTCGACGCGACGCATGCGCTCTGGCGGGGCACCCCACCAGTTGGCGCCGGACTTTGTCTTCTTCGGAGTCGACGACAGCACGGCAACCAGGGAGTTCTTCGACAGTTTGCGGCCTGGGCCCGTAATGCCGGAGTTGCCCACGAACGAGCGCTTGCCCACCTTGGTCTCACCGGTGAGCATCCAGCCGCCGCCGAGTTCGTAGCCGCCGATCATGGTGTCATCGGCAAGAAATGCTCCGTCTTTCACATCGGTGAGCGGCGGAATCATCACAGCGGTGGAAATCTCGACGTCCTTGCCGATCTTCGCGCCCAGGGCACGCAGCCACAGCGGGGTGAGCTGCGAAGCATACAGCGGGAAGAGCTGCGTGCGGGCTTCATCCATGAGCCTTTCGATGGCCCACAGGCGCCAACCCGCCACCGAGCGAACTGGGGCCACCCCGGGCTTAATGCCAATAGAGAGCACGCGCACGCCCAGCCAGGTCTGCAGGACGAATACCGCAAAAGCGATCAGGGCACCCAGCGGTGCGAACAGTAGCGCGCCAATGAAGGAGTTGCCGCTGGTGGCATGCACTAGTGCGACGACCAGTGCGGCGCCGAGGGTGAGCGCAATGACTGGCTGCAGGGCCAGCGCCAGGGAGGTCAGTCCGTAGATGGGCACCCACCAGGAACGACGTGCTGGCGGATGGGAAGGGAAGCGGTGCTTGGAGCGCCCGACCTTCTTGGCAGGCGATCCCGACCAGCGCTGCCCGGACTTGATTTTCTTCTTGCCGGTCACGGTGGAGCCGGCCTCGACGTGGGCATAAGCGCCCACGCGAGTGCCGGGCAGCAGGGTGGAACGAGCGCCGACGCGGGCGCCTTCGTCGACCTTGATGGCGCCAACGTGGAGGATATCGCCATCGACCCAGTAGCCAGAGAGGTCGACTTCGGGCTCAATTGCGGCGTGCTTGCCCAAGGTGAGCAGGCCCGTGACCGGTGGTAGGGAGTGCAGGTCGACGCCCTTGCCGATCTTGACGCCGAGGGCGCGGGCGTAGTTGTTGACCCAGGTGGCACCGGCAATAGAACGCGAGCCAGACGCATCGGCCCAGCGTTCAGCTGCCCAGATGCGCAGGTGGGTGGAACCACCGCGCGGATAATCGCCGGGTTCAATACCAGCAGTCAGCAGGCGTGCACCGTAGCCGCCGAGTGGGATACGTCCCAGCGGGGTGGCAAAGATGAGAACCAACGCGATGACCAGCCACCAGGGGCTGCGCAGCGCCCAGTCCAGGCCCGCAGCGTGCGCGATATTGGAGCCGAGCAAGACCCACGCCAGCCAGGAGGTTCCGGCCAAGGTCATAGCGGGAATCTGCAGCAGCGTTTGGGTGATGCGGGTCTTGGTGCCGACTGGCGTGACCTCACGTGGTTCGTCGTGGACTGCGGCGGGGCGTTCTTCGGCACCGGCGATGTGTTCGGCAAGGCTGCCCAGGCGCGGGTGGTCGTAAAGGTCGCGTACGGCCACGGTGGGGTAGCGCTCACGGATGCGACCAATCAGAGTGGCCGCGGCCAGGGAGGTGCCGCCGAGTTCGAAGAAGTCGGCGTTCTCACTTTCGACCGAGACACCGAGGACATCGACCCACAGCTCAGCCAACCAGGATTCGGTCGGAGTGAGTCCTTGGGCATCAACGCCCACGCCAGGCAGTGGCCAAGGCAGTGCCTTCTTATCCACCTTGCCGGAGGTGCGAATCGGCAGCTCATCCATGACGCAGATACGCGGGACGAGTGCGGCGGGCATGGACTCAGCCAGTCGCTTATGGGCGACGTCGTGGTTGAAACCGAGGTCAGGATTATCCAGGGAGACGTAGCCGACCAGGACGGATTCGCCGCCGGGAGTCTTTTGAACAGCAACAGCGGAGTTGTAGACGTTGTCGAGGGCGGCCACGCCGGCTTCGACCTCGCCAAGTTCGATGCGGCGACCGCCGATTTTGACCTGGTCATCGACGCGGCCAACGAAGTAGAGGCCGTCTTCTTCCAGGCGCACGTGGTCGCCGGTGCGGTAGGCGCGATCCCAGCCCATCGACGGCAGGGGCGCGTACTTCTCGGCATCCTTCGCCGGATCGAGGTAGCGGGCGAGGCCCACACCACCGATAACGAGTTCGCCGACCTCACCGGGCGCGACGGGATTGCCGTCGGCGTCAATGACGACGAGGTTCCAGCCGTTCAGCGGCAAACCGATGTTGACCGGGTGACCAGGGCGCATGCGGGCGGCCGATGCCACGACGGTGGCCTCAGTAGGGCCGTAGGTGTTCCACATTTCGCGCTCATCGGTAGCAAGGCGGTCGACGAGTTCTTGCGAGCAGGCTTCGCCGCCGACGATGAGAAGGCGAATATTATCGAGGGCTTCCGCAGGCCACAGGCCCGCCAAGGTCGGGACGGTGGAGACGACTGTGATGTCGCGGCGAATGAGCCACGGGCCTAAGTCCATGCCGGAGCGCACCAGCGAACGCGGTGCGGGCACCAGGCAGGCGCCATGGCCCCAGGCCAGCCACATTTCTTCACAGGAGGCATCAAAGGCGACGGACAAACCAGCCAGGACGCGGTCGTCGGGGCCGAGCGGGCCGCCGGGGTGGTCGACGAGGAAGAGTGCGGCTTCGGCATCGACGAAGGCAGCAGCCGAGCGATGGCTGACCGCCACGCCCTTGGGCTTGCCCGTGGAGCCGGAGGTGAAGATGATCCAGGCGGTATCGTCAGGGTGCGGGCGGGCATCGTCAAGCGCTGCTCCCTGGCGATGTGGTGCCAACATGCGGAAACCATCATCGCTGAACAGGCCGGTGATATCAGCTTCGCCGAAGACCATTTCGGCGCGCTCGTCGGGGTCGTCGGCATCGACAGGCACGTAAGCCGCACCGGCAGCCAGGGTGGCCAAAATGGCCAAGTAGAGATCGCGCTTGCCGGAGGTCATCCGGATGCCGATGCGATCGCCGCGCTGCACACCGTTGGCATGCAGCTGCGCAGCCCAGGCCTCGACGTCTTCTATGAGCTCGGCGTAGGTGAGGATTTCCCCGTCGTCGATAGCGGCGGCCTCCGGGTAGAGTTCCGCCGTGGTGCGCAGGACGTCCCATAAGGTGCGCTCGCGCGGGGCATCGTCACGCAAGAGGTACTGCGCAGGAACGCGCCGCAAGCTTTGCGACGCGTCAGGGGTGGCGGGCTCTGGACTAGGCGGTAGGCCGGTCGAATCAGAGTCCTCGGACATTTAGGACTCTTCCTCGTCACTGGCAATAATTGCCTTCGCGAGCTTGCGCAGGTGCTTGAGCTGCTTCTTGGTGGACTCGTCGAGAGCCTCATCTTCGGCAGCCGAGACGAGCTCGGAAAGTTCCTTGTGGGCCTTGTTGCCCTTCTTGGTCGAAGCCACAATCTGGCGGCGGCGATCCTTCGAATCGCGCTCGCGCTTGGCCCAGCCGCGCTCTTCCAGGGAGTCGATCAGGCGCACCATATCGGAGGCATCAATAGCCAAGGTTTCCGAGAGGAAAGATTGGGATGCCGCATTATCGGTGACCAGGCAGGTCAGAACCCAGTACTCGCGCAGAGTGGTGTCCTTTTGCGACAGCGCGTTTTCCACGCAGTCGCGGGTACGGCGGCGCAGGCGCTCCAGCTGGAAAGACGGCGATTGTAGCAGGGGAGTGGGGATGGAAGCAGATGCGGGATTAGTCATTCTTTAATCCTAACTCTCCCACCGTCGAAAATTAAAACAATGGGTATTTTCCCACAAATGGGCCTAGCCCATCGGCAGGCCCTCGTCGCGCCAGCGGTCCGTACCGCCCTCGACGTTGATGGCCTCCCAGCCCAGCGCGTTTTCCAGGTATTCTGCCACCTTCTGGCTACGGCCACCGGAACGGCAAATGACATAAATATCGCGGTCCGGGTCGATCTCCTGGGTGCGGCCAGCGATCTCACTCATCGGGATGTGGGTTGCGCCCGCCGCGTGGTCTACTGCCCACTCGTCGTCCTCACGGACATCAATCAGCTGGGCGCCTTCTGGTACTTGTTTCGGTTCTACATTCTGCATGGGTGCCACTGTACTGAGCTACGGCACGGAGTGGCTAGGGGCCGGACGCGGGCACGGGCCCGTGTCCGGCGAAAGGCGCAGATAAAGAAAGGGCCGGCCCCGGGGTAGACCCCGGCGCCGGTTGCCTGTTTTGTGCGGGGGCTGTCCCGCTTTAGGCTTCTGATTTTATGTGAGGTGGTTGGGAGAAGCAATAGGCGCGTGGTCTTCTCGAATGGAGTTTCGGAATTGCCTGGTTCTTGCTTTAGATGTTGGTGCCAAGATGGCCATTGATAGGGCCTTGGGGAGTGTGTAACATTTGAGGTGACATAGAAGTATTAGCCTTCGTGTCATCGCCATACGGCGAAAGCCCCCACCGGCAGGGTTACAACCAGTGGAGGCTTTCGTGAGACTAGCTAAATAGCCAGCCTTCGAGCTTGCTGATGGCTGCAGCAAGGGTCTTGGCTATTAGCGCCAAGCAGGTCCGAAGTGCAATCTGGTGGATTGCCTTCCGGGCCTGTTTCCTTTTATCGCTTTCGCGTTTATCAGGACTCGGCATTGTCTCACCTCCCTCCATCAGGTAGGTGGGTCCCTCATTGGACAGCGCCAAGGCAGTTCCCACCTCCAGAATTGGCGGTGGAGACTACTTCGCACCGTCAGGAGGGGAGCGCTATTCGCACTCACGTTCTAATATTACAGAATCGGTGAGACGAGTAAAGAGCAAAAAGAACCGGCCGCTGAGATGAACTCGGCGGCCGGTAATCTGCGAGCAAGGCCCGCGGAAAGGGAGTTTAAGAAGGCTAGCGCTGTGGGCTAGTTCTTGGTTTCTGCGTCGACTTCCTCGTCGAGGTTGTCGCGGGAGTTCTCGCCTTCCTTCTTGTAGTTAGCCAGGGAATCTTCCAGGATTTTCTCGGCTTCAGCCTTGTTGCCCCAGCCAGAGCCCTGAACTTCCTTGCCCGGCTCCAGGTCCTTGTAGTGGACGAAGAAGTGCTCGATCTCGTCACGGGTGAACTCGGAGATATCCTCGATGTCCTGGTACTTCTCAAAGCGAACGTCGTCAATGACGCACAGCAGCTTGTCGTCGCCGCCAGCCTCGTCGGTCATCTTGAATACGCCAATCGGGCGAGCCGGAACGATAACGCCCGGGAAGACTGGTTCGGGGGAGATGACCAGGGCGTCGAGCGGGTCGCCATCGTCAGCCAGGGTCTCATCGATGTAGCCGTAGTCAGCCGGGTAGGCCATCGGGGTAAACAGGTAGCGGTCTAGGTAGACCTTGCCGGACTCGTGGTCGACCTCGTACTTGTTACGGGAGCCCTTTGGGATCTCGATGGTTACTTCAACGCTCACGGCGATTTCCTCCACTGTAAAAATTAGGTGTGCAACTGCTCCCAATAGTCTAGCGCGTCTGCGAACCGCGCTAGGGTGAGAGGCGATGAAAGCAAAGCATGTGTGGTGGAGTCTCGCCTCGGTGGTCACCGTGGCGGCAGTCGGCGGTACGGCGGCCCTGGGCCTGACCATCCAAGATGCCTACGATGATCTCGAGCACGGCCCGGCTTTTAGCCAACCAGCTGCACCCAATCCATTGCGCCCGGCAGAAGCTGGCGATGTCGACACGTCCGCCCTGACTGCCCGCCTCGACGAGGCAGCACAGAATCCTGGCTTAGCGACGTTCGGCGGCCAAGTCATCGACACCACCACCGGCGAAGTCCTGTGGGAAAAAGACGCCGATCGCCCACTGCTTCCGGCGTCCTCAACCAAGGTCCTTACCGCCGCTGCGGCCACCTATGAGCTCGACGAGGACGAAAAGATCGTCACCGAGGTCGTCCGCGGCTCCGAGGAAGGCAGCGTGGTCATCAAAGCTGCCGGCGATGTCTGGCTCACCCAGGACGCACTGGATGCGCTTGCCGATGACATCGGCTCCGCCACCGCCGTCTACATCGACACCACTGCGTGGTCCGGCAACGCACAAGCCGAAGGCTGGGACCCCGACAATGTCGACGCCGGTTTTGTCGCCCCTATGCAACCAGCGATGCTCTACGGCGCACGCTTGGGCGATACCACCGGCGATGTCCCGCGCAGCCACACTCCAGCAGAAGACGTGGCCCGCCAGCTTGCCGAGAAGGTCGGTGCTAGCGAATCCGGCCTCGGTGAAGCACCCGCCGAAGCGGAAGTCGTCGCTTCCGTGGAATCGCCCCCTCTGTCTGAGCGCGCCCAAGACATGATGAAGCACTCCGACAACGTCATGGCAGAGGCCATCGGCCGCGAACTCGCCATTGCCCGCGGAATGGAACCCAGCTTCACTGGCGCTACCCAGGCAACTCTCGATGTCTTGTCCGAACACGGCGTCAACGTCGACGAGGTCACCCTCGCTGACAACTCCGGACTTTCCGATGCCAACCGCATCCCCGCCGGCGTCCTCGCCCAACTCGTCGAGCGCGGTGCCGAGGAAGAAGCCTTGCGTCCATTGCTGACCTATCTGCCCGTCGCGGGTGGCGAGGGAACCCTCTACGAGCGCTACGGCGACCTTGCCGGCAAGGGCTATGTCCGCGCCAAGACCGGCACGCTGACCGGCACCTCCGCCCTGGTCGGAACGGTCCAAGGCCAATCCGAGCGCGTCTACGCACTCAGTCTGTTGGTCAACGACGGGGATATTTTGGCTGCTCGTCAGGCACAAGACGAGTTCGCCTCCGTCCTTCGCGAGTTCTAATGCAGCCCTTTTGGCCCAGGAAGAGCCCGCACTTTCTCGAATGCCGACGCGGCGTGCGAGCAGCACAACTACCAAACATCGTCTGCGTCGGCCTCTCCGGCGGCGCCGACTCCTTAGCCTTGACGGCCGCCTTGGTCGCCGAAGGCCATGACGTCATTGCCATTTGTATCGATCACGGTCTCCAAGCAGGCTCCCGCGAACAAGCAGAGCACGCAGCTGCTCAAGCCCGCGCCTGGGGAGCCCGCGCCGAAGTCATTTCCATCGACGTCGATGGCGAAAACACGGAAGCGGCGGCGCGCCGGGCTCGCTACGGCACCTTCGCGCTCACCGAAAAACGGATTTTGGCGGATTTGGGTGTTCCGGTGACCGCGAAGGGCGCGGGGGAGACCCCGCGCGTTGGAAAAAAGGAAGGGGAGGGCCCGGCCGTGGGCGATAAGGAAGAACCGCGCGGGGAAAAGGGCGAAGACGAAATCCTTGGCGAAGGGCGGATGCCCTTCGCTGTGGGGCATACGGCCGACGATCAGGCCGAGACGCTGATTTTGAGCGCGATGCGGGGCAAGGTGTCGGGGATGGCGCCGAGCGTAGAGATTGAGGGCGCGTGGGTGGTGCGTCCGTTGTTGCAGGTACGCCGTGCAGATACGGAAGCGGCGTGTGAAGAGTTGGGTGTGGAGCCGTGGCAGGACCCGCATAACGAAGATGAGGGTTTCCGGCGAGTGGCGGTGCGCAAGCGGGTGCTGCCGTTGTTGAGTGAGATTGCCGGTGGTGACGTCACAGGGGCGTTGGCGCAGGCAGCGGATGATGTGGTGGCGGATGAGGGGGAGCTTGAGGCATCGATAAGCAATGATTGCGCGGAGTTGGCGGCATTAGCTGAGCCGCGCAGGCGTAGGGCAATTGCGGGCTGGTTGCGGGAGCACGGGGTGGAGGTGACCAGGGAGGTGCTAGGGGGCATCGGCAAGCTTTGCACCGACTGGCATGGCCAAGGAGGGGTGGCTGTGCGAGTGCCGGGGGCACGGCGGAGGTTGGAAGTCGTGCGCGTTGGTGGCAAACTGGCACTATTGTCCGGTCACTAAAGGAGCGCCCCAGTGCACGATCACAAAGACTTCAATGTCCCCGCTAACCGCTACGACGACGACGTCGAGGCGATTCTCATCAGTGAAGACGAGCTGCAAGCCCGTATCCAGGAGCTGGCAGACCTGGTTTCCGATAAGTACAAGGATGCAGGCGATGACCTGATTCTGGTCTGCGTGCTCAAGGGCGCGGTGTTCTTCCTCACCGATTTCGCCCGCAAGCTGTCCATTCCGGCGCAGCTGGAGTTTATGGCTGTGTCTTCTTATGGAAATGCCACCTCTTCTTCAGGAGTGGTGCGTATTCTCAAGGACCTAGACCGCGATATTGCAGGTCGCAACGTGCTGATTGTGGAAGACATTATCGATTCTGGCCTGACGCTGTCCTGGCTGATTCGCAACCTCAAGGGCCGCAACCCCGGCTCGCTGGAGGTCATCAGCTTGCTGCGTAAGCCGGAGGTGGTCAAGGCGGACATCGATATGCTCGAGGTCGGCTTCGATATCCCGAATGAGTTCGTCATTGGCTACGGCCTGGACTACGCGGAGCGCTACCGCGACCTGCCTTACGTGGGCACCCTGCACCCGTCTGTTTATGAGAACAATTAAGCTACTTCCTTAATGAAGAACAAGAATATCCTCCGCTACGGCGGAATTGCCGCGATCGTGCTGATCGCGCTGTATGCCTTTACCTTCCTCACCGATGACTCCCGCGGTTTTATGCGCGTGGATACCTCGGTGGCGTTGGAACAGGTCAACGACCGCAATGTCGCTGAAGCGCAGATCGATGACCGCGAGCAACAGCTGCGACTGGAATTAAAGAACCCGATTACTGTCGATGAGCGCGAAGGCGTCGAAGAGATCATCGCGCAGTATCCGGCGCGTGCGTCGGAGCAGATCTTTAATGCGGTGAAGGATTCCGGCGCGGAGAAGTACCGCACGAACGTCACCCAGGATTCCTTCTTGGGCTCGATGCTGGGCTTCTTGCTGCCGATGATCATTCTCTTCGGCCTACTCTTCTGGTTCATGGCGCGCATGCAGCAAGGCGCCGGCGGCATGTTCGGCATTGGCGGCTCCAAGGCCAAGGAGCTGACCAAGGATATGCCGACCAACACCTTCGACGATGTCGCAGGTGCCGATGAAGCTGTCGATGAGCTCCAGGAAATCAAGGACTTCCTCGAAGACCCATCGCGTTACCACGAACTGGGCGCGAAGATTCCGCGCGGCGTGCTGCTTTATGGCCCGCCCGGTACTGGTAAGACGCTGTTGGCACGTGCCGTGGCTGGCGAGGCCGGCGTGCCTTTCTACTCGATTTCCGGCTCGGACTTCGTGGAGATGTTCGTCGGTGTCGGTGCCTCCCGCGTGCGCGACCTGTTTAAAACGGCGAAGGAAAACTCGCCCTGCATCATCTTCGTCGATGAGATCGATGCTGTCGGTCGCCAGCGTGGCTCCGGCATGGGCGGCGGTCACGACGAGCGCGAGCAGACCCTGAACCAGCTGCTGGTGGAAATGGACGGTTTCGGCGACCGCGAGGGCGTCATCCTGATTGCTGCAACAAACCGTCCGGACATCCTGGACCAGGCGCTGTTGCGTCCGGGTCGTTTCGACCGCCAGATTCCGGTTACCGCACCGGACCTGGCTGGACGTGAGCAGATCCTGCGCGTGCACGCGAAGGACAAGCCGCTGGCTGCTGAGGTTGACGTCGCACAGCTGGCCAAGCGCACCGCCGGTATGTCTGGTGCGGACCTGGCCAATGTGCTCAACGAGGCTGCCCTGCTCACCGCCCGCATCGGCGGCAACGTCATTACCTACGACGCACTGGAAGAAGCCACCGACCGCGTCGTTGGCGGCCCGCGCCGTCAGGGCAAGATTATCTCTGAGCACGAAAAGAAGGTCACCGCCTACCACGAGGGCGGCCACACCCTGTCCGCGTGGGCGCTCAAGGACATCGAGCGTGTCTACAAGGTCACCATCCTGGCCCGCGGCCGCACCGGCGGTCACGCGATGACCTCCCAGGAAGACGACAAGGGCATGTACACCCGCGACGAGTTGTTCTCCCGCTTGGTCTTCGCCATGGGCGGCCGCGCGGCCGAAGAGCTGGTCTTTGGTACCCCGACTACGGGCGCGTCTGCCGATATTGAGCAGGCCACCAAGATTGCCCGCGCCATGCTCACCGAGTACGGCTTCTCCCCGGACTTAGGCACCGTCAAGTACGGCCAGGAGCAAGGCGATCCCTTCGCCCACGGTGGTGCTGGCGGCTCCATTGAATACTCTGAGGCTGTTGCTGCGCGCATCGATGAGCAGATGCACTACCTGTTGGACCGGGCACATCGTCAGGCCTACGAGATCTTGCGCGATAACCGTCACTACCTGGACAAGCTTGCTGAGATGCTGCTGGAAAAGGAGACCCTGCGTCGCCCGGACCTGGAGGGCATTTTCGAAGGCATCGTCCCGCGTGAAGCCGAGGACGTCTTCCCGGATGAGGACATCCACTTCCCGCGCCAGGCCGACCA
Organism: Corynebacterium camporealensis; assembly: GCF_000980815.1. Classification (NCBI taxonomy): domain Bacteria; kingdom Bacillati; phylum Actinomycetota; class Actinomycetes; order Mycobacteriales; family Corynebacteriaceae; genus Corynebacterium; species Corynebacterium camporealensis. The sequence continues at coordinate 2,112,453 of NZ_CP011311.1, read as the reverse complement.
CGAGCCGGTCAAGACCCCGGCCGAGCTAGCCAAGGAACGCGGCGAGGAGCTGCCTCCACGCATGACGCTTCTCGATGCCTCCCGCGCCGCCCGCGAACGCCGTAAGGCCGGCGAGACCACCAGCGGCGAAGAGATCGGCTTTAGCTTCGGTCAACACGCCGGCGACATCGTCACCCCAGCGCCGAAGCCGGAACAGGAGACCGAGGACAAGTCCGAAGACGACTCAGAACGCACCCCGGAGGACTCCGGGGTGCCCGAGGCACCCGAAGAGCCATCTTCTCGCCGGGGCCGCCACCACAAGCCGGAAGGGGAGGACAACACCCCGCAGTCCGGTAGCTGGGCCGCACCATGGCAACAAGGCAGCGACGCGGAGCCGAAGAACCCATACTCGGATAAGTCGAAAGAAGTAAACGATGACTAATCACAACGTGCCTGCGCGCGCACCTTTTGACCAGGAGCGTGCGGAGGCTGCCGTGCGCGAGCTGCTGCTTGCGGTAGGCGAGGACCCGGATCGGGAGGGCCTGCAGGAAACCCCGGCTCGTGTTGCGCGTGCGTACAAGGAGGTCTTCGCGGGGCTGCATACCGATCCCACGGAGGTCCTCCACCGCACTTTCGCGGAAAATCACCAGGAATTGGTCCTGGTCCGCGACATCCCGATTTACTCCACCTGTGAGCACCACCTCGTGCCTTTCTACGGCACCGCGCACATCGGCTACATCCCGGGCAAGGATGGCCACGTTACCGGCCTGTCCAAGCTGGCTCGTCTGGCTGACATGTACGCCAAGCGTCCGCAGGTCCAGGAGCGTTTGACCTCGCAGATTGCCGACGCGCTTGTCGATGTCCTCGGCGCCCAGTCCGTCATCGTCGTCATCGAGTGCGAGCACCTGTGCATGGCGATGCGCGGTATCCGCAAGCCCGGTGCCACCACGACAACCTCGGCGGTGCGCGGCGGTTTCCAAAGCAACCCGGCCTCCCGCGCGGAAGTGTTGAGCCTGATTAGGAGCTAAAATCGATGAGTTTGCAGCGCCTGAATGTGCCCGGCCGTACGGCTGTGATGGGCATCGTCAACGTCACCGAGGATTCTTTTTCGGACGGCGGCAAGTGGTTGGACACCGATGCCGCCCTGGCGCACGCGCAAGAGCTTATCGATGCCGGCGCCGACATGATCGACGTCGGCGGTGAATCCACCCGCCCGGGTGCTGTTCGCGTCGACCCCCAAGTGGAGAAAGACCGCGTCGTCCCCGTTATCCGCGCGCTTCACGATGCCGGAATCTCCACCTCCGTCGACACCATGCGCGCCACGGTTGCCGCCGCTGCCGCCGAGGCTGGCGTCGACATGATCAACGACGTCTCCGGTGGCCTGGCCGATAAAGACATGTACAACGTCATGGCCGAGGCCGACATTCCGGTGTGCCTGATGCACTGGCGCACCGTCCAATTCGGCAGCGCCTCCGGCAGTGCCGACCACGGCGGCGACGTGGTCGCCGACGTACGCACCCTGCTCTACGAGCTCGCCGACAACGCCCTGGCCGCTGGTGTTAGCGGCGACAACATCGTCCTCGACCCGGGCCTCGGCTTCGCCAAGACCCCGCAGGACAACTGGGCCCTCCTGCAGGCCCTGCCCGAATTCATCGCCGGTGATTACCCCATCCTGGTCGGCGCTTCCCGCAAGCGCTTCCTCGCTGCCATCCGCGACGATCGCGGCGTCGAGTCCAGCCCCTTACTTGCCGATTCCGCCACCGCCGCCGTCACCGCCATCTCCGCCCACTTAGGCGCCTGGGCCGTCCGCGTCCACGAGGTCGGCGTCTCCCGTGACGCCGTCGATGTCGCCGCAGCCTGGCATGCCGGCCCCAACTACACCGGCGGCGCCCACGCCACCGGCAACTACAACAACGCCAAGACCGGCCAAGGCTAAAGGGAATCCGGGTGCCGCTCGTCGTAAAGCTTTGCCTAGCGGATAAAGTCGGAGGCTGTAAACAATCTAGGTGCCGCTGACGTTTAGACAGGCGCGAGAGAGTTAGGACTTTGCATGGCAGACCGCATTGAGCTGAAAGCGCTGGAGTGCTTTGGCTACCACGGCGTCTTCGACGAGGAAAAGCGCGAGGGCCAGCCTTTTATTGTGGATGTGACCTGCTGGCTGGACTTTGCGGGTGCGGCTGCAGGTGATGACCTGGAGCAAACGGTCAATTATGCAGAGCTTGCCGATGTCGCCGCCGACATCGTCGAAGGCCCCAGCCGGGACCTTATCGAAACAGTCGCCACCGAGATTGCCGAGTCCGTCATCCAGCGCTTTGACCTGCTGCACGCGGTAGAGGTGACCATCCATAAACCTCAGGCGCCCATCCCGCGCACTTTTGGTGATGTGGCTGTGGTGGCGCGTCGTTCGCGCAAGAACATGTGGGGACGCTGATGCGCGCAGTACTGTCGATTGGTTCCAACATGGACGACCGCGTGAAGCTGTTGCGCACGGTCTTTGACGAATTTGCTAGCGATATCGTGGCGGCCTCCCCGGTGTATGCCACCCCGCCTTGGGGTGTGGAAGACCAGGATGAGTTTCTCAACGCGACACTCATCGTCGAGGTCGAAGAAACGCCGCTGGAGCTGCTGCGTCGCGGGCAGCGCTTAGAAAACGAAGCGGAGCGCGTCCGCGTGCGCCATTGGGGACCGCGCACTCTGGATGTGGACATCGTCGACATCGAGGGCTTTAGCTCCACCGATCCGGAGCTGACCGTGCCGCATCCTTATGCCCATGAGCGCGCGTTCGTGCTGGTGCCGTGGTTGGCCGCTGACCCAGACGCATTTCTGAACGGCACGCCACTCGAAGAACTGATCGCGAAGCTGCCCGAAGACGATGTTGCCGAGGTGCGCCCGCTGGGTGCGATGGAGGAGCTATGAAAAGGACTTCCATTGGTGCGCTGATTGGTGCCGGCGTCTTCGTCGCGGCGGCCGCAGCCATTTTGACCACGCGCTTTTATGGCTCCATGCTGGCTATTCCGGCGACGGTGTCTATCACGTTGTGGGTGATGGCCGTGGTCTGTGGCGTGCTGACCTGGAAGGTGCGTAGCGCCAAAGAAGAAGACGCTCACGGTATCGGGCTGGATAATTCGCAGCTCAACCCGCTGACTATCTTGCAGTTCATGCTGGTGGGACGTGCTTCCGCCTGGACCGGCGCCATCGTCGGCGGTGCTTATGTGGGCATTGCGGTCTACGTTATTCCACGCGCTAGCGAACTCGTCGCTGCTTCCAATGACCTGGTCGGAGTGATCTCTTCTGCGCTCGGTGGCCTGGCGATGTCCGTTGCCGGTGTCGTGCTTGAGCGACACTGCGAGGTCCCACCTCCAACCGAAGGACAACAAACGGTAAGTTAGACCTCATGACATCGCCTGCTCCTCGACACCAGTCCCCCGGAAACGACTCCACTCCGCGCGATGCAGGCCAGATCGGCCTCATCGTGCTGGTGGTGCTGGCGGTTATTGCAAGCATCGTCATGCTGATCTCCGGCTCTGATGCCGCACTCAAGCTGGCGCTGATTGCTGCCTTGTGGGCCGCCGTGCTCGGTTTCTTCCTGGTGGTGCGCTACCGTCGTCAGGCTGAAGAATCGCAGACCAAGCTGGAACTGCAGGAGCGCGCCCACCGCGCAGAACTTGACGCAGCCAACGCCGCAGCCGGCGAGGCCGGCGGCTCCCAGGGCGCTGCGCCGAGCAATGCGGACATGGAAATCCTCGCCGAGATCCGCGAGCAGTTGTCCACCATTCGTTCCCAGCTCGAAGAGCTGTCTGGCCGCGAATACACCTACGAGCCGGCCGCCCTGCGCGCGGAGGCCCGCCGCATCATGGAGCTAGAAGCTCAGACCCGCGCGGCCGCCGGTGAGCCAGAGGTCGACTTCACTCAGTCCAGCGCCGGTGCGCCAACCTCCGATGCCATCGCTGGTCGCCTCGGTTCCCAGCCGAGAGCATCGCGCGCCCAGGACAATCCGCTGAACGACATCATCAGCGAAAAGATCCGCCGCGACAAGGAAGAGACCCCAACCCAGGCCAGCACCCCGAAGAAGCCGGAACCAAAGAAGGCTGAGCCGAAGAAGCCTGCTGCGCCAAAGGCTGAGGCCAAGAAGACTGAAGCCAAGAAGCCAGAGCCGAAGAAGGCTGAGACCAAGCAGCCAGAAAAGAAGACTGCGCCTAAGCCTAAGCAGTCGCAGCCCAAGCAGCCGTCGAAGCCGAGCTTCGATACCGGTTCCTTCCAGGCAGTGCGCTGGGATGCTGGTGGCGATGAGACCGCGAAGTTCGGTGCGGTCAAGGAGAAGACCTCGGCATCTAAGCATCGCGCGCCTGCCGATGGCCCCGCTCCCGTCCAGCCGAAACCGCAGCAGCCGAACCGCGGCATAGATAAAAAGCAGGCCGAAAAGGCTGCATCCCAGCACGCGGAGGCTAAGCAAGAGTCCACTCGTTCGGGGCGCCGTCGTTCCGATGCCCACCGCAAGGGTGCGGTCACGGTGGCAGAACTGCTCGCGCAGCGAAAGAAAGACAACTAATGCAGGCACCCCGCATGCGGGTCGCACTGTTCGGGGCGTCGCTGGCGGGGCGTCGTCTAGCAGATGGCTTAGAAGCCGCCGGGCATAGCGTGTCCCTGGTGCAGGACCCAGCCAACATCGCGGAGGCAGACCTGCTCATCCTCGGTGTGGAGGAAGATGCCCTGCAGCGCGCCATCGACGTGGTGGAAGAACATGTGCGTGACGGGCTTATCGTGATGCACACCTGCCTGAGCCGCGGCGTGCAGGACCTTGATCCGTTGGAAACTCGCGGATGTGTGGTGGCAGCACTCGCTCCTATTCAGCAGGGGCGGTGGGCATTGACTGCTTTGGATGAGCTGGGTGAGACCATCGCCGGGCTGCTCACGGCCGAGATGCACGCGGTGACGATTGCGCTGAACGAAGACGAGCGCGGCCTGTATGCCGCCCGGTTGTACTATGCGCAGGTGCTCGCCCGGTTAAGCGGCAAAGCCCATCTGGAGCTGGACCTCGTCGACGATCCTGACATGCCCGCCATCGATGAATCCGCCGTACGCGCTGCTTATCGCTACATCACTGAGCCCGGATTGCGCCGGGCCTATGTCGAATCTGTTCGCCGCTTAGGCGAAGTTGAAGACCGCCACGCACTCGAAATGTGGGCATTCCAGGAGGAGAATTCATGATCCAGCCGCCACTTATCGACGATATCCAGCGCATCGGCATGGTGGGCTCGGCTTTTGCCAAGAAGGGCAAGCCGGTCGTCCTCGTGCCGCTGGGCGAGGGCGTTCACGCAGGTCACATCAACCTGGTGCGCGCGGCCCGTCGCATCCGCGGCGGCATCGTCGTAGTTGCGTTGAGCAGTACAGATGAGCAGGACGCCCAAGCGCTTATCGAGGAAAACGTCGACTTCATCTGGCAGTACACCACAGACGATCTCTTCCCGCGCGGCCAGCGCACCCAGGTCGTACCGGACGACTTCGGCATGGAGACCGATCTGGCTGCACCCCTGACCCAGTTGGTGGCGATGCTAGGTGCCGTGCGCCCCAGCGACATCGTCGTTGGCGAGAAGGACTACGAGCTGCTCATCGCACTCCAGCAGGCCGTCGTTGACCTGCATTTGGGCGTGCGCGTGCAGGGCGTGCCGACGGTGCGCACCCCAGAAGGCGTGGCTATGAGCCTGCGTAACACGCACGTACCTACCGATGCCCGCGAGGCCGCCTCCGCACTCTCCGCCGCCCTGACCGCCGGTGCCTATGCCGCTGAAGAAGGCGCTGAGAAGGTCCTCGAGACCGCCCGTGCCGTCCTCGATGCCGCGGGTGTCGAGCCAGAATATCTGGAGCTGCGTGGCCGTGACCTTGGTGAAGCACCTGAGGAAGGCGATGCCCGCTTGCTCGTAGCAGCGACCTTCGGCGATGTTCGCCTCATCGATAATGCGGGGCTACCGTTGGGAATTGGCTTCCGCAACATCGACGGCAGTTAGGAGTGCGGCGATGGGTCAGGACCTGTCGAATGAGGAGTTCCAATCCATTTTTGAGGGCAGCCGGGAGTACATCTCAGATGAAGAATCACCGTGGACTCGGATGTGGATTGAACGGATGATTGATGAAACCCGCGCCCTGAGCAATGCAGGGAAAGAGATGACGGCGAAGCGAATGGTGTCGTCAATGATTGTGTCCCTGGCGAAAATCGAGGAAGCCGCCCGGAACAAGAAGTAGGACCTAGATCCTTTGGGCGAGTTCATCCAGGGCATCCGCATCGCCGATTTCTTGGGGTAACCAAGGGAGTAGGAGCGGTTGCTCGTCGGGAAGGCGCTGCTTCAGCAACTCAAGCGCGTCCTGTTCGGCGGCGCGGCGGGCAGCAAGGAATTCGCCAGCTTCCTCCGGGATGCAGCGATTGACGATGAGCCCTGCCACGCGGATGCCGTTGTCGGTGAGTTCAGCGTGCAGTTCGGTGCTTTCTAAGACCGGGAGGCGTTCCGGGGTAAGAACGATGTAGAAGCCGGTGCGCTGGGCATCGGAAAGCGCTGCACGGAGTTTCTCAAAGCGACGGCGCCGCTTGAGAAGGGTGGAGCGAATCTCTTGGTTGCGCCGGGCAGTCGGATCAGTGCGGGTAGAGGTCGCATTATCGGAACCGGCCATGCCGCTGACCAGGCTGCCGAATTTCTCAGACTTCTCGCGCCGAGCGAGCAGGCCGTCGGTATAAGCCGCCATGACCTCAGGCAGCTCCAGCAGGCGTGTGGTGTGCCCGGAAGGCGCGGTATCGAAGATGAGGTGGTCGTAATCCTCGGCGTGCTCGATAAGTTCGGCAATGCGCTCGAGCAGTGCGGCCTCGTGGGTGCCGGGCGAATTGCGCGCGAGATCAAGGTGACGGGTGATTTCTTTGTGGAGGTGCTCCGGCATGAACTTGCGCAGGTTCGCACCGACGCTACGCAGGTGTTCTTCGGTGGTGCGCGCCGGGTCGAGCTCGATGGCGGTGAGACCTGGCTGGAGGATGGTGGGGGCATCGGAAAGCGTGGTGCCCCAGATGTGGCCCAAGTTGTGCGCCGGGTCCGTGGAGACCAACAGAACGGATCGCCCGGCCTGGGCGAGGTTGCGGGCGGTGGCAGCAGCCAAGGTGGTCTTGCCCACGCCGCCCTTGCCGCCGAAGAACGTAATCGGTGGGGGATTTAGCAGCATCGGATGCCCTCCAGTGGGGAGTTGGCCATGCCCATGCGGCGGTGCCAGGCGTGGAAGTCCTCGTAGACCAGCGGGAGGAGCTCTAGGGTGTAGTAGCTCGCCGGGTTGGGGATGCCGAGGGCCTCCGATAAGACCAGCAGGCGGAAGAAGTCATCTTCTTGCTGCTGGGCCTTAGCGAAGGTCGCCCGATATGGCGCCTGGTAGTACTCGTTGAGCCCATGTGCGAGTGCTTTGAGCTTGTCCAGCATTACTCGGTGCGGGACTGGGCGGTCGCAGTTTCTTGGGTTTGCTCGCCGGGCAGCGGGGCGTCTTCGTCGTCGTCAGTCCAGGTAATCTGCGGGGACTTGCGGGCCTTGCGGATGGCCGCGGTGGCCTCAATGATGACCCAGATGGCGGCGCAGACGATGATGAGGTCGATGACCAGCAGGAGCCAGTTGCCCTCGGCAAAGAGGCTGCCCAACTGGAGGACGGCTGCCCACAGCGACATGATGGTGACAAACACCAATGGGATGAGGACAGGCCAGGTCGGGCGGCGCAGGTAGGTCAGGATGATGACCAGGATGGACAGCGACAGGCCTGCCATGAGCTGGTTGGTGGTGCCGAACAGCGGCCAGATGGTCATGCCACCGGAGCCGTCCGTGCCGGCGGAGAAGGTCAGGCCGAAGGAGAGACCCACGGCGATGATGGTGGCAATCAGGGTGGTCAGGCGAAGGCCGATGATTTCGCCGATTTCCTGGACGACCAGGCGCTGCAGACGCACACCGGAGTCCATCGTGGTTGCGGCAAAAAGCACGGCCATGGTGGCAAGGATGGTTGCCGACAGGGAGTTCGGGATGCCCAGGCCCTCGTTCATGAGGTTGCCGCCACCTTCAACGAAGGCGCCAACACCGCCGGCGTTCCACTCGGAGTAGATGTTCTCCCAATCTGCGATGGTGCGGAAGCCAGAGGTCACCGCGACGATGGTGCCCAGTGCCAGCAGGCCTTCACCGACCGCACCGAAGTAACCGACGAAGCGAACGTCAGTCTCTTTATCGATCTGCTTCGACGAGGTACCGGAAGCCACGATGCCGTGGAAACCAGAGATGGCACCACACGCGATGGTGACGAACAGCAGCGGGAAGATCGACGGGGTACCTTCCGGAACGTTGTCGCGCAGCGTTGGTGCGACGACCTCCGGGCGGGTGAGCAGGAAGGAACCGTAGAGGATGCCCAGGCCGACGAAGAGCTGCAGGCCATTGATGTAGTCGCGCGGCTGCAGCAGGACCCACACCGGCAGCAGGGATGCGATAAACGCGTAGATGAATAGCAAGATGATCCACACGCCATTGGCCGGGATGCCCAGGACGGTATCCGGCAGGACGACTGGCACGCGGTCGCCGAGAATCATCAGGCCGTAGAGAGTGATAACACCCACGACGGAGACCAGCGGCAGGTTCCAGTTGAAGCGGTAGATGGCCTGGCCGATGAGCACGGCGACGACGATGGCGCCCCAGGTCGGAATCACAGCAGTCGGGGTGGAGACCAACAGGTCAGAAATCACCACGGCAAACGCTGCATTCACCATAAGCAGCAGCAGGAAGATGACCACGAGGAAGAGGTTGCGGCCACGCGTGCCGATGTAGCGGCCCGACAGCGTACCGATGGACTGGCCGCGGTGACGCTGCGATGCCCACAGGGCACCCAGGTCATGCATGCCGGCCATGAACACGGTGCCGATGGTCACCCACAAAAATGCTGGGACCCAACCCCAAATGACCGCGACGGCCGGGCCGATAATTGGCGCCGCACCAGCCACGGAAGTGAAGTGGTGGCCCCAGAGCACGTACTTATTCGTTGGGACGAAGTCGACACCATCTTCCTGGCGGTGCGCCGGGGTGGTGTAGTTCGGAGAGAGCTTAAAGATGTGTTTGCCCAGAAACTTCGAATACAGCAGATAACCTGCGGCCATCATGGCCAGGCCGATAAAAACCAAAATCAACGAGTTCATAGCCATCTCCACATAAGAGCTCTAGTTCACAATCAAATCGCAGTGGAGATAGTATGCCACGTCACAATTGGCCTGTCTGCGCCTGGGGGAGGTTAATCCCGATATGCGAGAAAGAGATCTCACATATCGGCAGGTCATCGTAAAGCGCTGCTCCCGGGCGCGCCGGGGTGGGGGTGAAGCGTGCTAGGCCTCTACCCCGATGTTGCCGTCCTTCTTCCAGACCACGGCGACGGCCGGGCGTGGGGTGGAGTTGCCGCCGTCGGGCCAGTGGGAGGTCGGGGCGTCGAAGGTGGCATCGTCAGCTTCGCCCGGGTGCTGGACGTTGACCATGACGCGCTCGTCGGTGACGATGGGCCCGCAGGTCTCCGCGCCGGCCGGGACGGTGAGGAAGCACTTGAGCTCGCCGCGGGTTTCGCCCTCGGTGGTTACGGCGTAAAGGCCGTCGTTGGAATCTAAGGCGTTGCCGTCGGTGGAAATCCACATGTTGCCGTGGTTGTCGAAGGCCAAGTTGTCCGGGCAGGAAATTGGGGAGACCTTCTCTTTGTCGAAGCCGCCGAAGTAGGTGTTTGCCTCACGCGGGTCGCCGCAGACGATAAACAGGTTCCAGGAGAACTTCTCGCCGGCGTGGTCGTCCTCGATTTCCATGACCATGCCGTTTTTGTTTTCCTTAATCGGTGCCCATTCCATAGGCTCCTCTTTGTTCTTCTCGGCATCTTCGCCGGTAGCGCCGCGGTAGGAGTTGTTGGTCAGCGCGACGTAGACCTTCGCGGTGTCCGGGTGGACCTCGATGTCTTCGGGGCGGTCCATCTTGGTGGCACCGACCTTGTCGGCGGCCTCACGGGTGAACACGGCAACTTCCGCCGCGCTGAAGCCGTCGACGTGGGATTCGAACTTGTTGTTTTCCGTATCGGAGGTCAGCAGCTTGACCCACGTACCGGAGCCATCGAAGAGGCCGTCCTCAGGCAGTACGCCGGAGCCGTCGATTTCTTCTTCCGGGGAGTTGCCTTCCATCTTGGCCACGTACAAGGTGCCGTGGTCGAGAATCGACAGGTTATGTTCCAGGTCGCCTTCGATGTATTTCTTGGTGGAGATGAACTTGTAGATGTACTCAAAGCGCGAATCATCGCCGGAGTAGCAGACCACGGTGCCATCGTCAGCAATGTGGATGTTGCCCGCCTCGTGCTTAAAGCGGCCCAATGCAGTGTGCTTAATCGGGGTGGAGTCCGGGTCCAGCGGGTTGATTTCCACAATCCAGCCAAAGCGGTTGGGCTCATTTGGGGTCTTGGCGACGTCGAAGCGGTCATCGAAACGCTCCCACTTGCGCTCCGATTCCTCTTCCTCAATGCCGAAGCGTTCCAGGGAGGCCTGCGCCTTCTTATCTTTGGCCTTGCCGCGGAAGTACTGGTCGAAGTTCTCCTCGCCAGAGAGCATGGTCTGCCACGGGGTGATACCGCCGGAGCAGTTGTTCAGCGTGCCCTTGACTTCCTTACCGGACGGATCAGCGTCGGTTTGCACCAGCTTGTCGCCTGCGGCCGGGCCCACCAGGCGGAACGGGGTGGTGGCGGTGATACGGCGGTTGAGCGGGCCAAACTCGCGCTTCAGCTCGCCGGTATCGCCGACCTTGGAGACCTCCAGAATGGAATGGCCGTGGCCTGCCCAGCCAATCTTGACCTGCTCTTCGGTTGGGTTGTCCGGGTCATAATCCGGGAACATCATCGGCTCGGTGGTGTACTCGTGCGAGCAGACATACACCAATCGGTTCGGGTCGTCGGGGTGCTTGAGCAGGCCGGCGAAGTCGTTGTTGAAGCCGAACTGCTTCTCGGCAGCAGCGGCGGTTTGGTTATGGACGTCGAATTCCGGGGCGTCTTTGAAAAGCGGGTCGCCCCATGCAATCAGCACGGACTGTTCGTAGCCGTCCGGGATGACCACCTTGTCCTCGGTGTTCGGCTGCACGGCGTCGAAATGCATGCCTTCCGCGGAGGTCAGCTCCACTTCAGCGGTGGTGGTGCCAGCGCTTTCCGATGCCCCCATCTCCGCCCGTTCCTCCGGGTTCGAGCAGGCAGCCAGGGCGGCCGAGCCACCGACGGTGACCACGGTTAGGCCACCGGCGCGCAGCGCAGTACGACGGGAGAACTGGTCGCCAAAATAGGGATTGGACGATGGGTTATCGCAGTTGCCGAAGCAGGCATTGCCGCACTTGTAGGTGCAGGTCAGGCTGGATCGGGAGGAAGTAAACAGGTTAGATAGCAGGTTGCGGCCGCGCAGCGTCATGGGGAACACTCCAATAAGATCGCAGTAATGGGGACTGTGTTAGTGAAGTCCTGCGATGTAACAACCTGGTTGAAATTAGGTTTACTTCATGTGAACTCTGGGTGAATCGTCGCTTCTAGCCCAGATTCGCTGGCCAGAGCCAATAGGTTATCCTTGGGTGCGTGAGTGAGCAGAAGAATACCCCAGTAAACGATGTCCCGGAGCAGCTGCGGATTCGTCGCGAAAAGCGCGCCCGCCTGCTGGAATCCGGTGTAGAGGCCTACCCGGTTGAGGTCGCACGCACTATTTCGATGGCGGAGCTGCGTCGACAGTTCCAGGTCCGCAAGGAAGAAGATGCTGACGCCCCTCAAGAGGATGGGGTGACCTACCTGGCGGTGGGCGAGGAGACCGACGTCGAGCACGCGATTGCTGGTCGCCTTATCTTTATGCGCAATACCGGCAAGCTGTGCTTTGCCACCCTGCAGGATGGCGACGGCACCCAGGTGCAGGCCATGTTGTCCCTGGCAGAAATCGGCGAGGATCGCCTGGCCGCCTGGAAGTCCGACGTGGACTTGGGCGACTTCATTTCCGTGCGCGGTCGCGTCATTGCTTCTCGACGCGGCGAGCTGTCCATCATGGCTTCCGAGTGGACCATGGCTGCGAAGTCGCTGCGCCCGCTGCCGGTCGCCTTTGCTGACATGGCGGAAGATACCCGCGTGCGCCAGCGCTACAACGACCTCATCCTGCGCGAGGAGGCCCGCAAGAATGCGATGACCCGCGTAAAGGTCATGCGCGCGCTGCGCAATCATCTGGAAGACGAGGACTTCGTCGAGATCGAAACCCCGATGCTGCAGACCCTGCACGGTGGTGCGGCGGCACGTCCTTTCGTCACCCACTCCAACGCCCTGGATATCGACCTCTACCTGCGCATTGCCCCAGAGCTGTACCTGAAGAGGGCAGTTGTCGGCGGCATCGATCGCGTCTTTGAGATCAACCGCAACTTCCGCAACGAGGGCGTTGACCGCTCCCACTCGCCGGAGTTCGCCATGCTGGAGACCTACCAGGCTTGGGGCGATTACACCGACTGTGCCCGCACCATCCGCGAGTCCATCCAGGCTGTGGCCATGGAGGTCTTCGGCTCGCACACCGTCACGCTTGCCGATGGCACCGAGTACGACCTCGGCGGCGACACCTGGCCCGAAATCGAGATGTACCCCTCCCTGAACGAGGCCCTGCAGCGTAAGTTCCCGGGCCAGCCGGAGGTCACCATCGACTCCACCGTCGATGAGCTCAAAGCGCTTGCCGATGTCATCGGCCTGGATGTCCCGAAGGACGGCGGCTGGGGCCACGGCAAGCTGGTCGAGGAAATCTGGGAGCTGCTCTGCGAGGACCAGCTCGAAGGCCCGATCTTTGTTAAGAACTTCCCCGTGGAGACCTCCCCGCTGACCCGCCAGCACCGCAGCCAGCCGGGTGTGACTGAGAAGTGGGACCTCTACGTCCGTGGCTTTGAGCTGGCTACCGGCTACTCCGAGCTGATCGACCCGGTTGTTCAGCGCGAGCGCTTCGAGGACCAGGCCCGCCTGGCCGCTGGCGGCGATGATGAAGCCATGGTGCTCGACGAGGACTTCCTCGCCGCCATGGAGCAGGGCATGCCTCCGACAGCCGGTGCCGGCATGGGCATCGACCGCCTGCTCATGGCCCTGACTGGCCTGGGCATCCGCGAGACCGTCCTCTTCCCGCTGGTTAAGCCGGAGAATTAACCACACCAGCCACGGCTCGTGGCATTGCTCACTGCATCCCCGCGCTCGCTTAGGTGAGTTGTGGGGAAACGTGTACTGTATTTTCAGTAACTAAAGCGCGCTGCACCAGGCAGTAGCCGCCCTTGTGACTTAGCAAGGACGTGAATCTACGCCTGTGGCAGGGCGCCCTTTTTGCCCTTATTACCTTTTGCTTTTCTCCGTTAAGGAAGTCGCAGTGAGCCACAATTCCCCGAGCACCGACGGCGATCCGAAGCTGTCTACAGAAGTCCTCGCGAACTTGAGCGTCCTCGTTCTCGCCGCGATGATCATGATTTTGAACGAGACCTCCCTGTCGGTCGCGTTGCCGTCCATCATGGCGGACTTTGAAATCCCCGCTACCACTGCGCAGTGGCTGACCACCGGCTTTATGCTGACGATGGGCGTGGTCATCCCCACCACGGGCTTTATTATTGAGCGCTTTACGACGCGCCAAATCTTCTTCACCGCCACCGGCCTCTTCGTCGTCGGCACCATCGTCGCCGCCATCGCACCAACCTTCATCTTGCTGCTGCTCGGCCGCGTGATTCAGGCCGGCGGTACCGCGATTATCCTGCCGACCCTGATGACCGTGGCGATGACCTTGGTTCCCCTGGAGCGCCGCGGCTCGGTCATGGGCGTTATCTCTGTCGTCATCGCCGTCGCCCCTGCGCTCGGCCCGACGGTCGGCGGTGCGGTGCTCAACGTCTTTACCTGGCACTTCATCTTCTGGGTGATGGTCCCATTGATGGTGCTCATCATGATTTTCGGCTACATCAAGCTGGCCAACGTTGGTGAGAACCGCAATACCCCGCTCGATATTCTCTCCGTCATCCTCTCTGCCTTCGCCTTCGGCGGCCTGGTCTACGGCCTGTCCTCGATGCAGGCGATCCTCAACGGTGAGGGTACCACCGAAATCGTCATCACCATCGTCGGTGCGATCTGCCTGGTGATCTTCACCCGCCGTCAGCTTTCCCTGGCCAAGAAGGAACGCGCTCTTCTGGACCTGCGTCCTTTCCGCGTGCGCAACTACACCATCGCCGTCATCATCATGCTGGTCTCCTTCGGCCTCATGCTCGGTTCGGTCACCGTCTTGCCGATTTACCTGCAGACCTCCCTCGGCGTCAGCGCCCTGGTCACCGGCCTCGTTGTCATGCCGGGTGGCCTCCTGCAGGGCCTCATCTCACCAATCGTTGGTCGTATCTTTGACCGCAAGGGCCCGCGCATCCTCATGGTCCCGGGTGCCATCATGCTGGCCGGCGGCATCTGGTTGATGGCTACCCTCGGCATGGATACCCCGGTCTGGATGGTCGTGACCATGCACGTCATCTTCGCCGTCGGCATGGCGCTGATGATGACCCCGCTGATGACCACCGCGCTGTCCTCCCTGCCGGACAGCCTCTACTCGCACGGCTCGGCCATCATGAACACCCTGCAGCAGCTCGCCGGTGCGACCGGTACGGCCTTCCTGGTTGTCTTCCTTTCCCGCGGCACCCAGGCCGGCCTCGAGTCCGGCATGAGCGAGGCCGCCGCCACCGCCCAGGGCACCCAGTGGGCCTTCCTGCTCGCCGGCGTGCTGGCCATTGCGATTGTCATCCTCGCCCCGATGCTCAAGCGCATCGAGCAGCCGGCCGCCTAAGCCATAAAACAAGAAGATTCCCGCCTGGGGAGGCGGGAATTTCTGATATCTAGGCGCAATAAGCCTTAGTACTTAGCGAAGTTCTGCACTGCCCACAGAGTATTTCCGCGTACTGTAATGCCGACGCCGACATGGGTGATGCCATGCCGCAGCATGTTTGCACGGTGGCCCGGCGAATTAGCCCACTGTTGAATAAGCTGCTGAGCACTTGCACCCCTGTGGTTTTGCAGGATGTTCTCGGACTCCAAGGAAGCGCCAGCAGGGTACTGATCCCTGTAGTGAGGATTGTGGTCGAAGGGCTGACCAGGGCGCGCCAATGTGTCAGACCAGTTCTGGGCAACGGCATTGAGCGCAGGCATGGCTTGCAGCTCAGTCCTATTGTTCGCACGACGGTAGTCGTTGAGTGCATCGATAAGCTGCTGCTGGGTTACCTGCTGGGAACCAATAGATGGGATGCCGCCACCACCGGAGCTGCTGCCGCCAGCGCCTACGAGGCCAGCGACGCCGCCGACGATGGTAATCAGCGTCATGACCAGGGCGATGATCTGGCGGAAGTCGGCCAGGTTAATGGCGTTGAGGCTAATGTTGATGCGGGGGCATGGGAAACCTCTCCAAGAAACTGGTGTGTACAGTGTTTAAATTACTGGTTGCGCTGGGCTTTTGCGATGGTGGGGGCATCGCAAAGCAGTGCTGTGGAGGGTGAAATTTAGTACTCGTAATTAGTTTCTGGATTTGAGCTGAAAATAGCCTGCTCAGAGAGTTGGAAAAAGCTGATGTGAGACTGCTTATATTGTCTCAGAAATAGGTTTGTGCTGCGGAAAACGGGGGGGGGGGTATGTTCCCGGCCTAAAGATTCTTTTGCAACAATGAGTGATTGCAACATGATGGCACCCCATTCCCGATCGTGAACGAAAGGCACTCCCTATGGCGCATTACAACCTGTATGACACGCTGGGCTTGGATCGCTCGGCATCCACGTCTGACCTGCGCGGGGAGTTGGATTCCCGGCTGGCCACCGGCCCTTTCGACAACCCGGGTGGGGAAGAAGAGGTCAAGCTGGCCAGCAACATCTTGGGGGATGAGCGCAAGCGCGAAGTCTACGACAAGCGTCTCGGCGAGTTAGATGCCGAACCCATCACCGTGCCTGCGCTGCGCCAGCTGGCAGAGATGAACCTCGGGGGCACCGGCGCGGCCCCGCAGGCACACTCCGGCAACGGCTTCGACTCGGCTAAACAGAGCTTTGCGACGGCCCGCGAAGACGCCACCTCCAAAGCCCACGCCCTGGGCGAGGATTACAAGAACACCTCCACCCAGGTTATCGTCGTGACCGCTGTTGCGGCAGGCTTGGTGGGCATCATCTTGGGAGGTATTTTGTTCTAGCCGCAGTACGGCAGACTCAAGTGGTGCAGCTCAGCGTATGGGCCCCACACCAGGAAAGCGGTCGGGGTGCCGCGCACGCTAATGGCGTAGGTCGTCTCGTCCGCGTCGGTGATGTCGTACCTTTCGATGGCGCAGGAATCACTCGATAGTGCGACCGGGTCTTCGTTGGGCATCGCGGCGTCTTTCTCGTCGACGCTGTCGAAGTAAGTCGCCGAGTAGCTGATTTCCTCGCCAGTGCAGGTGATAACGGCCTGCTGCCCGGCTCCCGGGGCGCGCGACTCGCAGGTGGTATCGAGGGCGCCTTCCTGGCCAGCGCGGTTGCCAATCATGTCGGGATAAGTGGCCGCCAGCTGAGATTCCTCGTCGTTCCAGGAAGGGTTCGAGTTGGCGTACCAGAGTGCGCCACCACCGATAAGCAGCGCAGCAACCAGCAGGCACGCACTTAGGATGAGCATGCCCTTGTTGCTCTTGTTCGGCGCATCGGTCTGCTGGGAATAAGGCTGGGCCGGGGCCTGGTAATTCTGCTGAAAATTATTGCCCTGGAAGTTGCCACCTTGGAAGTTGTTGTTGGGCGGCGGGAACTGCTGCGAGGGGCGCTGCTCTTGGGGTTGTGCTGGGAAAGCATCGGTAGACGGGCGCTCAGGCTGCGATGACTGCTGCGCGGGTGCGCTGAAAGGATTCTGCGGACGCTCATGCTGCGGCGAAGGTTGCTTCGGGGGCTCAGGCTGCGGTGCGGCGGAGCCTGTGCGTGCCTTATCTAATGCGGCCGCGGCGGCAAAACTTGGGGCAAGGGTGCCGGCCAGGGCACTAAAGGCAGCCGCTGACTTGGAGGGATCGCCCTGCAGAGCCTTCGGCAGCACCGAGATGACCTTAGGGGTGTTGCCTTCTAAGGCGACCTGCTTGGCCTCGAGGTTGGCTTGCGCGTCGTGCTTTTCCAGGTAAGCAGTGGTGTCGGCGAGGTCGTTAAGGATGGAGTTGGTGGCGTCGTCGGAAAGCGATTCCTGCCACGGGTTGGAACTGCCCACGCTATCGGCCAGCGTCTGCCCACCGGCGGCCTGGCGCAGAACATAAAACTCACCGTCGGGGCTTTGCCCGGAGCTTGCATACTTTGCGATGCCCGCATGGCTAAGCCCCTGCAATTCCTGCG
Organism: Corynebacterium camporealensis; assembly: GCF_000980815.1. Taxonomy (NCBI): domain Bacteria; kingdom Bacillati; phylum Actinomycetota; class Actinomycetes; order Mycobacteriales; family Corynebacteriaceae; genus Corynebacterium; species Corynebacterium camporealensis. The sequence goes on along the minus strand of NZ_CP011311.1, from coordinate 2,095,096 downwards.
TCGCCGCCGCGGGGTCGGCCACAGTATTCGGCGTGAAGACCTCGAGGTACTGCTTATCGCCGGACCACTCGCTTTCAACTAAATAGATTTTCGATTGGTCGGTGGAGGCTAACTCAGAAATCAGGCGCAGGGCCTTGGTGGAGGAAAAGTACTGCGGCAAGGCGGACATGAGAGAGCTTTCTATTAGTACTAGGGAACGATTATCGATGTTAGCGCCCGTACCCAGGGTGAGGAAGTGTTTTGGGGCTGAACAATGGGGCATCGTCAAGCAAAGGCTCTTCTAAGGCCTGTTCGCTACCGGCGTACAGTATGTTGACCAGGGGAAATAGGGGATTAGGGGCTTGGGGAGAGTGCAAGGTGGGACTGATCGGCGCGCGTGCGCGTTAGAGTGGGTGAAACGTTAGTAATGGAACCGATTAAAGGTAGATATGGCAATGTTTGAGAGGTTTACGGATCGTGCCCGCCGCGTCATCGTTTTGGCGCAGGAAGAGGCACGCATGCTCAATCACAATTACATCGGCACCGAGCACATTCTGCTGGGCCTCATCCATGAGGGTGAGGGCGTAGCGGCCAAGGCGCTGGAGTCGATGGGTATCTCCCTGGAGGATGTGCGCCGCGAGGTCGAGGACATCATCGGCCAGGGCTCCCAGCCGCACACCGGGCATATCCCGTTTACCCCGCGCGCCAAGAAGGTACTCGAGCTCTCGCTGCGTGAGGGCCTGCAGATGGGACACAAGTACATCGGTACGGAGTTCCTGCTGCTGGGTCTTATCCGCGAAGGCGAGGGCGTTGCAGCCCAGGTGCTGACCAAGCTGGGTGCGGACCTGCCGCGTGTGCGCCAGCAGGTTATTCAGCTGCTGTCTGGTTATGAGGGCAATAGTAACGACAACACCGGCGGTAACCAGGGCGGACCTGGCCCGGTCGGTGCGGGTTCTGCCCCGGGTGGTCGCGGCGGCGGTTCCGGTTCCGGTGAGCGCTCGAACTCCCTGGTGCTGGACCAGTTCGGTCGTAACCTCACCCAGGCTGCCAAGGATGGCAAGCTGGACCCGGTCGTCGGCCGTGAGTCTGAGGTCGAGCGCATCATGCAGGTGCTCTCCCGTCGTACCAAGAACAACCCGGTTCTGATTGGTGAGCCGGGTGTTGGTAAGACCGCCGTGGTCGAGGGTCTGGCCCTAGACATCGTTAACGGTAAGGTTCCAGAGACCCTGAAGGATAAGCAGGTTTACTCGCTGGACTTAGGCTCCCTGGTGGCGGGTTCTCGTTACCGCGGTGACTTTGAGGAACGCCTGAAGAAGGTCCTCAAGGAGATTAACCAGCGCGGCGACATCATCCTGTTTATCGATGAGATTCACACCCTGGTCGGCGCCGGTGCTGCCGAGGGCGCTATCGATGCTGCCTCCCTGCTGAAGCCGAAGCTGGCTCGCGGCGAGCTGCAGACCATCGGTGCGACCACCCTGGAGGAGTACCGCAAGCACATCGAGAAGGATGCTGCTCTGGAGCGTCGTTTCCAGCCGGTCAAGGTCGATGAGCCTTCCCTGGATGACACCATTGCCATCCTGCGTGGCCTGCGCGATAAGTACGAGGCGCACCACCGCGTCTCCTACACCGATGATGCGCTGAAGGCTGCGGCTTCCCTGTCGGATCGCTACATCAATGACCGCTTCCTGCCGGATAAGGCCGTTGACCTCCTGGATGAGGCTGGCGCCCGCATGCGTATCAAGCGCATGACCGCTCCGGAGGGCCTGCGCGAGGTCGATGACCGCATCGCTGAGGTCCGTAAGGAAAAGGAAGCAGCTATCGATGCCCAGGACTTCGAGAAGGCTGCCGGCCTGCGTGACAAGGAGCGCAAGCTGGGCGAGGAGCGTGCCGAGAAGGAAAAGCAGTGGCGCTCCGGCGACCTGGAGGAAATCGCCGAGGTCGGCGAGGACCAGATCGCAGAAGTGCTGGCTCACTGGACCGGCATCCCGGTGCTGAAGCTGACGGAGAAGGAGTCTTCCCGCCTGCTCAACATGGAAGAGGAGCTGCACAAGCGCATCATCGGCCAGGACGAGGCAGTCAAGGCTGTTTCCCGTGCTATCCGCCGTACCCGCGCAGGTCTGAAGGACCCGCGTCGGCCTTCCGGTTCCTTCATCTTCGCCGGCCCGTCTGGTGTGGGTAAGACGGAGCTGTCGAAGTCCCTGGCTAACTTCCTGTTCGGCTCGGACGACGACCTCATCCAGATCGATATGGGTGAGTTCCACGACCGCTTCACCGCCTCCCGTCTCTTCGGTGCCCCTCCGGGATACGTTGGCTACGAAGAGGGTGGCCAGCTGACCGAGAAGGTTCGCCGTAAGCCTTTCTCCGTCGTGCTTTTCGACGAGATCGAGAAGGCCCACAAGGAGATCTACAACACCTTGCTGCAGGTGCTGGAGGATGGCCGCCTTACCGATGGCCAGGGTCGCGTCGTCGACTTCAAGAACACCGTGCTCATCTTCACCTCGAACCTGGGTACCCAGGACATCTCGAAGGCTGTGGGCTTGGGCTTTACCGGTGCTTCCGAGAACGACTCGGATGCCCAGTACGAGCGCATGAAGAACAAGGTCAACGACGAGCTGAAGAAGCACTTCCGCCCCGAGTTCCTCAACCGCATCGACGAGATCGTGGTCTTCCACCAGCTCACTCAGGAGCAGATCGTCGAGATGGTCGAGCTGCTCATCGGTCGTGTGGAAAAGCAGCTTGCCGAGCGCGACATGGGCATCGAGCTCACCCAGAAGGCCAAGGATCTGCTGGCCAAGCGTGGCTTCGATCCAGTCCTGGGTGCACGTCCGCTGCGTCGTACCATCCAGCGCGAGATCGAGGACCAGCTGTCGGAGAAGATCCTCTTCGGCGAGATTGGTGCCGGCGAGATCATCGACGTCGACGTGGAGAACTGGGATGGCGAGTCGAAGGACAACTCCTCGGCGACCTTCACCTTCACCCCGCGTCCGAAGCCGCTGCCGGAGGGCACCTTCAGCGATGATCTCGAGGACACCGAGGTCCGCGACGAGCCTGACGATGCCGAGGTCACCGAAGACTCCGACATCTCCGGCGACGACCCAGAGGACGTCACCCCGGATGTCCCAGGCGAGGAATCCACGCCGGACACCGACATCGACTCTGACTCCGACGATGACGGCAACAACCCGCCGCCAGCCGGGGCAGGCCAGCCGATGTAAGAGATCTAGCTAGTCAGAGCACACTTTCAGCCCGCCAGGAGGATGAACCTTCTGCGCGGGCTGGAGTGGTTTTATGGGAGATTTTCCCGGTTTTAGCAGGGACTGCTGTAGGAGGTATCCCCGTTAAGTAGCCGGGCGTTGCCGCCTTGGGCGGCCCAGGCATCGCACAGCGCGGCGGTGTTGTCGTACTCTCGGGCGACGGCATAGACGTCCTGGCCATCCACACTCGCGCGCAGCGACGGGCAGGCACCCGGGGTATAGAAGACCGTGCCCGGGTAGATGTCCATGACCTCCGGGATGCGCTGGGCGGCCTGGTTGCCGGATCCATCATCCAGGACGGACTCCACGATGAGCACCGGGGTGTCATCGCAGACCGCATTCGCCGGGCGCAGGCCCGCCTGAATCATCGGTGCCGGGATGTCCGGGGGGTCGGGTTCTACTGTGCGTTCCTCGGTGCGTTCTTCAGTCTTAGTGACGGTGGCGGTCTCTTCCGTGGTTTCGTCCTCGGTTTCTTCGGTGCTGGTTTCTTCGGTGAACTCCTCGGTCGTTTCAGGCTCGGAAGAGCTAGTCGTTTCCTCGGAGAAGACCGCGCTGGTTCCTTCCGCGTCGATGCGCTCGGCATCCGAGCCGGAGAAGAACACGGAGAAGGCGAATGCCACAGCGGCGATGACCGCGATAGCGCTAATTGCCAGAAGGGTACCCGTCTTGAAATTCACGGTAGATACCTTAACCGTTTAGTTTCTAGGCGCAATTATTTGGTGCAGGAACGTCGTTGAAGCGTTCAATCAGGTAGTCCAGGCCGTGCGGGACAGAACCCAGCAATGGGAACGCGTGGTTGATGCCCGGTCCGGGAACGAAGCGGGTGGGGTTGGCGGCCTCAAAGTAGACCTCGCCGCCCAGGGCGCAGTAGTCGCCAGCCATGGTGCGGGCCTGATCGAAGGGGATGATGTCATCGTCAGGTGCGTTGGCGACCAGCATCGGGGCGTTCAGCGGACGGCTGCCGAGCTTCTGCTCTTCCAGGACTTCACGAATCACCGGGTCGCGCTGCACCATCTTCGATAGGCTCGCCCCATCTTTGGTCAGCCAGCGGGTCTGCACGAAAGCCCAGGTAGCCATCGAATCAGGAATGCAGGCGCCAGATGCGGAACGCAAGAATTGGATGCCCCAAGGGTTTAGGTTGCTCAGAACTCGCTCGCGGAACTCGGCGTTGCGGGAGGCGAAACCGTTGATGGCGTAGCCAAGCACATGGACGATGCTGGTGCCATCGACGGCAGCCATGACCTTGACCAGGTCAGCCGGGGGAGCGCCCGCGTAGGTGCCCTTGATGTTGAGCTCGGGTGCGTAGTCGTTGGCCCACTCGGCGGCAGCAGCGGCGGCCCCGCCACCTTGGGAGTAGCCGGCGAGGCCGACCGGGGCATCGGCAGGTGCGCCGGCAAGTTGGAGGCCAGCGCGGGCGGCATCAAGAACCGCATGTGCTTCTTCGATGTTGTTGACATAAGAGTGGTGGCCGGGCGTGCCCAGGCCGACGTAGTCGGTCACCACGACGCGGATTCCCAGGTCCGTGGCGGCCTTGAAGAAGGGGTATTCGTAGTTGATGTTGGTGGTCAGCTGTCCGGCGGGGCCCAGGGCGGCGTTGCCGACCTGGCCGACCGCACGCGAGGGCGCACACTGGTCGCCCTGCCCGCGGGTACCGGGCGCGAAGACGATGGTGGGACGATCACCCTCGCCGGCCCAGGCCTGGGTTGGCTCGAAGAGCGTGCCGGTCACGGTGGTGGGCGCGCCATTTTGCAGGGTGGATTCGTAGCTAAAAGTTTGGGCTTTCGCGGCGGTGGCGGAGCTCAGGTCGCCATCGGTATGCGTGGTGGGTCGGGAGCCTAAGACTGCACCAGGGTCAGCGGAGGCGGTGTTGGGGACTAATGCCACAGCACAGGCGGTTAGGGCCGCGGCCAAGGAAGAAAGTAGGCGAGAAGAGAGAGATTTTCTGAACATGCGGACATACTAATATAAAGAAATCACGCTATCTACTCTTTCGGTTAAAATTTCTTGCCATGGGACTTTATTTTCGTAAGCGCAAGAAGACCGGCAAGAACAGCTGGCTGAACTTCTCCGGTTCGGGAGCCTCCATGTCGACGAAGGTCGGGCCGGTCACCTTCAACTCCCGCGGCGGCATGTGGGTCAACCTGCCAGGTGGGCTCAACTTCCGCGGGCGCTGGAGGAAATAGGGGAAACCCAGCTACACAGGCAGGTGAAACAGCCCTTCGTCGTTCTGGTCGGCGAGGCCATCGTTAAGTAGGGAGGCCAGCGCACGGGATCGCTGCGCCCCGTCGGGCCAGACGATGTCAATCTGAGACTGGGGGACCGGCGCGTCGGCCTTGCGCAGGACGTCCATGATGAGCCCGCGCACCTGCCGGTCAGTACCGGCGAACTTCTGGACGCGCTTCTTCGCCTTCGCCTGTTCTTCCGCGCTGGGTTCGGGGCAGCCGGCGCGCTGCCAAGCACAGTCCTCTAACAGGGGGCAGGCAGCACAACTGGGGTTCTTGGCAGTACACACCAGGGCGCCGAGCTCCATCAGGGCGGCAGAAAACCTGGGGCCGTCCTCCTCAGGTAATAGCTCTTCTACCAGGGCTAACTCTCGCTTCGAAGGCTGGGGCGCAAGGAAGTTACCATCGACAGCCCGCGCATACACCCGGCGCACGTTGGTATCGACGACCGGCACGTTCTCGCCATAGTGAAAGCACGCCACGGCACGCGCGGTGTAATCGCCGATGCCAGGCAAAGCTAAAAGCTTGTCGATGTCCCGGGGCACGGGGGCATCGTTAAGCTTGCGCGCGCATTCCCACAGCCGCAGCGCCCGGCGGGGATAGCCCAGCTTGCCCCAGGCGCGCAGGACTTCATCGCGGGTGGCCTGCGCAAAGTCCGCCGGGGTGGGCCAGCGCCGCATCCATTGCTCCCACACCGGGGCGACGCGGGCGACGGGGGTCTGCTGGCTCATCACCTCGCTGAGCAGGACACCCCACGCGCTGGTGCCGGGGCGACGCCAGGGCAGCGGCCTTTCGTGCTCGTCGAACCAATCGACTACTTTCTGCGTATCCATGCAAGGGACAAGTCTAAACTAAGGTTATGCCTTTACGTAATGTTCCCCACGAGCCACAGCCCGTCTGGGATGCCTTGAAGGAAGGTAACCAGCGGCTTATCGATGGCAACGTCATCCCCGTTCACGAAAACTTCTACCGCGAGGGCCTCACCGCGGGGCAGGACCCACGCGTGATTGTGCTGGCCTGCTCGGATTCCCGCGCGCCGATTGAGCACCTGTTCAACATTGGTTTCGGTGATGCCTTCGTCATTCGCACGGCCGGTCACATCCTGGACAGCGCGGTGCTGGCCTCGTTGGATTATGCGCTAGAAAGCTTGAATGCCAACGTGCTGCTCGTGCTGGGGCATCAGAACTGTGGTGCTGTCGCTGCGGCGGCGTCCTTCCTCGACGGGGAGGCAGACTTGCCGACGAGCCTCCAGCGCCCCATCATCGAGCGCGTCGCCGTGTCTGCCTGGGTCGCCCAGCGCAAGGGCAAGACCGATCATGCCGACTATGAGCGCCAGAACACCTTGGATACTGTTTCTCAAATTGTCGCTAAGGTTCCGGAGGTCCAACGCCAGCTGGACTCGGGCAATCTGGGCGTCGTGGGTGCCCGCTACCTGCTCGATAGCTCGAGTGTGGAGACCCTCGTCCTGCACGGAGTGGAATAACCCCTGGACACGCGGGCCGGGGATAGCCGGGTCGGGCTGTGGATCACCCTAAAATTGGAGGGGTGAGTAACCAGAAGCCTTTGCCCCGGGAGATTTACCAGCGGCGCCGCGTGGCCGCCCTGGTTGTTGTGCTCGTTGTCGTCTTTGGCTTCATTGCGATAGCGATCGCCCTCTTCGGTGGCGACGACACCAACGAGGCCGCCGAGTCCTCCACCCAGGAGGTCACCACGGAGGAGACCACCCCGGAAACTTCTGAGGCAGAGTCTTCTGAATCTGAGGTTCCAGAGTCTGAATCTGAAGAGTCTGAGTCGGAGGAAGAGTCTGCGTCCGAGTCGGAGGAGCCCTCCGTCGAGGCCGGCGCGAAGGATACTTGCGAGCTTTCCGACCTCAACATCGTCGCCTCCACCCCAGAGTCCACCGTGAGTGATGGCGACCTGCCGACCTTTTACATGACCGTCGAGAACCCCACCGCGGCCGACTGCGTCATCGACTTGGATGAGGACACCCTCCGCTTTGAGGTCTACAACATGCGCACCAACGAGCGCATCTGGTCCGACGTTGATTGCTACGCCCCGGTCGAGACCGGCGAGCTCACCGTCGAGCCTGGCGAGGACCGCATCTTCGAAGCCGAGTGGTCCCGCCTCCGCTCCGCCGAGGGCGAGTGCACCAACCGCGAGCCAGCCGGCAATGGGGCCTACTACCTGCACGCGGTCATCGGCGATAACCCCTCCGAGCCGACACCCTTCAACCTGGCTTAGTCCAGCTTTTAGTCCAACAGCGCGATAGCCTCACTCAGCGTGCCCACTTGGCGCACCTTCAGGCCGTTGGCCTCCACCTCGCCGGCAGGGACGATGGCAGATTTGTAGCCTAAGCGGGCGGCTTCCATCAGGCGCCTATCCAGGTTCGGCACCCGGCGCAGCTCGCCTGCCAGGCCGACCTCACCAATAACGACCGTCCGCGGCGGGAGCGGCTTTTCGTGCAGCGAGGACCAGGTCGCCAGCGCCACCGCCAGGTCCGTGGCGGTCTCGGTGATCTTCATGCCACCGACAGTCGCGACGTAGGCATCCTTATCGTTTGTCCGCTGTCCGGCGCGGGCTTGCAGGACGGCCAACACCATCGGCACGCGGTTATTATCCAACCCGGTCACCACGCGCCGCGGGTTCTTCGCCACCGGATCGACCGTCAAAGCTTGGACCTCCGCCAAAATCGGGCGGACGCCATCCATCGCGACCGTCACCGCGGAACCATCCGGCGTGCTTCCCCTATGCGACAGGAAAAGCCCCGAGGGGTCGGCAACCTCCCGGATGCCACCGGCGGTCTGTTCGAAGCAGCCCACCTCATCGGTCGCACCGAAGCGATTCTTGATGCCGCGTAGCATGCGCAAACTCGATTGGCGGTCGCCCTCAAAATTCAGCACCACGTCCACCAGGTGCTCCAGCACGCGCGGGCCAGCAACGTTGCCATCCTTCGTCACGTGGCCCACCAGCATCACGGGAATTCCGGTGGTCTTCGCCAGCGTCGTCAAAGCCGCCGTCACTGCGCGCGACTGCGCCACGCCACCCGCAACGCCTTCCACTCCGGCGGCATGCATCGTTTGCACCGAGTCCACGATGATCAGGCTTGGCTTCAGCTGGTCAACATGCCCGAAGACCACATCCAGGTTCGACTCCGCCGCCAGGTACAGAGTGTCATGCAACGCCCCAGTCCTCTCGGCACGCGCGCGGACCTGCCCGGCGGACTCCTCGGCGGTCACATACAGAGCCTTCCTATCTAGCGATGCCCACCGCGAGGCAACCTCCAGCAGCAGCGTCGACTTACCGACGCCCGGCTCGCCAGCCATCAGCACCACCGAACCCGGCACGATGCCCTTGCCCAGCACCCGGTCGAGCTCCCCAATGCCGGTATTCAGCGTCTTAGTTGCCGATGCCCCAATCTTCGTAATCGGCGTCGCCGGACTTGTCGGGGTGAGTCCCTTGGTCATCTGCCCAGTCGTCGCTGCGGCAGCGGCACTACCGGAGGACTTCGCCACCGGCTGGGACTCCTGGAGGGTGCCCCAGGATCCACATTCGGGGCAGCGGCCAAGCCACTTCGGGGAGACGAAGCCGCACTCGGAACAGGTATGGATGGGGCGTTGCTTTTTGGCCATGACTAAACCCTAAACCATGCCCCGGACATGCGATGCCTGAGCAAAACCGGTAACCGATTCAAAGCAGCATCACCAGCAAAACAGCACAAGCAGCCGACCCCAAGGCAGCAGAAACCCACTCTGCTTCCCTGGAAACCGGCTCAAACTTACAAGGACAATCAATCTAAGGCGCTAAGCCCACGCAACCTCTTAGGCCGCCGCAGCTTCTTCCTGGCAACTGCACTCTCGTCGCCGCTTTTTCAATCTCAATTTCGCAGCGGGACTGTGCTGGGCCTTCGGCGAGTCATTGAACTCTATGTCCTGACCAGGAGCTTTGAACCCAACTCTGCCGGTTCTGGGGTCTCTTTCCGCATGTCCCATGTTGTTTCGGAAGTCGCGATAATCGTTGTTATCCGTGTGGTGTCTCCTACACAGCAACGTCAGATTCCGCAGGTCCGTCGGTCCACCGAAAGCCCACGCTTGCAGGTGGTGGACATCGCAGCGGTGCCAGGCGGCATCGCAACCCGGATGGGTGCACACCGACTCTGAAGCCAGCAACGCAATCTTCTGCATGAGGCTCGCTCCGCGCTTGGTCTTACCCAACAACAGCGGTTGGAAGGACTCCGGGTCGAGGCAGCAGAAGTAATCGTTATCCGCGATACCCAGGCGCAGGATGTCCATCGGCGAGAGCAGCTGACCAGTCGAGGTCAGGAAGCGAGACTCGGCGGTCATATCCTCCAAGTCATCGAGAGTCGCCGTAATCAGGATGGAACCCAGACCCGCACCGGACTCTTCCTTCTGGCCCAAATACTGGTGCAGGATGTGCGCCAACTGGTCAGCCATGCGCTGGTCCATCGTACGCTTATCGTCCTCCGGTGCGAGCTCCGGACCACCCGGGCGTGCAGCAGGGGAGAAGGCCTGCTCCAGCAGGGCAGCAGTAGCTGCGTCGATGTAGCCGGAGATGTGCACGCCGCCATCGGTATCCGGACGGGAAGCCTTGAACTTACGACGACGCGTCGCAGCGTGCGGGTCATGATTGCGGGCCTTCGCATTCACGCGACGAACGCGCTCGCGCAGCCAAGAGCGAAGACGATCCGGGTTCATAAACTTCGCCCGCTCCAGCGCCTCAGAGTAAAGTTCACTGCGGGTCGGATCGGTGTCCTTATTCAGGTCCTCCAACTCGCGACGAATGATGGCGTGGATGAGCTCGTTCTGGCGCTCCTTCGCCATCTTGCGGCGCAGCTCTTCCTGCTTTTCTGCTTCCTTGCGTGCGCGCTCGGCCTTCTCGCGCTTTTCTGCGGCAGCCTTAGCTTCCTCTTCACTCAAAGTTTCATCAGCAGAAGCAGCATCAACCGGCTCCTCCTCAGCTGGTTTAGCTACCGGCGCAAAAAGTTGATTACCCAACTCAAGACGGTCATAGGCAGCCTTGCGTGACAAACCCAAACGCCGCACCAAGTAGTCCGCCGCACGAGAACTGTGCACAATGCGCCCTGCATCGGACTCCTGTGCCAAATACGCAAAAGAGGCATCGATAGTACTGCGATGCCCACCGGTCTTCTCCAGAGCTTCAAAGCTCTTGCGCACCTCACCAAAAGAAACAGAGGAAGGATCCTGCATGATGTCCGCCAGCTCCTCAAGACCAGAACACAACTGATCCACGAGCGCAGCAACTTGCTGAGACTTCATGAGCACCCTCCCTTCTTTCGCTTACATGTTCGACTATAAACCACCCCACGACCCTCGTCAACCCCAAAATCGAAAAAACTTTCGAACCACACTTTAAAAAGAAAAGCCCCAGCACAACCCAACCAAATAGGTTGTGCCAGAGGCTCCTAAAGAAGAATTAGTGCTCGTCCGCCGAAGGCTCTTCGGTGGTGTAGCCCTCGATGCTGTCAGCGTCGCGGTTGTACTCGCCAGCGGTCAGGTCCGGAGCGGAGATGGTAGCCGGAATCTCCAGGGTGCCGTTGGAGAACTCGAAGGTCACGTTGCGGTTGCCGGCGTAACCGAAGTCCTCGTTCTCCAGGGAGGTCTCTACGTACTGGACCTCAGCACCCTCGGTCTGCGGCAAAGCTTCAAGCGCCTCAGCGGAATCGCCCTGAATGGACTGGCCCTGCTCCATCGGCTCGGTAGCATCCATCTGTACTTCCTGGCCATCCACGCTGATGGATTCCAGGGTCACAGCGCCGGTCTCGTAGCCCTGGTTGACAGCGGTAAACTTCAACGCTGCTTCCGCGGTGTTCGTGTCGAGCAGAATGGTGACGTCGCGAACTGCAACGAGGCCATCTTCGGTTTCGGCGTTGGTGCCGTCAACTGCGATAACCTTCTCCGAGGTCTGGGTAACCTGGCCTGCCGAGCAGGAAGCCAGCGCCAGCGCGGAGAGGGCGGTTACGGACATGACGACACCGCGGCGGGCGGCGGACTTCAGGGACTGCACTTTTGGTGTCCTCCATCGATTAGAATCTCAGGGCTTATCAACGTAACAGCCTAGTCCCTTTCACTTCCGTTTACACAGTTTATGAACAATGCCACGGGTTGCAGGTGGGGTAATACGGGGGTAGTCGCCCCCGCGCCGCTGCTTGACGGCACCCCGTGATAGAATCGACTGCCTGTATATATGCTCAGCAGCACCCCGTACAGGGCATCGAAGCACAGGGCATCAACAGTTCATGAAGGCAAGTAGGGCTCCAAGGAGTGGCAATGGAATTCAAGGTCGGCGAAGTTGTTGTGTACCCGCACCACGGTGCCGCAGTCATCGAGGATATTGAACAGCGTGAGATGGGTGGCGAAACGCTGGAGTACCTCGTTCTCCACATCAACCAGTCGGATCTGGTCGTGCGCGTGCCTTCCGAAAATGCCGAGTCCGTCGGCGTCCGCGACGTCGTAGGCAAGGAAGGCCTGGAAAAGGTCTTCTCCGTCTTGCGCGAGGTCGACGTTGAAGAGGCCGGCAACTGGTCCCGCCGCTACAAGGCTAACCAGGAGCGCCTGGCTTCCGGTGACATTAATAAGGTCGCCGAGGTCGTCCGTGATCTCTGGCGCCGCGACCAGGACCGTGGCCTTTCCGCAGGTGAGAAGCGCATGCTGGCGAAGGCCCGCCAGATTCTGGTCGGCGAGCTCGCCCTGGCCAAGCCTGTCGATGAAAAGAAGGCCGACACCATGATGGAGGAAATCGACGCCACCATCGAGCGCCACCGCGCCGCAGGCCTGGTGGACGATAAGGCCGTAACCACCGACGTGGACGACGACGTTGACCTCAATGACCTCTCCTTCGACGACGAAGACTAGCCGCCCTGTTATCGCCCTGGTCGCAGCTGCCGGCCAGGGCACTCGTTTGGGTGCCAACCTGCCCAAAGCCTACGTGGAGCTGGCCGGCCAGACCCTGCTGGAGCGTTCCGTGCGCGCCCTTCATGCCTCCGGGGCCATCGACCGCATCCTGGTCCTGGTCAGCCCGGCCATGGAAGAACACGCCCGAGCAGTGCTTAACGATGCCCCCATGCCCCCCACCTTCGTCCACGGTGGCGGCGAACGTGCCGATTCCGTCTGGGCGGGCCTGCAAGCAATCCCGGAAGACGATGCCACCGTCCTCATCCACGACGCCGCCCGCGCGCTCACCCCACCGGAAATGATTGCCCGCGTCGCCCACGCAATTACCCCGGACTGCCCAGCTGCCGTACCGACCCTTCCGGTCACCGACACCATCAAGATCGTCAACGGCGACCAGATCGAAAGCACCCCGGACCGTGCAAGGTTGCAGGCGGTGCAGACGCCGCAGGCTTTTGACATCGCAAAGCTCCGCGCTGCAAACCAAGCTTATTTCAGCGCACCCCAAGGCTTTGTGGCCACCGATGATGCCAGCCTGATGGAATGGTTCGGCGAGCCCGTCCGCACCGTCAAAGGCGATACCCGGGCGTTTAAAATCACCACGCCCATCGACCTGACCTTGGCTCAAGCACTCCTGGAGGAAGCATGATTATCCCGCGCGTAGGAATCGCGACCGACGCCCACCAGATTGAAGAAGGCAAACCCTGCTGGATGGCAGGCCTCCTCTTCGAGGACGCCGCCGGCTGCGAAGGCCACTCCGACGGTGACGTCGTTTCGCACGCGCTTGTCGATGCCCTCCTCTCCGCCTCCAACCTTGGCGACCTGGGATCTTTCGTCGGCGTGGGCAGGAAAGAATACGACAACGTCTCCGGTGCCCGCCTGCTGCGCGAGTGCCGCGAACTGCTGGAATCCGAAGGCTTCGTCATCGGCAACGCCGCCGCCCAGCTCATCGGCCAAAGCCCGAAGATGGGCCCGCGCCGTAAGGAAGCCGAAGCCACCCTCAGCGAGATTCTCGGCGCCCCCGTATCTATTTCTGCCACCACCACCGACAAGCTCGGCTTCACCGGCCGCTCCGAAGGCCGTGCCGCAGTAGCGACGGCGTGCGTGTGGAAAGAGTCTGATTCGTTAGACTGACGAGTGTGACTCTTCGTATTTTTGACACCGCAACTCGTACCCAGCGCGATTTCGAGCCGATTCGCCCCGGACATGTCTCTATTTACCTGTGTGGTGCGACCCCGCAGGCGCAGCCGCACATTGGGCACCTGCGCTCCGGCGTGGCCTTCGATATCGTGCGCCGCTGGCTGCTCGCGCAGGGCTACGACGTCGTACTGGTGCGCAACGTCACCGACATCGACGACAAGATCCTGACCAAGGCGGCGGAGAATAATCGCCCCTGGTGGGAGTGGGTGTCGACCTATGAGCGCGAGTTCACCAAGGCCTATGACACCTTGGGCGTGCTGCCGCCGTCGGTAGAGCCGCGTGCCACCGGCTTTGTCACCCAGATGGTCGACTACATGCAGCGGCTTATCGATGCTGGCTTCGCCTACGCCGTCGAGGAAGACACCGGCGTTGAAGGCGCAGGCTCGGTCTACTTTGACGTCGCTGCCTGGAACGCCGCCGAAGGCTCCGACTACGGATCCCTGTCCGGCAACCGCGTCGAGGACATGGAACAAGGCGAGGACCCACAGGATTCGCAGGGCAAGCGCGGCCCGCAGGACTTCGCCCTGTGGAAGGGCGCCAAACCGGGCGAACCTGCCTGGCCTACCCCGTGGGGCAAGGGACGCCCGGGTTGGCACCTGGAGTGCTCCGCGATGTCCACCTACTACTTAGGCTCCAACTTCGACATCCACTGCGGTGGCCTGGACCTGCAGTTCCCGCACCACGAGAACGAGATTGCGCAGTCCCATGCGGCCGGCGATAAGTTCGCCAACTACTGGATGCACAACCACTGGGTGACCATGGCAGGGGAGAAGATGTCCAAGTCTTTGGGCAACGTTCTTTCCGTTCCGAAGATGCTGGAGCTGGTCCGCCCGGTCGAGCTGCGCTACTACTTGGGCAACGCCCACTACCGCTCCGTTCTGGAGTACTCCGAGTCCGCGCTGACCGAGGCAGCTGCAGGCTACCGCCGCATTGAGGACTTCCTGGGCAAATTTGACGATGTCGCCCTCGGTACCTGGACCGACAACTTCGAGGCCGCCATGAACGACGACATCGCAGTGCCGAAGGCGCTAGCCGCGCTGCATACCACCGTGCGCGCCGGCAACAAGGCTCTCGCGCAAGGCAACAATGAGGAAGCGCAGCGCCTGGCCGAGCAGGTTCGTGCGATGGCTGCCGTGCTGGGCTTTGATCCGTTGGATGAGCGGTGGAAAGATGGGGCATCGGAAAGCACTGCGGATGCGGCACTGGACGTATTGGTCCAGGCCGAATTGGAGCGCCGTGCCCAAGCCCGCGCGGACAAGGACTATGCGACAGCCGATGCAGTCCGGGATCGCCTCAGCGCCGCCGGAATCACGATTACTGACACCCCCGAAGGCCCGACCTGGTCGTTGGCCTAAACCGAAAGGACCACACTAATGGCACGTACCCACGGCCGCGGCGGCGCCCAGGGGCGCAAGAGCAACAAAAAGGGCATGACCAAGGGAACCGGCGGCCAGCGTCGTCGCGGACTCGCCGGCAAGGGCCCGACCCCGAAGGCCGAAGACCGCGTGTACCACGCCAAGCACAAGGCAAAGCTGCAGCGTGAGCGCCGCAACTCTGGTCGCCACCAGAAGGAAACCGCGGAGATGGTCGTTGGCCGCAACCCGGTCGTGGAGTGCATGCACGCCAAGGTCCCGGCGACCTCGCTATACATCGTGCAGGGCACGCGTCACGATGCCCGCCTGTCCGAGGCCGTCACCATGGCCAATACCCGCAACCTGCCCATTCTCGAGGTCCCACGTCACGAGATGGATCAGATGACCGGCAACGGCATGCACCAGGGCATTGGCCTGCAGATTCCGCCCTACAAGTACGCCGAGGTCCAAGATCTCATCGCGCGCGCCAAGGAATCCGGCGAGCCGGGCATGTTCGCCATCCTGGACAACATCACTGACCCGCGTAACCTCGGCGCCGTCATCCGTTCGGTTGCCGCATTCGGTGGCCACGGCGTCATCATTCCGGAGCGCCGTTCCGCCTCAGTTACCGCCGTTGCCTGGCGCACCTCCGCCGGCACCGCCGCACGCTTGCCGGTCGCCCGCGCGACCAACCTGACCCGCACCGTGCAGGAATTCCAGAAGAACGGCTACCAGGTCGTTGGCCTCGATGCCGGCGGTGAGCACACCCTGGATACCTACGACGGCGGCAAGGATCCGGTCGTCATCGTCATCGGTTCTGAGGGCAAGGGCATCTCCCGCCTCGTGCGTGAAAACTGCGACGTCATCATGTCCATCCCGATGGCTGGCCAGGTCGAATCCCTCAATGCCTCCGTCGCCGCGGGCGCGGTGCTCTCTGAGTTCGCCCGCCAGCGCCGAGTTGCCAACAGCCAGGAAAGCTAGAAGCTACAGCCCAAAGAAACGCTCCACCACGTCCGCCGCCTGGAAGGACGTGGTGTTCTTGCCTAAACGGGCATCCAGCTCATTCCCCGACGGAATCACGTGGCCAATGCCCTCCATGGTCCACAATTCCACCGAGAAATCCCCAGTCCAGCACTGCTTAACGATGTCCGCATACACCCGCTCCTCAACAGGCCCTTCAGCACCATTCCACTTAGCCAACCGCGCCGCAGTCTCCGGCGCGGAAAGCACCTCACCGCGGGTCTGGCTGGCATCAACTCCTGCGACACCGCCCTCATAGGGTGCCAACGGATCCGCCGTGCCATGCATGAGCAGCACCGGCGTGGGCTCATACGCCGAATCCGGATTGCTTGGCGCATGATTCGAGCCCGCACCAAAGGTTGAGGCAAAAATGCAGGCGCCGTTGAGGAGCCCTGGGGCATCGATAAGCAAGCGCAGCACCATCTGCCCACCGTTGGAATAACCGCACGCGAAAGTACGCCCCACGCCGTACTCATCCTTCAAGCGCGTTAACATCTCGCGGGTAAAAGCCACATCATCAATGCCCAACTCACGCGTCTTCGTCAGCAACGTGCCCCGGCAATCATTGAAGTGGTGGTCCACACCATTCGGGTAGACGACAATCGTGCCGGTACGCTCCGCCAAAGCATCAAAAGTGTTATTAGTAAAACGCCGCAGCACATTCCCCGACTGCAACGACCCATGGAAGAAAAAGAGCACATCCGGCCGCGACGGCAATGACTCCGGCTCCACAACCAAATACTTACGAGTCTGCCCCTGCAATTCGAGGCTCCGACGATGCAGCGTGTAAGTCATGGCAACAGTCTAAGCGCCAGACCCCCACGTGGGGCCACAGCCTTCATCAGCCCTCAGAAAGCACATTCTTATAGGGTTGTTCAATTACTTTAAAAAATAAGTATTGAACAATTATGGCGCGACCATGGCGGCTCATTTATCTTTATACACAGCAAGGATTGGAAGAAGTCCGGAATGTGTCTAACAAGGAGTCCGTAATGTTCGTGGTGCAGGCAGGGAGCTGTACTTCGTGGCGATGCTAAAACTTCGGAAGCAGAGAACACCCTTGAGCCTGCTCGGATTGGGTGCCTGTCTCATTCTTGTGCTCTGCCCATTCATCAGTTTCGTGACCCTCAAAGCTCTGGAAGAGGGTGACCTTTTCATTGGCGATAGCGCAGTCATTCTTGACTCGGCTGACCAGTACATTGAACCCGAGGAATTTTATCGAGAGCTCGAAGAATTCACTGACAACAGCGGGATTACTATCTCCAAGTTTCAAGCCGGTTCATTTACCGCCCGTGATGCGGTGGTGCTTTACGCTGCGGGAGAAAAAGCTCCAGAGCACACAGAACAGCTTCCTTCTTTCAGCCGTGGTCGAGCCGTAGAAATCTCGCCCTTGTCGGACCTCGATAGCTTGGATCCGCGAGGTTACTACTACTTGAGTGGCAGGAGAGATAGTGGTGAACGCTTTTTGGAATGGGCACAAAGCCGTGGGCTCGACGGCCAAGTACTCGTAGCTTCGCCATTAGAGTTCTTCGCCGGGATGCCAGTGGTGAAGACCCTGGTTTTACTCTTAGTCACTTGTCTGATTTTGGGCATTGCTTATGTGCTGAATCAATCACAGATGTTCGGTGTACATAGGCTGCAGGGGCTGACATTGGGAGATTCAGCCCGACTGGATCTCCGGGAATTGGCGCGCACGTATGCCTTGCCTGGGGCATTAGTTCTGGCGGCTGTGCTTGTCGGTTTGTACTTCTACAATGGTTGGGCATTCCTGCCTTATTACTTGTTCATCACTGTTGTGCTCAGTGTGCTTGGGTTAGCTGTCTTGGCTTGTGGATACGTCATTGGCTACGCATTTCTGATGCGGGGCGACATTGTGGGGGCAGGTGAAAGGAAAGTTTGCTCCACGCGGGACCTTTGTGGGTGTTTTTCTGTTGCGCTGCGCAACGATCAGCCTGGTGCTAGCACTGCTTGTTAGTGCGGCAGGCTTCGGTGCGGAAAAGGCTGCACGCGCTGAATTCAATGAAACGTGGGAGCGGCATAGCGACACCTACGAGGCCGGAGTTGCGGTGGGAACCGACGGACTTTCAGTAGCTACCGATCAGAAGCTGTGCACGCTTGATGCCCAGGGAAAACTTCTATTGGTGAAGAATGATTGGTTGACCTGGCCGAGTGATTTAGGTGCACCGGTGCTGTTAGTGAGCCAGGAGGTAGCTCGACAGGCAGGCGTTCACGTAGGCGATGATGCGCAGGTTGAAGTCTTTAGTCCTTTTCCATTGGGGAAACCAGAAAAGGACCTGATCGATGAAAGCCTCAGCTTTGAAGCAGCGGTAGCCGAGGACGACATGCCTGGAGTCTCGTACTCGGTAGATGCAACTCCGCGCGATGTCTTTACCTATGACGTCGAATTCAACACGGTGGTCAGTGATCCAATTCTGGTTGTACTTCCCACTGGTCTAGCTCTAATTAGTGATAAGAATTTGTCGGCCTGGATATCGCAAAGCTCGCTGATGTTTAAAGACCGTAGTGCATTTATTGAAATGCAGCAGACTCAGGAAGAACGCGAAACTCTTGTCGCCGCTCGTCCACGCATTGACTCGTGGTTGGCTCGTGAACGGCAGGTTGCTGCGGATGCGCGTGACTATGTACTCAACTTAGTTCTAGGAGTTTTGCTCACCACCGGCTTGGTAGTGGCGATGGCGTTAGCCTTCCAATCTTCACGCCGTGAACAGTTGTGGGTGGCCTATTTGATAGGACGGAATCCCTGGAAGCAACGCGGCTTGCTGCTTCTGGCAGAAGCATTCATCGCATTGTTGTCCTTGGGCTGGCTAATTAATCATGCGCGGTTACACGAGCAGTTGGTTGCTTCGCACATGCCAAGTACATGGACTATTGGTTTTGAAAACTCCTTTACGTGGCCAATTGCGGGAGCTGCAGCGACGGCAATTGCCGCGTGGGCAATCCTAACCCTGGTACTAGTTCCGGTCATGGAATCGCGGGAATCACAAAACCAGCTGAGCCGGAAGGACAAATAACATGATTGAACTGGCCGATGTGTCGAAGAGCTTCGGCGAAAAGACACTGTGGACAAACGTGAACTACACCTTTAGCGCTGGCCAGGTTTATGCCATTACTGGGCGCTCAGGTTCTGGAAAATCCACTTTGCTGAACTGTATTGGTGGTTTAGACCGCGTGGATTCTGGCGACGTCCTTGTAGGCGGAACCCCGATGTCGAATGCTTCTGCAAGGGAGAGAAGGAAACTGCGGCGCACCACGATTGGTTACCTCTTCCAGGATTATGCACTGGTCTCCAGTAAAAGCGTGGAGTACAACCTGCGCTTAGCTCAACCAAAAGCAAGTGAGGGGCAGTGTGAAGACGCGTTGGGCACGGTTGGTCTCAGCGGCTATGCCCAAAAGATCACTGGTGAACTCTCCGGTGGTGAGCAACAACGCGTCGCCTTGGCACGACTAATCATCTCGCCGCGGTCAGTTGTGCTGGCTGATGAACCAACCGGTGCCTTAGATAAACAGAACGGGGAGATGGTGGTGAGCATGCTGCGACAGTTCGCCGATAAAGGATCAACCGTCATCGTTTCCACGCACTCCGCTGAAGTTGCAGCGGCCGCGGATGCAGTCTTAAACCTGGACAATTTAGATTGCGGTGCGCTAACGCAATAATTGAAAAATTACGTATTTATGCGTGGTGTGGGGCTTGCGGACTGTCATGGCGAGTGAGTTGTGGACAATCTTGCAGATAAGCTGCATAGCAGTCCGACCTTCTAAAGCTGAATAGACAACGGTGTCATAAGCTACAAGGTATCTAACCGGTGTATTTATATGTTAGACTTTTCTTAAAAGTGAAACCTGCAGTAGCTACCGACCTGAAGGATGTTGCACCATGGGTGAGACCCTCGTGACCGTACTTATTTTGTTTCTGTTCATTTACTCGTTGACCGTGACGTTTCTCTACTTGCGCGCTAGTAAGAGGGGTAATGTGCAGTAGTTAA
This sequence comes from Corynebacterium camporealensis, assembly GCF_000980815.1. NCBI lineage: Bacteria > Bacillati > Actinomycetota > Actinomycetes > Mycobacteriales > Corynebacteriaceae > Corynebacterium > Corynebacterium camporealensis. The sequence goes on along the minus strand of NZ_CP011311.1, from coordinate 2,075,139 downwards.
ATCGCCAGCGACCGAGTGAGCAGCGGCAGTAGGTAGCTTTCGCAGAACCTACTCGTGCGGGTGATGGGCCTCAGCGGCGGAGCGGCCCTCGATGTGGGTGCGATGGGCGCGTTGGGAGGCGACGTCGTCACGCAGTGCGGTGCGGCTGCGTTGCCAGCCGATGAAGCGGCAGACGAGGTAGATGATGAAGGAAATCGTCGTCACGAATACCGACACAGGCAGGCCCGGGGCGAGGGAGAGAATGAGACCGCCGACGGCGGAGATTTCGGCGAAGAAGGTTGCCCACAGCACGGCCTTCAATGGGGACGAGGTGATCTGCACTGCGGCAGCGCCCGGGGTAATAAGCAGGGCCATGACCAGCAGTGAGCCGACAATCTGCACGGACTGGGCGGCGGTAAGGCCGACCAAGATGGCAAAGCCCACGGCCAGCGCACGAGTAGGAACGCCGGCGGTCTGCGCCATGATGGGGTCGGCGGAGGCAAAGAGTAGCGGGCGCCAGAAAATAACGATGGCGCCGATGACAATGACGGCTGTGGCTAGCAGCATCCAGACACTAGCCGAGGACACACCGACAATCTGACCGGTCAGCAGCGTCATCGCCGTATTCGAATTGCCCGGGTAGAGGTGAATAAACAGCACCGATAGGCCCAGGCCGAAGCTCATCACCACACCGATGGCGGAGTCTTGTTGGCCGCGGAAGCCGAGCATCGCCAAGATAATAGCGGCGACAATCGCACCGGCGATAGCACCAAAGCCCAGGTTCGCGCCGAAGAGCAGAGCGGCGGCAGCACCCATCAGGGCGAGCTCAGATGTCGCGTGCACGGAAAAAGACATCTGGCGCAGCACGATGAGCGAGGTCATTACACCCGACAGGATGCCCAACAGTGCGCAGGCAATAAGGGACTGCTGCACAAAGTCGACGCTGAGCAGGTACTGGGTATCTTCCCAATATTTAGACAACGAGCATCCTTCCGTCGACGTTGATGACATTGACCTTGGCGCCGTAGAGTTCAGAAAGCACATCCGAGCGCATGACCTCTTCGACTGGACCATAGGTGTGCCCATGCGGCGCCAGGTAGAGGACCTTGTCCACCACACCAAGCACCGGATTAATTCCGTGGGTCACGAACAGCACTGAAGTCCCGTGCTCCTTGCGGCGAGCATCCAGCTTTGCGACGGTCGCCTGCTGCCGCGCAGGGTCCAGCGAGAGCAGGGGCTCATCGGCAAGCAAGAGCTGCGGATCGTTGGCCAGCGCCTGTGCCTGGCGGATGAGCTGCTGCTGGCCGCCAGACAGTCGACCGACGCGGCGGTCCGCAATACCGGTAGCGCCCACTTCAGAAAGAAGAGCATCGACGCGCTTTTTGTCCGCACGGCGGTTGCGCAGCACGCCATGCGCCAGCGACAGTGAGACCAAATCCCGTGCGCGCAGCGGTAGTTCGGCAGGGAACATGCGCTGTTGCGGGATAAAGCCAACGCGGGCGGGGGCGTCGACGGTGCCATCGCTAAGCTGCCGCGTGCCCAAGATGGTGCCCAGCAGGGTGGACTTGCCCACGCCGTTCGGGCCCAGAATCGCGATGAACTCACCGGCATCAACCTGCAGGTTAAGCCCGGACCACAGCGGCGCGACGGCCGCGTCATGGAACTGAAGGAGCACTAGGCCTCGACCGCCTCAAGTTCGCTGAGGACCTGTTCGTAGTAATCGAAGAAATTGCTGTCCTCCGGTGGGGTCTCACCAATCTCGACGATCTGTACGCCGTCTTCCTCTGCGGCATCGCGGATGCGTGCGGTCAGGTCGGTTTCGGTCTGGGGGTTGTAGATGAGCAGGTCGACGGCGTCATCGTCCAGCGTTTGCAGGAAGCGTGCCAGGTCAGCAGCCGAAGGCTCGCCTTCAGAGACCGTGGTCTTGCGGTAGCCCTCCGGCGTGACGTCGGTGGCCGGGGCGTACTTGAAGAGGTAATCCGCAATCGGCTCCGTTTGCGCGTAATTCAGCTCCGGCAGGTCGCCCAGGCGCTCTTGGAAGCCTTCGACCTTATCCAGTAGTGGCTGCTCAGAGGTGTTGGCCTCCGGGTCAGCGGCGTTGATGGCCTCGGCGACGTCCTTGCCCACCTGCTCCAGCGCGGCCACGTCGTACCAAATGTGCTCGTTGCCCTCGATGTTGGTCACGCGGTCCTGGTTCTCCGGCTGGCTGGCTTCGGCATTGCTGACGACGTCCGCTTCCTCATCCAAAGCGCCATGGTCCACCAACGGCAGGGCGGAGACAATATTGTCCTGGTCGGAGACTGCCTGGTAAATCCATGCATCGTAGCCGCCGCCATTGACCAGCAGGAGGTCAGCTTCATTGGCGCGCGCGATATCTGCTGCGGTCGGCTCAAAGTGGTGCGGGTCCACGCCATTGCCGGTCACGATGGGCTCGATTTCGACGTTCTCGGCCTCACCTGCGACGGCCTCGGCGACGTCTGCCCAAATGGAGGTCGACGCCACGATGGTGAATGTGTCCTCGTCCGAGTCCTCTCCCGAGGCAGTACACGCAGTTGTGAACAGCAGGGAAGCGCCCACAGTGAGCGCCGCGGCAGGGCGGAAGATTCGGCGGGAGTCAAAAGTCATAGGAACCATTGTCTAGTTGTTGACAATAGTTGTCAATTGGAAATGAATTGAAAATCCATCCGTGGGAGCAGGTAGGCTACTGGGCATGGTTAAACGCAGTGAGCATCGGAAAACGCTAGCTTCCCTAGCGGCCGAACTCGGCGTTTCTCGAACCACTGTGTCCAATGCGTATAACCGCCCTGACCAGCTCGCTCCGGCGACACGGCAACGCATTCTCGCGGCCGCTGCGGCCCACGGTTATCCCGGCCCGGACCCCACGGCTCGCTCGCTGCGCACCCGCCACGTCGGCTCCGTCGGCGTCCTGCTGACTGAGCACCTGTCCTACGCTTTTGAGGACATGGCATCTGTGGACTTCCTCGCCGGTATGGCTGAAGCTTCCGCCGGTTCCCACACGACGCTGACGCTGCTTCCCGCGGGCCCGGACCCCAACGACGACCCGGCTGTCGACCTGGTGGGGCGTGCTTCTGTCGATGGCTTCGTCATCTACTCAGTCGCCGCCGGCGATGCCTACCTGGAAGCAGCCCAACGCCGCGGCTTGCCCGTGGTCATCTGCGATCAGCCCACCGACACCGGCCTTCCTTTCGTGGGCATCGACGACCGCGCCGCCATTGAACCCGCCGCACGTGCGCTTATCGATGTCGGCCACACCCACATCGGCATCCTGTCCATCCGCCTGCACCGCCAACCCCTCGACGGTGCGGTTTCGCTTGCCGATATCGACGCCGCCGACCTGCACGTCCAGCGCTCCCGCGTACTCGGTGCCCTGGATGTCTTCAGCGCTGCTGGCCTGGACGCGGAGTCCATCCCTGTGGTGACCCGCCACACTAATATCCCGGCAACAGCGGTCGACGCCGCCGCGGAATTGCTCGAAAGCCACCCCGAACTCACCGCCGTGCTGTGCACCACCGATTCGATGGCACTCGGCGTCCTCGAATACGCCTCCAAACAGGGCATCGACGTCCCCTCCGAACTCTCCGTCACCGGCTTCGACGGCATCTCGGAAGCGCTCCTGCGCGACCTGACCACCGTCATTCAGCCGAACAAAGCCAAGGGCGCTGCCGCTGGTCACATGCTCTCCCAGCTCATCGCCGCTGAGGAGAAGTCCACTCACGTCCCCACGCGTCGACTTCTCCCGACCTCTTTCCACCCCGGCGCTACCGTTGCCCCGCCGCGTTAATTGTTGTCGGTCCTTTTGCTCCGCAAAGTTGCGCTTGTTTTGAGTTCGGGCGCTGAAAGTGGTGCGAAAACGACACCATCGGGTTAGGGTGTGCGTGCACGAGCACTCTTAGGGGGGGAAGAGATGTCAAAATTAATCGTGTCAGGGAAGACTGCGAAACAAAAGCAACGAATGGCCGCGCGCGGCGAAATTATCCGTATTTGCCATGGACTTTATCTCTATCGGGAACCGCACCCGTTGGAGTTGTCGAGAATTCTCTGCAACCGGGATCCGCAATTGTGCCTGACTGGGAAATCAGCGATGGAGTTCTATCTGCGGGTGAAAATGACATTTCCACTGCACCTGGCAGGTACGACGGCCCGAAATGTTGAGCCGTGGTTTCAAGTATCGCGCACACGACGTTTGCAGGGATGGGGCTACGCTGACGCCAGAGTTCACATGCCTTTACTGGCGGCTGAGAACCTCGATGAGGACACGGCAATCGAATTTTTAGAGACCTACTACGGCGGTAGAAACGGGCAGTCATCCTACGAACACGACTGTTCTTTCATTGCGAACTATTCGGCAAAGATGAAAGATCTCCAGAGCAAAATCGTCCTGAACAGCGATAGCTGGGCCGAAAAGGAACTGTACCGTGCACTGCACAAAGAGGGGCTGAAGGTCTTAAGCAATGTAAAGCTCGGGGCGTATTTCTGGGACCTGTACCTACCGAAACACAAAATTCTTATCGAAGTCGACGGCTTCGAGTTCCACAGCAAAAAGCTCGAAACTTTTGTCCAGGATCGTTGGAAAGCTAACGATGCCGTCATCGCCGGCTACCGCGTCCTAAGATTTAGCGGTAGCTGTATCAAGCACGAACTAGCCGCAGTGGTGCAAGAGATCCTCGCCGCAGTGAAGGGAACACGACCGATGCCTAAGCAGGGCGTCTGGTTGAAGCATTGGATCTTCCGCAGAGGCATGCCACCGGAATATTTTGAATATAGCTAAGCGGGGGATGTCGCAATTACACACGTTTCCGCCCAAAACCCGCGTGCGCAGCCAACAACGCGGAGCAAAAGGGCCGGTAGTCCACTGCGCTAACTGGCCACTACCGACTTAAATCAGCTACCCCTTATTGGGTCTGCGCTCAACAACTTTGAGCTTATTGTTTTAAGCTGTGTGCAATTGCGTCAACAGTGAAGTCCAGTGGGTATGAAATACAATTCGAGCATTTCCTGGTATCTCTACATATTTGCGGTCTTCTCATTGATTTACTTCTTGAGGTCACGCTACGACCTGGGATGGTGGCCCGCGCTGGGGTTGTGCTACGCGCTTTTCCTGGTGTGGTACTTGGTTGATAGGCGCATTCGGAAAAGGCAAGAGCAGCAGCGCGCAGGCGTAGAAGAATCGCCGACCGCTGTGCCGGAAAAGCCTTAGGAAGCGCGGGCGTCGGCCAGTTCAGTGAGGAAAGCCGCAACGGCATCGGTGTCGGCGACGCGGTGGGTGGCTTGGGTGTCGCCCTCGCCGACCTTGACGCCGAGGTCTGGCGGTTGGTTGAGGACGGAGAAACCGTCTTCGTCAGTGACGTCATCGCCTAAGAAGATGGTGGCGGTGGCGCCGACGCGTTCACGCAGAGTGGAAATCCAGCTGCCCTTGGTGGCAGCGGTAGCGGAGAATTCCACGACGTTCTTACCGGCAGTACGTGGGAAAGCGCCCGGTTCGAGGGCAAGGCCTTCCTCGTAAGCCGTAGCGGCAGCTTCGGGGTCGGACTGGGACAGCTTGCGCAGGTGGAGAACGCGCTGGAAGGGCTTGATTTCGATTTCTGCGCCGGGGTAGCGGGCCATGATGTCGCGGATTTCGGCTTCCTTGGCCTCTAAGTGCGCGGTCATCTCCGGGGTGAGAGCGCTGTCATCCCAGGAGGACTCCGCGCCGTGGGAGCCGCCAAAGATGACTGGCTCAGACAGCGGACATACGCGGCGCAGGCCTTCCAAGTGACGACCGGACAAGATAGCCACGGTGGTCGAGGGCATCGCGGCGAGGCGCTCCATAGCCCGAAGCGAGTCCGGGTGTGCGGAAACGGCATAGATGTCATCGGCGAAACCGGCGAGTGTGCCGTCGAAGTCAGAGACGACAGCGAGGTGTTCAGCGGCGGCCAGCTGGGAAATCACAGAACTCATAGTGATACCAAGCGTAGCGCCGGGGAGTCGACTTCGTCGGTATCCAGCGTCAGCACCAACTGATTGTTGGGATTCATGGAGATATCGAAGTCGTTGCCCTCACGCAGCAGGTGGCGCATGCTGGTATCCGCCCAGTTCGCAGCACCCGTGCAGGACTCCGAAGGCTCGTCGTAGGTGATTTCATCGAGATGCATCACGTCAGCATCGCGGATGTTGGCGGAATCCTCACCGGTAGAAAAGGACACCTCCGCGGTAAAGCGCGTGCACCCCGTCGTGCCCACCGCGCTAGATTCGCCAAAGGAGATATGCGGGACCTCCACGAGAGAATCCGGGATCGCGGAAGGGGAGTCCGGGTTGGTGTAGATGCCCACGACTTGCCAGTCCTTGCCGACGATGCGTTCATCGCCAGGCGCTTGGGGCCCTGTGGGCTCTTCCGAACCGCATGCAGAAAGCAGCGACGCCGCAACGGCGCCGCATACCAAAGCCTTAATCTTCATCGGGCGTACCGGAACGGCTCAACTCACGTAGGAAGGACTCCGACCACAGGTTCACATCATGGGTGCGGACCTGCTCATGCATAGCCAGCATGCGCTCTTCCATGGTCTCAGGCTGGTCTTCCAGGGCCTTCAGCGCCGTCAGCAGGGCTCGCTTCACGGACTCAATGTCGAAGGCATTGCAGAGGTAGGCCTCGGGCAGCTCATCGGCAGCGCCGGCAAACTCAGACAGAACCAGAGCGCCGGTGCCATTGCCGTGGCAGGCAACATACTCCTTAGCCACCAGGTTCATGCCGTCTTTGAATGGAGTGACCAGCATGACATCGGCAAGCCGGTAGTAGTGGCGCAGCACAGACTTATCGACGGAACGGTGCTGGTAGTGCACCACCGGACGGCCCAGCTCAGAGAAGCGACCATTGATGCGGCCGACAGCCTCTTCGACTTGGGAACGAGTCTTGCGGTAGTGGGTCAGGCGCTCACGGGACGGGGTGGCCAGCTGCACCAGGGTGACCTCTTCCGGGTCGAGGGCGCCGGTTTCCAGCAGCTCTTCAAATGCAGTCAGACGCTGCAGGATGCCCTTGGTGTAGTCCAGGCGGTCGACGCCCAGAATCACGTGCTTGGGGTTGCCGAGGTCCGCGCGTAGCTCCTCGATGGCCTTCTCATCGGAGACTTCAAAAGAGCCCATCTGGTCAGCCGAAATAGAAATCGGGAACGCGCCGACGTGGACGTGGCGGTCATCGGAAGACACCACGTAGGCATCGGCCTTACGCACGGCAGCCTCGCCGTGGACCTCGAGTTCTTGGCGTTCAGCCAGCTCCAGGAAGTTACGGGCGTTGTTCTCTAGGTGGAAACCGATAAGGTCGGAGCCCAGCAGGCCACGCATGATTTCCTCACGCCACGGCAGCTGACGGAACAGGTCGCCAGAAGGGAAAGGAATGTGCAGGAAGAAGCCAATGCGCAGGTCCGGGCGAATCTGACGCAGAATGCCCGGTACGAGCTGCAGCTGGTAGTCCTGGACCCAAACGGTGGCGCCATCGGCAGCAACGGCAGCTACTTCTTCGGCAAAACGTTGGTTGACGTCGCGGTATGCATGCCACCAGTCGCGGTCATATTCCGGGGTGACAATCAGGTCGTGGTACAGCGGCCACAAAGTGGCATTGGAAAAGCCCTCGTAGAAGCCCTCAAAGTCAGCTTCGGTGAGCTTGACCGGGTGTAGCAGGACGCCCTTATCGGTGCGGAAAGGCTCCGGGGCTTCGTCGGTGCTGCCAGGCCAACCCACCCAGCAGCCATTTTGGGACTCCAGCACCGGCGACAGGGCGGTGACCAAGCCGCCAGGGGATTCCTTCCAGGTCTGCGAACCATCAGGGTTGGTGTGCAAATCGACAGGGAGCCGGTTCGCGACTACTACGAAAGAATTATCCTGGCTGCTCATGAGGTGTCCTAAGCCTTCTTAGTCGTTTTCTTGGAGGCCTTCTTCGTGGCCTTCTTGGTCGACTTCTTCGAAGCCTTTTTGGTGGCCTTCTTGGAAGCTTTCTTCGTGCTCTTCTTGGTGGACTTCTTGGAGGCCTTCTTAGTGGATTTCTTCGATGCCTTCTTGGTGGACTTCTTCGGCTCTGGCTCGCCTTGCTCAGCCAGCACCTTCTTGTGCACCAGTCCATCCGGCTCCACGCCCAGCATGGACATCAGCGTCACACCATCGAGAAAATCCTCCGCGTAGGTGGCGACGATGCGCCGCGCGGAACGAGCGGTCTCTTCCTCGACTGCGTGAGTCTGGTCAGCTTGGGGCTGGGTATCCGTGATCTTCGGTGGCACGAAGTCCTCCTGAACTATTAACTTAGGCCGGTTGCCTTTGCGAACGACCACCCTATATTACCGGGCATCGCGCATGAATGCTAGCTATTACCAGGCTCTTCAGAGCCCTTGCTTGACGATGCCCCCGGCACCGTATACTTCGGCCTCTCACCCTGCGCTGGGGGTTGGGCTGGCCATTGCGATGTCGCAGGCCACATGTCCGTGGCGTCTTGCCAGTCCTCGTGCACCGCCTCCTGTTGGCCGGTAACCGCCTCGTCCTGGAGGTAGCGGGCCTGCTGCGCCGGGGTTGGCGGCTGCGGTCCTTGCTGCGGTGGCGGGGCAGGGAATTCGTTGCGGGGCGCGAACGGTGACATCGGCACGCGCGGGATGCGCGGGGCCTTTTGTGCCAGGCGCGTGGCCTGGTGGAAGGAGTAGCGGCCGATGCGCTTGAAGGCACGGTAGGGGCGGAAGTAGCGCGGGCGGCGCAGACGACGTGCCACGCGTTCACCCAGGACAACGCCTGCTGCCAGCGCACCCGAGATAGCCAGCGCCTTGGCCAGGTTGGTGAAACCGGTAATCATCTGCTCATTCAGCGTGGCGTACATGCCGCGGTAGAGCGTGAGGCCCGGCAGCATCGGGGTGTAGCCCACCAGCATCGTAATCAGTGGCGGCATGCCATAACGACGAGACAGCAGACCACCGGCCAGGCCAACGACGATCGCCGACAGGCCGGAAGCAATCACATCGCCCACGCCGAAAGGCACGATGACGAAGTAGTAGAAGAACATACCGGCACCAGCAGTCAGGCCGGAGATGATGTACTCCAGACGCGATGCACCCGAGGCCATCGCGAAAGCGCCGGAACCAATGCTGCCGCACAGAATCAGCAGCGGAATCTGGTGGTAGACCGGCGGCGCCAGCGTGGCCAGCGGCGGCAGGGACACGCCAATCATGTCCGAGAAGGAAATGCCGACACCAACGCCGGCGATAATCGCGCCCGTCGAGAGCAATGCCTCAAAGAAGCGCGCGGCTGAGGTCACTGGCGCGCGCGTGATGCCATCGACCAGACACTGCACCAGGGTCAGACCGGCAACCAGGACGATAATGCAGGAACCAATAATCTGTCCCGGTGAGAAATTAATGCCGAAGCTAGCTGCAATCGTGTACAAGATTGCAGCCGGCACAACGGCAATAAAGCCACCCACTGCGTTCTGATAAAAAGGCGGCACGCGGTACTGCCCCAGCTTGGTGTTTACGCCCATAATCAGGCAGGAAACCAGGAAGGATACTGCGCCGACCAGCAGATCGCCGCCCAGCATGATGGATAAAATGCCACCCATGACACCCCAGGCCAAAATCACCTTCGGCGTGCTGTACGGCGGGGGCATCTTATCGATGTCATCGAGGCGCTTTTCCGCCACCGCCGGCGGCGTCAAACCCGTGTGGATGTCACGAATCAGACGGTCCACTGCCGACAAACGGGAGAAGTCCACCGAAATATTCGGCGCCACACGGAACACGTGCAGGTTCTTACGATCTTCACCGGTGCCGATGGTGGTGTGAATCGTGATCGTATTCATCACGATGTCCACATGGCAGTAGTGCAGACCATAAGAAGACGCCGCCATGTGAATCTGCGCGCGGGCGTCACTATTCGCCGTGCCTGCCGCAATGAGGATTTCACCTACGCGCGCAGCAATTTCCATCACGCCGGTCACCTGTGCCGGGTCGGTCAGGTCAACCGGTGCCAGTGGGGACGGCGGCGGTGCGGCTTTAGCAGCATCGATCGTCGCGATGTGCTCAGAAGAGCCCCACAATTGGGGATTCAATTTCGAGAAAATGGACACGTAAAAACTACCTCGGGGACTGTGCAGATAGGGACTTCTCAGATAGACCAGACTTTAGTATCTCGCCCCCGCAGATGCACTCTCGGTCCATCCTGTTCAGCCCCGCCTTTAGTGACCTATCACCACTTCCGGTAACATCCCATAGAGCGCAGCCGATAGGCCGCGCGGTGCTGGAGTGGCGCAATCGGTAGCGCAACGCACTTGTAATGCGTAGGTTGCGAGTTCAAGTCTCGTCTCCAGCTCAATAACCCCAGGTAGAAGAAATATTCTATCTGGGTTTTGCTTATGTATATCCCCAAAGTCAGCGAAAATCAACAAAAATTAAACGCCCTATCGCTCGCGATGCGTCCAGTTGAGCTCTCTGATGTCTATATGACCGGGCAGATTCTCCCCAGGCAGGCACAACGGCTGCTTGCCAAAATTCTCTCTTCTTTCGTTGACGGAGAACACGTACTGCGAAAACTGGGGGACGACCATTGCATGGGGAAGCTCCTTCCTTAGCCTGTGGATGATGTCCCATCCTGTCTCGTACCAGCGGTACCTGCCGAAGCCTGAAGCCCATACGGGTCGGCCATCGAAACCGTCGACGTAGTCAACGAACCCCACTTGGAACTCTTCTGTCCACTTGAGTATTTCGCGTCCCAGCTTCGAGCTGATCCCCAGGTCGACAGGCATATAAAATGGCTTGTCGGTCTCTTCAACTACCAAGTCCGCCGATGGCCACAAGGAACTCGGGTGTCCGTGTTCTGGGCGAAGAAATACTTTCGAGGTAGACATAGCGGCAGCTGCTTTGTGTAGTGATCATTTAGTCGTCATGCGGGGAGAATTGAATCTTGCTACCGACTCTATCGGGTGGAGGCTTCCCTGGCGGTGTCCTTTTGCTCCGCGTTCCTGGCTGCTGCCGCAGGTTTTGGGCCAAAACGTGTTGAACTTGGACACGACTTAGACATCGGGCAGGGCGGAAGGGCTAGGCAGCGCTAATCGGGACGATGTCCTGTAGTTGTTCTTCGAGTTTGGAACGGCCGATGCGAAGTTCATAGTCGGATTGAAGGCTCATCCAATAGTTCTCGGTGGTTCCGAAGTAACGCGCAAGGCGAAGTGCAGTATCGGCGGTGATGCTGCGCTTGCCGTGGACAATCTCGTTAATCCGGCGCGCCGGGACTTTTATAGAAGTTGCAAGCTTGTCTTGGGTGATTCCAAAACCCTCGATGAAGTCTTTAAGTAGGACTTCGCCGGGGTGAGTTGGTGCAATGAGCGTAGAGTTCGTATTCGAGGTCATGGTTTCGCTCCCATCGTTGACACCCAGGATAGACAAGCTTGTTTAGCCTCGCGGGGGCTAGTTTTCTTCTTCGCCGAGGAGCTTGGCTGTGATGCGCTCGCGGTTGGCGGGGGAGAGTTTCCGCTCGTTGAGGTGGTCGTGGACCCAGAGGCCCTGGGCGATGAGGCTGCGCAGGAGTAGGTCGGGGTCGATGTTGTCGTCGGAAGGATCGGGAAGCCAGCGGGTGGTCACACCATGCCAGGCGGCGAAGTAATCGGGGTGGGTTTCGGCGTGGATGCTCATGAGCAACTCGACCAGAGGATCGTTCTTGGCCATGGAGCGCATGCTGGCGCGGTAGCGCTGCTCCGGGGTGAGGTTGTCAGCGCTATCGCCAGCTAAAGACTCGAGTTCTTTTTCCCACCGGCCAGCACAGTAGTGGTGGAGTTCCACGAGCATGCTGTGTCGGTCCGGGAAGTGGTAGATGAGACCGGACTTGGTGATTCCGGTGGCCTTCGACAGACTGTCGTAGGTGATGTCGCTGATGCTGAGGGTTTCACCAAGGATGTCTAAAGCAGCAGCGAGGGCGAGGTCTTTCTTACTAGTGCGCGGCATGGGCGCCACCTGACTTGGGGTTATCGCGGAAGCACCAGGCGGTGACCGCGGCGAGGATAAGGACAAAGACGGCGAGGAAAGCGACGATGCTGAGGTAGGCATCGTTAAATGCAGGCGCCGCCAGGGGTTGCGTGGCCGGGTCGTAGAGCGCGGAAACATCTAGCGCGGCGTGCTCAGCAGGCAGGTTCAGCTCCATGAGCAGTGGCAACATCGAACCGGTCAGTGCAATAGAGATGAGCGTACCGAACTCGTAAGAGACCTCCTCGACGCCAGCGGCCATGCCGGTGCGGTTGAGTGGTGCACCGCCGATGATGGCGGTGGAGCAGACGGACATCGCAAAGCCTGTGCCCAGGCCACCGATGATCATGGCCACGGCGAAGAGCCAGAAGATGTCATGGCGACCAGCCCACCAAGCAGTGCCCATGGCACAGGCGAGGACGACAAAGCCGCCGCTAATCAGTGGTAAGAAACCGACGCGGTGCAGGAGGGCGCCGCCGGCAGCTGATGAGGGAATGGCAGCCACAGCCATACCCGAGATGATCAGACCCGCCTCCAATGGGCTGAAGAGGTCGACGAGCTGGAGTTTCTGCGTGGTGGTCATTTCCAGGCCAGCCAGTGCAAACATCGCGCCACCGGCAGCAAGGACGCCGCCGGTGAATATGCGGGAGCGGAAGATATCGAAAAGCAGCAGTGGGTCGTCGAGCTTGTGCTGACGACGGGCGAAGATCGTGCCGAAGACAATGCAGACCAACGCGGCGACGGCGACGCCCGCCCAGTTCGGATTGGTGCTAGCGGCAGTCTTGATAGCCAGCACTAGCGAGGTGAGCGTGACCAGTGCGTAGAACGCGGAAGGGAAGTCCCAGTGCTTGTCCGGGTTGGGTTGGTTCGGCGGGCCGAGCCACAGGGTGAAGAGGAACGCGACGATGGTGATCGGCACGTTGATGAGGAAGACCGAGCCCCACCAGAAGTGCTCTAGGAGGAAGCCGCCGACGGTCGGGCCCGCGGCAGCGCCGGTGACCGCGGCAGAACCCCAAATGCCGATGGCGGTGTTGCGCTCAACCTCATCGGCGAAGGTGTGGCGAATCAGCGCCAGGGTAGCGGGCATCATGACCGCGGCACCAAAGCCCAGGAAGGCGCGGGCAGCAACCAGTGCCCAGGCATTCGGGGCGAAAGCGGCGGTCAGCGACGCAATGCCGAAAATGACCAGACCGATGAGGAACATGCGGCGGTGGCCCACGCGGTCACCGAGGGTGCCGGTGCCCAGCAACAAACCGGAGATGACCAGCGCGTAGGCATTGATGATCCACAGCTGCTGTGTCTCCGTTGCGCCGAGCTGCTCACTCAGTTGTGGCAGGGCGGTGTAGAGGATCGAGTTGTCCAGGCCGATCATCAGCAGGCCAAGCGAAATGAACGCGAAGAAGGTCCATCGCTGCACGGGAGTGGACTCGCGGGTGTAGTCCCGGAGTGCCCTATTAAGGCGCTTGTTCATGAGCCGTTACTTTAACGAACGTTCGTTATAGTTTCAAAACTTGCGCGGTAGAATTTAGTCTCACAGACAGTACACAGAGTCTCTTAAGTGCAACCGATGGCATGAGTGTAAGAATGTGCTTTCAGTAGAGATCGCGGGGGTTTGCCAGCGGCCTGAATTAGCTAGAAAAGGAGCTAAACATGGAGGACAACAAAGACGTAAAGGTGCTCGTCGTTGATGACGAGCCAAACATTGTCGAGCTTTTGACCGTGTCCCTGAAGTTCCAGGGATTCGACGTACACAGCGCGAACTCGGGTAATGAAGCCCTGCGCATCGCGCGTGAGATTAACCCGGACGCTTACATCCTGGACGTGATGATGCCGGGCATGGATGGCTTTGAGCTATTGGGCAAGCTGCGCAACGAAGGCCTGGAAGGTCCGGTGCTGTACCTGACTGCTAAGGACAGCGTCGACCAGCGCATTCACGGCCTGACCATTGGCGCGGACGATTACGTCACCAAGCCGTTTAGCCTGGAAGAGGTCATCACCCGCCTGCGCGTTATCCTGCGCCGCGGCCAGGTGGCAGAAGACGAAGCTGGCGATGCCACCATCACCTATGCAGACCTCACGCTTAACGACGACACCCACGAGGTCACCAAGGCCGGCGAAATCATTGAGCTTTCTCCGACTGAGTTCAACCTGTTGCGCTACCTGATGCAGAACAAGGAAGTCGTGCTGTCCAAGGCCAAGATTCTGGACAACGTCTGGCACTACGACTTCGGCGGCGACGGCAATGTGGTTGAGTCCTACATTTCTTACCTGCGCCGCAAGGTTGATACCGGCGATACTCCGCTGATTCACACCGTCCGCGGTGTGGGCTACGTGCTGCGTAAGCCGCGCTCCTAAGACGCTAGGGTAGTCCTTATATGACCTCGTCCGATACCGCTCAGCCGACCTCGGCCAAAAAGCCTAGGATGCAGCGACCCAAAGCGTTGCCGCTGCGTACCTGGCTGGTCCTGGCGGTGGTAGTGGTTTCTGCGCTGGGCTTGGCCTTTAGCTCGCTGGCCGTCTCGTCCATCATGCGCAACGTGCTGTTTAGCAACGTGGACCAAGAACTCGTCGAGGCTACCAACGGCTGGGCAGTAAACATGAGCGCTGATAGCTACAGCGTCGACATGTCGCGCCGCCCGCCTTCTGACTTCGCGGTGCTCAGCTACCAAGACGGCTCCATTCGCTACTTCGGTTCCGCGGCCATGACTCTCGATGCCCGCGATCTGGTCATTAATGGCCCGCCGGACACCATTGGCTCTGTCGAAGAAGACAGCTCCAATCAGCAGTGGCGTGCCATGGCCGTGGAGCGCAATGGTGCCATCATCGTGGTGGCGAAGAACCTCTCCGGTGAGCAGGAAATCCTGCGTGGCCTGGCCATTGTACAGGTCATGATTGTCGCCCTCGTCCTACTTATCATCGCTGGTGTGGGTTATTGGGTCGTGCGGAGAGCACTGCGCCCGCTGCGCGTGGTGGAAAAGACTGCCTCCCAGATTGCCGCCGGCGACCTGGATCGCCGCGTGCCCGAGTGGCCGCTGCACACTGAGGTCGGTCAGCTGTCTGCCGCGCTGAACATCATGCTGGCGCGCTTGCAGAATTCCGTGCTGGAAGCACAAGAAAAAGAGGAGCAGATGCGCCGCTTCGTCGGCGATGCTTCCCATGAGCTGCGCACCCCGCTGACCAGCCTGCGCGGCTACACCGAGTTGTATCGCTCCGGTGCAACTAACGATGTCGACCGCGTCTTCAGCAAAATCGACGGCGAGGCCACCCGCATGTCCTTGCTGGTCGAGGACCTGCTGGCCCTGACCCGCGCGGAAGGCTCGCGCCTGGATCTGCGCACGGTGGACTTGCTGGAACTGGCACTCTCGGCCGGTTCTTCGGCACGCGCTGCCTTCCCCGATCGTGACATTCAGGTCATCAACAAGACCCAGTCCATCCCCCTGGTCAACGGCGACCCCGATCGCCTGCATCAAGTACTGCTCAACTTGATTGCCAACGGCATCAAGCACGGCGGTGAGGAGGCCAAGGTCCAAGTGGAGCTGCGCCGCGAGGACGACGACGTGCTCATCAACGTCATCGACGACGGCAAGGGCATGACCCCAGAAGATGCCAGCCACATCTTCGAGCGCTTCTACCGCGCTGATACCTCACGCACCCGTGACACGGGCGGCTCCGGTCTGGGCCTAGCAATCGTGAAATCGCTCGTCGAACAACATGGCGGCAGCATCTCGGTGACCTCCGCACCCGACGAGGGCGCGAAGTTCACCATCCGCTTACCAGCGTCGGACTGATTTCTACGTACCCCGAAGCATTCCTACGTATCCGGAAACTTAGTTTTCCGGATACCCCTCGGCGTTGGTGCCCAAGTGCTGGCGAATGCGGGTTGCTGCTTCGTCCATGGCGTTGGGGTCGGTGGCATCGGCATCTAGTGCCTTGCTGAAGTCGTACTCTTCCATCTTGTCGGTGGGGAAGATGTGGATGTGGGTGTGCGGTACGTCGAAGCCGGCGATGATGTAGGCCGCGCGTGAGGAGGACCAGCCGTCCTTGACGGCGTTGCCGACTTTCTGCGCCACCTCATTAAGGTGTGCCCAGGTCTCAGTGTCGAGGTCGGTCCAGCGGTCGACCTCCTTGATTGGCAGGACCAGGGTGTGGCCGTAGCGCAGGGGTTCAATGGACAAAAAGGCCACGCATACGTCGTCGCGGTAGACGAAGCGGCCCGGCAAATCGCCTTCGATGATCTTGGTAAATACAGAAGCCATGAAGCCAAGGTTACCGCCCGTTAAGATGATGGGCATGCGCATTCTTGTTATCGGTTCGGGCGGCCGTGAACACGCCCTGCTGAAAGGACTTCACGCCGATTCTTTGACGACGGAGCTGCACGCCGCACCGGGTGCCCCAGCGTTTGCGGAGTTGGCCACCAACCACTCGGAGTACTCGCAGGTCGACGACCCGGCACGCATGCTGGAGCTGGCCCAGAAGATTGAGGCAGAGCTCGTCGTCGTAGGCCCGGAGGTGCCACTGGTCGCAGGCGTGGCTGACGTGCTGCGCGAGCAGGGCATTGCCGTGTTTGGCCCGAGCAAGGAAGCCGCCCAGATTGAAGGCTCCAAGGCCTTTGCTAAGGATGTTATGGCAGCTGCCGATGTCGCCACCGCGCGCGCCGAGCAGGTCAGCCCGGATGCCAGCGACGATGAGATCGCAGCAGCGCTGGACCGCTTTGGTCCGCACTACGTCGTCAAGGATGACGGCCTGGCCGGCGGCAAGGGTGTTGTGGTGACCGAGGACCGCAGCGTCGCCCTCGACCACATTCACGCAGTGCATTCTGCTGGTAACCCGGTGCTGCTGGAATCCTTCCTGGAAGGCCCGGAAGTATCGCTGTTCTGCCTGGTCGATGGTGAAACCGTCGTGCCGCTGCTGCCGGCCCAAGACCACAAGCGTGCCTACGACAACGACGAAGGCCCGAACACCGGAGGCATGGGTGCATACACCCCGCTGCCATGGTTGCCAGAAGATGGTGTCGAGCGCATCGTCAAGGAAGTCTGCGAGCCAGTAGCCAAGGAAATGGTCAAGCGCGGCACTCCGTACAACGGTTTGCTCTACGCGGGTCTGGCCTGGGGCCCAGAAGGCCCAGCTGTTGTCGAGTTCAACTGCCGTTTCGGTGACCCGGAAACCCAGGCAGTGCTGTCGCTGCTGGAATCCCCGCTGGCAGAAGCACTCAACGCCACCGCCACCGGCAAGCTTGCAGAGCTCGAACCACTCAAGTGGAAGGATGGCTACGCCGTCACCGTCGTCCTGGCCGCCGAAGGCTACCCGGCTTCCCCGCGCAAGGGTGGAGTCATCGAAGGCGAAGGCCTCGACGACCCGCAGCGCGTCCTGCACGCAGGTACCAAGCTGGATGAGGACAACAACGTCGTTGCCAACGGCGGTCGCGTGCTCAACGTCCTCGGCGCAGGCTCCACACTGGCCGAGGCCCGCGAGAAGGCCTATGACGTGCTGGAAGGGCTGAAGTTGGAGGGCGGTTTCTACCGTCGGGACATTGGCAAGCGTGCGCAGGATGGTGAGATCTCCATCTAGGGCTCCCCTTCGCCCCCGGCGGGGCGAAAGGCGTGGAATAATACTTGTCGTGGCTGAACAGAAGAAAATTTCCAACGTCCTTTCCTCCCGCTATGCTTCCGCAGAGCTCACCGAAATCTGGAGCCCGGAGCACAAAATCATCCTCGAGCGTCAGCTGTGGATCGCAGTCATGCGCGCCCAGAAGAACCTCGGCGTGGACATTCCCGCTGAGGCCATCGACGCCTACGAGGCGGTCGTCGACCAGGTTGACCTGGAATCCATCGCTGACCGTGAGCGAGTGACCCGCCATGATGTGAAGGCACGCATCGAGGAGTTCAACGCCCTGGCTGGATACGAGCACATCCACAAGGGAATGACCAGCCGTGACCTGACCGAGAATGTCGAGCAGCTGCAGATTCGTTCCTCGCTGCAGCTCATCCGCGATAAGGCGATTGCGGTGCTGGCGCGCATCGGCAAGCATGCTGCGGAATACCAGACCCTGGTCATGGCTGGACGCTCGCACAACGTCGCCGCGCAGGCCACGACCCTGGGTAAGCGTTTTGCCAGCGCAGGCGATGAAATGCTGCTCGGTATCGAGCGCGTCGAGGAGCTGCTGGGCCGCTACCCGCTGCGCGGCATCAAGGGCCCGATGGGTACCTCCCAGGACATGCTGGATCTGATGGGCGGCAGCCAGGACAAGCTGGCCTCCCTGGAGACTGCCATTGCGGATCACCTCGGCTTCCACCGCATCTTCAACTCCGTCGGCCAGGTCTACCCGCGTTCCCTGGACTTCGACGCCGTATCCGCGCTGGTCCAGCTGGGTGCCGCGCCATCCTCCCTGGCCACCACCATCCGCCTTATGGCCGGCAACGAGACCGTCACCGAGGGCTTCAAGGAAGGCCAAGTCGGTTCCTCCGCAATGCCGCACAAGATGAATGCCCGTTCCTGTGAGCGCGTCGGGGGTCTGCAGGTCATCCTGCGCGGCTACCTCACCATGGTCGCTGACCTGGCTGGCCAGCAGTGGAACGAAGGCGACGTCTTCTGCTCCGTCGTGCGCCGCGTTGCGCTTCCCGATGCCTTCTTCGCCCTGGATGGCCAGTTCGAAACCTTCCTCACCGTGCTCGATGAGTTCGGCGCCTTCCCGGCGATGATTGACCGTGAGCTGGAGCGTTACCTGCCCTTCCTGGCCACCACCCGCATCCTCATGGCGGCGGTGCGCGCCGGGG
Organism: Corynebacterium camporealensis; assembly: GCF_000980815.1. Classification (NCBI taxonomy): domain Bacteria; kingdom Bacillati; phylum Actinomycetota; class Actinomycetes; order Mycobacteriales; family Corynebacteriaceae; genus Corynebacterium; species Corynebacterium camporealensis. Next base: position 2,056,409 of record NZ_CP011311.1, on the reverse strand, counting down.
TCGGCCGTGAGACCGCACACGAGGTCATCAAGGAAAATGCCGTTGCTGTGGCGCTGAACATGCGCGAAAACGGCGCCGACCAGGACCTGGTGCAGCGCTTGGCTGCCGATGAGCGCCTTCCGCTGGATGAGCAGGCGCTTAACGATGCCCTCGCGGACAAGCACGCCTTCATCGGCGCTGCCGAGTCCCAGGTCTCCCAGGTGCTCAACCGCATCCAGAACCTAGTCGATGAGCATCCGCAGGCTGCCAACTACACCCCAGGTGAGATTCTTTAACGCGAAAGGATGACTGATATGCGACCTGAGCTTTCTACCTATAAGCACTTGGCTTCCGGCAAGGTGCGCGATATCTACGAAGTCGACGACAACACCTTGCTCATGGTGGTCTCCGACCGAATCTCGGCCTACGACCATGCCCTCGACCCGGCCATTCCGGATAAGGGCCGCGTGCTAACTGCCACTTCGCAGTTCTTCTTCGACTCCATCGATTTCCCGAACCACCTGGCAGGCCCGCTTGACGACGAGCGCATCCCCGACGAGGTCCTTGGCCGCGCCATGGTTGTGCACAAACTCGACATGCTGCCTTTCGAGTGCGTCGCTCGTGGCTACCTCACCGGTTCAGGCCTGAAGGAGTACAAGGCCAACGGCACCGTCTGCGGCATCGAGTTGCCGGAGGGCCTGCAGGAAGCATCCCGTCTCCCGGAGCCAATCTTCACCCCAGCAACCAAGGCTGAGCAGGGCGAGCACGACGAGAACGTCTCCTTCGACGTCGTCGCGGACAAGCTCGGCCAAGAGCGCGCAGAGCAGCTGCGCGATGCCACCTTGCAGATCTACAGCAAGGCCGCCGCCATCGCCGAAGAGCGCGGCATCATCCTGGCTGATACCAAGTTCGAGTTCGGCCTGGACACTGACGGCAACCTCGTTCTTGCCGACGAAGTCCTTACCCCGGACTCTTCTCGCTACTGGCCTGCGGATTCCTACGTCGAAGGTGAGGTCCAGCCTTCCTTCGACAAGCAGTACGTGCGCAACTGGCTGACCTCCCCGGCCTCAGGCTGGGACGCTGCCAGCGACACCACTCCGCCAGCACTGCCTGACGATGTCGTCTCGGCCACCCGCCTGCGCTACATCGAGGCCTACGAGCGCCTCTCCGGCAAGCGCTTCGCCGACTACCTCGGCGGCTAATTCAGCGCGCTAGCAAACTCCTTGAGATAGCCGCGGATCTGCTCTTTGAGCGCGTCCGGGGCTTCTTTGCTCTCAATCTTCCGCGCCTCCAACGCCAGCACCGTCTTCTCCGCAGCCTTGCTGGATAAGTTGGCGTTCAGTGGGACATCGCCCAGCTTGGCACGCCAATAATGCCACTTCTCCGACGACGTCACCGTGCCGACCAGGCCTAAATTTTCTTCTGCCCACGCAGCCCACGCCACCACGATCTCCTCGCGACCCCCGGCAACGTCTTCGATGCCGACGCACCATACTTTCCATCCGATCGCTGTCCCGGCTTGCGCCGCCCCAGAATCTCTTCGTAATTAATGGTCGCGTACTGCGCCCACCAGCCCTGATTACACTCCGGCGCTTTTTCTGCGACATACTCCAACGCCAGCTGCGCGAGCTCTTTATGGTCTTTGTCCTTGTGTGGCTCGAAGAACTCCAACCACTGCTGCTTGCTGATGCCCGTTGCGCGTTCTACCGGCTGCCAATTGCTGCTCATAGATAACAGTTCTACTTCATTCCATGCACGCTGCTGAGTTTTCAGGGACACTGGATCAAGTCACGTTTAGTGCAAACGTCTAAATAAAAACTGCTTTAAGGAGAACGCATGTCTGAGAACAACAACCCGAAGCTGGGCCACGAGGTCGAGGACATCGACCGCAATAGCACCCCATTCCTCGCCTCCGTCGACGGCGAAGGCAACGCAGCTTCCGCCGACGTCAAGGCTGATGCGAAGGATTCCTCTGAGTCTTCGGCAGCCGCCGGTAGCGCGGCTGCCGCTGCCGCAGGCGCAGCTGCAGCTGGTACCGCGGCTTCTGCAAACGCAGAAGCCGGTGCCGGAGATGAAACCTCTAGCGACTACGAGCCAAAGACCTCTGTGGTCGGCGAAGCTTCTGAGGAGCATGTTGGTGCTGCTCCGACTCAGCCGGATCTGCAGGGTGACCTGGACGCTGAGTCCGGCGGAAACTACGAGCCAAAGAACGCAGTTGTGGGCGAGGCTTCCGAGGAGCACGTCGGCACCGCACCGACCCAGCCGGATCTCGAGGCTGATCTGGATGCACAGACCGCCGATGAGACCGCAAGCGATTACGAGCCGAAGACCTCCATGGTCGGCGAGGCTTCCGAAGAGCACATCGCTGAAGCTCCTGAGCAGCCGGACCTGCAGGTCGAAGCTGAAGGCGAGGTTCCAGAGTCCACCGATGACATCAACCTGGATCCGGAGCTGTCCAGTGACGACGCCGAGGTCAAGGACGACTCCAACGACACCAACGACACCGTGGAGCAGCTGAAGGAAAAGGCTGCTGAGGCTGGCGGCGCTGTAAGTGATGCGTTCAACCGCGCTAAGGACTTCGTCGGTGAGAAGATCGAGGACGCCCAGTCCGATGATTCTTCCAAGGGTGGTTTCTTCGACAAGGTCAAAGGCGCTGTGAAGGATGCGCGCGAGACCATCGAGGAGCGCACCAAGAAGAACGACTAATGTAAGTCTTCCTCTTAGAGGGTTGTTGCCAACTGGCAGCAGCCCTCTTTTTCGTCGTTCACCCGTCCGTGCGGCTTAAGGCTTAACGGACGTAGACTGGTGCGCTATGACTGATTCGAAGAATGTTTCTGCTGGTGCGCCGGTAGCGGCGAAGCACCCGATTACGCGTGAGTTCCATGGTCGTAGCTTTGTAGACAACTACGAGTGGATGCGTGATAAGGAGTCGCCGGAGGCGCTGGACTACCTGCGCGCGGAAAATGACTACACCGAATCCCAGACCAAGCACCTGGAAGGCTTGAGCGAGAACATCTTCCAGGAGATTAAGTCACGCATTAAGGAAACGGATATGTCCGTCCCGGTGCGCCGCGGTAAGTACTGGTACTACGGCCGCACGGCGGAGGGTAAGAATTACGGTTACTCCTGCCGTATCCCGGTCAGCGAGGGCGAGGATCCCTGGACCCCGCCGGTCATTCCGGAGCAGGGAAAGCCGGAAGGGGAGCAGGTGTTTCTCGATGCCAACGAGCTCGCCGAGGGCCACGACTTCTTCGCCCTGGGTGCCGGTTCGGTCTCGCCCTCGGGTCGTTTGCTGGCGTATTCCGTGGACTATGCCGGTGATGAGCGCTTCGAGCTTTCCATCAAGGATTTGGAGACCGGCGAACTGCTCAGCGATCGTTTGACCGGCATTTTCTACGGCGCGACCTGGATTGGTGAGGATTACATTTTCTACACCACCGTCGATGACGCCTGGCGCCCGGATAAGGTGTGGCGCCACAAGGTGGGCACCACCCAAGAAGATGACGTGGTCATTTTCGAAGAAGACGACCCGCACTTCAGCGTCGGTGTCGGCACCACCCGCAGCGACAAGTACCTGGTCGTGGGCGTTGGTTCGAAGCTCACCAGTGAGTTCTGGGCGCTCGAACAGGACAATCCCGAAGGCGAACTGCAGCGCCTGTGGGAGCGCGAGTCTGGCGTGGAATATGACGTCGACCATGCCGTGGTCGGCGATAAGGACTACTGGGTGGTCACCCACAATGCGACGGGCCCGAATTTCGAGGTCGGCTACACGCTTGCCGATGACCTTCAGCCCCTGACCGAACTGACTACCCTGGTTCCGCATTCGGAGACCACCCGCGTGGAAGCAGTGGATACCTACCGCGACCAGATTGTGGTTGCTTACCGCCGCGAGGGCATCGGCCGTGCGGCCATCATCCCGGTCGGGAAGGACTTCGGCGAATTGCACGAGCTGCACTTCGAAGAAGAGCTCTACACCGTCGGCATCGGCGGCAACCCGGAGTGGGACGCACCGAAGCTGCGCGTAAGCTACACCTCCTACATTCAGCCTTCCCAGCTCTTCGACTACGAAGTCGCTACCGGCACTTACACCTTGCTCAAGGAACAGGAAGTCCCCGGTGGTTACACCAAGGATGACTACGTTGCCTACCGCATGTGGAGCACCGCCGAGGACGGCACCCGCATCCCGGTTTCTGTCGTACATCGCAGCGACCTGGACCGCACGCAGGCCAACCCGACTCTGCTTTATGGTTACGGTTCCTACGAGACCAGCATGGATCCGTACTTCTCGGTCACACGCTTATCGATGCTCGACCGCGGCATGATCTACGTCGTCGCCCATGTCCGCGGCGGCGGCGAGATGGGCCGCAAGTGGTACGACGAAGGCAAGCTGCTGCAGAAGAAGAACACCTTCACTGACTTTATTGCAGTTGCCGATGACCTCATCAACCGCGGTGTGACCACCCCACAGCAGATGGTCGCCGAGGGCGGTTCCGCAGGTGGACTGCTCATGGGCGCTATTGCGAACATGGCTCCGGACCGCTTCGTTGGTATCCAGGCTGTCGTGCCTTTCGTGGATCCGCTGACCTCGATTCTGAAGCCAGAACTTCCACTGACCATCGTCGAGTGGGAAGAGTGGGGCGATCCCTTCCACGACCCGGAGGTCTACGACTACATGAAGACCTACGCGCCTTATGAGAACGTCACCGCCCAGGATTACCCCGACATCCTTGCAGTGACCTCGCTGAACGACACCCGCGTGCTCTATGTGGAGCCGGCCAAGTGGATTGCCCAACTGCGCGACAAGGCCACCGGCGGCGAGTTCTTGCTCAAGACCGAAATGGCAGCCGGCCACGGCGGTGTTTCTGGTCGCTACGACAAGTGGCGCCAAAACGCCTTCGAGACCGCGTGGACCATCAACAAGGCCACTGGCCACGTGGAGTAGCGCCGCGTACTCGGCGCGCGAACTCCCACATGGTGTGCGATAATTTGCCTCATGCAAGGCCAACTTCTGGTTTCTATTTCCAGTATTTTCGATGACACTCGGAAGCAGGCTAACCACCTGCTGACCCAGTTGGATAAGCAGGGGATCCCGGCCTCCCTGCTGGTGGCTCCGCATATCGATGGCAACTGGCATCTGGCCAAGGATTCCTCGACGCGCAGCTGGCTCAAAGAACAGCAGGAGGCAGGCCGAGTGCTCATCCTCAATGGCTTTGACCAAGCAGTCCAAGGCCGCCGTGCAGAGTTCGCGAACCTCGATGCCCACGAGGCGAAGCTGCGCTTAGCGGGTGCGACCCGCCAGATGGCGAAGCTGGGCTTTGAATTCCCGATTTTCGCTCCGCCGCGTTGGCGCATGTCACCGGGCACGCTCGAGGTGCTGCCAGAGTTTGGTTTCCAGCTCGCCGCTTCCACCCGTGGCGTACACGACCTTGCCAGTGGAGAACTGCACCAGGCCCGCAACCTGTCTTATGGTGAGGGCTTCGGTGCAGCGAAGTGGTGGCGCCGCAACATCATTCGTGCAGCAGAGCGTTCCGCCCAACGCGGAAACACTGTGCGTTTGTCCGTCTCCGGACGAAATCTCGATGACCGCAAGGTCGAAAACGACTTTCTTAAAGCGGCCGAAAAGGCCGCTGCAGCCGGCGCCCGCCCCGCCGACTACAGCGTGTTGCTGGCTAACGCAGCCAGTTAATAAAGTCGCGCACCGGCTTCGGTAGCGCATCCAGCACTGGTGCTGGAATCACACGCGGCAGACCGGCGACCAGGAAGCCAAGCGCAGGAACTGCGAAGAGCACACCCGCTATAGCCGCGAGAACGCCACCGGTGCTGGAACCCAGGTTGGATCCGCTCGAACCGCTGGAGCCGTTGCCAGGCGCGCCGGGCTTGTCGTCATCGCCAGGCTCGTTGCCGTTGTCGCCTGGTTCCTCTGGTTCCTCGGGATCCTCTGGATTCTGGTCGAAGCTGAAGCCAACCTTGACCGGGTCGTGGTCAGAGGAGCGGAATGGCGAGTCGTCGTGGAAGTCGACGGTGTTGTAGTTGCGGCGAGAGTACTCGAAGGAGATGGCTTCGTCGGCGTTGATGTTCCAGACTTCGGCATCGTCAAGTAGGTTGCTGGCGATGTCGTTGGCCAGGACGTGGTCCAAGGATCCCAGTAGGCCGGAGAACTGGTAGGACGGATCGGCCTCAAAGGTCTCAGCTGGAACGGTGTAGCCGTTGGTGCGGAAGACATTGATGGCGTCTTCATGCGTATACGAATTCAGGTCGCCGAGGACAAAGGTCGGCTTGTCCTTCCAGTCGTCCTGCTTGCCCAGGTGGTCGAGCACGGCCTGTGCTTGGGCGTTGCGGACGTTGGCGTTGTTGCCCTGGCCGTCGCCGGTATCGGCATCGCCCTTGGCGACAGAACCCTTGGACTTGAAGTGGTTGGCTACCGCCACGAAAGTATCGTCGCTGTCGGCCGCCTTAAATTCCTGCGCGAGTGGTTCGCGAGCAGTGCCGGTGAAGCGCCGGTCTTCGAAGATGCGGGACTCACCAACTGGTTCGACGCGGTCCTTCTGGTAGATAAACGCCGTGCGGATAACGTCCGGGGAATCTGGAACGACGTCCTCGCCCGGGGAGCGGACGTAATCCCAGTTGCCACCCGCAGCATTCAGCGCTTCAGTCAGGTGGGCGAGCGCCTGGTCGCGCTTTTCAAAGTCACCGGTGACAGCGAAGCCGTCTTCGATTTCGGAGAGCCCCACGACATCGGCATCCAGACCATTAATCGCGGCGACAATCTTGGTTTCCTGGTCACGCAGTGCCGCAGCGGTGTAGGCGCCACGGGTGGTGCCGCGGTTCACGGTGACCGGGTTGCCGTCCTTATCGGTGTAGGCGCTGCCACCGAATTCCTCACCCAAGGAGGTGAAGTAGTTCAGCACGTTAAACGCCGCAATCGAGTAGTCGCCGTCGACGTTGTCCATCGCGCCTTCTTCGGCTGCGCGGGAGTTCTCCCACGCAATCGGGAGGTCTTCACCAGCGGTGTTGCCGGTGACAGGCTCGGTGGGCTGGAAACGCCACTGCTCATGGGAGTAATCCACAATCACCGGGTGCTGGAATTCGACCTGGTCGGTGGTACGCAGCGGCTTGATGGTCTGCGCATCATCTTGGGCCAGGTAGGGCAGTGGGGTTTCTTGGTCGGTCTTGAGGTAGTCGCGGGTGCGGCCATCGTCAAGCGTGACCAGGCGGGCGTCGTTCTCAGCTTGCAGTTTCTGCAGGTCCGAGTTCGGGTCGGTGGACGGGGAGTGGACATCGGAAGGCTGGCGCAGCGCCTCGGTACCATCGGCCAGGCCGACCTCGCCGTACTGATTGAGCGCGTAATTGTTCGTCACCGTGTGCGTGCCCGGCAGCACCAGGACATGCTCAAAGGACTCGCGGGCTTCATCACCTTGCGGCAGCTTAACGATGTCCACCGGCTCCACCTCCGCATCCTGCTCCGCCTGGTCCACCGCGCTGGCAGTGACCTGGGTGGAACCGAAGTACTCGGAGACCTCGCCGGTGACCTCGACGGTGTCGTCGATGTCCGGGTAGTTGTCGCGGTTGCCCAGGTAGACGAACAGGCCCGGGGAGGCCTCACCCGCAGCGGCAGTCACGCCCGGCTGCTGGATGGTGAAGCCGTTCTTGCCGCCTTCCTCCCACACGCCGGTGACCACGCCAGTGGTGCGCACGGTTCGACCCTCGAGTGGGGAAGTATCGCCGGTGCCCTGGATATCGACGATCTCAGTAATGCCCTCGATTGGCTCAGATGGAGCGTCGTTGTTGTCGTTGTCGTCATCCCCGGACTCGCCTTGCGAGTCCCCTTGGGAATTCACCGGGGACGGGGTGCCGGTGCTGAAGTCGGCGGAGTTGTCGTCGGTGTCGACGCCGTCGGTGCGGGTGACCGAGGTGGTGTTGCTGGGTGCAGGTGCCGGGTTGGTTTCGTAGAGTTCTGCGTTGCCGAAGCCGACGAGGTCGACGGGGTTGGAGGAGGCATCGTAAAGCTGCACCGAGCCCCGGGTGCCGGACATGGCCAGGGTGGAGGTGGCATCAGGGGTGGGCAGGGCAGTATCGCCGCCGTTGCCCTGGGCGGCCTGGATGAGGAAGTAGCCGCCGGCCGGGATGGTGCCGGATAGCTGCGCGGTGCCGCCGGAGTTGCCGGAGCCGGAGAAGTACTCGACAGACCAGCCGGTGAGATCGATGTCGTTGTCGGTGGGGTTGAACAGTTCGATGAAGTCGTGGGTGAGCGTAGCGCCGGAGTTACCGCCACCGCCGTAGACCTCGTTGAGGACGACGTTGCTGCCATCCGGGGCAGCGTAAGCGGGCTGGAGAGTTGCGGCACTAAGGGTAGCGGCGAGCACGACCGCGCCGATGCGACGAGAATGCATGACAGTCCTTGGATGAGAGATGAGGGGTACGACGATAAGTTCTAGTGCATCGCGCGAGGGCTGTCGCGGGGTGTCGTCGAAAGTTCATGTGCTGTTTAGGCTGTGGTCATCGGCGGGGGGTGAACTACTGTCTTAAGCAGGTATGAGTTTGGCCCATCCGGGGCTAAACTGTGCCCTGCAGACTAAGCCCCACACAGTAAGGCAAAAATTCATGACTCGTGTTGTTGTCAATGTCATGCCCAAGGCTGAAATCCTGGATCCGCAGGGTCAGGCCGTAGTTCGCGCGCTGGGACGCATCGGCGTTAACGGTGTGAGCGATGTTCGCCAAGGCAAGCGCTTTGAGCTGGAAGTCGACGATAGCGTTTCGGACGCTGACCTGGACAAGGTTGCTTCGACTTTGCTGGCGAACACCGTCATCGAGGACTACGAGGTTGTCTCCGTTGAGAGCGGAAAGGAAGCCTAAGTGTCGGCCAAGATCGGAGTAATCACTTTCCCCGGCACCCTGGACGATGTTGATGCGGCCCGCGCAGCGCGTACTGCTGGTGCGCAGGTCGTGGACCTGTGGCACGCGGATGCGGACCTGCACGGCGTCGATGCCGTTGTGGTCCCCGGCGGCTTTTCTTACGGCGACTACCTGCGCTCCGGTGCGATTTCTGCACTGGCACCCGTGATGCGCAGCGTCATTGAGGCAGCCGATAAGGGCATGCCGGTTCTCGGCATTTGCAATGGTTTCCAGATTCTCACCGAAACCGGCCTGCTGCCTGGTGCCCTGACCCGCAACAAGGGCCTGCACTTCCACTGCACCGATGCGGTGCTGGAGGTCGCGAACGCTGAGACCGCATGGACCAACCAGTTCGAGCAAGGTCAGCACATCCTCATCCCGTCCAAGCACGGTGAGGGCCGTTTCCAGGCTTCTGCTGAAACCCTGGCACGCCTGGAAGGCGAAGGCCAGGTCGTCTTCCGCTACCTGGACAACTACAACGGCTCGCTGAATTCTATTGCCGGTATCACCAATGAACGCGGCAATGTCGTTGGTTTGATGCCGCACCCGGAGCACGCCATCGAGATGCTCACCGGCCCTTCCCTGGATGGTTTGGGTCTGTTCAAGTCCGCCCTCGAAGCCATCGCGCAGCCCGCGGCTTAAGGCAGGAAGAAGGTTAATCATGACTGTGCACAATGACACCGTGGAGCAGGCGAGCACCTCGCCTGAGCAGGATCAGCCCTTCCGCGAGCTGGGCTTGAAGGACGACGAGTACCAGCGCATCCGCGACATCCTGGGCCGTCGCCCGACCGATGCAGAGCTGACGATGTACTCGGTGATGTGGTCCGAGCACTGCTCGTATAAGTCCTCCAAGACGCACCTGCGCTACTTCGGCGAGACCATGACCGAAGAAATGGGCGAGAAGATTCTGGCCGGTATTGGCGAGAACGCCGGCGTGGTCGACATCGGAGACGGCAATGCGGTCACCTTCCGCGTGGAGTCCCACAACCACCCCTCCTACGTGGAGCCGTATCAGGGCGCTGCGACGGGTGTGGGCGGCATCGTCCGCGACATCATGGCCATGGGTGCGCGCCCGATTGCTGTGATGGACCAGCTGCGCTTCGGTGCAGCCGATGCCCCAGACACTAAGCGCGTCCTGCCGGGCGTCGTCGAAGGCATTGGCGGCTACGGTAACTCCCTGGGCCTGCCCAACATTGGTGGTGAGACCGTCTTTGATGAGTCCTACGCCGGTAACCCGCTGGTCAACGCGCTGTGCGTGGGCACGCTGAAGGTCGATGACCTCAAGCTGGCCTTTGCCTCCGGTACCGGCAACAAGGTCATGCTTTTCGGTTCCCGCACCGGCCTGGACGGCATCGGTGGTGTGTCCGTGCTGGCGTCTGACACCTTCGAAGACGGCGCTGAGCGCAAGCTCCCGGCCGTGCAGGTCGGCGACCCGTTCGCGGAGAAGGTGCTCATCGAGTGCTGCCTGGACCTCTACAACGCCGGTGTGGTTGTCGGTATTCAGGACCTCGGTGGCGCGGGTCTGGCCTGTGCTACTTCCGAGCTGGCTGCAGCTGGCGATGGCGGTATGGAAATTAACCTCGACAACGTCCCGCTGCGTGCTGCGAACATGACCGCCGCCGAGATCCTGGCTTCTGAGTCCCAGGAGCGCATGTGTGCTGTCGTGGCGCCGGAGAACGTCGAGAAGTTCCGCGAAATCTGTGCCCACTGGGATGTTACCTGCGCCGAGATTGGCGAGGTCACCACCGGCGAGCACCTCATCATCCGCCACCAGGGCGAGGTCGTCGTGGATGCGCCGGCTGCCACCATCGCTGATGAGGCCCCGGTCTACGACCGCCCGTACGCCCGCCCGGAGTGGCAAGATGAGCTGCAGGAATTCAATGGTGTGGAGCGAGCATCGCTTAGCGATGCCCTCAAGCAGCTCGTCGCATCTCCTGCCCTGTGCTCCCGCGATTTCATCACCAACCAGTACGACCGCTACGTGCGCGGCAACACCGTCCAGTCCCACCACGCGGACTCCGGCGTGCTGCGTATCGACGAAGAAACCGGCCGCGGCGTGGCCGTGTCCGCCGATGCTTCTGGCCGCTACACCAAGCTGGATCCGAACATGGGCGCACGCCTCGCATTGGCTGAGGCCTACCGCAACGTCGCGGTGACGGGCGCTCGTCCGGTCGCTATCACCAACTGCCTCAACTATGGCTCCCCGGAGAATCCGGACGTCATGTGGCAGTTCCGCGAGTCGGTGCATGGGCTTGCCGATGGCGCCGTCGAACTCGGCATCCCAGTTTCCGGCGGCAACGTCTCCTTCTACAACCAGACCGGCGAAGAGCCGATTCTGCCGACCCCGGTCGTCGGTGTGCTGGGCGTAATGGATGACGTGCACCGCGCTAATGGCCACGAGCTGGGCAAGCGCACCGAGCCAGAAGTCGTTATCGCTCTGGGCGAGACCCGCGATGAATTCGGCGGCTCGATTTGGCAGCAGCTCGCCGGCTCGGAGGGCAACATGCTTTCCGGTTTGCCGCCGCAGGTTGACCTGGCCAACGAGAAGCGTCTGGCCGACTTCTTCGCCGACAATGACCTGCTGACTGCTGCGCACGACGTCTCCGAAGGCGGCATCGCAGTGGCTGCCTTCGAGATGGTCAAGCGCACCGGCAAGGGCTTGAACCTCAACCTGGAGAACGTCCACGAGGATGCCTTCGTGGCTGCTTTCTCCGAGTCCGCTTCCCGCGTGCTGGTCGGCACTACTTCCGACCGCATCGATGGCGTGCTGGCTCGGGCAGCAGAGCTGGGTATCCCGGCTGCCGTGATTGGCGAGACCAACGACTCCGGCAACCTCACACTGGGCGAGGAAGACATCGCCTTGACTGACCTGGTTGCTGCCTGGTCTACCACGCTGCCGGACCTGTTTGGTCACGCAGTAGGTGCCAACTCCGTCGTCGAATAAAAACGACGCTTGAGGCCGCAGTTCCTATCCAGGGGCTGCGGCCTTTTTGTGATCTTTTCCTTGAAGCGGCTGTGATCTCTAACTAAACTTACGGCATCGTAGCTTCGAGAAAGGTCCAAGCATGCGCCATAGCGAAGAGGCAACCAAAGCAGCAGAAGAGGAACTGAGCTCTCAGTCCCCGGGTGTGGTTGCCCACACCATCTGGGTCGCCGACCGCGGCACGCGCCCGGTTACGCGCGGCTGGGGACACCTCATCGCCGCGATTTTGTCTGTGATTGCCTCGACGGTGCTGATTACCTATTCCTGGATGACGCTGCCCTGGGCCCAAGCCCTCGGCGTCACTGTCTATGGCGTGGGTCTGGTGGGCCTATTTGGCGTCTCTGCGCTCTATCACCGCTGGCCCTGGCCAACGGCGAGGGCAGTGCAGTGGTGGCGGCGTGCCGACCATGCCACCATCGCGGTCTTTATCGCTTCGACCTATACGCCGCTGTGCCTTATCGTTCTTGAACCCGCCACGGCCGCCTGGATGCTGGGCACCGCGTGGGCCGGTGCGATTCTGGGCGTGATTTTGAACCTGGTGTGGATTGACCACCCGCGCTGGCTCGACGTTGTGGTCTACCTAGCACTCGGCTGGTTGATTCTGCCACTGCTGCCGACACTATGGAACGCCGCCGGCCCAGCCGTGGTGTGGCTGCTGTTTGCCGGCGGCGTTATCTACTCACTCGGTGCGGTGGTCTACGGCCTGAAGTGGCCGGGCCGTAATGCTCGGTGGTACGGCTACCACGAGCACTTCCACACCGCGACCATTGCGGCCGCGGTGGTGCACCTCGTGGCCATCTGGATGGTTGTGGTCTAGTCCCGCTTCGGGTCCACGCCCGAGCTGTTGAGCATCGGCACGTTGGAGGCCTCTGCCGGAATGCCGAAGGCATCCACCAGCACGACCGACCACGGTGCCAGGGAGTCGACCAGGTCATTAATCGCAGCACGCGCTGCCTTCACGCGGCTGGCCGGAAGCATGTTGTGCTCCTGGTACCAGCCTGCATGCTGGACGATGCTGTCAAAGACAAACAGGTGGCGCAGCTGCTCAAAGACCTTGCGTGCCTGCGAGCCTTCTTCCAGCTTCTCCTCGGCCTCCACCATGGCCTGGACCAGCAGGGTGTCCACGCGAGCCCAACCAGCAGCAATCAGGTGGTCCTGGACCTTGTTCATGATGGCGGCGGCCTGCACCTTGTCCGCAGAGCGCGCCGGGGCGACGCGGCGGACTAAGGATTTGAGGACGGACTGGGCTCGGTCATCGATAAGCTGTGCTTGGTAGTTGGCCTCAAACAGGGAGTGATTCTCCTCCGCCGTCACCAGGTCGCGAATGCCCTGCAGGCGGGTGGTGAAGCCCGTGCGGCGACGCACGACATCACCGGCGGTCTCAGCCACGTAGCGCACCGTATCCCACGGGGACATATCCGACATATCGCGGCCATACGCAGTCAGCAGGTTCTTACCGACCATCTGAATGAGCACGGTGTTGTCACCTTCGAAGGTGGCATACACGTCAGCATCTGCGCGGTAGGTGGTCAGGCGGTTCTCGCTCATGTAACCAGCACCGCCGCAGGCCTCGCGGCACTCCTGAATGGTCTTATTCGCATGCGCGGTCTGCGCGGACTTAATCGCTGCGGCCAGCGACTCCATCTCGCGGGAAGCAAACTTCTGCTCCTCGTTCGGCTCGGTCACCGACCATGCGCCGCTGTTCTGCTGCTGCACCTGCTCGTGGTAGCGGTCCAGGATCTGGTTCTGCAGCAGCTGGAGAGCGTAGGTGCGCGCCAGCGGGATGAGCAGGCGACGACGGTGCGAGCGGTAGTCAATGAGCTTCTTTTCATGACCAGTAGCGCCCGGGAACTGACGACGGCGGTTGGCATAGCGCACCGCAATATCCAGCGATGCCTGCGTTGCACCACCCGCAGCACCGGAGACCGCGATGCGACCGCGAATCAGGGTGCCCAGCATGGTGAAGAAGCGGGCGTTCTTGCTCTTAATCGGCGAGGAGTAGTGGCCCTTCTCGTCCACATCCGCGAAGCGGTTGAGCAGGTTCTCACGTGGGATGCGGACCTTGTCGAAGGCAAGGGTGCCGTTATCCACACCGACCAAGCCACCCTTGTGGCCGTGGTCGCCAATGGTGATACCTGGCAGGGCGTTGCCCTCTTCGTCGCGAATTGGGACGATGAAGCAGTGCACGCCGTTGGAGCGGCCATCGGAATCCGGAGTGACCAGCTGCGCGAAGACGGCCGCTGCGCGACCATCGGCAGCGGCGTTACCGATGTAGTTCTTCACCGCGGAATCACGCGGGGTATCGATGACGAATTCCTGGGTCTCCACGTCGTAGGTCGCAACGGTCTCGAGGGACTGGACGTCGGAGCCGTGGCCGTGTTCGGTCATCGCAAAGCAGCCCGGCACCTCCAGGCTCGCTGCCTTGCGCGCCCACTCGGAGTGGCGCTCGGTGCCCAGCTGGTCCACTGCGCCGCCCCACAGGCCCCACTGCACGCCGGACTTAATAGCCAGCGAACCGTTGATAGACGCCAGCGCCTCCAGCGTGGTCAGCGCATCGCGCGGGTTGGAGGAACCGCCGTTTTCCTCGCGGAAGCCAGCCAGGAAGTAGCCTTCCTCTCCGACCGCGCGCACGCCTTCCATGGTGTGGCGGCGCTGTTCCTCCAGCGGCAGATCCGAGCGCGGATAGAGGTCAGGGTTCTCACCAAACTCGCGCATTCGGGCGCGGAACTCCGGGTTCTCACCTTCCAGGAGAGCCTGCAGCTCAGGCACGATGGCCGGGTCTGGCTTCATCGGCAGGCGCGCCGGGCTGTTGGGCTCTGCCTTGGCATGGTCCGGGCGAATCTCCGCAGGAGTGGAGTTGTCAGGGCCGTCCACACCAGGGGCGAACTCGTTTTCCTTCTTATTCTTATTGAGCAACATGGTTCATTCCTTCCTATGGGTGGTTTAGCGTTCCAAGATTGCGGTGATGCCCTGCCCGCCGGCAGCGCAAATGGAGATGAGAGTGCGTCCGCCGCCAGCTTCCTTGAGCTGCTTCGCTGCGGTGGCCAGGATGCGAGTACCGGTGGCGGCGAACGGGTGGCCAGCAGCCAGCGAGGAGCCGGTGACATTCAGCTTGTCGCGGTCGATGGAACCCAGCGCACCGTCCAGGCCAAGCACGTCGCGGCAGTAGGTGTCGTCTTCCCAGGCGCTCAACGTGGCCAATACCTGGGAGGCGAAAGCTTCGTGGATTTCGTAGTAATCGAAGTCCTGCAGAGTGAGGTTGTTGCGCTCCAGCAGGCGCGGTACGGCATGCGTTGGGGCCATGAGCAGGCCCTCGCCACCGTGCACGAAATCGACTGCGGCGGTCTCGGTATCGACCAGGTAGGCCAGTGGCTCGAGGTTGTGACGCTGAGCAAAGTCTTCATTGCCCAGCAGCGCCACGGAGGCACCATCGGTCAGCGGGGTCGAATTGCCCGCGGTCATGGTGGCCTGCGCACCGTGCTGGTCGGCATCGCGCTTGCCAAAGACTGGCTTGAGCTTGGCCAGCTTATCGATGTCCGTATCCGGCCGCAGGTTCGTATCCCTCTGCACGCCCAGATACGAGGTCACCAGGTCGTCGAAGAACCCGGACTCCCACGCCTCGTGCAGGCGGTGGTGGGAGGCCACAGCGAGTTCGTCCTGCGCCTCGCGGGTAATGCCGAACTGGCGGGCGGTAATGGCGGCGTGCTCGCCCATCGATAAGCCAGTGCGCGGCTCCGCGTTCTGGGGTTGTTCCGGAACCAGCTGGTCCGGGCGCAGGGAACCGACCAGGCGGGCGCGCTGGCCGACGGTCTTCGCGCGGGTTAAATCCAGCAGGGTGCGGCGCATCTGGTCATTGAGCGCCAGTGGGGCATCGGACGCAGTGTCCGTGCCGCCGGCCAGGCCGGAGTCGATGCGGCCCTGGGCAATCGCATCGGAAACGGCGACCGCGGCGGCAAGTGAGGTACCGCAGGCCTGCTGCACGTCGAGCGCGGGGGTGTTAGAGCTTAGTGCTGAGCCCAGCACGCACTCGCGGGTGAGGTTGAAGTCGCGGGAGTGCTTGAGCACCGCACCCGCGGCGACAAGGTCCAGGCGCTCGTCCTGCAGGCCGTAGCGGGCGACCAGGCCATCGATAGCTGCGGTGAGCATGTCCTGGTTCGAGGCCTTGGAGTACTGCTTATTCGAGCGGGCAAAGGGGATGCGGTTGCCGCCGAGTACGGCGACTCGGGAGGTGTTAGTCATGTCCGGCTCCTTCGGGGTAAAATTTTTAACGAATTGCCATTCGTGTGTTGCACCACATAGCTTAACCTGTACTGTAAGCAATGTCACCTAAAATATCGAATCTCGCGAATGTTCACGCGAAAGAAGGAGAAAACATGAGGAATGCCTCACTTGCAGAAACGCTGATTAACTCCCGCTTCGCGGGCAAGGTTGGTATCCCACAGGGCGCACCGCTGCGTCGCTATCAAGAAGGCGAACCGCCACTAGCCGGACCGGTCGTGATTGGGGGTTCGGGTCGTTTGTCAGACGGCCTGCGCGAGGCCCTGCAGATCGACTATCAGCTCCTGGAGGCGAGCGCGGATTCACAGCGTTCCGCGGCCGTCTTTGATGCCACCGGCATCGAGTCCCCGGCGCAGCTGCGCGAGCTTTATGACTTCTTCCACCCGCAGATTAAAAAGCTCGGGTCCAGCTCGCGCCTGCTGGTTATTGGCACCACCCCGGAGCAGGCTTCGGGCGTGCAGGCGAGCATCGCCGCCCGCGCGCTGGAGGGCTTTACCCGCTCCTTGGCTAAGGAGATGCGCAAGGGCGGCACCGTGAACCTGGTCTACGCCGCCCCGGATGCGCAGGTTGCGGACCTCGAGTCCACCGTCCGCTTCTTCCTCTCTGGCAAGTCCGCCTTCGTTGATGGCCAGGTCGTTAGGGTGGGCAGCGGTGCCGCCGCGCTTAACGATGCCCCCTTGGCCAACCGTCTCGCCGTCGTCACCGGCGCCGCACGCGGCATCGGTGCCGTTATTGCCGAGGTGCTCGCCCGCGATGGTGCGGACGTCATCTGCGTCGACATCTCGCCGGCGAGTGGGCCGCTGAGCGAAGTAGCCAACAAGGTCAAAGGCACCGCGCTGCCGCTCGATGTGACCTCTCCGGATGCCGCGCAGCGTCTGGCCGAGCACGCCGAGGAGCGCTACGGCCGCAAGATCGACGTCATCGTCCACAACGCCGGTATTACCCGCGACAAGCTGTTGGTCAACATGAACGAAGGGCAGTGGGACCAGGTGCTCGGCGTGAACCTGCAGGCGCCGGTCACCATTACATCCGAGCTACTGGAGCGCGACGTGCTAGCCGAGGGCGCCTCCGTCATCGGTGTGTCCTCCATGGCGGGCATTTCCGGCAACCGTGGCCAGACCAACTACGCCACCACCAAGGCCGGCATCATTGGCTTGGTCGACTCCCTGCGCAAACCTTTGGCTGAGCGCAACTCCACCATCAACGCCGTCGCCCCGGGCTTTATCGAAACCGACATGACCGCCGCGATGCCCACCGGCCCGCGCGAGGTCGGCCGTCGCCTGAACTCCCTGCAGCAGGGCGGTTTGCCTATCGATGTCGCCGAGACCGTCGCCTACTTCGCCTCCGCCGCCTCCCGCAGCGTCACGGGCAACACCGTGCGCGTGTGCGGCCAGAACGTGATGGGAGCTTAAATGACCACTTTTACTGAACTCGATGCAATTCCGGAGCTGGGTCAGCTCTACCGCGCTCAGGCCCTCAAGGCCGTGCGCCCGGGTGGCAAGCCCGACAAAGTCGACGACCCGGTCCACGGTTTCCGCGTGACCGGCCTGCGCGTCGACCCGAACCACCTTGCCGCCTACACCACCGCCACCGGACTCCGTCTAGCCAACGAACTGCCGGTGTCTTACCTCTTTGTGCTGGCGTTTCCGCTGGCCATCAAGGTGATGGATGCCCCGGGATTTCCTTTCCCCGCAATGGGCGCAGTCCATCTTTCTAATTCCATCCGCCAACACAGGCCTGCGCTTATCGATGAAGAATTCACCCTCGAAACCCACGCCGAAAACCTTCGCCCGCACCGCAAGGGCTTGGTCATCGATATGATTTCGCGTCTGCGCGTCGGCGAAGAAGTCGTGTGGGAGCAGGTGTCGAGCTTTTTGTCGGTGGGGGCATCGTTTAGCAAGGGCACCCCAGTCTCCGTGCGCACCCGCGGCGAAGATTCCTGCCGCATTACCGGCAGCCCCGCCGAGGACCCCGGCACCGCCGTAGCCCAGCTGCGCTTTGCACCTGCCGATGTTCAGGAATACGCCCAAGCCTCCGGCGACAAAAACCCCATCCACGTCTCCAAGGTGGGCGCGAAGGCGTTTGGGTTCCCCAATACCATTGCGCACGGCATGTACTCGCTCGCGCGCATTCTCGCCTTCGCCGAAGGCCGCATCCCGGCGTCGTGCCGCATCGATGCGGACTTCTACAAGCCGGTCATCTTGCCGGCCAAGGCGGCCATCTACGCCGCCGATGGACTAGAGCTCCGCTCGGCCAAGAAGCCGGAGAAACTCCACGTCCGGGTCACGGTCGCTGACTAGTCAGCGAACCAACCCGCGGCACATCGACCTAGTCGATGTGTTGGTTGGTGGGCGCCACCACCAGTGGCTTCGGCGAGTACTGGCCGCGTAGCTCGCGCAGCACGTTAGCGTGCTCGGCCAGGCGAACATCCTCCTCCGTGCGCGGGGTGAACTGGCGTGCGGCGGTGGGCTGCCAATCGTTATCCATGCCGATATAGGTAATCGTGGCGTGGATAGCGTTTTGCAGGTTTTCACGGCCCCCGCGCGGGTTGCCGGAACGCACGTGCACCGACATCTGCATCGAGCGACGGTCGGTGCGCATCATGCGCGCGTCGACCTCAATCAGATCGCCAATGGAAATCGGCTTATAAAAACGAATACCACCGGCGTAAATCGCAACCGTATGCTCGCCGGACCACTCCATTGTGCACGCCGTACCGGCCTCGTCGATCCACTCCATCGCGGTGCCGCCGTGGACGTTGCCGCCCCAGTTCACATCGGTTGGCTTGGCGAGGAAGCGGTTGACCATGCGCGGGGCATCGGAAGGCCCGTCGTAGGTTTGCTTTTCCATCTCCGCTTCAATGGCCTTGCGCAGTTGCACGCGCGACTTCGCGGCTTCCTCAACGCGCAGCTGCTCGTCGGTCTCCGGGTGGAAAGGCGGCACCGGGGTAGCCATACCGGTGACAGCGTCCTTGGCCACGAAGACCACCAGGCAGTCACACGCGCGGGTAAAAATACCCTCGCGCGGGTCGGCAGAAAGCACCTCGTTGACGATGTGCATCGAGGAACGCCCGGTCATCGCGATGCGCGAGCGCACCTCCACGATGTGCCCC
This sequence comes from Corynebacterium camporealensis, assembly GCF_000980815.1. Classification (NCBI taxonomy): domain Bacteria; kingdom Bacillati; phylum Actinomycetota; class Actinomycetes; order Mycobacteriales; family Corynebacteriaceae; genus Corynebacterium; species Corynebacterium camporealensis. The sequence continues at coordinate 2,037,165 of NZ_CP011311.1, read as the reverse complement.
GACGGAATCGGACGAGTGAAGTGAATGTGGCCCACGTACGCGGTCACGCAGTACTGGCCGGACCACTGCACAGCGCACGCATACGCTGCCTTATCGATCCATTCCAGGACGCGGCCGCCGCCGATGCCCTGGGCACCAGCCAGGGTTTGGTCAGTCGGCGAGGCCATAAAGCGCAGCGTGACAGAGGGGGACTTGGGGTTGGATGCATCAGCCATGGGTTACAAACTAGCAGCCGATAAAATGGTGAGTATGAAAAAACGTGTAGATCCTGCGCAAACCCGCGCGGCAGTGATGGCGATTGCGGACTGGATTGCTGACCCTGTGGGCATCGAAAAGCCTGGTCGTGCCCTGCTTGCCGATGCCGTCCGCCGCACCGCCCGCACCTTAGAGGCCGACGCGCCTGGCCATTCTGTGGAGCTGCGAGTACCCCCATTTGTTGCCGTGCAGTGCATCGAGGGCCCGCGCCATACCCGCGGCACCCCACCGAATGTGGTGGAAATGGACCCGCTGACCTGGTTGCAGCTGGCCACCGGGCACAAAAGTTGGGCCGAGGCAGCACCGCTTATCGATGCCTCCGGCTCCCGCGCCGCCGAAGTATCCGACTGGATCCCCATCATTCCGTTAGTTTCCCCTTCTGTAAACGACTAGGATGTAGTGCGTGGTAGCTTTCACTAACCTCGACGACCAGAATGAGACCGAGCCACGGGAAGAATGCGGCGTATTCGGCGTATGGGCTCCCGGGGAGGAAGTCTCCAAACTGACCTACTTCGGCCTTTTCGCACTGCAGCACCGCGGACAGGAAGCCGCGGGCATCGCAGTTGGCGACGATGATCGCATCGTGGTCTTCAAAGACATGGGCCTGGTATCCAACATCTTCGACGAGTCGATTTTGGGCTCGCTGCAGGGCAACGTCGCCGTAGGACATACCCGCTATTCCACTGCGGGCGGCAAAGAGTGGTCCAACGTGCAGCCGATGTTCGGTACCTCCGCCACCGGCGTGGACATCGCCTTGGGCCATAACGGCAACCTGGTGAATTACCTGGAGTTGCGTCAGGAGGCCATCGACCGCGGGCTGATTAAGCCGCACGAGGAGCATGTCTCTGACTCGATGTGCATGTCCACCCTGCTTGCCGATGGAGTCTCCGAAGACAAGACCGTCTTCGACTCCGCGTTGGAGTTCCTGCCGCGTGTGAAGGGCGCTTTTTGTTTGACCTTTACTGATGGCAAGACGCTGTACGCCGCGCGTGACCCGCACGGCGTGCGTCCGCTGTGCCTGGGCCGTTTGCCGCAGGGCTGGGTCGTGGCCTCGGAGACCTGTGCGCTGGATATCGTCGGCGCGCAGTTTATCCGCGAGATTGAACCCGGTGAGCTCGTAGCTATCGATGCCGCCGGCATCCGCTCTGAGCGCTTCGCCGAGACCGTCCGCCATGGTTGCGTCTTCGAGTACGTCTACCTGGCCCGTCCCGACACTGAAATCAAGGGCCGCTCTGTGAATGCGACCCGCGTGGAGATTGGTCGCCGCCTGGCGCGCCAGTACCCGGCCGAGGACGCCGACCTGGTCATCCCGGTGCCGGAATCCGGCAACCCGGCTGCGGTGGGCTATGCGCGTGAATCTGGCATTACCTTTGCCCACGGTTTGGTGAAAAACGCCTATGTGGGCCGTACGTTTATTCAGCCGACGCAGACGCTGCGCCAGCTGGGTATCCGTTTGAAGCTCAACCCGCTGCGTGAAGTCATCGAGGGCAAGAAGCTTGTCGTCGTGGATGATTCGATTGTGCGCGGTAACACCCAGCGCGCGTTGATTCGCATGCTGCGCGAGGCCGGTGCTGCCGAGGTGCACGTGCGCATCGCGTCGCCGCCAGTGCGCTGGCCTTGCTTCTACGGCATCGACTTCGCCTCGCCAGGTGAGTTGATTGCGAACGCTAATCCTTCCGATGACCCCGAGGTCGTCTGCCAGACCATCTGCGATGCCATTGGCGCTGACTCACTGGGCTTCGTGTCCGTCGAGGAGATGGTCTCTGCCACCGAGCAGCCGCGCAACGAGCTGTGCGCTGCCTGCTTCGACGGCCACTACCCGCTGGGTCTGCCTGCCGGTAATCCAAACGCTGAGGCCGTGCGCACGCTGCAGGGCAACTAAGAACTTTTCAAAGGAACTGATACACCATGAGTGAGAATACGTACGCTGCTGCAGGTGTCAGCATCGAAGAAGGCGACCGCGCCGTCAGCCTGTTTGCCCCGCACGCCAAGCGCGCCACCCGCCCGGAGGTCATGGGCGGCCTCGGCGGCTTTGCCGGCCTATTCAAGCTGGGCGAGTACAAAGAGCCCGTCCTGGCTGCAGGCTCCGATGGCGTGGGTACCAAGCTGGCTGTGGCGCAGGCGATGGACAAGCACGACACCATCGGCATCGACCTGGTCGCTATGTGTGTTGACGACCTGGTCGTCTGCGGTGCGGAGCCGCTCTTCCTGCAGGACTATGTGGCTGTTGGCAAGGTAGTGCCGGAGAAGGTCGCGGAAATCGTCAAGGGCATCGCTGAAGGCTGCGTCCAGGCAGGCGCTGCACTGCTGGGCGGCGAGACCGCCGAGCACCCCGGCGTCATGGGCGAGGACGAGTACGACGTCTCCGCCACCGCCGTCGGTGTCGTTGAGGCCGATAGCATTCTCGGTCCGGATAAGGTCCGCGACGGCGACGTGCTGATCGCCATGGGCTCGTCGGGTCTACACTCCAATGGCTACTCCCTGGCTCGCTACGTCCTGCTGGAGCAGGCCGGCCTGCCTCTCGACGGCTACACCGAGGAATTCGGTCGCACCTTAGGCGAGGAGCTGCTGGAGCCAACCCGCATCTACGCCAAGGACTGCCTCGCGCTGACCGCCGAGTGCAACGTCTCGACCTTCTGCCACGTCACCGGTGGTGGCCTCGCGGGCAACCTCGAGCGCGTCATTCCGGAAGGCCTGTCGGCGAAGGTGAACCGCTCGACCTGGACCCCGGGTCCGATTTTCAAGACCATCTCCTCGGTCGGCAAGGTCTCGTTGGAAGAGATGGAAAAGACCTTCAACATGGGCGTGGGCATGATTGCCGTTGTCGCGCCGGAAGACAGCGAGCGCGTTCTCGCCATGCTGACCGCCCGCCACGTGGATGCGTGGGAGCTGGGCCGCGTCGAAGAAGGCGACCAGCGCGTCGTCATGGAAGGCGAGCACTCCAACTTTTAGGCACCAAAAAGGACCCGAGGGCAACCCCGGGTCCTTTTTCAAGAGGCGATATTAACGCGCAGAGTCGGTATCGTCCTCCTCGTCCCACTCGTCGACATAGTCGGCGTATGGGTCGTCCTCATGGTCATCCGAAGAATTCTGCTGGGCTGCAAGCTCGCGCTGCAGCGAATCCAGGTCCATTTCCGGCGAGTTGTATTTCAGCTGGCGTGCAACTTTGGTCTGCTTTGCCTTTGCGCGTCCGCGTCCCATTGTGCATGACCCCCTTGAGGTGAGTAGGGCATCCCAGGGATTCTTGGGTGCCCCATCGGCTTTTGTATCTGTAAATCTTCCTGTAAGACACAATAGCGTGTGTGACGAAAAAATTCCGCACTGGCCCTGAAAAGCTAGCGTCCGCGCAGCTTATCGACCGCAACGCGTCCCGCCTTCGGCCCCTCATCTGTAGGGATGGACTCCGGGTCGACCGCCGCGGAAGCATCACCGATCCGCAGATCGCCGACATCGAGGGCGGAGCGCTTCACCAGGCCGAGGGCGATGGGGCCGAAGTCGCAGTCATCGACAAGCGTGCCCATCCGGCCCACCCGGCGACCGTTGAACATGATGTCCGCGCCCAACTCAGGCAGGGTCGGCGCGGAGCCATCGATGTGCAGCTGCACCAGCAGGCGCGGCGAGCGGCCCAGGTTCTCCACACGCGCCACAGTTTCCTGCCCGCGGTAGCACCCCTTGTTTAAGTGCACATGGCCCGGATTGTCCCCGCGGCCAATCCAGTGCGGCACCTCGTGCGGGATGGCCTTGTTATCCAGGTCGGCAGCCAGCTCCGGCTCCCGGGCGCGTACGCGCTCGGCCGTGTATGCCATCAGTCCCACCAGGGTGCCCCCGGCTTCTTCCAGCTTCTCGATGCCCGCAGCCAACTCCTCGCGCGGAAACCCTAAGTCCACCCTGCGAACCCCCGGCCAGGTCATCTCGCGGCGAAAGACGGCGTCGACAGGCAGGTCCTTGTCGCCGAGCAGCGTGACGATGGCCAGGTCGGCCTCCTCGACAGTCACCTTCGACCAGAAGATCATCTTCTGCAAAAAGTCGTTGAGGGAATCGAACTGCGCGGCAGGCACGTCGAGGTAGAAAGCATCCTCGGTGCGCACAACATCGGCCTGGTGCAGGATGTGGCCTTGGATGTCAAGGTCGAGGGTGCTGGCGGCGAAGCCCCCGGGGGCATCGTCAAGCTTTTGCGACAGCAGGTTATTTAAAAAACCTGCGGCTTCCTCGCCGGTGACTTTGAGCACGCGGCGCTGGGAGCGGTCGACGATGGCCACGCCTTCTTCCACGGCGCGCTGTTCGGTCAGCGGATTGCCGTAGTGCCAGGCGACTCCGGCGGCATCGATAGTGGTCTCGGCTTGGTGCTCTGCGGCACCAGCCCGGTCCAAAAGCGGCGATTTGTAACTCACAGTCCCGATGGTAGGGCATAATGAAAAATATGGATGTGCATCCTGCAAAAGAGCCGGTCATTTACGTTGTCGAGCCGTATGGGGGTTCGGTTCGCAAGCATATGCCCACCTTGCCGTTGATCTATTGGGACGATGCCGGCGTCACGCGTGGCGATGGCGTCTTCGAATCCCTCTTGGTACGCGGTGGAAAGGCCGCCAACTTGGAACGCCACGGCAAGCGATTCCGTGACTCGGCGAAGGCGATGGACCTGCCAGAACCGCCGCTGGAGAAGTGGGAAGAGGCCACGCGCCTGGCCATTGCGGATTTCTGCCGCGGTGACGACGACGTGGAGGCCAAGTGCACCTGGACGTACACACGCGGGCGCGCCTCGACGGGGCATCCGACGGCGTGGGTGGTTGTGCAACCGATTGCGCCGAAGGTGTTGGAGCAGCGCAAGAAGGGCGTGTCCGTGATGACGACGCCTAGGTTGTGGCAGGTGGCTGAGGAGTTGCCGGCGAAGACGCTGAACTACGCCGCGACGATGGCCACGCTGCGCCTGGCGCGCGAGAAGGGCTGCGAGGATGTCATCTTCACCGACGGCGACAGCGGCCTGGTGCTCGAGGGCGCGACCTCGACCGTGATTAGCGTGAAGGGCAAGAAGCTGCGCACGCCGGCGGGCCCGGGCATTTTGCCGGGTACGACGCAGGCGGCGGTCTTCGACTACGCCCAGGAGCAGGGCTATCGCTGCAAGGCGAAGGAAATGACCGTTGACGACCTCAAGTCCGCTGATTCGGTGTGGCTGGTGTCCTCGGTGCGCGTGGCGGCGCGGGTGACCAGCCTGGATGGCAAAAAATTTAAGGCCCCGGATAACGCGAAGGAAATCCAGGACCTCTTTGCAGCAGCGTTGTCGCGCTAGCCCGCGATGCGGGTCAGTTCTGCGGACATGTAAGGGCGCATCTCGCCATCGACCATGCGCTCGTCGACCCAGCCGAGGTTGTTGTTCGGCATCAGACCGTACATGCGCTTGCCCGGGCCCAGGTTCTTCGGGCCGGTCTCGGTGACCATGGTGGAGGCAGACTCGAGCTGCCATGCGCGCTCGTTGAAAGGCTCGCCGTAGAAGATCTCCACGATGCCGGTCGACGAAGTATAGGTCATCTCAATTTCGTCCTTGGCGGAAATGCGCCAGAAACCGGTCTCGCGGACGTCGGCGCCTTCGGCCTTGCCGTCCTCGTTGAGTTTCCAGGTACGCGAGCTAAAGGTCAGGTACTCCTCGCCGTCGTGGGCGATGACCAGCTGCTGGCCAAAGGCGTACTCGTTGCCGTCGGTGTCATAGGCCTGGCCTTGGCCTTCCCAGACGCCGACGAGCGGGAGGAGGGCCAGGAGGGCATCGTTAAGCGATGGCCCCTGGCGGAGGTTTGCAGTGTCGTCGGGGACTGGGACCTCGCCCAGCTCCACGGCCGGGATGTTGCGGGAAGCGGCGTCCTTCCACGCCTCAGCGGCCTGGTTTACAGCATCGTTTCCGTTAAGTTTGTCAGACATACGCACCAGCCTAGTCGGCGACCCAGGTAGGGTGTAAAAGCGTGCACGTATTGATGATTTGCAACCCTAACTCCACCAGCCAGAACGAGGCTTTGTTCCGACAGGTGCTGCCGTCGTTGCGCGAGGTCGAAGGCCTGACGATGTTCAGCCGGTTCACCCACTACCCCGGGCATGCCGAGGACATCGTCAAGGGCTTAACGCGCGATGACTATGACGCGATCATCGCTGTGGGTGGTGACGGCACCGTCAATGAGGTCGTCAATGGTTTGCTGGGCAAGGTTGAACCCGGCAAGGACTTGCCTGATAATTTGCCAGCGCTGGCTGTGATTCCGACTGGTTCGGCGAATGTGTTTGCCCGTGCGCTGGGCTTTCCGCCGACTCCGCTGGAAGCAACGCACGTGCTGGCGCGCATGCTGGAGCATGATTCACGACGCCGCATTTACCTCGGCACCTGGAACGACCGCTGGTTTGCAGTTAACGCTGGCTTCGGGCTGGATGCCGATGTCTTGTCGCGGGTCGACCGCGCCCGTGAGAATGGCTTTTCGGCGACCCCGTTGCGTTATTTGAGCGTGAGTGTGCGCGCGTACCTGCGTGCACGTCGCAAGCCGCCGCGGATTAACGTTCACGCGACTGCGAAGGACGGCAGCACTCTGGAGGTCTCTGAGGCACCGCTGATGCTGGCGTCGAATACCAATCCGTGGACTTTCTTAGGACCGTTGCCAGTCGTGACGAATCCGCGCAACTCCTTCGACGAGGGACTCGGCCTGTTTGGTCTGTCGGATTTGACCGGCATCCATGGCCTGGTGGGCATGCTGCACCTGATGGGCGCGGACCGCCGCCGCTGGCTGAACAAGGTGACCAAGGCGCGCACGATTCAATTCGACGACGCTCAGGAAGTCATTCTCGAGTGCCCGGAGCCGCATCGCTTCCAAGCCGATGGCGAATCCGAGGGCGAGTTCGAAAAGATCACGCTGCGCACGGTTCGCGATGCCATCGAAGTCTTCGCCCCTCAGGATCCGAGCCCGCCGCACAAGCGCTCTGCTCGGCAGATTCTGCGCGACCTGATTCGCATGAGCTAAAACCACCCCTAGCCGCCACCCGTAACGGGCTGGCGGCTGCTGTGTGTCTTGAGGGGTTTCCTTGTGGCATGTACTAGGAGTTCCTAGTAATACGTGGGCCTACTTCAGTAGGCCCACGGTGGGACCCATTCGACTTTGCCTCTGATTCTTAAGAGTTTGCCGTTTCTTCGTTCGTTGCCATCATCGTTTCTTCCATTGTGATGGTCACACGCGGTGGTTAAATTTGATGCGTTGGTTTCGCCGCCGTATTTCCAGGCCACTATGTGGTGAACTTGGCATTCATCGGCACCTTTGAGGCAATGTATCCACGGACAGACCGGGTTTTCGGCTTTCGCCATGGTTCTTTGTTTGAAACTTGCACTTCTTTGGGTGCGGTAGAGATTGACCGGGCCCTCGACGGGGTGGATGAGGGTGGCGTAGCCGTGGTCGGTGAACATCTGCTGCACAAGCTGGGCGCCGGTGATCTTGGCGCCATTGGTCATTTGCAGCACGATGTCGTCGCCCTGACCGTCCACAATCTTGTCTAGCTCATCCAAGTTGATAACCACATGGGTCGTCACACCGGTTCCTTGCACTTTGCCGCTGCGCAAGAATTCTCTCACGGACTCGATGGTGGGGAACATATCGCGAAGCTGGGCAATCAACTCTGAGTCGCCGGTGAGGCGGTAGGTCCACTTGTCGGTCTTGGAGCGCGTCAAAGCGGTGCCGTCTTCCGGTGGCTTAGGCGGATCGATAAACCGCTTGGCCACAGTGGCAATCTTGCTGGCTGGCACATCAGCACAGGCGATGCGGAACTTGTAGCGGTCCACGTGCTTCTTAATCCGCCGAGCTTTCTTTTCAATCTCTTGCAGCGTGGAGAGGTCGTGTGGGGTATTGCGGGATTTGGCTTGGAGCTGGGTGTACGGGGTCTCACCGAAGTAAATATCGGAGAGGGTGAGGAGCTCGCGGGAGAATTTCCGTGGGAATCCCAGGTTTTGTAGATGCGCATTAGTCAGCGCCGCGACCTCGGAGAGAGTCTCCATAGGCGCGGTAAACGCTTGAGCAAGTGCATCGAGTTGTGACATGCCTCTAACGCTAAAGGGACGTTGTCAAGGTTCGCTAGAGGAAATTTTCCAGCCTGTGGATAACTTTGCAAAAGCCCAGGTCATAGGTTGCGGTGGGTTAGCGGCCGACGCGGCGTTCGGTGTCGGCGGCTTTGTTTTCGGCCTCTTCGATAGCGGCTGCTTCGGATCCTTGGATCTCGAGAGGGGAGAGTTGCGCGTTTTCTAGCCGGATGTTGCGCTGCTGGGTTTCAAAAGCGATGGTGCCGCCTTGCAGGCGGACGTAGGTGGCCTGAGCCGGTAGCGGAAGTTTGCGGGTATCGAAGGAGAAGGAAAAGGCTTCGATGAGACGCTCGTCGTCGGTGTCGAAGGGCTTCATGTGGAACATGTGCCCGTCCAACCGCAGGGTGACTTTGACGGTGGACTCATCGGCATCGCCAGGCAATGTGCCCGTGAGTTCAGCCTCAGCGGAAGGACCACCGGAAGGGGAGATGTCATCCGGGTTGGAAATGGACAGGTCAGAAATGCCGAGCAGGCGGCCCAACACGATGCTGTCGATGTTGATGCCGCGCGTGTAGGTCGATACTGGCGCGCCGGCGAAGTCGCCGCTGATGACCTGGTTCGGAGTCACGGTGATATCGCGCAGGGTGGTCGAGGCGTTGACTACGCCCAGCTCGGGAACCTCGATGTCCTGGGATTTCACCTCTAAGAAAGGGACTTCCTTGGTAAACATCGCCGCAGCCACAGGCAGGCCGCCGACATAGACGTCCGGCGTGTTTTCTAGCTGCGAGTGGTGTTTGGCGGTTTGTGCGACGTTGTGTTCGGCGTGCATCGCCAAGCTGGAGTCTGCCAACCAGAGTCCAGCGACAACTGCGCCTGCGATGCCTACATGTACGATGCGGCGATCAATTTTGAAAACGTCCACCCCTCTATTTCTACCGTAACTATGGTGGGGTTCATGATTAGCATCGCGACTGAAGAACTGAACGCTGAATTAGCTGACCAAGTAGAGGCATTAGCAGCAGAAACGGAGAAGGCTGACGGCATTGCGCCGCTGTCGGAGGAATTCCTCAATGGCCTGCGCGATGAGCGCTTAAAGCACGTCCATTATTTAGCGCGCGAGGACGACAACATCGTCGGTGTGGCAGCGCTCAACGGTGACAATGTGGAGCTATTCGTGGTGCCCGATAAGCGTCGTCAAGGCATTGGCCGCAAGCTTTATCAAAGCATCGACGTGGATGGCCTGCAGGCGTGGGCGCATGGCAACCTGCCGGGCGCGCAGGCTTTGGCCAAGAAAGAGGGCTTGAAGGTCACTCGCAAGCTGTTGGTCATGGCTATCGACGGTGCAGACCTCAAGGACGCTGCAACGCTTAACGATGTCCCCCTTTCCCCCTTGAACTACTCCCAGGCGGTGGAGCAGATGGGCCGGGAGGACGTTGAAAAGCAGTGGCTTCAGGCCAATAACGAGGCCTTTTCCTGGCACCCGGAGCAAGGCGGCTGGGATTTGGACAGGCTGCACAGGGGTATGGAAGCCGAGTGGTTCGACCCTGAGGATGTTTTGTTTTTGTGGGATTCGGGGGAGAAGTTAGCGGGATTCCACTGGACGAAGTGGCATACAGAAGAAACGCCTGGTTTTGGTGAGGTCTATGTGGTGGGCCTGGCGAAGGACTATCGCGGACGTGGCCTAGGCGATCCTTTGCTACGTATTGGCCTTGCGCGCATGGTGGAAAAGGGCGCTGAGCGCGTAATTTTGTACGTCGAGGCCGATAATGAACCGGCGGTGAAGGCGTATGAGAAGTTGGGCTTTTATGTGGCGGAGGAACACTGCGTGTGGGCTTAAAGTGACCAGTCTCACGGCGAGTTCACTTACAGTTCACCTAGATCCCCCTTTCTGGTAACCCGGGCCGGTTAGCTTTAGTCATCGTGAGTTAATCGCGCCTGATTGCCGGGCGGCCCAATGGAAGCACTTTGGTGGGCTGCACGCGGCGAAGGCACGGCGATTTCCTCGGACAATCGACTCCCTTTGGAAAGGTTTCTCGTGATTCGCAACTTCAAGCGCACCGCCGCAGTCTTCGGCGTGCTGGCTGCATCCTCGACCGCACTGGTTGCTTGTGGCAACGACGACAATGGCAACGGTGGCGACGGCGACGACAACGCTGCTGGCGTTGAGCTGCCGGGCGGCTACACCCTGTCCGGCACCGCTGGTGAGCTGGTCGCCGAGGGTGCATCCTCCCAGCAGAACGCAATGGACTACTTCTCTGCGAAGTACCAGGAAGTCACCGGTGGCGAGGCTACTCTGGCATACAACGCTTCTGGTTCCGGCGCTGGCCGTGAGCAGTTCGTTGCTGGTCAGGTCACCTTCGCTGGTTCTGACTCCCCGCTGGAGGAGCAGCAGGTTGAGGCTGCCAAGGACCGCTGCAATGGCAACGATGCATGGCACCTGCCGTTCGTCATTGGCCCAATCGCAATCGCCTACAACCTGGAAGGCGTTGACGAGCTGAACCTGTCCGTCGACACCGTTGCCGCTATCTTCAAGGGCGACATCACCGAGTGGAACGACGACGCTATCGCTGCTGAGAACGAGGGCGTTGACCTGCCGGACGAGCAGATCACCACCGTCTACCGCGCTGATGAGTCCGGCACCTCCGAGAACTTCCAGAAGTTCCTGGGCTCCGCAACCGACAACTGGGACACCGAGGGCAAGAACTTCCCGACCGCAGTTGGTCAGGGTGCTGACGGTTCCTCCGGCGTGACCAACCTGGTCAGCGGCACCAACGGCGCTATCACCTACGTTGAGCACGCACACGCTGCTCAGTCCGGCCTGGGCGTTGCCAACATCGACTTCGGTGCTGGCCCGACCGAGCTGAACAACGAGACCGTCGGCGCTGCTCTGGAGAACCTGGAGTTCGAGAACGAGGGCAACGACATGGTCGTTAACTCCGAGGCTCTGTTCTCCTCCGAGGACGAGGGTGCTTACCCGATGATCCTGACCGCTTACGAGATTGTCTGCTCCGCTGGCTACACCGCTGAGGAAGGCAACATGGTCAAGGACTTCCTGATGACCGCTCTGGCATTCCAGGATGAGGGCCTCGAAGAGGCTGGCCACATCCCGGTCACCGGTGCTCACTACGACCGCCTCGTTGATGCGGTCAACGCCATCGAGGTCAGCGAATAAGCACTGGCCACGGCCATAAAACTCTGCCCCCGAAGGTTCGTGAGGACTTTTCGGGGGCGCTGCCACGTTAAAGGTGGCATTGTGATCAAAATCTTGAATCCTAAAAGTTGAAGGATTACGCCACATGGCTCAACATAATTCGACCGCAGGCTCAGAAAGCAAGCTAGACGACGGCCGCGAGGCATCGGTGCAGACCGTCACCACGCCGACTGCGACCGAGCCAGAGGAGAAGGTCATCGAAAAGGGCGTGACTCGCCCGGGCGACCGTGTCTTCTCGATTCTGTCGACTGCTTCTGCAGCTCTTATCACCGTATTCATTGCGGCGATTGGTCTCTTCCTGGTGATTCGTGCCGTTCCGGCGCTGAACCGCAACGCCGAGGGCTACCTGGGCTTCTTTACCTACTCCGGTGACTGGAACACCACCGACGTAGAAAACATGTACTTCGGTATTCCGTCGCTGTTCGCAGCAACGGTCACCATGTCGCTTGTCGCGCTGATCATCGCTATGCCGGTGGCACTGGGCGTGGCTATCTTCTTGTCCAACTACGCACCGAAGCGCCTGGTTAAGCCGATGGGCTACCTGGTCGACATGCTGGCGGCTGTGCCGTCGATTGTTTACGGCCTGTGGGGCTGGATGGCGCTCGGCCCGGTACTGGGTAGCTTCTACGAGTGGATCCACTCCTGGGGCGGCAACTTCTTCCTGTTTACTACCTACGCCAACTCCCCGTCGCTGGAGTCTGCGCGCAACATGTTCACCGGTGGCATCGTGCTGGCAGTGATGATTCTGCCGATTATCGCCGCAACCACCCGTGAGATTTTCGTCCAGACCCCGAAGGGCCACATCGAGGCTGCTTTGGCCCTGGGTGCTACCCGCTGGGAAGTTGTTCGCATGACCGTGCTGCCTTTCGGTATGTCCGGCTACATCTCCGGCGCGATGCTCGGCCTGGGCCGTGCGCTGGGTGAGACCATGGCGCTGTACATGGTGGTTGGCCCGTCCACGGACTTCCGCTTCTCGCTTTTCGATGGCGGCACCACCTTCGCTACCGCAATCGCCCGTGCAGCTCCGGAGTTCAACAACCCGACTAAGGCAGGCGCCTACATCGCTGCCGGCCTGGTGCTGTTCCTGTTGACCTTCGTGGTTAACGCGATTGCCCGCTCGATTGTCAGCAAGAAGTAAGCGAAAGGACTAGAGAAATGACTAACAAGACTTCCGCTGCAACTCCTTCTTCTGGCAAGGTCTACGGCGAATCCGCCTTCACTGATATCTCTGGTGGTCGCAAGACCGCGAACACGGTCGCAACCGTGGTTGTCTACATTGCTATGGCGCTGGCCATGGTTCCGCTGGTGTGGGTTCTGTGGACCCTGCTGAGCAAGGGCCTGCCGGTTACCCTCCGCGCGGAGTGGTGGACCGAGGACATGCTCGGCGTGATGTACCACCAGGAGGGCGGCGGTGCGCTGCACGCTATCGTCGGTACCCTGATCCAGGCTCTGCTGGCCTCCATTGTGGCTATCCCGATCGGTATCTTCACCGCTATTTACCTGGTGGAGTACTCCCGCGGTGGCTGGCTCGGCCGTATTACCACCTTCATGGTCGACATCCTGTCCGGTGTTCCTTCCATCGTTGCCGCACTGTTCGTCTACGCCGCCTGGATCGGCGTGATGGGCTTCGACCGCTCCGGTATGGCACTGGCTTGGTCGCTGCTGCTGCTGATGATTCCGGTCGTGGTGCGTAACACCGAAGAGATGCTGCGCGTGGTCCCGATGGACCTGCGCGAGGCTTCCTACGCACTGGGTGTTCCGAAGTGGAAGACCATTGCCAAGATTGTGCTTCCGACCGCACTGTCCGGTATCGCCACCGGCGTCATGCTGGCGATTGCCCGCATCATGGGCGAGTCCGCTCCGGTGCTGATCCTGGTGGGTTCCACCAGCGCACTGAAGTTCGACCCGACCAGCGGCCCGATGTCCTCGCTGCCGCTGATGATGCTCGATATGTACAAGGCCGGCGTGACCGACGCGGTGGTGGACAAGATGTGGGGCGCAGCCTTCACCCTGGTCCTTATCATCGCCATCCTCAACATTGTCGCCCGAATCATCTCCGCCAAGTTCTCGGTCAAGCAGTAGCTTGCCGCCGAACCTGACCTACACTCAACAGGAGTTATAGATGTCCAAGCTCGAACTTAACGACGTCGACATTTTCTACGGCGACTTCCACGCCGTGCAGAACGTCAACATGCACATCCCAGCCCAGGCCGTGACCGCATTCATCGGCCCGTCCGGCTGCGGTAAGTCCACCGTGCTGCGTACGCTGAACCGCATGCACGAGGTCATCCCGGGCGCCTACGTCAAGGGCGAGGTGCTTCTCGATGGCGAGAACATCTACGGCAAGTCCGTCGACCCGGTATCCGTGCGCAACACCATCGGCATGGTGTTCCAGAAGGCTAACCCGTTCCCGACCATGTCCATCGAGGACAACGTCGTTGCCGGTCTGCGCTTGTCCGGTGAGAAGAACAAGAAGAAGCTCGCCGAGGTGGCTGAAAAGTCCCTGCGCGGTGCGAACCTCTGGGACGAGGTCAAGGACCGTCTGGATAAGCCAGGTGGTGGCCTGTCCGGTGGTCAGCAGCAACGTCTGTGCATCGCTCGTGCGATTGCCGTGGAGCCGGAGGTCCTGCTCATGGACGAGCCGTGTTCCGCACTGGACCCGATTTCGACCCTGGCTGTGGAGGATCTCATCCACGAGCTGAAGGAAGACTTCACCATCGTTATCGTGACCCACAACATGCAGCAGGCAGCTCGTGTGTCCGATAAGACCGGCTTCTTCTCCCTGGAGGCCACCGGTCGCCCGGGTCACCTGGTCGAATACGATGACACCACCAAGATCTTCGAGAACCCGGATAAGAAGGAAACCGAAGACTACATCTCTGGCCGCTTCGGCTAGATAAGAATCACTCGATTGTCCGAGAAGCGCCCCAGCCAACCGGCTGGGGTGCTTCTTTTTAGTTACGGAACTGCTTTTCTAAGTCTTTGAACTGCGTTTCGAGTGCTGCTTCGCGCTCGGAGTTCTTCCGCTCGGCGAGGTAGGTATCCGGGTCGAGGCCGGTAGCCAGGTAGATGATGCGGCCGGATACCGAGACACAGTGGTCGGCGTAGCGCTCGTAGTAACGGGTGATCTGGCAGGTCTCGACGGCCTCGCGCGTGCTGCCCTTCCACTCCCGCTGGGTGAGGATGTTGAGCAGGTGATGGTTGATGTCGTCGACGGCGTCGTCGTCAGATGCCATGTTGATCGCGATATCCGGGTCCGGGTGGACCAATACCTCGCGCATGTTCTCAGTCATGTGGCGGACCAAGCGCGCCATCTCTTCGAAATAGCCCAGATATTCCGCCGGTACAACGGTGTCCGGGTGACGGCGCCGTGCCGAGCGCGCAATATGGCGAGCCAGACGTCCCATACGAGAGAGGTCCTCGACAATATAAATAGAGGACACCACCTGGCGAAGGTCCTTCGCCAGGGGATTTTCCAGGGCAAGCAGCAATACGGCGCGTTCTTCGCAACGTTCGCGAATCTCGTCCAGTTCGTCGGCCTTGGTCAGCGCGGCCTCTGCCGGATCCAGGGAGGCCTCCAACAAGGCCTTCGACGCTGAATCCATGATCGATTGCACCAGGTCGCACAAGATGATGAGGTCGTGCGAGAAGTTATTCAGATGCTCTCGGTAGGCAGTACGCATGCCACACAGCATAAACCATATGTGCGAATTGCGCTTATCCGCCGGAGTGCATAATTTCAGCGCCCTCCGGCACGGCCTCGTCCTCGGGGTCATCCAGCCAGCCGTCGGGAAGGGCGACCTTGGCAGGGGAGCCTTGGCGGCCGCGGGGGCCGGCGGCATCGTCAGCTAATGCATCGGAGTCTGCCCACGGTGCGAGCAGGTCGTCGAGCTCGGCCAGGGAGTTAACGCGGCTTAAGCCCGCGCGGACCTCGCCGCCGACCGGGAAACCGCGCAGATACCAGCCGATGTGCTTGCGAATATCGCGGCAGGCGTGGTGCTCGCCCTCATGATCGGCCAGCAGGTGCGCATGCCTGACGATGATCCGAGTGACCTCACCCAGCGTCGGCTCCGCTGGAATCTCCTCGCCGCGCAGGGCAGCAGACAGCTCCGCGAACAACCAGGGGCGGCCCAGGCAGCCACGGCCGACGACGACGCCATCGCAGCCGGTTTCTTCCATCATGCGGGCAGCATCGGTGGCCTTAAAGATGTCGCCATTGCCGAGCACCGGGACATCGCTATCTGCCAAGTGTTCCTTAAGGCGTGCAATCTCATCCCAACGGGCCTGGCCGGAGTAGCGCTGGGCGGCGGTGCGACCGTGCAAAGCGACGGCGGCGGCCCCCTCATTGACGGCGATGCGGCCGGCATCGAGATGCGTGTGGTGCTCATCGTCAATGCCGATGCGCATTTTTACGGTGACCGGAATGTCAGTACCTTCGGTGGCTTTGACCGCTGCAGCCACGATATTTCCGAAAAGACGACGTTTATAAGGAAGGGCTGAACCACCGCCGCGACGGGTGACCTTGGGAACCGGGCAGCCGAAGTTCATATCGATGTGATCAGCCAGATTTTCATCGACGATCATCTTCGCAGCTTTGTACGTATATTCCGGATCGACGGTGTACAGCTGCAGCGAGCGCGGATTTTCTGCCGGGTCGAAAGTGGTCATGCGCATGGTTTTCTCATTGCGCTCGACCAAGGCGCGGGCGGTCACCATCTCGCAGACATAAAGGCCGGAGACGGTTCCGGTGCGTTGAATTTCCTGCTCGCGGCAGAGCATGCGGAAAGCCACGTTCGTCACGCCCGCCATGGGGGCTAAGACGACCGGAGAGGATAATTCAATATTGCCAATAGACAGAGTCACGTCGCTTATTGTGCTACCTCCGAAGCGGGGGAGGCAACTTCACTTTCGGGGGCACCAGAGTTAACGAACTTTCGTGTAATCTTCGCGAAACTTCGCTAATGTGGTGCGTGTAACTAAATGGGCGACCCCGTAACGGGGGTCTTATGCCCCTACTAAATAGGAGGAAATTTTGAGCAATAGGATCGCGGCCTACCAGGATCTCGTTGTTTCCGCTGAGGAAGCAGCCAAGCACGTAAACAATGGTGACCGAGTCGGTATCTCCGGCTTCACCGGTGCTGGCTACCCGAAGGCCCTGCCGACCGCAATCGCGGAGAAGGCTAAGGCTGCCCACGCCAAGGGCGAGGAGTTCAAGATCGACGTCTTCTCCGGCGCTTCCACCGCTCCGGACTGCGACGGCGTGCTCGCCGAGGCTGAGGCCATCCGCTTCCGTACCCCGTACAACTCCGATCCGAAGCTGCGCGAGCAGTTCAACGACGGCACCACCCTGTACCAGGACATCCACCTGTCCCACTCCGGCCAGCAGGTCGAGGAGGGCTTCTACGGCGAGTTCCATGTCGCCATCATTGAGGCTGTCCGCATTCTGGAGGATGGCAACATTATTCCTTCCTCCGCAGTGGGCAATAACCTGGAGTACATCGACGCTGCCGACAAGATCATCATCGAGGTCAACTCCTGGCAGTCCGAGGACCTGCAGGGCATGCACGATATCTACCGCATCGAGAAGCTGCCTAACCGTCAGCCAATCCCGATCACCAAGCCGGGCGACCGCGTAGGTACCGAGTACATCGAGATTCCGCAGGAGAAGGTCGTCGCTGTTGTCGAGACCAACGCTCCGGACCGCAACGCACCGTTCAAGGAGCCGGATGAGGTTTCCGAGAAGATCGCTGCGAACTTCATCGAGTTCCTCGAGGGCGAGGTTGCCGCTGGCCGCCTCGACTACGACAAGTTCATCATGCAGTCCGGTGTCGGCAATGTCCCGAACGCTGTGATGGCAGGCCTGCTGGACTCCAAGTTCGAGAACATCCAGGCTTACACCGAGGTTATCCAGGACGGCATGCTCGACCTGATCGACGCCGGCAAGATGACCATGGCATCTGCTACCTCGTTCGCACTGTCCCCGGAGTACGCGGACAAGATGAACGACCAGGCTGATTACTACGCAAAGCACATCATCCTGCGTCCGCAGCAGGTCTCCAACCACCCGGAGGTCATCCGCCGCGTTGGCCTGATTTCGTCCAACGGCATGATCGAGGGCGACATCTACGGCAACATCAACTCCACCAACGTTGGTGGCTCCCGCATCATGAACGGCACCGGCGGTTCGGGCGATTTCACCCGTAACGCTTACATCAGCACCTTCGTCTCGCCGTCCATCGCCAAGGATGGCGCCATCTCCGCCATCGTGCCTTTCGTGTCCCACACCGACCACACCGAGCACGACACGATGGTCATCATCACCGAGTACGGCGTTGCTGACCTGCGTGGCCTGGCTCCGAAGGAGCGCGTCGAGAAGGTTATCTCCGTGGCTCACCCGGACTACCGTCCGCTGCTGGAGGAGTACTTCGAGCGCGCTAAGGAAAACAAGTTCATCCACACCCCGCACGATCTGAAGACCGCCTTCGACTTCCAGATCAACTTTGCCGAGAAGGGCGATATGCGCGGCTAATTGAAGCGCGTGAACTTTAAGGGCCTGATTCCGGTATCTCACCGGGTCAGGTCTTTTTTCCCATGCCAACATCTTCGTTGGGGTGTACAGTTATCACATAATGAAAATTGCAATAAAGAGTGCAGCCGTGGCGCTGCTTGCAGCCCTAGTTACGTATCTGACCGTCATCCTGCTGAACGTCGAATCGCCGTATCCGGCGACCGTTGTTGTCGCGGTGGTGGTGTTTGTTTTGTCCGTCATGGTGCAAAAGAAGAAGGTTCCAGCCGAGGGCACGGCTTAAGTGGTGGGCTATTTCTCTTTTGGGTAGCGGAGATACTAAACTAGTTCCGCGTTGGGCCTTTAGCTCAGCTGGTAGAGCTACGGACTTTTAATCCGCAGGTCGCGGGTTCGATCCCCGCAGGGCCCACAGCACAACAAACCCCAGGTCATTTTTGATCTGGGGTTCGTTGCGTCGGGGGTTAATCGGCGAGGAGGTAGCCGGCGCCGCGGACGGTTTGGATGCGCTCGGCGCCAATCTTCTTGCGCAGGGTGCGGATGTAGACGTCGACGACGTTGGAGCCAGGATCGAAGTCCATTTCCCAGACTTGGGAGAGTAGTTGGGCGCGCGAGAGGACTTGGCCGGGGTGACGGAGGAAGACCTCTAGGAGTTTGAATTCGCGGCTGGATAGTTCGATCCAGGGGCCATCGGCAAGCTGTGCGCGGTGGGTGTGCAGGTCGAGCAAGAGGTCGCCGTGGGTGAGTTTGTCGTCGGGGGTGGATGTTTTCGTCGCTAAGCGCAGTTGCACGCGGGCGAGCAGTTCGGCGAAGAGGAAGGGTTTGGCCATGTAATCGTCGGCACCACCTTGGAGGACGCGGAGGCGGTCCGGGAGGCTGGTGCGGGCGGTAAGCACGATGATGGGCAGGTCAACCTTGAGGGCGCGTAGTTCGCTGAGCACGTCGACGCCGTCCATGTGCGGCAGGCCGAGATCGAGGACCATGAGGTCAACGTCGCCGCTGCGGGCCTGGGCGAAGGCGGCGGGGCCGTTGTCGACGACAGTGCACTCGTAGCCGGCGTCGATGAACCCGCGCTTGAGGAACTCCGCGATGCCTACTTCGTCTTCAGCAACCAGGATGTGGTTCATGCTGTCTCCTTTCGCAGCGGGATGGTCAGGCCGAAGGTGGCGCCATCCGGTGGGGTAGAGCGTACCCAGGCGCGCCCGCCGTGGCTGTGCGCGATGGATTCGACGATGGCCAAGCCGAGGCCGCTGGAGTTGCCGCTGTGGTGGAAGCGCTCAAATACTTTCTTTTGTTCCTCGGCGGTGATGCCGGGGCCTTCGTCGCGGACGGTGATTTTGAGTTGCTTGTCGCCGACGACGCGGCCGGAGATCTCAATGGGCCCGTCGGTGTACTTCACGGCGTTTGAGACGAGCTCTAAGACGGCCTCAGTGACGCGGTCAGGGTCAATGTCGGCTTCGCCCTCGGGAAGCTCTGTCACGTACGTACGGCGCTCTGAGAGCATCTCTGCTTTGTCCTCGAGCTCGATGAACCAGTCGCTTAAGTCGGTGGGACGGCGTTCCATGAACTTTTCCGCCTTGGCGAGCGTGATGAGGCTGTTGACCATCCGGCTCATGCGGTCGAGCTCAGAGAAACACATCTCCATGGAGCGCTCGCGCTGTTCTTCGTCGGCGGAAGGCAGCAATTCCAGGTGCCCGCGCACGACGGTGATGGGCGTGCGCAGTTCGTGGCCGGCGTCATCGAGGAACTGTCGCTGCGCGCTATAGGCGTGGTCGATGCGGTCGAGCATGTCGTTAAAGCGCGTGGCCAGCTGCGCAATCTCGTCCTTGCCGCGCACGGGAACCCGGCGGGTGAGGTTGGTATCGGAAATCTCGGCGGTCACGGCAGAAAGCTTGCGAATGGGCCTGACGATGCGCTGCGCACTCAACCACGCCAACAAGCCCGTCACGGCAGCGATGCCGAGCGCCATGAGCAAGAACAACCGGGTTTGGTGGGTGACCTGCTCGTGCTGGGCGGAGGTGTCCAAGCTAACGGCGAAGACGGCCGGGGTGGCTGCCTCGACGGAGACGCGGCCCCAGTGGGCAAAGCCGGCATCGTTAAGCTCGAGCACGCCCGTGCTTTGCGATGCCCCCTGCACCTCCCGCACCACCTCCTGCCGCAGGGGAGTGGCATCGGCGACAATCTGGCGCACCAGCTGCCCATCGACAAGCGCGAACATGGACTCACCGGTCTTGGGCACCTGCTGGCGCAGGTAGGACTCCAGCAGTTCCTGGGAGCTGCTAAAAGACTCGTCGGTCTCGGGGTTGGTGCCGGCGGTGGCGAACTCAGTGAACTGGGAGATTTCCTGTTCGACATCGTGGTTGGCGGCCGTGGCGATTTCCGCGCGGCGCACGGTATCGGTCAGCATGACCACCGCCGCGAGCGCAACCAGGACGATGGCGACGTTCCAGGCGATAATCCGCCACGCAATAGATCTCTTAGGCTTCGGCATGGCGGTTAATCGTCATCCCAGTCATCGTCGTCGTCATCGTCCCAGTCATCGTCATCCCAGTCGTCGTCCCAATCGTCATCGTCGAGGTCCTGGTAGTACAGCGGAGCCTGCGGCGTGACTGGGGCGGGCGCGGGTTCGCGGGCTGGGGCAGAATCTTCTGATTCTGCCGTGGATGGTGGGGAAGACGTCGTGGATTCTTCCGAGGACGTGGTCGAGGTGGCGGTTTCGGTGACCGTGACTGCCGCGGAAGGGGAGTGCGGCTTAGGGGGTTCGGGGTCCCGGGCTAGGGCGTTGCCGATGAAAAAGAGCGCAGCGATGACGCCTGCGATGATCGTCAGCGGGACGACTTTCTGAACGGCGAAACTTTTCATGGCAACTCCTGGCTGGTTATGTTCACGCTAACACTAATTAAAGTGTCGTTTGGGCAGATGAAGCCAGGATGAAGCCGAGATGAGGATTCTTTAATTTTTGACGAGCTTCTTGATAGCGCGCATCGCTTCATCGAGCTTTTCCGCAGCGAGTTCGCCATCTTCGGCGGCGGCACCCGTCACGCAGTGGGCGATGTGATCCTCAAGCAGCGCGAGGGAGACGTTCTCGAGTGCGGAGGTTACCGCGGAAATCTGGGTAATGATGTCGATGCAGTACTGGTCTTCATTGATCATGCGGTGAATGCCGCGGGTTTGCCCCTCGATGCGCTTGAGCCGCGCTAGGTACTTGCGCTTGGATTCGTCCGACGCGTTGTACCCATGTGAATGGGGCTCGTGGCAAGAACAGGTTTGGTGCTGGTCAGGCACGGTATTTTCCCTTCTTGGGGCAGCGATTTTGTATATGACTAACTCCTCCAGTATATTTCTTAAGAGTCGCCAAGAGCGACTGGCCCCCATCGTCTAGCGGCCTAGGACACTGCCCTTTCACGGCAGCGGCACGGGTTCGAATCCCGTTGGGGGTACGAAGAATTCTTTTCTTCAACAAAAGGCCCTGTGGCGCAGTTGGTTAGCGCGCCGCCCTGTCACGGCGGAGGTCGCGGGTTCAAGTCCCGTCAGGGTCGCATTCAAGCCGGTTCTCATTGCGAGGACCGGCTTTTTGCGTGCCGCCAGTTGCAACTGCCGACGGGTCCGTCTTCTCGCTGGCGGGTGCTTCCCGCCGGCGGCATCGTAAAGCAGTGCGTGCGGGGCTGAAAATGCGGTGTGAAGTGGGGATTTGTGCCCAAGTTAGAGTGTTCTGTAAAGTAACTGTTCGTGCCCAAGGGCACGGATAACAAAATATTGGCCCTGTGGCGCAGTTGGTTAGCGCGCCGCCCTGTCACGGCGGAGGTCGCGGGTTCAAGTCCCGTCAGGGTCGCCGAAGTCACCTAGTGGCTTCTGGCCAGATAGCTCAGTCGGTAGAGCACACGCCTGAAAAGTGTGGGGTCGCCAGTTCGATCCTGGCTCTGGCCACCATAAGCCCCTTCCATTACGGAAGGGGCTTTTTGGCTACCATGGGGCGGCATGGATATTACGCATGATGCAGACAACCACCGCTACGTCATTACTGTCGACGGCACGACGGCCGGATTTGCCGCTTATACGCCGTGTGAGGGCGTCTTAGACTTTGACCATACAGAAATAGACCCCGCCTTCCAGGGGCAGGGTCTATCGAAGCCGTTGATTAAAGCAGCGCTTGACGATGTCGCCGCATCCGGCCACCGCATCCACACTAGCTGCTCAGCAGTAGCACGCTTTGTGGAAAAGCAGCCGGAGTATCAAAAACTCGTGGCTTAGATGTAGTAGTCCGGGTCGACGAGCTTGATGCGCTCGTCCTTCTTGCGCGGACGGTTCTTAGCCGGGATGCCGGTGGCGATGTGCTCGGCTGGCACGTCCTTGGTCACCACGGCGTTAGCGCCCACTGCGGAGCCGCTGCCGATGGTAATCGGGCCAAGGACCTTAGCACCGGCACCGATGGTCACGTTGGACTCAATAGTGGGGTGGCGCTTGGTCTGCGTGAGTACCTGACCGCCGAGGGTGACGCCGTGGTAGAGCATCACGCCGTCGCCAATCTCGGCGGTTTCGCCGATCACGATGCCCATGCCGTGGTCGATGAAGAAACGGCGGCCAATGGTCGCGCCCGGGTGGATTTCCACGCCGGTTAGGAAGCGCGTGAATTGGGCTAAGACGCGGGCGGGGCCGCGCCAGCCGGTCTTCCACAGCCAGTGGGCTACGCGGTGCGCCCAAATAGCGTGCAGGCCGGAATAAACGATGGCATTTTCGACATCGCCACGCGCAGCCGGATCGTGATCCCTGGCGTTGGCGAGGTCCTCGCGGATGGTTTTAATGATGTTAAACGGGTTCATGGGGCCAATCCTATCGGCTAATAAAAAGCACCCACCTAGAAAGGTGGGTGCAGTATCGACAACTAGGCCTTAACTAGGCGTC
The DNA here is from genome assembly GCF_000980815.1 of Corynebacterium camporealensis. Taxonomy (NCBI): domain Bacteria; kingdom Bacillati; phylum Actinomycetota; class Actinomycetes; order Mycobacteriales; family Corynebacteriaceae; genus Corynebacterium; species Corynebacterium camporealensis. The sequence continues at coordinate 2,014,242 of NZ_CP011311.1, read as the reverse complement.
GCGGATGTCGTCGAAGAGGATGGTGGAGACGTAGCGCTCACCGAAGTCCGGCAGGACCACAACGATGGTCTTGCCCTCGAACTCTGGGCGGTCAGCCAGCTTCAGAGCAGCGGACAGGTTAGCGCCGGAGGAGATACCGACCAGCAGGCCTTCTTCGGTGGCCAGCTTGCGTGCCCACTCGACGGATTCTTCGTTGGTGGCGGTGAAGACATCGTCAAGCAGGCTGCGGTCCAGGATGCCCGGGACGAAGTTTGCGCCCAGACCCTGAATCTTGTGCGGGCCAGCGTTGCCCTCGGTCAGCAGTGGGGAGGCTGCCGGCTCGACGCCTGCCAGGAAGATGTCGTCCTTCTTGGAGCGCAGGTAGCGGCCAGCGCCGGTGATGGTGCCGCCGGTGCCGATGCCAGCAACCAGAGCGTCGATGTTGCCCTCGGTGTCTTCCCACAGCTCTGGGCCGGTGGTGGCCTCGTGGATAGCCGGGTTAGCTTCGTTGCCGAACTGGCGAGCCAGGATGGCGTTGTCGTTGGACTCAACGATCTCGTTGGCCTTGTCCACAGCACCCTGCATACCTGCAGCGCCCGGGGTGAGGATGAGCTCTGCACCGTAAGCGCGCAGCAGGACCTTGCGCTCGTTGGACATGGTCTCCGGCATGGTCAGGATGACCTTGTAGCCGCGAGCTGCACCCACCAGTGCCAGGGCGATACCGGTGTTACCGGAGGTTGCCTCGACAATGGTGCCGCCCGGCTTCAGCTCGCCGGACTTCTCAGCGGCGTCGACAATTGCCTTGCCGATGCGGTCCTTGACCGAGTTTGCCGGATTGAAAGACTCCAGCTTGGCCAGGATGGTTGCACCCTTGCCCTCGCTAATGCGGTTCAGGCGAACCAGAGGGGTGCCGCCGATGGTGTCCAGAATGTTGTCGTATACAGCCACTGAAAGGGCCTCCTTTGTAGATAGGGTTCTTTGCTACCTTCCTGACCATACACCATCGTTGTAGACCAAGCGGTCTTTAAATTCTAGACAGCCTGTTTAGGTGCTTGTGTGACGCTTGTGACTGGGTCGGATTAACCCTTACCCCCGTGGGGTCGTTATACTGCAACAAAATCTTGGTTTGAGCCCGCATTGCTGGGTGGATCCGGGTGTCCCTATTTGGTTACCCCCGACGAGGAGAAGGATGATGGAGCAGCATCGCCTGAAAGATGATGACGAGGCCGTACGCGCGGCGTTATCTTCACTAAAGACCGCAACCGGTATTCCGGTGACAATGTATGGCACGCTGCTGCCGGATAATCGTTTGCAGATCACCCAGTGGGTGGGACTGCGCACTCCGGCGCTGCAGAACATCATCATCGACTCTGGCGTCGGCGTCGGTGGCCGCGTGATTAGCACCCGCCGCGCAGTCGGTGTTTCTGATTACACTCGCGCGACCACCATTTCCCACGAGCATGACCGCGCCATTCAAGACGAGGGGCTGCACTCCATCGTTGCGGTGCCAGTGACAGTCCAGCGCGAAATCCGCGGCGTCCTGTATGTCGGCGTCCATTCCCCGGTCCGCCTGGGTGACAAGGTCATTGAAGAAGTCACCATGACTGCTCGTTCCTTGGAGCAGGACCTGGCGGTCAATTCTGCTTTACGACGCGCCGAGGGCGGCAAGGGCGGCAACAACCGCGGTCACACCATGAAGGGTGCCGAGTGGGAGCAGGTGCGTTCCACTCACTCCAAGCTGCGTATGCTGGCTAGCCGCGTGGAGGACGAGGACCTGCGCAAGGAACTGGAATCGCTCTGCGATCAGATGGTCTCCCCAGTGCGGGTGAAGCAGTCGACCAAGCTCTCTGCTCGTGAGCTGGACGTGCTCTCCTGCGTTGCACTTGGCCACACCAACGTCGAGGCCGCCGAAGAGATGGGCATCGGTGCCGAAACCGTGAAGTCCTATCTGCGCTCTGTGATGCGCAAGTTGGGCGCACACACTCGTTACGAGGCTGTGAATGCGGCACGCCGCATCGGCGCGTTGCCCTGATTCGCGGTAGGTTGGGTTGCGTGAAAGACCAATTTATTGTCTCTGGAGGCGCCCGCCTGGCTGGCATCGTCAAGGTGGATGGCGCAAAAAATAGTGTCTTAAAGCTCATGGCTGCGGCCCTGTTGGCCGAGGGAACAACCACCCTGACTAACTGCCCAGAGATCCTGGACGTGCCTTTAATGCGCAAGGTCTTGGAAGGCTTGGGCTGCACCGTGGACATTGATGGCTCCACGGTCCGCATTACTACTCCGGAAAGCTTGCGTTCCGATGCCGATTTCGGTGCCGTGCGCCAATTCCGCGCATCCGTCTGCGTGCTTGGCCCACTGACCGCACGTTGTGGTCGCGCCAAGGTGGCACTTCCTGGTGGTGACGCCATTGGCTCCCGCCCACTCGATATGCACCAGTCCGGTCTGGAAAAGATGGGTGCAAGCACCCGCATCGAGCACGGCGCCGTCGTTGCGGAGGCCGAGGGCCTGCACGGCGCACAGATCAAACTCGACTTCCCATCTGTTGGCGCCACCGAGAACATCCTGACGGCCGCAGTGCTTGCCGATGGCGAAACCGTCCTGCATAACGCCGCCCGCGAACCTGAGATCGTCGACTTGTGCCTGATGCTCAAATCCATGGGCGCGGACATCGAGGGCGAAGGCAGCTCCACGATCACTATCCGCGGCGTCGACAAGCTGCACCCCACTGAGCATTCCGTCGTCGGCGATCGCATCGTCGCTGGCACCTGGGCATACGCCGCTGCAATGACCCGCGGCGATGTCACCGTTACCGGCATCGCACCACGTCACCTGCACCTGCCCCTGCAGAAGCTGAAGTCCGCCGGCTGCGATATCGAAACCTACGAGAACGGTTTCCGCGTCAAGATCGACAAGCGCCCTGCCGCCGTCGACTACCAGACTCTGCCTTTCCCGGGATTCCCCACGGACCTGCAGCCCATGGCCATCGGACTATCCGCCGTTGCCGAAGGCACCTCCGTGATTACCGAGAACGTCTTCGAATCCCGCTTCCGCTTCGTCGATGAAATGCTGCGCCTCGGCGCCGATGCTCAAGTCGACGGACATCACGTCGTCATCCGTGGACAAGAAAGCTTGTCTTCTACCCACCTGTGGAGCTCCGACATCCGCGCCGGCGCGGGACTGGTGCTCTCTGCACTGTGTGCCGATGAAGAAACCACCGTGCACGATGTCTTTCACATCGACCGCGGTTACCCGAACTTCGTAGAAAATCTCCAAAGCCTCGGCGCTACCATTGAGCGCACGCAGGAAGAGGAATACTAATCGTTCAACAATCCCCAGTTCACTGTCGTGACCTGGGGATTTGTGTATGTTTAAACGACCTACTACATTAATCCAGGCAGCCGCGAGGTGGCCGGGAGGTTAACTGGTGGTTGACGGGCTGATGATGTTCGGATTTGACTTTAAAAAAGTTGTTCCGGTAAGTTAGTTCGAGTCGCTCAGATGAGGAGGTAAGTACTTCTGATTCGGGTGTGCGTATGATGTTTGAGAACTCAATAGTGTGCCAATACTTATTTTTGTTGTGGTCTGCTGTAGGTGGACTTGTGTTGGTGCCATCATCTCATATGGGTGGTGGTGTTGGTGTGTGCCGGATGGTGCCTTTCGGTTTTGAGGGTGTCATTGAAATAGAATTAATAATTTTCTTTACCGGCTACATGCTAAGGGTTAACCAGCATGGGTTTTACTGTTTATCAGTAGGTCATGTGCCAGCCTTGCTTGTACCCCGTCGGGTAGGAGGCTGGTCGAGTTTATTCTTTATGTAGTAATTTTTTAAGCCAGTATATGTAGAACACTTTGTGTTCTGCGTGTTTGGTTTGTTTGTCTAGGTTTGGGCTTTTCACGGCCTTTATTTTTCTGATTCACGGAAGGCTTTGCTTTTCGTGTGTGGATTTTTTGTGGAGAGTTTGATCCTGGCTCAGGACGAACGCTGGCGGCGTGCTTAACACATGCAAGTCGAACGGAAAGGCCCCTAGCTTGCTGGGGGTACTCGAGTGGCGAACGGGTGAGTAACACGTGGGTGATCTGCCCTGCACTTCGGGATAAGCCTGGGAAACTGGGTCTAATACCGGATAGGAGCCATCTTTGGTGTGATGGTTGGAAAGTTTTTTCGGTGTAGGATGAGCCTGCGGCCTATCAGCTTGTTGGTGGGGTAATGGCCTACCAAGGCGTCGACGGGTAGCCGGCCTGAGAGGGTGTACGGCCACATTGGGACTGAGATACGGCCCAGACTCCTACGGGAGGCAGCAGTGGGGAATATTGCACAATGGGCGCAAGCCTGATGCAGCGACGCCGCGTGGGGGATGACGGCCTTCGGGTTGTAAACTCCTTTCGCCAGGGACGAAGCGTTTTGTGACGGTACCTGGATAAGAAGCACCGGCTAACTACGTGCCAGCAGCCGCGGTAATACGTAGGGTGCGAGCGTTGTCCGGAATTACTGGGCGTAAAGAGCTCGTAGGTGGTTTGTCGCGTCGTCTGTGAAATCCCGGGGCTTAACTTCGGGCGTGCAGGCGATACGGGCATAACTTGAGTGCTGTAGGGGAGACTGGAATTCCTGGTGTAGCGGTGAAATGCGCAGATATCAGGAGGAACACCGATGGCGAAGGCAGGTCTCTGGGCAGTAACTGACGCTGAGGAGCGAAAGCATGGGTAGCGAACAGGATTAGATACCCTGGTAGTCCATGCCGTAAACGGTGGGCGCTAGGTGTGAGTCCCTTCCACGGGGTTCGTGCCGTAGCTAACGCATTAAGCGCCCCGCCTGGGGAGTACGGCCGCAAGGCTAAAACTCAAAGGAATTGACGGGGGCCCGCACAAGCGGCGGAGCATGTGGATTAATTCGATGCAACGCGAAGAACCTTACCTGGGCTTGACATGTACCAGATCGCCATAGAGATATGGTTTCCCTTGTGGCTGGTTCACAGGTGGTGCATGGTTGTCGTCAGCTCGTGTCGTGAGATGTTGGGTTAAGTCCCGCAACGAGCGCAACCCTTATCTTATGTTGCCAGCACGTAGTGGTGGGGACTCATGAGAGACTGCCGGGGTCAACTCGGAGGAAGGTGGGGATGACGTCAAATCATCATGCCCCTTATGTCCAGGGCTTCACACATGCTACAATGGTCGGTACAACGCGCAGCGAGACTGTGAGGTTAAGCGAATCGCTGAAAGCCGGCCTTAGTTCGGATTGGGGTCTGCAACTCGACCCCATGAAGTCGGAGTCGCTAGTAATCGCAGATCAGCAATGCTGCGGTGAATACGTTCCCGGGCCTTGTACACACCGCCCGTCACGTCATGAAAGTTGGTAACACCCGAAGCCAGTGGCCCAAACTCGTTTAGGGAGCTGTCGAAGGTGGGATCGGCGATTGGGACGAAGTCGTAACAAGGTAGCCGTACCGGAAGGTGCGGCTGGATCACCTCCTTTCTAAGGAGCATTAAAAAAGTCYCACAGTTGTGGGCATTGGTTGGTTGATGTACCCGCACGTGGTACTGCCACCGCATAGTTAATCGGGTGGAGACATACCACAAGACCAACAAACACAAACAAGTCCACTCACGGACCACAACGATWMAAAGAAATARAGTGTTCAACTGTTTGTCAGTTGGGCGGTATTGGTGCATTGTTGGGTGTCTGGGGCATCATCGCTCCTTGTGTWACCCCACAAACACGGATAACCACGTACATGGTGGTGGTTGTTTGGTTGGTGGGTGTGTTGTGTGAGAACTGTATAGTGGACGCGAGCATCGACCAGCACCATTTACATGTTGCCGTGCAGTATGTATGTGTTGTTGGTTGTGTGATTTTATCTCTATAGATGCTCAGAGCTTGTTTGTTCTGGGTGTTTATTTTTTGTGTTTATTCTTTGTTGTAGGTGTTTTGTGTGTTCGTTACAAAGGGCGCATGGTGGATGCCTTGGCAGTGTGAGCCGATGAAGGACGTGAAAGGCTGCGTTAAGCCTCGGGGAGTTGTCAATTAAGCGTTGATCCGAGGATGTCCGAATGGGGAAACCTGGCCATCGTTATGGGTGGTTACTACATGGTGAATTCATAGCTGTGTGGGGGTTGACGCGGGGAAGTGAAACATCTTAGTACCCGTAGGAAGAGAAAATAATAATGATTCTGCTAGTAGCGGCGAGCGAACGTGGATGAGGCTAAACCGTATGCATGTGATACTTGGTAGGGGTTGTGTGTGCGGTGTTGTGGGCGCTTGATGTTACGTAGCTACCACTGCGTTGCTGGTTTGTGTGTTGGTTAGATGAAAAGGCTTGGAATGGTCTACCGGAGAAGGTGAGAGTCCTGTAGTTGAAGGCTAATGCATACTGGTTGTTGGGTTGCCCGAGTAGCAGCGGGCTCGTGGAATCTGCTGTGAATCTGCCGGGACCACCCGGTAAGCCTAAATACTTATACTGACCGATAGTGGATAGTACCGTGAGGGAATGGTGAAAAGTACCCCGGGAGGGGAGTGAAATAGTTCCTGAAACCATGTGCTTACAATCCGTCAGAGGCYCTTTTGTGGCTGATGGCGTGCCTTTTGAAGAATGAGCCTGCGAGTCAGCGGCATGTCGCGAGGTTAACCCGTGTGGGGTAGCCGTAGGGAAACCGAATCCTAATGGGGTGTWRTTAGTGGCATGTCCTGGACCCGAAGCGGGGTGATCTACCCATGGCCAGTGTGAAGCGATGGTAAGACGTCGTGGAGGCGCGAACCCACGTAGGTTGAAAACTGCGGGGATGAGTTGTGGGTAGGGGTGAAAGGCCAATCAAACTCCGTGATAGCTGGTTCTCCCCGAAATGCATTTAGGTGCAGCGTCGTAGTAGCTTGGTGGAGGTAGAGCGACTGGTTGGTTGAGCGGGACTACAATCTTAGCAACATCAGCCAAACTCCGAATGCCACTAATTTGTGTTCTACGGCAGTGAGACTGTGGGGGATAAGCTTCATAGTCGAAAGGGAAACAGCCCAGATCGCCGGTTAAGGCCCCTAAGGGTGTGCTAAGTGGAAAAGGATGTGGGATCGCGAAGACAGCCAGGAGGTTGGCTTAGAAGCAGCCATCCTTGAAAGAGTGCGTAATAGCTCACTGGTCGAGTGGTTCTGCGCCGACAATGTAGTGGGGCTCAAGCACACCGCCGAAGCCGCGGCAACAACTTTTGTTGTTGGGTAGGGGAGCGTCGTACATGCGTTGAAGCGTTACCGTGAGGAGGCGTGGAGTGTGTGCGAGTGAGAATGCAGGCATGAGTAACGAATTGTAAGGTGAGAATCCTTACCGCCGGATGACTAAGGGTTCCTGGGTCAAGTTCGTCTTCCCAGGGTGAGTCGGGACCTAAGGCGAGGCCGACAGGCGTAGTCGATGGACAACCAGTTGATATTCTGGTACCCGTATACACGCGCCCCTGATAAAGCACTGATACTAACCACCGCGGATACYTTAGTATCACTCTTTGAGTGATGTTGTGGTTGATGTCGTGGGGCCTGATGTGTGGTTCAAGCGATGGGGTGACACAGGTTGGTAGCCATGCCACTTATTGGATTGTTGGTGTAAGCGTGCAGATGGTGGTGTAGGTAAATCCGCACCACATGACATCGAGGCGTGAYGCGTAGCYCYATGSGRGYGAAGTTGGTGATCCTGTACTGTCAAGAAAAGCCTCTAGCGATGTGTGTATATGGCCCGTACCCTAAACCGACACAGGTAGTCAGGTTGAAMATACTAAGGCGTTCGGGTGAACTGTGGTTAAGGAACTCGGCAAAATGCCCCCGTAACTTCGGGAGAAGGGGGACCACACGACGTGCTCTACCATTCGGTAGTTGTTGCGTTGTGGGGTCGCAGAGAATAGAGAGAAGCGACTGTTTATCAAAAACACAGGTCCATGCGAAGACTTTTAAGTTGATGTATATGGACTGACGCCTGCCCGGTGCTGGAAGGTTAAGAGGACCGGTTAGTCACTTTGTGGCGAAGCTGAGAATTTAAGCCCCAGTAAACGGCGGTGGTAACTATAACCATCCTAAGGTAGCGAAATTCCTTGTCGGGTAAGTTCCGACCTGCACGAATGGCGTAACGACTTCTCTGCTGTCTCAACCACAGGCCCGGTGAAATTGCACTACGAGTAAAGATGCTCGTTACGCGCGGCAGGACGAAAAGACCCCGGGACCTTCACTATAGCTTGGTATTGGTGTTTGGTTCGGTTTGTGTAGGATAGGTGGGAGACTATGAAACTATCACGCTAGTGGTGGTGGAGTCGTTGTTGAAATACCACTCTGATCGGATTGAGCACCTTAACCTTGGCCCATGATCTGGGTTGGGGACAGTGCCTGGTGGGTAGTTTAACTGGGGCGGTTGCCTCCCAAAATGTAACGGAGGCGCCCAAAGGTTCCCTCAGCCTGGTTGGCAATCAGGTGGTGAGTGTAAGTGCACAAGGGAGCTTGACTGTGAGACTTACAAGTCGAGCAGGGACGAAAGTCGGGACTAGTGATCCGGCACCTACTTGTGGATGTGGTGTCGCTCAACGGATAAAAGGTACCCCGGGGATAACAGGCTGATCTTCCCCAAGAGTCCATATCGACGGGATGGTTTGGCACCTCGATGTCGGCTCGTCGCATCCTGGGGCTGGAGTAGGTCCCAAGGGTTGGGCTGTTCGCCCATTAAAGCGGCACGCGAGCTGGGTTCAGAACGTCGTGAGACAGTTCGGTCTCTATCCGCCGCGCGCGTTGAAACTTGAAAAAGGCTGTCCCTAGTACGAGAGGACCGGGACGGACGTACCTCTAGTGTGCCAGTTGTCACGCCCGTGGCATGGCTGGTTGGCTACGTACGGAAGGGATAACCGCTGAAAGCATCTAAGCGGGAAGCCTGTTTTAAGATGAGGTTTCATTTGAGGTCCCCTAAAGACTATGGGGTTGATAGGCCAGATATGGAAGCAGCGCAAGCTGTGTAGTTTACTGGTACTAATAGACCAAAACAAACACCAAAACACCCAACCTACATGCGAAGGTAAACAAACAAAACAAGATAACAATCGTCTGTAACCATTCAAGGGTTCATGGTTGTCGCGTCCACTATGCAGTATCTGACACAACACCCAACACAAGGGTGCGAGACTAGGATGTCTCAGAAGTTTGTCGGTGGTTCATAGCGGCAGGGAAACGCCCGGTACCCATTCCGAACCCGGAAGCTAAGCCTGCGTCGCGCTGATGGTACTGCACTCGGGAGGGTGTGGGAGAGTAAGTTACCGCCGACACTAAACACACACATAACTCAATACGTCGTAGACGGCCGGTCTGAACACCACACGGTGTTCGGGCCGGCCGTCTTTTCGCAGTTTTAGATCCGCTTCAACTGGGGCTACTGCCGTAAGTTCCTGACGAATCCTGGGCCTACATAGGCCAATTTTTTGCCTTATTCGTCAGGAACTTGCGCAACTAGTTCGGGGTGAAGGTGCTTCCCCGGCCGATATTAAAGGCACTGTTGGGTAATTTGATCGTCTAGGTGGGTGGATCTGTGTGCGGGGGTTTGGCTGGCATTGTGCCCAGGAAACTGGGGTGGGGGACTGGTTGCTGGCTGTGGGCTGTGAAGTGGCTTTGTCGCAGGTAGTAGTTAATAGTTGTGCATATTGTAAACGGGTGTGATTTTGATAAGCTGCACTGGTGGAAAATTCTCATGAAAAAGTTGAAGTAGTCGCGGCGGCGCGCGCGGTTGACCTGTTTAAGCAGTACGGCCAGGGTGATACGGCTGTCACCGCACTCGACCACGTGTCGCTGGAGTTCGGTCGCAATCAGTTCACTGCCATCATGGGCCCCTCGGGTTCGGGTAAGTCGACGCTGATGCACACGATGGCTGGTCTGGACTCTGTTACCAGTGGTTCGGCCTTCATCGGTGATACTGACATGTCGCGTCTGAACGACAAGGAGATCACCCAGCTGCGTCGTGACCGACTGGGCTTTATCTTCCAGTCCTTCAACTTGGTGCCGACGCTTACGGCAGCAGAGAACATCACGCTGCCCACCGATATTGCCGGCAAGAAGCTGGACAAGGAATGGTTCGGCGAGGTGACTACTCGTCTGGGCCTGGCGCAGCGTTTGAAGCATCGTCCGGCAGAGCTGTCGGGTGGTCAGCAGCAGCGTGTGGCCTGTGCCCGTGCGCTGGTGTCCCGTCCAGAGATCATCTTCGGTGATGAGCCGACCGGCAACTTGGACTCGAATTCCTCGGCAGAGGTGCTAGATATTCTGCGCACCGCTGTGGATAAGGATAACCAGACTGTGGTTATCGTGACCCACGATGCCAAGGCGGCTAGCTACGCTGACCGCGTGGTTTTCCTGGCTGACGGCCGCTTGGTCAATGAGCTGCACAACCCGACCATGGAATCCATCCACCGAGTAATGGCGGAGATCGAAAGCTAATGGCATCAGGTTCGACTATGCGCAAGGTTTCTGTGCGCAATATTCTCGCGCACAAGCTGCGTCTCATGTTGACGCTGCTCGCGGTGGTGCTGGGAACGGCGTTTATCGCTGGTTCCTTCATGTTCACCAACTCGCTGTCGCAGACGTTCGATTCCGCTGTCAGCAACGCGTTTACCGGTGTGGATGTCGCGGTGTCCAAGTCCGAGGATGGTCCGATCCTGGACCAGGAGATGCGCGATGAGATTGCTGCCGATGACCAAGTTGGCAACGTCAACATGGAAAGCAGCCAGACCATCGTCGTCGCCAACGAGGACGCCGAGGCCTTCCAGACCGGTGGCGGCACCTCCAGCCTGACGCTGTACTACCCGCCTGAGCAATCGGTGGGTGAGCCAGGCGAAATCGTTGAGGGCAACGCGCCTTCCGGTGAAAACCACGTCGTCATCAATGACTCTGCTGCAGAGCAGTACGGCATTGCTGTTGGCGACGAGCTCGTCGTGGTGCACCCGGATAAGCGTGACACGATGACCGTCGATGGCATCGTGAAGCCGGCGGTGGACCAGGGCAGTGCGATTATTCTGCAGATGGCCGAGCCGGACTTCGTCGACAAGTATGGTAACTCCGAGCGTCTGAAGGTCTCCGGTGCTGAGGGCGTGGACCCGGACGAGCTGGTGGATCACCTCAACGCCACCTATGACGTCGAGGCGGAATCTGGTGAGAAGCTCGCCGAAGAGATGGCCGATATGGTCTCCTCCGCGCTGCAGTTCGTGAACTACTTCCTCATCGCTTTCGGCCTGATTGCGCTGCTGGTGGGCACCTTCATCATTGCCAATACCTTCTCCATGATTGTCGCCCAGCGCACCAAGGAGTTCGCGCTGCTGCGAGCACTGGGTGCGTCGCGTCGCCAGATTACTAATTCGGTGGTCGTCGAGTCAGTTCTGGTGGGCCTGGTGGGCTCCGCCGTCGGTGTGGTTGCCGGCATGGGTCTGGTGGCCATCATCAAGGCAGTCATGGGCGCCCAAGGCATGCCGTTTGATAGCGGACTGGGCCTGTCGGTCAGCGCGGTCGTCGTGCCGCTGCTGCTGGGTACCGTCGTCACGGTGATTTCCGCGTGGGCTCCGGCCCGTCGCGCAGGTGCTGTCGAGCCGGTCGAGGCCATGCGCACCACCGAGTCCGCTGCGGGTTCCTCGCTGCTGGGCCGCACCATCGTCGGCGGCATCATGATGGTGGCAGGCATTGCCTTTGCTATCGCAGGTGCAGTGCTTTCCGATGCCGAAACCAGCACCCGTGCCATCCTCGTCGGCTTGGGCGCCTTCGGTCTCATCGTGGGCTTCTTCCTGGCAGGTCCGGCGTTGTCGCTGCCGATTGCGCCGGTGCTCGGCAAGGTCATCGGTAAGCCATTCGGTGCTATTGGTGCACTCGCGTCCACGAATGCGAAGCGTAACCCGCGTCGTACCGCCGCCACCGCCTTCGCGCTGACGCTGGGTGTGGCGCTGGTGACCGCGATTGGCATGCTGGGTGCGACGATGAAGTCCTCTGTGGACGGCATTGTCGATGAAACGATCAGCTCTGATTACCTGTTGACCGGTCCGACCTCGGGTAACTTCCCAACGCCGAATGAGACCCCAGATGCTGCCCGCGAGGCTGAGGGTGCCGGCGAGGTCATCGCGCTATCGACTGCACCGGCCACCGTGGACGGTCAGGCGTCCATGGCCTTTGGCCCGCACTCGATGAGCATGGTTGCTGATGGCAACCCGGGTAACGTCGTCCAGCTCGATATCGCAGAAGGCGATGCCGACCTGGATGCGACCCCGGGCTTCCTGGCCACGACTGACTTTGCGGCCGAGCACGGTTGGCAGGTCGGCGAGTCCTACCCGCTGGCAGGGCCAACTGGCCAAAGCGTGGATGCTGAGCTGGTCGGTACCTTCGAGCCGAACAACGTGATTGAGAATATGGTCATCGCGAAGTCGCTGGCCGATGAAGTTGTGCCGCCGGGCGCATCGAATATCGCGATGGTCGGTGTGAATGCCGAAGAGGGCTTCGACCTCGAGCAGTTGCGCACCAACCTGGAGGAATCCGTCAAGGACCTCGTGGTTGTCCAGGTCATGTCCTCGGATGAGTTCGCAGGCCAGGCCGGTGACCTTATCGACCAGATGCTGGCTATCCTCTACGCACTGCTGGCACTGGCAGTCATCATTGCGGTCCTGGGCATCGTGAATACCCTGACCCTGGGCGTGATTGAGCGCCGCCAGGAGATCGGTATGTTGCGTGCGGTGGGTACGCAGCGTCGACAGGTGCGGACCATGATTACCCTCGAGGCGGTCCAGATCGCCATCTTCGGTGCTGTGATGGGCATGCTCATGGGCCTGGGCCTCGGCTGGGCCTTCATCGAGGTACTCTCCGGCGAAGGCTTGGAGCAGGCCACCGTGCCGTGGGGTCAGCTGGCCATCATCCTGGTCGGCTCGGCAGTCGTCGGCGTAGTCGCGGCCATCTGGCCAGCCCAGCGCGCGGCAAAGACCCCGCCGCTGGACGCGATTGCGGATTAAAGACCGTTGTAGATGCGCGCGGCCCAGATGGTGCCGCGCGCAGCACAGATAATTCCAATCGCCACCGAAGCCAAGAGATAGACGCACAAGTCGCGGTATCTCTTGGCTTTTAGCATGTCTCCCAGTTCCCTAGCCAGGGTGGACCAAGTAGAGAGCCCACCGGCAAGGCCCGCGGCAGCGGTGGCATAGACCAGGTCGGCTGAGGCGGTCTGGGTGAGGTAGAGAAAGCCCATCGTCAAGCCGAGCGCGAGGCAGCCGAGCATGTTGGCGGCGAAGGTACCGGGAGGGCCGGGGAGTAGGCGGCTGAACAGATAGCGGAGGACACCGCCGATAAAGCCGCCGAGTAAGAGACCAAGCAGAATCATCGCAGCTTATCTCCTAGCAGGTAGGAGCCAATGCAACCGATAGCAGTAGCCAGGACGTAGCCGAGTACGCCCAGTGGGGTGAGCTCGGAGGTGAGGAAAGCAAAGGCCGCGAAGCTCGTAAACCCGCCGAGTACTCCGGTGCCGAGGAAGGGACCGGGGCGGAAGTAGCCCATCGCAAAGCTGCCTGCAATGTTGATGAGCAGCAGGGGCCACAGCCCGCCACCTAAGGCGAGGGATAAAAAATAGCGGGCCGTGACGCCTAGAGCAGCGCCCGACCCGACTACGAAAGCTTCACGCATGGATTACATGCTACTTCCAATCCATGCCCTGTTGTTTGACGAACTCCTCGACGTCCTCGACTGGCTTGTTCAGCTTCGGATCGAACTTGAGGTAGGCCTTGGTCTCGCGGGCAATGAGGCCGGAGAGGATGAGCAGGCCAATCAGGTTCGGGATAGCCATCAGGCCGTTGGCCAGGTCGGAGAAGGACCACGCGAGCTCCAGCTCGGAGACGGCACCGACGAAGACGACGGTGGTAAAGACCATGCGATAAGGAACCGTACCGGCGCGGCCGACCAGGGACTCCAGGGAGCGCTCGCCGTAGTATGCCCAGGCGACGATGGTGGAGAAGGCGAAGAAGATGATCGACAGCGACACGACGGTACCGCCCCAGTGGCCTGGCAGGCCGTGGGAGAAGGCTTCGGCGGTCATGATGCCGGCTTCGTCGCGGTCCATCTGCCAGGTGCCGGTGACGACGATGACCAGGCCGGTAATGGAGACCACGATGAGGGTATCGATGAAAGTCTGGGTCATAGACACCAGGCCCTGACGTGCCGGGTGCGGGGTCCTGGCGGCGGCTGCAGCAATAGCGGCCGAACCCATACCGGACTCGTTGGAGAAGATACCGCGGGCAACACCGTACTGGATGGCCATCATCATGGTGGAGCCAACGAAGCCACCTGCAGCGGAGGTGCCGGTGAAGGCATCGGTAAAGACCAGCGCGAGTGCGGAAGGCAGGTCAGCGATGTTGATCAGCAGCACCACGATGCCGCCGACGACGTAGATGATGATCATCAGCGGCACGAAGGCCGAGGTGATACGGCCGATGGACTTAATGCCACCCAGCAGCACGGAGCCAACCAGGATGAACAGCAGGGCACCGGTTGCCACCGGGGTCACGCCGAACGTGGACTCCATGTTGCTGGCCACGGCGTTGCCCTGGGTAAGGTTGCCAATACCGAAGGAGGCAAACACGGCGAAGATGGCAAAAGAAGTTGCCAGCACGGTGCCCAGTGGGCCCTTGATGCCGCGCTTGAGGTAGTACTGCGGGCCGCCGGCCTGCTCGCCCTTGGCGTCGGTGGTACGGAAACGCACACCCAGGTAGGCCTCGGAGTACTTCGAGGCCATACCGACTAGACCAGTAATCCAGATCCACAACAGTGCGCCGGGGCCACCGATGGAAAGGGCGGTGGCCACACCGACGATGTTGCCCACACCAACCGTTGCGGCCAGCGCGGTGGTTAGTGCCTGGTAGTTGGAAATATCGCCGTCACTGGACTTGTCTTCTGATTGGTCCGCAAAAGCATGACGCATAGCGCGACCTAAGGTGCGAAACTGCAGCGCACCCAGGCGAATAGTCAGCCAGAGACCGGTACCGAGCAAGAGAGGGATGAGAACGAACGGCCCCCACACCACTCCGCCGATGGTGTCGAGGAAGTTTTGCAAATTTTCCATAGCCAGGAAACCTACTACATAACAGAAATCATTGCAGCCCCGATGGGGGCAACTGGACTGCGCGTAGACCCGAAAGCGGGCAAACTAGAGTTGTACCCGTCCTGATTCCCCCGAAGGAGCATCCCCAGTGTCTCACCCCCGTGCGGGTCAGCTTGCGCAAGCCGGCGACCTCATCGACATTGCACAGCTTGTCAGCGCCTACTACACGCTTCACCCGGATGTGGAGGACCCGGGCCAGCAGGTGACCTTTGGTACCTCCGGGCACCGTGGCAGCTCTCTGCAGCGCACCTTCAACGAGGACCACATCTGGGCTACCACCCAGGCGATCGTGGACTACCGCCGTTCCCAAAACATCACCGGCCCACTGTTTATCGGCCGCGATACCCACGCCCTGTCGGAGCCGGCCATGATCAGTGCGCTCGAGGTGCTGCTGGCTAACGACGTCGACGTCCGCGTCGATGCCGCCGGCCGCTACACCCCGACCCCGGCTGTATCGCATGCCATCCTGACCCATTCTGGTTCCGATGGCATCGTGGTCACCCCATCGCATAACCCGCCGCGCGATGGTGGCTTCAAGTACAACCCGCCCAGTGGTGGTCCCGCCGATGCTGAGGCCACCGACTGGATTGCCAATACCGCCAACGACTACCTGCGCGCTGAGCTTAAGGGCGTGGCCCGCACCAGCGTTGACGGTGTGACCGATGAGCGCTGCACCAGCCATGACTTCCTGGAGCACTATGTCGGCGACCTGGACAGTGTGGTCGATATGCAAGCGCTTTCCGATGTCCGCATCGGCGCCGACCCCATGGGCGGTGCAGCCGTCGATTATTGGCAGGCCATCGCGGATCGCTACAAGCTCAACCTGGAAGTCGTGAATCCGGAGGTCGACGCCACCTTCCGCTTCATGACGCTGGACACCGACGGCGAGATCCGCATGGATTGCTCCTCGCCAAATGCGATGGCGTCGCTGGTTGCCGGTCGTGAGAAATACGACATCGCTACCGGTAATGATGCGGATTCGGATCGCCACGGCATCGTCACGCCGGATGCGGGCCTGATGAACCCGAACCACTTCCTGGCCGTGGCCATTGACTACCTCTTTGCCAACCGTCCGAACTGGGGCAATGCCGGTGTAGGCAAGACCCTGGTGTCTTCGTCGATGATTGACCGCGTGGTCGGCGCATTAGACCGCAAGCTCGTTGAGGTTCCGGTGGGCTTTAAGTGGTTCGTGCCAGGCCTGCTCGATGGCAGCATCGGCTTTGGTGGCGAGGAATCTGCCGGCGCATCCTTCCTGCGCAAGGACGGCACCGTGTGGACTACTGACAAAGACGGCATCATCATGGACCTGATTGCCTCGGAGATTCTCGCCGTCAGCGGCAAGACCCCGTCGCAGCGCTACGCCGAGCTGGCCAAGGAATATGGTGCCCCTTTTTATGCACGCACTGACGCTCCTGCCAATCGTGAGCAAAAAGCCATCTTGAAAAACTTAAGCCCCGAGCAGATCGACACCACCGAACTGGCGGGGGAGAAGATCGAAGCAACCTTGACCCGCGCGCCGGGCAACGATGCCACTATCGGTGGTCTCAAGGTTGTTACCGAAAACGCCTGGTTCGCCGCGCGCCCATCCGGCACTGAGGACAAGTACAAGATCTATGCGGAGTCCTTTAACGGTGAGGAACATCTCAGGAAGGTCCAAGCAGAAGCACAGGCCCTCGTCTCCTATGTATTAGAGGTTTAGGGTTAAACTAAACGCGTGAAGATCACGAAAACCACCGTCCTCGATGTCATTAGTGCCTTCGCCCGTTTTTACATGGCCTACATCTGGATTTCTGCCGGATGGGCCAAACTCGGCGAGCACATGTCGACCACGAAGACCATTGAAGCCTACGAGATTTTTACTCCCGAGTGGTCGAACTACCTGGCCTACCTGATTGGCCCGCTGGAAGTCATCGGCGGCGTGCTGTTGCTGCTGGGTCTGTTCTTGCGGCCATCGGCAGCAGTTGGCACCGGCGTGCTGGTGCTGTTCATGATTGGTATCGGCCAGGCGTGGGCGCGTGGTTTGGGCATCGACTGCGGTTGCTTCGAAGTGGATCCGAACCAGGATGCACAAGCGATGAACTACGCCAAGACCTTGGCACGTGATGTCTTCTACATCTTCCTTATGATCTGGACCATGAAACGTCCATTCACTAAGTTTGCACTTCACCCTTAACAGGCTGTGACGGTAGGCTAGATAGCTGAAGTCATGGCCCTACAACGAGCTAGGAATACACGAAATTATGAGTAAAGCGACCAAAGTGAGTGACCCGAACTCCAAGGGTGGCAACGGTTTCATCTGGGGTATCGGTGTCCTGCTGGTCATCATCGCTGTAGTTATCGGCTACATCGTCTGGAGCGGCCAGCAGTCCCGCACTGAGGCTGTGGCAGAAAACGCTGAAGACGTAAACCTGAACGTTGAATACACCGACGGTGTCGTTACCCTGCGTTCTGCGAACACTGCTGACGATGCTGCCGAAGTTGACCTCTACGAGGACTTCTCCTGCCCGCACTGCGCTGAGCTGGCCGAAGGCAGCGATGCTGAAATGAAGCAGGCTGTCGAAGACGGTGACCTGGTGGTCAACGTGCGCACCCTGAACTTCCTGGACTTAGGCGGCCAGGACCTCAACGAGTACATCGAGGACGAAGCAGCTCAGGTGGAAGGCCACTCCACCAAGACCGCTGCAGTTCTCACTGAGATCGCCTCTGCTGGCGATGCTTACACCTACTGGAACCTGCGCGACTACCTGATGCACAACCAGCAAAACGTCGCTGGCTGGGAGTTCGACGACTTCGCTGATGCCGCTGACACCCTGGGCGCTGATGGCGAGCTGGTCGACACCATCCGCAACCTGGACGTTGCTGAGGGCAACCAGGTTGGCCGTTCCAACGCTAAGCACCTGAAGGATGAAACCGGTGAGGTCTCCTCCCCGCGCATCATCCAGGACGGCGAGGACCTGCCGAACCCGAGCGGTGGCTCCCTGGCTGACTGGGACTGGGTTACCCAGGTCGTTGAAGGCTAAAGCCAAACAACCCACATAAACCTCCAACACCGGCGTTCAGCACAAACAGCTGATCGCCGGTGTTTATCTGTATTGAGCTGGCGATTTGTAATCAACATAAGCAACGGGGTAAATTTCTCATGTCGGAAAGATAAACCTTTCCCACGGGGCTATGGCGCAGTTGGTAGCGCACCACACTGGCAGTGTGGGGGTCACGGGTTCGAATCCCGTTAGCTCCACGGATAGAGAAACCGCAGGTAATCAACGACCTGCGGTTTCTTTTTATTTCTGCTGGTAGATACACTTTTTATGTATCAGTTTTCCTCACTGAAGTTGACCGGAGTTGACTGAATAAGGGGAATGTAAGGGGAACAATTTTCCCGACTAGAGCGCACAAGGCCGGTATGCTCTCCCATCATCAACCGCAGTTAGATGTTAGGAGATTCGAATGGCAGGAACCCGCCGCAGTTGGGGGAAGATTCAGAAGAAGGGAAAGAAGTACTATCCAAGCTATATCCATCCCGAAGATATTCTGAAGACGCGGCATAAGCCTGCAGGCGGATTTACCACGCGGATGGACGCGGAAGCATGGCTGGCGGCGGAGCATCGCGCGATAGAGCTAGGGGTGTGGGTGGCCCCTGAGGAACGTCGAATTAAAGCCGAGGCAGAATCGATCACCGTTCGCCAATGGCTAGATGAGTATCATCGCATCATCCAGAGGCCGCCACACAATGTCATCGAGTCGACAATTCAGCAATACATCAGAGTGACCACTAACAGAATCCTGGCTCCTCGCGGTTCAGGTGCACTAGACCCACGAGTCACACGCTTAGCGGATATGCCAATATCCCAAGTCACCAAAACGGACGCTCATCTGTGGTGGGATGGCATTTGCGACGGTTATGACACACCTGAGACCAACCGGAAGAGCTACGTGAGGCTGCGTGCTGCCTTCGCGGAAGCGGTGAATCGCGGGATGATCGCTGAGAACCCAATCCGCATAGTCGGGGTAAGCAAAAGAGTCCCAAAAAGCGACAAATACCTGCCATCGGACGAGGAGCTTCAGAAGATCCTAGAGGGGATGCGTGAGGACTGGAAGCTGCTCACTTCTCTGATTTTCTTTCATGGACTCCGTATCGGCGAAGCTTTTGCTCTCGAGCAGCGTCACATACGTATTGATCCAGATACACCTGTGCCGATGCGGCCGCGTTATGTCGTGATTGTCGAGCAAAATGCTCAGCGTCTCAGTGGGTCTGATGGTTGCTACATGAATTTTCAAGCACCTAAGACAGCCGCTGGGTACAGAGAAGTGCCGATCATAGAAAAGCACTCGTATTTGGTCGAGGAGCATCTCCGAAAACATCTGCCACATGGAACGACTACGGTGCATACTGCGGAGGGGGATAAAACCGTCCGTCTGTTGACCACCACGGGCACGGGGGAGGTTATCATGGACACCTCGTACAGAAGCGTCCTAGGACGCGTCAAGGACGCTACAGGGGTAAGTAAAGAGATTGGCCCGCACAGTGGCAGGCGTTGGTGTATCACTCGTCTTGCTGAAGTTGGCGCGACCCCTAAAGAAATTGGCAAGCCTTTGGGTCAGCGAGACCTTGACACCATCCTCGACGTCTACATGAAAGCAAGAGCGGCGAGAGTGACCAGCCTCATGCTTGCTGTGAGTGACACTCTCGCCCCTGCGTAGAACTCCTAATTACTCGTGGAATCGGACATCTGCTTCAAATAACGTTGTTCTGACTCCAAGTCGCCAATTTCAGCAGTAAATTTCTCTCTCAACGAGAACTCGTCTTCGACCTCCTGTGGTGTGAGGAGCCTGAGGTTAAGTACTGAACGAAATGGCTCCGAACGCACAATGTCATCATCGTCCTGTGCAGTGACACGTATGCCTAGCCCCATCTCCATTGGCCTGAACTCAATCAGGCGCTGGAATCGGCTAAGCCGGCCGTCAAAGTAAAACTGCGCCAGCATTCGACGAGCAGGTGGAACATAGACGACGCTCTCAATTCCCTCTTTGTCAGCGGTTTCGAAAGCCAACCAGTGCTGTCGACTCCGAGCTTGTTTCATGGCACCGGAGAGATGTTGTTGTGGAAAACTGACTGCGCATCTACTAAGATTCACCACCTCACCTTTGAGCTCAGAAGGTTCAGTTGTATCTTCCTCGGGGAAAAACTTCGCCTTGGAGATAGTTCCCGTGAGAGGTCCAATCCGTCCATCGCCTCGGATCATGGCGATGAATTTATCTTCTCCCACGCGGCGCATGTCCTCAGCAGTTGCATGCCACTCATCGCCTCCAAGCAGCCCGGTGCGATTAACCGTGACCACGCCTTGCTCATCCCGCTCGAAATTCAGTACATCGGCCACCATGTCTCCGTCCCAGATTTCGTGTGTACGGATGACTTGGAGCCGGCCGGTTCCTTTTTGAAAGCGATCCCATGGATCTGTTAGATCCACTTTTACATTGTTCGTATCCTTTGTCATACGAACGATCGTACCGGCCATAAAAACGCATGTCATGACGGTAATTCCGTATGATTTTCCAATTTGAAAACAAGAATTGCGCGGTAGGAAATCATGATTGATTACTCTAAAAGCGAATCAAAGCCGTTCACGAGAATTATCCCAGTCAATGCGTGCCACATCTTTTGACGACTACATATCCTTAGGTTGAGTGAGCGGTCCAACATTTACTTGACGAAACTCTCTCTTCTTCCAGTACCCTTCACGCACACCCGGAAGTTTGGAGAGATGATAGTTTCTCCAGTGCCATTCTTCGAACTCGTCGTTCAGGTTTAGGCGAATCGCACTTGGAGCAAGTCCTCCACCTCTTGGTTCCAGCCATGCAAGACCAAACCAAATCGAATCGACGAGCTCCTTCTGGATTAGGGCTACGGTTGCGATTGTGCCATCCGTACAGTCAAGTTTTGCAATTGGCTCAAGTTCACCGACGAGCTCATTGAATCCATCCTCGCCCCACGTATACGGAATGACTTGGTAGAAGCTAGCAGGACCAGTCACCGTGAAAGTAAGTAGGAAAGGAATGTAGTCATGCTCATACTCTGCCATCGCAGTATCAATGTTAAGTGCCTCCTCGGGCGATACATCCTCGCGAGACAACGGACGTACATATAGACTCAGGCCCCGGCCACCGTTTGCGGTCTTGGCCTCTTCTAGTTGCTTTCGAGCGATCCAGAGTGCTGCTAAAGAAACGATAAAGGCCGTAACTGAGACTAATGGCACAACGATGGTTGTAAGCCATTCACCGGCATTCAGTTAGGGCGTGTCTCCTAAATAGTTTGGTCGGCGGGCCGATACTGGAGCGGTGAGTAACTCCAAGAGTCGGTTTCGTGTTCTGACTGACCACCAATGGGAGATCATCGAGGCCCTCCTGCCCAGTAGCGATGGCCGGCGGGGCCGGCCGTTTAGCAACAGCCGGCTCATCGTCGAGGGCATCATCTACCGCTACCGCACAGGCATCCCGTGGCGAGATCTGCCCCGCGAGGAGTTCGGCCCCTGGCAGACCGTGTGGAAACGTCACCGCCGCTACTCCGCCGACGGCACCTGGGACAGGGTCCTGACCTACCTGCTGACCCTGGCCGACGCGGAAGGAAAAATCGACTGGACCGTCTCCGTCGACGCCTCGATCACGCGTGCTCACCAGCACGCAACGAACACAACCCGGCCCGAACAGGACACAGGGGGCTCTATCGAATCACAAGAATCTTCCGCTGGCGCTGACTGAACCAGCAGGTCACGCCATCGGCAAGTCGAGGGGTGGGCTGTCCAGCAAGATTCACGCCGGCGTCGACGGGCACGGTCGTCCCCTGTCGCTGGTGGTCACCGGCGGCCAGCGCAACGACGGGGCAATGCTGCAGACCGTGTTGGAAGAAATCCACATTCCGCGACTGGGCCCGGGGCGGGCGCGGACCCGTCCGGATGCGGTACTGGCTGACCGTGGCTACGCCACGGGTGTGATCCGCAGTCACCTGCGTGAGCGCGGAATCGTCACCGTCATCCCTGAAAAGCGTGACAGCATCGCGGCACGCAAGCGCAAAGGCAGCAAGGGCGGGCGCCCGCCGGCCTTTGATGAGGAGGCGTACAAGGGTCGCAATGTTGTCGAGCGGGCGTTTTCCCTGGCCAAGCAGTGGCGTGGGCTGGCTACGCGCTACGACAAACTCGCGGTGGTTTACCGCGGCGCCGTGATTGTCTGCGCGTTGGTCACCTGGCTCAGGGTTTTAGGAGACACGCCCTAGGCGGATACGCCGGCGGGTATCAGCGGGGCAGAAGCCCCTGGGTCTGCGGCAGCTGGGAGGACAGCTCCGCAGACTCCGCTATCAGCTGCTCAAGCGGGATCTCCGCCGTAAGCGGGTCCGCGTTCTGACCGGTGGATCCCGGCGTCCACTGACCCCAGTCCGTCGCGTAGACGGTGTTGACGTCGCACTTGATGCCGTCGATTGTCGTCCGCCGACCTGCGACCTGATGGATCTGGGCGCGGGGGTGCAGCCGGCCGCCGGAGCCCCAATCGTGCATCCAGAAGAAAGAGCCGATTCCGTCTTCAATCGCCCACTGGAGCGTGTTGTAGTTGCCGTAGACACCCGTGGCGTATCCGGCGACGGTGAGCGCGGTGCTGAACGCCGTGAGGTAGGGACGAATCTGGCCCTCTTACTGCGAGCGGGTGGGATTGTCATCGATAGCGATGTAGATGGGCCGTCCCGTCGGCCCGCCCGCTGCCCGGTGCAACTCAATCGCTTGCGGAGCATGAATGGCCGCCGAGGCGGCGCCACCAAGCCAGTCGGCGGTCTCGGCCCGCCCGAATTGGTAGACCGAAGCCGTAGCGAGCCCATGCGCCTTGAAGTCTTTCGTCTCGGCGAGTGAGACGGGTTTGCCGAGCATCCATTCGGCGCCTGGCCGCGGCCGGGACACGTAGCGCACCGCTCCAAGATGGCCGGCCGCCTTGACGGAGGCGCCGGAGGGCGCACCGGCAGAGTAGTCGAGGACGGTGCCAATTGGAGCGTGTTGGGCTTGAGCAGTGGGTGCCCGTCCGAGAACGACTGCGGCTAAAGATGCAGTGGCCGCAGTTTGAGGAAGCGACGTCGGTCAAAGGCAGAATCTGACATGTGATCCTCCCGTAGTAGGAAACCACAGTTACTTGAGTGTACTGCTGTAGTGAGCCGTTGTCCTGGTACGGTGAGATCCCATGGGCATTGCGAGCACTTTCTACGGCACGTCGAGCGTGCACATCACGGACGGTATCTCGGACATTTTCGTTGACGCCTTCCTCTCCCGGCCGAGCGTGAAGGAGCTCGCGTTGGGGAAACTTACCCCGAACGACGAAGCCATTGACTGGGCGTTGCGCCGCGGAGGCGTCGAAAAGCTCGATGCCTTATTCGTCGCCCACTCGCACCACGATCACCTGATGGATGCGCCGCGGGTTGTGAGCAGGCTCGGAGGAGTGATGTACGGCTCGCGCTCCTCCCTGAACTACGGCAGGGGAGAGGGGCTGGAAGAATCCGCGATGTCGGAAATCGCGGGTGGCAGTGTCGTGCAGGTCGGCGATTTCACGGTGAGCGTCATCGAGGCGCCGCACAGCCCGGGCAATATCGCACCGGGAGTGATCAAACGAGCCATTGCCTCACCGTGCCACGCCCTCGAATTCAAGGACGGCGGTTGCTTCGTCTTCCATGTGGCTCACCCGCAGGGCACCATCCTGGTTCTGCCCAGCGCGAATTACCGTCCTGGTTTTCTTGACGGCTTGCGTGCGGACGTGGTCTACTTCGGCATTGGTGCACTCGGACGGCAATCTGAGCACTTCAGACAGGCCTACTGGGCCAACACCGTGGCCACGTTACGTCCGGAGCTGGTGATCCCGGTGCACTGGGACAACTTCACCCGTCCTTTGAGCGCACCGCTGAAGCCGCTGCCCTTCCCGGCGGACCGGGTGGGAGCATCACAGAAGTTCCTCGCGCAGAAAGCGGCCGATCACGGTTGCCGGCTCCACTTCCCGCGCGCGCTGGAAACTCACGAGTTGTAGGGCAGCTGCTCCCAGCGTATCGCCGTCCCCGGATACGTGCTGAAGTGCTCGAAGGCATCCTCAGCGGCGTAGGAGATGGCGTCGGCTACGTCCTCGCCCCCGGCAGTAAAGTCGATAATTCGCGCGGATGTGGAGTTGGCGGGGATCTCCTTGGCAGCCCATCCACCGCTGCCGTGAAATCCGTTCTCTGCCATGAGGTTCGCGAAGAAAGCCTCGGTCGCCTTTCGGGCGGTGCCGGCATCTGCGAATGTGAGGTGGGCGCGCAGGGTGACCGGGTCGCCGAAGTGCGCGCCACCCCACGCCCAGTCGTAATCCACCGTGTACGGTTCCACGTTGTTTGACCTCCTTAAGGGATACTTCGCTAAGTTTTAGATTATGACAGTACTCGTGCGTACCGCCGACGAGCTTAGCGCCGTGCTCGGCGCAACCTCGCGCATCAATCTCGTTCCCACGATGGGCGCCCTGCACAGCGGTCACGTGTCACTGGTACGTGCCGCCCGCGCTGCCGGGGGACCGGTGGTGGTGAGTATCTTCGTCAACCCTCTGCAATTCGCGGCCGGTGAGGACCTCGACGCCTACCCGCGCACCCTCGACGAAGACATTGAGCTGCTTGAGGCGGAGGGCGTCGATGCGGTGTTCGCCCCGTCGGTTTCTACGATATATCCGCAGGGGCCGCGCACAACCATCCATCCCGGCACCGCAGGAACAATCCTCGAGGGTGCCTCGCGTCCGACCCATTTCGCCGGGGTGCTCACGGTGGTGGCCAAGCTGTTCAATCTGACACGCGCCACCGACGCATACTTCGGCGAAAAGGACTACCAGCAACTCGTGCTGATCCGGCAGATGGTCGAGGACATCAACCTGCCCGTGCGGGTGCACGGTTGTCCGATCGTGCGCGAGGATTCCGGGTTGGCGATGTCCTCGCGCAACCGCTACCTCTCGGCCGAACAGGCGCGCACCGCGGAGGTGCTCTCCCGCGCCCTGGCCACGGGTGACATCACCAAGGCGCGCGCTTCTCGACGCCTCGCCCGACGTGGATCTTGACTATCTGGCGCTGACCACGCCCGAGCTGACAGAGATTCCCGCTGGCTACCGGGGCCCGGCGCGCCTGCTCGTTGCTGCCCGGGTAGGAACAACCTGATTGATCGACAACACGGCAGTGGAGATCGGCGAGTAACCGTTTAGAAGGAATGCTCCGGCGCAGGGAACGTTCCCTCGTGCACGGCCTGCTTGTAGGCGGCGGCCGCCTGCGCGGTTTCCGCACCCGCCGCGCCGAACTGTTGCACGAACTTCGGGCGCCGCCCGCCCGCCGGGAGATCGGCCATGTCGTGCCACACCAGCACTTGGGCATCGGTACCTGCGCCCGCGCCGATGCCGATCGTAGGGATGGGGCAGGTTCGTGTGATGTCGGCCGCCAGCTCAGCCGGGACCATCTCGAAGACCACCATGTCGGCTCCGGCGTCGACGACGGCCTGGGTATCTGCGCGCAGAGCCTCGGCACCCGCATTACGGCCCTGCACCTTAAACCCGCCCAGGTTATCCACCGACTGCGGAGTGAACCCGACGTGGGCGCACACTGCCAGCCCGGCATTTTTCAGCGCCCGGATCCGCGGGGCGACGCGCACGCCGCCCTCGAGCTTGACCATGTGTGCCCCGGTGCGGTGGATCAACTCAGTGGCGCTTTTCACGCACTGCTCGTCGCTGGCCTCATAGGTGCCGAAGGGAAGATCAACAACCACCAGAGCGTTGCCGGCGCCGCGCACGACCGCAGCACCGAGGTAGGCCATCTCGTCGAGGGAGACCATGTTGGTGGTCTCGTAGCCGAAGACCACGTTCGCGGCTGAGTCACCGGCCAGGAGACACTCGATTCCGGCCTCGGCGAACACTTTCGCGGTGGAATAGTCGTAGGCGGTCAGCATGGCCCACGGCTCGCGTCGGGTTTTCTTGTCCTTCAAGTCCGAAACCCGGACTTTTTTTGGTGGGGGTGAGGTAGCCAGTCCCCCCCCCCTTCGAGGTTAGACCACAAGCACCAGTGCGGCGTCGTCGCTTACGCCCGTTGCTCCGCTTCTTTAACCTGCGCGGCAGTAAAGACAATGGTATTTTTATAGACAACGTTCTGTCTGGCGGCTGTTGTCACGTCTGTGTGAATTACGTGTCTGCTTGCCCGTGCTCTGGTTCCAGGCGAGTAGGCCGGGTGGTCCGTGTGGTTCTGAAAGTGGGCACCGTCTGGAAGTGACTGTGCCCGTGAATGTTTGCAATTGATGTTTGACTAAAGGAATTCAGTGCGGCACTAACTGTCTCGGATGTGCACAAATCTCTTTCCGGGAATCCGATTGTGGAGGGTATCGACTTTGTCGCGGAATCGGGTGAGATAACCGCGATTACCGGACCGTCGGGCAGTGGCAAAACCACGCTCCTCCGCTGCATCATGGGGATTACCCAGCCCGATCGCGGTGAAATCGGGCTCAACGGCGAGACTTACTCGCAGCGCGATAACGAGAGCCGGAGAAAATTCCGGCTCCACAACATCGGTGTCGTGGATCAGGCAAGCCAGCTTCTGGAGGATTTAACGTGCGCCGAAAACTTCCAACTCATAGCGGAAATGTCCGGCACCAATGGCAGGGACAGCAGGCACAAAGCCGAGGAGATCCTGGGTCAACTCGGGATGGCAAAACATGCAAAACGGTATCCGGGTTCGCTCTCCGGCGGTGAGCGTCAGCGAATTAGCGTCGCCTGCGCTCTGGCAAACAATCCCTCACTTATCGCGGCTGATGAGCCAACCTCGAGCTTGGATGATGAATCCGCCGCGGACGTTCTGGAGTTATTTACCGAACTTGCTCACAACTTCGCTGTCCCGGTCGTAATAGTTACCCACGATTCCCGCGTGACATGTATAGCGAACCGCAACGTACGTATGGGTAAGAAATGTATCTAAGAAAACTTGCTGCACGGAACAAGAGCGAAGCACTTGTCAATGGTTTTCGCCCTTGCGCTCGTCCTCGTCCTCGTCCTGCCCCTCGTAGGCTTGTCGATGATTGTCAGTACCAACCACAGGACACAGTGGTCCTCCTCCTCGGCGGAGGGGCTGGTAACGAACTCGATTGCGAACGGCGAGGGGATTTTCGAATTGACCACTGTGTCTCCCGACGCGGTAACGAAAGTCCCTTTGCGGGGAGGAAAGCGTGATGTTTTCACCTGCGCAGTCGGGATTGGTGCGCAAGCACCGGCCGACTTTGCGGAATATGCCCGCGCACTGGACTGCGATGCCGAGCTGAGGCCCGGTGCAATTGAGGACGCAACGATCGTCAAAGTAGTCGAGATTGCACAAGAACCCTTCGTCAATCCTCAGGCATCGGGAAACATAGGGGGTACAAAGGTACTGGGTATTGACTACACCACATTCTACATTTTCCTTGTTTATCTGATTGTCGTGAGTGTTCCCAGCCTGGTGTGTTTTTGGAACATCTCCAAGGTCTTTGATGAACGGTGGCGTCAGCCCATGAACTTCCTCTCCATGCGTGGGGTGGCACGGCACCGGAGCGCGCTGTTGGTTAGCGCTGCACCTCTTGCCGGACTGCTTGCCGGTTACATCGTCTCGATTCCGTTTCTCGTGGTTTTGAGCCTGATCTTCGTGACGGTGTCGTGGCAGGGTAGGGGTTTCCTGGCGCAGGACGCAGCCGCCGGACTAGCCGGATCCCTCATTTTTTGGGCTATTCATTACCCTTGCGCTCTGTGGGGCGACTTACCTGAGAAGGATGAGAATCGGTGGATAAGTTGTCGAAATGGCGGTTAGCAGCGCTTCCCTTATCAGTGGTGATCTCATTAGGGATGGCGCTCTCATCCGAGATTCTTTCGATACCGCTGTTAGTGCCTCTCTCACTCCTGCCGTTGATCGTCGGATTGGTCGTCACTGCCCCGATGTTTGCTGTCGCCGCGGGGTGGCTCTACAAACGAGCCTTTGCCGGGCGCATTACAGGTGTTCTGATTGGGTCTTCGTTGACGCATCATGCCCGTTCGATCGGACTCAGCGTGGTACTACTATTTTGCGTCTGTGTCATTTCCACGGTGTCAGTCGGTCTCGCGAGTGCAGGGATCGGCCAGGCTTCGAGCGGACTAAGCTACTGGAAACCCGGAATGTACACGGGAAGTACCAGCAGGGACATCAAATTGGCGGATTCGGAGGCTATTAGGAGCACTACCGGTGTCGGTACCGCCAGCAAGGGACGTCTCATAGCGGACGGCGGAAACCGTCCCGAAGCCTTTGTCATGACGTGCGAGGACTACGCGGAGATTTCTGCGGACGACCCACAGTGTCCGGCCACGCCGAGAGAGGCGATTCTCGTGCCGGAAAAATATGCGGATGCTACGTTCAAGGAGCGCCTAGTCGTCCCAGTGCTCGATAGGTCGGTTGATCTGCTAGCTGATCGTGAAATTCCTTTGCCTGCGTTGCCGGTGGTGGTGGTTCCGGGACTCACCGAAATTCTCATCACCGGTAGCGTTCCTCAGCTAACCACCGAGGGGCAATTCGTGTACGCCGATTCTTCGGTGGTGCCGGTTGATGCGCTGGTGGAGATCATGAGGGAAACCGGTGTGGGGTTCACGTCCCAAGAAAGGATTGACAACCACGCTTCGGAGATGTCCTCAGGATACGGCAGGCTCGCTCTGTTTCTCAATATCAGCATCGTCGCCTTCGGGCTAGCGGCGATCACGGGAATTGTCGTGGCCGCCATACGCGACCGCTTGAAATTGATGGAGGTTCTGCTCTTGAGAGGCGTGGAAATCACAGCTGCGAAGAACCTACTGAGAGTGGAAACGACCGCGTTGACCCTCCCGTTCGTTGTTCTGGGATGTGCGGCAGGAACAGTGTTCGCAGCGGCTATCGCGTCCGTTTCTAGTCTGGAACCTCAGGATGCGCTCACCCCGTCTCTACTGCTCGTACTTATCCTCTTCCTCGCGGCGGTTCCGTGCGTAACTGAGCTGCAGCTTGCTCGAGTGAAATCTGGTGGGGAGTGAGGGTGATACCTCGCTAAAGCCGTGGCAGAGACGTTTGTTTTCGGTTCGTCTCGAGGCCTGTTCTTGGGAGTATTCCCAGCAATTGATCAGCCGCCCCTGTAGGGGTAGAGACCAGCGTCCACGCTTCACAAAAATGGGGCTTTTCTAAAGTTCTCCGCAATGGTTTACAAGTTAATAGCGTCATGTTTGTTTAAAACCACCCTTAACTGTGTGTTCGCACGAAGCCCGGCACCTTGAAGCCGCTCTGATACGCCGTCGGACGGGGAACAAACCGGAGGTTATTGGTGGGGGTGAGGTAGCCAGCCACCCTGACGACGTTAGACGATGATCAGGCCGAGCAACCAAATGAATAGCATTGCTGTGCAGCCCATGATGCCGGTAACCACGGTCTGGGATCGATAGGCCTGCGCCGCGGTCATCTTGGACAGATTCGTCACCACCCAGAAGTGGCTGTCGTTGGCGTGGGAGACTACTAGCGAGCCCGCGCAGATGGCCATCACCGCCAGCCCGACCTGCAGGGGAGTCTGCAGCCCCAGCGTCGGCAGCAGTGGGGCGGCCAGGTTGGAGGTGGTGACCATGGCGACTGTTGCGGAGCCCTGGGCCGTTTTGAACAGCACGGCGATCAGGAAGGGGAAGAACAAACCCAGGCCGGCAAGGTGCGTGGCATTGTCAGAGATAAAGTTCACCACGTCGGTCGAGGAGATGACGCGTCCGAGAACTCCGCCCGCGGCGGTAATCAGAATGATCGGCCCGACAGTGCGCAGCCCCTCCTCGACGAAGCCGTAAAAGCTGTCCATCATGTGGGTGTCCATCAGTAGCAGCACTGCGCAGAGGAAGCCGATTGCCAGGGCGATCATCGGAGTGCCGATAAAAGTCAGCACACCGTCATAACCCAGAGCGGAAGCGATGGATCCGGTAGCCATTGCCACAATGGGCACGAGAATCGGGGCGAGCGAGAGTGCTGTGGAGGGTAGGTGGGCGTAGGAGGCCTTGAGTTCGTCGTAGGCGGCCTCGATGTCCAGGTCTTCAACGGCCTCGCACTCGGGCGTGATGATTGTCCGCCCGATCCACACGGAGTAAGCGTAGGCCGCCGCCATCACCGGGATTGACAGCACTGCGCCGAGGCCCATGACGAGCAGCAGGTTATCCTCCAGGCCGAGGGCCGAGGGCCGAGGCCGCGGCGAGCGGGCCAGGGGTCGGCGGAATGAGGACATGCGAGGTGAACAGGCCAGCGGACAGGGCGATCGCCATGGTTGCCGGCGAAGCTCCGGTGCGCTGGGCGAGCGCCCTGCGTACAGGATTGAGGATGACGAATCCGGAGTCGGAGAAGACCGGGATGCTTACCACCCATCCCATCAACTGGATGGCCAGGACGGGATGACGTGTGCCGATCACGCGCACGATGGCGTCGGCAAGCTGGAAGGCCGCACCAGTCTTCTCCAGGATGAAGCCGATCAGCGTGCCGAAGATGACGACGAGCCCGAAGGACTTGAAGGTGGCCGCGAAGCCCTCGCCGATGACATCGGTGATCTCGGCCAGGGGGATGCCGCCGATAAGCCCGAAGCTCAGCGCGACGAAGAGCAGAGAGAGGAAGGGATGGATCTTCCACTTTGAGATCATCAAGATGAGCAGCGCGATCGCAAGCACGAACACACCCATCAACGGCAGGCCGGTCATAACATAACTCCGTTAATCGAGAACCGCGTCGGCCGCGGTTCATTAAGCTATTGCTTGGTTTGCTTCCGAGAGAACCCCGCGGTGAGGAAGTTCACTCACTCAACCAGCGATAGAAAGGATCATCTGCAGGTCCGTCCAGCGTCCACAATTCAGCTTCCGCGGGTGACAATCGGAGGGCCTCGATCCCTGTCGCCGGGGTTGGCTCTCCCCAACGATCATGTAACCACGCCCTGTAGGGTGCGAGTCCGGCATCAACGACCTGGTTAAACGTCGCCTCCCCCTCCTCGTATTCGCCCGCCCACGGGTCAAGGGGAGCCGCGGCCCATTCTTCGTTGAATGCGGGCGTGAAGTACCCCACCGCAAAAAGCCTCAGGACGCAGCCTGGGGAGGGGAATGTGGCCCACAAGATTGAACCCGATCCGGATCCATGGTGAACGACATGCTGAACGCCGTTGTCGTCAAGCCAGAGACAGAACTCCGAACCATCGCCGCCGGTATTGCCCACTGCGAAGAGGCGTGAAGGATCTTTGAGATAGCCTGCGGGCCAGTCAGGGCGATGCCCACCGTGGAGACGGATATCTGCGGTCTCATGAATTGCTGGGTCTGCGATGTAGCCTCCGCTGCTAACCACATACCCCTGTTGTTCGGACCAATCGGCCAGGCTGAGGAACTCCTCGGGCATGGAGAAATGATCGGGCATTCCCTCAACAATTGCTTCGCGAAATCGCATGGTGCCACACTACGTGGCGACGCCCCACTGTGGAGCGTCGTAGCGGGTGCGATGGTGCTCCACCTCTAGAATTCGACTCTCGAGTACGTCCGTAGCGTCGAGAAGAAGAGCGAAACACAGTACGCGGCGAAGACAAGGCATATTCCGATAACGCTGAACAGGAACCCCCTGGTGTCGTTGAGCGATGCATAGCCTGTGGGGATGACGTAGGCGAGGGTTGCGAAGTTCGGTGCAATGTAGGAGAGCAGAGCGAAGAAGACACTGATCAGCATTGTTACACCGTTCGAAAATTTCAAGGATAGGAAGCTGGCGAGGAGTACGCAGATGATTGAGGTAGTCACTGTGCCGAGGATGTCTACTGTCGCACTGGAGAAGGCGCTGAAGTCCGATGGGAGGAAGTCTCCGGATGCGAACGGCTGATGGATGATCGCCGCGTAGTAGGTTACGAGCGATGTGAGGAAAGTTAGTCCGACGTAGATGAGCTGGAGAATAAGGACTGCGGAAAGCTTTCCGATGAGGATCGATGATCGGGGACGGTCCTAATAACTAGACCACTCCAGCTGGAGACGATCATCGTGACTTTCTTTTCCCGCGACCACTGTTTGAGGATGTCGAGTAGCCCGCGCACCCCGACCGGATCGAGGCCGACGAATGGTTCATCCAGGATGACTACTTCGGGCAGGGTAACCAAGGCGAGTGCCAGGGCCGTGCGTTGTTTCATCCCGAAAGAAAAATCCTTCGGCCGCCTGTGCCGATCGTCCCATAGCCCAACCAGCCTGAGTGTCGGTTCGACGTTGTCTCACATGTCGCTTCTTCGGTGGATGCGTAGGAAGATGTCTAAATTTTGTTCGACGCTCAGTTGCGGAAAGAATGCGGGTTCAATCATCAGACTGAAGTCTTTCAGCATGTCCGGGCGGGCGTGAAGGTCCTCGGACCGATACAGAACCCGTCCGCTGGTCGGGCGTTGGGATTTGGCCAGCATCTTGAGCAAAGTGCTTTTGCCGGAACCATTGCGCCCAACCAGGCCTACGATATCGCCCTCTTCAATCCGAAAATTCACGTCTTTGAGTGAGAAGAAGTCGCTACCGTCGTATTTCTTGCTCAAACCCTCGGCTTCGAGCACAATCGTCATTTCTTACTCCTATTGCTGCTTGCCTTACACAAGAATTTCCACCGTTGGAAAGTGCAGAGCGGATCCGCACGTTCGCTGAGTTGCATTCAGTTAGGGCGTGTCTCCTAAATAGTTTGGTCGGCGGGCCGATATTGGAACGGTGAGTAACACCAAGAGTCGGTTTCGTGTTCTGACTGACCACCAATGGGAGATCATCGAGACCCTCCTGCCCCAGTAGCGATGGCCGGCGGGGCCGGCCGTTTAGCAACAGCCGGCTCATCGTCGAGGGCATCATCTACCGCTACCGCACAGGCATCCCGTGGCGAGATCTGCCCCGCGAGGAGTTCGGCCCCTGGCAGACCGTGTGGAAACGTCACCGCCGCTACTCCGCCGACGGCACCTGGGACAGGGTCCTGACCTACCTGCTGACCCTGGCCGACGCGGAAGGAAAAATCGACTGGACCGTCTCCGTCGACGCCTCGATCACGCGTGCTCACCAGCACGCAACGAACACAACCCGGCCCGAACAGGACACAGGGGGCTCTATCGAATCACAAGAATCTTCCGCTGGCGCTGACTGAACCAGCAGGTCACGCCATCGGCAAGTCGAGGGGTGGGCTGTCCAGCAAGATTCACGCCGGCGTCGACGGGCACGGTCGTCCCCTGTCGCTGGTGGTCACCGGCGGCCAGCGCAACGACGGGGCAATGCTGCAGACCGTGTTGGAAGAAATCCACATTCCGCGACTGGGCCCGGGGCGGGCGCGGACCCGTCCGGATGCGGTACTGGCTGACCGTGGCTACGCCACGGGTGTGATCCGCAGTCACCTGCGTGAGCGCGGAATCGTCACCGTCATCCCTGAAAAGCGTGACAGCATCGCGGCACGCAAGCGCAAAGGCAGCAAGGGCGGGCGCCCGCCGGCCTTTGATGAGGAGGCGTACAAGGGTCGCAATGTTGTCGAGCGGGCGTTTTCCCTGGCCAAGCAGTGGCGTGGGCTGGCTACGCGCTACGACAAACTCGCGGTGGTTTACCGCGGCGCCGTGATTGTCTGCGCGTTGGTCACCTGGCTCAGGGTTTTAGGAGACACGCCCTAGGAAAGGCGGTTGGTGGAAAGGGCCACGCGAAGTCGGCGTCGACCGAGGACCTCAAGCTCCCCGAGGGGCTGAAGTTCCTCCGCGACTCGATGGTGTCCACGGCGCTGTCCATGGTGATCATGTACCTGGCCGCCGCGATCCTTTTACACGCCCGGGTCGGCGCCGACCAGGCCATGCTCGCGCTGCCCGACGGGGCGAGCTCGATAGGCAACTTCTACATGCAGGCAGTCACGCTCGGGCTGCAGTTCGGCGTCGCGGTGGCGGTGATCTTGTTCGGCGTGCGCACGATCCTCGGCGAGCTCATCCCGGCATTCCACGGCATCGCAAGCAAGGTGGTCCCCGGGGCCATCCCCGCACTCGACGCCCCAATCGTCTTCCCCTACGCGCAAAACGCCGTCCTCATCGGCTTTATCCCCTCGTTCGCCGGCGGGCTGGTCGGGCTTGCGGTACTCGCGAACCCGGCGTTCTCCCTGGCTCTGATCCTGCCAGGGCTTGTCCCCCACTTCTTCACTGGCGGCGCCGCCGGCGTCTACGGCAACGCCACGGGCGGGCGGTGCGGAGCTGTACTCGGGGGATTTGTCAACGGCTTGATCATCACGTTCTGGCCTGCGGCGCTGCTGAAAGTCCTGGGCACCTTCGGCGACGCGAACACCACCTTTGGCGACGCCGACTTCGGCTGGTTCGGGATCCTGGTCGGGCTGGGCGCTCGCCCCGGCGGCGTCGCCGGCCTCGTTGTAGCAGGACTCGTCGGCGCCTCGGTTTTTGCGCTCGGCCTGTGGACTCAAAAGAAACTCTCCACAGTCGACTGCGGCCAGCCTGACACGCCTGAAGAACCGACACGGCGCTACCCCAAGATCGCCCCGCCGGCCGGAGCGCCCACTCCCCCGCCGCCGCTAGACTAGGCCGATCCAGTTCCAGTACGTCGCGGATAGAAGCAGGACAAGGAGGTACCCGACGATCGTCAGCGGGATGCCCGTCTTCAGGAATTGCCGGGTGGTAAACGCGCCCGTGCCGTAGGCGAGCATGTTCTGCGGGGCCGAGACCGGCAGGAGGAAGCCGAAACTGATCACGAACTGCTGGATGATGACGAACCCGATTCCGCCGTTGGGGACGTCGAGTGTCGCGGCGAGGGAGATGAACACCGGGATGAGTGCGGAGGCCAGCGAGGTCGCTGATGCGAACCCGAGGTGGATGAGGATGTTGAACAGCGAGACGATGGCGATGGTGGCCAGAATCGGCATCCCCGCCAGGCCAAGCACCCCAAAGGTCCGCTCGGAGAGCCAGGCTGCGGCGCCGGTGTCGAGCAAGAAGCTACCCAGCGAGATACCCACCGCGAAGACAATCAGAGTGCCCCAGTTGATGTGATCCTGCGCGTACTTCCACTCCATGACACCGACGCCCGGCAGCAGCATGAGGCCTACAGCGACGAGCGTGATCACGGAGGAATCGACCGGGTGCAGGACCCCTTCCGTCGCCCAGAACCCGAGCAGGATGATAGCGATCGCGGTAAGCCGCTTCTCGGCCCCCGTCATCGGGCCCATCTCGGCAAGCTGGGCATCGACAAGCTCGCGGCCCCCTTCAATGGACTCGACCTCGGGTTTGACTGCCGCGCGCATGATGAAGTATAGGGCGACAGACATCAGGATCGACCACGGCGCGGCCCAGAGGAACCACTGGCCCCACGACACCGTCGTGTCCATCTGATCCTCGATGAACCCCACGGCCACCATGTTCTGGGCCGCCGCGGTCTTGATACCAACATTCCACACCGACACCGCCTGTGTTGCGGTGATCACCAGCAGGGCGGACAACTTGGAATCGACGGCGAGCCCGAAGGCCGCGACCATGCCGAGCAGAATCGGCACCACGGCACCGCCGCGTGCGGTGGCCGAGGGCACGAAGAACGCGAGAATGATCGAGATGGCGATCGCCCCGACGACAATGCGGGAGGTCTTATCCCCCGCCACCTTGAGCACATACAGGGCGATACGCCGGTGCAGACCCGTCGCCTGCATCGCCACCGCCAGCGCGAGCGCAGCGGCGACCAGGGCGACTGCCGAGGAGGAGAAACCGTCCAGCGCAATGCGCAGAGCTTCTCCGGTGCCGAACTGCTCACCGGGTGATTCCGGGTCCGGGGAGAGCCCGACGAGCAGCGAGATCAATCCGATAATCAGCAGTGCACTGACCGGGTAGCTCACTGCCTCGGAGACCCACATGATCACTGCGAAGGCAAGCAGCCCCAGGGCGATCTGCCCCTGCCAGGAAAGCGAGCCCAGCGGCAGGAGGAGGACGCTGATCAGCGCAACGAATGATAGAACGAATGCTACCGACTTGGCCTTGGTCATGCTGAACATCTCTCCGTAGATTGGACGCTTAACTTCAAGTTTAGTCCTTGCCGAACCACGGGTTTCACTCGCCCGTGACCGGCACTATCTCCTGCCCAGAGCCTCCCCGACGCGCTTGCCGGAGTGGATGCAGCCGCCGAGGAAGGTGCCCTCCAGGGCGTTCTTGCCGTGCATTCCGCCACCGCCGAATCCGGCGGCCTCACCGCAGGCGTAGAGCCCCTCGAAGACCGAACCATCCGAGTGCAGTGCACGACCCGACAGGTCAGTCTCGATGCCGCCCAGCGTCTTGCGGGTGAGGATGTGCAGGCGAACGGCGATCAGTGGGCCCTTGGACTCGTCGAGAATCCGGTGCGGCGGGTGTACGCGCACGATCTTGTCGCCGAGGAACTGACGCGCCATACGGATGTAGTTGACCTGGATGTCCTTGGAGAAGCTGTTGGAGAGCTGTGCATCGCGCTCGAGTAGCTGACGCTCGACGAAGGAGGCGTCGATCTCGACGTCGCCCACTTCGTTCATGCCCTTGACCAGATCCTGAACAGAATTCGCGGTGACCCAGTCCACGCCGTTTTCCTGGAAGGCCTTGATCGCAACTGGGGTGCCCGGGCCGATCTTGCCCAACAGCTTCTTGATCTCCTTGTCGGTCAGGTCCGAGTTCTGCTCGGAACCGGAGAAGATGAACTCCTTGTCGGCAATCGCCTGGTTGAGAATGAACCAGGAATAGCCGTGGCCGGTGCGTCCGATGTGGGACAGCGCCGCGAGGTTGTCGGAACCCGGGAAAAGGTGCGTCGGCAAGCGCTTGCCGGTGGCATCCATCCAGATGGCTGACGGGCCGGGAATGATGCGGATGCCGTGGTTCGGCCAGATCGGATCCCAGTTGATCATGCCCTCCGGGTAGTGCCACATGCGGTCCGTGTTGACCAGGTTGGCACCGGCGGCGGAGGCGATGTCAATGCCGCGCCCGTCAACGTAGGCCGGCACGCCGGTGACCATGTACTCCGGGCAGGGGCCCCAGCGGTCATCCGGCCACATCTGCCGCACCTTGTCCAGGTTACCGCCGATACCACCGGTGGCGATGACGACTGCGGCACCGCGGATCTCGAAGGCCTCACCCTCGGTGTCGTTCGATGCCGCGCCCCGCACCGAGTCGTCAGCGTCGAGCACCACGCCACGCACACCGACCGCGCGGCCGTTTTCGACGATGACGTCATCAACGCGGTGGCGGAAGCGGAATTCGACCTTGCCCGCCTTTTCCGCCTCGAGCAGCGGCTCACGGAACACGCGCACGACCTCCGGGCCAGTTCCCCAGGTGACGTGGAAGCGGGGCACCGAGTTACCGTGGCCGGAGGCGTCGCCGGAGCCGCGCTCGGCCCAGCCGATGGTCGGCAGCACGCGCAGGCCGAGGTTCTTCAGGTAGGAGTGCATCTCGTGTGCGGCGAAGCGGACGAACTCACGCCCCCACTGACGCGGCCACTTGTCGTTGTCGCTCTGGTCGTAGTCGGCCGAGTTCTCCCAGTCCATCCAGGCCAGGTCCTCGTAGTCGCTGACGCGCATCATCTTCTGTTCCGGTGAGCCCACCATGAACAGGCCACCGAGCGACCAGAATGCCTGGCCACCGAGGTTTTCACGACTTTCCTGGTCAACGAAGATGACGTGTCGTCCGGCCTGCGACGCCTCGTATCCGGCCACCATGCCGGAAAGTCCTGTACCGACGATGATGACGGGTGCTGTGCTGTCTGGTTTCATGCCCCACAACGATACCTCCCGGATGTGCTTCGCGGTGGAAAACTAATGGAAATCTTTCCGCCTGCCGCGCAAGTGTCACCTGACGTTCACCTGGCCGCGCCGGGGTTTACTCAGCGAAACCCCAGAGTCGCGGGTAACGTTGGCAGGAACCCCGCGCCACAAGCCGGACCTTTAGGAATGTCAGAGAAAAGTTGTCAGTAGTGAAGATTGCGATTCTGGGCGGAGACGGATTCTGCGGCTGGCCCGCCTCCCTCCACCTCTCGGACCTCGGTCACGACGTGGTCATCGTGGACAACCTCTCACGTCGCCGGATCGATGAGGAGCTCGGCGCAGAGTCGCTGACCCCGATCGCATCGATCGATGAACGTCTCGCAGCTTGGAAAGAGGTCTCCGGCAAGGAGATCGGATTCCGCAACATTGATGTCGCCGAGGATTACGAGGCCCTGGCCGGCTTCATCACCGAGTTCGCACCCGACGCCGTCGTGCACTTCGCCGAGCAGCGCGCGGCACCCTACTCGATGAAGAACCAGCGCACGAAGCGCTACACGGTGAACAACAACGTCAACGCCACCCACAACCTGCTGGTGGCCATCGTCGAGTCCGGCCTCGACGTGCACGTCGTGCACCTCGGCACGATGGGCGTGTACGGCTACGGCACCGCCGGAATGAAGATTCCCGAGGGATACCTCGACATCACGGTCAACACCGACGAGGGCACCTTCCTCGCCGTCCCGGCGTTTCTCATCGGGATCATCACCGCGGTCGGGCTGGTAGCCCCGCGCAAGCCCGCAAGCGAGGTCGTCGGCAGCGCGATCAAGGCCACGCTTGGGTTTTGCTGATCGGCGCGGGATCCACGCTGGTCGTCGATTTAAGGAGATCATTGTCCATGAGTGACCAGAAGAGTCCGTCGAATAAAACGGCGCTGGAAGCAAAAGAAAGCTCTATTGACGAGCACTCTCATAAAGCGGGCGCCTCTAGATGGATCCTTCTGCTCCTCACGGTCGTCTTGATAGCCTTACTCGCGGGTGTCGCGCTTTACGCCGGACTTCGTTCTTCGGAGACCTCTGATTCGGGCGCTGGCGAGCAGCTACCGGTTGCTCAGACAGATTTGCCGGAACCTGCTCCAGGCATTCGTGACGGCGTAAATGAGATGCAGCTGAAGATTGGTGGTGAATCAGCCAAAGTTGAATTCGTTCAGTTAACAGATCAGGGAGCGCTCATACCCCCGGAGGATGTGTCTAAAGTGGGTTGGTACTCGGCTTCGGCTGTTCCAGGGCAGGAGGGGCCTACTGTAGGTACTTCCGTGATTACCGGTCATGTTAATGAAATTGACCAAGGCGATGGGTTTGCTGCAAAATTTCCCGAGCTTAGACCCGGTGATGTGGTTTCGGTAATTGTAGATGGCGAGGAACGTCAATTCACCGTCTCGAAGGACCCTATCCGCGTTGTGAAGGGTGCGGAGTTGCCGGAAAGCGTTAATCGCTCCACCGGTGAGAATGAACTCGTCCTCATTACCTGTGGTGGCGAGTTCGTCGGCGGCACGCTTGGATATGCCGACAACATTGTGGTCGAAGCGACTCCTCTGTAAAAAGGACGATTGCTAGATAGGTCTCATGCTCACTAGCGAAAGCCAGTCGTAGGATGAAATGCCGTGGCGCGGTAAGCCACGGCATTTCGATTTTAGGGTTAACGTAAAGTGGGTCTTCGCGGATGATGGGGTAGGGGGTCGAGGTCCTCGATGATGGAAGTTGCAACGCTTACCATCCGGGGTCTGAAGATGGGTAGCGCTATCTTTACTACCGCTGTTTTGACCATGTGTTGTTGTCTTGACGGGCTGGGGATGGAATTTATTCGTCAATGGGTTGACCCGTAGAAGGCAGTTTTGCCTGCGGAGTCGCTTGGGACGATGAGTGGTGCCATTGTTGCGCAGCCCATAAACCCTGCGAAGCGGTGTCACCCCGATTCGCCTACACGCCATTTGCCCACCGTCCCACCTTGTTGTTGGTGGGGTTGCCCGCAAATCGTGGACACGTAGTTAAGCGGCTTTAGTATTGGCCGCGGTAGTTGGGGTCTTTTCTTGGGTGGTTTGGTTTTCGAAGGTAACGGGTGGGATCATCCTGATGGCTGAGTGTCGGCGCCGCCGGTTGTAGACCACTTCAATCCAATAGGCCACCGCCTTGCATGCCTGGTCCCTGGTGACCCACGTTGACCGGTCATAGAACTCGGTCTTGAGCGTGGACCAAAACGACTCGCTCATCGCGTTATCAAAGCACACCCCTGTACGGCCCACAGATTGGGAAATCCCTAGTTCCTGACAAACCTGCCACATCTGTGTGCTGGTGAACTGGCACCCACGGTCAGCGTGAAACACCAGACCATCAGGTACTTCACCGCGCAGCGTGTGCGCCATGCGCAGTGCACGTTCCACCAAGTCCGTTGTCTGAGCAGAATCCATCGCCTATCCCAGTACCCGGCGGGAATGCCCATCGCGGATAACGCACAGGTACAACCAGCCTTCACCGGTGCGCAGATAGGTAATATCCGATAGCCATACCCGGTTAATATCACCAGCATCAAACAGGCGCTTAACCAGGTCAGGAAGATTCGACCCGTGCTCGGACTGGATGGTCGTGACAGGAGCGAACCTGCGTGGCGAGATGCCTTCGATACCCATCAGGCGCATCCTTTTGGCAACCGTTTTGCGGTCAGGATAGAAGCCGTAATCGGCTAGTTCCGCAGTGATCCGTGGTGAGCCGTAGACTTCATCTGATTCATCCCAAATCTTCTTAATCTGCTTGTCCAGCGCCTCTAAGTAGTTCTGGCGCCTATCCTCGCCGCAATCGCGCTGCCACTGCTTGTAGACCCACTTATA
Organism: Corynebacterium camporealensis; assembly: GCF_000980815.1. Classification (NCBI taxonomy): domain Bacteria; kingdom Bacillati; phylum Actinomycetota; class Actinomycetes; order Mycobacteriales; family Corynebacteriaceae; genus Corynebacterium; species Corynebacterium camporealensis. The sequence goes on along the minus strand of NZ_CP011311.1, from coordinate 1,973,528 downwards.
GAAGCCAGAACGAGATACCTTCAAAAGCCTGGCCATGCGCTTGATGCTGTAGTTCGCCTTCTCCCGCTGCATTAGTTCGAATCGTTCCGCTGTCGTTGCTTCGCAGCGAAGAAGGCTGTTGCTTTTGACAAGAACTCGTTATCCATTCGAGCCTCAGCCAACTCACGGCGCAGCCTGGCGTTCTCAGCACGTAGATCGGCCTGGCTCATCCCGTCGACGGTTCCCTGGCGTTCGCGCTCATTTTTGACCCACCTGCCCAACAAACCGGCGCTGACTCCGATTTCCTCAGCAACGTGAGCAATCGGCCGACCAGTCTCAATGACCAGCCTGGCTGCCTCCGCCCGATACTCCGAGGTGTACTTCCGGCGTGTTTGACTCATAATGAACATCCTCTCTGACGGACACAGTATCCGTCCTAATCGGGTGTCCACTACTCGAGGGTAACCGCATACCGCCGAGCCCAGGCCATAGAAGTCCGCGACTATCTCGCCGCCCAGCCACCCCTCGATTACAGCGACCAAGCCTGGAACATCCTCGTCGACCACGCCACCATCACAGCCGACGGCACTATCAAACTCACACTTAAAGACGGCACCACCGTGTCTCCAACGGGTTCATAACGCGAGATGCTAAAAGTCAGAGGGGATTTGTTGATCCTGGCGTTGTGTCTGCGGGGCTTAGCTCGAGTTGTGTTCCTTGCCAGCAGTTGATGAGCCAGCGGTCGTGACTGGCGATGATGAGTGTGCCGTTCCATTGGCGTAGTGCGTCCTCTAGTTCTTCAATCGTGGCTAGGTCGAGGTAGTTGGTTGGTTCGTCAATGATTAGAATCTCGGGTTTCTGCGCCACGGCTAACGCGATCTGGGCTCGACGCTGGTTTCCATCTGACAGTTGGCCGACTGGGATGGTCCACGTGGAGGGGTGGAGTATTCCCTTGCCGAGGTCTCCGATCCCGCTGGTCCAATGTTCTGGGTGAAAGTAGGGGTCGTCTGTGCGTGGTAGGCGCTGTGGGACGTAAGCAAGCTGCCCGTTAACGGAGATGGTGCCACTGGCATTGGATCTAGTGTCGCGTGGCGGTTTGCCGCTTGCGATCCAAGCGAGGAGCGTGGTTTTTCCTGCCCCGTTCGCGCCAGTCAGTAATAGATGTTCTCCTGTGGCAAGGTCGAACGTGACTGGGAGCAGTCTGCCTGAAACGGTGGCGCTTCGTGCGGTGACGGCCAACCCGCCACGTGGGTCAACTGGCGGAAGGTTGAGCTTGAGGTGATAGTTGCGGGGTTTTCGCACCTCACGCTCAGCAAGCTCTTCTAGGCGTTGATCGTCGTTACGGGTGCGTCGCAGTGCGGTCTTTTCTGCCCGGTCAGAAAAGAATTTACGTGCCTTGCCCTGAGCAGTCGCTAATTTTACCCCACCACGAGAAATATCCTCACTGCGACGGCGATGACTTTGAATCGCGCGCTTTTCAGATCGCTGGATGGCGTGAAGCTTCCGATGCTCCATACGGGCATGTCGTTTAGCGGCAAGATAATCACTGTAGGCACCAGCGCATCGGTACACACCCGACACCACGTCGCCACCTTCGGCTGTGGCTACAGCCTGCCATGGGGCAACATCAAGGTCATAGATGACCGTGGCTGTTTCTTCAATAAACGCACGATTATGACTGGCCATGAGCACTGGCCCTGGCCAATCTGTTATTTGCTCGATCAGGAACGCTATCGCATCGTCGTCAAGATGATTGGTGGGCTCATCCAAGACCAAAAGTGCAGGTCTAGTCAAAATGATCCCCGCCAGTTCGAGCCTGCCTGCTTGCCCCGGGGATAGTGTGGCAAGTGCGCGCTGTCGACCACGTCCAGTCAGTTGACCTAGCCCTAAACCGGCGAGTACTTCGTCGATTCGAGCTTCAAGCGACCATGCGTCAGTCAGGCTTAGCTTGGTGAGTAGGCGGTCATATTCTTCAACAACAATCGTTGAGCGTGGGGCATTTGATAGTTGCTCCGTCAACCGGTCGAAGCGAGCGAGCAACTCCCGTGGGCCAGCCAACACATCATCCAGGTAGTCCTGAACCGTGCCAGTGGCGTCACGAACATATGGGAAACGACAAGAACCTGCATCTCCTGCATCACTGATGGTGATGTGGCCTCGATCGGGGGTTAGCTCTCCACGTATAAGGCGCAGCAGCGTGGTTTTACCAGAGCCGTTTGGCCCCACAAGTACCGCGCGCTCACCGTTGCCAACGGTGAATGAGATGCCATCTAGGAGTGGCTGGGCGGAAAATGAAAAAGAAAGATTGGTTACCTCGAGAATGGGCATAGTGATCTCCAAAGCCGTCGAAACACTTGATCGTTTCTCGGCACAGCCGAGCGGAGATTACAGCACCATCGGTTAACACACTCCCAAAATAGAACGAACGCAGCTATGTAACTAGCCCCTAGCGTACCGAATACGCTGCTGGTAATCACCCGGAACTCACTCGGCGCTCTTGTCAAGACGAAATGCACCCACCGCGCGTCGTTATGCACCCACCTGCCATGCGGTTGCACCCACCCTCGCGACTTTTGCACCCAGCTAGAGCCTTGTATCAAAATGAACGTCTAAGCAACAAACTAGAAACCCCAGGCCAAACAACGGCCTGGGGTTTCGCTGTATCCGCGTTTTACTGAGCGGCTAGTTCCGCAGCGATGCCGAGACTTGGTTGAGGGCGACCTTCACGGTGCCGACGAAGGCGGTGCCGGTAACGGCGAAAAGCGCTAGGGGAGCAGTAGCTACGAGCATCTGACGCTTGCCGGGTTCGTTGCGTTCGCGCAGGGTGCCTACTAACAGCATGGTGACTAGGGTTTGCAGGCCGAGGTCTTGGCTAGCTGTTGCTAGGTCGACGCTGGGGTCGCTTTCCTTATTATCTAGTGCTGCACCAAGTGCGGGCAGCAGCAGTGAAGCTGCGGAGACTCTACCGGCGATGGCGGCGACAGTCTTGCCGCTGGCGTAGTCCTTGGGCTTACCGGTCAGCGACCAGTTGATGGCAGCGCCTTTCTTGGTGGCGAGCTTGGCGGCGAGCACGCCGTTGGCTGCGGCGAGCAACCACGGTGCGGTAGTTAGTGTGCGAGACAGAGCCTTCGGAACATAGGGCGCAAGGTCGGGAAGCGAATCATCCGGTCGAATGATTCCGAGCTTGGCAGCAATGGCGCCGAAGTTGAGGTCCCAGCCAATGCCGAAGCGACGGGGTACGAAAAGCTTTGGGTTTTCGGGTTCGAAGCTGCGCAGGCTAAGTTCGCGCTTCCAGGGAAGTCCGATGGGTAAAGCCATGTTTAGTGTCCTTTCAGTGCGGTATCGACAGCCTTATTGAGCTGCTGCCAGTCGTGGGTGAGGGTGCGAAGGTGGTGGAGGCCGGCATCGTTAAGCGCATAGACCTTGCGGGGTGGTCCCGAGGGGGATTCTTCCCAGTGGGTGTCCAGGCGGTTGGCCTTTTTCAATCGGGCTAGGAGGGGGTAGAGGGTGCCCTCGGAAATCTCTTGGCCAACCTCGTCGTATAAGCGCTGGCGCAGTTGCCCGCCATAGGAGGGCTGGCTGCTTAGCAGGGCTAGCACGATGAGTTCGAGTGCACCTTTGCGAAGTTGGGAATCCTTCATCTAAGTACCTTCCTATAACAAGTACTATGTAAAACATAGTAGCACCGCAAAGCGGTTGTTCTTTCCTTAGGGTGGGAGCATGGATATTTTTCGCAAGACCACCTCGCGCCCAGACCAAGCCGGAGCAGAAGCAGCAGGATTGGAGTGGCTGGGAGAGGCCACGCATGCGGTGGTGCAGGTACTGGAGCTTGAGGACTACCAGATTGGCACGGAAAAGGTCCGCGAAGTTGCACCCACCGCGGATGCCGCGCGCGAGTTCGGTGCGGAGCTGGCGCGGATGCACGCCGCAGGTGCGCCAGCTTTTGGTGCCCCGCCAGAAGGTTGGGAAGGCAAGAACTTCATTGGTCGGGTGGAGCAAGCGTGTGAGCCGACAGATGACTGGGGCGAGTTCTATGCCGAGCAGCGCGTGCTGCCCTTTGCGCGCAAGGCACGAATGACGCCGGAGCAGCTGGAGTTGGTGGAAAAGGCCTGCGAGCTGATTAAGGCGCAGTCGTGGGATGTAAAGCCCGCGCGTATCCATGGTGATTTGTGGGCGGGCAATCTGCTCTTCGGTGAGCATGGCGGTGTCATGATTGACCCGGCCGCCCACGGCGGGCACCCACATACCGACTTAGGCATGCTGGCGCTATTCGGTGCGCCGTATCTGGATGAGATCTTCGAAGGCTACGGTGCGCCAGCAGATATCGATGACTGGATTCCACTGCACCAGCTGCACCCACTGGCGGTGCATTCGCTAACCCACGGCAGTGCGTATCATCGCTCCTTAGCGCAGGCAGCGAAAGCCACCATCGACTTACTGGGGTAGGGGACCAGAAGGCATCGCGCGCTTGTGGGCGCCGCGTTGCCAGAGTTCTTCGATGCGGGCGCGGGCATCGTCAGGTACTTCGCGGCCCTCCAGGTAGTCGTCGATGTGCTGGTAGGTCACGCCGAGTGCTTGCTCATCGGGAAGCTGCGGCTGGTCGTCTTCTAAGTCTGCAGTAGGCACCTTCTTCCAGGTGGATTCCGGGGCGCCGAGGTATTGCAGTAGCTGTGCGCCCTGGCGCTTGTTCAGGCTATTTAGTGGAAGCAGGTCAGCGGCGCCGTCACCCCACTTGGTGAAAAAGCCGGTGACGTTTTCCGCGGCGTGGTCGGTGCCGAGTACGAGCGCGCCAACTTCACCGGCCACGGCGTATTGGGCGGACATGCGCAAACGTGCCTTGAGGTTGCCGCGGTTGAAATCGTTTAAGCCCTCCTGATTGAGGGCCTTGGCAACCTGGTCGTTCATGGCAGCGGTACCGGGCTGGATATCGATGGTGAGTCGGTGGTCCGGTTCAATGAAATTTAATGCAGTCTGTGCATCGTCCTCATCGGCCTGGACGCCGTGGGGCAGGCGAATGGCATAGAACTGCGCGCCGGGGACTTCATCGACAGCCAGTTGGGCTAACTTACCGGCCAAAGTCGAGTCCTGACCACCGGAAATACCTAAGACGAAGCCTTTCGCACCGGTGGATTTTAAGGTGTCGACGAGGTAATCGACGCGGGAGGCTACTTCTGTTGCTGAATCGATTAAGGGCTTGGTACCCAGGGTTTTTATGATCTCTTGCTGGAGGTTTGGCGCGTTGTTCGACATGACTACATAGTAGTCACCTGCCAGAATGAAGCGTTGTGAATAATCAAACTTATGTGAAGGTCGTTGCCGCAACCGCGGCGCTGGGCGGCCTTCTTTTTGGCTATGACACCGGCGTGATGTCCGGTGCTTTGCTCTTTATTGGCCCAGAATTCGATATGACCGCCCACCAAGAAGGTTGGGTGACCTCCATGCTGCTGGTGGGTGCCGCCATTGGTGCGCTGTGTGCGGGTCGAATTGCTGAAGGTCTAGGCCGACGCCGCACGTTGATCGCCGGCGGCGTCATCTTTGTGCTGGGTTCTATCTGGTGTGCACTGGCCACCTCCGTGGTGAGCTTGGGTGCGGCGCGTACCTTCCTCGGCTTGGCTGTCGGTGGTGTCTCGATTGTCTCGCCGATGTATATCGCCGAGATGGTCCCGGCCAACGTGCGTGGTCGTTTGGTCTCGCTGAATACGCTGGCGATTGTGGTGGGCCAGCTGTTGGCCTACTTGGTCAATTCCGCTCTTGCCCCGACGGAGAGCTGGGAGCTCATGCTGGGCCTGGCTGCTGTACCGGGTGCGATGCTGGCTGTCGGTATGCTCTTCGTACCAGAAACCCCGGCTTGGTTGGCCTCCCATGGACGCGTCGAGAAGGCGCATGCCATTGCCGGTCGCGTTGGCGTGGACCTGGATGAACTGGCTGGTGAGGTCGAACCGAAGGCCTCGAGTTCGGAATGGAAGCGCCTGCGTTCCACCCGGTGGCTGCAGCTGACCGTCTTGTTGGCGATGCTTATGGGCCTCACGCAGCAAATCACCGGTGTGAACGCGATTGTGTACTTCGCGCCGACCATGATGAGCCAGGTGGGCATTTCGACGACGAATGCGGTCTACACCTCCATCGTGATTGGCACCGTGTCTGTCATTGCCTGCTGGGTGGGCCTGAAGGTCGTGGACAAGATTGGCCGCAAGCGCCTGTTGCTCATTGGCCTGTGCGGCAATGTGGTGTCGCTGTTTATCTTGTCGGTGACCTATTCCTTTGCCGATGGCTCGACTGCCATGGCGATGGTCTCGCTGTTCTTTATGGCTACCTTTATTGCCTGCCAGCAGGCCGCGGTCTCGCCAACGACGTGGCTGCTGATTTCCGAAATCGTCCCGCAGCCAGTCCGCGGTGTGGGCATGGGTATTGCCGGACTGTCGTTGTGGGTGACTAACTGGGCAGTCGCGCAGTACTTCTTGCCGCTGGTGGAGTGGCTCAGCGGCCCGGTGGCTTTCGCGATCTTCGGTGTGCTCGGCATCGTTGCCATTGCCTATACCCGCGCTTTGGTTCCTGAGACTATGGGGCGTAGCCTAGAGGAGGTCAGCGCAGAAATGCGCCGCCGTTACTCTAAAACGGCTTAAGTTTGGTAATGGCGAGCCGTTAAGGTAACATTTTCCCTCGTGTCATGGCCGGGGATGTTCCCTGCCATGTGAGAACTATTCAACCGCATGTAGATTGCGCATAACGAAAGGAGCGCCCGATGAAGGTCCGCAAGTCGCTTCGGTCGCTGAAGAAGAAGCCGGGCGCCCAGGTTATTCGCCGCCACGGTAAGGTCTTCGTGATCAACAAGAAGGATCCGCGTTTCAAGGCTCGTCAGGGCTAGAAACCTCCTTCGCATCATGGCCGCCCCCTTCCACACAGTTGGAAGCGGGGCGGTTTCTCTATTTCCTGCTGTGCGGTGCGGTGTAGTTCGGGCTATAGCTCAAAATGTGTTGTTTTACGGCGTGTCGTCGTATAGCTCAAAATGTGTTGGTGGGGTTTAGCGCATCTGCCCTTTCCTGATTCCCATAGAGTGGTTGTAGGCACTGTCTATGGCGGTGTCTAGAGTTGCTGGACGGCCGTCGTCATGGCCGTTAGCGGCTCGTTTTTCCTGGTTGGCAAGGGCTTGTGCTTTGGTCAGTGCGTCTTTGCCCCAGTTTTGCTGCCTGGCGATTTCTACCGGATCGTCAGGCAGCTGTGTATGTAGGTACAGCCACCAGTCGCAGGCTAGGCGTTGGTGTTCTTGGCTTAGGCCTCTGTGGTCGTACAACAGCTTTTTCAACGGCGAGTTAATCCCGCCTTCCAAACTGTTGGTGGTGCGTTTGAGGGCTGTCTCGTTGTCCTGGTGGGGTTGCTGGTGTGATTCGGTGATGAACAGGAAGAGGTTGTCGTTGTTGACCAGCTTTTCCAGCAGGTTGTAGGCCGTGCGGTGTCGGTAGTGGGTGTACCACCACTTTTTGTTTTTGCGTTTGGATTTTGGGATTTGTTCAAACGGAACGTCTTTGACGTAGGTGCGTTCTTTGAGCTTATTGCCAAACAGGTAGTTGAATTTGTGGATTTTGAGCACCCAGTCTGCTGCTTGTTTTCGGTGCGTACTTTCAGCAGGTCAAGGCCTAGTCGTCGTAGTGCTTTACCCATCGGGGTTTGAGGTTTACGTCCGGTTGCTTCGGTGATGTTGCGCTGAACATGGACCAGGCAGCGTTGGACTTTTGTATCGGACCATTGGGTGGTGATGGCTTTGAGTGCGCCGTTGTGGCCGTCGACGGTGGCGATATCTGCCGGGGCCATGGTGTCGAGTAGTCGGCCGTAGGACCATTCTGATTCGGTGTGGCACCAAAACCAGTTGATGACGTGGTTAATATCGGATGCCACTAGCAGGCACGAGGAGTTGATGTAGGTGCCGTCGAGGAAGATTTGTGTGTAGACGCGGTGGGGATCAACTGGTCTAGGTGGTTGCACTAGCCAGAACGTGGTGAATTTCCGTTTTAGCGTTGATGTGCTGGTGTTATGTGTTGCTGCGGTATCAGCAAGAGAGCGGCCGGTGGTTAGCCAGCTAATGAAGATGCGGAACCACTTAGCGTATTCAGCTTGCTCGTTGGAGCGGACGAAAGAAAAGCCACAGTGTGTACAGCGCCAGCGTTGACGATTGCTGCTGGTCCTGCCGTGTTTATTGCACCGACTGTGGCACATCGGGCATGAGGGATGATTTGTACTCATCCCCTAATAATCAAAGACGCCTTACCATACTGAAGTCATGGCTCGGGCATTTCGGCAGGAAGACGCCGTAATCACTCTAAGTAAGGGAATAATTCCTTATACGAAGTGCTCAGCTATCGAAAACAGGCGGATCCACCAACACATTTTGAGCTATAGGCCTGTAGTTCGGGCTGTAGGTCTGTAGTTCGGCGCTCGCATCGTGCTACGCAGTGACATCGGTCACTCGAGTGAACTTTGTCACAAACTCAGGATTGTCTGCACTGGTTTCCTGGGAGTTTCATCGTTGTAGTTTCAACGGTGTTGAAGGTGAGGTCAACATGTGGGGTGTCGTTGGTGGGTATCCTGGGAATATCATCGGTGTAACTACTACATGTTGTGACTGTTGCAGGGTTGGGCCACAAAGTATAGTGTCATTGGTGTTGCTCAGGAGCTCGGCATAAAGCCCGAACTGGTTGAGCTTTTCGTATACTTGGAATCCAGCACAAGTGAAGGAATCGCGTTTTATGTCTATCACCGTTTACACCAAGCCAGCGTGCGTACAGTGCAACGCCACCAAGAAGGCTATGGACCGTGCGGGTCTCGACTACGACCTCGTCGACATCTCTTTGGACGATGAGGCGCGTGACTACGTCATGGCGCTGGGTTACGTGCAGGCACCGGTTGTGGTGGCAGGCAGCGAGCACTGGTCCGGTTTCCGCCCAGAGCGCGTGAAGGCACTGGCTTCCGTCGCAGCTTCCGCCTAAAGTCATGTTGGTCGTGTATTTTTCCTCCACAACGGAAAATACGCACCGCTTTGTGGAGAAGCTGGGTTTTCCCAGCGCCCGCATTCCGCTGCATCGCAACGATGCCCCCTTAAAGGTCAACGAGCCTTACGTACTGGTGTGTCCCACCTACGGGGGAGGGGCGTCGATTAATCACCAAAATTCCAAACCAGTCCCCAAGCAGGTCATTCGTTTCCTCAATGACGAACACAACCGCAGCTTTATTCGCGCGGTCGTGGCGGGAGGAAACAGTAACTTCGGAACGGACTTCGGCCTGGCAGGCGATGTCATCGCCGCTAAGTGCAAGGTCCCTTACGTGTATCGCTTTGAGCTTCTCGGAAACGATGAAGACGTGCAGATTCTGCGCCAAGGATTGTTAGACAACGCTACTGCTTTGGGTCTCGACCAGGCAGCATAAAAGCCGCGTATCAGTACTATGTGCTGGTAGCGGCCCCTTATTTTTTCAATATCGCTTAAATTCCTCGTGTAAAGAAAGGCCGGTAGCAGTGACTACGCAGTTGGGAAAGACCGTCGCTGAACCAGTAAAGACCTCCGAGCAGTTGGACTACCACGCGCTCAACGCCCTGTTGAACCTCTATGATGCTGACGGAAAGATTCAGTTCGATAAGGACCGCGAAGCCGCTAACCAGTTCTTCCTGCAGCACGTTAATCAGAACACTGTCTACTTCCACGACCTGGAAGAAAAGATCGACTACCTGATTAGCAACGAGTACTACGATCCGGCGGTCATTCAGCAGTACGACTTCGACTTCATCAAGTCGCTGTTCAAGCGTGCGTATGCCTTCAAGTTCCGCTTCCAGTCCTTCCTGGGTGCGTTCAAGTACTACACCAGCTACACCCTGAAAACCTTTGACGGTCGCCGCTACCTCGAGCGTTTCGAAGATCGTGTGTCCATGACCGCGCTTTTCCTCGCCGATGGCAATGAGCAGGTGGCAGAAGCGCTTGTCGATGAAATCATGACCGGCCGCTTCCAGCCTGCCACCCCGACCTTCCTCAACGCCGGTAAGGCTCAGCGCGGCGAGCTGGTCTCCTGCTTCCTGCTGCGCATTGAGGACAACATGGAGTCGATTGGTCGCTCCATCAACTCCGCACTGCAGCTGTCCAAGCGCGGTGGTGGTGTGGCACTGTTGCTCAGCAACATCCGCGAGTCCGGTGCACCAATTAAGCACATCGAGAACCAGTCTTCCGGTGTCATCCCCGTGATGAAGCTGCTGGAGGATTCCTTCTCCTACGCTAACCAGCTGGGTGCCCGTCAGGGTGCCGGTGCGGTCTACCTCAACGCCCACCACCCGGATATCCTCAACTTCCTGGATACCAAGCGTGAGAACGCCGATGAGAAGATCCGCATCAAGACTCTGTCGCTCGGCGTTGTCATCCCGGATATCACCTTTGAGTTGGCCAAGCGCAACGATGATATGTACCTCTTCTCCCCGTACGATGTCGAGCGCGTCTACGGCAAGGCCTTCGGCGATATCTCGGTCACCGAGCACTACGAGGAAATGGTCGAGGATCCGCGCATCCGTAAGAAGAAGATCAACGCTCGCCACTTCTTCCAGACCCTGGCAGAAATCCAGTTCGAGTCCGGCTACCCGTACATCATGTTCGAAGACACGGTGAACAAGGCCAACCCGGTCAAGACTGGTCGCATCAACATGTCCAACCTCTGCTCGGAGATCCTGCAGGTCAACTCGCCTTCCGAGTTCAACCCGGATCTTTCCTACGCGGAGATGGGCAGCGATATTTCCTGCAACTTAGGTTCGCTGAACATTGCGATGTCCATGGATTCCCCGGACTTCGGCAAGACCGTCGAAACTGCGGTCCGCGGCCTGACCGCCGTGGCGGATAAGACTTCTATCGACTCGGTTCCTTCCGTGCGTAAGGGCAACGACGATTCCCACGCCATCGGCCTGGGCCAGATGAACCTGCACGGCTACTTGGGCCGCGAGCACATCGAGTACGGCTCCGAAGAAGCCCTGGACTTCACCAACGCTTACTTCGCCGGTGTGCTCTATGCAGCCCTGCGCGCATCCAACAAGATTGCCCGCGAGCGCGGCGAGTACTTCTCCGAGTTCCCAGAATCTGAGTACGCCAACGGTGAGTTCTTCGACCGCTACGATCCGGCTGATTTCCAGCCGCAGACCGAGCGCGTCAAGCAGCTTTTCGATGCCTCCTCGGTCCACCTGCCTTCCGCAGGGGAGTGGGAGCAGCTTAAGCAGGACGTCGCAAAGCATGGCTTGTACAACCGCAACCTGCAGGCCATCCCGCCAACAGGCTCGATTTCCTACATCAACAACTCCACCTCGTCCATCCACCCGATTGCCTCCAAGATTGAAATCCGCAAGGAAGGCAAGATTGGCCGCGTCTACTACCCGGCACCGCACATGGATAACGAGAACCTGGACTACTTCCAGGATGCTTACGAGGTCGGCTACAAGAAGATCATCGACACCTATGCCGTTGCCACCAAGTACGTGGACCAGGGCCTATCGCTGACGCTGTTCTTCAAGGACACCGCCACCACCCGCGATATCAACAAGGCCCAGATTTACGCATGGCGCAAGGGCATTAAGACCCTGTACTACATCCGCCTGCGTCAGATGGCGCTGGAAGGTACCGAGGTCGAAGGCTGCGTATCCTGCATGCTTTAGCTTTGAGCAGCGGCGTCCAGAATGCGGCGGGAAATCTTTTCCGCTTCGTCTGGGCGTCGCTTTGCGATGGCCACAGCTAACTCCCGGTGCAAATCCTCCGTCCCGCCAATTGGGTCACGCTTCGCGGAACCGTAGACGGACTTGCCTTTGACCATCGCCAGCAACGATGGGGCTAGGGCGGCGAACATCTCGTTGCCGGAGGCATGCAACACCACGGAGTGAAAGCGCAGGTCGGTTGCTAACTCCTCGCCCACGCGCGGGGAAGGCTCAACTTCGAGCTCATGCAGGCGGTCGCCGAGCGTAAGAATTTCCTCGACCTGGGCATCGCTGGCATTCTCCGCCGCCAATCGGGCCGCAATCGGTTCGATGGCTAAGCGCATCTGGTTCAGCGACTCCAGCTGACCGGGTCGGGATTTCTCCGCATCCAGACGCCAGCCGATGATCGCTTGGTCGAAGACAGCCCACTCGCTTAAGGGCAGCACGGTCATCCCGACGCGGCGCGAGCTGGAGACCAAGCCGAGCTGCTCGAGCGCGCGCATGCACTCCCGGGCGACCGTGCGGGAAATGCCGAAGCGCTGGTGCAGATCCTGCAGCGTAAAGCGGTGGCCAGCAGGCAGTGTCCCGGTGACGATGTCCTGGCCAATCGCATCCAAGACAGTACTTAATAGTGGGGTAGTGGAGTGGTTGAGATCCTCGGCCACGGCTGCCTCCTTGCCATAAATAATGCTTCACACCCTACCGCCCGAAACCCCTTGAGGTTGGGTAGGATTTGGGAAGTATAAACCGTATGAAAGGTGGAACTTGCGTGTCTCACGACTATGACGCCTATATCCAAAGCCATGACAAACCCGTCAAGGCGATTAACTGGAATACCATTCCAGATGAGAAGGACCTCGAGGTATGGGAGCGTTTGACCGGTAACTTCTGGCTCCCAGAAAAGGTCCCGGTCTCCAATGACATCCCCAGCTGGAAGACGCTGACGGATAAAGAGCAAGAAACCACCATGCGCGTCTTCGCCGGCCTGACCCTGCTGGATACCATCCAGGGCACCGTCGGCGCGGTATCGCTGCTGCCGGATTCGATGACCCTGCACGAAGAGGCGGTCTACACCAACATCGCGTTCATGGAGTCGGTGCACGCTAAGTCCTACTCCAATATCTTTATGACGTTGGCCTCCACCCCGATGATCAACGACGCGTTCCGCTGGTCCGAGGAAAACGAGAACCTGCAGCGCAAGGCGAAGATCGTCATGTCCTACTACAAGGGCGATGACCCGCTGAAGAAGAAGGTCGCCTCCACGCTGCTGGAGTCCTTCCTTTTCTACTCCGGCTTCTACCTGCCGATGTACTTCTCCTCCCGCGCGAAGCTGACGAATACCGCCGACATCATTCGCCTCATCATCCGCGACGAGGCCGTTCACGGTTACTACATCGGCTACAAGTTCCAGCAGGGCTTCAAGAAGCTCGACGAAGAGCGCCAGGCAGAGATCAAGGAATACGCCTTCGACCTGCTCTACGATCTCTACGACAACGAAATCGACTACACCGAGGATCTCTACGACGACCTCGGCTGGACTGAGGACGTGAAGCGCTTCCTGCGTTACAACGCCAACAAGGCGCTGAACAACCTCGGCTTCGAGGGCCTCTTCCCGGCTGATGAGACCCGCGTCTCTCCGGCCATCCTGTCCTCGCTGTCGCCGAACGCCGATGAGAACCACGACTTCTTCTCCGGCTCCGGTTCCTCCTATGTCATCGGTAAGGCCGAAGACACCACCGACGAGGACTGGGACTTCTAGCACCTGCTTTGCGATGCCGCCCTGGGTTATCCCAGGGCGGTTTTCTCATGTCTCACACGCGTAACAGCACAGATTTCCGATAGGGCATTGACACGGAAAGTCGTCCAACTCATCCGAAAGGTTGATTACTGTTGAGGGGGCTGGGTGCGAGGTTTTCTCCGTGGGCTTTCCAGGAAAAATGTGCTAAATGTCACTGTAGCAATGAAGGGTTTTGCAACCTTAGCGGAAAACTAGTGCCGGAACCTGCGCAGATGGCGTTGGTGCTGCGTAGTGGGGGAGATGGCGGGGTGGATGGACCTGCGGAAAAGCTAGCAATTGAAGGGGGAAGTGGCCTAATATAAGTCGAGTAAACCTAGGTGCAGGCAGATCTCGATCTCCTGCACTTGTTGACCAGGAGGATTTTATGACCGCTGTGGCGCCAAGGTTGGACGATTACGTCCAGCCAACTCGTCCAGAGCCTACCGGTGGCGAAAAGACCGGTTCCAAGGCTTGGGTATTTCTGACCACCACCGACCACAAGCAGCTGGGCATCATGTACTTGATCATGTCCTTCAGCTTCTTCTTCCTCGGTGGCTTTATGGCGCTGCTGATCCGTGCTGAGCTGTTTAGCCCGGGTCTGCAGTTCCTGTCTAACGAGCAGTTCAACCAGCTGTTTACTATGCACGGCACGGTGATGCTGCTGCTTTTCGCAACTCCAGTTGTCTGGGGTTTTGGTAACTACATTCTGCCGTTGCAGATCGGCGCACCGGACGTGGCCTTCCCGCGTCTGAACGCCTTTGGTTTCTGGGTCACCCTGCTGGGTGGCTGCGTGATGCTGCTGGGCTTCGCTACCCCGGGTGGCGCTGCTGACTTCGGCTGGACCATGTACATGCCGCTGGCTGACCAGGTTCACACCCCGGGCATCGGCGCTGACATGTGGATTGTCGGCGTGGGTGCAACTGGTGTCGGTACCATTGCTTCCGCTGTGAACATGATCACCACCGTGCTGACCCTGCGTGCACCGGGCATGACCATGTTCCGTCTGCCGGTCTTCGTGTGGGGTGTCTTCACCGCTTCCGTGCTGGTGCTGATGATCTTCCCGCTGCTGACCGCTGCTGCACTGGGCGTGCTGTACGACCGCAAGCTGGGCGGCCACATCTATGACTCCGCTAACGGCGGCGCCATCCTGTGGCAGCACCTGTTCTGGTTCTTCGGCCACCCTGAGGTGTACGTCCTCGCACTGCCGTTCTTCGGCGTTATCTCCGAGGTCGTTCCGGTGTTCTCCCGTAAGCCAGTCTTCGGCTACGTTGGCCTGATCTTCGCAATCCTGGCCATCGGCGCTCTGTCCATGGCTGTGTGGGCACACCACATGTTCGTGACCGGCGCGGTCCTGCTGCCGTTCTTCTCATTCATGACCTTCCTGATTGCAGTGCCGACCGGCGTTAAGTTCTTCAACTGGGTGGGCACCATGTGGAAGGGCCACATCACCTGGGAGACCCCGATGATCTTCTGCATGGGCTTCATGGTGACCTTCCTCTTCGGTGGTATGACCGGCATTATGCTGGCTTCCCCGGCACTGGACTTCCACCTGGCTGAGTCCTACTTCCTGATTGCGCACTTCCACTACACCCTGTTCGGTACCGTGGTGTTCGCTTCCTTCGCTGGCCTGTACTTCTGGTTCCCGAAGATGACCGGCCGCATGCTGGACGAGCGTCTGGGCAAGATTCACTTCTGGCTGACCTTCATCGGCTTCCACGGCACCTTCATGGTTCAGCACTGGGTCGGCAACATGGGTATGCCGCGTCGTTACGCTGACTACCTGGAGTCCGATGGCTTCACGGTCTTCAACCAGATCTCCACCATCTTCTCCTTCGTCCTGGGTGCATCTGTCATCCCGCTGATTTGGAACGTGTTCAAGTCCTGGCGCTACGGCGAGATCGTCACCGTCGACGATCCTTGGGGCTACGGCAACTCCCTCGAGTGGGCCACCTCCTGCCCGCCGCCACGCCACAACTTCGAATCGCTTCCGCGCATCCGCTCTGAGCGCCCGGCATTCGAGCTGCACTACCCGCACATGGTGAAGCGCGCTCGTACCGAGGCTCACATCGGACACTAATATCTCCTGCGTCTGCCGCTCTCCCTTCCGGGGAGGGCGGCTTTTGCGATCCCAGGCTTAGTGGAATAATGACCAGGGTGAATACCCCTACTGTGATTACAACTTCCGGCCCGGATAAACCGGGCGTATCCGCCGCCTTCTTCCGCGTCCTGGCTGCCCACGACGTAGAACTTATCGATGTTGAGCAGGCCCTGTTCTCCGGCCGCATTTCCCTGTCTGCCTACACGCAGGTCGACCCGGACAAGCTAGAGGCCATCGAGAAGGGCCTGCGCGATACGTTGAGCATTTACCAGCAGCACGTCAGTATCACCCCGGATTCCCAGGAGCACTCCCGCCCGCGCTCTACCCACGTCGTGGTCCTGTTGGGCGAGTCCCTGGCCGCCGGCGACGTGTCTGCCGTCGCGCAGACCCTGGCCAACCACGACGCGAACATCGATCGCATCCGTGGCCTGTCCACCTCGCCCATGACGGGCCTGGAGCTGTACATCACGCTTAACGATGCCCCCGAGCGCCTCCGCGCCGATCTTGCCGACCTGTCCCACCAGCGCTCTATGGACATCGCCATCGAGCAGGCTGGCCTGCACCGCCGTTCCAAGCGCCTGGTGTGCTTCGACTGCGATTCCACCCTGATTACCGGTGAGGTCATTGAGATGCTCGCCGCCCACGCCGACCGTGAGGCCGAAGTCGCCGCCGTCACCGAGCGCGCCATGCGCGGTGAAATCGACTTCGAAGAATCCCTCCGCGAGCGCGTCAAGGCCCTGGCCGGCCTGCCCGAGTCGGTTATCGAATCGACCGCCCGCGACCTGCAGCTGACCCCGGGCGTGCGCCGCACCATCGAAACGCTCAAGCGCATGGGCTTCCGCGTCGCTGTCGTCTCCGGTGGCTTCATTCAGGTCCTCGAGGACCTCGCCGACGATCTCGACCTTGATTACGTCCGCGCCAACACCCTCGAGGTCAAAGACGGCCAACTTACCGGCAACGTCATCGGCCAGGTCGTCGACCGCGAGGCCAAGGCCAACTTCCTGCGCTCCTTCGCCGCCGACTCGGGCGTCTCCATGGCTCAGACCGTCGCCATTGGTGACGGCGCCAACGACATCGATATGATTTCCGCCGCGGGCCTGGGCATCGCCTTCAACGCCAAGCCGGCCCTGCGCGAAGTCGCCGACGGCGCCGTCAACCACCCGCAGATGGACAGCGTCCTGCACCTGCTTGGCATTCCCGCTGACGAGGTCGCCGATGAGTGATTTCGCCGCTGCACACGAGCTCCTTCGCAGCTGCGACAAAGGCCGCAACCCGGGCCGTGCCATGCAGATTGTGCTCAACCTGCCCAAGCAGGACCCACCGCAGCGCAATCACGTCCTCCAGGCCGCTGCCCGCGCGTGCGTTGCCGCCTGCCTGGAGTGCGGCCACCTCGACGAGTTCGGCGCCTGGTACGGCGAGAGCATTCGCAAGGTCGCCCGCCGCTCCCGCAACAAAGCCTGGCGCGACGTCCAAGAGCTGCCCGGCTACACCGTCGACAACCTAGCCCGCGCCTTTGTGCCTTTCGCGGAGGTGGACCACCGCATCGGCAAGCTGCAGGTCGGCCACACCGACCTACCCGTCACCGAGCCCGAGCCCCTGCTTTCCGATGCCCCCACCATCTACCTCGACTCCTCCCTCGACATGACCATGGGTAAAGCCGCCGCCCAAGTCGGCCACGCCTCCATGCTGCTCGCCGCCGACATGACCTTCGACGAAGTCACCGCTTGGCGCGCCCAGGACTACGCCCTGAACGTCCGCGAGGTCGATGCCGACGAGTTCGCCCGCGTCAGCCGGGGCGCCGTCGTCGTGCAAGACGCCGGCTTTACCGAAATCGCGCCTGGCTCGATTACGTGCGCTGCTCGACGAGCCGCTTAAGCGACCCGCGCACCGTCTTCGGGTCCGTGGTGGCCCAAAACTGTGGCATCGACGCCTTCAAAAACGATCCGTAGCGCTTGGTCACCAGGCGGTTATCCAACACGGCTACCACGCCGCGGTCATCGACCGACCGCAGCAACCTGCCCGCACCCTGCGCCATGAGCAGCGCCGCGTGCGTCGCGGAGACTTCCATGAAGCCATTGCGGCCCGCCACCTTTGCCGCCTCCGTGCGCGCCTGTAGCAGCGGATTATCCGGGCGAGGGAAGGGGATACGATCAATCAGCACCAGCGAGCACGCAGGACCTGGCACATCCACGCCCTGCCACAGCGTCAGCGTGCCAAACAGACACGAGTTCTCATTCTTGGCAAACTTTTCCACCAACGCGCCGATGGAGTCTTCGCCTTGGACGTAGACATCGAAAGGCACGCGCGCCCGTAGCTCTTCTGCGGCCTGCTCTGCTGCACGCCGCGAGGAAAACAACCCCAACGTGCGCCCACCGGCAGCCATGATCAGCTCGCGCATTTCTTCCAGCGTCTCGTCTGCTAGACCATCGCGGCCCGGCTGCGGCAGATGCCGCGCGACGTACAAGATGCCCTTCTTCTGTGGGTCAAAGGGGTATCCCACATCGAGTGAATCCCAGTCTCCCTGCGGCATGCCCCACTGCGCGGCCATCGCATCAAAGCGCCCACCCAGCGCCAACGTCGCTGACGTCAGCACCACGGTCTGCTCACCAAACAGGCGCTCCCGCAGCAACTCCGCAATCGACAGCGGCGCCACCGCCAGCGAGTCGTCCTCCAACCACACGACGTCTTCGTCGTTACCGGCAAAGACCTCCAGAATCCGCGCCACGGTCTGAGCCATCACCGCCAGGTGGTTGGCCAGATTCTGCCGCTCCGCGAACTTCTCCGGGTCGCTGGTCTGTTCACCCTCCGGCGTGCGCGCAACCTCCTCGCGCGCACTCGCAATCGTCTTGCCCAGCGCCTCAATTTGCGACTGCGCATCCTCCGGCAAATCCGTCAAACGGCCTGGCTCGTATTCCGCCAACAACTGCTGAAACTCATCGGCCTGCTCTGCTAGACGATGCCCCTGCGCACCCAACGACTTCACACGATTCGCCGCCATCTTGATACCGCGCGCCGTCAGCTCCGCCGTCGAGACCGAGGTAATGCGCCCGTCGAGCTCATGCGCCTCGTCGATAATCACCACGTCATGTTCAGGTAGCACGTTGACGTCCGCGGCAGCATCGATAGCCAGCAACGCGTGATTGGTCACCACCACATCGGCCTTGTTCGCCCGCCGACGCGCCAGCTCCGCAAAGCATTCCTCCCCGTGCGGACAACGCGACGCCCCCAGACACTCTGCCGAGGTCACCGACACCTGCCGCCAGGCCTCCTCCGAAACACCCAACTCATCGCGGTCGCCGGTCTCGGTTTCCTCGGCCCATTCATGGAGGCGCTTCACTTGTTTTCCGATGCCATAAGCTTCACCCCCGAGCCCATCATCCAGCATCTCTGCCTGCGCAATCTTATTCATGCACAGGTAGTTCGACCGGCCCTTCATAATTGCGAAGGTCGGCTTGACCTCCAGCTCGTCTTCGAGCGCTTCCACTAGCCGCGGCAGGTCGCGCTCGACGAGCTGCCGCTGTAGCGCCAACGTCGCGGTCGAGACAATCACCGTCGTCTCAGATTCCTGCGCATGCCGAATCGCTGGCACCAAATACGCCAGCGACTTACCGGTACCCGTACCGGCTTGCACCGCCAGGTGGCGCTCCTTCTCGAGCGCCTCCGTAACGGCATTGGCCATGCGAATCTGGCCCTCGCGGCGGGAGCCTCCGAGGGCGGTGACGGCGGCATCGAGAAGCTGCTCGGTCGAGCTCACCGGCTACCCCTGAGTAAAGCCGACCATGCGGGTCGGCACCGCCGGCTCGTCGCGGGTCAGCGCCAGGCCCTCCCACGGCAGCGTCTTGCGTGCCGCAGCCAGGTACTCGCGGGATTCTTCCAGCGTTGGCAGGCCCTCGACCGTCTGGCCGTCGCGCATGAGCGGAATGGTCATCTCGCGGGCCTCGAGATGCTGCTCCGGTGCCTCCTGCGACATCGGGTAGACCTGTTCCTCGACGGCCACGCCAGTGGAACGGTAGGTGCGCTGCGCACGCTTCGCCCCGCCCACAGAGCGCTTCGAACGCGAACGCTTTGCGACGGGATTACCCTCCACCTCCACAACCTTGTAGACCATGCCTGCAGTCGGCGCACCAGAACCCGTCACGACGGAGGTGCCGACACCGTAGACGTCGACCGGGTCGCCGCGCAGCCCCGCAATCGCGAACTCATCCAAGTCCGAGGAGACGACAATCTTGGTGTTGTGGTTGCCCAACTCATCGAGCTGCTTGCGCACGCGCCGGGTCACTGCACCCAGGTCGCCGGAGTCGATGCGCACGCCACCCAGCTTCGGACCAGCCACGCGCACGGCAGTCTCCACGCCCTTGGTGATGTCGTAGGTATCAACCAGCAGAGTCGTATCCACGCCGAGAGTCTCAATCTGCGAGCGGAAAGCGTGCTCCTCGTTCGGGGTGCCGTCGTCGTTGACGTGCCCCAGCGTCCACGCGTGCGCCGCAGTACCCGAGACCGGAATGCCGTAGCGGTGGCCCGCCTCCAGGTTTGAGGTGGCCTGGAAACCTGCCAGGTATGCCGCACGTGCCGAGGTCACAGCCGCGTACTCTTGGGTGCGACGCGAACCCATCTCAATAATCGGTCGACCATCCGCGGCCGTGACTATACGAGACGCCGCCGACGCCACCGCCGAATCGGAGTTCATAATCGACAAAATGACTGTCTCCAACACGATGCACTCGGCAAACGTGCCACGCACGGTCAGCAGCGGGGAGTTGGGGAAGTAGAGCTCGCCTTCGCGGTAGCCGTCGATATGCCCGCTAAACCGATAGTTGCGCAGGTAGTCCTTGGTGTCATCGTCCAAAAAGTCCAAAAACTCCAACTGCGCTTCGGAGAAACGGAAATCCTCCACGGCGCGCAGGACGCGAGCAGTACCCGCAACGACGCCATAACGACGCTCGTTGGGCAAGCGGCGGGCGAAAACCTCACAGGCGACCTGGCGGTTCGCTGTACCATCCCGCAATGCGGCCTGCAGCATGGTCAGCTCATACATATCAGTCAAAAGCGCAGAAGAGCGCCCGGTATCTACGGTATTCACCCCGCTGACTTTACTCCCCGCCCGGCCAGAAATGCACGGAGCGTTAAGGAATTGGTTAGGCTAGTGGGCATGAATGCACAATTCCAACCCGTATGCATGGGCTCCCCAATGGCTACGCCGGAGCTGGACGAGGACCTCGAGGTCGACGTCGCGACCAGCGAGAACCTGCCATGGATGTGCATTGTCTGGGATGACCCAGTCAACCTGATGAGCTACGTGTCTTACGTCTTCCAGACCGTTCTGGGATACGACAAGAAGCGCGCCAATGAGTTGATGATGCAGGTCCATACCGAAGGCAAGGCCGCCGTATCCTCCGGCGAGCGCGATAAGATCGAGGCCGACGTGAAAAAGCTGCAGGTCGCCGGCCTGTGGGCAACCATGCAGCAGGCGGGGTAGTAGCGAATGCAACCATGGAAGAAGAAAAAGTCGCTCATGCGCGCACCGAAGTTCGTCACGGTGTTAGAGCCCATGGAACGCGAAGTCCTAGGCGATCTCACCTCCTCGGTCGCTGAGGCGATCATTAAGCGCGCACAGTCGGCCCCGCAGGACGAACTGGCCGACATGCTCGACATGCCCTCTGGCCATACCGAAGCACCCGAGGACCCCTCGCTCGCGCGCCTGTTCCCGGACTTCGAAAAACCGGGCGATGAAGAATACGACGGCGACAACGCCCTGTTGCGCTCCCTGCATGAAAACGACATCGCGCGCTCCAAGCTGCAGCACTTGCAGGTCATCAACTCCGCGCTCGGCCCCACCGGCGGGGTAGAAGTGGCCATCTCCGAAGAAGAAGCCCACCAATTCGTCGCCGGCCTCAACGACCTGCGCCTGTACATCTCCGCAGGCGAAGGCGATGAAAACCTCGTGGAGTGGCTGGCATATTGCCAGGACAGTCTCCTCCAAGCGCTGATGGACTAGACCTGCGCTAAAGTAGGGCGCATTATGACTACGACGAATCAGGGCGCCTCGCATAACTACACCCACCGCGGCAGAATCTCGACGGGAATCCGGCTCGCGGTGGGCTTTTTGGTCGTGACCTGGGGTGTCCACCTGGTCAATTTCATCCTCGGTGGCACCTTAAGCGTCTTCGGTATCCACCCGCGCGACCCGATGGGTCTACTCGGCATCATCTTCGCCCCTATCCTGCACGGCAACTGGGAGCACCTGATTTCCAACTCCGTCCCGGGTGCTATCTTCTGCTTCCTCATCGGTCTGTCCGGCCGCAAGGCGTTCTGGGAGGTCACCGCGATTGTCGCCCTGGTCGCGGGCATGGGCACGTGGCTCTTCGGTGGTGTTGGCACGCTGCACATCGGCGCCTCCAGCTTGGTCTACGGCTGGCTGGCCTACCTGGTCATCCGCGGCATCTTTAACCGCTCCCTGCTGCAGATTCTGCTGGGCATCGTCATCGGCTTTATGTACTCCGGCCTGATTTGGGGCGTGCTGCCCATCTACGAGGGCGTGAGCTGGCAGGGCCACCTCTTCGGCGCTATCGGCGGCATCCTCGCCGGCATGGCCATTACTTCCGACGACCCGGTCAAGGCGGTGCGCCGTGCCTGATGCCAGCGCACCGATTGGCATCTTCGACTCCGGCGTCGGTGGGCTTACGGTTGCGCGCACCATCGCCGAGCAGCTGCCGCAAGAATCCATCATCTACATCGGCGATACCGCGCATAGCCCCTACGGCCCGCGCCCGATCGCGGAGGTTCGCCAGCTCTCCCAGCGCATCGCCGACGAGCTCATCGAGCGCGGCTGCAAGATGATTGTCATTGCCTGCAACACCGCCACCGCAGCATTCCTCCACGATGCACGCGAGCTTTACGATGTCCCCGTCGTCGAAGTCATCCGGCCCGCCGTCCGCCGCGCCATGGCAACCACCCGCAACGGCAAAGTCGGCGTCATCGGCACCGAAGGCACCATCAACTCCGGCGCGTATCAGGACTTGTTCGCCATCAACCCGGCCGTCGAGGCGCACGCGGTGGCCTGCCCGGACTTCGTGCCTTTTGTCGAGCGCGGCATCACCGCCGGCCGGCAAATCCTCGGCGTCGCGGAAGGGTATCTGGCCCCGCTGCAGTCTGCGGGCGTCGATACGCTCGTTCTGGGCTGCACCCACTACCCGCTGCTGACCGGCATCTTGCAGCTAGCGATGGGCGACAACGTCACCCTTGTCTCCTCTGCGGAAGAGACCACCAAGGACGTCATGCGCGTGCTCACCCAGCAAGATCTGTTCGCCCCAGAAGGCAACGTGCCCACACGCGTCTTCGAGTCCACCGGCGATCCGGAAACCTTCGCGCGCCTGGCAGAACGCTTCTTAGGCCCGCAGATCTAGGAAAAGTCGTCTCGTAATACAGCAAATTGTTAGCTTTCATGGAACTATTGAGTCCATGAAGCTGACCATCCTTGGCTGCTCCGGTAGCGTCCCCACCCCGGCCAATCCGGCCTCGGGTTATCTGCTGTCCTTCGACAATGCGCCCTCCATCATCATTGATATGGGCCCTGGCACGCTGGCTCAGTTGCAAACGCACCAGGACCCTTGCGATGCGCACGTGCTCTTTTCCCACCTGCACGCCGACCATTGCTTGGATTTCCCCTCGTTGATGGTGTGGCGTCGTTTCCACCCGACGGCACCGGCGGCAAGTCGTAATTTCTGCATCGGCCCTTACTACGCCCCGGACCACCTGGGCAGGCTGTCCTCGGATGAGGTCGGCGGCGTCGATGACATGTCCGATACCTTTGCGTTTAGCCAGTGGGTCGACGGGGAGCGCCAGCTTATCGATGACGTCTACGTCACCCCCTACCGCGTCCTGCACCCCGTGGAGACCTACGCGCTGCGCATCGAGCACCCGACGCGCACCATCGTTTATTCCGGCGATACTGCGTATACCGAGAACTTGGTCAAGGCCGCCGAGGGTGCCGACCTCTTCTTGTGCGAGGCCGCCTGGGGCCCGACGTCGGAAGGCAAGGTCGCTGACATGCACATGTCCGGAGCCGAGGCCGGCCGCGCAGCGCGCGAAGCTGGCGTGAAGAAGCTCGCCTTAGTCCACCTGCAGCCCTGGGGCGATGCCCAGGCCACCCTGGATGCCGCCCGCGCGGAGTTTGATGGTGAGATAGTCCTCGGCGACCGCGGCATGGTGCTTTAGTACGCTAGGGCGTATGACTGAATTTACTCGTGCTGATGGACGCGCCCTGGACCAGATGCGCAGCGTCCGCATTACCCGCAACTTCACCACCAACCCTGCCGGCTCCGTGCTGGTGGAATTCGGCAACACCCGCGTGATGTGCACCGCCTCGGTAGAAACCGGCGTGCCGCGCTTCAAAAAGGACTCCGGCGAAGGCTGGCTGACCGCCGAGTACGCCATGCTGCCGTCTGCAACGCATGACCGCATGCCGCGTGAGTCCATGAAGGGCAAGGTCAAGGGCCGCACGCACGAGATTTCCCGCCTGGTGGGCCGCTCCCTGCGCGCTGCAGTGGACCTGCGCGAGCTCGGCGAGAACACCATCCAGCTCGACTGCGATGTCCTGCAGGCTGACGGCGGCACCCGCACTGCTTCCATTACCGGTGCCTACGTTGCGCTTGCCGATGCCATCGCCGAGCTCAAGGAACGCGGCGTCGTCCCAGGCGAGCCTCTGCTGGACCCGATTGCCGCGGTATCCGTGGGCATCATCGATGGCGAGGTCTGCCTGGACCTGCCGTACGAGGAAGATTCCCGCGCGGAGGTCGATTTGAACGTCGTCATGCAGTCCAGCGGCAACTTCGTCGAGATTCAGGGCACCGGCGAGCACGGCCTGTTCGGCCGCAAGGAACTGGACAAGATGCTCGACGTTGCCGAGAAGGGCTGCTACGAGCTCATTGAGGCACAGAAGGCGGCACTCGAGTGCTAATTCTGGTTGCCTCCAATAACCCGAAGAAGCTGGGCGAATTGGAACGCATTCTTTCCGATGCCCACATCACCAACGTCGACCTCGTCCCCTTAAGCGACGTCGAAGCCTATCCCGAACCCGTTGAGGACGGCCGCACCTTCGCTGATAACGCCCTAATCAAGGCGCGCGCCGGGGCGAAGGCCACCGGAATACCCTGCATTGCGGACGATTCTGGCCTGGCTGTGGAAGAACTCAACGGCATGCCGGGCGTGCTATCCGCGCGCTGGTCGGGTGGCCACGGTGACGACGAGGCCAACAATGAGCTGCTGCTGGCGCAGATGAGGGATGTGCCGGAGGAGCGTCGTCAAGCGGCGTTCGTGTCCGTGTGCGCCCTGGTGACCCCGGAGGGCGCTGAGCACCTTGCCGAGGGCCGTTGGGAAGGCACCTTGCTGCGTGAGCCCCAGGGTGAGAACGGATTTGGCTACGACCCGATTTTCCAACCAGAAGGTGAGAACCGGTCGTCGGCACAAATGAGCCCGGCCGAAAAGAATGCGGTCTCGCATCGCGGCCGGGCCCTGGCGCAGTTGGTGGCGCCGATTGCTGAGTTGGCTTAAGCCAGCTGGAATTGCTCCTTGACTTCGGCGCTGCGCTTGCGCTCCATGTAGAAGGAGAAGAACGGCACCACACCGGCCAGTGCGGTGGTAAACAGCTTGCCCACTGGCCACAGCGCACGCGGGCCCAAAATCAGAATCGACAGCAAGTACACCATGTAGGCAATGCCGTGTGCCTGGGCGATGATGGTGGCCCAATCCGGGATGTCCATGCCCACGATGTACTGCAAAATCATGCGAATGACCAGTGCGATGAGGAACAGACCGGTGATGGTAGCGGCGATCTGGAAGAACTTCAGCGGGCCGCGAATTCGGTCCTGACGTTCTGGGTGTACGGAGTTAGTCATGAATGCTCTTTCTAGTCTTCGTGGTGGCGACGACGCGGTCGGTTGAGTTCGTTGTAGGTCTCAACATCGATCTGCGGTCGCTGGGGGAGAAAATCTTCGTCGATTTTGGTGGCTGATTCCTCGGCCTGATAACCGGCGTTGTCTCCGTTTTCCTCGGCGGCATTTTCGAAGTCGATACGCTCGTTCTCATAACGCATCGCCGTGCGATAGGCGTAGATGACAAAGACGGCGAACAGCGGCCACTGGAATGCGTAGCCTAAGTTCTGGAACGTGCCGGAGCCGGACTGGAAGCGTGTCCACTGCCACCAGGCGAGGAACAAAAACAGAACGACGAAGACGGCGATTAGCACAATGTGCCACCACTTGACCTTGATCTTCTTCCGCTGCTTGTTCGTGCTCACGTAGCTAACCCTACCTGTCATCCATCGAAATGTGGATTCGATTCGCGCCGGTGCTTTCGCGGCGTGTACACTACCTACAGTCCGCGCCCGTGGCGGAATTGGCAGACGCGCTAGATTTAGGTTCTAGTGTCTTATGACGTGTGAGTTCAAGTCTCACCGGGCGCACCACGATAAGCCGTTTATCCAGCAGGATAAGCGGCTTTTTCGCATGTTGAACTGCGGAATTGCTTGTGCTATTCCGCGTTAATAGAAGGACGGCGGGACCCATTGGACTTCGCCTCTAATTCTGAGGAGGCGCCCGTATCTGGGAACCCCGTCATCGTCGTTTCTGCCGTTATGGAATTTACAGGCAGTTGTTAAGTTGCTTTGATTGGTTTCGCCGCCGTATTTCCAGGCCACTATGTGGTGAACCTGACACTCATCAGCGCCTTTCAGGCAGTCTTTCCACGGACACACCGGGTTTTCGGCCGCGGCCATCATTCTTTGTTTCCAGCTGGCCTGCCGCTGCGTCCGATAGAGGTTCACAGGTCCCTCAACAGGGTGGATCAACGTGGCGTAGCCGTGATCGGTAAACATCTGCTGCACCAGCTGCGCACCAGTTAGCTTGGCACCGTTAGTCATCTGCAGCACAATGTCATCGCCGTCGCCGTCAACGATCTTGTCCAACTCGTCGAGTTTAATGACCACATTGGTGGTCACAGCAGTGCCCTTGGTCGTACCGGTCTGGAGGAACTCATCGACAGCTTCCGTGTCGGGGAAGGCATCGTTGAGCTTCGAAATCAGCTCTGATCGGCCGGTGACAGTCCAGGACCACTTGTCGGTCTTCGAACGTTTCATCTTGGTGCCCTCTTTAGGCTCCGGCGGTGGAGGCAGGAACTCCTTCGCTAGCGCGTTGAGGTCGTCTTCGTGGACTTCTGCGCAGGCGATGCGGAACTTGTAGCGCTGGACTGGGTCTTTAATGCGACGGGCTTTGTTCTCAATGTCTTTGAGTACCAGTAGGGAGTGCGGGGTGTTGCGGGCCGTGGCCTGCAGGCGCGTGTATGGCGTTTGTCCGAAGTAGACCTCCGCCAAAGACATCAGGGCCGTGATTTCCTTCTGTGGCAGTCCCTCGAGTTGCAAGTGGGCACGCGTCAGCATGGCCACCTCGGACAGGATGTCCATCGGGGTGGCAAGCGATGCTGCGTATGCCTTGACTGCTTTCATACCTCTAACGCTAAAAGAGGTTTGTCAACCCCCGCTAGAGGAAATTTTCAAACCTGTGGATAACTCTTAAAACCGCCAAAAATTGCCGAAAACTCGATGACGTGTCAACGAAAAACCTGTGGATAACTTGTAGTCGGCGGCATGGTTTTAGGGCGGTTATTTACCTGCCGACCTATTGAAAAGGCCAGGTGAGGGCATATTTTCTGGGGTGTCCCACCTCACCGACGGGGCTAGACTACCCCCGATGTATACCGAACGTGCGTATTGGTAGAAGTCGCTGACCAGCAGACGTATTACGTCCTTCCGGAACTGTCCGAAAAGTTGGAATCTCGACTAGTTAAGCGGGAGAAATACACATAGGATCTTGCATGTGGGGCTCGTCGCTAGGAGTTGATGGGTGAAGCGACAGGCGCCCCAGACGAACCTATACATCTTTAACTCAGAAGGGAGTCACATTCGTGACCACCGCAACGCAGCCGCTGCAGTTCGAAGCCTGGGAGGGTTTCGAAGCTGGCCCGTGGACTGAAGAGATTAACGTCCGCGACTTCATTCAGCGCAACTACACTCCTTACGACGGCGATGCCTCCTTCCTGGCGGGCCCGACCGACAAGACGGAGCGCACGTGGCAGCACCTGGAAGATAACTACCTGTCGATTGAGCGCGAAAAGCGCGTCTACGACGTCGACACTCATACTCCTTCGGATATTGACGCTTTCCCGGCGGGCTACATCAGCGAAGACGATGACGTCATCGTGGGCCTGCAGACCGATACTCCACTCAAGCGCGCCATGATGCCTTATGGCGGCTGGCGCATGGTGGAGCAGGCCATCAAGGAAGCCGGCAAAGAGGTCGACCCTGAGGTGAAGAAGATCTTCACCCGCTACCGCAAGACCCACAATGATGCGGTCTTCGATATCTACACCCCGCGTATTCGCGCGGCTCGTTCCTCGCACATCATCACCGGTCTGCCGGATGCTTATGGCCGTGGCCGCATCATCGGCGACTACCGCCGCGTGGCCCTGTACGGCGTGGACTACCTCATCGGGGAAAAGAAGCAGTCCCGCGACGCCGTCGCAGAGGTCGGTTTCAGCGAGCACTGGGCTCGCTACCGCGAGGAGCACTCCGAGCAGATCAAGGCCCTGCAGAAGCTCAAGGTCATGGCTGAGTCCTATGGCTTCGACATCTCAGGACCTGCTAAGAACGCTCACGAGGCAGTGCAGTGGACCTACTTCGGTTACCTGGGCTCGGTCAAGTCCCAGGATGGCGCCGCCATGTCCATTGGTCGTCTGTCTGCTTTCTTCGATTGCTACTTCGAGCGCGATTTCGCCGCAGGCACCTTGACTGAGGAAGAAGCACAGGAAATCATCGACCAGCTGGTCATCAAGCTGCGCATCGTCCGCTTCCTGCGCACCATCGACTACGACCAGATCTTCTCCGGTGACCCATACTGGGCAACCTGGTCCGACGCTGGCTTTGGCACTGACGGTCGCCACATGGTCACCAAGACCTCCTTCCGTCTGCTGCAGACCCTGATTAACCTGGGTCCTTCACCGGAGCCGAACATCACCATCTTCTGGGACCCGGCACTGCCGGAGGGCTACAAGGAATTCTGCGCTCACATCTCGATTGAGACCTCGTCGATTCAGTACGAGTCCGATAAGCAGATTCGTGAGCAGTGGGGCGACGATGCAGCGATTGCATGCTGTGTGTCGCCGATGGAAGTCGGCAAGCAGATGCAGTTCTTCGGCGCTCGCGTCAATGCCGCCAAGGCTCTGCTGTACGCCATCAATGGTGGTCGCGATGAGGTCACCGGCAAGCAGGTTGTCGACGGCTACGAGCCCATCCAGGGCGACGGCCCACTGGACTTCGACGAGGTCTGGCAGAAGTACGAAGAGATGCTCGACTGGGTCGTTGGCACCTACGTCGAAGCACTGAACATCATCCACTACACCCACGACCGCTACGCCTACGAGGCAGTGGAAATGGCGCTGCACGATTCCAACATCGTCCGCTCCATGGGCTGCGGCATCGCAGGTCTGTCCATCGTGGCTGACTCCCTGGCTGCCATCAAGTACGCCAAGGTCACCCCGGTGCGTGACGAGACCGGCCTGATTGTGGACTACAAGACCGAAGGCGACTTCCCCTTCTACGGCAACGACGACGACCGCGCCGACGATATCGCCGCGACGATCGTTCACACCGTGATGGAGAAGATCAAGGCCATCCCGATGTACCGCAACGCCATCCCGACTCAGTCCGTGCTGACGATTACCTCGAACGTCGTCTACGGCAAGGCCACCGGTGCTTTCCCGTCCGGCCACAAGGCTGGCACCCCGTTCGCACCGGGCGCTAACCCGGAAAACGGTGCTGACAACCACGGCATGGTCGCCTCCATGCTGTCGGTGGGCAAGCTGGACTACAAGGACGCTCTCGACGGCATCTCCCTGACCAACACCATCACCCCGGCTGGTCTGGGCCGCACCCCAGAAGAGCGAATCAACAATCTTGTCGGCGTTCTCGATGCCGGCTTCATCATGGAAGACAACTAAGGAGACGCACACCATGGCAACCCCAACTTTTGAAGACCGTTTGGCCAGCATGAAGAAGAACCGCGAGGCTCACAAGATGGAGTCCGGTTTGTACCATGCCAACATCAACGTCCTCGACAAGGCCACCCTGGAAGATGCAGTTGAGCACCCGGAGAAGTACCCGAACCTGACCGTGCGCGTGTCGGGCTACGCGGTGAACTTCGTCAAGCTGACCAAGGAACAGCAGCTCGACGTCATCTCCCGTACCTTCCACCAGGAATCCTAAATGGCAGATGGCATTACTGGCGTCGTTCACCTCGACCCCCAAGAAGGTGAGCGAGTTCGTGGCGCGGCAGCGGGCCTGGGCACGGACAACGAGCTAGATCAGATCACCCGTCCGGAGTTGATGGAGGCCCGCCGCACCGGCGAAGTCGCCCTCGTACACTCCTGGGAGCTGGTCACAGCTGTCGATGGCCCCGGCACCCGCATGACGATGTTCCTCTCGGGCTGCCCACTGCGCTGCAAGTATTGCCATAACCCGGACACCATGGAGATGAAGACGGGCACGCTGGAGAAGGTAGACGACGTCGTTAAGCGCATTAAGCGTTACAAGTCAGTCTTCCGCGCCTCCGGTGGCGGCCTGACCATCTCCGGTGGTGAGCCGCTGTTCCAGATTGCGTTTACGCGCCGCGTGCTTAAGGAAGTGCATGACGCCGGTATTCATACCGCGATTGATACTTCTGGTTTCCTCGGCTCGCGTCTGCGCGATGAAGACCTGGACAACATCGACTTAGTTCTGCTCGATGTGAAGTCAGGCGACCCGGCTACGTACAAAAATGTCACGGGCCGCGAGCTGCAGCCGACGATTGATTTCGGAGATAGGCTGGCGGCCATCGGCAAGCGGGTCTGGATCCGCTTCGTGGTGGTGCCAGGGCTTAGCGATGACCCCGCCAACGTCGCCAAAGTCGCCGACATCGTGGGCCGCTGGACCGAGAACGTGGAAAGGGTAGAGGTCTTGCCTTTCCACAACATGGGCAAAGACAAATGGCAAGAACTGGGCCTGAATTACACCCTGGAAGACACAAAGCCCCCGCGCCCAGAGGACGTGGAGGCAGTGCGTGAGGTCTTCCGCACAAAGGGGCTGCAGACGTACTAAGTCCGCGCCCAAATCTTCACGGAAATGCCCGCTTCGGCGGGCATTTCTACTTTTTCTGCAGCAGCAAGGTCAGGCCGGCGGCAAGCAGCCAGCTGTCCTTGGCCAGGGAGAGGCCCTGCTCGGAAGGGCGGATGCCATCGTCAAGCGTGTTGTCGTCGTCGCCAAAGTAAAGGGTGAGCAGACCCGCACCAAAGGCGGTCAGGCCTGCGCCGGCGATGCGGTTGGAGACAAACGGTGCCAGCAGTGCGCCGCCGACTGCGATTTCGGATGCGCCGATGATCTGGCCGAACTTATCGGACGGCAGCTGCTTGAGCTCCTTGATGCCGGTGGCGGCGAAATCCTGCAGGCCCTTGGAGGACTCAGCGTCCATGCCGAGCTTGCCCAGGCCGGAATTAACAATGAAAGCGCCCGGAATGGCGCGCAGTGGGATATTCGAAAGCTTCATGGGTCCCCAGCCTACCTAAACCGCTAGCATGGGGCGCATGTATCGTCAGCTCGGATTGGACTTTAAAGAACACGTCATCACTGTGCCCTGGGACTATGACAACCCAGGCGAAACCTTCGAACTTTATGCGCGTGAAATTATCCCGCCGGGAGGAGAAGACTACCCGGTCATCGTGTACAACCAGGGCGGTCCGGGCTTTCCGGCACCGCGCCCGGTGACGAAGTCCGGTGTGATTGCCGCGGGCCTGGATCGCTTCCGCTGGATTCTGATGGACCAGCGCGGCACCGGTCGCAGTAATCGTCTGGATGCGGATACGGACTTGCCGCCGCTGCACCTGCTGCGCCAGGACCAGATTGTGCGCGATGCCGAGCGCCTGCGCGAGCACCTAGGCTTGGACAGCTGGTCGCTGTTTGGTCAGTCCTTCGGTGGATTCTGTATTACTGCGTATCTGTCGCAGTTCCCGGAGTCCATCGACTACGCGTTCCTCACCGGCGGTCTGCCGTCGCTGGAGAAGAGCGTCGATGATGTCTATCGCTCCACCTTCACTAAGCTGCGCACGCGCCACGAGCGTTTCTACCAGCAGTTCCCGTGGGCCAAGCAGCGCGTAGAAGAAATCCTGCACTACCTGGACAACTCCGATGAGCACTTGCCGACGGGCGAGCGGCTGAGCTCCCTGCGCTTTCGCACCATTGGCATCGAGTTAGGTCGCGGCACCGGCTTTAACTCCCTGGCCTACCTGTTGGAAGATCCTTTCCACACCGTGGGCGGGGAGAAGCGGCTGCGCAGTGACTTCCTCGGTGACGTTGGTCAGCGAGTAAGTTTCCAGAATGGTCCACTGTATGCGGTGATGCATGAGTCGATTTATGGGGGCATCGGAAAGCTTGGCCCCACCAACTGGGCTGCCCACCGCATCCGGGAGGAATTTCCGGAGTTTGCCGAGGAGGGTACGTATCTGACCGGTGAGCATATCTTCCCCTGGCAGTTTGATGAGGACCCGGCGCTGCGTCCGCTGAAGGATGCCGCGGAGGAACTGGCCCAGCATGACTGGCAGTCAAGCCCTTATGACGTGGATAACCTGGGCAAAGCCCGCGCGAAGGCGGCTGCAGCAGTGTATTTGGATGACATCTTCGTGCCTTTTGAGGAGTCCATGGCGACGGCGCAAGCCTACCGTGACCTGCGGCCGATGGTGACGAATCGCTATCAGCACAACGGCATTGCAGAGGATGGAGAAAAGATCTTTAAAGAGCTTTTTCGGCTTGCCGAGGATCACTAACTCTGAAATAGTGAAGCCTAACCAATGATGTAAGGGAGATAACATGCAGGGCTTTATCGTGGTCGTTATTATCCTCGTCCTTATTGTGATGACCTTGTTCGATGGTTACTTCACGGTGCGTACGCGGGAAGCGGCCATCCTGGAACGTTTGGGTAAATTCACCAAGGTTGCGCATGCGGGTCTGCACTTTAAGGTGCCGTTTATTGACCGCGTGCGGGACAAGATCAGCTTGCAGGTCCGTCAGCTCGATGTGATGGTTGAGACCAAGACCAAGGACAACGTCTTCGTGCAGATTCCGGTTGCGGTTCAGTACGAGGTCGTCGAAGGCCGCGAGCGCGAGGCCTACTACATGCTGTCCAATCACGAACAGCAGATCATTGCTTACGTGCAGGACAACGTCCGTTCCTCCGTGGCGAACATGGACCTGGATGACTCCTTCTCCTCGAAGGACACCATTGCGCGCAACGTGGCTATCTCGCTGCGTGACAACATGGCGGAGTACGGCTGGAACTTCGTTAACACCCTGGTTACCGACATCCGCCCGGATAGCCGCGTGCGTGAGTCGATGAACTCCATCAACGCCGCTCAGCGCGAGCGCGAAGCCGCAGTCGCCCAGGCTGAGGCTGAGAAGATCCGCGTGGTCAAGGAAGCCGAAGGTGCCGCTGAGGCTCGCAAGCTGCAGGGCCGCGGTGTTGCGGAACAGCGTAAGGAAATCGTTGAAGGTATCGCCGCCCAGTACGAGATGCTGCGCAAGGCCGGCGTCGAAGAATCGCCGGAAGCCCTCATGCTGGTCTCCCAGTACCTCGATGCCATGGTCGATGTCTCTTCCAACGGCAACGCCAGCGTCCTCTACATGCCCTCCAACCCAGCCGGTATGGGCGATCTTTTCGACGGCATGCGTGACGTGCTCATGGCCAACCACGCGCTCGGGTCGAGCGAGGGATCGAAGAGCAACGACAACAACCGCTCCCGTCACCAGCGCGAAGAATCTGCAAGCCGCCCGCAGAACTACGAGCAGGTGCAGCGCGCCGTGGAGCAGTCGCCGCATCGCGATGCATTCGACAACGCAGAATCCCAGGGGAGCGATATGCCAAACCGCCTGGGAGACCACTTCCAGCAGCTGCGCAAGCAGCTCCGCCCGGACGAAGACTAGGATCTCCTGACCTTTAAGCTGCCCATCTGGAACCAGGTGGGCAGCTTCTTTGTGTCTTCATCACCAGGGGTGCATATATCGCCCCGCAGGATCACTGCGGGGGTAGGCTCAGATGTGATGAGTATCGACAGATTTTTCGACGATTACACCGCAAAGAAGGGGATTTCACCCACCGCGGCGGTAGAAAAAGATCACAATTGTCAGATCTTCGATGAAGACGAAGAAACCCGCCTTCAGCAGGCGCGGGAGCTGATTAAGCACGGTCTGGAATCCCCTGCAGGTGGGGGTAAGAAGCCGCCGCGCGGCTAAAAGATGATGGAACCCTCATGATTTTGTGGCATGCTAGGGTTTCAGATTTTTCCTAAGCGAAACTTTTTCTGCACTTTCTTTTAAGTCCTGAGGAGCAGCACGCATCGTGAATAGTGCCCAGAATTCCCTGGTTAACGGCCAGCGCCTGATTGATTCCCAGCCAGCTTTCGCTCTGTCCTTCTCCGGGCAGGGATACCCGTGGCTGCCGACGCTGCGCAGTGCCCTAGCCTCCGGCGTGGGTGGACAATTGGCCAACTACCTGGCCGAGGCGTCCGACATCCTGCGCCCCGTGCAAGCAGATATCGACGTCGCCACCCCGCAGGGTTTCGATCCCCTGCTGTGGGCCCGCCGCGATGAGCCTGACGATGCCGCCGCCCCCGCTATCTCCACCCCGGGCATCCTCTTTGCTCAGCTCGCCGTCGTGGAATCCCTGCAGGGACAAGGCCTGGATACCTCGAAGGCCGTTACCGCAATCGGGCACTCCCAAGGCGAACTCGCCGCGCTCGTTGCCCGTGGCGAGGCCACCCCGGCACAATCGCTGGCCATTGCACAGCTCATCGGCGCTGCGATTAGCCTGCACGCTCGTGCTACCGGCCTGCGCAGCACCTCCGAGGGTCCTGCCATGCTCGCCGTCAGCGGTGTTAGCGAAGAACAGCTCACTCAAGCCGGCGCGGTTATCGGCCTGCGCAACGGCGCGGATCGCTTCGTCATCGTCGGCGCTCCGGCGGGCAACCAGCTGGTTCGACGTCGCCTCGAAGCTCAAGCCCAAGCCGACGCCAAGGCCGTCGAAAACAAAGAACATGGCGGCACCCCATTCAACCCGCGCTTTAGCCCACTGGACGTGCACGCTGCCTACCATCACCCGGACATGGCCGCAGCCGTCCAGCAAGTAGAGCAGTGGGGCACACAGTGCGAGCGTGATTCCGAACTCGTAGCCCATGCCGCCCGCGCGGTGCTCACCGACTTCGTCGACTGGCCGGCACGGGTCACCGAAGCCGCTGATGCTGGTGCTGAGTTGATTTTCGAATGCGGCCCTGCCAACGGCGTCGAGCCGCTGACCAAGGAACTGGTGGAAGGCCGCGGCATCGGCACGCTCGTGCTGTCGAGCACCGAAGGCCAAGCACAGCTTTTCGATGCCGGCCAAGCTCCTGCACGCCCTGGCACCTGGGAGAAGTTCCTCCCACACGTAGAGAACGGTCGTCTACGCAGCCGCTTTAGCGAGGTCACCGGCTATTCCCCGGTGATGTTGCCGGGCATGACCCCGACCACCGTCGACCCAGAAATCGTGGCTGCCGCTGCAAACGCCGGCCACTGGGCGGAACTGGCCGGTGGTGGCCAGAACCCCGCGTCCATCCTCGATGCCAACCTGGCTAAGCTCACTGAGCTGCTCGAACCGGGCGTGTCTGCGCAGTTCAACGCGATGTACCTCTCGGCTGCGCAGTGGCGTCGTCAGATTGCTGGCCAGCGCGCCATCCCGAAGGCCCGCGCCAACGGTGCCCCGATTTCCGGCGTCATCGTATCCGCCGGCATCCCGCCGCAGGACGAAGCCGTCGCCCTGGTCGAGCAGCTCCACGCCGACAACTTCCCGTGGGTGGCCTTCAAGCCGGGCACCGTGCAGCAGATTGAGCAGACCCTGCGCATCGCCGATGCGGTCGATACTCCCATCATCATGCAGGTCGAAGGCGGCCACGCCGGCGGCCACCACTCCTGGGAGGACCTCGACGAACTCCTGCTGGCCACCTACGCCGACATTCGTGAGCGCGACAACGTACTCCTCGCCGTTGGCGGTGGCATCGGTAGTCCGGAACGCGGCGCTGACTACCTGCTGGGCACCTGGGCCACAACCTACGGCCGCCCAGCCATGCCTGTCGATGCCATCATGATCGGCACCGCCGCCATGGCCGCCAAGGAATCCACCGCGTCTGCTGACGTCAAGCAGGCACTGGTGGCCAACGCCGGCATCGCCGCCGGCGACAACCACGGCTGGGCACCGGCCGGCAAAGCCACCGGCGCTGTGGTCTCCAGCCGCTCGCAGCTGGGCGCTGACCTCCATGAAATCGACAATGCCTGGGCACGCACCGGACGCCTCCTCGAAGAAGTCGCCGGCGATGCCGACTCCATCCAAGCCCGCCGCGGCGAAATCATCGATGCCCTCAACTCGACCGCAAAGCCTTACTTCGGCGACGTGGCTGACATGACCTACCGCGAGTGGCTCGAGCGCTACCTGGAGCTTTCCTTCCGTGGCAAGTGGGTCGATGTTTCCTGGTTTACCCGCTTCGTGGAGATGGTCGCCCGTACCGAATCCCGCCTGAGCTCCGTCGACCATGGCGAGTTCGAGGCCGCAGTCACGGTGGAGGAAGAAGATCCGGAGGCAAGCATCGCAAAGCTTTCCGATGCCTACAGCCACCTGCTTGACCTACCCGTCCACCCCGGCGACGTCGCCTGGTTTATCACTTTGCTCGAAGGCCGCGGCAAGCCTGCCAACTTCGTGCCGGTCATCGACGCGGAAATCCGCCGCCGCTGGCGTGAGGATTCCCTCTGGCAAGCCCACGACGAGCGCTACGCGGCGGATGAAGTCAGCATCATCCCCGGCACCACCGCCGTGGCCGGCATCGAAAGCGCCGACGAACCCATCGCTGACCTGTTGCGCCGCTTCGAGGACGCCGCGGCTCAGCAGCTTCAGGACGTCGGCCCACAACGACAGGAAGATGCCACCGAGCGCATCGCTGCTGCACCAGCGGTGACCTGGGCAGGCAAGCAGCGCGTTAACCCGGCGCGTGTGCTGCTCGGACACGAGACTGGTGCAACCCTGGAAGCCACGGGCGAGAACACCTTCGCCCTGCGCGTTCCGGTGGCCGGCAGCGAGCTGAACCTCGAACTACAAGAATCCACCATTCCGGGTGGCATTCCGGAGGTCACCAACGCCGCGGCTGCCATGCACGAACTCGCAGCGATGGCTGCTGGCGGCACCTTGCCGGAGGTCACTGGCAACCAGGCCACCTGCACCGCGAGCCTGGATACCGCGGGCTGGACCAGCTACAACGCGGTGACCGCAGGATGCGTACCTGCCGATGCTGCCCTCGGCGCCCAAGCCGCCGACGTACTTGTCGGCAAGGCCTGGCCAGCCGTCTTCGCGGTCATTGCTGATGCGCAGACCAAGGATGGCATTCCAGTCGTCGAGGGCCTGCTGGACCTGGTTCACCTCGAGCACGGTCTTACCCTGCATGACGAGCTTCCAGACTTAAGCGCTGGGCCAGTCGAAGTACAGGCCACCGCCACCGCGGGTGAAGCCCACGATACTGAAATGGGCCGTGAGCTGTACGTTAACGTCGAACTGGTTGCTAATGGCGAATCCTTGGCCACGCTGAAGGAACGATTCTTGCTCCGCGGCCGTGGCGGCAAGGAGGCTGCGTCCGCACCGCTACGAAGCGTGGAAACCACCCGTGAGACCCCACCGGCATTCCGCCATCAGGTCTCCGTGCGCGCACCGCGCACCATGGATGCCTTTGCACGCGTGAGTGGTGACCTGAACCCGATTCACCGCGACGACAATGCCGCACGCCTGGCTGGTCTGCCGGATGGTGTCATTGTCCACGGCATGTGGACCTCCGCGCTGGGACAGTTGGCGGCCGGTTTCGATGGTGCGGGGTTGGAGTCCTGGCAGTGCCAGATGCTCAACCCGGTTCTGCCGGGCCAGCTCGTGGATTATGAGGTCACCCGCGTCGGCATTGATGCCCACGGCGGGGAAGTCCGCCGCGTGACCGCCACCGTCGATGGTGTGCCGGTACTCAGCGGTCTGGCCGCGATGTCCGCGCCGAAGACCTTCTACGGCTTCCCGGGCCAAGGCATTCAGCACCCCGGTATGGGCATGGATGCCTATGCGGCATCGCCAGCAGCACGCGATATTTGGGACCGCGCTGACAAGCACACCCGCGCCAAGCTGGGCTTTAGCCTGCTTGAAATCGTGCGCAACAACCCGGCGCGCGTGGTCGTCGACGGCGAGGAATTCACCCACCCGGATGGTGCGCTGTACTTAACGCAATTTACCCAGGTCGCCATGGCGACACTCGGCTGCGCACAGGTCGCCGAAATGAAGGAAGCCGGCATTCTGGTCAACGGTGCTTTCTTCGCCGGTCACTCTGTCGGCGAGTACAACGCCCTGGCCGCCTACGCGCAGGTGCTCTCCCTGGAAGCAGTCATCGAGATTGTCTACCGCCGCGGTCTCACCATGCACCGCCTGGTCGATCGCGACGAGGCCGGTAACTCCAACTACGGCCTTGCCGCACTGCGCCCGAACAAGATGGGGCTGGGTTCGGCTGAGGTATTCGATTTCGTCGCAAAGCTCAGCGAGGACACCGGTGAGTTCTTAGAAATCGTGAACTACAACATCGACGGCGTGCAGTACGCCGTGGCCGGTACCCGCGCCGGGCTGAAAGCCCTGCACCAGGTGGCCGAGCAGCGCACGCCGGGCAAGCGGACGTTTATCCAAATCCCGGGCATTGACGTGCCTTTCCACTCCTCGCACCTGCTCGGTGGCGTGCCGGACTTCCGCGAACACCTCGAATCCCTCATCCCAGATGACATTGACCTGGACGTGCTGGTGGGCCGCTACATCCCGAACCTGGTTGCCCGTCCTTTTACCTTGGACCGCGAGTTCGTTGAGTCCATCACCGACGTTGTCGATTCGCCGGTCATCAACGACATCCTGGCTGATTTCGGTGCTCACGCAGCCAACCCGGTTCGCCTGGGCCGCACCCTGCTCATTGAGCTGCTGGCCTGGCAGTTCGCCTCGCCGGTGCGCTGGATTGAAACTCAGGACCTGCTGCTAGATAGCACTCAGGTGGCCGCCGATCGCTTCGT
The DNA here is from genome assembly GCF_000980815.1 of Corynebacterium camporealensis. Classification (NCBI taxonomy): domain Bacteria; kingdom Bacillati; phylum Actinomycetota; class Actinomycetes; order Mycobacteriales; family Corynebacteriaceae; genus Corynebacterium; species Corynebacterium camporealensis. The sequence continues at coordinate 1,934,749 of NZ_CP011311.1, read as the reverse complement.
CGAAATCGGCGTGGGCAGCTCCCCGACGCTGGCAAATATGCTCGGCCAGACCCTGCGCCTGCCGCATTACGATGGCCACCCGATTGAGGTGCTCAACATCGAGCGCGACCGCGGCATTGTCTTCGCCGAGGACGCCGTCGATGCGCCGGCGACAGAAGTCATCGACGACGCCCCCGAGGCCACCGAAGAACCGGAGGAAACCCCAACCGAGGTCGTCCAGCAGACCGCACCGGCCGCCGCAGCCGCACCTACTGCCGAGCGCCCCACGGACCTGCCTGTCGATGCCGCCTTTGCCACCGAAGTCCTCGTCGCCGTGTGGACCAAGGTGCGCCTGGACCAGATGGGTCCGACCGACACCATTGAAGCCCTCGTCGAGGGCGTATCCTCCCGCCGCAATCAGCTGCTTCTCGATGTCGGCAGCGAGTTCGGCCTCGGTGCCATCGATGGCGCCGCCGACGCCCCGATTGCGCAGTTGGGTCAAACTGTCAAGGGGATGGCCAAGGGGTATTCCGCCTTCGGTCCGGTCCTCGACGCGCAGGTCAGCGAGGCTTTGCGCAGCCTGACTGGCCCGGCAGGCAAGAAGCCGTCCTATATCACCGAACGCGTCACCCAAACCTGGGGCCTGGACTCCGGTTGGGCTGACCGCGTTGCTGCGGAGCTCCTCCTGGGCACCCGCGACGGCGCATCCCTGCGCGGTGGTGACCTGGCCACGCTGCCGACGTCGGCAAGCAATGCCGGGGAGCTGGATGCACTTATCGATGCCGCCGTTCACGCCGCCGGCCAACGCGTCGGCATCGAAGTCACCCTGCCTAGCGCGGGTGCCAGCAGCGATGCCATGGTCGATTCCGCAGCACTCAGCGAACTGCGCGAGAATCTCACGGCTGACCTAGCGGAGACCGCCCGCACCCTGCTGCGTCGCCTCGGTGTTGAGGAGCAGGCAGGGGAGGAGAGCATCGATACTTCCGATGCTGATGCATTGCAGGACCTGGTCACCCAGGAACTGGGGCCGGACTGGCCGCAGTTGGTCACGCCTACTTTCGATGAGAAGCGCGCAGTGCTTCTCGATGACCGATGGGCCTCTGCCCGCGAAGACCTTGCCCGCGCCGCTGCCGGTGTTATCGATTCGTCCGAGCTGGATCTGCGCGGTACCGGCGAAGAGGTCGCCGCGATGGCCGAGTATCTCGGCTTTGGTGACCTGGCAGAGCAGGCTCGCAGCAGTGCGAGCGAGCTAGAACAGCACGGCAAGGTTGCCGTTGTCACTGGTGCGTCGCCGAGTTCGATTGCCGCTGCAGTCACGGCCGAATTGCTCTCTGAAGGTGCCACGGTTGTCGCGACCTGTTCGCGCCTGAACCATGACCGCTTGGAGTTCTACAAGCAGCTCTACCGTGAGCATGCTGTCGGTGAGGCCGCACTGTGGGTCGCACCCGCCAACCTGAATTCCTTCCAGGACGTGTCGGCTCTTGCGCAGTGGATTGGCAACGAGCAGACCACCACGGTGGGTGCCTCGTCGAAGGTCGTCAAGCCTGCACTGGTTCCAGACCTGCTCTACCCATTTGCCGCACCGTCGGTGCACGGCACCCTGGCCGAGGCCGGTTCGCCCTCTGAGGCACAGATGCGTCTGCTGCTGTGGTCGGTGGAGAAGCTCATCGCTGAACTATCCACCCTGGGTGGTCAAACTGACCTGGGTCATCGCCTGCATGTGGTGCTGCCGGGGTCGCCGAACCGCGGCATCTTCGGCGGCGACGGCGCCTACGGCGAGTCCAAGGCCGCACTCGATGCCCTGGTTAATCGCTGGAGTGTGGAACCACGCTGGTCGGCGAACACGACCTTGGCGCATGCGCACATCGGTTGGGTGCGCGGCACCGGCCTGATGGCCGGCAACGACCCACTGGTCGGCCTGGTCGAAGAACGCGGTGTGCAAACCTACAGCACTGAAGAGATCGCGAAGCGCCTTGTCAACGAAGCTGCCAGCTCCTCCACCCGTGAGAGCGCTGCTTCCGAGCCAGTAACACTCGACTTCACCGGTGGTCTGGCAGAGGCGAACCTGAACCTGCCGGAACTCGCCGCCGAAGCAGCAGAAAATGCGGAGAACGCCCAGGCTTCTTCCGAGCCAGAAGACACGGTCCCCGCGCAGACTTTGCAGGCACTGCCGAGCCCGCGTGCCGCAGTCGTGGAGACCGAGCCGGACTTTGGTGGTCTGACTCAGCGCCTCGAGGACATAGTGGTCATCGTCGGTGCGGGCGAGTTAGGCCCGCTGGGCTCGTCGCGTACTCGCTTTGAAGTTGAGGTCGGCGGTGACTTAAGCGCTGCTGGTGTGGTCGAGCTGGCCTGGACGACCGGGCTGATTACCTGGGATGAGACCACGCGCAGCTGGGTGGATGTGGAATCTGATGAGGCGGTTGCTGAGGAAGATATCTACGACCGCTACCACGATGAGGTCTTGGGCCGAATTGGTGTGCGTCGATTCCACGATGACTTCGGTCCGCACATGCCGATGGTCGATAACCTCGAACCAGAATTGACCACGATCTATCTGGATGAAGAGCTGCGTTTTAGTGTGGCCGATGCCGAGACTGCACAGTCCTTCGTGGATTCCGCACCGGGTGCCAGCGCGCACTTTGATGGTGAGGAATGGCAGGTTGTGCGCCCGGCGGGTTCGCCGATTAGGGTGCCGCGTCGTGTAGCGATGACGCGCTTTGTCGGCGGCCAGATTCCCGAAGGTTTCAACCCGGCGGTCTACGGTATTCCGGCAGACATGCTCGACAACTTGGATCGCCTGGCGCTGTGGAACCTGGTGTGCACGGTTGAGGCTTTCGTGACCGCGGGCTTTAGCCCGGCTGAGCTGCTCAGCGCGGTACACCCGGCGCGCGTGTCGTCGACGCAGGGCACCGGTATGGGTGGTGTGGAATCGCTGCGGTCGTTGTACATCGATAAGCTGTTGGCCCAGGCCCGCCCGAATGACATCCTGCAAGAAGCACTGCCTAATGTTGTCGCAGCGCACGTCATGCAGTCCTACGTCGGCGGTTATGGCCAGATGGTTCACCCGGTCGCAGCGTGTGCGACGGCGGCGGTGTCGGTGGAAGAGGGCGTCGATAAGCTGCGCCTGCACAAGGCCGACTTCGTGGTCGCCGGTGGCATTGATGACCTGTCCATTGAGGGCATTGGTGGCTTCGGTGATATGGCGGCGACGGCGGATTCGGCGTCGCTGGAAGCCCAGGGCATTGAGCACAAGTACTTCTCCCGTGCCAATGACCGGCGCCGCGGCGGATTCATTGAATCCGCAGGTGGTGGCACGTTGTTGCTGGCCCGCGGTGATTTCGCAGCTGAGCACGGTCTGCCGGTCCACGGCGTGGTGGGCTTTGCCGAGTCCTTTGCTGATGGTGCGCATACTTCTATCCCGGCGCCGGGTCTGGGCGCGCTGTCGGCGGCGCGCGGGGGAGTGCACTCCCGTCTGGCTACCTCGCTGGCGCAGTTGGGTGTGGGTGCCGATGACATTGCGATTGTCTCCAAGCACGACACCTCCACCAACGCCAATGACCCGAACGAGTCGAAGCTGCACGAGCGCATCGCCGCGGAGCTGGGCCGCAGTGCCGGCAATCCGCTGTATGTGATTTCGCAGAAGTCGCTCACGGGTCACGCGAAGGGCGGTGCCGCGGCCTTCCAGGTCATCGGTCTGACCCAGGTGCTGCGCCAGGGCATTATTCCGCCGAATCGCTCGCTGGACTGCGTGGATCCGGAGCTGCAACAACACAGCCATCTAACCTGGTTGCGTCAGCCGTTGGACCTGCGCGGCACTGCGCCGAAGGCAGGGCTGGTGACCTCGTTGGGCTTTGGTCACGTTTCCGCGCTGGTGGCCATTGTCCATCCGCAGGCCTTCTATGAGGCACTCAAGCAAGCCCGTGGTGAAGAAGCGGCGCAGCAGTGGCGTGAGCAGGCGAAGCGTCGTGAGGCAGCAGGGCAGCAGCTTATCGATGCCGCCATGTACGGCGGACCAGTCCTCTACAGCCGTCCAGCGGACCGCAACTTGGGTGCTGGCGATGTCGATGAGCGCGAGACTGCAGTGCTTCTGTCGGATGACGCACGACTGGTCGATGGCGTGCTCGACCCGAAGGCCCAGCAGTGAGCCCGCGGATAAGTGTGGGCACGGACTTAGTTCACGTGCCAGGCTTTGCCGAGCAATTAGCACGCCCCGGTTCGGTATTCGAGCAGGTCTTTAGCCCGCTCGAGTTGCGGGTGGCTGCGACTAAGGGTGCGCGCCGGGCAGAGCACCTCGCGGGGCGTTGGGCGGCCAAGGAGGCGTATCTGAAGGCGTGGTCGCAGGCTCGTTACGGCCAACCGCCCGTCATGGTGGAGCACGACGTGCGCTGGGAGGAAATTGAAACCCGCCCCGATGCGTGGGGGCGGGTGGAGATTCTGTTGCACGGCGCGATTGCTGGTGCGGTATCCCAAACCTTGGGAAAGTGGGAGGCGAGTGTGAGCATTAGCCACGATGGCGACTACGCTACCGCAACGGTGCTGCTCAGTTACTAGACCTCTGGTTCGGCCGTAGCCACGGAGAACAGGTAAGCGATGAGCATGCGCTTGATTTCGGCGACCACGCGGTCGAAGTTTTCCGGGGTTTCGGTCACGGCGTAGTTGAGCATCGATACGCACGCGTGCACCAAAAATGCCGCCAGCTTCAGGCGCTGGTCGTAGTCCTGATCCGGAGCCAACGGCGCCAGAATTTCGGCGAGCGGGCGGAGTAACTGCAACTCCGTATCCGCAGCCGTATAACGCGTGGCCGGGGTGGACTGCACCGCATGCCACACCGCACGACGCGACGGGTCCTCACGCCACATACGCGCTAAGTGATCGATGAGCTCATCAAGGAAGTCTGGCCACTGCAGCGCCGGGACATGCTGGGAAAAGCGCTCAATCTCCGCGAGGTTGTCCGCGACGTCTTGGCGGTCGAGCTCGCAAATCAGCACATACTTGTTCGCAAAGAACTGATACAGCGTGCCAATGGGGACCTCGGCGCGGCGGGAGACTTCGTCGAAGGTGAAGGACTCGAAGCCGACATCGACAAGCACGCTGCGTGCGGACTGCAGGATCCGGTTAAAACGCTCCCGGCTGCGGGCCTGGGCAGGCCTGCGGCGGGGAACGAGCAGCTCAGCATCGTCGGATGTGGTCACGGGTTAAGCAAGCCCCTTCATCACGCGGGCAACATGGCCAGTGGCCTTCACGTTGTACATAGCCTTGCCGATGGTGCCATCTTCTTCCACCAAGAACGTCGAACGGATAACACCCTGGACGATCTTGCCGTAGTTCTTCTTTTCACCAAACGCGCCGTAGGCAGTCATCACAGACTTATCCGGATCCGACAACAGCGGGAAGTTGAGGTCATGGTCCTCGCGGAACTTCGCCAGCTTTTCTGGCTTGTCCGGGGAAATGCCCACAACCTCAATACCAAGGTCATTCAGCTCGCCCAAAGAATCGCGGAAATCGCAGGCCTCCTTGGTGCAGCCTGGAGTATTCGCGCGCGGGTAGAAGTAGACCACAACGCGCTTGCCAGCGTAATCGCTCAAAGAAACAGTGTTTCCGGCGTCATCGCTCAGCTCAAAAGCAGGGGCGGTATCTCCAACGTCCAAACGAGTTGCTTCAGTCATGATAACAACCATACATTGCTCCCCGGCCGCACTTCCGGCGCTCGGGCAAGACGCGGACAAGACACAGTTAACCCAAGTCATGCACGCAGGTACACGTGCACTGTAGACTGTCCAACATAAAAGTGAACTTTTCAGCAATTCAGGAGTTTTAACGTGGCACGCACTATTGACGACATCCAGCGCGACATCGAGCGCACCCGCCGCCAGCTGGCCGGTACTTTGGATGAGTTGGCAGACCGCAGCAAGCCGCAGAACTTGGCCGAAGACGCCAAGCAGGCTGCAACCGTCAAGCTGCAGGACAAGAACGTGCAGATGGCCCTGGCTGGCATCGGCGTTGCTGTCGCCGGCATCGTGGCCTTCTCCGTCTTCCGCTCCCGCCGTCGTTCCAACGACCTCAAGGAGCTGCGCCGCCTCCTCGCGGAACGCCGTTAACTTCGCGACGCAGCGCTCCGTTAGCCGACGTTCCGGAGTAATCGCCTAAACGACCTTTGCCCCTGCCTCTTGCAGTTCGGCAAAGGTCTTTTTCGCGCGCTCTTCACTCACCGGCGAGCAGTATTCGCTTAACACCTCGACGTTGAAGCCCTCCTTCAGTGCATCCAGCACTGTGGCGCGCACGCAATGATCGGTGGCGATTCCGACTACCGCGATATCTTCGATGTTGCGCTCGCGTAGCCACTGCGCCAAGCCGACACCCTCGTACTCGCCTTCAAAACCGGAATACGCGGCGGTGTACTCGCCTTTGCGGAAGGTGGCGGCGAAAGGGGCATCGGAAAGCGCAGGATGCATCTGCGCACCCTCAGAATCAGCGACGCAATGCACTGGCCAAGTATCGACGAAGTCCGGGTTCTCGCTGAAATGCCCCTTCGGATCGATGTGCCAGTCCTGCGTGGCAATGACCGTCTCATACTCGGGCAGCAGCTTTGCGATGCCCGCAGCCACCTCATTACCACGGTCCGTGCCCAGCGAACCGCCTGGGCAAAAGTCATTTTGAACGTCTACAACCACTAGCGTTTGTGCACTCATGCACGAAAGCCTAGTTCTTTCCGTAGACTAAAGAGAGTGAAAACTCCGATTCCTTTTTACCTTGAAGAAATTCTCAAGCGCGTCCGCGACAACACCGACGGCGAAGTAGCCGACTACATCCCGGAGCTGGCCGAGGCCGACCCGGAAAAGCTGGGCGCTGCCATGTGTACCACCACGGGCAATGTGTATTCCGCTGGCGATGATGACGTGGAGTTTACGATCCAGTCCATCTCCAAGCCTTTTACTTACGCTCTGGCTCTGCAGGAGCTGGGCTTAGACCGCGTGCGTGAAATCGTCGGTATGGAACCTTCCGGTGAGGCTTTCAATGAGCTCTCACTGAATCAGGAAGACCACCGTCCGGTCAATCCGATGATTAACGCGGGCGCGATTGCCGTAACCCAGCTGATTAATGGCGTGGATTCGGAACCAGAAGACCGCGTGGAATGCCTACGCAAGTTCTTCTCCCGCCTGGCTGGCCGGGAGCTGCACATCGATAATGACACCTGCGCATCGGAGCTGGACCTGTCCGACCGCAACCTGTCGCTGGCACACATGCTGCGCAATTACGACATCATCGAAGATGAAGCTCACGATGCCGTGGCCACCTATACGCAGCAGTGCTCCATCGTGGTCACTGTGCGCGACCTGGCCGTGATGTCGGCGACGCTGTCCAATGGTGGCCGTCAGCCTGTAACAGGGGAGAAGATTCTCGATGCCGACGTTTGTCGCCTGACCCTGGCTGTGATGAGCTCTGCTGGCATGTACGACGGCGCGGGCCGCTGGATGGCCGAGGTCGGTATTCCCGCTAAGTCCGGTGTCTCCGGTGGCCTGATTGGTCTCCTGCCCGGCCAGATGGGTGTGGCAACCTTCTCGCCACGCCTGAATAAGGAAGGCAACTCCGTTCGCGGCGTCGATGCGTTCCGCATGCTGTCCAAGGACATGGGCCTGCACCTGATGTCTACTGAAGAGCGCTACGGTGTTGCCCCGATTCGTAACGTGGAGCAGGACGACAACCTCACCGTGTTCTTCCTACAGGGACAGCTCAACTTCAACGCTGCGGAGACCATCCTGCACGAGCTGGCCGACTTCGACTTCGACACCAGCACCGTCGTGCTGGAGCTTTCCCACGTTGCCGGCACCCACCGCATAGGCCGCCGCATGCTCAAGGAAGGCCTGCGCCGTATCCGCGAGTCTGGCTTCGAAATTGCAGTCATCGACCCGAACGAAATCTTGAGCAACCGCACCATGTCCGATGGCACCGAAGTCCCCGTCGGCGACCACGAGGACTACCAAATCAACGGCGAGACCATCGACATCCACTAAGGAAACTCGCACCGGGGCGGTAGTAGGGCAGTAGCCTACTGCCGCTCTTTTTCTTTACTTAGCCCGTGTCTGGCAACAATGCAGACACGCAAAATTCCCAGGTAGAATATTTCATCTACCTGGGATTATTGTGCGCCATCAGGGAATCGAACCCCGAACCCACTGATTAAGAGTCAGTTGCTCTGCCAATTGAGCTAATGGCGCATGCTGCAAGCTTTCGGCGTGTGCCCTGCTGTGCAACGAGATGTAACTTTAACACCCTCTTCTAAAAACTGTAAAATCGGCAGGTCATAACGTATTTCTGCAGCCATATGAACACTACATGAACTAGCAGAGGTACGTGGGGTAAGCACTAGGGGTATTTCTGGGTAACGAATGGATTAACAAGCGCGTCTTGTCTAGCCATTACGTGTAGGCAGGCGTTAGTCTGTTGTGGATATTTAACAGCCCCTCTTCCGCGACAAGAGGCCTCGAGTGTTTAATCCCCGTTCCTTCACCCGCCGGCTGCTTGCCCTGACCACTGTTACTGCAGTGGCTATCGCAGCGGTTGCTTGCACGATCGATTCTGCTGCCGAAGATCACGATGGTCAGCAGCAAGAGCAGACTGAAGAAACGACGCAGGACAAGCCGAAGGACAAGGCGCCGGAAATTTCCGTTAAGGACGGCGCCACTGACGTCGACCCATCCGAACCAGTAACCGTGACTTCCCAGGGCGAGGGCCTGGAAGAGGTCACCATGGTCAATGAGTCCGGCTATGTCGTCGAAGAAAAGCTTTCCGATGACGGCATGGAGTGGAGCACCGACGAAGTGCTCGGCTACAACCGCACCTACACCCTGACCGCCGTGGATGAGAACGGCAAGGAAAAGGACATCACCTTCTCCACTATGGAGGCCAGCGCAACTGCCGATGTCGCCTTGTCCCCCACCCCAGGTTCCGAAGTCGGCGTCGGCCAGGTCATCGCCGTGCGCTTTGGCGCCTACGTCAACGACCGTGAGGCTGCCGAGGAAGCCATCAAGGTCGAAACCTCTCCGGAAGTTGAGGGCGCGTTCTACTGGGTTAATGGCCAGGAAGTCCGCTGGCGCCCGCAGTACTACTGGGAGCCGGGCACCGAGGTATCCGTCAAGGTTGACCTCTACGGCACTGACCTGGGCGGTGGCGTCATGGGTGGTTCCGATGCGGAGACCAACTTCACCATCGGTGACCGCGTGGTCAGCATCGTTGACAATGCCACCAAGACCATGAAGGTCTACCGTAACCAGAAGCTGCTGCGCGAAATCCCGGTCTCCCTGGGCCGCGATGGCCAGTGGGATACCCCGAACGGCCGCTACATCATCGGCGATGAGCACGAGCAGCTGCTCATGGACTCCTCGACCTTCGGCTTGGCCAAAGAAGACGGCGGCTACGAGACCCTAGTCGACTACGCCACCCAGATGTCCTACTCCGGCATCTACGTCCACGCCGCCCCGTGGTCGGTCTGGGCCCAGGGCAACACCAACACCTCGCACGGCTGCATCAACGTCACCACCGAAGCAGCCGCCTGGTTCCAGGACGTCGTTAAGCGCGGCGACATCGTCCGCGTCAAAAACACCAACGGCGGCACCCTCAACCCATTAGACGGCCTGGGCGACTGGAACATGTCCTGGAAGCAGTGGTCCAAGGGCAACGCCGACGAGAATCAGTAACTAGCCCGCCGGCGCTAAGCCATTAAGGGTTGAGGTAAATCGGACCAGGGTCCTCACCTCTAGAGAGGGGTCCGGTCGAGTTTCTCGTAATGCTTACTGAAGCATCATTGCCACCAGAGCAAGTACCTGCAACTCGGCTGGAGCCGATCAAGCAACGCATTTCGTAAGTTTCACCAGTTGTGGGGCTGGTCGCGGTAATGTCGGCTGCAGGCACACCGGTGACCGTTGGATCAGGCGTCCAAATATAAAATTCAGCCGCGGCCGCAGCGCTAGCGACGTTAGCTGCGAAACCGCAGGACGTATTTTCGTTAGCACTGAAAGACAGCTGCCCAATCGTGCCGCAATTGCCGCCAACCTGGTCGGCAGATGCAGAGAGATTTAGATCAGCTGCGACGGGAGCCGGCGCGTCGTCCTGGGCTGCTTCGAAATCCTGGTCAGTATCGGAGTCGTCATCAGGTTCCGAGTCATCTTGGGAGTCATCGGGTGCGGACATGGTGCTGGTAACGGTGATGGTCTGTGGGCCATCGTCAGCATCGTCTGAGCCGCACGCAACGAGTAGGGCAGTGGAGCCAAGTAGGGCAGTGGTTACCGCAAGCGGTCGGGACAGGCGCATGAGAGTAATCCTCGTTAGGGGAGTAGAGAGATTACTAAGATTTTAGTGCTAAAAACCTGTCCTGGTATGGGAATTCGTGCTCTAGTACAGTGCTGTTCGCCACGTATGGGAGTGCGGCTAGTAGTTGAGGTACAGCGGGCCGGGGCGTTCACCGGTTACGAGCGGGCCATGTGACTGCTCAGTCAGTGAGATGTCTACGATGGCGCCATCAGCACCGGTGCAGGTGGTGCCTTTGCCGGGGGGATTAACGATGCAGTCCATTTCGTAGTTTTCACCGGTGATAGGGCTGGTTGCCGTCACGGTGGCCTTCGAGATGGGATTTGCATGACGGTCGCGCTCAACCTCGTGGAACTCGGCTTGGACAGCCGCGCTAGCGACGTTGGCGGCAAAGCCGCACGATGCGTCGCCGTCAGCGCCGAAGCGAAGTTGTCCGATGGTGCCACACTCACCTGAGATCTGGTCTGCTGGCGCAGTGAGGTTCACACTCTCTGCCACGGGTGCCCGCTCTTCTGGGGCGTCATCGGATTCTTCTTCAGGGGCGGGATCCTCTTCTGCTTCAGAGGTTTCCGTGTCTTCTTCTGCCTCGGTGGTTTCCGTCTCTTCTTGGGACTCTTCGGCAGCTGGGGCTTCGCTGGTGACGGTCGTAGTCTCGGGTGCTTCGTTGGCCTCGGGAGCATCGTCAGTGTCGTCGAAGAAACCACAGGCGGAGATAAGAGCTGCGGTGCTGACGAGGGCGGTAGTTACGGCAAGCGGTCGATTCTGGCGCATGAGTAATCCTGAAATCGGGAGCAAAGAGCTTAAGCAGAATCTTAGCGGCAGTATGTGCGCCCTGCCACAGGAGCGTGTGAATTAAGACACTTTTTGCTTTTATGTAAAAACGGTGGAGAGAAGCTCAAAGTGAAAGCTGGCTCCGGCCTCAGTTGTGAGGTCGAGTCCGGGCAACAGGCAGTAGAACAATTAGTAGTTTTCGGAACCAAGAGCTACACGAAGAGCTACATGGTCTAGATATGAGTTAACCCCCTGGGCTGTTGTAGCAGCTCAGGGGGTTCGTTGGGGTGGCTGACGGGGCTCGAACCCGCGACACCCAGGATCACAACCTGGTGCTCTACCAGCTGAACTACAGCCACCATCGCTGCTCGAAAGCAGCAGAGATAAGATTAACGCACGCTCTGGAATTTACAAAAACGCCTGGTAGGCAGCGGTTGATTCATCCTTGGCGGTGGCTGCTTCCTCGGAGGTGGGGCCCTCGTCGGTGCGGAAAATGCTGCGGCGGTAGAAGTCCAGCTCGCGGATGGATTCGATGATGTCCTGTAGTGCGCGGTGGGCCAGGCCCTTGTTGGGCTGGTGGTAGTAGGCGCGCGGGTGCCAGCGGCGGGAGAGCTCCTTGACGGTGGATACGTCAATCATGCGATAGTGCAGGGCTTCGTCGAGACGCTGCATGTAGGCGCGGATAAAGGCGCGGTCGGTGGCAATGGAATTGCCCGCCAGCGGTGCAGGGTGGGCCGGATCGCAGTGCTTGGCGATAAGTTCCAGGACAGCGTCCTCAGCATCCTTGATGGAGGTGGTAGAGGAGCGGATTTCCTTATCCAGGCCCGACTTGGCGTGCATGTTGGTCACGAAGTCGTCCATCTCGCCGAGCTGTTCCTCGGTGGCGTGGACGACCATGTCGATGCCTTCGCCCAGGATGTTCAGCTCGCCATCGGTGATGACGGCGGCGACCTCCACGATGACGTGGCGGTCTGGGTCCAGACCGGTCATCTCCAGGTCGATCCAAACCAGGCGATCGTATTTAGCGGGAATCTCATTGTCAGACATGCGGACCATTCTACGCGGTATTACCTTCCCCTCAATGGGGGTAAACCTATTGGTTATCTGTCGAAATCCTGTGGTTGAGCGGGGAATTTCTTTGACTCCAATAATCCCCGGTTGAAGGATAAATTTTCATCCGTGTTGTTGAACACTTCCAGATTTATGCGTGATTCGTCTCACCTATGGCTGTGTTCTGGGGCATGATTTTTTCATCAGCTTCTCGCACCCGTGAGTGGCGACAACTTAGGAGTTCACAGACTATGGCTGATTTCCTCGACAGTCTCAATGGCATTATCTGGTCACCCGCACTGGTGTTCTTGTGCCTAGGTGCCGGAATCTATTTCACTATCGTTACTCGTTTCCTGCAGGTCCGTTGTATTCCGGACATGATTCGCCAGCTTGCCTCTGGTGAGAAATCTGAAAGCGGCGTTTCTTCCTTCCAGTCGCTGATGATTTCCCTGTCTGGCCGTGTCGGCGTCGGCAATATTGCGGGCGTTGCCACGGCTATTGCTTTTGGTGGCCCAGGTGCAGTGTTCTGGATGTGGGCAGTGGCCCTGCTGGGTTCTGCAACCTCGTTCATCGAATGTACACTGGCGCAGGTCTACAAGGAGAAGGACCGCGACACCGGTGAGTACCGCGGTGGTCCTGCTTACTACATCGAAAAGGCGTACTCGCACACCAAGGCAGCACCTGTGATGCTGATTTACGGTGTGGTCTTCGCTGTCGCGATGATCCTGGCTACTAGCTACTTCCTGCCGGGCATCCAGGCCAACGCTGTGGCTGATGCAGTGTCCAACGCCTGGGGCATCGAGGTCGGTTGGTCCGCATTCGTTCTGGCCGGCATCCTGGCCATCATCATTATCGGTGGTGTGAAGCGCATCGCGACCTTTGCTTCCATGGTCGTTCCGTTCATGGCGGTTATCTACATCGTGGTGTCCATCATCGTGATGTTCATGAACTTCAACCAGATCCCAGAGGTCTTCGGTCTGATTTTCCGCTCCGCATTCAACCTGGAGGCTGGCTTCTCCGGCATGCTGGGTGTCGCCATCATGTGGGGTGTTCGCCGCGGTATTTACTCCAACGAGGCTGGCCAGGGTACCGGCCCGCAGTCCGCAGCAGCAGCTGAGGTGTCCCACCCGGCTAAGCAGGGCTTCGTCCAGGCCTTCGCGGTCTACATCGACACCCTGTTTGTCTGTTCTGCAACCGCGTTCATGATCATCTCCACCGACATGTACACCGTCTACCGCGGTGAGTCCGAAGACGGCGAAGTCGTCTACCCAGGCTCCCTGCCAGAAGGCGTTGCGGTTGGCCCGGGCTATGTTCAGAACGGCCTGGATTCTGTTGCTTCCGGTGTTGGCCCGACCTTCGTCGCACTGGCTATTGCATTCTTCGCGTTTACCACCGTGCTGGCGTACTACTACATGGCAGAGACCAACCTGACCTACTTCAACCGTTGGATTAAGTCCCACGGTCTGCGCCGCGCACTGGTCTGGATCCTGCGCGTCCTCATCATTGTTTCGGTCATCATCGGTGCAACCACCACCCCGGGTGCTGCATGGACCCTCGGCGATATCGGCGTGGGTGCTACGGCATGGCTCAACATCATCGCCATCCTCATCCTGCAGGTCCCGGCGCTGAAGGTGCTGCGCGACTACGAAAAACAGAAGAAGGCTGGCAAGGACCCGCAGTTCGATCCTGCTGCAGTAGGAATTAAGAACGCGAACTTCTGGGAAGAGCGCGAAAAGAACCGCCGCGCTTAACTCATCTTCGAGTAGAAGCTGCCCACCAACGGTGCAATCACCGGGGTGGGCAGTACCTGTCCCAGGGTGTTCATTGCCTTAGACAGAGGTCCCGGCACTACGCGGCGCTGGTTCTTCTCCATCGCTGCCAAGGTTTCCTGCGAGCAGGACTCATAGGTGGTCCAGAGGAAATCAGGCACCACCTTATCGACGATGGACTGTTCTTCTTCCGGAACCACCGCATCGCGCACTGGGCCAGGGGCTAGCAGGGTACAGGTCACGCCTGTGCCCTTTAATTCGTAGTGCAGGGCCTCAGTAAAGGCATTCACACCGGCCTTGGTGAAGACGTAGGTGGCGTTATTAGGGATGGAGACGTTACCTGCAGCAGATCCCACATTGCAGATGGCACCGCGACGACGCGGCAGCATCTGATCCAGTGCCGCACGGGTCAGGCGGTGCACCGCAGTGCCGTTGAGTGCGAACTGGTTGGTTTCATACTCCCAGTCCTGGTCCATGAACTTGCCAAAGCTAGCGATGCCAGCAGAGTTAATAATGATGGAAATCTCCCGCTCGGCCATCAGCTCAATGACACGGTCGACGTCCTCGGCCTTGGACAGGTCAGCGGGGAAGGCGATGGCGTCGATGTCGTGAGTGCGCTTGAGGTCATCGGCAAGCTGCTCCAGCACTTCCCGACGCCGCGCAATCAGGATCACGTTGTGACCACGGGAGGCCAGGTCCTTGGCCATAGCCTCGCCGATGCCTTGGGAAGCACCGGTAATCAGCGCGTAGGAATTGCGGGTGGGGGAGGGCAGTCCATTCGAAGTAGCCATGAATTCTTCCTTAATATGTGTGCGTCTAACTCAGGCGCCCAGCTTAGACGACTGCCCTGGGGCTCGTTATTGCAGCGGCCCGTATCCCATGAATTGCTTCCACAACTGCCACTCATCTTCTAAGGCTTTGTGCTTGTCGGGGTGGGAGCAGTGGCCATCGATAAGCCATGCATCCTGGGTGCGGATGCCATTGTCGAAGAAGAGAGCGGCATGCCCATCGGCACCGTAGCGCAGCACCGGAACCAGGTTGAGGCCATCGAAAGACAGCGCTGCGTTGGGACGCACATCCAAACCGGCAATCGCTGCCAGCGTCGGCGCCAGGTCAAGCGGGGAGACCAACTCAGCAGACTCGCCGTCTTCAGCAACACCAGGCCAGTAGATATAAAGCTCGCAATCGCCTGTGGCCAAGCCGGTGGCAACGGCAATAACGCCGCTGTCAGGTAAGGAATCCGGCTCTTCCAGCAGCCGAAAGGTCGGGCCCTCGGTATCCAGGCCCTCGGTGGTATGCCATCCTGCGTTGGAAAAAATTGCAGAAATTGTCGTTAATGCTTCGCGCTGCGGGTACTGACCAGTCAACGTGGCGCGGCGATTACTGGGATAGTCCGGACGCGGCGCGAAGGTGCGGGTGAAACGCTTGCCATGCAGGGCCAACGATGGTGTTCCGCTAAACGTTGCGAGCGTGATTTCTTCTGGCATGACTTCTCCTTAATTCAGTATCCAGTGTAGGCCTGACCTGCAGGCATGTCTCTACGTAGGTTTTAGGTGCGGCGAACATTAATAATCACTGAACTATTATTGTATTTTTACTGAAAGCTATAAGGTTCCATTAAGGGTATCTGTATATTTTTAGCTGTTGTCTATAAAATGTAAAGCCCTGATTGGTCTACCTTTCGTGCGGCGGCAGACGGCAGCCGTGAAGAGGGGATTGTGGGCGTAAATATGCACAGCAATCGCAAGATCAAGCCAGTCTGGTGGGTCATCGTGGCGATTATCGCCATCGTAGGACTCGTCATCACCCTGGCTCCTGTGGCGACCTCACATCAGTCCGGGCCAGACCGTTTCCGTTTGGGAATTGATCAGGTGATCACCGGAACGGGCCCGAATGGACAACCGACCGAGACTAAGGCGAGCGCGACTAACCGCCAGCCTCTTGGTGTTGGCGATGGCGGCCCGCTCAATGGCGGTGGCGCGCTGAACCTGCGCTACCGCGTGAACTTCACCTGTGACGTTCCACCGCCAGGCCAGACGAACTGCGCCGGTGCGAAGATTACGATGAAGATCCCGGACGCAGCCTACCGCTGGGATTCCGACCTGCAGCCCGGCGTCGAAGGACGCCTTTTGCAGCAGCCATCCTTCGAGCTGCGCACCGGCGACAAGACCTACTTCACTTCCGAAATCGACGAGGTTAACCGCACCGTGACGTTGACGGTGACCGAGGGCTGGACCAGCACCTCGGCCGTCGGCTACGTCAATTTCCCCACCTCCGTGCATGCCTCTATCCCTGGCACCGAAGAACTGCCGGTCGAGGCAACACTGGGTGACACTGAGCGGGAATTCACTACCTTCGCTTACACCTATGGCGAACCGAAGCCGACCGTATCGAAGACGAAGAACGTCAACGACGTCAACTGGGTACGTCCAGGCGAGATTTTTAGCTTCTCTCTGCTTGCTAACCGCGACAAGGCACAGGGCACCCAGGCAGTCGACGGAGTGCTCGTCGATAAGCTGCCTCCGGGACTGAAGTTCCTACAGTTCAACGAACGCCCCAACATCTCCAACTACAGGCTGTCGCGTACGGGTGAGACCTTACGCGTCGAGCCGAGCTACGACCCGGACACGCGTGAGATCCGCGTGGTGATTCCGGAGGACTTTGCGGCGCACTACGTGCGTGTGCGCAATATCGGTATCGACGTGTTGGTGCAGGTCGAGGACGCCGAAACACTGAATGAACTGGGTATTACCCACAACACCGTTATTAACAACACGGTCGACTTTGAGTGGACCTCAATCGATGACCAACAATCCGGCACTGTGACCGCGAACCAAGGCGTTCGCTTGTACAACCCGGTCAACCCGGGGTCGGGCACAGTCCAGAACAACAAGCGACTGGGAAGCAACAGAGAACCAGTGTCGGAGGCGATCTCCGATCGCAGTTTCATCCATGACTTCTCCAACCCGACCGCGGGTGCGGACCTTGAGGTCGCGGATATTCCGCAGCGGTGGGCACGCAACGATAGGGTCACGTTCTCGCCAAGAGTCATTCAGCTGCGTGGCTTCCCGGTCAACTATGAGCAAGATTCCGACGGCCGCTGGGTTCCCGCACCCAAGCAGGGACTGACCACCGTCTTCACCTACGACGACGAAACGACGCGCGAGGTCCCGGCCGAATACACCGCTGAAAATGACTGGTACGTGTTCACTAATCCGCGCGCTGATGAGCATCCGCGGGTTCGCGTCACTAAGACGCAGATGAAGATCCCGAATGCCCTGGCTGGTCGCTACAGTGCCACGATCATCACGGACGCTGTGACTTCCTCTGGCATGCCGGCAAACTACCGTCCACAAAACTGCGCGGAGTACCGCATCAACGGGGTGTTGCAAAACCGGACTGGCGCTAGTACTCCGAACTCCCCTGTCACCCGCAGCTGCGTTGACCTGCCAATCACGACAACTTCGCCGGACCCTTGGGTCAACATTGGCGACGGCCCGGCTGGTCAAAATTTTGAAGGCAACCGCGAGAACCTGCTGGCAAGTCTCAAGCCGGACGGCGAGCGCGGCCCCGGTGTGCCTCAGGCGCGCATCAGCTTCGGCCTGCACAATTCCGGCCCTAACGCTGGTGCGGCCGATCCGGTGGCGTACCTGACCACGCCTCCTGGTCTGATGTTGAACCCCGACTCGGTGCAGCGCCGTAACCCTGGCAATAACGCGTGTGTCCTTAACACTGAGGACCTCATCATCACGAACGCTGGCGCATCCCCCAACGGCGGACACCGCTACCGCATCGAGCTTAACGAAGAGACTAAGCCGGACGGCCTGCCGGTGGTTTCCCGTGTGTCCAACCCGACAGCTGCCCGGCTGAATGAATGTGGTTTTTCCATCCAGGTATTGCGCGATATGGACTCTGACGTGCAGCTAATGGGTGGTAACTACACCAGCGCTAATCTGACCGAACGCCTGTCCGCGTTCGCCATCACGGTTATGGAGCGCAACCAAGACGAGTACCTGCAGACCAAGGAACAGAACCTGCGCGACACTTACGGTGTGGTCCCCCGCTCGGACTACCCAGCAGGTGTAACGCAGGCACCAAAGGTGCACCAGGCAACCTATGGCGTGACTATCCCGGCCGTTAACGCCCGCGTGGTCCGCAAGGAAGTCAAGGGCGACCGCGACGATCACTGGAAGACCCAGGTGGACTGGAGCACGTGGACTCACCCGTTCGGCGACGAGAACAACCCAGGCTTCTGGAATGACTCCGTCAACCGCAATAATCACTTAGGCATTGGTGCAGAAACCGTCCAGTATCGCCTCAGCGCTGGCACGGAGGGCACCATCCCGCTTAGCCAGGCCTACCTGTATGACTTCCTGCCAAGCAATGATGATCTCAGCCGCGGCAGCAAGACTGGTTCGAGCTACGAGAACCAGCTTGAATTGGACAACAACCAGTTCCCGCGCAATGGCCTGATCCCTACCTTGGCCGGTCCGGTGGTCCCGGAAACGTTGCCGGAAGACCAGGTCCGCATTGAGTACTCCCGTAGCTCGAATCCGTGCCGCCCGAATCTTCCTGACGTTGACTCAACAGGATGCGATCCCAACTGGCTGAACAAGGAAGCAATCGGCGACGATTGGGCTTCGGTGAAGGCCATCCGCATCGCTTTCGAACACGGCGTGGACCGTGTGCATGACTTCACGTACACGATGAATATGCCGGATACGTCCACGCGTGACGGCGAGCCACTGCGTCGTTCCGACGTGGCCTACAACTACGTGGCGTTCGACTCCTTCCAGGGTAATGCCCGTATGGAACCGCTCGGCCCATTCATGACTGCCGCGCGCTTCAACCCGACGGTATCGGTGAACAAGGAAATCGACCTGGATGAAGAGCGTGCCGAAGAGCTTGGTCCGAACGAGCTGCCAAGCTACACCGCCGGCGAGGAGGTTAGCTTCCTTATCCACGCCCGCAACATCTCGACCCGCTACGTCGCAGAAGACGTCGAGGTCGTCGACCGCATGCCGAAGCAGCTGGAATTCCTGCGCGCCGAGCTGATTGACCCGAACAACAACAATGCGGTTATCCGCGTACTCGGCGAGGATGAGTTCCACTTCGACACCGAGGACGAGAGCGTCAACCTCTACGACTGGGAAGTCGGCGATCTGCAGCCGCGTGAGCAGGCACATCTGCGCATTGTGACCAGGCTGCTGCCACCAGACGAAGGTGCGACGTCTGGCGAGACCACAAACTTCGCGCGCATCTCTACTCAGGATTCTTGGGATCCAGATGAGCCAGAAGCTGCTGAGTGCACCCCAGATCCAAACAGCACCGATGCATGCGACGGGGTTGACCTACAGCTCGACGCCCGCGATGGCGTGATTTCTGGTACCTACTTCCGGGACGCCCAGGCGGGCAATGCGGATGGTGCCAATATCCTCGACGGCGATGATGCTCGCATGGGCGGCCAGAAGGTCATCCTGCAGGTTGTGGACTGGAACGAGGGTGACCCAGCTCCGTTCGTCACTGCCAATGGTGAGCCGGTGCTTAACGACGATGGCTCCTTCGCCACCGAGATCGAAACGACCACGGACGCCAACGGCAACTACGCCTTTACCCGCCTGATGCAAGGCACCTACCGGGTTGTGTTTGAAACCCGCGACGGATTGCCTTTCGTCGAACCACTCGTGGGCAACGATCCACTGGTGGATTCCGATGCTGCTACCCGCGTTGATGGCGACCCGAACCGTCTGCGTACGGGTGATATTGAGCTCCGTGCCGGTGATAACCGACCGGGCTACAACGCCGGTGTGCGCGGCGAAGCCGGCACGATTAGCGGTAAGTTCTGGTACGACCGCGACGAAGACGGCTTCCAGCAGGACGGCGAGGGTGAAGTCATCGCCACCGAAGATGTCATGGGGGATCCTGTGACCGTGGAACTGCTCAAGGATGGCGAAGTTGTCGCCAGCCAGGAAGTCACCGACGGCACTTATTCCTTCTCCGGCCTGGAGCCGGGCAACTACCAGGTGCGCGTGGTCGATCTGTCTGAAGGCTGGAGCATCACCGACAACCCACGCGGCCACGACGGCAACCTCGTGGAGGCCGAAATCGAGGACAACTCCACCGGTTCTTCCGATGTCATCGAGATGGACTGGGGCGTGACCACTGAGCGCGACGTGCCAGTGGTGGACACTGCCTCCTTGTCCGGTGTGGTCTACCGCGAGAATGACCGCAATGGTCGCGTCGAAGAGGGCGCTGCAACCGTTGCCGGTGCGATCGTCTACCTGCTGGATGAAGAGGGCAACTTCGTTGTCCGCAACGGCCAGCTGGCCGCAGCAGTCACCGACGCCAATGGTGCCTACAGCTTCGAAGGGCTGACCCCGGGCACCTACGGCGTGCAGATTCAGCCACCACGCGGTTACGTTCTGTCCGAGCAGGCCGGCGGTCTGGACAACCTGGACGCTGAGTACCTCTCGGATGTCGACCCAACCGACGGTCGCCTCACCGGCATTGAACTGTCAGGTTCTGAGAACCAGGTCAACGTCGATGCTGTGGTCAACAATCGCCTGAGCATCTCCGGCACGGTCGTCAATGACGCTAATGCCGATGGTCTGCTCGACGAGGGCGAAGGCAGCTACGCCAACATCCGCGTCGTACTGACCGACCAGAATGGCGAGCCAATCGAGGGCATCGATGCTGTTCAGACTGATGAGCTTGGTAACTACGCCTTCACCGATATTCCTGCCCGCGCAGGCGGCTACCAGGTGCAGTTCATCAGCCCAGAGGGCACGGTGTTCTCCCCGGTTCAGACCCGCGGCGACATCACTGAAGAGGGCCGCAACGACGCCAACGCCGACGGCTTCACCCGCACCATCCGCGCCGTTGCTGGCGAGGACAAGCCGAACGTTGATGCTTTCATCAACAACCAAGGCTCTATCACCGGCCACTTCTACCTCGAGCGCGACCGCGACGGCATCGTCGACGCAACCAACGAGCGCATCGATGAAGTTCGCGTGTCCACCATTGTCGGCGGTGAAGAAGTCTTCGCCACCGTCAACGAGGACGGCACCTTCGCCTTCACCGGTCTCCCGGCCGGCGACTACGACCTGACCTTCCACATCCCAGCTGGCTACCGCATCTCCGCACACGCCGGCGAGGAGCAGGAGCTTACCGACGGCCTGCGCAACGACATGCCAGAAGATGGCATCATCCGAGGCGTAACCGTCACCGCAGGTGAGACCGTAGAGAACGTCGACCTGGTCGTCCACCGCGTCGGTGGTGTGAGCGGTACCGTCTACGTCGAGTCCGACCGCGATGGCCGCGTCGAGTCCGATGCACCAACCCTGCCGACTGTGCTGGTTGAGTTGCTGGACGAGGACAACAACGTCATCGACTTCACTAGGACCGATGACAACGGCAACTACGAGTTCACCAATGTTGTGGCCGGCGACGGCTACCGCGTCCGCATCACGACGCCGGAGGGCTACCACCTGTCCGCACAGGCTGGAGATGCCGACGACATCACCGCTGAAGGACTCAACGACGTGGCGCCGAACAACGGCACCACGCCTGCCTTCGAGGTGACTACCGGCGCTATCGTCGAGAACGTCGACGCAGTCGTGCACCAGCTTGGTGGCCTGTCGGGCCGCATCATCGCTGAGTCCGAGCGCGACGGCATCATCGAAGATGACGAAGCTATCTCCGGCGTAGCCAATATCGAGGTGAGCCTGCTCGACGCGGCCGGCAACCCTGTCACGGATGATGAGGGCAACCCTGTCACCACAACTACCGACGAGAACGGTAATTACGCTTTTGCCGGTCAGCTGGCTGGTGACTACCAGGTTGAGTTCACCATGCCGGATGGCTACCGTTCCTCGCCGACTACCGGAGACGAAGACAACGTCACCGAGCCGAATCTAAACGATTTCGCTGCTGCAGAAGGAGCGAACAACTACCGCGCTACCGTGACGGTAAGCCCCAACGAGACTGCCGAGAACATCGACGCAATTGTCTACGGCGTCGGTGCAGTCAGCGGTACCGTCTACGTCGAATCGGATCGCGATGGTCAGGTTGAAGCAGACGCTCCAACCTTGGAAGACGTCAAGGTTGAGCTGCTCGACAGTGAAGACAATGTCGTCGCTGAGACCATGACGGATGAAAACGGTGCCTACGAGTTCACCGATGTCCCAGCCGTTGCTGGCTACACGGTTCGCATCACGCCGCCGGAGGGATACCATCCATCCGCGCAGGCTGGCGATGCGGACAACATCAGTGGAGGACTGCTTAACGATGTCGACCCAGAATTCCTGACCACCGCAGAGTTCGAGGTGACCACTGGTTCCACCGTCGAGAACGTTGATGCAGTGGTTCACCAGCTGGGTGGCATTTCCGGTCGCATCATCGCTGAGTCTGAGCGCGACGGCCGCATCACCGATGGTGAAACCACGATCGGAGTCGAAGGCGTCGTAGTGCGCCTGCTCGACGCCGAAGGTGAACCCGTCACCGACGAAACTGGCAACGCCATCACCACCCGCACTGACGCCGAAGGAAATTACTCCTTCGGTGGCCAGCTCGCTGGTGACTACCAGGTTGAGTTCGACCTGCCGAGCGGCTTCCGACTCTCGCCAACAACTGGTAGCGACGACGTCACTGAGTCCGGTCTGAACGACTTCAGTGGAGAAGACGGCGAGACCACAGTCCGGGCGTCTGTGACCGTGGCTGCAGGTCAGAATGCTGAGAACGTCGACGCAATTGTCTACGGTGTCGGCGGAGTCACCGGCACCCTGTGGCAGGACGATAACTCCGACGGCACCATCGACGCCGATGAGTCTGAGCGCTTTAGCGGCGTGACCGTGCAGCTGGTCGATGCTGCAGGTGATGTTGTCGCTGAAACCACGACCAATGAAGACGGCGAATACTCGTTCAACGGCATCCCGCAAGGCGAGTACACGCTGCGCATCGGTAACCCGGAGGGTGAGTTCGAGCAGACTTCCGACCCGGTCAGTGGAACCGATAACCCATCGCGCGAGGTAACTGTGACGATCGAGTCCGGTGAGACTCAGGAGGGACAGGACTTCGGCTTCCGCGAGGTTGCAGAAGAGCCAAGCGAGACCGAGGACCCGCCAGTCCCGCCAACGGATCCGAGCGAGCCTTCTGAAGAACCGACTGAACCGTCGACTACTGAGGAGTCCACGGAACCTTCGGAGCCAGAAGAGCCTACCGAACCGACTTCCACCGAGGAATCCAGCGAGCCAGAGGAGCCGACGGAACCAACGACGGAACCTGAGGTCGAGGATGCGACGATCTCCGGTACCATCTGGCGCGACGATAATCGCGACGGCACCATCGATGACGGTGAGCAGCGCCTGTCTGGTGTTGTGGTTGCGCTTGTCGACGACAACGGCACCGAAGTGCAGCGCGTCACCACTGGCACTGATGGTGGCTACCTCTTCGAGGATGTTGAGCCTGGTCAGTATCGTGTGGTCGTTGTAGACGGACCGGAAGACTTGGTGCTGGTCTCTGACTACGACCCAAGTGATGGCTTGAGCAATGAGCAGTTGATCGAGGTTGAAGCCGGCGACGAATTCGACGGCCTGGACTTCGGTTATGCCGAGCCAGAACCTGTAGTCATTCCGCCTGCTGGTTTGTCTGGAGTGATTTTCCACGACACCAACCGCGATGGCGATAAGACTATGGAGCCAGGAATCGCAGGTGTCACGGTGACCGTCTACAACGAAGATGGTGAGGTCGTTGCCACGCTGACTACCGACGAGTTCGGCCAGTACAGCGTCGGCGACCTGGAACCAGGTACCTACCGCGTGGTCGTGGAGTTCCCGGATGGCTTCGACGGACAGTCCGCAGATCCGGACGGTCCTGTCAGCACTCAGGCTCTCGAGTACGAGATCACTCTGGAATCCGATGAGGTTGCAGAAGGCATTGACTTCGGCTTCGTTACCGACGAACCAGAGGAGCCGATCGTCCCGCCGACCACGGATCCGAGTGAGCCAACGGAACCGACCGAGACGACGGAGCCGAGTGAAACTACGGAGCCGAGTGTTCCGGTTGAGCCGACCGAGCCGTCGGAGTCTGAGGAGCCGACGCAGCCATCTGAGTCGACTGAACCGACTGAGACGTCGGGTGTGGTGCCGGGTGATGAGCCGGAGGCATCGGAAAGCGATGCGCCGGTAAGCCCCGCACCGGTCGCGCCGGGTGAGTCTGGCGGCAGCCCGCAGCAGGGCGGTGGTGCTTCTGACGCACCGTCTGCTGGTTCGGATGCACAGGATTCCTCGTCGGGAGGCATCCTGGCTGAAACTGGTGCCAACGTGCTGTGGCTTGCCCTGGCAGCGCTGCTGAGTATTGCAGCTGGTTTGTTGCTGGTGACGAAGCGTCGTAAAGATGCTTAAGGCTTAAGCCGCGCACGACATAGCGCCCCTTCTACTGGAAACAGTGGGAGGGGCGTTCTGCGTTCTACAGCGATGTCCGGGGCCCTCGCTACTATGCCGGATGAAAGAGGCTGTGTGTAGGAAGGGAAAGTGACATGGATAGACAGAACTTGCCGGAGTATCGTCTCCGCGTGTGTGCGGCTATGTTGTGCCGTCGATTTTTGCATGCTTATGGTGAGCGTCTGCGGAAAGAGACAGGCCAGGACGATTCATTGGTGATTGTTCCGGCGCTACGGGATACCTCGATTGAGGAAGTGCGAGAGACCGCGGGGCGCTATTTTGCGCAAGGAGATAAGGCAGTCGTCGTCCCAGTATTGGACATGGAGAAGTCCACGGATAGTGCCGAGCTGACTGTGCTGGTCGTTTCTGGGAGTGCTGTAGGCGAGCGCGTGATTGGTTTGGAAAGCATCCCTGAATCCGGTGACATGCTGCAGGCGGTAGAGAATCTAGCGTCCGCGCAGAAATGGGGCGTGGAGAGGGTGAGCCTGCAGGATGAGGAAGTGGCGAAGGCGCTGGAGTAGTCCTACTGGGACCGTGCTTGCGCGGTAAGTTCGCGCAAATTGTGGTCAAAATGTGGTCAAAAAGTGATCAAAAGGCTCACGTTGACAAGGTTCGAAGGGGGTAAAACCCCTTCTGACCTGGGTGCCCCCAGCAGGATTCGAACCCGCGACCAATGGGGTAGAAACCCACTGCTCTAATCCACTGAGCTATGGAGGCGTGCGGCTATGCATTCTAGTCCAGACGGCCGTGATGGTGATAACTCGGTTAGCTTTAGGTTTGCCTATACCAGGGGCGTTAGAATGCGGGGCATGGATTTGAGTCAGCACTCTGCTGAGCAGAGCACCGCACCGGCCAAGGACACGAGGGCAAAGTCGTCGACTGTAATCAACATTGCGGCGATGGTGGTGGCTGGTTTTGTCGCCGGGTTCATCTCCCTGTTTTTCCTGGCAGACTCTCTTGCGGCGTTGGGTATTCCGGATCCGGGACGCTTAACGACGTTCGGCCTGCCCTTCTTCCGCGGCGCCGCCTGGATCCTGATGGCCCTGGCGGTGGGCTCATTTATGGTGTCGGCTTTCCTGATTCCGCCGGATGTGCCGGATAAGGACAATGAGCGCCTCATCGAGGCGCCGCTGACTGTCGATGGTCACTTGGCAGCCCGCACGGGTGCCCTGGCAGCGCTGGGTGTGGCGCTGGTGGCACTGGTCGAGGTGCCGCTGGTTCTGTCGGACTTGACTGGTACACCGTTCTTCCAGACCTTTAGCCCTGACATGATGTCGATTGCGCTGGGGCAGATTCCTACCGCGCAGGTGTGGTTGCTGACTGCCGGTATTGCGCTGCTAGTCGGCATTATGGGCTTGGTGAGCAAGCACTGGCGCATGCAGCCGATTCTGTTCGTTCTGGCCGTGGCTCAGGTGATTCCACTCGGTATGGAGGGCCACTCCGCTGCCGGTGGTGACCACGACTACGGCACCAACTCCTTCCTGTGGCACTTGGTGCTCATCGTGCTGTGGGTGGGTGGCCTGCTGGGACTGATTGCGCACGGGCGTCGTTTGGGCCCGAATATGCAAACTGCGGTTCGTCGTTACTCCAACGTGGCGCTGTTTGCGATTATCGGCCTGGCCATCTCAGGCTTGATTAACGCCGCTATCCGTATTGAGTTCGGCGATTGGTTTACCACTCGCTACGGTCTCATCATCGTCACCAAGACGGCGTTGACGATTGCACTCGCGCTGTTTGGCTTTGCGCATCGTCAGATCACTATGCCGCAGCTGAAAAACAAGCCACAGCTGTTTATCCGCGTGGCTATTGTTGAGGTCCTCGTTATGGCCGCCACCGTCGGTGTGGCCGGCACCATGGGCCGTACCCCGCCACCGCCACCGCGTGATCCGAACTTGAACTCCATGCAGATCCTCATGGGTTATGAGCTGCTGGAAGCACCGACGATGACGAATATCTGGACGATGTTCCGCTTCGACATCATGTTCGGCACCATCGCGCTGCTGCTGGCAGGTTTCTACCTCTACGCCCTCTACCGCCTGAAGCAGCGCGGCCTGACCTGGTCCGTAGGCCGCACCGTGTGGTTCATGCTGGGCTCACTGACGCTGTTTGTCGTCATGTCCACCGGCATTGGCCTCTACATTCCGGCGCTGTATTCCTATCACATGCTCGGCCACATGATTTTGTCCATGGTCGTGCCGCTGTTCTGGGTACTCGGCGCGCCGCTGACTCTGATTTTGGAAGCCTTCGAACCGGGCGAACCAGGCAAGCCCACCCTGCATGATTGGGTTGAGGCACTGACGAAGTCGAAGCTGCTGCGCTTTGTGACGAATCCTATCGTCAACCTGTTGCAGTTCCTGTTCTTCTTCTACGTCATCTACCTGTTTGCTGACCTGTATAACTTCGCCATTTCGGAGCATGCCGGTCACTTGATCATGAACTTCGCGTTCCTGATTTCTGGCTACATGTACTTCTGGGAGGTCATCGGCCCCGACCCACTGCCGAACCGTCGCCCGACGCCCATTCGTCTGCTGGTGCTGTTCATTTCCATGCCGATTCACCTTTTTGCCGGCGTATACCTCATGCAGCTGCAGACCATCCTGGGCTTGGAGTTCTACCAGTCCCTGCAGTTGCCGTGGGAGCCGGACCTGCGCATCGACCAGCGCGTTGGCGGCGGCATTGCCTGGGGCTTCGGCCAGTTCCCGCTGGTGATTGTCTTTGCCAAGCTGTTTATTGACTGGCTTCGCGATGACCGCGCCGACGCCGTGCGTTACGACGCCAAGGCAGACATTGACGATGACGCCGAGCTCGAGGAGTACAACCGCATGCTCCAGCAGATGCGCGGCGGCGATGATTCCAGCTTCCGCCAGTATTAGGAGCCGCTCTTTTTGCTTCGGAAGCGCGCTCTAGGACGCGCTTCTGTGGATAACCCGTCGTGAAAACGGCGGGTTTTTACCGTTTTAGTTTGGCTGCATGTAGTTATCCACAGGCTTTCGGCTTTGTGCTTGTTGGGGGTTGCAGTGCTTGGCGATGATGCACTTAAGGCACATCACCCGATGCGCCAGCACTTGATAACTCTTCACTGAGGAAGGAATCTCATGTCCCAGCTACCCATTACTATTAACGGCCACGTTGCAAAGGAACCGGAACTTACGAAGTACGCCGGTGATAAGTTCAAAACGCGTATGCGCGTGGCGTCGTCGCGTCGCTACGTAGAGCGCAATGACGACAAGGAAAAGAAGAACCAGTCGCCGGATTCTGCGGACCCGCAGGCGGCGCAGCAAAGCTCCAATGGACCGATTTGGCGCGATACTGACAATCTTTTTATTGAAGTAGAGATGTGGGGTCAGCTCGCCATTAATGTTCGCCGTTGTGTGGAAAAGGGCATGCCGGTGATCGTCATGGGTGCGCTGAACTCTTATGAGTGGACCGATGAGCAGGGCAAGAACCGCGAGCGGGTGGTAATCCGCGCGCAGTTCGTGGGCCTGGATTTGAATAAATTCGTCATTGGCGCGCATAAGGTCGAACGCTCAATGAACCCGCTGAAGTTGCCGCTGCCGGGCGATAGGGAAGACGAGCTGACCCCGGATAGGGACTTCAGCAATGCTGCTGAGGCCGCGGAGAAGGAAGCGGCGGAAGGGGAGTCCGCGCAGGGTGCGTCGCAGAGCTCCGCGCAAGATGCGACGAAGGATAGCGCGAAGGATACAGCTGCCGATGCCCAGTCGGCTCAGCAGTCTAGCGGTAGTTCGCAGCAGCGGCCGTCGAATCCGCGTCCGGCGCAGATGACTGCTTAGGCGCCCGGGGCGCATTGCCCCTGGAACTGGGGACTTGATGTACTCTTTGTGGTGATAAAAAATGTCCCAAAAATCTGCAAAGGGGAATCATGGGCGAATTCATCTACACGATGAAAAACGTGCGCAAGGCCATTGGTGACAAGGTCATTCTGGATGACGTCACCATGGCCTTTTACCCAGGCGCCAAGATTGGTGTGGTTGGCCCCAACGGTGCTGGTAAGTCTTCGATCCTGAAGATTATGGCCGGTTTGGACCAGCCTTCCAACGGCGAGGCTTTCCTCGATCCGGGTGCCACCGTGGGCATCCTGCAGCAGGAACCGCCGCTGAATGAGGAAAAGACTGTTCGTGAGAACGTCGAAGAGGGCCTGGGCGATATCTTCGAAAAGAAGCAGCGCTTCGAGGCCATCGCGGAAGAAATGGCCACCAACTACACCGATGAGTTGATGGAAGAAATGGGCAAGCTCCAAGAGGAGCTGGATGCTGCCGATGCTTGGGAGGTCGACTCCAAGATTGAGCAGGCCATGGAGGCTTTGCGCTGCCCGCCTTCCGATGCCCCGGTGAACAACCTTTCCGGTGGTGAGCGCCGCCGCGTGGCACTGGCCAAGCTGCTGCTGAGCGAGCCCGACCTGCTGCTGCTCGACGAGCCTACTAACCACCTGGACGCAGAGTCCGTGCAGTGGCTGGAGAAGCACCTGGAAAAGTACCCAGGTGCCGTCCTGGCCGTGACTCACGACCGCTACTTCCTGGACCACGTCGCGGGCTGGATCTGTGAGGTCGACCGCGGCAAGCTTTACCCGTACGAGGGCAACTACTCCACTTACCTGGAGAAGAAGCAGGAGCGCCTCGAGGTTGCTGGCAAGAAGGACGCGAAGCTGCGTAAGCGCCTGAAGGATGAGCTCGCATGGGTTCGTTCCGGTGCGAAGGCACGCCAGGCCAAGAACAAGGCCCGTCTGGAGCGCTACGAGGAGATGGCTGCTGAGGCCGAGAAGTACAAGAAGCTCGACTTCGAAGAAATCCAGATTCCAACCCCGCCGCGCCTGGGCAACAAGGTCGTCGAGGTCAAGAACCTGGTCAAGGGCTTCGATGATCGCGTCCTGATTAAGGACCTGTCGTTTACCCTGCCGCGCAACGGCATCGTCGGTGTCATTGGCCCGAACGGTGTGGGTAAGACCACCCTGTTTAAGACCATCGTGGGTCTCGAGGAGCCGGATTCCGGCACCGTCGAGGTCGGCGAGACCGTCAAGCTTTCCTACGTCGACCAGGGTCGCGAGAACATCGACCCAGAGGCCACCGTGTGGGAGGTCGTCTCGGGTGGACTGGATTACATCCACGTCGGCCAGAACGAAATGCCGTCTCGTGCGTACCTGTCCGCGTTCGGTTTCAAGGGCCCGGATCAGCAAAAGCCTTCCAAGGTGCTCTCCGGTGGTGAGCGCAACCGCCTGAACCTGGCGCTGACCCTGAAAGAGGGCGGCAACCTGATCCTCCTCGACGAGCCGACCAACGACCTCGATGTCGAAACCCTGGGCTCGCTGGAAAACGCTCTGGAGCAGTTCCCGGGCTGTGCAGTGGTCATTTCCCACGACCGCTGGTTCCTGGACCGCACCTGTACCCACATTCTGGCCTGGGAAGGCAATGTGGAAGAAGGCAAGTGGTTCTGGTTCGAGGGCAACTTCGGCGATTACGAGAAGAACAAGGTGGAGCGCCTCGGTGAGGAAGCTGCCCGTCCTTCCCGTGTCACCCACCGCAAGCTGACTCGTTAATTCGCGAAGGGAGAACACACATGGCAGAGAAATCAGTCGTTCATACTCACCGCATTCCGGTGCGCTGGTCCGATTTCGATATGTACCGGCACATGATGAATGCCAACTACATTGAGCTGGCACAGGAGGCGCGTTTCGCGTTCGCCAAGGACTACTTCTGGTCCCAGGACGCAGACTTTGCTTCCGTGGTCCGTCACCTGGATGTGGACTTCCGTTATCCGCTGATCTGGAATGGCAACCACACCGTCACCGTGGAATCCCAGGTCACCCGCGTCGGCAACACCTCTTTCACCGTTTACCAGGAGGTCAAAGACACCCAGGGCACGGTTACCTGTGTCATTGAGTGTGTGCAGGTCGTGGTCAATGAGGCCACGCAGCTGCCGCGTCCGCTCACGGACAAGGAGAAGGACATCCTGCTCAACACCGCTGCTGTTACGGTAGATGAGTAATTTTTAAACACTAAGGAGGGCCCGCGCCATGGTCAATGAAACACTCGAAGTTCGAGGTGGAGGACCAGGGTTGCGGGCCCTTCTTGCGCGTGCAGTTGGTCTGGACGCTACGGCTTCAGCACGGCTGCGCCAGCTTGACGATGACTCCGTCGACATCTTCGTCACCACCCCCTTCGAAGTCGTTGCCTCCCGCCGCATCCAGGGCACCGTCTCCCGCGATGGGGCAGTAGTCTCCGCCCACACCTTCCAGCAGGCACTCGAGACCGAAGCCACCACCTTGGACTTAGGCCCTGCCCGGGATCCGTCCTGGCCCGGTGCGCTGCCACCTGCCCAGGGCTTCCAGTTGCTCGATACATTGCCTGTCGATGTCGTCCGCAACCTCGCCGACGAAGGCCAAAAATTAGCCCGCCAATTCTCCGGGCCCATGGGCCCACCATCGAGTCTGCTCAACCAGACCGTCGTGACGGTTACCGGCCCGAAGCAGGAAGTCGAAATCCCCATGCGGATGATTTTCGCCTGCACCAACCTAGGCCTTATCCCAAGCTTCGCCGCACCCCTGGACATCCCACGCCACCTGCGCGTGTCCGGCCTATCGCGCTGGGTGCGTATCGATGCCCCCTTCGGCAGCGTCTACCACTCCACTCGTTTATCCCTGTTCTAGAGGAACAATCCGCCCATAATCGCCGCACCGAGCGCAATCGCCCATGCCGGCGTCTTCGTCCACTGCAAAAGTGCAAAGACGACTACTGCGAGCAGCCCCGTGGCCCAACCGGTGATTCCGTGGGTGAGGATCGGGTCCCACCACGCGGCCACCAGTAGTCCGATGACGGCGGCATTGACTGCACCGAGCGCATTGTGGAGCCATTCCACCTGGCGCCAGCGGCTCCAGAAATACAACGCAGCGAGTGTCAGTAGCGCGCCGGGGAGGAAGATAAACACCGTGGCCAGCACCGCACCTCCGATGCCGCCATCCACAGCGCCCAGGTAGGAGGCAAAGGTAAACATCGGTCCCGGTACGGCCTGCGCGGCAGAATAGCCGGCTAAGAACTCCGCCTGGGTGACCCAGCCGGTGATGACAAAGCGCTCTTCCAGCAGTGGCAGCACGACATGCCCGCCGCCAAAGACGAGAGCGCCCGAGCTATAAAAGGCCGAGGCTCGCTCCCAGAAGTAGCCACCGATTACCTGCGCCAGTATTGGCAGCACCACCAGCAGGCCACCAAAGGCCGCCAAGGAACCCACGCCCAGCCGTGCGGAGACTGCACGCAACGGTGTTTCCTTCGAGGCATCGGCAGCTTCGTAACCCAACCTGCCTCGCAGGATCGTGGCGCCCAGGATGGC
Organism: Corynebacterium camporealensis; assembly: GCF_000980815.1. Classification (NCBI taxonomy): domain Bacteria; kingdom Bacillati; phylum Actinomycetota; class Actinomycetes; order Mycobacteriales; family Corynebacteriaceae; genus Corynebacterium; species Corynebacterium camporealensis. Next base: position 1,903,098 of record NZ_CP011311.1, on the reverse strand, counting down.
GGCTAAGGCGAGCATCGGCAGCTGCCAGGACGTACCGGCCAGAATCAACACCAAAGCTGTCACCGCTGCGATCGCCCACCCGAAACCGGTGCGCAGCAGCTTTCCGGCCATGCCGATGACTGCGTGGGCGACCACGGCGACGGCTGCGGCGAGAAGGCCGGCGATGATGCCGGGGGCATCGCCAAGATGGTAGGCAAGACCTGCGAGTGCCATCAATAGGGCAGAAGGCAGGGTGAATAGCAGCCAAGACAGCCCCATGCCGGCTAGTCCGCCGCGGTGATAGCCCAGTGCCATGCCCACCTTGGACGAGGCGGGGCCGGGCAAGAATTGCGACATCGATACCAGCGCGGCATATGCGTTTTCGCCGACCCAACCGCGGCGGTGCACGAACTCTTCGCGGAAGTAGCCTAAGTGCGCGGCAGGACCGCCAAAACTGGTCCACCCGAGTGGTCCGAAGCTACGCAAAATCTCGAGGTTAGGGCGCATGCCAGGGAGCATATCTCAAAGTATGCCCCCTGTGGGGTTAGTCATAGTGAAATAATTTCTTGACGTGGATTTCTGTGGCACACTTTTGGGAAGGACATAACCTGGTCCTAATAGTCTTTACACCCCACAAGGAGGACAACCATGCGTATCGCAGTGCCTGCGGAGATCATGAACAATGAAAACCGCATCGCCCTTACCCCTACTGGCGCTGAAACCTTGGTAAAAGATGGTCACGAGGTCTACATCCAGGCCGGAGCTGGTGAAGGTGCTTCCTTCCCAGACGCTGACTACGAGGCCGCTGGTGCAACCATCGTGCCGACCGCCAAGGATGCTTGGGAAGCTGCTGAGCTGCTGCTGAAGGTCAAGGAGCCACTGGAAGAGGAGTACAAGTACCTGCACTCCGACCTGAAGGTGTTTACCTACCTGCACCTGGCCGCGGACCGCCCGCTTACCGATGCCCTGGTTAACTCCGGTGCCACCTCCATCGCGTATGAGACCGTCACCGATCGCCACGGCACCCTGCCGCTGCTGACCCCGATGTCCCAGGTTGCTGGCCGTCTCGCTGTGGTGGAAGGCGTTCACCACCTGCTGTCCACCCAGGGTGGCCGCGGCCTGCTGGTCTCTGGTGTTCCAGGCACCCAGCCGGCTCGCGTTGTCGTCATTGGCGGCGGCCAGGTTGGTGCTTCTGCAGTTGCTATGGCCCATGGCCTGCGCGCTGAGGTCACCGTGTTGGACCTGGATCCGCACGTGCTGCAGCGTTTCGACGACCAGTATCAGGGCGGCGTGCGCACCATGATTTCGGATCCGGCCACCATTGAAAAGGAGCTTAAGGAAGCTGACCTGGTCATCGGTGCCGTGCTCATCCCGGGCGCTGCCGCACCGAAGCTGGTCCGTGAGGAGACCGTCAAGAAGATGAAGAAGGGCGCCGTGCTTGTCGATGTCGCCATCGACCAGGGCGGTTGCTTCGAAAACTCCCACAAGACCTCGCACGACGATCCGACCTTCAAGGTCCACGACACCGTCTTCTACTGCGTGGCTAACATGCCAGGCGCTGTGGCAAACACCTCTGCGCGTGCGCTGAACTCGGCCACCCTGCCATACATCCGCGCTATCGCCTCTGGCGGTCTGGACGCTGCTGTCGAGCGCTTCCCGGGCCTGGCCGGCGGCATCATGACCCGCGATGGCCAGCTCATCTCCGAGCCGGTCCGCAAGGCCTTCGACTGGAAGGATTAATTCCTTCCAGTTTCGATTGGAAGGACTAGTTCCTTCCGGCTAACGCTCGTTAATCGGGTCGATTAACGAGCATTCCCGCCACCCTTTGCATGTGGTCCCAGATCATGTGCCGATAGGCTGGCGGGATTGTTTCTTCGTCGATGCGGTCAAGCGAGTTCTCCATGAGCTCCAACCACCGCAGGGCGGCGGCGCGGTCGACGGGGAAGCGCGCGTGCCGCATCCGCAGGCGGGGGTGCCCGCGGTTTTCGGAGAAGTGTTGTGGTCCGCCCCAGTACTGCATGAGGAACCACTTGAGGCGGTCGTGGGCGCCGTCCATGTCATCTTCGGGATACATAGGTCCCAAGATGTCGTCGTCTTTGACTTGCTCGTAGAAGCCGCCGACTAACTTGTCGAAGGTCGGCTCACCGCCAATCGCGCTAAACACGCTGTCCATATATTTAGAACTCTTCTTCCTTGCGGGGGTCAGGGATACCGATGCCGTGCGGGTACGGGGTGGTAATGCCCTGTGCGTTCATGACGTTGAGGATACGGGACTGCAGGAAGCGCTGAACATCCCACTGGCGGCCTGGCATGGTGCGAATCGACACGCGGAAGGAAACGTAGTCCGGTTCGAAGTTGGACATGCCGTCCACGCGTGGTTCGGCCAAAACCAGGTCGCGAATCTTGTCATCCTTCGCGGCGTGCTTGACTGCTTCTTCGATGACGTTGCCGGCAGCTTCAGTGTCGTTGGACAGACCGACTGGGATCTGCAGTCGCGCGACGGAGTAGTCGGAGGAGTGGTTTGCCACTTGCAGAATCTCACCGTTGCGGACATACCAGAGTGCGCCGTCGATATCGCGGACCGTCGTCACGCGCAGGGAAATCGACTCCACGTCACCAAAGATGCCGTCGCCCAAGTCAATGGTGTCGCCGATGCCGTACTGGTCTTCGAGCAACATGAAGATACCGGAAAGGAAGTCCTTGACCAGGGACTGCGCACCGAAACCAAGGGCGACACCAATTACACCCGCAGAAGCAATCAGCGGCGCGACGTTGACACCGAGTTTGCTCAAAATGTCGAGCGCAGCCCAGACCCAGACGACGATGGCCGCAGCTGAGCGGGCCACACCGGCCAGCGTCCTAATACGCGAGACGCGTCGGCCTTCACGGGCCTTTTTCTGAGCGTCGGTTTCATCGGCGCGCTTGCCGCGCCGCTTGGAACGGCGCTTTGCTTTATCGGAGTCGATGCGGCCGTTTTTGATGCTGTTGTTGGCCACCTTGGTGATACCGCGGCGCAGCAGCCAGTGCAGTACCAAAGCGACGATCAGGGTAATGCCGATGCCGATGGGGGTTTCGATCAGCCAGCGCTGAGCCAGGTCGCTTTGCCACCACTGCTGTACTGCGTCGGCAGTTTCGGCCGCGGTTTGTCCGGCAGTGGACGCGGCCGCAAGAGTCTCTACAGTCATTGCAACTTTCTGTCGGTAGGGAATTGAACCTCATAGAGTCTAGCGACCCAGGATTAAGGAAGCCTGTGTGAATTTAAAGCCCGCTCGCCCTATTAAAAATGAACAGCTTGGTCTACACTGAGGCAGCATGAGTGAGAAGCGTGTCACAGGATTTTCCTCCCGTTCCATCCATGCTGGCTACCAGCCAGATTCCCACATGGGCTCCATCAACGTGCCGATTTACGCCTCCACCACCTTCGCCCAGGACGGCCTGGCACAGTTGCGCGGCGGCTTCGAATACGGCCGCGTGGCTAACCCCACGGTGCGAGCACTAGAAAACACCCTCGCCGCCTTAGAAGACGCCAATTACGCCCGCGTCTTTTCCTCCGGCATGGCTGCCGTCGACACCGTCCTGCGCATCCTCTTGCGCCCCGGCGCCCACATCATTTTGGGCTCCGACGCCTACGGCGGCATGTTCCGCCTGCTTCACAACGACTACGGCGATTGGGGAGTAGAACTCACCATCGTTGACACCTCCAACCCGCAGGCAGTCGAAGATGCCCTGCGCGAGAACACCAAGCTCATCTGGCTAGAAACCCCCACCAACCCCGCGACCACCATCACCGACATCGCCGAGGTTGCCGCCCACAAAGGTAACGCCCAGATTCTCGTCGACAACACCTTTGCCACCCCCTACCTGCAAAACCCGCTCGCCTTGGGCGCCGACCATGTCCTGCACTCGACCACTAAGTACCTCGGCGGGCATTCCGATGTCCTCGGCGGGGCAGTGGTCACCAACGATGCACACATGGACGAACGCCTGCTCTACTTCCAGGGCAACGTCGGCGCAGTTTCTTCGCCTTTCGATGCCTACCTCACCGCCCGCGGCATCAAAACCTTAGGCCTGCGCATGGATCGCCACTGCCAGAACGCTCAAGCCGTCGCGGAGTACCTCACCACCCGCCCGGAGGTCAGCGAAGTCCTCTACCCAGGTCTGCCGACCCACCCAGGCCACGACATCGCAAAGCAACAAATGAGCGGTTTCGGCGGCATGTTATCCATCCGCTTCCACGATCCCGCCCACGCCGAGCAAATCTGCAAAAACACCCGGCTTATCTGCCTGGCAGAATCCCTCGGCGGCGTCGAATCGCTCATCGAGCACCCTCGCAAAATGACGCACCTATCCGCCGAAGGTTCCGCACTCCTGCCCGGCGCTGACCTGGTGCGCCTCTCCGTCGGCATCGAAGACATCGAAGACCTGCTCGCCGACTTAGAGCAGGCCTTCGCCGCCCTTTAACCCAGCGCGATCCGCACCAGGGAGCCTGCCGTCCGGTCGGTTTCCTGCAGCATCAGCGGGTCTGTGCCCGGCATCGGCGAAATCGTCGTATCCGGCCATTGCGCGTACGTCGGGATGCCCACGATGTGCAAACGCTTATCGATGTCCCCATCACCCCGGACAACCAACCTCTCCCAGGTAGTCTCCGGCGAACCCGTGGCGTTGCCGTGGTCGACAAACGACCGCACGCGATCTGCAATCGAGACCGCCAGCGGGTCCGCCGCACGCCGAATATCCGGCTGATGCATCCACGCATCCACCAGCCAGTCCGAGCTCGCCTCGCCTGCACTACCGCGGAGCTCAAACTGCTTTCCGATGCCCAACCGCGGCCGCCCACCCACGAAGCGGACCAGACCCGCTTCGATGAGCGCCAGCAACTGTCGCGTGCGGAACAGCGGCGGACCAGAACCAACCATCTGACCAAAGGCCATCAACTGCCGGTACGCACCCTGCCGGGACTCCCAGGTCATCCGACCTTCCGAACCTGCAATCGAGGACTGCTTGCGCGAGGACGCCACCGCCCACAGCGCCGACTTCAACGGGGAATCCTGCGCCGCGACAGCCTCCCGAATATCGCGTGCCAAGCCCTTAGCAATAAACGCAGTGAGCTCCTCCGATCCTTCACCATCGAAATCTGCCAACGGATCCGACCAATGCGCCAAATCCAGCGGTTCTGTCGACACGTCTTCCAACGCGTCGCGCAGCTGGTTAGCCATCGTCTTCAGGTCCGCCCCGTCGACCACCGTCTCGTCAATGCGCTCGACGATTTTCTCGAGGGGAACTTGCAGCGCCTCTGGCTCCACGCGCGCTTGGGTTTCGTAGTATTCCGCGTACGCATCTCGCAGAATCGCCGGCAACAGGTCGACGCCGAAGTCGACTTCATCGCCAAGCTGACCCAACGCCGCGTTGAAGCGCACCAGCTTCGCCTTTGGCGGCAGCGAGTGGTACTCCGATTTCGGAATAAACGGATACCCGCGCCCCGACGCCACGACCAAGCGCGGTTCCTTGCCTGAAGCCTCGTAATGCAGCCCGGCAGGGGAGTCGTCTTCCACGAAGCGTCCACCGCGGCCCGCGGTCACCAGCGCCATGACGTCAAAGAAGCCCATGCCCAAGCCACGGACGAGGACTTCCTGGTCGGCGGGGACATCGGCAAGCGGTTGCTCCACCGGATTATCCGGGCGCACCCAGTGCAGGCCTGCCTCAGCGATGTGCTCCTCGCTTTCGGTCAGACCCGGGACCTGCCAGCCATAGGCCAGCACCGTCGCATCCGCGCGCACTTCAGTCCCATCAGCCAGCTCAATAACGTCGTGGTCGCCGCGCTCGTGCACACCCACCGCGCGGCTGTGGTGCTGATGCACCGTCACGTTCTCCGGCAGCTGCGCCAGTGCGACTTCCATGAACCACTCGATGTATGCGCCGTAGAGCGCACGCGACGGATTCGACTCCGGCTTCGACGCCTTCAGTTCCTCCGCGAACGCCTCCGCGACTGCCGGATCTGCCGGATGTGCACGGTAGGTTGCGACCTTTTCTGGCTTAATGCCATCTTCCTCACCGCGCAGTAGCTGAATCCACTCGTACTGCGTCGGGCCCTCCAACACCGGCGCGGTCATGGTGGACTCCGGCTCGGTAAACAGCGTGACCGCACCGGCGAGCGTGTTCATGCACAGCGTGCGCGTCTGGTCCGTTTCCCAGATTCGGCCCGCGCCGTGCTGGGCATCGTCGACGAGGTGAATATCCAACGCCGCGTTATCAGCAGGCAGGTGCGCGGCGATGCGCTCAATGAGTGATACCCCGCGCGGACCCGCGCCAACGATGGCAATAGCAGACAATTTATTCTTCCTTAAAACGCAGATGAGGCTAGAAAACACTCTAGTACTAGACTTCTTTGTCTAGTCTAACTATAACGCCTGGTTCGGGATGTGTTAAATTCACGTATCTAAACCTATTCCTCACCTACTGAAAAGAGCGAGACGTGAAGCGCATACTCGTCAGTGTCGTTGCCGCCGCCAGCTTATTGGCTGGCTGCTCGGCTGCGGTGCGGGCAGACGGGGAGGAAAACGTCCTCACCTATCTCGAGCCGCAGTTCTTCCGCACCCTCTACCCGCCGGCAGCCGGTTTTTATCCCAACGGCGGCGTGGTCAACCAGATCACCGACCGCCTGCTCTACCAGGACCCGGAGACCCTGGAGCTTTCGCCCTGGATTGCCACCGAGCTGCCCGAAATCAACGACGACGCCACCGAATACACCTTCAACATCCGCACCGATGTCACCTATTCGGATGGCTCGCCGCTAACGGCCGAGAACGTCGTGGCCAACTTCGACCTCTACGGCCTCGGCGATGAGGAACGCACCCTGACCGCCTCGGAGCAGATTGCCAACTACGAGCGCGGCGAAGTCATCGACGACGACACCGTCCGTTTCCATTTCTCCGCCCCGTCCCCGGGCTTTCTGCAGGCCACCGCAAGCTTTAACGCTGGCTTGCTTTCCGATGCCTCCTTAGCCCTCGACAACGAAGGCTTCGGCCCCGGCAATGCCACCGAAGTTATTGGCTCCGGCCCGTTTGTCATTGAATCCGAAGAAATCGGCACCGACCTGCGCCTGTTCGCCCGCGAGGACTACGACTGGGCCCCACCAGCAATGGAGAAGCAGGGCCGCGCCGACATCGACGGTGTGCACTACATCCTCGCCCCGGAAGAATCCGTTCGCACCGGCGCCATCGTGTCGGGCCAGGCCGATATTGCGCGCCAGATTTCTGCGCCGCAGGAGCCGTTGCTGCAGGAGCAGGGGGTGGGCATCGTCACGCATGGCACCAACTCCATGAACAATCAGCTCGCCTTCCGCTTCGACCACCCGCGGCTGCAGGACCAGCGCGTGCGCGAGGCGATTATCCATGGCATCGACCGCGAGGAAATCCTCCGCGTGCTCTTCTCCGAGTCCTACCCGCTGGCCACCGCCCCTGTTGCCGCCACCGGCCTGGGCTACAAGGACCAGTCCGCTGCCTACAGCTTCGACCCGGAGCAGTCCGAGCGCCTGCTTGACGATGCCGGCTGGACCCCCGGCCCCGACGGCATCCGCACCAAAGACGGCGATCGCCTCGTCCTGCGCACCAACATCGCACTGCCGCAGCCCCGTTCCGCCGAGGTCATGACCATGGTCCAGGACCAGCTGCACCGCATCGGCATCGACATCCAGGTCAACGCCGGCGACCAGGCCACCCAGAACGCTGATGCCAAGGACGTGGAGAAGGTGCAGATGTACCACTCCATGGTCGCCCGCGCCGACTACGATGCTATTACCTCCTACTACGGGCTGAACAACCGCGACGCCTTCCTCAACCAGGACTCTGAGGGCAACCCGATTGATGCGCACCTGCAGGACCTGCTGGAGAAAGTCACCGACACCGCCGACGATGCCGGCCGCGAAGCCGCCGTCGAGGAAGTCCAGGACTACCTCACCGAAAAGGCCTACGTTCTGCCGCTGTTTGAAGAACCCCAGGTCTACGCCGTGGCGGAATCCGTCGAGGGTTTCCAGCCTGAGGCCGTAGCCCGCCCGTCCTTCTACGGCGTATCCATCGACCGCGATAACGGGGGCGCTTAAATGACTAAGAAACAGATTCTCTCTCGCATTGGCCAGGCAGTCATCGTGCTGCTGGTGACCTACACCGTGGCCTTTTTGCTGCTGTCCGCACTGCCTTCCGATGCCGTCCAGTCCCGCTACGGCGACCCCTCCCTCGGCCTGTCCCAAGCCGAAATCGACGCCATCCGCGAAGACATGGGCGTGGACCAACCCCTGGTGGTCCAGTACTTCACCTCATTGGTCGGCTTTTTGACCGGTAACTTCGGCAACTCGACCCAAACCGGCGCGCCTGTCGCCCAGCTGATTGCCGATGCCCTCCCGCACACCCTGGCCCTGGCCGCCTGCGCGATAGGCCTAGCGATCATCGTCGCACTGCTGCTGGCCTTCCTGGCCACCCTGCCGGGCTCCGGCGCGATTGGCACCTTCGCCCGCTCGCTGCCGTCCTTCCTGGTCTCCCTGCCGGGTTTCTGGATCGGCATCCTGCTCATCCAGTTCTTCTCCTTCCAGCTCGGCTGGGTCCGCGTCATCGAACCCGGCACCATCGAGGGCCTGCTGCTTCCAACACTCACACTCGCCGTACCGATGACCGCCCCGCTGACCCAGGTGCTCAACCGCTCGCTGGAAGAAACCCAATCCCAGCCCTTCGTCCAGGCGGTCCGCGCCCGCGGTGCGAGCGAGACCTGGATCTTCTGGAAGAACGTCCTACGCAACTCCCTGTTGCCGGTGCTGACCATGGTCGGCCTGCTCTTCGGCGAACTCGTCGGCGGCGCCGTGGTCACCGAAACCGTCTTCGGCCGCACCGGTCTGGGCCAGATGACCGCCCAGGCCGTCGCCAACCGCGATACCCCAGTCCTGCTGGCCGTCGTGCTCATCGCCGCGACCGCCTACGTCATCATCAACCTCATCGTGGACCTGCTCTACCCAGTCCTGGACGTGCGCCTGCGCGCCACCAACACCGAGAACGCCGACAAGGCAGACAAGAAGGTGAAGGCATGACCACCGCCAACGTCTTGAACAAGCCGCGCAAGCGCCAGCGCACCAACCCCTGGACTGCGCCGGGGTCGATCATCTCCATCATCGTGCTGGTCATCGCTTTTACCGCGGCACTCTTCCCGTCGCTGTTTACCTCCGCCGACCCTTATGCCGGCACCGACGTCGCCCTGCTCCCGCCTGGCGATGGCCACCTCATGGGCACCGACTCCGTCGGCCGCGACCTCTATGCCCGCATCGTCTACGGTGCGCGCCAGTCCCTACTCGGCGCTGTCGTCGCCGTCGCAGTGGGCCTGCTCGTCGGCACGCTGCTTGGCCTGCTCGCGGGTGCGCTGCGCGGGTGGGTAGAAACCATCGTCATGCGCATCGTCGATGTGCTGCTGTCCATCCCCGGCATCCTCCTGTCGCTGTCCATCATCATCGTGCTGGGCTTCGGTTCTCTGCAGGCCGCCGTCGCCGTGGGCGCCACCTCCGTGGCTACCTTCGCGCGCCTGGCCCGCTCCCAGGTCATCACCGTTGCCAACGCCGATTTCGTCGAAGCCGCCTACGGTGCCGGCTCCACCCGCATGCAGGTGCTTTTTCGCCACATCCTGCCCAACTCACTGACCCCGGTCATCGCCCTGGCCACCCTGCAGTTCGGTTCTGCCATCCTGCAGCTGTCCATCCTCGGCTTCCTCGGCTACGGCGCCCCGCCGCCCACGCCGGAATGGGGCCTGATCATCGCCGAAGGCCGCGACTTCATGACCACCGCCTGGTGGCTCATCATTCTGCCTGGCCTGGCGATTGTCGCCGTCGTCATGTCCGCCAACCGCTTGTCCCAGAACCTGAAGGTGGAGGCTTAAATGTCTTTGCTCGACATCAATGATCTCAGCGTGTCCTACCACTCCGGCAACCGCTCCGTCGCCGCCGTGCGCGGGGTGAGCCTGCAGGTTCAACCTGGCCAGGTGACCGCGATTGTCGGCGAGTCCGGCTCCGGCAAGTCCACCTCCGCCATGGCCGCGATTGGCCTGCTGCCGGACAACGCCACCATCGACGCCGGCACCCTCCACTTCGAAGGCCAGGACGTCACTGCTTTCGACAACGCCAAGTGGCGCCAGCTGCGCGGCAAGCGCATCGGCCTGATTCCGCAGGACCCCAACAACTCGCTTAACCCGCTAAAAACCATCGGCGCCTCTGTCGAAGAAGGCCTGGCCATCCATCACGTCGGCACGCCCGAGTCCCGCCGCCAGCGCGCCATCGAGCTGCTCGACCGCGTCGGCATCGACGACCCGGAGCGCCGCTACGCCCAGTACCCGCACGAGCTCTCCGGCGGCATGAAACAGCGCGTGCTCATCGCCGCCACCGTGGCACTCGAGCCGGACCTCATCATCGCCGATGAGCCCACCTCCGCCCTCGACGTCACGGTCCAGAAAATCATCCTCGATCTGCTTGATGAGATGCGCGCCGAAAACAACATCGGCTTGCTGTTTATCACCCACGACCTGGCTGTGGCAGGTGACCGCGCCGACCACATCGTCGTCATGGAAGCCGGCGAGGTCCGCGAATCCGGCCTGGCAGCCAACGTCCTGGTCAACCCCAAGGACGCCTACACGCAGCGCCTGCTTGCCGATGCCCCCTCACTCAGCACCATCCCACCCCGCCGGCATCGCAACGCCGAGACCCTCGTGGAGGTCGACAACCTCACCCAGCGCTACGGCGATTTCACCGCCGTCAACGACATCTCCTTCACGGTGGCCAAGGGCACTACGCACGCATTGGTAGGGGAGTCCGGCTCCGGCAAGACCACCACCGGCCGCAGCGTCGCGCTGTTTAATAACCCCACCGAGGGCAGCATCCGCGTCGGCGGCCGCGACGTCGTCGGTTTGCGCGGCGCCAAGCTTCGCGATGAACGCGCCAACATCCAGCTGGTCTACCAAAACCCCTATAGCTCGCTGGACCCGCGGCGCAGCATCGGCGACACCATCGCTGAACCCCTGCGCAACCTGCGCGGCGCCAACAAAGCCACTGCCCGTTCCAAGGCCAAGGAATTCCTCGAACTCGTCGCACTCGACCCCGACTACTACGACCGCCGCCCCCGCGAGTTGTCTGGTGGCCAACGCCAACGCGTCGCCATCGCGCGCGCGATGATCGTGGAACCCGAACTCGTCGTCCTCGACGAGGCCGTCTCCGCCCTGGATGTCACCGTTCAGGCCCAAATCCTCCGCCTGCTCGACGACCTCCAACGCGAACTCGACTTAACCTATATCTTCATCTCCCACGACCTCGCCGTGGTCAACCAAATCGCCGATACCGTTTCTGTGTTATCCCACGGCAACCAAGTCGAATACGGCCCCACCCGCGACGTCTTCAGCAACCCCCAATCACCTTTTACCCAGCAACTCATCACCGCCATCCCCGGCTCCCGCTACCGCGGCGGCGACCTCAATCTGGGCCTTTAGTCAAAGCCCCAAAGCCAACTGAAAGGAAATCATGGACATCATCAATCACCTCTCCACCGCACCACAGGACATCCTTGACCTGCGCGCGCGGAGGGCGGATGCGCAGGAGAATGCGCAGGCATCGTTTAGCGCACTGCTCGAACCTGAGAACCCCGGCACGTTTACCTACACCGAGCGCTACGCCGTCGCCGCTTTCATCGCTGGCATCACCCAGGACACCCGCGCCTATGAGTTCTACGCAGAACTGCTTTCCGATGACTCCTCCCTCAACCTTCAACCCGCCATCACCCGCGGCCGCATCGCCGGCCCCTACCACGACGGCAAGTTCGTCACCTTCAGCGTCCTGGATTACGGTGAGCGCCTCGCCGCAGCCTTCGACTTTGCGCACCTGCTGATTTTCCACCCGAAGGACGCCACCCCGGGCGCGATTGGTCATTTGCAGGAGGCCGGCTGGTCGGATGATGACATCGTGAGCTTGGCCCAGCTGATTTCCTTCCTGGCTTTCCAGCTGCGCGTCATCCACGGACTCAACGTCCTCGGCGGCGCCGAGATCGCGACCCCGGAGGCCTGCGAAGCTAAAGAATCCAACCCCAACTGGCAGCCTGGCCCGCGCACTGAGCTTCCCGATGTCGTCGCACCCCAAGGCTTCGTCGCCCATCCACTCGGCTGGCGCCCCTGGGTACCCGCCGTACCCAAAGACGAGATGACCGAGGCGCAAAAAGACTCACTCATCAAGCCGGAGCGCATCGATATGCCGTATTTCCGCCTGCTCGCCCGTGACCCAGCCGCTCTGCTGGCGCGCACTCGCACCGACCTGGATATCTTCTACAACACCGACGGCGGCCTCGGCCGTGCCGAACGCGAGCTTTCTGCCACCGTCACCTCCCGCTACAACGGCTGCGAGTACTGTGCCTCGGTCCACCAGGCCCGCGCGAAGGAAGAGGGTGGGGATGCGGAGGCCATCGATAAGCTGCTTGCCGATGGCCCCACAGCCGACCTCGGCACCACCTCCTGGAACGCCCTGCGCGATGCCGCCCTGGACCTCACCGCAACGCCAGTTCGATTTGATAAAACGAACGTCGAGGAGTTGCGCAACGTCGGCCTGAACGAGCTTGCGATTATCGACGTGATTAACTCCGCATCCTTCTTCAACTGGGCAAACCGCCTCATGCTGACTCTCGGCGCACCGGATGTGCCGCGCCGTTTTCGTTAGCCTGGGGCTATGAGCGACAAGATTGCAGTAGTAACTGGAGCAACCGGCGGAATGGGCCGGGAAATCATCGACGGCCTGGCGCGCGACCACCACGTCTACGCGCTGGGACGTCGCGCCGCGGAGCTGGAGGGCCTCGACAACGTCACACCCGTACCGGGCGACCTGCGCGCCGGGCTGGATGAGGGCATTGAGCTTCCCGAACTCGACCGCGTCGACGTGCTTGTCCACGCCGCAGCCGTTGCGGAGAAGTTCTCCGTCGACTCCGCCAGCGTGGAGGATTGGCGCGCCCACATGGACTTAAATGTCCACGCGCCGGCGGAGCTGACCAGGGTTTTGCTGCCAAAATTACGCGCTGCAGGCGGAATAGTTGTCTTTATCAATTCAGGAGCAGGGCGTACCAGCTACGGCGACAATGTTGTCTATGCAGCCAGCAAACATGCCCTCTACGCGCTTGCCGACGGCCTTCGCCTAGCTGAGCAGGACATTCGCGTCTCCACGGTAGCCCCGGGGCCGACCGATACACCGATGCTGCAAGGCCTGCAGGACTACAATCCGGCACATGTTATTGCCCCCGCAGAAGTTGCCCGCGCGATTCGCTTTGTGGTCGATACAGGCGCAACGACGCAGCTCACAGACGTGCAAGTGCGACCCCGTATTGAGCTAAACCAACGGGTGAAATAAGTAATTGTTATGCCAGGGCTGTATTTGTGAAGACAGATTCGTTAGAATCAGGCCTCGTGAATACCCCCTCGAGGCGCCGACCTGCCTATCTCGTCATCGCAGACTCGCTGCGCAGCCAGATTGCTGAGCAGAAGCTGAAGCCGGGAGAGCGGTTCCCCACAGAGCGCGAACTAGTACAAGAATTTGGCGTAGCCCGCATGACGGTGCGCCAAGCTCTCGATATTTTGCAGATTGAAGGGCTCATCGACCGCAAACGCGGCCGTGCCGGTGGCACGTTCGTCCGCGCTATCCCACCGACTCTCGACCTCACCTGCCCAGAAGGTGTTATTGGCCAGCTGGACAAGCGCGGTGAGGACATCGAGATCAAACTCGTCTCCTGCGTCAAAGCCGAGGTGCTCAAAAACATCGGCGCCAAACTCGGCGTCGAAGACGGCACCGCAGTTTGGGAGGTCAAGCGCCTCGTCTGCGACGGCGACGACCCGCTGCTGGTTTCCAGCCTGGTCATCCCCGTTGACCTCGCACCGGACCTGGACCAGCAAAAACTCAACCAGCCCCTCGCAGACGTCATGGCCAGCTACGGGCTGCGTCCGGTCTTTAAGCGCGAGACCGTCTGCGCTGCCAACGCCCGCAAAGAAGAACAGCGCCTGCTAGGCGTGAGCCGTTCTTACCCGATGTTGCGTTTGCAGCGCATCGCGAAGCTGTCGACGGGGCAGGTCATGTGCTACATGGAAGAGACCTTGCGCTCTGATGCAGCCAACGTGGAGGTCACGCTTGGCGATGACCCCGCCTCACAACTCGACTAACCCGCATCCACCTGCTGGTTGCGCAGCGCGCGGGCCACACGGTCGCGCTGCTCGACGATGGTGCGGCGCAGACCACCCGGCAGGTCGCGCTCTAAGAACTTATCGGCGCGCGCAATGCCTTCTTCGCTGATATCCCAGGACGGGAAGAGCCCCGTCACCGTGGTCAAGGCGACCTCGTGGGATTTAGCGCCCCAGATGTCTTCGGCGACCTCGTAGAACTTGGCCGTCGGCAGGTAGTCATCCGCACCCGGATAGACCATGCCCTCCAGCTTCGAGGTCATCTCACGATTGCCCAGCTGACCTGCAACCAGCTCGTTCCACAGCGCCTGCTTCGACTCCGCAGTATTGACCGCAGCCTTCGCACGCAGCGCAAACTGGTGTCCGGTGGCAGAGTTATCCAGATCCAACTGCTTAGCGACGATCTCCTCAACATCCTCAATCGCCCCATCCGCAGCCAGTGCCGCCACCGCGGACCAGCGCAGACCAGCATCATCGGAGGTATCCAACACCGACTGCAGGTAGTCGCGCGTGCCGTTGGTCAATGGCAACTTGGCCAGTGCTTCGGTGTAGATAATCGCGCGCTCCGGGGAGGAGTTCTGGGCGCCGTGGAGTAGGGTATCGGCAAGCATAGTGCTGTGCGATGCCCACTCCGGCGCAGCAAAGTTCCTCTGCGCATTGCGTGCCTGCAGCAGCACGCGCTCGAGTACTGCCAGCTCGGTTTCGGCCTGCGCACCGCGAGCGACCAGCGCGACGAAGTCGCGGGCGCGCATCTTTCCGGCACGGGTCATCTCCCAGGCAGTCGACCAGCACAGGGTGCGTGCCATCGGGTCGGCAAACTTATCGATGTGCCCGACCATAAAGTCCCGGGACGCCTCATCCAGTTCGATAAGGCAGTAGGTCAGGTCGTCATCGTTAGGCAGCAGGAAGTCCGGGCGCTGCTTGCCAACCAGCTGCGGCAGCTCCGTTTCTGCACCTTCGATATCGAGCTCGAAGTGCTCCACGCGTTCCACGGAGTCGCCGCTCAGGCTGTAGCCGCCAACGGCCAGGCGGTGACGGCGCAGAGTATCGCCGGTCTGAACCAGCTTCGCGGCGGTGATGGTGCCGTCTTCTTCGGTTTCGATGCGCAGGGTGTTGACACCGGTGGTCTTGAGCCACTGCTGTGCCCAGAAGGACAGGTCGCGACCCGAGGCTTCCTCGAGGTGACCCAGCAGGTCCGCGAAGGTCGCATTGCCCCAGGCATGTGCCTTGAAGTGGCGGCGCACACCGGCAAAGAAGTTCTCGCGACCGACGTAGGCCTGCAGCTGCTTCAACACGGACGCGCCCTTGGCGTAGGTGATGCCGTCGAAGTTCTGCTCCACGGTCTCGATATCGGAGGCGTCGGTGGAAATCGGGTGGGTGGTCGGCAGCTGATCCTGCTGGTAGGCCCAGGCCTTCTCGACATTGGCGAAGGTCACCCACGCGGTGTCGTATTCGGTTTCCTCCGCCTGCGAGATCGCGGCAGCCCAGGTGGCAAAGGACTCGTTGAGCCACAGATCGTCCCACCAGTCCATAGTGACCAGGTCGCCGAACCACATGTGAGCCAGTTCGTGGAGGATCGTATCGGCGCGGCGCTCGTACTTGTAGTGGGTGGCCTGGGAGCTAAACACGTACTCGTCGCGAATGGTCACACAACCGGCGTTTTCCATCGCACCGGCGTTGAATTCCGGCACGAAGACCTGGTCGTACTTGCCAAACGGGTACGCAAAACCGAAGTTGCGGTGGTAGAAGTCAAAGCCCTGTTTGGTTTCGGTAAACAGGCGCTGGTGGTCGAGGGCATCGGCAAGCGATGCTCGGCAGTACAGACCCAGCGGAACCTCCAGCTGGCCTGCCTCGGTGCCGTTTTCTGGGTGCTCGGTCAGCTCACCGCGCCAGGTATCGCGCACCTCGTGGTACGGGCCCGCGCACAGCGCCACCAGGTAGGTCGACAGCGGCACATCAATCTCGGCGTGTCGCAGCCCGTCGCGCTCCTCGACGGGCGAGTTGGTGATGAGCTTCCAGTCCGCCGGGGCATCGAAGTGCAGCGAGTAGGTCGCCTTCAAATCCGGCTGGTCGAAGCACGCGAACACACGCTTGGCATCCGCCGTTTCGAACTGGGTGTAGAGATAAGGCTGGTTATCGGCCGGATCGACAAAGCGGTGCAAGCCTTCACCGGTACGCGAGTACTTCACCTTTGCGTTGACCACCAGGGTGTAGTCGCCCGGCTCCAGGTCCTCCAGCTGGATGCCGGCCTCCGCGTCATAAGAATCGGTGGGAAGGGCGGTGTCGTTGAGGGTGGCATCGATAAGCTTGTCTGCCCGAAGGTCAATAAAGGTCGAACCTGCCTGCTTGACCTGGAAATCCACGACGGTGCGGGTATCGAAGTATTCGGCGTCGTGGAGGTTGAGGGTGACGTCGTAGTGGGCGACATCGAGAAGCTGCGAGCGGTGCGCTGCTTCAACGCGAGTGAGGTTCGTAGAAGTCACGTGTTCTCCTTTATCGATGAATAGTTTCCTGCATATACCCTAGTCCCGTGTCTAGGGTGGGGGACATGAGTGAGCAAAAAGTACAGTTCTGGTTCGACGTTGTCTGCCCGTTTGCGTGGGCTACTTCCCGCTGGATTAAGGAAGTAGAAAAAGTCCGCGAGATCTCCGTGGAATTCCTGCCGATGTCCCTGTCCGTCTTGAACGACGGCCGCGACCTCGACCCGGACTACATGGAGGCAAT
Organism: Corynebacterium camporealensis; assembly: GCF_000980815.1. Taxonomy (NCBI): domain Bacteria; kingdom Bacillati; phylum Actinomycetota; class Actinomycetes; order Mycobacteriales; family Corynebacteriaceae; genus Corynebacterium; species Corynebacterium camporealensis. Next base: position 1,886,175 of record NZ_CP011311.1, on the reverse strand, counting down.
GAAGGCCAACTGGGGTCCCGCGCGAGTCTTTGCCAAGGTCGCCGCTGAGGAGCCTTCCAAGGTCGATGAGCTTTACACCGTGATGGGCGAGCGCATCCACGGCAACGACGAAGGCGGCAAGCAGGGCTTTGGTGCTTACGACGACATCATTGCCGAGTCTTTGGAGAAGGTTGGCCTGCCGGCGTCTTTCGCCGAGGTAGCGAACACCGAGGACTATGACGAGAAGCTGCGCGAGTACCACGAGTCCGGCATTTCTGCTGTCGGCGATGAAGTCGGCACCCCGGTGGTCAAGCTCGGCGATACCGCGTTCTTCGGCCCGGTTATCACCCGCGTTCCTACCGGTGAGGATGCAGGCAAGCTTTTCGATGCCTCCGTCCAACTCGCCGAGTTCCCCTACTTCTTCGAACTCAAGCGCACCCGTACCGAGAAGCCGCAGGTGTAGTCAGCGCTTGCGTTCTTGGGGCCAGTAGCCGCGGGAACCAAGAACGACGCACAGAATGATGGTCGCCGGGAGGGAGACGAGGCCTGCAATGTTGATAATTGGCAGGTAGGCCTGGGCTTGGAATTCTTCCCAGGCGGCCATCGTCCAGCTGCCCCAGGATGCGACGGCTAGGGCAGCGAAGAAGAGACCGGTGAATTTTGTGCGGGGCAGTTCTACCTTGAGGAAGAAGCAAAAGACCACGATGTGAGTAATCGTGACGATGAGTGCTCCGATAAGGCTGGCCAGAAATGATGGCAGCATCCCCAGCACGATGCACAGCACCACACTGACAATGGTGGCGATGAGGAGTCTGTGCCTGGTTCGCATGTGGCCTAGACTACTTAAATCGCTTTAAGCGGGTAGGGTTGGTGCCATGCGCGTTTATCTAGGAGCAGACCACGCAGGGTTCGAGACGAAGAATGCTATCGCCGAGCACCTGCAACAACAGGGACACGAAGTTATTGACTGCGGCGCCCACGAATACGACGCCGAAGACGACTACCCAGCATTTTGCATTGAAGCTGCACAGCGCACCGTGGATGATCCAGGCGCGCTGGGTATCGTGCTGGGCGGTTCCGGCAACGGCGAGCAGATCGCCGCTAATAAGGTGCAGGGCGCACGCTGCGCACTGGCGTGGTCGGAAGAAACCGCCCGCCTGGCGCGTGAGCACAACAACGCCCAGCTCATCGGCATCGGTGGCCGTATGCACTCCGAGTCCGAGGCACTCGCCATCGTTGACGCCTTCTTGGACCAGGAGTGGTCCCGTGCCGAGCGCCACCAGCGCCGCATCGACATCCTCGCCGAGTACGAGCGCACCGGCATCGCCCCGGAGGTTCCCGAAGCGCAGTAGGAACTTCCGTTAGCCGTTTAAAAAAGCGCGTGGTTGAGCAAGTTGCTCTCCACGCGCTCTTTTTGTGTCCCTATTGGCCGCTGAACTCGCGCTTGCGCTAGTTCGCTAGTTCATGTCGGCCGGGTGGGTGCCGCCGCGGCCTTCCTCGCCGCGGTCGAGGGCGGTGATGGCGGTCATTTCGTCATCGGAAAGCTCGAAGCCGAAGACGTCGAAGTTCTCGGCGATGCGCTCCGGCGTTGCGGACTTCGGGAAGACGATGATGCCGTTTTGCAGGTGCCAGCGAATAATCACCTGGGCAGGGGAGACGTTGTGGGCCTTGGCGGCATCGGCGATTTCGGGCTGATCGAAAAGATCGGTCTTGCCTTGGCCCAGCGGGCCCCAGGCTTCGATGCGGATGTTCTGGTCACGGAAGCCGTCGAGCTCGCGCCAGCGCTGCAGGTAGGGGTGGAGCTCGACCTGGTTGACGGCCGGGCGGACCTCGGTGTGGGTTTCGATCTCCTCGAGGTGCTCGAGTTCGAAGTTGGAGACGCCGATGGACTTGGTCTTGCCGGCATCGCGAAGCTCGATGAGCTGCTTCCAGGCCTCGACGTAGTTGCCGTTGTCCGGGCACGGCCAGTGGATGAGGTAGAGGTCGACGTAGTCCAGGCCGAGCTTTTCCAGGGACTCATCGAGAGCTGCAGCCGCATCGGTTTGGCGGTCGTTCCACAGCTTGGTGGTGACAAACAGCTCCTCGCGCGGGATGCCGGAATTAGCAATCGCGCGGCCGACACCTTCCTCGTTGCCGTAGATGGCAGCGGTATCGATGTGTCGGTAGCCCACGCGCAGGGCCTCAGCGACCAATTCCTCGGTCTTCTCCGGGTCGACCTGGAATACACCAAAGCCGAGCTGGGGGATGTCGTTTCCGTCGTTGAGAGTGATCTTGTCAACAGTCATGGCGCCCAGCTTAACTAAAAACGGATCACCTAAGCGGCAGTAGACCTTTTCCGGTCTGCTGCCTGCGGTGATATTTAGCGACTCGCCCAGGGCGGAAGCCATCGAACGGTGCCGTTGCGTCTTTCGAAGCGACCATTCTTGGGCGGAGCATTCGAATCGTCGTCGTTGAATCCGTTGTGGAAGCGACAGGCCATCGTCAGGTTATTCATGTTGGTCATGCCGCCCTGTTTCCAGGCTTCCATGTGGTGGACTTGGCATTCATCGGCAGGCGCGCGGCATTTATAGCCCGGACAAACCGGATTTTCGGCTTTGGCCATCAGCCGCTGTTTCTCGTTGGCCAGCCGACGAGTGCGATAAAGGTTTACTGGACCTTCATAAGGGTGCACCAGGGTCACCAGACCGTGTTCACTCAACAGGCGGGCGACCAAGTCGGCGCCACTAATCGTTGCACCATTGGTCATGCGCAGCTGGATTTCCTCGCCATCGCCGTCGATGATCTTGTCCAACTCATCCAAGTTGATGATGACGTTGGTCGTCGTCACCGTCGAACCGGCTTGGCCTTGAAGGACCCGGCGTGCGGCATTCAGATTCGGAATCGCCGCATAAAGAATCGCCGCATAAAGATCAGCCGTGAGGGCAGAAGAACCTGTAATTGACAGCGTCCACGGCTGATCCTTACGGCGTTTAATCTTCACGCCCTCTTCAATCTTTGGCGGCTTGCGCAGCGCACGCAGACGCTTGCGCGCCATCTTTTCCAGCACGCTCACATCCGCCTTGGTCCGGCACAGCTGCAAACGCAGCAACCAACCCTCGCGCTGGTTGGGCGCACGCCGGGCAAACCTATCGATGACCTCCAAAGCCGGCAACGAATGCCCATTGCGACGCGCAGCCGACACAGCATCGCGCTGCATCGCCGAGAATGCGCACTTGCCATAAAAGGATTCACACAACTGCAGCAGCGAGTAGGCCACGGCGTCTGGCGCCCCGGCCTCGTGCAGCTGCGTGCCAGTAAGGCCCTGGGCATCAGCAACGATGTCGATGCCCGGGCCAAGACTGGCCAAGTAATCCTTTAGGAAGGTCATGGGTGCAGATTAAGGGGGCATCGTCAAGCAATGCTAGAGATAATTTTTCAGCCTGTGGATAACTTGTCCACCCTGCCCCAAGGCCAACTTTTGCCACAATAATTTCCACAGGATGGCCTCAAGTCGAAGTTGACCCTTGACAAATGAAAAAAGCTAGCCACCGAAGTGACTAGCTAGTGGAGGGAATGACGGGAATCGAACCCGCGTCTTCAGCTTGGAAGGCTGAGGTATTAGCCACTATACGACATTCCCACAGCTCAAAAAGAGCGTGGCAACAACTCTAGCGCAGGCTAAGAAAAATGGAAAACCGCAAGGTGGGAACTTACGCAGACGCGTTATCGTTGAAGGTAGTAAAGGTCACGCTATGTGAAAGTGAAGGATCTCGTGGAATTTCTGTTGATACTGGCCATTGCAGGCGGCGGCGTCTGGTGGCTGTCTTCGCGCAATTCGAAGAAGAGGGAAGAGGAGCGTGCGGCGCAAGAGCTTGCCGATGCCCAAGCCGACGCCCGCCGCTGGATCGAGCGCCTGGGTGGCCAGGTGATGCAGATTAGTGGCATCGATACCGCATCCCAGCAGGCGATGGCCGATGCATCGGAGCGATTTACCGCGGCTAATTCCGCCATTGCGCAGGCACAGACCACGAAGCAGGCCAAGCTGGCGCGCGAATCCGCGCTGGAAGGCATGCATTACGTTAACGCTGCGCGCGAGATTATGGGCATGAACCCAGGCCCGGACCTGCCGCCGCTGGAAGGCCAGCGCCAGGCCGGCAAGGTGACCGAAAAGCGCACCGTGGAAGCCAACGGTGAGCAGCTCACGGCCTCGCCTTATGCCTCGGATGAAACGCCGAATTACTACCCGGGTGGCACCGTGGCTGGCCGTCCGGTTCCGGCCGGTTGGTACTCCCGTCCGTGGTGGGCCGACGCCCTGACCACCGGTGTGTGGATGATGGGTTATTCCATGATGTTTAACGCCATGTTCGCCGGTATGGCCGGCGTGAATTACTCTGCCGCTGCAGCCGAGTCCGGCGAGTGGGACGGCGGCGGCGATGCTGCAGGCGATGCTGGCGACGCCGGTGACATGGGCGATGCCGGTGACGCCGGAGACATGGGCGGCGGCGATATGGGAGGCGGCGATGATGGCGGCTTCTTTGGCGGCGACGGCCTCTTCGGTGGCGATGATGGCGGCGGCATGTTTGACTTCGGCTTCGATTTCTAGCCGTCTGGCCTGCGGGAACGCAATAAACCAGGGCTAAGTTGTTCCCTGGTTTAGCCACCCGCTATAGTGGTCGAGTACGCAATACAGCTGACTACAGTTGTAGTGGCCTACATACGGGGCGTGGCGCAGCTTGGTAGCGCACCTGCTTTGGGAGCAGGGGGTCGCAGGTTCAAATCCTGTCGCCCCGACGTATGGGGGTCTGGGATAGCCCATTACAATGGAATCCCAGACCCCCCAATTTTGTTTGTAACTGAGATTTAACTACAGGAGAGTTACTCGTGAAGACCACCGTAGACAAGCTGAGCGATACCCGAGTCAAGCTCACTGTTAACGTTCCTTTCTCTGAGCTGGACAAGGAAATCGACCAGGCCTACGCGGCGATTGCGCAGCAGGTCTCCATCCCTGGTTTCCGTAAGGGCAAGGCACCGCGCCAGCTTATCGATGCTCGCTTTGGCCGCGGCCCGATCCTGGAGCAGGTCGTCAACGACATGCTGCCTTCTCGCTACGAGCAGGCCGTTGTAGAAAACGAGCTGAAGGTTATCGGCCAGCCGGACGTAGATATCTCGAAGATTGAAGACAACGACTTCGTCGAGTTCACCGCTGAGGTCGACGTACGCCCGGAGATTGAGGTTCCGGACTTCTCCAAGATTTCCGTCAAGGTTGACTCCGTAGAGGCCACCGACGAAGACGTCGATAAGGCTCTGGAAGACCTGGCTGAGCGCTTCGGTGAGCTCAAGGACACCAAGCGCAAGATGAAGACCGGCGATTACGCCATTATCGACATCACCGCTGAGGTTGATGGCAAGAAGCTCGAGGACATCTCCACGGAGGGCCTGTCCTACCGCATCGGCGACGATGACCTCATCAAGGGCCTGGACACCGCTCTGCGCGGCATGAAGACCGACGAGGACAACGAGTTCACCACCAAGATCCAGTCCGGTGAGCACAAGGACGAAGAGGCCACCGTGAAGGTCCACGTCCAGCAGTCCAAGGAGCGCAAGCTCCCGGAGATGGACGACGAGTTCGCTCAGATGGCTTCCGAGTTCGACACCATGGACGAGCTGCGCGAGTCCACCAAGTCCCGCGTTGAGGAGACCAAGAAGGCTGAGCACGCCGCCTCCATCCGCGATGAGGTCCTGAAGGCAGCGCTTGCCGATGTTGACTTCGAACTGCCGAAGTCCGTCGTCGACGAGCAGGTTCACGCACAGCTGCACCAGATCCTGGGCCAGCTGGCTCACGACGAAAAGATGCTGGCTCAGCTGCTGGAGGCCCAGGGCACCAGCCGCGAAGAGTTCGACCAGCAGACCCGCGAGCAGGCTGAAGAGTCCGTGCGCACCCAGCTGTTCCTGGACGCTGTTGCCGATGTCGAGGAGCCAGAGGTGACCCAGGAAGAGGTTTCCGAGCACATCCTCTACACCGCACAGTCCTACGGCATGGACCCGAACCAGTTCATCCAGCAGATCCAGTCCAATGGCCAGATCGCTAACCTGTTCTCCGACGTCCGCCGTGGCAAGGCCCTGGCTGCCGCTATCTGCCGCGCTGAGGTCAAGGACGAAGACGGCAACGACGTCGACGTCGAGCAGTACTTCGGCGAGGTCGACGAGGAGAACTCCTCCGCTGACGCTGAGTAAGTTTCCGGCTTCTCCGTAAACTTACGAAAGCCATATCGAAGCCAAACCCTAGCCCCGGCGTGATGGAACGCTGGGGCTTTGGTGTGCTTGTGGGCATCGCAAAGCAGGTGCAACGCTGAGAGCGAACAAACCCCACGGTGCTGGCAACATTCAGTAGTGTGGTGGCATTAGTTAAACAACCGTTTTCAAGGAGACTTGTTGATGTCTGACAAGATTCAGATGACGTCGCCCGCTGCGGGCATGAACCTCGGAGATAGCGTCTACGAGCGCCTGCTGCGCGAGCGCATCATTTTCCTGGGTACGCAGGTCGACGACGAGATCGCGAATAAGCTCTGCGCCCAGATTCTGCTGCTGTCCGCTGAGGACCCAACGCGCGATATCTCGCTGTACATTAACTCCCCGGGCGGCTCCGTGACCGCGGGCATGGCAATTTACGACACCATGAAGTACTCGCCGTGCGACATCGCCACCTACGGCATGGGCCTGGCTGCCTCCATGGGCCAGTTCCTGCTGTCTGGTGGTACCAAGGGCAAGCGTTTCGCCCTGCCGCACGCACGCATCATGATGCACCAGCCTTCTGCAGGTGTCGGCGGTACTGCTGCGGACATCGCCATCCAGGCCGAGCAGTTCGCACAGACCAAGCGCGAGATGGCCGAGCTGATTGCTGAGCACACCGGCCAGACCTTCGAGCAGATCACCAAGGATTCCGACCGCGACCGCTGGTTCACCGCCCAGCAGGCCAAGGAGTACGGCCTGGTCGACCACGTGATTGAAACTGTCAACGGCCCGATCACTAACTAGGAAGGTTGAATACTATGTCTAAAGCCGCAATGCCTACCTCCCGCTACGTGCTGCCTTCCTTTATCGAGCAGTCCGCACAGGGAACCAAGGAAACCAATCCTTATTCCAAGCTTTTCGAAGAGCGCATCATCTTCCTGGGTACCCAGGTCGACGACACCTCCGCCAACGACATCATGGCGCAGCTGCTCGTGCTCGAGGGCCAGGATCCGGATCGTGACATCACGATGTACATCAATTCCCCGGGTGGTTCCTTTACCGCGCTGATGGCTATCTACGACACCATGCGCTACGTTCGCCCGGACGTCCAGACCGTCTGCCTGGGCCAGGCTGCTTCCGCCGCCGCTGTCCTGCTGGCTGCCGGCGCCCCGGGCAAGCGTGCCGCCCTGCCGAACTCGCGCGTGCTGATTCACCAGCCTGCCACCCAGGGCACCCAGGGCCAGGTTTCCGACCTGGAAATCCAGGCCGCCGAAATCGAGCGCATGCGCACCCTGATGGAAAACACCCTGGCCGAGCACACCGGCCGCACCCCGGAGCAGGTCCGCATCGACACCGACCGTGACAAGATCCTCACCGCCGAGGAAGCTGTCGAGTACGGCATCATCGATACCGTCTTCGAGTACCGGAAACTCAACGGGTAACCGTTCAGTTTCCGTAACCTCATTCGAGGTAGCTAATCGGAACCCTGGCCGCTGGTCAGGGTTTCTTTTTACCCTTTTTAAGGGTTATCAATTTGTGGCTAATAAGTTTTGGTGGTGAACTGCTTATATGTCAGTTCACAATACAGAGACTTCGCGGCCAGGAGCACAACCGGCCGCAGCCGAAGAAAAGACGTTCTTCGGCCACCCGTGGGGACTTGCCAACCTCTTCGGCGTGGAGATGTGGGAGCGCTTCAGCTTCTATGGCATGCAGGCAATTGTCCTGCTCTACATGTACTATTCCGTCACCGATGGTGGCCTGGGCATGGACAGGGCAGCGGCCACTTCGGTGGTTGGTGCTTATGGCGGTCTGGTCTACATGGCCTGCCTGTTGGCCTCCCTGGTCGCTGACCGCGCCCTCGGTGCAGAGCGCACCCTGTTTTACTCCGCCATTATGGTTATGCTTGGCCACATTGCGCTGGCCATCATTCCGGCAGTGACCGGCCTGGCCATTGGTTTGGCGCTCATTGCATTAGGTTCCGGTGGTGTAAAGACCACCGCCCAAGTGGTGCTGGGCTCGCTGTATAGCCGCGATGACCCGCGCCGCGATGGTGGTTTCTCCATCTTCTACATGGGCGTGAACCTCGGTGCGCTCTTTGGCCCGGCGATTACGACCCTGCTGTGGGGCTGGAAGGGCTTCCACTGGGGCTTCGGCATTGCCGCCATCGGTATGTTCTTAGGTCTCGTGCAGTACACCGCGATGCGCAAGACCACCATCAAGGACGCCGGCCACGAGGTTCCGAACCCGGCCTCCCGTGGTCAGATTCTCGGTGCCCTGATTATCCTGCTGGTGATTGTCGCTGGTCTGGTGTTTGCGATTGCCAACGACATCATCAAGGTGGACTGGCTGTCCAACATCGTCACCGTCGTGGCTTTCGTCGCCGCAGTGGTGCTGTGGAGCCAGATGTATTTCTCCAACCTGGTGACCAAGGAAGAAAAAGGTCGCCTGCTCGGTTTCATTCCGATGTTTATCTCCGGTGTGCTCTTCTTCGGTATCTTCCAGCAGCAGTTCACCGTGCTGACCATCTACTCGGACGTGCGCCTGGATCGCGAGATCTTCGGTTGGGAAATCCCGCCGTCAATGATTCAGAGCATCAACCCGGTCTTCATCGTGATCTTCTCGGCTATCTTTGCTGCGATGTGGACGAAGCTGGGCGACCGTCAGTGGTCGACCCCGGTGAAGTTCGGTGTTGCCAACATCATCATTGGTGTCTCGCTCTTTGGCTTCCTGCCGTTTGCCGGCACGGGTGCAAACTCCACGCCGATGATTGCCATCGTGCTGATTCTGTTCCTGTTCACCATGGGCGAGCTGCTGCTGTCGCCAGTGGGTAACTCCCTGGCGACCAAGGTCGCACCAGTGGCCTTCCCGTCGCGCATGATGGCCGTGTGGATGATGGCCGTATCGATGGGTACTTCGCTAGCTGGTTCGCTGGCTAGTTTCTACAACCCAGAAGACGCAGGAGAGGAAAACACTTTCTTTATCTCGCTGGGTGTGGGCTCGATTGTCCTGGGCATCGTTATGCTGCTGCTCTCGCGCTGGGTGGTGCGCAAGTTCGCTACCTTCCGTTAAACGGTGTGCCTGTGACCGATGGCCCGCGTCGCTGTAAGGCGAGGCGGGCCATCGCCACGCGGGAACAAATATGGGTCGTGTCGGGTTGATTTACTAAGGTGGAACTAGTCCCAGCCCGCCGGATCTGGCGGGCTTATTACTCCCGAGTGAAAGACCCGAATGGCACGTATGCAAGAAAGCGCTGATCTTCTGAAGTGTTCCTTCTGTGGCAAGAGCCAGAAGCAGGTGAAAAAGCTCATCGCTGGTGGCGGTGTGTACATCTGCGATGAGTGCATCGAGCTGTGCAACGAAATCATCGAAGAGGAGCTCGGTAACTCCCAAGACAACGCCGAGCAGGAATCCGAGGTACGCCTGCCGCGTCCTTCGGAAATCTCGGCTTTACTGGATAACTACGTCATTGGCCAAGACAAGGCCAAGCGCGTGCTCGCAGTGGCGGTCTACAATCACTACAAGCGCATGAAGGTAGAAGAGTCCGGGAAGCGTAAGAAGGATGACGATGTAGAAATCGCTAAGTCCAACATCCTGATGCTGGGCCCGACGGGCTCGGGTAAGACCTACCTGGCCCAGACACTGGCCCGCATGCTAGATGTGCCTTTCGCCATCGCTGACGCGACCAGCCTGACGGAGGCCGGCTACGTCGGCGAGGACGTCGAGAACATTCTGCTGAAGCTGCTGCAGGCCTCTGACTTTGATGTGGAGCGCGCGCAGCGCGGCATCATTTATGTCGATGAGGTCGACAAGATTTCGCGGAAGTCGGAAAACCCGTCGATTACTCGCGACGTCTCCGGCGAGGGCGTGCAGCAGGCCCTGCTGAAGATTCTGGAAGGCACTGTCGCTGCCATTCCGCCGCAGGGTGGCCGCAAGCACCCGAACCAGGAGTTCATCCAGCTAGATACCTCTAACATCCTGTTCATCGTGGCAGGTGCGTTTGCGGGTCTGGACAAGGTGATTGCTGAGCGCGTCGGCAAGAAGGGCGTAGGCTTCGGCGCGAAGCTGGAAACCGAAGACGACCGCAACCAGGTCGACCTCTTCTCCCAGGTACGCCCGGAGGACCTGGTGAAGTTCGGTCTGATTCCAGAATTCATTGGCCGTCTGCCAGTCGTGGCAACCGTGGATAACCTCGACCGCGATTCGCTGGTCAAGGTGCTTACCGAGCCGCGCAACTCCCTGGTCAAGCAGTACCAGCGCCTGTTTGAAATGGATAACGCGGGCCTGGAATTCGATACCGAGGCCCTGGAAGCCATTGCGGACCTGGCACTAGAGCGCCAGACCGGTGCGCGTGGCCTGCGCGCGATCATGGAGGAACTGCTCGTTCCAATCATGTACGACCTGCCAGACCGCGAGGACATCTCCTCGGTCCACATCACCGCAGACACGGTCAATGGCGGCGAGCCGGAGTTCGTCTACGCCGACGAAGTTAAAGAATCGGCCTAGATGTCGTAGATGTCCTGGGGGGAGGCGGCATCGCCTTCCTCCGTATTAAAGCGGTCAGAAGTCAGATAAGACTTGTGGCCGGAATCGGGGATATTCGCCGTCAGGAAAGCCAGGACGGTGTCGACGATAAGGCGGTGGATGCCGGTGGTGTTGGCATCGTTAAGCATGTCCACGCCCAACAGGTTTTCCATCATCGCCTGGTTGTTGAGGCGATAGGAAGTCAACGAAGAAATCAGCATGAAGATGTCGTTGGCGGAAATACCGGGGCGGAAAGCACCAGAATCCTGACCGTGCATGAGCAAGCGGTCTAGGTGCAAAGACAGCGCCGAGACATCGACGACAGCCTGGTGCGAAGAACCCAGCACGCGCTGGCTGGTTTCCATACTCATCATCCGCAGCGCGGTGGGGTGGTTGATGTGCTGCTGGAAAATCCAGTCGACTAACTGGCGCACGCCTTCCACCGGAACGGCGGAATCCAACTCGAGGTTTTCGACCTCCGGGTTCAGCTGTGAGGCAGCCCGGGCCAGAGCCTGCTGGTAGAGGCCCTTCTTGTCGCCAAAGTGGTAGTGAATCATGCGCTTGGACATGCCGGATTCACGGGAGATGGCCTCTAGCTTGGTATCGGAATAGCCGTCGCGAGAAAAGTGCTCGATAGCGATATCGATAACCTGGTCGATGGCATCTTGGCTCATGCTGAGGCGATCCTTTTCTCGTAGCGGGCTGAGGTTTTCGCAGTAAACAAACCTTTATTTATTCCTCCTATCCATGATGCCCAAAAACTGCCGTCTTCAACCGGTTTAGGGCAGATTGCCCGCCTAACGGGGGTAATTTTTGTATCAATTTCCGCGCCCGTCCCTCCGAATGAGGGGAGCGCAGGCAAGCGAGAAGGGGGGAATGAGGACTAGCCTGTGGAAGTGGATCCACTTTTTCTTTTGAGGAGGCCCGACATGGCACAACCCATCAAAGTCACCGTCACCGGCGCTGCCGGCAATATCGCTTATTCACTGCTGTGGCGCATCGCTGCAGGAGATGTTTTCGGACCGGAGACCCCGGTAGAACTTCAGCTGTTGGAGATTCCGGATGCGGTCGAGGCCGCTCAGGGCGTGGCGATGGAGTTGGAGGACTCCGCGCTGCCGCTGCTGCGCGAAATCACCATCACTGATGACCCGGCGAAGGGCTTTGCCAGCACCCAGGCTGCCTTCCTGGTCGGTTCCAAGCCGCGCACCAAGGGCATGGAGCGCTCCGATCTGCTCGAGGCCAACGGCGCTATCTTCACTGAGCAGGGCAAGGCGCTTAACGATGTCGCCGCCCGCAACGTCCGTGTCCTCGTCGTCGGCAACCCAGCGAACACCAACGCCCTGATTGCGGCGAACAATGCGCCGGATCTGAAGCCGAGCCAGTTCAACGCCCTGATGCGTCTTGACCACAACCGCACGCTGAGCCAGCTGGCTAAGCACACCGGTAAGCAGACTGATGAGTTCACCAAGGTTGCGGTGTGGGGTAACCACTCAGCAAGCCAGTTCCCGGACTTGAGCTTTACCAACGTTGACTTCGATGAGAAGTGGTACACCGAAGAAATGATTCCGCGCGTGGCTAAGCGCGGTGCGGAGATCATTCAGGTCCGCGGTAGCTCCTCGGCGGCATCGGCAGCCTCGGCGGCTGTGGACCACATGCGCGATTGGTTCAACGGCACCGAGGATTGGCGTACCGCTGCCGTGCCTTCCGATGGCTCCTACGGCGTCGACGAAGGCCTCATCTGCGGCTTCCCGACGGTTGCTCGCAACGGCGAGTGGGAAATCGTCCAGGGCCTGGAGCTTAATGACTTCCAGCGCGAGCGCATCGAGGCCTCCGTGCAGGAGCTACGCGAAGAGCGCGAGGCGGTTAAGCACCTGCTGCGTTAAATCTCGACGCCATCGATAAGTCGAACCGGTCCGACGTGTGCTGCCACTAAGGCAAGCGCGGGCCGGTTTTCGGTGTCTTGAAGTGTTGCCGGGTCCACGGTGACCAAGTAGTCGACGGTGACGCCCGGCTGGGCAGCGAGGTACTCGCGCGCCTCGGCAGCAGAAGAAAACTCGCCGTCGCGGAGCTTGAACAGCGTGCGGGAGAGCGCCGTGGCGTGCTCGCGGTCGGTAGCACTCAGGCGTTGGTTGCGGGAGGATTCCGCGACACCATCGGCTGCGCGCACGATGGGCAGGGCGACGATTTCGACCGGCAGGTTCAAATCCGCCACGCAGCGGCGCAGGATGGCGACCTGTTGGGCGTCCTTGGCGCCAAAGTAGGCGCGGTCGGGCTGGACCAAGTTAAACAGCTTGGTCACCACAGTCGCGACGCCATCGAAGTGGCCGGGGCGGCTCGCGCCTTCAAGCACGGTGCCCATCTCGCCGGTGCGCACCCAAATCTCCGATACGCCGCCGGGATACATTTCTTCGACCGAGGGAGCGAAGACGGCATCGGCGCCGTGCGCTTCCAGCAGTTCGCAGTCGGCATCGAGCTGACGCGGGTAGTTGCGGTAGTCGTCGCAATCGCCCAAGTTGGTGAACTGCAGGGGATTGGTAAATACCGAAACAACCAAGGTGTCGTTGTCTTTGCGTGCGGCATCGACGAGTGAGGCATGCCCGTTGTGGAGCGCACCCATCGTGGGCACAAATCCCACCGAGCCAGAAGTCTCGGCACGAAACGAACGAAGCTCGGCGATCGTCTTTATAACCTGCATGGGCTAGTCCTCGAAGCTTTCTTCGGCGCTGGGGAACTCGCGGGAGGATACATCCTCGACGTAGTCGCGGGCGGCGGCGGTGATGGTCTCAGCGAGGTTGGCGTAGCGGCGCACAAAGCGCGGGGAGCGACCGGTGCCCAGGCCGAGTGCGTCGGTCCAGACGAGGATTTGGCCATCGCACTGGTTGCCCGCACCAATGCCGATGATGGGCATCTCGGTCTCGGCGGTGACGTGCGCGGCGACGTCGGCAGGCACCATCTCGATGACGCAGGCGAAGGCTCCTGCTTGCTGGAGGGCGAGGGCATCGTCAAGCAGGCGTTGGGCTTTCTCGCCGCGGCCTTGGACGACGAAGCCACCCAGCCCGTGGACAGATTGCGGGGTAAAGCCGATGTGGCCGCAGACGGGGATGCCGGCATCGACAAGCTTTTGCACGGTGGGGGCCATTTCCGCGCCACCTTCGACCTTGACGGCCTGCACGCCGGTTTCTTTCATCACGCGCACCGCAGTCGCCAGGGCTTGTTCCGGGGACGCCTCATAGGAACCAAAGGGCAGGTCCATGACCACGAAGGCGCGATTCGTAGCGTCCACGACGGCGCGGGCGAGCGGAATCATTTCGTCGACAGTCAGCGACAGGGTCGTCTCGCGGCCGAGCACGACGTTGGCTAAGGAATCGCCGACGAGCAACAGGTCGACCCCGGCGTCATCGAAAAGCGCTGCGGTCATGCAGTCGTAGCTGGTCAGGCAAGAAAAAGGAGTGTTGTCGGCCGCGGCGCGCGCGAAGTAACGGGTCCGCAGGCGCGCCGGGGTGGAAGTGGGTTGAGCAGACATGGGAATTAGATTAGCCAGTGTGTTCTATCGTTGTTGATGCATTTCACGAATGGGGGTAAAAGCGCAGTTGACGGACAAGGTAGAATCATCCGGGTGACTGAGCGAAATAGTGAGCAATACGATAAGCAACTGGTAGGCACTAACCGCGCTGATGCGCTGCCGAAGTCCTGGGAACCGCAAACGGTGGAAAAGGACATCTACGAAGGATGGGTGGAAGCTGGCCTCTTCACCCCGGATGCTGCCAGTGACGCCCCGGCTTTTTCGATTGTGCTGCCGCCGCCGAACGTGACGGGCCAACTGCACATGGGCCACGCGCTGGACCATACGCTCATTGACAACATCATTCGCCGCAAGCGCATGCAAGGCTATGCCACCCTGTGGCTGCCGGGTGCGGACCACGCTGGTATTGCGACCCAGACCAAGGTCGAGGCGCGCCTGCAGGAGACTGAGGGCAAGAAGCGCTGGGATTATGAGCGCGAGGAGTTCATCGACAAGGTCTGGGAGTGGAAGGACGAGTACGGCGGCACCATCCAGAACCAGATGCGTGCCATCGGTGACTCTGTTGACTGGTCCCGCGAGCGCTTCACGCTTGACGATGGCCTGTCGCGCGCCGTGCAGACCATCTTTAAGCAGCTTTACGATGCCGGCCTCATCTACCGCGCCAACCGCCTGGTCAACTGGTCCCCGGTGCTGGAGACTGCTGTCTCGGACATCGAGGTTGTCTACAAGGACGTTGAAGGCGAGCTGGTTTCTATTCGCTATGGCTCGCTCAATGATGATGAGCCGCACCTGATTGTGGCTACCACTCGTGTCGAGACCATGCTGGGCGACGTCGCCATTGCTGTGCACCCGGACGATGAGCGCTACCAGGACCTGGTGGGCAAGGAATTCCCGCACCCGCTGCGCGATGACCTGACGCTGAAGGTGATTGCCGATGACTACGTCGACCCGGAGTTCGGTACCGGCGCGGTGAAGATCACCCCGGCACACGACCCGAACGACTACGCCATGGGCACCCGCCATGACCTGGATATGCCGACCGTGATGGACAAGACGGGTCACATCGCGAATACCGGTACTGAGTTCGATGGCCTGACCCGCGAGGATGCCCGCGTTAAGGTGCGCGAGGCACTGGCGGAGCAGGGTCGTATCGTCAAGGAAATCCGCCCTTACGTGCACTCCGTGGGTCACTCGGAGCGTTCCGGCGAGCCGATTGAGCCGCGCCTGTCGCTGCAGTGGTTCGTCGATGTAAAGAAGATGGCCGAGATGTCTGGCGATGCCGTGCGCAAGGGCGATACCACCATCCACCCGACTTCCCTGGAGCCGCGCTACTTCGACTGGGTCGATGACATGCACGACTGGTGCATCTCGCGTCAGCTGTGGTGGGGCCACCGTATTCCGATCTGGTACGGCCCGAACGACGAAGTTGTGTGCCTGGGCCCGGATGACACCCCGCCGGAAGGGGAGGGCTGGACCCAGGACCCGGACGTGCTGGATACCTGGTTTAGCTCCGCACTGTGGCCATTTTCCACCCTGGGCTGGCCGGAAAAGACTCCGGACCTGGAGAAGTTCTACCCAACCAACGTGCTGGTCACCGCCTACGACATCCTGTTTTTCTGGGTCGCCCGCATGATGATGTTTGGTACCTTTGCCGGTACCCAGACCCCAGAACTGCTCGGCAAGGGCCCGGAAGGCCGTCCGCAGATTCCTTTCCACGACCTCTACCTGCACGGCCTGGTTCGCGACGAGCAGGGCCGCAAGATGTCGAAGTCCCTGGGCAACGGCATCGACCCAATGGATTGGGTCCGCGACTACGGTGCCGACGCACTGCGCTTTACCCTGGCTCGCGGCGCCAACCCGGGTGTGGACCTGCCACTGGGCAGCGATGCTGCGGCAGCGTCCCGTAACTTCGCCACCAAGCTCTTTAACGCCACTAAGTTCGCGCTCATGAACGGTGCCGGTGTGGCGGAGCTGCCGAACCGCGATGAGCTTACCGACGCCGACCGCTGGATCCTCGACCGCGCCGAAGAAGTCCGCGTCCAGGTGGATAAGTACCTGGATGATTACCAGTTCGCTAAGGCCAACGAGCTGCTCTACCACTTCGCCTGGGATGAGCTGTGTGACTGGTACGTCGAGATTGCCAAGACTCAGATCCCACGCGAGGGCGAGTCCGCACAGGGTCGCAACACCCAGATCGTGCTGGGCCGCGTCCTGGACGTCGTGCTGCGCCTGCTGCACCCGACCATGCCTTTCGTCACCGAGGTTCTGTGGAAGGCCCTGACCGGTGGTGAGACCATCGTCGTTGCACCGTGGCCGACCGCTGCGGATACCAACGGTGGTGCTACCACCGACGAGGTCGCCGCACGTCGCATCTCCGATGCCGACAAGCTCATTACCGAGCTGCGCCGCTTCCGCGCCGACCAGGGTGTCAAGCCTTCCCAGAAGGTCCCAGGTCGCCTGGACTTCGCCGCTGTCGACCTGGCCGACCAGGAAGAACTGGTCCGCAACCTGGCCAATACCACCGAGCCGGAAGAAGGCTTCAACGCTTCTGCCGCACTCGAGGTCCGTCTGAGCCAGGGCACCGTCACCATCGAGCTGGATACCTCCGGCGCTGTCGACGTCGCTGCCGAGCGCAAGCGCCTAGAAAAGGACCTGGCCAAGGCCAACAAGGAACTCGAGCAGACCGGCAAGAAGCTGAACAACGAGAACTTCTTGTCCAAGGCCCCAGAGCAGGTCGTGGAGAAGATCCGCACCCGCCAGCAGGTCGCACAAGAAGAAGTCGAGCGCATTAGCGCACGTTTGGAGGCACTGCAGTAGTGGCAGAAAATCGCAGCAACAGCGAAGCCAACCCGGCCGACCAGGCACCAGACCAGGACCACGATCAGGACATCGAAATCGTCGACGCTCTTAAAGAGGGCACCGACGGCGGTCCGGTTGAAATCACGGACTCTGGTCTCACGCTGAACTTGGGCAGCGCGCAAGATTACCAGGACCCGGAACCCGAAGAGGTCAGCCCGGAGGAACTGCGCGCACTCGCTGAAGTAGAAGCGGAGTTAAACCAGCGCTGGCCGGAGACGAAGCTGGATCCGTCGCTAGAGCGCATCGAAAAGCTTATGGACCTGCTCGGTCACCCGGAGCGTTCCTTCGATGTCATCCAGATCGCCGGTACCAACGGCAAGTCCTCGACTGCGCGCATGGTTGATTCGCTGCTGCGTTCCTTCCACCGCCGCGTTGGTCTGGTCACCAGCCCGCACCTGCAGCGCGTCACTGAGCGCATCGGTATCGATGGCAAGCCCATCCACCCGCGCGATTACGTGCGCATTTGGGAAGAAATCCGCCCCTACGTGGAAATGGTCGACGCCCAAAGTGACGTACCGATGTCCAAGTTTGAGGTGCTCGTCGCGATTTCCTATGCGGCATTTGCCGATGCACCTATCGATGTCGCTGTCGTCGAAGTCGGCATGGGCGGCACTTGGGATGCCACCAACGTCGTCAACGCCGACGTCGCCGTGATTACCCCGATTGGCTTAGACCACACGGACTACCTCGGCGATACGCTGACGGAGATTGCAGGCGAAAAAGCCGGCATCATCAAAGAGCGCAGCGACAAAGACGATCCGGTTACCCCGAATGAGAACATCGTCGTCATCGCTGAGCAGGACCCGGAAGCGATGAAGGTCGTCCTGCAGCGCGCCGTCGATGTTGATGCCGGTGTCGCCCGCGCGGGTGCCGAGTTCGCCGCCGTGGAATCCCGCCTGGCCGTGGGTGGCCAGCAGGTCAATATTCAAGGCCTGGGCGGAATGTACGAAGACATCTTCATTCCGCTGCACGGTGAACACCAAGCCCGCAATGCCGCGGTGGCTCTGGCTGCCGTCGAGGCTTTCTTCGGCGCCTCCAGCGGCCACCCACTCGACATTGCCAGTGTCCGCAACGGTTTCAACGAAACCCGCAGCCCCGGCCGTTTGGAACGTGTGCGCACCTCGCCGACGACGTTTATCGATGCCGCCCACAACCCGCATGGCGCCCGCGCTCTGGGTGCCGCCCTGGAACGCGACTTCGACTTCGCACGGCTCATTGGTGTTGTCTCTGTCTTCGCGGACAAGGATGCCGCGGGGGTACTCACTGCACTCGAGGATCACTTGAGCGACATCGTCGTCACGCAGAACTCCTCGCCGCGCGCCATGGATGCCTATGAGCTGGCCGAACTCGCCCGCGAAATCTTCGGCGAAGAACGCGTCTACGTCGCCGATGACCTGCCTGGCGCCTACGCCCAGGCCGTCGAGTTGGCCGAGGATGCGGAGATCCAGTCCGGCTCCGGTATCGTCATCACTGGTTCGGTGGTCACCGCCGGCGACGCCCGCACGATGTTTGGAAAGGAGCCTGCATGAGCAAGCAGGTCCCAGAAAATGAAATTGGACCGCTCGGCATGGGCGGCAAGCCCGCCAAAGACCCGCTGAAAAGCTTCAACGGCATGGTGATTGCCAGCTCCCTCATCATGGAATCAATCACCCTGGTCCTGGCTTTGCCGGTGCTCAACAAGCTTTACGATGGCGAACTCTGGGTCCCCTTCAACTACGGCGTCGTCATCGCCTTGATTGTCTTCCACCTGGGCATGCTGATCTTCGTCAGCCAGCGCTGGGCACTCACCGCCATCATCGTCGTCCAAATCTTAGGCATCATCTTAGGCTTCATGGTCCACTGGGGCGTTGCCGCCATCATGATCATCTTCTGCGCCCTGTGGTTCCTCGCCGCCTACATGCGCAGCAACCTAGTCGCCCGCATGCAACGCGGCCTGCTGACGACCCAGCACCTCAACGCGCAAGAGGATTAACACCTCTCGCGAGGGAAGGCTAAAGCCTCCCTCGTGGCGAATAGGAAAGGCCCGCTTCGGCGGGCCTTTCGCTAGTTTTTGGACAGGGTGACTTCGTCGACAAGGTCACCGCTATCGACGTTGTAGGTGCTAAAGGTCAGTTCGGTCGGGGAGACCTCCACGTTGGTGTAGTCCGGGGTTTCATCCTGGTTCCACACCGCAGTCCACTCGTCGCCGGTTTCTTCGGTGGCTTCCTCGTCGTAGGCGGAAAAGCCGTAGAACTTCGAGGCGGACGAGGAGTTGGCCACCAGGTAGAGGGTTTGGCCTTCCTCGGGATAGAGGACATCGCCAGCCTGCGGTTCGTATTCGGGGTCATTCTCCGGAATAACCGGGGTGGTTCCCTCCATGAGGTGGGAGCGGGTGTAGATGTGGTCGTGGCCGCCGAGGACGGCGTCGACGCCGGCATCGGAAAGCGCGGGTGTTAACTCGTTGCGCAGGCGCTCGATGTTGAAGTCATCGTTGTGGCCTGCCTGGGAGTACGGGGAGTGGTGGAAGGTGGTGATGATCCAGTCCTTGTCGCCACCGTGTCCTTCGACGACGCGATTGACGTAATCGATGTGCTTCTTCACCGAAAAGCTGTTGGTGAAGTTGGAATCCAGCGCGATGATGAGCGCATTGTTGCGCTCGAAGAAGTAGTTGCCGTCCTCCAGGTTCGGGAAGGCGTAGTTGTTGTAATACATCGCCGGGTTGAGCACGTCGTGGTTGCCCATCAGCGTGGCAGTGGGGAACTGGCCGAGCTCCGGTGCGGACTTGAATGCATCGTGGTGGTGCTGCACGCCTGCTTCGACCTGGTCGCCAGCAGAGAGTAAGAACAACGAGTTCGGATGTGCCTGCGTGGAGGTAGTGACGGTCTGCTGCCAGGTCTGGGTATCAGCGGCTAAATCCCCAGAGGAACCCAGCTGCGGGTCGCCGTAGAAGAGGAAGTTCCACTCATCGCCAGCAGTGCCCGTGTTGAAGGTCTGCGGCTTAGACCAACCGAACTTATCGGAACCAACCTGGTAGGTATAGGAGGTTTCTGGCCGCAAATCATTCAACTCAACCTTATTGGAATACGCACCGACGGCGAGCGAACGATCGGAAGCGATAGTTAGTGCATCCTCCGGGAATTCTTCACCGTTCATCTCCTCGGTGGGAGCAATGATGGCTTCTTCTTGACCGATGCGCAGGTCCTCGGTGTACCAGGAAAGCAGCAGCTGGCTGGCATCGGTTCCGGGCTGCAGGATGGGCTGGGTGACATCGCCGGTCTCAGCAGAAGCGGTGGCCATACCCATGCCAGTAGCAAGGGTGGTGGCGGTAACAGCGGCCAGAATCCGGGAAGAACGCATTAAGTATTCCTTGAAAGATAGTAGAGCAAACAATGGGCCGCTATAAAGTAACCCAAACTCTAGACCTTCGCAGCGCGAGTGGGATTTACGTATCCTGGGGTGGCATGACCACCACAATTAACGAACCACAGCACGACGTTACCAACCCCGTCACCGGGGAAGTCATTGACAGCGTGCGTATTTATGACGAGGCCGATACCGTCGCGGCCATCGAACGCGCACGTAGCGCCCAAAAGCAATGGGCAGAAACCAGCATGAAAGAGCGCAGGAAGATTATGCTGCGCTACCACGACCTGGTGCTAGAAAAGCAGGCCGAGGTGCTCGACCAGCTGCAGGCAGAAACCGGTAAGAACCGTGCTTCTGCATTCGCCGAGGTCTTGGATTCGGCATTAGCATCCCGCCACTACGGTTATGGCGCGAAGGAATTGCTTAAGACTAAGCGCGTGCGCGGTGCTTTCCCGCTGGTGACCAAGACTGAGGTCGAGCGCGACCCGATTGGTGTCGTCGGCATTATTAGCCCCTGGAATTACCCGCTGGCGCTTTCTATTGCGGATGCGATTCCAGCGCTGATGGCAGGCAATGCCGTTGTTCTTAAACCTGACCTGCAGACCCCGTTGACCCCGCTGCTGGGTGCGGAGTTGATGTACGAGGCCGGTCTGCCGCGTGAGGTGCTGCAGATCCTGCCGGGTAAGGGCACGGAGGTAGGCCAGGGCATCGTAAAGAATGCTGATTACGTCATGTTCACTGGCTCTACCGAGACCGGAAAGAAGCTCGCCGCGCAGGCTGCGGAGCGTCTCGTCGGCTTTTCCGGTGAGCTGGGTGGCAAGAACCCGCTGATTATTACCCACGATGCCAAGCCTTCCGACATCGTTGATTCTGTGCGTGAGGCCTGCTTTGCCAACTCTGGTCAGCTGTGCATTTCCATTGAGCGCATGTATGTTCACCGCGATGTGGCCGACCAGTTCATTCCGGCATTCCGCAGCGCCGTCGAAGCCATGCAGATTGCTGGCGACAACGACTGGCAGACCGATATGGGCTCGCTGATTTCGCCAGAGCACATGAACAAAGTCGACGAGTTGGTCCAGGATGCCGTGGCTAAGGGAGCGAAGGTACTCACCGGTGGCAAGCCGTTGCCAGAGCTCGGCCCGGCCTTCTACGCGCCGACGGTACTTAGCGATGTCCCGGAGGACGCCGACTTCTACCGCCAAGAGGCCTTCGGTCCGGTGGTCTTCATTGAGGTCGTCGACAGCGATGAGGAAGCTGTGCGTCGTGCCAATGACACCGAGTATGGTCTGAATGCGTCGGTCTTCGGTAAGGAATCCACTGCCCGCAAGCTAGCCTCGCAGCTGGAAGCGGGAACCGTGAACATCAACGAAGGCTGGGCTGCCGGCTGGTCGAGCTTCGATGCCCCGATGGGTGGCTGGAAGCAGTCCGGTATGGGCCGTCGCCACGGCGAGCAGGGTCTGTTGAAGTACACCGAACCGCGCACCGTGGCCGCACAGCGTGTGATTCCGCTGTCGCGTCCCTTCTTGGATGATGGTGCGCAGTGGGCTGGCCTGCTCACACTTGCGCTGAAGTCCGCGCGCGATCTGCTGCGCTAGACTTACAGCAATGCGCATCTTTTACTTCCTAGCAGCCGTCGTCTTTTGCATCGCAGCAATAGTGTTGCGTGCATGGACGGGCTCGCCTGCCTTACCGGTAGTAGCGATTATCGGTGCAGGCCTGTTCCTGGTGCTGGGCTTTAGTACGCACAGCGGTGATACCCCTGGTCGCGACCGTCCGCTGGAGCTGTCCGATCTGGATGAAAAGAAGCGCCAAACCATCCGCGACTTGCTGGACCAGGGCCACTACGGAACCGCAGTTAAGCAGGTGCGTTTATGGTTCCGCCATGTGGATCAAGAAGGTGCCGAAGAGGTCGTGCAGCAACTAGCCCGCCCCTGAGGGGCGCACGGCGTAGTTCTTTAGTACGATTGCTGACATGACTGAACGTACACTCATTCTCATCAAGCCAGACGGTGTTAAGAACGGCCACGTAGGCGAGATCATCTCTCGCATCGAGCGCAAGGGCCTGAAGCTGACCGCTATGGACCTGCGCGTTGCCGACGAGGAGACCGCAAAGAAGCACTACGCCGAGCACGAGGACAAGCCTTTCTTCGGCGAGTTGGTTGACTTCATCACCTCTGCTCCGCTGGTTGCTGGCATCGTCGAGGGCGAGCGCGCCGTCGAAGCATGGCGTCAGCTGGCCGGTGGCACCGACCCGGTCTCCAAGGCCACCCCGGGCACCATCCGCGGTGACTTCGCACTGAGCGTTGCTGAGAACATCGTCCACGGCTCTGACTCTGCAGAGTCCGCTGAGCGCGAGATCGCTATCTGGTTTCCGAACCTGTAAAGCACAGCGTTTTAAACACCTCACCCAGGCCCACCCGGCCTGGGTTTCGTGGTTTTAGACCTTCCGTTTAGCGGCTACGCAGCTGATTCAAACACCGCACGCCCAGGGGCTTGATGGTGAGTGTCCACGTTGGAAGTTTGTGGTACAAACCGGTGCGGTTGACGTCGGTAAGCTTTGCGCTGGCCAGTGTTTCCAGTGGTTCCTGTAGTTCTTCGACCTCGTCGACATCCATGATGCTAGGTAGCCACTTGGCCTGTATCGTATTGCCGTCGACAGCGCCGACCGCGATGAGTGCGGCAAGGATGTGCTCGTGTTCTTCAGCGACATCGAGGCGTTCGTTCGTAATGCCTTCGAGCGAGCCGTCTTCCAAAATCTTGGCGCAGCGGCGCGCACCCACCATAAAGGGACGACGATGCTGCATCCACGTCACCAAAGCAAACACGCTGCCCAAGTAGACCCCACCAACTGCGGCCCCAATCGTGGGTGGGACTTCAATGTCGAACTGGCCGGCGAAGGGAGCAGCTAACATCGGTATGAATGCGCCAATGACCGGTGACCAGTAGGCCAGTAGGGGATAGTCACCAGAGCGATACTCAGTAATTTCTGGCGATAGGTTGGCGGGAAAGTTGCGAAAGACCCAAAACCCCATAACAAGAGCCAAAACCGTGCTCAGCATCGCGAAGGTAAACATTATCGGCTCGCCCGTAGTCAGGCTGGTAATCGCGAATGCAGTCGGGACGAACATGCTCGCGTATATGCCAAATGTCGGCTCATTACGGCGCCGGTAGTGGGCAACCATTTTGCCTACTTCTTGGCGACGTGCGGGTGGCTGAGTCATGAAATCAACTTAACACATCGCACCTGCACTCGAAGCCGCTTAAATGTGCCACAATGGGTGATGAACTGTCGCACCAAGCGTGGACAGTAAGAACTTCATAGAGCACACAAGCAATTCCGCAGGATAAGGAAATCCCTGTGCGGCGGCGGCATCGGAAAGCAAGGTGCCTGCGCCCGGGGAACACTGCGCGAGACCTACGTAGGAGTACTCCTCACATGATGGCTAAAAAGCCCGAAGACTCAACCAACACAACTGAAAACCTAGAAGCCGCAGCGGTACTGATTAGCAAGTTAGACCGCTCGGAAATCGGCGAGAAAATTCGCCTCTATACCCTGGCCAAGAAAATTGGACTGGCCTCCAAAGAACTCGTCGCCCAATTCGCCGAGTTAGACATCAAGAAAGCACCCCAATCCTCTGTAACCGCCGAGGAAGCTGACAAGGTGCTCAACCACATCGTCGAAGCCGACGAAAAGCTACGCGACCGCGTCCGCAAGAACGTCGCCAACGAAATCCACCAAATCGAAGAAAAGGTGGAAAAGGAAGTCGAAGAACGCCGCGAAGAAGAGGAAGAAGATAAGTCGTCCTCTGAGGAGTCTGCTGATTCGTCGGCTGACGATGCCGATGACGACGACGAGCAGGACGAGCCTGAGGTTGAGCAGGACCTGGGCACCATGGACATCGAAAAGCTGCATGAGGCCCTCGTCGAAGCAGGCGATGACTTCGAAGAAGACGACGCCCCAGTTGTGACTCCGATGCCAGAGGATGAGCCGGAGGTCTACGACTTCGCACCGATCTTTAAGGCACCGACGCCGCAGCCGAAGCGCGAGACTGAATCTGGCAAGGGCCGTCGTCGCGGCAGCCGTGGAACCTCGCGTGGTCGGGGAGCAGAGGCTGAGACCGATACCGAGCAGCAGGACGACGTCGAGCAGATTGAAGAGCCGAAGGCTGTGCGTGGCTCGACTCGTATTGAGGCGCAGCGTCGTCGTCGCAGCGAAATGCGCGAGAAGGGACACCAGCGCAAGCATCTGGTCTCCCAGGCTGAGTTCTTAGCGCGCCGGGAATCGGTGGAGCGCACCATGGTCGTGCGCGATAAGAAGCGCAACGATGGCGGCGGCTGGATTACCCAGGTCGGCGTGCTGGAAGACGATCTGCTGGTCGAGCACTTCGTGACCACGGAGTCCCAGGCGTCGATTATTGGCAACATCTACTTGGGCCGTGTGCAGAACGTGCTTCCGTCGATGGAGGCTGCCTTCATCGATATCGGAACCGGTCGCAACGGCGTGCTTTATGCCGGTGAAGTTGATTGGCGTGCTGCCGGTCTGGGCGGGCGTTCCCGTCGCATTGAGCAGGCGCTCAAGGCCGGCGACCAGGTACTCGTACAGGTCACCAAGGACCCGCTGGGCCACAAGGGCGCACGCCTGAGTACTCAGATTTCGCTGGCGGGTCGTTACCTGGTGTACGTGCCAGGTGGTCGCAGCGCAGGTATCTCGCGCAAGCTACCCGTGCCGGAGCGCAAGCGTTTGAAGGACATCCTGGAGCGCGTCGTATCCGACAAGGGTGGTGCGATTATTCGTACCGCTGCCGAAAACGTGGCTGAGGAAGCCATTGCTTCCGACGTCAATCGTCTGCAGCTGCAGTGGGATGCCATCACCCAGCGTGCTGAGCAGGAAAAGTCTTCTAAGGGCGCCAAGCCGGTCACTCTCTACGAAGAGCCGGACCTGCTGGTCAAGGTCGTGCGTGACCTCTTCAACGAAGACTTCTCCCACTTGGTGGTCGATGGTCGTCGTTCCTTTAACACCGTGCGCGCTTATGTCGATTCCATGGCTCCGGACCTGGCTGATCGCGTTGTCGAGTACCAGCGCAACGAACACGGCGGTCAGGACGCGTTTGAGAACTACCGCATCGATGAGCAGCTACATAAGGCACTCAGCCGCAAGGTCTGGCTGCCGTCTGGCGGCACGCTGATTATCGAGCGCACCGAAGCTATGACCGTCATTGACGTCAACACCGGTAAGTTCACCGGTTCAGGCGGCAACCTGGAAGAAACTGTCACCAAGAACAACTTGGAGGCAGCCGAGGAAATCGTGCGCCAGATGCGTCTGCGCGATCTGGGCGGCATGATTGTCGTCGACTTCATCGACATGGTCCTGCCTGAAAACCAGGAGCTGGTCCTGCGCCGCCTTAAGGAAGCCTTGGGCCGTGACCGCACGCGCCACCAGGTCTCTGAGGTGACCTCTCTCGGCTTGGTACAGATGACCCGTAAGCGCCTGGGAACCGGCCTTCTCGAGTCCTTTGCCACTGAGTGTGAGCACTGCCATGGCCGTGGTCTCATTGTCCACGAGTACCCGGTGGATGAAGAGCCTGAGCACGACCACGACAACCGCAAGTCCCGCCGTTCCAAGAAGAAGAACCAGGACCCAGCTGGTCACCCTGCGGCGAAGGCGATGCATCGTCACGAAGACGCCGAGGACGAAAGGCAGGGTGCTCAGAACAAGTCTGAGCACGACAAGGCAGACAATGCTGACAAGGGTGACAAGAAGAAGTCCAAGAAGGACTCCGATGCGGAGCTGGAAGAGCTCGTCGCCAATGTCGTGATTGAGGAGACTCCGGCATCGCGTCGCCGCCGTCGTCGTAAAGCAAGCTCCAAGGGCTCCCGTAAGGAGCAGAAGCAGCAGCACGACGATAAGCCTTCCAAGAAGGGCGATAAGCCCGAGAAGAAGGCGGAGCGTAAGTCCGAGCGCAAGGCGGATTCCAAGGCTGAGAAGCCAGAGCAGAAGCAGACCTACGAAGAGGCTGTCGCTGAATTTGAGGCCTCTCCACGCCGCAAGCGCAAGACTCGTGGCAACTCCCGCTCGGACCACCGTCCGCAGCGCAGCGACTTCGAGGACGCGCCACAGCAGCAGGCTGAGGACGTAGCGGCGGAGAAGCAAGAGAAGCGCACCGAAATGCAGGTGCAGCGCACCAGCCGCAAGCGTCGTCGTGCCGTGCGCCGTACGACCAAGCCGAAGATGGAGGCGGCAAAGGTCGAGGCTTCGCAGCAAGATGCGAAGCAAGAAGACACGAAGCCGAAGGCCGACAAGCGGCAGTCTGACAAGAAGGAGACCGGCAAGCCGAAGGTGACCGTGCGGAACTCGCATGGGCGTCGTCGTGCGGTGCGCAAGACGGTGCGTCGTAAGGCAGACAGCCACGATGCCGCGCCAAAGCAGCAGGTCAAGCAGCAGTCTGCGGAGGCTGAGCAGAAACCTAAGGCCGATGCGAAGTCCTCTGGAAGCAAGCCTTCCCGCGGACGCGGGCGTCGTCGAGTGACACGCCGGGGACGGAAATAACCGCAAAACCTTGCGCGGTTTGTATTTTCCACTGTCTGCAGGGTAGTCTTTGACAGTCGTTGGTTAGGCATGCGCTGCGCCGGAATGAACTGGCGCGGCGACGGTGTCCGCACCCGGCCTAAACGCAATTTGCACATTGTCCACACGGAAGTGGCACCCCGCCGCTTCCCAGCGAGTTTAGATAAGGGGTAACCCTCTATGTACGCGATCGTCAAGACCGGCGGCAAGCAGTACAAGGTTGCTGAAGGTGACCTCGTCAAGGTCGAGAAGATCGAGGGTGAGCCAGGCTCTGCCGTAGCTCTCACCCCGGTTCTGCTCGTCGATGGCGCAACCGTCAAGGCGAAGGCTTCCGAACTGGAAAACGTCTCCGTCAACGCAGAGATCGTCGAGCACGGCAAGGGCCCGAAGATCGACATCCTGAAGTACAAGAACAAGACTGGTTACAAGCGACGCCTCGGCCACCGTCAGCCGCAGACCGTCATTAAGATCACCGGTATCAAGTAAAGCCTTAACCGGCTCGATTCATCCCTAAAGGAGGGAAACCACATGGCACACAAGAAGGGTGCTTCCAGCTCCAGCAACGGTCGCGACTCCGAGTCCAAGCGCCTCGGCGTTAAGCGCTTCGGTGGTCAGCAGGTTAAGGCCGGCGAGATCATCGTGCGTCAGCGCGGCACCAAGTTCCACCCGGGTGAGAACGTCGGCCGCGGCGGCGACGATACCCTGTTCGCTCTGAAGTCCGGCTCCGTGCAGTTCGGCATCAAGCGCGCACGTCGCATCGTCAACATTGTTCCGGCTCAGGAGGCCGCAGCTGAGGCTTCTGCCTAAGCAATAACTTCTGCTAAGGCCCAAGGACTTTTGGTCCTTGGGTCTTTTTCTATGCCCAATCAGTATTAAAGGTCTATCCCGCGTGCATTTCCCCTTGTTAGTGGGTGGATCTCACTTACTGAGAACAACAAGCGAATTTTAATTATCGATACAATGCAAACCTTACAAAACCTGGTCTTTCACTGACTGCAAGGCTGTACGCGCTGGGCTAATAAAATCCTGAGATTCATACAAGTTAAAAGGTGTATGAAAATTTCCTCTTGCAAACATGAGCAGATCGCTATACGCTAAGCGCGTAGTTAACACTGGAGAAGGCTGACAAGACTTATTGATTGGCCTTCACTAACCCTGCTTGGAAGGAAAAGGTCGGGTTATGACCTCTCTTCAACTCTCGCATCGCCAGCGTCATCACCGCTAGCGCGCTCGCCATCATGGGCACCGGGTTGCCATCGGCCAGGAGGCAACCCCTACTCCTACTGGGGAAGTAGGTGCTGAGACCACCCCATCCGCTACTCAGAACGCTGACCGCATTGATCCGAATGCGACCGTCACTCTGAATATCCACAAGAAGCTTGGTGACCCACCTAGTGCCGATGAGGCAGCGGGTTTGCCAAGGCTAGAGGGTGCAACGTTTGAGATCGGACGTGTGGCAGACGTGGACCTGACTACTCAGGCTGGTCAGGCTGAAGCGAGCCGACTCGGTGGTCTGGACCAAGCGGGAATTGCTGGTCTAACAGTCGAAAATGCTGTCGAAGTTAAAACCGATGCAAACGGCGAAGCAAATTTCGAGGGTCCTATTGGTCTGTACCGCGTTACTGAGCGTAATAACCAGGGCTACACCACAGCGCCTGCTTTTCTGATTGCGCTCCCGTATGCGAATAGTGACGGCAAGTGGACTTACACTCGCGACGTCTACCCGAAGAACCAGCAAATCATTCCTTCTAAGCAGGTTGATGACAATGGTGTCACCCTCGGTGAGGACTTGACCTACACGATCAACGCACCGGTTCCTGCAGGCACCTTGTCCCGTTTCAATATTGTTGACCCGTTGATTTCTGCACTTACCTTGAAGCCAGAAGGCGTTGAGGTCGCCACAAGCCCAGTCGGCGCAGTGTCCTTCGATGTTGGCGATTACACCGTCACGACCAACGACAACACCCTTAGGGTGGACTTCAGTGAAGCAGGTCGTGAAAAGCTGCAGGAGGCACGTAAGGGCAACCCGGACCTGAAGGTCACCGTTAAGTTCAACGCGACTGTGAACTCGATTCCTGCGAACGGTCAGATTACTAACACCGCGACGATTGAGCTGCCGAATGGTGCATTCGTAAATACCGATGGCCCGGACCCGAATAACCCTGAGGGTGGCGATCAGCCGACCTCGACTACTTTCGGCAATTTGACCATCACTAAGACCTCCCCAAATGGTGATTCCACGCTGAACGGTGCAGAGTTTGAGCTCTACCTCTGCCAGGCTGAAGAAGATGGCACCTACACCTCGCTAGGCGAGGCCTTGCCGGTGGCTACTACTGAAACCGGCAATGTTTTGAACAAACTGACTACCTCTGGCGGTAACGATTCAGGTGGGGTTGCCCGCAAATCGTGGACACGTAGTTAAGCGGCTTTAGTATTGGCCGCGGTAGTTGGGGTCTTTTCTTGGGTGGTCTGGTTTTCGAAGGTAACGGGTGGGATCATCCTGATGGCTGAGTGTCGGCGCCGCCGGTTGTAGACCACTTCAATCCAATAGGCCACCGCCTTGCATGCCTGGTCCCTGGTGACCCACGTTGACCGGTCATAGAACTCGGTCTTGAGCGTGGACCAAAACGACTCGCTCATCGCGTTATCAAAGCACACCCCTGTACGGCCCACAGATTGGGAAATCCCTAGTTCCTGACAAACCTGCCACATCTGTGTGCTGGTGAACTGGCACCCACGGTCAGCGTGAAACACCAGACCATCAGGTGCTTCACCGCGCAGCGTGTGCGCCATGCGCAGTGCACGTTCCACCAAGTCCGTTGTCTGAGCAGAATCCATCGCCTATCCCAGTACCCGGCGGGAATGCCCATCGCGGATAACGCACAGGTACAACCAGCCTTCACCGGTGCGCAGATAGGTAATATCCGATAGCCATACCCGGTTAATATCACCAGCATCAAACAGGCGCTTAACCAGGTCAGGAAGATTCGACCCGTGCTCGGACTGGATGGTCGTGACAGGAGCGAACCTGCGTGGCGAGATGCCTTCGATACCCATCAGGCGCATCCTTTTGGCAACCGTTTTGCGGTCAGGATAGAAGCCGTAATCGGCTAGTTCCGCAGTGATCCGTGGTGAGCCGTAGACTTCATCTGATTCATCCCAAATCTTCTTAATCTGCTTGTCCAGCGCCTCTAAGTAGTTCTGGCGCCTATCCTCGCCGCAATCGCGCTGCCACTGCTTGTAGACCCACTTATAGAAGCCAGAACGAGATACCTTCAAAAGCCTGGCCATGCGCTTGATGCTGTAGTTCGCCTTCTCCCGCTGCATTAGTTCGAATCGTTCCGCTGTCGTTGCTTCGCAGCGAAGAAGGCTGTTGCTTTTGACAAGAACTCGTTATCCATTCGAGCCTCAGCCAACTCACGGCGCAGCCTGGCGTTCTCAGCACGTAGATCGGCCTGGCTCATCCCGTCGACGGTTCCCTGGCGTTCGCGCTCATTTTTGACCCACCTGCCCAACAAACCGGCGCTGACTCCGATTTCCTCAGCAACGTGAGCAATCGGCCGACCAGTCTCAATGACCAGCCTGGCTGCCTCCGCCCGATACTCCGAGGTGTACTTCCGGCGTGTTTGACTCATAATGAACATCCTCTCTGACGGACACAGTATCCGTCCTAATCGGGTGTCCACTACTCGAGGGTAACCGCAGACCACGTTTACCAACGTGCCAGTGGGTGCTGAGTGCGACATCACCGGTGATCAGTTTGGTCAGTTGGACCTAACGAAGGATGATCCGTCTGGCCGTACGCTGGAGACGTTGCTGAAGCCGAACCAGGTTATTTGGCAGTTGCGTCGTGACGACCAGTCAGCATTCACGGATACGGATCTCGATGATGGTGAGACGACTTCACCGAAGATGACCGTGGATGACAATGTGGGTTCCGGCGGCGACGGTAACGTCGTGGACCTGACCAACTACTACCAGTTCGTCCCCACGCAGATGCAGATGACGAAGAAGGTCAACGCCAGCGACAACGCATGGCAGAAGCTGCAGGAAGCAGATACCTCCTTCCGCTTTGCTTACCAGTGCCAGGGTGTTGGCTACTCGCTATCGAATGTGGGCCTTCCAGGATCTGTAGGGGTTACTGAGGACGGTAACTTCGACAATGCGGATCGTCGCTTTACCAGTGACACTGTTCAGATTCCTGCCGGTGCATGGTGCACCATGCAGGAGCTGGAGCCGGAGAACAAGCCAGCTGCGCTGGATTGGGAAGCTGACGAAACTGAGATTTCCAAGCAGGTCGGACGTGCCGAAGATGACGTTGAGTCCTATGACTTCGTCAACAACTTCGACCAGCGCACCGTTCCGGTTCGCTTGGCTGCGTTGCAGGATGGCTACATCGCTGGTGCGGAGGATGCTTCCTACAACTTCAACATCCGTTGTACTGATGAAGAAGGCACGACCCTGACTGAGAACTTCACTGTTGGTCAGGCATACTCGTCGGCGACCGTGGCTGACGATGCCCCACCAATTAGCAACCGCGTCGTCCAGCTTCCGGTGGGCGCGGACTGCACCTTGGACTTGAATGATTCGTCGGCACTCGCTGCCCGCCCGCAGTTGGAGGTCACCAATGGTGCGCGTACGCCTTACGTGGCCTTCGGTAAGTGGGTCGGCGGTGTCGCCGAAGAGGACAACCCGGATACCAAGCTGGTCGACCTGAAGGCAGATCAGGTGGGGCAGGACCTCAAGAACTACTCTTACGACTTCAGCGTCAGCGATGAGCTGGTATCGGCTAATGGTGCACCTGTGATGACGATTGCTGCTGAGGCAATGCACCTGCGCGCCAAGGTGGATGTCAGCTTCAAAAAGACGTCAGAAGGTGCTGCTGGTGAGGGACGACAGTTCCACTTCAGTACTACCTGTGGATCGGACTTCAACCTGACTGCCAACCAGACGCAGCTGCTTCGCGACATCGAAGTCGACCGCGATTGCTTCATCCAAGAGCGTCCTATCCTGACGGGAGATACTGAGGAAGGCGCCGAAGAAATCAATGCTGTCGCCAGTGTGGAAAGCGCTGGTGCGAACTTAGGCGACTCGACGGCGGGCAATCTGACTGCCACTGAGGATGGGCACCTAGGTGCGGCATTCTGGAACTTCGGTGTGCACCCAGTGGGCAACGCCAGTGACACTAGTCGTTCGGGCCCGCCGTGGACCCTGGTGGCGAAGAACTCCTTCCCAGGCTTTGAGTTGGACAAGCACATCGAAGGTGCGCCGATTAGTGCGGTTACCGGTGCGGTGGCTGATACGGCGGTGCTGCCTGATGAGGCAGAGACCATGCGCTTTAACTACACCGTTCGAAACAATGGTGCAGTTCTTGCCGGGGAGTTCAGCATCCGCGAGCCGGAACTGGCTGGCTACACGGTCCGCGATGCCGCCGGTGGCGAGTATGTCATCGATGACAACGGCACTATCCCGGCTGAAGTGTGCAACCTCAACGATGGTCGCGAGTTGCCCAAGGGTGAAGAGCGCACCTGTTCCTTCGATGTGGTGATTAACGCCCCAACCGATGAGTCCTATAGCTACCGCGGTACTGCGGTAGTCACGGGTACGGCTGCGGGTGCGACCTTCACCGCGGAAGATACTTATGGTGCGTTCCGCCTGAGCGCGGCTCTGGGCTTCCTGCTGCCGGATACCGGTATGCAAACTCTGGTCTGGGTGCTGCTTATTGCACTGCTAGTGTTGGGCCTGGGACTGTGGTCTTACCTGCGCAATCGCAATGAGGAAGACGAAGAGCTGGCTGCACAGACCAGCGAGCAGTAATCGAGAAACCAGGATGGTTGATGGCTAATTCCACGAAGGTGCAGCGTCCGCCGCGCAAGCGGCGGCGCTCACTGTGGCTGATTCTGGCCGGCATTCTGCTTCTGCTGTACCCGATCGTCGCCACGCAGATTAACGACTACAACCTGCAAAAACAGGCAGAGTTGTACGAGGATTCGGTGCGCCAGATTGACCCGCCGAGCCAGCGCGAGCAGTACCTGCGCGAGGCAGAGGAGTACAACGAGTGGCTGGCCGGCCAGGGCCACCACGCGTACCCGCCGTTACCAGGTTCACCAGGCTATGAGCGCTACATGCAGACCCTGGATGCGCCGGAGACCCACGGTGTGATTGCGCGTCTGCGCATTCCTTCCATTGAGGTTGACCTGCCCGTTTATCACACCACGGCACCAGACGTGCTTTACGATGGCGCCGGGCACATGTTTGGCTCCTCCCTTCCTGTAGGCGGCGAGGGCAACAATGCAGTGTTGTCAGCGCATACCGGCATGGTGGATGCCTCCATGTTTGATAATTTGCCGCGGCTCAAAGATGGCGAAATTGTCAGCATCGAAGTCATGGGCCGGGTGCTGCACTACAAGGTCACCGGCCGCGAGGTCGTCGCCCCGGATGACTACGAGGCGGTCGAATACGTCGAAGGCGAAGACCGCCTGACGTTGATTACGTGTACGCCTTATGGCATCAACACCGATCGCCTGCTGGTACACGCAGAGCGCGTGTACCTCGGCAACGAACTTGACGATGGCGGTTGGGTACCGAAGCTGTCCTGGTGGATGATCGCCGCACTCATCGTCATCGCGTTGGTGCTGTTGATTGTCGCCTGGAACGAATACCGCCGGAAGCGCCGTGCCCGTGCGGCGAAGGAGGCCCGCGAGGCTTCGGAGGAAGCCGAATAGGCTGCTAGACTGGGGCCTTCACGTTTTAGATTTTTGCGGAGGAATTTCTACCATGGCTCGTTTTATTGACCGCGTCGTGCTGCACTTGCAGGCAGGCGACGGTGGGCACGGCTGTGTGTCGGTCCACCGCGAAAAGTTCAAGCCCCTCGGCGGCCCCGATGGCGGCAACGGTGGTCACGGTGGTGACATCATCCTGGAGGTCTCCAATCAGATTCACACGCTGATGGACTTCCACTACCGCCCGCACATCAAGGCCCAGCGCGGCGGCAATGGTGCCGGTGACATGCGCAATGGCGCCCGCGGTGAGGACCTGGTTCTTCCCGTGCCCGCCGGCACCGTCGTCCGCAACGAAAAGGGCGAAACCCTGGCTGACCTGGTCGCGCCGGGCACGCGCTTCGTTGCTGCCCAAGGCGGCTTTGGTGGCCTGGGCAATGCGGCGCTGGCATCCGCACAGCGCAAAGCTCCGGGCTTCGCACTGCAAGGCGAGCCGGGCGAGGCCCACGACTTGGTTCTCGAGCTGAAGTCCATGGCCGATGTCGGCCTGGTTGGCTTCCCGTCGGCAGGTAAGTCCTCGCTGATTTCCGTGCTCTCTGCGGCTAAGCCGAAGATTGGCGACTACCCGTTTACCACCCTGCAGCCGAACCTCGGAGTGGTGGACATGGGCAATGACGCCTTCACTATTGCGGACGTGCCGGGCCTGATTCCTGGTGCCGCAGCAGGCAAGGGCTTAGGCCTGGATTTCCTGCGCCACATCGAGCGCACCGCGGTGCTCGCCCACATCGTGGATACTGCTTCGATTGAGCCGGGCCGCGACCCGGTCTCCGATATTGAGGCACTCGAAAACGAGCTGGCCCAGTATCAGGAAGCCCTGCAGGAAGATACTGGTTTGGGTGACCTGCGCGAGCGTCCACGCGTGATTGTGCTGAACAAGGCCGATGTGCCTGAGGCACGCGAGCTGGCAGAGTTCGTCAAGGAAGACCTGGAAAAGCAGTTCGGCTGGCCGGTCTTTATTATCTCGGCTGCTGCACGCCAGGGCTTGGAGCCGCTGAAGTACAAGCTGTTCGAGATGGTCACCGAGCATCGCAAGTCCCAGCCGAAGGTCAAGCGCGAGGATAAGGTGCTGCGCCCGCAGGGCCAGGGCCGTAAGAAGCATGCTGGTGCTTATGCAGACTTCACCGTCAAGAAGGACCCACAGGTCCAGGGCGGTTACATCGTCGAAGGCGACAAGATCGACCGCTGGATTACCCAGACCGACTTCGAAAACGAAGAGGCCATCGGCTACCTGGCAGACCGCCTGGCCAAGGCCGGTGTCGAAGAAGAGCTGTTCAAGCAGGGCGCTGAGGAAGGCTGCCCGGTGACTATCGGTGGTATTACCTTCGAGTGGGAGCCGATGGCCGGTGGCGATCCGACCCTGGCTGGTCGTGGTCGCGATGCCCGTCTGCAGAACAACCAGCGTGCATCGGCAGCTGAGCGTAAGCGTGCCTCCCAGGCACGCCGTGGCCTTATCGACGAGTTCGACTTCGGTGATGAAGAGGTCACTCGCGAGTCTGCTAACCGCGATCGTTGGCAAGGTTAACAACCGGGAGAGTTTAGCGCGGAAAGTCGGTAGGATGGGGGCTTATGTCTTCTGATTCACAGAACAATAGCCCTTATCCGCTTCCCGTCGAGCCTTTCGCAGGCCCGACCAAGGACACCCCATTCCCAGCCCCGAAGGCAGAGAACCCCATTGCCACGGGCTTCGAATCCGATCTGCGCAAGCAGATTGCCGACGCTAAGCGCGTCGTGGTCAAAATTGGTTCTTCCTCTCTGACCGATGACAAGGACTACCGTGTTTCTCGCGAAAAGATTGATCACATCGTTGATGCCGTGCACGCACGCATGGGCTACTCCGATGTCATCATCGTTTCTTCCGGTGCAGTGGCTGCCGGTATGGGCCCACTCGGCCTGACCCAGCGCCCGACCGACCTGGCAACTAAGCAGGCAGCTGCGTCTGTCGGCCAGGTTCACCTCGCTTACGAGTGGGGTCGTTCCTTTGCTCGCTACGAGCGTACCATTGGTCAGGTTCTGCTGACCGCCGGTGATACCGGTGTGCGTGACCGCGCCCGCAATGCCCAGCGCACCATTGATCGCCTGCGCCAGATGCGCACCGTGCCGATCGTCAATGAGAACGACGCCGTGGCGACCTCCGAGATGCACTTCGGCGATAACGACCGCCTGTCCGCACTGGTGGCCAACCTGGTCAAGGCCGACGCGCTCTTCCTCTTCTCTGACGTCGATGGCCTCTACGACAAGAACCCGGCAGAACCAGACGCTCAGTTCCTCTCCGAGATTCGCTCCGGTAAGGACTTGAAGGGCGTTGCTGCTGGTGACGGCGGCAAGGTCGGTACCGGCGGCATGGCAACCAAGGTCTCTGCAGCCCGCCTGGCAACCCGTGGCGGCATTCCGGTCCTGCTGACGAACACTGCCAATATGGGCCCCGCGCTTAACGATGCCTCCGTGGGCACCGTCTTCCACACCCGTGAGGAGCGCGGTCTGTCGGCTTGGAAGTTCTGGGCACTGTACTGCGCCGATACCGCTGGCGCAGTCCGCCTGGACAAGGGTGCGATGCAGGCGGTTACCCGCGGCGGCAACTCCCTGCTGGCTGTCGGTATTACCGAGGTCATGGGTAGCTTCCGCGAAGGTGAAATCATCGACATCATTGGTCCAGAAAGTGAGACCATCGGTCGAGGTGAGGTGCGCTTCAACGCTTCCGAGCTGCGCGAGATTATGGGCAAGCACATGAGCGAACTGCCAGATTCCCAGCAGCGTTCGGTCGTCCACGCGGACTACCTGTCCAACTTCGCTTCCCGTATCTAAACCGGTTTCAAGCGCAAAGGAGTGCAGTTGAAGTTCTACATGGGCCCTGAGGCCTGGGAGCCGACGGTCGAAGACATCGTCGCTGCCGGCCACGAGCAGGTCGAGCGCATGGAAGACGCAGAGGTGTTTATCAACACCATGCCGAATCCGCGCAAGATTCCGCAGCGCACCGAAAATATCCAGTGGGTGCAGCACTGCTTTACTGGAGTTAATCAGCTCATCGATGCTGGCATCATTGCTGACGATGGCATCCCGTGGTGCAATTCCGCAGGTGCCTTCGCCAAGCCGGTGGCTGAGGCTGCCTTAGGGCTGTTGCTTTCCCAAGCTCATCACCACAAGGCTTTCGCTTTGGCGGCAACCTGGGATGTAGCGAATGAGCTCGATGAGTCGCAGAAGTGGATTTATACCCAGCGCGAGCCGCAGAAGGTGGCCATTTTGGGTGCAGGTGGCATCGGTAAGCAGCTCATTAAGCTGCTCAAACCGTTTGGCGTGCACATCACTGCGGTCAATCGTTCCGGTCGCGATGTCTCTGGTGCGGATGAGTCCGTGGCCATGGACAAAGCAGGGCACATCTGGTCGGAATCCGATGTCATCGTCAACATCCTGCCGCTGACCAAGGAAACCGACAAGCTGGTCGATGCCCAGAAGTTCGCACAGATGAAGACGTCCGCGCTGTTTATTAACGTCGGGCGTGGTTCCACGGTGGTCACCGATGATTTGGTCGATGCCTTGCGTAACAGCGAGATTGCCGGTGCGGGCCTGGAAGTCATGGACCCGGAGCCGCTGCCGGACGGGCATCCGCTCTACGAGCTGCCGAATTGCACGATGACCCCGCACATGGCGGCATCGGCAGGCGTTGCCCAGTTCCACATGGGTGAAGTCTTCAACGCGAACGCTGCTGCCTGGGAGAAAGGCGAGGAGATGCCGACCCAGGTCGATGCGGAGGCAGGCTACTAAATGAAGTACGCGATGCTGCCCGAGCCGTGGCAAGAGACCTTAGACGCCCTGGATGAGGCAGGCCATGAGCAGGTTGAGCTTACCGATGCCGACGTGCTCGTCTTCAACGGCGCGGCCGAGGATTTTCCAGAGACTCTTCCCGAGTCGGTGCAGCTGGTCCAGGTGCCTTTTGCGGGCGTCGACCACTTGCTGGATTTGATGCGTGAGACTGATGTGCGCTGGTCCAATGCCGCTGGTGTCTATGATTCCACGGTCGCCGAATCGACGATTGCGTTGTTGTTGGCGCAGCTGCACGCGCACAAGCGCGTCGGTACGAGCTGGGATAACCGCGATGAGGTCGAAGAACACACTAGCTTCCTCTTTGAGGACTCCACGGTGGCGATTGTGGGTGCTGGTGGCATCGGTAAGCGTTTGATTGAGATGCTCTCTGGCTTTGGCCCGCGCATCATTGCTGTGAATCGCTCGGGTAGGGACGTCCCCGGCGCTGATGAGGTCGTGACTTTCGATGACATTGACAAGGTCTGGCCGGCCGCGGACTACTTCGTCCTGCTGGCACCACTAACCGATGAGACGCGTCATCTCGTTGATGATGCGGCTCTTAAAGCAATGCAGCAGCACGCCGTCGTGATCAATGTGGGCCGTGGTCCGCTCATTGATACCGATGCTCTAGTCGAGGCACTCAACGCCGGCGAGATTGCTGGTGCGGGCCTGGATGTCACGGACCCGGAGCCGCTTCCCGATGGCCACCCGTTGTGGGAGATGCCGAATGTGCTGATTACGCCGCATCTGGCGAACCCGCCGTATTCGGTGCGCAGGCGCATCGGAAAGCATGCTGCGTCGGTGCTGAAGGCATTGGAAGCCGGGGAAGAGCTGCCCACGGAAGTAGACCTGGAAAGTGGCTACTAAGCATTTCTGAAAATTCTGGGAACTTTACGTAACCTGGGATGTCATGACTAACACTGAGCGTGAAGAAGTACTGTCCAAGGCGCGCGCTGCAAAGGCTGTTGCGCCAGTATTCGCCCAGCTGACCACCCCGCGCAAGAACGAAATCCTGCGCCGCGCTGCTGAGAACCTGGTAGCGCACACCGATGACATCCTGGAAGCAAACAAGAAGGACATCGAATCTGGCAAGGAAGCTGGCATGTCCGACTCTCTGATTGACCGCCTGTCCCTGGATGCTGACCGCATCGAGGGCATCGCGGATGGCCTGCGTCAGGTCGCAGGTCTGCAGGACCCAGTAGGTGAGGTTCTGCAGGGCCGCAACATGGACAATGGCATTCAGATGAAGCAGGTCCGCGTCCCGCTTGGCGTGATGGGCATGGTCTATGAGGCTCGCCCGAACGTCACCGTTGACGCATTCGGCCTGGCCCTGAAGTCCGGTAACGTCCCGCTGCTGCGCGGTTCGAAGTCCGCACGTAACTCCAACCTCAAGCTGGTGGGGATCCTGCAGGACACCCTGGATGAGTTTGAGCTCTCCCGCGATGGCGTCCAGCTGCTGCCGTGCGAGTCTCACGACTCCGTGCAGGACCTGATTACCGCCCGCGGCCTGGTCGACGTGGTTATCCCGCGCGGTGGTGCGAAGCTGATCAACGCCGTAGTCACCGGCGCTACCGTGCCTGCCATTGAGACCGGCACCGGTAACTGCCACTTCTACGTGGATGCTTCTGCGGATCTGGACAAGGCCATCGACATGGTGATTAACGGCAAGACCCGCCGTACTTCGGTCTGCAACTCCACTGAGGCAGTCCTGCTGGACTCCGCGCTTTCCGATGACGACAAGCTGCGCGTCATCAAGGCCCTGCAGGATGCCGATGTCACCATCCACGGTGTCGTCAGTGAACTGGAAGCCCTCGGCGCCACCGATGTCGTGGAGGCCACCGACGAAGAGTGGCACGAAGAGTTCCTGTCCATGGACATCTGCGCCAAGGTCGTCGATGGTGTTGATGGTGCTATCGCACACATTGCTGAGTACAGCACTGGCCACACCGAGGCGATTGCTGCACAGGATGCCGACGTACTGCAGAAGTTCGGCAACGAAGTCGACGCCGCAGCCGTCATGCTGAATGCATCGACTGCATTCACCGACGGCGAGGTCTACGGCATGGGTGCCGAAATCGGCATCTCCACCCAGAAGCTGCACGCCCGCGGCCCGATGGCCCTGCCCGAGCTGACCTCCAGCAAGTGGGTCCTGCAGGGCACCGGTCACACCCGCCCTTAATCCCACGCACTTAAGTTTCACGCGGTAAAGCCCAACTCATAAACGGCTTTACCGCGTTTGTGGTTTTCTAGGGCAAGCTCGTGCGAAAGCCTCCGTGCAGTGTCATACTGAAAAGATGAACTCTGTGCTTTCTCGTGTGTCTCGTGCTGGTGTGGCTGGTGCTGCTGCGGTGGCGATGTTCTCGTCGGTGATGGTGCCGGTGGCGTTAGCTGGTGTGGCGCCGGAGGAATGTCCGGCGGTCGTCGTGTTGGCGGCGCGTGGTTCGGATCAGAATGAAGAATACGGTGAGTATTTTGGTCCGCAGCGTTATTCGGATGCTTCGCAGCCGTCGAATGGGCACGAGGGGCCGAATATCTCCGCGCTGTTGCACCAGGTAGAGCAGCGTCATCCGGGCACGATGGATGATGTGTATGTGCGCGCACTCGATCCGGAAGAGTACCCGGCGAGTATGGACTTGCCAGCGATTGCTGAAGAAGGTGAGAACCTCAATCCGCTGCAGGTGCTGCAGCGTTTAGGGGAGATTCTGCGGGACTATCCTTTAGGTGACCTGGTGTATTCGGTAACGCTCGGCGTGGTCGATAGTTTGCGTACTGGTGTGGAAAGCGCGCCGCGGGTGGTGGCTGAGTACGAGCAGTCGACTGGATGTAATCCGCAGTATGTGCTGGCGGGTTATTCGCAGGGTGCGCTGGTGACTGCGAGCATCGAAAAGCAGTTGGCGCAGGAAGGCAAACTGGCCGGGGTGATCACCATGGGCAACCCGGTTGGGCAGCTGCCGTGGCGGAGTTGGCAAGGTGAGCTGCCACCGGAGCGCCGCGTGGATTACTGCCTGGACGGGGATGTGGTGTGTGATTTCTCCTTGCAGGCCGCCAGTGATGCGTTGGCGACGAAGATGGAAACGCACGCGTCCTATTTCTTGGGCGAGCCCACGGCTAATGATGTAGTGGTCATTGATGCGGTGGCCGGTATACTCTCTGCGCATGACTAACTCGCAGCGCATCGGAATCATGGGTGGAACCTTTGATCCGATTCATAATGGCCACCTGGTGGCTGCCAGTGAGGTGGCCCATCGCTTCGACCTGGAAACTGTCGTCTTCGTGCCGACGGGGCAACCCTGGCATAAGGAGGGCAAACAGGTCACCGAAGCTGAGCATCGTTACTTGATGACGGTGGTGGCCACGGCGTCGAATCCGCGTTTTACGGTCTCTCGTGTGGACATCGATAGGCAAGGGCCGACCTATACCATTGACACGCTGCGCGATATTCGGAATTTTTATCCGGATGCGGAGTTGTACTTTATTACCGGTGCAGATTCCGTGGCATCCATTATGAGTTGGAACTCCTGGGAAGAGATGCTGGAGATGGCCAAGTTTGTCGGTGTCACCCGGCCGGGCTATGTGCTGAGCACGGATATGTTGCCGGAGGAAGCCCAAAAGGAAATCGAACTGATTGAGATTCCTGCCATGGCGATCTCTTCCACGGACTGCCGTGCACGCGCCAATGCGGGTGAACCAGTGTGGTATCTGGTGCCTGATGGTGTGGTGCAATACATTGCCAAGAACAACTTGTACCAACCGGATTCCGATAAACCCATGTAAAACGGGGTGAGGAACTAGGTGTTTGCTTGGCAAACGTGACAAAATAAAAAGACTACGTTAGCGATAAAGAAGGGTTTTACCTTTGTCTATTTCTGCTCAGGCCCGCGCGATGGCCGAGACCGCTGCGCGCGCAGCGGATGAGAAGCTGGCAACCAACATTGCCGCCATTGACGTCTCTGACGTCTTGGCTATCACTGAGGTCTTCGTCTTGGCCTCTGCTGACAACGAGCGTCAGGTCGGCTCCATTGTGGAAGAAGTCGAAGACGAGCTGACCAAGGCAGGCCACGAGCCGCTGCGTCGTGAGGGCAACCGCGAAAACCGCTGGGTGCTGCTGGATTACGGCCAGATTGTGGTACACGTACAGCGCAACGACCAGCGTGAGTTCTACGGCCTGGACCGCCTGTACCATGACTGCCCAGTCCTAGAGATTGAAGGCATCGACCCGCCGGAGCGTCCGGGCCAGTGGTCGGAAGAAGTTAACCCGCGTGAGGTGGAATCCATTGATGAGATTCCGCTGGCTGACAAGGCCCCGGGTGAGGACGAGGAGTACTGATCTTGTTATGAGCCGCCGCCTAATCCTTATCCGCCACGGGCAGACTACCTACAACGCCACGGGCCGCATGCAGGGCCACATCGATACTGAGCTTTCTGATGTCGGCTACGAGCAGGCCCAGGCTGCCGCACGTCTGCTTCACGATAAGGAGATCACCAAGATCGTTGCCTCCGATCTGGTGCGAGCTGCGGAAACCGCACGCGTGGTGGCTGAGGCTCTCGACTTAGATTTCACGACTGATTCCCGCCTGCGCGAAACCGATTTGGGCGATTGGCAGGGCCGTTCCTCGCAGGAAGTCGACGAGGAATTCCCGGGCGCGCGTGCTATCTGGCGCCACGACCCGACCTGGGCACCACCGAAGGGCGAATCCCGCGTGGATGTGGCTCGTCGTGCCCGTCCGGTCATCGATGAACTCATGCGTGAGCATGACGAATGGGATGAAGGCCCAGTGCTTATCGTGGCGCACGGCGGTGCGATTTCTGCGCTGACCTGCCACCTGCTGAACTTAGAGACCCAGCAGTACGGCATCCTGTCGGGTCTGAAGAACACCCACTGGTCGCAGCTGACCGCACGCCCGCAGTTCGATACCAATAACCCGACTGCGACCCCGCACTTTACTGCTGACAACGTCGATGATGCCGCCTGGTACTTCGACGGCTGGAACATGGGTGCCAAGGTCGTCGGCGGCACGGGGGCGGATGTCTAGTGGCAGTTAGAGTCCTTACTGACTCTTCGGCCGGCCTTTCCGATGACATCGCCGAAGAACTCGGCATTACCGTTATCGACCTGCACTTGATGGAAAGCCACGGCAAAGACGGTGCTGAGCGCAGCACCTCTGGCCTAAGCTCCCTGGAGCTCGCCGCCGCCTACGGTCGGGAGATGGAACGCGCGAACGACGACGGCGTGGTGGCCTTGCATCTGTCGAAGGAGCTGTCCTCGACTTGGTCAGCTGGGGTGACTGCTTCTGGCGTTTTCCCGGATACCGTCCGCGTCATCGATGCTGGCACCGCTGGCATGTCGATGGGCGCTGCTGCGATGGCCGCGGCCAAACTTGCCCAAGAAGGCGCGGAGCTCGACGAATGCTACGCCGCTGCCATCGACACCTTAGAGCGCTCCAAGACTTGGCTTTATCTCAACTCCACTGAGGAACTCCGCCGCTCCGGCCGCCTGTCGGCCACCACCGCGGTGCTATCGACCGCACTGCTGGCCACCAAACCCATCATGGCGGTATCCGACGGCAAACTGGAACTCGTCGGCAAGACCCGTACCCAAACCAAGGCCTTTACCAAGGTCGTCGAGCTGGTCGCCACCCGTGCTGCCGGCGAACCAGTCTTTATTGCCCTGCAGTACAACGGCGACGAAGAAGCGGCCGACAAACTCCTCGACCTGCTGGAACAAGCCCTACCTGAGGGCTCATCCTTTATGAAGCTCCCGCTTAACGATGTGCTTGCCGTCCACACCGGCGACGACGCCATCGGCATCTCCGCAGTGTTCACCTCCGCTGAAGAAGCACCCGCTCCGAAACCGCGCTTCACCCCGCGCTGGCCGGGACCAACAGAGCACAACCAGAAGAATTAACGCGCTCTAAGCGCGATTTCTGTGGATAACCATGTCCTAAAACGGCCCATTTCTGCCGTTGCTTTTACCTTGAATGAAGTTATCCACAGATCTGCAATGACCTACTAGTGCGAGCGGTTGCGGTCTTTCTAGTCTCGGCTGCATGGGGAAACCACATGTAAGTGACCGACTGCGTGAGCTCAGTCGGCCGACCGGGGAAGAAGAGCTGCTGGCGGTGGACTATCCGCGCCCGCGGCTGCGTATTCCTGCCTGGCAGGCCGCCATCGTTGCTGTCGTTGGCGTGGCCGGTGTGGTGCTGTGGTTGGGGTTGAGCTCCCAAGAATCGATGCCGGAACCAGCAGCTGTTAGCGAATCAGCAACAGAGGCACCAGCTTCGGTGGTGGTCTCCGTAATTGGGGAAGTCGATAATCCAGGCCTCGTGACACTCGCGCCGGATGCCCGCGTCGCCGATGCCTTGGCGATTGCACAGCCACGCTCGGATGCGGAACTCACGGTGCTCAATCACGCGCAGAAACTCACTGATGGACAACAGATCCATGTCCTTCCCAAAGGTGCCGCACCTGCGGAACCCCAAGACATGGAAGGTGGCGCACCAGATTCAGTCGGTGCGGGTGGCGGTATCAGTTTGAATACCGCGAGCGTGGAAGAGCTCAAAGAACTATCCGGGGTAGGGGAGGTCACCGCTGCCGCAATTGTGGCCTATCGCGAGGAAAACGGTGGGTTTAGCTCCATCGAGGAAATCCAGGAAGTCTCCGGTATCGGTCCGGCAAAGTATGCGCAGCTGAAAGACCAGGTGCAGCTGTGAGTGAGCTGCGCCTAGCACCAGCTGCCGTTGCGGTCTGGTTAGCCACGATGTTCGCCCTGTTGGGGCGGTGGATGCTCGTGGCTGTGGTGCTGGTTGGCGCTGGGCTAGCGCTGTGGTGGTTTAGGCTGCAGGGACAAGCACTACTGACGGTGGTGTTAGGTGGAATCTCTGTGCTGGTGGCGTTGGTACGACAGAAGAGAGCCGGGGAGTACTCGTGCCCGTCACGGTTGTCGGGGACGGCAGTTACTGATGCCAAGGAAATTGAGACTGACTTTGGCAGTAGTTGGTTAGTCCCAGTAGACGTGTCGGGCTATCCAGCGCCATTGCCGGTCTTTGTGGATGAGGAACCGGCAGTGGTGGCAGGGCAGTCGCTTACTGCACGGATTACGTGTTCGGAGGCGACGCGGCCGGGCGTGGGAAGTGTGACGGCACAAGCTCGTGTGGTGGAGCCTGGGGAGGTAGAAGGCTTTGCTGCCTGGGCAGCGCAAGTGGCAGATACCTTTCGGCAGTTGGTCCAAGAAACTGTAGGC
This sequence comes from Corynebacterium camporealensis, assembly GCF_000980815.1. Lineage (NCBI taxonomy): Bacteria > Bacillati > Actinomycetota > Actinomycetes > Mycobacteriales > Corynebacteriaceae > Corynebacterium > Corynebacterium camporealensis. The sequence goes on along the minus strand of NZ_CP011311.1, from coordinate 1,841,359 downwards.
CCTGCCAGCCAAGGATTAATGCCGGGCATGGTGCTTGGTGATGTCAGCCTGCAGGATGGGGAAGAACAGCAGCTGTATATCCATACCGGCCTGTCGCATTTAAGTGCGGTATCCGGTGCGAATGTAGCGGTGGTGTGTTCCTGTGCGGCAGTAGTGGCAGCAGGCTGTGCGGCAGGACCAAAGGTGAAGGTGGCGGCATCCTTAGGGGCCTTGGCCGTGTTCGTCGGTTTGGTGGGCACGGAGCCGTCGGTGTTGCGCGCGGCAGTCGCGGGCATTGTGGGACTGCTGGCGGTGCTGAACTCCTCGCGGATGCAGCCGCTACACGCGCTGTGTATTGGGGTCATCGTGTTGATTATCTGGGATAGCGATCTGGCGTTGAGCTTCGCTTTTGCGCTGTCGTCCGCGGCAACGGCCGGCATTGTGGTGCTTAGTCCGCTGCTCAACAAGCTGCTGGTGGTGACTGGTTGGCCAGCGATTGTGACTTGCGCATTGGCGGTAGCGATTGCGGCGGACTTGGTGACCATGCCGATTGTGGCGTTGATGGCAGGTGAGGTTTCGGTGGTCTCGGTGTTGGCGAATACGTTGGTCGCACCGGTGACCGCGCCGGTAACGGTGTTGGGGTTGATTGCGGTGCTGCTGGCGCAGTTGGGTCCACTGTCGGTGCTGGCGGCAGGGCTGTTGAAGGTCATTGAGCCGTGCACGTGGTGGATTAATACCGTGGCGCACGGAACGGTGCGACTGCCGGTCGCAGTCATTGACGCTAACCCTCTGTACGTGCTGCTTGCTTATGGCTGGATTGTCGCGGGGCTGTTGTATGAGCGCCCGTGGTTGACGTTGGGTGCGACGATGTTGGGTGTGGTGGGCATTGGGATGTGGGGTGCCTAGAATGTATGGCATGCCTACAGCCCCGGTTCACTTGATTCTCGGCGATGACGAATTCCTCACCGAGCGCGCACGCTTAAGCGTGCAAAAAGCTGCTGCAGAAGAATCCACTCCGGAGCTTAAAAGGCTGAAGGCCTCCGAGGTCAGCGAGGCAGAGCTTGCTGAGGCAACCAGTCCTTCGTTGTTTGGGGACAACCGCGTCATCGTCATTAGTGAAGTTGAGCGCGCGGGCAAGGAAGTCATCAAGCTGATTCTGGAAGCCTGCGTGAACCCCATGCCGGGGATGACCATGGTTGTCATTTACAAAGTCAGTGCGAAGACGCTGAAAGGTAAGAAGAAGCCTCCGGAGCTTGTCGCAAAGCTGCAAAAGATTGCAGAAGTCCACGAGGCCTTTGCGCTGTACCCGAATGAGCTGGGCCCGTGGGCAACGCGCGAATTTTCCTCCCATGGGGTGCGCCCTACGCCGGATGTCGTCCAGGCAGTGCTGGAAGGTGTCGGTTCCGATCTGCGCGAGCTGGCGTCGGCGATTTCGCAGTTGGTCTTTGATACCAACGGCAATGTCACCCGTGAGGCAGTCAATAACTACTACATGGGTGTCGCGGAAGTAGAGAACTGGGACATCGCTGATGCGGCGGTAGCAGGGCGATTGGAAGCAGCCGTATCGACCTGTCGACGCGCACTGCAGTTGGGCGCATCGCCAGTAGCGATTGCCGCAGCCTTAGCGAACAAGGTCGGTGCGATTGCCCGGCTGTATTCGGCACGCGGTGATCAATTCAGCGTCGCAAAGCAGACTGGCTTAAACCCCTACGTGGTGAAAATTACCCAGCCGGTCGCACGCCGGTGGACTGGAGACAACATCAGCAAGGCCGTTATTTTGGTCGCGGAGCTGGATGCGGCGGTTAAAGGCCGGGGTGGCGATGAGGAATTCGCTATCGAATCTGCAGTGCGCAGAATCGCAGAACTAGCACGCTAAACTAGGTGTTATGACTGAATCGGATCCGCAGCTAGAAGAATTTGCAGGCAAGCTTTTTGATATGGCTCGTCAAGGTGATGTCACCTTGATTGAGTACATCAAGCAGGGCGTGAACCCGAACCTGGTGAACCAGAACGGTGAGTCCTTTTTAATGTTGGCATCCTACAACGGACACGTGGAACTCACCCGTGCACTTATTGAGGTGGGCGCGGATGTGGACCTGCTCAACGACCGCAAGCAGTCGCCGTTGGGTGGAGTGATTTTTAAGAAAGAAGAGCAGCTCATTGAGGTGCTTCTGGAGGCCGGTGCTGACCCGCATGCCGGTAGCCCGAGCGCATTAGATATTGCGCAGATGTTTGAGCGTCCGGACCTAGTGGAGCGATTCTCCTAAATCGACATTTCATGACTATAGTGTCGATGTGACTTTAAGTGCCTACCTGACCGTAATTGTCGCCAATGTTATTGGTGCACTGTCTCCGGGACCTGATCTCATCTTGGTGACCCGTATGGCCACCAAGTCCCGCAGGCACGCAATTGCCTCAGTGCTAGGCATCCAATTCGGGGTTTTATTTTGGTGCTCGCTGACCGTGCTCGGTGCAGCGGCACTTTTGACTGCCTTCCCACAACTGCTGGGTTTTGTTCAGCTCATCGGTGGTTCCTGGCTGGTGTGGATGGGCTTTAACATGTTCCGTGGCGGCTGGATTGCGCGCAAGTATCCGCCACCCGGTCTCGAGGACGTCGAAGCCTCGCTGGGCCGAATGCGTCAATCCTTTGCGATGGGCCTTACGACGAACCTGGCCAACCCGAAGATCGTGCTGTTCCTGGCCGCACTGGTCGCACCCATGCTGCCAGCGAACCCGTCTTTCTTTACTGCCTCAGCATTGATTCTGGGCCTGTGGTTGGCGCCAGTGCTGTTGTTCTTGCTCATCGGCGTGGTGGTCTCCACCCCGCGTGTGCGGCGCAAGATGTTGTCGGCAGGCCCGTGGATTGACCTGTTTGCCGGTGGCTTCTTTATGGTCGCTGGTGTCGCCCTAGTGATCTCTGGCATCGGCGAGATCTAGCTGCAGGCTGAGTAACTCATAAACCCACAGCGCCCACGCGGCGACGGTGCTGGCGCGCCGGGGGAGCGTGCTACCGGACAAGCCCAGCTGCGCTGCTTCCATGAGTTCTAGGGACTCCGCTTTGCCCGGGCTGCGGTCGTGGTCGAGGATGAACTCGATGGCGCTGCGGAAGACCTGGCGTTTAGCTAGAAGTTCTACGAAGGCTAAGTTGCGGGTATCGCGGGTGCCTGCGTCGAGGACATAGCGGCCGGTCGGGGTCAGCTGCACCGTGGTGTCATCTAGTTCGATAAGCCCCAAGTAGCGCCCGGCGTTGACGTAGTAATCGGCTTGGCGGGGTGCAAAGCCGAAGTGCTCGGCAATGAAGGGCTTGTCGATGGTGTTCGGTGGGGCATCGTCAAGTAATTCGCACAAGCTAATCAGGCGGGCAAAAGAATCTGCCTGTGGGAAGGGAATCTTGGGCGGTTCCTCCTCGACAGTCGTGCGGTTGAGTACCGCGCGCAGCTCCGCGCTGGTGATGGTGGAATTGCCCAGGATGTAGCGCGCGGAGTCTTCCAGACGGATGCTGCGGAAGTCTAGCGGGTCAGCAAAGCTGTAGCGGTGCAGGTGGAATACGCCGTTGGAATAGACCACGAAGATAGGTATGACCGGCTTGGTGACCGCGTCCTGGAAGCGCCGGTACGGGAAGTAGAGCTGCCGGATGTTGAAGTCTTCGGGCAGGTGATTTTTCGCCTCCACGAGGACGAGATAGTCGGCGGATTCGTAGCCGCCGTCGATTTCCATCTGCGCGTTGGTGATAGAAAAATCCCGGTTGAGCGCGGCGATGTGCAGGTCAATCTGCTTGGTCGACATGCGGCCTGCCACGGTGCCGTGCAGTGGGGAAGAGGCCACGAAATCCTCAATGACCCCGGCAAGGCTGGCAGCACTCAGTGCGAGTGCCTCGGAGGACAGATGGTGAAAGTCCAGGCTTTCGATGTCCGTGGGCACAGGACGCACGCGCAGAGGCGCATCCAGGTCCGGGAAAGGTTCGTAAAGGTCAAACGCGCCGACGAGGTAGGTATCGCGGCTTAAGGGCAGCACGCTTAAGTTTCGCTCGGCAAGTGGCTGTGGGCGGGAGCGCGAGTAGTCGTGCTTGCACATCAACCGCGGTTCGCGGCCAGAGATTTCTTTGAGCTTCGATGCGGTGATGGTGAAGTAGCCACGGTCGTCGATAGCTTCCTGGTAGCCAGGGGTATCGAAGATCTTTTGCCAGCCAACGTCGTTGACGCGTGCTTTTTGTTTAGGAGTCATAGTTGCGCACGAGGACTTCGTCGACTTTGCCGCGCTTGGAGGCCACGGAGTTAATGGCGCGCTTGGCACCAACGATGCTGACGTTGTAGTCGGCGTACAGCTCCCGAATGAACTCAGTGGCGGAGTTTGACAGTAAGAACTTCACGCCACGGGAATCGAGGTCGTCGCAGACTTCCTTGAGACGAATCTGGTCATCGCGGGTAAAGCCACCGGATTGGTAGCCGGTGAAATTACTCGTCGGATTGACCGGGTCATAAGGCGGGTCGAAGTAGACCAGGTCGCCGGCTGTGGCGTGCTCAGTAATCGTCGCGTAGTCGCCGTTATGGAACTGCACATCGGAGTTGTTGAGGTACTCCGAGACCGCGCGCAACGTCGGTTCATCGCAGATAACAGGATTGCTGTAGCGACCAAAAGGCGCGTTGAACTGACCTGCATTGTTGACGCGGTAGAGGCCGTTGTAGCAAGTCTTGTTCAAATACACCGTGCGGGCGGCGCGCTCCACCGCAGTAAGCTGCGCGTATTCCGGCGCGCGGTCGAGCCCACGCATCTCGTAGAAGAACTCTTCTTCGTTGCGGTAGCCGCGCAGCAGCGCAATGAGTTCGTCGACATCGTCGCGCACCACACGGTAGAGATTAATCAACTCACTGTTGAGGTCATTTACTGTGGCTTGCTCCGGTGCCAGCGAAAACAAGACAGCACCGCCGCCTAAGAAAGGCTCAAAGTAACGGTTAAAGCCATCCTGGGGCAGGGCGGCATGAATTTGCGGGAGGAGCTGGCGCTTTCCGCCGACCCATTTCACCAGTGGCTTAAGTTCGTTCATAATGACTCTTCATCTTAGTGGCCCAGCAGACACGCACCCACACGGGGTGTAGAAAACATGTTCGAATTAGGGTTAGATGTCGTGGATTAGAGGATTGCTCATTGAGTGCGAGCCTTGTCTCGGAATGCGGTGATGAAGCTCAGGAGGCATCCGGCTAAGAGAAAGCCGCTGATTTGTAGGTGGGTGGCCCAGTTTCCACCGCCGCCGGATGTGACGAGAAAAAGAGTAAATGCGATAGCGGCCAGGCAATGGATGGCGAGACGGCTATGGGCGCGCAGCCGGAAATTCTTGGGCCAGACTTCTTCGGTAAACCAGTTCACCACGGTGAGGAAAAGATAAAAGATTATCCCCGCTAGTATTCCGGGCACTATGTAGAGCATGTTTTCCCTTCCTTAGCAGGGGATCCTGGTGACTAGTGTACAAAGTTTGGAACCCTCAATCCGGCTTGAGGTGGGGCCTGCGCGGAGGCGGGAGTCGTGTTAGCATCCATTCGACATCAATTATGAAAGGTATGGTTTATGCAACAGAAGTCAGTTCCGCTTACCTCAGTAATCGGCATTGTGGTCGCTTTGGTTTCCTTGCAGGCATTAAGGAGTACTACTGACTGGAGCACGATTGCCCTTGTCGCAGCAGCCATCGCTATCGCGTTTGTGGTCACTGCCGTCATCGTTTTCTTCGCCGGGGCGCTGGGGTTGTCGGAGGAACCCTCTGCTGAAGATGAACAGCGGAGTTAGATAAATAGATTAGGTACCTAGGTAAAGAAGAAGCCTGCGCCCCGAAAGGGGAGCAGGCTTGCTGTCTTTAATGATGGGGATTAGTCCATCTGGTTGAAGGCCTGGGCCATGCCGGACTTCTTGTTAGCGGCGTTGTTGCGGTGGAACACGCCCTTGGAGACGGACTTGTCCAGAGCGCGGGATGCAACGCGCAGCTGCTTCTCAGCAGCAGCCTTGTCGCCCTCAGCAACGGCTGCACGGAACTTGCGGATCTCGGTGCGGACTGCGGAGCGAACGGACTTGTTGCGCTGACGAGCCTTCTCGTTGGTGATAACGCGCTTCTGCTTGGACTTGATATTTGCCATCTGAAAAATACCTCTTGGAATCGAAAATGATTACTTGCGGAAACGATCCCGGTGGACGGCTCGAACATCGTAAAGCATGTGCTCGGCGCCGGTATTCCAAGGACGAACCCAAGGTCCTGCCCGTCCCGACCGACGCACCCGCCGAGAAAGTAACTTGTCAACAATAGCAACAAGGCGCGCAGGACACCAAATATTTTAGGCCCAGTGGTAGCGCGAGCGTAGGCGGTTGGCGATGCGCTGGAATCGACGCTCCGGAAACAGCGTGCCCTGGCGACGGACTTCCTCCTCGGAGACCTCCAGGATGCGGTCGAGGCGAATCCAACACTGGCGGCCGGATTCATCCCACTCACCAGCACCGATTTCCAGCCAGTTGTCTTCCTCACCGTGCTCGGGATTGGCAGAAATCAGCAGACCCAGCACCGTCGTATGCGTGCGGCCAATCAGCAGGACGGCACGCTCGCGGGGTGGGGCCTGCTTGCCATCGGACGGCGCCCAGACCCAGACGACCTCACCGGAATCGGCCTGGCCATCAATATCCGGAGCAAAGAAGAGGGAACGGGGATGAGAGTCGGTGCGCTCAACGTGGATATCGGCAGGCTTGCGGGTTTCGTAGTCGCGCTGGCTGCGGTTGAGTCCGAGCCTTTCGTTAATGCGCGTTAGTCCTTGGTCCACCGGGGCAGTGTCGCCGAGTCCGAGTGCGTCACGAATCCGGGTGAACACGGTTGGGTTGCCGCTACTCATGTCGACTAGTCTAGACCCATGTCTAAAAACTTTGCGGCAACTACCTTTACGGATCCGTCCCAGATCCGTAATTTTTGCATCATTGCTCACATCGACCACGGCAAGTCGACGCTAGCGGATCGCATTTTGCAGTTGTCCAAGGTTGTCGAGGACCGCGATATGCGCGATCAGTACCTGGACAACATGGATATTGAGCGCGAGCGCGGCATCACCATTAAGGCCCAGAACGTCCGCCTGCCGTGGATTCCGCAAAGCGGTGAGCACAAGGGTGAAGAAATCGTCATGCAGATGATTGACACCCCCGGTCACGTGGACTTTACCTACGAGGTCTCCCGTGCGTTGGAAGCCTGTGAAGGCGCCATCTTGCTTGTCGATGCCGCCCAGGGCATCGAAGCCCAAACCCTGGCCAACCTGTATCTGGCTATGGAAAACGACCTGGAAATCATCCCGGTCCTGAACAAGATTGACCTGCCTGCCGCAGACCCGGAGAAGTTCGCACTCGAGATTGCCCACATCATTGGCTGCGAGCCCGAAGAGGTCCTGCGTGTTTCCGGTAAGACCGGCGAGGGCGTGCCGGAGCTCATGGACAAAGTCTGCGAGCTGGTTCCGCCACCGTCGACGGACAAGCCTGACGACGCGCCAGCGCGCGCGATGATCTTCGACTCCGTCTACGACACCTACCGCGGCGTGGTCACCTACATTCGTATGGTCGACGGCAAGCTCACCCCGCGCCAGAAGGTCACCATGATGTCCACTGGCGCGAACCACGAGTTGCTGGAAATCGGCATCGTTAGCCCGACCATGCAAAAGTGCGAAGGCTTAGGCCCCGGCGAGGTCGGCTACCTGATTACTGGCGTGAAGGACGTGCGTGAGACCAAGGTTGGCGATACCGTCACCTGGACCCACAAGGGTGCTGAGGAGCCGCTGAAGGGCTACAAGGACCCGGACCCGATGGTCTACTCCGGCCTGTTCCCAATTTCCCAGGCTGACTTCCCGGACCTGCGTGACGCACTGGAGAAGCTGCAGCTTAACGATGCCTCCCTGACCTTCGAGCCCGAAACCTCCGTCGCCTTGGGCTTTGGCTTCCGTTGTGGCTTCTTGGGCCTGCTGCACATGGAAATTACCCGCGACCGTTTGGAGCGCGAGTTCGACCTCGACCTGATTTCGACTGCACCGTCGGTAACCTACGAGGTTATTGCCGAAGACGGCACCGAAGTCCAGGTCCACAACCCTTCGGACTGGCCGTCGGGCAAGCTCAGCGAAGTCTACGAGCCGATCGTGGATATGACCGTCCTGGTGCCGGAAGAATTCGTCGGCCCAACCATGGAGCTGTGCCAGTCCAAGCGCGGTCAGATGAAGGGCATGAACTACCTCTCGGAAGACCGTGTGGAGCTGCGCTACATCATGCCGTTGGGTGAAATCATCTTCGACTTCTTCGACATGCTGAAGTCGCGCACCAAGGGCTATGCTTCGCTGAATTACGAGGAAGCCGGCCGCCAGCAGTCCGACTTGGTGAAGGTCGACATCCTGCTCAACGGCGACCCGGTCGATGCCTTCTCCGCAATCGTGCACCGCGATTCTGCCCAGTGGTACGGCAACAAGATGACCAAGAAGCTCAAAGAGCTTATTCCTCGTCAGCAGTTCGAGGTTCCGGTCCAGGCGGCCATTGGTTCGAAGATCATCGCCCGTGAGAATATCCGTGCGATGCGCAAGGACGTGCTGGCGAAGTGCTACGGCGGCGATATTTCCCGTAAGCGCAAACTGCTGGAAAAGCAGAAGGCCGGTAAGAAGCGCATGAAGACTCTCGGCTCGGTATCCGTGCCCCAGGAAGCCTTCGTCGCAGCATTGTCGACCGATGGTGACGACTAAAACCCACAAGTAGACGTTTGTGCATCCTAAATTCCGGTAGGGTCGGTTAACGACTTTCCCGGAAGGATGATGCATGACCACCCCGAACCACCGTCCCGCCCCGCGCCAAGGCCAGCAGCTTCCACCGCTGCCCGTCACAGCAGCACAGATTGGTGGTCGCCCGGCCAGCAGTGTTTTCATCGAAGAAGGCCGGGAGATGGTGGCCGACTTGCAAGAGATTCGTCGCGACTTGCACAAGCACCCCGAGATTGGCCTGCACCTGCCGCGCACCCAGCAGCGCGTGCTCGATGAACTCCGCGGTCTGCCACTAGAGATTCACTTAGGCCACGACCTGTCTTCCGTCGTTGCCGTTCTGCGCGGCGGCCTGCGCGGTGAGCGCCCCGTCTCCGTCCTGCTGCGCGCGGATATGGATGCCCTCGCAGTGCGCGAACAAACCGGTGATCCTTTCGCCTCCACCAACGAGTACATGCACTCCTGCGGCCACGACCTGCACACCGCCGGTCTCATTGGTGCTGCACGCTTGCTGTGCGCTCACCAGGAAGAAATCCATGGCGACATCATTTTCATGTTCCAGCCCGGTGAGGAAGGCCCCGGTGGCGCGCAGCGCATGATTGAAGAAGGCGTGCTTGATGCTGCGGGCCGTCGCCCCATCGCCGCTTACGGCATCCACGTCGGCCCGCAGGATGCCGGCACCTTCCACTACATCTCCGGCCCACTGATGGCATCCTCGTCCAACCTGACGATTACGGTCCTGGGCAAGGGCGGCCACGGCTCCCGCCCGCACGATGCCATTGACCCAGTCGCCGCCATTGCGGAAATCCAGATGGCCCTGCAAACCGCGCTGACCCGCCGCTTCGATGCGCTAGAGCCCATCGTCATTACCGTGACCAACCTGCACGCCGGCGATGGTGCCTACAACGCCATCCCGGACCGCGCCAAGCTGGGTGCGACGGTGCGCGTGCTTCGCGATGAACAAATCGACGCCGTACGCCAAATGATCATCGAAGTCGCCGGCAATGTCGCCGCCTCCCATCGCTGCACCGCCCAGGTTGATTTCGAGGTCCTTTACCCAACAACGAAGACCAACCACCGCGAGAATCAATTCGCGGCCACCTTGTGGTCGCACATGTTCGGTGCGAAAAACGTCATGCCTTTCGCTGCACCCATGATGGCCTCTGAAGACTTCGGCTACGTCCTCGCCCAAATCCCGGGCACCTTCATCTGGATGGGCACTGCCAACCCGAATACCCCGGAACATCAGCGCGAGTGGAACCACTCACCACTGGCTCGCTTCGACGACTCTCTGCTCGGCGACCAAGCAGCCGCCCTGGCAGCGCTAGCTTTTGAACGCCTTGCCACCGAAGACGCCCACCCGTCCGCACCGACCAAGGCCATGCGCGAAGCCGCTGGCGTTCGCCGCTAACCAAACACCACACCACCTGGCATCCTCCACCAGGAGGATATTCACGAATCAAGAATCATCCCCGCGCAGGATGCCACCGCATAGGCGCAGCCATAGACTGCGTCTTATGACTCAACACAAGAAGAAAAAGAATCTCGACGTCGGCGGCGTCATCCCACAGCGTAAGTGGTGGCAAACCGCCCTGATTGTTGTTGCTCTATCTGCACTTGGTTTCGTGCTGGTTACGGTTCTAAGCATCCCCGCGGATCGTGAGGTCACGGAAGAACAAATTGAAGGCATGATGATGTCGCTATTGCTGATGGTGGGACTGCTCGTTCTCACCCCGGTAGCGCTGCATCATGATAAGCGCGAAGCAGCACTTGAACCACGCTACGTGGGACACCCCGCTAGTTTGATCGCTGGCTTGATCATCATTGCCCTGGGTTTCAATATTTCCACTTTGCCTATTTTCATCGTGGTGTTCATTTCGGTGTGCTCGCGTGGTTCCTGGCGCTGGTCATTGTCAGCGGTTGCGGTGGCGATTTCGGCGTACACCGTATTTTTGTTGCTGCCACCCGATGCTGGTCCGACTGAACTGGAGGATCAGCCGTATTGGGCTGAGTGGCTCATGACCTACATTGTGTTCTTCGTCCTGCTGGTAATTCTGTTCCTGATCGGTCACTACCGTGGTGCTCTTCGTCAGCAACGCCGCGAGGGAGTGCACAACGCACAGGAGGCAGAACGCGACCGCATTGCTCGTGATATCCACGATGGTTTGTCGCACCGTTTGAGCCTGATTTCGGTGTACTCGGGTGCGCTGAACTACCGCGATGATTTAAGCGAAGAAGAGCGGAAGAAGATTGGTTCGACCATCCAGAACGAAGCTGAGGCAGCTGTCGATGAGATGCGAGGCGTACTCGCTACGGTTCGTTCCACGGATACGACCACGGCAACAGTCGAAGAACTTGTTGCTGAGGCACGTGCTGCTGGCGACGATGTCCACGCTGAGAACCTCGAACTGCCACCGCTGAAACAGCAAACCCAGCAAGCCGTGACTCGTTGTGTGCGTGAAGGATTTACCAATGCCCGCAAGCACGCGCCGGGCAAGCCCGTGACGGTCACTGTTGAACAGGAAACTGACGATGAAGCATGCATCGTCATGTCCAACCCCAATCCCGGTCAGTCGGGCAAGGGCAGTGGCCAGGGACTAGTCAGCATCGCACAGCGTTTGGAATCCGTTGGTGGCGCAGTAAGCGTAGAAAAGAAGGATCCGTTTGTTCTGCGACTGTATGTTCCCGTGGAGGCATAAATGCTGCGACTAGTACTCGTTGATGATGAAGACCTCATGCGCAATGGTCTGCGCCTGGTCTTAGACGGCGCACCCGCTATCGACATCGTCGGGGAAGCCTCCAACGGCCGCGATGCGGTCGCTGTCATTGAAAAGACCGACCCGGATGTCGTGCTCATGGATATCCGCATGCCGGTCATGGATGGCATTACTGCGCTGCGCACGCTGTATTCGGCACAGCCACTCGACCGGCGCACGCCCGTGGTTATACTGACGGCTTTCGATACCGACGCATTCATCTTGGACGCACTGCGTGCCGGTGCCATTGGATTCTTGCTGAAGACGACCAAGCCGGAAGCGCTGGTTGCTGCCGTGCGGGCTGGTGCTGCAGGCCAACAAATCTTAAGCCCGCAAGTCCTGCCGAAACTCATGGCAGCAGAATCAGCAGGCGACCAGGAAGAACCGCTTCGAAAGAAGCAGAATCCACGGGCACAAAGAAAACTGCGCTGGCTTGTTTGAGCCAGCGCGAAAAAGAAATTGCTCAGTTAGTTGCTGAGGGATTAAACAACTCCGAGATTGCCCAGCGGCTTTATATCTCCACCACCACGGTGAAAACCCATATCAAGCACATCATGGACAAACTCGAAGTCACTAACCGCATTCACATTGCGATTGCGGTGCTGGAAGCGCGCTAACGGCGCACAAAGATGGCGATCACACCCACAATCGCCATCACGGCGACGATAAGGGTCTCCATCGCCCAGAACGTCGGATAGTAGCGCAGCGTGTAACCGAAGACCTGGAAGTCATCGAATTGCTGCCACAGGGAAATCGGCATCCACCAGATCTTGTGCAGCACCATGACCACACCGGCGATGCCCGCAATGGGCGCGCCGGGCATGTAGAACAGCCGGCACAGCACTGCGAGACCAATCAGACCCATGCCGAGAATGGCAATGATGGACAATGGCGAGCCTTGCATGAGGAACTCGTGGTCAATCGCGTGCTGTTCGGACAAGGTGTAGCCATCAAGAACAGCTTCGTTAGGAAGGCTCATACCTTTAAATCTTAGTTGTCCTTGTCTTTGTCCTCGTCGTAGCCATCCGCCCAGGTCTTGGTTTCGAAGTCATAGCCGACGTCGCGGCCTTCTTCGTCGGTGCGCTGATACCACTCGGTGTAGCGGTCGGCTGCGGAATCAAAGTCTTCACCTGCACCGCGGCCCTTATGGGCGTGCTCAATGGAGAGCTCGAAGTCATCGCCGTGTTCTTCGATACCGCGCAGCACTGCATTTTCCACAGCAGTACGGGCGTAGGTGCGGCGGATAAACATCGGGTCAGAATGCAGGTCCTTAATCAAGGCAATCATCATAACGATCAAGACCACACTGAATGGAAGTGCTGCGAGGATGGTGAGGTTCTGCAAGCCAGACAGGACTTCTTCGCCACCGGTAAGCAGCATGACGATGGCAATGCCCATCATGCACAGGCCCCAGAAGATGACTACGAGCTTGTTCGGTGACGGATCGCCCTTTGCGGACATCGTGCCCATGATGACGGAGGCGGAGTCCGCAGAGGTGATGAAGAACACTGCGAGGACGAAGATGAGAATGAATGGGGTAATCGAGCCCAGCGGCAGGTTACCGAACATGCTGAACAGGATTTCTTCATTCGACGCGCTGCCATCAAATCCGTCGAGGCCTTCCTGATTGAAGGTAATGGCGGTGCCACCGAAGATGGTGAAAGCCAGAATCAGGATAAGCGTTGGTGCAAAGACAGTGACCATGGTGTATTCACGCAGGGTGCGACCGCGCGAGATGCGTGCCACGAACATGCCGACGAACGGGGTCCAGGCAATCCACCATGCCCAGTAGAACGCGGTCCAGTAGGACTGGAATTCGATGGTCTCATCGCCCCAGGACAGAGATTTCGCCATCATCGGCAGCAGCTCATCGAGGTAGACCAAGATGCCAGACGGAATCAGGTTGAGTAGGAAGAGCGTCGGGCCAACGATAAAGACAAACGCGATCAGGCTCAGCGTCAGGGTGATATTGAGGTTCGACAGGTAGCGAATGCCGCGGGCCACACCGGTGGTGGCAGATACCACGAAACCGCAGCCCAGAACGGCGATGATCATGATGAGTACGTTATTGCCGAGCTCACCGATGCCAGCAACGATGCTCACGCCCTCACCGATCTGAATGGCAGAAATACCCAAAGTGGCGGCGGTGCCGAAGAGTGTGGCGACCAGGGCGAGCATATCGATGAGCTTGCCCAGTGGGCCGTCAGTGTCCTTGGAGCCAAACAAGGGCTTGAATACGGACGAGATCAGGGGAACGCGGCCGCGTCGGTAAGCAGAGTAGGCAATCGCTGCACCCACCATGGAGTAGGCAGCCCACGGGGAAATACCCCAGTGGTAGTTGGACTGAGCAGCTGCTTGGTGAATGGCTTCGGCCGTTTCCGCTTCCACGGTATTCGGTGGTGGAGTGACGTAGTGGGAGAGCGGCTCAGAAGGACCATAGAAGAAAATGCCCACGCCGATGCCGGCGCCGAACATCATGGCGACCCAACTGAAAAGTCCGAATTCTGGTTCTTCGTCATCGCGGCCTAGCTTGATGCGGCCTAAGCGGGAGAAGCCAATGTAGGCCATCGTGATGATAGCCATGATCATTGCGATGTTGAGCAACCAGCCGGCGTTGGTCATTGCCCAGTCAAAAGCGGTGTCAGACGCCGCAGCGACACCATCGGGGTTGATGATGCCCCACGTGATGAACGCGACGATGGCCACTGCGGTGATGAAAAAGAGTGGCTTGTCCAGGCCGTATTTGTTGCGTTGCTCGTCAACGCCGATACCAGGGACTAAGCCAGGGTGCATGTTATGCGGGTATAAGCCCACAGTGCGCGAATTCTTAGAGGGTTTCGCCATGGGAATCCTTGGGATCGAAAGGGTAGAGACTTTGCCTATCTTTCCCGATACTTAGATAATTGCAAATGTTTGCGGTCGAAATCACCCACAGAACGCTATGTTCACTGTTACTAGACAAGTTGGTATGTAAACGGCTAGAGTCAAGGCCTCAAATACTTCTCTTTCAGTAAAGGTGCATGTGATTCCATGATTGCTACCGGCTTAGCCGTGGGTGTCGTATTCGGTGCCGTCCTGCAGCGCGGACGCTTCTGCGTCACGGGCATGCTGCGCGACATTTTCATGAACAAGACCTGGCGCGGCTTTACCGCGTTGATGATCCTTATCTCCGTCCATGCTTTCGGTCTGACTTTGCTGACCCAACTGGGAATCATCTCCCCAGAAATCAGCAACTTCACTCCGGCGGCCATCATGATCGGCGGTTTCATCTTCGGTATGGGCATCATCTTGTCGGGTGGTTGTGCCTCCGGTACCTGGTACCGCTCCGCAGAGGGCCTGGTGGGTTCCTGGATTGCACTGCTGTTCTACGGCCTGTCTGCTGCGGCCATGAAGTCCGGCCCGCTGGAAAGCTTTGATGGCTGGTTCAAGCAGTGGGAGACCGACCTGACCACCATTCACGGCTTCTTGGGCATCTCGCCGTGGATGCTGGTGGCCGTGGTCTGGGTTATTACCTTCTTCCTGTGGCGCCACTACCGCCTGAAGGACGCCGGTCGCCAGACCTTCGACTTAGGTCAGCCCTGGTACTCCAAGCCACTGCCGATGTACACCGCCGCCATCCTGGTCGGCATCATCGGCACCATTGCCTTCCCGCTCTCGGCAGCTACCGGCCGTAACTCTGGCCTGGGTATCACCACCCCGTCTGCTGACGTGATGCGCTGGTCGACTACCGGCGATGACTCCTACATGAACTGGGGCACCATGCTGGTCATCGGCCTGTTCATCGGTGCATTCATCGCCGCCAAGGTTGCCGGCGAGTTCCGCGTTCGCGTTCCCGATGCACAGACCGCGTACCGCTCCATCGGTGGCGGCATCATGATGGGCGTTGGCGCCTCCCTGGCCGGTGGCTGCACCGTCGGTAACGGCATGGTGGAGACCTCCCTGTTCAGCTTCAAGGGCTGGATTGCACTGCTGTTCATCGCCCTTGGCGTGGGCTTCGGCGCCAAACTGTGGCTCAAGCCGCGCAAGGCCAACTCCGGCCAGCCGACCGCGAACTACAACACCACCGATGCCATGGACAACGCACCGGTCAATACCGGTGGCGAGTCCGCACAGAACCGCGCAGCTAACGACGACAACGTCTCCGTTCCGCAGCTGAACCTGGTTAACGCCACTAGCGCAGTCTCCTTGGCTACCAAGCCGAAGACTCCAGAGAAGGCTCGCCCACTGGGCAATGGCCGCTACGCACTGGACACTCTTGGCGCGGTCTGCCCCTTCCCGCTGATCGAAGCCAAGCAGGTCATGGCTGAACTTCAGCCGGGCGAAGCCCTGGTCATCGACTTCGACTGCACCCAGGCCACCGATTCCATTCCGGCCTGGGCTGCCGATGAAGGCCACACCGTCGAAGACTTTAAGCGGGTCAGCGATGCCGGCTGGCAGATGACGGTGGTGAAGGGAGGCTAAAACCATCCCAGTGGGCTAATATCGAATCCAGCTTTGTGGTTTATCTAGCTACGCCTGAAAGGTTGGATTCGATGCCTCCAGTGCCTAACGCCGAACTACCGGCCTTCGCAGTCTTTGATATCGAAGAAGAGCACCTGCTCGATAGCTCGCTGCTATTCAACGTCACCACGCACTAAGCACTTACTTGCGGTAAGCGCTTAGTGCGTTTCTTTATGCCTCTCGAATCTTCGTCACGAGAACGTTGAGCTCGCTGCGGGTGGCAGCGCGGTCGGGGTGGGCGGAGCAGAAGTCCAGCAGGAAGTAGCCGGTTTGCTGCAACGCTATGTGGCGGTGCCAGAATTGGCTGACTTCTTTTTGATTGTCGATGGCAAGTGAGACCATCGCGCGGCGTTCAGACAGCAGCTCGTATTGCAGGTCACGGCGTGCAGCCAGTGCTTCTTCCGGAGTGCGGATGTGCAGTGCACCCAGCAGGGTGGACATCGATTCGATAACGCGTTCTTGCAGGCGGTAGTGGTTGTTGACCACAGCACGCGGTTTGAAGAACCACAGCACCAGCATGGCCACGGCCACGGAGATGAAAATCTCGGCGAAGCGGGCGGTGACGATATCGCCCAGTGCGCGTCCCGCGGAGTTGCCCATCAGTAGAGCCAGTGGGGTAGAAAAGACCAGGCAGAGCGCGTAGTTACGAGCGATGAAGATCTCCGCGCAGAACTGGCAGATTGCCAGCACGATAAGCAGCGACCAGCCCTGCACGCCAAAGAAGTGAATTAGGGTAAACAGGCCGACACCCAGGATCGAGCCAATCATGCGCTGAATGCCTTTGACCGTGCCCGGGATGTGGTCTGGTCCCCACTGCAGCACCAGCAGGGCGGAGACAGCACCCCAGTCGGGACGGTCGAAACCAAGGCTCACACTGATAATGACGGTGATGATGCTGGCAATCGCGACCTTTTCACCCGTTACCACCGCATGGGAGTTGCGCACGGCAGAGCGATACAAACGGTAGCGGCCCGTCGGGCGGGTGTGCGGGATGGCGGTGCGGCGTGGGTCGAAGGCGATGCCGTCGTCGTTCAGCATTTCTGACTTGGCACCTAAGTTGAGCTCCAAGTTGTGCTGGACGATGCGCTGCTGTGCATCCTGGGCACGCTGCACCAGGCCTTCCGGGTCGGTGGAGACGACGCGGCCGCCGCGGATATGCCCGGCATCGGCAAGTGCTTGCCACGCATTCGAGGTAGCAGTTTGGGCCTGGTGGTGCTTGGTGAGGATGTCATCGTCAGCCGTGCAGAAGGATTCTGCGGTCTTCTCGACAGCCTCCACCGCAGAGCGTTCCGGACCGCGCTTATCTAACAGCGCAGGGAACATACCGATGATGCAGGCGACCACGGCGGAAAACAGCGTCCAGCCCAAGACCTCCCATACGGCGGTATCGGTACGCGCCAGCATGGTTGAACCACCGCCGACCATGACGATGAAGAAACAGCCCGGCACTGGCAAGCGCAGGCCGTTCTGCAAGGTTGCACCGATGACGCCAATGGCAGCGGTATAAAAGCCGGCGAGCAACAACCACCAATGCCCGTGGCCAGGAGCAAAGACGAGTTTGCCGACCAAGATGCCGCCAGTCGATGCCAAAGTAATCAGCGTGGCCGCAGACACCATGACGCGCAATCGGGTGCGGAAAGGATGGCCCTCACCGTAAATCACGGCAAAAGCACCGGCAGCACACAACAAGATGGCCTTGTCGTTGCCGCTGGCAACCGCGAAAGCGCCGGGGATGAGGATGGCCAACATGGCACGCAGCGCGCCGGGCCAGCGCCGCACATTGGTGTTGTAGGTGAATAGAAGCTGCCGGGGATTCGGCTTGGCAGGAAGCGGGTAGGCAGCTTCGGCATTCACTTGTGGAGCGCTCCTTTCCGGCGGTTAATTAAGGCACCGGAAGAGTCTACTCCGCTGGGCAAATTTAGCTAGTTGAGGAAAGTACTTATTCCTTAGTAGCAGCAGCGAGCAGCTGCTGCGTATAGCTGTCATGCGGGTTGTTCCAAATCTCTTCAGTTGGACCGGTCTCCACCACGTGACCGGCATGGACGACGACAAGACTGTGGCAGACCTGCCGCACCACAGCCAAATCGTGGGAGATAAACACCAAGGTCAACCCGTGGGCTTCCACCAAGCGGGTCAGCAAATCAAGGACTTGTGCGCGCACGGACACATCCAAGGCGGAGACGGCTTCATCGGCAAGGAGGATGTTGGGCTCAGCAATCACCGCACGCGCGATAGAGATGCGCTGGCGCTGGCCACCAGAAAACTCATGTGGGAAGCGGTCCATCGCGTCCGCCGGGATACCTACTTCCTCGAGAATGGCAGCGACTTTACGACGAGCCTCTCCGCTGGGCGTCCCGCCCAGCGGTTCGGCGATGGACTTCCAAATCGGCAGGCGGGGGTTGAGTGAGCCTTGGGGGTCTTGGAAGACCATTTGCACGCGACCGTTGACGGTGATGTCGCCGCTGGTGGGTGTTTCTAGTCCGGCGATGAGTTTGAGCAGGGTGGTCTTACCGGAGCCGGAGCTGCCGACGATGCCCAGGCGGGCGCCTTGGGGGATATCGAGGGTTAGTGGTTCTAAGGCGGTGGTGTTGCCGAAGGTTTTGCTGACCTCGCGCAGCCTTATGATGGCATCGCTAGTCTGCGGCGCAGCGGCGGGGTCCTTGGCGCGGGAGGCAGCGACGAGTTTCTGGGTGTAGTCGTGCTGCGGGTTATGCAGGATGTCGTCGGTAGATCCTGCTTCGACGATGTGGCCGTTTTGCATGACCAGGACTTCTGGGCACATCTGGTGGATAACGCGTAAGTCGTGGGAGATAAACAGTAAGGCGGTGCCATGGTTAGCGGTGACTTGCTTGAGTACGCGTAGGATCTCGGCCTGGGTTGTGGCATCGAGGGCGGTGGTGGGTTCGTCGCAGATGAGTAGTTCCGGACGACGCGCCATCGCCATGGCAATGAGCACGCGTTGACGTTGGCCACCGGATAGCTCATGCGGAAAACGACGGCGCAGCTTCGGATTGAGGTCGACTTCCTCGAGTGCGGCGGTGATGTCTTTGACCCCGGCGTAGCGCAATTGCTTATCGATGCGCATTAGCGGATCCAACGCCGTCATCGGCTCTTGGAAGACCATAGCCATGTGCGTGCCACGGCGGGTGCGAGCCTGCTTGTCAGACATCCCGATGAGTTCTTCATCCTGGAAGAGGATGGAACCTTCCGCGTGTAGGTTCTGTGGCAAAAGCCCCATGGCAGAAAGCGCAGTGAGTGTCTTACCGGAGCCGGATTCGCCAATAATGCCCAGGGATTCCCCGGCGTCGAGTTTGAAGCTCAGCGGACCAAGCAGGTCCGGGATGTGGAGGTCGGTGACGTTGAGCAGGCTCATCGCTTTTCTCCCTTCAGGCGAGGGTCGAGAAGGTCGCGGATGCCATCTCCAAGCAAGTTAAAGCCCAGCACGGTCAAGCCAATGGCCAGGCCGGGCCAGAAGGCTTGCATCGGTGCGACGCCGAGCAGGGACTGCGAATCCTGCAGCATCCGGCCCCAGGAGGCCGTCGGTGGGGCAGTGCCCAGACCTAAGTAGGACAGGGCGGCTTCGGCGAGGACTGCCAGGGCGAAGTAGACCGAAGCCTGCACGATAAGCAGGCTGCTGATATTCGGCAGGACGTGGCGCAGTGAAATACGCAGGTTGGAGACCCGGGACACGCGCGCGGCGGCGACGTAGTCCTGGGTGACGATCTGCAAGGTGCCTGAGCGTGCGACGCGGGCAAAGGACGGGATGCCCGCGATGCCGATGGCAATCATGGCTGTCAGCGTCGATGGACCCCAGATAGCACCGGCAATAATAGCCAGCAATAGTGCCGGGAATGCCAGGAGTAAGTCCGCACCGCGCACGATGAGCGCATCGAGCCACGTGCCCCGGCGCATGCCCGCTGCAATGCCGAGGGGCACGCCAATGATTGCGGCAATGCCGACGGCAATCACGCCGACGAACAAGGTGATCTGTGCACCGACCAGCAGGCGGGAGAGCGTATCGCGACCAAAGCGGTCGGTGCCGAGCAGGTGCTCGCCGCTCGGACCGGACAGGCGCGCGGCTGGGTCAGCGACATCCGGGTGGTACGGGGTCCACAGCAGAGAAATCACCGCGATAACAGCGACAAGGGCAACCAGAATGAAACCGGCCTTGCCGCTGGTGCTGAGATTCTTCCAGGCGTTTTTCATCGCACACCTGCCTTTAGTCGCGGGTCAATCAGGCGATAAGCCAGCTCGGTGAGCAGGTTGACCGTCAGGGTAAACGTCACCAGCAACATGACCAAGGTTTGGACGGTGGTGAGATCGCGGGTGGAGACGGCATCGAGAAGCATCGAGCCTAAGCCCGGAATCACAAAGACCGATTCAATGACCACCGCGCCGACAATCAGCGTGGTCAGCTGCACGCCCGTCACCGTGAGCACGGGCAGGGCAGCGTTGCGCAGACCGTGGCGCAGCAGCGCCTGGGCACGAGAGATACCCAGTGAGCGCGCAGTGCGGATGTAGTCAGCATCAGCGACATCCAGCATGGCCGAGCGCACATAGCGAGTCAGCATGGCAGCTTGCACCAAACTCAGCGCGAGCACCGGCAAGATGAGGTGGGATAAGAACCCACCGAAGGACTGGTTAGGCGGAATCCAGCCATTGGCCGGCAGCCAGCCGGCACCGCTGGCAAAGATAGCGATGAGCAAAATACCGACGAGGAAGCTCGGTACCGCAATGCCTAGCTGCGTACCTGCGGAGACTGCCGTGGCGGCCGGGCGGCCATGGGCATGCGCCAACCACATGCCCACTGGGATCGCGATGGCCAGAGCCAAGACAATGGCCAGGCCGACCAGGATGAGGGAGACCTGCGCGCGGTCGAGCACCAGCGGGGTGATGTCCTGTTGGGAGGACAAAGACTGACCAAAATCGCCTTGCAGTAGCCCGCCGATCCACTCGCCGTATTGCACGATGAGTGGTCGGTCCAGGCCGAGTGTGGAGCTAAGCTCCGCCACGGCTTCTTCAGTGGCGTTAATGCCTAAGGCCACGCGCGCCGGGTTGCCGGGAACAGCTCGCATGAGCAGGAAAATCGCCACGGAGGCGACAAATAAAGTCACGATAAAGCGCAGCAGGGCGCGCAGAATACTCATTGCTAGCGCTCCTCCTTTAAGTCCCGCAGCTCAATCGCGTCGGTGACCATATCGGCGGAAATGCCACTAATTCCGGGGCGGGTGAGCACTACATTTGGCATGTTCATCAGCGTCACGGCGGCGGCATCATCCATGATTTGGTCGACAGCTTCACCCATGAGCTCCGGGTAGTCTTCCGGGATGGCGGAATCAGCCTGAGCAAGCAATTCGCGTGCGCGTTCGTTGTCGTAGCCCAAGTAATAATCCGGATCCCCAAACAGTGTTGGGATATCGCGCGGCTCGACGTGTGCGACCAAGGACGCCTGATAATCATGGGCGCCCATGACTTGACCCAACCACACGGCGGGGAACTCGGCGGACTCCAAGGTCACGTCGAAGCCAATCTCGGTCAGCTGCGAATACAACTGCTCCGACAGCGTCTGCGTATACGGCAGCGTTGGCGCGGTAATGGTCACCGGGGCAGCCTCGGCACCAGCCTCGCGCAACAACTGCTGGGCCTTGGCCATGTCATGCGGGTAGTAGTCCTGTTCCGGGAACCACGGGTCAGTCGGCGGTACCGGGGCACCACCAGTATCGGTGGCCATGCCCTCCCACAAAATCGCATTAGCCGCATCCCGGTCCACGCCGTAGGCCACCGCCTGGCGCACGCGTGGGTCATCAAAAGGCGCTTCATCATTGTTGAGAGAGAACAAAATCTCACCATTGGTCGTGCCCACGGTGATGTTGATGTCCTCATCCAGACCGTCGAGCAGCTCCGGATTCTGCATCGCCCACACCACATCGGCACCGCCTGTTTCCAGGGCATTCACAGCGCTCAGCGGGTTCGGGAAGTAACGAATGGTCACGTCCTGCTCAGCTGGTTCACCCCAATAATCCGGGCGGACAGCAAGGGCAACGAACTCATTTGGGGAGAAACGCGCGACCTCAAAAGGCCCGGTACCCACCGGCTCACTAGCCAGATTGTCCATGCCCGTCGGCGTCATCATCGCACCAATGGCAGTACCCATCAGCCACAGCCAGCCATTCGACCGGCGCTCCAGCTCCACCACGAGTGTGTGCTCACCTTGGGCTTCGGCACGCTTGACGATGTCCATCTGCGCCGCCAACCCATTCGTCCACGTATCTTTCACGTAATTAATGGAAAAGGCCGCGGACTCCGCATTAAAAGGCGCACCATTGCTAAAGCTCACGCCCTCGCGCAGCTGGAATTCATAGCGCGTGCCGTCGGAAGAGACTTCCCAGGATTCCGCGAGCCCCGGCACGATGTCACCGTCGTCGTCGATGCGCACCAACGTTTCGTAGACGTTGCCCATGACCGCTGCCGGAATCGCCGCGCCACCCACGGATGTGAGATCCAGCGAGTTGGCCGGGGACGTAGTGGCTACTACTAGGCCAGTCTGGCTGCTGGTGTCTACCACCGCAGTAGACCCAGCAGAACATGCGCTGACAGTGCTTATCGATGCCACCAGGGCAAGTACTGCCAGCGAACGCGACAGGCGGTCTCTGATCATGTATGCAGGTTATACCCTAGGCGAGCTTTGAAAAAGTTCGAAGCCTAGTCTTCGTTCTTCAGCAGCAGGACCTCTAGCGGGGAGTTGCCGCCGCGCACAGTAGTCATCGACAGCTGCAGGCGGTCCGGGCGGTAGAGATATTCCGCGTACTCGACCGGCAGGCCAGCCTGGTTGGAGATATCCAGGTTCAACGCCATCAGCGGGGTGCCGGTCTGTACTTCCAGGGCATCGGCGTCTTCTGGCGCAGCCATCTCTAGCGACAGGGTGCGGTGCACGTTGTCGATGTCTACACCATTGTCATGCAAGAAGGCGTGGATGGAACCGTTGTCGGCATCGAAGTCCAGCAGCTTGCGGCCCACCGACAGTGGGAAATACTGGCGCTCAATCATCACCGGGGCGCCATTGGCATAGCGAATGCGGTGGACGAAGATGAGTGGTTCGCCTTCCTCCAAGCGCAGCGAACGAGCCGCGTTGGCCGGGGCCGGGCGACGGGCCAGCCACAGGGTTTGCTGACCTGGCTTTACACCTTGAGCGCGCAGCCACTCAGTAACGCAGTAGGTCGCTTCGAAAGACTCCGCGTTGTAGTTACCTAACACGACAGAACGGCGTCCGCGGCCAGAAGAGATTGCGCCTTCGGTACGCAAAGTCGCCATGGCCTGGCGCACGGGGCCACGGGAGGAATCAAAACGCTCACACAGCTCAGCTTCGCTGGGGAGCAGGTCACCGGGGCTGAGCGCGCCGGAACTGATCAGCTCTCGCAGGTAACGAGCGATCTTCGCATGCTGTTGCGTTACACGTGCAGCCACTTCTACTTCCTTCGGTTCCTTTAATGGTCTATATCGGGAGGTGGAGTGAGGGTGATAGGGAGAATGGTCTATCTGTGAAATAGTAACGTGTACGCGATAGGTGACATAAAAACTTTAAATTGACTATACAACCGCACTAAAAACCTTAAGGTGCGATTTAACTCTTATGTCGCGCAAACCGGCCTAGGCAGGGGAGTTTAAAGGAATTTCTTGGGAAACTCTTGGGAAACAGGGGAGGGGTGGATTCCACCCCCGCCAAAAATACATCTATACAACTATTGTTCAACAGTCAGCCAGGTATCGGCAAGAATTCCCATGTTTTCCATGACTTTTTCGTGTGACGTGGACTGCAAAGAGATCATCAATTCATCGGCTTGTGCAGTCTTTTGGAAGTTCTCCAGATATTCGTGAACCTCTGGAGCGGTGCCCACCGCAGAGTACTTGAGCATTTCCAGAATCTGCTGGCCTTGGTAGGAGCCAACGATTTGGGCTACCTGTTCATCAGTCAGGTTCTTACCGCGACCGGCAAATGCCTTCACACGGTTAAAGCAGACCTTCTCGTACTCCTCTTCGGCTTCTTCCTTGGTCGGTGCCGCAGTAACGTTCACACCCGCAATGACATAAGGCTCCGGGTGGGCCTCGGAAGGTTCGTAATTCTCGCGGTAGTAGCTAACCGCCTGCTCCAAATGTTGCGGCGCGAAGTGGGAAGCAAAGGCGTAGGGCAGGCCGTACTTGGCTGCCAGCGATGCACCGAACATCGACGAGCCCAGGATGTAGATCGGGACATTGGTGTTCTTGCCTGGGATGGCCTGCACACCTGGAATCAGCGACTTGCCCGACAGGTAGCCCTGCAGCTCGCGGATGTCTTCTGGGAAGCGCTCTGCGGCATGGCCATCGCGACGCAGCGCGCGACCCAAGGTGTGCATATCAGTACCTGGCGCACGACCCAGTCCCAGATCAATGCGATCCGGGTAAAGTTCAGCCAGGGTGCCGAACTGCTCGGCGACGACATAAGGAGCGTGGTTTGGCAGCATCACGCCACCAGAGCCCAGGCGAATCGAGTTGGTCTTAGCACCAATGTGGGCAATCAGGACTGCCGGGGAAGAAGAGGTAATCGTTTCCATGTTGTGGTGCTCGGTGTACCACATGCGCGAGTAGCCGAGCTTTTCTGCCTGCTGGGCGAGTTCTACCGAACGTGCCATGGATTCAGAAGGCTTTTCACCTTCATAAATGGTGCAAAAGTCAAGGATGGACAGTGCGGCACGAGAAGTCACGAAATCAAGTCCTTAATCGTCATTAGGGGGTCTACAAGTCTTTCCAGTTCCTTTCCAACAGTCTAGGGGCGCGCACTATTCCGTGCGGCGCCCGAACGAGGCGGGCGCCGTGCTGACGCACCGCGCGTGGGAAATGAAAAAAGGGCATCCCCGAAGCAGGGATGCCCTTGGTTGAGTTACTGGAACCCTACCTGTTGTGAAACCTTAAGCGGTTGGTGCGGTGGTGGTTTCGGCGTTGGCGGATGCCTTAGCATCGGCCTCGGCAGCAGCCTTGCGCTCCTCGTACTTTTCGCCTGCCTTGGTAGCAGCGTCGATGATGACACCGATGACTGCGGCGATAGCGGTCGGTACTGCCCAGCCCAGATCCAGTGCCTGGCCTGGCGAGAGAGCCAGGAAGTTCTCCAGGAACGGGGTCCAGCCCTGGTTGGTGATAACGGTCAGTGCGGACCAGATAACCGAGACCCACAGGGCCAGGCGGAAGGTCCAGTAGAAGACCACGGCGTTCTTCACCAGCGGCTGAATCAGGGTCAGCAGAATCAGGGTGATAGCTGGTGGGTACAGGAAGGTGATGAACGGAACCGCAATGGACAGCACGGTGTCCAGGCCCTGGAAGGCGAACAGGATGGACATCGCGGTAAACAGGCAAGCCCACAGGTGGTAGTTGGTCTTCGGAACCAGCATCGCGAAGAACTCAGAGGTTGCAGTGATCAGGCCGACTGCGGTGGTCAGGCAGGCCAGGATAACGATGGCGGAGAAGACCGACTGGCCGACGGTGCCCATGGTGAGGTTTGCGGCATCGGCAAGCAGGGTGGCACCAGAGTCATACTCCTGGCCACCCGGCAGGGTCTGGGAAATCCAGGCCAGACCCAGGTAGATTGCAGCCAGCAGGGCACCAGCAATCAGGGAAGCGGTGATGGTGGAACGCACCTGTGCGCCCTTGGTCTTAAAGCCCTTTTCGCGCAGGGAGGTAACGATAACGATGGAGAATGCCAGACCTGCGATGGCGTCCATGGTGTTGTAGCCCTCAAACAGGCCGGTGACCATCGGTGCATCCATGTAGTCCTCAGTCGGGGTGCCCGGGTTACGGCCATTGGCGAAGGCAGCCAGGGTAATCAGGATGACCAGCAGGATGACCAGCGCCGGGGTCAGGAAACGGCCCAGGGTGTCAATAATGGTGGTCGGGCGCCAGGACAGCGCCAGCGCAATCAGGAAGAACACGGCGTTGAACAGGCCATTGGCCATCGTGCCTTCCCAGCCAAACAGCGGGGTAATGGCGGTCTCCATGGAGACTGCACCAGTACGCGGCAGAGCGTAGAACGCACCGATGGACAGGTAAGCCATCACGGCGAAGACGACGCCGAAGAAGGCACCACCGTTAGCGCCCAGGTCGCGCACGGAACGGCCGGAAATGGCCACTGCGACAATTGCCAGCACTGGCAGCAGCACGCCTGCTGCCAAAAAGCCGATGACGGCTGGCCAGAAGTTCGTGCCGGAGGAGACGCCAACCATCGGTGGGAAAATCAGGTTGCCGGCGCCGAAGAACATGGAAAACAGCATCAGTGACGCCGCGATGACGGTCAGGATGCCGCCCTTCTTGTTTGGCGCACCTACTGCGGTAGAAGACGATGCCATGGTTTATAAGGCCCCTTTGGGTATGTCCAGTAATTTATTGCTTGTGACCAGCAGCTTTTCCTCGGCGGGTGGTGCGAAGTCAAGCTGTAGAAATGGTGGATTACACCTTTTCGTTTTATGAGACACTAATGCCCATAGAGTGAGATCGCAAAGGCAGTGGGCGTCCCAAGGGGTGAAACGGGGGTCTTAAAGGGGGTAGCCGCTAATGAAACGCCTACTTAAAAGCAGCCTCCAAGCGGTCCAAAGCTTGCTCCAAAATCTCCCTTGAGGTGGAGAAATTCAACCGCGCGTGGTGTAGACCACCAGTGCCAAAGGTCTCGCCTTCGTTGAAAGCAACCTTGGCGTTCTCGCGCACCCACTGGGCAGGATGCGGGTTATCCCCAA
The DNA here is from genome assembly GCF_000980815.1 of Corynebacterium camporealensis. Lineage (NCBI taxonomy): Bacteria > Bacillati > Actinomycetota > Actinomycetes > Mycobacteriales > Corynebacteriaceae > Corynebacterium > Corynebacterium camporealensis. The sequence goes on along the minus strand of NZ_CP011311.1, from coordinate 1,814,626 downwards.
TCTTGGTCTCGGAGAAATCCAGCCACAGCAGATAGGTCGCATCCGGGTGCGTGGTCTTTAGCCCCGGTACGCGGCGGGGGAGTTCCTCGACGAGCCAGTCGCGGGTCTCACGCAGGTACTCGACTTCCTCGTCCAGGAAGTCCACGCCATCGCGGTAGGCGGCTTCGGCTGCCAGCACACCGAGCGTGCCAGTGCCATCCTTGGTGACACCGTCGAGGGATTTCCAGATGCGGTCGTCCTCAGCGTTGGACAGCACCACTTGGGCGCACTTTAGGCCCGCGGTATTCCACGCCTTGGAGGTCGCGGTGACGGTAAAGACGCGCTCGGCGGCGGTATCGCTTAAGCCTGCAACAGGGATGTGCTTGCCATCAAAGACGAGTGGGGCGTGGATTTCGTCGACTAGGATGCGGGCATCGTACTTATCGGCCAGCTCCACCAGCTTGTTGAGGTAGTCAGCGTCAAAGACGATGCCGAGCGGGTTATAAGGATTGGCCAACAGGATGGAGCCGGCGCCATCGGCAAATGCGCGCTCAATGTCGTCGAGCTCCAGGCTGGTCTCGACTTTCTCTCGTCCTGCTGCACCCGGCAGTGCAAGCAGCGGCGGATACGACGGCACCGGCACAATCACCGGGGAATCCGGGCGGGTGAAGTACTGCACGCCGAGCAAAAGACCGCGCACGACGTCGCCAATCCAGTACACACGCCGCGGGTTTGGGCGCCAGCCGTAGCGCTGCTCGTAGAAGTCCGCCAGGGAGTCCATCAGCCCGCTAGCGCGCGGTGCAGGGGTGTATCCAAAGGTCTCGTTGTCCACCATCTGCTGCAGGACTTCCTTGACCGCCGGGGCGGTAGGAAAGTCCGACTCCGCGATCCACAGCGGTAGGACATCGTCGTCGTAGACGGTCCACTTGCGGGTGCCGCGGGCTTGCAAACGCTCAAGACTAGGAAATTTCATGCCGTCCACCCTAGCGATTTCCACCCGCGGCATTCGGGCAAAGAAAGCTATTTATTCAGCATCTGGTGTGGACGCCTCTACTTCGTCCTCGGTGCGCGGCACGTAGAAGCCATAGCGGCGCAGGCGCTCACGGTCGGCCTTCGACGAGGATTCGGTCAGCTCCAAAAGCTGGGCGTAAATACCACCGGACTGGGACAGTTCTGCTGGCGAGCCAATCTCATCAATGCGGCCGGAATCCAAGGTGATGATCGTATCGACATCGGCGATGGTGGACAGGCGGTGAGCAATGATTAGGGTGGTGCGGTCCTTCATCAGCTCATCTAGGCCAGCCTGGACGGTGCGCTCGGACTTAGTATCCAGCGCGGAGGTCGCCTCATCGAGGACCAGAATCGGGGCGTCTTTGAGCATCGCACGCGCGACAGCCACGCGCTGTTTCTGACCACCCGACAACTTCAGGCCACGCTCACCGACGACGGTGTCGTAGCCATCCGGGAAGGCAGTGATGAAGTCGTGGGCATTCGCACGATGGGCCACCGCTTCGATTTTCTCGTCGCTGGCACCGGGCTTGCCGTAGGCGATGTTTTCGCGAATCGTGCCGGAGAACAAGAACGGCTCCTGGAAGACCACACCAACCGAGGCACGCAGGCGCGCGGCAGTGAAATCATCCATCTCATGGCCGAGCACATTCAACGAACCATCGGTGGGGTGGTACAGGCCAAGCAGCAGGTTGACCAGGGTGGATTTACCGCCACCGGATTCACCGACTAAGGCGATCTTCTGGCCTTGGTCGGCGTGGAAGGAGACATCGGCAAGCACTGGCTTGTTCTCCTCATAAGCAAAGCTGACGTTGGAGAACTCAAAGATAGGTGCGCCTGGGGTGGGCTCGAGCGGAGCAACCGGTGTGGTATCCAACTCCGGCAGATGCGATGCCGAGGTCGCTGCCACCAGAGCCGGGTTCGCGGTTGGTTCGACGTCTTCTTCCATGACCTTGAAGTAGTCCTTGGAACCAGCCACTGCGCGCTGGGCGATATCGACCATAAAGCTCATCATGAACACCGGCTGTTTAGCCATGGTGACCATCTGCAGCAGCATAACCATGTCACCAATGGAGAAATAGCCTTCCAGCGTGCGCCAGAAAATCACGGCGTAGATGCCGAAGAACAGCGCGGCCATCGTCCAGCCACGCAGGGTATCCATGCTGTGCCACCAGCGGGACTGCGGGCGGGTGATTTGCACTGTCGAGTCGTAGTGGCCGCCGAACTTCTTGAGCTCACGAGTCTCCGACACGAAGGACTTGGCCACCTTGACCTGGCCAATGACCTCCGCGAAACGGCCATTGCCTTCATCGATGTGGCGGTTCTTCTCTGCTTCCAGGCGCTGCCACTTCTTTGAGGTCAGGGCAGTGAGCCACATGTAGACAGGGAAGAGGAGTGCCAGCAGGACAGCTAGTGGCCAGTAGTAGATAGCCGTAATCACCAAGATGGCGATCGTTTGAATGATCGTGGTGAAAAAGTTATTCGCAAAAGACTGCACGAACTGCGTGACATTGGCAATCGAGCGGTCCAGGCGCGCGATGATGGTGCCGGTGACCTGATTGTCGTAGTAGCTCTGCGGGATGGCCAGCAGCTTGGCAAAATAGCGCGTCGACAAAATCTCGCGCAGGCGCGCCACCATCACGTCACCGATATAGCCGCCGACGTTTCTAAACAGTGCGTTGAGCACATCGACGACAAACAACGCGGCTGCCAGCAACAACACGGTGCGCAGCACCGCATCGGTGGCACTATCGCCAGAGACACCAGCAACAATGGTGTCGGTTGCTTCACGGACAATGAACGGGGAGGTCAGCGTCAACACAGCCGTGACCGTCGCCGTGGCTAAAACACCAAGGTAAAACGGCCACAGGGCAGAAGCGCTACGGGCAATACGGATAAGGGAATGCACGGGGGGCAAGTATGCCACCAACCGTGAAGGACGTGCACCTTTAGTAATGCACACCACGCGCAAGCAGACAAAGATAACGGTATTACAGCCAAGTCAGTTAAGGTGAAATACGAACTTTCTAGTCTGTTTACTATCCAAGTGAAACAGCGCAAACCATAGAGGGAAGTCATTCAAGGTGAAGTACAACTACGTAGCCAGCGTGAGCGTGATGGTCGCAGCAGCGCTCAGCGTGTCGGCCTGCAGTATCCTAAGCCCCGATGAGTCGGAGCTCAGCGCCGATAACATCGAGGTCAGCAGCTCTGAAGCCCCCAGCTTTGAGGCCGAAGACGTCCAGCAAAAAGAGGTCACCTCTAACTTAGGTGCGCCGCAAAAGGACGAAGGCCTAGGCGTTACTTGGCAGCTGCAAGGCCTGTTTGCCGACAACGTGCAGGGCACCGTGGTGACCATCCTGGTCAAAAACGACAACGACAAGCCCGTCCCGCCAGAAGCTATCGAGGAGCCCACCTTGGAGCGTGCCGATGGCAACGGCGGCTGGGCTGACGTGGAGCTTTTGCCTTACGACGAAAACACCAACGCCGATGTCGCCTCCCCCGGCCTGGATGCCCCACTGGGTGAAAACGGTGCCACCAACCTGCAGTACCGCTTCGATGTCGCGCCGGGCAATCTGTGGAATGCGCGCTTGAGCATCGGCAACGTTACCTGGTCTGGAGATTTGAATATATGACGGAATTGGTAGTCCTGGCCGATGACCAGGGCAAGCCCGCGGGAACCGCCGACAAAGCGAAGGTACATACCGCGGACACCCCGCTGCACTTTGCCTTCTCCGCCTGGGTGCGCAGCGGGAACAAGATCTTGCTCACCCGCCGCGCCTTAAGCAAAAGGACTTGGCCCGGCGTATGGACCAATGCCTTCTGCGGGCATCCTGGCCCCGGCGAAGCAACTGCCGACACCGTCATCCGCCGCGCCGACTTCGAGCTCAACCTGGACATCCCAACCCCACAGCTCATCCTCCCGGACTTTTCCTACCGCGCCGTGGATTCCTCCGGCATCGTCGAATACGAAATCTGCCCCGTTTACCTCGTCGACCTCGATGCCTCGGTCGCCGAAAACGCCTCCAACGGTTCAGCCGACAGGCTGAACCTGAGCCCCAACCCGGACGAAGTCGACTCCTACGCCTGGGTTGATGCCGAGGAGCTCATCACAGCTGCCGACGCGACACCTTTCGCGTTTAGCCCGTGGCTGGTTGAGGAACTGTCGCACTCCGAACTCCGCGAAGCGCTACGGAAGTAGCGCGGCTGGCCTGGCGCTACTTTCCCATGGAACGGTGTTGCCGGAAGGCAACACCTAGATGACGACGTTGAAGGCGGCGTCGACGTAGTCGAGGCTGCCGTAGGTCACGCGGCCTTCGGCTTTGTCGAGGTCGTATTCCCACACGGTGTGGTCCGGGTGGTAGGTCGGGAAGCCGGTGTCACCCGTGCGGGCGAAGGTGTGCAGCCAGCCGTTGAGTTCGGCGGCGGCAGGAGTATCGATGGTGCCGAAGAAGTGGGGGAGATCGTCGCAGTGCAGCGCGGGGCGCTTGGAGCTGCGGTAGAGCTCCATCATGTAGGTCTCACCGGGTGCTTCAGCCGCAACGGCAGCGACCCAGCGGCGGATGAGTCCGTCGCCAATCATGCGGCCGACGATGCGCTCGGAATCGAGGTGCTTGGCAAACTGCAGCCACTCCGGATAGGTGTTGTGCGAGAAGTCGAACTTCGGTGCCAAGTAACGGCCGATGATGCTGCGCAGTCCAGTGTTGTCGGCCTTTTTGCCGGCGGGGATGTCGTAGAACTCATCGCGGGTGGACAAGGTGACGATGGGGACATCGGCAAGCTCAGCGCACTCCAGCGGTGCCGGGCCTAAAGCCAATCCGTAGCGGAACTTCTTGCGGAAATTCGCGTAAGCCTTATCGACCTTCTCCTGCGGCAGCGACTCGAGGCTGCGGCGGGTGACTGGCTTGCCCAGTGCTTGGCGCAAGGTGGCTTTGCGGGCATCGAAAGGCTCTGCGGGAAAGGCCGGGGAGTTGGCCAACACGCGGCGGAAGGCACCGCGGTAGTGGTCGCGGCGGGCCAGCCACAGCGCAATCGTCGCACCGGCGGATTGACCGACCAGGGTGACATTGGTCGGGTCACCGCCGAAGGAATCGATGTTCTTTTGCACCCATTCCAGGGCGAGTAGGCAGTCATCAATGCCGCGGAAGTGCGCGTAGTCGTCCTCGCTGAACTGGGCAAAGCCTGCCAGACCGGTGCGATAACCGATGCTGACCTGTACGAAACCGGCACGCGAATTAGCGGTACCCTCCGTGCGGGCATCCTCGTGGGAACCTTCCTCGAAACCGCCGCCATGCACGTAGACAATGACCGGGTTGTCCCTGCTTTCAGCTGGGGTGGTGATGGTCAGCGCGACCTTGTCCGGCTGCGGGGTGGTGGCATCTTGATCCACAGCGTGCGGCAAAGGCTCAGCATCCGCATACAAGCTGGGAAAATGCGCGTAGTCCACGGAGTGAAAGTAGTTCACGCCCGCCTTTTCTACGCCGGTAATCCGACCGGCCGGACAAGTGATAGTGACAGTCGACATACCCGCTAGGTTACCCGGCTGCCAGTGCGCGGTGGTGACTAAGATGGGTGCCCATGGAATGGATTACCTCGATGAGCTCTACGGTGACTCAAAGTCTGGCGCAAGCACCGCTGTGGGCGCAGATTATCATCTTGGTAATCGTGTTTGTCCCACTGCTCAGCATCGGTTCTTGGATGCTGATGTGGGCTATTGATGCCGTGACGCGGCGGGTTGCCACTTTACGTTCGCCCCGGTCTAATATGGACGATTATGCCGAAGCCTGAGCCACAGAAAGATCCCCGCGAGGGCCTGTGGGATCCCGAACGCAAACAAGCTCCCCGCAAGCGCGCACTCCCGAAATCCCGGGTGTCGAGCACCCTGTGGATCATGATCGCCTTGGTCGTAATTGCAGCGATCCTGGGAGCGTTGTTCTAAGCGGCTTCCTTTTACCGCGACGCAGCTTTAGCTGCGTCGCGCGGCGCGGGCGACCCGCTGATAGAGCGGGAGGTCGGCCAGGTCTTCGATGAGGACGGGGTTGCCCTCGGAGTCGCATAGGGGGATGCACCAGTTGGGGTAAAGCTCGTGCGTGGTGCCGGGCTGGTTTTGGGCGCGGATGTCGCCGACCATGTCGACCAGGCTGGTGCACGTGAGTGCTGACGGGGTACCGGCGATGAACTCGTGCAGGGCGACGAGCATGTCTTCTTCGGAGGCGTTCTCGTCGACGCCGAGTGCCTCCCGCACGGCGGCTTGCCACTGGCGGTCGTCTTCGAATTCTTCGTTGACAGAGCGGTTGAGCAGGCCAAGACGTGCGCGCAGGGCGACGTGTTCGCCGCGCAGGTAACCCAGCGTTGGTGGCAGGTCGTGAGTGTTAACCGAGGACAAGGCGAGTTTTCGGTACTCGTGTTGTGGCAAGGGAGTCTCGTTGTCGTCGGCGCGCTCAAACCACAGGATGGACGTGCCCAGCACGCCCTTGCCGGCCAGGACCTCCTGGACCCAGGGCTCTAAGGTGCCCAGATCCTCGCCCACGAGGACGGCACCGGCGCGTTCGGCTTCCAGGAGCAAAATGCCTAGCATGGCTTCGAAGTCATAAGTGATGTAGGTGCCATCGAGGGGATCGGACATGCGCGGAATCCAGAACAGGCGGAACAGGCCCAGGATGTGGTCAACGCGCAGGCCGCCGGAATCGCGCAGGGCAGCAGCGACCAGGTCGCGCCAAGGCTGGTAGCCGACCTCCGCCAGGCGGACCGGGTGCCACGGTGGCTGCGACCAATCCTGGCCTTGCTGGTTGTAATCATCCGGTGGGGCGCCCACAGAACACTGCGGAGCCAGGTAATCGGCGAGGTTCTCCGCATCGGCACCACCCGGGTGCACGCCCACGGCCAGGTCAGTCATGATGCCAATGCGCATGCCGGCATCGCGGGCGGCCTGCTGGGCATCGGCAAGCTGCTCGTGGCAGAGGAACTGCAGCCAGCTATAAAAGCGCATCAGGGTTTCTGGATCTAGGTCCTCGCGGTGCCGCTGACCAGTATGCATAGCTACTTCGGCACGCGCGCACCAGCGGGCAAAGTCATCCAGGCCACGGCCTTGTTCACGGCAAAAGGCGATGAATTTGTCCCGGCGTTCCTTTTCAAAGGGCAGGCGATAGAGCTCACGCAGGACCTGCAGCTTGGCAGCGAAAATATCGTTGCGGTTGATTTCCTCGGCAGAGTGGTTGCGCTCCTGGAATTCTGCGGCCAGCTCTGCGACATCGTCCTGCAGGTCCGGATCCAGGAGTTTCAGCTCCGGAATGGATTCAATGTTGAGGTAGATCGGGTTGATGAACCGGCGGGTCGTCGGCAAGTACGGCGAATCCTCCACCGGCGGCAGCGGCTCGGCAGCATGAAGCGGGTTAATGAGCAGGAAATCGTTGTCCGGTGCCACCGTGCGAGCCAAGTCAGCCAGGTCGGCGAAATCGCCCATGCCCCAAGAACGGGCCGAGCGCACCGAATACAGCTGCGCCATCACACCCGAGACCGGACTGTTGATGAACTTCCGCGAGGTAGTCAGCGTGGCCGGGGTGATAATCAGGTGAGCAGTGTGCTTTCCGATGCCCGGTGACTCCAGCACCAACTTATGGAAACCTAAAGGCAGGTCGCCGGGGATGTGGAAGGTGGCAGTGCCCCAGAGTTGGCCGTCGACATCGGCAGGCGCTGCATCGTTGGGGTCCTGGTAGACCTCGCGGGTGCCGCCGTCTTCGAGCTCGATGTGGACATCGGCAGGCTCGCCGTGGTGGACGTGCACATCGAAGGACTTCTCGATGCCCGCGGGGGAGACCACAGATGGGGGGAGGGGCTGGCTGGAGCGTGTCAGGTAATCCTCGTAGAGGAGCTGGGTGAGCTTGTCGACGTCCGGAGCGTCATCAACTGCCACCCCCAGTGCACGCAAGGTATAGGTAATTGTGGCGTCGCTCACCTGCAGCAACTCCCCGGCTTGGGAAGTGTATGAGGTGGCGACACCATGGCGTTGTGCGAGCTGTTCCAGTAAATCCCGTTCGTTCACAGCACACATTCTGCCATGTTGTTCCTGCGCGCGCGGCCGAGAATGGTTGGTAGGGTTGTTAAAAAATTATCCTTCTGTATGAAAGGACAAGACGTTGACCTTACAAGAAGTTCATACGCCTGCTGAATTCGAGATCAAGGACGGGGAAACCTGTCTGACCGCCATGCTGGATACCGCCCGTGCACGGCCGCACGGCGTGATGTTTACCCGACCTGCCAACTACGAGTGGGTCAACGTCACCGCCCGCGAGTTCGTCGAGCAGGTCTACGCCGTGGCCAAGGGACTCATTGCCTCCGGCGTGCAGCAAGGCGACCGCGTGGCATTGCTGTCAGCCACCCGTTACGAGTGGTCCCTGTTGGACTTTGCTATCTGGGCTGCCGGTGCTGCTTCGGTGCCGATTTACCCGTCTTCCTCGCTCAGCCAGGTCCAATGGATCGTCGAGGATTCTGGTTGCGTGCTGGCTATCACTGAGTCCCGTGAGCACTCGGAACTGGTGGAGCACCTCGTGCTTGGCGATGACGGCGAGCCCGGCCTCAAGGGTTCTTCGTCCCAGCTACGCCGCGTGCTGGAAATCAATTCCTCTGCGATTGACTCGCTGATGTTTGAAGGCCGTGGCATCTCTGATGACGAGGTCGATGAGCGCATCGCGAATACCAAGACCGACGACCTGGCCTCGCTGGTCTACACCTCGGGTACCACTGGTCGCCCGAAGGGCTGCATCATCACCCACCGCAACTGGCTGGCTGAGGTCCGCGGCCTGCTGACCAACCCGATTGGTGCCCTTGCCATTCCGGGCACCCACGTGCTGACCTTCCTGCCGCTGGCCCACGTGCTGGCCCGTGCAGTCTCCCTGGCCGTGGTCATCGGTGGTGCGTCCCAGAACCACTGGTCAGACTTTGCCACCATTTCCATTGAGTTCCAGCGCTCCCGTCCGAACATGATTCTGGGTGTGCCGCGCGTGTTTGAAAAGGTGCGTAACTCCGCTGCGGCCAAGGCACAGTCGGGCTCGCCCATCAAGCGCGTGCTGTTCGATCAGTCCGAAAAGGTCGCCATTGAGTACTCCAAAGCACTGGATACCGAGGAAGGCCCGGACAAGCTGCTCAAGGCCAAGCACAAGGCCTTTGACCGCCTGGTCTACTCCAAGATCCGCGCTGGCGTGGGCGGCTCGGTGAAGTACTGCATCACCGGTGGTTCTGCGATGAGCCACGACCTGTTGCACTGGTTCCGCGGCATTGGCGTAACCATTTACGAAGGCTACGGCCTCACCGAGGTTGCGGCTGCTGCTGCCGTGGACTTTGAAGACCAGAAGATCGGTACCGTCGGCAAGCCACTGGGTGGTGTCAACATCCGCGTGAACGAAGACGGCGAAATTTGCATCAAGGGCGACATCGTCTTTGACGGCTACTGGCAAAACGAAGAAGCCACCGAAAAGTCGCTGCATGACGGCTGGTACAACACCGGTGACCTCGGTGAGATCCTCGATTCCGGTCACATCGTGATTACCGGCCGTAAGAAGGACCTCATCGTCACCGCAGGTGGCAAGAACGTTTCCCCGGGACCGATGGAAGACGCCTTGCGTGCCCACCCGCTGATTTCGCAGACCATGGTCGTCGGCGACGGCAAGCCATTTGTCGGCCTGCTGCTTACCCTGGACGAAGAGGCCCTGCACCGCTGGCGCTTGGACCACAACATTCCGTCCTCGCGCTCGATGAAGGAAGTCACCGCCGACCCGACGCTGCGTGCCGAAATCCAGGACGCTATCAACCAGGTCAACTCCACGGTGTCTCATGCAGAAGGCATCAAGAAGTTCTACATCCTGGAATCCGACCTGTCTGAGGAAGAAAACGAGCTCACCCCCACAATGAAGGTGAAGCGCAATGTGGTTGCTCGTCGCTACGCGGATGCGATTGACCACATCTACCAGGGCAAAAACTAACCTGGGCGCGAAATTTTAGACTCTGCGCGGCACGACGAATTCTGAGACATTTACAAGTCTGGGAAAACATTCGGAGTGTCGCGCAGACTCTTCACAGAAACTCGCATAAAGTCAGCATTCGTCAAGCAGAAGTCTCAACCTCTACTCGAGGTACACCAGGGTTTGCGGAAAGGAATGGCACAGCCACATGCATAAAATCGCCGCCGAGTTGCGCCACCGCGAGCTAACCCAAGAGATCTACAACATCGGTGACGAGGTCGCCCAGTACATCGAAAACCTCATTGAGGCCATCGAGGACTGGGACGATGAACTCTCTCTGGACTGCTTGGCTGAACTAGGCGATATCATCGACGACGCCCGCGTGGATTCCGGCCGTTGCGTCGGTGAACTCATCGGTCTGCGCCAGGCACTCGTCTCCGGCGTGAAGTCCGGCACCATTTCTGCCGCCGCATCTGGTGAACACTCCGTCGACGAACCTGAACAGGTCACCGCCCGCAATCTGGAAGAGCTCTTCCCGATTTCCGGCCCACCCATCGTCGTCCACGAACTGGCCGCCGCGCTGCGTTCGCGCACCGAAGGCGTTATCGACTACCTGCGTGAGCTGGTCGACTACGTCCTGGCCGAAACCGATGCCGTGGCCCGCAACCTGGATATGGTCTCGCTGCCGCACCTGTACAACCGCGTTGGCCAGTCCACCCTGATTGCCGTCCAAGCCTGGCGCCACACCGTGGTGGAAACCCACCCAGCCTACGTGCGCACCATGCGTGGCAACAACCCACCGCAGTTCTTGGAAGAGCGCACCCGCATCAACGCGATTGTCGCCCGTGTCCGCGCCAAGCGCGAAGCCGCCCGCCGCGCCGCCACGACCGCCTAGCTTCTACCACAAGACTTCCCGCGCCCGCCGAGACTCCCTCTCTCGACGGGCGCGGGTATTTGTATTGCCTACAATGGTCGAGCGTTATACTGCGCGGCCGTCATCGGCATTGGGAGAAGAAACAAGAGAGCTAGCTACTGGGGCCTTCGCTCCTGGATGAGTTGTGCATGAGAAAGCTCCCCGTCAGAAGAGTTCTGCTGGTGCAGTCCTTCTGGTGGGGAGCTCTTTGTGGTTAGTGGTGAGTTGGATTTATCGACTTACTACTTGTCCATGGCTGGGTGAGCGGGGGCGACCTTGTCGAGTTTCTCCTCGATTTGTGGCCAGAGTTGGCCCATGATGTCGTCCCAGGTCAGGATCCAGACGGCCTTGTCCTTGTCGGCCTTGCCGACGATGACGAGCTGCTCGTTGCGGGCACGCATGTGGTCCAAGGTGTGCTGGACGGTGGTGGAGCCAGACACCGACAGTGCTGGGCGGGAGTAGTCCAGGGCGGGCTCGCTCGGGTCGGCCAGCATGGTATCGCGAACGTGCACGATGCGGGGGACACGCGAGTCGCGCGGGAAGACCAGCACACGCATGAACTTGCGGCGGGTGACTAGCTCTTGCAGGTCGGCGACGGTGGCATCGGAAGGCAGTGGGATGACCTCCGCGCCGTGCTCACGGGCCAGGGCAGCGACCGAGGATGCCTCCAGCTCAATGACGCTGGTGATCTGGTCGGCGGACATATCGTCCATGGCACCGGTAGCGCGGGAGTGCTCCACCAGGTGGCGCAGGGTATCGGCGTCGTAGCCGGCAGCACCGGCTCGATCGACGGGTTCCTCGCCAGCCCAGCGCACCATCTTGTTCGCCATGTGGTTAATCCACAGCAGCAGCGGGCGGAAGACCCAGATGAAGCCACGGGCAGGCACCGCGATGAGCTGCAGGGCAGTCTCGGGGTGGGTAATAGCCCAGGACTTCGGAGCCATCTCACCAATCACCAGGTGGAGGAAGGTCACGATGAACAGCGCCAGGATGAAGCTGGCGACATCGGCAATCTGCAGCGGCAGGCCCAGAGACTCCAGCGGGCCAACCAGCAGGTGGTGGACCCAGGGCTTGGTGATAGCACCTAGCAGGAAGGTCGCAGCGGTAATACCCAGCTGCGCACCGGCCAGCATGACGGTCAGCTCATTGAGCGAGCGCAGACCCGCACGCGAGGCACGGGAGGAATCTGCGGTTTCTTCCAAGCGGTTGCGGCGCGCACCCAGCAAGGAGAACTCAATGATGACGAAGAAGCCAGATGCGGCCACCAGCAGCACGGTAATGAGAATGTTGAACCACCAGGAATCAAGCATTACTTCTCACCTTCTTCCGCATCGTCGGCATCGGCGAACTCTTCGACCAGCTCCAAGGCCAGTTCCGAAGGCACATGCCTATCGATGTCTTCAACACGCACATGCAGCTTGCGCTGCGGTGCGTAGTCAGAATCGACGTAGTCTTCCGGCTCGGCTTCCAGCTCAATGGTGTGGGTCTCGCCAATTTCCGGCAGGGTGCCGGTGTGCGCGATGAGCAGACCAGAGATAGTCTCAAAATCGCCTTCCGGCAGGTCGTGGCCAATGGCGCGCTCAATTTCATCGAGTGGGGTATCGCCGTCGACAAGCCAGTGGCTGTCGTCTTGCTCGGTGATTTCCTCAGATTCGTCGATGTCGTGCTCGTCAGTGACATCACCCAGGATTTCTTCTGCGAGGTCTTCCAAGGTGACCACGCCGACGAAGCCGCCGTACTCGTCAATAGCACACGCCAGCTTTTGTTCGGTGGTGCGCAGTTCGGAGACGACATCGGGAAGCGGCATCAGCTCCGGCACGACTAGCGGCTCGCGCATGATCTCCATTGCTTTCGCATTGGCCGGCAACGTGGTCTCGAGAACGTCGTAGAGATGCACCACGCCAATCGGGTTGTGGTCTTCGTCGATGACCGGGTAGCGAGTGTGGTTCGAGGCCATCATCTCGCGGACCTCACCAATGGTGGTCTCATCATCGATGACATCGACGCGAGAACGCGGAATCATGGCGTGTTCCACGTCGTGCTCCGGGAAATCCAGCAGGCGATCCAGCACCATGTAGGTGTTTTCATCTAAGTCGCCGGCCTCATGGGAGGACTCCACGATGGATTCCAGGTCTTCCGTGGTCGCAGAGGAATCCACATCCTCGACCGGCTCAATCTTGAATGCCTTGAGAATGGCGTTCGAAGAGAACTCGAAGAAGCGAATGATCCAGCCGAAAAGCTTGAGATAGACCTGGGTCGAGGTCGCCAAAAACAGCGCCGACTTCATCGGCGCTGCAATGGTGTAGTTCTTCGGGAAAAGCTCAGCAAACAGCATCGACGCAATAGTCGAGACAATCAGCGCGACAACGGTACCGATACCAATTGCCAGCGCCGGGCTAATACCGGTCTCACCCAGGATCTTGCCCAGGCCCTCACCGACCAGCGGCTCTGCCGCATAACCGATAAGCAGGCCCGTGACAGTAATGCCCAGCTGTGCACCAGAGAGCATAAAGGACGTCTTCTTGGTAATTCCCAGGGCGCGCTCTGCTGTTTTATCGCCTTCCGCGGCACGTGCACGCAGCTGCGTGCGGTCCACGGACATGTAAGCAAATTCCTGGGCCACGAAAAATCCGTTGGCCACAATGATGATGCCGATTACCACGATTCCGGCAATCAGAAGCAAAATTCCAGAAATCATGGTTTACTCCACCGCCTTAGACAGTGGAGACATCGACTGGGAGGTTCCATCTACGTAGCCTTTCTTTTAACTCGGGAAACTGCTGACAGGATACATGTATAACCCCTGGCGTGACTATTTTGTTCCCGCCCTAATAGGGTATGGGGCATGACCGTTCCTTTTGGGCTCTACATTCATGTGCCTTTTTGCTCCTCACGCTGCGGATATTGCGACTTCAACACCTATACTCCCGGTGAGTTGGGCAGCCCCCGCGATCTGACCGGGCCTTACCTGGATGCTCTCGATAAGGAACTCGAGATGGCAGCCGCGCAGGTGGGCCGCAAGGCCGAGACCGTCTTCATCGGCGGTGGCACGCCCTCGCTGTTGGGTGCGAAGGGCCTTACCCGCATCCTGGATAAGGTCAGAGCAACTTTCGGGCTTGACGATGCCGCCGAGGTCACCACCGAGTCCAACCCTGAATCCACCAACCCTGAGTACTTCGCAGGCCTGCGCGAGGCTGGGTTTAATCGGATTAGTTTGGGGATGCAGTCGGCATCGGCAAGCGTGCTGCAAGTATTGGAACGCGCCCACACCCCCGGCCGTGCCTTCGCCGCTGCCAGGGAGGCTCAGGACGCCGGATTCGAGCACGTCAACCTGGACATGATTTATGGCACGCCGACCGAAACCGACGACAATGTCCGCGAGACTCTCGAGCGGGTTTTAGAAACCGGAGTCGACCACGTCTCCGCGTACTCGCTCATCGTCGAAGACGGCACGCGCATGGCCCGCAAGGTCAACAAGGGCATCCTGCCCGCCCCGGATGAAGACGTCCTGGCGCGCCGCTACGAGCTCATCTCCGTCGCGTTAGAGGACGCCGGCATGGAGTGGTACGAGGTCTCCAACTGGGCGCGTCCGGGCGGGGAGTGCCAGCACAACCGCATCTATTGGCAGGACGGCGATTGGTGGGGCGCGGGCCCGGGTGCCCACTCGCACTTGGGCGATAGGCGTTTCTACAACGTCAAACATCCTGCGCGCTACACCCAAGTCATCGCTGATGGTCAGCTCCCCATCAAGGACGAAGAAATTCTCGGCCCCGAGGAACACCACACTGAGAAAATCATGCTGGGTATGCGCCTGCGCGAAGGCATCCCCGAATCCTGGCTCTCCGCGGCTGCCCAGCCGGTGCTGGAGGGCTTCATCGACCGTGGACTGCTGGAGCGCATCGATAAGCGCATTCGCCTGACCAAGCCGGGCCGCCTGCTTGCCGATGGCATGGTCACCGACCTGCTGGTTGCCGAAGAAGAGTAGGCTGGCAACTTATATAAGGAGGGATGAAGTCATGTCGAGTGCAACGGAAAGCCGCCGCCGGGAGGTCCTGCGCGCCATCGTGGCCGACTACATTGCCTCCCAAGAACCCGTCGGTTCCAAGTCTCTGTTGGAGCGCTACCAGCTGGGTGTCTCCTCGGCGACGATTCGCAATGACATGGCCGTGTTAGAAAACGCCGGCCTCATCGCCCAAGAACACACCAGCTCCGGGCGCGTGCCCACCCAGAAGGGCTACCGCGTCTTTGTCGATTCCTTGCACGAGGTCAAGCCACTCTCGCGTGCCGAGCGCCGCGCCATGCTTACCTTTTTGGAAGGGGGAGTGGACCTCGAGGACGTGCTGCGTCGTTCGGTGCAGCTGCTCGCTCAGGTGACCAAGCAGGCCGCCGTGGTGCAGATGCCCAACCTCAAGGTCTCCCGCGTCAAGCACTGCGAGGTCGTCGCCTTATCGCCCGTGCGCCTGCTGCTGGTGCTCATTACCGACAACGGCCGCGTCGACCAGCGCAACGCCGAGCTCGATTTTCCCATCGACCCGGAGCAGACCCTGCGCATGCGCGACATCCTCAACAATGCCTTGGCAGGGCGCACGCTTTCCGATGCCTCCGTCGAACTCAGCATGCTCATCGACTCCGCTCCACCGGATATCCGCCCGCACCTGCTCAAGGCTGCGACCACGCTCATTGAAACGCTGGTGGACCAACCCTCGGATCGCCTCATTATGGCCGGTGCCTCGAACCTCACCCGCGTCGCGCGCGACTTCCCCGACGGTCTGCCCGCCATTATTGAAGCTCTGGAAGAGCAGGTCGTCGTGCTAAAACTCCTGGCCAGCGTCCCGGACCTGGGCAACGTCTCCGTCGTGATTGGCGAGGAAAACGACGACGACCAACTGCACCAAGTCTCAGTGGTGGCTGCCGGTTATGGCTCCGAAGGCGCTACACTGGGCGGCCTTGGCGTGGTGGGTCCGACATTTATGGACTATTCGGGAACAATTTCGAAGGTTTCTGCTGTTGCACGCTATGTCAGCGACATCGTCGGCGGCGAGTAGACTAGCCTGCTTGGCGCTGCTTTAAGCTCGCTTTAAAGTCAAGACAAAAGATTACTCAACAAGTAGCTAAGGATTTTTCGCACTGTGGCTCGTGATTACTACGGCATCCTGGGAGTAGATAAGTCCGCCTCGGACTCCGAGATTAAGAAGGCCTACCGCAAGCTGGCGCGTAAGTATCACCCGGACGTCAACCCGGGCGATGAGGAAGCCGCGGAGAAGTTCCGCGAGGCTTCCCTGGCACAGGAAGTGCTCTTAGATCCGCAAAAGCGCCAGGTCGTCGACATGGGTGGCGACCCGATGGAGCGCTCCGCGCAGGGCGGCGGCGCCGACTTTGGCGGCTTCGGCGGCGGCAACCTCGGCGATATCTTTGCCGAGTTCTTTGGCGGCGGCACCAGCGGCCGTGGCCCGCGTTCCCGCGTCCAGCCGGGCAACGACGCCCTCCTGCGCACCCAGATCACCCTCGCGGAGGCCTACTCCGGTCTGAAGAAGACCGTCACCGTCGATACCGCTGTGCTGTGTGACAAGTGCTCCGGCTCCGGTTCCGAGTCCAAGTCCAAGCCGGTGACCTGTGAAGGCTGTGGCGGCGCTGGTGAAATCCAGGAGATGCAGCGCAGCTTCCTCGGCAACGTCATGACCACCCGCCCCTGCCCGCAGTGCCAGGGCTTCGGCGAAATCATCAAAGACCCCTGCAACCACTGTGGTGGCGATGGCCGCGTGAAGAAGCGCCGCGATCTGACCGTCAACATCCCCGCCGGCATTGGCGATGGCATGCGCATCCGCATGGGCTCCCAGGGCGAGGTCGGCCACGGCGGCGGCCCGGCCGGCGACCTCTACGTTGAGGTCCACACCGAACCGCACCCCGTCTTCGAGCGCAACGCCGACGACCTCAACCTCACCGTCCGCGTGCCGATGGTCGACGCCGCCCTCGGCACCACCTTCAGCATCGAGCATCTCGACGGCGAAAAGCTCGACATCGAAATCGAACCCGGCACCCAGCCTGGCGAGTCCATCCGCGTCGAAGGCAAAGGCATGCCACGCCTGCGCACCGACGGCTTCGGTTCCCTCTACGCGCATGTCGATGTCGTCGTCCCCCGCGAACTCGACCGCCGCACCCGCGAGCAACTCGAGAAGATCCGCGACCACCGCAGCGAGGACACCAAGGTCCGCGAAGCAGGCGACAACCAGGAAGAATCCTTCTTCTCCCGCATCCGCGATAGGTTCCGCCGCTAAATGTCGCTTCCCGTTTTCGTTCACGATGATCTCTCCTCGGCTGCGGCGGGAGAGATCGTCGAGCTCAGTGGCCCCGAAGGTCGCCACGCCGTCACCGTCAAACGCATGACGGCAGGTGAGGAGCTCATGCTTATCGATGGCTCCGGCACCCACCTGCGCGCCACCATCACCCAGACTTCGGGCAAGGACACCTTGCAGGCCACCGTCGACGCGGTCGACGTCGCACCCGAGCCCACCCCACGCGTGACCATTGTGCAGGCCATCCCGAAATCTGAGCGCGCCGAACTCGCCGTCGACCTGGCCACCCAGGCTGGCGCGGATGAAATCATCGCTTGGCAAGCCGACCGCTGCGTGGCGAAGTGGGACGCCAAGAAAGCCCCGAAGGCCCTGCGCCGCTGGCAAGATGCCGCCACCGCCGCGGCCAAGCAATCCCGCCGCGTGCGCATCCCCAACGTCGCGGGTCCGCTGACGACGGGCGAGCTCGTCGCCAAGCTCAAGAAAGAACCGGATGCCCAGGTCCTCGTCCTACACGAGGAGGCTTCCGTATCTCTTAAGAACATAGATTTGGGGACTCAAATCTATGTTCTGGTGGGGCCGGAAGGGGGCATCGGCAAGCAGGAGCTGGAGAAGCTGCAGGAAGTAGGTGCCGAGGCTCTGAAGTTGGGGCCGGAGGTGCTGCGTACGGCGAGTGCGGCGATGGTGGCGCTGGCGGGCATCGGCATGCGTACGGCGCGCTGGTAGCCTATGAGCGTGCCTATTATTACCGAAAAGTTCGAGCTTGACCCTGCGTTCGCGCCGCAGATTCTGGGGAATGCGGATACGAACCTGCGGGTGCTCAATGACCAGTTGGATGCCGATGTGTTTGCCCGCGGGACGACCGTGACGGTCACGGGCCCGGATTATGAGGTCGCACGTGCGTCCAAGATTATTGAGGAAATTTCCGCGATTGCGCAGCGCGGTAATCCGTTGAGCACCGATACGGTCAAGCACACCATTGAGATGGTCGCCGTTGACGCACCGCAGTCTGTCTCGGCTGCTCTGGCTGCGGACATCGTGAGCCGCCGCGGCAAGACCATCCGCCCGAAGACCGTCGGTCAGTCCGACTACGTGCGCGCCATTGATGACAATACGATTGTCTTCGGTATTGGTCCTGCCGGTTCCGGCAAAACCTATTTGGCAGTCGCCAAGGCAGTACAAGCCCTGCAATCCAAGCAGGTCAGCCGTATTATCTTGACCCGCCCCGCGGTTGAGGCAGGCGAGAAGCTCGGCTTCCTGCCGGGCACCCTCAACGACAAGATTGACCCTTATCTGCGCCCGCTTTACGATGCCCTCCGCGACATGCTGGACCCCGAGATGATTCCGAAGCTCATGGAAGCCAGCATCATTGAGGTCGCGCCGCTGGCGTACATGCGTGGTCGTACGCTCAACGATGCCTTTGTCATTCTCGACGAGGCCCAAAACACCACCGCCGCGCAGATGAAAATGTTCCTCACTCGTCTGGGATTTGGCTCCAAGATCGTGGTCACCGGCGATATTTCCCAGGTCGACCTCCCGCGCGGTGAGGTCTCCGGCCTGCGCCTGGTTCGCCGCATTCTCGAAGGCGTGGACGATATTCACTTTGCTAACTTGGGCGCGCAAGACGTGGTGCGTCACCAGCTGGTCGGCCGCATCGTGGCCGCCTACGATCGCGCGGATGCCGAACGCGAAGCCCGCGCCGCACGGGAAGGGAAGGCCTAGAAATGAGCATTGAGTTTCTCAACGAATCCGGCTTCGATGGCGTGAACGAAGAAATGCTTATCGATGTCGCCACCTTCGCCTTTGGCGCCATGGACATCCACCCCGACGCTGAGTGCACCATCACCGCCGTCGACTTAGATACCATCGCTGACCTGCACGTGCGCTGGATGGACCTAGATGGTCCCACCGATGTCATGAGCTTTCCGATGGACGAACTCACCCCCGGCGCCACCGGCGGCCGCCCCGATTCCCCGGACCCCGGTCCCGCGATGCTCGGCGATATCGTCCTCTGTCCGGAGTTCGCCCTGCGCCAAGCCGAAGCCGCCGACCACTCGCTCGGCCACGAGCTCGCCCTGTTGACCGTCCACGGGTGCCTCCACTTGCTCGGCTACGACCACCGCACCCCAGCAGAAGAAAAAGAGATGTTCGGCCTGCAGAACGAACTACTTGCCGATTGGTACGACAACCTCGCCGAACGCAACCTCACCTTCCACCCCAAACCTTCCGGCCCCAAGGCCTTCCCGGACGCCGCCGAGCGCGCCGCCCTGGATAAGGAAGTCCCCGGTGGCGGAATCCCACCCATCGCAGAACCTTCCGAAAATAACTAGTGTCAAAGCTTGCTTCTCTAGTGGGGAGGAGCACAATTAGGTGTCATGAATATCCTGTCTATCCAATCGCACGTCACGTACGGTCACGTCGGTAACTCCGCGGCCGTCTTTCCGCTGCAGCGCTGCGGCCACGAGGTCTGGCCGATTCATACCGTTAACTTCTCCAACCACACCGGTTATGGCGACTGGGGCGGACCGCTCCTTCCGGCAGAGGAGATTACGTCGATTGTGGATGGCATCGAAAAGCGTGGTGCTTTCCCGCAGGTAGATGCTATTTTGTCCGGCTACCAGGGCGGCCCCGATATCGCTGAGGTCATTATCGAGACCGTCCAGCGCATCAAGGCTGAGAACCCGCAAGCGCTTTATGCCTGCGACCCAGTGATGGGCAATGAGAAGTCCGGATGCTTCGTCTCCGATGAAATCCCGCCGCTCCTGCGCGACAAGGTCGTGCCCGTCGCCGACATCATTGCTCCGAACCAGTTCGAGCTCGGCTACCTTACTGGTCACGAGGTCGGCACCTTAGAGCAGACCCTCGGCGCCGTCCGTGCTGCCCAAGATATTGGACCGCGCACCGTGCTGGTGACCTCCGTCCAGCGCCCCGATGCCCCCGAAGACCGCATCGAGATGCTTGCCGTCGATGGCGACCGTGCCTTCCTGGTGAGCACCCCGTACCTGCCGTTCAAGCGCAATGGCTCCGGCGATGTCACCGCCGCGCTGTTTACCGGCCACTACACCGAAACTCGCGACGCCAAGCTCGCCCTCGAGCGCACCGCCTCCTCCGTGTTTGGCCTGCTCGAAGCTACCTACGAGGCCGACACCCAGGAACTGCAGCTCATCCAAGCTCAGGACGTCTTCGCGAACCCGCCGCTGCAATTTAGCGCCGAAGAACTCTAGTGGCAGTTCTGTCCATTCAGTCCCACGTGACCTATGGCCATGTGGGTAATTCCGCTGCCGTCTTCCCGCTGCAGCGCGCTGGCCTGGAAGTATGGCCCGTCAACACGGTGAACTTCTCTAATCACACCGAATGCCCCGACTGGGGCGGGCCCGCGTTCCCAGCCTCCACCGTCCGGGACATCATCGACGCAACTTTCGCCCGCCAGCCTGACATCGACGCAGTGCTCACCGGCTACCTCGGCACCCCGGAACTTGCCGACGTGGTCATCGATACCGTCTCCCGCGTCAAAGACTCCTCCGACGCACTCTTTGCCTGCGACCCCGTCATCGGCAACGCAATCTACGGCTCCTTCGTCGCCGACGACATCCCCGGCGTCTTCCGCGATGAGCTCATCCCACTTGCCGATGTCATCACCCCCAACCAATGGGAAGTCGCCCTACTCTCCGGCATGCCCTGCACCGACCTGGAATCCACCATCGCCGCAGCGCGCTCGCTGTGCTCCACGGTGTTGGTCACGTCTGTCGACACGGGCGATGCAAACATCGGCATGCTCGCTGTTGACCCCGATAACGCCTACTTCCTCACCACCCCGCGCGTGCCCGGCCAGCAGGTCGCCGGCGGCAAGGTCGTCGGCGCCGGGGACCTGACCACCTCGCTGTTTACCAGCCACCTCCTGCGCGGCGCCTCGCTTCCCGATGCCCTCGAAGCAACCGCCAGCGCTGTCTTCGACGTCATCTACGCCTCGCACGCCGCCGGCTCGGACGAGCTCCAGCTCGTTCAGAACCAGGACGTCTTCGTCCACCCGCGCCGCCAATTCCGCGCCTACCCCTGCTAACTCAGGACCTCCCCTGGGAAATCCCCACACCTGATCCCCGAATCCTCCAAGAGCGCATCCGAGCACGCTTTCCGATGCCCAAATCCTCATCGCGAGCTCTCGCCTTCCAGGTGTGGGGAAATACAGGCAAGCAGGTGCACTCGCCGCGCGAGAACGCGTGACCTGGGCTACAAAAAGGGCATGCCTAATACAAATCTCTTCAATTACATCGACGAACATCTCATAGATTTCCGCAAGCTCCCGAACTCCGACCCGCTCTGGGAGAAATTACACAACGACAAGCTGGCACAACTTGCATGGTGCTTTGCGATGCGCCGCCTCGACTGGAACCGGCTCAAACCCTGGGAGAAGACAATCGCCAGAGTGTACGCGCACGGTCGCGCGGCCCCGCGCGCCGTGCTCATAGATAAAGCAGCCGCATTAATCCACGGAATCCCTCTTACTAGCTATCCGAACCAGTACCACGCAACCGTGCCCTCAAATTCCATCCCGGCAAAAGGGAAGGGGCACTTCTTTCGTTACAAGCAGACCGACTTAAAGAACCAGGTAGAAGAAATACACGGCGTGAGGGTAAGCACCCTCGCGCGCACAGCTTTAGATATCTCTCGCTTTTACGGCTTCGAACAAGGCATCGTCGCAGTAGACAGTATCCGCAGCCGGTATGTGGGTATGAACAAACTGAACCACGTGCTGGGCTCGATGGGCCGAGTAAAAGGAATCGCGAAAGCTCGTCAGGCACTGAAACATAGCGTCTGCGACTCCGAATCGCCCTGGGAGTCCTACGCACGAGCACTGATTATCAACGCGAATATCCCCGGGCTTCGAACCATCAAAGCGCAGCGCAGTATCATGCAGTATCGCGCCGACATCCTCATCAACGACTGGCTAGTTATCGAAATCGACGGCAACGTCAAATACGAATTCCGCCCTGACGAAGTCATCCGCGCCGAACACCGCCGCCAAAAAGCCCTGCTCAATCGTGGTTACGCAGTCCTGCGCTACGCACCGAACGAACTCAGCGCTGACCCCGATGGCTTTCTCAGCGACATCCGCTGGCACATCGAAAACGGCCACGAAAAACTCCGCGAGGCCTAGATGATTGAGTCCAAGGGTCCCCAGTGCGTGGCTACCGCTAAAAAAGGGCGAGAGTGCCCATGATTGAATTTGTGGAAAACAACATAGACACTCTCGCAACAGCACTCTATACCACCTGCGATGACTACCTCAACGCCCATCCCGAACTCCTCCCACCACGCCCGAAGATCGGGATCCAACCACAGATCACCGATGCTGAAATCATCACCCTGGCCGTGATGGAATCCCTTCAGGGATACACCTCCCAACGCCACTTCATCCGCCACGCCAGAAAACGCTTCACCAGCACATTTCCCTACATCCCACAGCAATCCGGTTACAACAAACGACTCCGGAAACTCACCACCGTGATGCAGCACGTGATGACCCACCTGGCCACCTCGACTGGCCTGCTCAATGATGATGTCTGGGTCGTGGACTCCACCCCGGTTGAATGCGGCCGGTCCCGGGAAACAGTGAAACGCTCCGACCTGGCCGGCTACGCCGAGTACGGCTATTGCGCCTCGCACTCACGGTTTTTCTGGGGATGCCGACTCCACCTGATTAGTACTTTGCATGGGCTGCCGGTTGGCTACGCACTCACTGGTGCCAAAGCCGATGAACGCGCCACACTGCTGGCGATACTGGAGACTGTTCCGGTGATTGTGTCGACCGGGCAGGTCATCATGGCGGATAAGGGCTATAACGGTGCCTGGCTGGAAGACGAGCTGACAACTGGTGGCGTTGAGTTGCTTCGCCCGGCCCGGAAAGGGGAAAAACCCAGGCCAGGAAAACAATTCTTGAAACCATTGCGGCAGACTATCGAGTCGGTGTTCAACACGATGAAAAGCCAGCTCCATCTTGAACAACACGGCAGCCGCACTGCCGGTGGGTTGGTCTGCCAGGTCGTTAAACGCCTGCTGGCATTAACCGCAGCGATCTGGCATAACCACGCCACCGGCCAACCTGCCCTGCGATCACTGATCGCCTATGACCACTAAACCCCCAGCACACCCTTGGACTCAATCATCTAGTAGGAAGTGGCTGCTTCCCCTGAGTTAGCGTCGCGCTGCTCGACGTAGTCCAGCAGTTCTTGGGATGGAGGCTCTCCACCCAAGCAGAGGTCAATGTATTCCTGAGTGATGCCGTCGCTGATGCCACCGCACAGCGATTCCATGCGTCCTGCTTCACGGTGTTCCGGGGTGTCACATGCAGGCGTGAGTCGCCTCTGCCCATCCGAGAACATGCCGTGAGTCGTAAGCCCGCCCTCGCAGTAGAGCAGGGTGGGCTCCGCAGCAGGCTGAGCAGCAGGTTCAGCCTGCTCTACGGGTTCTGCCGGAGCAATGCTTTCCGATGCCTGCGTCTCCGAAACCGAAGACTCAGCAGATGAAGACGTCGAAGACGGCGAAGTAGCTGACGAGGACGACGAGGTCTCAGAAGAACTACTCGAGCTCGACGCTGGTTCCGAGTCGGGGTTAGAACAACCGACCAGTAGGAGAGCGGCGGCGAGAAGTGGAAAGCTGAGCGCATAGCAATCTTTCTGCGAGAGAGTGAGTCCTCAAAGCGTAATACAAGAAGACTCTCAGTGAGTCAGAATGAGAGCGCCTGCGATGTGCTGTGGATCACGCTATCCTGGCGGTGGTCCTGACGACTAGACCTAAAGAGGAGTTAATATGTCGAGTACAGGAAGTATTAGTGCTTCGCCAGACGGGCTGCTGATGGCACTGATTCAGTATCCGGTCCCGGTAGTGACCTCGCCGGAGGATGTGCAGGCAAATGTAGATGAAATTTGCCGCATGGTTGGTAGCACGAAGACTGGCTATCCAGACCTGGACCTTATTGTCTTCCCGGAGTATTCGTCCTCGGGACTGAACACGGAGATCTGGTCCTACGATGAGTTCCTCATTGGCCTGGATGATCCGAAGGTGGACCAGTTCAAGCAGGCGTGCCGCGACAATGATGTCTGGGGTGTCTTTTCCATCATGGAGCCGAACCATGAGGAAGGAAAACCACCTTTCAACACTGCGATCATCATCAACAATGAGGGCGAGATTGCTCTGCACTACCGCAAGCTGCAGCCCTGGACTCCCATCGAGCCGTGGTACCCGGGTGACCTGGGCATGCCGGTATGCGATGGCCCGAAGGGGTCGAAGCTGGCAGTGAATATCTGTCACGACGGTATGTTCCCTGAGCTCGCACGCGAGGCGGCTTACAAGGGCGCAAACGTCTATATTCGCATCTCGGGTTACTCCACGCAGGTCTCTGACCAGTGGATCATGACCAACCGGACGAATGCTTTCCAGAATCTGATGTACACCGCATCGGTGAACCTGGCTGGCTACGACAACACCTTCTACTACTTCGGTGAAGGTAACGTCTGCAATTACGACGGCGGCATGATTTCCGAAGGTCACCGTAACCCGGGCGAGATTGTCACTGCTGAAATCTTCCCGGAGCTGGCCGATAAGGCACGTAAGAACTGGGGCTTGGAAAACAACATCTACAACCTGGGCAATCGTGGCTACGTGGGCTACCCGGGCGGCAAGAAGGAAAACTATCTGACCTGGGTAGAAGACCTGGCTAAGGGCGAGTACAAGCTGCCATGGGACGACGAAGTTCGCATCAAGGACGGCTGGAAGTACTACCCGGATGGCCCACAGCTTGGCCCGCTGCCGGATAAGTACAATAAGTAACCAACATCCCTGCGTAACAGGCATCTCTTCATAGCCCATCGCTGTTATGGCGGTGGGCTATGATGTCAGTTAATGAGTACAGATTTTGATGCCGCGTTTGAGAACCTCCCGGATGATGGTGAGGCGCTGGATTACACCCAATACACAGACACCCCGGAGGGGTTCCGCTCGGGCTTTGTGTCCTTTGTGGGCCGCCCGAATACGGGTAAGTCGACGCTGACGAATGCGCTGGTGGGGCACAAGATTGCTATTACGGCGGACCAGCCGGAGACGACTCGTCATCCGATTCGCGGTCTGGTGCATCGCGAGGATGCGCAGGTCATCGTGGTTGATACCCCGGGTCTGCACCGCCCGCGCACGCTGCTGGGCGAGCGCCTGAACGAGGTCGTGAAGGACACCTACGCGGACGTCGACGTCATCGGTCTGACTATCCCGGCGGATGAGAAGATCGGCCCAGGTGACAAGTGGATTCTGGAGAACGTGCGCAAGGTGGCGCCGAAGACTCCGATTATTGGTATCGTCACCAAGCTCGACAAGGCATCGAAGGACCAGGTCGGCGCACAGCTGCTCGCCCTGCACCAGCTGCTGACAGAGGAAAACCCGGACGCAGTGGTCATCCCGGTCAGTTCCAAGGAAGGGGTGCAGCTCGACGAGCTTATCGATGTCATCGTCGACCACCTCCCCGAAGGCCCGAAGTTCTACCCGGACGACCACATCACTGATGAGCAGCAGGAAAAGCGCATCGCGGAGCTCATTCGCGAAGCAGCGCTCGCGGGCTTGAAGGACGAGCTGCCGCACTCGGTGGCAGTCGAGGTCGATGAGATGCTGCCCTCGCAAACCAGGGAAGGCGTGCTCGATGTGCATGCCGTGCTCTATCTGGAGCGCCCGGGCCAAAAGCGCATCATCGAAGGCAAGGACGGTCGTCGCTTTACGCGCATCGTCGGTACTGCGCGCAAGGAGATTATCCAGCTACTGGGCCAAAATGTGTACCTGGACCTGCGCATTAAGGTGCTGAAGAACTGGCAGTCTGACCCGAAGTCGCTGGGCCGTTTGGGGTTCTAACTCATGCGCCGGGAGAATTTCCGGGACCGCGCGGTCGTGATTCGCTCATACGATTTTGGCGAAGCCGACCGCGTTATTGTCCTGCTCACCAAGCAGCACGGCCTGGTGCGCGGTGTCGCCAAGGGTGTCAGGAGAGCGAAGTCGCGCTTCGGGTCGCGTCTGCAGCTCTTCGTCAATCTGGACGTGCAGCTTTACGCAGGTCGTTCGCTGTATTCGATTACCCAGGCCGACACAGTGGCCTACTACGGCGCGCAGATTATCGACGACTACGAGCGCTACACCGCCGCCTGCGCAGCACTCGAAGCAGCAGAGCGGCTCGCGCAAAATGACGCGCCAGGCGACCCGTACCTTTACAACGCGATTACCCAGACCCTGGAGCGCCTGCAGCACGCCGAGCCTATCGACGCCCTCAACGCCTTCCTGCTCCAAGCCATGGCGCACGCCGGGTGGTCGCCGAGCTTGTTTGATTGCGCGCAATGCCAGCGGCCCGGCCCGCACCACGCGTTCCACCCGGCAGTGGGTGGGGCAGCGTGCCACCAGTGCCGCCCGCCAGGAGCTGCAGAGGTGGATCCGGAAACCCTGCACCACATGTGGTTATTGGCACACGGTTACGAGTCCAATCCGACGAATGCGCAGCGCCAGGAAGCCCACCGGTTAACCCGCGCGTACTTGCAGTGGCATCTGGAGCGGAAGGTCTCCGCACTCGGCGTGATGGAACAGTAGGATATAGACGTGATTACGCCAGATCCGAATCGGAAATTAACCCCGCCCGAGATTGCCGCTGAGTTCCTCCCGCGCCACATTGCGCTGGTCATGGACGGTAACGGCCGTTGGGCGCAAGAACGTGGCATGCCGCGCACCGAGGGCCATAAGCGCGGTGAAGCAGTGCTTCTCGATGCCGTCGACGCCTGTCTCGCCATGGGCGTGCCATACCTGTCGGCCTATGCCTTCTCGACGGAGAATTGGCGCCGTAGCCCCGAAGAGGTGCGCTTTTTGATGGGCTTTAACCGCGACGTGCTGCGTCGGCAGCGCCAGTGGCTGCACGAGCGCGGTGTGCGCGTGGTGTGGGCGGGTCGTCGCCCGCGCCTGTGGCGCTCGGTTATCAAGGAGCTGGAGGCCGCCGAGGAGCTGACTAAGGACAACACGCGCATGACCTTGGCAATGTGTGTGAATTACGGCGGTAGGGCAGAGCTTGTCGATGCCGTCCGCGACATCGCAAAGCAAGCCGCCAAGGGTGAGCTGCGCCCCAGCGCGATTAATGATGATGTCATCGCGGAGCATCTTTATGACCCGACGATGCCGGATGTGGATTTGTTCCTGCGCCCGTCTGGTGAGAAGCGCACGTCGAACTTCCTGCTGTGGCAGTCGGCGTATGCCGAGATGATTTACCAGGACAAACTGTTCCCGGACTTTACCCCCGAAGATATGTTTGCGGCGGTGGAGGAATACGCACGCCGCGATCGCCGATTCGGCGGAACTAAGTAGCGCACTTGGCACAGATGCCGAAGATTTCGGCATCGTGGCCAGTTAACTGGAAGCCGTGTTCTTTGGCGGTTTCAGCTGCCCACTGCTCGATGGGGCCGCCGTCGATTTCTTCGGTGCGCCCGCACTCGGTGCACACCAGGTGATGGTGGTGTGCATCGGTGTCGCAGTGGCGATAGAGGGTCTCGCCTGACGGCATGTGCAGCGAATCGACTGCATCGATCTCAGAAAGGGATTGCAGGGTGCGGTAGACAGTGGTCAGGCCAACTTTTTCCGAGCGCTCCTGGAGAGCTTGGTAGATATCCTTGGCGGAGGCGAACTTATCGAGTTCGCGCAGCACCTCCACAACGGCAGTGCGTTGCTTGGTGTTGCGGGCGCCCAGCTTCGGGATGCTGTTATGGATTGACATGCCACCACCATACCGAGGGTGCACAGCAGGTGCTGTGCACCGCTTTAGCTCACACTCACCTGAGGGGCGGTGCGGTGGGCAATGGTGGAAGCATCGGCAAGCAGGTTCAGCACCTCAGGGGCAGCCAGGCGGTAGGAGACCTGGCGGCCGCGACGGGTGGCGTCGACGATGCCGGCTTCCTTGAGTACGCGCAGGTGCTGGGAGATCAGCGGCTGGGACTTCTCGGTGGTAGCGACCAGCTCGTGAACGTAGTGGTCACGCTGAGCCAGCAGGGTGACGATCTGGATGCGCAGGGGAGAATCCAGAGCTCCGATGATGGTTGCGGCGGCAGGGGCGTCGAAAGCGATGTAGGTCTTCTGCATGAGACGGGCTCCTCAGATGGTTGGTGCTTAGGGGAGGGAATTATTTTAGCTGGGGGGCATATGAACTTCTAATCTTACATGCCTTTAACCTGTTGTACCAGGTTAAGGGAAGAGTAAGATTATTTTCTATAGCACGTCAGTTACTATAGTCTACATAAAATATTGCACACATGTGTATAAAATGCACATTATTGCCGTGAGCTGCTCATTTTCCCAAATGCCTAGGCGATTTGAGCAGGGGAGTAAGGGGCAAGCTAGACTAGTCGGCATTGTCAACGGCTGTCCCCTACCAGAGGAGTCTTTCAACCATGGCGTCCGTCATCGATACCGTAGTTAACCTGTGCAAGCGTCGCGGCTTGGTCTACCAGGCAGGTGAGATCTACGGAGGTTCGCGCTCGGCATGGGACTACGGTCCGCTGGGTGTGGAGCTGAAGGAAAACATCAAGCGCCAGTGGTGGCGCCACATGGTGCAATCCCGCCCGGACGTTGTGGGTGTGGATACTTCTGTCATTCAGCCGCGTCAGGTGTGGGTGTCCTCCGGTCACGTCGAGGTCTTTACGGACCCGCTGGTCGAGTCCCGCCACACCGGTAAGCGCTACCGCGCAGACCACCTGATTGAGGCCTACGAGGAAAAGCACGGCCATGAGCCAGAAAACGGTCTGGCAGATATCAACGACCCGGAGACTGGCCAGCCGGGCGACTGGACTGAGCCGA
This sequence comes from Corynebacterium camporealensis, assembly GCF_000980815.1. Lineage (NCBI taxonomy): Bacteria > Bacillati > Actinomycetota > Actinomycetes > Mycobacteriales > Corynebacteriaceae > Corynebacterium > Corynebacterium camporealensis. Next base: position 1,785,626 of record NZ_CP011311.1, on the reverse strand, counting down.
AGGCTTTCTCCGGTCTGCTCAAGACCTTCCTGGGCCCAGTCGACGACGAGCAGGGTCTGCACTACCTGCGCCCGGAGACTGCGCAGGGTATCTTCGTCAACTTCAAGAACGTGATGACCTCGGCGCGTATGAAGCCGCCGTTTGGTATTGCGAACATCGGTAAGTCTTTCCGCAACGAAATCACCCCGGGTAACTTCATCTTCCGTACCCGTGAGTTCGAGCAGATGGAGATGGAGTTCTTCGTCAAGCCGGGCGAGGACGAAGAGTGGCACCAGTACTGGATCGACGACCGCTACAACTGGTACGTCGACCTGGGCATCAAGGAAGAAAACCTGCGCCTCTACGAGCACCCGCAGGAAAAGCTCTCCCACTACTCCAAGCGCACCGTGGACGTCGAGTACGCCTTCGGTTTCAAGGGCTCCAAGTGGGGCGAGCTCGAGGGCGTGGCAAACCGCACCGACTACGACCTGGGCGTGCACGCGAAGGGCTCTGGCGAGGATCTGTCCTACTATGACCAGACCACCGAAGAGCGCTGGATTCCGTACGTTATCGAGCCGGCCGCTGGTCTGGGCCGTTCCATGATGGCCTTCCTGGTCGACGCATACGACGAGGAAGAAGTACCGAACGCCAAGGGTGGTACCGACAAGCGCGTCGTGCTGCGCCTGGACCGCCGCCTGGCACCGGTCAAGGTTGCCGTGCTGCCGCTGTCCAAGAAGGAAGAGCTGTCCGCACCGGCCCGCGAGCTGGCCGACAAGCTGCGCGCTAACTGGAACATCGACTTCGACGTCTCCGGTGCTATTGGTCGCCGCTACCGCCGTCAGGATGAAATCGGTACCCCGTTCTGCGTGACCTTCGACTTCGACACCCTTGAAGACAACGCTGTCACCGTCCGCGAGCGCGACACCATGGAGCAGGAGCGCGTCTCCCTCGACGAGCTCGAGTCCTACCTCGCCGCCCGCCTGATTGGGTGCTAAGCATGCACTACACCAGCTGGGATCGCAGCGATAACAGCCATCCTGTCCTGCTTGTCGAGGAAGGCCCGGAAACCCTGGGTACCTTCTCGGAGCATTCCGCGGACATTGATGGCGAGTTCTGGCGCCTGGACAACGATCCCAAGCTCGGTGCCTCTGCAACGCTTCCCGATGACCGCGTCTTCCGCATCGCCGGCAACCTCGGCAAGGATAGGCGCCTCGAGATTTCCCTCGATGGCCGTACTTTCGCCTTCGTCATGGAAAACTCCGGCGAGTGGATTGTCGACGATGTCAACGAGCACAAGGTCGCGCAGTTCTCCACCAAGAACCGCGGCCTGCGCCAGGCCATCTTGGAATTCGACGAGGACACCGAGGGCCTGACCCAAGACGAGGTCATCGCGCTGAGCTGGTTCTCCCGCCTGGTGCAAGAAGAACGCACCAAGGGCACTGCGGCACCGATTATTATTTCGCTGGTTCTGGCCTCCATCGTGGCTGTTGCCGCACTGTTTACCTAAAACATCAGTTGCATATTCGCGGTGGCGCAGTAGGGTAGTAAAACATGTCTGAAATGGTGTGGTTTTGGCAGGAAGGCAAGCTTTACGATGCCTCCGGCAACCCCCTGGCCACCACCTCCACCGGCACCTCCCTCGAGACTGCCCTGGAGACCACCGAGCACCTAGGCCAGGCCGCGCATCAGCGCATCCTGCTCGAGCGTGCCCCCGGCTCGCGGTTCTCCCTGCGTGCCACCACGGCCACGGGTGAAGTTTTCCGCTGCCGCCAAACCGGCCTATCGATTACCCGCTTGCGCGCCGTTTGTGGTGACCGCGAGTATCTCCTGGACCGCATCAACCCCTTCCGCCGCGCACGCGACATCCACGACTTCGACGGCCACACCCTGGCCCGCACCGAACCACAACAGCGCAATCGCCTCGATATCAGCCCCATCGACGGCGAACTGCCTGCCCTCGACGCAGTGTTTATCACCTACGCCTGTTTCCAGGTGGACATCCTGCAGAAGCTCATGCTGTCTTAGGTTCTAGAAGGCGCTGCCGTGGGTGGAGCCGCCGCCACCGCCGAAGCCGCCGCCTCCGAAACCACCGCCGCTGCCAAAGCCGCCACCGAAGCCGCCGCGGCTGGAGCCGCCGAGCATCTGACCAATGACCATGCCGGTCAGGATGTTGCCGGCAGAAGAGGCGGATTGCTGGCGGCGCTGCTGGCGTCGGTAGTTATCGATGTCGTTCTGGGCCCGACGCACTGCCGTCTGGGCGGCGTTGGCGGCCTGACGGGAGATTTCTAGTGCGCGGCGGATGTCGCGGTCGCGGGTGTAGCGTGCTTCGGCATGCAGGCGTTGGGCATCGGCAAGTGCGGTGCGCGCCTGGGAACCGACGAGGCGACCACGGGAGGACACCAGGTCCTCAGCGGCCTGAATGTTGGATTCGGCGACGTTCATCTGCTGGCTAAACAGCTGCAGCTGACGGCTATGGGTGGCGGTGACTTCGCGGACGCGGTCGAGGCGCTCGTCGAGTTCAGTATCAATCGCTGTTAGCGCGGTGTACTGGCCCAGCGGGTCGTTGGAGCCTTCCGCACGAGCGGATTCGACAGCAGTGCGCGAGCGGGTGAGCAGGTCTTCGAGAGAGTCCCAATCGCCCTGAGTGCCCTGGGCTTTGCCCTGGTTGGCGAGTTCTTCGGCTTCGGCGATTTCACCTTCGACTTCCTCGATAAGTGGCTGCAGGCTGTCTTCTGCTTCACGAATGTTGCTATCGGCGTTTTCCACACCGCGCAGCAGGCGGTCGGTGACCTCAAGGGCGTGCTCGGCTTCGCGGATATTCGCTACCAGGCCGCCTTGCTCGCCGGCGGGTTTGGCAGCGAGGTCGCGGCCGGCATCGATAAGCTTTTCAGCTTCAGAAATGGTGACCTCAGCCATCTCGGGGTTCTCGTGAATGGAGTCGAGCACCTCGGCGGAGTAGCGCTCCTGGAGCTGCTGCAGGGTCTCGGTCGAACGCGGCAGGCGAGCGCGCAGGTCAACGCTGCGCTGGGTAAGCTCGTCGAGCTTGTTATCGGCGTTCATGAGCAACGCGCGCATGTCAGCGAAGTCCTTGGCCTGGGCGTCGAGGGCGTCGTCGGCCTGGCCGCAAGAGCTGACAATCTCCACGAGCATCTGACGACGCTGCGAATCCGGGATAGTGCGCGACTGCTGCTCGAGCTTTTGGTGCATAGCAAAAGCCTTCTGCAGCGTCGTGGTCGAGTGGTTCATCGCCTTGGTAAACGGGCGGGTGCGGTCCGGGCCGAATTCCGCGGTGGCGATGTCGAGTTCTTCCTTGCCGCGGCGGATGGACTCATCGGTAGACACAAGCTCTTCGTGGGCCAGCGTCTCGAGAGTCTCCAACGGCAGACGGGAGAGCTCATCGGTAGCAGCAGGCTCGATTTCGCGGGCTTCGCTGAGGGTTTCCGCGCTGTCTTTCTTGTTCTTCCGGCGAGTGGCGTACCAGATACCACCACCGGCTACGGCAATAGCGCCTGCACCACCGGCCAGCCAGGCTGCGCCTGAGCCAGAGCCGCCAGAAGTGCCGTCGATAACGGCATCGACAAAGGCGTTGGCAGCCCCGACGTAGTCCTCGTTGGCCAGGTAGCTGTAGGCGGCATCGTCAAGCGATTCTGCATCCGACGAAATATCTGCGCCCACAGACACGCCGGTCTGGCGGGTTTCCAGGTCAATGACGTAGACCGCGGAGTTGGAACCGCGGGAGTTGCGAATCTGCTCAGCTAAATCGGTCGCACTGCCAGAGCTATCCGTAATGACGATCTGGATAAGTTCGCCAGTTTCTTGCTGGTGCTCGGTGATCTTGTTTTCTAACTCAGAAACGGTGCCGGGATCGAGTACGCCGACGTCATCGGTGACCTTCGCGGTCACCGTAGCCTGCGCGAGGACGGTTTCGTCGTTTCCGGTGAGCGCGAAGGGCGCCTCACTAGCACCAGCTACCGCAATGCCTGCCGACGAGTAGCTGATAAACAACGCGGCCAGCGCCGCACGACCAATACGAGCAGAATTTTTCATGCCCACCACCTTACCGCCGCTATCAGTATCTAGGCAGGTAGGCTAGCCCGGGTGAATAGTAATCAGTGCGAAGCAATCGTCGTGCTGGGCGCGGCGCAATACAACGGGCGACCGAGCCGAATCTTAAGCCGTCGCCTCGATGGAGCAGTAGAGGTACTGCGCAACCTGGACAAGCCAGTCCCGATTATCACCGTCGGTGGAAAGCTCGAGGGCGACAACTACACCGAAGCCGGCGTAGCCCGCGACTACCTCCACAAAAATCACGGGGAAGACCTGGAAGTCTATGCCATCGAAGAAGGCTTAGACACCGAAGAAAGCCTGAATGCCATCAAAGACGCACTCGGCTACCGCGACATCCTCATTGCCACCGACCCGCTGCACTGCCTGCGCGCCGGGCTCATTGGCCGCCGGGCCGGATTCCATGCGCACACCGTCGGCGTTCCAGGCCACAACCCAAAGAAGTTCAGCAAGGCGTGGTGTAAGTACCTCGCCCACGAAGCAGGCGGCCTCGTTGTGCTTGCAGTCGCGGCTATCGCGGGGGATAGCATTGCCAATAACCTAAAAAGCCCCCTGCATCGCATAGAAGAAATCTTGCGTCCGAATCAGAAGAATCGGCACTATAACCAGCGAAAACGCTTGCAATAAATGCGAAAATCTGAAGTTTTGTTCAACAAATAATACCCCCGGTCGGGGTGGCGAGAATATTTTTGTTGCGCTAAGTTCTTGCAATTGAAATATGCGTGACTATGGTTATGTTTTGTAAGCAAAAGCCAAGAGAAGGGAAACCCCCATGCTTGACATCATTTCCAACGTATTCGACTTCCTGCTCGGCACCCTGCAGGACCTGGTCAACCTGCCATTCGGCGTTGTTGAGGGGCTGTCCTCTGCACTGGGGCTGTAATCTACACTGCGGTTTTGCCCATTAGGGGAAAATCTCTAGCGCCTTTCCTGCCCACTTGGGCGGGTAAGGCGCTTTTTGCAGCGCAGAGCGCGTTAACATGCAGGTTGTGACTTATCCCTACTCCGCGCACGACTCCGCCCGCCGTATCGAGGAAGCCCCGAAAGGCTCCGGCATGGGCGGTAAGGACCATCGCGGCGCTTTTGCCCGCGACCGTGCCCGCGTGCTGCACTCTGCGGCCCTGCGCCGCCTCGCGGATAAGACCCAAGTCGTCGGCCCCCGCGATGGCGATACCCCGCGCACGCGCCTCACTCACTCCCTGGAGGTCGCCCAGATTGCCCGCGGCATCGGCAGCGGCCTAGGACTCGACCCGGATCTGTGTGAGATGGCCGGGCTCACCCACGACATCGGCCACCCGCCCTACGGCCACAACGGCGAAAATGCACTCAACGATGTCGCCGATACCTGCGGCGGCTTTGAGGGCAATGCCCAAACCCTGCGCATCCTTACTCGCTTAGAGCCCAAAGTCATCGACGACGAGGACAACTCCTACGGGCTTAACCTCAGCCGCGCCGCACTCGATGCCGCGTGCAAGTACCCCAAGCTGCCCACCAACCCCGATGGCACCCGCAATCGCAAGTACGGCTGCTACGCCGAGGACGCCGCTATCCTGGACTGGCTGCGCGAAGGCCACACCGATACCCGCCCCAGCATGGAAGCCCAAGCTATGGACTGGTCCGATGACATCGCCTATTCGGTCCACGATGTCGAAGATGGCATCGTCAGCGGCCGCGTGTCCCTTACTGTCCTCTGGGACCTGGTTGAGCTTGCCGCCCTGGCCGAAAAAGGCGCCCAGGCCTTCGGCAGTACCGCCGAGCAGCTTCTCGATGCCGCCGACTCCCTGCGCCAACTACCCATCGTCGGTGCTGCCAGCGAGTTCAACTACACCCTGCGGGACTACACGACGCTCAAAAAGATGACCTCTGAACTGGTCGGCCGCTATGTCGGCGCCACCATCGACGCCACCCGCAGCGCTAACGCAGAGCTTGTCGATGCCCACCAGCTCGGCCGCCAACACGGCAACCTCGTCGTGCCACCCCTGGCCGAAGCCGAAGTCAAACTCTTAAAGACCATCGCAGTCATCTACGTCATGGACGAACCCGTCCACCTAGCGCGCCAGGACCGCCAGCGCGAACGCATCTACCGCGTCTTCGACTACCTCAGTGCCGGCGCACCCGGCTCCTTAGACCCGATGTTCCGCCTCTGGTACAACCGCGCCAACACCGACGCCGAGAAACAACGCGTCATCGTCGACCAGATCGCCTCGATGACCGAATCCCGCCTCGAACGCATTGCGCGCGACACCGCAGAATTCAGCGGTTTCCTGGGGTAACCCAGGAAACCTACCTCAACAAACGAACACCCGCGTCAGTGAAGACCTGCGCGATTTCCTCGCCCTCTGGCTCGGGCAGCTTCCATTGGGAGACCACAATGGAGGCGACTTCGTGCTCACGGAGGAAGTCCGCGAGGTCGTCAAGGTTGTGCGGGGCACGGCACACGGACTTGTCGCGCACGGCGCCGAGTGCGTGGAAGAACTCAGAACGCGATTGCAGGGGTTGGGTAATCAGGATGCGGGCAGCAGGGGTCTTCTTATTCGGCATCTGGGATCTCGCAGAAAGATTCGTAGTGGTCGTCGGTGTAGTACCAGACATCGGGGTCGGTCTCGCTGCCGCCACCGGTAACGATGCGCAGCGGACCGCGGTGGTTTAGCCCCGGAGTCTCCACCGTGTATTCGCGGTAATAATCATTGTCTTGTTGTGGCAACACGCCTTCGTAGTTGCCAAAGTGCTGGTTGTCGTTTTCCGGATAGTCATAAGGCCCGCCTGCCAAGATGTCATCGGCAGTCTCAGAGGCCTCCTCCGGCAGCGTATCGATGGAACAAGATTCCATCTGCGCACTGCTCCCACCGGCGTTCGCATGACGCGTGGGATCAGAAGAACCACCATTATCACTGGTCAGTTCAACTCCGAAGTACCCAGCTACAGCTACCGCAACGACGCTGAGCACAGTCACCCACAGGGGCTTTTTGGATGACGAGGAGGGAGAGGACATAGTCCCATGATGACAGTAAGGGGCAGAAAAATAAAAACAACTCGCCTGCGTACAAGGAAAGGAGCAGGCTGGCTTAGCTGAACATCGTTAGGCGCGGTAGTCTCTAGGCATGGTAAAAGGCAGAATCCCGGACAGCGATATTCAGGCTATCCGTGAACGCGCGCCTTTAGACGAGATCGTCGGCGAGTACGTCCAGCTCAAACCCGCCGGCCACGACTCACTGAAGGGCTTAAGCCCCTTCAAGGATGAAAAGACCCCGTCCTTCCACGTACGTCCGCAGCGCGGCTATTATCACTGCTTTTCGACGGGCAAAGGCGGCGACGTCTTCAGCTTCCTGATGGAAATGGAGCAGGTCTCCTTCCCGGAAGCAGTCGAAGCTGTGGCACAGAAAATCGGCTACCACATCACCTACCAAGGCGGTACAGCTGGTGCGCGCGATGAAAAGCCCGGCACCCGCCGCCGATTGATTCAGGCCAACCAGGCAGCCTATGAGTTCTACCGCGAGCAACTCGAAACCCCGCAGGCCGCACCCGCTCGCGAGTTCCTGTTGGAGCGCGGCTTTTCCAAAGAAATCATCTACGACTTCGAGTGCGGCTACGCCCCAGAAGGCTGGGACACGCTGACCAAGATGCTGCTGCGCAAGGGCTTTTCCTTCGAAGAGCTCGAAGGCGCTGGCCTGTCCAAGATGGGCAAGCGCGGTCCCATTGACCGCTTCCACCGTCGCTTGCTGTGGCCCATTAAAGACCTATCGGGCAATGTGATTGGCTTTGGTGCACGCAAGCTTTTCGATGACGACAAGCTGGGCAAGTACATGAACACCCCAGAGACCATGCTCTATCACAAATCCAAGGTGCTCTTTGGCCTGGATTTGGCCAAGCGCAACATCAGCGAGCAGCACCAAGCTGTCGTGGTGGAAGGCTACACCGATGTCATGGCCATGTACGCCGCCGGCGTGAAGACCGCCGTGGCCTCTTGTGGCACCGCCTTTGGTGGGGAGCACCTGCAGGTGCTGCGCCGATTGATGCTGGATGATTCCTACTTCAATGGTGAGCTCATCTACACCTTCGACGGCGATGAGGCCGGCCAGAAAGCCGCCATGCGTGCTTTCGAAGGCGAGCAGAAGTTCACCGGCCAGTCCTTCGTCTCCGTTGCCCCAGACGGCATGGACCCCTGCGATCTCCGCTTGGAGCGCGGCGATGTCGCCGTGCGCGACCTGGTTGCCGACCGCATCCCGATGTTTGAGTTCGTCATCCAGTCCGTCATCTCCGACTACCGCATCGATACTGCTGAAGGGCGCCTGCAAGCTTTGCGACGCGCCGTCCCCGTCGTCGCCGACATCCGCGACGCCCCATTACGTCGCGAGTACGCCCGCCGCCTGGCCGGCTGGGTCGGCTGGCCTAATCCGGAAGAAGTCCTCCAGCAGGTCCAAAACGCTGCGCGCCGTCCGAAGAAGGAAGACAAGCGCATCCCCCTGCAGCGCTTCGACAATCAAAAGCAGCAGCCTGCCCAACAAGACGCACCCGTCATTCGACCGCCGAGCCCCAAAGAAACCCACCTGTGGCCACAGCGCGAGGCCCTCAAACTCGCCCTGCAATACCCGGACGTTGTGGGCAGCTACTTCGACGGCATCCCGGAGGATGCCTACACCAACGACGCATACCGGCATGTCCGTAAAGCAATTAGCGCTGTCGGCGGTGCCGCCCAAGGCGCGCAACTCGCCAGCGTCGACTGGATCGCCGCCGTGACAGGGGAGATGCTCGATCTCACCGGCCGCAACTTCGTCTCCGAGTTAGCAGTCGAACCCATCCTGCCCACGGACTTAACCCCCGACGTCTACGCCGACTCCGTGCTCTCCCGCCTGCAGGAAACCCGCGTCGGCGACCAAATCGCCCAACTCAAAGCCCAACTCGGCCGCATGCGTCCATCCGACGACGAATCCAGCTACAACTCCCTATTTGCCGACCTCGTCGCACTCGAACAAGCCCGCCGCGAACTCAACGACCGCGCCTTCCGCGGCACCCCCAACATGTAAGCAACTAAAACAACGAGAGATTAATCCTCATCGGGCTCGTAAATCCGGTCCGGATTGTCTACCTGCTTGCCTTTGTTTTTACGACCACGGGAGAGATCCTTGACCTCACGCATGCGCGGTTCCGGATCGAGGCGATTAGCAACCGCACGACGTGCAGAATTTACAGCGGACTTAGTAACAGGGGAGTTGATCGCCTTCTCGTAGGCGCCCTTGAGCTGGTGGTAACGCTTGCGGCCCGCCTTGGTGCCAAAGACGTAACCTGCGGCAGCGCCGACGACAAACTGGATCATGAGCTTTACAGTCCCCTTAATTTCGCGATCAGACTAACTTTTGACCAGCCTACCTACATTGCGCCAATCAAGCAGCCTGCGTGAGCCTACCACCGTCGGCAACGACGATAGCGCTGTGCAATCGACGAATTGATTAGACACCTCCCTCTAGTGGGGTTAAACGGCAGAAATCTGCCTGGCTTCATGCTTCAATTAATCTTGAAATTTTTAAAGCTAAGGAATTGACGTGGCACAGCCCAAAATTATGACCGTCTATGGAACTCGACCAGAGGCGATCAAAGTTGCTCCAGTGATCAAGGCACTGGAGACCGATGATCGCTTTGAGTCCATTGCAGTCTCTACTGGGCAGCACAAGGAAATGCTTGCGCAGGTCAACACGATGTTTGGCATTTCTCCTAAGCACGACCTGTCGCTGATGAAACCAGGGCAAAGCCTTAATGAGCTTGTAGCGCGTGCAATTACGGGCCTGGACGCCATTATTGAAGAAGAAGGGCCAGACCTCGTTATCGCCCAAGGTGATACTTCGACAGCGATGGCAGCTGCATTGGCTGCATTTCACCGGGGTGTACAAATTGTTCATCTTGAGGCTGGATTGCGTACCGGTGGTATTCACTCGCCATTTCCGGAAGAAGCTAACCGAAAGATAATTGGTCAGGTTGCTTCGTTGCATCTAGCGCCTACAGAAGGTGCGTTAGAAAATCTACGTAAAGAAGATTTCCGTTCTAAAGACATCGTGGTTACCGGCAACACGGTTATCGATGCACTCTTGGAAGCAGCATCGTGGGATACGAAGTTTGATGATGTACGCCTACAGGCCGCCGCAGATACTGATCACCGATTCGTAGTGGTAACGACGCATCGTCGCGAGAATTTTGAAGCTATGAAAGGAATCGGTGGCGCAGTACAAGACTTAGCTGTTAGCTACCCGCAATCCTTTTTTGTGCTTCCGCTTCACCTCAACCCAAAGGTGCGAGAAGCCGTGTTTCCCCAGGTGGAAGGGCTGCGCAATGTCATCATCACGGATCCTCTTCCTTTCGATCAGTTCACAAAGCTCCAACGCCGCGCCGATATCATTCTGACGGATTCTGGCGGTGTGCAAGAAGAAGCGCCGGCTTTAGGAAAGCCTGTTCTTGTCTTGCGTGCTAACACCGAGCGCCCCGAAGCTGTAGTGGCAGGAACCGTGAAGCTGGTGGGGACGAATAGGGATCTCATCGTGGCCCAATCCAAACTCCTGCTAGACGACGATGCGGTATATGAATCGATGGCTAAAGCCGCTAATCCCTATGGCGACGGAAAGGCAGCAGCACGTGCAAGTGCCGCTATCGCAGAATTGCTCGGAATGGGTGAGCGCTTGCCGGATTTTGTTGCTGGTGCATAAGCAGAGTCGAGCGCCTAAATAACCTTCGACGGCAAAGAACTCCGCAAGGACATGAGGACCTTGCGGAGTATAAGTGCTCCTCCAACTGGGCTCGAACCAGTGACCCTTCGATTAACAGTCGAATGCTCTGCCAACTGAGCTATGGAGGAATATGTTGTTTTGAGCTGTGCTCGCTGCAACGAGACTTAACTATATAGAGCCCCCGGCTTACTAAGCAAATCCCCTGGTAAAAAGGCACTTTTAGCCGCCTGGGTTAAGTGTACGGCGATCGCCAATTGATGAATTTGAGGAGAAAATCGCAGCGTCGCCGGTATGATAATTGGATGGTCTTGCCCACCTACGTTAACCGAGGAATGTGTAAATGAAAGTGCTCTTCATCTCTCAATACTGGGCTCCAGAACAAGGGGTTCCACAAAGGCGATGGGCGTGGCTTACTCAGGAACTCCATAAGATCGGTGCTTCGGTAACTGTTATTGCCCCACAACCTCATTACCTTGGTGTACCTCAGGGGAGAACCAGACAGGGCGTAGGGGCTCGGTCTTATATGAGGACTGGTGAAGTGGAGTATGGAGCTGGCGGTGAGAAGATTATTCGCACGGGTTACTTGCCATCGGGTGACTCGCTGACTTCTCGGGTGTTAAACCAACTGTCAGTGAGTTTTGGCCAAGCCGTAGCCCTGATTCAGCTGGCGTTGAGAGGGGATCTTTCTAAATTCAACCTCGTTATTGGAACCGTCCCCGCGCTGTAGTTACTAGCACGAAAGCTTGGAATTCAGATGATCTCTTGCCTTTACAGCTCGCTAGTATGGAAATCGATATAATGCCTGGCCAGGGTCACGTGGAGGTAGGGGGAATCATGATCTAATGCCTGCCAGAAGCAGAACTAGCCCAGGGGAAGGTTCTACGGGAATAAGAAATCAAGGGGCGGTCCACTGGATGGTGGGGAGTCGGTTGCCATGGCAACGAGGTTTTTCCACTCTAGTGGAAGTGACCGATTATGATTTCCCATATAGCTAAATTCAAACCACCAGTTTTCACTGATCCCTCTGAAGGAAAGTGGCTCATTTTCGCTGAAGATGAGGTATCCATCACCAACGCCGAAATCCTTGGAACCTCTTTCTTTGGTTTCGGATCGGGATTCCGTGGGGGATTGATTCGCTCCTATGTAGAAGTTGGTCGCTACACCAGGATCGGGCGCGGTGTATCGCTGGGTTTAGGAAATCACGACATCCACAACACTTCAATCGCTGGGTTCTTCAAATTCCCACCTTCAGGTAAAGGCAAGCGATTTGCGTCTAGCGACCCTAAGCGCCGGGTAATCCTGGGTAATGATGTGTGGGTTGGGGATGGCGTTCGGATTAATACCGGCGTCACCGTTGGAGATGGGGCGGTCATCGGCGCTGGTGCTTTCGTTAATAAAGATGTTGAGCCGTACTCTATCGTCGGTGGACTCCCAGCAAAGCATATTCGCTGGCGTTTTGATGAAGACGTCCGGAAGGCCCTTTTAGAGATTCAGTGGTGGCAGTATGACCCTGAGTTCCTGCAGAGATTTATGCGCGCTAACCCGTTGGAGACAATCGAGGCGTTCCGCAGTTTGGAGTTCACACCTCCTGTGTTCTCGGGTAAGCGAAATCGGGTTACCCCTGACTCCAGATTCGTATTCCGGACTGGGTTGGGGGGGGCTCTAGGTATGTATGTTCTAGGGCGTGAGCAGCTACTGCGGTTGACACGTAATTTGGTGGGTTTTCTTAGTAGGCGGCAGGTTCGGTAAAGTGTGGAAAGGATTTGCAGGTTATGCCTGCTTGTCTTTATCCAGGGGCTATAGCTCAGTCGGTTAGAGCCGCGGACTCATAATCCGCTGGTCGCGGGTTCGAGCCCCGCTGGCCCCACGTTTACCCCGTGAACTGTGTTGATGCAGTTTGCGGGGTTATTTGTGTTGTGGTGCTGGGGTGTCTTTTCTGTCGGTGTTGGTTCTGGTGTGCTGTATCCTTTTGTCTTGAGTGGTTGCGTGGGTAGGAGGTCGTCGTGGGTACTTCGGTGGCTGTTGCGCAGGCAATTTGTGACCGGCTTGGGTTGGTTGATGCGGGGAGGCTGCAGAAGCTGACGTATTACTGCCAGGCGTGGTCTTTGGGGTGGTTTGGGCGTCCGCTTTTTGCGCAAGATTTTCGGGCGGGGCAGGACGGGCCGGTGGAGCCTGGTTTGTTTGAGGAGTGTTTAGCTGGGCGGTCTGGTTGGTTTTCGCCGCGGGCGTTTGGGGCTGTTGATGATAGTTTGGATGCCCGGGATGTTGCGGTAGTTGATGCGGTTGTGGATTTTTATGGTGGCATGACTCATCGTGAGCTTATGGGATGGGTTTGTGCGGACCAGCCGTGGATTTCGGCACGGGCAGGTGTGGGTTGTGAAGTGGGCTTGGGTGGTGTTGTGTCGCAGCGTGCTATGAAGAGGTTTTATGGCTTGGCTGAGGCGCGGCATATGGATGGTCCGCGGCGTCCGTTTGTGCAGGTGCGTGAGGTTTCTGGTGGGGAGTTGCAGGCGAGGTTGGATGCGACGACTGAGCGGTGGGGTGGTGTGCTGGAGGGGCTGGCGCGTCGTTAAGCGGGTTTGTTCGGTGAGTGAATTGTGGGGGAGGTTGTTGTGTTGCTGGGGTGGGTTTGGCTTTAGAATCATTCCTAACTGATTGTTTGGTTGGGAAGGTGTGTTCATGACTGCGGTGGTGGAGCCGAAGAAGTTGCCGGTTGCGGCGGTGGTGCCGTTGATGGTGGCGCTTTTGACGGCGGTGTTTGCGTTTCAGTTGAATGCGTCGATGCTCTCGCCGGCGTTGGCGACGATGGAATCGGAGCTTGGTGCATCCTCGGCGGCGATTGGGTTGACGCAGTCGGCGTTTTTTACTGCCGCCGCCTTGTTTTCGTTGTTCTTGCCGCGCTGGGGTGATCTGATTGGGCGTCGTAAGGTGCTCGTCGGGATGATGGCCGTGACTGGCATTGGTTGTGTGATTGCGGCGCTGGCGCCGAATGTGGCGGTGTTATTGGTCGGTCGTGTGATTCAGGGTGTGGCTGGTCCGACGGTGCCGCTGACGCTGATTATGTTGCGCCAGCAGGTGGCCAATGAAAAGCAGTACGCGCTGCTGTTGGGTGTGTTGACCTCAGTAAATGGTGGTATTGCGGGTGTGGATGCCCTGGCCGGTGGTTGGCTGGCGGGCAATTTTGGTTTCCGCTCCGTGTCTTGGGTGATGGCGGCGTTTTGCTTAGCAGCAGTGGTGGGCGTGCAGTTGATGACCAAGGAGTCGCAGGCTGAGTCGGATGTGCCGATGGACTGGAAGGGTCTGCTGCCGTTGGCGATTGCGCTGGGAGCGGTGCTGACTGCCTTTAATGAGGCAGGCAAACTTGCCGATGCCAACTGGGTCCTCGTCATCTTCCTCTTTGCCGTGACTGCCGTGGCAGTGGTGGTGTTTTGGAAGATGGAAAAGACCGTGCGCCACCCATTGGTCAGTGTGGAGTACATGAAGCAGCGGCGCACCTGGGCGTTGTTGTCGACAACGCTGTTGACCATGACGGGTGTCTTTGCGGTGATGAATGGTTTGATTCCGAACTTGGGCCAGGATGACTCGGTGGGTGCGGGTCTTAGCGCAGATGTGATTTCCTGGTACACGTTGACGCCGTATGCGCTGGCAGGGTTGGTCTTTGGTCCGATTGCGGGCTGGCTGGCAGCGCGTCTTGGTTATCGCTTTGTGTTGCAGACAGGCTTGGTCGGCACGGTGATTGGTCTGCTCATTGCGGTATTCATTGTCGGCGAGCCGGGTAAGGCTTCCTTGTTGTTTGTCTCCATTTTCATTGGTGTGACTTACGCCGGTATTTCCAACATCATGCTCAACGGGCTGGGTATTGTGCTCTCCCCAGAAGATAACCAGGGCTACCTGCCGGGTATGAACGCCGGTGCGTTCAACTTGGGCGCAGGAGTGTCTTTTGCCATTTTGTTTGCTGTGGCAGGTGCCTTCGAGCAGGGCTACCGCGCAGGATTGCTCACCGGCTGTGTCATTTTGCTGGCAGCATTGGCCATGAGCTTGTTTATCCCGAAGCCAGAAAACGTGGCCGATACCGTGGCCGCCCGCAACTTAAAGGAGTAAGACATGACCAAGATTATTCTCGACTGCGATCCGGGGCACGATGATGCCGTAGCGCTGCTGTTGGCGCTGGGTAACCCAGACATTGAGGTACTTGGCGTGACGACGGTCGGTGGCAATAACAGTCTGGAGAAGGTTGCTCGTAATGCCCGGGTGGTGCTGGAGGTGGCAGGTCGTACAGACGTTCCTGTGTATGCCGGCTGCGGGCGCCCGTTGTTGCGGGAGCCAGAAATTGCTGACGATGTCCACGGTGATACCGGCATGGATGTCGCAGGCGTTGAGTTGCCTTCGCCTAGTGCAGCGCTTGCCGATGGCCACGCCGTCGATTTCCTCATCAACACCATCATGGAAGCTGAACCGGGAACGATTACGCTCGTGCCGACGGGTCCGCTGACCAATATTGCGATGGCGGTACGTAAGGAACCGCGCATCGTGGAGCGCGTGAAGGAAGTTGTGCTCATGGGTGGCGGTTACCACGAGGGCAATTGGTCTGCTGTCGCAGAGTTCAATATCAAAATTGACCCGGAGGCCGCCCACATCGTTTTCGAAGAGCTCTGGCCGGTGACCATGGTGGGCCTGGATTTGACCCACCAGGCCTTGGCGACGGATGAAGTGGAGGCGTCGATTAAGGAACTCGGAACGCCAGTGGCGGACTTTGTTGTCGGCCTGTTTGGTTTCTTCCGTGAGGCTTATCGTGAGAACCAGGGCTTTGAGCACCCGCCGGTCCATGACCCGTGCACGATTGCGTACCTCATCGACCCGTCGGTGGTGCAGACCGTGAAGGCGCCGGTACATGTGGAGCTAACCGGTACGCACACCACGGGTATGACCGTCACGGACTTCCGCGCGCCCGCCCCGGCGGATTGTCATACCCAGGTCGCGACGAAGCTAGACCACGCGGGATTTTGGAATCTGGTGGTCGACGCACTGCGTCGCCTGGGGTAGAAATCTTATGCGAAGATGGAAGGCATGTTGGATGATCGCGACTGCCAGGCCATTGATGCTGCCAAGCTCTACTACCACGGTGGGCTGTCCCAAGCGCAGGTGGCAGCGCGGCTGAAGGTTTCGCGTCCAACGGTGTCCAAGCTGTTGCAGCACGCGCAGAATGCCGGCTTTGTCACCATCAGCATTGATGATCCCCGTGAGCGCACCGACGATTTGGTCGCGCAGTTGCGCTCCCGCTTTATGCTTTCCGATGCCCGCGTTGTCTCCGTTCCCACCCGCGACGACGTCCTGCCCGAACTCGGCCGCGCCGGGGCTGCGCTGCTTGAAGAACTGGTCACCGATGATATGAGCGTAGGGGTCTCCTGGGGTGCGACGATGCGCTCGATTGCCGAACACCTGCGCCACCTGTCTTTAAGTGGGGTAGAGGTAGTCCAACTCAAAGGTGGGCACTCGCATTCCGAGCGCTCCACCCAGGATGCTGAGACCCTGCAGGGCTTCTCGCACGCCTTCAATGCCCGCACGCACATGCTGCCGCTGCCGGTGATTTTCGATACCGCGGAGGCGAAAAGTTGGGTGGTCAAAGACCGACATATTGCTCATATCTTAGAGCTTGGCCGCAGCGTCGACGTCGCCGTATTCACCGCCGGCGCTGCCGCCGAGGAGTCCCTGGCGCTGAATCTGGGCTACCTCGCACCAGAAGAAACCGAGCAGATCCTCAACCGTGCGGTCGGAGATGTGTGTTCTCGTTTTTATACCGACACTGGCGAAGTCGCCGTGCCAGCTGTCGATGAGCGCACCGTCGGCATCGAACTTTCCGATCTCGCCACTCGTCCTACTCGCGTCCTTGTCGCAGGTGGGTCCAGTAAAGCGCGCGCCATCGCCGTCGCTTTGCGCATGGGGCTGGCCACTCATCTGGTCATCGACCGCGATACCGCCCAGCGCGTTGTAGACCTCTCAGCGGAGTAGAAGCACATAAATAAGTGATATTGGGCACCCTTGCCCCCGATTGTTGAACATTTGACAACTTCGGTGTTGACATTTGTTCGCGCGGGCTTAGGCTTATAAGTAGCTGTTAAGTTTTCGACTACAGGAGCCGAATATGTCCAACGACATCGCAACCCCGCACATCAACCCCAAGGGCGTCGACATCGCCGAGACCATCCTGCTGCCTGGCGACCCACTGCGCGCCAAGTTCATCGCTGAAAACTTCCTCGACGACGCCGTCCAGTTCAACGAAGTCCGCAACATGCTCGGCTTCACCGGTACCTATAAGGGCAACCCCATCTCCGTGATGGGCACCGGCATGGGCATGCCGTCCATCGGTATCTATTCCTGGGAGCTCATTCACAACTACGGCGTGAAGAACCTCATCCGCGTCGGTTCCATCGGCGCCATGCAGGAGGACATCGACCTGCACGACGTCATCGTCGCCTCTGCCGCCTCGACCGACTCCCGCTTCCTCGAGCAGTACAACCTGCCGGGCACTCTCGCTCCGACCGCGTCCTGGAAGCTGCTCAAAGCACTTGTCGATGAATCCGAGCGCCAAGGCGCCCACATCCACGTCGGCAATGTCTTAAGCTCCGATATCTTCTACAACTTCGACGAGACCGTAAACTCCCGCTGGGCGCATATGGGTGTCCTCGGCGTCGAGATGGAATCCGCCGCCCTGTACGCCACCGCTGCCGAAGCAGGCGTCAACGCCCTGGGCCTATTCACCGTCTCCGACAACCTGGTTGCCGATACCCACCTCACCGCCGAAGAGCGCCAAACCGCTTTCCGCAAGATGATTGAGCTGACCCTCCCGCTGGCCGGCCTGGATAAGTAATAAGGAATCCCCGCCATGTCCTCTTCTGCAACCCGCGCCCAGCAGGGCACCACCACCGGTGGCATTAACCCCAAGGCCGCTGTGCCGATCCTGCTGTTCGTCTTCATTTTCTCCCTGGTCATCGACAACGGCTTTAAGACGATGACCATGCCCATTGCCGAGGGCCTCAACATCGACGATACGACTGCCTCGCTGCAGGCATCGTTAGCTGGTGTGCTCATCGGTATCGGCGGCGTTGTCTACGCCGCACTTGCGGACTCGATTTCCATCCGCAAGCTCATGCTCACCGGCATCGGCCTGATTGCCATAGGCTCCCTGCTGGGCTTTATCTTCTCCGGATCCTGGGCCATGGTGCTGACCGGCCGCCTCATTCAGACTGCCGGCCTGGCCGCCGCAGAGACCCTGTATGTCATCTACGTCACCAAGCACCTTTCGGAAGCTGACCAGAAGACCTACCTCGGCTTTTCTACCGCCGCCTTCCAGGCTGGCCTGCTCATCGGCGCGCTGACGTCTGGCTTCGTGTCCACCTACATCTCCTGGACCGCGATGTTCCTCATCCCGCTGATTCTGGTGCTTACCGTGCCAGCAATCGTGAAGATGGTCCCGGAAGACGAAGCCGTCGAAGGCCACCTCGATGCCCTCGGCCTCTTCCTCGTCGCAGTGATTGCCACCTCGCTGATTATGTTCATGCAGGCATTCAACTGGGCGTGGATCGTGCTCACCGTCCTGGGCATCGCCGCGTTTACCTACCACGTGCGCAACGCCAAGCGCCCCGTCGTCAAAGCGGAATTTTTCACCAACGGCCGCTACGTGTGGACCCTGGTCATGGTCTTCTTCGTCTATTCGACGCAAATGGGCTTCATTTTTATGCTTCCGTACGCCGCCAACGAGCTGCACGGCATGACTCTCGATCGCGCCAGCATGCTGATGATCCCTGGCTACGTCTGCGCCATTATCGTCGGCGCCTCCTCGGGCAAGATTGGTAACTACTTAAGCTCGCGTGTGACCGTGTATATCGGCATGGGCATGATTGCCGGCTCCCTGCTGGTCTGCGCCCTGTTCGTTACCCTGCACGTCGCCGTCCTCGCCGTTGCGATTATCGCCTTCGCTTCCGGTTTCGCGCTGATGTACGCCCCGCTGGTCAACACCGCACTATCCAAGATCACCGCCGCCAAGTCCGGTATCGCCATCGGTTTCTACAACCTGACCATCAACATCGCCATCCCGCTGGGCATTGCGTACAGCGCCAAGCTTCTCGATGCCACCAGCGGCTACAACACCACCCTGTGGGTCCTGACCATCGTCGCCGCCGTCGGCGCCTTCCTCTACGTCGTCAGCGACCTGTCCATGGCCCGCCACGAAGCTAAATAGGAGAGACATGAACAACCTGGCCGACATCATCGACCACACCCTGCTCAAGCCCGAATCCACTGCCGCCGACGTGCAAGCGCTTATCGATGAAGCCACCGAACTCGGCGTCTACGCCATCTGCATCTCACCTTCGCAGTTGCCTGTCGATGCCCCCATGCACGTCGCCACCGTCGTCGGCTTCCCCTCCGGTGCCGTCAAGCCCGAGATCAAGGCCGCCGAGGCCCGCCAAGCCGTTGCCGATGGCGCCGAAGAAGTCGACATGGTCATCAACATCGCCCTGGCCCGCGAAGGCCGCTTCGACGAGCTGCAGGCTGAAATCCAGGCCGTCCGCGACGCCACCTCCGGTGCAGTGCTCAAGGTGATCCTCGAGACCGCCGCGCTTGACGATGACACCATCACCGCCGCCTGCCACGCCGCCGAAGCCGCCGGCGCCGACTTCGTCAAGACCTCCACCGGTTTCCACCCGGCCGGCGGTGCCTCCGTCCACGCCATCGAGCTCATGCACGCGGCGGTCGGCGGCCGCCTCGGAATCAAAGCCTCCGGTGGCATCCGTACTGCTGCCGATGCCCAAGCCATGGTCGATGCCGGCGCCACCCGCCTCGGCCTCTCGGCCTCCGCGGCCATCTTGAAGGAGCTGGCATGAACTACGACTACGCCCTTAAGTGGACCGACCACGACCCCGACCCCGTAACCGCTCAGCAGGTTCGCGACTGGATCGACGCTGACGACACTGCCGCCCTCGACGCCGCCTTCGCCGGCCCACTTGCCTTCGGCACCGCCGGCTTGCGCGCCGCTGTTGGCGCTGGCGAATCCCGCATGAACCGCGCCGTCGTCATCCGCACCACCTTCGGCCTCATCTCTTGGCTCAAACAGCAGACTTCTGAGCCCGTCGTCGTCATCGGCTGCGATGCCCGCCACGGCTCCGCGCAATTCCAGCGCGATGCCGCCGAAGTCATCTCCGCTGCCGGCGGCCGCGCCCTGCTGCTGCCCGCGCAAAACCCCACGCCGCTGACTGCGTTCGCGGTCAAGCACTATGACGCCGACTGCGGCATCATGGTCACCGCCTCGCACAACCCACCTGCCGACAACGGCTACAAGGTCTACCTCGGCGGCCGCGTCGCCACCGGCGATGCTGCAGGCGTCCAACTCGTCGCACCTGCCGATGCCGAAATCGCCGCCTCCATCGCCCGCGCCCCCTTCGCCGACGAAATCGCCCGCGACGACACTCGCATCGAGGACATCGACCCCCGCGCCGACTACCTCAACTGCGCAAAAGCGCTAGTAGGGGAGAACACCGACCTGCGCATTGCACTGACCGCCATGCACGGCGTCGGCGCCGCTCTCGGCGCCCAACTACTTTCCGATGCCGGCTTCGACACCTCCCTCGTCCCCGAACAAGCCGACCCCGACCCGGATTTCCCAACCGTCTCCTTCCCGAACCCCGAAGAACCCGGCGCCCTCGACCTCGGCAAAGCACACGCCGCCAAAATCGACGCCGATATCCTTATCGCTTACGACCCCGACGCGGATCGCTGCGCCGCGGCCGTGCCTGTCGGCACGGCCGGGGACCAGAAGGACTTCCGACAGCTCTCGGGCGACGAAACCGGCGCCCTGCTCGGCGACTACCTCGCCCGCCGCGGCGCCACCGGCACCTTCGCCAACTCGCTGGTCAGCTCGCGGTTGCTAGGCCGCATCGCAAAGCATTACGGCCTCGAGCACGCCGAAACCCTGACCGGCTTCAAGTGGATTGCCCGCACCCCGAACTTGAGCTTTGGCTATGAGGAAGCCATCGGCTTTTGCCCCGACCCGCAGCACGTCCGCGACAAAGACGGCATCGCCACCTCGCTCGTGCTGGCCAGCCTGGCTGCCGAGTGCAAAGCCCAAGGCATCACCCTGCTCGACCGGCTCGAGGACATCTACGCCACCGTCGGCCGCCTGGCTACCCAGCCGCTGACCTTCCGCGTCGAAGACTTGAGCATCATCACCAACTCGATGAAGAAGATCCGCACCACCCCGCCAACCACCCTGGCTGGCGAGGACGTACGTGCAGAAGAATTCGAGCAAGGCGTGAAGCTGTATACGAAGGCTGATGACCGGGTCATCGTCAGGCCTTCTGGCACCGAACCGAAACTGAAGTGCTACCTGGAATCCCCAGATCCCGCACGTCTGGACCGAATCGCTGCAGACCTGCACGAGTACTTCGGCATCTAAGATCTCTTTTTCAGAGTTCTGACAGCTGCGCGGCTTAGGCTGTAGGCCATGAGTTTGTTCAACTATTATCTCCTTCGCCTGTGGGAGATCCTTGTTGGCCATGGCCTGCCGCTGCTCGCGCTGCTGCTTTTGGCCATCCTCGTTCCCCGTATCGGGCGCTTGGTCCTGCGGGTGATCGAATCCCGGCTTGACGAAGAGGAAGAGGCCACCAAAGCGCGCCTGGCTATCGCCGGTGCGCTCGTCTACGTTTTCGAAGCGATTGCGTACTTCCTCATCATCATCGCCGCGCTCTCGAACCTCGGCGTCCCACCGCTCGGCGCCGCCATCCCGGCAACCATTGTGTCGGCCGCAGTTGGTTTCGGCGCACAATCCATCATCGCCGATTTCATGGCCGGTTTCTTCGTGCTGTCGGAGAAACAATACGGCGTCGGCGACTACGTCAGCTTCGATGCGCTCAATGGGGTAGAAGGCACTGTTGTCGCCCTGACCCTGCGCACCACCAAGGTCCGCACGCCTTCCGGTGAGGTCGTCACCATCCCCAACGGTTCGGCCGGTGTGGTCACGAACTTCTCCCAGGACTGGTCCCGCGCCGTGGTCAACTTTGCCGTGCCCGTCCAACGCGGCGAGAATCTCCCAGATATCACCAGCCGTGTCGAGTCCATCTCGCGCGAGGCCATCGAAGACCCCACCATTGCTAGCGATGTCAACGGCACCGTCGAAGTTCTGCCCGCCACCGATATCGTCGCCCCCACTGCCGCGGGCCACCCTTGGCAGGTCACTTTCCGCATACTTGTCGATGTCAACCCCGCCCGCCAGTGGGCCGTCGAACGCAGCATCCGCTCCGCCTTGCTGGCTGAGTTCTGGAGCCACTACAACGCCGGCGCGTTGCTGCCAGAGCCTGACGATGCCGCCGAGACCGAAGTAATAGAGCGCGACGTCGAGCCCGAAGAGGTCACCGAAGACGCCCTTGCCGATACCCCCGAAAACGACGGTCCGGCACCCACCACCGAAATCCCACTTGTCGATGAAGACGAGTACGAAGAACCCCGCAACGGCATCTGGCGCGACGAGGATCCCAAGACCCGCTGGGGCAAGGTCATGAGCTTCGGCGGCCGCGTCCGCGCCTCGACCACTGGCTTGATTCTCGCCTTCCTGGTCACCGGCGGCCTGGTACTTGCTTCCTCCAACCCGGACGATGCCAACGCCGGCTGGCTCAACCCAGCCTACTGGACTGATCGCGACAACGACGAAGAGGTTGCCACCTCCGAAGAGCCCGCCGCGGACGATGCCACCCCAACCGAGGAGGACTCCACCTACTACGAGGAAGAGCCCACCGACGCCGAGGCCCCCACCAACGATGTCCCAGCCGACACCGGCACCTCGGATGCCACCTACGAGGAAGTCCCAACTACCGCCCCCACCGAGACCGAACAACCCACCACCGACGCGCCCACCGCCGTCGAGGAAGCCCCCACGAGCTAGTAGTCTCGTTCGACAGTCCCCTGCAAAGCCTCTCTTTGATGCGCAACCAGGGGTCCTGTGCATTCTACGGGGGTTCGAATGGTCAATGAAGTGCGAAAACGCCGAGTTATCCAAAGGTTGAAAAATTTCCCCTAGCGGGGCTTGACATAGTTCTCTTAGCGTTAGAGGCATGAGCAAGTTAGATGCCTTAACCGAAGCGTTCACCGCGCCTATGGAAACCCTTTCCGAGGTCGCGGCGCTGACTAATGCGCATCTACAGAATCTGGGACTCCCGCGGAAGTTCTCCCGCGAACTCCTTACTCTTTCCGATATCTACTTCGGTGAGACGCCCTACACCCAGCTCCAGGCCAAGTCCCGCAACACCCCACATGACTTGTCCACGCTGCTGGAGATGGAAAAGAAAGCGTCTCGGATAAAGAAGCATGTGGATCGCTACAAGTTCCGCATCGCCTGTGCTGACGTGCCGGCCAGCAAGATCGGTCAGGTGGCCAAGGAATTCATGGACCCGCCTAAGCCACCTGAAGACGGGACCGCTTTGACTCGGTCCAAGACGGATAAGTGGACCTACCGCCTAACGGGCGATTCTGAGTTGATTGCCCAAGTTCGCGATATGTTCCCCACCATCGACTCGGTCAGGGAATTCTTGCGTACCGGCAAAGTCAACGGCACTGCTGTGACTACCCATGTGGTTATTAACCTCGACGAGCTGGACAAGATCGTGGATGGACAGGGCGATGACATCGTGCTGCAGATGACCAACGGCGCCAAGATCACCGGTGCGCAGTTGGTGCAGAAAATGTTTACCGATCACGGCTACGCCACGCTTATCCACCCGGTCGAGGGGCCGGTGAACCTCTACCGGACGCAGCGAAGCGCTAGTTTCAAGCAAAGAACCATGGCGAAGGCCGAAAACCCGGTCTGCCCGTGGATTCACTGTTTGAAAGGTGCTGATGAGTGCCAAGTCCACCACATAGTGGCCTGGAAATACGGCGGTGAGACAAACCAATCAAACTTGACCACCGCGTGTGACCATCACAACGGCAGAAACGATGATGGAAACGAACGAAGAAACGGCAAACTTCTAAGAATCAGAGGCAAAGTCGAATGGGTCCCGCCTTGGGCGTACTAACGCACGCCCAAGGCGCCGAAAGCAGACCCACTTCCACCTAGTGAAACAACAGCCGCCATCCCAGCTGGGACGGCGGCTAGTAGGGGCTGCGCGTGAGCGATAGGCGAAACAATCGTTTCATTAGTTAAATCGTGAACGACCCGTTTGTTGTTACATCACCTTTTATTCGTGCCACAGTGTCATGCTGCGCGCAACCGGTAGGAGAGCACCGCTGTTAACCTGGTGCTCATGAGCGCATTCACCGACATCACCGACTGGCCCGCCGACAACGTGGCAGGAGCACTCCTCAAAGACGGATCCGTTGCCGACACTGTGGGCGAGACCGACAAGCAATTTCCCATCGCCTCGGTGACTAAGCCGGTGGTTGCCTACGCCATCATGCTGGCGGTAGAAGAAGGCGCGGTCGAACTCGACCAGGACGCTGGCCCCGAAGGATCCACCCTGCGCCACCTACTGGCGCACGCCTCGGGTGTAGCTTTCGATGATCGTAAGCCCCAAAAGCCTGTCGAAGACCGACGCATTTATTCCTCAGCGGGTTATGAGTGGGCAGCAGAAATTGTCGAGGAGGCCACCGGAATGGACTTCCCCGACTATCTCAAAGAAGGTGTGCTCGAGCCGCTGGGAATGAAGGACACTTACCTTGACGGCTCGGCAGGTCACGGGCTGGTTTCCAGCGTGGACGACCTCGTCCGCTTCGCGGCCGAAGTGTTGGATCCGCAGTTGCTGCACCCGTCCAGCGTGAAGGAGATGCGTAGCGTGCAGTTTGAAGGCCTGCGCGGAATCGTGCCGGGTTACGGCAACTTCAAAGAATGCAGCTGGGGCCTAGGCTTTGAAATCCACGGCGACAAAGAGCACTGGATGGGGGCCAAACTGCCTGCCGAAGCCATTGGCCACTTCGGCTTGTCCGGCACCTACCTGTGGATCGCAGACGGTAACGCCATGGTGGCGCTGACCGACCACGATTTTGGCGACTGGGCCAAGCCCTTGTGGGGCGAGGCCAACGACGCCATCTGGGACGAACTCAATTAGTGAGCGCGGAAGAAGTTCCAGGCTTCTTGCGTGGCATCCACGCCATGGGCTGCGTCCTGGAACCAGGTGTGCCCACCACCGTTAAGGCGAAGCATCTTGGTATCAGCAGCACAACGGTTCATGGAGAACACGTCATAAGAACCGTGTGAGGTCATCGCGGGGTTGTTGGTATCGCACAGGTTGCGCTCGCCAACCCTGCGGAAAGACTCACGGGTGGAGTAGTATCCGCCGCCATGGCCGTTGGAGCCGTTGCGGTTAAAAGGCGCGATGTCATCGTTGGTGCCGTGGATAAACATCGTCGGCACGAAGCCGTGGCAGCCCTGGTAGATGCGGTGGTAGTTGGCGGTGGCGACGCCGACGACGGCATCGAAAAGCTCTGGTGCCTGGCACGCAGCAGCCATGACCATGCCGCCACCATTAGACAGGCCCGCACCGTAGCTCTTGCCCACGGTGTACTTCGCACGCAATTGCTTATCGATGGCCTGAAGGAAACCCACATCCTGACCACGCGAGGTCGAAGCGTAGTTCGGGCCCTCCCACGCCAGCTGGCCGTTCCTGCCCATGGTCGGCTCCGGGTAGACAATGATGGCCTGGCCGCGGGTGACCTTATCGAACTGCATGTAGGACTCAGCCCACTCGGAGTCGTGGCCCATGCCGCCAAATCCGTAGACGAGGTCAACTCGACCATTGAGGTTGGCCGGCACCTGCACCTTGTAGCTGCGCACGCCCTGGCCAGGAACGGAGACACTTTCGTAGCTTTCTACGACACCGGGGTTCGTGACAACGGAATCGAGAATCCCCGGCAATGCGGAGGACAACGCGGACGATAAATTCTGGGCCGAAGCCACGGGCGCGCCACACAGCGCTACGGTGGCCGCCGCTAAAGCCACCACAGACTTTTTAATTTTCATGAGTTGGAAGCTTACTCGCTTTCGCTGAGAAAGCATATAGCTCAAGTTGAGGTTGAATAAAAGGGGGATTCAAGTAGTTGTTGAGGGTTGTTGAGGCGGCTGTGGCGGGGGAGAATCGTGAAGCAGAACGCGCAGACAGTTCGTAGGGGAAGACGAAGCTCGTCTGAATTTAGCGTCGAAGGAGAAATCGACAATGAATAGCGTTCAGTCTCAGCCGACCGCGCTGTCGGTTGATCCCTGGCCGGAAGCCCCGGTCGCAGAGCCAGTCGTATCTGGCGTTTTGCACATCGAAGGCATGCCGCGCACGTTGCGGCCGGTTATCGAGCGTGCGATGTATCGGTGCATTGCCACCGAGTCTGTATTCGTCGTGCCCAATGACGATCCTTTAACGGCGCAGTGGTGTACCCGCTGGTACCGCGAAGGGGCAGGTATAGGCTGCCGTCAGGTGCTCACGGGCACGGCGGCTGAGTTACGCGCGCTCAATTCTGCTGTGAGCGTCCTTGCGGGCGAGTACGGCTTTAGCGGGAAGGTGGAGCACTGAGGTAGTCGGCGGCATCGCCAAGCGTGTGCCAGCTGAAAAACAGCTCCTCGTCGATGCGGACGCCAAACTTCTCTTCGCAACGCACCGCGATTTCTAGGCGGTCCAGCGACGAGAACGAGTCCATGCGGGTGTCGCGCTCCGGTTCTTCGAAGCCAGTGACCTTGGTGATAATGCGCGCGAGCTCGCCAAAACTATCCGTTGCGGCGGGCTTATCGTCCTGCTCAACGTTGAAGCGGGCTGCTAACTGGGCACTGAGGTCGTTCGACATAGCCACCAGTCTAGTATTGATCCCGTTATGAACTTACTACGCACGACGGTGGCGATTGCGCGCGCTTGGCGGCGCCGGCTGACCCCTTCCGGACGACGGAAACTGCGTACCCAGTACGAAGCCCTCCACGATGGTGAGACGGAACCGGGATTAACGCGCCTTAGTGACAAGGGAGTAGCCCACAACGGCGAGGTAGATGTTGCTTGGTATGCCGTCGGGCCTGCCGATGCCGATGTCACCGTCGTTTTCATCCACGGCTACGCCCTGGGCGCAGAAAGCTTTTATGACCAGGTCAATGCGCTACGCGATGAGAATGTGCGCTGCATACTTATCGATGTCCGCGGCCACGGCCAATCCAGCACCGTCAGCCCCTGGCTGTGCACTGTTGACGATGCCGCCCGCGATGTGCTGAGCGTGCTGGACGAGGTGCAGCCGCAAGGCAAAATCATGCTGGTCGGTCACTCTCTGGGTGGGATGATTTCGCTGGCGGTGATTCGTCTAGCACCCTCGGAGCTTTTTGCGCAGTTTGAGTCCGCGATTTTGATCGGTGCGTCGATGCGTCGTTTTGCGGCTAAGGGATTGGCGCGCATTTTGGAAACCCAGCTCATTAACTTGATTTACCGGATTGCGGAGCGGCTTCCGGAGCGAGTAAATAAGGCGCGCTACGAGTTTGCCCAATTTGTTGCGCCTTTGTTGGCGGCGGTGGTGACAGAGATTCCGTCGATGGCGAAGGTGCAGTTCCACGCCGCGATGTTGTTGGATACGCCGTTGCCGTCCTTCTTGGGCTTTTTTGACGACCTGTTGGACCACTCGGAGTTCGGCGCGGCGGAGCGCCTGGCGCAGCTGCGCGGCAGAATCGTGGTGGGCAGTCTAGATATGATTACCCCGGCCAGTCAGTCGCAGTTAATTAGCGCTCACTGGCCGGGGGCAGACCTCATAGAGGTCGAGGGCTCCGGGCACATGGTGGTGCTCGAAGACCCCGAGGCAATCTCCGCCATTATTGGCGAAGAATTGCTTACTCTTCGCTAGTCGACTCAGTCTTCGTCGGGTCGTCGAGGTTCAGCTCCTCGGCGGCCTTTTCGGCTACCTCGCGGTCGATCTTGCCATCGGTAGCAAGTGCCGACAGGGTGGCCACGACGATGGACTCAGCGTCGTTGTTGAAGTAGCGACGTGCACCTTCGCGGGTATCGGAGAAGCCGAAGCCGTCCGCACCCAAGGTGACGTAGGTGCCCGGAACGTACGGGCGAATCTGCTCCTGCAGGTCGGTGGCGAAGTCGGAGACGCCAACGAACGGGCCGTCGAAGTCCTCGAGCTGGGAGGTAGCGAATGCCTTCTCCGGCTCGTCGCCCTTGCGCAGAGCAGCCTTGTTCTTGGCAGCGCCATCGCGAGCCAGCTCGACCCAGGAAGTCACGGAGAACAGCGACGCCTTGACGTCGTAGTCCTCAGCCAGCATCTTCTGCGCGCGCAGCGCCTCGTGCACGCCGACACCGGAGGCCAGCAGGTTGGCCGGGATGGAGCCTTCTTCGGCGGTGTTGAAGTGGTAGATACCGCGGTGCAGGCCCTCGACGTCGAGGTCTTCTGGCTCAGCAGGCTGCTTGACCGGCTCGTTGTAGACGGTCAGGTAGTACATGACGGATTCCGGATCGTCGCCGTACATGCGGTCGATACCACGGGTGACCAGGTGCGCAATCTCGTACGCGAAGGCCGGGTCGTAGGTGATGACCGATGGGTTGGTCGACGCCAGAATCGGGGAGTGACCGTCCATGTGCTGCAGGCCCTCACCGGTCAGGGTGGTACGACCTGCGGTTGCACCGATGATGAAGCCGCGGGCCATCTGGTCAGCAGCAGCCCAGAAGGCATCGCCAGTGCGCTGGAAGCCAAACATCGAGTAGAAGATGTACAGCGGAATCATGGCCTCGCCCTGGGTGGCATACGAGGTTGCAGCAGCAGTGAAGGAGGCGGCTGCGCCGGCCTCGGAGATGCCCTCGTGCATGATCTGGCCATCGGTAGCTTCGCGGTAGGACAGCATCAGGTCATGATCGACCGGGACGTAGTTCTGGCCGCGCGGGTTCCAGATCTTCAGAGTCGGGAACCAGGAGTCCATGCCGAAGGTGCGGGCCTCGTCTGGAATGATCGGCACGATGCGCTTGCCCAGCTCCTTATCGCGCATGATCTCCTTGAAGGTACGGACCAGCGCCATGGTGGTCGCCACGTTCTGCTTGCCCGAGCCCTTGCGCACGGTGCGCAGCTTATCCAGCTCAGGGGCGTGCAGGTGCTCGTACTCTTCGCGGCGCTCCGGGAGGAAGCCGCCGAGTTCTTTACGACGCTCCAGCATGTACTTAATCTCCGGAGCATCCTTACCCGGGTGGTAGTACGGCGGGGAGTACGGATCCTCTTCCAACTCTTCGTCGCTGAACGGGATGTCCTGCTTGTCGCGGAAGAGCTTCAGGTCCTCCAGCGTCAGCTTCTTCATCTGGTGGGTCGCGTTGCGGCCCTCGAAGTTGTGGCCGAGACCGTAGCCCTTAATGGTGTGCGCCAGGATGACGGTCGGCTTGCCGGAACCCTTGTATTCCAGGGCCTTGGCGTAAGCAGCGTAGATCTTGCGGTAGTCGTGGCCACCGCGACGCAGAGCCCAGATTTCCTCATCGGAGAAGTCCTCGACCAGCTTGGCGGTGCGCTCGTCGCGGCCGAAGAAGTGCTCGCGGACATAGGCGCCGTCGTTGGCCTTGAAGGTCTGGTAGTCACCATCGGAGGTGGTGTTCATGATGTTGACCAGCGCGCCGTCGGTGTCCTTTTCCAGCAGCTTGTCCCAGCCGCGGCCCCAAACAACCTTGATGACGTTCCAGCCAGCGCCGCGGAAGAAGGACTCCAGCTCCTGAATGATCTGGGTGTTACCGCGCACCGGACCATCGAGACGCTGCAGGTTGCAGTTGACGATGAAGGTCAGGTTATCCAGCTCGTACAGCGATGCGGTCTGCAGCATGCCGCGGGATTCCGGCTCGTCCATCTCGCCGTCGCCCAGGAAGGCCCAGACGTGCTGGTCGGAGGTGTCCTTGATGCCGCGGGTCTCCAGATACTTGTTAAAGCGTGCCTGGTAGATGGCGTTGATTGGGCCCAGACCCATCGACACGGTCGGGAACTCCCAGAACCATGGCATACCGTGCGGGTGCGGGTAGGACGGAAGGCCCTTGCCCTCACCACGGGTGACTTCCTGGCGGAAGCCGTCGAGGTCGTCCTCAGACAGACGGCCTTCCAGGTACGCACGGGCGTAGATACCCGGGGAAGCGTGGCCCTGGAAGAAGACCTGGTCGCCACCGGACGGGTCGTCCTTGCCCTTGAAGAAGTGGTTGAAGCCGACCTCGTAAATCGGGGCGGCACCTGCGTAGGTGGAGATGTGGCCGCCGACGCCAATGCCCGGGCGCTGTGCACGGTGAACCATGATTGCAGCGTTCCAGCGAATCCAGCGGCGGTAGCGCTTCTCCAGTTCCTCATCACCTGGGAACTCCGGCTCCAGGGAGGTCGGAATGGTGTTGACGAAGTCCGTGGAGGTCAACGACGGCAGCGGCACACGCTTTGCCGTTGCGCGCTCCAGCAGGCGCAGCATCAGGTAACGAGCACGCTCAGTATCGGTGTCCTCGAGCAGTCCGTCGAGGGAATCCATCCACTCGCGAGTCTCCTCCGGATCACTGTCATGCAGATATGAAGCCACTCCATCCCTGATGAGCGGGAAATTGGAATCGCTCTTTACAGCGTCCTGGTCGGCCATTTAAACCTCCTGAAAATGGGTTTACACAGTTTGCACACTAGGATACGCGTACCCAATTCCTAAATGGGTGTGAAGTCATACATCATCCTAAAGTTCCCGCTCAGGGGAGGGTGGCGCGAAGTTCGCAAAGATAACCAACGAGACGAACATGCGAAATCGTGCGTTAAAGGCGTTATGATGCCTGTAGTACTGTAATCCAACTCATGGAAGGACATTGATAGTGGCGGATGCTGCCAGCAAGCTCGGAGTCGAAGAAGGATTCATTGGCTTGGAGCTTGGATGGGACGAAGATTGCGACCCGGCAATTTCCGAGTCCATCGAAGAAATCCTCGGGGATGATTTCCTGGAGGAAGAAACTGATGAGTTGTGCGATATCGTGCTGCTGTGGTGGCGCCAGGAAGACGGCGATTTGGTCGACGGCCTAGTCGATGCCACCCGCCCGCTGGCCGATAACGGCAGCATCTGGCTGCTGACCCCAGGTGCCGGTAAGCCTGGCAACCTGGAACCCGGTGAGATTTCCGAGTCCGCTCAGCTAGCCGGCCTGGTGCAAACCAAGGCAGAGCGCCTGGGTGAGTGGCAAGGATCCTGCCTGGTCGCACGCGGTTATACCAAGAAGTAAGCGGGGAGTTTGGCATTTGTAAATGCCTTAAGCTACTATCTAACAAGCGCTTAACGCGCACTGCGGCTTTAGCTCAGCTGGAAGAGCAATTGGTTTACACCCAATAGGTCGGGGGTTCGATCCCCTCAGGCCGCACAACAACACAGGCCAGACCCACATTTTAGGGTCTGGCCTGTAGTCGTTTTCTTAGTTCTTCTTCCAGATCGCAGCTGATAGTGCCGTTGCGAACGCGCACCACGCTGGATAGGGAAGCAGCCACGCACCGCGGGTGGAATCGACATCCATGCAGCGGCGGGCCAGGTCTGCACTCGAGGCGGTCAGTGCTGCGGAGGTGAAGGTGGCCAACGCAGGGTTCTTGCCGCGGAAAAAGACCGCGGACCAGCTGGCATTCAAGCCCAGATTGAGTGCGAGGGCGCCGGTGAGTTCGGTGCGCTTGCGGGTATTACCGCGGGCATCGAGATCTGCCAGCGACAAACCAGTCACGGCAGCGATGTCGGCATAGAGCGCAGTCCAGGCAACCGGGAAAGTCCACTTCGGCGGCTGGAAGGAAGGCTTGCGGCGGGTGACATACCACCAGGAATCCGGCTTAGTGGCGGCCGAACCAGCAACAGCGGTAGCGGTCACTGCGGCAGCAGCGCCGCCGATGATGCGCCATTTACGAGGAATATCTGTGATAGCCATACAGACCATCGTAGATAAGGTCTAGCGTTCGCGTCGGCGCTCGCGCATCTTGGCGTAGTAGTCCGGCTTGGAATCGCCGTAGCGGGAACGCTGGCGACGGCTCGGTGCGGCAGTGGCCACGGAGCTGGTCTGCTGGGACGCGGAGTCTGCGGATTCACTGGAGTCCGTGGTGCTGGTGGCCTGGCCAGCAGCGCCGGCGGTGTCGGTGGAATCGGAGTCGGCGCTCGCATCGTGCGCGGTGGCGCTAAGTTCCGCTTCCTCGTTGCGGGCGCGGCGGCGTTCGCGGATTTCGGACCAGATGAAGTAGGCAAAGCCCATCGGCGCCATAAAGCCAAAGGCGATCCACTGGTAGCCATAGGACAGGTGATTGCCGCGCTCCAGCTGCGGGATCGGCATTGGGTTGAGGACGCCGGGTTCGTTGTCGTCGGAAAGCTGGAAGTAGTCGGTGCCCAAGTCGGTGCCGGTCAGTTCCGAAACCTGTGGGGTATTTACCGAGTAGACCTGCTGGAAGCCTTCTTCCTCAATGGGAGGATTCGGGTGGGTGGCCTCGCCGCGGCGGACCATACCAACCAAGGTGACCTCGCCGGTAGGGGCGGGTTCGATATCGGGTACGGCGTTGTTTTCTTCCGCCGGCAACCAGCCGCGGTTAATCAACAGCTGCTGGCCATCGGTGGTCTCAAAAGGAACCAGGGACTGGTAGGACGGGCCGGAGGCGACGGGACGCAGGCGGAGTAGGACTTCGTCGTCAGGCAAGTAATGCCCGGTAATCAGCGCGCGGGACCATTCGTGGTCGCGTATGCGGCCTTCCTCATCGACGATCTGGTCGACAGGTTCCGGGTCGGCCTCGTAGGCGGCGGTGATTTGCTCGTTGCGTTCGACGATGTCGTCATCTTTGCCCAGCTGCCACGGCGCGAAGACCGTGAAACACAGCCAGGAAAACACGATGACGAAAATCAGCATCAGTACCCAACCGGGCTTGAGGAACGTCTTGAGCATATGCCCAGTCTAGCCGCGTTGTTCGCGAATCCAATCCAGCAGGCCAGGCACGGCTGCCTCAATATCGCGGCGGGCTTTGGTGAAGTCCTTCTCGGTGCCGTAGTAGGGGTCTTCGACACTGGCGTCTTCAGGCGCAGAAGGATCGAAGCTGCGCATCAGGCGTACGCGCTCCGGCTCGATGCCCTTTTCAATAAGCGCATCGCGGTGGCCAGTGTCGAGGGCGATGAAGAGGTCGGCGTCCATGTGTTCATCGCCAAGCTGTGCGGCCCGGTGAGAACCGCCGTCGTGTCCTGCGCGACGCAACTCAGCGATGGCGCGCTCATCGGCGCCCTGGCCGACGTGCCATCCGCCCAAGCCGCAGGAGGATACGCGGGCGAGAAAGTCGAGGAGGTTGGCTTCCATCTCATCGCGGACGATGATTTCTGCCATCGGGGAGCGACAGATGTTGCCGGTGCACACGAATACTAGGTGCAGGGAGGAATCTTCGGAGGTGCTCATTAAAAATCTTTCTCGAGACGAAGTTGCACGGAAGCTAGGATATAGCAGGACTAGCTTCCAACCAGAATTAGGAGTTACTGCCATGCCGGTTACTGTTGGCGACATCCGCCGCACGTTAGAGACTGCTTATCCACCTCATTTGGCAGAAAAGTGGGATGCCGTGGGATTGATTTGTGGCGACCCGGCAGCCGAGGTGAACAAGGTAGCCTTCGCGTTGGATTGCACCCAGCAGGTGGCAGAAGCAGCCGTAGAAGCTGGCGCCGATATGTTAGTAGTCCACCATCCATTGCTGATGCTCGGGGTCAATTCTGTTGCCGCGGATACCCCAAAGGGCAAGGCCATCCACACTCTGGTCCGCGGTGGGGTGGCGCTGTTTGCCGCTCATACCAACGCCGATAAGGCGCGTCCGGGCGTTAACGACAAGCTCGCGGAGCTAGTCGGTATTAAGCCGGGCCGTCCGATTGTTCCGGTGGACCCCGCGGTGATTGATAAGTGGGGCGTGCACGTGCCCGCTGCCAGTGTTGATTCCGTCAAGCAGGCAGTCTTTGCCGCAGGTGCAGGCAGCATTGGCAATTACGCGGAGTGCTCCTTCGATATCGAGGGCACCGGCCAGTTCATTCCGCAAGAAGGCGCGGACCCCACCGATGGGCAGGTTGGGGAGCTCTACCGCGACGCCGAGGTCCGCGTGGAATTCGTTGCCCCCTCCACCGTCCGTAAGGACGTGGAGCAGGCGCTTATCGATGCCCACCCCTACGAAGTTCCCGCCTACGACATCGTCGAAACTGCAGGCTCTAGGCCTATCGATGATGCGCTCGGCCTGGGTCGCGTCGGCGAGCTCGAGCAGGAGATGACCCTGGCGGAGTTTACTCAGCAGGTCGCCGACGCCCTGCCGGAGACCGTGTGGGGAGTGCGTGCGGCGGGTGACCCAGAGGGCATCGTTAAGCGTGTGGCGGTATCCTCTGGCTCGGGTGATAGCTTCCTGGATGCCGCGGCGAAGCTGGGGGTGGATGTGTATGTCACTTCCGACCTGCGGCATCACCCCGTTGATGAGCACCTGCGCGCCGGGGGTCCTGCGGTGATTGATACCGCCCATTGGGCCAGCGAGTTTCCGTGGACGCAGCAGGCGCGCGATATCGTGAAGGAAGAATGTGGCGTAGATACTGAAATCATTGAGCTACGCACTGATCCGTGGACTATTTCTGCTCACCCGAAGGAGTCTTAAATGAAACTTTCTACCGAACTGCAACCGGTACTGCTCGAGCTGGCGAACATCCAGCGCTCGGAGGGGCACGAGAAGGAAAACCCGGAGCAGAAGGAACTGGAAAAGGCCCAGGCACAGCACACCCGGCTTATCGATGCCGCCGGTTCCGCCCAGATGGCCGTCGACGACATGGAAGCTGAAATCCTGCGCATCCAGTCCGATGAGCGCAAACTGCGCAAGCGCGTCCGCGACGACAAGGCCCAGCTGGGCGCGGCGACCGATAAGGAAACCCGTCGCGATCTGGAGCACGATATGTATGCGGCCAAGTCGCGCATTGCGGATCTCATGAGTGAGCTGCAAGAAGCCCACAACGAAATCCATGCGCTGCGTTCCAACGTTGATGTCTGCGGTGCGCGTGTCTCGGAATCTGAGCGCCAGATTGAAAAGCTGCGCCGTGCTGCCGAAGCCGTTCCGGAACCAGAGGATCTCACCCAGCGCGTGGTTGACCTGCGTGGGCAATTGCCTGACGATGTCCTCGACGAATTCGACGCCCAGCGCAACGAAAACGGCGTCGGCGCTGCCGCTCTGAAGGGCAAGGCCTGCGGTGGTTGTTTCATCGTGTTGCCGCCGGCTGAACTGAATGCTGCCCGTGGCGCTGCTGCTGAGGAACTCCCGCAGTGCGTCGAGTGCGGCTCCTACCTCATCCGGGCGGTCTAATGAAGCTGGTCATCTACGCCGACGGCGGCTCGCGCGGCAACCCCGGCATCGCCGGGTCCGGCACCGTCGTCTACGACGCGGATGGTAAGACCATCCTGCGCGAAATCGTCTACGTGGTGGGGCAAAAATCCACCAACAACGTCGCCGAATACCACGGCCTGCTGCGTGGCCTCGAAGCCGCCGTCGAACTGGGTGCCGACGAGGTGGAGTTCCACATGGACTCCAAACTGGTCGTCGAGCAAATGAACGGCCGCTGGAAAATCAAGCACCCCGACATGCAAAAGCTGGCCATTAAAGCCCGCAAGCTGGTCAGCCAACTAAACTCCTTCCAGCTCGACTGGGTCCCGCGCGCGAAGAATAAAGTCGCCGACACGCTCTCCAACGACGCGATGGATGCGGCCGCTGCCGGCCATGCCCCAGGGGTTGTCGACAATTCGACAACCGTGGATGTTGAAACTCCCGCTAGCCAAACGGAAAGCGCGCCGACGTCCTCTCGGACTCCTGCGCAGCAGGAGACCACTGGCAATAAGGACTCTGCCGGATGGCTCGGTGATCGCGGCCCGGTTACCCGTTTCGTGCTGCTGCGCCATGGTGAAACTGAGATGTCCGTGGCACATCAGTACTCCGGGCATTCGGATCCGGCGCTTACTGAGCGCGGACAGAAGCAAGCCTTGGCTGCTGCACAAGCACTGGCTGAGGTCGAGTTCGATGCGATTGTCAGCTCGCCGCTGCACCGCTGCCAACAGACTGCGGCGGCGGTCGCGCGTGGTCGTGACGTAGCTGTAGAGACTCTCGATGACCTCATCGAAATGGACTTCGGTGACTGGGAGGGCAAGAACTTCGACGATGCTCGCCAGTCCGATCCGGAGCTGCATGCGAAGTGGATGGAGGATGCCAGCGTCGCCTGCCCGAGTGGTGAATCACTGGTGGCGGTACATAAGCGCACTCGCAAAGCGCGACGGGAGCTAGAAAAGCGCTATGCCGGCAAGACTGTGTTGGTGGTCAGCCACGTCAATCCGATTAAGTGCTTCCTGCGCCAAGGATTAGGCGCAGGGGCAAGCGTGTGCCACCGGATGCATATTGACCTGGCATCGATTTCTACCGTGGAGTTTTGGCCGGAAGGCTCTGTAGTGCGCGGATTCAACGACGCGTCGCATTGCGCTACACTATAGAGCGCGAATGAGCAGGCCGGGTGAACGCGGCTAACGAACCAGCACCTTTTTGTGGTGCTAGGCGAAGGCCGAGGAAAGTCCGGACTCCACAGAGCACGGTGGTTGCTAACGGCAACCCGGGGTGACCCGCGGGCAAGTGCAACAGAAAGTAGACCGCCTCAGTTTTCTGGGGTAAGGGTGAAACGGTGCGTTAAGAGCGCACCAGCGTCGTCAGTGATGGCGGCGGCTGGGTAAACCCCACCGGGAGCAAGGCATCATGGCCCGCGCGTGCGCGGGCTTGATCAGGCGGGCTGCTCGTCCAAGCCTGAAGGTAGCTGCTTGAGGCCGATTGGCAACAGTCGGTCCAGATGGATGTTCATCCTTCGACAGAATCCGGCTTATAGGCCAGCTCATTCGCCCCTATTTTTGTAGGCCCTTGTGGCCTTTGGTTGGCGAGCTTCCGAACCTTACGGCGCACCGGAACGTCAGTGGAGGTGTGCCGGGGAGCCGCTGTGCAGGGGGAGGACGGTCAGGCCGTCGGCGTCGAGATCAGCAGCGAAATTCGTGGCGTGCTTGGTGGGTACGTATGCGATGGTGGCGTTGGCGAGGCCGGCGTGTGCGGCGCGGGCGGTGACTGCACCGCGGACGTGTGCGAGCTGCGAGAGCTGCGAGCCAGATTCCATGCCGTATTCGTGCACCAAGGCGGCTTGGGATTGCTCGATCAGTGGGAAGAGTTCAGTGCCGCGACGGGAGCGCAGTGCGCGGGCGAAGTCCTGGGAGCGCTGGGTTTCCGATTCGTAGAAGCTCAGCCACTGACGTGCTTCATCGACAGTCGGCTGGTTCTCGGTGCCGTAGACCTTGTGGACTGCGGTGAGCCAGTCGAGGACGCGCGGGGTGGCATCGGGAAGCAAGCGCAGCGATTCGGTGCCAAAAGCGTGGCAGGCATCGTCAAGGAAGTGCTCGCGACGACGGATGTCAGCAGCGGCGGTGTCTTCCGGGGTGCCGGGGACGGCGACGAGGAAGGCGGAGAGGTCATCGTTAAGCAGGTGCGGTGCCGGGGTGACCGAGTGGTCGGCGTAATCAATCAAGGTGATGGACTCGCCGCCGCGCAGGGCCGCCGAGTGGCGAGCGCGCAGGGCAGGGACCTTCGAGAAGAGCGTGACTGCTTGGGTGCAAACTTCCGCCAGGCGTGCGCGCAGTGGGGCATCGTCGGCGTCGTCGCCGTGCAGCGCCAGAGCGGTGGCCACATCCATAGCGGACAGCTCGCCGAGGCCGGCGTTGGCGGGAATATCGCTGGCGACGGTGATGGTCACGCCGGTGGTCTCGCGCGACAGCAGCTGGCGGTTGATCAGCGAGTGCACGATGCCGGCCAGGCGCAGGGAGGTGCTGCCTGTGGGGGCATCGGGAAGTACGGGCTGGCCTTCGGCATCCACGGTGGGCTGCTGTGCGGAAGCGAGTTCGGACAGCTCTTGCAGGCTGGTGTATTCGACCTCGTTGCCTTCGACCTGCACGGCGATTTTGCCGTCATCACGCGTGCTGACCGCGGCAGCTGCGCGCAGGGAGCTTAAACCGACAATGGCCATGCCGCCGAAGTGGTCGATGTGCTCGCCTAGTAGAACCCAGGTTGCCGGGGCGCTGGCCACGTGCTGTGCGGGAGCACCCGCCAGCTCCTCGTGCGCGGCGCGGGCGCGGTCGGCAACGGGGGTTGAAGGCGGGTTCCACATGGTGGCGGTGCTCCTTTTGCGGTTGGGTAACTAACTCTCACAGTCTAACTGGGTACTCGGTAGGGTGGGAGATACCGTCTAACAGAGAAGGAGTTTCCGCATGCAGTGGTACTACAGCCCCTCTACCGGCAAGGTCAGCCAGGGCAAGGAAGCCAGCTGGAATGATCGTCTCGGCCCGTATGCTACCCGCGAGGAAGCAGAGCAGGCACTCGAGAAGGCCCAAAAACGCAACGAGCAGGCCGACGCCGCAGAAGCCGCGGAGGACGACTGGGGCGAGCCTGCTTCGTGGGAGAAGTAATTACTTCAGTTTCTTTGCCAATGGCTTAAACGCACTACGGATGCCCTTGTAGGACTTTGAATAGTCCTCGAGGGCTTCGAGTCCGATGGCACGCTCACGCTGGTAGAGCAAGCCATAGCCAAAGGTATCTTCATGACGAGCACGTGCCCGAGATGCCAACTTGAGCAGACGGTCACGTGAGGTCACCGAATCCTGGAAGTCACCCAGGACTGACTGCATCTTCTTGCAGGCCTTGTACAAAGGCTTGGTCTTGAGCTTGGTGGACTTGCCAGCAGCTTCAGCTGCATAACGCAGCTTCTTAGCTGCCTTGCGCATGTCGTGGAAGTATTCCTCGCGCTCGTGCAGCGTCAACTCGGGGTTATCCCAATTCTCAACTGCCTTCTTATGGCGCTTCACCAGCTTCTTGTAGGCCTTGTTCAGATGGTTAGCCATGACGGTTTCCATGTCTTGGGGCTCGTCATGGTCATCCTTCGCAGGCTCTGCTGGCTGCTGCTCGGAGGCCTGCTGGGCCTCCGTTTCTTCACTGGAGGAGGCGGTTTCGCCTTCCTCCAGGCGGTGGCGGCCGGCTGCTTCTTCCTCTTCAGCGTTGCCAACGGGTGGGTTGGCGAGGAACTCGTCGAGGGTTTCAAGCAGATCGAGGTAGCGGTCAGAGTTAAGAGCGTTGACCACGCGGCGGTGGGCGCGGGCATAGTCGCGACCCATGTCCTTGGATAGGTGCTCGCGGGTGGCGGCATCCAAGGTGTCGGAATCTTCGGCGGCCAGTAGATCCTGCCAGCGTTCTTCGACAACTTCGGCGTCGCGTGCCTGGCCAAGCATGCCGGCCAGTGCCTTGAGTTCGGATTCGATGTACTCAACTTCCGGGCCGGTGACGATGCCGTGGAAGGTCTGCAGGTGGCTGCGCAGCTCACGGGTGGCCACGCGCATCTGGTGGACCGAATCCCATTCGTCGCGGCGCACGCGCGGGTCATACTCGACGAGCTTGTCGCGGTTTTCGCGCAGGGCGTTGACCACAGCGAGTGCAGGGGAGTCTTCTGGAACATCCGGGGTCTGCTGGGACAGCGGAAGTGGGGCGTTGTTGATGGACTTGCCCAGGGCGCTCTTCAGCTTCGATGGCGAGCTGGAAACGCGGGCACCGGAGCTAATAAACAGCGAGGTCGCGCGGCGAATGAGGTCGCTGCCTTCATCGGTGCCAGCAAGTGGTTCGGCTAATTCGATTTCCCATTCACGCCAGCTGTTTTCCTCACCACCTGACAGGAAGGAAAAGGCGGTGACGTGATCGTCGCAGAATTCGGCGACGGGGTTGCCGGCTTCATCGGCAAGCAGGATTTCGGTGCGCTGGTTATCTACCTGCGCAATCGGTTCCAGCGGGCGGTTGCGAATAAGGGAGCGCACCTCGTACAGCAGTTCTGCTGGTACTTCGTACTTGCCGTCGGTCGGTTCCGAAAGCTCGGCGCGAAGTTCCGTGCGGCCTTGCTCGGCAGGGATCTTGATGTGCCAGCCATCGTCGTTGCCACCGGTGCGGCGGCGAAGTGTCACCTTGGCCCGAGTAAGCCGCAAGTCAGCGGTGTCGTAGTAAATGGCAGAAAGATTATGCTCACGCGTTTCGGCGAGCTGATCGACTGCTTCTAATTTGGTTAGCTCTGGCAGCTGCGTGTGCTCTGCCACGGCAAACTTTGCTTCGACTTCTAGGAAGGCTTTCGGAGACATGCACTCACCCTCAATGAACTGGATTTTTCGCGTACTATGCCCCGATCCTACCTTGGGTCAAGCTTGCTTGTGGGCCATTGCCAACCCCGGCAGAATCCCCGCGGAGGTGCGAGTTTTCTGCTGCAATGATGCCGTCATTGACGCCCAGCATGCTATTCATCGACAGCGTTGATTCCTTCAAATTAGGGAAGATGCGGTCACGAGTTTCCTCGGCACGCAGGGCGCGTTGCTGCAGGGCAGGCAGGAAGTCCTTGCTTTGGTTGACGCTGTTCTCGTCAGCGCCGTCATCGAAGGAAGGTTCATCTTTGGCGGTAGTGGAGGACTTGGTCCCCGCTTCGGCGGTGGCTTCCTGGACGGCCTCAGCGTTAGCTTCTTGGAGGAGTTCGGCGATGCGGCCGGCATAAGCGAGACGGAAGCTGCGGCGATAGGAGCTGGTGCTGCGGGTAAAGCGGGCGACCTCGGCCCCTTCGCCGTGGCGCATGTACCAGTCGCACTGGCGGTTGAGGGAGGCAAACAGGTCGATGGTGTGCTCGACATCGTCAGGTGCGCCAATGACGGTGGCCAGGCCTTGGTCGTGCATGAGTAGGGAAGTGCATGCGTTGGCATCGGCGACGACGGACAGCAGCAGGGTTTGGTGTTTGATGTACGGCGCGCTGATATGCACGCGGCGGGCGATGACGTCTGGGGCATCGTCGTTGAGTACGTCGTCGATGCGGTAGCGCTGCTGGAGTAGCTGGGCTTTGGCAATGAGGCTGTCGGCTTCGTCGGAGAATTGGGTGGATTCAGCCTTGGCCAGCAGGTTGCGGATTTTCTTGTGGTACTTGCTCTTTTCCGGCGCAGAGTCATTCTGCACACCAGAGAGTAATTCCGTATCGCGCAGGACAGCCATGTTGCGCAGTGCTTTGCCGACTACGCGGGCATCGGCACGCGTCATGCTCGTATTGGTTGGCGGTGGGAAAGAGATCCAGGCTTTGCGCAGGAATGGTGAGGTAATGCGTGCTGGCACCCGGGGTGAGGCGCGGAATATAAAAGGAGCGGCTTTCGGGCCGACTACGTGCAGGATATCTTGTGGGGTCCACCCGATGCGGGCGCAATAAATAACGGTATCGATAACGGCGCTATAAAGAGCATGTGTGCTGGTCATGGCTGATCCTTTGGTGATGTTCTAACTTCTGTGGAACTAGCTAAACACTCCTGGCGGACATAGTTTTCGGCCATAACCCCCATGACATACCCCCGAGATACTCTGCCGAGCTGGGCAAATTGGGGTGGGTAGTTGGGCACACTGCAGTGTGCAACGTCGCTAAGCTTTAAGGCATGAACAGCCAACACGAATTCGTCCTGCGCACCGTCGAAGAGCGCGACATCCGCTTTATTCGCCTGTGGTTTACTGACATCCTCGGCGCACTGAAGTCCGTGGTGATGAGCCCCTCCGAACTGGAATCCGCCTTCGAAGAAGGTGTTGGTTTTGATGGCTCGTCCGTCGAAGGCTTCTCGCGTATCTCGGAGTCGGACACCATCGCCCTGCCAGACCCGTCGACCTTCCAAATCATGCCCTTTGACCAGGACGAGCCGGACCTGCAATCCGCGCGTATGTTCTGCGATATCGCACAGCCGGATGGTCAGCCGTCCTTGGTGGACCCGCGTCATATTCTGCGTCGTCAGGTGACTGAGGCTGCCAGCGAAGGCTTTACGTGTATGGCTGCGCCGGAAATTGAGTTCTACCTGCTCAAGCGCACTCAAGACATCACGGATCTGCAGCCGACTGACAATGGCGGCTACTTTGACCAGGCCACCCACGACACGGCGCCGCGTTTCCGTCGTATGGCGATGTTGTCGCTGGAATCGATGGGCATTGCCACCGAGTTCAGTCACCATGAAACCGCGCCGGGCCAGCAGGAGATTGACCTGCGCCACGCAGACGTGCTGACCATGGCAGACCACGTGATGACCTTCCGCTACATGGTCAAGCAGGTCGCTAGCCAGCAGGGCGTGCGCGCGACCTTTATGCCCAAGCCTTTCGAGGACCGCCCCGGTTCCGGCATGCACACCCACTTGAGCCTGTTTGAAGGCGAATCCAATGCCTTCCACGACCCGGATGATGAGTTCTCCCTGTCGCAGACGGCTAAGCACTTCATCGCGGGCATCATCGAGCACTCGCACGAGATGACCGCGATTACGAATCAGTGGATTAACTCCTACAAGCGTTTGATGTTTGGCAATGAGGCACCGGGCTCCGCTACCTGGGGTGTGTCCAACCGTTCTGCGCTGGTGCGCGTGCCGACCTACCGCCTGAACAAGGAAGAATCCCGCCGCGTCGAGATCCGCTCCGTCGATGCAGGCGTGAATCCTTACCTGAGCTACGCCGTGCTGTTGGCTGCCGGCCTGAAGGGTATTCGTGAGGAATACGAGCTCGCCGACCCGGCTGAGGATGACGTCTACCAGCTCACCCGCCGTGAGCGCCGCGCCATGGGCTACAAGGACCTGCCAGCCAGCCTGGACCAGGCACTGCGCGAGTTTGAGCAGTCGGAGTTTATGGCAGAAGTACTCGGCGAGCATGTCTTTGAGTACTTCCTGCGCTCCAAGTGGGAAGAATGGCACGACTACCAGCGCCAGATCACCACGGTGGAACTGCGCAACAACCTCGACTTTTAAAAGGGAGATTAGATGCGAAGCCCCGTACCTTCCCCGGCCGCGCTGGGCCTGGGGCGCTCGTCGGCAGGCAAAGATTTAGCTCAGCTGGGCTGGGATAACCCGGATTCTTTGCACCTGTTGTGGACCCTGGCGTCTACCGGTGACCCCGACTTAGCGCTGAACAATCTCATCCGCGTGTGCGAAGCGGCACCTGAGCTTAACGATGCCCTGCGCGACAACGAAGCCTTGCGCGTACGCACCCTGGCTTTGCTGGGTGGTTCTACTGCCTTTGGCGACCACCTGGCTGCCAACCCGGAGCTGTGGCATGAGCTGGATAAGCCCCTACCGACTGAAACGGAGATGCTGCAGACCCTGCTGGGCACCGTGGAGGCAGTCCCGGCGACCTACGAGGAACAGCCCGAACGCCCCGATACCGCGAAGGACGACCTGTCCACCCCGGGTACCTATCGCGCCGGGGAGGGCGACTATAAAGCCCAGTTGCGCGCGGATTATCGCACGCTGATGATGCGCGTTGCCGCCCATGATTTGGCCGGTACGTTCCACTCCCGCAAGGGCCAGACCGAGCCACAGCCGGAGATTCCTTTTACGACGGTTACCCGGCTGACCACCGCGCTTGCCGATGCCGCACTGACCGCCGCCCTGGCCATGGCCGTACGCCACGTCTACGGCGATAAGGACATGGACGTCCAGCTGGCCGTCATGGCGATGGGCAAGTGTGGTGCAGGCGAGCTGAACTATATCTCTGACGTCGACGTCATCTTCATCACCACTGATGCCAACGCTAAGGCCACCCGCTTGGCAGCAGAATTTAACAAGATTGGTTCGACCACCTTCTTCGAAGTCGATGCCAACCTACGCCCCGAAGGCAAGTCCGGCGCGTTGGTGCGCACCCTGGATTCGCACGTGGCCTACTACAAGCGCTGGGCGGAGACGTGGGAATTCCAGGCGTTGCTCAAAGCCCGTGCACAGACAGGTTACATCCCACTGGGTGAGGACTACCTGGCCCAGATTCGACCGATGGTGTGGACGGCCTCGCAGCGTGAATCCTTCGTCGAAGATGTCCAGGCCATGCGCCGTCGCGTGCTGGAAAATGTCCCAGATGAGCTGAAGTATCGCGAGCTCAAGCTGGGCGAGGGTGGTCTGCGCGACGTAGAGTTCGCAGTCCAGCTTTTGCAGTTGGTTCACGGTCGTTCCGATGAGTCGCTGCGAGTGCTCTCTACGGTCGAGGCGCTCTCCGCCTTGGTGGATGCCGGTTACGTCGGCCGCGAAGACGGCCACCAGCTTATTGAGGCCTATGAGTTCTTGCGCTTGCTGGAGCATCGCCTGCAGATTGAGCGCTTCCGCCGCACGCATACCCTGCCGAAACAAGACGACGAGCAGTCACAAAAGTGGCTGGCGATCATTTCTGGTTTCTACCCAACCAGCAATAAATCTGCTGCGCAGATGATGAATCAGCACCTGCGCAAGATTCGTCTGCAAATCTCGGAGCTGCACTCGCGCCTGTTCTACCGTCCGCTGCTGAACTCTGTGGTGGGCATGTCTGCCGACGCACTCAAGCTCACCCCGGAAGCTGCAAAGCTGCAGCTGGCCGCCCTGGGCTACGGCGCACCGGATCGCGCTTTCGAGCACCTCACCTCCCTGGCTGCCGGCAGCACCCGCAAGGCACGCATCCAGGCGATCTTGCTGCCGACCCTTATGGGTTGGCTGGCCGATACCGCCGACCCGGATATGGGCCTGCTCAACTACCGCAAGCTGTCGGAAGCAGCCCATGATCGCACGTGGTTCCTGCGCATGCTGCGCGATGAAGGCATCGTCGGCCAGCGCCTCATGCGCATCCTGGGTACCTCGCCCTTTGCTTCCGACCTCATCATCAAGGTGCCCGAGGTGGTCAAGCAGCTTTCCGATGGCGCCACCGGCCCGAAGCTGCTGGAAACCAAACCAGAACAGGTCTCTAAGGCCTTGGTCAATTCCACCAAGCGCCACCGCGATCCGGATAAGGCTGTGTCGGTGGCACGTGCTTTGCGACGCACCGAGCTCGCCCGCATCGCCGCCGCCGACCTATTGGGCTTTATGCCAGTGCGGCAGGTGTGTCACGAACTATCGACCATCTGGGATGCCGTACTCGAAGCCGCCCTGCGCGCGGAGGTGCGTGCCTGGTTGCTGGACAAGCGCGAAGAAGACCCCGAGGCCGAACCGCCAGCGCGCATCGCCGTGATTGGCATGGGCCGCCTGGGAGGCATGGAGCTGGGCTTCGGCTCTGACGCGGACGTCATGTTCGTTGCCGAACCTGCCGACCCCGAGGAAGAAAATGAGGCTCTGCGCTGGGCGATTGGTAT
The DNA here is from genome assembly GCF_000980815.1 of Corynebacterium camporealensis. Lineage (NCBI taxonomy): Bacteria > Bacillati > Actinomycetota > Actinomycetes > Mycobacteriales > Corynebacteriaceae > Corynebacterium > Corynebacterium camporealensis. The sequence goes on along the minus strand of NZ_CP011311.1, from coordinate 1,740,710 downwards.
CGTCGATAAGCTGCGTAGGCGCCTGTCCAAGCCGAGCGGTGACCCGCCACTCGAAGTCGACCTGGGCCTGCGCCCGGAGGGTCGTTCCGGTGCCGTCGTGCGCACCATTGCCTCCTATAAGCGCTACTACGAGCGCTGGGGTGAAGCCTGGGAGATGCAAGCACTCCTGCGCGCAGCCTTCGTGGCGGGCAGCAAGGAAGTCGGCGACAAGTTCATGGAGATGATCGACGAGTTCCGCTACCCGAAGGAAGGCGTCAGCGAGAAAACTATCCGCGAGATTCGCCGTATGAAGGCGCGCGTCGACAACGAGCGTCTGCCGCGTGGTGCGGATCGCAATACCCACACCAAGCTGGGCCGCGGCGCACTGACCGATATTGAGTGGACCGTACAGCTGCTAACGATGATGCACGCCCACGAATACGAGGATCTGCACAGTGCGTCCACGCTGGAAGTCCTCGACGCGCTGGAAGAACATGAGCTGCTGCGCAAAGACCAGGTCACGGACCTTCGCGATGCGTGGCTGATGGCTACCGATGCCCGCAACGCCCTGGTGTTAGTCCGCGGCAAGCGCGTGGACCAACTGCCCACACCAGGACCGCAGTTGGCGCAGGTTGCCGGTGCTGCAGGTTGGGCTCCGGAAGAAAACCAGGAGTTCTTAGATGCGTACCTCAAGGCCACGCGTCACGCGCGCAAGGTTGTCGATGAAGTGTTCTGGGGTGAAGCAGAATCCTTCGAGCATGATTAGGCTAGGGATATGTCTTTGAATCTTTCCCTGGATCTGAACACCGCTAGCATCGCCGACTTGGAGGCGCTGCTGGCGGCTGCGCGTGCTGCCGGTGTACCAGAGACCGCTGCGTTGCGCCTGGAAGGAGAGGTCTTACACGTCGATATCGATAGCCCGCGTAGGACCCAGAACGATCACCCCGCCCCGCGTTCGCCTAAGGGATTAGATAACACTGCCTCGTCGGTTCTCGATGCCATTGGTAAGTATCTAGAAAATTCGCGCAACAACAACGACGGCCGCGGGGATACCTTTGGCCACTTTGGGTAGGGATCTTTTGTGAAGCATCGCAACATAGTCGTGGTGTGGATTGTCGTTGCCATCGGTGTTGTAGGCGCACTCGTCGCCGGCTGGTGGTTAACCCAGCGCGAGGAATTGCCAGCACACGCCCGCACAGTGCAAGAAGCTGTCGATGGCGGCGTGCAACAAAACAACACCACCCCACTGGATCCGGCACGCGCTGAAAGGCTTGCGCGTCTGGCTGAAGCTCTGGGTATCCCGGAAGAATCCATGCCTAGTGGTTTCGTCTATTCTGAACAGCGCTCACTGCAAAGCCGCGAAGAGCTTAAGCAAATTCTGCAGCATGCGATCGATGCCGATCAGATTGAAGAAGACGATGCGGAAACCGTCCTCGAAGCTTTCGACTTAGGCCTTATCGCACCAGCTAGCGATGCCATCTTCGCCGAATCTAATCCTGCGAGCTAAACCAGCATGATTATCGACCAGTTCTCCATCGCAGATCCAGTGGAAGAGGACTGGGTCCGCGAACTACCTGCTGCGGACTACCTTATTGACCTGCCATACTTCGCACTGCGCGCACCAGTAACCATCCTGGTCGGCGATAACGGCATTGGTAAATCCACCATTTTGGAAGCACTCGCCGCTGCTTTTAACTTCCCGGCAGAAGGCGGCGCACTCGGATTTAGTGAGAGCCCTGTACATTCTTCGTTACCACTGAAAATCAAAGGCAACGAGACACCGCGGCGCGGCTTTTATCTCACCGCAGAAACCCACGCGGCACTTATCGCGCAATCCGATGCACCGGAAATCCGCGGCGGACGCAGCATTTTAGATACCACGCAAATGCTGGGACGTCGTTCCCACGGCCAATCGCTTTTCGACTTAGTCGAAGAGCATGTCCACGGCAGCGGCCTCTATATCTTCGATGAGCCTGAAGCCGGCCTGACTCCGATTAGCCAGCTTGCCCTATCCGCCCAGATTGCTCTGGCAGCCGGTCGCGGTGCGCAATTTATCATCGCCACGCATTCGCCCATCCTGGTTGGCTGCCCAGATGCAGACATCGTCGAGCTTAACGATGTAGGCTTCGAGCGCATCGACTTCGACCACGCCGAATCAGTCGCCGCCACCCGCGAGTTCTTAGAAGACCCCAAGGCACGATGTCCTTTATCCTGCGGAACTTGGGGTAACCCAAGTTCCGTGACTCCGGAGTCGTTTCGTAGAGCGAGGCATTGGCTCTACGAGACTGACACAATTTTCGCACTCGGGCCCTTGTTGCCGCGGCGCAGGAAGTGGGTAACCAGGACGCCGGTGATGCCGACGAGCCAGACGGCGAGCACGCCGAGGGCGGCGTAGCGGAAGTCGGCGAATTCGAAGTTGGGGGAATGGCCGGTTTGGGAGAGCATGATGCCCATGATTTGGGCTGCGACCATGGTGGATAAGAACCCGCCCATGTTGCCCAGGCCAGTGGCAGTGGCCACGACGCGGTGGTCGAGGTTGTCGCGGACGATGTCGAAGCCGTAGTTGGCAGCTGGTCCGCACATGGCCATGATAAGTCCCATAATCAGCATGGAGACGAAGTTGTCGGCTAGCCAGAAGAACACGAACCAGGCAGCGAGGTGGAAAAGGACGAAGCCGAGGGCGGCGAAGTCGCGGCCATCGCGGGCGCGGGCGGAGATGCGGCCGTGGAGGGGGCCGATGAAAATCAGTGCGATGGTGTTAATTGTCAGCAAGGTGCCGGCTTGGGCTTCAGACAGACCTAAGCCTTCGACCATGAGCGGCATGCCCCACAACAAGATGAAAACGTTGACGGGCATGAGACCGGAGAAGTGGACGAAGAATGCCTGCCAAGCGACAGGGGAGCGCAGCACCGTGGAGAGTTGCTCAGAGATTTTGTAGCGCTGGGAGTTGGGTTGTTCGCTAGCGAAACCTTCCGGGGCATCGGCAACCGCAACTGCCGAGGCGATAGCGATGAGAATGCCCACGGCACCGAGGGTGATGAAGGCGGGTGCCCAGCCGACGAAGTTGAGCATCGCTAAGAATGGCACAGCGGAAACGAACTGGCCCAGTTGTCCCAGCGAGGAAGTGACCTGGGTAAACATCGGGGTGCGATGCAGCGGGAACCAATAGGGCAGGATGCGCATCACCGAGAGGAATGCGGTGGCATCGCCGGCGCCAATCAGTACGCGGGCACCGATGGCGACCCAATAGGTCGTCGTCAAGCCAAGTATCAGCTGGCCAACCCCCATGATGATGGCGCCAATGACCAACAGGCGGCGCGGGCCGAAGCGATCGATAAGCAGGCCGGTGGGGATTTGCGCGGCAGCATAGACGCCGACCTGCACAGTGGTGAACACGGCGATGCTGGCGGCATCGACACCGAAGCGTTCCATGGCAGGTAGTCCGGCCACACCGAAAGAGGTGCGGCCAGTAATGGCGACGATGTAGACCGCCACGGCGGCAACCCACACGCCTAAGGCCTTGGTCGTGATGACCTCCCGGGGATTTGGCTGAGACATGGCTGATACTTTACGCGCTAACAGATAGAATGCAGGGCGTGAAGTTTCTTTCGACGCGCGATAACACCCAGACCCCGGCCGACTTCTGCGACATTTTGCTTGGCGGCCTCGCCCCGGACGGTGGACTCTACCTGCCTGAGTCCTACCCGCAGATTGATGACGCCACCCTAAATAACTGGCGTAACCTGCTGGCTGAGCAGGGGTACCCGGCCTTGGCGGCAGAAGTCCTCAAGCTGTTTGTGGATGATATTCCGGATGAGGATCTGGAGGGCATCGCTCAGCGTGCGTACACTACCCCGAAGTTTGCCAGCGAAGAAATCGTCCCGGTGACCAAGCTGGGGGAGAACCTCTTTATCGGTCACCTGTCCGAAGGCCCGACTGCGGCGTTTAAGGACATGGCCATGCAGATGCTCGGCGAGCTCTTCGAGTACGAGCTGGCGCGCCGGGATGAGACCCTGAATATTTTGGGTGCGACCTCGGGCGATACTGGTTCCTCGGCCGAGTACGCGATGCGCGGTCGCAAGGGCATCCGCGTGTTCATGCTGACCCCGGCCGGACGCATGACCCCGTTCCAGCAGGCGCAGATGTTTGGTCTGGATGACCCGAATATCTTCAACATTGCTCTCGATGGCGTCTTTGATGACTGCCAGGACGTGGTCAAGGCGGTTTCGGCTGATGCTGAATTTAAGGCGGAGCACCGCATCGGTGCGGTCAATTCCATCAACTGGGCGCGCTTGATGGCGCAGGTCGTGTACTACATCAGCTGCTACCTCAAGGTCACTAGCGAGAACACCGAGAAGGTGTCCTTCTCCGTGCCGACCGGCAACTTTGGTGACATTTGTGCTGGCCACATCGCCCGCCAGATGGGCCTGCCGATTGACCGTCTCATCGTTGCGACCAACGAAAACGACGTGCTGGATGAGTTCTTCCGCACCGGCAACTACCGCCCGCGTCCGTCCTCAGAAACCATGGCGACTTCTTCGCCGTCGATGGATATCTCCCGTGCGTCTAACTTTGAGCGCTTCATCTTTGACCTGACCGGTCGCGACGCCGAGCGCACTACCGATCTCTTTGGCACCCAGGTCAAGGAGGGTGGATTCACGGTGGAGCAAGAGCTGCTTAACGATGCCCAAGTGAAGTTCGGCTTTGCCTCTGCCAGCTCCACCCACGCCAACCGCCTGGAGACCATCAAGGATATCTACGAGGCGTACGACTACCTGCTGGATCCCCACACCGCCGATGGTGTGCGTGCTGCCCGCATTGCGCGCGACGAGCACGACATCGACACCCCGATCATCTGCCTGGAGACCGCACTGCCGGTGAAGTTCTCCGAGACTATCCAGGAAGCTATTGGCAAGGAGCCAGAGGTTCCGGAGCGTTTTGCAGATATCTTGGATGCGGAGCGCATCGTCAAGGACTTGCCTAACGATGTCGCCGCCGTCAAGGACTACATCACCTCTTCGATTAAGAACAGCGAGGTCTAAGGCATGGCTTTGGAAAATTTCGCCGGCCCGGAGCACTACACCGAGTTCGATCCGGAAAAGTTCATCCGCGATCTCAAGGCTCAGGCAGAAGCCGAGAAGAACGATGAAGACAACGCCGCTGGCAACGAAGACGGCTCTGGTGAGCAGTCTGAATAACCGCCGCTGGCGGATGCTGCAGTGTGGTGGCGCCATCTTGGGCGCTGCTGCACTGCTTGTCGGCTGTGGCAGCATCCCACAGCTTTCCGATGCAACCGACAACCTCGAAGACCGCATCGCCGAGGCGTGGAACAACGCCGAAGAAACCGATGCCGAACACGAGGCTTTAAGTAGCGAAGCCGCACCGGAACCAGACCCCATCGACATCAACGTCGCACCCCTGCCACCGGGGACCGCGCTGGATATCTCCGCCCACGAACCCACTCCGGGCTCGAGCTTCAATTTCCAGATCTGTACCGCTGCCTGGTCTTTTCAGCTTGAAGATGGCCGCACTATCGCCGTGACTGCTTCGCACTGCGCCCAAGAAGGCGAAACTGTGTGGGCTGGTAATCAGGACGGTCGCTTTGAATACCCTTCCGAGCCCATCGGCAAGGTCATCTACTCTGACCTCTACGCTGAAGATTCCCACGGTCTCGATGTTGCCTTCGTGGAGCTCTACCGCGATGAGGCCTACTACACTCCACGGTGGATGGAAACGACCGTGGATGCCAGCGGCGCCTTGCCTGACGATGTCTGCAAATTCGGCCGGGTCACCGGCGAAACCTGCGGTCCTTTAACCTCCGAAGCCGTGACCGCGCGCCTACACGCCGGCGACCAAGAAATCGATGCCTTCGGTGCCCGCGCGGAAGTCTGCGGCACCCGTGGCGATTCCGGCGGTGCCGTCTTTGCCGACATCAACGGCAAGGAAACCATCGTCGGGCTGGTCTCCGGCACCACCGAACTGCTCGGCGAAGGCGAAAGCTGCGCCCACCACCCCGACATGGAAATGTCCTTTACTGTAGCCAGCGACGTTCTTGCCATCGTCCCGGTGGTCTTAGGGTCTAACGTCGTGCGGACGTAGCCCGCGGGCCGCAAGGGTTTCCCGCGCGTCGCCCGCGCTAGAGTAGGGGACATGCCAACTCCGAAGTTCATCACCGACCTGCGCGAAAAGATCGGCCACGACGAGCTGTACCTTCCCGCCTGCAGCGCGATTATTATCCGCCCTGTGCCGGAAGGCGCTCCCATTTGGGAAGTACCGACTGTGCTGCTGGTACAGCGCGCTGACAACGACAAGTGGACGCCCATCGATGGCATCTGCGAACCTGGTGAAGAAATCAGCATGACCGCCGTGCGGGAGGTCAAAGAAGAAGTAGGCCTGGACGCTCGTGTCGAGGCACTCCTTGGCGTTGGCACGAATGGCCCCATCACCTACCCCAACGGGGATCAGTGTCGCTTCATGACCACCGTCATGCGTCTTAGCGTGCCTGACGATGCCGAACCGGTCATCTCCGATGATGAAAACGTCGCCGCCAAGTGGTTTAGCGTTGCGCATCTGCCCAGCTCTGTGCCTGCCCGCTCGCGCCTGATGATTGGCGATGCCGTGGCACAGATGAAACACCCACAAGGATTTAAACCACGCATGGGCTTTATGAAGCGCTCGGAAATGCCCGGACGCTAAGCACTACGCTCGCGGATAAAGATGCTCAGCTAATTGTTCAGCTGAGCGCACCGTAATCCATTCCTCATCCGGTTCGAACGCGCAGTTGAGGATGCGCTCATCCTGGGTAATCAGCAGCCCGCCCTGGCGGGCAAGCTTAAAGAACAGCGGGATATCGTCAGCCCCGAAACGCCAGGCAGTGCCGTAGAAATCCTCTCCGCCTAACCACGAGGTTTCCAGTACTAACTCATTGCGCTGCAAGTACACACCACTGCGCTCAAAAGGCCCGTGGGCAGAAAGAACCGCGCGGACTGCATCCATGTCCGCGCGTTCCCAGGCAATAAAGGTTGCCGGTTCCGGCATCTAGCTCTTCTTCACGACCGCGGGTTTAAGCGTCATGGCACCAAAGCCATCAATCTTGCAGTCAATGTTGTGGTCTTCCGGGCCAGTACCTGCGTCGTAGTTCAGGCGAATGCCACGCACCTTCGTGCCGGACTTCAGCGGCTTCTGTGTGCCTTTGACCTTGACGGTGGTGGTGACGGTGACTGAGTCGCCATCGGAAAGCACGTTGCCTACCGAATCCTTAATCACAGCCTCGGACTCAGCTTCAGCCGCATCGCTGGCTGCCTCCGGCGACCACTCGTGGGCGCATTCCGGGCACACCAACAGCGGTGGCATCTCGTAGGTAAATTCGCTCTCGCACTCAGGACAAGGTGGCAAAGTATCAGCGCTCATGCGCACAATTCTAGACTTAGTCGCTCAAGCTCACCTCGTAGACCTCACCGCGCAAAGACATATGGATAAACAATCCGCCAAGCCTGTGCCCAGCAGCACGCGCTGCTGCTTGGTAGGTAGCCATCTGGCCTAAATAGTTGTCGCGGATATGCTGTTCCGGTTCACTTCCGGGATAGGTCTTGTGGTCGACGATGAACCACGTGCCGTCGGCATCGACAACAATGGCATCCATCCAACCCTGGGCGTGCGCACCACCATCACCACGGAAGGCGAAAGGAACCTCCGTGCGCACCTCAGCATCGTCACCAAAGCGTTGGGTAACCCACTGATTCCACGCCTCGCCTGCAGCAAGCAGTTGCTCAGGCGTTAGCTGCTCTTCCACCCGCCACCGGCGAAGCAGGTCAGCAGCGAGGTCTTCGCGAGTCTGTGCATCCAGAGCCGTGGTGTTTACCCCTAAGTAGCCGTGCACGGCATCACCGACGGCGTCCCAACCAGCAGCGCCCTTTTCGACGAGGACCTTACCGATGGTGGCAACCTTCTTTACCGCCGCAGGAGTTTCGGGTGCCAGTGCTTGGGAAGGAACAAAGCGGGCGGCAGGGAACTCACGGTGCTGGGTGACTGCTTCCGAACCATCACCAAAAATCCACGCCAGTGGTTCTTCCGGTTCGCTCAATTCCTTTGGGCTTGTTTCTTCGGGTGGCTCGACTGGCCACCAGAACTGCGTGATGTCCAACTCGGCGCGCAGACACTTCTCACAGCCCGGACACGTGCGCGGCCCGCCAGTGGCACCATCGATGACTTGGTGCGGGTTGTGAATCAACATTGTGTTGTCTTGGGGTTCACCTAGCTGACCTTCGGGAATGCTGCTGACTGCAACAAGGCCGTCGTTGTCAGCAAGTTTGAGTGCGCGATTCGTCGCAATTGGAGCCAACGACTTTTGCACACTGTGGTGGCTGGCGATGATGGTCTCTTGCCGAGAACGCGTCAACGCCACGTAAAGAACTCGCTTCTTTTCTTCAGCATCGGCTTCAACTTGGGTCTGCTGAAGTGAGGTATCGAGAAGCTCCGGACCGGCTTTCGCCGTGAGAAGGGTGGCGGGCCAGTAGTAGAGGGTGCGTCCCGACAGCGGATTGAACACATCGAATTCTTCAGCCGGATTCACCCACAGACCAACGGGGGAGTGGGCCTTTTCCACGCTGCAGCGCGGGATGATGACGCTGTCCCACTCCAAGCCTTTGGCCTTCCAGATGGTCATGACCTTCACCGCATCGGAGCGGGCTGCAGCGCGTGCATGCGGTCCTTCCTCGAAGAAAGTGCCCTGCAGATAATGCAAAAACTCCGTGATGGAGAAAGCAGCCGCTTCACCGGAAACTGTGGACGCGTACTCCTCGGCAATCTCGCACAACGACTGCAGATTGGTCATGCGCTGTTTCGGCTGTGACCAATGACGGATACGACGGGGCAGGCCAAGGGCAGTAATCACGGTGCTGACGAGCTCTGCGAGACCCATGGCGCCGGTGGCGCCGCGGGCATCGAAAAGCGCGGCCAAGGACTCGTCGTTCCGCCAGGCCTGGAAGAGCTTATTGCGGCCTTTCTTGTCCGTGCTAGTAAGCTGCTCAAACCAATTGGTGTGCGCAGGATGATCATCCAGGATGGTCACGAGCTCCAGCAGCGCTTGGGTGTCGGTCGGGTCGAGCAACAACGACAAGCCCGCTGCGACTGCGGTTCCCTCACGAGTGTCAATGACTGGGCTTGCAGTACCTTCGCAGTCGATGCCGAAGTCGTTGAGGAATTCAATGATTTCCTGCGCTTGGGAATTGGTGCGGGTGAGCACCGCACGACCGCGCTCAAGCGGACCATCAACGCTAATCGCGGTGTGAAGGCCGTAAGCGATAGCCCGGTAAGTGTCCTCATTTTTGAACTTCATCCTGGTATTTCCTGGGGTTGCTCCAGGACTCCACCACTGAATGGAACCACCGGTGTGCTCTTCGCGTTTGGCCTCCGGAATCGACAACGTGGCTGCAACATCGTTGGGAAACAGTGGCACGAACAGGTGGTTGCTGAGCTCCAGTGGAACCTCGTGGGTACGCCAGGAATGCTTGAGAACATTAGCGTCATCATCCTGGTCGTGGATTAAGGCATCGACAGCTGCGGCCATCAGCTGTGGGTCAGCACCACGGAAGCCGTAGATGGATTGTTTTGGGTCACCTACCCAAATGACCTGCTCAACATACTTGGACAACTCCATGAAGAAAGCCAGCTGGATCGGGGAGGTGTCCTGAAACTCATCGACAATGAGCACCTTGAACTGCTCCTGCAGCTCCCGCTGGACGCGCGGGTTGGTGGAAATGAGCTCGAGAGCAAGGCGTTCCTGGTCAACGAAGTCAATCTGGCTCAGCGCCCGCTTGTAGTCCGCGTACTGCTGCATGCATTCTGCGGCGGCTTCAAAAGTGATTGCGATGAGCTGGTCAACGTCAGCGCGGAATTCGGCGTCCTCGTAAGCAATGACGCCGTCCATGATGCCGTCGATTGCCTTTTTGATAAATGCCGGCGGATTCTTGCCAAACATGGTGCGCTTGTCGCTGCAAAGGCTCATCCAGGTACGCCATGGCTCATCAGGACTATTCACCTGCAGACGCGGCAGCTTCGTATCGAGCTGTTCTTTTAAGTCGACGAGATTGCGGGCATTGTTGCCCGACGGCTTGTATTTCTCCGCCACGAGCTGGCTGGCTAGCTGCATTGATTGCCATGCGGATTCCCGGAGGTGGGAAGTGGCGGTGGGGCCTAGGGCATCGGCAAGTGCGTTCTGGGAATGGGCGGCTAACGCACTGACCTCGGCAGGGGAGAGGTTTTCCGCGCGGGCTTTGGTGACGATTGCTTTGACCTCATCACTCCACACGCGAGATTTTCCGAAGCTGGTTCTTCCCGGCAGGTCGTCATATTCCATCCGGGATAGAAGATTGGAGTACTGACGTTGGTAGCGAGAAATAATAGGCGCAGTGGCGGTATCGAAAGCGCGCTGCTCAGTTTCTTCCGACAGGATGGACAGCTCGGGGCTCATTCCTGCATCGACAGCGTAGCGGCGCAGCAAGTGGTCAGTAATGGAGTTGACCGTGCCAATCAGTGCGCTGGGTAGTGCGAGGATCTGCTGCTGCAAGCGGGTCTTATTCGCCTTGTCAGCTTTGGAGGCTTCGTTGAGAAGACGCTGCTGAATGCGTTGAGACAGCTCGCCGGCGGCCTTACGAGTAAAAGTCGTGGCGATAATCTGGGATGGCTCCAGCCCATCGTCGGGATCGCTGAGGCGTTCCGCGAGAATCTCCATCAGCCGATACGTCTTTCCCGAACCAGCCGAGGCGCGGATGATGGTGAAACGAGACGTGTCGTAGGTGTCCTGTGGGTTGGTCATAGTCGTACTCACTCGAAGTCTCCTGCCAGGCCGGTAAGGAAGTCGAAATCGGTATAGGTGTTCGGCGATTGGGTGGTAAAGCCCCTAGTTTCGTAGAGCATGGCGGTTTCAGTCCATGGGTTGGTGACCGGGTCGATGAGGCCTGCATCTATGCAGTTGCGGTAGTTATCGACGTCAAAGACTTCACCCACACTGAGCCGTTCCAAGAAAAGCCGGATGTGGTTAGAAACGTCCATCCACAGGCTTTCCAGTGCCAACGGGTCATTGGTATTCACTGGCGCGCCAACAGGTGGGTAAAAGCTTTGTTGAGCTAGGTCGTAGTAGCTGACCGCAAAACGGTCGAGACCAGTCTGATTCTCAGCGAAAGAGCGTGCGTACACGGCAAGCTGTACGGCTTCACCGCGCGCGATGAGTTGCCAGAACTTGTGCTTGCTTGCGGTGTACTTCAAATCCACGACGCCAGGATTGCCAGCAGAGGTGATATCGACGTCGCGGTAACCAGAAAGAGAAATGGGTTGCCGGGTGTCATCGTCAAGCTCAGGCAGCGGTACGTCGAAGTATTCTTCCCGGCCGGTGACCTTGACATTGTGAGTGCGTAGCTGGCGGTCAAATTCCACGAGTGCACGCACAGTCGTTGCGCGATGGCGCTCATACAGAGCCTGCTTTTCGGCCTGGCTTAAGTCGGTGTAGAACTCCGGCACCAGCTCATTGAAGGTGGCTTCGATGGAGTCGCGAGTAATTGCGCCGTCGCCAAGGTTTTCGTGAACCGCGTGCATGAGCGTGCCCAGCATGGCACTGGTATTCGGCATCGCACGAACCGCGCTAGGACGGATACCCAGGGCGTAGGCAAAGAGCCACTCCATGGGGTGGTGGAGAATCTTGTCGATCTGCGAGAACGACAGCTTGGTCGGCAACAGTGAAGGATTGAACTCGAAAGTGCGCTCAATAGGGTTGCCCCGGGGTAAAGAGCGTTGCTCGACGGGCAACAACGACGGAGTCCACTGGCGTGAGTGGACTAGCTCGTCGGAGGTCGTGCTCATCTCGTCGAAGGCATCCTCGACGCTGAGTTCGGCAAGTGCTGGCGTGGACGCGCGGACCTCGTCACTCAGCAGATTCAGCAGCGGGTGCGGGCGAGTGGCTTCACCTGCGTAGTACTCCGGGATAATCGCGATGATGTTGCTGAACTGGTTGAGCTTGGATAACTGACTAGCCGTCGACAGCGTGGCCAAATCCCGTGCAGTAGGCACCTCGACTCCAGCTGCGTGCAGTGCCTGGACTTCCAGCTCAGTTAGGGGATAAGAAGAGCGCCCGCCATCAGCGATGGGGACCCACCACAACAACACAGCATTAATATCCTGCGTAAACGGCAATTGAGAAGCAGTAGTGGAGACGGTCCACTTTTCACTCGCCTCCGCAGGAGCAAATGTGTCATGCGTGGTGATGGACTCAAGCAGGGACGTGAACTCGGTTCGGCGAATAGGGCCGGTGAGTTCGAGCAGTTCGAGAAGCTGGCGGATATCTTCGCGTGCTTGCGGGACCAGCGCGCCTTGCGCCGATAACGACTTCAGGTGTTCGTCTAGCCAGAGCAAAGGGCCAGCGATATCGCTGGCTTCAATGGTTTCGGAGGAAGAATCAAGCTCTTCAAGACGAAGGACCCGGTCTAGCTCTAGGGCGAAGGTATAGGAGCTGGGGTCGTCGTCAGTGTGCAGCGACTCGATAGCTTCTTTCCACATCTGAGATGGACGAGAGACAGTGCCGATTCCGGGGCTGCGATTGAGCGCGGAGAGAAGAGGTTTGCTGACTCGCGCCGGGATGAGTGGAACGGAGCCCAGCTCGCCGGGGAGAGTCATCGTGAGCACACTCAGCAAGCTATTAAGCGTGTGCGGGGCAGAGATTGCCTCGAGGAAGACAGGAAGTAGCGGGTGCTGCGTTTGGGCACCCACGCCAAGACGCGGCATGCCGCGCTTAGATAGTTCGTCATCGAGGACGGAAGTGGGTGCATCAGCAAGAATGTGGGTGGGTTCGAAACCACCCGCACCACTAAGGAAACGCGCTGCAGTAAGGACTGATTCGTAGATGTTCTGACTACTAATCAGATTGACGCTGCGGACTTCCGGCAGCGAAGGATTGCTCTCGAGCGTGACACCGAAGTGGTCTTGCAACATCTGAAAGAGCTCCCGCCACACCCCGGGAAGTTCATCAAGGGATAATGCGTGCAAGTTAATAGCGGAGATCCCCAACTCCCACTGCGCGCCGCGTCCGATTAGCACGCGTAGCCGGGAGCGAACATCGGCTAAAGAATCGGTCCAGCCCGGTTGCCAGCTAGGGACATCGGAAAGCTGTTGCTCCACCGCAGCCAAAGCATGCAGACGCTGGAAAGCCTGCTGCTGAATATCGACGGCAACACCTGTTAGCTCCAATGACGCATTAGCCTGCGGCGTCCACCCGTACTCAATGAGGAAGTCCCGCCAGCGCAGCATCGTGGACGCTATCGCCCAAGAATTCAACTCAAAAGAATCTGCAAACCAGTCACCCTGCCCGGCCTCGATGGCGCGCCGGGCTGCCGCACGATAAGACGCAATGCGCAGCGCCGGCGTGGGCGACGGACCAGCAACACCCAAACGGGTTGCCAGCAACTGGGTTAACTCCCGCGGTCCGCACACCAACCGACCGAAAGAATCCCCCGAACTATCCCAGGCAGTTCCGTCGAACTCCCAGCCAAAATCAATTCTCATCGGCCCTCCCAAACCGTTTCTGTATGAGTACGGCCAAGCTTAGTGGGAGGCCCGGACATCGCATCCCGAACAGCGTTCGAACTGCATTAGCCAGGGATTTTATGCTGATTAAGTAAGGCGGGGGAATTCTTCTAAGGAGAAGACGGATTCGACTGGGACGTCGAAGTAGCGGGCGATGCGCAGTGCGAGGTGCAGGGAAGGCGAGGACTCGCCGCGCTCGAGGTAACCCACGGTTTGGTAGTGGATTCCGAGCGCTTCAGCGAACTGCCGGCGACTGACCTTGCGGTCGGTGCGCAGCAACGCGATGCGGTTGTGAACGATATCCTCTGACATTTAAACGCCTGCCTGTGAACGAGTCTTTTCCTGAAGGGAAGCCAGTGAACCCATGGATTCTTGGCGGAAGCTTCGCCGAATAATCAGCGGCAGGAGGGCGAAGCCGACAACGAGCCAGATAGTTAGGATACCAAAGGCCAACAGGGGAGTGAACTGTCCGCTGAGCTCGAAGGATGTGTCATCGACAAGCGCCCAGCGAGTCAGATGGCCGGACCAGTAGCCAGGGAGAACCTGATGAATCAACTGCGCCCACCGTGGCAATACATCCAACGGGAAGAACAGTCCGGAGGTGGCCATATAAAGAATAATGACGAAATATGCCAATAGCTGTGTATACGTACCGCGCAGGAAAGCGCCGATGATGAAGCCGAGCGGTGTGGAAGCCACACAGGCAAAGAATGCAATCAGTGCTGCCAGGAGGACGGACCCGAGTGAGAAAGGGGAGTTGGGGATAAAAATCGCACTGAGTATAAGGAGCATCAGCTGCGGGGTAAACGTGATAATCAGAGTCGAGATAGTCTTGCCAAGCGTCCAGACCTTCGGCCCGTTCGGGAGGGTGCGTACTCGCAGCAGCGCGCCGCCGATGCGGTCGACGTAATACTCGGAGGCAATTTGCATGACGATGAATGAACAGTAACCGCCGACAAGGCCTGCAAGAACGATCTGGCCCGCAGGGACCTGAGCGAAATCATTGAGGGTGTTATTGCGGAAAACGAAGATGAAGAAAATTACCGGGGCAATGACCAATAAGACGCTGACACCTAAAAAGATTGGGCGCAGGTCACCGCGGGCTTGGGTTAGCGCTGCGTGGAGGGTTTTCATGCTGCTTCCTCTTCCTTCTGAGCGAACTTCTGAACGATTTGGAGGTAGGCGTCTTCCAAGGAAGAGCGCGTCACCGTGAGGTTGCTAATGCTGTTGAGGTCCAACGCCTGCAGGAATGCCTCGGGGCTTTCGGTGCTGTGGACGAAAGCCTGACCGTCTTGAGTCCAGGAGACCTCCGCACCGTGGTCGTATTCGCTGCGCAGCTGGCGCGGGGTGCCATTGGCGACGATGCGACCGTTGTCCATAATCACCACGCGGTCGGCAATCTTTTCTGCTTCTGCCAGGTCATGCGTGGTCATCAGAACCGTGGTCTGCTTGTCTTGCAGCATGCTGATGCGGTCATGGATGCGTGCTTTGGAACGAGGGTCCAGGCCAGTGGTCGGCTCGTCGAGAACCAACAGCTGCGGGTTGGGGAGTAGTGCTGCTGCAAAATCGATGCTGCGACGCTGACCACCGGAAAGGCGTGACATCTTGCTCTTTGCCTTTTCTGGCAGGCCAACTAAGTCGAGTGCTTCATCGACGCTCAAGACATCATCGGTCTGTGTTGCATAGGTTGCGCGAATCCATTCCAGCTGGTCGCGAACAGTCCATTTCTTGTGGTCGGCCCAATTCTGCTGAACCAAGCTCACCTTGGCCCAGAAGTCATTACTGGCACTCATCGGATCTTCGCCGAGAACCCGGATGGAGCCCTCGTTGGGTTTAAGTGAGCCGAAGAGGTTTTCAATTAGTGTCGTCTTGCCCACACCGTTAGGTCCTAGAAGGCAGACGATTTCGCCTTGGTCGATGTTGAGGTCAACGCCTTTGAGCACAGAATTCTTGCCGTAGGCGAAGTGGAGTTGCTCCACTGCTACTACAGGTTTCATATACAGTTCCTTTCTCGTGCACTACCGAATGTAGTACATATACTACAATCGATCAACGGTTAACGACAGTTTGTAGCCTTGGAAAGTGAGAGCAACTACATAAAAATGCCGTTCTTCCTCCGGGAATGGAAGCGCGTAACTGCAGAAATTTGAATGCGCAGGATGCTAGGAAATTACAGCTAAGGGGGTAAGATCTAAAGGATTGTGTTTTCTTCCCTTCTCTCCCGAAAGAACTGAATGAAGTTTCCTCGTTTGCTCATGAAGGCAGCGTCGGCAGCAGCTGTCGTTGCGCTTGCGTCGTCGACTCCTGCGGTAGCGCAGAACTACGCGCCATCCTCTACGTCCTCGGCAGCCCTGGGGTCCTCCACTTATGACGGTCTGCCGTTGTCATCTATGGACCCGGCTTACGACATTCCGGCATCTTTGCTGGTGGAGCTGTCCAAGCAGCCGGGCAACATCCATCATCTGAACAACCTTTACCGCGCATTCCATAAACTCAGCCCGGATGCGCGCCTGCCGATTCCGAATATCTGGGGCACGCAGACTCCGTACACCCAGGACAAGGAACGCGATATCGCAGAACCTAAGCTCATCAAGCGTGAGCCGGACGAGCGCTTCGATGTGGAGCGTCTCTACATCGAGTCGCCAGCCATGCGCAGGACTGTGCAGGTACAGATCCAGTACCCGAAGGACCGCACCACTCCAGCGCCGATGCTGTACATGCTCGACGGTGTCTCCGCACCGCGTCAGTCTGGCTGGCTGCGCGAAGGTGACATCCAAGGTGCACTTGCTAACGAGCATGTCACCGCGGTCATGCCAGGTGAAGCCATGGGTACTAACTACACCGACTGGGTCAAGACTCACCCGTACATCGGTCGCTCCATGTGGGAAACCTTCATGACGCAGGAATTGCCGCAGGTTCTGGAAACCCAAACCGGCATTCCGTTCAACGGTGAGCGCTACATCGGTGGTCTGTCCATGGGCGGTTCTGGTGCCGCACGCCTGGCAAACCTGCACCCCGATCTGTACTCCGGTGTGTTCTCCGTGTCGGGTTGCTATTCCACCACCAGCACCGTGGGACGCGAGTTCTTTAACTTCACCGTCATGGCTACTGGCGGCGATCCGGATTACATGTGGGGCCGTGGCGATACTCCAGAGCGCCTGCGTGCTGACATCGTCCGCAACCCACAGGGCATTGCCTCTATGCCGGCGTACTTCTTTGCTTCCGATGGCGCGATCAATCCGGATGACTACAACGATTACCGCGAAGATGGAGCCATCAGCCTGATGGGCGGATCTGTACTGGAAATCATGAGCGGCCAGTGCACCAAGGACCTGGAGAATTCCATCAAGTCCAAGGGCCTGATGACCGACCAGATCGAGTTCGATTTCCAACCAGGCAACGTCCACGACTGGCCGTACTACAAGCGCCAGATGCCCGTAGGTTGGCAGTCCATTACCCAGGGCAAGTACACCTACCAGTAAAACCCTTTACTGAGCTTTAACCCACTGCACTGACTTGTGCAGTGGGTATTGCTTTCTTATTCATCCTGGTTCGTGACGGAATTCGCAGCTTGCCGTTCGTTGTACTTGTTCTGCATGTGAGTCCAGAACTCGCTTTCGTAACCGGTGATGTCCTCAAGCCATTCGCTGGGGTAGACACCCGGAGGTTTATTTCTTGGTGAACAAAACCCGAAGGCCTTTTCCTTGGAGCTCTGGGTTATCTTCCATACGCTTTTTAAGGCCCATGGCGTAGCCGAAGCTACCTCCGGCAAGAACTATAACTGCAATGATCCACAGTGGCATTACGTACTCCTTTTAGCAGTGGGTGGATACCCAGGTCCAGAATATGGATTCACCAGCAAGTGCTAGTACCGCGATCGCGGGATTAACAGCGGCTAGAGCTAGTACTTTCCCCCAAGCTGCGGCATGTCCTGCGCCGACTAAGCCAACAACGTAAGGACACACCTGTTCTTTGGAAATGCGTGCTTCCATGGAGGCTTGCAGGCTGGCGACTTGTTCCGGGGTTGCCTCGTTAAGAAGATTTTGTAGTGCTTGCGCACTTTCTTCAACGGTGACTGTCTTAATCGAACCGTCAGGGTAAGTGCTAGTTACCTCTCCGGTGTCATTGTTGATGGTTGCGGTAATGTCACCGTGGCTATCGATTGACAAGGTTTGAGTGGTGAGTCCGTGAAGTTCACCGCCAAGAAAAGCGGGGATCTCGGAAGGAGTTTGGCTTACTGGACGTGTGCCAGTGAGTGTTTGCGATGGTGGGGCCTGGACTGCGATCGCTGGTGTTTGGGTCAGCGATATGGATAGGGCAATGATAGCTGCTGCCAGGCTCTTTGCTGCTGTATGCATCTTGTGCTCCTAGGTAAATGGTGGTGGAAGTATTTCCAACACCTCAAGGATAAGTCACTCCGCATATAAATATATAGGCATTCACCTTTGGTATTTATCACAATTCCAGCAGTAACCAAAGGGCGTGTTGGTGGATAAGATTAAATGCTTGAATATGTCGAGGGGTGGGGCAGAAGGGGATCGAGTCAGTGGGTGTGAGGCATTGAAGAGTGCGGCAACGGCGAAGCCGCCTGGCCTCAACTGAGACCAGGCGGCTTGGCTTAGTGGTGTGTTCTCCAGCTAACGCGTGGTTAGCAGGAGGGTACTGCTTTGGGACATTTGCGTTTCTCTTTGACCAGCGCGAACACACACCCACCTAGTGGCTCTTCACGACGAAACCCCCTCTGATTTCACGGCGCCGGAGCTTTACGCAGGTCAACCAGGTTAAGTTCACGCAGTTACCCCAACCGAAAGTGCTCACGCTGCAAGCGTCAGAAGGGCGAGTCAGGTTAGTGTCGCACGGTGTCGCTGCGTTTCTATTTGGCGTGCAAGCGAACGGGGCATCAAGGAAAACCTTCCCGAAAGACCGCGTGGCTTTCCCGCTGAAACTGATTAGATGGGAAATGTGGAACATCTACCATTCGATACTCTTTCATTACTCGTCGCAGCAGCGGCGCTGTTTGTTTCGCTTGTTGCGCTGCTTCTGTCCTGGCGCCAGCTTCACGAAGCGACAACTTCCAACGGCGGTCGTGGAATGAATATCAGTGTTAAGCACATCTCTCGTGAAGATGTCAGCCCAGAAGATGCCGTGAAAATAGACGAGGCGCTCGCGGGAATGAGGCACGAGTATGTTCCGTTCATGGTGTCCTTCGAGGTTACGGGGCCAGCCGAGTACTACCAGGTGATTCCATACACTTGGGGGAAGGACGGAGTGAGTGATCGGACTGGATTGGAAGAGCCCATCCCTAAGCTCACATGTGAAGATAGGAGGGTCAGTGTAGTTTCAATGATCCAGAAGGAACTCATTGATGGGATCAGGTTTGGTGTGGCGTGGCTCCAACCTGATGGGGTCGGTCTGAAACCTGGAGCCATCCGCTTCGACTTGAACGGGGACTTAGAGGAGTGGGTGTGGAGGAATCGTTTTGTTTCCAAACTGCCGTTCGTCAATCCAGGGCGATGGAAACCACGCAAAACCCCAAGACCATCCGTTGGTCCGCTGACTCAGCCATGGGAACTTCGACAAGCTCGTAGGCTAAGTTTCATCGGCAAGAAGCGACTGCAATAACAGAAAAACTGAACACGGACCCCGCTGGGCATTTATAAATCGCTTCCTGAACTGTGCTAATGCAGGCCCCGAGCCTCAGTTTCCCACGAAAATGTTCCACTAATTCCCATTGCGAAATCGACTGTGTCCGTGGCTAAGCTCTTAAAGTAGCGTCGTCGAGGCGCCGGTGAACATACGACAGCAGCGACAATGCCTCGTAGAGTTCCGTTTCTGTCACTATTCGGTTCAGTCTCGGGTCGTGTGCGGTCGGGTTTCGATACAAGCCACCAATCGACTTCACGAGATTACACAGCCCATTTTGTTCGTTTTGCTCAGTCTCGGTGTTAAGACTGTTGATGGCTAAGATGCCACTCTTTGTAGACAGTGCCGCGTCTGCTAATGCCGAACCGTCGATGCCCAACCCCGTCATGTCCCGCAAGCGCTGAAACACGGACTTTGAGGCTTCCAAGACCGCGTGAAGGTAACCGTGGCGCAGAATCTCTTCCTCGCAGTAGGCCAGGACCTCCTTGTGAGTACCACGTCGGTTTAGCTCCTCCCGCACTGTGTTGGTGAGTCGCTGGACTTCCATTAGGGTCGACGCGCCCTTTGTCCGTGCTATTCCACCCTCATCGTTTACCTTGAGACCGTGGAGCACGAGAACTGGGTTGATGAGGCGTCGCCTGATGTCAAACAGTTCTGGGTTGTGGACGTAGCGGGCCGGAGCGAAGGCGCGTGCGAGGAACGTGATTACGCGGTCGGCGTTGCCGCGGGTGCGTTGGGAGTGGTCAAAAGCGGCTACCAGTCGCTTCCACTTTGTAATTTCGCCAGGGTCGTACATGTTGAGCTGGTGAAGGAGTTGCTCGATCTCGCCGCCGGTGAGACCATTTTCCGTGTCGCCAATAGCTTTGGCTAGTGAGATAAGCGTTGCAGATGGGAATGACGGTGTGCTCATAGACTTAGAGTCTATTTCCTTGATTACGTTGGCAGGACACCTCACGGGAGGACGGCACAACCCCTGCTGCACGAGTGCCTGAGTGGGCGCTCATGCAGCAGGGGCCGATACCTAGGCGACTTGATTCTTAACTCGGCAGCATCCTCTCCACGCAGCCAATACTAATGAGCTCTGCAAACGAGTCGCTGTTGCGAATGTCGCTCTCGAACGCAATCAGGTACGCCCAGGTGGCGTCCTGGTAGTCCGGGTGAGCCACCAGGGAACGTAATAGACGCTCGGTGGCTTCACGCTTGCGTAAAACGATCTCGTCCTCGCGCTTGTCGTCGGCCTTACCTTCAACAATCCAATAGGTTCCGTCTGTGCCCAGCACGACGAAATCAGGAATATAGTCGTTGCGCGTGGTGTAGGCGACCTTCGCCCCGTTGTCCTCATAGATACGTGTCCACCACGTCACGTTCGGGTCGAAGTTGAGTAGCCGGGCGAGTTGGTACTCGGCAGTAAACGAGTCGAAGGCGGCGGCGTCGAACAAGCCTTTGTCCCATGGTCCGTAGTACTGCTTGGCTGCAAACCCAGCGTCCTTGGTGCGCGTCTTCTGGTTCACGTTCTCCAGCGGTTTCTGTACCGTCCGGCCAACGGGAAGGATGTAGGAGGTCTGCACCGGCAGAGTTACTGGGTGGACAGTGACCTCAGTGAACGTGTTCTTCGCAACCGCAGCCTTCGCTTCCTGCTTTACCATGTCCAGCAGACTCACCACTGCGGACTCCTTGGCCTTGACAGTCCACTTCTCAACCCCGGAGGCTTTCATAAACGTTGGGACAATGCTACGGCGCAGCACCGAGTCATTTTCTTTCGTCGCCTGGAAAAGCCCCGTTCGCATGAGCCTATTCGTCAGCTCACTCTCCACCTTGCTTGTCGATTCCCTGAAACTCGGCACAGACTGGCGTTCCATGTGCTTCACGCCCAGTTTGTCGGCGGCTTCTTCGACGATGATCTTTGCGCGGTCAAGAAGTTCCCCGTGGTCAGTGACTTTCTTCGCGGCCTCGACGATCACCGAGGTGGGAATATCCACCAAGCTGAACGGGCGCTGTGTCTCAGTCATTGTCGAGGAGGGGAACGTAAATGTCTGCCCCTCAAACGCCTCGTTCACTTTTACGACAACCGGCGCGACAATCTCGACACCAGTGGTGATCTCCTCGTCATCGCCCACGTTTCGCGCCCCGATAGGAAGACCCGAACCGGCAGACGGTACGCCAGTTGTTGAATGGTCCTGATCTCCGGTGGTCGCGCCGGCTCCATTGCCATCTCCAGTATTGTCGTCAGCTTCGGTACCCGTCCCAATCTCGCCGCCGGTCACACCAGGATCAACAACAGGGGATACGCTGCCGCCGCTCGGTGGCAAGACCAATTCCGGCTTTACGCCTGGAATGTCTTCCTCGATACCGAACTCACGCAGCACGTTCTCCGACGTCAATAAGTCAACGAATGACTTGTGGGAGATAATATCAAGCTCGTCGATGGCGGGAACTTTCGTGAGCTTGCCAAAGGGCAAGCGAAGGCCACGGCCCATTACCTGCTGGGTGAGTACTTCCGAGCCCATTGCACGCAGAGTACACATCACCGCGATACGCTTCGTGTCCCACCCTTCGCGCAGTTTATTTACGGACACGATGACCCGTACAGGGGAGTTCGGTTCGTCAAGGTTTCGTAGCAGGGTTTGCGTTGTCGCGTCATCGTGCTGGTTATCGACCTGGAGGACGGCATGGACGGCGTTCGGGTCTGGGAAGTACGTGTTTCGCAACGTCGTCGCGGTTTCCGTCGCGTGGTTGACATCGGTACACACGACGAAAAGAAGTGGCTTCGTTTGCTTGCCGTCAGGGTGTGCTTCTCGGTGCAGACGGTATGCTTCCTCCTTCAAAGCCAAAAGAGACATAGCGTCCTGGAGCTGGCGCTCCGCCTCGCCCTTTTTGTAGCCCTTGTTGCGGTAGACCAAGACGGGTTGTTTGACGAACCCGTGGGAGATCGCCTTCCATAACGGGTAGCGGAAAACAACGTCATCGTCCTTAGACGATGAAGCAGTAAGTCCCACTGTCGCAGCAGGATGGAACGCCTTCAACGATTCTTGGAAACGCGCAGCAGTAGAACCAAACAAGTGAGCTTCGTCGACGATCACCACTAGGTCGTCCAGTTCGATAAGACGTTCTGCGAGGATGCCCGTCTCCTCCTGGAAACGCCACGTCTTGCGACGCTGAGCTTCCACACCATTCGCCTTGTTTTTATCTTCGTCTTTTGGTGGGAACAACTGCTGGACGTTAAAAATGTAGACCGTGGACGCACCCTCACCGGCGAACAGGTGGTACCACGACTCACCCAAGCGCAGCTTATGCACGTCGTCTGGAGTGACCAAGGCAGGTGGGATGTCAAAACCACCGATGTAGCGGTTCGAACCCTGCGAGAAGTCAGCTACCGTCTTGTTCTGCACAACAGTGTTCGGGGTAACTAGCATCACATTCATCACGCCTTGGCGGCGCAGGTATTCCACTAGCGACGCCATGATGTACGTCTTGCCGACACCAGTGGCAAGGTCGAGGAGCAACTGCTTCTGCGGGTCAAAATCGCCACTTTCCAGGCGTCGAACAATGGCCTTGAGCGCTTCAACATTCGGCTGACGCAAGTCGAACTTGGCCTCCATCTGAGCGATCAAATTCTCGTCGTAGGAGATATTTAGCGGCATGGTCTAGTTCTCCTCTTCTTCGCCAAATGGGAACAAGTCAAGTGGGACGTGGACTACACGGGAGCCATTCTTGTAGGAACGGACCACATCGCGCACCCCCTCGTCCAGGTTGGTTGCAGCAAACAAAATCGAATGGCCCTCCGGCAGGTGCGCCATAAGGTCACCCACCTTGGCCTCGGTGAGTACACCCTCCACTACGGCTAGATGCTCGTTGTTACGGCGGCCGTCGAAGTGTGGGTCACTTGCCGACAGATGGAAACCCAGGTTTGCCGCCACCGAAGCGATCAGCGTTTCGCCTGTCGCTTCGGAGGTCAGGACTGTATACCCAGTGTCAGGTGAGTAGTCGTAGCACGTCGGTCCGAGCATTGCGACGGTGAACCCGCCACCGCCCAGCCAGTGAACTTCCTTTAATGGGCGGGTTGAAATCAGCTTTTCGACTTCTTTGACGGCAGCAAGCTGAGCTTCAGTTAAACCAAGGCGGTTAGAAGGAAGTGAGCGAATCAATTTAGCCGCTGTTTCCATTTCTGAGATCGTGAACTCGGCTGGTACATGGTTGTCTCCGTTTACTTGCCTTTCGCGACTGTGAGAGCTGGAAATCCCGCCTAAGTCTTCACCCAAAACCACCTTTTTCAATCGGGTCAGGACGTATTCTTGGAAGTTGCCTTCACTGAGTTCGCATGTAACCCAGCGTCGGCCAAGTTTTTGGGCAACTGCCGCAGTTGTTCCCGATCCTGCAAAGAAGTCAGCCACAAGGTCCCCTGGATCAGTCGATAATTCGATGATTTTGCGTAATAGTCGCTCTGGCTTTGGAGTATCGAATTTTGCCGAATCCGGGAAAAGTAGTTTGATTTCGGACTTAGCTTCACGATTGTGACCTACTTCGGTATTTTTCCAAAGAGTACGCGGGGTTAGACCGTCACTAGGGATATAAGACTTCCGCCCAAATCCTTTGTCACCCCGAAGAAACGATTCTGGCAGAGGAAACTGATTCATCCGCTTTCGGGCAGTTGCTTGTGCATCTTCGAGAGAGCAATCCAGGACCAAGTCTGGAATTTCAGGGTTCACGGCAGTCTCGGGAAGTCGCATTCTTTTCATGCGTTCTTCGATATTTGGTGAAACTTTTTTGTACGGTGCGAATTGCTGCAAAGATTCAAGGAGTCGGTCAGCTCGGCACCACCACTGTCTTCCAGCTGCTGGGTATAGCATATTCCCGGTCAAAGGATGTTGAATGGCAAAAACTGCCTGAACTTGCTTGCCACTGCTGTTAATCGAGTGCGGAGCAGAAAAGTTGTCATCCCACCAGGCCCCATTGGGGTCATTGTCGGGGTTCGAGAACCGACGATTATCTTCTTCTGTGCGCTTACTCAAATTTAGTTTCGCGATTTCGGACCGCCCGTACACGAGGATATGGTCGTGATCCGACGACATTTTCCCGCCAGATCGCGGACTATCGGCCTTTTCCCAAATGACGTTTCCGATAAAGTTTTGAGACCCGAAAACTTCATCGAGTAGCACTCGCATCCGGTGGTTTTCTGCATCGTCGAGATGTACCCATAAGGTTCCGTCTTCCCGCAAAAGTGATCGGAAATGTACCAGTCGGTCGCGCATCATTGACAACCAAACGGAATGTTCGAGGTTGTCCTCGTACCTATCAAAAGTCTCGCCAGTATTAAATGGCGGGTCAATGTACACGCATTTAACCTTGCCGACATACTTGTCCCGAAGCTCCGGCACGCGCGTCAGTGCCTCCAGTACATCGCCGGATTCTCCCTGAATGAGCAAGTTGTCGCTCTGTGGCTCCAAATCGGCACGTTCCCCGTATTGCACCCCGTCCCACTTCTCGTTTCGCCGACCCGTCACTGTTTCGAGAACCGTCAAGGTGTGCGTTTCGCAGTACCGCGGGTCGCGGGGGTCGACCCAGGTGTACCCATATTTTCCGGCTTCTGTGGGAATGAGTGCCTTGTCTTTATTGAACCAGGTCAGCTCAAGTTTTGTGGGGGGCATGGTTCCTTCTGATATTCGTGACTGGATGTTTGCTGAAAAGTCTTTTTCAATGGTAGCAATTAGGCGGATAGACCCCATTGCTTTTAGTGGCATAGGGTCGCAGTCGGAGGGGCTACTGCGTGCTGGTGAGGATGCCAAGCATCGCGGTGGCGAACTTCCCGTAGCTATCGAGCGCCGGACCAATGGCTGTGAACGCTCCCAGCAGTCGCCCAGGCTGTTTTCCGTTTTCAGTTGCTGCGAGCACCGTGTCGGCTTCCGCGACGTGGCCGTCGTGACGGAGCGCTTCGGCAAGGGCAAGGACCTGTGCTTCGGACACTGTGAGGGTGACATTCTGTGTGTTGCCGGAGCCGATAATTCCCGCGTTTACAGGGGCATTGAAGTTGAAGACTGGGGCCGGAGTTGGCGTTGGTTCGGGGCGAGTGGTGGCAAGACCCGCGGCGACTTCTTCACCGTCGGCGGTCAACATGCCGCACCTCATGACGTGGTTCATGTCGGAATGGGATTGCTTGGTCATGTAGCCGTTGTCGATACACCAATGACCGACTTTGACAATGCTTTCGGCAGCAACGCCGTGGCGCTCGCCTAGGGCGGTGGCGTTGAGGTCGCGTAGTGGGTGCTGTCCAACTTCGCGGATCAGGTCGTCGGCGATGGTGTATTTATCGGACTGGGACATTGAGGGCATCTCCTTTGTTTATGGGGGATTGGTGTTATTGCTACCTTATTCCGTTGCCTGGACAGCTCCCCTGGAGCTGTCGTACGCATGTTCGATATCTGCATTTGGTGGCTGTTTACTGTGGTCGCGTTAGTCGCTGCGTCCCAATCAGTGGCAGAAGTAAATTTGTGGTGCTTATCCGGAGGATAGGGGATTCGGAAACCTCCCTCCCAGCACCTACCCGGCTATAGAAAACCAGCTACCACGTCGTATCAAACTCAATACCACGACCAGTTCGCAGTGACTAGATGTTTCGCTGTAGCCCACGAACTCTAGGTGCCACCGGGTCGCATTCCCAAGCTGGGGCAACCCACCGCACCCCTAAGGACTTCCGGGCTGCGCCACCGGGCTTACCTATTCGATAATGAACCTATGGCTGCGAAGACTCTCAACGAGCGTCAAAAGGAAGTCCTGCTCTGGATCAACGACGGTTGCCCGGCGGACTCGGTTCCACAAGGTAACTATAAGATTTCCGCTCGTACCCTAGAGGGCCACGGTCTCGTGAAAATCAAGGGCCATGGACAGACCTGGAAAGCCACGGTGACTGCGCGTGGTAAACGAGTCCTCGCCGGCACCGAACCGTTGGTGAAACAACGCAAGCGCACTGCAGTCTTTCCACCCCGGCCAATCGAACGCCCGGCACCCGTTCCTCCGCCACCTCCAAAGCCCAGTGATGAAGTGGTCGAGGAGCTGTACAAGCGCCTGCGCAACCCGAAAGGTGTGGCGTACCGCGCCCTGTGCTCCGAAGAAGGTTTCAAGACCATCTGGGAGCCAAGGCTCAAAGCCCTAGCGGACCGCGAGGACCTTATTGGCGAAGACATGGTTTTGCATTACGAGTTTGCCCCGCGGCATTACCTGCGTGAACCGGCGTCGCACGTCTGGGTTGGTCTTGTGAAGAAGGTCATCTTTGACCCCTGCAATCTCGACATTGCAACAGGGGAGAAACGAGTCAACAAGTTTCACCCCATGGTCGGCAAGTTCTCCGAGGGTAAGCACTTCAAGGTCTCTCCCCAGACGCAACCCCGTGCCCGCCGTTTACTGCACGCCCTGTTCAAAGAAGTCGAACGTCTTGGCTGGACAGTGGAGTACGAGAGAGATGAACGGTACTACAGCTATGCCCACAACGTTCCCAGCTATGTGAAAGTGAAGACGAAACACCGAAGCTATGAAGTCAAGGTGGTGGAAGCCCACGACTCCTTCCAGCGCGAGCCTACGAAACAGGAAATTGAAGAGCACAGGAGGTGGACTGGAAGCTCTGACATGCCTACACGGAAGTTCTACACCCAAGTCAAAAACGGGCGGCTGAGCATTGAGGTTGGGTTTCGTTCCGTCAGAGACACCAAGCGCAAGCCCGAACGGCTGGACACAGAACTTTCTGACCTCCTTGACGCGCTAGTCGAGATCGAATTGGCCGACAGTGTACGGGCGGAAATGAAGGAGATTCAAGACTCCGCTTGGCAGCGCCGTCTCGACACCGCAGCGAAGCTCGTAGCGCAGCGCGTTCAGGAAGACCATGAGTGGAAAACCCTGACCGAGCAGGCGTCTAGGTGGCATGAGTATGTCTCAGTGCAGCAGTTCTTGGCAGCGGCGCGGGAGGGTGGTGTGGACCCTGACTACCTAGCGTGGAGTGCTCGGGTCGCGGGGCGAGCGAAGCCCCTGTCGGATGTGGAGATTCCAGCTCCCGCAAAGTTCGACCGCTACGACCACCGAGCCGAGATCGAAGCGGTGGCGGGACGGCTGGCAGACGACTTTCAGTGGTGGGACGAGTGACGGTAACCGCCGAGTCCTAAGGGTTCGTGGCCTCGGGTTATGGCTCCACCTGCGATTGTCTCTGGTTGCGCGGGAGTAAAGCCAATGTAAGTTTGGGCCGTCCAGTGACGAAAGCACCCTCTCGGCAGGGGAGAGGGTGCTGTTTCGCTGTCTGGCTAGGGACTGGGGTTTTTAGCCTTACGCCTCAGAGCCAGGGAGAGTCCGGCGAGAGTCAGGAGCACTAGGGCTAGTGCGGAAACGGAGTTGGTGTTAGTTCCCGGGACTTTTGGAAAACATCTTGACCTAGGAGAACTCCGCTCGGTTCCATCCCCGGTTCCACCGCAAAACCGTTTTGGTTCCACCCGACACTGCTTCCAACGGCTTTCCCAAAGGTCGGAAACCGACCCCTTACCACTAATTCCTTGGGGGATTCAGGAAGCCTCCCTGCCAGCAATTAAGTACCTGTAGAAAACTAACTACCACGCTGTAGCAAAGTCGATACGACGAAAGGCTTCGCAGTGTCTATGGGTTTCTGCTGGAGTCCACGGATTCTAGGTAGTGCTCGATCGCAGTTCCAAGCTGGAGCATTCGCTGAGTCTTGTCGTTGAGGAGCTCTCGAAGTTCGGCGGTTTGGGTTCGCTCGCGGTAACGGAGAAGTGAGAATGCGGCGCCGGCTAGTGCAAGTGCTGCCTTTTGCGTGAAGAAGAGGGAGTCCACCTCCAGAGCTCTTGGGTTTTCGTTCGCGGCTACGAATTGGTAGAAGGCTTTCCATGTGTTGTGGTGCGTATAGCTGCACAAGTCGCTGTAGAAACTGTCGCCAACTAGTTCTCCCAGCGTTAGTTGAACCATAGTTGTGTAGTCGAAGTCCTCGTGTTTGAGTTCGGGGATGACATTTTTTTTCGTGTAGCGAGTAACTAGCTTGTTGAGGTTGTCGTACATTCCCTCCAACTCTTTGAGGTTGTGGACATTGTCTCTGTTCATCCCCACGCGAATGGCACGGGCCGCACGAACTGTCCGAAATTCGGGTGACTCGTCGCGGGTGAGGAAGATCAGCAGCGCCGTGTGTTCGACAGCACTTCGAGCGATAGGTGCAACCGTTGCAGGAGTGGTGAACTCGTCCTGCATGAACCTGCCAAGGGTGTGAACATGGGCGCCGGTGACCTGCATAACCGCCCGAGCTAATTCATCTGGGAGTCTCGCAGCGTTCGACTCTGCAAAGCTGAATCGGGCGTTGACGGGCTTAGTAATTTCGGGTCCCCATGCAGGGTAGGCGCATCCAATTGCGTTGGCGACGTTTGCAATGCCTGTGCAAAGTAGAAACATTTCTTTCTTGAACTGTGCAATAGCAGGGTCAAGATTGCTGCTCTCGTAAGTTGTCGTCATGCTCCCAGTATTGCAGTCCGACTGGTTTTCTCAGCCCCCAGAGGTGATAGCGAATGCGAGGGACTTTTCGTCGCAATCCACTGTCTCCCTAACGATCTTTGAGCTGAGCTACCGGGACATTTTAGTGTTGTCGGAGCCGATAATTCCTGCGTTCACAGGGGCGTTGAAGTTGAAGACTGGGAATGGAGTTTGGCATGGATTCGGGGCGAGTTGTGGCGCACACGAACAGCTCCGAGTGATTATGTGACGCAGATTTGCTAAATCCTTGTTTTGTTCCAATTGGCTGGGATTCCAAGACTTAGCGGTTGGACAATAGGGTTTGGAAGGAAATCTTCTACAATGATTCTTAATACCTTATCCGGCCAAGTTGTTCCGGGAGATACTGCTCGAAGAAGATGGGACATCAAAACAAGTGTTCCGAAAATGCGTTCGCTTTGCCCCTCTGGAAGGAGATCGAGATTTCCGTTCGTGCGAAGGGCTGACGTAGACGCGGGGGCAAAGGATTTGTTCCAGAGGCGGCTGTGGTGAGCGCATGTATTTCGGACAATGGTTAACTGTTCCAACCAGCTAGCAAGCGGGTGACCCTTCCTGAGCTTTTGCTTTTGTGCCTCGGTGAGATTTGAAATTTCGATCTTCAAATCAAGGTTTTCGGTAATCTTCCTTTGATCGGCGTTGCTAAGTCCTGAATAAAGGTGGGACATGTCGGAAAAATCCATAAATTCCGCAACCACCCAAAGGGGGAATCGTCCACTGTATGTCTTTAAATAGTGCTTAATTGAGTCGCTTTTCTTGGCTCTGGCAAGTCTCCCGTAGATTGTTGAAATCCAGTTGACATGGTCAAATTTCTCTCGGAATAAATCCGAGTTTAGGTAACCCGCTGGGTCTGCTGGGTTTTGAAGGCAAAGCAACTCGGTAGTCTGAGTGCGCATTGCAATCTCAATTCGCTCAATACCATCATGGATGAGAGTGCGAAGTTTGCGATCAGCTTCATATAGCTGAACTACTTGCGAAAATGAAGTTCCGCTCACGAAATTGTCTGAGGGGTCCGATGCTCCAGGAGCTACTATCCGAGCCGGGTACCAATATGCAGAAAGACGATAGTAGCTGACGTTACTTAGCCACTGTGTAGCTTCGAGTGAATCTACTTCCATGCCACGTCCAACCAGTCGTACTATGTGATCTTCAATTGTTGTGGCTGGTTTGAGTGGATTGACCAAAACGTGAAACTCCAGGGATAAAAAAGATCCAGCCCACTCTTGGATTCCTCCCGGAGAAGGCGGTCCAAGGCGGGCTGAACGATTACCTAAATGCTATCACGCTTGCTGGTGAAGATTGGTCATTGAAGATAAGTGGGTGCTAGAAAGTTACCCCCGAGAAGTCGACTAAGATTGCCCCAGCCCAGCCCAGCCCTTCTCTTAACACCTCTCCCAGTTTACGACATACACCGCCCCGACCTCGCCACGCGCCACGAGACGCCGAACGTCGCGGTCGGCGTCAACCCTGTATCGGTAAAGGCCAACCAACGCGCCGGTGACGTCTCGAACCTCGTAGCGGTAGAGCCAGGTCGGGAGGGGACTGGCTTTGTCGGCCTTCTGAGCCTGGCTTTCCAGCACACCTGACTCACCGACCATGCCAAGGTTTTCGGTCTGCCTGGCATAGCGACTGGAGCCGTAGTACACAGCGTCGGGGAACACATACTCGTCCGGCTCTTCTACCTCTCGGCTGGCAAACTCGCTGGGCGCGTCCTCTAGTCGAAGTAGGTCTTGGAACTCGGCGAAGTCTTCGGAAAGCAGTTTCAGGTCCTCACGGTGGGGTTTTACCGGGTCGATGTCTGCCTCGACGGTGACGAAACCTCGCTCGTCCAGCCCGCGGAACAGCGCGAACAAAATGCCGGCAGGGGAGGACTCGTTCACTCCCAGGTTGTCGCCGTCTTGCCCGAGGACGCGGTAGTTGTCGCGGTGGCGGCCAATGAAGCTGGCAAGTCGACGCAGTTCGCTTCGGTTGAAATGTGCCCGGAACTGTAGTGGTCTGGTGGGGCGAGTGGTGGTTTCATTGCTTTGTGCTGGGACATTCTCGTCCCTTCTGTGTGAGGTGTGGTGGGTACTCATACCCGACAGCGTTGCCGGCAGGTGAGGGCTTAGTCTAGCTCGGGGGCTCGGGGTTCCAGGTCGGAGTGCGCACCGAAGAAATGCACTGACCTGGGCCTTCCTGAAAACAACCAGCGGTGAACGTGGGCTTTCAAGGGGCCATGGTTCGTCCCTCGCGGGTCAAGTAAACGGCGACCTCTTAGGCCCCCGCCGGTTTTGGCCCCACCCACAGCCTCCGACCCGCCAGCGTCTCGAATTTCGCCACGGTTAGCGAGTCGGGCCATACGTCGCCGTGGAGCACTTTAGTCAGAACCGACTTCGTCACCCCAGCCTGGCGACAGAGCTCGGCTTGGGAGGCACCCGCTTCGGCTTGCGATTCGACAAACGCTGCGAGGTTCGAGACGAAGGCGCGGACGAGTTCGTCCGGCCCCTCGGCGGTGCCGTGAGGCCACGTTGGATACACCTCGCGGGGAGCGGGCCGCGTGGCACGTCCTCGGCGGGTGGTGTTGTCGGTGGTCATAAGAGTCAGGCTAATCCAAAGTGGCAACTCATGGGGCGTTGGGGGTTGGGAGTTGCGATTCCAACACCAGGGAGCGCGTGTGGAGGTGACTTGAGCGATCCGGCTTACCGGACTAGTTGGCCATGCCGCGATTCCACGGTAAACCAGTTGAATTGGTTTCGCCGGGACAGCCCGGCGACATACCTGCGCAGGCGAAACTTTTGCCAGTTTTCATTCACAGGTGCGTCACGGTAGAGCCATGACTAGATGTAGTGGGATTCATTCGTGGCCACACTGGCTGTCCCAAGCCGACCTCGATTTTTGCCAACGTCTCCACGGTGGGCCAAGACGTTCCCTTGGTGAGGTCGGAAATTGTGGACGAGTTAAGGCCACACCGCTCGGCAATGCCGCCGACCGTGGCGCGAAACGTCAGTTCAAGAACGTTGCGAGCCATTTTCTGCACCAAGGCATGTGCTCGATTGGCCTTGATCTCGCTGTGGTTCAGTGGCCAGCCGGGATACAGATTGCGTGGGGAATTGGGACTTTCGGGCATAGGCGAAGCCTATCTGGTTTCACCTGGTCAGGGGCTGAAACAGGCCGTCAGGGGGTGGCGACGAAATGAGGAAATTACCTGCGCAGCAAGACCGTTCAGCACTCCTTGAAAAGGCGAGGGTCTATAGCCCAACGTGGCACCCGGTAACCGAGCCCATTGCGGAGGTGATCCGCACGGTGCTAGTTCGTGGTGTTCAGTGTCATGGGCAGGGCAGCATCGTGGCCGGGATTCCCACTTACCGCGTCCTGTGTGAAGTGGGAAGCCTTCTCGCCCAGTTCCTGCCCGAGGTTCTTGCCTTAGGTGTAGACATCAGCGAACCGCAGGAATGGCTCACGCCGGAATGGGCGTCGTGGTGGGAGACGGGTGACCCGGCTGCTCG
This sequence comes from Corynebacterium camporealensis, assembly GCF_000980815.1. Lineage (NCBI taxonomy): Bacteria > Bacillati > Actinomycetota > Actinomycetes > Mycobacteriales > Corynebacteriaceae > Corynebacterium > Corynebacterium camporealensis. Next base: position 1,708,509 of record NZ_CP011311.1, on the reverse strand, counting down.
CACCGACACCAGGAGGAGGCAAGCAAGACTTCTGGAACTTGTGCGTGTGTGGATGTCCAGCGACCCAGTGGCGGCGTACCTGGAGGACGCGCTCACCCCGAAGCGACGAGCGTATCGTTTTCGGACCGAACCGCCGCCGCCGTACACGCTGCATGAACTGGCTCGAATTTTCGCATGGCCGGAGCAATTGCCGACCGACCTTGCTAGGCACAGGGCAACAGTGGTGGTGGCGCTGGCGTTCGGCGCTGGCCTTAACGCTTCGGAAATCCGAGCCGTAAAGCCCTCGTCCATTTCTCCTTCCGCAGACACAGTGAGCCTGGACGGTGCCACATTGCCGGTTCGCCCGGAGGTACGGCTTGCCTTGGACGAGGTTCGCTCTTGTGGGCTTTTCCCGTTCAACTGTCTTGGTTATGTGAGCCATCTACCTCCGCCGGCGGGCGTGAAGGTGACCACTAGTCGATTGCGGCTGACGTGGGCCTTGGCGGAATTTTCTGAGGATGCAACGTTTGAGGACGTCTCGCAACGGGTCGGCGCAGCGGTGGCGAAACGGGCGGCGATTCGACTTCCGCAATTTCGGTCATGGCCTGATGGGCGGGAATTGCAACCACTGGTGAAGCCTGCACAGCGGTCGGGCGAGGAAAACGAGGTAGGTCGCCAGGGGCAGTCACCGAACCGGCCTGCGTTTCGGCTGATCCAAGGGGGTATGTGATGTGCTACGGCCCCCGAAGGTGCCTGCTGTTGAGTATAGGGCCTAGTCAAACCCTATATGGGCCTGATAGCGTTTCTTTTAAGAAGCGACAGGATTTTCTGCCCGCTCGGTTCGGACACCACCTTTTCTTCCAGGTCCCACCACCCTGGCTGAGAATGCCGAAACGTCGGGCACTCACAAGGAGTGTTTTGTCATGCCCGCAACCGGCCATGATTTTGTCCATCTCGCCACCGCTTACTCCCCACGCTCAATTTCGATGGGGCAGTGGAGCCAGGTACAGGACTACGTCGTCGACGTTACCGTCCAACAGGTCGTCCCGACCGTTACGTCCCGCGAGGCGCTGCGCGTTGCGGTGCTCGCTATTGCTCGCGCTGCGGTGACCGCGCTGGAACTCGGGCGAGCTCTCACCCATGAGGACGTGTTCGACCCCGATGTGATCGAATACTCCGTTAACACAGACAGCGTCTCAGACCGAGTCAAAGGAGCCCGACGTTCCGTGCTCATTAGCCTCGGCCAAGCACTGAACACCGCGTGGCCATTTTCTGATACCCACATCCGCTACGGCTACAAAGCGCCGGACGAGCCGTACACCGAAGCGGAAGTTCGTCAGCTTAGGTTCTGGGCCAACAGCCACTCCACCGACTACCAACGAGACAACGCTCGGCTGCTGCTCGCCCTGGGACTCGGAGCAGGTTTGAGGATATGCGAAATGGCTACGCTTCGTGCCCGCGGCGTGACCACCGAGTCGGGGTTCGTGACGGTCACCGCTTCGGGCTTCCGAGGCGCTGGGGCGAGGCGGGTTCCGATACGGGCGGAGTGGGAGGAAGAAGTGGCGGAGCTTGTTGCCAACCTCGACCTGGACCACCTAGCGCTTTTCCCCAACCGTCAGCAGGCCACCACAGCGTCGGTCGCTGCGATTATCTCCCGCGTCGGCAAGCCCGCCACGGTGCAGCTCGACAGCCGACGACTGCGCACCACCTGGGTCGTGACGCTCATGAACGAGCAAGTCCCCGAATCTGTTGTGGCCACGGCTGCCGGTCTTGCAAGCCTCCAGCATTACAAGAAGTGGCTTAGTCCTCGGACGGTCAGCGAAGAAACGGCGCGGGTGCTCCTGCGTGGCGGCACCCCGTACAAGAACTCAGGGCTGCGACTGATCTAGTAACCAACCCGGCAATCTCGACTCAGGCAACAACACCGCGAAGGACGGAGGTGACCACCATGAGCCAGCCAATTACTGTAACCAGCGCGATTATCAACCAGGCGCTACGGCCAATGACCGCGTGGAATCTGGAGCCGACAACACTTGATTCTCAAGGGCCGATCAGCCTCGACTTAATCACCACTGCCGCTCGCGTGGTGGACACCTCTGGCGTCATTGAAATCTTGGAGTCCTGGGATAAGGCGGACAACCCGAACCGCTACCGAGGCGGGCGCCCGGCACAGGTTTCGGCGCGGAGCGCACTGATTCTCCTCATTGTGGCCGGACTGGACGACAAACCCCTCAACATCACCGAGGCTGTGGAGATTCTTCGCTATCGACTCGACGGCAAAGCATGGGCCGCTGCCGGGCTCGACCTTAATCTGTTTACCGACAGGAGGAACCCTCAGTGGTACAGCCGTATCTACAGGACCATCAGGAATAGGGCGCGAGCGCTTATCGACCCGTACCCCGAGACGAAAAAGGGGCGACGGTACGACAAGGACGTCTTTGCGGCGCTCAAAGCTACCCGGTCGCCGGCACTGATCGAGCAGCGGAAGAAGCGAATTGCTATTTTCGATTCCGCCTTGGCTCTCGGCTCGGCGCGACTAGCTGGCGACGACGTGTTTAAGCGGCACATCGGCGACTATGCTTCTGACGCCACGATGTATGCAACCTCGACCACAATGCCGCGGTCAGGCAGTAAGCTCACGTCCTCGGAGCCGGATGCAGGAAGCTATGTGCGAGAAGGCAACCACCACCCCGGCGAAAACAAGGGCGCGATTAAAGTCAAACACGGCTTTGACCCGACCTTGGCGGTCGCTGTTGGTGGCGCTTTTGGCGAGAGTGTCCCGGACCTCATTGTTGGCGTGTCCGTCGATAAGCCTGGACACCGTCCCGGTCAGAACGTGCTGCAAGCCGTTGCGATGCTGGAACGCACGGGCTTCCCACGCCGGTACATGATCGGTGACATGGCGTACTCGCCGGGGTCGAAGCCCGAGTACTACCAAGCCCCCATGCGTAAGAACGGCTGGAAGATAGTGGGCGACATTCCTAACAAGGAAGAAGCTCGGGGGATCGCAGCCACCTACGTAGGCATGGTCCTTTCCGATGGAAAATGCACTGCCCAGCTCTTTTGACGCTCCAGCAGGCCCATGACCCAGTAGCCGACTACCGGCAAGGCAAAATCGACGAAAGGGAGTTCCGCCGCCTCATGGCGCTGCGGGAACGACTCGAAATGCGGGTTCATTCTGTCGAGGAAGATGGTTCGGTTCGCGTTGCGTGTCCAGCTTTGGACGGGCGGGTGAGTTGTCCACTTCGTCGTTCAGACCTCAAGGCGAAAAAGGCTGGAATGAAAAAGGTCAGGGGCGGCAGAGCGCCGCTGCCACTGTCCCCGAAGCAGACGCCGAAGAAGGTCGACGCTGGACGCTGCTGTACTCAGCAGACGGTTACGATTCCCCTCGACACCGAGGACAAGACCTTGGGCCGCGTCAACAAGTACTTGCAGCAGGGGCCAACGCCGTACACCCCGCAGTGGTACGACATCTACAAGGCAGGTCGCGCCAACAATGAGGGGTGCAATGCTTCGCTGAAATACGACGCCCCTTTGGGAGACGGTGACCGCTCTAAGAAGGGTATGCGCGGAATCTGTGGCTTCGCGGTCAAACTCGCGGTGCAAGTTGTTGTCTCGAATGCCAAGCGTATTCGTGGCTATCTTCGCCGTCAGCGGGAGGAAGAACTGAACCCGACCCCTCCACGGGGCGGTCGTCCTCGGAAAAAGAGGCAACTGGACATCTTCGAGATTGCTTGGTCGAACGCTCCGCCAGAGGAAACCCAGGCTGCATAGCAGACCACGAGACCCAACCCTGGGCCGTGGTCTACAGGTCGTGCGTAGGCACCAGTTTCAGCCAGAATTGACTCAAGATAACAATTAAAAGTCCGCCCAAAAAAGAAATCCCAGGCTCCTCAAGAGGGAAGTCTGGGATTTCTTTTAAGTTTGGGAGATTCGCAAATAACTGCTGGTCAGAAACGCAAATGTCCCGCTTTCTTTAGCAGTCGTAGTACATCTCGAACTCCTGCGGGGTTGGGCGCAGGCGGTTCGGCTCGATTTCGTTGTCGTTCTTGTACTGGATGTAGGTCTCGATGAGATCCTCGGTGAAGACGTCGCCCTCGGTGAGGAAGTCCATGTCGTTCTCGAGAGCCTCGAGGGAAGCTTCCAGGGAAGTCGGTGCCTGTGGGATGGAGGCAGCCTCTGCCGGCGGCAGCTCGTAGAGGTCCTTGTCGACCGGAGCGTGCGGCTCAATGCGGTTCTTCACGCCATCCAGGCCAGCCAGCATCATCGCAGCGAAACCCAGGTATGGGTTACCGGATGGGTCCGGTGCGCGGAACTCGATGCGCTTGGCCTTCGGGTTGGAACCGGTGATCGGGATGCGGATTGCAGCCGAACGGTTACGCTGCGAGTATACGAGGTTGATTGGTGCCTCGAAGCCCGGGACCAGGCGGTGGTAGGAGTTCAGGGTTGGGTTGGTGAACGCCAGCACAGCACCAGCGTGGTGGAGGATGCCGCCGATGTAGTAGCGGGCGGTATCGGACAGGCCGGCGTAGCCAGACTCATCGTGGAACAGCGGCTTGCCGTCCTGCCACAGGGACATATGCGCGTGCATGCCGGAACCGTTGTCGCCAGCCAGTGGCTTCGGCATGAAGGTTGCGGACTTGCCCAGCTGGGACGCGGTGTTCTTGATGATGTACTTGAAGGTCTGAATATCATCAGCCGCGTGCAGCAGGGAGTTGAAGCGGTAGTTGATCTCATGCTGACCGCCGCCGACCTCATGGTGGAAACGCTCTACATCAAAGCCAACGCGCTGCAGGTTGGACACCATCGCATCGCGGACTTCGCCGTCCTTATCGATGGGCGCGGTAGGGAAGTAGCCGCCCTTGATGCGGGTCTTGTAGCCGGTGTTCGGGGTGCCATCGAAGTTGGTTGGCTCGCCGCGGTTCCACCAGCCTTCGTTGGTGTCTACTTCGTAGAAACCGGTGTGGGTCTCAGCGCCGTAGCGCACGGAGTCGAAGAGGTAGAACTCAGCTTCTGCGCCGAAGTTACAGGTATCAGCGATGCCGGTGGACGCCAGGTACTCCTCAGCCTTGCGCGCGATGTTACGCGGGTCACGGGAGAACGGCTCCAGGGTGAAGGGGTCGTGGACAAAGCACTTGACGTTGATGGTTTTGCTGCTGCGGAAAGGGTCGACCATTGCGGTCGCCGGATCCGGAAGCAGCGTCATGTCAGATTCGTCGATGGACGTGAAACCACGAATCGACGAGCCGTCGAATGCTAGGCCTTCTTCAGCAGCTTCTTCAGTAAACTCGCTGGCTGGGATGGAAAAGTGGTGCTCACTGCCAGGAACATCGGTGAAGCGGATGTCCACAAACTGGACGTCTTCATCCTTAATGTATTTAACGATGTCCTGCACTGATTCGAAAGACAATTGTGTCTCCTCGGGTAGACCTAGATTTTCTACCAATAGCCTACTAGGTTTTGCATAAATGAGTCCGCGGCCTCCCCCTGTTTCTCTTTTGTCCACTAGGGCCATTAAATTGGGTGGCATGGAAGAAAAGCGCACATGGCTGGATGGACCCAACATCCCCGGCGAGTTTGATGATTCCGAAGGCCCCGGCAAGTGGCCCGGCGAGAAGCTTGGCCTCCCCGAAAACGGATCCGGCTCCCTTGCTCCTGTGGCACGTCGTGCCGTAGCCGTTCTTATCGACTGGCTGCTGTGCATGCTGGCAGCCAACCTCATTGAAACCTTCACCGGTGCCTTCGGCGGCATCGCCTTCCTGGGCTACGCCCTGTGGGTTGCCCTGGGTATCATCAGCGGCTGGCTGTTCGCCCGCACCCCAGGCATGGCAGTCCTCGGCATGGGCGTTGCCCGCCTGGACGCCCCGGGCGAGCGCGTTGGCCTTTGGCGCGCTGCACTGCGCACCGTGCTCACCGGCTTCCTCTTCCCAGCAGCCATGGTCGATACCGACGGCCGCGGCATCCACGACCGCGCAACCGGTACGGTCGTCATCCGCGCGTAAAGCGTGCCGTGCGCCTAAAGCGCACCGCACGGTTTTGCGGTGGTTAAAGAACTTTAGGGTGAGCCCAAACGAAAAGAAGCGCGCCGCCTTCCCCGAATGAGTAGGGAGGCGGCGCGCTTTGTTGTCGATAAGGCAGCGTGGAAGCTTTACTTCTTACGCTCCTGCATGCGGCGCATGCGACGGTTCATGCCAGCCATGTTTTGTGCCTGCTTGGGTATTGGGCCCTTCGGCATGCCTGGCATGGAACCTGGCATAGAATCCATGGCCTCAATCTTGCGGATGTTGGCATAGGTTTCGTTCTTGTTGAAGTTACGCGGCATGCGCATGATGTGGTTGCGCAGCTTGCCGACGGGTACTTCGCCCTCGCCCTTGCCTACGTGCACCTCGTAAATCGGCACGCCGGCAGCAAGCTTATCGATGCGCTTTTTCATCTGGTTGACCGTCGGCTGCACGCGCTTGTGGTTGCCCTCGGTCACCAGAACAACACCCGGGTTACCGATCACGCGGTGGACGATGTCCTGCTGACGGGTCGCAGCCACAGCGGTCTTGACCTTCCAGACCACACCCATGGTGTTGCGCAGCTGCTGCTCCAGTGCCCAGCCGCCAGCACCAGGCTGGTCTTCAACCTGCTTGTACATATCGCGCTCGAGGCGACGGGTGAAGATGAACATGGCCACCACGGCACCGATACCCAGGCCGAGGATGAGCATGAACCACTGGCCGTTAAACAGCAGGCCGATAAGGAAGAACAGCAGGCCAATGCCCAAGAAGGCCAGCAGCATCAGCGGGATAAGCGCCTTATCCTGCTTGCGCTGCATCTGGAAGGCCTGCCACATCTGTGAACGGGTCTGCTTCCGCTTTTCGCGCTTCTGTGCGCGCTCTTGCTTCTTTGCAGCCTTGAGAGCTGCCTTATCAGTTTGTGCCATGGCTCCTACTTTAAGGTCAAGGGAGATAAATGTTAAAACGACCCCGCGCTTATCCAAGCAACGGGGTCGAAATTCGCTGAAATTTTTAGCGAACGGTGGCAGCAGCCGAGTTGGCGTTAGCCGGAGTCTTCGCCATGCGGGTGGTCACCGGAGTTTCTTCCGAAGGACCGTACTTATCCAGCAGGGTGGAAGCTTCCTGAGCGGTAGCGCCCTTGGAGGTTTCCGCCAGGTGCTTGAGGTGATCCGGCAGTTCCAGACCGCGGGCTTCCATAGCCTGGACGTAAAGACGACCAGCGCGGTAGGAAGAACGCACCAGCGGGCCAGACATAACGCCGCCGAAGCCGAGCTCCTTAGCCAGCTTGGAGTGCTCCACGAACTCCTCTGGGCGCACCCAGCGCTCAATCGGGTGGAAGCGCGGGCCCGGGCGCAGGTACTGGGTAATGGTGATGATGTCGCAGCCGACCTCACGCAGGTCGCGCAGGGCCTCTTCGATTTCTTCTGCGGTTTCACCCATGCCCAGAATCAGGTTGGACTTGGTAATCAGACCGTACTCGTGGGCCTGGCGGATAACGTCCAGGGAGCGCTCGTAGCGGAAGGCCGGGCGGATGCGCTTGAAAATACGCGGCACGGTTTCCAGGTTGTGCGCGAAGACCTCCGGGCGGGCCTCAAAGACCTCTTCTAACAGGTCCGGCTTACCGGAGAAGTCCGGGGTGAGGTTCTCGACACCGGTGTGCGGGTTGAGCTCGTGAATCTTGCGCACGATTTCCGCATACAGCCACGCGCCCTCATCCGGCAGATCGTCACGGGTAACACCAGTAATGGTGGTGTAGTTCAGATCCATCTCGCGGATGTTCTCAGCCACACGGCGCGGCTCATCGCGGTCGAGTGGCTCCGGCTTACCGGTAGCGATATCGCAGAAGTCGCAACGACGGGTGCACTTGTCACCGCCGATGAGGAAGGTGGCCTCACGGGATTCCCAGCACTCGTGGATGTTGGGGCAGCCCGCCTCCTGGCACACGGTGTGCAGCGAAGCGCCGGACACACGCGACTTCATATCCTCATAGCCGGGGCCAGTGCGCACCTGGTTACGAATCCAGCGCGGCTTCTGTTCGATGGGGGATTCCGCATTCTTCTTTTCAATGCGGAGCATCTTGCGTCCTTCAGGCTTAACAGTCACAAAAACTCACTCTACGTATTCATTTGGGATCTGGCTAATAGATTATTCGCCACGTGCTTTACGGGCTGCACGGGCCTGCTCAGCGGCTGCTTTTCCGGGATCTGGCGCGGAACCAAAGGTGTGATCGGCAACCACCATGCGGCCAGAGAGGGCATCGTCAAGCGCTTGCAGCAGCGGCTGCGTGGCATCGTCGATGGTGACATCCTTGCCCAGCTCCAGCGACAGGGTGGTCACGTCCGCATCATCAATGCCGCAGGCGACAATGTGGTCATAGTATTCCAGCGTGTTATCGCAGTTCAGCGCCAGACCATGCATGGTCACCCCGCGGGTAATGCGAATACCCAATGCGGCAATCTTGCGGTCGCGGTGCGGTGCGGCCGAGTCCTTCGGTTCAGTAGTCGACGGCACCCACACGCCCGAGCGGCCATCGATGCGGCCCGCAGAGGCAACGCCCATCTGACGCACGGTGTGGATGATGGCTTCTTCCAGGCGGCGCACGTAATCGACAACATCGACAGGTTCTGCCAGCTTAATAATCGGATAGACCACCAGTTGGCCCTCACCGTGCCAGGTAATGCGCCCGCCGCGGTCGACATCAATGACTGGCAGCCCGTTGGTTGGACGGTCCGAGTCCAAGGTGCGCTTGCCCGCGGTGTAGATGTTGGGGTGCTCGACCACCAGCACCACATCATTGACGTCACCTGCGGCGCGCTGCTTTGCGATGTCCGCCTGCAGATCCCACGCCTCTTGATAATCCATCCGGCCTAAATACCTGACTTCGAAGGGTTCTTCGGAGGCACGGATGGAGCGTTCGGCGGGGAAAAATGGTTCGCGTGGTGCGGTCATAATCCTCCAGTGTTGTCCTTTGTCTAACGCAACGCAAAAAGGGGAGAACGCATTCCACGTTCTCCCATTTTCGTTCCGGTTACCTCAGCTCAGCGTGAACTTAGAGGTAGCGGTAGCGCTGCCTCTAGTTCACGCCGTTGGCAGCAGCGTATTCTTCAGCGGTCTGCAGCTCGCCAGCTTCGGAGACCTCGACCTCGAAGAGCCAGCCTTCGCCGAAAGGATCGTTGTTGATGGTGGCGTAGTCATCGTGCACAGCGTCGTTGACGGCAGTCACGGTGCCGGTGACTGGGCTGTAGAGGTCGGAGACGGACTTGGTGGACTCGACCTCACCACAGGTCTCGCCAGCGGTGACGTCGTCGCCTACCTCCGGCAGCTCGGCGAAGACGACCTCGCCCAGGCGGTCAGCAGCAACAGAGGTGATACCAATGCGGACGGTTTCGCCTTCGACCTTGTCGGCCGGGGCGTTGATCCACTCGTGATCTTCGGAGTAGGAAAAATCTGCAGGAAGGTTAGACATGGTGCTTTCCTTTCGGAGAATTAGTTTTGATTGAATCCTAGTTGGTTCTTAGCGCTCGCGCTTGTAGAACGGCATTGCGGTTACGGTGAAGGGGTAGCGCTTGCCGCGGATGTCCACCTCGACGGCGTCGCCATCGGAAAGCTCTGCGGAGGTATCCAGCAGCGCAATCGCGACCGGGTGGCCCAGGGTGGGCGAGGGCTGACCCGAGGTGACGGTGCCGACCTTGGTATCGCCGACGTAGACCTCAGCACCCGCACGAGCAGCACGACGCTGGTCGGAGGTCAGGCCGGTGATAGCGACCTGCGGGCCTTCCTCGGCGCGCTTGCGCATGACGTCAGCACCGACGAAGTCAGCTTCCTTCTTGGCAAAGGCACGTGCCATGCCTGCCTCGACTGGGGTGATATCGCGGGAGAGCTCGTTGCCATACAGTGGCATGCCAGCTTCCAGGCGCAGCGAGTCGCGTGCAGCCAGACCACACGGGCGCAGGTCGTATTCTTCGCCAGCCTTGAGCAGTTCTTCCCAGAGCGCTGGGGCATCGGCGTTGTAGACGATGATCTCGAAGCCATCCTCGCCGGTGTAGCCGGTACGAGCAACGATGGCGAAGGTACGAGCGACTTTAGCCATGGTGGCGGCGTAGTAACCGAGCTCGTGGACGTCTTCCTGCTTGTTGTCCTCAACCAGCGGGACCAGGATTTCTGCAGCCTTCGGGCCCTGCACAGCAATCATGGCAACGTCGCGGGACTCATTTTCCAGCTCCACGTCGAAGCCCTCAGCGCGCTTGTTGAGCTCTTCCCACACAATCTCCGCATTGCCTGCATTCGGCACGACGAGGAACTTCTCGTCTTCGAAGCGGTAGGAAATCAGGTCATCGATGATGCCGCCATCTTCTGCAGCAATCATGGAGTACTTCGCCTTGCCCACCTTCAGCGGCTCCAGGTTGGAGATGAAGGAATAGGACAAGAACTTGCCGGCATCCGGGCCCTTGACCCAGATTTCGCCCATGTGCGACAGGTCGAAAATACCGGCAGCGTTGCGCACGGCGCGGTGCTCTTCGAGCTCGTTGTCGTACTTCAGCGGCATATTCCACGGACCGAAGGCGGTAAAGGTAGCGCCCAGCTTCTCATGCTCGGCATTGAGAGGAGAGGTTAGCAATTCGCTCATAGTGGTTCCTTTCTCTGAGGGTGTACTTGACTTAGTCTTCGATGTCGAAGGCCTCAGGCGGCGGGCAAGAGCACACCAGGTTGCGGTCGCCGTAGGCCTCATCCAGGCGACGTACCGGCGGGAAGTACTTGTTCAACCGCAGCGAGTTGACCGGGTAAGCAGCCTTCTCGCGGTCGAACTTGTAATCCCAGTCCTCGTTGATGAGCGATACTGCCGTAAACGGTGCGTGGTGGACCACGGAATCCTCATACGCAACGTCGCCGTCGATGATTTCCTGAATCTCTGCGCGAATGGTGCGCATTGCTTCGATGAAGCGGTCCAGCTCGCCCAGGTCTTCGGACTCGGTCGGCTCCACCATGAGGGTGCCGGCGACCGGGAAGGCCAGGGTCGGTGCGTGGAAGCCGAAGTCAATCAGGCGCTTTGCGACGTCCGCCGCAGTCACCCCGGACTTATCAGTCAGCTCGCGCAGGTCCAGGATGCACTCGTGGGCAACCAGGCCCTTATTGCCGGTATACAGCACCGGGAAGGAATCGTTGAGCTCGTGCGCGACGTAGTTGGCACCCAAGATGGCGTGGCTGGAGGCATCGGCAAGCCCGTTAGCACCGGCCATCGCCAGGTATGCCCACGAAATAGGCAGTACGCCGGCCGAACCGTACTGGGTATTGGTAATCGGAACACCCTGGCCGACCGGGGTAGCCTCCGTTGCATCCAGCTCCGGATCTGCTGCGTTGGTCGGCAGGAAAGGAATGAGGTGCTCAGCTACACCGACCGGGCCGACACCCGGGCCGCCGCCACCGTGCGGGATGGTGAAGGTCTTGTGCAGGTTCAGGTGGGAGACATCGCCGCCGAACTGGCCCGGGCGTGCCCAGCCAGTCAGCGCGTTCATGTTCGCACCATCGATGTAGACCTGACCACCAGCGGCATGGATCTTGTCGCAGACGTCGCGGACCTCCGGGTCGAACACGCCGTGGGTGGAGGGGTAGGTGATCATGATGCCGGCGATGTGCTCGTTGTACTGCTCAATCTTGGCATCCAGATCAGCCAGGTCAATAGAACCATCATCGGCAGTCTTGACGACGGCCACACGCAGGTTCGCCAGCGTTGCCGACGCCGCATTGGTGCCGTGAGCAGAAGCCGGAATGAGCACGACGTCACGGCCGTTATCACCGTTGGCCACGTGGTAGCGGCGGATAGCCAGCAGGCCAGCCAGCTCACCCTGGGAACCAGCATTCGGCTGGATGGAGACCTTGGCGTAGCCGGTTAGTTCAGCCAGCCAGCCCTCGAGCTCATCGATAAGCTCGCGCCAACCAGCGGTGGTCTCCTCTGGTGCATAAGGGTGAATGTTGGCGAACTCCGGCCAGGAAATCGGCTCCATGGCCGCAGTTGGATTGAGCTTCATGGTGCAGGAACCCAGCGGAATCATGGTGCGGTCCAGCGCGAGATCCTTGTCTGCCAGCTTTCGCAGGTAGCGCATCATCTGGGTTTCAGAGTGGATGGTGTTAAAGATTTCGTGCTGCAGCGGCTGCTCGCTACGCTGCACGCCCTCCGGGAATGCGAAGTCGGCCTCATCGCCAGCCTTGGCGCCGAAAGCATCGGCCAGCACGTGGACATCGCCCTGGGTTGCGGACTCACCAAAGGAGACCGAAACCTTGTCGTCGCCAATGGTGCGCACCAGGTAGCCCGCCTCCTGCAGCGCGGACTTAATGGCTGCTGCATCCACGCCAGCCACGGTGACGGTATCGAAGAATTCTTCGCTGACCAGTTCCTTACCGGCATCCTTGACTGCCTGGGCAAAGGAGGAAGCCAGGGTGTGTACACGCTTTGCGATGTCCTCCAGTCCCTGCGGACCGTGGTACACGGCGTACATGGAAGCCACATTAGCCAGTAGTGCCTGTGCAGTACAGATGTTGGAGGTCGCACGCTCGCGGCGGATGTGCTGCTCACGGGTCTGCAGTGCCAAACGATAAGCCGGGCGACCATCAGCGTCCTTGGAGACACCGACGATACGACCCGGCATCTGACGCTTGAGCTTTTCGCTGACAGCCATGAAGGCAGCGTGCGGACCACCGAAGAAGAGCGGAACACCGAAGCGCTGGGAAGAGCCCAGCACGATGTCGGCACCCATCTCGCCCGGTGCTTCCAGCAGCATCAGCGACAGCGGGTCAGCAACAACCGCGGCCTTCGCGCCACGGGTCTGCAGCTCCTCAATGACCGAACGCGGGTCAAAGATGTCGCCTTCAGTACCGGTGTAAGCAATCACGGCACCGACGAGGTCCTCACCGACAATGCCATCGCGTACATCAGTGATTTCTACTTCAAGCTCAATCGCACGGGCGCGCTCTGCAGCCACGGTGAGCACCTGCGGGTGCAGGCGGGAATCCAGCACCACGCGACGGCCCTTCTTTACCGCACGGGACATCAGCCCCACAGCCTCAGCGGTCGCGGAAGCTTCATCCAGCAGGGAAGCGTTAGCAATGGGCAGACCAGTCAGGGACTGAATCATGGTCTGGAAGTTCAACAGTGCTTCCAGGCGGCCCTGGGAAATTTCTGGCTGGTACGGAGTGTAGGCGGTGTACCAACCGGCATCCTCGAGCATGCCGCGGCGAATAACCGCAGGGGTCAGGGTATCGGAGAAGCCTTGTCCGTAGAAGGACTTAAGCACCTGGTTGTGCTGTGCGTAGGAGCGCAGCTTGGCCTGAGCATCATCCTCGCTCAGTGGCTCCGGCAACTGCAGGGATTCCTCCGCGCGAATCTTTTGCGGGATAGCGGCATCGACTAGGTCTTCGACGGAGTCGTACCCGAGCTTAGCGAGCATCTGCTCGCGTTCTGTTGCGTCGGGGCCAAGGTGGCGGGAGATAAAGTTCATGGAATTATGCACTCCTTGGGATCTGCGGGCAGATAACTTGCCACAAGTATAAGAGTTCTAAAACACATTGGTTGTGGTCACCCCTGTCAATTTATGCGATGTGAGCCACAGTCGAGCTAGGAACGAATAATTGTTCAACATTCGGTCTACCCAACGGGGGTAGTGGCGAAAAACGCGAAACCGCCGCAGCGGCTGATTATCAGCTACTGCGGCGGGAAACGCTTGCGGTCATCTAGACCTTAGATGTCGAGGTCAGCCTCGAAATCTGCGGTCTCGAGACGATCCCTGATGGTGGTGATGAAGCGACCTGCATCTGCACCATCGACGACCTGGTGGTCGTAGGTGAATGGCAGGTAGCACATCTGGCGAATAGCGATGGCGTCCTGGCCGTCCTCGGTGACGACAACTGCACGCTTGGTGATAGCGGCAGTGCCCAGGATGCCTGCCTGCGGCGGAACCAGAATCGGGGTATCCAGCAGGGCACCTTCGGAACCGATGTTGGTCACGGTGAAGGTAGCACCGGTCAGGTCGTTCGGCTTCAGCTTGTTGTTGCGGGCCTTGTCAGCCAGCTCAGCGATAGCCTGTGCGATCTCCGGCAGGGTCTTTTCCTGTGCCTTGTGGATGACCGGGGTCAGCAGACCACGTGGGGTGTCCACGGCAATCGCGACGTTGACGTCCTCGTGGTAGGTCATCTCCTTGGACTTCGGGTCGTAGGAGGCGTTGACGTTCGGGTGGTAGACCAGAGCCTCAACGGTGGCCTTCACGATGAACGGCAGGAAGGACAGGTTTGCACCGTGCTTATCGATGAATGCCTGCTTGGACTTCTTGCGCAGGTCCCAGATGGCAGTCATATCGACTTCCTGAACGTGGGTGAGCTGTGCAGAAATCTGCAGGGCTTCCACCATCTTGGTAGCCGTGATCTCGCGGATACGGTTGACCTTCTGGGTGGTGCCGATGAGCTCCTGCTTGTCCAGGTCCACGGACTTGGTGGACCAGTTAGCGCGCGGATCGGAAGAACCGGAGTCCTTGTCTTCAACCGGCTTCTCGCCCTCTTCAGCAGCAGCCAGCACGTCCTGCTTGCGGATGCGGCCACCAACACCGGTGCCCTCAACCTGCTTCAGGTCTACACCGTGCTTTTCAGCCAGCTTGCGCACCAGCGGGGTGACGTAAGGAACGTCATCGCCGGAGTTGACCTTCTTATCGTCGGACTTCTTCTCATCCTTGGGCTCGGACTTCTTGTCGTCCTTATCCTCCGAAGAGTCGTCAGACTCTTCCTTCTCCTTGGCCTTCTTCTTGGCGTCGTCAGAGTCTGCGGAGTCGTCCTTCTGCTCCTCATCAGAGTCAGCGGACTTCTTCTCGTTCTCTTCGTCCTTGGACTCGTCTTCGTCATCCGAATCATCGTCAGAGTCGCCAGACTCTGCCGCGTCTTCGTCACCGATGCGTGCGATAACGGCGCCCACCTCGATGGTGTCGTCCTCCTCAGCCAGGATTTCAACCAGGGTGCCGGCTACCGGGGAAGGAATCTCGGTGTCGACCTTGTCGGTGGAGACCTCGAGCAGTGGCTCGTCGACCTCGACTTCGTCGCCGACGGACTTCAGCCACTGGGTAATGGTGCCTTCGGTAACGGACTCGCCGAGCTCAGGCATCTCCACGTCGGATGCCTCGCCGGAGCCGCCCTTGGACTCCTTCTTGTCCTTCTTCTCGGACTTCTCGTCCTTGTCATCCGAAGAGTCGTCAGAGTCTTCCTTGGACTCTTCCTTCTCCTCGTCCTTGGAGTCGTCTTCGTCCTCGTCGTCATCATCGCCAGAGGAGCCTGCGGCGTCTTCGTCACCCACGCGAGCGATGACTTCGCCGACCTCAACGGTGTCGTCTTCCTCGGCGAGGATCTCGATCAGGGTGCCAGCGACAGGGGAAGGAATCTCGGTGTCGACCTTGTCGGTGGAGACCTCGAGCAGTGGCTCGTCGACCTCGACCTCGTCGCCGACGGACTTCAGCCACTGAGTAATGGTGCCTTCGGTAACGGACTCGCCGAGCTCTGGCATCTCTACGTCAGATGCGTCGCCGGAGCCGCCCTTGGACTTCTTTTCCTTCTTTTCGTCCTTGTCATCCGAAGAGTCGTCAGACTCTTCGTCGTCCTTATCCTCGGAGGAGTCGTCGGACTCGTCCTTGGAGTCTTCGTCGTCATCGTCGGAATCGTTAGCAGACTCATCCTCGTCACCGATGATGGCGATGACTTCGCCGACCTCGATGGTGTCGTCTTCCTCGGCCTTAATTTCCAGAATGGTGCCGGCTACCGGGGAAGGAATTTCGGTATCGACCTTGTCGGTGGAGACCTCGAGCAGGGCCTCGTCGACCTCGACGGTATCGCCGACGGACTTCAGCCACTGGGAGATCGTGCCTTCGGTTACGGATTCGCCCAGTTCGGGCATCTCAACGGAGTGCGCCATGAGAAATAAGACTCCTCGAAAGTTGGAAGTAAATATCGCTGTTGCCCAATCCTACAGCTTGATTGCAACGGGCGCGTGTAAGTGGGTGCTATTAGCTACCCTCCTTGCGGGTAA
Organism: Corynebacterium camporealensis; assembly: GCF_000980815.1. Lineage (NCBI taxonomy): Bacteria > Bacillati > Actinomycetota > Actinomycetes > Mycobacteriales > Corynebacteriaceae > Corynebacterium > Corynebacterium camporealensis. The sequence goes on along the minus strand of NZ_CP011311.1, from coordinate 1,692,474 downwards.
GGTGTTAAATCATGTTCAACCTCTTCCGTCGCAACAAGTCAGGATCCCCGCTGCGACCACCCCGTGGTCCAGGAGAAACGATCCGTGAAGAAGACGCGGCGGAACTGCAAAAATGGGTTGCAGGACGTGCGTTCATCGAGGCCTTTATTGAGCCCGAGACCGTCGTCAACGAGATGTCTGTCGTCGTCGTAGACGAAAACGGGGAATTCATTCGCCGTCGCATTGGTGGACCAAAAGGTATCGACGCCGTCGCCAAGCTACTGCAGTGCCCGGTCTACGACGTCGAAGACACCGGTTACCCGCAGCGGATGCGCGAGCGCATGGAGCGCGAGCGGATTCTGCGTAAGCGTGAAGAACAACGCGAGCGTCGCGCCCGCTTTGAAAAGGGCCAAAACCCAGACACTGGAGACAGTGTCGGTTGATGGTCAGCGTCGTAGACGCACCATCAAGCTAAAAGTAAAGGTGGCTAGCTCATAGAGCCAGCCACCTTCTCTGTGTTTTTAGCGTTGCAGCGTTTTCACGCTGCAGCTTAACGCAGCGCTTTACTTCTTCTTTTTCTGCTGCGAAATCTCAGTCAGTGCAGCGATGATGGTGCGTACCGGAACGCCGGTAGCCTGCTTCGGGGTGTAGCCCCAGGCACTGCCGCCGTTCATGGATGGGCCAGCGATATCGATGTGAGCCCACTCGATGCCTTCGCCCACGAACTGCTTGAGGTAGGTACCAGCAAATTCCATGCCGCCCTCGCGCTTGACGTGGATGTTGCGCATATCGGCGTTGCCGGACTTCAGCTGCTCGTCGTGCTCTTCCAGCAGCGGCATAGCCCAGGCGTTCTCACCTACGGAGCGGCCCAGCTCAGCCAGGTGGTCGCGCAGCTCATCCGAGCCCATGATGCCGGCGGTGCGGTCGCCGAGAGCAACCATCTGTGCACCGGTCAGGGTAGCGGTCTCCAGCAGGTAGTCCGGGTTGTCTTCGCTGGCGCGTGCGATGGCATCGGCAAGCACCAGGCGGCCCTCAGCGTCAGTGTTGAGAACCTCAGAGGTCTTGCCGCCGTAGTGGGTGATGACATCGCCTGGGCGGGTGGCAGAACCGGAAGGCATGTTTTCTGCCAGCGGCAGGGTAGCGGTGACTTTGACCGGTAGTTCGAGCTTGGCTGCAGCGATGATGGAGGCAGCCATGGCAGCAGAACCACCCATGTCAGAAATCATGTCCCACATGCCAGAACCTGGCTTCAAAGAAATTCCGCCGGTATCGAAGGTAATACCCTTGCCAACCAGTGCGACAGAGCGCTTAGCCTTGCGCGGGGCCCAGGTCAGGCGAACCAGGCGCGGTGGGCGAGCAGAACCCTGGCCAACAGACAGGATGCCGCCGAAGCCCTGCTTCTTCAGCTCCTTCTCATCCAGGATTTCCACGTCCAGGCCGACTTCTTCGCCCTGGGCGCGCAGGAACTCTGCGTAGGACTCCGGGTAGAGGAAGTTCGACGGGGTGTTGACCAGGTCGCGGGCCAGCAGGACGGACTCAGCGCCAATCTTGGCTGCCTCGAACTCCTTGGCCTTGGACTTATCGTCAGCGAAGACGACGGTAGCTGGTGCTTCCTTATCGGCAAGCTCAGAAGAGCGGATGCCGCGGTGGTTGTAGCCGCCTAGGATGATGCCCTCGACAGCAGCGGCCAGACCGAAATCACCCAGGGAGGTTGCAACAGTGCCCACGCCCTTGAGTGCACGTGCGGCGGTGCCGGCGGCGCGGCGCATGGTTTCATCGTCAAGCTCATCGGCATCGCCCAAGCCCACAGCGATAACTGAGGCCACACCAGCCTTCGCCGGAGCCGGCACGCGGGTGACCTCGTTGGCCTTACCGGTAGCACCAACGGCAGTCAGGGATTCGTAGAGCGCACGGGTAGCAGAACCGCCCAGCAGGGAGCTAGCAGGAAGCTCCAGGCCTTCCTCGCCCTTAAATGCTACAACCAGCAGGGCATCAGCCTTCTTTGGAGCCTTCTTTGCCAGCTTCACCTCCGGAAAGCTGCCGCGTGCGGGTAGGTCAACAGTCGATGCTGCCACTGAATCCTCCTTTAATTGGGAATACTTTTATGACCTACCACCATACGCGTTTGTGAATGCACCCCTATTCCTGCCTCCCAATAGTTAAAGGAGTACATTAAGGTCATGCTGAACTACACCGTGACTCGCACTGACAATCCAACCTCCCCGGAGGAGTTGGACAAGATTCTGGCCAACCCAGGTTTTGGCAAGTACTTTAGCGACCACATGGTCACCATCGACTGGAGCGAAGCCGATGGTTGGCACAACGCACAGGTCGTGCCGTACCAGCCACTAATCATGGACCCGGCCTCCAACGTCTTCCACTACGGACAGGCCATTTTCGAGGGCCTGAAGGTCTACCGTCAGCCCAACGGTGAGCTGGTTTCTTTCCGTCCGGAACAAAACGGTGAGCGCCTGGCTAACTCCGCTCGACGCATGGCGATGCCGGAGCTGCCTGTCGATGAATTCGTCGAGTCCATCCGCCAGCTGCTAGCTGTCGATGGCGACTGGGTCCCGGCCGCCGGTGGCGAAGAGTCCCTCTACATCCGCCCGTACATGATCTCCACTGAGGTCTCCCTAGGCGTGCACCCGGCTAACTCCTACCGTTACATCGTGCTAGCTTCTCCGGCGGGCGCCTACTTCAAGGGCGGCGTCAAGCCGGTCTCTGTCTGGCTGTCTACCGACTACGTCCGTGCCGCTCCGGGCGGTACCGGCGCTGCGAAGTTCGCCGGTAATTATGCTGCCTCCTTACTGGCTCAGTCCCAGGCCGAGGAAAAGGGCTGCGAGCAGGTCGTCTGGCTCGATGCCATCGAGCGCAAGTACATCGAGGAAATGGGCGGCATGAACCTCATGTTTGTCTACGGCAGTGGCGACGACGTCACCATCGTCACCCCGTCCCTGTCCGGTTCTTTGCTGCCAGGCATTACCCGCGACTCCTTGCTGCAGGTCGCTAAAGATATGGGCTACAAGGTCGAAGAGCGCCGCATCTCCGCTGAGGACTGGCGTAACGATGCCGAGTCCGGCAAGATGACCGAAGCTTTCGCCTGCGGCACCGCCGCGGTTATCACCCCCGTTGGCCGCATCCTGGGCAACAACGGCGAATTCGTTGTCAACAACAACGAAGCCGGCGACGTCACCATGGCCATGCGCGAGCGCCTCACCGGCATCCAACGCGGCACCGTGGAAGACAACCACGGCTGGCTCACCAAGGTTTCGCGCTAAAGCGCGTCCCGCGCTCGGCGCGCGACACGACGCCTAAACGATAAGGCCGCGGAGGGTGTCCTCCGCGGCCTTTGTGTTGCCTAAATTAATTATTTAGTCCTGAGCGTCATCGCGCGGCGCTGGCTCGTGTGGCTCGTCGGCGCTGTCGGTGACAGCAACCTGGTCGGCGGCAAGCTCGACGCCGGAGGCAATCAGCGGCAGGGCGCTTAGAGCACCGAGACCAAGGCCGTTGCGCATTTCGAGCGAGAGCAGCGGGATGAGCTCCAAGTCCTGTAGAGCGAGAACGTGGGCAGGTTCAGCGCTCACGCTGGTGGCGTACAGCCACTCGCGGGTACCCGGTGCGATGCGTTCGGCGAGGGCGGCTGCGGTGGCGGCAAACGGGCCATCGATAAGCACAGGCGTTCGGCGCACCGCACACTGCGCGATAAAGCCCAGCATGGCAACAAAACTCGGGGAGGAGGCCGCCTGGGCAAGCTCTAGCATGTCGAGATTGCGGGCGCGGAACATCGCGTCGCGAATCACGCCGACTTTGGTCTTCCACATCGCATCGGTGGTGCCCGAACCCGGGCCGACAATGGCGACAGGTTCAGTAGAGCTGAGCAGACCCATCATGACCGCGGCAATGGTCGTACCGCCGACACCATGTTCGGCGGGGATGGCTAGGTCCACACCGGCATCGGCAGCTTTATCTGCGGCAGCTTGGCCCGCTTCCAAGGAAGCGGTGAAGACTTCAGAGCTCATGGCATCGGTTTCATCGATAGGCGCCGATGCTTCACAGTGCAGAGTGTCCACTCGCGCGCCGTAGCGCTGCGCAAGGGACTGCACGGGGCCGAAACCGCGGGCGATTTCTTCTGCTTGCTCGGCGTCAGCCTCCGGGGCATAAGCTGACAGGCCGACTTCTTCAAAGGTGCGCTGAGCGATGCCATGCTCACCCTCAAAGACCATCACCTGCACATTTTGTGGGGTGCTGGCAGGCACAGCCGACTGGCAACCCGCCAGCCACACTGCGGGTTCCGTTAAACGGCCAAAAGAGGCCCCGCGCGGGGTGGCAGCAAGCGCAGCGGTAACCGCCTTACGCGCTTGGTTATCCGGGCGGGGCACAGCAGAAAACTCAGCCATGCGAGTCTCCTAGACGGTAGCTCCGCGTTCCACGCGCGGGCGCGGGGTGCGCCACTTACGCGGCTGCGTGGAGCGGGAATAAGCGTAAAAGCCCAGACCGAAGCCTGCCTCAGCAGTGCCCGGGAACTTCATGCGCACGGCGTTGTTGCACTTACGTGCCAACCAGACGCCCTCAATCGCGAAGAGAATAATGAAGCCCATTGCTACCAGGGAGGCCCAGTTAGCAAACGCTGGTGCAAACACGCCGACGAACATGATGAACAGCATGATGATTGCTGCAGGCATCACGAACTCGTTGATAAAGCGGCGGGAGTCCACCCAGTCGCGCACGTAGGCACGAACCTCGCCCTTATCGCGGGGCAGGAGGTAGCGCTCATCGCCAGCAGCCATGCGCTCCTGGGTCTCGCGGTTACGCTCGCGGCGCTCGGCACGCTCCTGGCGCTTATATTCTTTCCACTCCTCCTTGGACATGGACTTCTTCAGCTCCTTGCGGTGCTGATAGCGCTGCGCGTCGGAGACACCATTGGGGTCGCGAATAACACCGCGGGCGATCTCTTGATCCTGCCGCTTCGGGGTCGGGCGACCCTTCGGTGGGGTATATCCCTTCGGGTACTTCGGCTCCGCCTCGGCCTGCTCCGGTTCCGGATCAGCAGCCTGGGATACAGGCACAGCCTTGGACTGTTCATCTTTTTGCCACGGAAGTTTCACGTTGCTTAGGTTACAAGGTTGGACGTCAATAATGGGAATTACCTCGCGGTGGGAATAAACCGATAGGGTGCGATGGTTAAGTAAGTTGAACCTTTCCTCACCGCGCCAACGCGAGTAGGGTGGGGTCAGAAAAAATTCGTATTAAATAGAGGAGAATCCAAATGACCGCTCCAGCTTCCGCTACCGGCGTCATCCTGACTGATGCCGCTGCCGCCAAGGCCAAGTCTCTGCTCGAGCAGGAAGGCCGTGACGATCTCTCCCTGCGCATTGCCGTTCAGCCCGGCGGCTGCGCGGGCCTGCGCTACCAGCTTTACTTCGACGACCGCACCCTGGACGGCGACAAGGTCGACCACGTCGGCGGCGTCAACCTGGTCGTAGACAAGATGTCCATCCCCTACCTGACCGGCGCCAAGATCGACTTCGCCGACACCATCGAGCAGCAGGGCTTCACCATCGACAACCCGAATGCCGGCGGCTCCTGCGCTTGCGGTGACTCCTTCAACTAAGCGCTTTGCGTACTAAACGCAAAGCGGTGATAATTCACCGTTAAACACGACAACGCCCCGTTCCGAGTGGAGCGGGGCGTTTGGTGATCTCTGGGGCGACGGACCCTGTTATTTGTTGACGGAACCCGGTTCCGTCAACGTGACGAAAGGGGCCTTAGAGCTTGACTGGGTAGTCGCGTTCTTCGATTTGGGGATCGATGCGCTTTTCGACGAAGATGCCGTGCCAGATCATAAAGGACAGGACGGTCCACAGGCGGCGGGAGTGGTCACTGACGCCGTCGCGGTGTTCCTTGAGCATCTCCAGAACTTCTGGCTTGTTGAAGATGTCCTCGGTCTGCGAGGCGTTGATCTGGTCCTGGGCCCAGCCGTAGAGTTCATCGCCAGCCAGCCAGTGACGCATCGGTACTGGGAAGCCGAGCTTGCGGCGGTGCAGTACGTGCGGCGGAACGATTTGCTCCATGGCCTTGCGCAGGGCGTACTTGGTGGTGCCGTTGGCAATCTTCAAATCATGCGGAATGGTTTCGGCAACCTTGAAGACTTCCTTGTCCAGGAATGGCACGCGCAGCTCCAGCGAGTTGGCCATATTCATCTTGTCGGCCTTGACCAGGATGTCACCGCGCATCCAAGTAAACAGGTCGAGGTGCTGCATGCGGGCGACGACGTCCATGTCCTCAGACTGGGCGTAAATCGGGGCGGTGACCTCACGGTGGTCCCACTCGCGCTTGGCCCATGGCAGAACGCGCTGGAGCTGCTCGAAGTTAAAGGAACGAGCGTTGCCGTAGTAGCGCTCTTCCATAGTCATCGAGCCGCGCTCCAGCAGGGACTTGCCCTTCATGCCATCGGGAAGTACGCGCGAGAGCTTGCCCAGACCCTGACGCAGTGGGGAAGGGATCTTCTCAAATGGGGCCAGGGAGAGTGGCTCCTTATAAATGGTGTAGCCGCCGAAGAGCTCATCGGCGCCCTCACCAGAGAGCACTACCTTGACGTGCTTGCGGGCTTCCTGGGCCACGAAGTACAGCGGCACCAGCGACGGGTCAGCCACTGGGTTGTCCAGGTACCACATGATCTTCGGAACGGCGTCGGCGTACTCCTCCGGGGAGACGACCTTGACGATGTGCTCGACGCCAATGGCGGCAGCCGACTCAGCAGCGACATCGACCTCGGAGTAGCCCTCGCGCTCAAAGCCGGTGGTAAAGGTCAGCAGGTTCGGGTTATGGCGCTTTGCCAAAGCTGCAATAGCGGTGGAGTCGATGCCGCCAGACAGGAAGGAACCGACGGTCACATCGGCACGCATGTGCTTTTCGACGGAATCCTCTAGTGCGGCCGCAATACGGTCGAAGAGTTGCTGTTCCTCGCCCTTCGGTACTGACTGTGCCGGGAAGGTCGGGCGGAAGTAGCGATCGGACTTAACCTCACCGCCCGGCTTGAGAGTGACGGTGCAGCCGGACTCCACGCGACGGATGTTGGCGTGCAGGGACTCTGGTTCCGGCACATACTGCAGGTCCACGTAGTGCTCAATGGTGCGCTTGTCCAGGCTGAGGTCTAGACCGATGGCATCGGCCATCTCCAGGATGCACTTCATCTCGGAGGCGAAGACGGTGCCGGCCTCGGTGGTGGCGTAGTACAGCGGCTTGATGCCGAACTGGTCGCGCGCGGCAAACATGGTGCGGGTCTCGGTATCCCAGATAACGATGCCGAACATGCCGCGCAGGTGCTCTACGACGTCCTTGCCCCAGTGGTGGTAGCCGACGACGATAGGTTCGCCATCGCCTTCGGTATTGAACTCGTAGCCGGCAGCCTGCAGTTCCTCGCGCAGCTCAATGTAGTTGTAAATCTCGCCATTAAAGGTCATGGCGTAGCGCTCTGGGTTCTCCTTCGGACCCCAGCGCAGCGGCTGGTGGGAGTGCTCCAGGTCGATGATGGACAGGCGATTAAAGCCGAAGGCTGCATCGGCATCGTGCCAGGTGCCAGCGGCATCAGGGCCGCGGTGGCGCATGCAGGGCAGTGCGCCTTCAACCGCGGTGACAAACTCTTCCGCATTAGCGTTAGCGGCGAGCATGCTCAACAAACCGCACATGTGGTGATTGCTCCTTATAAATAGGCAGTCCTTAGACGCTCTACTTTACGGCCCCGGATATACATCGGCGATCTCGCCACGGCCCAGCCAAGCAAACAGTGTGGTGAGGCAGGGGAGGCATCGTAAAGCTGTGCGTCGCCTGTGAGAAATGGACCGGCCGAATTTTAGTTATTCCTGCAAAGTTCGGATGCTTCCCCTTTAGGGGCGAACTTTCGGATGATGGACCCCCATGGGTGTTGTGAAATAACCCACAGGGTTGGTGGCCGAAATGGGGGAGGTATTCGGCTTGAGTGCAGGTGGAGCGGTAACATACCGAACAACCGCATTTACAGAGCGGCTAAGTGGGCTAATCCAGGGGCAGAAAACCTCTATGAGCCCGCCTGGATCCACTATCCTGATTGGATAGGAATGCTCTGTGAGTGTTCGAGAAGTTTGTGTGGACAGAAAGGCAGAACACACGTGGGACAGCGTAAGGAGCGCAGCTTCACCCGGAAAGCGGGTCTAGCAGGCGCAATCGCTTTAGGCGGACTGGCTTTGGCTGGCTGCGATGTTGCAGCGCCAAACGCGGTCGAGAATATTGTGGGCATGGGCTGGCCAAAGGGTATTACCCCGGAGGCAGAGGCCATGTACAACTTCTGGATTTGGGTCTGGGTAGTTGCCTGGATCATCGGCATCATCATGTGGGGCCTGTTCCTCACCGCGATCTTCAAGTGGAGCGCGAAGAAGGCTAAGAAGGCTGGCAAGGGCGAGTTCCCGCGCCAGACCCAGTACAACATCCCTCTTGAGATGGTCATGACGATCGTTCCGATCATCATCATTATGGGCCTGTTCTTCTTCACCGTGCAGTCCCAGCAGAAGGTCACTGCACTGGATAAGAACCCAGAGGTCGTAGTTGACGTTACCGGTTACCAGTGGAACTGGAAGTTCGGTTACGCCGCTAACACCATGGACGGCCGTAACTACGACGGCACCGATGAGGAGCGCAACGCTCTGGCTGAGGAATCTTCCGTAGACCCGGAGGGCCAGAAGAACGGCAATCCGATTCACGGTAAGTCCAAGGGTGACATCTCTTACCTGAACTTCAACGACGTCGAGACCGTTGGCTCCACCGAAGAGGTTCCGGTTCTGGTCCTGCCGACCGGTACTCCGATTGAGTTCCGTCTGGCATCCGGCGATGTTTCCCACTCCTTCTGGGTTCCGGAGTTCCTGTTCAAGCGCGACGTCTACGCACACCCGGAGAGCAACTCCCAGGAGCGTCGCTTCCAGGTTGAAGAAATCAACCAGGAAGGTGCCTTCGTCGGACGCTGTGCTGAGATGTGCGGTACCTACCACGCAATGATGAACTTCGAGATTCGCGTTGTCTCCCCGGAGGCCTTCAACGAGTACCTCGACTTCCGTATCGAGAACCCGGATGCCACCAACGCTCAGGCACTGGAGCAGATCGGTGAGGATCCATACGCAGTATCCACCCAGCCGTTCAACTCCCAGCGCGACACCCGCGATGGCGACAACTGGGTTGACGCCAACAACGCGGCGGCATAAGGAGAAGGAGATAAACAATGCGTTCAAGTTCTAAGGTCTTCTACTCAATCGCGACCTACCTGATTGTCTCCCTGGTCGTCTACATCCTGGGCGTAAACCTGGTGCAGGACGACGGCTACCTCTACGGTCCGGAGTGGGTTGGCTTCGTCGGCCTGGTCCTGGCAACCCTGCTGTGCCTGATGCTCGGCGGCTACCTGCACTTCACTGACTCCCGCGTGGACGTTGCTCCGGAAGACTGGGAAGAGGCAGAAACTGAAGACGGCCAGGGCATCCTGGGCTTCTTCTCCCCGCACTCCATCTGGCCGCTGGCCATGACCGGTGCGATTGCCATACTGGGTCTGGGTGTCATCTTCGTCTACTACTGGATGATTGCACTCGGCGCCGCCATGCTGGTGTGGGCAGTTACCATGCTCTCCCTGCAGTACGGTCTCCCGAAGGAAAAGCACTAAGCGGCAACGGATAACGCTGCCACAAACTTCTCGCAGTCCCCATCACCTTCTCGGTGGTGGGGACTGCTTTGATCTGTAGGCGTCGTAAAGCGTGGCAAAAAGTTCCCCGGGGTCCGAAAATTTTTGGAAAGTTCACCCGGGCGGTGGGGGAGCAGCGCTTATCGACGCACTGTCGGCCAAGGCTAAAGCCAGAAACGGGCCAGTAAAGCCTGCTAAGTCCGGGGGTCAACCGAAAGTTGGAAGTTGCTCAAATTCGGGGGTTTCAAAATGTGATTTATCTCTCTGGCGGATCTCGGCAAATTGGTTGCAACTACCGGGGAAGTTGTTCCACTAAATGGCCGCTGAGCATGAGGAATTCTCGGGATCTGCAAACGCGTGCGATCTACCTGCATTAATGAGTGGTCGGATAGAAATCGAAAAAGTTCCCGAGTTTCCGAAAAAAGATCTTTGCGAACTTTGGCAGGGAAGTGCCTGTGAATGCCCTGAAGAAAGTTAAAAGAAAGCGGGGGGTTTGGGGTGACTTCAGGGCTTATACGGGTCATACTAATAGGCGTGACGAGCGTAATTTCTAACCAAGGTACGACAGCACCACGTGCTGCCGCGTTGAACCGACCCAACATGGTCAGCGTCGGCACCATCGTGTTCCTGTCTCAGGAATTGATGTTCTTTGCTGGACTGTTCGCGATGTGGTTCACCTCGCGTGCGAATGGCCAGGAAGGCAACTGGGCTGAGCAGACTGCTCATATCAACCTGCCCATGGGTTTCCTTATTACGGCAATCCTGGTGTCTTCCTCCTTCACTTCGCAGTTCGGCGTGTTTGCTGCAGAAAGGGGTGACGTATACAAGCTTCGACTCTGGTACTCGATTACCATCGCGTTGGGTGTTGTCTTCCTGGGCATCATGGCATTCGAGTGGTACGAGTTGATCATCCACGGTGTGACCGTACAGGCCAGCGTCTTTGGCTCGGTCTTCTACATCATCACCGGTTTCCACGCCGCGCACGTGACTGCCGGTCTGATTGCATTTGCGATCATTCTGGCTCGCTTGGCTAAGACCAAGTTCACGCCGGCACAGGCAACCGCCGCAATGGCAGTGTCCTACTACTGGCACTTCGTTGACGTTGTGTGGATCGGCGTCTTCGTAGTCATCTACCTGATTCAGTAGGCCGTAGACAGCCGAGAGACTTTCTTGGCCTACAGCCATTCATTTCCGTGTACGAGTTATCTAAAGGAAAATGATGGATAACAATCCCCAGACTGCAGCAGCGGAGAACAACTCCACTGCGAGCGCGGCGAAGAAGACCCGTCGCCGCCGTCAGGCAAAGCGCACCCTCGCTGGTGCCTTCGCTTTGACGATCGGCCTGACCGGTGCCGGTGTTCTGGCTTCGGCCCTGACCCCGGACGCTCAGGTCGCAACCGCCCAGAAGGATGACCAGGCCCTCATTCAAGAGGGTAAGGACATCTACGACGTCGCCTGCATCACCTGCCACGGTGCCAACCTGCAGGGTATTGATGGCCGCGGCCCGTCCCTCGTTGGAATCGGTGCCGGTTCCACCTACTTCCAGGTGCACTCCGGCCGTATGCCGATGATGTCGAACGACGCACAGGCAGAGCGCAAGACCCCGCGTTACACCGAGCAGCAAACCCTGGCACTGGCTGCCTACGTCGCTGCTAACGGTGGCGGCCCGGACATCGTCTACAACGAAGACGGTTCCGTGGCGCAGGAATCCCTGCGCGGCGCTAACTACAACGGCCAGATTCAGCCGGAAGACGTCGCCAAGGGCTCTGAGCTCTTCCGTATGAACTGCGCATCGTGCCACAACTTCACCGGCCAGGGCGGCGCACTGTCCTCCGGTAAGTACGCACCGCCACTGGCTCCGGCTAACGAGCAGGAGATCTACCAGGCGATGCTCACCGGCCCGCAGAACATGCCGAAGTTCTCTGAGCGTCAGCTGACCGCCGACGAGAAGAAGGACATCATCGCCTACATCAAGTCTGCAGGCGAGACTCCTTCCCCGGCTGGTTGGGACCTCGGTGGCCTCGGCCCAGTGGCTGAAGGCTTGGCAATGTGGATCATCGGCATCACCGCCCTGTGCGGTGCGGCAATGTGGATTGGATCGCGCTCATGAGCAAAGTAAACAAGAACTACACTGACGCTCAGCTTGATGCAATGAGCGAAAGCGAGCTGGCTGCCCTCGGTACCCAGCTTGACGATGTCACCGTTGCCTTCCGCAAGGAACGCTACGAGGTAGATGGTGACCCGGAGGAGAAGCGTGCTGCCACCAACATCACCGTGTGGCTCATCATCTCCGTCCTGATGGGTATCGCCTTCCTGGCTGTATACCTGTTCTGGCCGTGGGAGTTCCGTACTCACGGTGACGAGGGCCTGGTCTGGCACCTCTTCTACACCCCGCTGCTGGGTCTGACCTCCGGTGTGGCTATCTGTGCGCTGGGTATCGCCATCGTGCAGTACGTCAAGAAGATCATTCCGGAAGAGGTTTCGGTACAGCGTCGTCACGACGGTCCTTCCGATGAGATTGACCGTCGCACCCTGACTGCTCTGCTGAACGACTCCTGGAAGACCTCCACCCTGGGTCGTCGTAAGACCATCATGGGTCTGCTCGGCGGTGCCGGCGTTCTGTTCGGCCTGACCGTCATTGCCCCGCTGGGCGGTGCAGTGAAGAACCCGTGGAAGGTTCGCCACGCACTGGACTACACCGGCGACGGCACCCTGTGGACCTCCGGCTGGACCCTGCACGATGAGGGCGTGAAGCTCTACCTCGCACGTGATACCGGTACCATCGCTGAGATGCACCACGGTGAGTCCGGTTCTCACTACACCACCGCTGGCGTTGCCCGCCTGGTGCGTGTTCGCCCGGAGGACATCGACGCTGGCGGTATGGAGACCGTGTTCCCGCTTGCTGAGGAAGACGTTCTCGACGGCGACAAGTACGACCCGCAGAAGGATGTCTACACCAACCAGATGCACTCGATTCACGGCAACCGCAACGCGGTTATGCTGATTCGTCTGCGCCATGAGGACGCAAACAACGCAATCGAGCGCGAGGGTCAGGAAGACTTCCGTCACGGCGACTACTACGCCTACTCCAAGATTTGTACTCACATCGGTTGCCCAACCTCTCTGTACGAGGCACAGACCAACCGAATCCTGTGCCCGTGCCACCAGTCGCAGTTCGACGCGATGCAGTACGGCAAGCCGGTCTTCGGCCCGGCAGCCCGTGCACTGCCGCAGCTGCCGATCACCGTGGACGACGAGGGCTACTTCGTTGCACAGGGCAACTTCATTGAGCCTGTTGGCCCGGCATTCTGGGAGCGTAAGTCATAATGAGCAATAAACTCGCCGACATCGGCAACAACATCGATTCGCGGTACACTGCCTCGGGCATGATCCGTACCCAGATCAACAAGGTCTTCCCGACCCACTGGTCCTTCATGCTCGGTGAGATGGCGCTGTACAGCTTCATCATCCTTCTTCTGACCGGTATCTACCTGGCACTGTTCTTCGATCCTTCGATAACGAAGGTCATCTACGACGGTGCTTACACTCCGCTGAACGGCGTGGAGATGTCCCGTGCCTACGCAACCGCACTGGATATTTCCTTCGAGGTTCGCGGCGGCCTGTTTGTTCGCCAGATGCACCACTGGGGTGCACTGATGTTCATGATGGCCATGATTGCCCACATGCTGCGCATCTTCTTCACCGGTGCGTTCCGTCGCCCGCGTGAGGCTAACTGGATTATTGGTTGCGCCCTGATTCTGCTGGGTATGGTCGAGGGCTTCCTTGGCTACTCCCTGCCGGACGACCTGCTGTCCGGTGTTGGTCTGCGAATCATGTCCGCCATCATCCTGGGTCTGCCGATTATCGGTACCTGGTTGCACTGGGCCATCTTCGGCGGCGACTTCCCGTCCGACCTGATGCTGGACCGCTTCTACATCCTGCACGTGCTGGTTATCCCGGGCATCATCCTGGGCCTCATCGCAGCCCACCTGATTCTGGTCTGGTACCAGAAGCACACCCAGTTCCCTGGACCGGGCCGCGCTGAGAACAACGTCGTTGGCGTCCGCATCATGCCGGTCTTCGCCACCAAGGCAATCGGTATGGGCATGCTGACCGCAGGTGTCCTGGCTCTGATGTCCGGTCTGCTGACCATTAACGCCATTTGGAACCTGGGACCATACAACCCATCGCAGGTGTCCGCTGGTTCTCAGCCGGATATCTACATGCTGTGGACTGACGGTGTGGCTCGTGTCTTCCCGGCATGGGAGCTGTACCTGGGCAACTACACCATTCCTTCCGCATTCTGGGTCGCCCTGCTCTGTGGTGTGATGGTTATCCTGCTCTTCGCCTACCCATTCTTGGAGAAGAAGTTCACCGGCGATGACGCTCACCACAACCTGCTGCAGCGACCGCGCGACGTCCCTGTTCGCTCCGGTATCGGCGCCATGGCGATTACCTTCTTCTTGCTGGTGACCATGTCCGGCGGTAACGACCACGTGGCTCACTTCTTCCAGATCTCGCTGAACGCCATGACCTGGATTGGTCGTATCGGCCTCATCGTCCTGCCGCCGCTGGCCTACTTCATCACCTACCGCATCTGCGTTGGCCTCCAGCGCTCTGACCGCGAGGTGCTGGAGCACGGCATCGAGACCGGTATCATCAAGCAGCTGCCAAACGGTGCCTTCATCGAGGTCCACCAGCCGCTGGGCCCGGTCGACGAGCACGGCCACGCTGTTCCGCTCGAGTACGCAGGTGCTCGCGTTCCGAAGCAGCTCAACCACCTTGGTCTCGCCGACAGCGAAACCCAGGGCATCTTCTCCCCGGATGATCCGGAGACCATGCGTCGTATCCACGAGATTCACGAAGACAACCATGGTGAAGAGGCAGAGATGCTGCGTCGTCTGAACGAGGCTAACCGCCGCGAAGACGAAGACAACGGCCGCATCTAAGCCGACACCCTAGAAATTCGCTCCACAAGCCCGCTGGACTTCCCCGGAAGCCCCCAGCGGGCTTTGTGTTGCCTTAATGCGCCCACGCTTTGCGATGCCCGCTCATCCCACACACGCACAGCCCCTAGGCCGGTCCTAAAGCCCTTAGACGGCCCTAGAAGGCCTCTTGCGCTACTGCGCTTTCTCCTTACTTATAGGGGAGTACCTAAACGCGCTCAGCAGGCGTATGAACCCTTCACTACCGCATCTCTGTAAGCGCCAAATTCCACTTCCTAACCGTCCTAAAAACCGCCCTCAAACCCTGGTAATTGTGGGGTGTTTGTTGCGATTGTGAGTACGTCAACGAAGATGTGTGCAAGGTCACAATTTATTTTTCCGTTGTCAATTCGGTGATGTGGGGCAGTGTGCGATAGTGTGTGAGTCGGCTTTTGTGAAGGGGTAAACCCCCTGGCCATACGGCTGATTGTCACTTTCCTGGGGTGGGGAAGTGGCCAGCCTTGGCTTTAGTCTCATTTTCGCTAACGAAGTGTAACGGGACGGTAACAACGTTCCTTTTTCGTTTTCGATTCGACATCTTCCGTGATGGTTTCGTAACCTGTTTGAGACATTGAGTTGCTCATCCGAGCGGTCAATATGAACTGAAAGATTTAAAGCGCTGTATCTGGCCCTTCCTGATGTGTGGGGCCGGCGGAGATTTCTTCCCAGTGGGGAAGGGGTCGAAGACGCTAGGCCCGAATCGGGCCAGAACCTATGAGTCGCCTTTAGCGGCCGTGGGTAAGCGCACAGGAAGATTTGGAGTTTATTCGTGGCAAAGCATCGTCGCCAGGGCGCACTGAACACTCGCCGTGTTGCGTCCACCGCAGCAATTGCAGCAACCGCAGCCGTCGCCGTACCGGGCGTGGCACAGGGCGCGGAGGTCGTTGTACCGAACACCGACATCCGCTTTGAGGTTCAGGGCCTGGAAAACGTACCTAACATCGAGAAGGTTCCGAACGTTGGCTACTACGTTCCGGAACTGCAGCAGGACAAGGCAACCTACGCAACCAACGCTTCTGCACCAGCACCGGCAGCAGCAGCGGCACAGTCCGTTGGCCAGAAGGTCGTTGACGCCGTTCGTTCCAAGGTTGGCGCACCGTACGTCTACGGCGCTAACGGCCCGGACGCATTCGACTGCTCCGGCCTGACCTCCTGGGCTTACCGCCAGGCAGGCGTTGAGATCCCGCGCACCTCCCAGGCGCAGGCAAACGGTGGCACCCCGGTGTCCATCGACAACCTGCAGCCAGGTGACATCGTCGCTTACTACGGCGGCGCATCCCACGTCGGCATCTACGTCGGCGGCGGCAAGATCATCGACGCGCTGAACTCCGGCACCCCGGTTCAGGAGCGTTCCCTGCACTACATGCCGATCCACTCTGCAGTTCGCTTCTAAGCACTGCTAGTGATTAGCTTTAAGCCCTCTCTCATCCTCACCTCCTCTGAGGATTGAGTAGAGGGCTTTTTGCGTACCGCAAAAGCGGTTTTACCTCATTGGTCACATCTTTTGTGTTCAACTACCGCATTGTTGAACGGCGCTCTATAGTTAGTCGAGTTAATGCTATTTGCTCAGTAAGGGACAAGAAAAAGTGCTTAAGTCATCCTCGCGGGTTGCTGTTCTAGCCCGCCGCCAGACTATTGCTGTGGCTTCTGCCGCCGTCATCGCTATTACCGGTTGCACCGTTGCCACCAACGCTTTCGCGCAGGACGCGGTCCAGGAGCAGCCTGCCGATGATGTGCAGGCGCTTATCGATGAAGTCAGCGAAGTCGCCCAGCGCGTCTCCGCCAAGAACGAAGAAGTCAAAGAAGCCGAAAACCGCCTGGCTGAGGCTGAGGCAGAACTCGGTGACTTCAACGCTAAGGCTGAGGCTGCACAGCGCGAAGCTGACGATGCCGCCGTGGCCGTCGCTGGGCAGCAGCAGCGCGTCAACGAAATCGCCCAGTCACGTTACCGTGGCGACAACACCAACCCGGTTCTCGCCGCACTGGCAGCAGAGGACCCAGCCACCGCCGTCGAGCGTCTGGGCTACCTCGGTGCGCTGTCCCGCAACGCCCAAGAGAACTTGAGCACCATGGCGGATAACGCCGCTGCCGCCCGCGACAAGCACGACCGCGCCGGGGAGGCCGTCACTACCGCCGAGGACAAAGCCCGTGCCCTCAACGAGCAGCGCGAGCAACTCGTCGCTGAAAAGGAAGCCCTCGAGCAGCAGCAAGCTGAGATCGAAGCCCGCGTCGACGCCCTGAACCCGGAGCAGCGTGCTGCCTGGGAAGGCCAGTTCGGCGGCATCGAGGACATCGACTTCTCCAAGCTGGGCGAGGGCAGCTCCGCCGTCGCCGAGGCCGCCCTGACCCGCATCGGCGCTCCTTATGGCTGGGGTGCAACCGGCCCGGACGCTTTCGACTGCTCGGGTCTGATGGTCTGGGCCTACCAGCAGCAGGGCAAGTCCATCCCGCGCACTTCCCAGGCACAGATTTCCGGCGGCACTTCCGTCCCGATTGACCAGCTGCAGCCTGGCGACATCGTCGGCTACTACCCAGGTGTGACTCACGTGGGCATGTACATCGGCAACGGCCAGATTGTTCACGCCTCCACCTACGGCGTGCCGGTCCAGGTCGTCCCGGTTGACTCCATGCCGATCCAGGGTGCATCCCGCTACTAGCACTCCGCTAGGGTAGTGCCCATGGCGCGCACTCTACTTGTCACCAATGACTTCCCACCGACTATCGGTGGGATTCAGTCATACTTACGGGATTTCCTCGCCACCCTGCCCGCCGACGATGTCATCGTCTTCGCCTCCACGCAGGACACTAAAGCAGCAGCGCTTTACGATGCCTCCTCACCCCAGCACATCATCCGCTGGCCACGGTCCGTCATGCTGCCTACTCCCGCAACCATCTGCCGCATGCAGGAGATTATCCGTGCAGAAAACATCGACGTCGTCTGGTTCGGCGCCGCCGCACCGCTAGCGCTGATGGGCACAGCCGCCAAAGCCGCCGGCGCCCGCAAAGTCGTTGCCACCACCCATGGCCACGAAGTCGGCTGGTCCATGCTGCCCGGTTCCCGCCAAGCCCTCCGCGCCATCGGCAACAGCGCTGACGTCATCACCTACATCTCCGACTACACGCTGTCTCGCCTGCGTCGCCCCTTCGGCCCACACCCTGAGTGGGAGCACCTGCCTTCCGCGGTCAACCTCGACGACTTCACTCCAGCAGATACCGCCACCAAAGCAGCAGCCCGCCAGCACTTTGCGCTTTCCGCTGCCCCCGTCATCACCTGCATCTCCCGCCTCGTCCCCCGCAAAGGTCAAGACCAACTCCTGCGCGCGATGCCAGAACTCCGCAAACACCACCCCGACGCACAGTTACTCATCATCGGCCGCGGCCGCTACCACGACGCGCTCGTTGAACTCGCCGAGATGTACTGTCCCGACGCGACTATCACCAGCGCCGCCGACACCGACGAACTCCGCCTGGCTCTGCACGCCGCCGACATTTTCGCCATGCCGGCACGCACCCGAGGCAAAGGGCTCGACGTCGAAGGCTTAGGCATCGTCTACCTCGAAGCCCAAGCCTGCGGCCTGCCCGTTATCGCCGGCGATTCCGGCGGCGCCCCCGAAACCGTTACTCCAGAGACCGGCATCGTCGTTGAAGGCAATAACCTCGACCAACTCACCCAGGCCCTCGACGAACTCTGCTCCGATCCCCAACGCCGCCAGACCATGGGCCAGGCCGGTCGCAAGCACGTCGAGGAGAACTGGACCTGGGAGGTCATGGGCGCGCGTTTACGCCGTATTTTGGAGCTCGAACCTTAATGTGACCGGATACCGGGTGCCGGTATATCCTTTAATTCATGTCTGAACTCAGTGCGCCTTATGACACCACCGCGCGCGAAGGCCTGACCATCGGTTTTGATATCGGTGGCACCAACCTGCGCGGTGGTGTTGTCGACGCTTCCGGGCAGGTTATCGACACCCGCAGCCTGCCGACGTCGCACAGCACCGCACAACTCGAAGACGACATCGTCCGCATCGTCGACGAACTCAACGCCGACCACGACATCTCCGCTGTCGGCCTCGCCATCGCCGGATTCATCGATCCGGACTGCGAGCGCGTCCGCTTTGCCCCGCACTTGCCCTGGCGCGATGCGCCCGTGCGCCAGATTCTCCAAGACCGCCTCGAAGTGCCCGTCCGCGTCGAACACGACGCCAACTCCGCCGCCTGGGGCGAGTGGCGCTTTGGAGCCGGCCGCGGCGCCCGAGACTGGGTCTTCTTCGCTGTCGGCACCGGTATCGGCGCAACGCTGATGACTCACGACACCATCTACCGCGGCGCCTTCGGCACCGCCCCCGAGTTCGGCCACCTCGTTGCCGTCCCCAATGGTCGCCAGTGCCCCTGCGGCAAACGCGGCTGCCTCGAGCGCTACGCCTCCGGTACCGCCTTGCCCGATACGTGCGCCGAACTGCGCCCACACTTCGAGACCACCTTGCCCGAATGCCCCAGCGGCGAAGCCATCGCCCAAGCCGCCCGCAACAACGACCCCCTGGCCGTTGCCGTCATGGAGGACTTCGGCACTTGGCTGGGCCAAGGCCTGTCCATCGTCGCCGATGTGCTCGACCCCGAACTCATCGTCGTCGGCGGGGGAGTGTCCAAAGACGCCGACGTCTTCTTAGATACCGCACGCCGCGGCATGGCCGACAACATCGTCGGAGCGGGCCATCGCCCCCTTGCCCGTGTGGCCACCGCGGAATTGGGATCGGCGGCGGGTATGATTGGCGTCGCTGACCTAGCGCGCCACAGCGCGTAGAAGGCCTCCGAGCACGAGCACAACTCCGGCAAAGGACATAGGCGATGAAAAACAAGTGGTACTGGGCTTTCAAATACATCTTCTTTGGCCCAGCCCTGCGGGTATGGAACCGTCCCTGGTCGAAAGGGATGGACAACATCCCCGAGGAAGGCCCAGCCATTTTGGCCTCTAACCACCAGGCCGTGATGGACTCGTTCTACTTCCCGCTGCTGTGTCCGCGCCAGATCACCTTCCTGGCCAAGTCGGAATACTTCACCACCCCCGGCCTCGTCGGTCGCATGCAAAAGTGGTTCTTTAGCTCCGTGGGCCAAGAACCCATCGAGCGCGATACCAGCACAGCTGGCGATGCCATGCTCACCACCGCCCAAAAAGTCCTAAAGCGCGGCGATCTCTTCGGCATCTACCCCGAAGGCACCCGCTCCCCGGACGGCCGCGTTTACAAGGGCCGCTCCGGCATGGCACGTATCGCCATGCTTACCGGCGAAAAAGTCATTCCCGTCGCCATGCACGATTCCCGCAAGGCCAACCCCATCGGTTCCTGGATTCCGCGCCCCACCCGCGTCGGCGTGGTCATCGGCGAGCCCATCGACCCGCACGCCTGGGCCGCTGAGCACAACATGAACCCCGAAGATCACGACACCGCCCGCGCATTTACCGATTACTTCATGCGGCACCTCGCCGATCTTGCGGACAAGCCCTACGTTGACGTCTACGCCTCCGATGTGAAGGCCTCCCTGGCTGCTGGCCACGGGTACCCGGAAGGAGCCGAATACTAACCGTGCCTTCCCCTAAGGAACGGCTGGCATGGCCAGATATCGCCAAGGGCATTTCCATCCTTGGCGTCGTGCTATTGCACATCACCCTGGCTGTGCCGGAATCCCAAGAAACCTGGCTTTTCGACCTCAACGTCTGGCTCGATCCCCTACGCATGCCGCTGTTCTTCCTCGTCAGCGGTTATTTTTCCGCGAAGGTCTTCCGTTTTAGCCTGCGTGAGCTCTTCACCCGCCGCCTGTGGTTCTTCCTCGTGCCCTACATCGTCTGGGTCACCGTCGAGCTGTGGACCAAGAAACTGCAGTGGCACTGGGACCTAGGCACCCCGCTGCTGGGTTGGCAAGAACTGCTCTACAACCTCTTTTTCGGCCACACGATGGGCTGGTTCATCCATGCCCTGATTGTCTTCAACCTTTTCCTCTGGGCCGTACGCAAGCTGCCCGCCTGGGCCGCCATCATTTTGAGCTTCTGGCCCATCATCGTCTTTGCCTGGCAAGACCAGTTCTACTTCATCGGCAAAGCCATGATGTTCCTGCCTATCTTCGTTGGCGCTGCCTACCTGCGCGGTCCCATCACCAAGTTCGCCGCAGCTGCCGATGCCCCCTTCAAAGGCCAGTGGACACCCCTGACCATCATCGCCTACGCCTCTGCAGTCTTAAGCTACCTGGCAGGCTTCCTCATCCGCCGCGCCTGGGACAACAACCCCGGCGATGTCGCCATCCCATGGATTTTTCCCGGCGCAGACTTCCTCGACCGCGGCGACGCCCACATCCTCGTCCGCTTCGTCGAGCAAACCCTAGAAACCCCCGCCGGCATCGTCGGCGCCGTGCTCATCGCACACATCCCAGGCCTATCGCACATGCTGCGTTTTATCGGCCGCCACACCCTGCCGATTTATCTTGGCCACCCCATTGGCCTGACCGTCGGCTACGGCTACATCATGTCCTTTACCGACTTCGAGATCAGCCTCAACGGCGCCTGGCCACTCGAAAACACCTGGTTCTGGCTCATCGCCTGCTTCTTCTTCGCTGGATTGGCCTCGCTGGTGCTGTGGGTCATCGGCAAGCTGCCCTATGTGGGCTGGACACTTAACCCGCCGCCGCTGGGCAAGATCCGACGTTTTGCTGAACCTTTTGTCACCGGCCATCCACAGCCGGGCGATGACAAACCCACAAAAGGCGCCGACTAGGCTGGTTTTCTGTGCGCTACTTCTATGACACCGAATTCATCGAGGATGGAAACACCATTGAACTGGTTTCCATCGGCATCGTTGGTGAAGACGGTAGCGAATACTACGCCGTATCCACCGACTTCGATCCCGCCCGTGCCAATGCCTGGGTCCGCGACAACGTGCTCGACAAGCTTCCGAGCCCGCGTGACCCAGTGTGGAAGTCGCGCGCCCGCATCCGTGACGAACTCCTAGAATTTCTTACCCGCGGCTCCGGCCCCGTCGAGCTGTGGGCATGGGTCGGCGCCTACGACCACGTCGTCCTGGCACAACTCTGGGGCGATATGGCCGGCCTGCCCAAGCAGCTGCCGCGCTTTACCCGCGAGCTCAAACAGTACTGGGAATTCGCCGGGCGCCCGCAGCTTCCGGCCATTCCAGACGGCAACCACGATGCGCTTATCGATGCCCGCCACAACCTTCGCAAATTCCGCACCTGCCAGGAAAAACTCCCACTATCGCGATCATCACAGGTCAAAAAGTCGATTAACTAACGCTCGACAGGCAACCAATGGTTTAATGGCAGTGTGAGTTGGACAGTAGATATTCCGAAAGAAGTACTCCCCGATCTTCCTCCGCTGCCGGATGGCATCGAGGAGAAGTTCCGGGATGTTATTAGCCGTGACGCAAAGCAGCAGCCGAGCTGGGATCAAGGACAGGCTGACCAGGTGCGCAAGATTCTCGAGTCGGTACCGCCGATTGTGGTCGCTGCCGAAATCGAGGCTTTAAAGGCCAAGCTTGCCGATGTCGCCCTGGGCAAAGCCTTCCTCCTGCAGGGTGGCGATTGCGCCGAGACTTTTGAGTCGAACACCGAGCCGCACATCCGCGGCAACGTCAAGACTCTGCTGCAGATGGCTGTCGTGCTGACCTACGGCGCGTCCACCCCAGTGGTCAAGCTCGGCCGTATTGCTGGCCAGTACGCCAAGCCGCGTTCTTCAGATACGGATGCCAACGGCCTGCTTAATTACCGCGGCGACATCGTCAACGGTGTCGAGCCCACCGAGGAGGCCCGCCGCCACGATCCGGCGCGCATGATTCGTGCTTACGCGAACTCCTCGGCTGCGATGAACCTGGTGCGCTCCCTGACCTCGTCGGGTACCGCGGACCTGTACCGCCTGCACGAGTGGAACCGCGAATTCGTCGCGAACTCCCGCGCAGGTGCCCGTTACCAGGCGCTGGCCAACGAGATTGAGAACGGCCTGGCCTTCATGAACGCCTGTGGCGTGTCCGATGAGACCCTGCGCTCTGCAGAGATTTACTGCTCGCACGAGGCCCTGCTCAAGGACTACGAGCGTTCCATGCTGCGCCTGGCCAAGGATTCCCACGGCCAGACCAAGCTTTACGATCTCTCCGCCCACCAGGTTTGGATCGGTGAGCGCACCCGCGGCCTGGAGGACTTCCACGTCAACTTCGCCGCCCTGATTGGCAACCCGATCGGCATCAAGCTGGGACCGGGCGTGACCCCGGAGCAGGCCGTCGAGTACGCCGAGCGCCTCGATCCGAACCGGGAGCCGGGACGCTTGACGATGATCATCCGCATGGGCCACGACAAAGTCCGCTCCGTGCTGCCTCCAGTGGTCAAGGCCGTCGAGGAATCTGGCCACAAGGTCGTCTGGCAGTGCGATCCGATGCACGGCAACACTGTTACGGCATCGAATGGCTACAAGACCCGTCACTTCGACAAGATCATCGACGAGGTCCAGGGCTTCTTCGAGGTTCACCGCTCCCTGGGCACCCACCCAGGTGGCGTGCACCTGGAGTTCACCGGCGAGGACGTCACCGAGTGCCTGGGCGGCGCAGAGGACATCACCGATGTCGACCTGCCGGGCCGCTACGAGTCCGCCGTGGACCCGCGCCTGAACACCCAACAGTCCCTCGAGCTGGCCTTCCTGGTTGCGGAGATGCTGCGTAACTAGCGCCAGAGTGCCGGCGTCGCGCCGTACCAGGTCGACCCGAACCACCAGGCGCCCAGGCCTACCACGTAGGCCAGCAGCACCGCGACCGCCAGGTACGCCACCAAGCTGAGCACGCTTCGGTTGGTCACTGGCTTTTCTGCAGGCTCTTCCTCCGCAGTAGGAGGGAGGGCCTGTTCGCGTTGTGCAGGAAGACCCGCATTGGGCGCCCGCCACTCCTGCGCAGGCGCCGGCATCGGTGCCGGGGCCGCCGCCGGAGGATCAAAACGCGTCTCAAAGCTCAACGCCTCGCGTTGCGGCTCCTCTTGCGCAAAAACTTCTGTCTCGCCCTCATCGAGAATGTCTGTCGGCGCCTCATCAGGTGCTGCCGGAATCGCTGTCGTGGCGTTAAAGACCTCCGTATTGCCCACACCGGCAAAGTTCGTCGGACGCGCAGCCGTCCTCGCCGCCGCGGCGTTCTGCGGTACCGGGACGGTGAAATCTGGCAGGTGGAGGGCAACCGCGACATCGTTCAGCGCTTCCAAAAACTCTCCGGCATCGGCAAAGCGCATCTCCGGATCCCGCGCTGTTGCCGTGGCCACCAACTCATCCACCAGCGGCGGAACACCGTCAATGCGTGACGATGCCGTCGGCACATCCTCTTCCAAACGCGCCTTCGCATGCTCCAGCGGTGTATCGCCTCTAAAAGGCACCGTTCCCGTCAGCAACTCGAAGAGCACAATGCCGGCGGAATACACATCGGCAGCCGGCGTGATTTCCTCACCGGTAACCTGCTCCGGGGCCAAATAGGACACCGTGCCCACGATGTGGTCGGAGTTGACGTGCGCATTGCTCACACGCACCAAACCAAAATCGCCGACCTTCACCCGGCTACCAGAAGTAATCAGCACGTTGTCAGGCTTGATATCTCTATGCACTAAGCCTGTGCGGTGCACTTCGTCCAAACCAGCCAGCACCGAGCGCATCACGCCGATGGCCGCATACGGAGGCAGGGGACCTTCTTCGGCGAGCAACTCGCGGAGGGTGCCGCCATCGATAAGTTCCATGATGAGATAAATCGGCTCGCCGTCTGCAGAAAAGTCATGCACGCCGACCAGATTCGGGTGCTGCAGACGCGCCATCGCCCTGGCCTCGCGCTCGAAACGCTGGACGAAGACCGGGTCGTCTTCGAACTCTTCATGCATGACCTTCGCGGCCACGGCACGACCTAAACGCATATCTACGCAGCGATACACCGTGGACATGCCACCCTTTGCGATTGGGGAGTCCACCCGATAGCGGCCTTCGAGAATATCGCCTACGTCCAACCTTGTCATGCACCCCAGTATGGCTGATTCCAGCGCGAAGGGAAATCAGGGTTAAGGTGGTGTCTGTGACTACTAGCGAGAAAAACTTAGAAGAACTGCTGGCCGGCGAGCAGATGCTCACGCTTGCCGATGTCGCCGAGAAACTCGACCTGCCCATTACCCGCGTCCATGACTTGATGCATGCGCGCAAGTTCATCGCCTGGCGCAACCCGGAGGGCACCCGCTTGGTCCCGGCGTTGTTTTTCAACGACAAGGGCGTCATTTCCAAGCACGTTACCGGGGTTATCACAGTGCTTAGCGATGGCGGCTACGACGACGAAGCCATCCTGGCCCACCTGTTTACCGAGGACGATTCCTTGCCTGGCCGCCCGATTGACGGCCTGCACGGGCATTTGGCGCGCGAGGTTATTCGGCGCGCGCAGGCGATGGCTTTTTAGTTTTTTCGTCTTCCTTTTCTCCCGCTTGCGGCCACCCCGCAAGCGCCCACTGGGTGATAAACCACGTAGCGATCGCCATGCCGAGGACCCACCACCAGTTGTAGAGCTGGTGGTTGCCGTCGCTGGCAAAGGCCAGGCCGATAAAGACCGAGGCGCCGGTGGCCAGCTTAATCAGCCAGGATGGCGGGCGGAAGGTACCCAGCAGCGTCAACACCGAGACGTAGTACCAGGGCAGGGTGACCGAGTTGAAAATAAACGCCACTTGGTAGGCCGCCGCGGTGCCCATAATCGCTGTCCGCGCGTTGTGGCGGCTCAGCCACCACACAGCCACCAGGCCCACCAGCATGAAGACCGTGGCGATGGTGCGCAGGACCTCCAGGACCGCGTTGTAGCTAATATCCGGGTTAATCACCTGCAGCAGCGGCGCGATGATGTCTGTCAGCAGCGTCGGACCGGCCAGCGGGTTAATGACCTTCGAGTTGCCGGTAATCTCGGATAGCCAACCCCACGTGAGCCCCGAGGCCCATGTGATCACCGCCAGCGCAATGACAATCTCCACCACGGCCACGATGCCGGAGACCACAAACACACCTGCCTGCTTGGCAAACGACGCCTTGCCCGCATAGTGCTGGACCATCAACCAGACGATAAACGGCATCGCAATCAGTGCCGTCGCCTTCATTGCCACGGCAATACCGACCAGAATCAGTGCGATGTGGAAGCGCTGGTGCAGTGCAGCCAGCAGGCCAATAGAAACCAACGCGACCATCGTGGATTCGTTGTGCATGCCACCAATCAAGTGCAGCACAACCACCGGATTGGCCACGCCCAGCCACAGCGCTAATGCCGCATTACCGCCGAGCTTCCGCGCAATGCGTGTGACCGCCCACGCAATACCCACAAAGCCCAGCACCGAGATGACCTTGTAGACAATCATTCCGGCAGCAACATTGTCGCCCACCAGGCGCGTCACCCCTTCGCCCATCCATAAGTGCAGCGGGCCATAAGGAGTCGTCGTATTACGCCAGTCCGGGGAGACCTCCAACAGGAACGGTCCCGGATTAACTGCCGGGCCTTCCGTATAGGGGTCGAAGCCATCGCGGACCATCGCACCTTGCATCAGGTACGAGTACACATCGCGCGAGGCCAGCGGTGCAGCCAGCAGCAGGGGAGCAGTCCAGGCGATGAGCATGGTGCGGATGCGTCGATAAGCATCGGGCATCTCACCGCGCAGATGCGGCACAATCACCTGACGTGCCGCCAGCACCCACGCCAGCACCAGCGCAATCAGGCCAATCCAATAGGCCAGCATGCCCAGGTTGCGCCCGTGGCCATAGGCCAAAAAGCCAATGTTGAGAGCTTCTAAAAGCCCGCCCTGGTTACGCGTCGCGCCCCCCGAAAAGGACGCGAACAACAGCACCACTGAGCCGAACACGCCCAGCGGCAGCGCGCCGGGGACTGTGAAGCTATACGTCTTGCGTTTATCCATGACGTTCTACGCGCGCCGCGCCGTGGCCTTGTGGGCAAGTTCTTCCAGCGTCGCCGTGACCTCATCGGAGACGTCCGCTGCGCGCAGATGGTTCAGCCCCGACTCAGTCAACCGAGCAATACGCTTTTCGATGAGCCCAGGAGCCCCCGAATCCTCAATAATCTGCGACAACTTCGCCAATTCTTCTGGCTCGCTCACATTGCCCACACCAGCGCGCAACGTCGCAGCCGCAGACGGGTCCTTCTCGTCGAGTTCCTGTAACGCGAGTGCTAGCAGCACGGTACGCTTGCCTTCGCGCAGGTCATCGCCAGCTGGCTTGCCGGTAACAGAAGGGTCACCGAACACGCCAAGCTGGTCGTCGCGGAGCTGGAAAGCAATGCCGATATCGCGCCCATAGCCGCGGAAGGCGTCGATGAGGTGGGAGGGGGCATCGGCAAGCGCGGCTCCAATGTGTAGCGGGCGCTCGATGGTGTAGGCGGCAGTCTTGTAGCGGTTGACCGCATCGGCCAGCTCAACGGACTCCGAGCCCTGAGCTTCCAAAGTGATGTCGAGCAGCTGGCCGCCGATAACCTCGGTGCGCATGGCACGCCACGGCTCGCGCACGCGTTGGAGCGCAGCAGCCGAGAGACCGGAATCCTGCAGCATGTCCTCACTCCAGGCCAAAGCCAGGTCACCGACCAAAATTGCCACCGACTGGCCGAAAAACTCCGGCGAACCCTGATAGCCGGCCTCCCAGTGCAGCGCAGCCACCCCGCGGTGCACGGTCGGATTTCCGCGGCGGGTATCGGAGGCGTCGATGATGTCGTCGTGAATCAGCGCGCAAGCTTGGATGAACTCCAGGGATGCCGCAGCACGCAACACGGCCTGCGGGTCCTCGTCGCCATCGAGACCGTCGGCGCCAATGAAACCTGCCCAGGCATACAGCGGACGAATGCGCTTGCCGCCGCCGAGTACGAAATCTTCCAGAAACTGCGTTGCCTGCGTAACCGGCTGCCCAATCTCGGCGACCTGAGGACGCCGGGCCTCCAAGAACTCAGATAAGAGCTCCTGGGTGGTGGAGGGGACATCGGCAAGCGAGGGCACATTCGGGAAAGTCACAGTAGCTACGATACCGTCTAGCTTTCCGGAGATTGCTCAACCCTCGGGTGTAGTGGCAGCGTGGCGACTAAAATGGCGAAACCGCGCGTATCGGCCGGGTAGCGCAGATTGCGCAGAAAATCGACGAAACCTAAATGCCGGTAGAGCCCGAAAGCGTTGTTCTGCTCGCCGTCGACTTCCGGGGTGGACAGCAGGCAATGCCGCGCGGGGGCATTCCACAGCAGGTTCTGTGCTAATTGCTTGCCGATGCCCCGTCCCTGACACCTGGGCAGCACATGAATCTCGGCGAGCTCAAAGTAGTTTTGGAGCACTTTGGCCTGGGCGGCAGTAGGGCCGCCTTCTTTGACTAATCCGCGGCGCAGTTGCTGATCCCACCAGGTATCAGGGGAGCCGATAAAGCCATAGGCCATGCCGACCACGCCGGTGTCGTCTTCGGCGATGACAGTCTGGAAGCCGGCGCGTTGCATGTCGTTGCGCCAGCCGCGCACACTTTTGGCGTGGATGCTGGGGGAGTAGTCCATGGCTTCGATGTAGATATCGACAAGCTGGGGAGCCAGCAGTGAAAACTCCCGGGGGGTTAAGCGGCGGATTGCGTAAGTCACAGTATCTATCACAGCAAAAACTGAAAGGTGCCGCAATAAGTTCTGTGCGCAGGATTTTCGAAGAAATATTCGAACACATGAGCTAAAATGAAGTTAGGATGTCCGGATCGGCTTTTAGGTTGTAAGTCAGAAGAAAAGGAGGCAGGTCATGGCACAGATTATTTCCGCACAGTCCAAGTTCACGGGTGGTCCGGCAGGCAAGCGCGATCGTTTCTTGTTCCAGGCCCAGGACCTCCTGCGCCGGGCACAAGGTTGTGCTGCTGAGGCCAAGTGGGATGAGGCGTTGGAATATGCCTACCAGGCGGGTCTGCGCACTGCGGGTGCGCGCGTGGCGGTTTCTGCTGTGGCGAAGCGTCGCCGGCTGCCGTCGAGTGCTTGGGAGCGTTTGGCTTTGGTTTCTGCCACAGACAAAGAGTGGGCGAAAGAATTTAAGGCTTATTCTCGTCCGCGTTCGCGTGTGGCGACCGGCCTGGATGATATGCCTGATGAAGCGCTGGTGTGGTCGCTGTTAGACCTGGTGGCGCGCTTTATCGATGCCACGGAAGCCGAGATTGGTTTCGGCTCGCTGGTTGCTTAAATCCTTGCGAGTGCACCTGATTTTTAGGATAGCTGTATTTACGGGAACTAAGTGATTACTCTGGGCGTTGTATAGGTGTAAACCCTCATCTCTGTGCCCGACCCTAAGTTGGAGGAACAATGTCCCTTTCCGAGCAGGAGCAGCGCGCTCTCCGAGAAATTGAGCGGTCATTGCTTGCCGATGACCCCAAGTTTGGCGCCTCCGTATCCGAATCCTCCTCGAGTTTTGGCGGCGACGGCGGCGGAGCAATCACGCTGCGCGGTGTGGCACTGGTTGTGCTGGGCCTGGTCGTCATGATTGGCGGCGTGGCGCTTGCGCAGCAAAGCCTGTGGTTTGTCGCACTGTCCGTACTCGGCTTCTTGCTGATGTTCGGCGCTGGCGTATGGATGCTGCGCGGGGATTCTTCCTCGTCTAAGTCCAACAAGTCCGCCAAGTCGTCGAAGAAGAGCAACAAGCAGCGCTCCTCCTCCAAGCAGGGTGGAGTCAGCTCCAAGATGGAAGAGAATTTCCGTCGTCGCTTTGAAGAGCGTTAAAAGCTCGCACGTTTAGCCCCGCACCTTTGTTAGGTGTGGGGCTTTGTTGTGCTTTGAAGGCTAGATGAGGTGCATCGCGCCGAGCTGGCTGACCGGATGCGGGTTGGTCCGCGGCGGTTTTCTGCCCGGTGGGTGGTAGACCACGTGGCCGTTTTCTCTACTTATCCACCCGCGGTGCGGATAGTTCGGCGCGCCGGGATGTTTCGGCAGGTTATTGGGGTCGATGCTGCCGATAAGCCCGTTGTGGTAGCGGCATAACATCGTCAGGTTGGTCGGGGTGGTCTCTCCGCCGCGGTTGTGGGCGACGATGTGGTGGACCTCGCAGTTATCGCCGGGTTCTTTGCAGTCCTCCCAGGCGCAGACGAGCTGTTCGGAAATGGCCATGAGGCGCTGTTTGAAACTCGCCGAGCGCGTCCGGTAGAGATTCACCGGCCCGGCCACCGGGTGGAAAAGTCCGGCGAAGATGTCCTCGCCCAAGTGCCCTGCTAGGTGGTGGGCGAGCCAGTCCGCACCGGTCATAATCGTGCCATCAGAGCAGCCGAGCTTTACCTCATCGCCCTTGCCGGCGATGATCTGGAAGAACTCCTCTAGTCCGATAGCAATGACCGTGCGATAGGCCGGCTCGACCAACGTGGACTGGCTGTTGACCAGTTCCCAAAAGGCGTCGGCGCGGCGGCGAGCACGCGGAATGGACTCGTCCTTCGGTGCTGCAGCATCCAGCGTCTTGCGCAGCTGCGCAATGCGAGAGGCCTCATCGCGAATGTGCAGGCTCCAGATGTTCTCGTCGTGCTGGGTGATACTCACGCCGCGCTCGGGGGAGCGGGGCTCGACATAATTCTCCTGACGAGTCTTGGCATAAGTAATCATCTCGTCCACGCTGCCGGAAAAGCGCAACAGCTCTAAGCGAAATTCCCACTGGCGCGCAGGGGTGGCAGCACGCCGGGCAAAGCGGTCGATGTGGACCAGTCGAGAGATGGAGTAGCCCTCGGCAGCCAGCCGGGCATCGTCTTGTTTGCGGGTGAACTTCGTCGCGCCGAAATAGACGTGCGCGAGGGTGGCCCAGCGCTTGACTTCGCGCAGGGATAAATCGAGCACCTCCGCAACCATGCCGGGCGAGCGCAGGCTATCGCGCAGCATGTCGAGCCCGGTGTGCCGGGCTGCGGTGGGGGATGCAAACTGTGTCATGCCCGTCACAGTAGCCGCGTTTCCGCAGGTAGGCAACGGTTTGTGGGATTGTTCTCATTTTCGAAATTTTCGGATCCTTTTGGCCATTTCGGCAGTCTAACCAGAGAGGGGATCTACTCATCTAAAAATTCCCCACTTTCCCCCACCACGGCACCCCCGGCACTGTGCGTTAGTAACAGAAGACATCCCAAATCTCAGCTAAGTTACTAAAATCGCCTCACAATTCACCCCTTGTCAAGACCTGCCGGGGAATTTCCCCCACCGCAATTTCGAGGCTCTACCAGGGTTTTCAAAAATTACATCAACGTAACACGCCGCGCTAAGTGTCCCCGGTGGGGGAAAGTGGGGTAGAGTGGGGCGCAGCGGAGAGGTGTGGTGCCTGTTCGCTTCCGAGGAATCCGGATGTCGCAAGTTGAGGAAAGGTGGTCCCGGGATGTTTCTGGGAACCTACACTCCAAAACTTGATGACAAAGGACGCCTCACGCTCCCGGCGAAGTTTCGTGACGAACTAGCTGGCGGCCTGATGGTCACCAAAGGGCAGGACCACTCGTTGGCGGTGTATCCGCGCGAGGAGTTCGCTCAAAGGGCCAGAAAGGCGGCGGCTGTCTCGCGTACGAATCCGGAGGCTCGTGCGTTTATTCGTAACTTGGCAGCAAGTGCGGATGAGCAAAGGCCGGATGGCAATGGTCGTATTACGTTGTCGGCAGGTCATCGCGAGTATGCGGGTTTGTCGAAGGAGTGCGTGGTGGTCGGCTCAGTCGACTTTTTGGAGATTTGGGACGCAGCCGCCTGGGCTGAATACCAGTCACAAACTGAAGATGCTTACTCGGCAGCAGATGCCGATGACGTACTTGCTGGGCTGCTTTAGGGCGGCATCGTTAAGCGAAGAGTGCGTGTACGGACTCTGCCCGAGGTGGATGCTCTGGTGTACTTCCCCGACATCAGAAACCTGCCTCGGACAGGGCTCTATACGCACTCAATTTTTATCTCTAGCGGAAGGGGGCGTGGTCCTCATGGTCAACTATAACGTTGCAGCTAACCATGGCCATGTCCCTGTCATGCGCGAACGCATGGCAGATTTGCTTTCTGCACCCGTGCACATGCTTGCCGATGCCGCCATCATCATCGACGGCACCCTCGGCGCCGGCGGGCACACCGAGTATTTCTTGAATGAGTTCCCGCAGGCGCGCGTGATTGGCATTGACCGCGATAAGGCAGCGCTGAAGCAGGCAACTAAGCGCCTGGAGAAATTCGGTGAGCGCTTTACACCGGTCAATGCCCGTTTCGACGATTTGGGGGTCGCCATCACGCAAGGTGATGGAGACGTTTTTGAGGTAGCGCGCGAGCACGGAATCGCTGGCGCGCTTTTTGATCTCGGTGTCTCGTCGATGCAGCTGGACCAGGCAGAGCGCGGGTTTGCGTATGCGCAGGATGCGCCGCTGGATATGCGCATGGATCCGAGCAAGGGCATTACTGCAGCAGAGGTGCTGAATACCTACTCGCATGGTGACTTGGCACGCGTGCTCAAGGTCTATGGCGATGAGCGTTTCGCCGGCAAGATTGCTTCTGCGGTTCTCAAAGAGCGCGAGAAGGAGCCTTTTGAGAATTCCGCGCGCTTGGTGGAGTTGCTCTACGCGACGATTCCGGCTGCGGCACGCCGTACCGGAGGACACCCGGCAAAGCGCACCTTCCAGGCGCTGCGCGTCGAGGTCAACCGCGAGCTCGAGGCGATTGAACAGGTCCTCCCCGTCATCGCCAACGCGCTGAGCGTTGGCGGTCGTGCGGTGTTTATGAGTTATCAGTCGTTGGAGGATCGCATCGTTAAGCGTGCGTTCAAGGAACTGACCACCTCGAAGACTCCTGCAGGCCTGCCGATGGATCTGCCGGGTACCGCTGCGCAGTTTAAGACCGTGACTCGTGGGTCGGAAAAGGCCAGCGAGGAAGAAATCGCAGAGAATTCGCGTGCGGCGTCGGTGCGCGTGCGCGCTATCGAAAGACTCGACGGCGACGTGGAGTTTCGCCCACCGGGAGGTGCGCGATGAGTCCGACATCAACTTTTGACACCACCAATCGAAATCGCGACAGAGAGGGCAAACGCAGCATGGGCGCCAGCCGAGATTTCACCACCGGAGCAGACGGCGGAGCAGGCACTGGTCTGCTGGAGCGTCCGCGTCGCGGTGCGCAGTCGACGACTCCGACGCGTCCTAGCCGCAGGGTTCATCGCCCGGAGGTCCCGCAGCGCCGCAACAAGCGTTTAGGTTCCAAGCAGGTTGTCAGCTACCGCGGTCGCCGGATGGGCCCGCCGCGCAAGGACCCGGCGATTTTCCGCCTGGCGGTCATCGCGATTGGCATGGTCATCGCTGGTGTGGCCGTCGCGATGTGGCTATCTGGTCTGTCCACGGCACAGACCTTCAAGATTCAGCAGCTCACTGTCCAGGAATCCCAGCTGAGCAACCAGGTCGAAACGCTCAATCGCGATTTGGAGAACGTGCGTTCTTCGGCTGATGTCGCGCGCCGCGCCAATGACATGAACATGGCCGTTCCGGTGCAGCCCGGCGTGGTGGAAGTTAATGAAAATGGCGACATTAACGAACAGCGCCCGGCGGATGGAGCTACAGAATCTATCATCGATGTGAATGGAGAACCCGTCCGCCCGGGACGAGCATCCAGTGACCCGAACGAGACCTCGGACGTGTCCGATTCGCTGTCTGCGGTACCGCAGGGCCAGCAGAACGCGCGACAGTCTGACGACGAGGACCGTGAGGGCAGCACTGACGATGCCGACGCGGCTGACGATGCCGCACCGGCCCAGCCGTTGCAGGCTCCGTACTCCAACTAGGCGGTGTAGAACCTACATGGCCTTTACCTGACACGATGTTCTAGAAAGGTGACCTAGCTCAGTGACACCACCGAATCGCGGCGGAGGGCGTAATCCGCGCGGATCCCGGCCACAGCGCGCCGGCGTGGCTGGTTCTGCTAGGGCGGGGCACCAGGGGCATCGTCAAGCAGCAGCTCCGAAGCCTGCCAGCAGGGTCAAGGCCAACCCGCGGCAGAAGGAATTGATGGCCCAGCGCATCAACATTGTTGTGGCGATCCTGGGCGTGATTTTGCTGGTTCTCGTCGGCCGTTTGGCATGGGTGCAGCTCGCCTGGGGCCCGGACCTGGCCGCTAAGGCGGAAGCGCAGCGATCCCGCGTGTACATCGAACCTGCCCGCCGCGGTGAGGTCGTCGACCGCGAAGGCCAGCGCCTGGCCTACACCATGCAGGCCCGCTCCCTGACTGTGTCGCCGACGCGCCTGCGTTCGGAGCTGCGCGAGCAAGCCGAACTCGAAGCCCGCTCCGAAGGTATCTGGGGCGGCAAGTCCGAAGATGAGCGCAAGGACTACCTCGACGACGAGCTGGACAAGCGCCTGGAAGCAATGGCCGATGGCATCCCGCGCATAATGAAGGACGCGGGAGTGGATACCGACGACGTCGACGACGACCAGATCATGGACAAGCTCAACGCCGATACCGAATACGAGGTGCTCGTGCGCAACCTCGACCCGGATGTTGCCGTGGAGATTTCCCAGGAATTCCACGGTCTCGCTGCCGACCACCAGGATATTCGCCAGTATCCGAATGGTGCGATTGCTGAAAACGTGATCGGCAAGGTCTCCATGGACGGCCAGGGCCAGTTCGGTTTTGAAGCATCTGGCGACGGTTCGCTCACCGGCATCGATGGCCGCTCCACCGAGGATGTTTCCACCGACGGCCAGCCCATCCCGGGCACGCTTCGAGATGAGGTGCCAGCGGTCGATGGCAAGAACGTCACCTTGACTCTGGACCTGGACCTGCAGACCTACGTGCAGCAGAAGATCGAAAAGGCCGTGGCCAACTCTAAGGCAGAAAACGGCGAGGCAGTCGTCCTCGACGTTGCCACCGGCGAGGTACTGGCGATGGCGAACTCGGGCACCATTGACCCGAACAAGGACATCGAAAAGCAGCTCGAAGACGGCAAGGATTTCGAAAACCCCTCGATTTCCCACCCCTATGAGCCAGGCTCGGTGGCCAAGGTCATTACCGCTGCCGCCGCGCTTGAAGAAGGCGCAACCACCCCAGATGAAGTCCACCAGGTGCCCGGTTCCATTGACATGGCTGGGGTTACCGTCAACGACGCGTGGGCACACGGTGTGGAGCCGTACACGACCACCGGTATCTTCGGTAAGTCTTCCAACGTCGGCACGCTGATGATTGCGGAGAAGCTCGGCCAGGAAAAGTACTCCGAGTACCTGGAGAAGTTCGGCCTGGGTTCTGCCACCGGCATTGAGCTGCCGAACGAATCCACCGGCCTGGTGCCCGCATTAGAGCAGTGGTCTGGCGGTACGTTCGCGAACCTCCCGATTGGCCAGGGCCAGTCCTGGACCACCCTGCAGATGGCAAGTGTCTACCAGGCACTGGCCAACGGTGGTGAGCGCATCGAGCCGCGCATCATCGACAAGGTCGAAGGCGCTAACGGCGAAGAAGAAAAGCAAGAAGAACCAAAGACCACCCGCGTGGTCTCGGAAAAGACTGCGAAGACTACCGTGGATATGTTCCGCAGTGTCTTCCAGGACGACCCCGCGGGAATCCAGAACGGTACCGCAGCCGGTAACAACATCGAAGGCTACGAGCTTTCCGGCAAGACCGGTACCGCGCAGAAGGTAGACCCGAATACCGGCGGTTATTCCAACTCCGCGTACTGGATTACCTTTGCTGGTATCGCCCCGGCTAATGACCCGCGTTTCGTGGTCGCGGTCATGCTGGATGAACCAGAAACCGGCGTCAACGATGACGGTTCTGGTGGACAGTCGGCAGCCCCGGTGTTTAAGGACATCGCTAGCTGGCTGCTCAACCGCGACAACATCCCGACCACCGACCCAGCCCCGCGCCTGACCCTGCGCGAGTAAGGAGAGCAGAGAAATGGCAACGACTATTCGACAGCTTGCAGAACTCGCCGGCGGCCGGGTCATCGGTGACGGCGATATTACGGTCAGCGACTGCGGCCTGGATTCCAAGAAACTTCCCGAAGGCGCGCTTTTTGCCGCCCTTCCGGGCACCCGCGTGCATGGCGCACAGTTTGCCGGGGATACTCCAGCAAGAGCAATACTTTCCGATGTCGCCGGCGTCGAAATCCTGCAGTCTTCCGGCGAGACCCGCCCCATCATTGAAGTTGAAGACATCCGCGCAGTACTCGGCCTGATTGCCGCTGAAATCTACGGTCACTCCACCAAGGACCTCACCGTCATCGCGATTACCGGTACTTCCGGTAAGACCACGACCAGCTACTTGCTCGAAGCAGGTTTGCTGCACGCCGGCTACTCGGTCGGCCTGATTGGCACGACCGGTACCCGCATTAACCGCGAGCCGGTCCCGACGACGCTCACCACGCCTGAAGCGCCGACCCTGCAGCAGCTGTTCGCGCAGATGAAAGACGAAGGTGTCACCCACGTGGTCATGGAAGTCTCCTCCCACGCACTCGAACTGGGCCGTGTGCAGGGCACCCGCTTTGCTGTTGGTGGATTTAGCAACTTAAGCCAGGACCACCTGGACTTCCACCCGACGATGGAAGAGTACTTCGCTGCCAAGGCACGTCTATTCCGCGGCGAGCAAGCCGCGGAAGCTGCGGTCATCTGTGTGGATGATGACTGGGGTGGCCGCATGGTGGACATCGTTAAGCAGGAAGGCTTGCCGATGCAGCGCGTGCGCACCGGAAGCACCCAAGCTGAGGCGGAGATTTCCGCACACCAGCTGGATACCGAAGTCACCGGCGCCCAGCATGTGGAGCTGACCCTGGCGGATAAAAACTACACCTTCCGCCTGCCGATGCCCGGCGAGTTCAACATCGCCAACGCCGCGCTCGCGA
Organism: Corynebacterium camporealensis; assembly: GCF_000980815.1. Taxonomy (NCBI): domain Bacteria; kingdom Bacillati; phylum Actinomycetota; class Actinomycetes; order Mycobacteriales; family Corynebacteriaceae; genus Corynebacterium; species Corynebacterium camporealensis. Next base: position 1,655,991 of record NZ_CP011311.1, on the reverse strand, counting down.
CCGGGTTGGCTGCCAGCGTCGGCGTGGACACCCAGACTTTCTTAGAAGGCATCGAAAAGGTCGCCGTGCCAGGACGCATGGAACGCGTTGACCGCGGCCAGGATTTCGTGGCAGTGGTGGATTACGCGCACAAGCCGGCGGCAGTGACTGCTGTGCTGGAGACCCTGCGTGAGCAACTTGGGGAGGACGGTGGCCGCATTGGCATCGTCGTCGGTGCCGGTGGTGATCGTGATTCCAGCAAGCGTCCGCTGATGGGTGCTGCGGCAGCTGAAGGTGCGGACTTTGTGGTGGTCACCGACGACAACCCGCGCACTGAGGACCCCGCGCAAATTCGCGCCGCAGTCCGCAAGGGTGCCGAGGAAGCCGACAGCAGCGCCGAAGTCCGCGAGGAAGGTTCGCGCGCGGCAGCTATCGATGCTGCTGTCGAGTGGGCACGACCAGGTGATGCGATTATCGTCGTGGGCAAGGGCCACGAGGTAGGCCAGCTAGTCGGAACAGAAACACACCATTTTGATGACCACGAGGAATTAGCTCGCGCGCTGGAGGCACGCGGGTACACCACAAGCGCAGGGACGAAGGACTAACTACATGATCGCTGTGACTTTAGAAGATATTGCACGTATTACCGGCGGCACACTAGATAGCGTCGAGGACCCGCAGCAGCAGGTCACCGGCGGGGTGGAGTTTGACTCCCGCAAGGTCGGCAACGGCGGGCTGTTCGTGGCATTACCCGGTGCCCGCGTCGACGGCCATGACTTCGCGGAAACCGCCATCGAGCAGGGCGCAGTAGCGGTACTCGCTGCGCGCCCGGTCGGCGTTCCTGCGATTGTCGTCAGCCCGAAGGGCCGCCTGGAAGGCGAGGGCGCAAACGCGGATATTTATGCAAACGATGGCGACGGCTCGGCTGCCGCAGTCGTGGGTGCTTTGTCGGATCTTGCCCGGGCGGTCACCCAGCGCCTGGTAGAAGAAGACGGCCTGCAGATCGTCGGTGTCACCGGTTCGGCCGGCAAGACCTCGACCAAAGACCTGATTGCCACCATCTTCCGCGCAGCAGGGGAGACCGTGGCACCCGCTGGTTCTTTCAACAACGAAATCGGTCTGCCGCATACCGCGCTGCGCTGTACGGAAGACACCCAGTACCTGGTCGCGGAGATGTCCGCACGCGGTATTGGGCACATCCGTCACCTGACTGACATCACCGCCCCGCGCATTGGCGTGGTGCTCAACGTAGGTACGGCGCACTTAGGTGAGTTCGGCTCGCGTGAGAACATCGCGCAGGCCAAGGGCGAGCTCGTCGAGGCGCTGCCGTCGGAAGCAGACGGTGGCGTGGCAGTGCTTAATGCTGACGATGCCTTCGTCGCTGCGATGTCCACGCGCGCCCAGGCCAAGGTGGTCTACTACTCGGCCGCACCGACCCCGGCACCGCAGGCGCAGTACTATGCGACGAACATCCAGCTTGACGATGTCGCCCGCGCTTCCTTCCAACTGCACACCCCACACGCGGACCCGGAGCCGGTCCAGCTGCAGGTTTTCGGCGCCCACCAGGTCTCTAATGCGCTGGCGGCAGCCGCTGCAGCGATTGAGTCTGGTCTGTCGGTCAAGCAGGTTGCCCAGGCGCTGTCGGGGCATCGGAATTGCTCTGAGCACCGCATGGATGTGCTCAGCCGACGCGATGGTGTGACGGTTATTGACGATACGTACAATGCCAATCCGGAATCGATGCGTGCAGCCATCGCAGCACTGGCCTATACCCGTGCTGCGCGTCCGGATGCGCGTGCGATTGCTGTGCTCGGTGAAATGGGCGAACTGGGTGCTGATGCCCAGGGCGCGCATAGTGAACTCGGTGCAGAGCTGTCGAAGTACCACGTCGATCACTTAATCGCTTTTGGCGACAGTGCTAATACCCGGGCGATGGCTAACGCAGCACAAGCACGGGGTATAACTACAACGGTTGCTCACTCCACGGCAGAAGCTGCAGCGCAGGTCGAAGACATCCTGCGCCACGCACCTGCTGGGGTAGAGGACTGGGCACAGCGCACGCTGCGCGATGTCGTTCTGGTGAAAGCCTCTAATGCCCAGCGCCTCTGGGAGGTTGCCGAGCAATTAACCGAAACCCACAACCCTAGAAAGTAGAAGGATCTCCGCAAAGTGACTCAGATTATTGTTTCCGGAGTCGTGAGTTTCCTCGTCGCTATCTTCACGACCCCGATGCTCATCCGCTACTTCTCCAGCGTGGGCAAGGGACAGGAAATCCGCGAGGACGGTCCGAAGTCGCACCTGCGTAAGCGGGGTACCCCGACGATGGGCGGGTTGTCGATCCTGCTGGGTATCACGGTGGCCTACATCGTGGTGGGCATCTACGGAACCATTGCCGGCACCGGCGGCTTTTCCGCTTCCGGCCTGTTGGTCCTCGGCCTGACTCTGGGCCTGGGTGGTCTGGGCTTTGCCGATGACTTCATCAAGCTGTTTAAGGCACGCAACCTCGGTCTGAACAAGACCGCGAAGCTGCTGGGGCAGCTGGCCCTCGCACTGGCGTTTGCTCTGCTGGTGCTGCAGTTCCCGGACGAAGATGGTCTGACTCCGGCGTCGACCAACCTGTCGTTTATTCGTGATCTGGAGACCTTCGACATCGCTGTCGGCGGTGCGGTCATCGGTACGATTATCTTCCTAATTTTCATGTACCTGCTGATCGCCGCCTGGTCGAACGCGGTCAACCTCACCGACGGCCTGGATGGCCTGGCTGCAGGTACTACCGCATTCGTTATGGGTGCTTACACCCTGATTACCTTCTGGCAGTTCCGTAACTCCTGCCAGCCGGGTGACTTCGTCGCTGGCTGCTACGAGGTCCGCGACCCGCTCGACTTGTCCGTGCTGGCCGCTGCTGGTCTGGGCGGCTGCCTGGGCTTCCTGTGGTGGAATGCCGCACCGGCGAAAATCTTCATGGGCGATACCGGCTCCCTCGCACTCGGCGGTCTGGTGGCCGGTCTGTCGGTGACGACCCGCACTGAGCTGCTGATGATCATCATCGGTGCCATCTTCGTGATGGAAACCGTCTCTGTCGTTATTCAGATTGTCGTCTTCCGCAGCACCGGCAAGCGCTTCTTCCGCATGGCGCCAATTCACCACCACTTCGAAAATGGCGGCTGGCCAGAAACCGCCGTCGTCGTGCGCTTCTGGCTGCTGGCCGGCATGGCCGCTATCGCTGGTGTTGCACTCTTCTACGGTGACTGGCTCGTCCAGTCAGGTATTGGAATTTAAGGACTTGTCATGACCTCCCAGAATCTTCCCTCGCAACTTCGCCGCGGCGCAGTACTAGTCGCCGGTGCAGGTGTCTCCGGCCTCGGTGCCGCGCGCGTGCTGGCAGAACTGGGAGTACCGGTCACCGTCGCCGACGACAACGCGGCAGCACTCGACAAGGTCCGCGAAGCAACAGGGGAGAAGGCTACCTGCATCTCGGTTGCCGAGGCACAGCAGAAGGCCGCCGACTGGGGCCTGGTTGTGACCTCGCCCGGCTGGCGCCCCGACGCACCGTTGCTGACTACGGCGCAGGACGCAGGCGTCGAAGTTATCGGCGACGTCGAGTTGGCCTACCTGCTCGACCGCGCTGAGGTCTTCGGTAAGCCACGTACCTGGTTGGTGGTCACCGGCACCAACGGCAAGACCACGGCGACTGGCATGCTCGCGGCCATCATGGACGCCGATTCGGCCCGGTCCGGCAAGCGCGCCCAGGCAGTGGGCAATATTGGTATCTCGCTTTACGATGCCCTGTCCGCCACCCCACGCATCGACATCCTGGTCGCAGAACTATCCTCCTTCCAATTGCACTGGTCGGAAGAGCTGACTCCAGATGTCGGCGCGGTGCTGAACCTGGCCGAAGACCACATTGACTGGCACGGCAGCTTTGATGCTTATGCCGCGGACAAAGCTAAAGCTTTGTCCGGTGAGAATGCGGTGATTGGGCTGGGCGACGAACACGTCCGAGAGATTGCACAGAAGCTCCGCGACGAGGGAACCCTCGCCAAAAACACCTATGGCTTTAGCGCCGAGGCGCCCAAGGACGGCGAAGTCGGTGTCTTGGAAGGCCAGTTGGTGGCTGAGGGCATCGGCAAGCAAGGCTCTGTTGACCTAGCTAGTGCTGAAGGAATTCAGCCAGTCGGGCTGGCAGGCGTGCTGGATGCGGCAGCCGCGGCGACGGTTGCGTTGGTAGCTGGAGCGGCACCGGAATCGATTGCTGAAGGACTGGCGGCCTATACGGTGTCGGGCCATCGCGGTGCAGTGGTGCACAGCGCTAACGGCATTGACTTTATTGACAATTCCAAGGCCACGAACCCGCATGCTGCTGATGCGGCGCTGCGCGGTGTCGATAGCGTCGTGTGGGTGGCCGGTGGTCAGCTCAAGGGCGCGGAGGTCGACGATCTGGTGCGTGCCCATGCGCCGAAGTTGCGTGCGGTGGTGCTGTTGGGCATCGATAGGCAGCTGCTTGCCGATGCCCTTGCCCAGCACGCCCCGCATGTTCCTGTCACGGTGATTGATAGCACTGACCCGCAGGAAGCGATGGATGCGGCTGTGGCTGCGGCGGTGCAACACGCCGTGGCTGGCGATACCGTGCTTTTGGCCCCGGCTGCGGCATCGTTGGATATGTATACCGGAATGGCACAGCGTGGCGACATGTTCGCTGCGGCTGCTAAGAACGTGCAAGTGCGCTGAGGAGTAACACATGACTGCGACTAAGCCCTCTTCAGATAAGAAGAAGAACTCCAGCGTGCGCGAAAACCTCAAGACCATTCGGGGTATCGCGGGACTGGATTACTTTGCCCTGCGCACGATTATTTTCTCGCTGATTGGTATCGGCGTGGTCATGGCGTTTTCGGCGTCCATGGCGACCTCGCTGACTGAAACCGGTGGCGTATGGCAGGAAGCCATCCGCCAGTGCATCATGGTCGGCGCAGGTTTGTTCCTGTTCTGGGTGATGCTCAAGATTTCGCCGCACTCGCTGCGCAAACTTGTGCCGTGGTTGCTGTTGGCATCAGTGATCTTGCTGATTTTGGTGCTGATTCCAGGCATCGGTGCGGGTCGCGATGAGGTCGGCTCGCAGTCCTGGATCCTCATTGGCCCGCTGTCAATTCAGCCATCAGAGCTCGCCCGCGTGTCCGTGGGTTTGTACGGTGCGACGGCGCTGGCGGATAAGCAGCACAAGTCTTTCCGGATTAGCGATCCGTTCATGATGTACTCGCTGGTCGCGGGTGCGATGTTCCTGCTCATCGTCGCTCAGGGCGACTTGGGCATGGCGATGTCGTTCGCACTGGTTGTGGTCATCACCTTGATTTTCGCGGGCGTGAACTGGCGCGTGCCAGCAGTCGTTGCGGTCTTGGCGGCACTCGGCCTGGTCGCAGTCTTTGTTGGCGGCGGCTTCCGTTCGCACCGCTTCCACACCTACTTTGATGCCCTGCGCGGCAACATCGAAGACACCCAGGGCACCGGCTTCCAGGCCTACCAGGGCTTCTTATCGCTTGCCGATGGCGGCGCCACCGGCGTTGGTCTCGGCCAGTCGCGTGCGAAGTGGTTCTACCTGCCGGAGGCGAAAAACGACTTCGTCTTCGCCATCGTCGGTGAGGAGCTCGGCCTGTGGGGCGGCGCATTGGTCATCCTGCTGTTCGCAGCGCTCGGCTACTTCGGTCTGCGTACCGCACGCAACGCCCAGAACCAATTCCAGGCCCTGCTGGCTGCCACCCTGTCCTTTGGTGTTGTCACCCAGGCCTTCTTCAACATCGGCTACGTCGTCGGCCTGCTGCCGGTGACTGGTATTCAGCTGCCGATGATTTCCGCCGGTGGTACCGCAGCGATTATCACGATTGCCTCGATGGGTATCCTGTGTAACGTCGCCCGCCACGAACCAGAAAACATCTCCGCCATGCAGAACTACGGCCGCCCGTTCATGGACCGCATCCTGGGCATCGGCGAGCCGACTGCCACCGCCGCACCAAAGCAGACCGGCAAGCACTCCGCCCCAGCCGGCGCACGTACCGCCACCCGCAGCGGCCAGAACCGCGGCTACGACCGCGAGCGACGCTTCGGCCAGCCGGTTACCGGTCGACGACCGGTAACCGAACGAAACGCGGCCACCGAAAGTAGGGGAGAGCGCACGTCGTCGAGGCGTAGCTCTGCAGCTGGTGCTGGACGCGGGGAAAGCCGAGACCCTTCGCGACGCGCGGGTGGACCACGTCGTGCACCGCGTCCGGATTACCGTGCGGGAGGCCGTAGCGGATCGGGTGCAGCGCGTTCGCAGCGCAGGCGCGGCGAGCGCTAGCTACAGCGGTTGCGCTGGTAGCCTGTAGTGCATGAATTCGACCCCCATTTCTGTCGTCATCGCAGGTGGCGGCACCGCCGGACATATTGAACCCGCACTCGCAGTAGGCGAGGCACTGCGCAATCGTCATGCTGCGCAGGTCATCGCCCTAGGCACCCCGAAGGGCTTAGAAAGCGATATCATCCCGGCCCGCGGGGTGGAGCTGAAACTTATTACTCCGGTTCCAGTACCGCGCAAGATTAATCTGGATTTGTTTAAGCTGCCTTTTCGCATCTTGAAGTCGGTGCGCGAGAGCCGCAAGGTCATCAAGGAGGCCAAGGCCGATGTCGTCTTCGGTACCGGTGGCTATGTGGCAGCCTCTGCATACTTGGCAGCCCGCTCGCTGGGAGTGCCTTATTACGTACTGGAAACCAACGCGCTGGCTGGCATGGCCAACAAGTTGGGCGTGCGCATGGGCGGTATTGGTCTGAATGCCCAGCAGGATTCCGGTATGCCCGGCGACGTCGTGGGTATTCCGGTGCGTCCCGGTTTGGGTGAAGACCCGGATGGAACCGTAGCGGCCAAGGCCAAGGAAAAGTGGGGACTGGGTGACCGCCCGACCATTTTGGTCACTGGTGGATCCCAGGGTGCGGCAAGTATTAATGCGGCGGTTGCTGGGGGCATCGATAAGCTCTGCGAAAAATACCAGGTACTGCATGCCTACGGTAAGAAGAATGCTGCCCCGGAAGCCCACGAGCACTACGTGCCGCTGCCATACATTGATGACATGGCATCGGCGCTGGCGGTCGCTGACTTGGTGATTTGCCGTTCGGGTGCGATGACCGTGGCAGAAGTCAGTGCCGCGGGCGTGCCGGCGATTTATGTGCCGCTGCCGCATGGCAACGGTGAGCAGGCGCTGAACTCCCGGGAAGTGGTCAAGCATGGCGCGGCCGTGCAGGTAGCCGACGGTGATTTTGATTCCCAGCGTCTGCTGGACGAAGTCGACGGCATTCTGGGCAATACTGAGCGTTACCAAGATATGAGCATTGCCGCGCAGCATAGCCCGGCTGGTGATGTGGCCGAGCGTTTGGCAGACCGCATCGCAAAGCGCATTAAAGAGGCAGAGGAGAAGTAAATGAACGCTGCACAATCCTATGACCTGTCCCGAGTCCACATGGTGGGCATTGGTGGCGCTGGCATGTCGGGTCTCGCGCGTATTCTGGTCGCGCGCGGAAGCACGGTGACTGGCTCGGATGTGAAGGAATCCACCCCGGTGGAGGTCCTGCGTGCCATGGGTGCGCACATCGCGATTGGGCATGCCGCGGAGAACCTACAGCAGGCTGGCGAGGCACCGACTGTCGTGGTGACGTCCTTTGCGGCGATTCCGCAGGATAACCCGGAGTTGGCCGCTGCGCGTGAGCAGGATATTCCGGTGATTCGTCGCTCGGACCTGCTGGCTGAACTCATGGCGGGCAAGCAGCAGATTCTGCTGGCTGGAACTCACGGTAAGACCTCGACGACTTCGATGACGGTGGCTGCCCTGCAGCAGGCCGGTGTGGATCCGTCCTTTGCGATTGGTGGCCAGCTCAACCGTGCGGGCACGAATGCGCATCACGGCACCGGCCCGGCCTTTGTGGCTGAAGCTGACGAGTCGGATGCGTCCTTGCTGCGCTATAGCCCGGATATTGCGGTGCTGACCAACGCCGAGCCAGATCACTTGGATTACTTCGGCAGTGCGGAGGCCTACTTTAAGGTCTTTGCGGATTTTGCTGACCGCATTACACCGGAGACTGGTTACCTGGTGGTGTGCTTGGAAGATGAGCATGCTGCAGAAATTGGTGCTGAGGCGGCTCAGCGCGGAGTGCAGGTGTTGGGCTACGGCAGCCATGAGCACACCGATATTCCAGTCGCAGCGCAGCTACTGGGCGAGGAAATCTCTGGGGAGAACACTTCGGTGCGCGTGCGTTTGGCCCTGCCGGGGCAGGATGCGCAGGAGATTTCCTATGAGCTGCAGATCCCAGGCCACCACATGGTGCTCAACTCGCTGGCGGCGTTGCTGGCGGGTGCTTTGAGCGGTGCGGATGTCGACGAACTGGCTGCGGGCCTGAGCGATTTCAACGGCGTGCGCCGTCGTTTTGAGTACCGCGGTGCCGTGGAGATCAACGGTGGTCCGGCGGTGCGTGTCTACGACGACTACGCCCACCACCCAACTGAGGTCAGCGCGGTGCTGCGAGCGGCACAGGATAAGGCTGCCGCAGAGGGCAAGGGTGCGCGCGTGATTGCGTGCTTCCAGCCGCACCTGTACTCCCGCACCATGGAGTTCGACAAGGAGTTTGCGCAGGCGCTCTCGCTTGCCGATGCCGCCGTGGTCCTCGACATCTACGGTGCTCGTGAGCAACCAGTCGAAGGCATTACCTCGCGGATTATTACCGACAAGATGCCAGAGGACATGCCAGTGCGCTTTGAGCCGGACTTCTCTGCGGCACCAAGCACTGTCGTGGAGCTGGTCAAACCCGGCGATATTGTGCTGACCATTGGCGCTGGCTCGGTGACGATGCTGGCCGCTGAAATCCTCGACGAGCTAAGGGCTTAAGCACTGTGCCAGGGTCGAAGAAGCTATGGATCTCCATCATCGGTGTCATCCTCGGTATCGCAGTCGTTGCTGTGGCCGTGGTGTGGGCAACGCCTGTCTTTAAGGTCAACCAGTTCGACGTACGCGGTAACCAGCACTTGGCGGTCGAAGAAGTCGAAGAGATGACCGGCGTGGAGCTGGAGAGCAACCTCGTGCGCGTCGATGTGCATGACGCCGCCACTGGGGTAGCGCAGCACCCGTGGGTGGCCTCGGCAACGGTGTCGCGTTCGCTGCCCAACACTCTCGTGGTGGAGCTGCAGGAGCGCGAAGCAGTGGCCTTCCGTAAGGACCGCGATGGTGATCACCTCATCGATGCTTCCGGCAATGAGTTCGTCATTGACACTCCGCCAGAAGACTCGGTGGAGCTGACTGGTGATCTGGAATCTGGTTCGGAAGAAATGGCCGATGCCGTCGAAGCCGTGGCTGCGTTGCCGCCGGAGATTCGTGCCCAAGTCCGCGAGCTCGAAGTCGAGGGCAAAGACGCGTTGAACTTCCATCTCAACGATGACCGCACGGTCTTTTGGGGAAGTTCCAATGAGGACAATGAGAACAAAGCATTGGCCTTCGAAACGGTGCTGAAAATGGAAGGCCAGCACTGGAATATCAGCAACCCAGACCTGGTGACTTCGCGGTAATTTTGACCACGGCACAAGCCGCGGGAACACCGCTGAAACATGGCGGGAACACTGGGGCCGGTGGGGTGGTTGTGACTTGCAAAAGCCCACGTCAGTAACCCTAAAGTAGAACTTGAGGGTACCGACACGCGGCGAAATGAACGCTAAAATTACAAGTTGGTCATTCAAGATAGAAGGCAACGGCTTGCCGCGTACAGTGGCAAGCAAAATCCTCGTTTACGCACATCCCAAATCTTTAGCGAAAGGTGAGTCACCCTCACATGATTTCTACTAGCAACAATCTCGCGGACATCAAGGTCGTGGGCGTCGGCGGTGGCGGCGTCAACGCCGTTAACCGCATGATCGAAGAGGGCCTGAAGGGCGTTCAGTTCGTCGCTATCAACACTGACTCCCAGGCGCTGATTTTCTCCGATGCTGACACCAAGCTGGAGATTGGTCGCGACGCCACCCGTGGTCTGGGTGCCGGCGCCAACCCGGAGGTCGGCAAGGCCTCCGCAGAAGACAACAAGACTGAAATCGAAGATGCACTGCAGGGTGCCGACATGGTCTTCGTGACCGCTGGCGAGGGCGGCGGCACCGGTACTGGTGCGGCTCCGGTGGTCGCATCCATCGCCAAGAAGATGGGTGCACTGACCGTCGGTGTTGTTACCCGTCCGTTCAAGTTTGAGGGCGCACGTCGTACCCGCCAGGCTATGGCCGGTATCGAGGAACTGCGTGAGGTCTGCGATACCCTCATCGTCATTCCGAACGACCGCCTGATGCAGCTCGGTGGCGAGGAACTGTCCATCGTTGAAGCTTTCCGCGCAGCCGATGAAATCCTCCACAACGGTGTTCAGGGTATTACCAACCTGATCACCATCCCGGGCATGATCAACGTCGACTTTGCTGACGTTCGCTCCGTCATGGCAGACGCTGGTTCTGCACTGATGGGCATTGGCTTCTCCCGGGGCGATAACCGCGCCCTGGCTGCTGCCGAGCAGGCTATTAACTCCCCGCTGCTCGAATCCAGCATGGAAGGAGCCAAGGGCGTGCTGCTGTCTATCGCTGGTGGCTCCGACCTGGGGCTGCACGAGGTCAACGCCGCTGCCTCCATGGTCGAGGAGCGCGCTGACGAAGACGCCAACATCATCTTCGGCACCATCATCGACGACACCCTGGGTGATGAGGTCCGCGTGACCATCATTGCTACCGGCTTCGACCCGCAGGCAAACATGACCAACGGTCAGCAGCAGGGCGGCAACCAGGGCCAGCAGCAGGCGCAGCAGCAGGAAGAGCGTAAGCCAGGCTCCCTGTTCGACAACCGCGACCGCGAGCCGTCCACCCCGACTCCGGCACCGGCACAGCCAGTCCAGCAGGAGCAGCAGCGTCAGCCAGAGCGCGAGGAAGACTACACCCCGCGCCACTCCTACCGCGATGAGCACCGCGCTGGCGAGAACTCCGGTGGCGGCCTGTTCACCAACTCTGACCGCTTCCAGCGCGAGGAGCGCAACGACGATTACCGCCTGTCCCGTCCTTCTGATCGTCGCGATGGCGACGGCGACGACGACCTCGACGTGCCCTCCTTCATGCGTTAATTTTTAGCGCTAACCTGGAGTGCATGCCAGTAAACGAGGAAACCCACTCCGCCGCACCTAACGTGCGCAACCGCCCCGTCCGCATGGTGTTTACCACCCGTGCGGGCGGGGTTTCTGCTGCTCCCTACAACGGATTCAACCTCGCTGAACACGTCGGCGATGATCCAGAAGCAGTCGCTAAGAATCGCCAGCGTCTGCTCGACGCCGTGGGACTAGAGCACATCGTATGGATGGAACAACTGCACACCAACACCGTCACGGTGGTAGAGGACCCCAGCGATGAACCCATTGAAGCGACCGACGCGCTGGTGACCACGACCAAGCGTCTGGCACTGGGCGTGTTAGTCGCTGACTGCACCCCGGTATTACTTGCTGAGCCGGAAGCAGGCGTTGCTGCCGCCGTACACGCTGGCCGCCGGGGTGCCCGCAACGGCATCGTGGTCAAGACCATCGAAAAGATGCAGGAACTCGGCGCTGAGCCGGCACGCATTCAGGCCTTGTTAGGTCCTGCTGCCTCGGGGCGTAATTATGAGGTGCCGGAGCAGATGGCTGCGGACGTCGATAAGCATTTGCCTGGTGCCAAAACCCGCACGGCGAAAGGCACCTGTGGCATTGACGTGCGCCAGGGCCTCGTTCGGCAGCTGCTGTCCCTGGGTGTGACGGCGATTGAGGCTGACCCGCGTTGCACGATTGAAGATGAAGACTTTTTCTCCTACCGCCGGGAGGGGACAACCGGGCGGCAAGCAGGAGTGATTTGGCTGGAAGGGAAGGAAACCTAGAACATGGGGCGCAAAGAAGAACTGCAAGCAGGTTTGGAAAAGACCCGCGCCAAGATTGCGGAATTGTGTGAAAAGGCCGGACGTGAGACCGAACCACAGCTGCTGCCGGTGACCAAGTTCCACCCAGCAGAAGACATCGCGTTGCTGGCAGAACTCGGCGTAACCGACGTAGCCGAGAACCGCGAACAAGAAGCACGCGCGAAAGCTGAGGAACTGCCGGAGCTGAACTTCCACATGATTGGCCAGATTCAAACCAAAAAGGCCAACCATGTCGCACGCTGGGCAAGTAGTGTGCACTCCGTTGACTCGGAGAAACTCGCCCGCGCCCTAGACCGCGGTGTGGGCCTGGCCCAAGAACGCGAGCAGCGCAGCACCGAATTGCCGGTGTTTATTCAGGTCTCCCACGACTCTGATTCCGCACGCGGTGGTGTCGGCTGGGACGAGGTCAATGAACTCGTCGACATCGTCGAAGAACTAGAGCACCTCCAACTCCAGGGCTTCATGGTTGTCCCACCGTTGGATGCCGACCCAGAACCAGTGTTTGCGCAGGTCCGCGAGCTCTGCGACGACACTTCGAAGAGGCTTGGCAGAGATCTGAAACTCTCTGCAGGAATGAGTGCAGATCTAGAAGCAGCGATTGTTTCGGGCACGGATATTGTGCGTGTCGGAACCGGGATTATGGGACCCCGGCCAGTAGGTTGAAAAGCAACTTGAAACCGCAGTTCAGAGGGTAAATCACACCAATCACACTGGTAACATTTAGTCACTGTTTTAACGCACAGATTTAGGTCAGAGGGAGACTTAAAACATGTCATTCATTGATAAGACGAAGGACTTTTTCGGTCTGGGTCCAGCCGAGCTGGAAGCCGACGACGCCTACTACAACGATGAGCCGCGCTACGCCACCAACGGCTCTTCTGCTTACGAGCCACGCCCGAGCCGCTCCTACGAGCCAGCTCCGGTGGAGCACGAGTTTGCACCGACCATCGTTGCTATTTCCCTGACTTCTTTCAATGATGCAGCCAAGGTCGGCGAGCCTTTCCGCGAGGGCGACGCCGTCGTCTTCGAGCTGACCGATGCTGACCGCACCAACGCCAAGCGCTTCGTCGACTTCGCAGCCGGCCTGTGCTTCGGCCTGGAAGGGCGCATGCTCAACCTGACCAAGGGTATGAACACCGACCGCAAGGTCTTCGCCATCGTCCCGAAGCGCGCCGACATCAACACCTCCGAGCTGGAGCGTGCCGCAGGGCTGCGCTAGGTCGTAACCTAGCGCAGCGAAGAAATCCGAAAGGATTAACGCCTTACCCTTTGGGTGAGGCGCTTTTTGCGGCCATGGGGTAAGTGTTGTGGCCTGGCGGTTCCCCATAGGCCCGGTAATTCAGATAGGCTCAAACATCGTGAGTGGAATCGGTTTAGCTTTAGTTCTCGTACTGCGCCTTTACACGTTTTTGTTAATTGCGCGCATCATCATCGAGATGATCCAATCCTTCTCGCGGCAATTTAATCCGCCGCGTTGGTTCATCCTGCTCGCCGAGCCTCTCTTCGTGGTAACGGATCCACCGGTTAGAGCATTGCGCAAAGTCATTCCGCCCCTGCGTATGGGTGGGGTAGCGCTGGATATTTCAGTTATCGTTCTGTTCCTGTTGCTGAATCTGCTGACCTCTATCGTTGCCATGACGATGCTCTAAAAGGGGCTAAATTTTGCTACCTGAAACCTCTTCTAGACGTTGAAGCTTGTGCCAGCGTCGGTTAATGTGAGCTTTTAGGTACAATAATCAGGACAATCCGTATTATTAACCGCACAAGATTGTTGTGGCCCGGAGATTGCGTCGTAGATGCGGCGGGATTGAAGGTCTACACCTCCCACAGGCCCCGGACCCTCCGGGGTGCGCCGAGTTGTAAAGGGAAGATAAGTCTATGCTGCTGTCACCAGCTGATGTACACAACGTTGCGTTTAGCAAGCCGCCAATTGGCAAGCGTGGTTACAACGAGGACGAGGTAGACCAGTTCCTGGACCTCGTCGAAGACACCCTTGCGCAGCTACAGGATGAAAACGATGACCTGCAGTCGCAGGTAGAAGAGCTGAACTCTGGCAAGGGTGCAGGTGCATCGGCAGGTGCTGGCGCCGCTGCTGGTGCAGGCGCTAAGTCTGTGGACGAGGCAGCTCTGCGCAAGGAGATTGAATCCAAGCTCCGTGCGGAGTACGAGACCAAGCTGAGCAACTCCAAGAACGACGTTGCTAAGGCTCAGGAAGAAACCAAGCGCGCACAGGCTGAGCTCAAGCAGGCTAAGGAAGCTTCCGCTAAGGCACCGGAGAAGGCATCTGCTGACTCCAACGCTGAGCTGAAGTCTGCTCGCGATGAGGCTTCCAAGGCTAAGACCGAGGCTGAGGCAGCACGCAACGAGCTGAACCAGCTGAAGAAGGAACTGGAGGCTGCCAAGAAGGAGTCTGCAGACCTGAAGAAGTCTTCCGCTGCTGCACCGGCTGCTTCCACCGAGAAGAAGTCCGCAGAGGGCATGGCTACCCCGGATACCCACATGCAGGCTGCTCGCGTGCTGGGCCTGGCACAGGAGATGGCAGACCGCCTTACCTCCGAGGCCCAGGCAGAGTCCGAGTCCATGCTGTCCGAGGCACGCACCGCTGCAGAAAAGCAGCTTGCCGATGCTGACTCCCGCTCCAAGAACCAGCTGGCTGAGGCTCAGAAGAAGGCTGACGAGCAGATCGCTGCCGCTGACTCCCGCTCCCAGCAGCTGGTTGCTGACGCTGAGCAGAAGGCACAGCAGACCGAATCTGATGCAACTTCCCGCGCCGAGGCTCAGATCCGCCAGGCTGAGGAGAAGGCAGCTGCCCTGCAGGCAGATGCTGAGAAGAAGCACACCGAGGTCATGAACACCGTCAAGTCCCAGCAGACCGCACTCGAGGCACGTATCTCCGAGCTGCGCACCTTCGAGCGTGAGTACCGCACCCGCCTGAAGACCCTGCTGGAGTCCCAGCTGGAAGAGCTCGAAACCCGCGGCACCGCTGCACCAAACGGCGAGGCTGGCAAGTAAATCTTTAACAAGATTTACGTAGGTGGATAAAGCGCCTACTTAGATTTCGAAGCGCTCCGTGTTTCCCTGGAGTAGGGAAGCCGGGGCGCTTTTTCATGCGCTGCTGAGCCAGCCTGCTTCCCAGGGGGAGAAATCTTTGTAGGATTGTAAAAGGTACGCATCCTTGACGGAAAGGTCTTTAAAACGATGCTTATTGCAGCGCTGGTTCTAGCTTTTGTGGCATTCGTGGCCTTTGTCTTCTACATCCTCAATGCTGCGACCTGGATGTTGGTTATCGTCTTTATCAGCGCAGGACTAGGAATCGTGCTGTTTATCATTGACTCTGTATCCAAGATGCGACGCGGGAAAGACCTGCATAAACACTAGATTCGCCCCGGATCGCTTCCGAGCAAGCAAGGGACTATACTATGACCGGTATGCACTGATCCGGCCATCACCGGGGAGCATTTCGGAAGAACAGCGACTCGCTTAAACGAGGCGCCCAGTAGAACCGAACGGGTGGGACCGTCATCTCCTTCACTATCAACGAAGCGGGCGCTTAAATCGGCGTCAAGCAGGGTGGTACCGCGAGCTTTGAAAAGCGCGTCCCTGCACACGAAGAAATTAGAACAGCTCGTGTAGTGAAGGAAGAGTGACTCATGACTGACGCGCAGGTAGGCGGTGTCTATCCCAAGGTCGATATGACCGGTGGATCCAACCGTTTCCCGGATATGGAAGAAATCGTTCAGAAGTTCTGGAAGGAAGACGACACCTTCCAGGCCTCGCTGGATAAGACCAAGGACTGCCCGGAGTACATCTTCTACGATGGCCCTCCTTTTGCTAATGGTCTGCCGCACTACGGCCACCTGCTGACCGGCTACGTCAAGGACATCGTTCCGCGCTACCGCACCATGGCTGGCTACTACGTCCCGCGTGTCTTCGGCTGGGACACCCACGGTCTGCCGGCGGAGCTGGAGGCCGAAAAGCAGCTGAACATCACCGACAAGGCTCAGATCGAAGAGATGGGCCTGGAGAAGTTCAACGAGTACTGCGCGAAGTCGGTGCTGGAATACACCGATGAGTGGGAAGAGTACGTTAACCGCCAGGCCCGCTGGGTGGACTTCGAAAACGGCTACAAGACCATGGACATCAACTTCATGGAATCGGTCATGTGGGCGTTTAAGGAGCTCTACGACAAGGGTCTTATCTACCAGGGCTTCCGCGTCCTGCCATACTCCTGGGCTGAGCACACCTCCCTGTCTAACCAGGAAACTCGCCTGGATGACTCCTACAAGATGCGCCAGGATCCAACCCTGACCGTGACCTTCCCGGTCACCGGTACCCGTGAGGGCACCCAGGCAGAAAAGACTTTGGCTGAGCACCCAGAGCTTTCCGATGCCGCATTCCTCGCCTGGACCACCACCCCGTGGACCCTGCCATCCAACGCGGCGCTGGCCGTCCACCCAGAGGTTACTTATGTCCTGGTCAAGGCCACCGAAGGCGACTTCGAGGGCCGTACCTTCATCCTGGCAGAAGCGCTGTCGCAGAGCCTGAACAAGGAACTCGGCGAGGTCGAAACGCTGAAGACCTTTAGCGGTGCTGACCTGGCAGGCTTTACCTACCAGCCGATCTTCGATTTCTTCCCGGACCTGCGCAATGCGTACCAGGTCATCGAGGCTGACTACGTCACCACCGAAGACGGTACCGGTGTCGTCCACCAGGCCCCGGCCTTTGGTGAAGACGATATGAACACCTGTGCCGACTACGACATCGAGCTGGTCATCCCAGTCGATGAAGACGGCGAATTCACCTCCCAGGTCCCGCCATACGAAGGCCAGCTGGTCTTCGATGCCAACAAGCACATCATCCGCGACCTGAAGGAAGCAGGCCGCGTGGTCCGCCACGTGACCATCGAGCACTCCTACCCGCACTCCTGGCGCTCCGGTGAGCCGCTCATCTACAAGGCCCTGCCGGCCTGGTTCGTCAAGGTCACCGAGTTCCGCGATCGCATGGTGGAGCTCAACCACAACGAAATCGAGTGGCTGCCTGAGCACATCCGCGATGGCCAGTTCGGTAAGTGGCTGGAAGGCGCACGCGACTGGAACATCTCCCGTACCCGCTACTGGGGCGCACCGATTCCGGCATGGGTTTCCGACAACCCGGAGTACCCACGCGTGGATGTCTACGGCTCCCTAGATGAGCTCGAGGCAGACTTCGGCACCCGTCCGACCAGCCTGCACCGCCCGCACATCGATGAGCTGACCCGCCCGAACCCGGACGATCCGACCGGCAAGTCGATGATGGTGCGCGTGCCAGACGTCCTGGACTGCTGGTTTGAGTCCGGCTCCATGCCGTTTGCGCAGAAGCACTATCCATTTGAGAACAAGGAATGGTTCGAGACCCACTCGCCATCCGACTTCATTGTGGAGTACTCCGGCCAGACCCGTGGTTGGTTCTACGTCATGCACGTGCTGTCCACCGCGCTGTTTGACCGCCCGGCCTACAAGAAGGTCGTCGCCCACGGCATCGTGTTGGGCAACGATGGTCTGAAGATGTCCAAGTCCAAGGGCAACTACCCAGACGTCAACGAGGTCTTCGACCGTGATGGCTCGGATGCTATGCGTTGGTTCCTCATGTCCAGCCCAATCCTGCGCGGCGGCAACCTTGTCGTGACTGAGCAGGGCATTCGTGAAGGCGTACGCCAGGCTATCTTGCCAATCTGGAATGCGTATACCTTCCTGCAGCTCTACGCTGGCAAGGAAGCCAAGTTCGACACCAGCTCCACCCACGTGCTGGACCGCTACATCCTGGCTAAGACCCACGACCTGGTCGATGAGGTCAACACCGCGCTGTCGAACACCGACATCGCAACTGCTACGGAGAAGGTCCGCTACTTCGCTGATGCGCTGACCAACTGGTACGTCCGCCGTTCCCGCGATCGTTTCTGGTCCGGCGATGAGCAGCACCCAGAGGCCTTCAACACGCTTTACACCGTGCTGCACACCGTCACCCGCGTCGTGGCACCGCTGCTGCCGCACGTCGCCGAGGTCATCTACCGTGGCCTGACCGGTGAGCGTTCCGTGCACCTGGCTGACTTCCCGCAGGCTTCCGACTACCCGGCTGACGATGCCCTGGTCGCTTCCATGGATGCCACCCGCGCTGTGGCATCTGCTGCGTCCTCGGTTCGTAAGTCCAACAAGCTGCGCAACCGCCTGCCACTGCCGAAGCTGACCGTGGCCATGGCTGATTCTGCACAGCTGGCCGACTTCGCCGACATCATCCGCGATGAGGTCAACGTCAAGGAAGTCGAGCTTACCGACGACGTCGACAGCGTCGGCCGCTTCGAGGTTGTCTGCAACGCCAAGGTTGCCGGCCCGCGCCTGGGCAAGGACGTTCAGCGTGCGATTAAGAACCTCAAGGCTGGCAATTACGAGCGCCAGGGCGATGAGGTTGTCGTCGATGGCGATATCGTGCTGGGCTCTGATGAGTACACCGAGCGCCTGCAGGCTGCCAACCCGGCATCCACCGCACGCATCGACGGCATCGACGGCCTGGTTGTTCTCGACACCGAGGTCACCGAAGAACTCGAAGCCGAAGGCTGGGCTGCCGACGTCATCCGTGGCATCCAGGACGCCCGCAAGGCATCCGGCTTCGCCGTGAGCGACCGCATCTCCGCAACCCTGTCCGTTCCTGCGGACAAGGAGGAGTGGGCAAACCGCCACGCCGACCACATCGCCAAGGAAGTCTTGGCCACCGAGTTCACCGTCACCACCGATGAACTCTCCGGCGAGGTCCACGATGTCGTGAAGAACGTCACCGTGACTGTCGCCAAGAAGTAACGCGCGACAGGTAACCGTCGCTCGGCGTAGACCCTGGTTTACGTTGTCTTAAGGGCTCGTACCGACACTGTTCGGTACGAGCCCTTTCGCTGATTTGGCCCATACAGATCAATGCCTAGACTATGAAACATGCAGCGCTGGGTCCTACACATCGATATGGATGCGTTCTACGCATCCTGCGAGCAGTTGACCCGGCCTACCTTGCAAGGCCGACCCGTACTCGTTGGCGGTTTGGGCGGTCGAGGTGTGGTCGCTGGTGCCTCTTATGAGGCACGTAAGTTCGGTGCGCACTCGGCGATGCCGATGTATCGCGCGCAGCAGCTCGTCGGCAATCGGGGAGTGGTCGTTCGCCCGCGCCGGGCGGTCTATTCCGCGGTATCACGCCGAGTCTTTCAACTTATCGGCCAGCACGTCGAGGTCATTGAGAACCTCTCTATCGATGAGGCCTTCATGGAACCCGAGGCATTGGTGGGCGCCACCGCCGACGAAGTCTTCGAGTGGGCAGAAGAACTCCGTGCACTTATCCGCAAAGAAACGGGCTTGCCGTGTTCGATTGGTGCAGGTTCGGGTAAGCAATTCGCCAAGATTGGCTCTGGTGAGGCCAAACCCGATGGCACGTTTGTCATCCCCGTCGATAAGCAGATTGAGCTGTTGCATCCACTGCCCGCGAACAAGTTGTGGGGCGTAGGTCCGGTCACCGCGTCGAAGCTGCGTGCCATTGGCGTAGAGACTATCGGTCAGCTGGCTGCCATGACGCGCAAGGAAGTAGAAATCTCGCTTGGCGGTGTGGTGGGGCTACAGCTGTGGCAGCTAGCCCAAGGCATTGATGATCGGGAAGTGGCTCCTAGGGCCATCGCGAAGCAGATTTCTGCCGAGCACACCTATAACCAGGACTTAACCACGGTGGAGGAAGTCGACGCTGCCATCGTGCGCGCAGCCAAGGGTGCGCACCGGCGCCTGCGCAAGGACGGCCGCGGTGCCCGAACGGTGACGGTGAAACTGCGCATGGCGGATTTCCATATTGAATCCCGCTCGACCACGCTGCCTTATGCCACCGATGATCTGGATGTACTGAAGGCTGCTGCGTTCCGGTTGGCGCGCTACCCAAGTGAGCTCGGCCCGATTCGCCTGGTGGGCGTGGGCTATTCGGGATTAGAGACTGCTCGCCAAGACGTGCTCTTCCCGGAACTCGACCGGGAAATCGTGCGTCCTGCACTGCCGGATTCGGATTTTGAAACTGGTGTCAGCGATAGCCGGGCAGCTGGCCCGCCGGTCGACGTCAATATCAGCGATACTGCCGATACCGGCTGGGTGGCCACCCAGGATGTGTATCACCCCGACTACGGGCACGGCTGGGTGCAAGGTGCTGGTCACGGCGTGGTCAGCGTGCGCTTTGAAACGCGTGCGACAGGACCTGGTCGCACGAAGTCTTTTGCAGAAGACGACCCGCAACTAGAAATTGCTGATCCGCTGGATTCTTTGGCGTGGGAGGACTGGTTTGCCGAACAAGATAGGGAAGACCTCGTCGAAGAAACTGAGGTCGAACTACCCGGCGATAGTGCAGACCACCAAGCTGATTAGTCTTCGGATTCGAAGAGTTCCGCGAAAGGCACACCCGTTGCTAGCGAGGCGGCAAGCGCAATGCGCGCCGGGCCCGGGCGCAGCATGCCTGCGGCATCGGCACCTTTATCACCCAACGTGGAACCGCCACCAGCACCGCCATAGGCCAAAGTGGTTGGGCCATTCGGTACGCGGGTACTAATCACGACGGGCACTCCAGCATCCAGGGCGCGGGCAAGGGCAGTGCCCATCTCTTCGCTGGTGTTGCCCGAGCCTAAAGCCTCGACGATGATGCCGGCGAAGGAGTGGGCGGCGGCATCGACAAGCGTGGCTTCGGCACCCGGGTACGCAGCCAGAATCGTCACCGGGTGCTTAGCCAAAGGTCGCAGCGGCAACGTGCGCGCGGGTGCTGGTACATCGAGTTCTTCAAAGCCTTGCAGGTTAGAAGTGTGTTGCTTGCGCACCGCGTGACCAGGGATAGTCATCCCGCCAAATTGGACGAAGACACCCGGCTGGGAACCGGCGGCAAGTTCCACTGCTGCGCGCAGGTTCGCCGGGCCATCGCCGTGCGGATGATCAAAGGCACGTTGTGCACCGGTCAGCACCACGGGCTTCGTGCCAGGACTGAACAAGCTAAGCGCGAGTGCGGTTTCTTCCATCGAGTCCGTGCCATGGGTAGTGACCACGCCGTTGATGTCTGTGCGCTCAAGCTGGCGATGGACTTCAGCCAACAGGTCATCCAAGTCGCTTAAGGTGATGGAGCTGGAATCGAGCTGGCGGAACTCCACGACCTCGATGTCCACGGCCGCGCTCGACTCATCGGTTGCATCGGATACCGATGCGGCCAGCTGCGCACCGGAAACGGTCGGGACCAGGGAACCATCGTCAGCAGCAGTACAGGCAATGGTGCCGCCGGTAGCAATCAGCGCAATAGTCATGCGCCCATCCTAAACCAGGAGAACACGTGGGCTCTCAGCAGGGAAGGCCGGCTTAGCGCCGGTCTAAGTTCATATCAGCGACGCTTTTAGTTAGCTGCGCGCGTGCTGTGAGGTATTGCCAGGATGGCACGCTAAGCTTTACTGCTAGACAAAAGTGCACCCTATTAAGGAGAAATCGTGAATTTCACCAAGTTCAGCGCTGCGCTGCTGGCGGTAAGCACTGCTACCGCACTGGCTGCCTGCTCCTCCGATGAAGAGGAACAGCCAGCTGAGGAGACCACCGCTGCGGAATCTTCTGCCTCCGCAGACCAGGCAGCACCGGAGCTGCCGACCGCCGCTGACCTCAACGGCATCCTGGCCAAGGCAACCGACCCGAATGTCCCGATTGAGGAAAAGACCGCCACCGTCCAGGGCGGCGAGACCGCACCTGAGCTGTTTGACACCATGGCACAGTCCCAGGCTGAGTCTGGCGCAGTCTTCGAGGTCGTCGACCCGATCCTGCCTGGCCCGGCACCGGATTCCGCACTGGCTACCGTGAACTTCTCCACCCCAGAAGGCCAGGACCAGACTGCTGACTCCGTGGAATTCGTCAACGAGGACGGCAACTGGAAGCTGTCCCAGGCATGGGCCTGCACCCTGATTACCAACATCGTTCCGCCGGAAGAGGTTCCGGAGATGTGTGGTGACGCCAGCGGCGACCCAGCTGCCGGCGATGCTGCCGACCCAGCCGCAGAGCAGGCACCTGCCGATGCCCCAGTAGAAGCACCAGCACAGTAAGAGCAGCACTTACGCATATCGCCCCAGTTCACATTGATGAGCTGGGGCAATTTTTCGTGTTAAGCAAAAAGTGTATCTGCCCAACGTGTTGAGTTTAGGTCATGTCCCAGCCTTTTGGGATTCCCAAATTCTGGTCGTTAACAGGAGCACAACCAGCTCGGCGCAGCCTGATGAGTCGTCAATCACTAATATTTTCACTAGTTCTCCGTGTTCCCAATATTGCTTGGCTTATGGTTATTGCCACAATGAGCAGCAATAGAGTCAACTGAATAGGTTCGACCTGAGAGCGTAATGCGATCTCGGTGGCCATCACCACGGCCGGAAGGGTCGCGATGATCAGCGCCGAGGTGAGAGGCAGCGTTAAGGCGATTCCCCACTGCAAAAGCAGGATAGGAAACGTAATGCACATCACCGACAGTAGAACGATTGGCAGGGTAGAGCCTTTAAGCCTCTCTGCCTCCACGGAAAAGAAAGCCACTAGACCACTGATAATCCAAGCTAAGTGAAACCTCACTGCCGCAATTGTGAGAACGCTGTTGCCTTGTTCGGTGGCCCAGCGAGAGGAATACAGCACTCCTACCGCCGAAATTCCTGCACCGACAGCCAGAGCGAAACCCAAGTAGGACCGCGCTGAGGTACTTTCCGTTCCTAGGAAGTAAAAAATAGAGCCAGCACCACTACCGCGGTTGCCGACACTAACGAACTGCTGAACCTTCTGGCCGAGCAGGCGATTATCACTGCAGCAATAAATGGGCCAACCCCTGTTTCTATGACGCTTGCCGCAGTGGGCTGCATCAAAGTTGTGGAAATGTAAAACAAACAAAAAGCACCGGCAGTAAATAAGTTCAAGCTTGCTGCAGTTGCCATTTTCATACGAGGCCGCTGCATTTTCGCATCGCGTGATCTTTTTCGATGGAGCACTAAGAATATCGATGTAGATATAACTGCTGCGATGAGAAAAGCTGAAAACGTAGTAAAAGTAGATAACTCTGGGTCTACTTTGGCTCCGACTATCGCAGTGCCGATTCCTTGCCATAGGACAGCTATGGCTACGATAATCGCCCCTGCGCCTGCCGTATTTGACTCAACCATTAAATCTTACTTCCGAACACTTAAAGTTAGATCAATTAATAATGCAGAAGCTATATTACATATGGGGTGTCTCTCGCCTCCTTATTTTCATCTAGTCCAGATTTTCACGGGTGCGTATCTAAGTGTTCGTCGCGGGAGGCTGGTTAGTTTCGGGATCGCTGGGGAACCGGACGGTGCTGGGGCTGTTTGTGCTTATTGTCTAAGCACAGCAGCGCCTGCTTAGTTCAACTTCGGCGACATCACGGTATTGAGTGAATTTTGGCCGCGAATAGCTCCTGCGGAGCTATTATTAGCCCCAATCGCCCTGCCTGTTAGGGGACTAACCGGTAGTGTGGACACACAATTCTTTACTTGACCCGAACTTTCTGTATCCCGGGCCCGTGCCTACTCCTGTGCTTCGCTGAATTCCATCTCGGTGGAGGAGGACTGTACGACACGCAGGTCGGAGTCGGTGGTTCCGTAGGTGACTTTGGTGTTGAAGGTGACGTCGCCAGCCACGGGGAGCGGTTGGGTGAGGTCGATGGTGATTTCGCCTTCGGACTCGGTGCTGGAGTCGAGGACTTCGAGTTCTTTTCCTTCGAGGTCGGTGCCTTCGGCTTGGCCGTCGAAGCTGAGTGCGCCAAGGGAAGGGCGCTGATCGATGTCGACGGAGAGTGTCACGGTATCGTCGTTAAGCGCAGTGACGGTGTAGGTGGTGGTCTGCAGCATGGTGGACTCACCGGTTACGCGGGATTCGACGGTCCAGCGTCCGCCTTCGCCGATTTCTTCTTCAGGGAAGACAATAGGCAGGGCAGTCAGCTTCATGACGGACTGCTCGGCGATGCCGCGGGCTTCATCGGAAGCATCACGCGGGGCAGCCAAGCGCAGCGAGGACATCTGGCCAGAATCTACGGCGCGCCAGCCGAACTGGAAGCCTTCGGCGGAATCGACGTTGCCGTCGCCATCAAACTGCGGGTTGCCCACGGTGGCAAAGACATTGCGGGTGGCAGGCTGTTGGCCCTCGGCAGGTTCAGATGCCTCGTCGACTTCGGCATCGAGTGGCAGGGTAGTAGTCGCGGTGTCGATGTCGGAGGCCTGAAAAGTCTCAGCGGCCTGGGCTTCGAGCAGTTCCTGGTTGAAACCTTCGGTGACCGTGTAGGTCAGGTTCTGCTCATTGCCGACGTCAGTGAATTCCAGCACGCGGCGTTCCCCGCTGCCAGGCTCTTCGACGGTGACGCGTGGGGCATCGACAGCTAGGCCGACTGGTTCTTCCACGGCCGGGCCGGGAGCTTCATAGCTGCAACCGGCAAGGGCGAGGACGGACAGGAGGGCTAAAGCTTTAACACGAAACACGCATTCTAAATTACCGTACTGCTGCGTTTACAATGATTCAGGTGAGTCAAAAACGGAGGAGTTATATCGCGACCATGGCCGCAGTGATCCTCACTGTTGCCGCCGTGGACCAAGCCACCAAGCAATTTATGCTGTCCTGGCTAACGGAAGGTGAACCCGTCTACGTCATTGGTGACTGGTTCCGCTTCTACCTCCTCTTCAATCCGGGTGCTGCATTCTCCATGGGTGGTGAGGGCTCTACCTGGCTGTTTACCACCATTCAGTTGGCCTTTGTGGTGGGTGTGGCCATTGCCGCTCCCCGTATCCATGACCGCGGTCAAGCAATTGGCTTAGCGATGATCGCCGGCGGCGCCTTGGGCAACCTCATCGACCGCCTCTTCCGCGAGCCAGGTTTCTGGTTTGGCCATGTGGTCGATTTCATTTCCGTGGGTGATTTCGCCGTGTTCAACCTGGCAGATGTCTCGATTACCTGCGGTGTGGTTGTGTTCATCATCTTTATGTTCCGCGAGGAGGTGAAGAAGTAATGTCGCGCGAAGTCAGAAGTTTCCTCATCCCTGAAGGCTTAGAGGGCATGCGTGCCGATGCCGCCTTGGCCAAGCTGCTGGGCTTATCGCGCAGCGCAGTTTCCGAGCTGTGTGCCGACGGTGAAGTCGTTATCGATTCCCAGCAGGTCCGCAAGTCTGATCGTCTTGTCTCTGGTGCATTATTAGAGGTCACCCTGCCGGAACCAGAAAAGCCGTTGCTGCCGAAAGAAGAGCTCGTCGAAGGCATGGACGTGCTCTATCACGACGCCGATATTATCTGCGTGCACAAGCCAGTTGGTGTGGCAGCACACCCCTCGGTCGGCTGGGATGGTCCGACGGTCATTGGTGGCCTGGCTGCTGCGGGCTATACCGTCGCCTCCTCCGGTCCACCGGAGCGCAAAGGCATTGTGCACCGACTCGACGTCGGAACCTCGGGTGCGATGGTGGTCGCCTCCAGCGAGCGCGCCTACTCTGCCCTGAAGGCTGCGTTTAAAGAGCGCACCGTGAAAAAGACCTACCACGCCATCGTGCAGGGCCTGCCTGACCCGATTGAGGGAACCATCGACGCACCGATTGGTCGTCACCCTTCCTCCGGCTGGAAGTTTGCCGTGGTCGATGACGGCAAACCAGCTGTGACCCACTACGAACTCATGGAAGCCTTCCGCGAGGCCAGCCTGCTCGAAGTCCACCTCGAAACCGGACGCACCCACCAGATCCGCGTACACATGTCGGCCACCGGTCATCCGTGTGTGGGCGACCCGATGTACGGCAGCGACCCTAACCTGGCCAAGCGGCTGGGCCTTATTCGCCAGTGGCTGCACGCCTACACCTTGGGCTTTACCCACCCGGGTACCGGCAAGTGGTTTGAAGTCTCCGCACCGTATCCGGATGACCTTAAGCACGCCCTAGAGGAGCTGCGCGGATGAGTCCGACTAGGGAGCAGATCTATCGACGCCGCCGCATCGCTGCAGTCATTGCCGGTGCGGTTGCGTTGCTGCTCATCATCATCGCCTTAGGTCTGTTTGGCACCCAACCTGCCACGACAATCCAAGGCGACCAGCTCGGTCCAGACAACGACGAGTCCGCTACTGCGTACCAAGCCCGCGCCGAGGAATCACTCGCTGCGGCTGAGGATCCCACGTACGCACTCGTCGCCTTTGACGAACCCCAAAGCGCTGAAGCCGCTGCCGCCTCCGTCGAGGACGCCCAGCGCATGAGCGCGATCATCGTCGGCAATTCCGCGCACATCGCTGTGCCTGAGCCTATCGATGGCGAAACACGCGTCGATGTCATCAACACCGTCTTCGAGCGCGCCGGTGAAGCATTATCGGGCATTGGCGATATTCCTGCGCCCGATACTGTCAGTGCTGTGGTGATCTGGGACGATCCCGATACTTTGCGCGCAATTGCCGAAAAACCACACGTGACCACGGTGGAGCCCGCACCAGCCGATGCCGCCTGGGGCTCATTTAGCGTCCGCGTTCCGCATTAACTGGTAAACCGGAAGGCATGAGTACTTCCTACAAAGACCTTCTTGTCGAATCTTTTGACCGCATCAACGACGAACTACCCGAACAGCTCAGCAACCTCATTGGCGAGCAGCTGCTGTGGCGACCGACTGCCGATGCCAACTCCATTGGCTGGTTAGTCTGGCACATCGCCCGTTGCGAAGACGCCCAGATGGCAGCACTGACCGGTACTGATGAGGTGTACAGCAACGGTTGGCAGGAGAAACTCGACCTGCCCTATGACAAGGCTGATATCGGTTACGGCCATAGCTCTGAACAGGTCGACGCCTTCGACGTCATGGATTCCCAGGTGCTGCTGGACTACTACGCCGCGGTGTACAAGCAGACCAAGCAGATTCTTGACGGTCTGAGCGAAGAGGACCTCGGCAAGGTCATCCCGAATGACCCCTATGAGGCCACCGTGGGTGTGCGCATCGTGTCGATTCTCAACGACATCACTCAGCACTTCGGCCAAATCGCCTACGTACGCGGCATGCAGGCTGCTTAAGCTAGCCCAAAAATCTTAATTTTGCATCGGTTGTAGACTTCTCGCATGACTATGACCGAGGGAGTAGAACTGCCTCCTATTAAGAACAAGGCTGGAGCGTTTCGTGCGCTGTTGGGCATGCTGGCTTTCCATAAGGGAGCCCTGGCCCTGGCCATCGTGTTGGCGCTGGTCGGTGCTGCCGCAGGCTTGCTGCAGCCGATGCTCGTCAACGACATCATCAGCAAAGTCGGTCAAGACCCAATTGCTGATGTCGTGGTCTGGCTGGTCGTGATTTTGCTTATTGGCTCTGTTGCCCAGGCATTCCAGATGTACGTGCTCTCGCGTACAGCGGAGTCAGCAGTCTTTCATACGCGCAGCCAGCTCATTGGTCGTATGCTGCGCCTACCGATTGCGACCTTCGACCGCATGCGCACCGGTGACCTGGTTACCCGCTTGGGCTCGGATACGACCGTGATTCGCAGCGCCTTTATGGGCGGACTTGTCGATGCCGTCGCCGGCATCGTGACCATCATCGGCGCCATCGTGCTCATGGCCACGATCGATGTGGTGATGCTCGGCATCGTCGTGGCCGTGATGACGCTGCTGCTGGTGATCGTCATTAGTGTTTCCAGCAAGATTCAGCGCCATACGAAGCTGCTGCAAAAGCACGTTGGCCTGCTGGGCGCTGGCATGGACCGTGCCCTGGTAGCTGTGCGCACAATTCGCGCGGCTAATGCCCAAGACCGTGTCGAAAAGGACCTCGTCGATGAAGCCGACCGTGCATTCTCGGAAGGCAAGCGCATCGCGCTTATTGAAGGCACACTCTACCCGGCCAGTGGCCTAGCGATACAGGGCAGCTTCCTGCTCGTCCTGGGCATCGGTGGTGCCCGCGTGGCCACCGGCGATATCAGCATTGGTGACCTGGTTGCTTTCGTGCTCTACCTGTTCATGGTGGCATCCCCGCTGGGCATGATCTTTAGCTCGTTGACCACCATCCGCTCTGCGATGGGTGCTATCGAACGCATTCAGGAAGTCATGGAGATTCCTGCCGAAAGCAACCACGGCAAAGCCGCTAAGCCTGCGTCCTCGTTGGCATTCCGTGACGTGAAGTTCTCCTACACCAGTGTCGACGACTCCGACAACGAGGAAAAAGAAACCCGCACTGAGGTCCTCCACGGTGTGAGCTTCGATATCCCCGCGGGCAAGACCACCGCGTTCGTCGGTCCGAGCGGCTCCGGTAAGTCCACCACGCTGTCGCTTATCCAGCGCTTCTACGATCCCGACTCCGGCACATTGCTGTTAGGTGATCAGGACATGGAAGGCCTCTCCCGTGAGACCGTGCGCCACTCCGTCGGTTACGTCGAACAGGAAGCCGCCGTACTGGCCGGTACCGTACGCGACAACCTGCGCTTGGCCTCTGCACAAGCAACCGACGAAAAATGCTGGGAAGCACTCCGCAAAGTCGGCATGGCTGAAAGATTCGAATCCGCACAAGGCCTCGATACCGTCATCGGCGATAGGGGAGTCAGCCTCTCTGGTGGCCAGCGCCAACGCCTGGCCTTGGCGCGCATGCTGCTGATGGAATCGCCGATTCTGCTTCTCGACGAGCCGACGTCTGCTGTCGACTCCCGCAACGAACAGCTCATCCTCGATGCCATCGAAGACACCGCCGAGGGCCGCACCCTCGTCGTAGTCGCCCACCGCCTATCGACGGTCACCGACGCCGACCAAATCATCGTCATGGACGACGGTCGCGTCGCCGCCACCGGCACCCACGAAGAGCTGCTGGAAACCAGCCCGCTCTACCAAGACCTCGCAAGCCGCCAGCTGCTGGGTTAACCTGTGTCTAATTAATTTGAGTTTCAACATAGGAAAGCTGAGGACTTTTGTGGGTTCAGTTTTTTGGAGTGCTCCTCGCTGAAATAACCTTTTGGGCTTGTCTGCTCTTAGGGTTTGCCTTCCGGTACTTCTTTAAGCTGCCGCGAGCGGGTATCGCGCTGTTGATTGCCACACCGGTAATTGACCTGGTGTTGTTGGGCTTTACCTATTACACGTTGAGCCAGGAGAACCAGGCTAGCTTCATGCATGGCTTTGCGGCGTTTTATATTTCTTTCTCCGTAGTCTTTGGTCGCGATGTGATTGCTGCTGTGGACCGGAAGCTCAACGGCAGTACTGAAATCTCGGTAGGCACGAGTAGTGCTGATGGGCTGAAGAAGTGCGTGGTGGCCAGTGCCATTACGGCAGTGCTGCTGGCTATTGGCATTGCGATTACCGGTTGGCACATCGGGAGTTTCTGGTTGATGTACTGGTTGATTGCGGTGCTGTTTACGCCGCTGGGATGGTGGGGCATCGACACGTTTCTGCAACGTCGCGAGCAGAAGAAGTCCGCCTAATCGCTGCAGCGTCTTAGTCATGCGCAACGACTGTGATGCGTTGCATTGCTAAGGTGGCGGCATGAAGAATTTCTCGTCCTGGTTGCCCAACTATAAGTTTGGCTACATTGCTGCGTGGGCGGCGTTGTTGCTGTGCGTGATTGCGATTGTGTTCATGTTGGTCACGGGTGAGGGAAGTGGAACCTCGATGTTCTTTGCTGGGTTCATGGTGGTCAACGCAGCTATTTTGGTGGTGATGATGCCGCGCTGGGCGTTAGATGGTGAGCTGGAGCAGGAGCGGCGTCGTAAAGCGCAGCAGGCACGGGAGGAACTGCGCGGCCGTCGCTAAGTATCGGGGACTTGTTCGGGGTTGATTTTGCGGATTTCTACTGGTCCGCGGGCTTGTTTCTTTGCTTTGCGGTGTTGGCGCAGTAGGTCGGCCAGGTAGATGATGACGGCGACCCAGATGATGCCGAAGCCGATCCAGCGTTCGGCAGGCATGTGCTCTTGGGTGACATAGACGGCCCAGAGGACCTGCAGGATTGGGGTGGTGTATTGCAGCATGCCGACAGTAGCCAGGGGGATGAGTTTGGCGCCCTTGGCAAAGCACAGCAGCGGTAGTGCGGTGACTAGACCGGAGCAGATCATCAGCACGGTGTGAGTGGCACCTTCGTTGCCGAAGGTGGATTCGCCCTGGATGGTGAGGTAGCCGATGTAGCCCAATGCGATGGGCAGCATGACGATGGTTTCGGCAGCCACAGAGGCAGTGGAGGAGACATTGGTTTGTTTCTTCAGCAGGCCGTAAATGCCGAAGCTGAAGGCCAGCGCAAGGGAGATGTACGGGGCCTGGCCGTTGGCAAACGTGAGCCAGAGGACGGCAATGAAAGCGATGCCGATGGAGGTCATCTGGGCTTTGTTGAGTGCTTCTTTGAGCACGATGACACCCAGTGCGACGGAGACTAACGGGTTGATGAAGTAACCCAATGCGGCATCGGCAACGTGGTCGTTGTTGACCGCGACGACGTAAGTACCCCAGTTGATGGTGACTGCCATACCACAAGCCAGCATCCATGCCCAGGTGCGCGCAGGCATGGCACGCAATTCGCGCCAGCCGCCAGTAAGAAACAGGAAACCGGTGACTAGTACCGCGGTCCAGAGGATGCGGTGAGCCAGGATTTCTAGCGGGGATGCTGGCAGCAGCAGCGGAAAGAACGCAGGGAAAAGCCCCCACATCAAGTAGGCGGCCAGGGTGTAGAGCATGGGAAACACCCTAACGCTTTCGCCGTCACGGTGGGCCTTTTTGGGGGTTTGACGCAGGCGCTAATATTTAGCCCATGGCCAAAAAATCCTCCTTCGTCCACCTGCACAACCACACCGAGTTTTCCATGCTGGACGGCATGGCCAAGGTGGACATGCTGGCTGATGAGGTGGTCCGCCAGGGCATGCCCGCTGTCGGCATGACTGACCACGGCAATATGTATGGCTCCGATGCGTTCTACAAGCGCATGACCTCAGCGGGCGTAAAACCAATTATTGGTATTGAGGCCTACATGGCGCCGGGCTCGCGTTTTAATAAAAAGCGTCAGCTGTGGGGTAACCCGGACCAAAAGCGTGACGATGTCTCCGCATCCGGTGCATATTTGCACCAGACGATGTTGGCGGAAAACGCTACGGGCTTGAGGAACCTGTTCACGTTGTCTTCGCTGGCGTCGTATGAAGGCCAGCTGGGTAAGTGGCCGCGTATGGATGCCGAGCTTATTGCTGAGCACGCCGAAGGCATCATTGCGACGACTGGTTGCCCGTCCGGTGATGTGCAAACTCGCCTGCGTCTGGGCCAATTCGATGAGGCGCTGGAAGCAGCGGCGATGTGGCAGGACATCTACGGCAAGGACAACTTCTTCTTAGAGTTGATGGACCACGGTTTGGACATCGAAAAGCGTACGCGCGATGGCCTGCTGGAAATTGGTCGCAAGCTGGACCTGCCGCCTTTGGTGACCAATGACTGCCACTACGTGCTGGAATCCCAGGCGCCGTCGCACGAGGCGATGCTGTGTGTGCAGACCGGTAAGACCTTCATGGACCCGGACCGCTTTAAGTTTGATGGCACGGGTTACTACATCAAGACTGCGGAACAGATGCGTGAAATCTGGGATGACACCGTTCCGGATGGTTGCGATAACACGTTGTGGATTGCCGAGCGCGTGCAGGACTACGGCGAGATTTGGGAAGAGCACACCCACGACCGCATGCCGATTGCGGATGTGCCGGAAGGTTACACTCCAACCTCGTGGCTGACCCATGAGGTGATGGCTGGTCTGCAGGATCGCTTCCCGGGCCAGGAGGTGCCGCGCGAATACATTGAGCGTGCGGAATACGAAATCAGCGTTATTGATATGAAGGGCTACCCGTCCTACTTCCTGATCGTGGCAGAGCTGATTAAGTACGCTCGCTCGGTAGGCATTTGGGTTGGTCCGGGCCGTGGTTCGGCAGCAGGTGCGCTGGTGGCTTACGCGCTGACCATTACGAATATTGACCCTATTGAGCACGACCTGCTCTTCGAGCGCTTCTTGAACCCGGAGCGTCCCTCCGCACCGGATATCGATATCGACTTCGATGACCGCCGCCGCAACGAAATGATTGCTTATGCCGCGGATCGCTGGGGCGAGGACAAGGTCGCCCAGGTGATTACCTTCGGCACGGTGAAGACCAAGCAGGCCATTAAGGACTCGGCGAAGGTGCACTTTGGTCAGCCTGGTTTCCAGATGGCTGACCGCATCAACGGTGCACTCCCGCCGGCGATTATGGCGAAGGATATTCCGCTAAAGGGCATTACTGATCCAGAGCACGAGCGTTATTCTGAGGCCACCGAGGTCCGTCAGATGATTGAGACGGATCCGGATGTGCGCAAGATTTATGAGACCGCCCGTGGTCTCGAGGGCGTGGTCCGCCAGGCCGGCGTGCACGCTTGTGCAGTGATTATGGCGTCGGTCCGCTTGATGGACCACATCCCGATGTGGAAGCGCCCTGCCGATGGTGCGTACATCACCGGCTGGGATTACCCGGCGTGTGAGGCCATTGGACTGCTGAAGATGGACTTCCTGGGCCTGCGTAACCTCACCGTCATTGGCGATGCGCTGGCCAACATCAAGAAAAACCGCGGCGAGGAAATCGAGCTGGAGAACTTGCATGCCGATGACCCGAGCGTGTCCAAGGTCTACGACCTGCTCTCGCGCGGCGATACCCTGGGCGTGTTCCAGCTGGACTCCGGCGGTATGCAGGAGCTGCTCAAGCGCATGAAGCCAACCGGTTTTAAAGACATCGTCGCATCGCTGGCGCTCTACCGTCCGGGCCCGATGGGTGTGAACGCCCACTGGGACTACGCCGATCGTAAGAACGGGCGTAAAGAAATTACGCCTATTCACCCGGAGCTGGAAGAACCACTCAAGGAAATCCTGGACGAGACCTATGGTCTTATCGTGTACCAGGAGCAGATCATGCGTATCTCGCAGAAGGTCGCCAACTACACCGCTGGTGAGGCAGATGGCTTCCGTAAGGCCATGGGTAAAAAGAAGCCGGAAGTTCTCGCCCAGCAGTACGACAAGTTCTGGTCCGGCATGCAGGAAAACGGCTACTCCAAATCCGCCATGGATGCACTTTGGGGCACGATTGAGCCTTTCGCATCGTACGCGTTTAACAAGTCCCACGCCGCCGGCTACGGCTTGGTGTCCTTCTGGACTGCGTACCTGAAGGCCTACTACGCCCCGGAATACATGGCCGCACTGCTGACCTCGGTGGGCGATAAGAAGGACAAGTCCGCCATCTACCTGTCTGACTGCCGCCACTTAGGTATCCGCGTGCTCTCTCCGGATGTCAACGAATCCCAGGAGACCTTCCAGGCAGTCGGCGACGACATCCGCTTTGGCATGGGCGCAATCCGCAACGTGGGCTCGGAAGTCGTGGAATCGATTGTGAAGACGCGCCGGGAAAAGGGTGCGTACACCTCCTTCTCGGATTACTTGGACAAAATTGAGCTGGCTGCGTGCTCGAAGCGCGTCACGGAATCGCTGATTAAGGCCGGTGCTTTCGACTCCCTGGGTCATCCGCGCAAGGGACTGATGCTCATCCACGAAGATGCCGTGGATGCAGTCCAGACCACCAAGAAGGCAGCCGATAAGGGTCAGTTCGATCTCTTTGCCGGACTTGGTGGCGATGACGGCGGGGAATCCAACAACGCCTTTGCCATCGACATCCCGGATGAGAACTTCGACCGCAAGCATGAGCTGGCACTCGAGCGCGAAATGCTCGGCTTGTACGTCTCTGGTCACCCACTCGATGGCTTCGAGGAAGCTCTCGGTATGCAAACGGATACCCCGCTGACCAAGATCCTCAACGGCGAAATCCACAATGGCCAAGAACTCATCATCGGCGGCATCATCTCCGGTGTGGACCGTCGCTTCTCCAAGCGCGACGGCTCGCCGTGGGCCATTGTGAACATGGAAGACCACAACGGCGCGCAGGTCGACATCCTGGTCTTCAACCAGGTCTACTCGCTGGTGGCACCGCAGATTGTCGAAGACAACATCATCCTGGCCAAGGTGCAGGTGAAAATCCGTGACGAGCGCACGTCGTTGTTCTGCTCTGACATCCGTGTCCCTGACCTCGGCCCGGGCGGCGGTGCGGGCTTGCCGCTGCGCCTGACGATGCGCACCGACCAGTGCACCATGGACAACATCCACAAGCTCAAGCAGGTCCTGGTCAACAACAAGGGTGAATCGGATGTGTACCTCACCCTGGTTGATGGCGATGAAACGACCATGATGGTCTTGGGCGAACACCTGCGCGTGGAACGCTCCGGCAACCTCATGGGTGACCTGAAGGCGACGATGGGTGCCGGAATCTTAGGCTAGGCCATTTGGATAAAAGCTCTCCCGAGCGACTGATTTCCCCTAAGGCAGACCGCACAGTCTATCTAGGGAAACAGTTTCGAAGGAGAGCACATGGCCAACAAGATTCGTACCACCCACGTCGGCTCACTGCCGCGTACTCCAGAACTCCTGGAGGCCAACCAGCGTCGCGCCGCCGGCACTATTGAGAGCTCCGAATTCCATGACATCCTGCAGCGTTCCGTTGCCGATGTGGTCAAGCGTCAGCTCGATTTAGGCATCGACATCATCAACGAAGGAGAGTACGGCCACATCACCTCCGGTGCCGTCGACTACGGCGCGTGGTGGAACTACTCCTTTACCCGCTTGGGCGGGCTGACCATGACGGATAAGGATCGCTGGGAAATCGGCGATGAAGTCCGTTCCGAGCCCGGCAAGGTCCGCTTGTCGTCGATGAAGGATCGCCGCGACCGCAAGCTTTTTGCCGATGCCTACAACGACCCCAACTCCGGCATCTTCACCGGCCGTAACAAGGTCGCCAACCCGGAATTTACCGGCCCTGTCACCTACATCGGCCAGGACCAGGTCAACGCTGATGTGCAATTGCTTCGCGATGCCCTCGACAACGCCGGTGCCAAGGACGGCTTCGTCGCCGCATTGTCCCCGGGTGCTGCCGCACGCCTTCCCAACAAGTACTACGACAACGACATCGACGTCGTCCGTGCCTGCGGTGAAGCACTCAAGACCGAATACCAGACCATCACCGATGCCGGGCTGACCGTCCAATTCGATGCCCCGGACCTGGCCGAAGCCTGGGACAGCGTCGTTCCCGAACCTACCGTCGAGGACTTCCAAGCCTTCCTGCGTGAGCGCATCGACGTGCTCAACGACTCCATTGCTGACCTGCCGCGTGAACAAACCCGTCTGCACATCTGCTGGGGTTCCTGGCATGGCCCGCACGTCACCGACGTGCCTTTCAAGGACATCATTGATGAAATCCTGCGCGCCAAGGTCGGCGGCTTTTCCTTCGAAGGCGCCTCCCCACGCCACGCGCATGAGTGGCGCGTGTGGCAAAACCGCGACCTGCCAGAGAACACCGTCATTTACCCAGGCGTCGTATCGCACTCCACCAATGCCGTGGAGCACCCACGCCTGGTGGCCGACCGCATCATCCAGTTCGCCGAACTGGTGGGCCCGGACAAAGTCATCGCCTCCACCGACTGCGGCCTCGGCGGCCGCCTGCACC
Organism: Corynebacterium camporealensis; assembly: GCF_000980815.1. Lineage (NCBI taxonomy): Bacteria > Bacillati > Actinomycetota > Actinomycetes > Mycobacteriales > Corynebacteriaceae > Corynebacterium > Corynebacterium camporealensis. The sequence goes on along the minus strand of NZ_CP011311.1, from coordinate 1,620,497 downwards.
ACCAGATTGCTTGGGCCAAACTGCAGTCCCTGGTTGAAGGTGCCGACATCGCCACCAAGGAACTGTTCTAAATAAAACTCCCCAAGTCCAATAAGGACTGGGCGAGCGTTAGCTCGCCTGCATACGCAAAGACCGGGCCGTCCCCAGTAGGGGAGACCCGGTCCTTTTCTTAGCGACTAGTCACTGCGTTCGCACTTGCTGCGAACGCGTGATTAGAACTCGAAGCCAACGCTGCGCAGGAAGTCCTCCAGCGGCTTCAGTGCCGGCGGGTATGCGGCAGCGACGCCAGCGTAGACATTGATCAGAACACCAACGGCACCGAGAACTGCCCAGACGATGCGCAGTACGTCGTAGGTCTCATCCGGAGTGGAAGAAGCCCAGATGAACTCCGGGGTCCAGCGCTCCATCAGGTCGACGATTTCCTTGCGCTGCTGCTCGTCTAGCTCGTCAGCAACACAGTCCGGCTGCTCCGGCATTCCGGAAGAGCCGTAGCCGTTGACCAGGCCGTTGAGGAACTCCTGCGGCAGCATGATGGAGGAACCACCGTTGCCGTCCTGGATGTTCTTCTTGTGCTCTTCAACAGCTGCGTCGACCTGAGCCTTGCACTCCTCAGACAGCTCGCCCTTCTTTGGCTGGGTCGGAGTGGTGTCTTCGCCTTCGCCCTCTTCACCCTCGCCAGCCGGGTCAGTCTCTTCACCTGGTGCTGGGTTCTCAGCAGCGCTGCTGGCCTGCTCAACCGCAGGAATGGAAGAACCATTGGACGAAGAGTCATCGGCGGTAGCAACAGGGGACACCATGCCGAAGGCAAGGGCGGTAGCTGCAACGATTGCAGTACGAGTGCGAGTCAAACGCATGGGAGCTGGCTCCTTCATGAGAGAATAGACTTTTACTGGAATTAAGCTAGCAGGCTAACTACTAGAAAGGTAGTGCCTTCTCGAGCTCTACCCGCAATTGGGGCGGGAGCATGTCCAGAACACGATCCATAAGGCCTGGAACAAAGGCGAGCGCACCGCCGATAGCTGCTGCTAGACCCGCAATTGCGGCAACAATTCCCAGTCCTGCAGAAGATCCCGAGGAACTGTTGGACGAACCATCCGAGGAACCAGAGGATCCATTAGAGGAACCATTGTCTTCTGGCTTATCAGTTGCCAGCAGATCGTTGACCTGGAAGATGGTGGTCGTACCGGAGACCTCACTGCCGACGACGAGCAGGGCTTCGCCGTTCGGGGAGTCTTCAGCGCTGACGAAGGCCAGGCCCTCTGGGCCCAGGTCGCCGGCTGCCTGGGTGGCAGCAACGTTGTCCTCGTCGTATTCGACGGAGAAGTCGCGGTTGTTGACGTAGGTGACGTACTCAGCGTCAGCTGGGTTGGAGACGTCGTAGACGAAGACGCCGCCGACGCGTTCAATACCGATGAAGGCGTAGGTGCGGTCGCCGACCTGACCGATGGTGACAGCTTCTGGCTCGGGGCCCTTGTTGTCGGAACGGTCGTCCATGTCCGGGTCTTCGTTATCGGCGTTGAAGTTCAAGCCGTCGATCTGGGAGGTGATTTCCTCGAAGTCAGAGGCGGAATCAAAGATGACGTTGCCAGCAGCGTCGTAGATGCTAAACGAGCGAGAACCGTAGGCGTAGAGCTCTTCGAAGCACTCACCATTGTAGCCAGAGGCGCGGGAGACCTTCAGGTTGCCGGCGAATTCCTGCTCGCCGAAGCCTTCGGGCATCTCAAAGCTGTCGCAGACCTCGCCGTTCTCGATGAGCTCACCGATTTCAGCTTCGTCGGTGTAGACGCCGCTGCCGTCCTCATCGCCCCACTCGCGGGCATCGCCCTCGTTGGCGGTGGCGAAGTAGGCCTCACCGTCGATGGTGAAGGCGTGGATGGCATCCGGCATTGACAAGCCCTTGACCGGCAGGGTACGCAGCTCTGCCTTGCCGTCCTTGTTGGAAGGATCGATCGGGGTGACGCTGTGGTCAGCGATGTGCGCCGGGATGACCTTTTCGACGGTGGCAGATTCGATATCGATGATGGCTAGGGCGTTGTTTTCCTGCAGGGTAGCCCAGGCCTTGCCGTTGGCAGAAGCAACGTACTCTGGCTCAAAATCGCGGGATGGAAGGTTGTGGTGGTCTTCCGGACCAAAGACTCGGATGTCTGGGTGCAGCTCAGCGTTGTCGAAAGCGCGGAAGTCAGCCACGCGGGCATCGGCCTCGGTCGGTGCGGCGACATCGTCAGGCAGCTTAATGACAGAGACGCTGCCTTCTGGGTCTTCTACGTAGGCAGTGCCCTCGGCGTTGAGCTCATCGGAAGGCTCGCCCTCGTTGGCCAGCAGCGCGTAGTCGCCCTCTTCGGTGATGTGGACGTTATCCGGCAGGGCACCGACGCCCACGCGGCCGAGTTCTTCACCGGTGGAAGCGTCGAAGAACAGCGCCTCGCCCGGATCGGTCTTCACGGCAGGCTGCACGGCAGCGACACCCAGGCCGTCCTCACGCACGGCAACAGAGTTGATCTCGTTGTCGCCACCGGCAGAGATAGCCCCGATGTGCTGTGGGTTCGTCGGATCGGAAGCATCGAGGATGTCGACTTCACCAGAACGGGCGTTAACGGTCAGGATGCGCTCGGATTCAGCGTGGAAGGCGACAATCTCAGCGGCAGACTCGCCGAGGATACCCGAGTCATAAGCACCGATTGCCTCCAGTGAGACGCTGGCATTCGGTGCGGAATCTTCGAGGACGTTGTCCACGATGACGGCCTGGGCGGGAGTAACAGCCAGTGCCGTGGAGCAGGCCAGCGCAGTGCACAGCGCAAGACCACGAGTACGCATAGACATGAGTTAGGAAAACTCCTTGCAGATAGAGATAAAGAGAAGAATCACAAGTCCCTGTAAAAGGGATCGGTTAAGTGTGACTAGTGCAGGTAAGCAGAGTGCTAACTGCAGGTTGTGCTTACGTAAATTCTTCGTTAATCGGTCGAACGGCAGGTAATGTTCACGCAGCCAAGGCAAGGGGACTAGAATGTGCCCTCATGAGTACCGAAATCGCCCTTTCTGAGCCCGTGCACGCGTCTGATATCCAGCTGGCACAAGCCCGAATTAGCTCGGAAATTGCGCCTACCCCGCTGCAATACTGTCCACGTCTGTCCCAAGAGACCGGCGCTGAGATTTACCTCAAGCGGGAGGATCTGCAGGATGTGCGCTCCTACAAGATCCGTGGCGCTCTCTACGGCATTTCGAATCTGCCGCCGGAGCTGCAGGAACGCGGCATCGTGACGGCATCGGCAGGCAACCATGCCCAAGGTGTCGCTTATGCCTGCCGCACCAAGGGAATCCCCGGCAAGATCTTCGTGCCAGAACCCACCCCGAAGCAGAAGCGTGACCGCATCATGGTCCACGGTGGCGACATGGTGGAACTGGTCGTAACCGGCGACAACTTCGATGAGGCAGCTGCCGCCGCGCATGCCGATGCCGAAGAGCGCAACGCTATCTTCATCGAGCCTTTCGATGCCCGCGACACCGTCACCGGCCAGGGCACCGTGGCTGCTGAGGTCGTTTCCCAGCTATCTGCCATGGGCAAGTCGTTGGATACCATCGTCGTTCCTGTCGGTGGTGGCGGACTGGCTGCCGGCATCATCTCCTACCTGGCGGATATGTCGCCGAATACCAAGGTCGCGGCCATTGAGCCGAAGGGTGCGGCATCCCTGACCGCTGCTTTCGCTGAAGGTGAGCCAGTCACCCTGGAAACCGTCGATCCTTTCGTCGACGGCGCAGCGGTCAAGCGCATCGGTGCGGTGCCGTTTAGCATCCTGCAGAGCAACCGCGATCGTCTGAGCTGGGACACCGTGTCCGAAGGTGCAGTCTGCACCGCGCTGTTGAACCTGTACCAAAACGAAGGCATCATCGCCGAGCCGGCCGGCGCGCTTGCCGTCACTGGTTTGAGCAAGCTGAACCTGCAGCCAGGACAGGTCGTTGTCTGCGTGGTCTCCGGTGGTAACAACGACGTGCTGCGCTATAGCGAGATTATGGAGCGCTCCCTGGTCCACCGTGGCCTGAAGCACTACTTCCTGGTGAACTTCCGTCAGGAGCCAGGCCAGCTGCGTCACTTCTTGGCTGACATCCTGGGCCCGGATGATGACATCACCTTGTTCGAGTACCTCAAGCGCAACAACCGTGAAACCGGCACCGCGCTGGTCGGCCTGGAACTGGGTGAAGCTGAAGGTCTGGACGGACTTCTCAAGCGCATGGAGGAATCCCGCATCAAGATTCAGCACCTGCACCCAGGTACGCCTGAGTACGACTTCATCGTTTCCTAATGTCAGAAAGCTATAAGCGTCCGGTTGCCGACGATGTCGTCGAGACCGAAATCGAAATCAAACGCTCGCGCTTTATCACCCTGCTTGGTCGTGTGACCGATGCGCAGGAAGCGCGTGCGTTTATCGATGCTGCCCGCGACCGTTTCCCGGATGCCCGCCACCATTGCTCGGCGTATATCTACCACGTCGACGACGCTAACCCAGTCGAGCGTTCCTCCGACGACGGCGAACCGTCAGGCACTGCCGGCAAGCCCATGCTGGATGTGCTCAAAGGCTCGGGCATGCTCGATGCCTGTGCCGTCGTCGTGCGCTATTTCGGTGGCGTCAAGCTGGGTGCCGGTGGACTAGTCCACGCCTACGGCGGTGCAGTCTCAGAAGCCTTGCCTCTGGTTAAGCAAGTAACCCGCGCCCCGAAAGAGCTCTACGCGGTTGATTTTGACCACGCCGACGCTGGCCGTCTGGAAGCCGAACTGCGCAACCGTGGCGTGCACATCACCGATACTGAGTACGCAGCGAAAGTTACCTACACAGTCGCTGTGGATCCGGGTGGAAAAGAAGACTTAGACGAGCTCATCGCTGCTTTGACACAGGGGAGTGTAGAACCCCGGTCGGTCGGTAGTCAGTGGGTCGAACTGCGGTAGACTATTCGCCATGACTATGCAGCCTAGGCCGAATAATCCCATCGAAGTAAAGAAGCAAGCTGTCCGCAAGCACGCGCGCAATGGCGTGATTAGCGTTGCCGGTGGCCTCGGTGGTGGCGCATTGCTGTGGTTCGTCATGTCGGGCGGTTTCCCGTTTATGATTCTCGGCCTCATCGTCGCCGTCGTTGGTGGCGTCTACAACTGGTCGAAGATTCAGAAGATCGTCAACGAAAACCACAACCAGTACTAAATGAACTCCCCGACGCAACCGGATGGCCGTCCGGTCCGCATCGATGCATGGGTGTGGGCCGTGCGCATGTTCAAAACCCGCAGTGATGCTGCCACTGCGGTCAAAGCAGGGCACGTAAAACTCAACGGCAATGCCGTAAAACCTGCCCAACAAGTCGTCCCGGGCGACCGCGTGCGCGTATGGCGCAACCACCACGAACACGACTTAGAAGTCCTGGCCACCGTGCGCAAACGTGTCGGCGCACCCATCGCGCGGACCTGCTACACCGACCATGCCCCGCCACCGCCACCGAAGGAATTCATGCCCTCGGTACCAGTGCGTGAACGCGGTGCCGGTCGCCCCACCAAGAAGGAACGCCGCGAGATGGAAAAGTTCCGCCGCGGATTCCGCTGAGCCACTTTTACATTTAACGAGCGTTGTTCAGCGCCTTCAGGCGCATATTCAACCGGCGCTTACGGCCTGGTCGTTCACCCGCATGTGCGGTGGCATCGATATGCGACTTGCCGAACTTGTTGAGCAACAAGTCATCAATCAAGCGCACCTGTCCCGGGCGGAAGCGGTAGCGCATCACGTCGTGGACAAAAGTAATATCCGCAGTGTTGAGCAGGTCGCGCAGCTGGGACACGGACGTAATCGAGTTAGCTTCCAGCAGCTCTGCGAGGAAGCGGTAGTGCTCTGAACGTGAACGTGGGAAGCGCGAACCCAACAGCAATGCCAATACACCTGGCAGGTTCTCTGCGTTGAGATCCACATCTTCTTCCGGATCGGTACCCGGGTCTTTCAGTGCTGCAATCTCATCGAATTGCTGGTCAGCCAGCTCAATCAAACCTGCCGCCAGGGTAAACAGCCGGTCGACCTGCGGTGAGGGCGGATGCGGGCCCTGCTTGTAGCGAATATCGTGCTCAAACTCCGCCCACGCATGCTGCAGCACCGTGCGAATCTGAACCTCGAAAGTCCACCCCTTAAACTCTGCAAGGTCTTCCATGTCATCAGTGACCTGCAAAATCAGGTGGTGGGAGCCATAGCCAAAACCACCAGAAATACGGGTCTCCGCCGCCTTGTCGACAGAGCGAATCACTTTAAAAGACTCACCCAGCACGGCAATAGCTTCAGGAATCTCGGTGGAGTGAAACACCGTCACGCGTACACCGAGTACGTCGTGAATATCGTTCCACGGGTCGGGGTAGACCGGATCACCATTGTCGCGCTTTTTCTTTGCCTTAGCCTTCAGTGACGGCCAGCCCTTCACGCGGCAGCTCACGCGATCGAAGATGACACCTGCGTCATTGAGCAGGTCTTCAATAGAGTCACCGAATTCCGCCGCTGCATCCGGGTGGTTACGAACCCAGTCATGGTACTGGTTCCCCAAACGCGACATGGCGCTTTCAGGCATAGTGACAAACCTCAACTTTCAAAGCAGTTCAGAAGGCCAGTCCATTGTAGTCAAGAAACAAACTCATTGCCGTATGCCTATGGTGCGGGCTTAACACTGCCATTGCGCTTTCGCTGTTGAGCTCCAATCGTGGTGGCTTAGGTTGCTTGGTCAGCAGTCAGTGGAAATCCGCGCACGAACTTCAATGGCTCATTCAGCAGCGGGGTGCGGTGAGGTGGGCGAGAACAATAAGCGACGTTTGCCCATTCGTTGGTTTCTGCTGGGGAGCAGTCAGCTAACACGTAGAGAGTAAAGCGGTCCGGGGCAAGGTAAGTAAGCTCAGCTGCGCGAGTGAGGTTGAGCAGGTGCTCGTTTAAAGCGCTAAAGGTACGCGGGTGGGCAAGCCATGCAGTGGCCAGACCACCTTGGATGCGTACTTCCCAGCCGGGTGGGCAATCGTTGCCTAACGTGCGCGTGGCAGGTCGAGTCCACAGCCTTAATCCTTGTGGGGTAAGGGCTTGCATCTGCAGGTTGTGTGCCGCGGTATCCCACGCATCGCGGATGGTCCAACCACGCGAGTCCAGTTCCCGGTGGCTTAAGTGAGTAGTGCTCCCCGGAGCGGTCAAACTAAACCCTGCAGACAGCGAAGGTGATAGCGCTAAAGTAGCGAGTTCTTTGCCGAAGCTGTCCTTGACACTGCGCGTGGCCCTCGTGGTGGGGTGCAGCTCCGGAAACAGAATTGGCTCAGTCGTACTGGCCAAACGCGGACGGCGTAAAGCACTAGGTTTCGGGCGCGGTGCAGGACGCGGAGCTGGGCTCACTGGAGCCGGTGGAGCAGGACGGGTACGCAGGGCAGTAGTCACGGTAATTCATCCTCATTAGCTGGTGATGTCTTACCCTTATTGGACTGCTGAAAACCCCAATCGGTTCCCGACGAAACAAGATTTTTCGTCGGGGCTAGTGCGCTCCGGGGATTCGCGCGAGGTCGATGTTGATCTCCGTTCTAGGAGGAATTCTTAGAACGGCGGTTGTTCGTCTAGCCCCAGTTCTTCGAGGAGCTGCTGGGCAGACCAGATGGTGATGTCTTGGCCCTTTTCGTTGAGCTCTTCGGCGCGCTTTTCTTTGGAGGTCTTCTTGCCCCATTCACCGACGACCAGCATGGTGGTCTTCTTGGTGACGTTCTTGGCTACCTGACCGCCGCACTCGGCAATGCCGGACCAGAGTTGTCCTTTATCAAAAGGAGCGAACTCGCCGGTGAGAGTGACGTTTTGGCCATAGAGCTTGCCGGTTGGGTCGGCATCTTCGTTGGGCTCCGGGATGGTATCCGGGGTAGCCACGGCCTGCCAAGGTGCAGGGCCAGAAGACTTCTTGGACTGCGACTTGCTGGACTTCTTTGGTGATTCGTCGCTTTCCCATGCAGAGCGCTTCGGGTCGCGGAAGTCGGTACCAGCGCCCAGGTCGCGGCCCGAGAGGGGAGCGGTATGTGCGCGCAGGACTGGCAGAACCGCATCGGCGGTGATTTTGCCTAAGGAAAATTCCCGGTTGGTGAAGAGATCTTCGATGCTGCCGGTATGGCCGTATCGTTGCGCCAGGCCAGAGATGATGATGCCAGCGGCACGGGCATCGGCAGTTGCTTCGTGGTGCTGGAAATCCTCGTCGGAAAAGACCTTGGTGACAGTCGGCAGTTTGTGGTTGGCGACATCGATAAGCTTGGCTTTCGATGCATCACGCGACAGCGCAAGGGAGCAGGCGCAGGTGACCTCTGGGACATCGGCGCCCGCGGTGCGCAGAGCAGAGCGCAGCGCAGTGGCATCGAACTGCGCGTTGTGCGCGACCATGATGTCATCGCCCAAGAAGACGAAAAGCTCAGCTGCACAGGTGGCAAAGTCCGGGGCATCGGCGACATCGTCAGCCGTAATGCCATGGATGGAGATGTTGACCTCAGCAAAGTCCTCGAGACCTGGAGGCGGGGTACACAGCCAGGTGCGGGCGTCGACTTCTTCACCGTCGCGGAAACGCACGGCACCAATCTGGCAGATCGAGCCCCAGTTGTCGTTGGCGGTTTCCACATCGACAGCAGTGAAGTCCAGGCCGGTGACGTGCAGGCTATCCGGTGTCGGTGGGGCCTCACCGCGCAGGGCGGCGTTAATGGCATCCGCACACGCCTTCGCCGCAACTTCCTGGTGCGGTGCGAAACGTAGACGGCGGTCAATGCCTTCGAGGTAGATCTCGCCGAAGCTGCGTGTAGAAGGTGCGTGTACCTCAACCCCGGTGATGTCGGAAACGGGGAGGGACTCCCGCGCCGGTTGTCCTAAAGACGTGGCCAGCAGCGTGCGTTCTAACACGATGGCCTCGCCAGTGACATCGATGCGGGCGCCGTGAGCGTGATAAGGCACAAGCAGCCTTTCTACTTAGTCGGGGTCAGTCGAAAATGGGCGGCTCCACTTGGTGCAGCACCAGAGTCGAGCGCGGTTGTACGTTGATCGTACCCTTTGCCGCGATGATGGTTTCCTCAGCGGGGTAGCCGCCAGAATCGGCAGTGTCGACCAGCATCTTCCACCCGGCACCCAAATCCTTGTCCGGCAAGGTGAACTCGATGGTTTCGTGGTGGGCGTTGAAAATCATGATGAAGGAATCATCCACGATCTCCTCACCGCGGTCGGTGGTCTCCGTAATGGCATTGCCGTTGAGGTAGACCATCAGTGCCTTACCGAAGTCCTTTTCCCAGTCATCCTGGGTCATCAGTCGTCCCGATGGCACCAGCCACGCGATGTCGCGGTCTTGTACATCGGCACCCAGTGGGCCACCGGCGAGGAAGCGCTCGCGACGGAAGACCGGGTGGCGGCGACGAATATCGATGACGCGCTTGGTAAAGCCGTACATCGCCTGGTGCTTTTCCTGATCCAGCAGCGACCAATCCATCCAGGCAACTTCGTTGTCCTGGCAGTAGGCGTTGTTGTTACCGCCCTGGGTACGACCCATTTCATCGCCGTGGCTAATCATCGGAATGCCCTGCGACAGCAACAATGTGGTCAGGAAGTTACGCACCTGACGACGACGCAGGCCCTTAATCTCTTCATCATCGGTTGGGCCTTCGACACCGTGGTTCCACGAGCGGTTGAAAGACTCACCATCGCGGTTGTCTTCCTTGTTTTCCTCGTTGTGCTTTTCGTTGTAGCTGACTAGGTCCCGCAGGGTGAAACCGTCGTGGGCGGTGATGAAGTTAATCGAGGCAGTAGGACGGCGACCGTTGTTGGCATATAGGTCCGATGAACCCGTAATACGGGAAGCAAACTCACCGAGGGTGGCCGGCTCGCCGCGCCAGAAGTCACGCACGGTATCGCGGTACTTGCCGTTCCACTCCGCCCAGATCGGTGGGAAGTTACCCACCTGGTAGCCGTTGTGGCCGACATCCCAGGGCTCAGCAATGAGCTTGACCTGGGAGACCACCGGGTCCTGCTGGACGAGATCGAAGAAGGTGGCGAGCTTATCGACATCGTCAAGCTCACGCGCCAGCGTCGAGGCCAAGTCGAAGCGGAAGCCATCGACACGCATCTCAGTAACCCAGTAGCGCAGCGAATCCATAATCAGCTGCAGCGAGTGCGGATGGCGCACATTCAGCGAGTTACCGGTGCCGGTGTAGTCCATGTAGTGCTCCGGGTTGTCATCGACCAGCCGGTAGTAGGCGTGATTGTCGATGCCGCGGAACGCAATCGTTGGGCCCAAATGGTTGCCCTCAGCAGTGTGGTTGTAGACCACATCCAAGATGACCTCGATGCCTGCTTCGTGGAAAGCGCGCACCATGGCCTTGAACTCAGCAACCGCATCGCCGGGCTTCTGGGAGAAGGCATAGTCCTGATGCGGGGCAAAGAAACCAAAGGTGTTGTAACCCCAGTAGTTGCGGAGACCCAGATTGCGCAGGCGATCATCTTGTAGGAACTGATGAATCGGCAGCAGCTCCACAGCGGTAATACCCAAATCCTTGAAGTATTCAATGATTGCTGGGTGCGCCATACCGGCATACGTACCGCGCAGTTCCTCCGGGACATCCGGATGGGTCATCGTCATGCCCTTGACGTGGGTTTCGTAGATGACCGTCTGGTTAATCGGGGTGTGCGGACGGCGATCACCCTGCCAATCAAAGAAGGGGTTAATGACCACCGAGAGCATCGTGTGCCCCAGCGAGTCTTCTTCGTTGCGTCCTGCGCCCGGCTCATCGGCGTGGATGTCATAGGAATACAGCGACGCATCACCATCGAATTCGCCATCGAAGGCGCGCGCATAAGGATCAACCAGCAGCTTCGACGGATCGCAACGCAGGCCCTCCTCCGGACGGTAGGGGCCATGGATGCGGTAGCCATAACGCTGACCCGGGCCCACATTAGGCAAGTAGACGTGCCATACGTGAGCAGAAATTTCCTCTAAGCGAATGCGCTCTTCGTTGCCTTCGCGGTCAATCAAGCACAGGTCGACGGCCTCAGCCACGTCGGAAAAGATAGCAAAATTGGTACCTGCGCCATCAAAGGTAGAACCCAACGGGTAAGGGCTGCCCGGCCACACCAGGCGCGGGAATTCAGAATCGGTGTGCGAAGAATTCATGCTGGCCAGCATATCCAACCTTGCACCCAATAGGTGACACCTAGTCCCGGTTAGGGGAAAGACCAGCCAGAATAAGGTCCACGCCTGCCACCAACTGCGATTGGGATTGCGCAGCTAATCGATCTGCCTTCTCCGTGCCTGAAGACTCAACCGATGCCGCAGATTCAGCCGCCAACATCTGCACCTGGGACTGCTCCAACAGCGTTGCGCCTAAGACAATGTGCACAATCGCCTCTGCCGCAGCACGAAGCTGCGCAGCCGAAGCTTCAGGGACTTGGTGGGCACAGGTGGCATCGACAAGCTCAATCAGCTCAGCACGCACCTCAGAATCAGGCTGCGACAAACCAGCACTGACCACCTCAGCACCATCACGCCAACGCAACAACTCCGTGCGCAGGGACAGCGCCAACCCCACAGCGTCGGAGGATGGTGCATCTTCCGACGTGAGGATGGGGGAGAGGATCTCCTCGGCTAGCGCTGCGATGAGGTCTTGTTTGTTGGATACGTGCCAGTACAGCGCGCCGGGTGCTGCGTTAAGAGAGGTGGCGACTCGGCGCATGGTGACATCGCCCAGGCCGTACTGGTTAAGCAGCTTCAGGGCAGCAGTGACGATGGCGGGGCGATTTAAGTGCACGGGTGTCCATCTTAGTCGTGCGCGCGGCCAGGTGGTGCGCTGTGCGAACAGTGGGTGGGGAAGAAGAAAACATGGAGTGAATGCGACACGAACGCGCGGCGAACAAAACCCCAACGCAACACGAATAACGAGGAGCGATAGGGTTCACAGGCATTTTTGAGGTGTATTACATGGTTTGCTGAATCTGTGCCTGTTAGCATGACGAAGTCCTAGAAGTAATGGTGGCTTAGTGTGCTGTGCATTTTCAGGCGCGACATGCAAGCTGCTGACGTGTCCCTAAACGTCACTACTACGTCTTTCGAATACTCCCAGGAGGAGTCCTTGTCCCTCAACACCCCTGTTAAGAAGTCGATTATCGCTATGGCCATGGTGCTGCCGCTGTCGCTGGCTGCTTGTGGCAATGACGATGAAGAGGCTGAGAACAACCAGACCACCTCCTCCTCGGCTGAGTCCTCCTCTTCTTCGGCTACCTCGAGCTCGAAGGAATCCAGCTCCAGCAAGCCGGCTGAAGAAGATGAGAACGATGATGAGGGCAACGACCAGGAGCCTGAGCCACAGGGTGATGAGGCTGCTGCTGGCGCCGGTGCCGGTGCTGCCGGTGGCGCCGCTGGTGCTGACGCAATGGCACAGGCCCAGAACCCGCTGGGTGAAGGCGCTCAGCCACAGCCACCAGTTGAGGGCGGCCACGCTGCCAGCCCAGAGGATGCCGCAGCTATCGATGGCCTGGTCAATGGCATTTACGATTCCACCAACTTCCGCCAGTTCGTGACCTACATTCCGGACAACACCTGCCAGAAGGTTCTGCAGGAGCAGGGCAGTGAGCTCAACGCAGCTGACTTCAACCAGATCCCAGAAATCCCCATGGCTGAGGTTGCTGGCCCGGAGTGGAACACCGTCGGTGTGCAGTCCATCGATGACCTGCAGGTCAACGGCGATCAGGCTTCCGCAGTGGTCAACGTCGAAACCGGTGAAGGCATCGACTCGTCCATGATGCGCTTCCAGCGTGAGAACGGAAAGTGGACCTTCTGCGCCGCATAAGTTAAGCCTTGCCCACGATTTTTAAACGCGTACCCCGCACCGTTGGATTCGGTGCGGGGCTACTCGCGTTGGTACTCATTGTCTATTCCCTCGCCGGTGCCTTGTGGGGCTTCTGGCGCCCAGAACTGCACGGCACACAGGTTGAAGAAGGCGGCTACTCCATCGACAATGTCGCCGACGTGCAGTTCTCCTCGTATATAACCTTCGCCCTGATTACCGGCGTCCTCTCCCTCATCCTGGGACTAGGCGTCTACAGCCGCGCCAACCACTACCGCGGTCTTCGAACCCTGCTCTGGATTGGCGTGTGTGCTCTCGCCGGTGCCTTCGCCTTCTACATCGCAGGCGGCATCACCGCCACCGGCCTGCCTAACGAAGCAGCAGAAAACATCTCCTTCGTCCCACCCTTTAACCCCGGCGTTACCTGGGCAGTAGGGCCTTTCATCGCCATGTTCGCCTACTGGTCCGCAATCTTTGTAGGCGGCGAAGAACAGTACGCGGAATCGGAGCATTCCGCGTACGTGGGTAAGGACTCCGCGGTATCTGCTGATGCAGATACCGCTAAGCGAGATTAAGGCCACCAGACGGGGGAGGTGCCTAGGGTTTCTAGGGCGATGTCGTCGATGCCGTGCAGGATCGTCTTCATGCCTAAGCCCAGGGCGACGCGGAGTTGGGTATCGCTTAAGCCGGCGACGGCGTTGACGGGGTAGTCGATTTTGACTTGGACTTCGTCCTCATCGGGGGAGCAGTAGGCGGTACCGGCGTGGTGGGTGCGGTTCCAGTCGTTGCAGATAAGGAACACGCGGGTGAAATCCTGCGGTGGCAGTTCGGGTTGCCAGTGGCCTTTGATGTTGAGGGTGGGGCCATTTTCGACGTAGAAGGAAAAGAACACGTCGTTGACCCAGGCATAGATGGGGCCTTCGTCCGACAGGTGGAGTTTTTCAATGCCGATGCTCGGCAGGAACTCCGCGATGCGTTCCGGGGTGAGTTCTTCTTCGTGGGTGTCGATATCCCAGTTTGGTTTGGTTGCGGTGAGCGTTTCGGGAAACTTTAATGCGAGTTGTTCGAGAAAAGTATCGGCATTGGTGACTGAGGACAGCAGGGCGCCGGAGAGCTGGGCATCGGAAAGCTCAGGTTGCAGCGGTACGGTGGTGCGCCCGCACACGGTGACCTCATCGGGGCTGGAGTAATCCAGGATGGCCGTGGGGCTTAGGCAGTTGAAGTTCCAGTCATTGACAAAGTCATTGAGCGCAGGGAGATCGGAAAAGCCCAGTACGCCGCGGTGGATGGTATAAAAGCGCAGGAAATGTGGGTTTTCTGGGTCCAAGAAAGCGCGGGTTTCACCGGCGGGGAAGTGCGGGAGAATCAGCTGCCCGTTGCCGCCGTCGATGTATTCGATGCGGTGGTGATCGGCAGCCAAACGCATGCGGGTCAGCACGTTGGAGGAAGGCTCCGGGGCAAAGGGATCTGAGGAGTCAGTCATGTCGCTCACCCTTCCTGTGCTGCTTTCGGCATCGCCCCACCGTGGGCGCTAGAGCGGAGACTGTCGATAGCGTAAGTGGTGGGGTTGTGTCACATGCGGTACTTAGCGTTGCGATTGATTTTATAGTGCAGACCCGCTTGCCCGCTGGAAAACGAAAAGCGGTATATTAGTCCTGTTATAGAAAACCCTGGTGGGGTACACCGCCGCGAGTAATTGTCGATACAGACTGAGGGGGCAGAAATGCTGCAAAGGATCGATCTGCGAGGCAAGGAGCTGAGTGCGTCGCATCTGCGTAGGGTGCTACCGCGCGGTGGCGATGATGTGACTTCGGTGCTGCCCCAGGTCACCCCGATTGTGGATGCCGTTCGCGAGGGCGGTGCTTCCGCGGCGCTGGATTATGGCGAGCGTTTCGATGGTGTGCGCCCTAAGGCCGTGCGCGTGCCGGCAGGCGAGCTTGCCGATGCCGCTAAGAATCTTGATGCCGATGTGCGTGCAGCCATGGAAGAAGCCATCGTGCGCGTGCGCAAGGTGCATGCAGAACAGAAGCCTTCCGCGCACACGACGACCCTGGCAGAAGGTGCGACGGTCACCGAGCGTTTCCACCCGATTGAGCGCGTGGGCCTGTACGTCCCAGGTGGCCAGGCGGTTTACCCGTCGTCGGTGATTATGAATGTCGTGCCGGCGCAGGAAGCTGGTGCCGAGTCGTTGATTGTGGCCACCCCGCCACAAAAGGAGTTCGGCGGCTTGCCGCACCCGACGATTCTGGCGGCTTGCTATCTGTTGGGCGTCGATGAAATCTGGGCTGTCGGTGGCGGCCAGGCAGTGGCGCTGATGGCTTATGGCGACGACGAGGCTGACCTCGAGCCAGTCGACATCATTACCGGCCCGGGCAATGTGTATGTGGCTGCGGCCAAGAACGTCGTGCGTGGCGTGGTGGGCATTGACGCCGTGGCTGGCCCGACCGAGATTGCCGTCGTGGCCGATGACACTGCTGATGCCGTGCTGGTTGCCTACGACCTGATTTCCCAGGCAGAGCACGATCCGATGGCAGCGTCCGTGCTGATTACGGACTCGGAAGAGATGGCTGCAGCGGTCGATGCAGAAATCGAGAAGCGCTACCAGGTCACCGCGAATGCCGAGCGCGCCGAGGAGGCCCTGCGTGGTCAGCAGTCGGGCATCGTGCTTGTCGATGACCTCGATGCCGCCATCCGTGTCGCCGATGCGTATGCAGCAGAGCACCTCGAAGTCCATACCCGCGATGCCCGTGCGGTCGCAGAGCGCGTCAAGCACGCCGGTGCGATCTTCGTCGGCGATTACTCGCCGGTGCCGTTGGGCGATTACGCTGCTGGTTCCAACCACGTGCTGCCGACTGCGGGTACCGCACGTTACTCGGCAGGGCTGTCCACCCACACCTTCCTGCGCCCGGTGAACATCATCGAATACAACGAGGCAGCCCTGCGCGATATTGCCGCACACGTGATTGCCTTTGCTGATGCTGAACAGCTACCCGCTCACGGTGAAGCCATCCGTGCTCGTTTCGAGGAGGACCTCAATGACTAGTCTCAACGACCTGCCACTGCGCGATGAACTGCGCGGCAAGAGCGCGTATGGTGCACCGCAGCTGAAGGTGACCTACCAGCTCAACACCAATGAGAACCCTTATGCGCCCAGCGATGAGCTGATTTCTGAGCTTGTTCGCGAAGTAGAAGAGACCGCCAAGACTCTCAACCGCTACCCGGACCGCGACGCAGTCGAGCTGCGCACCGCGCTGGCTGAGTACATCACCAAGCAGACCGGTGTTGAGGTCAGCGTGGATCAGCTCTGGGCTGCTAACGGCTCCAACGAGGTCCTCCAGCAGCTGCTGCAGGCTTTCGCCGGTCCGGGGCGTAGCGCCTTGGGCTTTAACCCGTCTTACTCGATGCACCCGATTTTGTCCTCGGGCACCCAGACGGAGTTCATCGACTGCCCGCGCGGTGCGGACTTCCGCATTGATATGGATGCGGCGTTGCAGGCAATCGATAAGCACCAGCCCGCCGTTGTCTTTGTCACCACCCCGAATAACCCGACCGGTGATGTAACGCCACTAGAAGACATCGAAAAGCTCCTGCAGGCAGCACCGGGCATCGTGATTGTCGATGAAGCCTATGCGGAATTCTCTGATTTGCCGTCGGCGACGACTTTGCTGTCGAAGTACCCGACCAAGCTGGTGGTCTCCCGCACAATGTCGAAGGCCTTCGACTTTGCCGGCGGACGTCTGGGCTACTTCGTTGCTGACCCGGCCTTTGTGGAAGCTGTCATGCTGGTGCGCTTGCCGTACCACCTGCCGGCACTGTCGCAGGCAGCAGCCCTGGTGGCACTGCGCCACAGCGAGACCACTCTGGCAACCGTGGCTATCTTGTCGAAGGAACGCGATCGCGTCAGCGCCAGGCTGGAAGAGCTGGGTTACTCGGTCGTACCAAGTGAGTCGAACTTCTTGTTCTTCGGTGACTTTGCTGACCAGCACGCCGTGTGGCAGGCCTTCTTGGACCGCGACATTCTCATCCGCGATGTCGGAGTCGACGGTCACCTGCGTGTGACCATCGGCAAGCCGGAAGAAAACGATGCCTTCCTGCGCGCTGCTGAGGAACTGGCCGCAACCGGTATTCGTGCCTAAGCTATCTGTACTTTCATTTATTTCTCTGCCGAATAGGACTGTGTAATCCATGAGCTCCCGCATCGGTCGCGCAGAACGCGTTACCTCTGAGTCTTCCATCGTTGTGGAAATCAACCTGGATGGAACTGGTAAGTCGAATATTGCGACTGGCCTGCCTTTCTTCGACCACATGCTCACCGCTTTCGCCACCCATGGCTGCGTTGACTTGGACGTCCAAGCCAACGGCGACATTGAGGTCGATGCCCACCACACCGTCGAAGACACTGCCATCGTGCTGGGCCGTGCCATCCTGGACGCGGTAGGGGACAAGAAGGGTATTACCCGCTTTGGCTCCCAGCTGCTGCCGATGGATGAAACCCTCGTTGAGGCCGTTGTTGATATTTCTGGCCGCGCCTACTTTGTCATGAATGGCGAGCCAGAAAACATGGACTGGCAGATCATCGGCGGTCACTACGCCACCGTGATCAACCGCCACTTCTTTGAAACCCTGGCCACCCACGCGCAGGTCACCCTGCATGTCAATGTCCGTTACGGCCGCGACCCGCACCACATCACCGAGGCGGAGTACAAGGCCGTGGCACGTGCGCTGCGTGCGGCAGTGTCTGCTGATCCGCGCGTAACTGGCATTCCGTCGACTAAGGGCGCATTGTAAAACTTATGAACATTGCAGTTTTGATGTTGTTTCTCGTCGCTGGCCTGCTGGTCGGCGGGGCATGGTCGGCGTATCAAAATGGGTCTAAATTCATGACCGTGGCCGCGGGGGTGTTGGCAGCCATCACCACCGCAGCAGCGATCGCGTGGATGTTAGGGATGGTTAATTCGTGAGCAAGAAGGCTGAAAGCATGTGGGCCATTCCGGGCTACCGGCCGACGATGGTGGCTATCGCCGCAGCCTTCGGCGCCTGGTCCATCCTGCTTCCTGTTATTCCGCTAGCCGTTATCGACAGCGGCGGTTCGGCAACCCTGGCCGGTGCCACCACCGGTATCTTCATGGCCGCCACCGTGGTCACCCAGATCTTTTCCCCATGGCTACTACGCATGTGGGGCTACCGCCGCGTCATGGCACTAGCTGCGATGACCCTGGGCGTGCCCGCGTTTGGTCACCTGTTGGGCACTGACGCCTGGGTCGCGCTGACCTTCTCCGCACTACGTGGCGTGGGCTTTGGCGCACTGACCGTGGCCCAATCTGCCCTGATTGCAGAACTGGTCCCGCCGCGTTTCCTCGGCAAGGCCACCGGCATGATTGGTGTGTTTACCGGCGTTGGTCAGATGCTCTTCTTGCCGCTCGGCTTGGCGATGGCGGAGACCATCGGCTTTGCCTCTATCTACATTACCGCCGGCATCATTGGCTTTATTGGCTTTGCGATGTGCCTGCGCATCCCAAAGATCAAGGTCAACCTGGAAGCCAGCGAAGATGAAGCCAACGTCATCCGCGTGCCCACCTGGAAACTCGTCGCCGTACCGGCCCTGGCACTGACGACCTTTTCCATGAGCTACGGCGCGGTGTCGTCCTTCCTGCCGCCCGCCGTGCGTGAGCTCGATGCCGAAACTGGCGCCATCCTGGCCGGCATCATGTTGTCCATCGTCGGTGGTGCGGCGATGATCTTCCGCTACTTTGCCGGCATGGTCGCTGACCGCACCGGCCGCCCGGGTGGCTTGTACATCCCGGGCCAAATCCTCGGCATCGTTGGTGTCGCGCTCATCGCTTTGGCCCTGCACCAGCAGTGGTCGGTGTGGTGGATCGTCGTCGGCGCCTTCGCCTTTGGTGGTGCCTTCGGTATCGCCCAAAACGAAGCTTTGCTGTCGATGTTCGACCGCCTGCCGCGCGAGCGCGTCTCGGAAGCCTCGGCCATCTGGAACATTTTCTACGATTCCGGAACTGGTTTGGGATCCACCCTGCTCGGCGCCATGGTGGCAGGCTATGGTTATGCTGGTGCCTTCGGCGCGGGCGCAGCCGTGTTGCTGGCCGGTCTGGTCATGACCGTGGCCGACTTCTTGTTGGGCCGTACCCGCGTGAGCGAGACCAACGATATTCGAACCCGACTGCGTCGAATGAGGAGAATTTAGCTTTCCATGACTCAACCCAAGCACGTGGCGCTGTTGGATTACGGCGCTGGCAATATTCGTTCCGCCCAGCGCTGCCTCGAGCGCGTCGGTGCTGATGTCACCGTCACCGCTGACCCCAAGATTGCTGTGGAAGCCGATGGTCTCCTGGTCCCGGGTGTGGGCGCATTCGCTGCCTGCATGGAAGGCCTGCAGGAGATTCAGGGCCCGCGCATTATTGGCCAGCGCCTTGCTGGCGGTCGTCCGGTGATGGGCATTTGCGTCGGCATGCAAGTGCTTTTCGATGCCGGCGTCGAGCACGGCATCCACGCCACCGGCTGCGGGGAGTGGCCGGGCACCGTCGAAAAGCTGCACTCCGATGTCCTGCCGCACATGGGCTGGAACACCGTCGAGATCGACGACGAGCGCGGCTCCCAGATGTTCGCCGGCCTGAGCCCAGAAGAGCGTTTCTACTTCGTGCACTCCTACGGCGTGCGCACCTGGGAGTTAGAAACTGAAATCACCACACCACCTCTGGTCGCCTGGTCGGAGCACGGCGGCGACCGTTTCGTGGCCGCTGTGGAAAATGGCGCGCTGTGGGCTACCCAGTTCCACCCGGAGAAGTCCGGTGATGCCGGTGCGCAGCTGATGGAAAATTGGATGAAGACCCTCTAGGGATCGTCGCAGGTAGGTAGGATAAACCCCATGACTTTTACTTTGTTGCCCGCAGTCGACGTCGTTAATGGCCAGGCAGTACGCCTGGATAAAGGAGAAGCCGGAACGGAAAAGTCCTACGGCGAGCCTTTGGAAGCCGCACTGAAGTGGCAAGAACAAGGCGCAGAGTGGCTGCACTTCGTCGACCTCGATGCCGCCTTTAA
Organism: Corynebacterium camporealensis; assembly: GCF_000980815.1. NCBI lineage: Bacteria > Bacillati > Actinomycetota > Actinomycetes > Mycobacteriales > Corynebacteriaceae > Corynebacterium > Corynebacterium camporealensis. The sequence continues at coordinate 1,600,612 of NZ_CP011311.1, read as the reverse complement.
CCGCGGCAGCAACCACGAGCTGATGGCCGATATTACTGCCAAGCTCGACATTCAGGTCGAACTCACCGGCGGCATCCGCGACGATGAGTCCCTCGAGCGCGCCCTCGGTACCGGTGCCCGCCGCGTCAACATTGGTACTGCAGCCTTAGAAAACCCGGAGTGGATCGAGAAGGTATTGGAAAGCCACGGCGATTCCATCGCTGTGGACCTTGCGGTTCGTCTGGAAGATGGCCAGTGGCGCACCAAGGGCAACGGCTGGGTCTCCGATGGCGGTGACCTCTGGGAGGTCCTCGAACGCCTCGATGCTGCCGGCTGCACCCGTTTCGTGGTCACTGACGTGTCCAAGGACGGCACCCTGGAAGGGCCAAACGTAGAACTGCTGCGCGAAGTCGCCATGGCTACCGACGCGAAGGTCACCGCCTCGGGCGGTATCTCCACGCTGGACGATGTCCGCGAACTCGCTCGCTATCAAAACCAGGGAATCGATTCGGCTATCATTGGCAAAGCTTTGTACGAAGGCCGTTTCACCTTAGAAGAAGCCTTTGCGGCTGTGGCTGAGGTAGAACCCCTGCCCGCCGAAGAGCCCATCGATTAATCATCGATAGCTACACCAACCGGAAACTTAAAGGAGCTCGTGCCCAATGACGCAACCGCTCGAATTGCTGGCCTTTGCTGAGGCCGCCGTCGACCAGGTCGAGCCCGTCTTCAAGGCCGGCATTGGTGCTGAGCCGGTACGCGTAAAAGGAGCTGGCGACTTCGCCACTGAAGTCGACCTGCAGATTGAGGCCACCCTGCGCAGCACGCTCACGCAAATGACCGGCATTCCGGTCTACGGCGAAGAATCCGGCGGCGATTTGGGCGAAACCACCTGGGTTGTCGACCCGGTCGATGGCACCGCGAATTACTCCGCCGGCAATCCTCTTTGTGGCGTGCTCATCGCATTAGTCCACCACGGCGAGCCCATCGTCGCTGTCGCCGACTTCCCGCTGCTGGGCCGTCGCCTGGCGTGCGCGGAAGGTACCGAACTGCGTTCTGTCGGCGGAGCGGCTACCGGCTTTGGCGGTGGCATGAGCTCCTTTGGATTCGACGAAGCCCGCGGCCATGTCGGCTGCTCTTCGCACCTAGCCACCGGAATTTTCAACGAGCTGCGCGAAACCGGCCTGCGCCCGCGCATGACCGGCTCGGTTGGCTTAGATAACGCCTTCGTCGCCCAAGGCGTCTTCGACGGCGCGGTGAATTTCTCCCCGCACCCGTGGGACAACGCCGCAGGTGCTTTGCTCATTCGCGCCACCGGTGGCGTGGTCACCGACCCGCACGGTAACGACTGGACCGTCGAATCCAAAGGCATGGTCGCAGGTACCACCCAAGTCCATGCGACCATCGTGGAAGCCATCCGCCACCACGAGGCGAGTGCTTAAAAGGCACTGAACGCACACAATTCAACTCACTCGCACAGATACTTAAGACGCAGGAGATTACCTGCGTGAAGGAGATAAGCCATGGCTGTAGCCGTCCGCGTGATTCCTTGCTTGGACGTTGACAACGGTCGCGTCGTCAAAGGCGTGAACTTTGAAAACCTCCGCGATGCCGGCGACCCGGTGGAGCTGGCCGCACGCTACGACCAGCTCGGCGCCGACGAGCTGACCTTCCTGGATGTCTCCGCCTCCACACAGGGCCGCAGCACCATGCTGGAGGTCGTGCGCCGCACTGCAGACCAGGTCTTTATTCCCCTGACCGTGGGCGGGGGAGTGCGCAGCGTCGACGACGTACGCCAGCTCCTGCGTGCTGGTGCCGACAAGGTTTCCGTCAACACCGCAGCGATTGCCAATCCGCAGCTGCTGCGCGAGCTTGCCGATGTCTTCGGCTCCCAGTGCATCGTCTTATCCGTCGACGCCCGCCGTGCCGAAGGTGATCATTGCCCTTCCGGCTACGAGGTGACCACCCATGGTGGTACTCGTTCCGCAGGCATCGATGCCATCGAGTGGGCCCGTACCGGTGCCGAGCTAGGCGTCGGTGAGATTCTGCTCAACTCCATGGACGGCGACGGCACCCGCGCCGGCTTTGATGTGGAGATGACCCGCGCTGTCCGCGAAGCAGTCAAACTACCGCTGATTGCATCGGGTGGCGCCGGTGCCGCCGAGCACTTCCCACCCGCCGTGGAAGCAGGCGCTGATGCGGTCTTGGCCGCATCCATTTTCCACTTCGGCGATGTGGAAATTTCAGCAGTCAAGGAAGAACTAGCCCAAGCAGGATACGAGGTGCGACAGTGAGCCAGCAGGAGACGAACCCGGCAGACTTTGAGTTGGACGGGGACATCGCAAAGCAGCTCAAACGCAACGATGCAGGATTAGTACCGGCCATTGCCCAATCCGAGCGCGGCGAAGTGCTCATGATGGCCTGGATGGATGACCACGCCCTGGCACACACCCTGGCTACCCGAAAGGCCACGTATTACTCGCGTTCGCGCAAGGAATACTGGATTAAGGGACTGACCTCTGGCCATACCCAATACGTGCGTTCAGTACGATTGGATTGCGATGGCGATACCATTTTGCTGACCGTCGAGCAGCAAGGCGGTGCTTGCCATACTGGCGATCGCACCTGCTTTGATGCCAACCTATTGCTGGGAGAGGAGTAATTGATGGGCAGAAAAATTGGTCCTTTGCTCTTTGCAGTAGCTGCACTGCTGGCGTGGTTTGCCACGCGGATGAGCTGGGTAAGCGTTGTTGCCAACGACGATAAGTCCGGCATGACCGAAGTTGAGATCACCGGCAGCATGTGGGCACTAGAGCTCACCGCCGTTGCTCTGCTCTTCCTGGCGGGTGCTGTTGCTGGTCTGGCACTGCGTAAGACTGGTCGCCGCATTGTGGGCGTCGTGTGTGCGGTGGCTGCTGCTGCCGCTGCCTGGCGTCCACTGACCCTGATTACTGGTGGCGCAGACCCGATGCGTGCCCAGGAGCTGCTGCAGGGCGCACAGGCGAATGAGAATGCCGTGGATTCTGCCAGCATCGCGCAGTGGGCCGTGGTCAATACTGCCGATGCCAACGTGGCTGGCCCGCTGGTGGCCATCCTGGCGAGCGCCCTGGTCATCTTCGGCGGTGTGCTGCTGGTGATGCGTCCTGGTGAGGATAAGAAGAAGCAGGCGTCGCGCTACGAAACCCCAGCGGCACGTCAAGAAAAGCTCTCTGAAGATTTGGAGACCACCCCGGATTCTGGCCGCGTGATGTGGGAGGCTCTCGATGCAGATATCGACCCCACCGACTTGCCGGAAGATGACACCTCCGGCCCTAAGGCACGGCCTGCGTCCGAGTCCTAAATCGCGCTTTATCGCCCTGGTTAACTGACCCCAAGAGGGGGCCGATACCAGGGCGATTACCTTTTGTTCGCGTATTCGCGCTAGCCTAAGTGTGATATTTATCGCAGCGCGGGAGGTGATGATGTCTACTCCGATTTCCGTGGATCACTTAGTGGCCAGCGTGGTCGCTCGGGTCGCTGCGCGCGAGGAAAAGGTGTCTTTTCAAGATGTCAAAGCCCGCTCCCGCGACATGGAACCACCCCGGGATGCGTGCAAGGCACTGTTGAGTCCCGGCTGCTCCGTCATCCCTGAACTTAAGCGCGCGGTGCCGTATCACGGCGAATTAGGGCAATGGAAGTCCTCGGAAGAACTCGCTCGCCTGGCAGTCAGCCTCGAAGAAGTCGGCGTGCAGCTGATGGCCTGCCAGACCAACCCCGCGCGCTTTGATTCTTCGCTCGAGGACATGCAGGTCATCCGCGAGGCCATCTCGGTGCCGATGATGTGCCGCGACATCATCGTCGACCCGTATCAAATTCACGAGGCTCGCTGCTACGGTGCCGACGCCGTCCCACTCCAGGTGCAACTGCTGGAACAAGCCCGCCTGGAAGCACTGTTGGACCGCATTGAATCGCTTGGCATGACTGCCGTATTGGAAGTCCGCTCGTGTGGGGAAGTAGACCGCGTCCTCAAAGCCGGCGGCAGCGTCGTCGCCATTAATGCCTGGTCTATTGACTCCGATGAGATGGACCGCCACGCCTTTGCGGAAATCTCTCCTGGCCTGCCGGAATCCGTGCTGCGCATTGCGGCCGGTGGCATTTATTCCCCGCGCAATCTCCTCAGCCTCGCCTCGCATGGCGCCGATGCCGTGCTGGTTGGCGAATCCGTCATGGGCGCCACCGACCCCAGCGCCCTGGCACGCTCCCTGGTCGCCGCCGGCCAGCACCCCGCCTGCCCATCCCGCAAGGACTGTTAAGTTTCGACTTTCCGCGGGCTAAGTTTCCACGCCCAAAGCCAATAAGGCACACTGTGTAACGTGGACACTCAGATTCTCGCGAATATTCCGTCTCCGCCGCAGGGCGTATGGCACCTCGGCCCGATCCCCATTCGCGCCTATGCGCTGTGCATCATCGCCGGCATCCTAGTCGCGATGTGGATGACCCACCGCCGCTACGTGGCCCGCGGTGGCGACCCCGATACGGTCTGGGATGCTGCCATCGTCATCATCCCCGCCGGCATCATCGGCGGCCGTCTTTACCACGTGGCTACCGATTACGATAAGTACTTCTGTGCCGACTGCAATCCCGTCGATGCCTTAAAGATCACCAATGGTGGCCTCGGCATTTGGGGCGCAGTCGCCTTAGGCACCTTCGCCATCTGGGTGATGTTCAAAATCAAAAAGATCCCGATGGCACCGTTTGCCGATGCCGTCGCACCAGGCCTTGTCCTCGCCCAAGCCATTGGGCGTTTGGGAAATTGGTTCAACCAGGAGCTCTACGGCCGCGAAACTGATGTGCCGTGGGCACTGGATATCTACTACCGCGTCAACGACGCCGGCCAGTACGCACCCGTGTCCGGCCAGTCCACCGGTGAAGTCGTAGCCTCTGTCCACCCGACCTTCCTGTATGAGCTCATCTGGAACGTCCTGGTCTGCCTGTTCCTGCTCTGGGCACAAAAGGCATGGAAGCTCGGCCACGGCCGCGTCTTCGCCCTGTACGTTGCCGGCTACACCTTAGGCCGCTTCTTCATCGAGAACATGCGCGCCGACGAAGCCACCATGGTCTTCGGCATGCGCATCAACGCGATCGTATCCATCGTGCTGTTCATCATCGCCCTCATCATCTTCTTCCGCCTCCCACGCGGCCAAGAAACCCCCGAGGAAGTAGACCCCAAGTACCAAAGGGAAGTTTCCCAAGAGGAGACTTCCGTAGGAGACGGAGAAACTTCCGAAAAGGCAATGAAGACTTCCGGAAAGAACTCCGCACAACGCGAGACGGGTTCGACGGCTACGGCGACGAAGAAACCTAATGGTCCCAACGAGCGTGGGGGACAGGTCTAGTACTGCTCCCACTGAATATCCAGAAATCCGCCCGGTTGCTTTTGAAAAGTGGCCGGGTGTGTTCTGTTTTGTTGGGATAACAATAGGGTGATCTGTGTTTCCTTTTGCCTGGCTTCAGTAGCAGGTGGGAGGAAACGGGGGTAGTTTGGGAGACGTTAGACGAAACGACGCTGATATTAGGGTTAGGTAATGCTGGATAGAAGAACCAAGATCGTCTGTACGCTCGGCCCCGCTGTGGCTGATGCGGACTCCATCTTGCGCCTGGTGCAAGATGGTATGAATGTTGCTCGCTTGAACATGTCGCACGGTGAGCACTCCGATCACGAGCAGAACTACCGCTGGGTCCGCGAAGCAACCGACAAGACCGGTAACGCCGTGGGCGTGCTGGCTGACCTGCAGGGCCCAAAGATTCGCCTGGGTCGCTTCATCAACACCGAAGAGCAGTGGGACGAAGGCGAAGTCGTACGCATCACCGTCGATGACGTCGACGGCACCCACGACCGCGTATCCACCACCTACAAGGGCTTGGCACGCGATGCGAAGCCAGGCGACCGCCTGCTTATCGATGACGGCAAAGTCGCCGTGGTCTGCGAAGAAGTCGACGGCAACGACGTGGTCTGCCGCGTGACTGAGGGTGGCCCGGTCTCCAACAACAAGGGTGTCTCCCTGCCAGGCATGGACATCTCCGTGCCGGCGCTGTCTGAGAAGGACATCGATGACCTGCGCTTCGCACTGCGCCTCGGCGTGGACTTCATTGCGCTGTCCTTTGTGCGCTCGCCTGCCGATGTCGACTTGGTCCACGCCATCATGGACGAAGAAGGCCGTCGCATCCCGGTGATTGCCAAGCTGGAAAAGCCAGAAGCTGTCGACGCCCTCGAATCCATCGTTTTGGCTTTCGACGCCATCATGATTGCCCGCGGCGACCTCGGCGTCGAGGTTCCACTCGAGCAGGTTCCGCTGTTCCAGAAGCGCGCCATCCAGATCGCACGCGAGAACGCCAAGCCGGTCATCGTCGCCACCCAGATGCTGGATTCGATGATTTCCAACCTGCGTCCTACCCGTGCGGAAGCTTCCGACGTCGCCAACGCCGTCCTCGATGGTGCCGACGCCGTCATGCTCTCTGGTGAGACCTCCGTTGGTATCGACCCGCACAACGTTGTGCGCACCATGTCGCGCATCGTGCAAAACGCCGAGTCCGAAGGCCACTTCCCACCGCTGTCGCATGTTCCGCGCACCAAGCGTGGCGTGATTTCTTACTCCGCTCGCGATATCGCCGAGCGCCTCAACGCCAAGGCCATCGTGGCGTTTACGACCTCCGGTGATACCGCTCGCCGCGTGGCCCGTTTGCACTCCGGCCTGCCACTGCTGGTGTTTACTCCGGTTCAGGCGGTTCGCTCCCAGCTCGCACTGACCTGGGGCGCCCAGACCTTCCTCAGCACGGATGTGGATACCACCGACGAGATGATGCGCGCACTCGACGAAGCCCTGCTGGAAATGGACGACTACAACGAAGGCGACCTCATGGTCGTCGTTGCTGGTACCCCTCCGGGAATCTCCGGCAACACCAACATGATTCAGTGCCACATGCTGGGCGAGAATCATCACGCAAACCGTTAGACGTAGCTGCTTATAAAGCATCTACAACAGCACAAACGAAAGCGGCGGTGCCACCTCCTTGTGAAGGTGACACCGCCGTCGCGTTGTTTTGCAACGCAACCTTGAACTAAGGATTTAGTCCTCTACTGGGCGAGCCGGGGTTGGCTCGAGCTTCCAAACCTCGTTGGCGTAATCCTCGATGGTGCGATCCGAGGAGAAGCGACCGGAGTAGCAAATGTTCAGCCAGGCCATGCGGTCCCAGCCTTCTGGGTCATTGACGTAGTCATCGGCCATGCGGTCGCGGGTCTCGCGGTAATCAGCGAAGTCGCCCAGCACGTAGTAGGTATCCTGTGCGTGCTCGCCGTAGCCGTCGAGCAGGGAGGAACGAAGGTCGCCGAACATGCCGTTGTTTTCTGCGCCCAAGGTTCCATCGGTGAGCGCATCCAGCACGCGGGACAAGCCCGGCACCTGGTTGTAGAGCTCACCTGGGTTGTAGCCCTTGCGCAGCTTAGGTAGCTCTTCGTTGCGAGCGCCGAAGATGTAGGCGTTTTCCTCACCGACGGCTTCGACGATTTCGACGTTGGCGCCGTCCATGGTGCCCAGCGTCAGTGCGCCGTTCATCATGAACTTCATGTTCGAAGTACCCGAGGCCTCCTTGCCGGCTACAGAAATCTGCTCGGAGACATCGGCAGCCGGGATGATGTGCTCAGCAGGGGAGACGTTGTAGTTCTCCACGAAGACCACGCGCAGGATGTCCTTGGTATCCGGGTCGTTGTTGACCAGGTCGCCAATGGTGTTGATCAGCTTGATGATCGCCTTCGCGCGCACGTAACCCGGGGCGGCCTTCGCTCCGAAGATGAAGGTGCGCTTCGGCACGGACTCGCCATCTTCCTTGATGCGGAAGTACAGGTCCAGGATGTAGAGGCCATTGAGCAGCTGACGCTTGTACTCGTGCAGGCGCTTGATCTGAACATCGAAGATGGAATCCGGATCGACTTCAGCACCCTGGTGGTCGTTAATCCACTCAGCGAAAGCCTGCTTGTTGGCGGTCTTGACCTCGCGCAGTTGCTTGCGGATGTCAGCATCATCGGCAAGCGGTGCCAGCTTGGCCAAGTCAGTTAAGTTGGTAACCCAAGAATCCGAGCCCAAAGCCTCAGTCAGCAGATCAGCCAGGCGCGAGTTGCACATCTTCAGCCAACGACGCGGGGTCACACCGTTGGTCTTGTTGTTGAACTTCTCCGGCCACAGGTCGTACCAATCACGCAGGGTATCGGCCTTGATGATTTCGGTGTGCAGGGCAGCGACACCATTAACCGAGTAGGCGGCGTAGCAGGCAATCCAGGCCATGTGGACCTTGCCGTTGGATACCGGTGCCATGTAGTCGATGCGCGCAGAATCCAGACCGCGGCCAATCATGTCTTCGCGGAAGCGGCGATCGATTTCCTCGATAAGCTCCCAGATGCGCCAGAAGAGCTTCTGGATAATGGAAATTTCCCAGCTCTCCAGGGCCTCAGCCAGCACGGTGTGGTTGGTATACGCGAAGGTCTCGGTGACGATCTTCCAGGCTTCATCCCAGCCCATGCCGTGCTCGTCGAGAAGAATGCGCAGCAGCTCCGGAATAGCGAGTACCGGGTGGGTGTCGTTGAGCTGGATGCAGTTGTACTTGGCAAAATCGCTCAAGTCCTCGCCGTGGTGGGCGATGTAGTTATCCACCATGTTCTGCAGCGAGGCAGAAACGAAGAAGTACTGCTGGCGAACGCGCAGGACCTTGCCTTCATAGGTGGTGTCGTTCGGGTAGAGCACGCGGCAGATATCCATGACGCGCTCGCGGTCGACAATCGCCTCGGTAAAGCGCTGGGAGTTAAATGCATCGTAGTCGAACTCATCGATCGGCTCGGACTTCCACAGGCGCAGCGTGCCGACGTTGTCGGTGCCGTAGCCAGTAATCGGCATGTCATAAGGAATGGCACGCACGTCCATGTCGTCGAAGTGGACGATGCGCTGCTCAGAAGCACGGCGAATGACGAAGTCGTAGCCGTTTTCCATCCATGCATCCGGTGCTTCGTGCTGGTAGCCATTGTCGAAGCTCTGGCGGAATAGACCGTAGCGGTAGAGCAGGCCGTAGCCGGTCACCGGGTAATCCTGGGTGACAGCCGAATCCAGGAAGCAAGCTGCCAGACGGCCCAGACCACCATTGCCCAAAGCGGCGTCGTGTTCGGCTTCGAGGATGTCGCTGAGCTCGCGACCGCTGGCCTTCGCAGCAACCTGTGCGTCGTCGACGAGGTCTAAGTTGGTGAGGTTATTCAGCAGCGCGCGACCCTGCAGGAACTCTGCAGAGAAGTAATGCTGCTGGCGGCCAGCAGCGTAGGTGCGCCGGGTTGCTTCCCAATTATCGGCAATCTGCTCCATCACGGCAGCCGACAGGCCCGACCAGTACTTGCGGTCGGTGGCTTTCTGCGGGGATACACCGCTAGCTGCGCGCACATGCGAAGGGATAGCCGCTTGGAAAGCGGAGTGCTGGGGTTGGCTCACGTAATTTCACCCAATCTTGGCGGAACCGGCACCACGGTGGTGCCGGTTGAAGGGAACAACAAACGTTGACCAGCCTAATGGGATTTACCCCGGATCGCAGATGCCAAGCCGTATCGATGCCTCGTTGCTCACGCGCTTTAGTTGTTGCCCAGGAAGGTCAGCACACCTGCTGCGGCAGCCAGGGTCGAGGCACGCACCGTCGGTGCGTAGTCGGGCAGGAAATTCGACTGGTGATTGACCGGCGGGTTGTCCATCAACTCCTTCGGCGTACAGCCGATGTGCCAGAAGAAATAGGGCACGCCCCAAGCCTGTGGGAGATAGCAGAAGTCCTCCGAAGCAGTGGACCTATCGGCATCGACAGAGTCTTCACCAAAGGTGGCATCGAAGACCTCGCGCACCGGGGTATAGGTGGCCACGTCGTTGTCGGTGACTTCGCCGTGGGCGTAGTACTCGAAACTGGGCTCTTCCGGGCTACCAGACGCCACACACTCGGCACGCACCATGCGCTCTAAGGATTCATAGACGCGCTCGGCCAGCGCCGGATCGTAGTAGCGGGTATTGAGCACCAACTCCGCACTATCGGGGATGATGTTGTTCTTATCGCCGGAATGCAGCTCACCGACAGAGATAACGAAGAACTGGTGCGGGGCGACCTCCCGGCCCACGATTGCCTGCAAGCGGGTGACAATCATCGCGGCAATGTAGGTCGGATCAATCGCGTTATGCGGCATTGACGCATGCGCTGAACGACCCGCCACGCGGATACGCAGGGAATCACAACCAGCCATAATCGCGCCGGACTTGGACATCACATGCCCAGCGGGACCAGCAACAACGTGCTGGCCTAAACACACGTCCGGACGCGGGACGCGGTCCAGCAGGTCATCGGCAAGCATGTATTTAGCACCCAGTGAGGATTCCTCAGCAGGCTGAAACAGTGCCATAAAGGTACCGGTCCAGCTGTCGCGGTGGGCATCGATAAGCGCACAGGCACCCAGCGCTGCCGTGGTGTGCATGTCATGGCCGCAGGCGTGCATGCAGCCATTGGTCGAGGCATAGTCCACCCCGGTCTGCTCCTTAACGGGCAGGCCATCAAAATCCGCGCGGAATAACGTGGTCGGGCCTTCGCCGTTGCGGAAAATGGCCACCATCCCGTGCCCGCCGATGTTGTCGACGAGCTCGCAATCAAACTTTGCCAGCTGCCCTTTAATCTTGGCCGCGGTGCGATCTTCTTCGTGGGACAGCTCCGGGTGCTGATGCAGATCACGGTAAAAATCCTGCTGCCAATCCAGGTTCACACCATGGTTGGCCAGCAGCTTTGCGATGTGTGTGGGATGTCCCATAGCTGTCCTCCTAGGAGTATGGGTAGGGTAGCCTTATGCCAATTATCCAATTCGATGTCTTGGTCCCAGATGCCCAGGCCCGCCGCGTGGCGGAAATCTTTGAAACCGCAACCGGCAAGCTTGTAGACAATGGTTCTTTGACTTCTGCAGAGGTTACCCAAGTCGAAAACGCCGCTTTCGCACAGGGCCTGGAAGACCAACTGCGCCAGACCTACCGCGACGAACACGAAGAGCGCGATCTGGAAGACGCCAACGTGCGTCGCTACCACATCAAAGTCGACGGTGTTAAGGGCTCCGTCAACCAGCTGGCAATGGTCTTAGCCCGCCTGCTGACCCCACACGCGGGCCTGCCGAAGGACCACGTTCTCCTCGAAGATGAGCGCGCCCACGAGCGCCCCGCCATCTTCCCGTGGTCGTTGCACATCATCCCGTAACAGCGGAACGAGTCCGCTGTTACGGGAAGTGGAAGCTATTTTAGAGCTTCCGCGAGCTTCTTTCCGGCCTCGCGTAGCTGCTCGGGCAGTGGGCCTTCGCCGCTGAGTTCGGCTGCGTGGGTGCCTTCGGGGGCGGGCTCGTCGATGCGCCCGGCGACGATACCCAGTGGGACGTTTGCCTCGGCGCAGAGTTCTGCGATCGTGCCGACGGCTTTGCCGGTTAAGGACTGCTCGTCGAAGGCGCCTTCGCCGGTGATGACGAGGTCGGCGTCGGGGATTTTCTGGCTTAGGCCAATTTGTTCGGCAACGAACTTGCCGCCAGGCACGATGCGGAAGTGGGACTCGTCGCCCCACAGGGACATCGAGAGCCAGCGCAGCGCGATGGGAATGCCGCCGGCGGCACCGAAGTAAGGCTGCTCGGGGTCTTGTTCGGTGACCTTGGCCAGCTGCAATAGCGCGCCGGCAAGAAGCGCAATCTGTTCACCTTCCGCGCCTTTTTGGGGTGCGTACATCGTGGCGGCCTGGACGACGGTGGCGCGGGTATCGGCCACCAGGGTGTAGTCCAGCAGCGCGGCTTTGATGTTCAGCTGCGCGGTATCGATGGTGTCGAGTTGGACCAGCGGTGCGCCACCTTTGGGCAGGGCGTAGCCGCGCTCGTCGTGAACTGCGGCACCCAGCGCACTGAGGATGCCCACGCCGCCATCGACAGTTGCGGAACCGCCTAAGCCCAGCACGATGTGGGTGGCACCGCGGGCTTCCGCATCAGCAATCAGCACGCCGGTGCCATAGGTATCGGCATGCAGCGGGTCGAGGCTGTCAGCGACCGCCGGTAGGCCGGATGCCGCGGCGACATCGATGTAGGCGGTGTGGTTGGTGGTGTCGAAAGCATAGGAAGCCTCGGTGAGCCTGCCGATGGCGTCAGTCGTCGGCAGCGTAATCCGTTCTACCTTCGCACCGCGCAGGGCAGCAGCACTGGCAAGGACGTCAGCGGTTTCTTCACCGCCATCGGCCATGGGGGCGGATAGCACGGTGGCATCGGGAAGTACTTCGCGCACTCCGCTGGCGATGGCAGCAGCAGCCGTTTGGGCACTAGCGGTGCCTTTGAACGAGTCCGGGGCAACAATAACGAGCATGGGGATGAGTATATCGGCAGTGCTTTTTGCGAAGGACACGTTAACAGCTTTGGAAACTGTCATGTAACAGAAATTAACGAAGCTATCGGTGCTGGTCGCAGGGGTTAGGAAAGTTTGGGCGGGGGAGAAGTTGCAAAAAGGAGTGTGGCGGTGAAAACTATAGGACGTTAGTTATTGGCTGAGCCACACCAAAAGGAGAATCATCGTGTCAGTTGACCAGCAGATTTCTGAGTATTACGACAAGCTGCTCAAGCGCAACGCCGGTGAACCAGAATTTCACCAGGCGGTGTCGGAAGTACTCGACTCGCTGAAGATCGTCCTCGGCAAGGACCCGCACTACGCCGATTACGGTCTCGTTGATCGTCTCTGCGAGCCGGAGCGTCAGATCATCTTCCGTGTCCCGTGGACCGATGATGAGGGCCAAATCCAGGTCAACCGTGGTTTCCGCGTCCAGTTCAATTCCGCTCTTGGTCCGTACAAGGGCGGTCTGCGTTTCCACCCGTCGGTGAACCTGGGCATCATCAAGTTCCTAGGCTTTGAGCAGATCTTTAAGAACTCGCTGACTGGCCTGCCTATCGGTGGCGGCAAGGGTGGCTCCGACTTCGACCCGAAGGGCAAGTCCGACCGCGAGGTCATGCGTTTCTGCCAGTCCTTTATGACTGAGCTGCATCGCCACATCGGTGAGTACCGCGACGTTCCGGCCGGTGACATCGGTGTCGGTGCCCGCGAGGTCGGCTACCTGTTCGGCCAGTACCGTCGCCTGTCCAACCAGCACGAGTCCGGTGTCCTGACCGGTAAGGGCCTAAGCTGGGGCGGTTCCCTGGTGCGCACCGAGGCCACCGGCTACGGCCTGGTCTACCTGACCCAGGAGATGCTCAAGACCCACAACGAGTCCCTGGATGGCGCCAAGGTTATCGTCTCTGGCTCCGGCAACGTGGCCACCTATGCTGCGCAGAAGGTCCAGCAGTTCGGCGGCACCGTCGTGGCCATGTCTGACTCCTCCGGCTACATCACGACCCCGAACGGTGTGGACCTGGAGCTGCTGCGCGACATCAAGGAAAACCGTCGCGAGCGCATTCACGTCTACGCCGAAGAGTGCGACGGCGTGGAGTTCGTCGAGCGCGGCAACATCTGGGAAGTCCCGGCCGACGTCGCACTGCCGTGTGCCACCCAGAACGAGCTCGATGGCGATTCCGCGAAGCTGCTGGCCGACAACGGCGTGCGCTACGTCGCTGAGGGTGCGAACATGCCCTGCACCCCGGAAGCCATCCACTTCTTCCAGGATTCCAAGATCAACTTCGCACCGGGCAAGGCTGCGAACGCTGGTGGCGTGGCAACCTCCGCGCTGGAGATGCAGCAGAACGCCTCCCGTGACTCCTGGTCCTTCGACTACACCGATGAGCGTCTGCACGCGATTATGTCCAACATCTTCAAGAACGTGGAGAAGACCGCCAAGGAATACGACCGCGAAGGCGACTACGTTGCCGGCGCAAATATCGCAGGCTTCAAGAAGGTTGCTGACGCGATGCTCGCCCAGGGTGTCATCTAAGCCTTAAAACGCTTAACCGTAACCGTCGATTTCCCCGGGGATGAACTAGGTTTCGTCCCCGGATTTCGCGGTTTTACAGCGCCTACCGCGTGGGAGACGAAACGCAGGTGGCTCGTCGTTTAACCTCAGTGGCATGTACCGCGTTTTTGAATCCTTAGATGAACTAGTCCGCCACTTAGAGCAGGGTTACTCGGTCCCGATGACCTCCAACTGCATGGTGCCGCGCAACGAGATGCTCGCGCTTCTCGATGACCTGCGCAACGCCCTGCCCGTCGAAATCGACGACGCCCAAGACGTTCTAGACAACAAGGATGAAATCATTCGCGGGGCAGAAGAGCGCGCCTCCCAGACAGTCAACGATGCCACCGCGGAAGCCGATGGCATCATGTCCCGCGCGCAGGCTGATTCCGACGACATGCTTAACGATGCCCAGCACCGCGCCACCACCATGGTTGCCCAGGCTGAGGACGAGGCTAACTCTCTCGTCGAAGGTGCCCGCGCCGAGGCTGAGCGCATTGTCGCTAAGGGTAATTCCGAATACGAGCGCTCGGTCAACGAAGGCCGCGCCGAGCAGGAGCGCCTGGTCAGCGAATCTGAGGTCGTACGCCGCGCCAACGACGAAGCACACCGCATCGTCGAAAGCGCCCACAGCGAATCCAACCGTCTGCGCACCGAGTGCGACGAGTTCGTCGACAACAAGCTTGGCGAGTTCGAATCTTCTCTGTCGGGTCTGCTGCGCACCGTCAACTCCGACCGTGCAGCCCTGCGCCGCGGTGCAGGTGTGCGTTCCCCTCGCAGCGAAGGCTACGAGCGCGGTGCCGACCAGGGCGACTACGATTCCGAGCGCCGGTACGAGCGCCCACAGCGCAGCGAACGCCGCTACGAACGCTAATTCCCGCTAGGTGCGGGAACGCGTAGCCCGCTCGGATTGGATGGTCAAAAACGCGGCTATCCCCGCAGTCACTAGGGCCGGTAGTGCGAATGCTGGCCACAGCCCCAACAGATTGATGCGCAGCTGATCGAGTAGTTGCGTATCGATGGTGGGGGAGAGGCCAAGGCGCATCGCTAAGTATGCGCTGCTAGAGCCCAGCATCAGACCCGCAGCGGAGAGGAATACTGCGGAAATGCATTCGCGCGCACCCCAGGTCAGCTGTGCGGCAGCAATGCCAAAGCCCAGTGCACCGACGATGATCTTGGTTTCGTAAGTGAGCAGCGGTTGCGCCAGACCCACGCCGACCACAATGCCCACGGCCAGTGACCAGCCCACCACATGGCGCAAGCGGTACCCGGATTCGCCATAAAATCCCTGGTGGCGCGTGCCGACGATATGGTGGCACAACAGCCCAATGAGGCACAGCACCACAATCGGTAGGGCGCAGTAGGTGACAAACCCCTGGGCGGCTTCCTGCAAAGCCATAGTCTGTGCGTCATCCATGCCTAAAGCCTAGAGACGCAACGCTTTCCAATGTCGCCCAAATTGGCCTTTCACGTCGAGCTATGCTGAAGAATTCAGCCTGTGTTCAGCGAAGGTGAAACAGCCCCGGGCCACGGGGTAGGCTGGTATGCGCTATGACATCACCTTTGAAGTTTAATGTGGCCGAGCTGCTGCGTGCCCAGGGCACGGAAGCAATGCCGGAGCAGCGTACCCAGACCGGTCCGGCCCCAGAGCGCATCGGCGTGGAAATGATTGCCGTGCCGAAAGGCTCCGAACTAAACGTTGAGGCAACCTTGACCCCGCTGGGTTCGGGCGTTCTTGTCGATGCCGACATTACCGGCACCCTCGAAGGCGAATGCGCCCGCTGCCTCAAGCCGTTGGCCCCACCGCTGGACCTGCACGTATCCCAGGTTTTTGCCGCTGATGAGGACTTTGTCAGTGGCGATGCAGCCGACCCGGAAGATGAGGGCTCAGGCGATGAGGTGCCAGAAATCGTCGACGATGAACTCGACCTGCTGCAGTCGGTCATCGATGAAGCAGGACTGAACCTGCCTTTTGCGCCGACCTGCGAAGGCGAGTGCGACATCGAAACCCCCGAAGGCGTCAATGCTGGTGTCTCCGGTGAGGAAGAAGATAAAGTCGACCCCCGTTGGGCAGGTCTGGAGAAGTTCCTATGAGCCGGCGCAAAAAGCTCACCGGCGAAGAAGCACTCAATGCTGCCTTCAACGCCATTGACCATAAGCCTTTGCTTAAGCAGCTAGGCATCGAGCTTGACGACGAGCACCTTTGCCTCGCCCTAACCCATCGTTCCTTTGCCAACGAAAACGGGCACCTGCCGAACAACGAGCGCCTGGAGTTTCTGGGCGATGCCGTGCTGGGCCTGTCCATCGCGGCGAAGCTCTACGAGCAGTACCCGTCGCGCCCGGAGTCGGATATTTCCAAGATGCGCGCCTCGATTGTCTCGCGCTACGGGCTTGCCGATGTCGCCCGCGAAATCGAACTCGGTCAGCACATCCTGCTGGGCAAGGGCGAACAATCCACCGGTGGTCGCGACAAGGAATCCATCCTCGCCGATACCACCGAGGCACTACTGGGCGCGATTTACCGCCAGCACGGATTTGAGCCTGCCCGCGAGGTCATCCTGCGTCTGTTTGCTAAGAAAATCGACAACGCTACCGTTTCTGGTCGCCACCTCGATTGGAAGACCACGCTGCAGGAGCGTTGCGCGGAACTGAAGGCCGCGATGCCCTCCTATAGCGCGACCTCGACTGGCCCGGAACACGACCAGACGTTTACCGCTGTGGCCAAGGTCGCCGGCCTGACCGTCGGCACCGGTGTCGGCCACAACAAGAAGCTGGCCGAACAGCAAGCAGCGCGCGAGGCCTGCCAAGTACTGCAGGAAACCCCGCTGCTTGTCCAAGGCACTGCCGGTTCTGAACTCTAATGCCGGAGCTGCCTGAAGTAGAGGTGGTCCGGCGCGGCGTCGATAAGCACCTGCGCGGGCGCACCTTCGAATCCGTCGACGTGCGCCATCCGCGCGCCAATAGGGGACAAGAAGCCCCACTGGATCAGCTGCTGCGTGGGCGCACCATCGCCAAGGTTGCCCGCCGCGGCAAGTTCATGTGGCTGGAATTCGCCGACGAAGACCTCACCGACCCGGGCCGCGACGTGCTCTTTGTGCACCTCGGCATGTCCGGGCAGATGCGCGTCGGTGAGCAAAACTCTAAACACGTCCGCATCGTCGCCACATTTGACGATGGCACCGAAGTCTCCTTTATCGACCAGCGCACCTTCGGCTACTGGTTGCTTGCGCCTTGGCTAAAAATTGCGCACATCGCGGTCGATCCGCTCGAGTCCGGCTTCGACTTAGTGGCCACCGCACGCGCTTTGCGACGTAAAAAGACCGCCGTGAAAACCGCCCTCCTCGACCAAACCGTCGTATCGGGAGTAGGTAATATTTACGCCGACGAAAGCTTGTGGGCAGCCCAGATCAAACCCACCAAGCGCGCCTCGACGCTGTTGCAGCGCGACGCCGTCGCCCTGTTGGAGGCGGCCGCAGCTGTCATGGAGCGTGCCCTGGAAGTCGGCGGTACCAGCTTTGATGAGCTCTACGTCAACGTCAATGGCGAGTCCGGCTACTTCGCGCGCAGCCTCAACGCCTACGGCCAAGCCGGCCAGCCTTGTCCACGCTGTGGGACAGAGATCGAACGCATCGTGCTAGGCGGACGTTCGACGCATTATTGCCCCCATTGTCAGTGAGTTAATTAACAACTGGGCCAATTCACGATAGGTTATTTCGCATGGATGTGATCGAGAACCTCGTGACTACAGGAAACGACTTCCTGTGGACCTATATTTTGCCTATTGTGCTCGTTGGCGCGGGCCTCTTTTTTGGTTTCCGCACCGTAGTTGTCCAGCTGCGCATGGTGCCGGACATGTTCAAAGCCGTCGTCGAACGCCCCAAGGGTGTCGGCCGCGACGAAGATGAAGACTACGGCGGAATCTCCGCGTTCAAGGCCTTTACTATTTCTGCAGCCTCCCGCGTGGGTACCGGTAACATCGCCGGTGTCGCGGTGGCGATTTCTGTTGGTGGTCCCGGTGCAGTGTTCTGGATGTGGATCATCGCCATCTTGGGTGGTGCGACCTCGTTCGTGGAGTCCACCTTGGCACAGCTGTGGAAGGTCCGCGACGGCGATGCCTACCGCGGCGGCCCGGCCTACTACATGAAGCGCGGTCTGAAGTGGACCCCGCTGAGCATTGCGTTTTCTATCGCTTTAGTGTTTACCTTCGGCCTGGTCTACAACGCATTCCAGACCAACGCAATTGCCGATGCCGTCTCCTTCTCCTTCGACCAGGATTCCTGGACCTTCCGCGCAATCATCGGTGCTGTCATCGCCGTGGCTTCCGGCTTCATCATCTTCGGTGGCGTCCAGCGCATCGCGAACATCACCCAGATCGTCGTGCCATTTATGGCCGGTGCCTACCTGCTGGTCGGTGCCTTTGTCGTCATCACCAACTTCGATCGCGTCCCGGACATGGTCTCCAGCATCGTCGGCCACGCACTCGGCTTTAAGGAAATCGCTGGTGCCACCATCGGCTCGGCCATGATGCTGGGTATCCAGCGTGGCCTGTTCTCCAACGAGGCCGGCGAGGGTTCTGCACCAAACGCCGCCGCGACCGCGACCGTGTCCCACCCGGTCAAGCAGGGCCTGGTCCAGACCCTCGGCGTCTACTTCGACACCCTGGTCGTCTGTACCATTACCGCCTTTATCATCCTGCTCGGCCAGGACGTCGTCTACGGCCAGGAAGCCGAAGGCGTTCCGTTGACCCAGGCCGCATTGGCCTCCGAGGTCGGCGATTGGGGCATCCACTTCGTCAGCTTCATCTTGTTCTTCCTGGCGTTTTCGTCCATCTTGGGCAACTACTACCTGGCCGAGTCCAACGTGGAATACCTCAGCGGCAGCAAGACCGTGCTCAACATCTTCCGTTGCGCAGTGCTCTTCTTCGTCTGGTTCGGCGCCGTGGGCTCCCTGCCGCTGGTCTTCGCACTGGCCGATACCGGTGCTGCCACCATGGTGCTGCTCAACGTTGCGGCCATCGTCCCGCTATCCGGTGTTGCCATTAAGCTGTTGAAGAACTACTCCCAACAGCGCGCTAACGGCGTCGACCCGGTCTTCCACCGCGATATGCTCCCTGAGCTCGACAACGTCGAGTGCTGGGACGGTTCTGACCCAGTCACCCGCCGCAGCGCCGAAGACCGCCAGACCCTGCGCGACCAGGATTAAGGAAGACCCCATGGCTGATACCCGCATGACCGCTTTTGTCCACGGCACCGTCCAAGGCGTTGGCTTTCGCTGGTGGACCCGTTCCCGCGCACTCGAGCTCGGCCTCGCAGGACACGCCACCAACCTGCGCGATGGCCGCGTCCAGGTCGTTGCCGAAGGCACGCAGGAGGATTGCGAGAAACTGCTCGAACTACTGAAAGAACAGCCGTCGACCACGAAGCGCCCCGGCGAGGTCACCACGGTCGTCGAGCAGTGGGCGAAGCCTAAAGGGGAAACCGATTTCGTTGAGCGCTGATTGCTAGAATTGCACGAATGCATCTGAAATCGCTTACGCTCAAAGGCTTTAAATCCTTCGCGTCCGCGACGTCGCTCAAGTTCGAGCCCGGCATCTGTGCTGTGGTGGGCCCTAATGGCTCGGGCAAATCCAACGTCGTGGACGCTTTGGCGTGGGTGATGGGCGAGGGCAGCGCCAAGACGCTGCGCGGCGGCAAGATGCAAGACGTCATCTTCGCCGGTGCAGGTGACCGTAAGGCCTTAGGCCGCGCAGAGGTCACTTTGAGCATCGATAACTCCGATGGCGCGCTGCCCATTGAGTACTCCGAGGTCTCAGTTACTCGCCGCATGTACCGCGACGGTGCCAGTGAGTACGAAATCAACGGCGCCAAGGCCCGCCTCATGGACGTCCAGGAGCTGCTGTCGGATTCCGGTATCGGCCGCGAAATGCACATCATCGTCGGCCAGGGCAAGCTCGCTGAGATTCTCGAGTCCCGGCCTGAGGACCGCCGCGCCTACATCGAAGAAGCAGCCGGCGTGCTCAAACACCGCCGCCGCAAGGAAAAGGCCCAGCGCAAGCTCAACGGCATGCAGGCCAACTTAGATCGCCTCCAGGATCTCACCGATGAGCTCGGCAAACAGCTCAAACCTTTGGCCCGGCAGGCTGAGGCCGCCCAGCGCGCCGCCACCGTCCAGGCTGACCTGCGCGACGCCCGCCTGCGCCTGGCAGGTGACCAAATCCTTAGGCTCAAGCAGAAGCTTAACGATGCCCACTCCAATCTCACCCGCTTGAAACTCCAGGTGGAAGAACTTGCCGAACAAGTAGAGGAAGCCACCGAGCAGCAATCCGAGATTGAAGCCCAACTCGCCGAAATCGAACCGCAAGCCGAGGCGGCCCAAAAGCTCTGGTTCGACCTGTCGACTTTGAGCGAGCGCATCTCCGCCACCCAGCGCATCGCCGCCGAACGCGCCGCCAACGCTGGATCCCAGGTCGCCTATGCCGGCCAAGACCCCGACGATCTTGAAGCACGCGCGAACATCGCCGACGAAGAATACTCCGAGCTGCTCGAACAAGCCGAAGAGGCCGCCGCCAACCTGGAGATGATCCGCGAGGAAGTCGCCGAATACCGCGCGGCCTACGAAGAAGCCGAACACGAGCACATGGCCCAACTGCGCGCCATTGCCGATCGCCGCGAAGGCGTCGTGCGCATCATCGCCGCCGAAGAATCGCTGGCTGGCCAAGTCACCTCCGCCGAGGAAGAACTCGCACGCCAGGAAGAAACCCTCGCCTCGACCAAGGAGCGCACCCGATCTGCTGCCGCTGAGGTCAAGGAGGTTGCTGAGAAACTCGACAACTTCGCCACCGAACGCGAACCGCTGGAGGAAGCCCACGTGCGCGCCGCCAGCGAATCCGGTGCTGCCGACAAGCGCCTCGACCAACTGCGCGATGCCCAGCGCGAACGCGAAAGGGCAGTGTATACCCTGCGCTCGCGCATCGACACGCTTGCCCAAACCCTGCCCGACAAGCTCGAACTTGGCGATGCCTTCCACCCCCTCACCGACTACCTCAGCACCGAGCAGGGCACCGCACTCGCCGCAGCACTTGGCAGCTTCTCCGAAGCCCAAGCAGGCCAGGTCGGCGCAGACATCATCGACTCCATCGCCACATCTGAGCGCACCGTGCTTATCGATGCCGCCAGCACCCCCACCTCCAATTGGCGCCTCGACGCAACCTTGCCCTCTGGCACCAGCTGGCTACTCGACAACGTCGACCTCAAACCCGAAGTCGCTGCAGCGCTGACCCGCCTGCTTGCCGATGTCGTCCTCGTCCCCAACTACGCCACCGCCCGCAGCGTCATTGCCGACGACCCGCGCCTGCGTGCTGTGACCGAAGACGGCATCTTGGTCGGTGAAGGATGGGTCGAGGTTGGCACTGGGGCATCGTCAAGCGTGGAGGTCAGCGCCAAAGTTGCCGAAGCCGAAGAAGAACTGGCCAGCGCTACCCACGAACTGGAAGAACTCTCCGGCACGCTTGAAGGCGCCAAGCTGGCCGCGGAAGATGCCCGCGTGACCGCCGCATCCGCCAAAGCCGCCCTGCGCGAACACGACGCGGAAGTCGAGGCCTGGCAACGCGATCACCGCCGCCTCGAACAACAGCACGCGGCCAATAAAAAGGAACACGAAAAAGTCGCCGCCCGCGCCACTGACCTAGAAGCCAAGCTCGCGGATCTGCGCACCCAACTTGCCGATGCCCGTGACCGACTCGCCCGCGTCGACACCGACGAACAACCCGACGAGCCATCCTCTGCCCAGCGCGACGCCGCCAACGCCGCCTTGGAAAGCGCCAAGGAACGCGAAATGGAAGCCCAGCTCGCCGCCCGCAGCGCCCAAGACCGCGCCGCCCAGGTCGCCGGCAAAGGTGACGCCTTGCGCCGCCAAGCCCAGCACGAACGCCAGGCCAAAGCCCGCCACGAACAGGCCATGGCACGCCGGCGTGCCCAGGCGGAGCTAGCCCGGGCTGTCGACAAGCATGCCCAGGACTTAGCCGCCCGCACAGCCGATGCCCTCGACCGTGCGACCGCCCAGCGCGATAGCCTGCTCGAACAGCGCAGCACCGCCACCACCCAGCTGCAGACCGCTAAGCAGGCCCTGTCCGCGGTGCGCCAGCAGTTCGATCGCCAGCAAGCCAGCCTGCACGAAGCAGACATCACCGCTTCCCAGGCCCAGGTCCGCGTCGATGAGGCCGAAGCCAAGGTCGTCGAACAGCTCGGCATCGCCATCCCGGACCTCCTGCGCGACTACGCCCCAGCCGAGGACTTCGACCGCAAAGCCGAAAAGGCCCGCCTTAACCAGGCCGAAAAGGATCTGAACTCCCTGGGCAAGGTCAACCCGCTGGCACTGGAGGAGTACAAAGCACTCGAAGAGCGCTATTCTTTCTTATCCACCCAGCTCGACGACGTCATCCAAGCCCGCAAGGATCTCATCGGCGTTATCGAAGACGTCGACGCCCAAATCCTGCAACTGTTCACCGATGCCTGGCACGACGTCGAAGCCGAATTCCCCAAAGTCTTCCAAACCCTCTTCCCAGGTGGCGAGGGACGCCTTATCCTTACCGAACCCGATTCGATGCTCACCACCGGCATCGAGGTCGAAGCCCGCCCACCGGGCAAGAAGGTCAAGCGCCTGTCCTTGCTTTCTGGTGGTGAGAAATCCCTGACCGCACTGGCGATGCTCGTGGCCATCTTCCGCGCCCGGCCTTCGCCCTTCTACGTCATGGACGAGGTCGAAGCAGCTTTGGACGATGTCAACCTCCGCCGCCTTATCGCCCTCTTCGAAGAACTGCGCAAAGACTCGCAGCTTATCGTCATCACGCACCAAAAGCCCACCATGGACGTGGCCAACGTGCTCTACGGTGTGACCATGCGCGGCGACGGCATTACCCGCGTGATCTCCCAGCGCATGAACCGCGCCGGTGCCGCCCCGGGGTCGGAGCAAGCAGCTGCCGATGCCACCCGCTTGGGCGTCGACGCGCCCGCACGCGACTAAGGTGTGCTTGCCCGCGGCAATGCTGGCACTATAGAAGGCATGAATTCTACTGTTGTGATTGGCATTGTTATTGCCGTCGTGGTCATCCTGGCCATCATCTTGTTGGTGGTGCTGGGCAAGAAGCGCGGCGAGTCCAAGCAAGTTTCTTTTGAAAAGAAGGAAGAGCCCAAAGAGCTCACCCGCGAGGAGAAGTCCGGCAACTACCAAGCAAAGTCCGGCTTCAACTTCGCCGCAGCCGGCAGCGACAAAGAAAAGGTCCCCGCCGACCAGCCAAAGCAGACAGACAAGCCTGCCGATGCCCCCAAGCAAGCCCCGCCTAGCGATGGCCCCCGCGATGCCACCGCAGTAGCCAACGCTCAGCTCTCCGGCCAGGACCCCGCCGACGTTCCAGCTGCCAAGCAGCAGGAGGAAACCGATAAACCGGTTTCCGAGGAGCCCAAGGCCGACAAGTCGGACGCACCGATCGCCCCGCAGTCCCCGGACCAGCTCAACGCTGACAAGCCAGCTTCCGAGGAGTCGGAAGCCCCGGAAGCTCCGCAGTCTGTCGACCAGATCAAGGCCGAAGAGCCTAAGGTCACCGAGCCCAAGACCGAGGCACCGAAGGCTGAAGAGCTCAAGACCGAGGAACCAAAGGTAGAAGAGACCGAGGTCGACGAGCCTAAGGTTGAAGAGCCTAAGGCTGACGACTCCGACAAGCACCCGGGCAGCGTCGCTGCAGCCGGTACCGCAGCCGCAGGTGCTGTTGCCGGTGGTGCCGCAGCTGCTGCGTCTTCTGATCAGGCTCCGGACGACACGATCGAAGACGAGACGGTCGACGACAACAAGGTCGCCGACGAAGTAGGGGAGAGCCCTGCAGCAGGCGACACTCCGGCGGATCCGGCGGAAGACTCCCCGCTGTTTGATGAGGTCGTCGACGACCACGATGCTGATGAGGTCGAAGACCGCATCGCAGATAATGAGGAAGAAGTACAAGAGGCTGCGGCTGCTGCGGAGGCGCAGGCCAGCTCGGCTGAGGCAGCGCTCGAGCAGACCCCGGTTCCGGAAGGTGAGCCGGAGCCGCAGAAAAAGCCGACTGAGGATATTGCACCGGCAGGTGGCCGTCTGGGTCGTCTGCGTGGTCGACTGTCTCGTTCCCAAAACGCTATCGGCCAGGGCCTGATGGGCATTTTGTCCGCAGGTGACCTCGACGAGGACGCCTGGGAGGAAATCGAAGACACGCTGATCATGGCTGACTTGGGCACCAAGTCGACCATGAAGGTCACCGATGCGCTGCGCGACAAGATCGCCGAGCGCGGTGTGGAAAGCGAAGAGCAGGCCCGCGCGATGCTGCGCGAGGCACTCATCGAGGCCGCACAGCCAGAGATGGATCGTTCCATTAAGGCCATGCCTAACGATGGCAAGCCGGCCATCGTCATGGTCGTCGGCGTCAACGGCACCGGCAAGACCACCACGACCGGCAAACTGGCCCGTGTGCTGGTGTCCATGGGCCACCGCGTCTTGCTGGGTGCAGCGGATACCTTCCGTGCGGCCGCCGCGGACCAGCTCGAGACCTGGGGTCGCCGTGTCGGCGCGGATACCATCCGTGGCAAGGAAGGCGCAGACCCGGCATCGGTGGCCTTCGATGCCGTGGCAGCAGGTGTCGAGCAGCAGGTCGACGTCGTCCTGGTCGATACCGCAGGCCGCCTGCACACCTCGGTCGACTTGATGGATCAGCTGGGCAAGGTCAAGCGCGTGGTCGAAAAGAAGACTGCCGTCGACGAGGTCCTGCTCGTCTTGGATGCCACCGTCGGCCAGAACGGTCTGGCCCAGGCACGTATCTTCCGCGAGGTCGTCGACATCACCGGTGTCGTACTGACCAAGCTGGATGGCACCGCCAAGGGCGGCATCGTCTTCCAGGTCCAAGAAGAACTCGGCGTGCCGGTCAAGCTGGTGGGCCTAGGCGAGGGCGCAGACGACCTCGCACCTTTCGAGGTAGAAAGCTTTGTGGATGCGCTGCTGGGGGAGAGTAAGTAGGCATCGGAAAGCATAGGCTCCTCATCACCTGGTGTGGTGGGGAGCCTTTTTGTGCGGTGGCTAACAAAAGGGGGAAGACTGCGGGGGTAAACGGGCAGGGCAGGGGCGAAAAGGTTGAGAAACCCCTTAGAGGCAGCGGAATAAGTGGATATCGGCCTATTGGGCTGAGCACTAGCCGTAGATTGCCAGGGTATTGGCTGTATTAGGTCTTGTAGGTCATACATTTAGATGTGCTTAGACCTTAGTCACAGTGCTAGTCTAAAAAAGCTGTACTGAGCGCGAATGCGCATAGTGATCTGACCATAATTGTGAGGCTAGTTTCCTGTGACACTTCTTTATGTTGTCCTCCTCGCAGCTGCGGCAGTAGTACTGTCACCAATTTCAGTCAAAGTCTTAGACCGCAAGGCCGGCTGGCCTCTAGCCGGCCTCTTTGTTATTGGTGCGGTATTACTCGTGCGGCAATTCCCCGTGCTGAACGCGGGGGAGGAGCTGAATTATCACGCGGTATGGGTGCGCGATTTCGTAGCGCCCGGTATGGACGTAAGTTTCTCGCTGCGCGGTGACGCGCTGAGCATCTTCTTTGCCATGCTGGCGCTGGTCATGGGTGCTGTGGTGTTTATCTACTCGGCGGCATATCTGCCAAAGAACCAGGGAAACACCAGTTTCTACACCATCATGACCGCCTTCACCATGTCTATCTTGCTTCTGGTGCTGGCTGACGATGTCGTCGTGCTCTTCCTGGCTTGGGAGCTGGTCTCCCTGGCATCGTTTATGCTCATTGCGCGCTCCGGTTCGGGCGGCGAGGCCGGCTCCCAGCGCACCTTGATTTTGACCTTCATTGGTGGTCTGACCCTGCTCACCGCACTGGCGATTGCCGCCACGTTTGCAGGCACGACCAACCTGGAGGCCATCCTTGCTTCGGATATTTGGTCGCAGGAGCCTGGCTTGACGATGGCCGTCGCCGTCCTCATCGCCGTCTCTGCGTTTACCAAGTCCGCACAGTTCCCATTCCACTTCTGGCTGCCGGAAGCAATGGCGGCAGCCACCCCGGTCTCGGCCTTCCTGCACGCAGCAGCCGTGGTTAAGGCTGGTATCTACCTGCTGGTGCGCTTTACGACGATCTTCCACGACGTCGCGGTCTGGAATTGGTTGCTCATTGTCGTCGGTATGGGTACTGCGCTGATGTCGGCTATCTTTGCGGTCCAAAAGACCGACCTGAAGAAGCTGACCGCGTACTCCACCGTGTCCCACCTGGGTTGGATTGTTGCCACCATCGGTGTGGGCACGCCTTTTGCTATCGCCGCAGCACTCTTCCACACCCTGGCGCACGCGCTGTTTAAGTCCTCGCTGTTTATGCTCATCGGCGTTATCGACCACGAGGCTGGCTCGCGCGATATCCGCCGCCTGGGCGTGCTGTGGAACAAGATGCCGTGGACGTTTGGCTCCGTCGTCATTGGTGCTGCCTCCATGGCTGCCGTTCCGCCGCTGCTGGGCTTTGTCTCCAAGGAAGGCATGCTCACCGCCTTCCAAGACGCCCCGATTGGTGGCGCAGGTCAGATCATCTTGCTGATTGCAGCAGGCATCGGCGCCGTGTTCACCTTTACTTACTCCGCCAAGATCGTCTTCGGTGCCTTCTTGGACGGCAAGCGCGACATGTCCGGCGTGCACGAGGCCCCGGTTTCGCTGTGGCTGCCAGCCGCCCTGCCGGGTGTCATGTCCTTGCCGCTGGTCTTTTTCCTGGGCATCTTCGACCGCCCGATGGACCTGGCCACCGCCGCAGTCGGCCTGGATCACGAGTCTCACCTGGCCCTGTGGCACGGCATTAACGTTCCGTTGATTATCTCCGTTGCCGTGCTTATCGTCGGCATCCTTGGTGTCGTGGCGCGCAAGAAGATTTGGCCGGCCATGGAGTCCCGCGACCTTCTGCCGCGCAACGGCAACCAGCTGCTGCACAGCCTGCAGGAAGGCTGCACCGCAATGGGGCGATTCGTCGGCAAGATGTCCGATACCCACAACCCATCGCGCCTGCTGCTGCCGATTGTCCTGTTGGTCATTGCGTTGGCCGCTGCAACATTGCTTTCCGATGGCCTCGACGGCGTCGCCATCCCAGACCGCATCGAAGGCCTGGACAACCCGTGGGACATCCTCCCGCTGGGCATTATCACCCTGTCGATGATCGGCCTGGTGCGCACCCAGAACCGCCTGACCGGTGCAGTGCTGATCGGTACCGCCGGTGTCGGCGTGACCCTGCAGATGTTCCTGCTGGGCGCACCGGACGTGGCACTGACCCAGTTCATGGTCGAGGCCCTGGCTGTCATCGTGATGATGATGGTGCTGCGCTACCTGCCAGAAACCTTCCACCCGGTTCAGTCCGCAGTGCGCAAGAACGGCTCCATCGTGGTCGCCGTGCTGGCCGGTGTGGCCGCCTTCCTGGGTGTGTGGACCATGATTGGCCGCCGCGACCGCTCCGAGCTGGCCGAGTGGTACCTGGACACCGCACCAGATATCACCGGCGGCGATAACGTCGTGGCCACCATCATCGTTGAGTTCCGTGCACTCGATACCTTGGGCGAGCTCTCCGTGCTGGGTATGGCCGCTGTCGTTATCGCAGCGGTCACCACCACGCTGCCGCGCTTCCCGTTTGCTTCTGGTACCCGCCCGGCACCGTTTGGTCAGTCGCAGCTGAACTCTGTGCCGCTGCGCAAGGCGATCAACATCGCCATCCCGTTCCTGATCATCATGTCCGTCATCATCTTCTACCGCGGACACCAGGAATCCGGCGGCGGCTTCCCGGCCGCACTGATCATGGGTGCAGCTATCGGCTTGACCTACCTCTCGCGCGGTTCGGACGAAATCGTCTTCGGCCGCATGACCCCGATTCACCTGACCGGCCTGGGCATTATCATCGCCCTGCTGGCTGGCTTCGTCGGCTACTGGAGCCACGGCTTCGGCAACGGCGGCTTCCTGACCGCCATCCACTGGGAGGCCATCGGTCAGCACTGGTCCACCTCGCTGATTTTCGACCTCGGTATCTACCTCGCGGTGCTGGGCATGCTCACTATGGCCATCAATGCCCTGGGCGGTTACCTGCGACCCGGTACCGAACGCGACTACCTGCCGTGGGTCCACGGCGTGGATTCCTCGCTGCCGACCACCCCGCAGGCCACCGTCGACGATGCGGCCGACCCGTATCCGGAACCCATCAACCCCTCGTCGGATCCCTTAGCCCTGCTCAATAGCAGCGAGGCCAAAACCAAGCGTGAGGCCCCGCGTGCGACCGGACGAAAGGGTGAGAGCTAAAACATGTTTCTTGCACTAACCATCGGCATCCTTATCGGTTCCGCCGTCTACCTCATCCAACAGCGCGGTCTGGTGCGCATCGTGTTGGGCATGATGGCCTTTGGTCACGGCGCCAACCTGACCCTGCTGGCTACCGGCGTGTACTCCTACCGCGGCGAGGCCTTCCCCTCGGTCAACGACGCATCCGAGATGGCCGACCCGCTGCCGCAGGCATTCGTCCTGACCGCCGTGGTTATCGCCATGGCAACCTCGACCATCCTGCTGACACTGGCTGCTATGGGGCCTAACGATGACACCGACGTTGTCGAGCCTGTCGACGACAACACCGTCGACCACGCCTTTTCCACCCTGGGCCGCGACGCCCAGAACCGCCATATCCGCCAGCGCTCCGAGGACCAGCTGGACCACATCAAGCGCATCGAGGGCAAGAAGTCGGCCGCGCATACTGAGGAAGGGGAGAAGTAAATGCAGTCTGTCGTTGAACAACTCCTTCCGCTGTTCGCCGGTGTCCCGCTGGTCGCAGCGGCCCTGGCCCTGCTTGCTCCGTGGCGCGCAGTTCGCGATGCCATCATGCTCATCATCCCGGGCGCAGGCATTTTCGCCTCCCTGGCGCTGATGATCTACACCATCGAACACGGCGTGGTCGCCCACACCGTCGGTGGCTACCTGGGCAACGTCGGTATCCCGTTTGTGGCCGATACCTTCTCCGCCTTAATGCTGATCACCACGATGATCGTGGCCTTTGGCGCGAACTGGTTCGCCATCGTCGGTGGCGAGACGAAATCGCGCTACTACGCCTCGCTGACGCTGAT
Source organism: Corynebacterium camporealensis (assembly GCF_000980815.1). Classification (NCBI taxonomy): domain Bacteria; kingdom Bacillati; phylum Actinomycetota; class Actinomycetes; order Mycobacteriales; family Corynebacteriaceae; genus Corynebacterium; species Corynebacterium camporealensis. Next base: position 1,571,510 of record NZ_CP011311.1, on the reverse strand, counting down.
TCTTATCACCGGTGTCTGCGGTGCACTGCTCACAGCCGACCTCTTTAACTTCTTCGTGTTCATCGAGGTCATGCTGCTGCCGTCCTACGGCCTTATCACCATGTCCGGTACCTGGTCCCGCCTGGCTGCCGGTCGTGCCTTCGTGCTGGTGAATCTGTTCGCCTCCACGCTGCTGGTGGTCGGTGTCGGCTACATGTACTCCGTGGCAGGCGCAGTGAACATCGCCGCCCTGCAGGGTATTGCCGCCGGTAACGGCCCGGGCACTGTCGCCGCAGGCCTGATTGTTATCGCGATTGCCGCCAAGGCCGGTGTCTTCCCGGTCCAGTCCTGGCTGCCGCGCACCTACCCGGGCACCTCGGCTGCCGTGATGGGCCTGTTCTCCGGCCTGCACACCAAGGTCGCGGTGTACATGCTCTACCGCATCTACGTCCACCTCTTCGACATGGACACCCGCTGGGGCGTGCTGATCATCATCACGATGATCCTCTCCATGGTCGTTGGTGCCTTCGGTGGGCTGGCTGAAAACTCCATCCGCCGCGTGCTCGGCTACCAGATGCTCAACGGCATGCCGTTTATCCTGGTCATGCTCGCCTTTACTGGCGATGACCCGCAGCGCGCCCTGGCAGCCGGCATCCTGTACACCATCCACCACATGCTCACCGTCGGCTCGCTCATTCTGGCCTCCGGTGCCATCGAAGAAACCTACGGCACCGGCCGCCTGGCCAAGCTTTCCGGTCTGGCACGGCGCGACCCGATCATCGCCTGGATTTTTGCCGCCGGCGCCTTCTCCGTCGTGGGCTTCCCGCCATTTTCCGGCATGTGGGGCAAGGTCATGATGGTCTTCGAAATCGCGCGAACTGGTTCCGGCTGGGCCTGGGTGGTCATCGCGTTTATCGTCATTGCCTCCTTCGCTGCCTTCCTCGCCATGCTGCGTGTGTGGCGCGAAGTCTTCTGGGGCAAGCCACTGCCGGCCAACAAGGTCCCGGACGAGCTGATCATCCGCAAGAAGCTCATGGCCCCATCGGCGGCACTGATTATGGGCTCGCTGCTGATGTTCTTCATCGCCGGCCCCGTTATCGACATCACGCTCACCGCCTCGGCTGACCTGCTGGATACCGGCGCGTACGCTGACGCAGTGCTTGGCGATGACCCCGTCGCCGTCCCCGACGTCAACTCCATCCAGGAGGGCCGTTAAATGCATTACATCACCTACGCACTCTGGCTGATTAAAGAAATCTACGTCGCAGGTTTCGGCTTGGCTTTCTCCGCGTTCAAAAAAGACCCGGAGTACAATCCCGTTATCCTGCGCTACCCGCTGCGCGTGAACACGGCGTGGGAAATCTTCTGGTTTACCTCGTCGATCACCGCCACCCCTGGCACGCTGTCGCTGGGCCTGCGCGAACCTCCGCGCGAAGGCCTGCCGCGCATCGTGATCGTCCAGGCCGCCCAGGGCTCTGACCCGGCATCCGTCATGGAAGACCTCGCCGATATGGAAGAGCGCTTGGCACCGAAGGTCAAGGGCATCGACTATGGCGTGCCAGGCCAAGGCGACTACGACGAGCTGGACGAGGCCTTCTACGAGTACCCACTCGAGACCGTCGGCCGCCAGATCCGCGCACCCGAAATCGCACAGCAGGAAGATACCGCGCTGAACGCAGACGAGGTCGCCAAACCTAGGCCCGCGCTGCGCAAGCAGCCGCGCAGCAAGGACAAGGAGTAAACGCCATGTTAGATTTCGGCACTATGACCCCTTTTGGCTGGATCGTCTTCGTCTGTGTGTTCATCATGGGCGCAGCCGCCATGTCTGGCCTGCTGCTGGCCTTGCGCACCCGCGACGAACTCACCCGCACGGTGATGTCGGACGTGGTCTTCTACGGCATGATCTGTATGTATCTGACCTGGTCGGTCACCAACGCCGCGCCGATGTCCTGGGACATCGCACTGCTGGCCGCAATTGCCTGCGGTGTGCTTCCGACCTTCTCCATGGCGCGCATCATCTCGAAGGGCAGGCGATAACAATGGCTATCTACGAAATCGTAGCCGCAGTACTCATTGTCATTGCAACATTCTTGGTCGTTGCCACCGCAGTATCGGTCTGGCGCGCCCCGGACGCATTGACCCGAGTCAACCTGCTAGGCCCGACCATCGGCCTGGCCGTCCCGCTGCTTCTGTTGGCAAAGATCATCGTCGAATACGGCGCCGAGGGCTTTTCCTTCGGCCCGCTCTGGCGCATCATCGTTGCCTGCCTGGGCGTCTGGATCATCGGCTCGGTCGGCTCGTTCTACATGGGCCGTTCCATCTACGGTGTGACAGTCACCGACGTCAAGCATGCTCGCCGCGATCGCGAACACGGTGCGTCTGTCATCTCCGACCCGGATGCGAACTAAGCAATACTATGGGTTAAAAAGATTTAACTTGGACGCGAATACAAGCAAAGGGAAACGAACATGAAGCTGATTACCGCCGTCGTCAAGCCTTTCACCCTGCCGGAGGTCCGCGAGGCCCTCGAGCAGCAGGAGGTCTTCGGCTTGACCGTGACCGAAATCCAGGGCTTTGGTCAGCAGCGCGGCCACAGCGAGGTCTACCGCGGTGCCGAATACGCCACCGATTTCGTGCCTAAGGTCAAACTCGAAATCCTCTCGACCGACGAGCGCGCCGAAGAAATCATCTCCGCAGTCGTCGAAGCTGCCTACACCGGCAAGATCGGCGATGGCAAGATTTGGGTCAGCCCCGTCGAAGATGTCATCCGAGTCCGCACCGGCGAGCGTGGCGAAACCGCTATCTAGCACGTGACTAGCCCCGCTGAGATTAGGGCCGCCTCCTATGAGGCGGCCCTTGCCGTTATCCACCAACTCGACCTTCCACCCGGCACCGCGCTAGCCGCCACCGGCTCTTTTGCCCGCCGGGAGATGACCCCGCGCTCCGACCTCGACCTCATCCTGCTCCACGGCGCTGATACGGAGCTCGACCCCGAACTGGTCTCCAACCTTTGGTACCCGGTCTGGGAGGCGAAGTACCACCTCGACTACGCCGTGCGCACCCCGCAAGAATGCGCCGCGATCGCCGAACAGGACGCCTCCGCCGGATTCGCCCAGCTCGACTTAGGCTATGTCGCCGGAAGCAAAAAGCTTGTCGATGTCGCCCGCGCCCAACTGCTTGCCGCCTGGCGCCGCCAACTCCAGCGCAGCTTCGACAGCTTCATCGACACCGCCATTGCCCGCTGGCGCCGCTCCGGCGCCGTGGCAACCATGACCAACCCAGATCTCAAGAACGGCCGCGGTGGCCTGCGCGATATCCAACTCCTCCGCGCGCTGTCGCTGGGCAACCTCTGCGACAACCCGGACTTATCCGAGCAAAAGAACCTGCTTCTCGATGTCCGCACCCTTCTCCACGTCCAAGCCCGGCGCCACCGCGACACTCTTGACCCCGAATTCGCCGCCGACATCGCCCACGATCTAGGCTTTGCCGACCGCTACGAACTCAACGCCGAACTGGTCCGTGCTGCCACGGCCATCGATAGGGCGCTGGAGCGCGGGCTGGCGGTGGCCCGAGGGGTCATCGGCAAGCGCAGCGTGACCGATACCCGCCGCCCCTTGGACGTCGATGTCGTCGATGCCGCCGGGCAGATTATGCTCTCGCGCAAACCCAACCTGGACGACCCCTGGTTGCTCACCCGCGTCGCCGCCGCTGCCGCGCGTACCGGTCGTCCCATCGCACCGGTGACCTGGGAGCAGCTCCAACAACTGCCCGACCCACCCGAGCGCTGGCCCAAGGCCGCCGTCGATGACTTCTACGCCGCCATCTCCTCGCCCGAGGACACCCCGCGTCTTATCCGCCAGCTCGACCAGTACGGGCTGTGGGAAAAACTCGTACCCGACTGGGCACACATCCGCGGCCTGCTCCCGCGCGAGCGCACCCACATTCATTCGGTCGACTCCCACACCATTGCCACCGTCGCTAGCTGCGCCCAGCAGCGCACCACCGTTGCCCGCCCCGACCTGCTGCTGCTTGCCGCGCTTTTCCACGACATCGGCAAGGGCTACAACCGCCCGCACGAACAGGTCGGCGCCGAGCTAGTCACCCGCCAAGCCGCGCGCATGCGTTTCGATGTCGCCGACCGCTCGCGCGTACAAACCATCGTTGCCGAGCACACCACGCTTGCCCGCCTGGCCGCGCGCATGGACCCGCGCAGCGACGAAGCCCGCGAAGCGCTTCTTGATGCCGCCCACTACGACCCACTGATTATCAACCTGTTGGCCGTCTTGGCCCGCTCCGATGCCGAATCCACCGGGCCTGGTGTCTGGACCACCCGCCTGGCTTCTGCCGTGGAAATCATGACCAGCCGCGCCCTGGAAGCCTTGCAGCCAGGCCCCGTCCTGCGACCCGTCGTCGGTGTCCCGCGCGATATCGATGGGGTAGGCCTGCGCGTGGACTGGGAAGAAGACCAACTTAGCGTGCTGTGGCGTGGAAACAGCCAAGCTGAGGCCGGGCCCGTCCTTGCCCTGATTGCCGCCCTGGGCTGGACCGTGGTGCGCTCGCGCATGGTCCGCGGCGACGACGGTGGCTTCGCCGCCGAATTCGACATCCGCACCGTGCAGCAAACGCTTGCCGATGCCGCCGACGAAGCCCGTTTCATCCAATCCTTTAAGTCCGGCACGTACTCGAGGTTGCCCGAGATTTCCTCGGAACCGACCACCGCGGAATTTCAGCACGGAGGCATCCTGGTCGTGCGCACCGTCGAACGCATCGGCGCACTCGGCCACCTGATTGCCGCACTGCCGGAGATGGACTGGATGAGCCACGAAATCATGGGCGCGACGATGATCGTTCATATCCAACTGCGCGGGCCGATAAACCGCGCCGCAGTGGTCGGAAATGTGACCGCAGCACTAGTCAACGACTAGGCTGAGATAGTTGAACTTAACTTATCTAATCCAAGGGGAGCGACGAAGTAGTGTTTGAGTCTCTATCAGACCGCCTGCAATCCGCCCTGTCTGGCTTGCGCGGAAAAGGCAAGCTGACCGAAGCCGACATTAACGCCACCGCGCGTGAAATCCGCCTGGCCCTGCTCGAAGCCGACGTCTCGCTGACCGTGGTGCGCGGCTTTATCAAGCGCATCAAGCAGCGGGCGGCCGGCGCTGAAGTTTCTGAGGCGTTGAACCCGGCCCAGCAGGTTATCAAGATCGTCAACGAGGAGCTCATCGACATCCTCGGTGGCGAAACCCGCCGAATCAACCTGGCCAAGAACCCGCCGACCGTCATCATGCTGGCTGGTCTGCAAGGTGCCGGTAAGACCACCCTGGCCGGCAAGCTGGCCAAGCACCTCGCCAAGCAGGGCCATACCCCAATGCTGGTCGCCTGTGACCTGCAGCGTCCAGGTGCGGTGCAGCAGCTGGAAATCGTCGGCAAGCGTGCCGACGTCACCACGTTTGCCCCAGACCCGGGCACCTCGCTGGATTCCCACGAGCACGAGATGGGCACCTCGCATGGTGACCCGGTGGCGGTGGCCCAGCAGGGTATCGAGGAAGCCAAGCGCAGCCAGCACGACGTGGTCATTATCGATACCGCAGGTCGCCTCGGTATTGACGAGACCCTGATGACCCAGGCGCGCAACATTCGCGATGCGGTCAACCCGGACGAGGTCTTCTTCGTCATCGACTCCATGATCGGCCAGGACGCCGTCCAGACCGCCGAGGCCTTCCGCGATGGCGTCGACTTCACCGGCGTCGTCCTGACCAAGCTGGATGGCGATGCCCGCGGTGGCGCCGCGCTGTCCATCCGTGAGGTCACCGGCAAGCCGATCATGTACGCCTCCTCTGGCGAGAAGCTCGAAGACTTCGATGTTTTCCACCCAGAGCGCATGGCCAGCCGCATCCTCGGCATGGGCGATATGCTCTCGCTCATCGAGCAGGCCGAGGCCACCTTAGATCAGGAAAAGGCCCAGGCTGCTGCCACCAAGATTTCTTCGGGCGAGATGACCCTGAATGACTTCTTGGATCAGATGCTGATGATCCGCAAGATGGGTCCTATCGGCAACCTTCTGAAGATGATGCCCGGCGGCAAGCAGATGAACGACATGGCCGCCATGGTCGACGAAAAGCAGCTCGACCGCATCCAGGCCATTATCCGCGGTATGACCCCTGCGGAGCGCGAGAACCCGAAGATTCTCAATGCTTCCCGACGCAAGCGCATCGCCAACGGCTCCGGCGTCACCGTCTCCGATGTCAACCAGCTCATCGAGCGCTTCAACGAAGCCAAGAAGATGATGTCCAAGATGGCCGGCCAATTCGGCATGGGTGGTGGCCGCAAGGCGACCAAGAAGAAGCCTAAAGGTCGCAAGGGCAAAAACGGCAAGCGCAAGAAGGGCAAGGGCCGCGGCGGTAACCGCGGACCACAAATGCCCGGCGGCGGCATGCCAGGTATGCCAGGAGGCATGCCGGGGATGCCAGGCGGTATGCCATCCATGGAAGATCTACAGAAGATGCAGCAGCAAATGGGCGGTGGCGGCGGAATGCCGGGCATGCCAGGCGGCATGAAGATGCCTCCGGGTATGGAGAACATCGACCTGGATAACCTGAACTTCGGTAAGGGTAAGAAGTAAAAACCCACGACGAGTAGCCGGCCAACAGGCCGGCTACTCGGGGTTTTGGGAGTTTACACTAACGCCATCGCGCCCAACTTCGCCGCGGGGCGCGGGTTGGTTCTGGGCGGTTCCTTACCCGGTGGCTGGTAGACCACCCGACCATCATCCCGTCGCACATATCCGCGTTTGGGCCGCGGGCCGTGCATGTCAGTGGGGTCGGTACTGCCTATCACTCCGTTGTGGTACTTACACAACATCGTCAGGTTCGTCGGCTTGGTCTGACCACCCATCTTGTGGCCCACGATGTGGTGAACCTCGCAGTGATCCGACGGAGTCGGGCAGTTATCCCACGCACAGGCCAACTGCTCCGAGATAGCCAGGATGCGCTGCTTGAAGCTCGCCGCACGGCACTCGTACAGGTTCACCGGGCCCTCACACGGGTGGTAGAGCCCTGCAAACATGTCTTGGCCTATCCGGCCTGCCAGAAGGTGCGCCAAGTATTCGGCGCCGGTCATGGTGGTACCATCCGAACAGCCCAGCACCACGTCATCACCCTGGCCGCCAATGACCTTCATAAAGTCATCCAGCCCAATAGCAATAACGCTGCGATAGGCAGGCTCGGCCAGCTGACCGCCGTCAGAAAGCATTGACCAGATTTTGTCCAGGCGTTCCTCAGAACCCGTCACGCCCAGTGACTTCAGCAGCTGTGCGATGCGCGCTGGTTCATCACGCATCGTGAAACTCCAGGTGTTCTCACTGTGCTGAATCACGTTCGTGCCACGTTTGGGCTCCACCGGTGGGATGGATTTCTCTTCCGTCTCGGACTTGAGGTAGCGGCACAGCTCGTCCGCAGTACCATCAAACGCCAGGGCATCGAGACGGAAGCGCCAGCGTTCTGATTCATCCTCAACGCGCTTGGCAAAGCGCTCAATGCGCAGCAGACGGGAAATCGAGTAGCCGTCAGCCAAGCGGACGGCTTCTTTTTGCTTACTAGTAAAGCGGGTCGGGCCGAAGTAGATGCGGGCGGCGTGCTTCCAGGCAGAGACTTCCTGGTAGGTCATGTCCAACCCACGCGCGAGCGCGCCCGGGCGCTCCAGCGAGTGCTGGAGCAGAGTCAACCCGGGCTGGCGGTATACGCTCAGTGCGTCTTCTTCGGTGGTCATGCCACCCAAGTTAAAGGACAAAACCCCTGGTTATCAAGCAAAAGTGAGATTGTCCCCATTTTCGAAATTTTCGGAACCGATCGCCCAAAACTTCAGTCTAAAAGGGGATGGGGTTTTATACCGCAGTACCGGCCGCCACGCCCGGATACGGCACCGGGTTGCCGACTTCCGGGGCCTCCTCGACCACTGGTGGGGCGGCAGGTTCGGAGGTGGGCAGCGGGGCTTCATCGGGAAGCGCAGGCATTTGTTGCTGGACGCGCTCGCCCTCGAGGAAGGGACGCATGGCATCAGCAATCAAAGGCTTGGCGGAATCAGCCAACGCATTCGAGATGTGGTGCATATCGCGGTACGCCATGATGTTGCCAATCACGACCGGGCACTCGCCTTCAGCGTTGCAGAACCACGGCGCGGTATCGATAGCGAGCATGTTTTCGTAGTTCGCCAGCATCACCGAACCTGGGTCGACAGGTTCGTAGACCTGCTCGGCACGCATGCCACAACCGACGGCATCCTCGGTACCGATGTAGCACTCGTCGAATTCGACCGGTGCACCTTCGCCGTCAAAGCCCCACGGATTATCGCGGAAGCCCATAAACGGAATATCATTTTCGGCCAGTACGTCCCAGAAGGCCACATAGCCAGCCGGCACCAGGTCCGGGCCATGGCCAAAGGCACCCTGCGGACGGGTGGTATTCGACACCACCAAATCCGGCTTTTCTTCGACGATGCGGTCGGTGACCAGCTGACCCCACTCGGCGCACTCCGGGGTGACGGTTGCTTCCGGGCCCAGCTCAATCGGGCAGGCCTGACGCAGCATCGGCACGAGCTTAAAGCCCATTTCCTTGCCCAACTTATCCAGCGGCGACGCCCACTGTTCCGCGTGCGAGCCACCAACCAGATAGACGGTCTTCTCTGCATCCGGGTCGCCGAAGATACACGGATTGCCGTCCTTATCCAGCTCGGGGATGAAGTCAGCAGGCAGGCCTTCAGCCACGAAACAGTGCTGGGTGGCCACCGGCGGCATGATGCCACCAACCAGAATCGGATCCGGTTTGACCTCCATGCCCTCAGGCGCCTCGAGGTCGTCGACAAAAGCCATCACGCCAGGGTACTGCTGCGGATCCAGGTTCTGGCCCTCTGCCGAGGTCACCTGGTTCGCGCGCAGCGGCTGAATCGCTAGCACCGCAATCACGCAGATACCCACCAGCACACCACCGGCAGCACGGAAGGCACCGGCTGGCTGGCGCATGGAAGACAGCGCGCGGTTGACCGGCAGGTCATCGGCAAGCGGGCGCTTGCGGTGCTGGCGCAAAGGCTTTTCGATGAACCGGTGCGTCAAGTCCGCCAGCACCAGTGAGACCAGCACAATGATGATGCCCAACCACCAGGTGGGCTGTTCCATCTCGAGCGCCACGGTAGAGACAATGAGCAGTGGCCAGTGCCACAGGTACAGCGGGTAGGCGATATCACCCAGCCAGCGGGCCTGCTTGGAGGCCATCGCCTTCGAAATTCGGCCACCGCCGCCCAGAATAATCAGTACGGCGCCACCCAGCGGCAGTAGGGACAGCGGGCCCGGGTAGGCGGTGGAATCAGCAATCAGTGCGCCGGTAAAAATCAGGCACAGCATACCAAAGCCGGTAGCGACATCGGCCAGGCGGGAAGGTAGTACCAGCTTGGCACCATAAATCGCCAGGACCGCGCCTAAGGTCAACTCCCACGCACGAGAGAAGGTGGAGTAGTAGTTATCCGGAGTGCCGTACAGACCAAAGCGCGAAGCATAAATAAACGACGCAATGGTCACCACGATCAAAATCGGTCCGGCGATCTGGTGGACCGTCGGAAAGCGTCGCGCTGCCATCTTCGGCGTGGACGGGCGCAGGCGCATCACCGCAGCCAAAATCAAGGCAAACACGATGGCCGCCAGGTAGAACTGGCCCTGCACCGACATCGACCACAGGTGCTGCAAAGGCGAGGTGCTTGCCGATGCCGCCGCGTAATCCGCATCCTGCGACGCTAACTCCCAGTTCTGGAAGTACAACAATGAGGCAGTGATTTGGCTGGTGAACTCATCGCGCATCTGCTGCGGGGTAATAAAACGCACCAGCAGATAGGTCACGCCGACGGTGAGGACCAGGGCGGGGACGAGGCGTCGTAAAGTACGCCAAATGGGCCACCAAGGATTCAGCGACGCATTAGGTTTGCCCGCATAACGCAGCTGCGAGCCTAAGAAGAAATAGCCAGAAAGCAGCAGGAAGACGTCCACGCCGCCGGAGACGCGGCCGACGAAGACGTGGTAGATGACCACAAGTCCGATAGCGATGCCGCGGAGACCGTCGAGGTCATAACGGTAACGAAAATTTCGGGGAGATTCTTTAGTCATATACGTCTTTCACAACGCTGGCGAGGGCCGGATTGAACGAAAAGCGACTCATAGGTTACTCCGCAACCAACTGGTATTCCTAAAGGCGACGCCGACAAGGTGCCCAATTTCTCTTTTTCCACCCCAACCGCTAAGATTTTGGGGGTTATTCGCACATAGTGCGTCTAACAGTACAACTTAATCTGCGTAACACCGCCACCGACTACGGTCGGCCGGTACGTCACACGCAGGCTAAATCCAAGGGTTGAACCGGCGCGCCGCACGATAAGGCGCGTGTCATAAGAACTGCCCAGTGACTAGAAAAGGAGCCAATCATGGCCGTTAAGATCAAGCTGCAGCGTATGGGTAAGATCCGTAACGCTGAGTACCGCGTTGTCATCGCTGATGCCCGCACCCGTCGTGCAGGCCGCGTCATCGAGAACATCGGCATCTACCAGCCGAAGCAGGAGCCATCCCTCATCCAGATCGATTCCGAGCGCGCACAGTACTGGCTGGGCGTTGGCGCACAGCCGACCGAGCCGGTTCTCGCACTGCTGAAGGTCACTGGCGACTGGCAGAAGCACAAGGGCCTGCCGGGCGCTGAGGGCACCCTGAAGGTGGCCGAGGAGAAGCCGTCCAAGCTGGACCTGTTCAACGCTGCTCTGGCTGAGGCCAACGAGGGCCCGTCCATCGAGGCTATTACCCAGAAGAAGCAGAAGGCCAAGGAAGAAGCTGAGGCCAAGAAGGCTAAGGAAGAAGCAGAGGCTGCTGCCGCTGCTGAGGCCGAGGCTGACGCTGAGGAGAAGGCTGAAGAGTCCGCCGAGTAATTCCTCGCGCGTACCAATAAAGCTCGCACTGCCCATCATGGCAGGGGCGAGCTTTCGCCGTTTTATCACCCGCCTGGTTATTCTATGGGGCATGGATTTACACATTGGGCGGGTTATCAAATCCCACGGTATTAAAGGCGAAGTGGTCATCGAACCGACCACGGATGAGCCAGAGGTGCGTTTCGCAGTCGGTGAGGTGCTCACAGGCCAGCAGGCCGGCAAGGAGCACCAGCTCACCATTACTGCCGCCCGCCCGCACAAGGGCCGCCTGCTGGTGCGTTTTGAAGAAATCCCGGACCGTACCGCCGCTGATAGCCTGCGCGGTACCAAGTTCTTCGCCCCACCGTTAGACCACGACGACGATGAGGGCTTCTACGACCATGAGCTGGAAGGTTTGCACGCGCTTATCGATGGCTCCGTCGTCGGCACCATCACCGGCATCACTCACGGCCCCACCCAATCCTTGTTGGAAGTTCGCTTAGATAGCGGCAAGGAGGCCCTGGTGCCGTTCGTGGAAGAAATCGTGCCCGAGGTCGACCTGGAGGCCGGCACGCTCACGATGGATCCGCCGGAAGGACTACTGGACCTGTGAGACTCGATGTCATCACCATTTTCCCCGAGTACCTCGACCCGCTGCGCCACGCGCTGTTAGGCAAGGCCATCGAACAGGGCAAGCTCGCCGTCGGCGTACACGACCTGCGCCAGTGGGCCACCGACCGGCACAAATCCGTCGATGACACTCCCTTTGGCGGCGGGCCCGGCATGGTCATGAAGCCTGAGGTCTGGGGCCCTGCGCTTGACGATGTTGCCACCGGCAGCACTTCCACCCCCGACCTGGAAAGTTCCTTACCGCACCTGAACAAGCCGCGTCGCGACGATGTGGCAGGGGTGACCCCGCAAGGATATGGTGGGGGAGAAGAAGGCATCGATAAGCCATTGCTCATCGTGCCGACTCCTGCGGGAAAGCCTTTTACCCAGGCCGATGCACAGGCGTGGTCGGCGGAGCAGCACATCGTGTTTGCGTGCGGGCGTTATGAGGGCATTGACCAGCGCGTGGTCGAGGACGCCGAGAAGCGCTACCGCGTGCGCGAGGTCTCCATTGGCGATTACGTGCTTATCGGTGGCGAGGTCGCCACGCTCGTGATCGCCGAGGCCGTCGTGCGCCTCGTCCCCGGCGTGCTGGGCAATCAGCGCTCGCACGAGGAGGATTCCTTCTCCGACGGCCTGCTGGAAGGCCCGAGCTACACCAAACCGCGTCAGTGGCGCGGGCTGGAGGTCCCGGAGGTGTTGACCTCGGGCAATCACGCCAAGGTGGACCGCTGGCGTCGCGAGCAATCCCTGCTGCGTACCTGGCAGCACCGTCCCGAACTGCTCGACGACGTCGAGCTGAGCAAGGCTGACCGCGCGTTCCTGGACAGCCTGCGCGACTAGCCCGGCAATTCGTGCGGTAGGTTTGGTGAGTTAGAAAATCGAACCTACCGGAAGAAGGTTGTGCATGATCGCTTCGACGATCGCTGCTGAACTGAACCTGCCCCAGTCGGGCGTCCAGGCGGCGTTGGACCTGCTTGAGCAGGGTAATACGGTGCCGTTTATTGCCCGTTATCGCAAGGAAGCAACGGGTGGGCTGGATGATACCCAGCTGCGCCAGATTGAAGAGCGCGCCACCTACCTGCGCGAGCTGGAGGAGCGCAAGCAGACGGTGTTGGCGGCCATCGAGGAGCAGGGCAAGCTTGACGATGCACTCCGCGCCCGCATCGAAGCCTGCGAGACCAAAGCACGCCTCGAAGACCTCTGCCTGCCGTATAAGAAGCGCCGCAAGACCAAGGCGGATACCGCACGCGAGGCGGGCCTGGAGCCGCTGACTGACGCGCTTATCGACGACCCTGCCGCGGACCCGGAGGCGCTGGCAGGGGAGTACCTGAGTGAAGGATTCCCTGAAGCCAAGAAGGCACTGGAGGGCGCCCGCGCGATTCTCATTGACCGCTTTGCACTGGATGCAGACCTGGTGGGCCAGGTGCGCGAGAAGATGTTTAACGAGGGCACCATGCGCGCTGGCGTGGTTGCCGGCAAGGAAAACGAAGGCGCGAAGTACAAGGACTACTTTGATTTCTCCGAGCCTTTTGCCTCCCTGCCCTCGCACCGCATCCTGGCGCTGCTGCGCGGTGAGAGCGAAGGCGTACTGCAGCTCCACCTCGATGCCGGTGAGGACGCGGAGTACCAGGACCTGATTGCCCGTCGCTTCGACCTGGCCACGGACCGCTCGGCATGGCTTTCCGATGCCGTGCGCTGGGGCTGGCGCACCAAACTCTATGTCTCCTCCGGACTGGATACCCGCATGCGCCTCAAAGAAATCGCCGAAGAGGGCGCATTGCAGGTCTTCGCGAAGAACCTGCGCGACGTGCTGCTGGCAGCACCTGCAGGCCAGCGCGCCACCTTGGGTCTGGACCCGGGCTATCGCAATGGCGTGAAGTGCGCGGTTATCGATCCGACCGGCAAGGTGCTCGATACCGCGATTGTGTATCCGCACCAGCCGCAGAACCGGTGGTCGCAGGCTGTCGAGAAGCTCTCCACGCTGGCAGCGCAGTATTCGATCGATCTGATTGCGGTGGGCAACGGTACGGCCTCGCGCGAGTCGGAAAAACTTGCCGGCGAAGTCGCGGACTGGATTGTCAAGGCGGGCGGGAAGCGCCCGACGCCGGTGGTGGTCTCGGAATCGGGTGCGTCGGTGTACTCGGCATCCCCGCTGGCCGAAGAGGAATTCCCGGATATGGATGTTTCCCTGCGCGGTGCGGTCTCGATTGCGCGTCGCCTGCAGGACCCGCTGGCCGAATTGGTCAAGATCGACCCGAAGGCGATCGGTGTCGGCCAGTACCAGCACGACGTTAACCAGTCTGCGCTGGCTCGTACCCTGGACGGTGTCGTGGAAGACGCCGTCAACGGTGTCGGCGTGGATCTGAATACTGCCTCGGCACCCCTGCTCGAGCGCGTCGCCGGCGTCAACGCCACCATTGCCGGCAACATCGTGGCCTACCGCGACGAACACGGCAGCTTTCACTCCCGCAAGGAGCTCAAGAAGGTTCCACGTCTGGGACCGAAGGCTTTCGAGCAATCCGCAGGCTTCCTGCGCATCAACGCCGGTTCCGATCCGTTGGACGCCTCGGCAGTCCACCCGGAGGCCTACCCGGTGGTCGCGCGCATTGCTGATTCCACGGGCTTGAGCGTTAAGGAGCTCATCGGCAACACCCGTGTGCTGCAGAAGCTGCGCCCGGCTGATTTTGCTGATGACACCTTCGGTGAGCCGACCGTGGTCGATATCATCGCCGAGCTGGACAAGCCCGGCCGCGACCCGCGCCCGGAGTTTAAGACCGCCACCTTCAAAGAAGGTGTGAACAAGGTATCCGACTTGACCCCTGGCATGATTTTGGAGGGCACGGTCACCAACGTCGCGGCCTTCGGCGCCTTCGTCGACGTCGGAGTCCACCAGGACGGCCTGGTGCACGTCTCGGCCATGAGCCACAAGTACGTCTCCGACCCGCACGAGGTCGTGCGCTCTGGCGAAGTGGTCAAGGTCAAAGTCATGGATGTCGATGTCGAGCGCCAGCGCATCGGATTGTCGCTGCGCCTCGACGATGAGCCCGGGCAGGACCGGGCTCATCGGAAAAACAAGGAAAAGCGCCGCGCCCCGCGGAAGAAGGAGAAGGGCGGACAACGAGGCATCGCAAAGCAAGGCTCCATGGCCGACGCGCTGAAGAAGGCTGGTCTGGCCTAGTTTGTGCCCAGGGTAGAAGGTGTGGAATGATGGAACATCGTTCTATGTAACAGGCACGAACCGGTTAGGCCGCATGGCCGCTAGGGTCCTCTGTCTTAAACTGAAAAGGAAACTGCTATGAGCAACATTCTTGACAAGGTCGATGCAGCACAGCTGCGCGATGACATCCCGTCCTTCCGCCCGGGCGACACCCTCGACGTAGACGTCAAGGTCATCGAGGGCAACACCGAGCGTACACAGCTGTTCAAGGGCGTGTGCATCCGCCGCCAGGGTTCCGGCATCCGCGAGACCTTCACCGTCCGCAAGGTCTCCTTCGGCATCGGTGTGGAGCGTACCTTCCCGGTTCACTCCCCGAACATCGATACCATCAAGGTCTCCCGCCGTGGCCGCGTACGCCGCGCGAAGCTGTACTACCTGCGCGACCTGCGTGGTAAGAAGGCTCGTATTAAGGAGCGTCGCTAAGCGATTGCGCCTTGGTCCCCGTCACCAGCTGTGGTGGCGGGGATTTCGCCGTTTTGTTGGCATGCCGGGCGGCGATAGTAGCGATAGGGGGCGCGGTTGCTAGGATTTAGCGCGTGACTTATGACAACGCCGCCGCGCAACCAGAAAAAGGACACGCCCGCAAGGCTGACGATGCCGAGCAGGGCGAGAAGAAGCAGATGCACTGGCTGCTGGAAACCCTGCTGGTCATCGTTGCGGTGTTGGTGGTCGTCGGGTTGTTCCAGAACTTCATCGGCAGGCAATACGTCATCCCGTCCGGGTCGATGGAGCCGACGCTGCACGGTTGTGAGGGCTGTACCAACGACCGCATCTTCACTGAGAAGATTAGCTACTACGGCTCGGACCCGGAGCCTGGCGATGTCATCGTCTTCGAAGGCACCGAAGACTGGAACATGATGTATACCTCGCCGCGCTCGGATAACCCGGTGCTGCACACCATCCAGGACGTGTTGAGCTTTGTCTCGCTGGCTCCGCCGGACGAGAACACCTTGGTCAAGCGTGTGATTGCTACCGGTGGTCAGACCGTGTCCTGCCAGGCAGGCGACCCGGCAGTGATGGTGGACGGCAAGCCGATCGACCAGTCTTACATCCAGCAGCCGGCGACCTACCCGGTCGACCCGTCTACGGGGTCTGAGGAATGCGGTGGCCAGTACTTCGGCCCGATCACCGTGCCGGAAGACCACCTGTGGATGATGGGCGATAACCGCACCGCGTCGGCCGATTCGCGCTACCACATCGACGATGCCTACCAGGGCACCATCCCGGTGGAGAACGTGCGCGGCAAGGTGATGTTCGTCTTCTTCCCGTTCGGGCGTATCGGCGGTATTGATGACCCCGACATCCAAGGCTAATCCCGAACCGCGGCTGCGCACCCGGGACTTTCTGTGGCCAGTGCTGATTGGCTTTGTCCTGTTGGTGGCGTTTCAGGCCATCGTGGGGCGGATGTATATCATCCCGTCCGGTTCGATGGAGCCCACGTTGCACGGGTGTCAAGGCTGTAGCAATGACCGCATCGCGGTGCAAAAGCTTAGCTACTACTTCGCTGAGCCTGCACCTGGCGATGTCGTCGTCTTCGAAGGCCCGGACGCCTGGAACACCGGCTTTGAGGTGCCGCGCTCTGACAACGTCGTAGCGCGCGGGGTGCAAAACCTAGCCTCCGCGGTGGGGCTGTACCCGAACGGCGAAAACATTCTGGTCAAGCGCGTCATTGCCACCGGTGGGCAGACGGTGTCCTGCCAGCCCGGTGACCCGGCGGTGATGGTCGATGGCCAGCCCACCAACCAGGACTTCATCCAGACCCCCGCGGAAGTCCCTGTGGATCCGGAAACCGGGTCCGATGCCTGCGGTGGCGAGTATTTCGGGCCCATCCAGGTCCCGGCCGATCACTTGTGGATGATGGGCGATAACCGCACCAACTCCGTTGACTCCCGCGGGCATATCGGCGACGTCTTGCAGGGCACCGTGCCAGTCGACAACGTGCGCGGCAAGGTCGAGGCCGTCGTGTTGCCATTAAGCCGCATCGGGTCGGTTGAGCACGTGGAGCTTTAAGTGCGACGCTTAAAGCAACTTCGCACCTATGAAGTCGCCTTGTCGAAGGCGGGCTTAGGTCCGGTGGCAGGGGTGGATGAGGCCGGCCGCGGGGCGTGTGCGGGGCCTATCACGATGGCTGCGTGCATTCTGCCCGACCGCATCATTCCGGAGCTCGACAAGCTTACGGATTCCAAGAAGCTCTCCCCGGCGCGCAGGGAGCAACTTTTCCCCATCATTATGGACCGCGCGCTTGCGTGGTCCATCGTGCATGTGGGGCCTGCGGACATCGATAAGTTTGGCATCCAGCGCGCCAATACTTCCGGCATGCGTAGGGCAGTGGCCCAGCTGGAGCACCGTCCACGCTACGTGCTTTCCGATGCCCTCTTCATCCCCGGCCTGACCTGCCCGCAACTGCCCATGATTGGCGGGGATGCTGCCGCGCGGTGCATTGCCGCAGCAAGCGTGCTGGCCAAAGTATCCCGGGACCACCTGATGGAGGAACTCGACCAGCAATACCCCGGCTACGGGTTGGCGGGTCATAAGGGTTATGGGACCAAGGTGCACCAGGAGGGCATCGAAAAGCTGGGCGCGAGCCCGGTGCATCGGCACAGTTATGCCAATGTGGCGCGTGCCCATGCGGTGTTTCTCGCGCGCGCCTAGCCGGATTTGGGCTCGCGGCGGGTTAAGCTGTGGCGAGTAAAAATCGACATCGTTGGGAGGCCGCCGTGAGCGCTGAGGAACTCGATAACTACGAGGCAGAAGTCGAGCTGTCTTTATACCGCGAGTACCGGGATGTCGTCAGCCAGTTTTCTTATGTGGTAGAAACCGAGCGTCGTTTCTACCTGGCTAATGCGGTCGAACTCATCCCGCATACGACGGGTTCGGACGTCTACTACGAGGTGCGCATGTCCGATGCGTGGGTGTGGGATATGTACCGTTCCGCCCGTTTCGTTCGCTACGTGCGCGTGATTACGTACAAAGACGTCAACATCGAAGAGTTGGACAAGCCAGAGTTCGTCATGCCGGACTAGCCGGTGAATCTGGGGAATCTTATGGTTCCCGTCGCACTTAAAGGGCCAGCGTGCCCGCGCCCTAGTTGTGGATAAAAAGCGCTCAAACGTGCCGTTTTCTTCCACAGCTAGGGCGCTGTGTTTTTCTTCCCTGTTGCAGCGTGTGTAACTCCGGTGGGCTGGAAGGTGCATGTGTACATCTTCTAGCTGATACGGAGAATTTTTAGTGATTACCCGGACTCGAAAACGCACTGCTTTAGGCAAAAGGGGAGAAGCCTTTGCCGCGCAGTATTTCCGCGAGCGTGGTGCCACGATCGTGGCGGCCAACGTTCATTACGCCTGTGGCGAATTAGACCTGATTGTCAAAGAACCTGACGGCATGATTGCGTTCGTCGAGGTCAAAACCCGCTCGACAGCGGCCTTTGGGGTGGCAGAGGCAGTCACCCCGCGGAAGCTGAAACGGATGCGCAAGGCGGCAGCACAGTGGCTGAACGGTAAGCCGTTATCCACGGTGCGCTTTGACGTGATTGCCCTGGTGGTTAATGGCCAGGGCTTTGACGTGGAGTATTTCCCGGGGGTGGGCAATGGCGCTGGGTAAATGCCACACTGTGGCTTTAGAAGGCGTGATAGCGCACCCGGTAGCGGTTGAGGCTTACGTCGGCGCGGGCCTGCCCGGTATCCAAGTAGTGGGGCTTGCGGATACCGCGATTTCGGAATCCCGCGACCGCATCCGCACCGCGGTGGCCAATTCGCAGCTGGCTTGGCCGAAGACCAAGATTGTGGTCTCGATGTCGCCGGCCTCCCTGCCGAAGTCTGGCTCGCATTTCGACCTGCCCATGGCGCTGGCGGTTCTGTGTGCGGGGTTGGCCCGGGAGAAGGGCTTGTTGTCCCCGGTGGGCGGGGGTTTCGATACTTTCCAAGGCGAGCATCCCTGCGCACAGCTTTCCGATGCCCTCGTCCTCGGCGAATTAGGCCTCGATGGCAGCGTCAAACCGGTCGCTGGCATTATCCCTGCGCTGCTGACAGCACGCGCTGCAGGCTACGACACGATTGTCATCCCGCCGGGCAATGCACAGGAGGCCACGCTGGTCTCCGACATGCGGGTGCTGGTGGCACCGACGCTGCAGGATGCGTTTGCGTGGGCGTGTGGGCATCGCAAGCTACCGCCTGTCAGTAGTGTGAGCGCACCGACGGCGTTGCCCACCCAGCGCAGTGACTTGGATTTTGCCGATATCGCAGGCCAGCACCACGCGAAGTGGGCCGCCGAGGTGGCTGCGGCAGGTGGGCATCATCTGCTGATGATTGGCCCGCCGGGCAGTGGCAAGTCGATGATTGCTGCGCGCTTGCCGTCGATTTTGCCCACGTTGGATACTGACAAGTCCGTCGAGGCGACCGCGATTCACTCCATTGCGGGCAAACCTGGACAGGTGGTCGACCAAGCACCGTTTATTGCCCCGCACGCTTCGGTCACCAGGGCGGCACTGCTTGGTGGCGGTTCCGGCAATCCGCGCCCTGGGGCAGTAAGCCTGGCCCATCACGGTGTGCTGTTTCTCGACGAGGTCTCCGAAGTGCCAGCCACTATCCTGGATGGCTTGCGCGCACCACTGGAGGAAGGCCAGGTGCGCTTGGCCCGGGCGCGCCGGGAGGTTGCTTACCCGGCGCGTTTCCAGCTGGTGATGGCAGCGAACCCGTGTCGGTGTGCTGCCGAAGACCCTAGCCAGTGCCGGTGCAAGGCGACTGCGCGGCAGAACTATCTGTCGAATCTGTCTGGTCCGCTACGCGATCGCTTGGACATGATTGTGGAGCTCAAAGGCCAATCGGCTGCCTTGCACGCAGCAGACGAAGAGCCTTCCATCGCGATTGCCCAGCGTGTGCAAGTAGCCCGTGAGCGCGCGCAGGAACGCTGGGCGAAAGCAGGTCTGGAGGCCAGCCACAATGGGGAGGTCTCGGGTGCGTATTTAAGGAGGCATCGTCCGGCATCGGAAGATTCCATGCTCATGTTGGGTGCATACCTTGCCCAAGGTGAGTTGAGTCAACGAGGGGTGGACCGCGTGCTGCGCATGGCGTGGACCCTGGCGGACCTAGCGGGAGCAGAGCAGCCTGACCTGGAGCACGTCGGCCAGGCGCTGGAGCTGCGCGGTGGCGCGGGGCTGGAAAGGCTGGCGGCATGAGTGAGCTGAAACTAACCACGCCGCTGCATGCGTGGGTGTATCTCAATCGAGTGATTGAAGGGCCCTCGCATACCCTGCACGCGCTGTTGGAGGAGTACCCGGTCGATGAGATTGCGCACGGCATTTACCACCAGGCTGACTGGATTGGTGCGCTACGGGAGGAGACCGCGGCGCGCCGGGATTGGTTGCGTCAGGATGAAGACATCGCCTCAGCCGAAAAGGTCGGCGCGCGGTTGATTACGCCGGAGTCGCCTGAGTGGCCTGCCGAGGAGTTCTCCCGCAGCTTTGGCTTCTTTGGGCATGGCGGTGTTGATGCGCCGTCGACCTTCGGCTCCCAAGCCGTCCCACCGCATGCGTTGTGGGTACGCGGTGGGGACTTGAGAGGGCTGGTGGCGCAGTCCGTCGCGGTGGTGGGCACGCGGGCGATTACGCGCTATGGCAGGGAGGCCACGCGTATGTTTGCTGCTGATTTTGCGCAGAACCACTGGACGGTGGTCTCTGGTGGTGCGTTGGGTGTGGATTCGGCAGCTCACGAGATGGCGATGGAGGCCGGCGGGCAAACCGTGGCGATTAACTCCTGTGGCATCGACTATGTCTACCCGGCGCGCAACGAGAAAATGTTCGACGAGATTGCCCAGGCAGGCGCAATTGTGGCGGAATTTCCTCCCGGCACAACGCCGCAGCGGCATCGTTTCTTATCGCGTAATCGTCTCACCGCGGCGCTAACTGCTGGCACGGTCGTGGTGGAAGCAGCATTCCGCTCGGGCGCACTGAACACGATGAATTGGGCAGAAGCATTCGGTCGGGTGACGATGGCTGTACCGGGCCCGGTGACGACCACTGGGTCGTTGGGCTGTCATCTGCGCATCCAGGATGGGCGCGCGCAGTTGGTGACCTCCGGGGAGGAGGCACGCGCGCTGATGAGCAAGGTCGGCACGGTGGATCCGGGCGGGCAATACGAGCTGGAGTTTAGCGCGAGCACCTCGCAGCGACTGTCGCGGAATGAACTGCGGATTTTTGATGCCACACCACCCACGCATGCGGAGTGTGGGGTGAGTGCGGAAGAGATTGCCCGGGATGCGGGTATGCGGCTGCCGCTGTGCATTCACATTCTGGTGGCGTTGGAAAAGCAGGGGATTGTGACGAGGCAGGGGAGGGTCTGGCAACGCGCTATCGACGAGTAATGTGACACGAGTAAACTAACGGGGCATGACCCCGAACAACGCCCCAGTATCTGGACAGCTGGCTGAAGCCATTGCGGACTTCGCCGAGTACCAACTCCAGGTGCTGGGGCGTTCGCCTGCCACGGTGAAGGGATATACCTCGGATTTAAAGAATCTGGCAGGCGAGATTGCCACGTTTGCGGAGTTTGACTTGAGCGCACTGCGCGCGTGGTTGGGCAAGGCTGTCGATGAAGGCAAGTCGCGGGCGACGCTGGCTCGGCGTACTGCGGCGGCGCGGGCGTTTTCGACGTGGGCGTGCCGCGAAGGCTACCTGGACAAAGATGTGGCAGCGCGGCTAAGCAGTCCGAAGGTCGGCCAGCACCTGCCGACGGTGTTGAGTGAAAAGGATGCTGGCGAGCTGATGGGGAATGCGGCATCGGAAAGCGAAGAGGAGTTCCTGCGTGACTCGGCGATGCTGGAGCTGCTCTATGCCACGGGTATGCGCGTAGCAGAGCTCGTCGGCCTCAACGTGGTGGACGTGGACCTGCAGCGCCGCACGGCACGGGTGACCGGTAAGGGTAATAAGCAGCGCGTGGTGCCTTTTGGGCAGGCTGCCGCAGACGCGCTTGCCGAATGGATTGACAAGGCACGTCCGGAGATGGCGAAGGATGAGCAGGCGTTGTTCGTCGGCAAGCGAGGCGCGCGCATTGACCCGCGTCAGGTGCGCAGGATTGTGGAGAAGGCAGCACAAGTCACCGGCGCGCCGGGATTAAGCCCGCACGGTCTGCGTCACAGCGCGGCGACACACCTACTGGAAGGCGGGGCGGACCTGCGCGTGGTGCAAGAAGTACTGGGACACTCCTCACTGCAGACCACGCAGATTTATACGCACGTCTCGGCGCAAAGGCTCAAAGATGTCTACAGTCAGGCGCACCCGCGGGCTTAGGCGGCGTCTAAGGGTTTGAGGCGGATGATGGGGGCATCGAGAAGCTCGAGCGGATCGATGTAGTCATCTTTGTCCACCCGGGCGCCCCAGTGCAGGCCGGGGTAGCCGTCGAAGGGATGGCCAAGCGTGCCAATCACGTCGCCTTCGAAGACCATGTCGCCGCGACTTACGCGCGCGTGGACGGGTTGGTAGGTGGTGCGGATGCCGTCGGGATGATCAATGGAAATGGTTGGTGTGCCGGCCACGCTGCCGGCGAAAGCGATGACACCGGAACCGGCGGCAAGAACTTCCTCGCCGACGTTTAAGTCCAGGTCGACGCCGCGGTGGCCGGCGAGCCATTTCTGCTCCGGTGGGTCAAAGCCGCGTAAGACCCGGTTGGGGAGCGGCTCGCCACTGGTGGGATCGACATACGCATCGGCCTCGTGCAGGCCTGCGCTTAAAGCCGCGGCTAAAGGAAGAGCAATGAGTAGGGACAGGGGACGAAAATGAGTTAAAGGTTTCATACCTGCTATGTTTCGGGCCCCACAGGTCAAGCGGAAGGGTCAATTGCTCAGCCTGTGGATAACTCCCGCGCGCTGGGACAGGTGAGGTGGAAGTGACGCCGGTGAGGTGGGGCATCGTCAAGCGTGTCTTAGTTTTGAAAACATGCCAGCGCAACGCTATTATTTAGCGCAGCAGTGTGTCTGGGTTTCAGATGCGCTGACTACGCGCGACGAAGAAGTTGCTTCCTGCTTTTTAAGGTTGCGACAGTCCGCGCCGACGTGGTCCCCATAGTAATTGGGGTGTTGGCCTGGGCCTTCGTTGCTAGGGTGCGGAATAAAACACCGCACATTTTCTTTGTTCAAAACCTAAATTCGAAAACAGAAAGCGAGCGAATCATGGCAGTTGTAACCATGCGCGAGCTCCTCGACGCTGGTGTGCACTTTGGCCACCAGACCCGTCGCTGGAATCCGAAGATGCGTCGTTTCATCTTCACCGACCGTAACGGCATCTACATCATCGACCTGCAGCAGACTCTGACCTACATCGATGAGGCATACGAGTTTGTCAAGGAAACCGTTGCACACGGCGGCACCATCCTGTTCGTCGGCACCAAGAAGCAGGCTCAGGAAGCCGTTGCTGAAGAGGCCGAGCGCGTTGGTATGCCGTACGTTAACCACCGCTGGCTCGGTGGCATGCTGACCAACTTCCAGACCGTTTCCAAGCGCCTGAAGCGCATGAAGGAACTGCAGGCAATGGATGCCGCAGAGGACGGCTACAAGGGCCGTACCAAGAAGGAAGTTCTGATGCTCAACCGCGAGCGCACCAAGCTGGAGCGCGTTCTCGGCGGCATCTCCGATATGACCAAGGCTCCGTCCGCACTGTGGATCGTTGACACCAACAAGGAGCACATCGCGGTCAAGGAAGCTCACAAGCTCAACATCCCGGTTGTTGCCATCCTGGACACCAACTGCGATCCGGACGAGGTCGACTTCCCGATCCCGGGCAACGACGACGCTATCCGCTCCACCAAGCTGCTGACCGGCATCGTTGCCTCCGCAGTGGACGAGGGCAAGAAGGCTCGCGAGGAGCGCCAGCTGGCCGCAGCTAAGGAAGCTGCCGGCGATTCTGCTGAGAAGGACGCACGCGATGCTAAGGAAGCAGCCGCTGCATCCGATCCGGCATCCGCTGAATCCGCAGAGTAAATAGTCACAACATTCTGGCTGTTTCCTGCTCTAGCAGGAAACAGAGTGTGACTTTAAACTATTAGCCCCCGCGCTCGTGGATACACGACGACGGGGGCTTGGTTTTCACGTAGGCTGGGCGGGGCTGAAAATACATCCACCCCGCAACGGGCACGATAAGTGCTCGTCGGCTACGCTATTTCAACGAATACTGTTTGAACCCAAGGAGGATCGCCCCAACTATGGCGAACTACACTGCTGCAGACGTTAAGGCACTGCGCGAATCTACCGGCTCCGGCATGCTCGATTGCAAGAAGGCCCTGGAAGAGGCCAACGGCGACTACGACAAGGCTGTTGAGATCCTGCGCATCAAGGGCGCTAAGAACGTCTCCAAGCGCGCTGAGCGTGAGGCTACCGAGGGCCTGGTTGCTGTCTCCGGCAACACCATGGTCGAGATCAACTGCGAGACCGACTTCGTTGCTAAGAACGACGCTTTCAAGTCCTTCGCAGCCAAGATTGCTGAAGCTGCAGGCGAGGCAAAGGTCAACTCCGGCGAAGAGCTCAACGCTCTGGAGCTGGACGGCAAGCCGGTTTCTGAGGTCGTTGCGGAAGAGTCCGCTAAGACCGGTGAGAAGCTGCAGGCACGCCGTGCAGTCACCATCGAAGGCGACAACGTTGAGGTTTACCTGCACCAGCGTTCCGCTGACCTGCCGCCGGCAGTGGGCGTTCTGGTCTCCTACGAGGGCAACGCAGAAGGCGCACACGCTGCCGCAATGCAGATTGCTGCGATGAAGGCTGAGTACCTCACCCGCGATGAGGTTCCGGCTGAGGTTGTCGAGAAGGAGCGCGAAATCGCTGAGGCTACCACCCGCGAGGAGGGCAAGCCGGAGGCTGCACTGCCGAAGATCGTGGAAGGCCGCCTGAACGGCTTCTTCAAGTCCATTGTTCTGCTGGAGCAGGCTTCCCTGTCTGACTCCAAGAAGACCGTCAAGCAGGTCGCAGAAGAGGCTGGCACCACCATCAAGGGCTTCGTCCGCTACGAGGTCGGCGCTTAAACCCCACCTTTTAACCTTCACCCCCACGTCGTCAGAATGCACTTTCTGACCGTGGGGGTGTCGGCGTTTTAGCAGGTCCTCGCGGATGTGAGTCAACGCCTTAGTTGTGGGTAAGATGGAACGGACCTACACGACGCGTTAAGGAGACGATGAGGGCGTGACTACTGCCGAGAGCAAGCGAACCGGATACAAGCGAGTAATGCTTAAGCTAGGCGGTGAAATGTTCGGCGGCGGCAAGGTCGGCATCGACCCGGATGTGGTGGAAAATGTCGCCCGCCAGATCGCTGAAGTTGCCTCCACTGGCACCGAAGTCGCCGTGGTTATTGGCGGCGGTAACTTCTTCCGCGGTGCTGAGCTGTCTCAGCGTGGCATGGACCGCGCCCGTTCGGACTACATGGGCATGCTGGGCACCGTGATGAACTCCCTGGCGCTGCAGGACTTCCTCAAGCAGCAGGGCATCGACTGCCGCGTGCAGACTTCTATCAACATGGCTCAGATTGCCGAGCCTTACCTGCCGCTGCGCGCTGACCGCCACCTGGAAAAGGGCCGCGTGGTCATCTTCGGCGCAGGCATGGGCATGCCGTACTTCTCCACTGACACCACCGCCGCACAGCGCGCGCTGGAAATCGGTGCAGAGGTGCTCTTCTTGGCCAAGGGCGTCGATGGCGTGTACTCCGATGACCCGCGCACCAACCCGGACGCGGAGCTTTTCGATGAAATCACGCCCCGCGAGGTCATCGAAAAGGGCCTCAAGGTCGCCGATGCCACCGCTTTCAGCCTGTGCATGGACAACGACATGCCAATTCTGGTCTTCAACCTGTTGACCGAGGGCAACATTGCACGCGCTGTGGCGGGCGAACAAATCGGCACGCTGGTTCAGTCCTCACAAGCTGACTAGATAACCTGCTAGATTCAACACAGTTACACCCACAAACTTAGGGAGAATTAACCCGCATGATCGACGAGATTCAGCTCGACGCCGAAGAGCACATGACCGCTTCCGTAGAGCACACCCGCGAGCAGCTGGTCACCATCCGCACCGGCCGCGCCAACCCTTCGATGTTCAACGGCTTGGTTGCTGAATACTACGGTGTTCCGACTCCGATTACTCAGATGGCTACCGTCTCGGTTCCGGAACCGCGCATGCTGCTGATTAAGCCTTATGAGCAGTCCATGATCCACGAGATCGAAAATGCTATCCGTAACTCGGACCTGGGCGTTAACCCGACTAACGATGGTCAGGTGCTGCGCGTGACCGTGCCGCAGCTGACCGAGGAACGTCGTAAGGAAATGGTCAAGCTGGCCAAGTCCAAGGGCGAGGACGGAAAGATTGCTATCCGCAACATCCGCCGCAAGGCCATGGAGCAGCTGAAGAAGCTGCAAAAAGATGGCGACGCCGGTGAGGACGAGGTCATCGCAGCCGAGAAGGAAATGGAAAAGATTACCTCCGGCTACATCGACCAGGTTGATGAACTGGTCGAAAACAAAGAAAACGAATTGATGGAGGTTTAAACTTCCACACAGTAGCCGCCGCGCCTTAGGCCGGCGGCACTTTTCTAGCCCAGCCCCCGCACGCTATAGCCGCATAAGAAGGAATACCAGTGAGCGAACCTAGCAGTCGATTGCGCAGCAGCCATCGTTTGCCACGGCCGAAAAACTCTGCCGGTCGTAACTTGCCTGCTGCCATCGGCGTCGGCGTGGGGCTGGGTGCCATCGTCGTTCTGGCGATCTGGATTGGTGTGCCGGCGTGGTACCTCGTGGTTGCCACCGCCATTGGCGTGGGCATGTGGGAAGTGCTCACCCGCCTGCGCGAGCACTCCTACTACGTCCCGCGCACGCTGCTGATTATTCTCGGCCAAGCGATGGTCTGGGTGTCTTGGCCTTTCGGCGCACCCGGCCTGGTCGCGGTCTATGTCACCGCAGTGCTGGTGTTAATGTTCGGCCGGTTATTCCACAACGGCCGCCACCGCCCACCGATTAACTATCTGCGCGATATGTCGGTTGGCATCTTCGTGCTGACCTGGGTGCCACTGTTCGGTTCTTTTGCCGCGATGTTGTCGCTGACGACGACTCCTTTTGCCTCCGGCACCGCATCGATCATTACGTTTATGCTGTGCGTGGTTGCTTCCGATGTCGGCGGCTACGTCTTCGGCGTCATGTTCGGCTCGCACCCCATGGCACCAGCTGTCAGCCCCAAGAAGTCCTGGGAAGGCTTCGGCGGCTCTATCCTCTTTGGCGTTGTCACCGGTGCACTGTCGGTGAAGCTGCTACTGCATCACGATGCTTGGGTTGGCGCACTCATGGGCTTAATCTTCGTCTTCTGTGCCACCCTCGGCGACCTGGTGGAATCCCAGTTCAAGCGCGAGCTCGGCATTAAAGACATGTCGAACATCCTGCCTGGCCACGGCGGCCTCATGGATCGCCTCGATGGCATGCTGCCCTCGGCGATGGTCACCTGGGTGGCGTTTAGCTTCCTCGGCACGTTCGGCTAACAAGTAGCCGAACGCAGACCTGACGCCTTAACCGAACAGGGGAGGGCGGAAGCCTAACCTAACCCGCGTAAAAAATCCTATTTTTTACGCGCTTGGCGGCGCAGCTCAAACATGCGCCAGCCACCGACCAGCGCCATGATGAGCGCGCCGAAGATGGTGCAGATCAGGTAAGCGATACCGGCGGGGAAGGTGCCGGACCAGCCGAGGAAATTAATCGGAACCTGCTGCTGGTTCTGCATGATGAACACAATGAGCAAGATAAGCAGCAGGAAGCCAATAATCAGCCCGGCCCAGGTGCTGGCTGCCAGGGTGCGGCCTTTGTCCTGGGTGCCCTTGTTGTTGGACTCCGGGAAGGTAGTCGGGGTGGTGTAGTCCGGGGCATCGTCAGGCGTGCGGGTAGGCTCCGGTGCAGTCTCTGGCGCTGGTTCCGGAGCGGTGGTCTCCGTGGGCTCGAAGTCAGGCAGCTCGTTGGAATTGTTGCGGGCTGTATTATTGGGCTCAGTCATATCCCCATTTAATCGCGAATATCGTCGTTTGTGCCACTTGAACCGACTAGGAATTGGGGAAAGGTGGCTGAAGGTGGAAAAATAGGCGAAACCATGGCTGAACCAATTAAACTGAATTTCTCTGCACCGCGCCGCGGACTCCCGCCGAAGCATTTTGCGGATTTGTCTGTAGATGAGCGCATCGACAAGCTGGCTGAGATTGGCCTGCCGAAGTTTCGGGCCAAGCAGCTAGCCAAGCACTACTACGAGCACTACACCGCGGATGTCGAGAAGATGACTGACATCCCGGCGGGCAAGCGGGAGGCAGTGCAAGAAGCACTCTTCCCAACGTTGATGCAGCCGCTGCGTCACACCTCCACTGATGATGGGGAGACCACCAAGTCTCTGTGGCGCCTGCACGATGGCACCCTGCTCGAATCGGTGCTCATGCGCTACCCGGGACGAGCAACGCTGTGTATTTCTTCCCAGGCCGGCTGCGGTATGGCCTGTCCTTTTTGCGCTACTGGCCAGGGTGGACTGGACCGCAACCTGTCGACGGCGGAAATCGTCGAGCAATTCCGCAACGCCGCCGCGGAGATGGAAGCTGAAGGCTCCCGTCTGACCAATGTGGTGTTTATGGGCATGGGCGAGCCGCTGGCCAACTACAAGCGCGTGGTCCAGGCCGTGCGCCAGATTGTCGGCCAGGACGGCGAAGGCTTTGGCCTGTCCCAGCGCAACGTGACCATCTCCACGGTTGGTTTGGCACCAGCTATCCGCAAGCTTGCCGATGAAGACCTCTCCTGCACCCTCGCCGTCTCCCTGCACACCCCAGATGATGAGCTGCGCGATAACCTCGTGCCGGTCAACAACCGATGGCCGGTGGAAGAGGTCCTCGATGCTGCGCGCTACTACGCCGATTCTTCTGGTCGCCGCGTCTCCATTGAGTACGCGCTGATTCGCGATAAGAACGACCAGGACTTCCGCGCGGACATGCTCGGTAGGAAGCTGCACGCGGCACTGGGCTCGAAGGTGCACGTCAACGTTATTCCGCTGAACCCGACCCCGGGTTCGGAGTGGGATGCGGCACCGAAGGATCGCCAAGACGAGTTCGTTCGTCGCGTGCAGGCCCAGGGCGTGCCGTGTACGGTGCGCGATACCAAGGGCGATGAGATTGCCGCGGCCTGTGGCCAGCTGGCTGCTGATGAGCTGGAAGGCCAGTCCGCGTAACCATTCCCCAAGGCTGCGGCTGCAAAGTGCATCATGTAAGTTATGGTGCATGAATGCACAGCAGCCACAGAATGTCACCAGCGATTCGCGTACTCAAGCCATGGCGGTGCGCGGATTGTCGAAAAGGTTTGGCTCCCAGATGGCCGTTCAGGATTTACACCTGGACGTGCCCAAGGGAGCCATTTTTGGCATTGTGGGCCCGAATGGTGCAGGTAAGACCACGATGCTGACCATGGCTTGTGGTCTGCAGCGCCCTGATGCGGGCGTGGCCTTTGTCGGCGGGCACAACGTGTGGGAAGACCCTATCCCCGCCAAACGCGCGATGGGGCTGCTCATGGATGGCGCGCCAGTCTTCGACCGCCTGACTGGTGCGGAATACCTCTACTACTTAGGTGCGCTGCGCAAACTGGATCCAGTCGAGGTAGAGCAGCGCACACGTGAGCTTCTCGATGCACTTGACCTCAACCAAGTCCCCGACAAGCGGATTAGCGACTACTCCGCCGGCATGACCAAAAAGATTTTGCTGGCCGGTGCGCTGCTGCACGACCCGGACGTGCTGGTACTGGATGAGCCCTTGGAGGCCGTTGACCCAGTCAGCGGTGAGCTGATTCAGCAACTGCTGCGCACCTTCGCCAGGCGCGGCGGCACGGTGATCTTGTCTTCCCACGTCATGCAGCTCGTCGAGGGCCTGTGCGACCACGTCGCACTCATTACCGAAGGCCACGCCGTGCGTGCCGGCCACGTCGACGAGGTACGCCAGGGCCGCAGCCTTACCGACGTCTTTATTGAGACCGTCGGCGGGGGCGACTTACAAGAAGGCTCCTTCGGCTGGCTAGGCGCGAAGCGCGGTGCAGAAGACCCGCGCATCGCCGGGGAACAGGAAGGGGAGGAGCACCGTGGCTAAGACGCTGTTTCAACTCCACAAGGTGTTGTGGAAGCGCATGTTCTCTGAGAACAAAGCCATGCTGGCTTCCACCATCTTGATTGGCATATACGCGCTTTTGGGTCTGCTGTCGTTGTGCTCGCTGGTGTGGCTGGACTTGTCCTTTAATGGCGGGCACTACCAATCCATTACTGTGCCGGTAGCGCTGGGCTTGGTTGCCTACGTCATGGTCGGGTTGGTCATGCCCGCGGGTGAGAACCAGCTGCGCGTCAAAGATCTCAGCGCATTACCGCTGGAGTTTAAAGAACTACGCGGGGGCTTAGCGCTGGCATCGTTATTTAGCACCCGCGTGTGGCTGTCTGCTGTGACCACGGTTATCTACACCGTGGTTGCGAGCCTGCAGCTGGTCAGCAGTGGCATTCCTCTAGCGATTCTTGCCTTCATTCCCGCGATGGTGCTGGCCTTTGTGACCACGATTATCGCGGGTGAACTCGTCACGCAGCTGGGCGCGAACTCTGATTCGATGCGCAAAGAAACCAAGATGGCGCTAACAACCGTCGGTGTGTTCTTGCTGATCATCGCAGTCATTCAGCTTCCGCGTCTGGAAGACCTCGGTGTTCCGCTCGACAGCATCGGCACCGTACTGGCGTGGACTCCGGTTGGCGCGTGCGTGGGCTGGGCGATGTCACTGGCTAATGGTGCGTACTTTGCTGCGGTGGCGCAGCTGCTTATCGCAGTGGCCACGGTGGTGGGGTTGGCCTGGGGATGGCAGCGCAGCATCGTCAAGCAATGGATGAACCCTGTTGCCGTGCAGTCTAAGGAGAAGAAGGAACGCAACAACGGGGCGAAGGCCCTGCGTGTGCCGAAGGGGATTTATGGTCCCGCGGCGCTGGAGTTTCGACGGTCGTTGCTGTATTTCTTCCGCGATGGACGGTTTCTGGCCACGGTGGCGATGTTCCCCATCCTGATGGTGTTCATGCTCTGGCAGTCGGAGGGCGACATGATGTTCTCGGCTTACTTGGGCATCGTGATGCTGGGTGTGCTGGGTGGCATTGCTGCGTCGAATGACTTTGGCTACGACGGACCTTCGCTGTGGCTGAAGATGTCTGCGCCGGTGAAACCACACGTGTTCTTGCTGGCTCGTCATGCCGCGCAGCTGCTGCTGCCAGTGATTGCGGTGTCGGTGATGGGCATCGGCATCGTGGTCATGGCTAACGACAAGCAAGTCGCGTTCGCAGTCTGGTTGGCCAGCTATGGCGTGCTGGCCTCTGGTGCTGCCTTCGCTTTGGCGTTAACGACGTTTAACCCTTACCCGATGTCGCGACCAGGTACGAACCCGTGGTCGGACAAGGCTGGCTATTCTTCGGCAGCACTGATGACGAGCATCATCGCGATTCTGTTTGGCTGGTTGCCCGCGGTTCCTGGCGGCATCATGATGATTCTCTTCGCTGGTTCCAGCACCGTCGGACTCTTTGCCGGTGCAGCAGTTGCTGTCGCAGTCCCGGCCGTTATCTACGCGATTACCATCGTGGTCAGCATCGAACGCGTAGATAAGCGCATGCCGGAGATTTACGACAAGGTCAAGACCTGGGTGTCCTAAAGCTTCGGCGCGCAAAACACAACAATGCCCGGTCACAAGGACCAGGCATTGGGGAAGCTAAAAGCTCTTAGAGAGCGTGGCGCGGAGACTCAGAAACCGGCTGAGCAGCACCCTCGCCGCGCAGGTGAGCAACGCGGGAAGGTTCGATGTTCAGGGCGCGCAGCTCAGCATCGTTAAGCTCGGCGTAAGCACCAGTGGAAGTCTTCTGCAGGTAGATCCAGTCCGGCTCCACGTGGCCTTCCGGCTGGTTGTGGGAGGTCACGGTGCGAACCTGGCTCAGCTTCGGCTGGAAACCGTGGATCAGCAGGCCCAGGGCCAGGACCACTGCCAGGGCGATCAGCCAGATGGTCTCCACATGGCCATTGTGGTTACCAAAGTTGTAGGCCAGCAGGATGAAAACGCTTACCCAGCCAGCAACCTGGATGCCGCCACGGCTCAGTGCGGACCAACCAAAAGCTGCGGATGGGACGTCGTCGGTGGATACTCCGTTGTACACCTGCGGTTCCGACTTGTGGGCAGACACGTGCTCTCCTTCGCTAATGCCGCATGCTCTTGGTCAATCACCCAGTGTCCTGGGGTGGTAGAGCATACGAAAATGCCATTTATCTGTATGACATTCTAAATCATTTGCCTGCCCGTCGCGATTAAATACCCCCGGATTCTTCTATACGACTTAATTCCGTACCGACTAGGCTGGGTCGGGTGAATATCAAGCGTGTACTTATTCTCGGTTCAACCGGTTCGATTGGCACTCAGGCCCTGGAGGTCATCGCTGACAACCCGGACAAGTTTGCAGTGGTAGGCATTGCGGCTGGTGGGTCGGATCCGCAGGCCATCGTGAAACAAGCGCGTGAGCTCAACCTTTCGTTTGACCACGTTGCCGTGGCCGATCCCACAGCGGCCAAGGAAGTATCTGAGGCCTTAGGTGGCACGGTGCGCAGCGGAAAGCAGGCCGCAGCGGAGCTGACCAAGGACGTCGAGTGCGACACGGTGCTTAACGCCTTGGTGGGTTCGTTGGGTCTGCAGTCGACGCTGGCAGCACTGGAGGGTGGACGCACCCTGGCGCTGGCCAATAAGGAGTCCCTGGTTGCCGGTGGTGCCATCGTGATGGATAAGGCACAACCTGGCCAGCTGGTGCCGGTGGATTCGGAGCACTCGGCGATGGCGCAGTGCCTGTGGGGTGGCACGCGCGAGGAACTGGACAAGCTGGTGCTGACTGCCTCGGGTGGTCCTTTCCGCGGGCAGACGCGTGAGCAGATGTGGGATGTCACCCCGGAGCAGGCAGCGCAGCATCCGACGTGGTCGATGGGGCAGATGAACACCCTGAATTCCGCGACGCTGATTAATAAGGGCTTGGAGCTGATCGAGGCCAGCTTGCTCTTTGACCTGTCGCCGGAGCGTATCGATGTCACCGTGCACCCGCAGTCGGTCATTCACTCCATGGCCACGTTTGTCGATGGCTGCACTATTGCGCAAGCCTCGCCGCCGTCGATGAAGCTGCCGATTTCCCTGGCGCTGGATTGGCCGCATCGCGTGCCGAAGGCGCAGCCGGCGCTGGACTTTAGACAAGCACACACCTGGGAGTTTGAGCCGCTGGATGATAAGGCCTTCCCGGCAGTGCAGCTGGCACGCGACGCTGCAGCAGCAGGGGGTAGTGCGGGTGCGGTCTACAACGCCGCGAATGAGGAGGCTGCCGTGGCCTTTTTGGCAGGTCGTATCCACTTCCCAGAAATCGTCGATGTGGTTGGCCAAGTACTGGGTGCTTCCTCCCAGTTTGCTGGTGTACCCTCAACCGTCGACGATGTTCTCGCAGTAGAAAGCGAGGCACGCCGCCGCGCGAACGCGCTGGTGGATACCCTGGCAAACTAGAAAGTTCGTTTCGATGGCAAACCTCCTGGGCATTATCCTTTTTGCCTTGGGGATCGGCATTACCGTGGCCCTGCACGAAGCAGGGCACATGGTGGCAGCTCGTTCCTTTGGCATGCGCGTGCGCCGCTACTACATTGGCTTCGGCCCACGTGTGGCGTCTTTTCAGCGCGGGCATACCGAATACGGCCTTGCCGCTTTGCCGGTCGGTGGCTTTTGTGACATCGCGGGCATGACCCCACAAGATGAGTTCGTCACAGAAGAAGAACGCCCCCATGTGATGTATGAAAAGCCCTGGTGGCAGCGCATTATCGTGCTGGCCGCCGGTGTGGCAGTCAACCTGCTGCTGGGCTTTATTATCTTGCTGCTCGTCGCAATGAGCTCTGGTTTGCCCGACCCGAATGCGGATGTGCGCCCGCGCGTAGGCGAGGTGACCTGTTCGGCGGACCAGCGCCCGGACCAGACCCTGGAATCCTGCGTCGGTGAAGGCCCGGCAGGAGCTGCCGGTGTTGAAGTCGGCGACATTATTCTCTCGCTGGACAACGAGCCGATTGAGGACTTCACCCAGCTACGAGATGAGGTCATCGCCCGCCCGGGTGAAACCGTCGAGCTCGGCGTGGAGCGCGATGGTCAGCAGCGCGAGTTCACCGTGCACTTAGATACCGTCAAGCGCCTTAACCCCCAGGGTGAGCTGGTGGATGCCGGTTCGATTGGTTTGACCAATCAGGTGCTGGATATCGTCGAAAAGCATGACTTTGTCAGTGCTTTCCCGGCGACCTGGGAGTACTCCTGGTTCATGCTCGATGCCACGGTGCAAGGCATTAAGGAATTCCCCTCCAAGATTCCAGGGGTCGTCGCCTCCATCTTTGGCCAAGAGCGCGACGTCAACGGCCCAATGTCGGTCGTCGGTGCCTCCCGTGTTGGTGGCGAGTTGGTCGAGCGCAACCTGTGGGCGACGTTCTTTATGATGCTGGCGACGCTGAACTTCTTCCTTGCGTTGTTCAATCTCATCCCTCTGCCACCTTTTGATGGCGGTCACATCGCAGTGATCATCTACGAAAAGATCCGCGACTTCATCCGCCGCCTGATGGGCAAGAAACCTGCAGGTCCTGCCGACTACACACGCCTGATTCCGATCACCTATGCCATCGCAGCACTGCTGCTGACACTGGGCGTGGTCATCATCATTGCCGATGTGGTTAACCCGATTAGATTGTTTGGTTAGCCAGCCAACCTCGGAACGCGGCGGGGACAAAGCGTAGAACTTCTGCAGTGCTAAAGTAGTGCCGTACATCCCCATGCAGTCTTGATGCAAGCAAGGAGCGTTCATGTCGACTATTGGTCTTGGAATTCCAGATGGCCCACCACCCACGTTGGCGCCGCGCCGGAAGACGCGACAGCTCTTCGTCGGACCAGTAGGTGTGGGCTCGGATCATCCGATCTCTGTGCAGTCGATGACCACGACCAAAACCCACGATGTGAATGCCACGCTGCAGCAGATTGCCCAGCTGACCGCTAGTGGCTGCGACATCGTGCGCGTGGCCTGCCCGAAGCCTATCGATGCTGAGGCACTCCCGGCGATTGCGAAGAAGTCGCCGATTCCGGTTATTGCGGATATTCACTTCCAGCCGAAGTACATCTTCCAGGCGATTGATGCTGGTTGCGCTGCGGTTCGTGTGAATCCGGGCAACATCAAGGAGTTCGACGGCCGCGTCAAGGAAGTGGCGAAGGCTGCCGGCGATGCGGGCATCCCGATCCGTATTGGTGTCAACGGCGGTTCGCTGGATAAGCGCCTGCTGGAAAAGTACGGCAAGGCTACCCCGGAAGCACTGGTGGAGTCCGCTATCTGGGAAGCAGGTCTGTTCGAGGAGCATGGCTATGGCGACATTGCTATCTCCGTGAAGCACTCTGACCCGGTCCTCATGGTCGAGGCTTACCGCCAGCTGGCTGAAAAGACTGACTACCCGTTGCACCTCGGTGTGACTGAGGCGGGCCCGAAGTTCATGGGCACCATCAAGTCTTCCGTTGCTTTCGGCGCACTGCTGGCAGAGGGCATTGGCGATACCATTCGCGTGTCCCTGTCTGCTGACCCGGTCGAAGAGGTCAAGGTCGGCGACCAGATTCTGCAGGCGATGAACCTGCGCCCACGCAAGCTGGAGATCGTCTCCTGCCCGTCCTGTGGCCGTGCACAGGTGGACGTCTACAAGCTGGCCGAAGAGGTCACCGCTGGCCTGGAGGGCATGGAGTTCCCACTGCGTGTGGCCGTCATGGGCTGCGTTGTCAACGGCCCGGGCGAGGCTCGCGATGCCGACCTCGGTGTGGCATCCGGTAACGGTAAGGGCCAGATCTTCGTCAAGGGTGAGGTCATCAAGACCGTGCCTGAGTCCAAGATTGTGGAAACGCTGATTGAGGAAGCAACCCGCATCGCCGACGAACAAGGCCTCGAGGCCGTCGAAGGTGCTAAGGCGGAAGTTCGCGTGACTCAGTAGCCCAAACACAGCGGCTAGCACTAACACAGCGGTGAGGACGACGGTCTAGTCACTGCACTTGAGCGCCCTGCATGGAGGTATGACACTCCGTGTGGGGCGCTTAATTATGCCTGCTGGCCTGCTAATATTTTTGGTCATGAAGAAACTGGTTGCTGTGCTGTGCACTCTTCCTTTAACGCTGTCTACAGCAGTTGCCTGCACGCCCAAACCAGTTTCCGCCGAGCCGGTCGTCGAGGACTTCATCGAAGCAATGGAGACCCAAGACACCGATGCGTTTGGCGAGCTTGTCGATGACGCTGCCGATGCCACGCGCATCTATGACGCAACCTATGCGGGCCTGCAGGCCGAAGGCGTCGACTTCGAACTCCAGGACGTCCAACAGGATGATTCACTGGCCACGGCACACTACACCGTCTCCTGGGACTTACCACGCGAGCGTGAGCTGACCTATGACGCATCCATGACGCTCAGTCAGCTCGGCGGGGAAGAGTGGACCGTGCGCTGGCAGCCAAGCTTGCTGCACCCAGACCTTGGCGCACACCAGCACCTGGAGCTGCGCGCTATTGAGGCTAAGAAGGCTAGCGTGGTTTCCTCCGATGGTGTGGAGCTGATGTCGCCAGGGCTGCAGTACCGCTTGGTGGTCGATACCGACAACATGGGCGACCCGCGTGCTACGGCAGGGGAGATTACCGCTGCGCTGAACTCCGCACGCAGCCAGGACGACTCCTTGCCGGATATCGACCGCGGCGAGCTTGCCGATTCCCTCGAGAAGGCCGAGGGCAGCTACTCGGTCACCATGCTGAATGAGCAGCAAGCCAAGCCATTAAAGAACACCCTCAACGGTCTGCAGAACGTTCGCCTGAATGAAGAACCAGCGTTGATCACCCGCGACAAGGGCCTGGCACCGGATATCTTGTCGCGCGTGCGCTCCCTGGTCTTCGATGACATCGATGGCGCCTCTGGCTGGTCGGTCTCCGTGGTCAACCAAAATGGCGCGGCACTGTCTGACGTAGAGCGCAGCGAGCCATCCGCCGCACCAGCCATCCGCGTCGGCCTGGACTACGACGTGCAGCGCGCCGCACAAGAGGCAGTCAACCAGCGCGCTGACTCCGAAGCCATGCTGGTGGCGATTCGCCCGTCGACCGGGGAAATCCTCGCCGTTGCACAAACCGAGGAAGCCGACAAGAACGGCGATGTGGCCCTACAAGGCCAGTATCCGCCGGGCTCGGTATTTAAGATCATTACTGCTGCTGCTGGTGTGGATAGGCAAGGGCTCAATGGTGATTCCATCGTGCCATGCCCGGGCACCATGGATATCTATGGCCGCACCGTGACTAACTACAACGGTTTTTCACTGGGCTCAGTGCCGTTGAATCAGGCTTTTGCTCAATCCTGTAACACCACCTTTGCGGACATGTCGGTGAATTTGGACCAGGGTGAGCTCAAGGACATCGGAAAGCATTTTGGCTTAGGACTCGACTACGAAATCCCGGGCTTATCCACGATTACTGGCCAGATTCCAGAAGGCGAAACCCCACTGGAAAAGACCGAAGCCGGCTACGGTCAGGGCCTGGACCTGGCGAGCCCGTTTGGCATGGCGCTGGTGTCTGCCACCGTGGCCAACGGCAAGACTCCAGTGCCGCAGCTGGTCTCGACGGAAGAAACCGAAGTCTCAGAAGACGTCGAACCACTGCCACCACACGTACTCGACAACCTCCGCGGCATGATGCGCCAGGTGGTCACCTCCGGTACCGCTGCGGGCATGCAGGCCGGTGGTGAAATCTACGGCAAGACCGGTGAGGCCGAAATTAACGAAGGCTCGCACGCCTGGTTTACTGGCTTCCGCGACGATGACATTGCCTTTGCCACCCTGGTGGTCCTGGGTGGTGGCTCGGAAGTTTCGGTCGCCATTACCGATAGCTTCTTCCAAAAGCTCGATGAACACCGCGCTGAACCATCACCGGAAGACGGTGCTGCGCCCCTAGCAGAGGAATAAATTAGGGGAGGACTACCATGGTTGAACATGAGCAATCGAGGAAAACTTCAACCAGGTAAGCCAACTCCGATCCGCAAGGTTCCTAACTCCATCCCGCGCCCGGAATACGCGTGGAAGGACAGCGTGAAGGAAGCTCAAGGCGAGCCCTTCGTGCAGACCCCTGAAGTTATTGAGGCCATGCGTGAGTCCTCCCGCATCGCAGCCAACGCCCTGCAGGCCGCCGGTGCCGCTGTGGAGCCCGGCAAGACCACCGATGAGATCGACGCCATTGCACACGAGTACATGCTCGACCACGGCGCTTACCCATCCACCCTGGGCTACATGGGGTATCCAAAGTCCTGCTGTATCTCGCTGAACGAGATTATCTGCCACGGCATCCCGGATACCACCGTCATTGAGGACGGAGACATCGTCAACATTGACGTTACCGCCTACAAAAACGGCGTCCACGGTGATACGAATGCCACCTTCTTAGCCGGCAACGTCTCCGAAGAACACCGCCTGCTGGTGGAGCGCACCAAGGAAGCAACTATGCGCGGCATCAAGGCCGCCAAGCCCGGCCGCGAAATCAACGTCATCGGCCGCGTGATTGAGTCTTATGCCAACCGCTTTGGCTACAACGTCGTCCGCGACTTCACCGGCCATGGTGTTGGTCCCACCTTCCACAACGGCTTGGTCGTCCTGCACTACGATTCCACGACCTACCGCAACGTTCTGGAACCTGGCATGACTCTCACCATCGAGCCGATGATCAACCTCGGCTCCCTCGATTACGAAATCTGGGACGACGACTGGACCGTCCAAAACACCGACGGCAAGTTCACCGCCCAGTTCGAGCACACCATCGTCATCACCAACGACGGCAACGAGATCCTCACCCTGCCAGACGAGCAGTAAAGCGGAGCGCGCAATTACACGCGCACCAGATAGATGAAGGGAGGGCACCGCACTGGTGCCCTCCCTTTTAACGCACCAAAAAGCCGGTTGCCTCCCAGTGGGAAGCAACCGGCTTGAGCGTCTTCGCAAAAAGACTTAGAGCCTAGTTTTCCTTAGCGGAAAATCGGGTCCAGGATGTGCTGCGGAACGATGCCGGTGTAGACAGCGTAGTTGTAAGCAGCGATCACAGCGCCAGCTGCAGCGGTGCCCAGCAGAGCGTAGGTGCCATCGCGCCAGATCTTGGACCACAGCGGGTTGCTCTCGTCATGGGTGCGCTCACCGAGCAGGTTGCCGCCGATGACCTAGCGGTCAGCCTCGGTAGCTGCGCCCCACTTGGAGGACAGGGTTTCGAATTCGCCGTCCAGCTACTTGTAGTTATCGAAAGCGGAGGACAGGTTGGAGGACAGGTTCTCCTCCTTGACCGGAGCATCCTCAGCGGAAGCGGCGGCAGCGCCACCGAAAGCAACGGCGACAGCGGTGGAAGCAGCTACTGCTGCAGTGCGGAAGTTACGCATGATGTTTTACTTTTCTGAAAAGTAGCCAGTAGCTGGTGATTAGTTGGACAGCGGGCCGTGAACGATGAAGTTGTAGACCGGGCCGATAACGCCGCCGACAACAGCGCCCAGGCCGCCACCGATGGTCAGAGCGTAGAGAACCTTAGCCCAAGCCGGCTGGCCAGCGAAGGTGTCCTGGCCGTCCTTCTCAGTCTTGGAGGAGCCGAAGATGGCCTGGCCGTTAGCAGCCTCGCCAGCGCCGAGCTGAGCACCAATCTTGGAAGACAGGGTGCCGCCGTCCTTCTTGGCTGGATCATCAGTTGGCTGGTTCGGAGCTGAGAAGTCCGGCTGCTCGGCCTGAGCGGTAGCAACGGTGGTGCCGCCGAAAGCAACTGCAAGAGCGGTTGCGCCGACGATGGCTGCATTGCGAATACGCATGTCAAAAGTCCTTTGGTAATCGTATGTGAGTGTCTCGAGAGAGATACCTGGCAAAGGGAACTTCCTTAAGGCCCTCAGAAAGCCTGTGAGTCTTAGGAACTTCCGCAGCACACGGCCGCCGGGAGTTGGCTTGTACCGGTGTGTGTACTCAAGTTCGTAAAGATATCCTGACAATGCACCCCGATATCTTGGGATTTGCGCAATATGGCCTGCACATACCCCTGGATCGAGGTGTTTGTCAGATTTTCTTAAAAGGCAAAACGACCTGTTTATTAGGCACAACACACTGTCGTGTGACTGGTGTGACTAACCTGTGATGTTTGTCACGTAACGGTCGAATTTAATCCCATTCCAGGCCCAAAACGGCGTTTTCGATCAACTCTGGCAGCGCCGGATGGATCCAATATTGTTGTTGAGCAAAATCCCTCATGTCCAGGGAATAAGACATCGCTGTAATCAGCGGATGGATGACCGTGGCGGCGTCGGGGCCGATGATGTGGGCACCTAGAAGCTTGCCGGTTTTCTTATCGGCGACGAGTTTGGCGAAGCCAGTGGTGTCTTCCATCGCCCAGCCGTAGGCGACATCGCCGTAATTCTGAATTTTTACTGTGATGTCAAAACCGGCGTCGAGGGCTTGTTGTTCAGACAATCCAATAGTGGCGATTTGTGGGTGGGTAAAGATCGCCGAAGGGACATTGTCAAGCGGCATGCTGCGCAGGTCCTCTGGGTGCAGCAGGTTGTGCTGTACGGCACGGGTTTCGGCGTTGGCAACGTGCTTGAGCATGTAAGGCGAGCTGACATCGCCGAGTGCCCAGACGCCTTCCGCGGTGGTGTGGCCGTACTCGTCGACTTTCACGCGGCCGTCCTCGCGCATCTCCACGCCAGCTTTGTCGAGGTCCATCTGGTCGCCGTTGGGGATGCGGCCGGTGGCAACGAGGACGGCGTCGGCTTCGACGGTTTCGCCGCTATCGAGGTGGAGGCGGACGCCTCCGCTTTCAGTCTGTTCCACCGACTCGGTGGAACCTTGGACGAAGGGGAAGCGCTTTTTGGCTAGTTCGGTAAAGCGGTCGGAAACGTCCTTGTCAAGGAAGCGCAGGAGCTGCTCGCGGCGGTGAACGATGGTGACCTCAGTTCCCAAGCCATCAAAGACGTGGGCGAACTCCATGGCGATAAAGCCACCGCCGACGACGATGAGCTTCTTCGGCTGGGTATCCATGCGCATGACGTCTTCGTTGGTGTAGAAGCGCACGCCGGAGTTGCTGAAGACTTCCGGGACCTGTGGGCGGGAGCCGGTGGCAATGACGATTTCTTCGCCGGAGATAACACTGTCGCCGATCTGCAGCGTCTTCGGTGCGATAAAGCGGGCGTGCTGGTCGTAGACAGTAATGTTTGGGGTTTCGTCGCCGCGGCGGTAGGCCTCGCCACCGTCGGCGATCTGGTCGATGCGGTTGTGGAAGACGCGCTCGACAATCGAGTCCCAGTCGACGCTGTTGACTTGTGCGTCCAGCCCTAGGCGACCGGCCTCGCGAGCAGCCAGGGCAACGTCGGCGGCGTAGACGTACATCTTGGTCGGAATGCAGCCGACATTCAGGCAGGTGCCACCGAAGCGGCCCTTTTCCACGATGGCGATCTTTTTGTCGTCAAAGTCCGGGGAGGGAATGGAGTTGCCGGAACCGGTGCCAATGATGATGAGGTCGTAGTGCTCGTCGACCTGAGGGGTGTTATCTGACATAGATATATGCCTTTCTAGGTTTTGTGCGCTGCGGCTTTGTGCCGTTTTAGTGGTGTCTCGGTGCGTTTATGCGCCGGCGCGTTTAGCGCGCTGGCGCGTGGTCTTCGAGCCATTGATCAGCGAGGCGGAAGGCTTCGTCGCGGGCGGGTTTGAGGGAGAGGAAGAGGTCGTGGCGGCCGCCGAGGATGGGGCAGATGGTGATGTCGTCGCCAAGCTTGGGTGCTTGGCGTTGGGTTTGGTGTACGTCGATGACGGTATCGGCGGTATCTGATTCCGGGGAGTAGGGCTTGCCCAGGTGGGAGTGCGCTGAGCAGAGGGTGAGCAGTGGTCGGCCGACGTTGATTTTGCCAGTGTGGACGGTGTCAAAGCCGATGAGGATAGCGCGCAGCCAGCCTAAGTACTTCGGGTGGCCGCCCATGGGCTTGAGCTTGAGGTCGTAGTCCCACTCGCCGTGCTCAGTGGAGTGGATGGACTCGCCAAAGGCGGTGAGGTTGCCGCCGGGGAAGCGGATGCCAGGCAGGATTTTGCCGGCCCACTTTAGGATGGGGTTGGCAGCCTTCATGACTGGTTCGGGAATCGACATCATGTCCAGCCAGGGGCTGTTGAGGATGGCAGTCGGTACGCGCTTGTTGGCAGGGGCGTTGGTACGGCGCAGGTAGTCCAGCCACAGCGGGACAATAAGGCCGCCGGTGGAGTGTGCGATCGGGACGATTTGATCGTTGGGGATAGCGGCGGTGGCGGCATCGAGGTCGTCGAAGTAGAACTCGACGTCGGAGACGTAGTGCCAGGTCTGATCGCCTTGGCGGGAACGGCCGCACTTGCGCAAGTCAATGGCATAGAAGTCGTAGCCGTTGTTGTAGAAGTGCTCAGCCACATGGCGGTGGAAGAAATAGTCAGTCATGCCATGCACCCACAGCACGGCGGGGCGGGAGTTATCGGCCGGGGCGGCATCGTCAGGCTGGTAGCGCACCAGCGTTGCCAATACGTCGCTTTCGCCGTCAGGGTCGGGGCCTAAATTTAAGGATTGGGCTTGGAAATCGGGGCCTAATATATCGGGGGTCCACGTTGCTTCAGCAGAATTCATAACCTCGACTCTAGGCAATTTCCCTGGGGTG
The DNA here is from genome assembly GCF_000980815.1 of Corynebacterium camporealensis. NCBI lineage: Bacteria > Bacillati > Actinomycetota > Actinomycetes > Mycobacteriales > Corynebacteriaceae > Corynebacterium > Corynebacterium camporealensis. The sequence goes on along the minus strand of NZ_CP011311.1, from coordinate 1,529,016 downwards.
TGGCTAAGAAGATTCTGTGTGCTGGCAAGCGGGAGGCTATGACCCAATTAGGGGAGGAAGTGGGGTAGTGGTCCCCAAATGAGTGCGCACGGCGTAAACTGATTGGGCAATGCGTGGCAAGCCTCGCTGGAATGGCGGGGCCTGACGGCGTTAACGGGTTGCTTCCGCCAGTAGTGTGCAGGAGAGTTGGGAAGCAATCCGCGAAAACAGTGAATCCAAGTGAAGAGGTAATAGTTAAGTGTTCTCCGCGAAGAAAACAGCACAGGTTGTAGATGAGGTCGATGTAGCACTTATCGGTGCCGGCATCATGAGCGCCACCCTGGGCGCTATGCTGCGTGAACTCGAGCCTAGCTGGACCCAGATGATCTTCGAGCGTCTCGATGGCCCGGCCATGGAATCCTCCTCTCCCTGGAACAATGCAGGTACCGGCCACTCCGCACTGTGCGAGTTGAACTACACCCCGGAGAGGAACGGCCGAATTGATATCACCAAGGCTCTGGGCGTTAACGAGAAGTTCCAGAAGTCCCGCCAGTTCTGGTCCCACCAGCTCAACAACGGCATCCTGACCGATCCGAAGGAATTCATTAACCCGGTTCCGCACGTCTCCTTCGCTCAGGGTGAAATCCAGGTGGACTACCTGCAGCGTCGCTTCGACGCGCTGAAGGACAACCACCTGTTTCCGGAGATGGAAATCTCCACCGACGATGACGTCTTCGCTGAGAAGCTGCCGCTGATGGCAGAAGGCCGCGACTTCAAGCGCAACAAGGTTGCTATCTCCTGGACCGAGCGCGGTACCGACGTCAACTTCGGCGCCCTGACCAAGCAGTTCCTCACCGCTGCCAAGGCTTCCGGTACCGAGATCCGCTACGGCCACGAGGTCATCGACCTCAAGCGCGTGGGCGATGGTTGGAAGGTCTACACCAAGAACCTGCACACCGGCGACATCACCGTTGTTAAGGCTAAGTTCGTCTTCGTCGGTGCTGGCGGCTACGCCCTGGACCTGCTGCGCAAGGCGGGCGTCCGCGAGGTCGCAGGTTACGCTGGCTTCCCGGTTTCTGGTCTGTGGCTGCGCGCCAAGAACCAGGATCTCATCGACCAGCACCACGCCAAGGTCTACGGCAAGGCTTCCGTGGGTGCACCGCCAATGTCCGTGCCGCACCTGGATACCCGCGTTATCGACGGCGAGCGCGGCCTGCTGTTCGGCCCGTACGGTGGCTGGAGCCCGAAGTTCCTGAAGAAGGGTTCCTACCTGGACCTGTTCAAGTCCATCCGCCCGCACAACGTTCCGTCCTACCTGGGCGTTGCCGTACAGGAGTTCGGCCTGACCAAGTACCTGGTCGACGAGGTCCGCAAGTCCTTCTCCGACCGCGTCGAGGCTCTGCGCGACTACGTGCCTTCCGCTAACGAGGATGACTGGGAGACCGTCATCGCTGGTCAGCGCGTACAGGTCATCAAGCCTGCTGGCCCGCCGCAGTTCGGCACCCTCGAGTTCGGCACCACCCTGGTCAACAACCAGGACGGCACCATCGCCGGCCTGCTGGGCGCATCCCCGGGTGCTTCGATCACCCCGGCGGTCATGCTGGAGCTGCTGGAGCGTTGCTTCGGCGAGCACATGATCCAGTGGAGCGAGAAGATCCAGGAATTGGTTCCGTCCTACGGCATCAAGCTGGCCAAGGACCAGAAGCTCTACGACGAGATGTGGGAGTACACCCAGAAGACCCTCAAGCTCGACGAGCCGCGGCAGTTCTAAGTGAACTGCCACTGTGCAGTTCACGCTTCGCGCGAATCGCGTTAGCTAAAGCAAGGCCCGCCAGGTATCCATTGTCTGGCGGGCTTTGTTGTACCTGGGTGTACCTGCTGGCGGTGTTAGGTACCGCAGTAGGTGAGATAATCATCGAGGTTGCCGGGCTCCTCATACTCAGGGCACGCATCATAAGGGTGGGTAACTGCGTGGAGGAAACGCTCGTATTCCTCTAAGTCCAGCAGTGCGGCTTCGACGTTCCGGGGGCGCGGGATAACGCGTGGCACGTGCGGGACTTCTGGATTGGAATCCAGGAACTGCTCAACGAAGGGCTCATTGGGCATGAGCTTATCGATAGCACTGCGATCTCCTTGTGCAGCATCTCTTAGTGCGAGATGGGCGTGGGTGATATCGGGTGCGTGGGTTTCCATCGCGTGGCGGTAAGCCGGGGCGAGTTTCTCGTCGATGCCGAGGCGCTCTTTCAGCATCTTGCGGTAAGCGGCATCGAAGGTGTGCGGGTAGTCATTGATGCAGTCCTGGGCGAATTCGATGGCTGAGTTGGGGTTGTCATCGAAAAGCGGCAGCATGGATTCTGCGGCACGAACTAGGTTCCAGGCGAGGATATCCGGCTGGTTGCCAAAGCGGTAGCGACTATGAGTATCGATGCTGGAAAAGCAGGTATCCGGGCTATAGCTTTCCATGAACGCACACGGGCCAAAGTCGATGGTCTGTCCGGACAAGGTGGTGTTGTCGGTGTTCATCACCCCGTGGATAAAGCCGGTGGCTTGCCACGCGGCCACAGTGGAAGCTTGGCGCTGCAGCAGTGCGCGGTAGAAGCCCTGGTAGTCCAGTGGGTCGAGGTCAGGGTAGTGGCGCTCTATGGCCCAGCGCACCACGGACGCGACATCGCCGGTCTGTGCGGCTAGGTGTAGCGTGCCGACGCGCAGGTGGCTAGCCGCCACGCGCACGACTACGCCGGCTTCTTCTTGGTACTGACGTTGGATGATGCGGCCGGTAGAAATGACTGCCAGGGAACGAGTAGTGGGGATACCTAAAGCGTGGAGGGATTCGGAGAAGAGGCACTCGCGCAGCATGGAACGCAGTGTGCCGCGGCCATCGGACCCCCAGCGGGAATAAGGGGTGAGCCCGGTACCTTTGGATTGCAAGTCCCACAGCTGCCCGTTGGCTTCGACTTCCCCGAGTAGGAGTGCGCGGCCATCGCCCATCTGTGGGTTGTATTGGCCGAATTGGAAGCCGGCATAGGCTAGCGCATGCGCGGGTTCATCGCTGCGGCCGAGTAGGAAGTTGATGCCGTCGTCGCTGCGCAGCCAGTCCGGATCCAGGCCGAGTTCTGTAGCCAGTTCTTCGTTGAGTTGGACCAGCTGCGGATGGGGTTGTGCTTCGCCTTCCGCACGGGCGCACAGCTGGGGTAAGCGCTTGTCGAACTCGTGGGAAATCATAGGTTGAGGCTGCCTTCCACCAGGATGTTGACGTGGCCACCAACCCAGATGTCCTCGCCGTCGTCGTGGATGTGGACTTCGCCATTACGCCCGACTTGGGAACCTTGGTAGGCGATATAGGAAGCTGGCACAGCACCTTTAGCGCGCATGAATTCCGCGGCACCGCCATTAAAGGAACCGGTGACGGGGTCTTCGAAGCGGGGAGTAAAAGCACGGACTTCGTAGCTATCGCCCTCCATGCCCACAACACCAACCTTGAGCGCGGGAGTGCCGGTGGGCTGCAGATTGCGGACGCTGGCGGCATCGGCAAGCTGCACCAAGCGCCAGCCAGGACCGTTGTCCACCCAAGCGGCATCGACGACGGCATCTTTATCGACGCCTAAGAAAGAACAAGAGTCCTGCAGCTCAGCAGCAGATAGCGGGCCGGACTTGCGCAGGGCAGGAGTGGCAAAGGAGAACACCCCGCCTTCCTCGCGCACGGTGACCAGTCCGACGTTGCACTCCTGGACCACAGTGCCTTCGGTGCCGTGGAGTTCCTTAAAGACCCGGGCGGTGCCCAAGGTGGGGTGCCCGGCGAAGTCGAATTCTTCCTGCGGGGTAAAAATACGCACCCGGTAATCCGCTTGCGGGTTCGTTGGTTTCAGCAGGAACGTGGTTTCAGAGAAATTAGTCCACGCCGCAATAGACTGCATTTGCTCAGTGCTTAAATCATCCGCATTGGCGATGACAGCGAGCGGATTGCCGGAAAATGCAGTGGTGGCAAAGACATCTACTTCGAAAAAGGGATGGGACATATCCGCCCACTGTAGTAGAAGCACGCAGTAGTACTACAGTACTACCGCAGGGGCTGTCGGGGGAAGGGTTAGGCTAAAGAACATGAGTTTTGATCTCACCGATTCCCCAGCGCCGCTGCGTGTGCTTCCCGATGGCACCGTCAAACAGCTCAACCCATTTTCACTCACGGAGGTCTGGACTTCCCCGGGGAGAGCGAATCGGCCCTTTAGCCATCCGGTGACGGACACGGTGGAGCTCACTGAAGAAGACAAGCATTCCCGCTGTGCGTTTTGTGCGAAGCGCAAGCGGGAAACCCCGCCGGAGAAGGCGCGCATTCTGGATAACGGTGAGATTCTTCGCAACCTGCCTATTAGCGAGTACGACGCGACTGAGCCGCTGTTTCGGCGCGTGTCTAACCTCTTTGAAATCCTGCCTTTTAGCTACTGGCAGGCCAACCACGATCACCAGCTCTCGCCGCAGATTGCCCAGCGCATGGATGCCTACTTGGCAGACCGGGAAGGCATAGAGCATGTCCGCAGCATTGTGCACACCAAGCGCAAGGCAGCAGGGCTTGACGATGTCCCCAGCGACCAACTCGCCGACGCCGCCGCAGGCTTTTTCGGCGGTGGGCACGACTTGATTATCAGCGGTCGGCACTACCGTCCCGGCGCGCAGCACACTGACCAGTTGCAGTCTTCGGGCACGATGACGGTGGACGAACACGAGCAGTTTATTCGTCTCACCGTAGCTGCGATGGAGGATCTCTATGCCACGGTGCCTGCAGCGAATTACGTGGTTGCTTTCCAGAACTGGTTGAAGGATGCTGGTGCGTCTTTTGAGCATCTGCACAAACAGCTCGTCGCGGTAGACGAATTGGGCCAAGCCATTGAACGCGAGCGTGCACTGCTGGCGGAGCATCCCAACATGTACAACGACTGGGCGCTCAACTACGCCCGCAAACACGACCTACTGGTTGCTGAGAACGACTATGCAGTCGCGTTTGCTGGTTTCGGGCATCGCTATCCGACACTCGAGGTCTTCGCCGTGGAGCCGGGTCGTCCCTTTGAACACAGCCCGCAGTCGCTGCGTGGGGTCTCGGATATCGTGCACGCCATTCATGCTGCCGTCGGCGACCGCGTGGCCTGCAATGAAGAATGGCACCACCAACCTCAGGGTGAAGAGCTCGCGGAGCCCTGGCGCATCATGATCAAGCTGCGCGTTTCTACCCTGGCGGGGTTTGAAGGTGGGACGAAGATTTACATCAACACCACCTCGCCCTGGCAGCTCCGTGACCGTGTGCGCGCCGGGCTTATCCAGCAACGCGAGCAAGGACACCTCGCCGACGGAATCCGTATAGGCGAGAAATGCCGCATTGCGGATAATGGTCTGCGCTACCAGGAAGCCAATTAGTACGTGTATGCGACTAAGCGCGCTTAGTCGCCCTTGTTTGGGTCGACCACCATCGTGAGTTCCTGCTTGCCGTGCTGGGGTTCTTCGATGTTAAAGCCGGCTGCTTGGCCGATGGCTGCAACATCCTCGATGGAGTAGGCGTCGGCAGGCGATAGTGCGAGCACACGTGCCAGCTGACCTTTGTAGAACTTGTTGAAGTGGCTGACCACCTTGCGTGAGCCATCCGGCTGGATGGCTTCGACACGGACGGTCACCGCGGTCTTGAGCCGGCCCAGCTGCTGATACGTACCGGAGCGTAAGTCGATGACGAGCTCATCGACGTTCTCGAGTGCCTGAGTAATGGACTTACCCCAACGCGCCTTCATGGTGGGGGTGCTGCCATCGGGACGCGGCAGCTTGGTGCCACCAGAAAGCCGGTAGTGCGGAATCTGATCCTGTGCGCGCACCACGCCAAACAACGCGGAGCCGATGGCGAGACGTTCCAGGGCCGAATCGGACAGGGTGGAGGCATCGAGGGCATCGTAAAGCACCCCCGTGTAGCGGTGAATTGCGGGAAGAGTAGGGGTGGTATCCAGCTGCCTATTGGATTCAGCTTCCTCGCGCAGCTTCTCAGAAATGCCTAATACGCCAAGTGCTTCCTCGACATCGAGTGCTTGCAGGTCAGCTGCATTCTCAGCACGGATTTCATTCAATTCCGGAAAAGAAAGTGTCCCCAAATCGAGGGGGTCACCGGACCCGCCGTGCGCTTTGGTTTCAGAAGGAGGGAGGATAATAAGCATAGACCTAGCCTAGCGGGGTATATTTTTCACCATGATCACCCGTCTTTCCGAACTCTTCCTCCGCACCCTGCGTGAGGATCCCGCAGATGCCGAAGTCCCCAGCCACAAGCTTCTGGTGCGCGCCGGCTATGTGCGCCGTGCCGCGCCGGGAATTTACACCTGGTTGCCGCTAGGACTGCGAACCGTACGCAACATCGAAAATGTAGTCCGTGAAGAGATGGACGCCATTGGCGGCCAGGAGATGCTCTTCCCGGCACTGCTGCCACGTGAGCCTTATGAAGCTTCGGATCGCTGGACGGAATACGGTGACAACCTTTTCCGCTTGAAGGACCGCAAGGGCGCAGACATGCTGCTGGGCCCAACGCACGAGGAGATGTTCACCCAAGCAGTCAAGGACATGTACTCCTCCTACAAGGACTTCCCGGTCACCTTGTACCAGATTCAGACTAAGTACCGTGACGAAGAGCGCCCGCGCGCAGGTGTGCTGCGTGGCCGTGAGTTCACGATGAAGGATTCTTACTCCTTCGATATGACCGATGAAGGCCTGGACGAGTCTTATGCCCGCCACCGCAAGGCGTACCAGCGCATCTTTGACCGTCTGGGCATTGATTACACCATTTGCCAGGCCACCTCTGGTGCGATGGGCGGTTCTGCTTCCGAGGAGTTCCTGGCTATCTCTGAGGTCGGCGAGGACACCTTCGTGCGCGCCACCGACGGTGACTACGCTGCCAACGTTGAGGCAGTCGTGACCCAGGTGCCAGAAGAGCGTTCCATTGAGGACCAGCCGGAAGCACAGGTGCACTCCACTCCGGAATCGCCGACGATTGACACCCTGGTCGAGTGGGCGAACGAAGCTGGCATGGAAGTCGATGGCCGTAAGGTCGAGGCTTCTGACACCTTGAAGTGCATGGTGATCAAGACCGCTCAACCTGTCGCAGACGCCGAAGACGAAGAGCGCGAGTGGGAGCTGGCCGCCGTGCTCATCCCAGGCGATCGCGCCCTGGACGAAAAGCGTCTGGAAGCCTCCCTGGAGCCAGTCGAATTTGAGCTGGCTAGCGACGAAGACTTCGAGCGCAACGGTTTCCTCGTCAAGGGCTACGTTGGCCCGAAGGCACTGAACACTAATGGCGTGAAGGTCTACGCCGACCCACGAGTGGTCAAGGGCAGTGCCTGGATCACCGGCGCTGATGCCCCGAACCAGCACGTCACTAACCTGGTGGCTGGCCGCGACTTTGAAGTCGACGAGTACATCGAAGCCGCCGAAATCAAGGAAGGCGACCCGGCTCCCGAAGGCCAGGGCACGCTGACCCTGGAGCGCGGTATTGAGCTGGGCCATATCTTCCAGCTGGGCCGCAAATACACCGAGGCTTTCAACGTGCAGATCCTCGACGAAAACGGCAAGCGCGCCGTCCCAACCATGGGTTCCTACGGCATCGGCGTCACCCGCTTGCTGGCCGTTCTGGCTGAGCAGCGTCACGACGACAAGGGCCTGCGCTGGCCAGTCGAGGTCGCACCTTTCAAGGTGCACGTCGCTGTGGCCAACAAGGATGCCGCTGCCATGGAAGCCGGTAAGAAGCTGGTCGACGAACTCGACGACGCCGGCCTGGAAGTACTTTTCGATGACCGCCCGAAGGTCTCTCCCGGCGTGAAGTTCAAGGATGCCGAACTCCTCGGTATGCCATTCGCTGCCATCCTGGGCCGCGCCTTCAAGGACGGCAAGATCGAACTGCGCATCCGCGGCGGCGAAACCTTCGAGGTCCCAGCCGACCAAGCCGTGGACAAGCTTCTCGAGCTCGTCCGCGAAGGTAAGTAAGCTGGCGCGACTAAAGCTCGTGAGCCTACTTACGTAAGGCGATACGCCCACCGGCTTCCTTTCCACCCCAAAGCGGGTAGAACAGGGAAGCGGTGGGTTTTTTATGTCGTAGAAAGGCAAGTCATGACACAACGCAAGACCGCCGGATTCCTCTTTATCTGTAGCGCCCTGCTGGCCTTTATCGGCCAAGCCATCGCCATTGCACAGTGGGACGGCATGTATCAGCTGTCTGCAAACCTCACCAGCGACCTTGGCGTGACCGAGTGCGTTCTTAGCGACGATCAGTTCATCTCCCGCTACATCTGCAGCCCTGGCCATCTGTGGTTCAACGTAGGCCTCGGCGCTTCTGCTGTGATTCTGGCAGTTGCGGGTGCACTGCTGATTGCCGCACAACGCTACAACCAAGCCCGTGGCGGCATGCGCACCGGCGCCATTGCCATTGTGCAGGCTATCTCCATGGGCGTTGCCGCGGCCGTTCCGGCTAACGTGCAGTCCACCGTGCACGGTGGAGCAGTAATCGTGTCCATGGTGCTGGGCCTTGCTCTTATGGCCTCTGCAGCGTTGGCTTCCCGCGATGTTCTCACCAACGACAACCAGCGCCCGATGCTCAACAGCGCTGCTCGCGGATTGACGTGGGTACTAATGGTCATCGTCGCTATTGGCTTTGTGGCGTTCTTGTTCATGACCGACCGCCCTGGCCTGTGGGAGCGCATGAGCAGCGACGTACAGACCGTCTGGACACTGCTACTGGGTGTTTCCCTGCTCAACACCAAGGGCAACCGCAAACCCGATCCCAAGCGCGCCCAAGCAGAACTCGACAAACGCAATGCCGTTATCGCCGCTGCCAAAGCCCAGCAAGAGAGCAACGACTAGCTACAGCGCAGTGCTTAAAACACACAAATGCAGACCTGCCTCGTGCAGGTCTGCATTTTCTCTGTTTAGCGGTTAGACAGCGTGTGCTGTCCGCTTACGAGGCCTTCTTAGCCTGCGACTGGGCCGCCGCAGTTAGGCCATGCGCCAGCACCCTGGTTGGCCAGGACGTTTTCGGCGATTTCGATCTGCTGAGCCTTGGTTGCTTGGTCAGCGGTAGCTGCGTACTGGGTGCCACCGTGAGCAGCCCAGGTCTGTGGGTTGAACTGCAGGCCACCGTGGTAGCCATTGCCGGTGTTGATGTGCCAGTCGCCACCGGACTCACATGCGGCGACCTGGTCCCAGGCGGACTCGGGTGCTGCGCTGGCAACCGGTGCGGCAAGACCAGCACCAGCAATGGCGGTGGCAGCGGCAACGGTAAAGAACTTCTTCGAACGCATCTTAAAGTGTCCTCCTAGCTAAATTCCGTGTCTAACTTCTCTTAGAGGCCTTTGGGTGGTCTCTGTCGAGCCACGGTGCTGTGGCTCGGTCTCGTGCTGTCGTGAGCACATGACGAACCAACATAGGGGCTGTCGCGAGGACGATGCAATCGATAAATGCGAATAATTCGCTGAAAGTCTGCTGGTCAGTTATGCGGCTATGTGCAGAAAAACAAAGATGCGCAGCCCTGGTGCAGGGCTGCGCAGTCAGTGTCTTTTTAAGTTCGGGCGTTTATGAGTCAGCCTTTACCGGGGTAGCAGTGGATTCTGCATCCGGATTTTCCTTCAAGCTGGCTTGGTATTTTGCCTCGCCGTCCTTGAATGGGTTGGCTGGCCACCAGAACTTCTCGCCGATGACCTGGACCACGGAAGGTACCAGGATGGTACGGACGATGAGGGTATCGAGCAGCACACCGATAAACACGGTGACACCCAGCTGCGCCAGAACCACCAGCGGGAGCACGCCCAGGGCAGAGAAGACTGCTGCCAGGACGATGCCGGCAGAGGTAATCACGCCACCGGTTGACGACAGTGCGGTGAGAATGCCGCGGCGTGTACCGACTTCTCTTGCGTCCTCCCGGGCACGGGTAATCAGGAAGATGGTGTAGTCCACGCCCAGGGCAACCAGGAAGACGAAGGCGTACAGCGGGGTAGAGGAATCGAAGCTGTCGAAGCCCAGGATGTAGTGGGAGACCCACCAGCCCAGACCGATAGCTGCGACGTTGGTCAGAAGCACCGAGGCCACCATGATGATTGGGGCCACGAGGGAACGCAGCATCACAATCAGGGCCAGGAAGATAAGGCCCAGCACCAGCGGGAAGATGAGCATGCGGTCGTCCGCGGCGGCTTCCTCACCATCAGCCAAGTCCGCAGCCGGGCCGCCGACCAGTACGTCATCGCCAGGGAACTCAGCGCGCAGCTCTTCGAACTCAGCACCGGAGACCTGCATTAAGGTCCAGTCATCCGCGCTGCCTTGCTCAGTCACGGTAGCGCCCATGCCTTCAATGGTGGCGGTGGTCGATTCAGGATCCTGGGTTGCCACCAGCGGCGGGGTAGCGGACTGGTCCGGGAATTCTTCTTCCAGTTCTTCACCAGCAGCAATGGATTCTGGAGTATCGATGAACTGTTCAGCCTGGGTCAGACCAGTAGAGGTCTGGAAGTAGCCGATGCAGCATACCAGCAGGCTGATGAAGGCAACGCCACCGATAACGCGTGGGCGAGACTTCACGACGTTACCGATGCGGTCCCAGACCTTAGCCTTTTGCTTGTCGCCGTACTGCGGCTTGCGTGGCCAGAAGATCCAGCGACCGAAGAGAACCAGCACGCCTGGCAGGGCGAAGAGTGCAAAAATCCAGGCGATGGAGACGCCAATGGCAGCAGCAACGCCCAGGCCTTGGGTGGTTGGAACAGAAGACAGCAGCAGGCAGAGCACGCCCAGAATCACGGTGCCTGCAGAGGCGGAAACCGTCTTCAGAGTTGGAATCCAGGCCTTGGCCATGGCTTCGAAGCGGTCTTCGTGCAATGTGAGTTCATCGCGATAACGCGAAATCAACAGCAGGGCGTAGTTGGTACCGGCACCGAAGACCAGCACGGAGAGAATACCTGCGACGGATTCGTCCCAGGCAAAGTCCATGGCGTCGAGCAGGTAGGTAAATACTGTGTTGGTTGCACGGTCAGCAACCGCGATAACCAGCAACGGCAGTAGCCACAGGATGGGGCTACGGTAGGTGATAATCAGCAAGACAGCCACGATGCCGGCGGTAACGGCCAGCAGCAGGAAGTTAGCGCCCTGGAAGACTTCAGCGAGGTCCGCGCGGACAGCGGCCGGGCCGGTGACCTGGGACTCGACGCCTTCCGGCAGCTCAGCGGCGATGTCATCGCGGAGCTGGAGAACTTCTTCGTTGTTCTCAGTAGCGGTACCGGCCTCGATGGAGACAGGCACCATGGCGGCGCGTCCGCTTTCTGCAGGAATCAGCGGTCCGCCGAGCTGCTCTGCAATGGGACTTAAGGCAGGGATATCCAGCTCGTCGTCAGAGGTTAAAAAGACGATGGCGGTACTGGATTGATCGCCGTCATTTTCTTGTTCGGAGATCTTTTCCTGCAACTTCGCAACTTCGGTTGCCTCCACCCCTTCTGGGGCAGTGGCGGTAGCAGACTCTGGTTGGTCTACTCCGCCCAGGGACATGACTCCGATACCGATGGCAATTAATAAAAGCGCCAACCAACGGAAGGCGCGCATTGTCTTAGCACTCACCTAAGCGATTGTACGGTTTAGCAAACTAAATGTATAGCGGCCTGCCAATTTGTATCCAGGCAGTTGCAATTTTTGGTGTAGTGGTTCGTCTTTCTGTGGTGTAGGCGCCGCTTGCGGTGGTTACACCGCGCGGGATTGGGCAGCAGTAATGATGAGCCAGTCGCGCCAAGCGGTGGAGTCGTCGCGGCTGTGCAGCGATTCGGCGTGGGTGGTGGCGGCGTTTGCCCATTCGACGGTGTCGGCCCAGGCAAGGTCGTTGATGAACTGCTCGGCGCTGGTGGCATCATGCGGTAGTTCGTATTCGTCGCTGGTGTAGGCCGGTTTGGGCTGGGGGATATCGCCGACGGCGTGGAGTACTTCTTGGAGTTGTTGGATGCGCTCTTCGTGCATGGTGATGCGCGCATCGACGGTGTTTTCGAGGCTGGGGTCGACGAAAGCGCGGGCGACATCAAGGCCGTAGACCTGGCGGTATTCCCATTCCAGCAACTCACGGGCTTGGGTGGTTTCGTCTTCTCCGAGTTGCTCCAGCGGTGGAAGAACCGGGTTGGTACGGGCTGCGAGATCGATGGCCTGGTCAACGACGAGGGCACGGGATTCCATGCTGACTTCACCGACGCCATCAAGGGTGCTGCGCAGCGATGCTTCGAGGTCGTCTTGGCCGGTGACCTCAGAGGTGTCGTTGGGGTCGACTTCGCAAGACTCCGGGACTTCGCCGTTTTCAGTACCGCACAGGCGGGTGATTTCGGCATAAAGTGCGTCGGCTTGTTCTTGGCGCAGGGAGGATGCGTCGGCATCGTCAAGCGTTGCGGCATCGGCAGTTGCTTGCTGCGCCAGAGTTTCTAACGTCTCGTCCGGGCGGGGGCCGAAGTAAGTAACCACGGAATCGACGGCCTGGCAGCCAGTCAGTGCGGGCAGCACGGCGAGCGCGGGGAGAAGCGATAGTCGGTGGTTCACGCAAAAGACTGTACTACTACCGCGTAGTCTAGGGCGCATGGCTTTCCCAGATGCAGAACAATTGACGCAGCTACTTACCCCGAAGGTGGAAGAGTTCGGTTTTGATATCGAGCACATCAAGACCACCAAGGCTGGCAAGAAATCCCAGGTCATCATCAAGGTGGACGGGGATGAACGCCCCACTTCCGATGATTTGGAGAAGCTGTCGACTGCTATCTCCGAATACTTCGATGCCGCCGAGGATGCCGGCGAGCTGAACTTTGGTGCCGGCTACACCTTGGAAGTTTCCACCCCGGGTGTGGACTTGCCGCTGACTGCACCGCGCCACTGGCGACGCAACCGTGGCCGCCTGGTTGCGTATGAGTTCGAAGACGGCAAGACCCATCGTGGACGCGTGGGTGCGCTGAATGACGATGAGACTGCTGTGGTGCTGGTTTCTACTGAGAAAAAGCAGGTGGTTACTCGTATCGAGCGATTGGAAAACATCCAACGCGCAGTGGTAGAAATTGAGTTTGCGAAAGTTCCAGCCGCGGAGCTGGAAGCCACGCAAGAAGCATTCGTCGACGCCGAGGAGAACTCGGCACCCCGAGAGGATTAACAAGTGAATATCGACCTAGCGGCACTACGCACCATCGAAAAGCAACGCGGTGTGCCAGTGCGCGATCTGCTGGATGCAATCGGCAACGCCCTGCTGTTTTCCTACCTGGACTACCGCAATGACGGCGTGCGCCCGGCAGAAGATGAAGTGTCGAAGACGAAGTCACGCGTGAACATCGACCCAGATACTGGCGAGGTCAGCGTGATCGTCAGCGAGCTGGACCCAGAATCCGGCGACGTCATGACGGAATACGACGATACCCCGGAAAACTTTGGTCGAACCGGCGCACGGGCCGTACGTGATGCCATTTTGCGCAAACTCCGCGAGGCCGAAGCCGAGGTTGCTTTCGATTCCTACTCCCAGCTGACCGGCCAGGTTGTCTCTGGTGTGGTTCAGCGTGACGTGCGTGCCAACGAGCGCGGCATCGTCATCGTGCAGCTGGGCAGCGAATTAGATTCGCAAGACGCAGTCCTGCTGCCAGCTGAGCAGATTCCAGGTGAGAAGCTGGAGCACGGCGACCGCATCAAGGCTTATGTTGTCGGCGTGAACCGCAATGGCGCACACGTGCAGGTCAACCTGTCGCGTACCCACCCGGAACTGGTCCGTGGCCTGTTTGAGCTGGAAGTTCCAGAAGTCGAAGAAGGCTCGGTAGAAATCGTCGCGATTGCCCGCGAGGCTGGTCACCGCTCCAAGGTTGCGGTTATCGGCCGTGCCAAGGGCCTGAACGCCAAGGGCGCCTGCATTGGTCCGCGTGGCCAGCGTGTGAACAACATCATGCGTGGCCTTGGTGGCGAGAAGATCGACATCATTGACTACAAGGACGACCCGGCTGAGTACGTTGGCAACGCTTTGGCACCGTCCAAGGTTGTTCGCGTGGAGATCGTCGATCCGGAAGCCCAGGTCGCACGCGTGACCGTGCCGGACTACCAGCTGTCGCTGGCGATTGGTAAGGAAGGCCAGAACGCGCGTCTGGCTGCACGTCTGACCGGTTGGAAAATCGACATCCATTCGGACGCGGATTAAGAGCCTGATTAAAAATCTGTGGGTTTTTCGTCTAAGCTTGTCAATGGCCCACACGTAGCAAGCACGAAGGAGATGGATGACGCAACAGCCCATCCGTTACCGTACGTGTATTGCTACGCGCGAACGCTATCCCGACACGCAACTACTGCGGATCGTCATTGATCCAGCAGATGACCAGCGTCGCCGGGTTCTAGCGGATCCACGCCGCCGCCTGCCTGGCAGGGGAGCATGGATCACGCCAGACCTTGATGCGCTGGAGCGTGCCCAGCAGCGTCGCGCAATCGGACGCGCACTACGCGCGTCTAAGGATGTGGACACAGGTCACGTACGTGAGTACCTGGAACTACAGGTGCAGATGGCGGAAGACTCCGCCCGGCCCAGAGATTGTAAGGAAGACCGAACACTGATGAGCGCACAACGATGAAGCATCAGCGATGAAAGTCATACGCAAGCTCTAGAGGTTAAGGCCGCTTGACGGGCCTTGGCCTCTAGAAAACATTAAGAGGAGACAAGTGCCCGGAAAGCTACGTGTTCACGAGTTAGCAAAGCAGCTCGGAGTAACCAGCAAGGAACTGCTCGCCACGCTGAAGGAACAAGGCGAGTTTGTAAAGACCGCGTCTTCGACCATCGAACCACCGGTGGTCAAGAAGATGCGCGCGCACTACGAAGCGCAAAACGGCGGCGACGACGCTGCCGCAGCGGAGGATAAGTCCGCACAGAAGAAGAAGTCTGCTGCCCCGAAGCCGGGCGCACCTAAGCCAGGTGCCGCTCCGAAGCCGGGTGCACAGACAAACGCACCGAAGTCCGGCGGCGCCAAGCCGGGTGCTGGTGCACCGAAGCCAGGCGCAGCTAAGCCTGGTGCTAACGCCCCGAAGCCGGGTGCTGGTGCACCGAAGCCAGGTGGCGCTAAGCCAGGCGCTAACGCCCCGAAGCCAGGTGCTGGTGCACCTAAGCCGGGCGGCGCAAAGCCGGGTGCCAATGCCCCGAAGCCAGGTGGCAAGAAGCAGGGCGAGCGCCCGACCCCGGGCAACGCAATGCCGCGCCCGATGCCGAAGCCAGGCGGTACTCGCCGTGTGGCCAACAACCCATTTTCGACCGGTGGTGGCGAGCGCCCAGGCCCACGCCCAGGTGGCACCAAGGGCCAGCGCTCCGGCAAGCCGGGCGATAACCGCGGCAAGGGTCGCGGTGGCGATAACCGTGGCCAGGGCGGTAACCGTCAAGGCGGCGGCAACCGCGGTGGCCAGGGTGGCGGCGGCGGTCGTCGTCCGTCCCCAGCAATGATGCCTGCCCACCCAACTCCGGCATCGATGCCTTCCAAGGGCTCCGGTGGCGGCGGTGGCGGCGGCCGCGGTGGCGGACGTCGTGGACCAGGCGGTCCAGGCGGCCCAGGTGGCTTCCGCGGCGGCCGCGGCGGACGTCGCGGCGGTACCGCTGGTGCATTCGGCCGTCCAGGTGGCGCACCCCGCAAGGGCAAGAAGTCGAAGCGTCAGAAGAGGCATGAGTTTGAAGAGCAGCAGAAGCATGAGGTAGGCGGCGTACGCCTGCCTGACGGCAAGGGCGCTAAGGTGCGTCTGCGTCGTGGTGCTTCGCTGGCTGACTTCGCCGAGAAGATCGGTGCAGATCCAGCCTCCCTGGTTCAGGCACTGTTCAACCTGGGCGAGATGGTTACCGCTACCGCCTCTGTTTCCGAAGACACCCTGCAGCTGCTGGGTTCGGAGATCAACTACGAGGTCGAGGTCGTCTCCCCAGAGGACGAGGACCGCGAGCTGCTCGAGTCCTTCGACCTGCAGTTCGGTGAGGACGAAGGTGGCGAGGAAGCCCTCGAAAACCGTCCTCCAGTCGTGACCGTCATGGGTCACGTCGACCACGGTAAGACCCGCCTGTTGGACTCCATCCGTAAGACCAACGAGCGTGTCGGCGAGGCCGGCGGCATCACCCAGGGCATCGGCGCATACCAGACCCGCGTCGACGTCGGCGGTGGCGAGCGCGCCATCACCTTCCTGGATACCCCGGGTCACGAGGCTTTTACCGCCATGCGTGCCCGTGGTGCTGAGTCCACCGACTTGGCCATCCTGGTCGTCGCAGCTGACGATGGCGTCATGCCGCAGACCGTCGAGGCGATCAACCACGCCAAGGCAGCCGATATCCCGGTCGTCGTGGCAGTGAACAAGATCGATAAGCCAGAGGCTCAGCCGGATAAGATCCGTGGCCAGCTCACCGAGTACGGCCTGATTCCGGAAGAGTATGGCGGCGACACTATGTTCGTCGACATCTCCGCGAAGGCTAACCAGAACATCGACGAGCTGCTCGAGGCTGTCGTGCTGACTGCCGATGCTGCACTGGAGCTGACCGCAAACCCGGACATGGATGCCCAGGGTGTGGCCATCGAAGCCCACCTGGACCGTGGCCGTGGCCCGGTTGCCACCGTCATCGTCCAGCGCGGTACCCTGCGCGTCGGCGACTCCATCGTGGTCGGCGACTCGCACGGTCGTGTCCGTCGCATGTTCGATGAGTTCGGCGACGACGTCGAAGAGGCAGGTCCGTCCCGTCCGGTACAGGTCCAGGGCCTTAACGGCGTCCCGGGTGCCGGCGACAACCTGCTGGTAGTCGAAGATGACCGTGTGGCACGTCAGATTGCTGCACAGCGCGATGCCCGCAAGCGTTCTGCTCTGCAGGCCAAGGCACGCAAGCGCGTCAGCCTGGAGGATCTGGATGCGGTGCTGAAGGAAACTTCCACCCTCAACCTCATCCTCAAGGGCGACAACGCTGGTTCTGTCGAGGCCCTGGAAGATGCGTTGCTGGACATCAACGTCGACGACGAGGTCGAGCTGAACATCATCGACCGTGGCGTCGGTGCGGTTACCCAGACCAACGTCTCCCTGGCAGCAGCTTCCGATGCCGTCATCATCGCCTTCAACGTTCGCGCTGAGGGCAAGGCAACTGAGGAAGCCAACGCCGAGGGCGTCGACATCCGCTACTACACCATCATCTACCGCGCTATCGAAGAGATCGAGGCAGCTCTCAAGGGCATGCTCAAGCCAATCTACGAAGAGCGCGACACCGGTGTGGCAGAGATCCGTGCACTGTTCAAGTCCTCCGCAGTCGGCACCATCGCCGGTTGCATGGTTACCGAGGGCTCGGTCAAGCGCAACGGCAAGGTTCGCCTGGTCCGTGACGGCAACGTCATCACCTCCGATGCCAAGATCGAATCGCTGCGTCACGAAAAGGACGACGCAACCGAGATCAAGGCCGGTTACGAGTGCGGTATGGTGCTGTCCTACCCAGACATCCAGGTCGGCGACACCATCCAGGCCTACGAAGAGGTCGAGGTCCCACGCACGTAAAAGCGTTCACGCTTTACGTGGTAAGGAGAACGTGTTTACCCCGTCAGTGGAGAAATCCCTGGCGGGGTTTCGCGTGTGCAAGTTTTCTCCGACTTCTGTGCTGGTCTAAAATTGGACTACATTCTTTCAACCCGAATGTCGGGCAGATGAAGAAAACAAGGAGGCAGCCGGGATGGCAGACCACGCACGCGCGGCACGTATGGCCAAGCGCATCCAAGCAATTGTGGCGAACGCGATCGAACGAGAGGTCAAGGATCGCCGCCTGGAGTTGGTGACCATCACCGACACCCGAGTCACAGGCGACCTGCATGACGCCACGGTGTTCTACACCGTTCGCGGAAAGGACATTGACTCCGAGCCAGATACCGACCAGGCTGCTGAAGCGCTCAACCGTGCCAAGGGTCAGCTGCGCAAGATTGTCGGCGACCAGCTGTCGGTCCGCTTTACTCCGACCCTGAGCTTCGAGCTGGATACCGTGCCTGAGGCATCGGCACACATGGAAGAACTGCTGGCGCGTGCGCGCGCACGCGATGCAGAACTAGCAAAGCTAAAGGAAGGCGCGAAGCCGGCTGGTGAGGCCGATCCGTACAAGGAGCAGGGATAAGTGGCAGCATATCGGCATGCCGTCAACGCCCTGAGCGAAGCCAGCAGCATTTGCGTAATTACGCACCTTCGCCCGGACGCTGACGCAATTGGTTCCGCAGCATCCCTGCTTTTGGCACTGCGCCAGCGGGGCAAGGAAGTCTGCGCAGTCATTGGTCAGGACCGGCAAATCTCCCGCAACCTCAAGTCCATTCCAACCGCTGGGGAAGTAGCGCTCGTGCGCGAACTGCCCAAAGGCTATGACCTTTATGTGACGGTGGATTGCGGCTCGATTGACCGTACTGGTTTCTTGGCCGGTGAGCTTAAGGAAGTTGCCGAGGCAGGTCGTTTGCTGTGCATCGACCACCATGCGTCCAACCCGGGCTTTGGCTCGATGAACTTAGTCGATAAAGACGCTGAGTCCACCACGATGGTGCTCATGGACGTCTTCGACATGATGTCGGTGCAGATTGACCGCGTGATCGCGCATTGCCTCTACGCCGGACTGATGACCGATACCGGTAGCTTCCGCTGGGGTCGTCCGGTCATGCATGATGCCGCCGCGCGCCTGATGCAATACGGCTTGGATACCAAGAAGATTGCCGAGCAACTGCTGGATTCCACGACGTCCCACGACCTGCAGATGGTCGGCCGCGTGCTGTCTGGACTGCAGATTGTCGAAGCCGGCAAGATCCGCATGGGCGTGCTCATCGGTCATCTCGACATCATCGGTGGACATTCCGATTCTGCTGTGGAGTCCCTCGTTGACTTCGTCCGTGCCCTCGAAGGCACCGATATGGGCGTGGTCTTTAAAGAACAAGCACCGGGCATCTGGGCAGTCTCGCTGCGTTCTTCCGCCATTGACTGCTCGGAAATCGCGCTGTCCATGGGTGGTGGCGGCCACGTGCCTGCCGCAGGTTACACCGCGCAGGGCACCCCGGAGGAAATCGTCGAGCAGTTGGTAGAAGCTGTTCGATGAACGTCGGGGCACGTGATGTCTTCCGGCTGGCCTTCCCAGCACTTGGTGTGCTGGCGGCCATGCCGGCTTATTTGCTTTTCGATACCGCCGTGGTCGGTCGTCTCGGCGCTCAAGAGCTGGCATCGCTAGGTGCAGCCGCCTCCATCCACTCGGTGGTCACCACCCAGCTGACCTTCCTGTCTTATGGCACCACCGCGCGCTCGTCGCGTCTCTTTGGTGCAGGCAAGAGAGAAAAGGCTGTCGCTGAAGGCGTCCAAGCTACCTACGTCGCACTTGGTGTTGGTGGCTTCCTTGCCGTCATCATGTGTATCTTCGCCGGTACGTTTACTAACTGGCTCACCGGCGATCCCGTCACCGCGGCCGGTGCCGCACAATGGCTGCGCATCGCAGCTATCGCCATCCCGCTGACCCTGATCGTTATGGCGGGTAACGGCTGGATGCGTGGTGTTCAAAACACCCGCACACCACTGCACTTCACGTTGTGCGGTGTCATCCCCGGTGCGATTTTCGTGCCCTTGTTCGTGTATTGGTGGGGCCTGCCAGGCTCAGCGATTGCGACCGTACTGGGCATGGGCATTACCGCGGCACTTTTTATCCGCCAGCTACGCAAGGAACACACCGGCGACTGGCAGGTGAACTTCCGAATCATCCGCCGCCAGCTAATTCTGGGTCGCGACCTTATCTTGCGCTCTGCTAGCTTCCAGGTCGCCTTCTTGTCCGCTGCCGCAGTGGCCGCACGCTTTGGCACGGCCTCGCTGGCAGCTCACCAGGTGCTGCTGCAGCTGTGGAACTTCCAGACCTTGGTTCTCGATTCACTTGCTATTGCCGCGCAGACGCTGACCGGTGCCGCGCTGGGTAAGGGCTCTGCCGATTTAGCCCGCAAGGTCGGCTGGAAGATTACCGGTTACTCCACGATTTTCGCCGGCATCCTCGCTTTGATTCCGATTCTGGGTAACAGCCTCATCCCACGACTGTTCACTGACTCGGATGCAGTGCTGGAAGCCATGAGTGTCCCGTGGTGGATCATGGTCGGCATGGTCATTGCCGGTGGCGTGGTCTTCGCACTCGATGGCGTGCTGCTGGGTGCTGGCGATGCCGCCTTCCTGCGTACCATCACCATTGGCTCAGTCCTCTTCGGCTTCTTGCCAGGCGTGCTGCTGGCCTATGTCCTCGATGCCGGCTTGGTGGGTATTTGGTGTGGATTGGCTGCCTTTATCCTGCTTCGTCTTATCGCCGTGGTCTTGCGCTTCCGGTCCATGAAGTGGGCTGTGATAGAAGTAGAGGACTAGGGAAAGGAGCCTGGCATGCCAACCTTGTGGGCGGTTTCAGACTTGCACGCCGCAGTGAAATCCAATAGTCCGCGCATTGCGGAATTGGTTCCACCCGACCCAGCTGACTGGCTCATTGTCGCCGGTGACGTGGCAGAACGCTCCAGCCTGGTCCTGAAAGTCCTAAGCGTGCTCGCCGAGCGTTACGCCCAAGTTATTTGGGTGCCCGGCAACCACGAGTTGTTTAGCCGCTCCCAAGATCGCTACCGCGGCCGCGACAAGTACGAAGAACTCGTCGTTGGCTGCCGTGAGCGCGGCATTATTACTCCTGAAGATCCTTTCCCTGTCTTTGCGGGAGTGACCATTGTGCCGCTGTTTACCCTCTACGACTACAGCTTCCGTCCGCAGGGCACCACCGTGGAACAAGCCCTCGAGGCAGCCCAAGATCGCCAGATCGTGCTTACCGACGAATACGCCATTGCACCTTTTGTCGACGTGCGTGCCTGGTGCTGGGACCGCCTGGCTTATTCCATCAAACGCCTCTCGCGAGTTAGCGGCCCGACGATTCTCATCAACCACTGGCCGTTGGTTCAAGAGCCCACACTCCACATGCGCTGGTCGGAAATCGCACTGTGGTGCGGTACCCGCCATACCCGTTCCTGGGCTTCCCGTTACAACGCCCAAGAAGTCATCTACGGCCATCTCCACATGCCTAATTCGATGGAAGTCGACGGCGTGCGGCACACAGAAGTGTCCTTGGGTTATCCGCGGGAATGGGAAGGACGAGAACACCAAGTCTGGCCCTACCCGGTGTTGCGCACTGAAGAAGGGGAGGAGACGTCATGGTAAAAGACCTTTTCCCGAACGAGGCACGTTTTTGCTACGTGCGCACTCAATCCGAGTACGCCAACCTGTTTAACTACGAACTGCTTTCGGCCGAAGAGCAGTCTTTAGTCGCTAAGGCAGTCGATTCCCGCAAGGCCGAATTTGGCGATGCCCGCTGGTGTGCACACCAAGCACTTCAAGACCTGGGTGCTTATGGCGACGGCCCCATCTTGCGCGGGGAACGCGGCATGCCGTTATGGCCCGAAGGCTTTACCGGTTCTATGACCCACACCGAAGGCCTGCGCGCCGCCGTCGTCGCACCCACCACCGCTGTCCGCGCGATGGGCTTGGATGCCGAACCAGCAGGACCACTGCCGGAAAACGTACTCAACATGATCGCCCGCGCTGGCGAGCTTGCCCAGCTGGAAAAGCTCCGCGAAGCCGGCGTGACCTGTCCGGACCGCCTGTTGTTCTGCGCCAAGGAAGCCACCTACAAAGCCTGGTTCCCGATGACGCGGCGCTGGTTGGACTTCGACCAAGCAGAAATCGACTTGCGCGAAGACGGCACCTTAATTTCCTACATCCTCGCCCGACCCACCCCAGTGCCGTTTATCTGCGGCAACTGGGCCATCAAGGACGGCTTTGTAATGGTCTCGACTGTGGTCCCTCCGTTGCGCTAAAAGCAGAGCTTTACAACGTGGATGGTCTTGCGACGAAGACCGTGGCGAGGCGCTTGCCCTTTTCCTTAATCAGTGCGATGGCTTGGCCGTCGGGGTCGACGGCGGCGTGGACGCCTTTAAGGCCCCGTGGCTCGAGCCATTTGCCCATGGCCAGGGCTTTGCCTTCGTCTTCGGTGACGTTGAGGACGGGATAGGAACGGATCAGTGCTTCGTCCAGATTGAGCGACAGTTGCGCGTTGTCCTCGAGTTCGTCGAGGGTGCGGGCATCATCCAGGGTGAAAGGGCCGACTGCGGTACGGCGTAGGCGGGTCAGGTGTCCGCCGACGCCGAGTGCTTCGCCCAAGTCGCGGGCTAGCGAGCGGATATAAGTGCCCGATGAGCAGTCGACTTCGACATCTAAATCGATGTACTCGTTGTTGCGTTCGGCATTGATGACATCGAAACGAGTGACGGTGACCGGGCGGGCAGGAATGTCGACTTTCTCGCCGTCGCGGACGCGCTGGTGAGCGCGCTTGCCATCGATTTTGATGGCCGATACTGCCGCGGGGCGCTGCATGATATCGCCGGTGAGCTCGGTGATGGCTGAGGTGATGGCGGCATCGTCAAGCGATGCTGCCGAGGAACCACCGGTGACTTCACCCTCGGCGTCATCGGTAGTGGTGGATTGGCCTAAGCGGATGGTGCCGGAATAAGACTTGGTGGAGGCGACCATGTGGGCTAGGAACTTGGTGCCGCGCTCAATGCCGGCGACCAGCACACCGGTGGCCATGGGGTCGAGCGTGCCGGCATGGCCGACTTTGCGGGTGCCGAAGTAGCGGCGCAGGCGGCCGACCACGTCGTGGGAGGTCATCCCGGCGGGCTTGTCAACGACAACGAGTCCAGAGTTGGCAACAGTCATGGCCCTAAAGTTTATGCTCTACGATAGTTTGCGTGGATATTTGGTATGGAATTGACGACATTCCCGCGCAGTTAGGCCCTACCGCGGTCACCATCGGTGTCTTTGATGGTTTGCACCGCGGTCACCAGCAGTTGGTGGAAGCCACCGTGGCACAGGACGCGCTGCCGGTCATGGTTACTTTCGACCCGCACCCGGTCTCTGTCTTTTTGCCGGAGCGCGCGCCGCTGTCAGTCATTAGCTTTGAGCGCCGCCTGCAGCTCGCGGAAGAGATGGGCATTAAGGCCGTCGCGGTTATCGACTTCACCAAGGACCTGGTGGGGCTTTCTGCCCGCGATTATGTCTCTACGCTGCTGGTAGACAAGCTGCATGCCCAGCACGTCGTAGTTGGCTCTAACTTCACCTTTGGCGCTGGTGCCAGTGGTACTGCGGAGGCCATGCAGGACTTCGGCAAGGAGTTTGGCTTTGGCGTCGATGTGATTCCGCTGCTGGATATCAATGGCGAGCGGATTTGTTCCACCAACATCCGTAAGGCTCTCGAGCGTGGCGACATTAAGTCCGCCAACTGGGCACTGGGCAGGCACTTCACCGTGACCGGTCCGGTGGTGCGTGGTGCCGGGCGCGGCGGTAAGGAGCTGGGCTTTCCGACGGCCAATCAGTACTTCCCGGATTCTTTAGCCCTGCCTACCGATGGCGTCTATGCCGGCTGGTTCATCGTGGATTCGCCAGTGCATATCGATGGCGACATGCGCCCGGGCGTAGCTTATGCCGCAGCGATTTCGGTGGGCACCAACCCGACCTTTGGCGATGAGGAACGCTCCGTCGAGTCCTTCGTGCTGGATCGCGATGCGGATCTGTATGGATATGAGGCCACCGTGCAGTTCGTCGACCACATCCGTGACATGGTGAAGTTCACCTCCGTCGATGAGTTGCTCGAGGCCATGGCTGCCGATGTTGCTGCCACCCGCGAAGTCTTAGCCGAGGATGCCCAGTCGCACGGCTGGTCGGCCGATGAGTACTTCCTGCTGCGAGGAAAATAAACATGCGGATGCTGCTTGACCTGGATACCGGCATCGATGATGCGCTGGCGCTTGCTTTTGCCTTAGCCCACCCGGATATTGAGCTGGTTGCGGTTACTGGCACCTACGGCAACGTCACGGTCGAACAGGGTGTAGCCAACACGACGGCGCTGCTGAAACTTCTCGGTGCTGAGGACATCCCGGTCTATGCCGGACCGCAGCGTGAGGACTTCCACGTCAAAGACATCTCCCAATTCGTCCACGGTGCTAATGGCCTGGGTGGGGTAGAGGTATCCTTCGGTGCACCACCTGCGCAAGGCGATGCAGTGGAGATCATGAAGCAGGCCGCCCGCGATGGTGCGATCATCGTGGCCACCGGACCGTCCACCACCGTGGCCAAGGCGTGTGACGACGACGACTTCGCCCGTAACGCAAAGATCATCATGATGGGCGGCGCGTTGACCGTGGCCGGCAATGTTGCGCCCTGGGCGGAGGCGAATGTCTCCCAAGACCCGGCAGCAACTGATTTCTTGTTGCGTACCGCGCAGGACGTCACCGTCGTCGGTTTGGATGTCACCCTGCGCACGGTGCTGACCCGCGAGCAGGTCCAGCAGTGGCGCGATACTGGTTCTGAATCGGGCAAGACTTTCGCTGAGATCGCTGATTACTACGTCGATGCTTATGCTGAGCTGTCCCCGCAGCTTGGTGGTTGCGGCCTGCACGACCCACTAGCTGTGGCTGTTGCCATTGACCCCAGCCTGGTTGAGTGCTTGCCAATCAATCTCAAAGTCGAAACGGGCGAGCCTACTCCTGGCCGCCTGATTGGTGATCCAGACCGCATTCAAGAACCAGCGGAAACGACCCGTGTGGCCATTGGCGTGGATGCGCAGCGTTTCACTGCGGACTTCGTCGCCCGCCTGGAAGGTCTGTTTGGCGAGTTAGGCCAGCGCACGTTATAGTTGTTCCTTGGCTTGTCGACTGCGGTTCACAGCAGTTGCAGCTCACCCAAGTGGAACTTGGCTCTAAGTAGCGAAAACCGCATGGCGCGGAACTTCGCTAGCGAAGTTCCGGGTGGAATTTTATGTGGACTGAAACATTATAGGAGCAATATCTCATGGCACTGAGCGCTGAGAAGAAGGCTGAAATCCTCAAGGAGTACGGCCTGCACGAGACCGATACCGGTTCTCCGGAGGCACAGGTTGCACTGCTGACCTCCCGTATCAACACTCTGACCGAGCACCTGAAGACCCACAAGCACGATCACCACTCCCGTCGTGGTCTGCTGCTGATGGTTGGTCGTCGTCGTGGCCTGCTGAAGTACCTGGCAGCTAACAACGTTGACCGCTACCGCGATCTGATTGCTCGCCTGGGTCTGCGCCGCTAATAGCCAACTAGGCTTTTTCACAAGCTCTGTTTCTTCTTTTCCACTTCGCTGTGGTGAGGAGAGCAGGGCTTTAGTGCGTTTTGGGTGCAAAAACCTGCTAGGATGGTTCACCGTTGTCAGAATTCAATCTATTTGTGGCGGCAGCGACGATCGCCACGTACGACAAGGAGAATCTTCTAGATGAAGCCTAAGAACACCGTTGAACTAAATGTTGATGAGGAATACGGCATCCACGAGGCGATTGCCACTCTCGACAACGGTGACTTCGGAACCCGTACCATTCGTTTCGAAACTGGCGAGCTGGCTCGCCAAGCCGGTGGTTCTGTAACCACCTACCTGGACGAGGACACCATGCTGCTGTCCACGACCACTGCCTCCAACCAGCCCCGTGAGGGCTTTGACTTCTTCCCGCTGACCGTGGACGTGGAAGAGCGTTCCTACGCAGCAGGCAAGATCCCTGGTTCTTTCTTCCGCCGTGAAGGTCGCCCGTCGACCGAGGCCATCCTGGCCTGCCGCCTGATTGACCGTCCGCTGCGCCCGACCTTTGTTAAGGGCTTGCGCAACGAGGTCCAGGTCGTCGTTACCGTGATGTCCATGGACCCGGAAGAGTACTACGACGTCGTTGCTATCAATGGCGCATCGGCGTCCACTCAGCTTTCCGGCCTGCCGGTTTCCGGTGCCGTCGGCGGTGTCCGCATGGCATTCATTGCTGATGACAAGCACCCGGAAGGCACCTGGATTGCTTTCCCGAACCACGAGCAGCACGACCAGGCTCTGTTCGAGATGGTCGTGGCTGGCCGCATGGTGGAAAAGGACGGCAAGGAAGATGTCGCCATCATGATGGTCGAGGCCGGTGCTGGTAACTCTGTTATCGAGCGCGTTGGCAAGGGTGCTCCGGCACCGCAGGAGTCCACCGTGGCTGCTGGTTTGGAAGCTGCCAAGCCGTACATCGAGACTCTGTGCAAGGCCCAGGCTGGCCTGGCAGATATGGCTGCCAAGGAAACCCAGGAGTTCCCGGTCTTCCCGGCCTACGAAGACGAGGTCTACAAGGAAGTTAAGGACGAGGCCGCCAAGAAGCTGGAGAAGCTGCTGCAGATTCCGGGCAAGCAGGAGCGCGACGACGCTACCAACGCCCTGATGGAGAAGGTCGAAGAAGAGCTTCTCGACGATGATGACTTTGAGGACCTCAAGGATGCCTCCAAGCAGATTCGTGCAGCCTTCAACGCCCTGATGAAGGAAATCGTGCGCAAGAAGATCCTCAACGAGGGCTTCCGCATCGATGGCCGTGGCGTTGCCGATATTCGTGACCTGTCTGTGGGCGTGGGCCTTATCCCGCGTGCACACGGTTCTTCGCTCTTCGAGCGTGGCGAGACCCAGATTCTGGGCGTGACGACCCTGGACATGCTGAAGATGGAGCAGCAGATCGACTCCCTGACCCCAGTGGAGTCCAAGCGCTACCTGCACCACTACAACTTCCCGCCATACTCCACCGGTGAGACCGGTCGCGTTGGCTCCCCGAAGCGTCGCGAAATCGGCCACGGTGCACTGGCTGAGCGCGCACTGCTGCCGGTGATTCCTTCCCGTGAGGAGTTCCCGTACGCCATCCGTCAGGTCTCTGAGGCTCTGGGCTCCAACGGCTCGACCTCCATGGGCTCTGTCTGCGCATCGACCCTGTCGCTGTACAACGCTGGTGTCCCGCTGAAGGCACCGGTTGCCGGTATTGCCATGGGCCTGGTCTCCGGTGAGGTTAAGGGCAAGGAGAAGTTCGTTGCTCTGACCGACATCCTGGGTGCTGAAGATGCCTTTGGTGATATGGACTTCAAGGTCGCAGGTACCTCTGAGTTCATCACCGCACTGCAGCTGGACACCAAGCTGGACGGCATCCCGTCCAAGGTCCTGGCTGATGCTCTGGAGCAGGCTCGCGATGCTCGCGTGACCATCCTGGAGACCATGGAAGAAATCATCGACGGCCCAGACGAGATGTCCCCGCTGGCACCGAAGATTACTTCTGTGAAGATCCCGGTCAACAAGATTGGTGAGCTCATCGGCCCGAAGGGCAAGACCATCAACAACATCACCGAGGAAACCGGTGCGGATGTCTCCATCGAAGACGATGGCACCGTGTACGTCTCCGCTGCATCTGGCGAGGCTGCTGATGCTGCTATCGAGCAGGTCAATGCTATTGCGAACCCGCAGCTGCCGCAGGTCGGCGAGCGCTTCCTGGGCACTGTTGTGAAGACCGTTGCCTTCGGCGCATTCGTGAACCTGCTGCCGAACCGCGATGGCCTCATCCACATCTCGAAGCTCGGCGGCGACGAGCGCATCGAGAAGGTCGAGGACGTCGTCAACGTCGGTGACAAGATTCAGGTCGAAATTGCCGACATCGACAACCGCGGCAAGATCTCCCTGGTCCCAGTCGAAGAGGACTAATCACACGACATAGAAGCAGCGCCTGCCCCGAAACCTACGGGGCAGGCGCTGCTTTTCGTTGCTAGGCGTACTGTCGTCGATTCTCCGCGCGATTCCCCGCGGAAGCGTGTGGCGCTTTCCCTACTTCTTGAAGTCGATCACCAGGCGGGTGGGGTTGTCTAGCACGGTGACAGAGTGTGCCATCTTCTCGTTCAAACCAATGATGAACTGCGACTGGGCTTCGAAGGTGGAGTGGTATTCCACGCCAGCCACGAGATCCGCGCCCGGGTAGGAACCGGTATCGAGGAATTGCTCTTCGAGTTCTGGGGTAGAAGGCCAGGGGGTGCCTTCCACGCCGACAACGAGTGCGATGTTGCCCGGGTAGTCCACAGAGTGGCCAGAGCCTTGGGCCTTCGGGTCATCGGTGTACTGGGTGTACCAGCTTGGTTTACCTTCACCGGTAAATTCGATGACCACGCGGTCAAAGCCATCGTGGGCACCACTGCGCACTGAAATCGGAACCAAGTTAGCCGGTTCACCCATCTCCAGTGGCTGGTCTTCCATCTTCGGCTCACCCAGCATGCCTGCCGGGGCAATGGTCGGGTTCTTAGATTGAGCCAGCGCAGTCTTTTCAGACTGGGTATCCGTGGCGGTGGACTCCGGGTTCTCCGAGGTCACCGTGGTGGTCGGAGTGGTCTGCTCCGCAGCATTGTCATCGGAGGCATCGTTAGAGCAGCCCACCAGCAGCGCGCCAGTGGCAGTTAAAGCAAGGACAGTACGTAGTGCTCTCATACCTCCAGCATACTTACCTGTTAACTAGTGTGCCTGATGTTACGCACAAGAGGCGCGGGTGGACGCTTTGTGGGAAGCGAAGCGAGTAGACTGTGTTATTCGAGTTGTTAATCGAGTACTGAATCGCTTTTTAAGTAAAGGAGATGCGTGTATGTCCATCAAGGTAGGCGTGCTGGGAGCCAAGGGGCGAGTGGGTCAAGCGATTGTTGAAGGTGTTAATGGCGCTGACGATCTAGACCTGGTTGCTGCCGTCGACCGCGGTGATGACCTGCAGGTGCTGGTGGACAATGGCGCTGAGGTCATTGTTGATTTCACCCAGCCAGGTGTGGTCATGGACAACTTGGAATTCTGCATTGGCCACGGCATTCACTGCGTGGTGGGCACCACCGGCTTTGATGACGAGCGCCTGGCCAAAGTTGAGGAGTGGACCAAGCAAGACGGTGCCGGCCACGTGCTGATTGCGCCGAACTTTGCTATCTCTGCTGTGCTGACCATGGTGCTGTCCAAGCAGGCAGCGAAGTTCTTCGAAACCGCTGAGGTTGTCGAATACCACCACCCGACGAAGCTGGATGCACCTTCTGGTACCGCTATTCACACCGCACAGGGCATTGCGGCAGCACGCAAGGATGCCGGCCTGGGAGAGATGCCGGATGCCACCGAGCAGTCCCTGGACGGCGCACGCGGTGCCGACGTCGATGGCGTGCCGGTCCACGCCGTGCGTACCCGCGGCATGGTTGCCCACGAAGAGGTCATCTTCGGCGCACAGGGTCAGTCCCTGACCATCCGCCAGGATTCCTACGACCGTTCTTCCTTTACCCCAGGCGTGCTGGTTGGTGTGCGCGAGATTGCAGAGCACCCGGGCCTGGTCGTCGGCCTTGAGAACTACCTGGGTCTGTAATTTATGGCTAGCGTAAGTGAACTGGATGTCCAGCTCATCGCAGCAACGAAGTTCCAACCCCCAGTGGGAGTGGACTGGCAGGCGGATGAGGAGGCATCGTCAAGCGAGGCTCTCGTAGAATTTGCCGGGCGGGCGTGTTATGAATCCTTTGACAAGCCCAACCCGCGCACGGCGAAGAACTCGGCCTACCTGCGCCACATCCTGGAGGTAGGCCACGACGCGCTGTTAGAGCATGCCACGGCGACGCTGTATATCCGAGGGCTGTCGCGCTCAGCTAGCCATGAGCTGGTGCGCCATCGTAACTTTTCTTTCTCCCAGCTCTCGCAACGCTATGTCCACCCGGAGGAAACCCAGGTGGTGCTGCCGCAGATGATTGCAGAAGATGAGCAGCTTAAGCGGCTGATGATGCAGGCAGTCGATGAGACCCGCTTTGTCTACGATGAATTGCTCAATGCGCTGGAAGAAAAGCTCGGCGATGAGCCCAATGCTTTGTTGCGTAAGAAGCAGGCGCGGCAGGCAGCGCGTGCGGTGTTGCCCAATTCCACGGAAACCCGCATTGTGGTCACCGGCAATTACCGTGCGTGGCGGCACTTTATCGGTGCCCGTGCCACCGAGCAGGCCGATGAGGAGATGCGCGGGTTGGCCATTGCGTGTCTGCGTTTGCTGCAGCAGGAAGCGCCCGTGCTTTTCGATGATTTCCATATCTCTACCCTCGCCGACGGCAGCGAGATGGCCTCGAGTCCCTACGCATAGCCGCCACACGCGCCCCGATGTCCCGAAATGGGGGCAAAGCGGGTAACCTTGACGGCTATGAGCACAGGTATGACAGCAAAGACTGGTGTCGAAACTTTCGGGCGCGTCGGCGTCGCTATGGTCACCCCGTTTGACCGCGATGGCGAACTCGACGTGGCCGCAGGTCGTCGCTTGGCAGCTCACTTCGTTGACGAAGGCGTAGATTCGCTCATCCTGGGAGGAACCAC
This sequence comes from Corynebacterium camporealensis, assembly GCF_000980815.1. Taxonomy (NCBI): domain Bacteria; kingdom Bacillati; phylum Actinomycetota; class Actinomycetes; order Mycobacteriales; family Corynebacteriaceae; genus Corynebacterium; species Corynebacterium camporealensis. The sequence continues at coordinate 1,498,806 of NZ_CP011311.1, read as the reverse complement.
GGGTGAGGCGCCAACTACGACGTTGGATGAAAAGCTGCAGCTTCTGCAGGCCGTCAAAGAGGAGGTAGGGGACCGCGCGAAGATTTGCGCCGGTGCCGGCACCAACAACACGAAGGCATCCATCGAGGTTGCCAAGGCATCGGTAGCCGCAGGCGCCGACAGCCTGTTGGTTGTCACCCCGTACTACTCGAAGCCTTCTCAGGAGGGCGTGTACGCGCACTTCAAGGCAATTGCCGATGCTGTTGACGCGCCGATTTGCGCTTACGACATCCCTGGCCGCTCGGGCATCCCGATTGCGGAGGATACGATCCGCCGCCTCGCGGAACTGCCGAACATTCAGGCTGTAAAGGACGCCAAGGGCGACCTTGCTACCGCAGCCACACTTATCCGGGACACCGACCTGGCGTGGTACTCCGGTGATGATCCTTTGAACCTGCCGTGGCTGAGCCTCGGTGCTAGTGGTTTCATCTCCGTTATTGGCCACGCTGCGCCACGTGCCCTGGCTGACCTATATACTTGTTTTGAAAATGGCGATCTGGTGCAAGCACGCCAGATTAACGCCGACATTCTCGCTCCATTGGCCCACGCCCAAGCGCGTTTGGGTGGAGTAACCCTTGCAAAGGCCGCACTGCGCCTGCAGGGTATTGAAGTTGGAGATCCTCGTTTGCCCGTCACTGCTGCAGATGACGCGGAAATTGAGGAACTTCGTCGTGATATGGAAAAGGCTGGAGTCCTTAAAGAATGACTGAATCTCGTAACCGTTCCCGCAAGGTAGTTCGCAAGGCCGGACCGCCAGCGGAAACCGATACCGCCTCCAACGAGGCGGCTTCGCCCGTTTTCCAGGCACCTAGCCAGGAACCGAAGTCAGACAACAAGTCGGACAAGGACAACAACGGTGGACACAACCGCGGCGGCAACAATGACACCCAGAACGACAACAAGGGCGATAACAAGGGCGGCGGAAACAACCGTCGTTCCCGCGGTTCCCGCGGAGGCCGTGGCAGGGGCCGCGGCAACAACAACGGTGGCGGAAACAACGGCGGCAAGAACAACCGCAACAACCGCGGTCGCCGCAACGTACCGAAGTCGATGCAGGGCGCGGACCTGACCAAGCGTCTGCCGGAGCCGCCAAAGCAGCCGAAGGATGCGCTGCGTATCTACGCTCTCGGTGGCATTTCCGAAATTGGCCGCAACATGACCGTCTTTGAGTACGGCGATGAGCTGCTGATCATCGACAGCGGTGTGCTCTTCCCGTCCTCCGGCGAGCCGGGCGTGGACCTGATCCTGCCGGACTTCGGTCCGATTGAAAAGAAGATCCATAAGGTCAAGGCCCTGGTTGTCACCCACGCCCACGAGGACCACATCGGTGCTATCCCGTGGCTGCTGAAGCTGCGTCCGGACCTGCCAGTGGTTGCTTCCCGTTTCACCATCGCGCTGATTGCTGCGAAGTGTAAGGAACACCGCCAGAAGCCGAAGTTCGTTGAGGTCAACGAGAAGTCCGATGTGAACTACGGCGTCTTCCGCGTCCGTTTCTGGGCTGTGAACCACTCCGTGCCGGATGCACTGGGCATCATGCTGGGCACCCCGGCCGGCAATGTCATCCACACCGGTGACATCAAGCTGGACCAGACCCCGCTGGATAACCGTCCGACCGACCTGCCGGCACTGTCTCGCTACGGTGACGAAGGCGTCGACCTGATGCTGTGCGATTCCACCAACGCCAACATCCCGGGTGTCTCCGCATCTGAGGGTGACATCCCGGCGACCTTCAAGCGCCTGGTTGGCCGTGCGAAGCAGCGCGTCATCATCGCTTCCTTCGCTTCCAACGTCTACCGCGTGCAGGCAGCTATCGATGCCGCTGTGGCCAACAACCGCAAGGTTGCCTTCAACGGCCGTTCGATGATGCGCAACATGGAAATTGCCGAGAAGATGGGCTTTTTGAAGGTCCCACGCGGCACGATCATTCCTATCGAGGAAGCCGCCAAGATGGCTCCGCACAAGACCCTGCTGATTACCACCGGTACTCAGGGTGAGCCGATGGCCGCACTGTCGCGCATGGCACGTCGTGAGCACCGTCAGATCACCGTCCGTGATGGCGACATGATTGTCTTCTCCTCCTCGCTCATCCCGGGCAACGAGGAAGCAGTCTTCGGCGTCATCAACATGCTTTCTCAGATTGGTGCTGAGGTCATCACCAACAAGGAAGCTAAGGTTCACTCCTCGGGCCACGGCTACGGTGGCGAGCTGCTCTTCCTGTACAACGCCGCACGCCCGCGCAACGCCATGCCGGTCCACGGCGAGTGGCGCCACCTGCGTGCCAACAAAGAACTGGCCATCTCCACTGGTGTCGACCGTGACCGCGTGGTCCTGGCCCAGAACGGCGTCGTTGTGGACCTGCACAAGGGTCGCGCACGCGTCGTTGGTCAGATTCCGGTCGGTAACCTCTACGTCGATGGTGTCTCCATGGGCGATGTCGATGCCGACACCCTGGCTGACCGCACCAACCTGGGCTCTGGCGGCGTGGTCTCGATTACTTGTGTGATCGACAACCGCACCTCCCGTCTCCTGGAACGCCCGGCCGTATCCACCACCGGTTTCTCCGATGACGACCGCGGTGTCATTCCGGAGGTCGCCGACATGGTTGAAAACACCATGAACGACCTGGCTGCCGAAGGTGAGAACGACACCTACCGCATGGTCCAGAAGCTGCGTCGCAAGATCGGCAAGCTGATGAGCTCCAAGTACAAGCGTGAGCCAGTCATTCTGCCGACCATCGTGCCGACCAACTCCACGACCATCATTGCTGATGACGACGAGGTCCACGCCTCCCGTGAGTCGCTGTAAGGATAAATCCCTCACAGCCATGTGCCCCAGCTTCGCTAAGCTGGGGCACATGTCGTTTTCTTCATCAGAACGTTCCAAGCTTGCCCAGCTCCTACATGACCTGGGCCCGGATGCCCCAACCCTGTGTGAGGGCTGGACCACCCGCGATATGGCCGCACACTTGTGGACCCGCGAGAACCAATTCGTCGCTACAGCGGGTGTCTTCGTTCCCGCGTTATCGGATCGCGCTGAGCAAGCACACGCAGAAACTGCTCAACGTGACTACGACAAGGTCGTTGACGAGTGGGGGAGGGGACCGACAGGTCTTAACCCCTGGCGCGTGCTGGATTCGAAGGGCAACTTTGCCGAGCACTTCATTCATCATGAAGATGTGCGCCGCGCCAACGGCCAGGATGAGCCGCGTGATTTCTCCCGGGTAGTGAACAAGCAGATGCACAGCACTTTGGAGAAACTCGCCAAGGCGATGCTGCGTAAGTCCAAGCAACCCGTGGTGTTATATCCGGAAGGTTTTTCGCGGATTGTTGCTGCTGATAGCAACGGAGTTAGCGAAAATGGATCTGCTGTAGTCGCTGTTCATGGCGAGGTCGGCGAGTTGCTGTTGTGGGTCTATGGCCGCGATGCTGCGCACGTAAAGATCGAAGGCGATGAGTCCCAGGTAGTTAAATCTAGCCTTTAGTCTTGACAAGGTTGTCCACCGCAAAAACTCAGCGAAACACGAGTTTCTAATGTGAATAGTGGGGCTGCAGCGGTTAAAGTTACAACCATGTCTGTCAAAAATGCCCCGTCACGCGGCACGCGCCGCGGTGCCCGTAAAGGCACGGCTAATCGCTCGCGGCCTTCCGGTCGTAGCGCATCAGAGGTTAAGGTGACTAAGTCGAACCGCGCTGTCGAGTCTTCCCCAGAAAGGACCGGCAGCGCCTTTCGTGCTGTAGGCAAGGGCATTGGTGCTGCGTTTGGGGCGACCGCTCGGGGAGTGGGCAGCCTGACTCGCGGTGTTGGACAAGGAATGGCGAACCTGCGGCCCGCAGAGGAACCGCTACTGGAAGAAACGGAGCCGAAAGAAATTTCCGCACGTGAGAATAAGAAGAGCAAGGTGACTCGCGCACGCGACGTTGCCAAGGAGGAGCCTGCGGAGGCTACCGACGCATCTGAGGAGATGCAGCAGCAAGAAGAGCGCACCTTCTCCATCGGTAACCCGGATGCCGTCGCGCTCGTACTCATCGGCCTGGCTGTCATTTTGGCTGCCGCCGTGTGGTTCGGCGTCGCCGGTTCCGTTGGTGAGGCCGTCGCCTATGGCGTCAAGGTCATCATTGGCGCGGGCGCCTGGGTTCTGCCGATCGGCCTGCTGGGCCTAGCCATCGTGCTGATGATGGAACTGACCGGCCCCGCGGGTCAGTTCAAGCCCCGAACCGTCGTGGGCACAGTCGTCATCATCGTCTCCATGTTGGGACTCATCCACATCTTCGCCGGTCTGCCGGAAACCTGGCCTGCCCGCGGTGAAGCTGGTGGTGCCATCGGTTTTGTGGCCGGCGGACTGCTATCTGTTGCCTTCTCCAAGTACGTGGCAGCACCACTGCTGATTCTGTGCATTGTCTATGGTGGACTCAACGTCACGGGTATTACCCTGCGCGAAGCTTACGATGCCGCCGCAGCAGGACTATCCAACCTCTTCTCCAGCCTGCGTCCAAAGAGTGAAGAGGAAGTTGCCGCTGAGGAAGCCGCTGCTGACGATGATGATCTCTACGGCTACGTCGATGACGACCTGGAAGACATTGCCGAAGGCCGTGAGCGCAAGCCACGCCCAACCCCGACTGCACAGCCGACACCAAAGCAGCGTGCCGCTGCGTGGAAGCGTAAGCCACGTCCGAAGGCTGCTCCGATTCAGCAGCCAACTGAGCCAGCCGATGTTGAGCCAACTGATGTTGGGTCTGGTGCTAACCAGACCCAGCAGCTGTCCTTTGACCAGGTAGCCCCGGAGCAGACCCAGTCGCTGGGTGCTGCGCAGCCTGCGTCCCCGAAGGCCACCGGCGATACCGATGAGTTCCCGGTCGTACCTGACGATGCCGCCCCGGCACCGAAGCCGCAGAAGAAGGCACAGCCGCGCAAGGCTGACAAGCCAGAGTCCACTCAGGTTCTGCCTGCACAGTCGGGTTCGTCGAATGCTGGCAAGGCTGCCGGTGGCGCCGCTGCCGCAGCAGCAGGTGCAGCAGGTGCAGCCGCGGGTGCTGCTGCCGCGTCGGCTGCCCAGCAGGGCAATGCTGCAGGCGATGCAGTATCCGCCGCCCACGAGCGCGCCCGCCAGCTTTTCCGCGAGCGTTCCGGTCGTGATGCCACCTCCGGCCAGTCGGTCGACGAGCCTGCATCCCAGGAGGTAGCCCCGGCAGCAGAGACCGCACCGGCGCAGTTCGGCAATGAGGATTACGCTGTGCCGACTACTGATCTGCTCACCGCAGGTACTCCGGCCAAGGTGCGCACTGAGGCCAACGATCGCATCATCGATGCGATTACTGATGTCTTCGCAGAATTCAAGGTCGACGCACAGGTCACCGGTTTTAGCCGTGGCCCGACAGTCACCCGCTACGAAATTGAGCTGGGCCCTGGTGTGAAGGTCTCGAAGATTACGAACCTGCAGTCCAACCTGGCTTATGCCGTGGCCACCGATAACCTGCGTTTGCTGACTCCGATTCCGGGCAAGTCCGCAGTCGGTATTGAGGTACCGAACGCCGATCGCGAGATGGTGCGCCTGCGTGAGGTGCTCGACGCTCCGGCGATTGCCTCGTCGGCTGATCCGATGCTGGTTGGTCTGGGCAAGGATATTGAAGGCCAGTACACCTCGTACTCGATTCAAAAGATGCCGCACCTGCTGGTTGCTGGTGCCACCGGTTCCGGTAAATCGGCATTCGTGAACTCGATGCTGGTCTCGCTGCTTACCCGTGCCACGCCTGACGATGTCCGCCTCATCCTCGTCGACCCGAAGATGGTGGAGCTGACTCCGTACGAGGGCATCCCGCACCTGATTACTCCAATCATCACCCAGCCGAAGAAGGCCGCTGCTGCACTGCAGTGGTTGGTGGAGGAGATGGAGCAGCGCTACATGGATATGAAGGCTGCTCGCGTCCGCAAGATTGAGGACTTCAACCGCAAGGTCCGCTCCGGTGAGCACCAAGCTCCGGCTGGTTCCGAGCGCGAGATGCGCCCGTACCCGTACATCGTCTGTGTTGTCGACGAGTTGGCAGACCTGATGATGACCGCACCGAAGGAGATTGAGGACTCCATCGTGCGCATCACGCAGAAGGCTCGTGCTGCCGGTATCCACCTGGTGCTGGCAACCCAGCGCCCGTCCGTCGACGTTGTGACCGGTCTGATTAAGACCAACGTCCCATCCCGCCTGGCGTTCGCTACCTCCTCGCTGACTGACTCCCGCGTCATCCTGGACCAGGGCGGTGCGGAGAAGCTCATCGGTATGGGCGATGCACTGTTCATCCCGCAGGGCGGTCGCCCGGTACGTATGCAGGGTGCCTTCGTCTCTGACGATGAGGTCATGGCCGTCGTGGATGCCGCCAAGGAGCAGGCGGACCCGAACTACACCGAGGGTGTGACCGAAGAAAAGGTTTCTGAGTCGAAGAAGGAAATCGACGAAGAAATCGGCAAGGACATGGACGACCTCCTCGAGGCCGTCGAACTGGTGGTCACCGCACAGCTGGGCTCGACGTCCATGCTGCAGCGCAAGCTGCGCATTGGCTTTGCGAAGGCCGGCCGCCTGATGGACCTCATGGAATCCCGCGGTGTCGTGGGCCCATCGGAAGGCTCCAAGGCCCGTGAGGTCCTGGTCAAGCCTGAAGAGCTCGACACCATCATCTGGATGATCAAGGGCGCTGATCCCAAGGACGCCCCGAAGGAAATCCAGGAGGAAATGGCCCAGGAGCAAGCCGGCTCCGAGGGTGACTCCGCAAGCGCCGAGTCGTTTAATGACGACTCGAATGGCCCTGACGCATCCAACGATGGTTCCGGTAACGACACCCGCACGGTGCAGGCGACCTACAACCCGTCGTCAGGTGCTTTCTAGCGGTTAAGAAAAAATACACGCATAGTTGCCTCTGCCACAGAGGCGCTGTGTCGTGTAAACTTAGCCGAGTCCAGGAGGGGAGTACCCCACCTTCACGGCATTGATCGTCAACACGGCAGCTTTAATTAGCTCCCGGTCATGTCGGTCCAGCTTCTAGCTGGGCGGGGGAGACCTCCGGTCATGTTGTTGTTTCTACGACCGGAGGGACTATCCGCACATGGGTGTACCAGTTTGGATTTGGGTCATCACCATCGTGGTGATCCTTGGCTTCTTCATCTTCGATTTTTATTCGCATGTGCGTACCCCGCACGAGCCCACCCTGAAAGAATCAGGGTTCTGGACGCTGTTCTACGTCATCTTCGCATTAGTCTTTGGCCTGGGCGTCTGGATTATTTGGGACCAAGAGCATGCGCTGCAGTACTACACAGGTTATGTGACAGAAAAAGCACTCTCTGTCGATAACCTCTTCGTCTTCGCCCTGATTATGGGCGCATTTAAGATTCCGCGTAAGTACCAGCAAAAAGTACTTCTTATCGGCATTGTGATCGCGCTGGTCTGCCGCTTGGTCTTCATCCTGCTGGGCGCAGCAGTCATCGCTGCTTGGTCGGATGTGTTCTACCTCTTCGCTATCTTCCTGCTGTTTACCGCAGTCAAGCTGATTATCGACGAGATCCGCGACGCACCGGAGACCGACCCGAACGACATGCTGATCATCCGCGTGCTGCGCAAGGTCATGCACGTGACCCCGCACTACCACGGTGACAAGCTGCGTGCTCGCGATAAGAGCGGCAAGAAGGGCTTTACTCCGCTGTTTATCGCCCTGGTTGCTATCGGCCTGGTGGACGTCATGTTCGCCTTCGACTCGATTCCAGCCATCTACGGCATTACTTCTGAGCCGTTCCTGGTCTTTACCACCAACGCGTTCTCCCTGATGGGTCTGCGCCAGATGTACTTCCTGCTCGACGGCCTGCTGGACCGCCTGGTGTACCTGCCTTACGGCCTGGGCATCATTCTGGGCTTCATCGGTGTCAAGCTGCTGCTGCACGCTCTGCACGAGAACAACCTGCCATTCATCAATGGTGGCGAGGACGTTACCGGGGCTCCAGAAATCTCCACCGAGGGCTCCCTGGTGGTCATCGTCGGTGTCTTGGTGGTCACGGTCGTGGCCTCCATCATCAAGAACAAGCGCGACGAAGCCCAGGGTGGTATTCGCGTCTCCCACAACCACTACGACTGGGATGACGAGGGCAACAAGATTGTCCGTAACAAGAAGGGCGACTACGTCGGTCTGGCTTCTGAGGTGGACCGCTCGGAGCTGCCATAGCTCAGCGTGAAGCAAAGCTTGACCGCATGATTTAAGCCGGTGCCTACTGCAACAATCGCAGGGCACCGGCTGTGGTGTGTTTTAAGGTCTTCGGACTGGGGTGGGTCTTAGGAGGTCGCAACAGCGGAACCAATAACCGGGTTCCAGGCGCGGAAGGTGCGGCCAGTAATACAGCCGTTGGCGAAGAATGGATCTTCATCCATGATGGTCATGACCTCAGAGACAGGTAGTTCCTTTTCGAACTTCAGCACAATGAGCGCGCCACCCTTGGAGTCAGTGTGAGGACCAGAGCCCAACACACAGCCGCGGTTGTCGAGGCGGGAGATGAACCTGCGGTGTGCGGGACGGTTCTTTTCAATCTCCGGATTGTTCGGATTGTATTCATAGCTGACGGCGTAGTAGTACATGTGCTCATTTTACTGATTGGGGGAGCCGACACAGCGCGAATAGTTTCACAGGTAAGATATTGGTCGTGAGCAATCCAGCACCGAAGTCAGAGGACGCAGCCGCATCCACGCAGGTATCGAATTGGAACCTGCCCAATGTGTTGACGAGTCTGCGCATTTTATTTATTCCCGTCTTCGCTTGGCTGGTGTTAGCAGGGCATCAGTGGTGGGCCTTTGGTCTTTTCGTAGCGCTGATGATTACTGACAAGCTCGACGGTGATATCGCTCGTGCGCGTGGTCTGGTGACCAACTTTGGCAAGATTGCCGACCCGATTGCTGACAAGGCACTCATGGCCACCGCCTTCATCAGCTTGAACCTGCTGGGCGTGCTGCCGTGGTGGATTACTTTCTTGATTCTCTTCCGCGAATTCGGCATCACTATCTGGCGCATGGTGCTGTTGCGTCAGGGCAAGGTGGTTCCGGCGTCCAAGGGTGGCAAGCTCAAGACCGTTCTGCAGTCGCTGGCTGTGGCGATGTATCTGTGCCCGCTGCCGGAGTGGATGAACGTGCCAACCTACGTGGTCATGCTGCTGGCCCTGGCAGTCACGCTGGTTACTGGCGTGCAGTACCTCATTGACGGAAAGAAGCAGAATCAGTGACTCCGGCGCAGCTCGTCCGCGAGCTCACCAGCCGTGGCGAGACCATTGCGACCTGTGAGTCTTTAACTGCGGGTTTAGTTGCTGCAACGCTTGCCGATGTCCCCGGCGCCTCCGCCGTCCTCCGCGGCGGTTTGGTCACCTACGCCACCGAACTCAAAGCGCACTTCATTGATTGCAGTGTTGAGCACCTCGAAGAACAAGGCGTTGTCTCCGAAGCCACTGCGTGTGAGATGGCTACTGCCGCGGGGCAGGAGTGCGGTTCGACGTGGGCACTGGGGCTTACTGGTGTTGCCGGCCCTGACTTACAAGAAGGCCACGCACCCGGAACTGTGTGCATTGGTCTGTGGCATGAATCCGGCTTTGTGGAATCGGAGACCGTGACGGGTCTGCCGGGTGAGCGCAACGAGATTCGTTCGGGCGCCGTCACCGCCGCATTGAGTCTGTTAGGCTCAAGTTTGGAAAGTTTTTCTCCCAATCGGGAACAATCTGACTAAGAGAGCCGTTGGAAGGGGTAATGGACACTACAACCGCACTTCTGGAACAGACTGCCACCGCCCCGGCAAGTACTCGCCGCGCGCCGGAACCGCTGCTGCGTGAGGCCCTCGGTATCACTCTGCGCGCTTTCCGCGCTGACAAGGGTGTGACCCTGCGTGAGCTCGCTGCCGTGGCCCGAGTATCCCCTGGCTACCTCTCCGAACTGGAACGCGGCCGCAAGGAAGTTTCCTCCGAGCTGCTGGCAGCTGTCTGCCACGGCCTGCAGGTCAGCGTTTCTGACGTTCTCATCGAAGCCGCCGGCTACATGGCGCTGCCTTCCGTCGACGAAGAACTCGCCTCGACTGCTCCGGCAGCATCCGAAATCTAAAGTCCGAATCAAGTTTCGGACGTTGGTAAATAGCGCTGGGAAACACAGCGTATTTCATAGTTGATGGCACCCGCTTCGGGTGCCTCTTCGCTACGATGTACAACGTAGATTAATTAACAAACTCACTATTGAGGAAGGCTTCCTTTCACTATGGCTAACCCGTTTACTAAGGCGTGGAAGTACTTTATGGCGCTGTTCGATTCCAAGATCGAAGAGCATGCAGACCCGAAGGTGCAGATCGAGCAGGCCATCGAGGAAGCACAGCGCCAGCATCAGGAGCTTTCCCAGCAGGCTGCCGCCGTCGTGGGCAACCAGCGTCAGCTGGAAATGCAGCTGAACCGTCGCCTCAGCGAGATCGAGAAGCTGCAGGGTAATACCCGTCAGGCTCTCGAGCTGGCCGATAAGGCACGCGCCAACGGCGACAACGACAAGGCTGTCGAGTACGAAAACGCCGCTGAGGCTTTCGCCGCACAGCTGGTGACCGCCGAGCAGTCCGTCGAAGACACCAAGAAGCTGCACGACCAGGCTCTCCAGCAGGCTGAGTCCGCAAAGAAGGCAGTGGAACGTAACTCCCTGGCTCTGCGTGAGAAGGTCAATGAGCGTTCCAAGCTGCTGTCCCAGTTGGAGCAGGCCAAGATGCAGGAGAAGGTCTCCGAGTCGCTGTCCAGCATGAACGAGCTGACCTCCAACGGCAACACTCCGTCGTTGGATTCCGTGCGAGACAAGATCGAGCGCCGTTACTCCAAGGCTCTGGGCCAGGCTGAGCTGGCTGAGAACTCCGTCGATGCCCGTATGCGCGAGGTCGAGCAGGCCGGTGTCCAGATGGCTGGCCACTCCCGCCTGGAGCAGATCCGCTCTGAGATGAACCAGGGCAAGGCTGTCGAGTCTGGTCAGAACAAGAACCAGGCCATCGAGTCTGGTGCTCAGAACAACAACGAGCAGCCGAACGTCCAGCCAACTGACGTCTCCAACGACGCAGTGCAGGCTCGTCTGCGTGAGCTGCGCGGCGAGTAATTCTCGCAGTAGCTAGAAGGCTTATGAAGGACCCGGGTTTCTCGGCTCCTTTCGTCGTTTTGTCACCCGCTGGTTTAGTCGCCCACGCCGCGAGCACGCAGTGCTTCGGCAAGTGCCTCGGCTCGACGTAGCGAGCGAATGATGACCGGGGTGCCGAAAGCGCTGAGTGAGAATCCCAGGCCGCGGGCCTTGCGTGCATCTAGTACGTCATAGACGGTTTCAAACATCAGTGGAATAAGCCGGATGGTCAGTGACATCGCCAAGCTAATGGTTTCTACCGGTAGTCCCAGCTTGCCTAGCGGGCGCAGTGCGCGCTCCAAAGAATCCATGATGGATTCCACCGTGGAAGTTAGCGTGAGCAGGAATGCCGCCAGGATGGTCGACAGCAAACTGATAACGAGTACTGCGGCAAACTCTGCGCCCTTGGCCCACCATTGGAAAAGCCCCAGCGGCACGAGGATGAACAGTGGTGCGACCAGTTGAGGGAGCGCGACCTTCGGTGGGATATGCGCGATGACATAAAGAATGACCACGAGCACTAAGCCCGCGAGAGCGCGAGGAATAGTGGTGGCAAAGATACTCATGACCAGAATGAAGATGATGAGCAATCCGATTTTGAGCGCAGGTGCCGCCCGGTGGACAAGGGTGTTCCCGGGTACGTAGGCAGCAAAGGGGATGGTGCGCTGACGATTCTGCATGGCTGGTCCTAGTCCGCAGAATTGCTCATGAGGTTGCGGTAGAAATCAATGACCTCAGCTGGGCGACCATCGGCCACGATCTGACCCTGGTCGATGCACAGCACGCGGTCGAAGTCATCCAAGAATTCTAGGTCGTGAGTCACCACGATGACTTGCTGGTCGAGCTGCGCGAATTCCTTTTTGATGCGGTCGCGGTTGCGTAGGTCCAGCAAGGTGGTTGGCTCATCGGCAATGATGAGTTGCGGGTCGAGAACTGTTACGGCAGCCAGTGCCAGTAACTGCTTTTGTCCGCCGGACAGCGTGTGCGGGGACTGGTCGGCGTGGTCGTACAGGCCAAAGCGGTGCAAGGAGGCATCGACAAGCTTCTGCACCTTCTCCTTGCCCAACTTGAAGCGCTTGAGCGAAAAGGCGATGTCCTGCCGCACGGTCGGCATGACGATCTGGTTTTCGGCATCGGAGAAGACGAAGCCGACCTTGCGGCGAATATCGGAACCATGCTTGGCCACGTCCTGGCCATCGACAGTAACGGTGCCGCTGGTTGCCTCACCCAGGCCGTTGATAAGCCGCACGAAGGTTGACTTACCGCCGCCGTTGGCGCCGATGATGCCGATGCGGTTCTCCGTCAGCAAGACGTTGATGTCGCGGAGAATAGTGGCGTTCTCGTAGGCGACGGAGACGTTCTGGAAGTTAATCTCCGGCACGGGCGACCCCCTTGCGGCGCAGCTGCGGGAAGGCTTGGTGGACGGCGAGTGCGATGATGACGGCAAAGATGAGCTTGCCGGTATCCGGTAACACGAAGGCGAGCTGCGCACCGAAGGCAGCGAGCGTGTCCATGCCAGCGCGCAGCATCAGGCCGATGGCACCGCAGGCGTACTGGACGAGCAGGCCCACGATGGCGGCGAAGGCAAAGACAATCGTCATGCCGGACTTGGTACGCGGTGCGCGGTAGGCCAAGGCGCCTGCAATGGCAGGGGAGAGCACGTAGCCGATGATGTAGCCGGCGGTTGGACCTGCCAAGGAACGCAAGGTGGTGCCGCCACCAGCCAGGACTGGCAGCGCCAGGCCTAGTAACAGGAAGAGCAGGCCAACATAAAGGCCACGGCGCGGGCCTAAGACTAAGCCGGCGAGAATGAGCGCGGCATTTTGCAGCACAATGGGAACACCCGCGGCACCAACGGGGATGGTGACGAAGGCAAGCACGATGACAATCGCGGTAAAGACCGCCACATAAGCCACATCGCTGGCTACGTTGTTCTTGGACATGCGAATGACAGTAGCAGAATTGGTTATAGGTGCTGGATGAAACGTTATTGAACACCGTTCATTTGGGGGTAGCGGCACAAGAAAAATGCAAGTGGGTAGGGTGGCAGGCATGCGATTGACGGAGTTTCATCAACTGGTAGTCGATGAGTTTGGCGATGCTAAAGGAAACTGGATTAGCCACTCGCACGTATTGGCGAAGTTGGGTGATACGCCGAATGCTCTGATTGATTCTGGAGTCGATCCACGGCACGTATGGGAAGAGCTGTGCGATGATTTTGACGTGCCAGAAGAGCGCCGTTTAGGTATCGACTACCCGGGTAAATAACGCGCCGGTGCGCGAAGTCGAAATTCGAACACATGTGTGTGTAAGGTAGTGGATGTCGTCGCGGCACGATAATGTTTCTCCTCGCATGGGAACCGAAGCCGCGAAAAAGCAGTCTAAAAGGTTAAGGCGCCTTATTCCCATAGGTTAGGCGCACTCACCAACAACGTTAGGGATTAAAACATGGCAGCAAAGAAGAAGGGCACCTCCAAGGCCTCGCAAGGAGATGACCGCCAAAAGGCACTCGACGCCGCAATGTCGATGATTGAAAAGGACTTCGGCAAGGGCGCTGTGATGCGCCTGGGCGATGACAACCGCCCGCCGATTAAGGCCATTTCTTCCGGTAACACTGCAATCGATATTGCGCTGGGCATCGGCGGTTTCCCGCGCGGTCGTGTCGTGGAGATTTACGGTCCTGAATCTTCCGGTAAGACCACTGTCGCACTGCACGCTGTGGCACAGGCGCAGAAGGACGGCGGCATTGCCGCGTTTATCGATGCTGAGCACGCCCTGGACCCGGAATACGCGCGTCTGCTGGGCGTAGATACCGATAACCTGCTGGTCTCTCAGCCAGATACTGGTGAGCAGGCCCTGGAAATCGCCGACATGCTGGTCCGCTCCGGTGCTATCGATATCATCGTCGTCGACTCCGTGGCAGCGTTGACCCCGAAGGCGGAAATCGAAGGCGAGATGGGTGACAGCCACGTGGGTCTGCAGGCCCGCCTGATGTCGCAGGCACTGCGTAAGATGACCGGCGCGCTGTACAGCTCTGGTACGACCGCCATCTTTATTAACCAGCTGCGTGAGAAGATCGGCGTAATGTTCGGCTCCCCGGAGACCACCACCGGTGGTAAGGCACTGAAGTTCTATGCTTCCGTGCGCTGCGATATCCGTCGTATCCAGACTCTCAAGGACGGCCAGGACGCTATTGGTAATCGCACCAAGCTCAAGGTTGTGAAGAACAAGGTTTCCCCGCCGTTCAAGATTGCTGAGTTCGACATCCTTTACGGCGAAGGCATCTCCCGTGAGTCGTCGATTATTGACCTTGGTGTCCAGCACGGCTTTATCAAGAAGTCCGGTTCCTGGTTTACCTACGAAGGCGACCAACTGGGACAGGGCAAGGAAAAGGCCCGCAAGTTCCTCAAGGACAACCAGGACCTGGCCAACGAGATCGAGCAGAAGATCTTTAAGAAGCTGGGCATTGGCGAGCAGTCCGCCGAGGACGAAGAAGCAGCCATGGATGTGCCCGGTGCTGATGATCCGTTGACCGATGAGGCAGTGGACCTGGTGCCGAACGTAGACTTCGACGACGAGTAGGAGTTAATCCATGCAGCAGCCTTCTGCAGAGAAGGTCGAGAAGCTGCGCCAGGCGCTGGCAGAGTACGAGTCCGGTGAACATGCCGGGGAACTTTTTGACGAAGCCGCCGAAGAAGACAAGGCCCGAGTGCGCAAGCGTGCACTCGGCCTTTTAGATCAGCGCTCGCGTTCTCGACATGAACTCAAAGAGCGTCTCCTGCGCGCGGAGTTTCCCGAGTCAGTTATCGACGAAGTCCTCGATGATTTAGCTCGGGTGGGCTTGCTCAATGACGCGGCCTTTGCCCACGAGTGGGTGCGCCAACGTCATGGCCGGCGTGGTAAGTCCGCGCGCGTGCTGGACCGGGAGTTGCAGCGCAAGGGTGTCGGTCAAGAGGAGCGTGCTGACGCACTGGAGCAAATCGATGAAGCCGATGAAGAAGCCATGGCGCGGAAGTTCGCCGAGAAGAAAGCGCGAAGTGTGAAATCGGTTCCTGCCGATAGGGCAGAGCGCGACAAAGCACTGCGCCGTATCGTCGGCGTGCTTGCCCGCCGTGGCTACAACGAAGGCATGTCGTTGCGCCTAGCTAAAGAGGCATTAGAAAACCGCTGCGCGGAGTTGGAAGAATCCTAAACTCGCGCGCAGCGGGGAGCCGCGGTGGCGGCTCGGTGAGCCTGAATGATTACTCGGCTGGGTTGCGGATTCCCTTGTAACCCGGGGCGTGCCAGTCGGCGTTGACCTGGTCCTTGGTTTCCAGACCCTGGTCGCGGTGGTGCGGGACGTTCGCGACGATGTTCTTGCGGGCACGTCCGGCACGCAGCTGGTGCTCGACGCGCTCGGCCAGGGTGGTCAGGCCCCAGTTGATAAGAATCATGATGATAGCGACCACGACCAGCGATGCCAGGTAGTTCTGGTTGAAGGATGCAGACTGGATACCGGAGCGAACCACTTCGATGTAGCCAATCTGGTAGCCCAGCGCGGAGTCCTTCAGAGCAATGACCATCTGTGCAATCAGAGCCGGCAGCATGGACGCGACTGCCTGCGGCAGGAGCACCTTCCACATCGTCAGCTGGTGCGACAGGCCCAGTGCTTGGGCGGCTTCGGTCTGGCCCTTAGGTAGGGAACGGATACCGGAGCGGAGAATCTCTGCAATCACGGAGCCGTTGTACAAAGTCAGCGCGAAGACCACTGCAGCAAAAGCCAGGTAGCGGGATGGTACTAGGCCGTAGACCGCGAAGAGCTGGTAGGCGAAGATCATCAGCAACAGCACCGGGATGGCGCGGAAGAACTCCACGACCACACCGCAGAACCAGCGAATAGGGGCGATTTGGCTTAGACGTCCCAGGCCGAAGACCACACCAAAGACGATGGCCAACAGGATGGACGCAAATGCTGAGAGCAAGGTACCGCGCAGACCAGGCAGCAGGTAGGTGGTCCAGGTCTGGGAATTAAGGAACGGTGTCCACAGGTCAGCTTCCAGCTGACCGCGCTCGTTAAGCGTGTAGAGAATCCAGCCGAAGATGGCCAGGGCCACGATTGCAGAGATAATCGTGTAGATGACGTTGTTACGGCGGCCCTTAGGTCCCGGGGCGTCGTACAGAACGGTTGCGCGTACTGACATTATTTCTTCACCGCCAGCTTCTCAGAAAGCTTGCCCAGGCCTAAGCCCATCGGCAAGGTAAGGATGATAAAGCCAGCAGCGAAGATGAGGAAGATGACAAAGAGCTGATTAGCGTGCATCTCAATGGTCGACTTCATCAGCAACGATGCTTCCGCGACACCGATGGCCGAGGCAATCGTGGTGTTCTTCGTCAGCGCGATAAGCGTATTGCCCAGCGGAACAATCGCGGCACGAACTGCCTGCGGGAAGATGATGGTGCGGAAGGTCTGACCGAAGCCCAAGCCGAGAGAACGAGCGGCTTCGGCTTGACCAAAGTCCACGGTGTTAATGCCAGAGCGCAGCGATTCTGCCACAAACGCACTGGTGTAGAGAATGAAACCGACAATCGCGAGGCGGAAGTTGTTATCCACCAGGAAGGTATCCGAATCGCGGCTCGCTAATGCCAAGCCGAGGTTCTGATACAGACCGAAGGAACAGAACAGAATAATCAGCGTCAGTGGCGTATTGCGCACAATGGTGATGTACGTCGTAGCCATCCAGCGCAGGATTCCGACCGGGGAGACACGCATGGCGGTCAACACGGTTCCTAAGATCATGGCGCCCAGTGCTGACCAGAACGTCAGCTGGATAGTAATCCAGAACGCCGGCCACAGCCCTGGACCAAGCTGGTCCCACATGGCACTCATGGGGTCCTCCTCGTCGAGTGTCGGTGTGCCCTATTAGCTAGGGCACCAATGATGAGTGCGCACTCCTTAAGGAGTGCGCGTGATTAATCTTCGGGGAGATTAATCCAGGAAGGACAGGTCACCCGGGGTGCCTGGCTGGATGGCGTCGCCTTCGCCCAGGTTGGCGGAGATGAAGTTGTCGAACTCGCCGGAGTCGATCATCTCTTCCAGGGCGGCGTTGATGGCGTCGGTAGCCTCCTGGTCATCCTTGGTGATGCCGATGCCGTAGTACTCATCGGTGAAAGGTTCACCGTCTTCTTCCAGCTCCACGACCTTGAACTCGCCCTCATGCTGCGCGGCGTAGCCATTCAGGATGGTCGCGTCGGTGGTCATGGCATCGACGTTGCCCTGGGACAGTGCCTCAACACAGGAGGAGTAGGTGTCGTACTCCTGCAGCTGCACGGACGGCAGTGCTTCCTTCACGGTCTGAGCCGGGGTAGAGCCGGTCACAGAGCAGAGAATCTTGCCGTCCAGGCCTTCCAGGCCGGTGATTTCGGTGTTGTCTTCGCTCACCAGCAGTGCCTGGTGGGTCAGCAGGTACGGGCCACCGAAGTTTACGGACTCAGCGCGGGAGGCGTTGATGGAGTAGGTAGCGGCAATGCCGTCGACCTCACCGTTCTGGATGAGGGTTTCACGCTGTGCGGATGGAGCCTCACGCCACTCGATTTCCGGGTGCTCCCAGCCGTTTTCATCGGCGATGTGGTTGACCACGTAGGTAAAGACGTCCACGTCCAGACCGGTCAGGGAGCCATCGCCCTCACGCAGGCCCAGGCCTGGCTGGTCGAACTTGGTACCCAGGGTCACGTTGCCGGACTCGATGCTAGCCAGCAGGCCGCCCTCGCCGCCTTCACCGTCGCCGCCACAGGCAGCGAGCAGAACACCAGAGAGAGCAACAGTGGAAATGGTGGCGGACATACGCTTGAAAGACATTGGATTCTCCTTTTGAGAGTAGAAATTTAGGTGGATAGGGGAATGGTTAGTGCTGGAGGATCTTGCCCAGGAAGTCCTTGGCACGATCCGATTGCGGGTTGGTGAAGAAGGACTCCGGGTCGGTGTCCTCGACGACCTCGCCGTCGGCCATGAACAAGATGCGATCGGCAGCTCTGCGGGCAAAGCCCATCTCGTGGGTAACCACGACCATGGTCATGCCTTCGCGAGCAAGGTCCGTCATAACGTCGAGGACCTCGTTGACCATCTCCGGGTCAAGGGCGGAGGTGGGCTCATCGAAAAGCATGATCTTTGGCTGCATGGCCAACGCACGGGCGATGGCCACACGCTGTTGCTGACCACCGGAGAGCTGTGCCGGGTACTTGCTGGCCTGGTTGGCAATGCCCACTCGGTCCAGCAGCTTTTCCGCGAGCTCGTTGGCCTCAGCGTTTTTCAGCTTGCGCACCTCGGTCGGGCCCAAGGTGACGTTGTCTTTGATGGTCAGGTGCGGAAACAGGTTGAACTGCTGGAAGACCATGCCGACGTTGGAACGCAGCTTGGCCAGGTCTTTGCCTTCCTCTGGCAGCTTTTCACCGTCGATGGTGATGGTGCCTTCCTCGATGGTTTCGAGGCGGTTGATGGTGCGGCAGAGGGTGGATTTGCCGGAGCCGGACGGGCCCAAGACCACGACGACCTCACCGCGGGCGACCTCAATATTGATGTCGCGCAGAGCCTGGAAGTCATCGAAGTACTTGTTGACGCCGGACATCTGGATCATGGGCGTAGATGAAGTGTCTGCCATGTCACCAATCCTTCGGTCTGTGATGTCAATTACTTGAGTTGATAATAGATGTTTGCAAATTCACACGTTGGCAAGTTTGCAAAAATTCCCACCCGCGGGGGTGGCCAAGAGTTGGTTAGGTGATGGCCTTATACATCGATAGAATGTCCCGACGTGGAGCAGACGATTTCAAACCCTAGGACCTACGAAGTTCGCACCTTTGGCTGCCAGATGAATGTGCACGATTCCGAGCGCATTTCCGGCCTGCTGGAGGAGGCGGGCTACGCCGCCGTGCCGGAAGGCGATGAGCCGGACCTGGTGGTGTTCAACACCTGTGCGGTGCGTGAAAACGCCGACAAGCGTCTCTACGGCACCCTGGGTGCACTGAAGAAGACCAAGGAAAACCACCCGGGCATGCAGATTGCCGTCGGCGGCTGCCTGGCGCAGAAGGATAAAGACACTGTCCTTGACAATGCCCCCTGGGTCGATGCGGTCTTTGGCACCCACAACATGTCGGCGCTGCCTACGCTGTTAGAGCGCGCCCGCCACAACGACGAAGCTCAGGTCGAAATCGTCGACGCACTCGAGGCTTTCCCGTCCGTCCTGCCGGCCAAGCGTGAGTCGGCCTATGCCGGTTGGGTGTCTGTGTCTGTGGGTTGTAACAACACCTGCACCTTCTGCATCGTGCCTTCGTTGCGCGGTAAGGAAGAAGACCGTCGCCCCGGCGACATCATCGCGGAGGTTCAGGCTCTCGTTGACCAGGGTGTCTCTGAGGTGACCCTGCTGGGCCAGAACGTCAACGCTTATGGCGTGCACTTTGCCGACCCGGATCTGCCGCGTGACCGCTTTGCTTTTTCCAAGCTGCTGCGCGAGGTCGGCAAGATCGACGGCCTGGAGCGCCTGCGTTTTACCTCCCCGCACCCGGCAGAATTCACTTCCGATGTCATCGACGCTATGGCTGAGACCCCGGCGGTCTGCCCGCAGCTGCACATGCCGCTGCAGTCCGGTTCCGACCGCATCCTGAAGCTGATGCGCCGTTCCTACCGCACCAAGAAATTCCTGGGCATCCTGGATGAGGTGCGCGAGAAGATGCCGCACGCTGCGATTACCACCGACATCATCGTTGGTTTCCCAGGCGAGACCGAAGAGGACTTCCAGGAGACCATGGAAGTCGTCGAGAAGGCACGCTTTAGCTCGGCCTTTACCTTCCAGTACTCGCCGCGCCCGGGCACCCCGGCAGCGGAAATGGAAGACCAGATCCCGAAGGACGTCGTCCAGGATCGCTTTGAGCGCCTCGTCGCCTTGCAGGACCGCATCCAGGCCGAAGAAAACGCCAAGCTGGTCGGCGCCGACGTCGAATTGCTGGTGCAGGCCGAAGGCGGCCGCAAGAATGACCAGACCCACCGTATGACTGGTCGCGCCCGCGATGGCCGCCTGGTGCACTTTGCGCCTATCGACGCCGCCGGCAACGACATCTCCGCCGACATTCGCCCGGGCGACGTCGTCCACGGAACCGTGACCAGTGCGGGTTCCTTCTTCCTGGTCGTCGACGGTGGCGTTACCGAGCACCGCCGCACCAAGGCCGGTGATATGTCTGCTGCCGGTCAAACCCCGACCACCGCACCTATTGGCGTGGGCCTGGGTCTGCCACAGGTGGGCAAGCCTTCCCAGCCTGCAGCTAACGATGCCTGCGGGTGCTAAAGCACAAAGCCACGCGATAAGCCTAAGCTAGGAAAACATGACGAAGAATAACGCTGCTGCACAACGCGAACGCCAGGCTGCCAAGTACATGGACCTGCGCGGTCAAAAGATCACCTTGATGGTCGCGCTCGTAGCGTTCGTCGGCTTCCTCTTCCTGCCTTATGCCGGCGGTATTCCCGGTTGGCAGGCACTCGTGTCGCCTGGCGATGTCCAAGTCGGCTTGATGGAGAAAATCCCCATGGTTCTTTCCGTCGTGGGCCTGGGCATTCTCACCACGCTGACGCTTATCACCCGCCGCGCCGTCTTCGGCTTGGTCGGCTGGATGATGGTCACCGTCGCTTTCTTCGGTTCCTTGTGGGCCTTCTGGTTCCGCGGCAGCACTGCCGATGCCGCACAAATCGGCATGTGGCTACTCCTACTGGGCAACGGCCTGGCCTTCCTGGCCTACTGCCTGGTCGCCCTGCGCCGTAGCCCAGAGCAGGAAAAGGCTTATGCTGCTGCCCGCCAAGAGGCGAGCCAGCTCGATGAGGTCGGCCAGATGCAGTCTGAGGCCACCATCAAGGAAGAAGAAAACCCACTGCTTATCGATGACCGCCGCGCCCGCGCCGCCCGCCGTCATCGCGGCGAAGACGAGGACGCCACCGACTAAAGCGCCAACTCCCAGGCGGAGCTGCGCGAAATAGCGCGTGCTCCCAGTCGCTCGTAGAGCGCATTCATTCCCGGGTCGTCGTCAGCGACTGAACAGTAGATTCGCCGCACATCCGGCCAATAACCATTGACCTCATGCAACGCGGTCAGCTTGGCCAGCATGCCCAACCCGGCGCGCCTGCGCCCACGGGCAGTGACAGTCAAGGTCCATTCACAGACTTCCGGGTCTGCTGCTTCGTGCCGCGACAGCTCTGTCAGCGCCACAATCCGCGGAGCGTCCTTGCTTTCGCTGTTTCCGATGTCTGCGCTGTTGTCGTTTGAATCGCTGTTAGTGCCGCTGTGCTCGCACAGGGCGACTAACAGCGTGTGGGAGCGGCGTTGCCTCAGGCGTGCGTGTGCTTCGGCGAGGCGTTGTCGGGTCCATTGGATGGGTTCGACGTGTAGTTTGCCGTAGTGGGCGTCGGTGGAGGCGATGGTGAGTAGTTCGAGGACTTGGTCGAGGTACTCATCGGGGATGGAGTAGTCCGGCCAGATTTCTGCACGCAGAGGTTGTGGCAGTAGTGGTGCGGCAGGGGAGTCGGGGATGTCCATCTGCAGCTGGGTTTCGGAATGCTTGCGTTGAAAACCGAGTTCTGTGTACACCCGTGACATCGCGTCGTAGCTGGGGTCGGCTTCGGGAGGATGCAGAAGGCCGACTTGGGCGATGCTGCGGCCCAGTTTCTGGGCTTGCTCGAGTGCGGCGCGTGCCATCCAGTTGGCGACCTCGTAGCCGTCGTCATCAAGGGCTTGCCCGGGCAGCGGCAAGAATTGAGCGTCAAGAACGCATTCGATATCGGCGTTCTCGCGTTCTTCTAATAGAGGTAGCGAGAGATGAATGAAGCCGAGGTAGTCCATCTCCGGGCTAGGTTCGATGGCAGGAATGGTGGGCAGGCCAAGTTCGCCGACCTCAGCGAGTGGTGCGTCATCGTCGTCAATGACGGCGAAGAGGTA
Source organism: Corynebacterium camporealensis (assembly GCF_000980815.1). Lineage (NCBI taxonomy): Bacteria > Bacillati > Actinomycetota > Actinomycetes > Mycobacteriales > Corynebacteriaceae > Corynebacterium > Corynebacterium camporealensis. Next base: position 1,476,681 of record NZ_CP011311.1, on the reverse strand, counting down.
GGTATGGGATTCCGTGGAGCCTTGCAGGCGTTGGACGACACGTTGTGGGGAGGTGGAGGCAGCAGCATCCCCGCAGGCTTCCTGGGCTGCCAGATTGGCCATGAACACGAAGGTGCGCACGGCATCGGCAGGTTCCCAGTCAGTCCCGGAAAGCTGCGGGGTGGCGATTTCTACTAGTTGCACTACTGGTCGTCGACAGCTGCTGCGGCGGTATCGGCCCACTGTTGCCACTGTGCGGCCTGCTCGCGCAGCTGCTGTGCCTTCTTAGCGTTGCCCTTGGACTCAGCTTCTTCAGCCTGCGCGGTGAACTCGTCGGCGCGGTCCTGGAACTGCGCGACGCGTGCCTGGGCCTCCGGATCGGTGCGACGCCACTGGGATTCTTCCGCGGCAGCCACACGCCTTTCCACAGCAGCAATCTTGTCTTCGTACTCGCGTACCTGATTGCGCGGAACGAAGCCGATTTCTTCCCACTTTTCCTGCAGCTCACGCAGCTTTTCCTGCGCAGCGTGCAGGTTCTTATCCGGGTCAATCTGCGCGTCGTATTCGGCCAGCAGTGCGTCCTTGGCTTCTGCGTTGGCAGCAAATTCCTTATCGCGCTGGTCATTGACCGCATTGCGGGCGTTGAAGAAGTGATCCTGAGCGGCGCGGAACTGTGCCCACAGCTTGTCATCGATATCGCGCTGCGCACGACCAGCGGCCTTCCACTCAGCCATCAGGTCGCGGTAGGCACGAGCCGTTGGACCCCAGTCGGTGGAGTTCTGCAGGGCCTCAGCGCGGACGATGATGTCTTCTTTCTTCTTGCGTGCTGCCGCACGGTTGCGGTCGAGCTCAGCAAAGTGCGAACCACGACGGCGGTTGAAAGAATCACGTGCACGGGAGTAGCGCTTCCACAGCTGGTCATCGGTCTTGCGATCGATACCGCGAATCTGCTTCCACTCTTCCAAGATGGCGCGAATGCGATCGCCAGCTGCCTTCCACTCGGTGGAGTTCTCCGCGATCTCTTCTGCTTCTTCTGCCAGCTTTTCCTTCTTGGCAATAGCTTCGGCACGACGACGCTGCTTATCAGCCTGGGCCTGCTCACCAGCGGTCACGGAGTGATCCATGACGGTCTGCAGACGCTTATCCAAAGCAGGAATATCACCAATGACTGCAGCAGTCGGCAGGGTCTCGCGCAGTTCCGCAGCAGTCTGCTTGATGGATTCTGCCTCACCTGGGTTAGCCTTCAGGCGAGCTTCCAGCAGCTCAATCTCGGTGGACAGATCGTCGTAACGCGCACCGTAGTGGGCCAGGCCTTCCGCCGGGGTACCTGCCTGCCACTGGCCAATCAGGCGCTCACCATTGGCATCGGTGACGTAGACATTGCCCTCATCATCGACGCGACCAAACTTAGAAGGGTCATTTTTCGGCGGCTGCTGCATGGCAACGGGCTTTTTAGCGCCCTTCCGTGGCATCGCACCAGGATTAGGGATAGGAGACAAGACAGACACCGTCCTTTGTGTAACTTAGCCGCGCGTCACGGCTGCCAAACAATACTGCTTAAACAGTACCGCCTAAGCATTAGCCGTGCGGGTAACCTGCAAAACTTTTACTAGGATAAACAGGTGATGAAAAAACTTGTGGTCATGCCCGCTAGCCCGGCGTTGGCAGTCGAGCTTGCCCCCGGCGATGCAGCCTCGCGGGAATTGCTGGACTCTTTATGTAAAATCCTGCAATCGGCAGTCACAAAGCACACCACAGGCATCGATATCGTTGCCTCCCGCAACTCCCGCTGGCATACCGTTCATACCGGTAGCCTGCGCGCCTGGGGAGCACCACACGTACAGCTCGGCGCCGGTAACTACCTGCCAGAAATCATGGCCCACTACGCACTACGCGCCGCAGGCCTAGAGCATCTGCCAGTCCATGAGTCCCGGGAGCACATGGGCACGCTTGACGATGCCTCCCTCACCATCCTCGTCATCGACGGCAGTGCCGGACTCACCCCGCGCGCCCCGTTGGCGCTGCTAGACGATGGTCCCGCAGCTGATGAGTGGTGCCAAAAGCTATTGAAGGGTGAGATGCCTCAGCCATTTCCGCTTCAGGACGCGGGCGTCGTGGAACCTGAGCTGTGGCTCGAACTGGCAGAGATTCAACCGCAGTCTGTGCGCCTCGTTGCTGCTGATAGCAGCCTGGGCGTGGGACGCTACATCGCAGAATGGGAGGTTTAAATCATGCCTACTCCTATTGCCGTGGTCGGCCCGACTGCGTCGGGTAAATCCGCACTCGGTTTGGCTCTGGCCCATCACCTCGATGGGGAAGTCGTCAACGTCGATTCCATGCAGCTGTACAAGGGCATGGACATCGGCACAGCGAAGCTAAGCGTAGAAGAACGCGAAGGCATCCCACACCACCAGTTGGACGTGTGGGAACTGACCGATACTGCATCCGTGGCGCGCTACCAGCGCGATGCCGTGGCAGATGTAGAAGACATCATGTCCCGGGGCAAGACGCCCATCCTGGTCGGCGGGTCGATGCTATACGTGCAATCACTCGTCGATGACTGGCAGTTTCCACCGACCGACCCGGAAGTTCGCGCGAAGTATGAGCAGCGCCGGAAAGAGATTGGCATCGATAAGCTGCATGCCGAATTAGCCGAGATCGACCCGGCAGCAGCCAGCATCATCGAAGACAAAGACCCCCGCCGTACCGTGCGTGCACTCGAGGTCATTGAATTAACCGGCAAGCCTTTCCAAGCCAGCCAACCGCCGAAGAATGCCGCACCGCGTTGGGGCACGCGCCTTTTGGGCCTGAAGACGAATGCAGAGTGGCTCAACCCGCGCATCGAAAAGCGAACACACCAGATGTTTGAACGCGGCCTGGTCGACGAAGTAGAAGACCTACAGGCCAAGGGCTTGCGCGAAGATTCCACCGCGGGACGTGCGATTGGCTACGCACAGGTTTTCCAAGCCCAACGCGGTGAGCTGACCTGGGATGAGGCCGTTGAGCGCACGATTACCGGCACGCGTCGCTATGTGCGCCGCCAGCGTTCCTGGTTTAACCGGGATAAGCGCATTACCTGGTTGGATGCTGCCGGCGATACCTTCGCCCAAGCCCGCGAGCACCTGGAGTAGTTCACAGTAGTTTCCAGTGCTTTAGGGGTAGGATGGCGCGCATGAAGTTTGCCAAAGGCCATGGAACCGAAAACGACTTTGTCATCATCCCCGACGAAAACGCGGAGCTTGATCTCAATGAGCAGCGCGTTGCCCGACTGTGCGATCGCCAGGCCGGAATCGGCGGCGATGGCCTTTTGCGCGTGGTGCGCGCCGGGGCATTAGTCAACGCTGGTGATATCGACGGTCTTCCTGAAGGTGTTGATGCCCAGGACTGGTTCATGGACTACCGCAACGCCGATGGCTCCATTGCGGAGATGTGCGGCAACGGCACTCGCGTCTTCGCCCACTGGGTGCGTTCCCGTGGCCTGGTGGATAGCGATGAGTTCGTCATCGGCACGCGCGCCGGGGCCAAGCAGGTTGTCGTCAGCGACTGCGATGACAACGACGCTCACGTCAGCGTGGAGATGGGTGAACCAGAAGTCACCGGCATTTCCACCGTTCGCATCGCCGGTCAGTCTTTCGCCGGCCTGGGCGTGGATATGGGCAACCCGCACCTGGCTGCAGTGGTTCCGGGCCTGGATGCTGAAGCACTCGCAAACCTAGACTTGCAGCAACCAGAATTCGATCCGGAGTTCTTCCCGGCAGGTGTCAACGTCGAAATCGTGACCCCACTCGACGATGGCAAGGTCAACATGCGCGTTTACGAGCGCGGAGTAGGAGAGACCCGTTCCTGCGGCACCGGCACTGTTGCCGCAGCACGCGCCGCATTGGCTGATGCAGAACAAGCCACCGGCAGCATCAATGTGAAGGTCCCTGGCGGCACGGTGACCGTCGAAATCTTTGAAGGCGGCTCACGCCTTATTGGCCCGTCGAAGATCGTTGCCGAAGGGACGACAGTTTTGTAAAACTGTCGTCCGTGAAATTAGGCGGCCGATTCGTCGCCGTAGCCGGGGCCGAGTTGGGCCGCGGAGCGGCGGGCTTTGAGCCAGGCTTCTTGGAGTGCTTCGACGCGTTCGTCGGTGACTCGAAGCAGGGTTTCTAGTTCGGCGGTTTCGGCGTCGCTGCGGTATAGGCGCGGGCCTAGTCGGCGCAGGAAGCGCTGGGCGCTGTTCTTTTCGTAGTGGAAAGCGGAGATGTCCGGGTCGGTGCAGTCGGCATCGGCAAGCGCGGGGCGTTGCAGCATGCGATCGGCAACGATATTGGGGTCTTCTGAACTACAGAAGGTGTTGAACTCGTCGAGGACATCTTGGAGGTCCTCGGCAGAAAGTTCGATGGAGGTGCGCAGGCTGGCGAGGTCGGAGGCATCCGGGCGGGAGCTGACCATGATGTAGGCAGCCAGCGCAAGCAGGGCAGAAATTAACAGCCCTGGAAGTTTGAGGGTAGCCACGAGCGCTAAGCAGGCGACTAGGGAGAGCACCATGGCGAGGATGCGGCGCTGAGCATTATTGCCCACGAATGGGATATGCATGCGGCCTCCTCGCCTGGCTCTTAGTGCAATACGGTGTGCGTATAAGTGTATAGCTTAGCGCGTTAATTGATAAGAGGGGACTTTAGTGGCCAGCGCAGCCGCCGGAACCACAAGAACAACCGCCACCGGAGCCGCAGCCGCCGGTCGGAAGTTCCACAGAAGCAGTCACCAGAGCAGTACCGGCCAGGATGGAATCCTTGGCAGGCAAGTCGCCGAAGGATGCCGGCAGGCATAGGTCGAAGGGGAAGACTCCATCCATGACCAGGTGCATGAACTTTTCACCGGTTAGTTCCGTGGTGCGCCATTCGGCTTCCATCACGCGGGCAGCAAAGGTGCAGCCAGGTCCTGGGGCAGCAGCACCGGAGCCAGAGTTGACGATGTCAGCGCCCTCCGAATGGAAGGTGGCCGGGTATTCGCCTTCTTGTTCTTCGTAAGCGTCAGCGTTGTCGTAGCCCTTGACGGCCAGGCCAAGAGCCGTAATGCCGATCTGCTGCCAGGGCTGGGTGCCTTCTTCGGCCAGCAGCGGGCCCTGTGCCAGGTTGGCGGTGGCCTGCGCAATGCTGTTGCCGAAAGGATCGACAATGTCCAGGTGCGCCAGGACGTCGTTGACCATGCTCACGTGAGCAAAGCCCTGGGTAACACCGTTGAAGCCGACGTAGGTAGAAAATGGCTCCACAGCCAGGATGTGTAACAGCGCGCCAGCAGGGTCGGCAAACTCGATGAGCTGGCCGCCGCGCACCTCACCAGTCACGCTGAGGCGATCGGTGGAAATAGCCGCCTCCACGGCCTCTTGCCAGCGTTCGAAGTTCAGGCCCAAAGCCTGCATTTCCGCATGTTCTTTCAAAGCCGCCGCAGTCGATGCGGCATCGGTCGCGTTGGTGGTCATGCGAATTATTGTAGTCTGCTCCGGATTAATTCAGCTATTGGCTCCTATCGTGCAAGAATAGGAAGCAATATGACGTCATCTTCTGAAAAGAACCCTTCCCACGACGAACTGCTTGCTCAAGCATTTCGCGACAACGCTCCGCAGCCAGACATTGCGGAGCCTTCCGATGAACCCACCACCGGCGAGCTCGATCTCGCCGAGCGCAATGCCTTCCGCCGGGTTACTAAAGACACCAACATCCGTGCTGAAGACACCACTGATGGCTATGAGGTCGAGTACCGAAAGCTGCGTCTCGAGCAGGTCATCTTGGTTGGTGTGTGGACCGAAGGCACTGTCGCTGAGGTCGAAGCCACCATGGCAGAACTTGCCGCGCTGACCGAGACCGCGGGTGCTGATGTGGTTGAGATGCTCTACCAGAAGCGCGACCGACCCGACCCAGGTACTTATATCGGTTCCGGTAAGGTCCGCGAGCTTGCCGACATCGTCCAGGCCACTGGCGCCGATACGGTCGTTTGCGATGGTGAGCTCAACCCCGGTCAGCTCAGCGCGCTAGAGCGTGCGCTGAACACCAAGGTCATTGACCGCACCATGCTGATTCTGGATATCTTCGCCCAGCACGCGAAGTCCAAAGAGGGTAAAGCCCAGGTCTCCTTGGCACAGCTGGAATACCTCTACACCCATACCCGTGGTTGGGGTGGCAACCTGTCGCGTCAGGCCGGCGGTCGTGCCGGTTCCAACGGCGGTGTGGGCCTGCGTGGTCCGGGTGAGACCAAGATTGAGACCGACCGTCGCCGCATCCGCACCGAGATGGCTCGGCTGCGCAAGGAACTGAAATCCATGAAGACCGCGCGTGAAGTCAAGCGCTCGCGCCGTCAGGAATCGGTCATCCCGCAGATTGCTATCGCTGGTTATACCAACGCCGGTAAGTCCTCGCTGATTAATGCCATGACCGGTGCTGGCGTGCTGGTCGAGGACGCATTGTTCGCAACCCTGGATCCGACCACCCGTAAAGCAGAGCTTTCCGATGGCCGCCAGGTCGTCTTCACCGACACCGTTGGCTTCGTGCGTCACCTGCCCACCCAGCTGGTCGAGGCGTTTAAGTCCACCCTGGAAGAAGTCCTGGCAGCAGATATCATGCTGCACGTTGTCGATGGCTCCGATCCTTTCCCGCTCAAGCAGATTGAAGCGGTCAACAAGGTCATCTACGACATCGTGAAGGAAACCGGGGAAGAGGCCCCGCCAGAAATCATCGTGATCAACAAGATCGACCAGGCGGACCCGTTGGTGCTGGCGGAGCTGCGCCACGTCCTCGATCGCGACAACGTTGTATACGTCTCGGCAAAAACTGGTGAGGGAATTAAAGAACTCACCGCCCGTGTGGAGTTGTTCCTCAACTCCCAGGATGCCCACGTCCGCATGCTGGTGCCGTTTACACGCGGTGACGTCGTGGCCCGCGCCCACGCCCAGGGCACAGTCCGCGAAGAGGAGTACACCTCCGAAGGCACCGTGCTGGATGTACGCTTGCCGCAGGTGGTTGCCCGTGAACTCGATGAATTCGTCACCGAGCACGTCTCCTAAGACTCTGGAGTTTTCCTTCAGCGTTATGTGATGGGCATAATAAATGCCCGTGAGTACTTTAGGATGGCGCCTGCACGGCGACGGCAAACATGTAAAGCCCGGTGCGGTAGTCGCACCGGATGAGCGGTTGGATTGGCCGCGCACCATCGGCATCGGAATGCAGCACGTAGTCGCCATGTTCGGCGCTACCTTGCTGGTGCCCACTTTGACCGGTTTCCCGGTGAACACCACGTTGTTGTTCTCCGGTATCGGCACGATGCTTTTCTTGCTGATTACTCGTAATCGGTTGCCTTCCTACCTGGGCTCTTCTTTCGCCTTTATTGCCCCGCTGACTGCGTCGCAGCAGCACGGCATTGCGGCACAGACCGGTTCCATCCTGGTCACCGGTCTAGCGCTGATGGTTATCGGCTTTATCGTCAAAGCCGCAGGCCGCAAAGTTATCGACGCCATCATGCCACCGGCTGTTACCGGCGCCATCGTGGCTCTTATCGGCCTGAACCTGGCACCGACCGCCACGGACAACTTCAGCAGCCAGCCACTGGTTGCCACCGTCACTTTGTTTGTGATTCTGGCCGGCACCGTTGGTTCCCGCGGAATGTTTTCCCGCCTGTCCATCCTCATCGGCGTGGTTGTCGGCTGGATCTTCGCCGCGCTTACCGGCAATCTTCAGGAGGGCGCTGCCGACAGCATTCGCGAAGCCGCTTGGATCGGTCTGCCGGACTTCCATACGCCAGAATTCAACATGTCTGCCATCGCCGTGGCCCTGCCGGTACTCGTCGTCTTGGTGGCGGAGAACGTCGGCCACGTCAAGGCTGTCTCCGAAATGACCAAGCGCAACATGGACAACTTGGCTGGCGATGCCCTTATCGCCGACGGCCTGGCGACCTCTCTGGCCGGTGGCTTCGGTGGTTCTGCAACGACTACCTACGCTGAAAACATCGGCGTGATGGCCGCAACCCGTGTGTATTCCACCGCTGCGTACTGGGTGGCTGCCGCTACCGCTGTCGCCCTGGCGTTCATCCCGAAGTTCGGCGCACTGATCTTCACCATCCCAACCGGCGTACTGGGAGGTGCCTGCCTGGTGCTCTACGGGCTTATCGGCATGCTGGGCGTGCGCATCTGGATTGATAACAAGGTCAACTTCAACAACCCGGTCAACCTGACCACCGCTGCCGTCGCTCTGGTCGCCGGTATCGGCAACCTGACCTTAAGCGTCTTCGGCGTCGAGCTGGAAGGCATTGCCTGGGGCTCGGTCGGCATCATCCTGGCCTACCCAGCCCTGAAGTGGCTCTACCACAATGTTGGCGAAGGCCAGCCGCTGGCCAAGTAGGCATAAAAATCTCCCCGGCTGAACCATAGTGAGTTCAATCGGGGAGAGGCGGTTCGCACGCGAGCCGTGAGGTAAGAACTATGCCTCGAAGTCGAAAGACTAAGAGTCGAGGTCCTGCTCAATCAGGGAGGCAATCTTTTCTACTGCCTCTTCGTTCTCGGAAGTGACGACAACCTCGTCGCCCTGCTCTGCGCCCAGAGCCATAATCATCAGGGAGGAAGCTGCATCAGTTTCCTCATCTTCTTCCTCGCCAGCCAGGTTCAGGAAGATGTCCTCGTCGAATTCGCTGGCAGCATCGGCGATGATGGAAGCAGGACGTGCGTGCAGGCCTACCGAGGAGCCGACCTTAACGGTTTTGGAAGCCATGATAATTTCCTTTCATGATGTGCGTTAGCACTTACGAGTGTACGAGTAATTAGATCATGCCGCTACGTTGCGCTGACCTGCGGCCTCTTCAATAGCGCGGTTTGGCCAGAACTGCTTCACAGCAATCACCGTGACGGCAGAGACTGCAACACCTGCAGCGATAGCCAGCAGGTAGCCCCATGCCGGGGAAATAGCGAAGAGCACGAAGATACCACCATGCGGGGCATGCGAACCGACACTGAGAGCCATCGAGATGGCACCGGTGACAGCACCACCAGCCATCATCGATGGGATGACGCGGAATGGGTCAGCAGCAGCAAACGGGATAGCACCTTCGGAGACAAACGACAGACCCAGCAGCCACGCGGACTTGCCGTTTTCTTGCTCAGCCGGAGTAAACAGGCTCTTGCGCAGGAAGGTCGCCAGCGACAACGCAATTGGTGGAACCATACCGGCGGCCATGACGGCAGCCATGATTTCCATCGACGCCTGGTCGCCCGTGGACAGACCCGCAGTCGCGAACAAGTACGCCGCTTTGTTGACTGGGCCGCCGAGGTCGAAGCACATCATCAGGCCCAAAATGATGCCCAGCAGTACGGCAGAAGAACCAGACATCGACGACAGCCAGTTCTGCAGGCCTTCCATGATGGCAGCCAGTGGGGCGCCGAGCAGCAGGTACATCGCCAAGCCCACGACCAGCGAGGCTAGCAGCGGAATAATAACGACTGGCATCAGTGAGCCCAGCCAGCGCGGGACCTTCCACTGACCAATCCACATCGCGACCAGACCAGCCAGCAAACCGGTGACCAGACCACCGATGAAGCCAGCATCCAAAGTCACAGCAATCGCGCCACCGACAAAGCCCGGTGCAATACCCGGACGGCCGGCCAGAGCAAAGGCAATAAAGCCGGAGAGTGCCGCGACGATAAAGCTCATCGCTGCTTGGCCAATGGCAAAGAGCACCGCACCGAAGTACAACATGAATCCGGCGCGTTCAAAGCTCATCATTGTGCCATCAACATCGACCTCATGGCCCGGCAGGTTGGTCAACGAGTAATTCGTCGTAATGGCCTGCCAACCATTGGCCATGTCGGCGCCACCAAACAGGAAGCCCAAAGCCAGCAGCAAACCACCAGCAGCGACGAATGGCACCATGTAAGAGACGCCAGTCATCACTGCCTGCTGGATGCGCTTGCCCCAGCCCAGGCCAGCGTCTGCTTCAGCATCCGCTGAAGCAGACGGAGTCGAGTTGGACTTCGTGCCGGAAACCTTGCGGGCATTCGGGTTATTCGCTGCAGCAACTGCTTCATCCAGCATGACGGACGGCTCATTGATTGCGCGTTTCACACCAGATTCAATGACCGGCTTGCCGGCGAAACGCTCCTTATCGCGCACGCCAACATCCGTGGCAAAGATGACCGCATCAGCAGCATCGATATCAGCGTCAGCCAGAGGTTCGTTATTCGACGAGCCTTGGGTTTCGACTAACAACTCGATGTCATCGCGTTTGTCAGCAGTCTGCGTTAGCGCATCTGCGGCCATGTAGGTATGCGCAATACCCGTCGGGCAGGCCGTGACTGCCACGATGCGGGTGCGCTTGCCCGAAGACTGCTGTTCAGTCGCTGCCTTCGGGTCAGTGTCGGCATCACTGGTGGATGCGCTGCTTTGCGATGCCGCCGCTGCGGTTCCTGCTGCCGCGGTTGCGGTACCTGCTGAGGTCGTGGTCGATTTATCGGCCGGCTTCTTCTTGCGTGGCTTTTCTGCGTTGATGACCTCCATGACTGCGGTGACGATTTCGTCGGCAGTGGTTGCTTCGCGCAGGGTGTTGAGGAAGTCGTCGCGAACAAGTGCGCGGGCAAGCTTGGACAGGATGCGCAGGTGGGCTTTGCCGCCATCGGCAGGGGCGGCGATGAGGAAGACGAGTTCGGCATCGCCGTCAGGGCCAGAGAAATCGACTGGCTTGGCCAGGCGGGCAAAAGCGAGGGTGGGTTCGCTGACGGCTTCCGAACGGCAGTGCGGGATGGCAACTTTGCCGGGTACGCCAGTGCCAGCCTTGTTTTCGCGTTCGATGGCAGGTTGGGCAAGACCGTCGATGTCGCTGGCGCGACCGGTGTTGTGAACCAGCGTGGCAAGTTCGGTGATAACAGTGTCGACGCTGCTGCCAAAGTCAGCGTCCAAGGCCACCAGGTCGGTGGTGATAATCGGGGAAGACATGGGCACAAAGTCCTTTGGCCTTATTCAGGTGTAACGACGGTTCCTGCAATATCCAGGCCGTCGGGGGAGGGGAATTGGGTTCCAGGCAAGGCGGTGGCGGCGGTGCCGTAGGCCACCGAGCGCGCCAGTGCGGCTGGGTAGTCTTCGTTGCTGCTACGCGCCAGTATATAGCCAGCTAAAGCGGCATCGCCGGCACCAACAGTCGAGCGCACCTCACTAGGAGGTGGGGTGGCGATCCAGGCGTTGTCGGCGGTCACCAATACCGCGCCGGCAGCGCCTAAGGTGACGAGTACTTCCGGAATACCGCGGGCGACGACGAGGCGTGCGGCGGAAATAACCGGTTCATAATCGCCGGTAGCGGCGGCGTGCTCTAAGGCGAGGCCGTCGACACCGGCAAGCTGGCCAAGTTCCATGCCGTTGGGCTTAATGACATCGGGAGCAGCTCGATGCAGTTCATTGGCCACAGCGCGCATCGGACCATCGGAAGTATCGAGTGCGATGCGAACGTCGGGGACCTCCGCACGCAGGGCGGCGATGAGGTCGGAGTACCAGGATTCGGACACCCCACCTGGTAGGGAACCGGCAAGGACGACCCAGGAGGCATCGTGGGCTTTGTTGACTAAGGTGCGCTTGAGCTCATCGGCGAGCTCAGGCTTCAGTTGTGGGCCCGGGCCGTTGAGCTTGGTCGTGACACCCTCGGGGTCAGTGACGGTGGTGTTGACGCGCACGCCTTCTGACATGGGCAGGTTGTGGAAAGGAAGGCCGGATTCTTTGACGAGGTGCAAGAAGATGTCGTTGTCATTAGCCGGGAAGAGCGCCAAGGTGGGGCGTTGAGCCAAATGCACGGCTGCGGCAACGTTGACGCCTTTGCCGCCGGGCTGCTGAATCACCCGGCAGGCGCGGTGCACGTTGCCCGGCTGGACCGCTTCGCTGAGCTCGATTGTGGAATCGATGCTGGGGTTGGGAGTGAACGTCAAAATCATTGTCAGGGCGTCACCTTCGCTAAATCCGTTTCCACACAGAAACTTTGTGTTTGTTTCTGATTGTTGTCTGTTTGTGTTGGTTTGTCAATCACTTTTTGTGGTTTTCGTTGCATTTTGGACGCTTTTGTGATGATCTTGAGATAGAGATCCCTCGTTGATGAAAGAAGCGAAAACTATGAGTTCTGCTGAGGAAACCACCATCTCCGGAACCGGCGTGGTAGCCGGTATTGCGTATGCCGAAGCCGTGTGGGTCCGCCCCCGCCCGGAGCTTCCCGGAGCATCGACGCCCGTGCCCGAAGAACAGCGCGATGCAGAATTCGATCGCTTTGTCGAAGCTGCTGACCTGGTCGCATCCCGTCTGGAGCAGCGCGCCAATGGTGCCGATGGTCAGGCCGCTGAGGTCCTTGATGCGACCTCGCGTATGGCCAAGGACCGCGGTTGGCACAAGGCGGTGCGCAAGGGTGTGCGTACTGGCAAGACTGCGGAGTACGCCGTGGTTGGTGCAACTGACAAGTTTGTCACCATGTTTGAAGCTGCCGGCGGCATCATGGCAGAGCGCACCACAGACTTAAAAGATGTCCGTGACCGCGTGATTGCGCAGCTGCGCGGTGAGCCGGAACCAGGCCTGCCAGCAGTCGAGGGCGAAGCAGTATTGCTTGCCGATGACCTCGCACCCGCCGACACCGCCACCTTGGACACCGCACACATTAAGGCATTGGTGACTGAGCTCGGCGGCCCAACCAGCCACACCGCGATTATCGCGCGCCAGCTCGATATTCCGTGCATCGTGGCGATGGGCGCGAGCCTGCGTGATATTGAAGCCGGCACGGTGCTCTATGTCGACGGTGCGGTTGGCAACGTGACCATTGGTGCCGACGAGGAAACCTCCAAGCAGGCGGTTGCCGAGTACCGCGAGCGTGCCGAAAAGGTCGCCCAGTGGACTGGCCCGGCAGAAACTGCCGATGGTCACCGTGTACAGCTGCTCGCCAACGTCGCTGACGGCAATGCCGCCCGTATCGCTTCTGATTCTGTGGCTGAGGGTATTGGCCTCTACCGCACGGAGCTGTCCTTCCTCTCCGCCAGCGAAGAACCGACCGTGGAAGAACAGGCTCGCATCTATGCCAAGGTCTTCAATGCCTATCCCGAATCCAAGGTGGTCGTTCGTACCCTGGATGCAGGTTCGGACAAGCCGATTTCTTATGCCACCATGTCGGATGAAGAAAACCCGGCACTTGGTGTCCGTGGCCTGCGTGTTGCCCGCGACAACGAGGCTTTGCTGACCCGTCAGCTAGACGCGATTGCTCTGGCCGCAGAAAACCGCGACGACAATGCGCCGACGTGGGTGATGGCGCCGATGGTGGCCACCGCAGCTGAAGCGCAGTGGTTCGCGGGCCTGTGCCGGGAGCGCAACCTGGTTGCTGGAGCGATGATTGAGGTGCCTGCCGCAGCGCTCATGGCCGATACCATCATGCCGCACCTGGACTTTGTCTCCATCGGTACCAATGACCTGACCCAGTACACGATGGCCGCCGATCGTCTGTCCTCGCAGCTGGCCTATCTCACTGACCCGTGGCAGCCAGCCGTGCTGCGCCTGATTCAGCACACCTGCGTCGTGGGCCATGACAACAACGTCCCCGTGGGCGTCTGTGGTGAGGCCGCCGCCGATCCGATGCTGGCCTGCGTGCTCACCGGTCTGGGCGTGAACTCGCTGTCCGCAGCCTCGACTGCCTTGGCTGGCGTGGGCGCACAGGTCAGCGAGCTGACCTTGGAGCAGTGCCAAAAGCTTGCCGATGTCGCCCTAGCCTCCAGCGGTCCGAGCGAAGCCCGCGAAGCAGTGCGCGAGCTGATTGAAAAGTACCGTGACTAGTCATCTTCGGCGATAATGACCTCAATTTCATGCTTCCGCAGTTCCTCGACGAAAGTCTCAGGGGCTGCGGAATCTGTGATCACAACGTCAATATCGCGAATAGAGGCGAAGCTAACCAGGTAGTCATTACCCAGCTTCGACGAGTCACACAACACCACAACCTTGTGGGCATTGGTGATAAACGCCGACTTGATGGCTGCTTCCTGCGAATCCGCAGTCGACAGTCCATGGTCAATGGTCAAGGCATTGGTGCCGACGAAAGCGACATCCGCGCGCAGCAGCGCCATGGTGCGCAGCGCAGTATCACCGACGACAGCCTGGGTAATTGCACGCACCGTACCGCCGAGCAGTTGTACCTCGGGAAGTCCAGCAGTTGCCAGGGAGAGTGCTACCGGCAGCGAGTTGGTCACGATAGTGCACGGCGAGGTGTTGTGCTGCTGACTGATAAGGTCGGCCATCGCGTTAATGGTGGAACCGGCATCCAGGAAGATGCTGCCGGATTCCTGGGGCAAAAAGTCCATGGCCGCACGGGCAATGGAAGCCTTGGCACCAATGGCGGAGCGCTGACGAGCATCTAAGGTTAGCTCTGCAGTCTGGAAGGTCTGCGATGCGACCGCACCGCCGTGCACGCGGTGGACGACACCTTCGCGGTCTAGGACCGCCAAGTCACGACGAATCGTTTCAGCTGTGACTTCGAAACGCTCCGAAAGCTCGGTGACGTTAACGCGGCCTTCCACTGCGGTCAGGGAAGCAATTTGGCGGCGCCGCTCTTCGGCGTACATCGGCCCCTCCTGTAGGACGTGTGGCGGGGGTGTCGGTAACTGTTATGTCCGAACTAGTAACTCCCGGTTTATTTTGCTTTCTGGGTCTATTGTTCCAGAAACCCCGCACACAACCACTGCTTTCGGGCATGAATAAACATCAAGCAAAAAGTTTCGCAGCGGGAGTAACCCCAAAAGCCAAGGTAGACGCCAATAATCGGCGGTGGGGGTACAGGGGTAAGAAAAAGGCAGCCCACATCCGTGGAGTGCCCGATAAAGGGGGAGGATTAAAGCTTGCGGAAGACAGAGACGACCTTGCCCATGATTTCTGCTTCATCGCCCTTGATAGGCGAGTAGGCGTCATTGTGCGGCAGCAGCCACACACCGGAGGAGTCGCGGTGGAATTCCTTGACCGTAGCCTCTTCGCCATCGAGCAGTGCCGCGACGAATTCGCCTTCCTCAGCAACGGCCTGGGAGCGCACAATAACCCAGTCGCCATCGAAGATGCCCGCATCATGCATGGAGTCACCGACCACCTGCAGCATGTACAGCTCGCCACCGCCGAGGATGTCGCCCGGCATAGGGAAGTAGGTGTCGATGTTTTCTTCTGCAGTAATTGGGGAACCCGCTGCAATGCGACCAACGACCGGAATGTAAGAAGCAGCCTCAGAATCCTCCGGTGGGGTGTCCTCAGTGGTTGCCACTGGCTTGCGGGAGTTCTTTCGCGGAGCTTCCTCATTGTTGTAATTGCGCAGATCCACCGCACGTGGCTTGTTCGGGTCGCGGCGCAGGAAGCCCTTTTCTTCTAACTGCTTGAGCTGGTACGCCACCGAGGAGGTCGACTGCAGGCCTGCCGCATCACCGATCTCACGGATGCTTGGCGGGTAACCGCGCAGCATCACGGCATCCCGAATCACATCCAGAATGCGCCGTTGGCGATCGGAGAGTGAATCTTCGTTGGGCTTGCCGGTCGGTTTGACGGGTTTGCGAGCCATGGTGCCTCCTCAGGCGGGGGTCAAGTGCTTTCTTACATTTCTATCACGTTCTGGACAAATGTTCGACTATTTCGTTCTAGGACTAGACAAATTTTCGAACGCCTGTTATAACTCGAACATACCAGCTAATTCGAACAGTTTGGCGAATGACTTGGCCGGCCGTGTCAGGGAAGTTTCTTATCATCACGGCAGGCTCAGAAAGGAAATAGAAATGACTCTCGCACTTGACCCGCAAAACCGCCGCTCCGCACGTCGTTCTCCGCAGGCATCTGTCGTTCCTCCTGCAGCCGTGTGGGATATCCGTCCTGGGGCTTCTTACACCTCGCGTTACTCGCATCCTGCATCCAGTGTTCGCACACTGCGCATCGGTGAGGCCCGTTCGAATCGAACAGAGTTACCAGGTGTACAGAAATCGGCTAATCGCGTAAACCAGCGTCGTACTTCTTCGAACATAGGTAACTATCTTCTGGGTGCCGTTTTTGGTGGTGCAGTATTCTTCGGCACTGTAGCTGCCGGTTTGGGTGGCGCTAGCGAACCAGCCGACGTTCCGGCAACGGGTGCCTCCGTCGGGGCAGTGGTTTCTGCCGACGTACACTAAAGCTGACAGTTATTTCCGTCAGCTTGTGAGGTAGCCTCCGCCGTGTATTGCCCCTTTTGTCACAATGAACAATCACGCGTTATTGATTCGCGCGTAGTCGATGCAGGCACCTCGATTCGCCGCCGCCGTGAATGCGCATCGTGCAAGGGACGCTTCACCACGGTGGAAAAGGCCGTGCTTCTCGTCGTCAAACGCAACGGCCTGGCGGAACCTTTCAGCCGCGACAAACTCATTCGCGGTGTCCGCCGTGCCTGCCAGGGCCGCGATGTCTCCGATGACTCGCTGAAAAAGCTTGCCCAGCAGGTCGAAGAAACTGTTCGCCATCATGGCTCCTCGCAGGTCAATGCCAATGACATTGGCCTAGCTATTCTGGAGCCACTGCGCGACCTCGATGAGGTTGCCTACCTGCGCTTTGCTTCTGTGTATAAGTCCTTCGAAAGCGCCGACGACTTCGAATCTGAGATTCGCCTTATGCGCCGACGCGATCGCGAAGACTTTTAGCGCAGCTTATCTACTGCCTTTTGTACGCGCCGTAGGGACACTGCGTGCGCGGTGCCCAGTCGCTGTGCGAACAGTGAGACGCGTAGTTCTTCAGTCATCCAGTAGATGTCCTTGACCTGACGGGTCTTTTCTCGTCCTGATGGAAGGCCACGCAGGCGATTTTTCAGATACGCCTTTGCCTCATCGACTTCTGCCTGGCGGTCAGCGTCGCGATCCGGGTCGGTGGCCATCTCATCGAGACGGATGCTCATTGCCTGCAGGTAACGGGGGAGATGCCGCAGGTGAGCCATACCGTGCACGGTAATCGCATTGCGGGGGAGCAGGAAGTCCAGTTGTGCGTTCATATCGTCGATAGCTGGGCCTTCCCACTTGGCAAGCTCCGCCTTGAGGTTGGAGTACTCCACCAGTCCTGGTGCAATGGCCACGATTGCTTGGCGTACAGCACCGGGAACAGCGGGCTTGACCTTGTTCTTGAGTGCTTCGAACTCTTCGGGGGAACGCACCGGCCCGCCTGCTTCCATCATTTGGTCGCGGATTGCGGCAATGCGTGCGTCGTTGACCAGGCCCTGCACACCACCGTGTGGATAGGAGTCCACCGCCACGCGTTGCTGGAGTGGAAGGCCTTTGACCATCTGTTGTGCGTTGACGGAGATGTCCTTCATCAACAGCGTCAGCGTGGTGGTGATCATGGATGCTTCGGCAGCAGCCTTGGTCGGGTGAACCTTCAGTTCCACGCCTTCTTCGGTCGCCACGAGCGCCGGATAGGCGGTGACCTCGTGACCGTCGACGACCGTGGTGACTTCCTCGTCGATGGTGCCGAGGTTCTCCTTGGTCCATTCCTTGACCGCAGGTGCTTCAGACTTGCTGCCCACACGCGAGACCGAGGACTTGATGTGTCCTGCTTGGCGCTCGACAAGAGCGGCAAGGTCGCGATCGGAGTCGATGATCTTGCCCTTCTTGTTTACCGCCGCAAAGTTCATCTGCAGATGCGGCGGCAGTGCGGAAGGACGGAAGTCGCTGGCGTTGATGCCATGACCACCAAGCTCACGTAAGACATCGGCAAGCTGCTGCGCCAAAGAACCCTGGTAAGGAATAAGGCGCTCCAGCGCACGGTCGGCGAACTCCGGTGCCGGAACTACGCTGCGGCGCAGGGCCTTTGGCAGCGAGCGAATCATCTCCGTGACTAATTCCTGGCGCAGACCCGGGACGAGCCAGTCGGTGCCTTCGGGATCCAGGCCGGCAAGCAGTGGGACAGGAACGAGCATGGTGACACCATCGAGCGGGTCGCCAGGTTCGAACTTGTACTGCAGGTCGTAGTCGATGGAACCAGACAGCCAGCGGTCCGGGAAAGCTTCTTCAGTGATGTCCTGGGTGTCTTCCACCAGGTTGGAAGGATCAAAGTCGAGCAAGTCAGGTTGTTGCTTGCGCTTTTTCTTCCACCAGGAATCGAAGTGGCGTCCGGTAGTGATTTTCTCCGGCAGGCGCTGGTCGTAGAAGTCGAAGAGAACGTCTTCATCGACCACGAGACCGCGGCGACGGGCTTTGTCCTCAAACTCGCCGGCTTCTTCTAGTTTTTGAGCATTGTCGTGGAAGAAGTGGTGGTGGGTGTTCCAGTCACCTTCGATGAGTGCGTGGCGAATAAACATCTCGCGTGCCGCAACCGGATCCACACGGTGATAAGGCACTTGACGGTCCGCGACCACGGTCACGCCGTAGAGCGTGGAGCGTTGCGTCACCAGAGCGGAGGAACGCTTCCGCGACCAGATGGGGTCGGAGTAGTTGTGCTTGAGCAGGTTAGCGCCCAGCTTTTCTACCCAGGTCGGATCGATGGCAGCAACATCGCGTGCCCATAGGCGGGAGGTCTCCACGAGTTCGGCAGCCATGACGAACTCCGGGGGCTTTTTCGATAGCGAGGATCCGGGGAAGATGAGGAAACGCGTATTGCGCGCACCCTGAAATTCCTTGGAATTGCCATCGCGGGCACCGATGTTCGACAGCAAGCCATAGAGCAGGCTTAAGTGAATATCGTCTGGGCGGCGCTCGGTGGCTTCCTTATCGCGGGTGGTCCAGCCGAGTTGCTTGGCAACATCGCGCAGCTGGCGCACCAGGTCGAACCACTCGCGGATACGCATGTAGTGCAGGAACTCAGCCTTCATCAGTTTGCGGAAGGCATTACCGCTTTTCTCATTGCGGGTTTCTTGCACGTAGTCCCACAGCTTGAGCATCGACAAAAAGTCCGACGTCTTGTCCTTGAAGCGGGCGTGCTTCTGGTCGGCTTGAGCCTGGAATTCCAGGGGGCGCTCACGCACGTCCTGAATGGTCATAGCAGCCACGATGACGATGACATCGTCCAAGCAACCGGAACGGGCAGCCTCAACCAGCATGCGAGCCATGCGTGGGTCGACTGGGATGCGGGCTAAGTCTTTGCCCACCTTGGTCAGTACCGGCAGGCCGTGCTTTTCACTGCCATCCAAGGCACCCAGTTCATGCAGCAGCAACAGACCATCGCGCACAGCCTTCTGCGCAGGTGGCTGGATGAAGGGGAAGTCGGAAATATCGCCCAAGCGCAGCGAGACCATTTGCAAGATGACGCTCGCGAGGTTAGTGCGCAGGATTTCCGGGTCAGTAAATTCCGGGCGGGATTCGAAGTCCTGCTCCGAATACAGGCGGATAGCAATGCCGTCGGCGACACGACCGCAACGACCCGAGCGCTGGTTGGCGCTAGCCTGCGAAATCGGCTCAATCGGCAGGCGCTGGACCTTGGTGCGGGTGGAATAACGCGAGATACGAGCAGTACCAGTATCGATGACGTAGTGAATGCCGGGAACCGTCAGAGAGGTCTCTGCAATATTGGTCGACAACACGATGCGACGGCCGGAGTGCGGACGGAAAGCCCGGTGCTGTTCAGCATTGGAGAGGCGACCAAACAGGGGAGTGACCTCCACGCCTTTCCACTTGCGGCCTTCGATTGCTTCCATGGCATCGCGAATATCGCGCTCGCCGGGAAAGAAACACAAAATATCGCCGGAGCCTTCGGCCATGAGTTCCTCAATGGCTTCACACAGACCATCCAGCGGGTCCTGGTTGACCAGCTTGCCGCCGGCTTCAAATTCCAGTGGACGATAGCGCACCTCGACTGGGTAGGTACGGCCAGAGACCTCAATAATCGGTGCGGGCTCACCCTTGGCATCGCTGAAGTGCTTGGCAAAGCTTTCCGGGTCAATAGTCGCCGAGGTAATAATCACCTTTAAGTCCGGACGCTTAGGAAGCAAGCGCTTGAGGTAACCCAGCAGGAAGTCAATGTTGAGCGAACGCTCGTGAGCCTCATCGATGATGATGGTGTCATAGGCGTTGAGGAAACGGTCGCGCTGCATCTCCGCGAGCAAAATACCGTCGGTCATCAGCTTGACCGCCGTGGATTCAGAGACCTTGTCGTCGAAACGAATCGCATAGCCCACAGACTCGCCAATGTCTTGGCCCAGCTCGTCGGCAATGCGCTCTGCCACGGTGCGCGCTGCCAGACGACGCGGCTGCGTATGACCAATCAGACCACGACGGCCACGGCCTAATTCCAAACAAATCTTTGGGATCTGCGTGGTCTTACCGGAACCAGTTTCACCGGCGATAATAACGACCTGATTATCCCGAATTGCTTCAGCAATATCGTCCTTGCGGGCGCTAACCGGCAAAGAATCCGGGTACTCAATGTCGGGCACACGCTTATCGATGCCTTCTACCCGCGCAATTGCTTTATCAATATCTGCACTAATTGCTGCTAATGCCTTCGGCGAGCGGGCCTTTTTCAGGCGGCGTCGAAAGCTACGCTCTGCGCTTAAAGAAACGTTAGCGAGCGCGTTATAGAGCTGGGGCTTATCCTGTGTGGCAGTGCGTTTTGTGTTCATGGCTGATCGCACAGCTTACTAGCCTTGCCAACTCAGCGTTAATGCGAAAAGTACTGTTAAACTGTCTCACGCATAACTTTTATAGGGATTACTAAACACGGCGGAAAGTAGGTGCGAAGATCGTGACGAATCCTTTCGACGATTCCAATAGGGACGCCAACAACGGCCAAGGCCCTAACGACAACGGCCAGGGTTCCAACAACTCAGGTTCGGAGAACAATCCGTACCAGCCCACCAACCATCCGGAAGATCGTCCGGGGTACGGGCAGGGCCAGAACCAGGGCGGTGGCCTGCCGTCCTATGGTGACTACTCCTCCCAGCAGAACCAGGGCGGCTTTGGCGACAACGGTTACGGCCAAGGTGGCTATGGCCAAGTTGGTTACGGCCAGGGCGGTTATGGTGCCGCTGGCTACCAGGAAGGCGCACCAGGCTACGGCGGTTACGCCGGCTACGACCAGCAGCCACCGGCCTATCAGCCGACCAAGCCCAGTGCGATTGATGCACTGAAGTGGGGCTTTAAGGCGACGTTTTCCAACGCTAAGCTGTGGATTCTGGGTGCTTTGGCTTTCTTCGCTGTCTCCTTCGGTGTTGCCATGCTCATGGGTGTCCCGGCGGCCATCCAAGAAAACAACGGTCAGGCCGGCGCGGCGGTAAGTGTGCTGAACATTTTGTCCATGATCGTGTCCATGGTGCTTGCGCTGCTGGTCATGCGTCTGGCTCTGTTTCAGGTGGATGACCCGCGTACAGGCTGGAACTACCTGGGCAAGAACATCCCGTGGCTACCTACCATCGGTGTCGAAATCGTCATCAGCATTATCGGCGCTGCGGTAGTGATGGTTCCGATGATGGGTATTCTCGCCGCTACCGTCGGAATGGGCGCAGGCGGTGCTGAGCCCACAGAAGAAGACGTCTTTGCTGCAGTGGGAACCGTCTTCGGCATTCTGTTCGTGATGATGCTCATCATGTTCTTCATTCAGCCGCTGATCATGTTCATGAGCTGGGCTGCTATCGATGGCAAGGGCTTTACTGGCGCCTTCAAGGTCGGCTTTAACATCGGCAAGAACAACTACGGCCAGCTGCTGGTCTTCCTGCTGCTCAACTTTGTGTGTGGCATCGGCATTCTGATCACCCTGGGTTTGGGCGCGATTGTGATTGGCCCGGCCTTGATGCTGGGACAGGCGCACTTGTACCGCCAGTGCACCGGTGGTCCAGTACCGGCTGCTTAAAAACAGATAAATCCTCCGTTCCCGGCGATGTGCTGGGACGGAGGATTTCTTTGTGCTTTGCTGGCTCTGCGTGAGCAGAGCCAGTTAGAATTCGCGGGCGCGCTCGATGGCGTGGTTGTAGGAGTCCACGATGAGTTCGCTGAACTTGCGGAACTCTTCGCCGCGGGCGGCAGAGGCGCGGTAGACCAGGCCGATTTCGCGTTCGGCGGTGACGTTCTTGTTAAAGCGAGACACTGCCAGACCCGGGTGGTGGCACTCGGTCGAGATAGCCGATTCCGGAATCAGGGTGGCACCCAGGCCGCCGACGACGAGCTGGATGATGGTGGTCAGCGACGACGCGCGGGTTACAGCGTTGCTGGCTTCCGATGGATTGACCAACGCATTGCGGCACAGGTCGAGGATCTGGTCGCGGAGGCAGTGGCCATCGTCAAGCAGGAGCAAATTCAGCTTGTCGAGGTCCTTGATGCTCAAATCATCGCGGCCTGCCAGCTTGTGGTCCTTCGGGGTGACCACGGCGAATTTCTCGGTATACAGCGGAACCTCCACCACACCGACGGACTCGGTCGGCAGTGCGGCAACCACCAGGTCAATCTGGCCATTGCGCAACTTATCCATCAGGTACTGGGTTTGTTCTTCCACAATGCGCGGTTCGAGCTCCGGGTATTCTTCCTCAATCGCGGACAACAGGTCGGGAAGAATGTATGGTGCCACGGTCGGGATGATGCCGATGGTCACCGGGCCAGACAGAGTACCGGTGGCACCGCGGGCATTGGCCACGAAAGTATCGGCGGCCTCCAAGGTGGCCTTGGCGTAGGGGAGAAGAGTTTCGCCCGCCGGGGTGACAATGACTTTGCGGGTCGAGCGCTCAATGAGCTGAATGCCCAGACCCTGCTCCAGTGCCACGAGTGCCTGGGACAGCGAGGGCTGGGAAATCTCCAGCTTCTGGGCTGCAGTACCAAAGTGCTTGTTCTCGGCAATCGTCACAAAAGTTCGCAGCTGAGCAAGGGTAGGGCGGTACTCTTTATTGTGCATACTTATCACTTTAACATTTTAGCTAAGCTGTGACTATTAAGACCGGCAGATTGGACTTGGGGATGTCGCTGATAGACCTTCTAGAAACCTTGCCTACCTCCGCCCGTGACCAGGTGCGCAATCTGGAGAAGGTGCTGGGCTCTAAGACGCTGGATTTGCAGCAGCGCTGGAGTGCCTTCATCGGCGCGGCAGTCGCCATTCGGGATGAGCGTTTCTTGCGTGCAGTACTTGACGATGCCGCCGCGCACGTCCCGGCAGAAACCATCGATCATGCAAGCCAGGCGGCTGTAGCCATGGCAACGAGCAACATCGCCTTCCGCGCTAAAGAGTGGTTGGACACCGAGGTCCGCACGGGCTTGCGCACCGGTATGGCGAGACTGCCGCGCGATCCGGCAGTGGAGCTGAGTGCCGTCGCGGCGTCGGCCATCAACGGTTGCAAGGACTGCCTGCGCGCGCATGCTGCGACCGCGCAGGAGCTAGGCCTTAACCCAGAACAAGTGTGGGAGGCGGTGCGTATCGCTGCGGCTTGTCACGGGGTCACGCACGCACTCCTGCTTTCCGATGCCCGCAGCTAGTACTCCAGATTCAACTCCGCCAAGCGCACCTCACCGGCCTCATCGGAGGCATCCAAGTCGACAATGGCGCTGAACTGGTAGCCGTGGTCGCCGACCGGGTCCTTGACGACCTGGCGGACCTTCCATTGGCGGTCTGAGTCGTCTTCGACGCGGTAGAACTCCGGACCGCGGGCCTCGGGACCGGTGTCCATGTCGTCGTATTCTTCGAAGTACTCATCGAGAGCCGCACCGAAGTCCGGAACGTCATCGAGGTACTCGAGCATGAACTCGAGCTGTTCTTCCTTCTCCAGTGCGAACAGCTGGACGATGCGGAACATGTAGTTGCGCACCATAATGCCGAAAACACGACGGTTGGCGGTAAGAGCCGTGGGGTCGTCGACGCCGAAGGCGAGCTCGCGGTTGAGGGTTTCTTCGTCGATAGGCGAGTCCTCACCGGTCATCTCTGCCCACTCGTCGACCAGGGAGGAATCAACCTGGCGGATGAGCTCGCCCAGCCACTCGATGATGTCTTCCAGCTCATCGGTCATGTACTCGCTCGGCACGGACTGCTTCAGCGTGCGCCACACGTCGGTCAGGTAGCGCAGCACAACGCCCTCAGAACGTGCCAGGCGATAGGTGGCAATGAGATCGGAGAACGTCATCGCGTTTTCCAACATGTCGCGCAGTACCGACTTCGGGCGTAGCTCGAAATCCTTGGCCCAAGAATTGCCCTCACAGAAGGTGTCGTAGGCCTGCTCCAGCAGCTCTTCGAGCGGCTTGGGCCAGGTGATGTCTTCGACGATGTTCATGCGGTCGGTGTAGTCCACACCTTCCGCCTTGAGCGCTGCGATTTCCTCACCGCGGCGCTGCGACTGCTGCGCCTGGAGTACCTGACGCGGGTCATCGAGAATCGACTCAAAGACCGTGATGATATCCAGGGTGTAGGTATCTTCCTCCGGATCCAGCAGCGTGAGCGCTGCCAGCGCGAATGGTCCGAGAGGCTGGTTCAGCGCGAAGTCGCGCGGAAGCTCGCGCACCAAGTGGTAGGGGCGACCGTAGATATCCAAGCCCTTGGTGGATTTTTGCACCACCCCCGAAGTCAGCAAGCCGCGGAAGAGCTCAATCGTGGTGAGGATATCCGCATTCTGCTTAGCGCGAGTGTCGTGGTTATCGCGCAGCAGGTGCTTCATGTGGTCGTAGCCATTGCCGTGGCGAGCCAGCACGTTAAGCAGCATCGAGTTCGACACTCGGAACTGGGAGGTCAGCTGCTCGGGTTCGGCATCGATAAGCCGTGCGTAGGTCTTTTCGGACCAGGTGACCTCACCGGTGCGCGCGGACTTTTTCTTGAGCTTCTTCAGTCGCTTCGGGTCATCGCCAATGCGGCGGCGGGCCTTGGCATTTTCGATTTCGTGCTCCGGGGCCTCAATTACGACGGTGCCCTCGGTGTCGTAGCCGGCACGGCCTGCACGGCCCGCAATCTGGTGGAATTCACGCGACTTCAGAATGCGCTGGCGGGTGCCATCGAACTTCGCCAGACCCGTCATGAGCACGGTGCGAATCGGCACGTTAATGCCCACACCCAGGGTGTCTGTGCCACAGATGATTTTCAGCAGACCCTTCTGGGCCAGCCTTTCGACGACGCGACGGTACTTCGGCAGCATGCCCGCGTGGTGGATACCAATGCCTTTGCGCAGTAGGCGGGAAAGATCCTTGCCGAAGGTCGTCGTAAAGCGGAAATCGCCCAGTTCATTGGCGATAGCTTCCTTTTCTTCCTTGGTAATAACCCCAGACAGTGAGGTCAGCGCCTGTGCGCGCTCGGCGGCTTCGCGCTGGGAGAAGTGGACCACGTACACCGGTGCCTTTTTGTTCTCCAGCAATTCTTCCAGAGTCTCGTGGACTGCGCTGAAGACATAAGAGAAATCCAGCGGGACGGGGCGCTCAGAACCAGCTACCAGGTTGGTGTCCCGGCCGGTGCGCTTGGTCAGGTCGTCTTCCAACCACTTGGTATCGCCTAAGGTGGCGGACATGAGCAAGAACTGGGCATCGGGAAGCTCTAGCAGTGGAACCTGCCAGGCCCAGCCGCGCTCTGGCTCGGAGTAGTAGTGGAACTCATCCATGACCACCTGGTCGATGTCAGCATCAGCACCATCGCGTAGCGCAATATTCGCCACGATCTCCGCGGTGGCGGCAATAATGGGGGCCTTGCCGTTGACGGTGGCATCGCCAGTCATCATGCCGACGTTCTCGGGGCCGAAAATCTCACAGAGCGCAAAGAACTTCTCGCTCACCAGTGCCTTAATCGGCGCGGTGTAGAAGCTGCGCTGGCCTCGGGCGAGTGCAATAAAGTGCGCGGCATTAGCCACCATGGACTTACCCGAACCGGTCGGGGTGGCCAGAATGACGTTGTCACCTGCCAGAATTCCTAAGGAAGCTTCCTCCTGTGCCGGATACAGCGAAATGCCACGCTGCTCCGTCCAGTTGGTGAAGGTATCCCATACGGCTTCATCGATCAGCGAGGATGGGACTTCGGCAAGATCTGGCAACATCTGAGAAAGGTTCACCCCCACCACCTTAGGTGATGGGGGCGTAGGAGGGCGAAGACTATTGGTCGTCGCCTAAATCTCCAGGATGCTCATCTGGGTCATCCAAGTCCGCAAGGAACTGCTGGAATTCTGCGCTGAGTTCCTCACCCGTCGGCAGCGATTCCTCACCCGGCATGATCGCCTGCGGGTTTTCGTTACGGTAGCGCTCCATAAACTCGTCGTATTGCTCTTCGAGCTGGTGGACTACCTGGGTAACGCTGTCGGAATCCAGGACCTGCTCCTCGAGCTGCTGATTGACGCGCTCAATGTCGCCTTCCAGCGCGCCGAGGGGCACGTTGAGGTGTGCGGAATTAACCACCGAATCCAGCAGGCGGTAGGTCGCATGCGGGAAAGGCGACGACGCCAAGTAGTGCGGCACGTGCGCGGTATAACCTGCTACGTTGCGGCCCTTTTCATCCAGAGCTTTCTCAATAGACAGCGAGGCAGAACCCGGCACCATCATCTTCGAATCCAGCTTGAACATGTGCTGGACTAACTCCGGGTTATTGCCGTGTGCAGACACCACCAGCGGGCGGGTGTGCGGCACCGGCATCGGCGCGGCGTAGAGGCAGATGGTGTTGGACACGTCGAACTTCTCGACGAGGTTAACCACCGCATCACTAAACGCCTCCCAACGCAGGTCCGGCTCGGGACCAGAGAGCAGCAGGAAGGACTTGCCCGAGTTATCGCGCAACACCTTAATGCCCAGCTCGGCTGGTTCGACATCAATCACCCGCTCGTTGTCGAGGGTGACCGCAGGACGGCGCGAGCGATAGTCAATGAGCTCATCGTTGTTAAAGGAGACAACCTGGCGTGACTCGAGTGCTGCCTTGAGGTGATCCGCACTGGCCTCAACTGCCAAACCGGCATCCGCGTAGCCATGCATGGCCACAATCAGCGTTGGGCCCGATCCCTCGGGAGACTCGTCTTTAACTGCAGGTACTGGATATTCCAGCTCATACATGCGCCGTGCATCATCGTGCATGTTGTAAACCTCCTTTGGATATACCCCAATCAACAGTGTTACCGCGCTCAATATTCCCGACTGGGCGCTACACGGTTTTAGGGAGTAACCAATTCTGCCGGAAATCTCACCGGCCTGCCACCCGCCATGCCGCGGCAGCTGTGGATAACTTCCACTTTGGCGAGAATTCGGGGAGTTATCCACAGATTTGGCCCTTTTTGAAAATTCTCCCTTGGCGCGCCGGGGCAGGCTGGCAGACAGTGAAGTCATGACACACACAACACAGACCCCAAGTCCCATCGATACACCCGGCCACATCCTGGCCAACGTCCCTGGAATCCTAGGATTCTATCCCGCCAACTCCGTCCTGTTCATCACCGTCGAAAACACCGACAAGGGCACCTGTCTGGGCCCGCTCATCCGCGTCAACGCTGAAGAAACCGAAGAACTCCTCGACCACATCGCCACTCCGCTGCAAACCCCTAACTGCGAAGCCATCTTCGCCTTCGTCATTGGCAGCTACTGCCACCACCACACCGAACACCTCATCGACGTATTGATGGGACTGACCACCGAACACGAAACGATTGACATCACCGCTGCCTGGATCACCCCAGAAATCTCTGTGGGCGCGCCCTACTCGATGCTCTTCGGTCCCTTCCACAACCAGACCGGCGAAGGCCTCATGCGCGACTGGGCACGCGGCACCATCCCAAACATCACTGACTCTGAGACCATGCGCCGCTGCATCGCGGAAGGAAACCTGCCCGATCTGGATCGCGACGAACACTTCAGCATCTTCTTTGAAAAGAACCCCTTCCTCAGTGCCGACGAAATCAAGTCAATGGACCGCGAGGCTTACGAGATTGCCTCGGATATGCGCATGCAGTCTCCCGATGGCCCCTCCATTGGCTGCGGTGTCACTCCCTATGAGTTCATCGAGACCGTCCCGGTCATCTTGGATAAGACCCGCAAGAGCGTCGATATCCGTACCGATTCCAGCGTGCTAACCGTTATCGGCAGCTGGTTGGCCACCACCTGGAGCCGTGACCTCATCATCCGCGAGCTGCTTGAGGAACCAGAGGTTGCCGCAGATGCCCTGCTTGCTGCGGCACAGACCTTTACCGGCACCATTCGTGCCAATGCGCTCTGCCTGTTCGCCGGGGTGAGCATGGCCGGGGAGAATTCCAAGTACGCCAACCCGGCGTTGAATACTGCGCTGGAAGAGTTTCCGGAGCACAACCTAACTAAGCTGCTGCATGAAAGCTACAAAGCAGGGCTTATCGACGAAACCGTCGCCAACCTCAAAAGCGGCAGCATTACCGCACAAAAGCAGGTCCTCGACGACCACGAGGACGCCGACTACTGGGAGGATGACGATATCGAAGAAGGCATCGACGTTTGGGAAGAAGAATATCCGGACACGGAATCCTTCTTTGAACACGAATTCGCCGACATCACAGCGGATGCCGGCGAAGAAGAAAAGAAGTCAGCTTAAACGCGCTTTGCGGAATGCGCCTTGTCGCCCATATTGCGGGTGAACTCCCACGCATCGGTGACGATGGTTTCTAAGTCCGTGCGGGTTGGGTTCCAGCCCAGCTCCGCGCGGATTTTATCCGACGACGCAATCAAGGTAGCCGGGTCGCCGGCGCGACGCGGGGCCACTTCAGCGGGAATCTCGTGTCCGGTGACCTTACGGCACATCTCAATGACCTGCTTGACCGAGTAGCCATCGCCGGAGCCGAGATTGTAGATGCGGTGCTGACCGGATGTATTGCTTTCCAGGGCAAGCACATGTGCATCGGCCAGGTCACGGATGTGGATGTAGTCGCGCACCGGGGTGCCATCGATGGTGTCCCAGTCATCGCCAAACATCATGATCTTGTCGCGATGGCCCAAGGCAACCTGCAACACGATGGGGATGAGGTGAGTTTCGACCTCACGGTTTTCACCAATGGAGCCATAAGCGCCAGCAACGTTGAAGTAGCGCAGGGACGTCGCGCCCAGACCATAAGCCTTGGCGTAGCTAGAAATCATGTAATCGATAGCCAGCTTGGTTGCACCATATGGGTTCGTCGGCTGGGTGGGCATGTCCTCCGTAATCGGGACCTGGTCCGGCTCGCCATAGGTGGCAGCAGTAGAGGAGAACACCAGGTTCTGCACACCGTTATCGCGCATGGCGTTGAGTAGCTGCAGGGTGGTGACCACGTTGTGCTGCCAGTACTCTTCGGGCTTTTCGACGGATTCGCCCACCAGCGAGCGCGCCGCAAAGTGAATGACACCGTCGAAGGAATCAGATCCCAAGACTTCGGCGGCCTTGTCGGCGACATCGCCTTCCACGAGCGTGGCCTGCGGGTGCACGGCCTCGCGGTTGCCGGTGCTGAAGTTATCGATGATGGTGACGTCGTGACCGGCTTCGATGAGCACGGCTGCGCAGACGCTGCCTACATAGCCAGCGCCGCCAGTAACTAGGAGTTTCATGTCCTTTACTTCTTCTCGATTCGAATTGCGTGAGCCAAATCGTCGAGCAGCTCCACCTGCGCGCCCGAATCAGTCTTCAAAGTAATAGCGCCATTGTGGTTGACCACGGTGACCTCCGCGCCCACCTGAATGCCGGCGGTATGCAGTTCGCGGAAGGTATCGGCATCGACCTGCAGAATCTCGTTGATCTGCACGATGGTAGCCGGGGTTTCCACGCCGTCCTGTAAGTCAATAGCGCGGGTGCCAAACTCCTGTGGGGAGGTCTTCACACCAAGTTCATCGAGAGCCGGAATCGGGTTACCGAAAGGGGAGCGGGAAGGATCTTCCAACACAGTAACCATGCGCTTTTCGACCTCTTCGCTCATCACGTGCTCCCAGCGGCAGGCCTCATCGTGGACCTTATGGATGTCCAAGCCTAGGACATCGGTAAGCAGGCGCTCTGCCAGGCGATGCTTGCGCATCACCGCAGTCGCCAGCTTGCGGCCGTGCTCAGTCAGATCCAGGCTGCGGTCGGTACGAACGTGCAGCAAGCCATCGCGCTCCATGCGGGCCACCGTCTGCGACACTGTCGGACCGGACTGCTCCAGCCGCTCGGCAATACGAGCACGCAGAGGGGTAATTCCTTCCTCCTCCAGCTCGTAGATGGTCCGCAGATACATCTCGGTGGTATCGACTAGGTCTCGCACGTGGCACACCTTTCTGCAACTTCACAAGCACTAACGCCGCGCACCAGGCGGCGGCACAATTAACACCTAACATTAGCGCACATTAACCCCGTTGTGCGGAGGGGAGGGGGAACTAAAGGAGGACTCCACCCAAAATGGCTTTTAAAACGACAAGGTCCCCGGGACCTCGTTTCCAAAGTCGTCCCGGGGATAAGCAGCGACAAATTACAAAGCGTACTCGCGCAGACGATCCGCACGGTTGCCATCGCGCAGCTTGGCCATGACTTCGCGTTCAATCTGGCGTACGCGCTCACGCGATAGACCAAAGCGACGACCGATCTGGTCCAGGGTGCGCGGGACACCATCGTCAAGGCCGTAGCGTAGACGAATCACGTCCTGCTCGCGCTCTTCCAGCGAGTCGATGACGCTGCGGATATCGGAGTGGCGCATGGATGCCACGACGGCAGTTTCTGCATCGGTAGCCTCTGCATCCTCGATGAAGTCACCCAGCGGGGCCTCCTCATCGGTGCCGACTGGCATATCCAGCGAGACTGGGTCGCGGGACTGGCGCAGCAGCATCTCGATCTTGGCCTCTTCGATGCCGGATTCCTCCGACAGCTCCTCGTTGGTCGCCTCACGGCCCAGCGACTGGTACATCTCGCGCTTGATGCGAGAGAGCTTGTTGACCTGCTCAACCAGGTGGACAGGCAGGCGGATGGTGCGGGACTGATCGGCCATACCGCGGGTAATAGCCTGGCGAATCCACCAGGTGGCATAAGTGGAGAACTTAAAGCCCTTGGCGTAGTCGAACTTCTCCATAGCGCGGATAAGGCCCAGGTTGCCTTCCTGAATCAAGTCCAGCAGCGGCATGCCGCGGCCGGTGTAGCGCTTAGCCAGGGAGACCACCAGGCGCAGGTTTGCCTCCAGCAGGTGGGAGCGAGCCTTCTTGCCGTCGCGGGCCAGAATCTTCAAATCGCGCTTCTCAGCGCGGGTGAGCTTTTCTGCGTTCTTGAGCTTGTACTCCGCATAAAGGCCAACCTCGATGCGCTGGGCGAGTTCCACTTCGTCTTCAGCGCTCAACAGGGCGGTTTTGCCGATGCCGTTGAGGTAGACGCGCACCAGGTCAGCCGAAGGGTTGTCGTTGGTCTGATTGCGGCGTGATCCGCGGTCGACTTCCTGTTCGGAGTCGTCCTTGGTCTGGGCGTTGCGGGCAGATGCTTTGGTCATCTAGAGCCTCCTGAAATTGTCGCCTGTATGCACCCTGTACAACGGCGCTCCCAATCAGTTAGTTCCCCGCTTGACGGTTTTGATTCACTTTATCGTTAAGGCCGTGAAAAACCTCACCTTTTTGGGGGTGAGACCTAGGTCTCTACCAGCACAGTAAAGGGGCCTTCGTTGACTGAAGCGACCTTCATCATCGCGCCAAAGCGGCCCTGCTCGACCTGGATGCCACGCTCGCGCAATTGCTTTGCGATGTCTTCAATCAACGGCTCCGCAACCGACCCCGGCGCCGCATCGGACCAGGAAGGGCGACGGCCCTTCGCAGTGCGGCCATAGAGAGTGAACTGGCTGACCAAGAGCACCGGCGCGCCGGCTTCTTCGACGCTGACTTCACCGTCCAGGATGCGCAGCTCTGCAATCTTGCGCGCCATCTTTTCTACCTTGGGCGCTGGGTCGTCAGCATCGGCAGTGGCGATGCCTACCAGGGCCAGGAGGCCACCGGTGTCCGGGCAGTTAATCTCGCCGACGACCTCACCGTCGACGGTCACTGATGCTTCCGAGACACGGGTAAGAACAGCCTTCATGAATTACTCCTTTATTTCGGTCGTTTGCCTAGTTGTCTTCGAGCAGGTTTGCCGGGATGATCATGCCGTGGCGCACCAGGTCGACGATGAGCGGCTTAGCTGCTTCGAGCAGTTCCTCTTCATCGAAACCGTGCGCGGCGGCATACAGCCCAATGGTGTCTTCCAAATCCAGCCCATGGGGATTAAGTCCTGCCACGATGGCGGCCAGGTGCTCATCGACTTCGTGTTGCCAGCGCGGTCCCTCAGTACGGGTAAGGCGTAAGACTTCGCGGTCGAAGCCTTGCGCATCGGCAGCTAGTGCAATGTCTTCGCGTGCCAGGCCGGGGCGGACCTGGAAGCGAGTCTTTTCAATCGGCAGGGCGGAGTTATCGCGCAACCAGGCCACGCGGGCGAAGTATTCGTCGACTTCCGGGCCCAGCGGGTCGTCGATGGGCTGGGGCATGTACTCGGCCAACACATCGGAAGGCTCGTCGTCGCCGATGCGCTGGATGGCCACGAAGCCAAAGCCAATGCCGGTGACATCGTTGGCGCGGAAATGTTCCAGCCAAGCACGAGAGCGTGCGCGGCCTTCTTCCGAGCGCACATCGAGAGACTCGTCCTTGAGCCAGGTCGAGACGTAGAGCGCAGGATCGGCAACATCGCGCTGGATAATCCAGGCAGCCACGCCGGTATCGGGCAACCAGCTGGCCACGCGCTGCTGCCAGGATTCTTCGCCCTGGTGCACCCAGGCGGCGAGCAGGTGCGCGGTGCCGCCGGGGTTGAGGTGCTCGGCGGCCTCAGAAATCACCAGCTGGCTCGCGGCATCGAGGTCCAGACCGGAGTCGCGGTAGACGTGGTTGACCTCCGGCAGACCGACCACGAAAGGCGGGTTGGCCACGATGCGGTCAAAGCGGCGGTCAGCAACTGGTTCAAACCAGGAACCTTCCAACAGCTCCACGCGGTCGCTGGCACCCGCACCCGCGACGGTGGCACGGGCCAAGTCGAGGGCACGCGGATGCACATCGGTGGCGGTGATGTGCTGGGCGCTCTTTAGCTGACCCAGCAGCTGCACACCAGAACCAGTGCCCAAGTCCAGGGCGGTCTCTACGGGAGTACACGGTGTGGACTGCAGCAGCGACAAGCTGGCAGCACCGACACCGAGGACGTGGTCGGGGCCTGGCACATGGGGGATGAGAGAGGCATCCACATCGGAGAAGACCCAGCGGTTTTCGCCGACGATGATGTGCGGGCGAATATCGAGTGCGATGTAGACGGTGCCGTGGGAATCGGTGTGGGCTACGTGGGCATCGACAAGCTGCGTGGCCAAACGCGCACCCACCGCCGCAGCCAACTGCGTGGCCGGGACATGCTCGTGGAGGAGGAAGATGCGAATCAGCATCTCCAGCTGACTATCCCCACGCGCGCCCAAGGCCACGGCTTCCGGCTCGCCGCGGTAAAGGGCCTCGGTGTACTCCGGGCCCAACTGGGCGGCAATGCCATCGGCGTCGAAACCCGCCTCTTGAAAGACGGCAATGAGGTCAGCAGCAAAATCTGCGACCGGGTGCTCCGGAGAAAATTCGGGGCCAAATGGGCTCATGGATTAGGGCCTTCCTCATGGTCAATGGTCACGGACTCACCAGCGTCGAGCTCAGATTGGCGCTGCTGTTCCAAACGCGATGCCTCTTCGCGCTGCGCCATCTGGCGGGCGAGTCCGGGTTTATAAATATTCTTCTCGCGCTTGTCTTTCTTCTGCCCGCGGCCGTTGCCAATCACCACCGCAAACCACGGCAGTGGGAACGTCACACCGACAATGATGGCGGGCAAAAACCACATGTCATAAGCCGCAATCAACCAACCAGCAATCAGCAGGGAAGGAAGACGCAGAAACTGCAAAATGGAGTACTGAATCTCCCGGCGTTTCCGGTCTTGCCCTGGGGCAACTTTCGCATCTGTGATCAGGTAGGTCTCTTTACGGCCAAAACGCGTCCGGCGCTTGTGCTGCCCCGAATGTGGGGACGCGGAGGCGCCATCGCGCGAGTTCGTGGAGTCCATGCCCATAAGGGTAGACCTGCAACTCGCAATCTTCGACATCTATGGGGCATTATGGGTGCCGTGAGTACGACGACTAAGACCATCGAACGCCCAGATATCCGCGAAGACACCTCCACCTCGGATGGTGATACCCCTAAGTTCTTCCACTACGTCAAAAAGGACAAGATCCTCGACTCCGCAGTCAACGGCAAGTACGTCGTTGCCCTGTGTGGCGAGACCTTCCCCGTAACCAAACAGGCAAAGCCCGGCTCGCCGGTATGCCCCGACTGCGAGCGCGTTTATAAGGGACTGCGCCGCAAGTGAGAACATTCAAGAAAGGAAGGCTGCGCGCCTGGCAACAATCCGCGCTAGATAAATTTCTAGCCCACAAGCCCCAGGACTTCATGGCGGTGGCAACCCCAGGAGCAGGTAAGACTACCTTCGCCCTGCGGGTTGCTGCGGAGCTGCTCGAAGATCGTACGGTCGAGCGCGTCATCGTTGTCGTCCCGACGGAGCACCTGAAGACCCAGTGGTCGGAGGCTGCTGCGCGCGTCGGCATTGCCCTGGACCCGAATTTCACCAACTCCTCGGCGGTTAATCCGGCGATGGACGGGGTGACGGTGACCTATGCCCAGGTGGGCATGCACCCGTTTAAGCACCGCGCTATTGCTTCTGCTCGCCGCACGCTGGTGATTTTGGATGAGATCCACCACGCCGGTGATGCCAAGAGCTGGGGCGACGGCGTCAAGGAAGCCTACGACGACGCCACCCACCGCCTCGCGCTCACGGGTACGCCTTTCCGCTCGGATGACTCGCAGATTCCTTTCGTTCGTTATGAAGAAGACGGCGAGGGCCACCTGGTGTCTCGCTCTGATCACACCTATGGCTATGGCGATGCGCTTGCCGATGGCGTCGTGCGCCCCGTGGTCTTTCTTTCTTACTCTGGCGAGTCCCGCTGGCGCGATAGTGCCGGCGAAGAACATGCCGCCCGGTTAGGTGACATCCTCAACCCGGAGCAGACTGCACGGGCGTGGCGCACGGCACTCGACCCGAAGGGCGAGTGGATTCCGGCCGTGCTGCAGGCTGCGCACACCCGCTTGATGCAGATGCGCCGCAACATGCCCGATGCTGGCGGGTTGGTGCTCGCTACCGATACCCAAACCGCGCGTGCGTACGCGAAAATCCTCAAGCAGATTTCCAACACTCCGGTCGCGGTCATTTTGTCCGATGACCCGGGCTCGTCGGATCGCATTGAGGAGTTCTCCCAGAGCCAAGACGAGTGGATGGTCGCTGTCCGCATGGTCTCTGAGGGCGTCGACGTTCCGCGTCTGGCAGTCGGCGTATATGCGACCTCGTCGTCGACACCGCTGTTCTTTGCCCAGGCCATTGGCCGTTTTGTGCGCTCGCGTATGCCGGGTGAGACCGCTTCCGTGTTCTTGCCTTCCGTGCCGGTCCTGCTGGGCCTGGCCGAGAATATGGAAAAGCAGCGCGACCACGTCCTGGGCGCGGAAAAGGGCCCGGAGAAAGAAGGCTGGGACGACGACCTGCTCGAGGCTGCCAACCAGAAGAAGTCCGAACCGGACATGCTGGAAAAGTCCTACGAGTCCCTCGGCGCGGAAGCTGAGTTCTCCGGCCTGCTCTACAACGGCTCGCAGTTCAACACCGGCGATATGACCGCCGATGAAGAAGCCGACTTCCTGGGTATCCCCGGTCTGCTTGATGCTGACCAGGTCAAAGACCTGCTGCGGAAGAAGCAGGCGGAAGAGATGGATCGTCGCGAAGCAGAAGAAAAGGCGCAGCGCGCCGCCGAGCAAGCCGAGGAGCAGCGTCGCAAGCTCTACGGCATGGAGCATGCGCCGAAGAAGAAGCAAGAGCCTGACGATGTCGGCGTCGTCGACGAAATCTCTGAACTGCGCAAAGAGCTCAACACCGTCGTGTCCATCTCCGCGCAGCGCTCTGGCCGTCCGCACGGTGCTATCCACACCGAGGCTCGCAAGGCCTGCGGTGGTCCACCGACTGCCCTGTGCACCGCGGATCAGCTTCGCGAACGCATTAACTATCTGCGTAAGTGGTAAGAGTGTAACCTCGTAGAAACTACTGCTCTCAACTTCTTAGAAAGGCTCTCGTGTCTTCACCTTTCGATCCGCAGGACGACAAGCCCAACGGTAACTTGCCCAAGTACGGCGACGGCGCCAACCGCAACCTGCCGTCTTATGGTGAGGGCACCCGCCGGAGCAATCCTTTCGCTGACTCCAACAACTCCGGCAGCGACAACAACGCCGGCAATAGCGGCGCCGATAATTACGGCTCCGGAAACTACGGCCGCGGCGATAGCTATGGCAGCGCTGGCAGCTACGGCAGCGTCGACGGCTACGGTTCCGGCACTCCTGGCAGCTACAGCGCCCCGGACTCTGGCGCTGCGGGCTACGGCGGTGATGCAGGCTACGGCGCTGGTGCTCCGGACCAGCAGGGCTACAATCAGCAGCCGGTGTACGACCAGCAGCCGGGCTACGAGGAGCCAGTCCAGAAATCGAAGCTGGCGGTGGCCGCCTTCATCTTCGGCCTGCTGTGCATCGTCGCTGGCTTTGCCGTGATGTCGTTTATCCCGGGCATCATCGGTGTCATCCTGGCGATCGTTGCCCTGGTGCGTAACCGTAAGAAGCCGCGCGAGGCCCGCCGTACCTGGATGTCTGTGACCGGCTTGGTCCTGTCGATTATGGGTATCCTGTGGTCGATTGTCGCTCTGTTCATTATTGGTGTGCTCTTGGAGGATATGGGCGCACTGGAGTGCTTGCAGTTGGAAGACCCAGCAGCTCAGCAGGCTTGCATGGAGGAAGCCGTTAGTGGCTCGACCACCAGCGAAAGCGTGTAAGTCGCTGCCGCTACTTACACAACAGGTAGAGAAAATGCCCGCTCTGATGTGAGCGGGCATTTCGCGTATCTGGACTAGTTGTCGAAGACGCAGGCGTCCACGGCACCGTTGGCGCGGATGAGCTGGCGGGCTTCTTCGCGCACGATTTCGTACGTGGTCAGCGACGGTGCCAGCTGCGCTACGGCAGCCCAGGTGTCCAGGTGCTGCGACTGCAGCGGGATGTAGTAGGACTTCGCCCCCTTGAGCTCCGCGGCGGCAGCACGTGAGATGTGCGCGGCCATCGCGGTCAGGTACGGCACCCACGCCCAGCGGTTCTTCTGGCGCTGGCCGTAGGTCATTCCGAAGCGGCGCAGCAGCTGCAGATGCATGCGCAGGCGGTCGCCGATGACGTTGGCCTCCTGCTTGAACATCTCATCGCGGAAGGCAGCAAAGCCAGCGATGTCCTCGAACTTCTTGCGACGACGTAGAATCTCCGCCCAGCCGTGGCGCAAGGCGGCCTCATCGGCAACACCGCGGCTGGCATCGATATCGTGCAGGGTTTCAATCGCGCGGTTAAGCGCATTGTCCTTTGCCGCGGTGACGACATCCTTCATGATCTGCTGCGTGGCAGGGGTTGCCGGCTGGTCGCGATCCTGCAGGATTTCAATTAGGTCGGCAGCACCAGCGCGGCCGATGAAGTCGGTGGCATCGGCAAGCTCGGCGTCGGTTTGCAAACGCTTATCGACGAGGTCATTGAGCTGCTCAACCACACGAATCCACGGCACCGCACGGAAGTCGACCTCGCGCGGGCCGTTGGCGTGGAAGTCGTAGTTGACCAGACCGTGGGCGACCGCCAAGGCGGGTTGGTCGCCGGCACGCACGTTGGAGCGTCCCAGTGCCTCGAGCATGTGGCGCGGGTCGGCATCGATGGTCTTGCGGATAGCAGGGGAGAGCTCCCGCAACGCCGACAAGTCCAGGTGGCGCAGTGCGTAGAGATGACGCCACAGCGTCGGCTGGGCTTCCTTGCTGATGGTGCTGCGCTTATTCGCCGCAGACAGCTTCCACCCCAAGTCGGAATCCGGGGCCTCGAAGTGGCCATCTTGGGTGACGACGAATGCGTGCGCGGTCGGGCGACCCGGCGCCTTGGCGTGGTAGCCAGGCTGGGTCTCTAAGACATCGACAAGCAGTGGGCCCGCACCGGCAAGCTCGGAGGGAAGTTCGGCGCTGCCGGAGGCATCGAAAAGCACTGGCCACGCGGCAGTATCAGGCCAGGTCAATGGCCACAGGAAGCCGCTGAGTTCCTTCGCGCCCTTGATGCCGGATAGGCGCAGGCGGTCGCCGACGATGTTGCCGGTAGCCTCCGAAACAGCCTCGTTGAGGCGCAGCAGGGTAGCTAGCTGAATATCGCCAGAAGCGTGCGCCTCGTAGGCCTTCTCAAACTCCAGGCGGGAGGCGTAATCCGCGCCGTACTCTGCGAAGGTGTCTTCCTCATTGGCTGGGTGCCAGGCCGCGGACAGCACGAGGTTGGCGTGCGCGTCCGGGAAGGCCTTGCGGATGACCGAGTTCGGCAGCGTAAAGACTTCACCGTAGCGGCGACGCTTCAGCGGCAGGACCTTGACCTTGTGGGAGACTTCGTGGGTCAGCAGCAGGGCAGCGGTACCGGCAATCGGGACCGGGAAGTGCACCTTGAGCTCGCCGTTTTTCGATAGCATGTCCTGGGCGATAGCGGCTGGCTGGGTATCCCAGTCCGGCTGCTCGCCGCGCAGGTCGAGGCTGTAGCGCAGCGCCTTCGGCAGCACCACGACATCCAGGGAGTAGTCCACGGCGTTGGTGATGCGGAAAGACTCCGAATCCGCGGTGCGCGCGACGGACTGAGTGCGCTCGAAAGGCACCTCGATGAACTTCTCTGGCTCGCGACGCAGCGTGTAGTAGGCCTTGGTGTAGGCGTTCTCGTCGGCCTTTTGGTCTGGGTGGCGGAAGTTCGCACCGTTGTAGGTCACGCGCAGATGAAAGCCCTCAGCCAGGTTGAAGCTGCGGCGCTCCATGAGCACGTCGTTGCGCAGTACATCGATGTGATAGTGGCCGACCCAGGCGTCTTCGTAGACGTCGTTAAACAGTGCCAGGGGAGAGCCAGCGAACTCTTCGAGTTCTAAGAGCTGTTCGACCAGTTCGCGCTCGCCATCGGGGCTGACGTAGTAGAGTTCGACGAGCCACTCGGCAGAACCATCGACAGGCAGGCGCAGCTGTGGGGAGACTTCAAAGATAGGCTCGCCATCAGCACCGGCGACATCCGGAATCTGGCCTTCCGCGTCCAGCCACTCCGGCAGGCGGGCGTGGCGGTCCTCCTTGGTGCTCACGCGTACCTGGCGGGTGGTCAGCTTGTCCGGGTTGGACAGCTGCAAAGTCAGCGAGGTCATCTCAGACGCGGCCAAGTCGCGGAATTCAAAGAGTGACCACTCATCCCAGGAAGTAAAGCGCAGCTCGTCGGCGGCCTGGATGTGGGCTTCATCGGCAGGCGCGCCATTGCAGAACTTCGTACGCGTTGGTGCCAGCACGAAGACCGAATCCTGCGTCAGACGTTGTGGATTGGCCAGCGGGCGCAGGTCCGGGCCGAAGAACATGACGGGGAAGTCGCGGTCGATCACCGGCAGACGGTACTTCTTGCCGGTCTCGGTATTAGTAGCGGTGATCTTCGCCGTCGGGCGCACGATGCTAATGCGCGTCGGGCGCTGGTGGGGCGCGTCGGTATGGGTGCTGGTGGTAACGCGGAAGGTGTCGAAGCCGGCATCGACAAGCCAGGTGGTCTCACCATAAGGCAGGCTCAACAGCAGCTTGCCGGAGACCGGATCCAGAAGCAACGAAGGCGCATCCGGGTCGGTCTCGACAGCCTCACGCGGGGCGGGATCGGTCGGGTAGCCCTGCTTGTCCACCAGTTCTTGCAGGTCCGTGTGGAAGGACTCATCGACACCGAGCTGGCTAGCAAGGGTGGCCACGAAGTCCTCTTCGACCTGGGTAGCCGCATTCGCTGCGGCAGCCTGGGTAAGCAGCGGGTACTGCAGGAGCAATTCCTGGGCGGAGTTTTCCAAGAAGTCCGACTGCAGCGCGCGGCCGAGCTCAGTCGAAATCCAATCCAGCTGCTCGACGCTTAAACCCTGCGGGTTGGTGCCATCTAGAGCCTGCTCCGCGGTGCGCAGACGGTCGCTGAGCAGGGGATGGCGCTGTGCCGCGGCAACGATGTCAAGGTCAAAGTCACAAGAAAATGCAGACAAGTGAAATGCTTCCTGATAGGGGTGGAAAGAACAAAAGACGCCCCACACCACATCGGGTGCCGGGCGCCTGCGCTAGTCACAATCTCTTAAGCGCTAGTCAAGGTAGTCGCGCAGCACCTGAGAACGCGACGGGTGGCGCAGCTTCGACATGGTCTTGGACTCGATCTGTCGAATGCGCTCGCGGGTAACGCCATAGACCTGGCCGATTTCGTCTAAAGTGCGCGGCATGCCATCGGTCAGACCGAAGCGCAAACGCACCACGCCGGCCTCACGCTCGGACAGGGTGGTCAGCACGTCCTGGAGCTGATCCTGCAGCAGGGTAAAGGAGACCGCGTCGACCGCAATGACGGCCTCGGAGTCCTCAATGAAGTCACCCAGCTGGGAATCGCCCTCATCGCCGATGGTCTGGTCCAGGGAAATCGGCTCGCGAGCGTACTGCTGGATCTCCATCACCTTTTCTTCGGTGATGTCCATTTCCTTGGCCAGCTCCTGCGGGGTGGGCTCGCGGCCCAGGTCCTGCAGCAGCTCGCGCTGGATACGGCCCAGCTTGTTGATGACCTCGACCATGTGCACCGGAATACGAATGGTGCGGGCCTGGTCCGCCATCGCGCGGGTAATGGCCTGACGGATCCACCAGGTGGCGTAGGTGGAGAACTTGTAGCCCTTGGTGTAGTCGAACTTCTCGACTGCACGAATAAGGCCCAAGTTGCCTTCCTGAATCAGGTCCAAGAAAGCCATGCCGCGGCCGGTGTAGCGCTTAGCCAGGGAGACCACCAGACGCAGGTTTGCTTCCAGCAGGTGGTTCTTAGCCTTGCGGCCATCGCGAGCAATGGAGCGCAGGTCACGCTTGTCGGAAGGGGAGAGCTTCACAGCAGACTCGCCGTCCTGTGGTTTGGTCAGCTGCTCCATGCGGTACTGGGCGTACAGGCCAGCCTCAATGCGCTTAGCCAGGGTGACCTCTTGTTCCGCGTTCAGCAGGGCCACGCGGCCAATCTGCTTCAGGTACGCACGCACGGAGTCAGCCGATGCGGTCAGCTCGGCATCCTTACGGGCCTGGCGCAGGGCAGCAGACTCATCTTCGTCCCAGACAGAAGAGCCGTCGTCTTCTTCCTCGTCGGCCTCTTCGTCGTCTTCTTCGAGCTCGTCGTCGGCAACGAAGTCTTCGTCGTCCTCCAACGCATCGTTGGTCGGGTCGAAGTCGGCGTCGTCGTCCTGCAGCTCGGAATCCTCTTCGTCTTCCGCGCTGGTCTCAGGGGTCGCCTGTTTCGGCTCTTCAGTCTTCTTTGCCGCAGACTTGCGAACCGTCTTCTTTGCAGACTTCTTCGTCGTCTTTTTCGCAGTCTTTTTAGCGGTCTTCTTGGCGGTCTTTTTCGTCGTCTTCTTCGCAGTCTTTTTGGCGGTCTTCTTGGCCGTTTTCTTTGCGGTCTTCTTCGCCGTTTTCTTGGCGGTCTTTTTTGCAGGCGCAGCTTCCTCAGCTGCGTCTACGCCTTCGCTGAGTACCTGGTCTGAAGATTCAGTGGCTGCCACAAACGCCCTTTCGCCTCGAACTTGCGTGCATCTACGTGGTATTTGGGTATACCCCGGATGTTAGCCAGCCTTGCGCGGCCGATGTGCGACCATCGCGCAAGTTGCTGACCTTGTCAATTTATGATCGACCGCCAAGTATAGAGGATATTACGCAGCAGGCGGCGGCCGGGTCCCGCGTGTGTACTCAAATCAACCTTTTTGTCTAGGGTTTAATTCCCGACTCCACAGCCATCGCCGCACCGACAATGCCCGCGCGATTGCGCAGCTGTGCAGGAATGACCGGGGTTTTAATCTGGATATGCGGTCCCCAGCTATCAAATTTGCGAGAAATACCGCCGCCAATAATGAAGGTCTGCGGGTGAAACAGCTTCTCGTATTCATACAGCGCACGGTTGAGTCGTTTCGCCCACTGCTTGTGCTTCAGCCCGTCGCGGTCTTTCGCAGCTGACGATGCCCGCTTCTCCGCAATCTCACCATCCACCATCAGGTGGCCAAGTTCAGTGTTGGGAAACAGCTTGCCATCGAGCAAGAATGCCGAGCCAATGCCGGTGCCCAAGGTAAGGAAAATGGCAGTGCCCGTCCGGGCCAAAGGATCACCGTGGGCGGATTCTGCCAGGCCGGCAGCGTCGGCATCGTTAAGCACGGTCAGCTCCCGGCCGGGGAAATGGCGCCCGAATAGCTCCTGCACATCGGTGCCAATCCAGGACTTATCAATGTTGGCAGCGCTGAGCACCGTCTGGTCTTTAACAACAGAAGGCAAGGTCAGCCCCACCGGGCCATCCCATCCAGCTTGCCTAACGATGTCCGCCGCCACCTCAGCCACCGCATCCGGAGTCGAGGGACGCGGAGTAGCGATCTTGGTGCGCTCGCCGACGAACTCGCCCGTGTCGAGGTCAACGAGTGCGCCTTTGACGCCGGAACCACCGATATCAATGCCGAAGGAATAACTCATGTGCACAAGTCTAAGCAAGGGCACAATAGATAGCATGTATGCATCTGAGATTCCCGCCCAATTACGCGACTTTGCCGCCGAGACTGTCCAGGCGGCAGCACAGCTGATTCGCCAACGTCGCGGTGAGTTAATCGAGGTCAACACCAAATCTTCCAACGTCGACCCGGTCACGGAAGTCGATACCGCGGCTGAAGAATTCATCGCCCAAAGAATTCGCGAAGCCCGCCCGCAGGACGGGATTTTAGGTGAGGAAGGTGCCGATAAGGCGTCGGAAAGCGGTGTGCAATGGATTGTCGATCCCATCGATGGCACCGTGAATTTCCTCTACGGCATCCCGGAGTATGCTGTATCCATTGGCGCGGCCATTGACGGCGAGTTGGTCGCCGGTGCCGTCATTAATGTCGCCCGCGACCGGCTCTACATGGCAGCACTTGGTCACGGCGCCGAAGTCCGTCAAGGCAACGACGCCCATGCTTTGCGATGCCGCACCAACCCCGACCCCGCTACCTGCCTGGTGGCCACGGGCTTTAGTTACCTTGCTTCTCGACGCGTTCAGCAGGCCCAACTGTTAGTGGAGTTGTTGCCGCAGGTTCGCGATATCCGCCG
Source organism: Corynebacterium camporealensis (assembly GCF_000980815.1). Classification (NCBI taxonomy): domain Bacteria; kingdom Bacillati; phylum Actinomycetota; class Actinomycetes; order Mycobacteriales; family Corynebacteriaceae; genus Corynebacterium; species Corynebacterium camporealensis. The sequence continues at coordinate 1,433,616 of NZ_CP011311.1, read as the reverse complement.
CATGGGTGCCGCTGCGCTGGACCTGTGCCGTGTGGCAGAGGGCAGCGTGGATATCTACTACGAACATGGCATTAACCCCTGGGATTTCGCGGCCGGTGCGGTCATCGCCCGCGAAGCTGGTGCGGAGGTCTCTCATCCTGGTTTTGACTCGCGTGCAGCAGATGGGGACTTGGTGTGGGCGGCATCGGCAGCTGCGTCTTCGCGCTGGCAGGAGGTCATGACGGGGGTAGATCTTTTAACCCCGTTGCGCAGCTAGTATGACATTGCGGCGGATGTGCTTTACTATGCGCGATCGAAAACAACGTCAACCGTTATTTGAACCAAAGGGCGTGCATTATGGCCACCGATTATGACGCACCGCGCCGTCGCGCAGAGGACGAGCTGGAGACTGACTCCCTGGAGGGTCTCAAGGCTGCAGAAACCGAGTCTAATGGCATGGACGACGACGGAGAAATCGTCGAAGCCTTCCAGCCGCCGACACCGGATCTCACCGGTGAGGAGCTCAACGTGAAGGTTGTTCCTCGTCAGGAAGACGAGTTCACCTGCTCGGCCTGCTTCCTCGTGCAGTCGAACAAGCGTTACTCGCACGACGAAGATGGCGAGCCCATCTGCATGGACTGCGCTTAAAACGCATCAACCCCGAACCTTTTAAAGAAGGCTCGGGGTTAATTTTTTGCTTTTAGCTGCTGTGGGCAGTCTTGACGAGGTTCGGCACGAACGCATCGAGGACTGCTTGCGGATTCTTCGAGCAAATCAGCCAGTAAGGCGTGGGGTCCTCAGGGTCGTCGAGAACTAACATCACGTGCTTTTTTACCCAGCCGTGGGTGACCAGGAAGGCCGCCGGGTCCAGCTGCGGGCCGAGTGCGTTGCGGCGGGCCGACTCGGGCACGGCCATGCAGCGGGAGACGACATCGTGCGGCAGCTGTGCGTCTTTGACCAGCAGCCAGCGGGTGCCATCGGTATCTTGCTCCACGGTGACTGTGGTACTCGACCAGGACAGCAGCACCCAGATAGCAATCGCACTTAAGAGCACGCCGGGGACGATGGTCCACCAGATACCGCGATTGAAGCTAACGGTGGCCGTGGCGATGATGACCGCAGCAGCAGCCAGCAGCCAGAAATACCACGGAACCCACTGGCGTTCTTGGTAGAGAACCTTTGGAGCAGATGAATCAGTCACGAGTAGCCAGTCTAGTCGATTATTCTTGAACTCCCCACCAGGGCGGGTGGTCTCTGCAGTGCTGGGCGGTAGGCTAGGGCGAGTGAATATTGACAACCCTGACAACACGTACAGCTCTTTTCCTGCCGTGGCGGTAAAGAAGCTTGATCCGGATATGCCGCTGCCGCATCGCGCCCACCCCAGTGATGCTGGTGCAGACCTGCATGCCGCCGAAGACGTCGTGCTGCAGCCGGGCGAGCGCGCCCTGGTCGGCACCGGTCTCGCACTGGCTTTGCCGGTGGGCACAGTCGGCCTGATTCACCCGCGCTCGGGCCTGGCGGCGAAGCAAGGACTGTCTGTGGTCAATACGCCAGGTACTGTCGATGCTGACTATCGTGGCGAGATCAAAGTCTGTCTCATTAACCACGATCGCGAAAAGCCGATTGAAATCACCCGCGGCATGCGCATTGCGCAGCTGCTTATTCAGCGCGTGGAACTACTAGACTTCCGCGAAGTAGAAGATTTAGATGACACCGAACGCGGAGCCGGCGGCTATGGCTCCACCGGAGTGTAGGAGATATAGATATGTGGCCTTTTGGAAAGAAAAAGAAGCAGCAGGCTGACGACGCCGTTGCTGACGATGCACAGACCACCCAGGAGACTTCTCCTGAGTCCCTAGCGGATGCCCCTGCCGATTCGGCTGCAGATGCCCCTGCGGCTGATTCTTCTGCCTCTTCTGCGGACGCGGAGCTGTCTGCACCGGCACACGATGCCATCAACGGTGAGACCGGTCCTTTCGATGGTGATAGCGTAAACATCGAGGATTTCGATTTCAGTGAGTTCTCCACCGGTGTGCTGGATTTGGGCTCAATGCGTATTCCGCTGCCGAAGAAGTCCCAGGTGCAGGTCGAGATGGGCGAGAAGGGCCCGAAGATGCTGCACATCGTGACCGTGCACGGTCGCATGACCCCGGTGGCTTTCGCTGCACCGCGCAAGGCAGGGCAGTGGCTGGAATCCATCGATGCCATCAAGCAGGGCATGACTCGCGATGGCCTCGAAGTCCACATGGAAGACGGCCCGTGGGGCCCAGAGGTCGTCGGCGAAAGCGACAACGGCCAGGTCCGCGTCATTGGTGTGGATGGCCCGCGCTGGATGCTGCGCATGACCACTGCGGCACCGAAGGGCAAGGAAGCTGACCTGCTCGAGCACAGCCACGAGGTCATTGCGCGTACCTTCGTCTACCGCGGCGAAGACCCGATTCTGGCGGGCAACTCCCTGCCGGTGGTTATGCCGAAGCAGCTGGTCCAGCAGGTCCAAAAGGCGATGGAAGAGCGCAAGAAGCAGGCCGCGCAGCAGAACTCCGCACAGCACCCCGAAAATTCCGGTCAGGCTAAAAACGCACAGGACAACGAGGCGGCCAAGAAGCTGCTCGACGACCTCGACTCGGAGAAGTAGTGGCAGACAACCAAGAACCCGCCAACATCGTTGAGGCCCCGGAAGAAACCCCTACGCTGCTAGAGCAAATGGGTGGTCTGACCGGTTTGGTCTCTGCCACCTTGCCGGTCGTTGTCCTCATTCCGGTCAACAACCAGTGGGGCCTTGGCCCGGCGTTGGGCGCTGCGATTGGCGTAGCCGCACTGATTGCGGTGTGGCGTTTAATCCGTAAAGAATCCCTGCAGCCAGCACTATCTGGTCTGCTGGGCGTGGCCTTTTGCGCGCTCATCGCCTGGTTTACTGGCGATGCCAAAGGCTACTTCCTCTACGGCATCTGGGCGTCGTTGGTCTTCTTTATCGTCGCTGCAATTTCCATCCTGGTGCGCTGGCCGATAGTCGGCGTCATCTGGAAGGGCCTCAACGGCTCCGACATGAAGTGGCGGGAAGTGGCGAAATCTCGCCGCGCGTACGCGATTGCCACTGCTGGTTGGGCAGTAATTTTCCTCGCCCGCTTCGTTGTCCAAAACACCATTTACAACGCTGATGAGACCACCGCTTTGGGTATCGCGCGCATTCTTATGGGCTGGCCGCTGACCGGCGTGGTCACGCTGTTGACATTTTTCATGGTCCGCCGCGCCAATGCGGCAGAGGAAGAAGCACGCAATGACTGACACTTTCACTTGCCGCATCGACCGTATGGCACACGGCGGTGCGGGAATTGGCCATGCCCCGGACGGCCGCGTGGTCTTTGTTACCGGCGCTTTCCCCGGCGACACCGTGGTCGCCCGCCCCACGAAGGTCAAGAAATCCTTCATTAAAGCGGAGCTTGACGATGTCACCTCGCCCAGCCCACTGCGCGTGGCCCCAGCCTGTGAAGCTGCTGCCGCAGGAGCAGGCTGCTGTGATTTCACCGCCTTGGATCCGGCCAAAGAGCTGGACTTAAAGGCGGAGATTTTGGTGGATCAGTTGCGTGGTGGGGACATCGCAAAGCATGATCTTGCCCCGCACCAGGGCTGGCGTACCCGCGTGCGCTTTGGTGTGGACAAGCAGGGACGTGCGGGTCTGCGCAAGCGCGGCTCGCATGAGTTGGTCACTGGTTTGCCCTGTGCGCAGTTGCCGGATGAGCTTAACGATGCCCTGCTCAACCACACTTACACCCCCGGCTCGGAAGTTATCGCCGTGATTGATTCGCGCGGGCAGCGCCACATCGTGGAATCCCGCAAGGTAGGCCGCGGCAAGCGCGTGGAGAAGATCGACAAGGTACTCGAGGGCGGCACGGTGCATGCACGTGCCGATGGCCACGAGTTTCAGTTTCCCGCCACCGCCTTTTGGCAAGCCCACGTGGCTGCCCCGGATGCGTACACGCAGCTGCTGCGCGAGTGGTTAGCTGACTATTCCGGGGATGTGGCCTGGGACCTCTACGGTGGTGTCGGTTTGTTTGTTCCGGCGCTCTCGGAGTCGCTGGGTGGGGCAAAGGTCTATTCGGTCGATTATTCTCCTGCGGCGAATGCGGCCTCGGACTTGGACAACGTTGAGTTCCGCCAGGCGCGCGTGGAAAAAGTCGCTGACCAGCTGCCCGCACCGACCGTCGTGGTGCTGGACCCGCCGCGTAAAGGCGCAGGCAAGGACGTGATTGCTGCAACTGCGGGGGCTCACCCGGAAGCAGTGGTGCACATCGGCTGCGACCCGGCGACTTTTGCCCGCGATATTGGATTGTGGGCAGAGCACGGGTATAGCGTCGACAAGCTAGCGGTGTTCAATGCCTTCCCCGGCACGCATCACTTTGAGACCATCGCACTACTGCAACATTCCTAGTTGCCATGCGAGTACGGTAGTAAAAAAGACTTTTTAAGTAGAAGGAGAAGAAGGCAGCTTCATGACCATTTTGGATTCCATTGGCTCGCCACGCGACCTTAAAGCGCTCTCCAAGGAACAGCTTCCGGTATTAGCAGCGGAAATTCGCCAGCGTTTGATCGATAAGGTCTCTGTCACTGGTGGCCACCTGGGCCCGAACTTGGGCGTGGTGGAGCTGACCATGGCGCTGCACCGCGTGTTTGATTCTCCGCGGGACCCCATTGTCTTCGATACCTCGCATCAGTCCTACGTGCACAAGATGCTCACCGGGCGCCTGGATAAGTTCGATACCCTGCGCCAGAAGGGCGGTCTGTCCGGCTACACCGACCGCGGTGAGTCTGAGCATGATTGGACTGAGTCCTCGCATGCCTCGGCTGCGCTGTCTGTGATTGATGGCCTGAGCAAGGGCTTTAAGATTCGCGGCGACTCCGATCGCAATGCCGTTGCCGTTGTCGGCGATGGTGCGCTGACGGGCGGTATGTGCTGGGAGGCGCTGAATAACATCTCGGCGGATAAGTCCCGCAACGCCGTCATTGTGGTCAATGACAATGGCCGTAGTTACTCGCCAACCATTGGTGGCCTGTCGGAGAACCTCGGCCGTATTCGTGCCCAGCACGGCTACGACGAGCTCATGGAGCAGGGCAAAAAGCACCTCAAATCGCTGGGTTGGGTCGGCGAGCGCGCCTTCGATGCCCTGCACGCGATGAAGGAGGGCGTGAAGTCCACCGTCTTGCCGATGGAGCTTTTCCCCGAACTGGGCATGAAGTACATCGGCCCCATTAACGGCCACGACATCGAAGCGCTGCTGCATGCCTTCAGCTATGCCCGCGACTACGAAGGCCCGATTATCGTCCACGTGGTCACCGAAAAGGGCCACGGCTTTGCCCCGGCAGTCAACGAGCCGAAGGACCAGATGCACTCCACCGGCGCGATTGACCCGGTCACTGGCGTGGCCAAGGGCAAGAAGCAGCCGGGCTGGACGGCGGCCTTTTCCGAAGAATTGGTCAAGGCGATGGACAAGCGCAACGACATCGTCGCCATCACCGCGGCGATGGCGGGCCCGACTGGCCTAGCGCCCATCGAGGAGAAGTACCCGGACCGTTTCTTCGACGTCGGCATTGCTGAGCAGCACGCCCTGGCTTCTGCTTCGGGTCTGGCATTGGCGGGTATGCACCCGGTCGTGGCGATTTACTCGACCTTCCTCAACCGCGCGATTGACCAGCTCATCATGGACGTTGCGCTGCTCAAGCTGCCGGTGACCATTGTGCTCGACCGCGCCGGCGTGACCGGTACGGATGGCCCCTCGCACAACGGCGTGTGGGATATGGCGCTGACCAGTCTGGTTCCAGGCCTGCACCTGGCGGCACCGCGCGATGGCAAGCGTCTGCGCGAGCAGTTCAACGAGGCACTCGAGATTTCCGAGGGGCCGTCGGTGGTGCGCTTCCCGAAGGGCAACTTGCTCGATGACATCGAAGCAGTCGACAGGCTTTCCGATGGCGTCGACGTCCTGCACTACAGCGACCACGACACCGAAGGGCCGGACGTGCTCATCGTGAGTGTGGGCGCGATGTCCACGCGTTCGATGAACGCGACCAAGGAACTGGAAAAAGACGGCATCAACGTCACCGTGGTCGACCCGCGTTGGGTTGCTCCGGTGCCAGGATCGCTTATCGGTTTGGCCGCTGACCACGACCTGGTGGTTACCGTCGAGGACGGCATCATGCGCGGCGGCATTGGCTCGCTGCTGTCGGAGGCGCTGTCCTCGGCAGAGGTGGACACCCCGCTGCGTCGCCTGGCGTTCCCGAATAAGTTCCCGGTGCATTCCTCCCGCGGCGAGCTGCTCGAAGAGGTCGGACTTGCACCGGCGGAAATCGCCGAGCAGATTAAACAGTGGCTGGATAATTAAGGGCTAGCCCAACAGGCGCGGGGCAATAATCGGCACGGCGATGTCGATTTGCCACGGCCGGGCTTCATCCAGCACGTCAACGAGCTGTGGGGTGTTGTGGACGGTTTCATCGCCGATGACACTCCACACCGCCTTGCGCAGCGTCGCCGGCTTGAGCAGGGTTTCCGGATCCATGTGCAGCTCCGCGGCAAGTTCGGCGAAGTCAGCCCTGATAGCTTGATATACACCCCATTGGTCCCGCGACCACAGCGGGCGCGAGGGCACGCCACCTTTCTTTTTGCGCGGCAGCTTAGCGATGCCCGCCTTCTTCACCACAGCCATCCCCGCCCGCGCCCTACGCTGGGGAAAGCCCTTGACCCGGGCGAGTTCCTGCTCGTTGCGCGGCTGTTGGCGGGCTACTTCCACGATGACTTTGTTGGGCAGCAGTCGGCTCGGCGCGATATCGCGCTTGCGGGCGATGTTGTCGCGGTGCGTCCACAGCGCTTTGGCGATACCCAGCTGGTGAGGCGACTTCAAGGTGTGGATGCCGCGCAGGTCCTGCCAGTGCTGTTCGGGAGGGGCAGTGATATCGGCATGCTTGTCGACGATCGCCGCGAACTCCTCGTACGCCCAATCCAGCTTGTTCTCCTCGGCGAGGATGTCACGGAGGATTTCCGCGAGCTCAATGAGCAGCTCGACGTCCAAGGCGGCATAGGCCAGCCACTGGTGCGGCAGGGGAGTCTTCGACCAGTCGGAGTCGCCGTAGCCTTTTTCCAGCTCGACGCCGAGGAGTTCTTCGACCATGCCGCCTAAGTTCGGATGGGCGAACCCCGCCATGCGGGAGGCCAGTTCTGTGTCGAAAAGTGTGCCCGGATACAGCCCGAGCCAGGCGAGGGAAGGCAGGTCGGAGGGGGCGGCGTGGATGATCCAGGGGGCATCGTTAAGCACGGGTGCTAAGGCTGCGTGCAATTCCGGGCGCAGGCCTTCGGGTGCCAACAAAAAGGTGCCGGCCCCGCGACGGCGAATCTGGACCAAAAACGCGCGGTCGTCGTAGCGATAGCTGGACGCGCGTTCGGTGTCGATGGCAAAAGGGCCAGTACCTGCCGCCAACTGTGCAGCGGCATCCTGGAAGTCCTGCGGGGTGTTTAAGACCGCAGGAATGCCATCAGCAGGGGTGCTGCGCAGCATTAGCGGCCGAGCTCGGTTACGCCCTCCGGTGGCAGACCAGCGACGTTAGCCAGCACGTGCGCGAAGGCCTCCACGTGGGGAGCCAAGTTCAAATCCGCAGCGGTCCAGGAAGCGCGCATCTCCAGCTGATAAGCGCGCGGTGGGCCGCCGATTTCACCAAAGCGTACCGATGCCGTCGAGGTCACCGTGCCACCCAAGTTGGTGTGGGTGGCCTGCTCGAGGCCTTCGTTGAGCCATTCCCAGGCGACATCGGGAAGCATAGGATCGCCAGCCACGGCGTCGTCCATGTCGGCCTGAATATAGGCCACCAGACGCATAGCGCCCTCCCAGGATTCTTCCGCACCCGGGTCGTGGAGCAGGATGAGGCGGCCAAAAGCATCGCCCTGGGCGTCAGTGGGCACGATGTCCGCAGGGTCATTATCGCCGACCTCTAAGCCGACGGCATGGCTAAACGGCGCCAAGCGCTGCGGAGGGCGAATGCTGCCCAAAGAAATCTCCGGGCGCAGCTGCGCGGCGTGCATGGACTCGACCGCCTGGGTGAAAGCAGACGGTGGGGTTACATCGGAATTGCTCACGAGGATCAAGCTATATTTTTCCCCGCCCGCGCGGGGGGAGGCGCGCCGAAAGAGGAAATGGCATCTGCGCCGTATCCAACTTATGATGGATATGTATTTTCCGCCCCGATGTCGAAGGAGCCTATTTCATGGCGAAGCTTAACTACGAAGAGCTCAACAAGGTACAGCAGTACTCCCAGCACGCGGTATTCCAGGTCATCCCTGGCGCTTTGGGCACCGAGCGCGACGAGGCCATCGCGCAGGCGCAGGAGTTCTTCGCTGCGCTGGCCGACGAAGGCAAGGTCACCGTCCGCGGCATCTACGATCTTTCCGGCATGCGCGATAGCGCCGACTACATGATCTGGTGGCACGCCGAGGAGTTCGCTGACATCCAGGCTGCTTTTGCCAAGTTCCGTCGCGAGACCACCCTGGGCCAGGTCTCCGAGGTCACCTGGGTCGGCAACGCACTGCACCGTCCGGCGGAGTTCAACAAGTCGCACCTGCCGTCCTTCATCATGGGCGAGGAGCCAGGCGACTGGATTTCCGTTTACCCGTTCGTGCGTTCCTACGACTGGTACACCATGGACGAGCAGAAGCGTCGCCGCATTCTTGCCGAGCACGGCATGCAGGGCCGCGACTACCCGGACGTGCGCGCTAACACCGTCCCGGCTTTCGCGCTGGGCGATTACGAGTGGATCCTGGCCTTTGAGGCTCCGGAGCTGCACCGTATCGTCGACCTGATGTACCTGATGCGCTACACCGAGGCCCGCCACCACGTGCGCGAGGAGATTCCTTTCCATACCGGCCGTCGCGTCAAGGACGTTGCCGAGTTGATGGCGATTCTGCCTTAATTCTGTGTGACTTTAAGCGCCTGGTTTCGGCCAGGCGCTTTCGTCGTTTTATACGGCGGCTTAGTCCCTAGGCGCCGTCGACTGGCTTTTCCTCGAGGTCGAGGCAAATGGAGTTGATGCAGTAGCGCAGGTCGGTTGGGGTGTCGTAGCCTTCGCCTTCAAAGACGTGGCCTAGGTGTGACTCGCAGTTGGCGCACAGCACCTCGGTGCGGCGCATGCCATGCGAGGTGTCTTCGCGCTCGATGATTTTGTCGCCTGCGAGTGGGGAGAAGAAGGACGGCCAACCGCAGTGGGAGGCGAACTTCTCAGTGGAACGGAAGAGCTCGGCACCGCAGGCGCGGCAGGAGTAGACACCTTCGGTGGTGGTGTTGGTGTATTCGCCCACGTGCGGCGGTTCGGTGCCGCCTTCGCGCAGCACGTAGTACTCCTCGGCGCTGAGTCGCTCGCGCCATTCGGTATCCGCCATCAGCTTGAAATCAGTCATGCAGCGCAGTGTAATCGCCTCGGCGCTGGGTTAGCCACCATCCGGCGATGGTCACGGTGCTGACAATCAGCAGCAGCGCCCAGCCCAGCGTAGGCATATAGGTGTTGAGCCAGCGGTCGTCCCAATCCAGTGGCGCCAAGAATAAAAAGGCAGCCAGCCATGCGCCCCAGGAGTGGAAGACCGAACGCGCCATAACGACGCTGAACATCATGGGGAAGAGCCACATCGAGTAGTACTGCTGGCCAAGCGAGGACAGGAAGAAAATACCTGCCATGAGGATGCCCGTGGTGTGCAGCGCCCAGAAGGTGGGCTCGGTTGTGCGCCAGCGCAGCAGCAGGAGGATGCCGGCGGCGATGACTGCGGCCATCGCTAGCCAGACGGCCCAATACAGCACCGAGGGGGCGTCGAAGTAGGCGCGCACGCCGGGCCAGGAGGAGTTGGCGTAGTCGCGGGTGGTGCCTAGATAGGGCACGAGGTTCTCCAGATAGCCGCCGGCACCTGGGACGAGCGGCCAGGCGACGAGGTTGAGGCCGACGGGGATGCCCAGGCCGACAAGGATGGAGCGCCACTCCAGGCGCACTAGTGGCAGGAAGAGCAGCGGGGCGAACTGCGGCTTGACGACGATCGCCAACCCAATCGCCACACCCGCCATCCACAGCAATGCGGTGCGGTTGGTCTCTAGTCCGCGGAGGAAACCCCACAAGAAGATGGCCAAGGCGAGCAGGAGTAGGCCGTTGATGTTGGTAAAGGCCAGGGTGTTGGTGACGGCTTCGGAGGCGAAGGCGAGGGCTAGGGACATCGGAAAGAGCACGCCCGATAAGCGATGGCCCACGATGCGGGTAAGGAGCGCCAGTGCGCCAATGATGGCTGCGGCGTTGAGCAGGATGAAGCCCTCGCGGGCGCCGGATCCGATGAGGCCGAGCGGGGAGAGGAGGAGAGTCGCACCCGGGTTGTAGAGGTAGAGCGGGTCGACGTGGTGGTAGGCCTGCTCGTAGACCGGAACGCCTTCCCAGAATCGGCGCAGGGCAGAGTAGACGGTGGTGAAGTCGTCGGTGCCGGTTGCCGGGAAGGCGCTAAAGAATACGCGATGGACAATAAGCACTATGGCGATAGGCCAGAGTGCTGTGCGTACTAGGTCGTGTTTCACGAAGCCACAGTCTATTGGTCTTTATCGCGCCCGTAGCGCAGAAACACCGTGCCGTCGTCGTCGGCGGCGACGTTTTCGAGATTCATCCGGAAAGTCTTCGGGTCCTTCTCGGTCGGTGCCAGGGTGGTCTGGATGGCAGTGCCGATATGCGCGTCGATGGTGTGGTAGAGCTGGTCGAGCTGTCCGGAGGCGATGACCTGGCCATAAAGCTTCGGACCACCCTCACAGAGAATCTTTGTCCAGCCCTGTGCGCGCAGGGTGTCCATGCAGGCCTCGACGGTTCCATCGCCGGAATCGAGGATGATGGCGCCGACGTCCTTTTGGGCCTGGATGTATTCCTGGGCCTCGTCGGACTCCAACACGTGGTGGGGGATAAGCAGGTAGGGCGGGGTGTCGATGTTTTCCCACATCCGGTAGTTGATCTCGAAGCTCAGCTTCGTCGTCGGGATGGCCAGGGGTGCAGGATCAGGGCGCGCCTCGGTGGGCTTGGGGCTGGAATACTGCTCTTTCATGAACGTGCCCGCGCCGACCATGACGACATCGGCCCAATCGCGCAGGGCCTGCATGAGTTTGGTGTCGTTGTCGTTGCCCAGCGGACCGGAGGTGCCATCGATGGTGGCTGAGCCATTAATCGTGCCCACGGATACCGCGCGCACGCCTTCGTCTAGGTCGGGGCCAACGAGTTCTGCAATGCTAACCATGTGACCAGGGTATTAAAAAAGTCGGCCGCGGGGGCCGACTAATCGTGGTGGTCCTTACTGGGATTGAACCAGTGACCTCTTCGGTGTGAACGAAGCGCTCTCCCACTGAGCTAAAGGACCGCGTGTTGCACTAAGGAAACTTACACCTATGGGGCATCGGAAAGCCAATTGCCTGCTCAGGCTGAAATTACATCTGTGTCGTTTGGCTCGTGGGCCGTGCGGGTGGATTCTTGGGGTAAGCAGGGGATTTGGAATCTGCGGCGGGGCAAGATAAAGTTTGTTCTCGCACCGCACCGAGTGTGGTTGTGAATGCGGATGTAGCGCAGTTGGTAGCGCATCACCTTGCCAAGGTGAGGGTCGCGAGTTCGAGTCTCGTCATCCGCTCCAAGACTTTCTTTGGAAAGTCTTCCCGCGCGATTAGCTCAGCGGGAGAGCGCTTCCCTGACACGGAAGAGGTCACTGGTTCAATCCCAGTATCGCGCACAAGGACTTCTAGTCCTAGAAACCGGGCCTGGTTTCGAATGCGGATGTAGCGCAGTTGGTAGCGCATCACCTTGCCAAGGTGAGGGTCGCGAGTTCGAGTCTCGTCATCCGCTCCAACACACTTGTGTGTGAGGCGGTATCGCCACGGTGGAATGGCCGAGTGGTGAGGCAACGGTCTGCAAAACCGTGCACACGGGTTCGATTCCCGTTTCCACCTCAATGTCTTAACGCCCTATTGCGGCGTTGGGCGCGATTAGCTCAGCGGGAGAGCGCTTCCCTGACACGGAAGAGGTCACTGGTTCAATCCCAGTATCGCGCACAGGCGTCTTTCGACTGCAAGGTCGGAGATTTCCAATGCGGATGTAGCGCAGTTGGTAGCGCATCACCTTGCCAAGGTGAGGGTCGCGAGTTCGAGTCTCGTCATCCGCTCAACTAAGCGGCGTCCTTCGGAACGTCGCTTTTCGCATGTCCAGGTGGCGTTGTGGTTTGGGATCACCAAAGGACCCGGTGGTTACCGGGCTTTCGGCGTTTCTGGGGGCGGACAGGTTTTCCTTGTGGCAGGTTGAACGTAGTAGGGTTTCGCCCTAGTACGCCCACGGTGGGACCCATTCGACTTTGCCTCTGATTCTTAGCAGTTTGCCGTTTCTTCGTTCGTTGCCATCATCGTTTCTTCCATTGTGATGGTCACACGCTGTGGTCAGATTCGATGGGTTGGTCTCGCCGCCGTATTTCCAGGCCACTATGTGGTGGACCTGACACTCATCGGCACCTTTGAGGCAATGTATCCACGGACAGACCGGGTTTTCGGCCTTCGCCATGGTTCTTTGTTTGAAACTTGCGGTTCGTTGAGTGCGGTAGAGGTTAACCGGGCCTTCGACCGGGTGGATGAGGGTGGCGTAGCCGTGGTCGGTAAACATCTGCTGCACTAACTGAGCACCGGTGATCTTGGCGCCATTGGTCATTTGCAGCACGATGTCGTCGCCTTGGCCATCGACAATCTTGTCCAGCTCGTCGAGGTTGATGACCACATGGGTGGTCACACCGGTTCCTTGCACTTTGCCGCTGCGCAAGAATTCTCTCACGGACTCGATGGTGGGGAACATATCGCGAAGCTGGGCGATCAACTCTGAGTCGCCGGTGAGGCGGTAGGTCCACTTATCCGTCTTGGAGCGGGTCAAAGCGGTCCCGTCTTCCGGTGGCTTAGGCGGATCGATAAACCGCTTGGCCACAGTGCCGATTTTGCTGGCTGGCACATCGGCACACGCGATGCGGAACTTGTAACGGTCCACGTGCTTCTTGATACGCCGGGCCTTCTTTTCAATCTCTTGCAGGGTGGACAGGTCGTGCGGAGTGTTGCGGGACTTGGCTTGAAGCTGGGTATACGGGGTCTCTCCGAAATAAATGTCCGAGAGCGTGAGGAGCTCGCGGGAGAATTTCCGTGGGAAACCTAGATTCTGTAGATGCGCATTGGTCAGCGCCGCGACCTCGGAGAGAGTCTCCATAGGCGCGGTGAAAGCTTGAGCAAGTGCATCTAATTTGTTCATGCCTCTAACGCTAAAGGGACGTTGTCAAGGCCCGCTAGAGGAAATTTTCAGCCTGTGGATAACTGCGAAATTTCGCGAAAAATTGGCCGATCTTGGTGACGTGTCAACGAAAATTCTGTGGATAACTCCCGGTAGGACACAATTTGTTGGGCCGTGGCGCTATGAATAAAAAGTGAGAAAGTTCATGTTCGGGAACTGTTATCGGTGAGGCGACGACTAATTGGGCAACATCCTAAGTGGGCGATGGTCCACGCTAAGATGTTCGTTAATTCATCTGCACGACAACCCAAGGAGAGCGAATGTCCGCACGTGTCCGCGGTATTGGTCTGGCACTCGGCGCAAGCGCGATGCTCGCAGTAGCACCGCCAGCTTTTGCCCATGACGTGGTGGTGGGAGGAAATGTCGAAGAAGGACAGACCCTCGATGCCTTCCCGGAAGAGATCACGCTAGAGTTCTCCGCTATCCCGCGTGAGGATTTCAATACTTTTGCGGTGACGGACACCTCGACCGAAGAGGTGTTATTTACCCAAGAGCCAGAGGTTGATGGTCGCGATCTGACTATTGAGACCCCGGCTGATGTGAATCCGGGCCCGGGCGACTACCAGGTCGGTTTCCAGATCACCTCTTCTGATGGTCACGCCACTCGTGGTGGAGTGACTTTTAGTGTCGCCGGCGCGGAAGATTCAGATGCAGCTTCCGCGGAAGGTGATGAGGCAGAAAACACCGAAGCGACCACGGATGAAATTCCAGCTGGTCTGAAGTGGATTCTGGCAATCGGTGCGGTCTTTGCTCTGTTGGCTGTTGTTGCGATGTTGTTTTTCAAAAGCCGTAATTACGGCTCGAAAGGACTAGAAGACAATGAATAAGTTCGCACTTGGTACCGCAGCAGTTCTGGCGGGACTGTCCCTGACGGCATGCTCGCCGAATGAGGAGCCGGCTGAGGAGACGGTGGCATCGGAAAGCGCTGCGGCACCGGAGTTGAGCTTTGAAAACGCTGTGGTGCGCGCGGCTGAAGAAGGCAAGGAAATGACTGCTATCTTCGGCGAGCTGGTCAACGATGGTGAAGAGGATGTCGCTATCACTGGCTTTAGCAGCAACGCGGATGCGGATAGCAACGAAATTCATGAGACCGTCGATGGTCAGATGCGCGAGATGACCGAGCCGCTGGTGGTACCGGCAGGCGAGACGGTGACTCTGGAACCAGGTGGCGCGCACTTCATGCTCATGGGCCTGCATACCCCAATTCAGGCAGGTGAGACCGTCGAGCTGACCCTGCAACTGGAAGATGACCAGGAGCTGGACCTGGGCGAGATTGAGGCCCGCACCATGGGCGCCGGTGATGAAAACTACGGTGACCTCGAGGGTGGCGAGATGGACCACGGCGACATGGACCATGGCGAGATGGAGCACGAAAGCTAAACATGACTGGAGTAAGCAGGCGCGGATTCCTAGGCGGGGCGACCATTGCGGCAGGTGCAGCGGCGGTAGCTGGCTGTTCCAACGCCGAAGAGGACGCGCCTGCAGTCTCCGCAGCGGAAACTGATAACCCGGTTCTCAAAGATGCCATCGTGCCTTTCGATGGCGAACACCAAGCAGGAATTTCCACCCCGGTGCAGGCCAATTTGCAGTTGGTGGGTTTTGATTTGCAGGAAGGCGTCGATAAGCAGGGCCTTGCCAACCTGCTGCGGCTGTGGACTGCAGATGCCCGGAACCTCTGCACGGGGGAGACGCCGCTGGGCAGCCTGGAGCCGGAGATGGTGCAGGCGCCGTCGAATCTGACGATTACGTGCGGTTTGGGTGAGCCCGTGTTTGAGCTGTTGGACGTCGATAAGCCGGAGTGGCTGGGCGACGTTCGCGAGTTTGAACGCGATGAGCTGGACCCGCAGTGGGGGCAAACAGACTTAGTGCTGCAGATTTGCTGCGATGACCCGGTGATGGGTTCGCATGCGCTGCGCCATATGGTGCGTGCGGGTTCGTCGTATGCGGACGTGGTGTGGCTGCAGTCGGGCTTTTCTGATGCCTTTGGCGCGCGCGAGAAGTCCGAGACGCCGCGTAACCTTTTTGGCCAGATTGATGGCACGGTGAACCCGCGCGAGCCGCAGGAATTCGCCGACCAGGTGTGGATTGATGAGGGCCCGGAGTGGGCCCAGGGCGGCAGCGCGATGGTGGTGCGCCGCATCCGTATGAACCTGGAT
The DNA here is from genome assembly GCF_000980815.1 of Corynebacterium camporealensis. Taxonomy (NCBI): domain Bacteria; kingdom Bacillati; phylum Actinomycetota; class Actinomycetes; order Mycobacteriales; family Corynebacteriaceae; genus Corynebacterium; species Corynebacterium camporealensis. Next base: position 1,418,137 of record NZ_CP011311.1, on the reverse strand, counting down.
ACGTGGGAGGAGTTGGACCGTCCTAGCCGTGAGGATTCGGTGGGGCGCAAGCTTTCCGATGGCGCACCGCTGACCGGCAACGACGAACACGACGAGCCGGACCTGGAGGCCACCGATAAGTATGGCCTGCCCGTGATTAATCCGAACTCGCACATGGCACTATCGCGCCCGCCGGCAGATAAGCCGAACCAAAAGCTGTTGCGCAGGCCGTATAACTACGACTTGCCGCCGGATCCGCAGACCCCGGACCAGCTGTCTAATGCGGGTTTGATCTTTATTTGCTACCAGAAGGACCCCACGGAGCAGTTCGAGCCAATTCAGGCACGCCTGGATGAATCGGACATCCTCAACACCTGGATTAGCCATATCGGATCGGCGATGTATTTCTGCCCGCCGGGTACGGAAGGCGAATCTTGGTGGGCGGAGTCGCTAGTTGATAGCGCGAAACTGTAGGATAGTTGCCTGGAAATTTAAATAGTGCAAGCGGCCAGGTATGCCGCCTGCACGTGAGCGCAAAGGAGCGCAACAGTGGCGGAAGTTATTCCAGCAGTACCGGTTAACTACGAGTCCTTCACGGTCCCAGCGGGCACCGCGATTGGTGCGGCGATGCGGGAACTCGAGTTGCCGAATAAGGGCCCGGAGGCCGTAGTCGTCGCACGTGACGGGGAAGGCACGCTGCTTGACCTCTCGCACGTACCGGAGGCAGACCTGGTGGTCACCCCGGTTGCCGCGTGTGAGGAAGACGGTCGCGCGGTTGTTCGCCACTCGTGTGCCCACGTGCTGGCACAGGCTGTGCAGGCAGAATTCCCGGGCACCAAGCTGGGTATCGGTCCGGCCATTGAAAACGGCTTCTACTACGACTTCCAGGTCGATGAGCCGTTTACGCCGGAGGCTTTGAAGGCCATCGAAAAGCGTATGAAGAAGATCATCAAGACTGGTCAGCGCTTTGAACGTGGCGTGTACGCCGATGCCGATGAGGCAGCGGAAAAGCTTGCCGATGAACCCTTCAAGCTCGAGCTCATCCAGGACAAGGCCAACGTCGACCCGGATTCGGATGAGGCCACCGAGGTTGGTGCGGGCGAGCTGACCTACTACGACAACGTCAACCCGCGCACCAAGGAAGTCGAGTGGTTTGACCTCTGCCGTGGTCCGCACCTGCCGACGACCAAGTACATCCCGGCCTTTAGCCTGACCCGTTCCTCGGCAGCCTACTGGCGCGGTGACCAGTCCAAGGCGGACTTGCAGCGCATCTACGGCACCGCCTGGGAGTCCAAGGAGGCTCTGCAGGCGTACCAGACCATGATGGAAGAAGCTGAAAAGCGCGACCACCGTCGTCTTGGTGCGGAGCTGGACCTGTTTAGCTTCCCGGACGAGATTGGCTCGGGCTTCCCGGTCTTCCATCCGAATGGTGCAACGGTGCGCATGGAGATGGAAAACCACTCCCGCAATCGCCACCTGGCCGATGGCTACTCCTTTGTGAACACCCCGCACATCACCAAGGGTGAGCTGTTTGAGAAGTCTGGCCACCTGGACTTCTACGCTGAGGGCATGTTCCCACCGATGCAGCTTGACGGCGAGACCGACGCTGAGGGCAACGTCACTAAGCAGGCGCAGGACTACTACGCCAAGCCGATGAACTGCCCGATGCACAACCTGATCTTCGCCTCGCGTGGTCGCTCCTACCGTGAGCTGCCGCTGCGCCTGTTCGAGTTCGGTACCGTGTACCGCTATGAGAAGTCCGGTGTGGTCCATGGCCTGACCCGTGCCCGCGGCTTTACCCAGGATGACGCCCACATCTACTGCACCGAGGACCAGCTCGAAGAAGAGCTCAGCAAGGTTCTGGACTTCATCATCTCCCTGCTGCAAGACTACGGTCTGAGCGATTTCTACCTGGAGCTGTCCACCAAGGACCCGAACAAGTTTGTTGGCTCCGATGAGATCTGGGATCGCTCCACCGAGATTCTGGAGCGCGTGGCACATAACTCCGGTTTGGAACTGGTTCCGGACCCGGCAGGTGCTGCGTTCTACGGCCCGAAGATTTCCGTGCAGGCCCGCGATGCGATTGGTCGTACCTGGCAGATGTCCACCGTGCAGCTGGACTTCAACCTGCCGGAGCGCTTTGAGTTGGAATACACCGCACCGGATGGTTCCAAGCAGCGCCCGATCATGATCCACCGTGCACTCTTCGGCTCCATTGAGCGCTTCTTCGGCGTGCTGCTGGAGCACTATGCCGGTGCATTCCCAGCATGGCTGGCTCCGCACCAGGTCATTGGTATCCCGGTGGCGGATGATTTCGCGCCGCATCTGGAGGGCATCGCAAAGCAGCTGCGTGAACGCGGCATCCGCGCTGAGGTGGATACCTCGGATGACCGCATGCAGAAAAAGATTCGCAACCACACCACCGGCAAGGTGCCATTCATGCTGCTGGCCGGTGCGCGCGATGTGGACGCGGATGCGGTGTCCTTCCGCTTCCTCGATGGCAGCCAGGTCAACGGCGTGCCTGTCGATGAAGCCATCAACCTGATCGACACCTGGGTTAAGGCACGTCGCAACGAGCAGCCGAGCGAGGAGCTCATCAGTGCCGAGCGATAGGGAAGAATACGTCGACTCTGGCGCGGGGGACCCGGACCGCCTGCAAAGGCTCTGGGCCCCGTACCGGATGGCGTATATCTCCGAGCGCAAGGAAGACCCCTTCGTCGAAGCGCCAAAAGGCAGCGACGAGGACGGACTGATCATTGCGCGCGGTAAGAAGGTCTACGCCCTGCTGAATCTCTTCCCCTACAATGCAGGGCATCTGATGATTGTGCCCTATCGCAAGGAATCAGAACTCGAAAACCTCACCGGCGAGGAAACCGCTGAGCTCATGGAATTTGCACAGAAAGCTGTGCGGGTTCTCAAACACGTCTCCCACCCGGAGGCTATCAACGTGGGCTTTAATTTAGGGCGTGCCTCCGGCGGCTCGGTGGGCGATCACCTGCACATGCATGTGGTGCCGCGCTGGCCTGGGGATAGTAACTTTATGACCATCCTGGATGGCACCAAGGTTCTGCCGCAGTTGCTGCAGGACACCCGCGCGTTGCTCGCGCAGGGTTGGAAGGAGATTGATTCGCATGCTTAGCGTGCACGGGCGTAAACCCGCCGCTGTGGTGGTGGAGCCGATCGCCAAAATCTTCTTGAAAATGGGCCTGACCCCCAACGCGGTGACGGTCGTGGGCACCTTGGTCACCATCGGCATTGCCGTGAGCCTGATTCCGACCGGCCACCTGGTGTGGGCTGCGGTCCTATCGGGTCTGTTTGCAGCCTTTGACATGCTCGATGGCACGATGGCGCGCATGACCCGCGGTGGGTCGAAGTTCGGCGCGATTCTGGATGCGTCCTGTGACCGCATCACCGACGGCGCGCTTTTTTGCGCCATCGCTTGGTGGCTGATTTTCACCGACAACGCGCATGCCTCCACCGTGGTGGCTTGCATGATCACCCTGGTCTCCTCGCAGGTCATTTCCTACGTTAAGGCCAAGGGTGAGGCGCAAGGCTTCACGATGGTCGGCGGCCTCGTCGAGCGCCCCGAACGCCTCATCGTCGGCCTGGTCGGCATCGGCTTGGAGGGCCTGGGTCTGCCGTGGGCGATTGAAATCGCGCTGTGGGCACTGGCCATTGGTTCGATTTTTACCGTCTACCAGCGGCTGATGATTGCCGCGCGTCAGGATGAATCCTAGATGTTTTCTCGCGAAGACCTCTCCGCCGCAGCCTATATGGCCGGCTGGAAACTCATTCGTCTGCTACCGGAGTCTGTTGCGCAGTGGCTGTTTCGCACCATCGCGGACAAGGTCAGCGACGACGGGCGCGGCATGGAGCAGCTACGCCGCAACCTCACGCGTGTGGTGGGGGCAGAAAACGTCACCCGTGAGCTGGTGCGCGATTCGATGCGTTCGTACATGCGCTATTGGCTCGAGGCCTTCCGCCTGCCGAGCATCCACAGCGACCCGCGCCTGCATGAGATTTTGGAAGCCAACGTCGAGGGCATCCCGGAATTCGACCGCATCATTAAGACTGGCCGCGGCATGATTTTGGCACTGCCGCATTGCGGCAACTGGGACATGGCAGGGGTCTTCCTCGTCGGTCACTTCGGCCAGTTCACCACGGTGGCCGAGCGACTCAAGCCTGAGAGCCTTTTCGATGCCTTCGTCGCCTACCGCGAGGAACTTGGATTTGAGGTACTCGCGCACAAGGGAGGGGAGACCCCGCCTTTCGGCAGGCTGAAGGAAGTGCTCGAAGCAGGTGGCGTGGTCTGCTTGCTGGCTGAGCGCGACCTGACGCGCACGGGCGTGACCGTGGATTTCTTCGGCGAGGAAGCCAACATGGCGGCTGGTCCAGCGCGTTTGGCCCAAGAAACTGGTGCCTCGCTCCACGCGGTCGATGCGTGGTTCGAAGGCGACGCCTGGGGCCTGGCTCTGGGCCCGGAAATTGAGGTCGACAACGTCCAGGACACCACCCAAAGGATGGCGGATCAGTTCGCGGACAACATCGCGAAGCATCCGCAGGACTGGCACATGCTGCAGCCGCAGTGGAATGTAGATATTGCCAAGCGCCGGAGGAAGCGTTAATGCGGATTGGGATTATCTGCCCTTATTCTTTCGACGAGCCCGGTGGTGTGCAGGCGCACATCATCGATTTGGCGACCGTGCTCATCGAGCAAGGCCACTTCGTGCAGGTCCTCGGCCCGGCCGCACCGGATACGCCACTACCGGACTTTGTCGTTCGCGGTGGGCGCTCCCTGCCGATTTCTTATAACGGCTCCGTCGCACGCCTGGCCATTGGCCCGCAGGTGGGCCGGCGCGTCAAGCGCTTTATTCGCCGCGGCAACTTCGACGTTTTGCACATCCATGAGCCGAACTCGCCCAGCTTTTCGATGGCGGCACTTGCCATCGCACAGGGCCCCATCGTGGCCACGTACCATGCGTCTGCGGCAAGCTCGCTGGTGTTGAAGCTGGCCAAGCCCTTCTTGTCGCCGATTCTGGAGAAGATCCGCGGCGGCATTGCCGTATCCGAGATGGCCCGGCGTTGGCAGGTTGAACAGCTTGGCGGCGACCCGGTGCTCATTCCGAATGGTGTGGATACGTCCGTCTACGCTAAGGCGCGGCGGGAGCCGACTAAGCCGCCAGAGATTGTGTTCTTGGGCCGCCTCGATGAGCCGCGCAAGGGCCTGGATATCCTGCTTGAAGCCTTGACTATGGTGGATTCGGAGGTACGTGTGACCGTCATGGGCGGCGGGCGTGCCCGGGAAATTGAAGGCATTGACTTCCGCGGTCGCGTCAGTGATGCAGAAAAGGCCGAGACTCTAGGCCGGGCGGATATCTACGTCGCGCCGAATACGGGCGGCGAGAGCTTCGGCATCGTGCTTGTGGAGGCCATGGCGGCTGGCTGCGCGGTGGTGGCGTCGGACTTGGAGGCTTTCGCCGCGGTCGGTGATGCCGATTCGGAGACGCCAGCGGCGGCGCTGTTTAGCAACGGCAGCGCGAAGGACTTGGCGCGCGTGCTCAATCAGTTGCTGGAGAATCCGCAGGATCGAGCCGCGCTTATCGATGCCGGCATCGCCCGCGCCCGCACCTACGACTGGGACCACGTCGTAGCCGCGGTCCTGCAGGTCTACGAGACGGTGCAAGATGGCACCGTGGTGAGGACGAAGTAAATGGCTTTTGAAGCAGTAGTTGTTCTCATCATCGTCGTCCTGGCGTTGGCCTGGGCCTATTTCACCGCGCAGCGGCTCAACACCTTGCACATTCGCACTGATGCCGCGCGAGCACAGCTGACAGCGACATTGGATAGGCGAGCAGCAGTCGTCGCAGTACTGGATCCGGAACTCGAAGAGCTGGCACAGCGCGCGGAGATGACCACGGATTTGGCTGAGCGCATTGAGGTCGAACAGGAAATGTCGAACGCGATTGCGCAGGCATTCCCCGACAAGCCTGCACAGCTTGCCGATGCCGAAGCCCGCGTCCAGCTAGCCCACCGCTTCTACAACGAAGCGGTCAGCGATACCCGCGCGCTACGCTTGCGCCCGCTGGTACGTATTTTCCGACTCGGCGGGACGGCCCCGTTGCCTGAATTTTTTGAATACTAACGTCTCGCGCACCAGCCACACCACGGAGAGCACCGCCATCACGACGATGATGCCGTTGCGAGCTGCCAGCGCATAAGCCGGAGCAAGGTCGGCTAGGTTCATAATCCCTTCGTAGTTGAAGGGGAAGACGTAGGTTCCTAGCGCGGCGGCGATAACGCACAGGACCGATAGAATCCAGGCAAAGGTGTTGCGACCTTCCTGGCACAAGAAGACCGCCAGGACTGGGCCGAGCCAGACGATGTACTGCGGGGAAAAGACCTTGTTGGCCACCAGCAGCAGCAAGATGATGGTGATGAAAAAGACCATGGTCTTGCGCGGATTCCAACCGCCCATGAGGAAATGCCCAATGGCCCAGGCCAGGGCAAAGACGATGGCTACGACCATCGCAACAGAGGAAATCTGCTGTGCAAACTCCACGCCCGGGCCGGTGATTTCGAAGCTCTTTGACGCGGCATAAGAAACGTCGAAAGAGGCCGGATCGTGGTGGCCTTGGAGCATGGCGATGGTGGCAGGAATCGATTCGACCTGCAGACCACGATCGTCCTGATAGGTCAGCGGGGAGATAAGGCGGTCGAATCCGCTGGTGGCCACGGTAAACAGACACAGGGCAACGAGGGTGCCGAAGAAGGCCGCCAGGCGAGTCCAGGTGCCGCGGTGGTTGAAACGGCCCACCAGACCTGCGGCCAGGACACCCGGCCAGAGCTTCATGGTGGTCGCAAAAGCTAGGCAGGCGGCTGCCCAGTGCGGACGTGTTGCCAACAGCGCAGCGGCTGCCGCGACGGCAACGCCGGGGAAGAGGTCGAGGCGCCAGACAAACACGTGGCCAGCCGCGGTGCCGAAAAGGACCCAGAACCAACCTGCCAGGAAGACCTGCGAACGCCCATCGTGGTGGCGCAGCAGGAAGGCGAGGAAGAGGGCATCGATAAGCAGCATCATGACCGTAAAGGCAATGTAGTAAGCATCGATGCGATCGCCGACAATCCAGCCCAAAATCAGCGTGGGCCAGACACCGGCGTGTGGGTACTCGGTCATCATCGTCGGGTCATCGCCGAAGATGCCATAGAAGTAGTAGGCGACATCGCCACGCGCGCTGTGGTTTTGCAGGATGAAATAGCCTAACAGCAGGCGGAATGCGACCCAGCCGGCCCAAACGCCGGGGACAGAGAGAATCTTATGCATGATTTACAGGTTGGACTCGATGGCGGATTCCACATCGACCGGCGGGCCGAGATACAGCAGAATGCCGAAGACCACGGCGATGAGGATAAGCACAATAATGATAGTGCGCACCGGGTGGCGCACCAACTGGGCTAGACCTTTATCGGGCAGGGTGCGGGGTTCTTCAGAAGCATCGCTAAAGCGCCAGCCACCCTTTAGGTATCCGCGGTTTGCGGCCCAGATAGCAAAGGGGAGGGCGGCGAAAGGAATGGCAGAAACAATCAGGCCTAGAATGCCGATACCTGCGGGCCAGCGGTTATTGATCCACACTGCAATCGTCATGACGACGAAGCAGAGAAAGCCGAAGCCGTGGATGCCGCCGGCAATCGGCGTGAGTGCATCGGTGGTGCCGGAATACTTCAAAATCATGGCCAGGATGAGAAAAGCCCAGGTAAACATCTCAAGCCAGGCAGCACTACGGTGCAAAGAGTGTGGCGTCATGCGGGCAATGCTATCTAAAGATCTCTTATAAAGTGCAGCCAGGTACAGTACGAAAGAGCATAAAGTGACGCGGTTCATAGAACGAGGAGGACACGATGGCGACGATCGCCGAGGTATTTGATCTGCAAGGCGAAGGCACTAAGTGGCATGCGCCGATGGTTCCATCGCAGATTGCGCGTACTTTTGGCGGACAGGTCGTCGCCCAGTGCTTCGCCGCGGCCACTCGCACGGTCGAGGACAAGGTAGCCAATTCCTTGCACGGCTACTTTGTAGGCCCGGGGGATTCGACGAAGGGGATGGAATTGGTCGTCGATAAGCTGCGCGACGGCGGTTCTTTTTCCCACCGTGAGGTGCGTGGCTATCAGGATGAACGTCTGATTTTCGTCCTCAACGCGAGCTTCCACCGTAAAGGCGACCAAGGCCCGGAGCATTACGATGAGATGCCGCAGGTGCCTAGCCCAGACGAGCTCGAGGGTATTGATGGCACGACGCCGGATTCCACCCGTATTTTCCTCCAGGAGTGGGCCGAGTGGGACGTGCGCTTGGTGCCGCAGGAGCGTAGCCCGGAGTCGGAAGCTAATGGCAGTGGCTATACACATATCTGGTTCCGCAATACCAGCGAAGTGCCTGACGATGAGCATTACCACCAGTCTGGGCTGACCTACTTAAGTGACATGACGCTGCTGCGCTCGACGCTGATTGATCACCCAGGCCACAAGGTGCAGATGGCCAGCCTGGATCACAGCGTGTGGTTCTTTAAGCCAGTGCGTGTCGATGAGTGGCTGCTCTATGAACAGACCTCGCCGGCTGCTGGTCAGGGCGTGGCATTGGCCCAGGGCAAGGTGTTTAACCGCGAGGGACAATTGGTTGCGCTGGTCATGCAGCAAGGGCTGGCCCGCAACCTGCGCGAGGACATCGGAGGAAACAGCAAGAACGGCAATTGGTAGTCCGTTGTCATTCCTGGCATACGGTTCCGTATAATCGTTGCCAGTCACACCGCCGAAAAGGAAGGGACGTTCATGGCTGGCCATTCAAAATGGGCTACGACCAAGCACAAGAAGGCTGCTAACGATGCCAAGCGCGGCAAGGAGTTTGCCAAGCTCATCAAGAATATTGAGGTGGCAGCTCGTACCGGTGGCGGCGACCCGGCGGCTAACCCAACCCTCGATGACATGATCAAGAAGGCCAAGAAGGCCTCTGTACCGAATGACAACATCGAGCGTGCCCGCAAGCGCGGTTCCGGCGAAGAAGCTGGTGGCGCTGACTGGGAAAACATTATGTACGAAGGCTATGGCCCCAACGGCGTTGCCATGCTGATTGAGTGTCTGACCGACAACCGCAACCGCGCGGCTACTGAGGTCCGCACCGCCATGACCAAAAACGGCGGCAACATGGGTGAGTCCGGTTCCGTGGCGTACATGTTCACCCGTACCGGCGTCGTTGTGGTGGAAAAGGGCGACCTGACTGAGGACGACGTGCTTATGGCCGTGCTGGAAGCAGGCGCTGAAGAGGTCAACGACTTGGGCGAGCGCTTCGAAATCGTCTGCGCACCGACCGATATCCAGGCAGTCAAGGAAGCGCTGCAGGAAGCCGACATCACCGTCGATGACTCCGACCAGGATTTCCGCGCTTCTGTCGAGGTGCCGCTCGAGGCAAACGACGCGAAGAAGATCTTCCGTCTGATTGACGCTCTGGAAGAATCCGATGACGTGCAAAACGTCTACACCAACATGGATCTTTCCGACGAGGTCCTTGCTGAGCTCGACGCTTAAAACGTCTACGCGCAGGCCGTGATCCACAGCGGGTCACGGCCTTTTTGTGTGGCCGGGTGTCCAGGTTGTGTGATAGAACATATGTGTGGATAAGGCGGTGATGGCGTGAATTTGGAAGGCCTGCGAGTAATGGGCATTGACCCAGGGCTTACTCGCTGTGGCTTGTCCGTGGTCCAAGCAGGCCGCGGGCGCGCCATTATCCCAGTATCTGTCGGGGTTGTGCGCACCCCCAGCGGGCATGAGCTCACCGAACGTCTGCTGCGTTTGTCCAAGGCCGCGCAGGAATGGATGGACGACTACAACCCGGACGTCGTGGCAATCGAGCGCGTTTTCGAACGCGGCAATGTCTCAACCGTCATCCAAACCGCCCACGCTGTGGGTGTGCTCATGCTGGCTGCCGCGGAGCGCAACGTGCCGGTGTATAGCTACACTCCGTCTGAAGTAAAAAAGGCCATCTCCGGCAACGGGCGCGCTGATAAGAAGCAGATGACCGCGATGATTACCCGCATTTTGGGCCTTAGTGAGGCTCCTAAGCCTGCCGATGCCGCCGACGCCTTAGCCTTGGCAGTCTGTCACTGCTGGCGCGCCCCGGCTTTAGCTCGTACACAACAACAAGGTGCCTGGCCTAGCTCTTAGACTGGCTAAGTCACAACAATGCAGAAGGAGGAAGCCGAGACATGATTGCGGCTTTACGTGGAGAGGTGCTCAGCATCGGATTAGATCACGCAGTGATCGATTGCGCCGGTGTGGGCTATAAATTCTTAGCCACTCCACCGACCCTGGGCTCATTGCAGCGCGGCGAGCAAGCCAGCGTGCTGACCACCCTGGTGGTCAAGGAAGACTCCATGACTCTGTATGGCTTCCGCGACACTGCTGACCGGGAGATGTTCCACACCCTGCAGGGCGTATCCGGCCTGGGCCCGAAGCTGGCGCTCGCCGCACTCTCGGTCATGGGTGCGTCCGAGCTGGCACAGGCTATCTCGAGTGGCGACTCGAAGACCTTGCAGTCCATCCCCGGTGTGGGCAAGCGCATGGCAGAACGCCTCGCACTTGAGCTCAAGGACAAAGTGGCAGGTTTTGCCCCGGCACCTGCGCAATCGGCAGGGGAGCAGGCCACTGCTTCCGGCCCAGTCGTCGAAGAAGTCACCGAAGCACTGCTTGGCCTGGGCTTTACCGAAAAGGCCGCACGTCCTGTCGTTGCAGCCATGGCTGCAGAAAACCCAGATGCAGAGAACTCCACGCTGCTGCGCGCAGCCTTGGCCCAGTTGGGTAAAAAGAAGTAGAGAAGGCCAGACAAGGAATTAGGGATAGCGATGTCAGATATTGAGCGCACAGAATTCTCCCTCCCAGAGGGAATGGAACAGCCTGCGCCCACGCAGCGCAACGAGGATGTTGATAGCAACGTCCAAGAAGGCGAGCGTGACATTGAGCGATCCCTGCGCCCGAAATCCCTCGATGAGTTCATCGGTCAGCCCAAGGTACGCGAGCAGCTCTCGCTGGTGCTTACCGGTGCGAAAAACCGTGGGGTTACTCCTGACCACGTTTTGCTGTCTGGTCCTCCCGGTCTGGGTAAGACCACCATGGCGATGATTATCGCCCAGGAACTCGGCACGTCGTTGCGCATGACTTCTGGTCCGGCGCTGGAGCGCGCCGGCGATCTGGCAGCAATGTTGTCGAATCTCATGGAAGGCGATGTCCTCTTTATCGACGAGATTCACCGCATCGCCCGCCCTGCGGAAGAAATGCTGTACATGGCCATGGAGGATTTCCGCATCGACGTCATCGTAGGCAAGGGCCCGGGTGCGACTTCTATTCCGCTGGAGATTCCACCGTTTACTTTGGTGGGCGCGACCACCCGTGCCGGTATGCTGACCGGTCCGCTGCGCGACCGCTTCGGCTTTACTGCCCAGATGGAGTACTACGAAACGGCGGATCTGACCCGCGTGATTAAGCGCGCCGCGCGCATCTTGGAAGTAGACATCGCTGAGGATGCTGCGGTCGAAATTGGCTCTCGTTCCCGTGGCACCCCACGCATTGCTAACCGTCTTTTGCGCCGCGTGCGTGACTACGCCGAAGTCAACGGTGACGGCACCATTGACTTGGCTGCTGCACAGGGTGCGCTTGAAGTCTTCGATGTGGATGAACTCGGGCTGGACCGTTTGGACCGCGCGGTGCTCAGTGCCTTGATTAAGGGCCACGGTGGTGGCCCGGTCGGTGTGAACACTCTGGCCATTGCAGTAGGTGAGGAGCCCTCCACGGTGGAAGAGGTCTGTGAGCCTTACTTGGTGCGTGCCGGAATGGTTGCGCGTACCGGCCGCGGACGTGTGGCAACCGCGGCTGCGTGGCAGCATCTGGGACTTACTCCACCGGATGGGGCATTGGGACTGTTCTAAAAAACTCATTGGCCAATTAGCGGATTTATCTGGCACAATGATGATCTATGGAAATTCTATTTATTGTCCTTATCTTTATCCTGTTGGTGCTGCCACCGTTCTTTACCATGCGCAAGCAGCGCCAGCGTCAGAACGAAATGGTCAGCCTGCAGAACTCCCTGGTTCCCGGCCAGGAAGTTGTGACCGCTGGTGGCGTCCACGGCGTGGTTGCAGCTACCCGCGAGGCTGAGATCGACCTGGAGGTCGGCAACGGCGTAGTCATCACCTTCGAAAAGATGGCTATCGTCCGCAGCAAGGAGCAGGCTCAGGCTGAAGCTGCACGTCTGCAGCAGCAGACCAAGAAGCAGCAGGCCCAGCCGCAGGCTCACCCGGAGCAGGCTCACCCGGAGCAGCAGCCTAACGCGGACCAGGTGCGTCCGGAAGAGGGTGCACTGCCGGAGCAGGAGATCCGCCCGGAGGACTTCCAGAACGACCCGAAGCGTCGCCCGGAAGCTGAATAAGCTTTAGTCGCTGCGGCTGATAGCTACGGAATATATTTCAGGCGTCACCGTGACAACGTAGTTCTTGTCACAGTGGCGCCTTTAATGCTGGGTAGGTTAAGTCATTCTCAGGTTCATGCCGTACAGTGTCTTTTTGTGTTCGTGACTCTAGTTGAGTTGCGTTTTCTTATCTTTAACCCTGGTTGTCAATAGCAGGAGAAGCTTTTGTCCGCATCAAACCGAGGCGCTATGAACAACAGCAGCCGGAACTGGCCGAAGCGTGCGCTCGCACTCTTCGTGCTGATTCTGGTGGTGCTGTATGCGCTCATGCTGTTTACCGGTAACCGTTCCGCCACCCCGAAGCTGGGTATTGACCTGCAGGGCGGCACGCGCGTGACTTTGGCCCCGCAAGGCGAGGAACCAACTCAAGACCAGCTGCAGCAGGCCCGCGACATTCTGGAACAGCGTGTCAACGGCATGGGCGTGTCTGGTTCAGAAGTTGTGATTAACGGCTCGACCCTGGTTATTACTGTCCCGGGCGAGGACGCCTCCGAGGCACAGGCCGTGGGCCAGACCTCTCAGCTGCTCTTCCGCCCGGTGGCACAGCCGCCGACACCGGATATGACGCAGCTTCCCGATGAACTCCTCGACATGGCAAACCGCTGGGTCGAGTACGACGTCATCAGCGAAGAAGACGCCAATAATGCTCTGCAGCAGGTCGAAGATGCCGTGCAGCAGCAGTCCGGCAATGAGGCCGGCGAGGTAGAAGCCGAAAAGGTGACGGCCACTCCGCTGCCTGAACCGGCTAACTCCATTGAGCAGGGCGAGCGTCGCGACGAGATGACCGCGATGCTGCTGGAAGACCGTCAGTCCGATGACCCGACCACGCTCTCGGCTGCCTCGGCGCTGATGACCTGTACTGGCGACCAGGATCCGCTCACCGGTACCGACGACCCGGCCAAGCCTTTCGTGACCTGTGACTACGCACAGGGCACCCCGTACATCCTGGAGCCCGCACCGCTGCTCAACGGCGTTGAGGACCCGGAGGGTACCCGCCTGACCGGTAACGAGATCGATACCGATTCTCCGATTAACGGTGGTCTGAACGCCCAGACCGGCCAGATGGAAATCAGCTTTGCTTTCCAGACCGGCGATGGCCCGAATGGTTCCCAGACTTGGGCAGAGCTGACCCAGGAGCGCCTGCAGCAGCAGATCGCTATCACCCTGGACTCCGCAGTGATTTCCGCACCGGTTATCCAGAGCCCGACCCCGGTTGGTTCGGCTACCTCCATTACCGGTGACTTCACCCAGGAAGAGGCAACCAGTCTGGCGAACAACCTGCGCTACGGCGCACTGCCGCTGTCCTTTACCGGTGAAAACGGCGAGCCGGGCGGCACCGTCGAGACCGTTCCTCCGTCGCTGGGCCAGGCCGCACTGCAAGCCGGTCTTATCGCCGGCATCGTCGGCCTCATCCTGGTTGCGCTGTACTCGCTGTACTACTTCCGCGCACTGGCGGGTATCTCGCTGCTGACCCTGTTGGGTGCAGGCCTGCTGACCTACGGCGCCCTGGTGCTGCTGGGCCGCTGGATCGGCTACTCGCTGGACCTGTCCGGTATCGCCGGTCTGGTCATTGGTGTCGGTGCTACCGCTGACTCCTTCGTTGTCTACTACGAGCGCATCAAGGATGAGCTGCTCGAAGGCCGCACCTTCCGTTCCGCCGCCACCAAGGCATGGGAGCGAGCTCGTACCACCATCGTTACCGGTAACGCCGTGACCTTGATTGGTGCAGTCATCGTTTACTTCCTGGCTATCGGTGAGGTCAAGGGCTTCGCGTTCACCCTGGGTCTGACCACCGTGTTCGACCTGGTCGTATCCTTCCTGATTACCGCACCGCTGATGCAGCTGGCAGCACGCAAGCCGGCCTTTGCGAAGCCGTCGATGAACGGCCTGGGCGGTATCTACGGCCTGATTGAGGAACGTCGCGAGCGCGGCTACTACGCGCCGAAGACCAACCGCACCCAGCACACCGTCACCCCGGAGGACGAGACTGCTGAGAACCTCGAGGCAGAGACCCCGGAGGAGTCTTCCGACAACCAGCGCCAGGGCGGTGGTACCGCCACCAAGGTGCGCAAGCCGAAATCCCCGAATGACCCGGAGGCTGACGCACCGGCCGAGGAGGAGAAGTAAGTCATGACTTCCACCAATAAGGCAAAGTACAAGATCTCGCGGATGGACCGTCTCTACGAAGACGGCAAGGGCTTCGACTTCATCGGTCGTTCCAAGACCTGGTACGGCATCACCGCCGTGCTGGTGATTGCCTCCATCCTGTTCATCGCCATCCGTGGCTTCAGCCTCTCGCTGGACTTTGAAGGCGGCACGAAGCTGTCGATGCCCGCAGGCGACCTGGTTGCCGAAGAAGTAGGCGAGACCTTCGAAGAAGCCATCGATGTTGAACCAGAGATGGTCCAGATCGTCGGCGCCGGCGATTCCGAGACCCTGGAAATTACCTCTGAGCGCCTGAGCCAGGACCAGGTCAACGAGGCCCGCACGGCAATCTATGAGGAATACCAGCCGGTCGACGAAAATGGCGAGCCGACCCCGGACGCCATCGGTTCCTCGACGGTCTCTGAGTCCTGGGGTTCGTCGATTACCTCCCGCATGCTGCTGGCCATGGGTGTCTTCCTCGTGGTCGCTACCGCGTACGTCGCCATTCGTTTGCAGCGCAACATGGCCTTTGCTGCCATCCTGGCGCTGATTATCGACGGCATCATCATCGCCGGTATCTACGCTGCCTTCGGCTTTGAGGTATCCCCGGCTGTGATTATCGGTCTGCTGACCGTGCTGACCTTCTCCATCTATGACTCGGTCATCGTCTTCGACAAGGTCAACGAAAACACCACGGGTCTGCGCGGACAACGAAAACACACCTATGCCGAACAAGCGAACTTAGCGGTCAACCAAACCGTGATGCGTTCGATCTCGACCTCGGTGATTTCCGCACTGCCGATTATCGCGCTGTTTATCGTCGCCGTCTGGCTGATGGGTATCGGCACCCTGCGCGACCTGGCGCTGATTCAGCTCATCGGCGTTATCGAAGGTATTTTCTCCTCGCTGTTCCTGGCTACGCCACTGGTCGTCAGCTTTGCTAATCGCACCAAGAACGTGAAGGAACACAACAAGGAAGTTGCGGAATACCGCGAAAAGCACGGTGAAAACGCCGAGGCAGACGCTGAGGTAGAAGCAGAGGCCAAGCGCACGGTGGCATCGCCAAGCAAGCCGGAACCGCAGCAGAAGAACCAGGCAAGTTCGGGTGCCACCTGGCGCCCGGGTCGCTAGGAGGCAGTGTGTCATCACGCTTGAAGATCGTGGCGGCACTACTGAGTGCCACCGCACTGCTGGCCACCGCCTGCTCCAACGATGACGGCGGGGACAACGCCGCTGAGCAGGGCCCGGTGCCCAGTACCGATTACTTTGGCTACCAGGTCAACACGCGCTTAGCGACGACCAATGCCGGCACCGCTTTTGGCGACGCCACCGGCGCAGCCTTGCTATCGAATCGCCTGTACCCAGCAACCTTCGTGCCTGGCCCTGGCGGACAGATGATCCCTAACTCGGACCTGGTAGAAACCGAGGTCATCTCCCCGCAAAACGACAACGACCCGCTCAAGGTCGTCTATACGCTGTCTGAGGAGGCGAACTTCTCCGACGGCGCTCCGGTGGTCTGCGATGACTACCTGCTTGCCTACAAGGCCGGCAAGCTCAGCGCACAGTTCGGCTCCCATATGCCGCTGGCGAAATCCATTGAGGAATTCCACTGCGGCACTGGACAGAAGCGTTTCATGGTGGTCTTCAAACCAGATTCTGGTGACCGCTGGCGCTACCTCTTTGGCCCTGGCACCGTGATGCCGTCGCACAAGATTGCTGAGAAGGCCGGTATGAACAGCGAGGAGCTGTTCTCCGCGTTGTATAACGAGGACGAAGCAGCGCTTGAACCAGTCAAACAGGTGTGGCGCTATGGTTTTGCCACCGCCAAGGAAGATTTCGATCCGGAGCTCCAGGTCAGCTACGGCCCGTTTGTCATCGATCGCATCGGTGATAGCGGGGAAGTAGTACTCAAGCGCAACAACGAATACTACGGCGATGCCGCCAACCTGGAACACGTCGTGGTCTGGCCCAGCACCGCGAATACCGCTGAGCTGGTAGCTCAAGACGCATTGCAGGTTATCGATGCCGACTCCCAAGACCCGGAGTGGCTCGACCGCGATGCCGAGGACAATCCTTTCGAGCTCTACCAGGATATTGGCGTTCAAACCGAGACCCTGACGCTGTCGCAGGCAGGTGTGTTTACCGAAGACTGGGCACGTCATGCTTTCGCAGCGTGCATCGACCAAAACCGCATCGCGGAGGTCTCGTCCCGCGAGTCGGGTCTGGATGTCCCGCCGGTGTATCTGCGCACCTTGCGCCATGATGATCCGATTAATGCGCACTTTGAATCCGTCGCAAAGCCGCACCAGCAAACTGAGCCGGATAAGGCTCAGCAACTGGGTGGCAACACGGTGCGCATTGGTTACCTGGGCCCGAACGAGCGCTACGCAGCCATGGTCGAAGAAATTCGTAGCATGTGCGAGCCTTTCGGCATTAACGTCGAAGACCAGTCTGCGGAGTACATGTCCCAGAATTATCTGGAGATGGACCCGGCGACCTGGATGCCAACTATCGATGCCTTCCTAGGCCCAGTCGAGCCGCTGCGTGAGTACAGCGCACCGGAGGCCGATATCGCCAATATCGAGAACATTAAGAGGGCCGAAGAAGACCTCTGGGAATCGGTGCCATCTATTCCGCTATCGGCGCAGCCGCGTGTGTTTGTAGTCGATAAGCAGGTGACTGGCAGCGTGCCTTACACTAACGTCTCGGGTATTGGTTGGAATATGGACCGCTGGGCCTACCCGGTAGACACCGACGATAACTAGCTTTTTAAGGATTCAAGCTGTGGCGAATAAGTACGCAAGCGCTGCGGAGGCGCTCAAAGACAAAGTACGCATGGTTCCGGATTTCCCCGAAGAAGGGGTGATCTTTGAAGACCTCACCCCGGTGCTCGCGGATCCGGATGCTTTCCAGGCAGTCGTCGACGGTTTGGCTGATGCTTGTGAGGAGCTTGGCGCCGACATGATTGGGGGCCTGGATGCTCGCGGCTTCCTGCTGGGTTCTGCTGTGGCCTACAAGATGGGCTTAGGCATTCTGGCTATTCGCAAGAAGGGCAAGCTGCCGCCGCCGGTGATCTCCCAGGAATACGAGCTGGAGTACGGCAAGGCCGCCTTGGAAATCCCGGAAGATGGCGTGGATATCCGCGGCAAACGCATCGCGCTTGTCGATGACGTCCTGGCCACCGGCGGCACCTTGTATGGCGCAAAGCAGCTGCTAGAGTCCGCCGGCGCAGAGGTTGCTGGCAACGTCGTGGTCCTCGAGGTCGAGGGTTTGACTGGTCGTGAGCGCTTGAACGGGGCGCCGTTGGTTGTGTTGAACGCCACAGACTAAGATAAGGTCTAGGAGTTCGGTACCGGAGCATTCCCACAGTTGAGGGGGTGTTCTAGGGGCCGACAGGCTAGTACTGGAAGGGTGCATCATGACAACCGAGAAGCCAGTTAAACGCCCCAGCAGCGGCGGTATGCGAAGCATGTCCGCGCGCCTAGCCCGGTCGCTAACGGGTGGGCGGACCAAGATTAATCCGGTCTTGGATCCGTTGATGTCCATCCACCGTGAGTTCCACCCGCGCGCCGACGCGGAATTACTCAACAACGCCTACAACGTCGCCGAGCGCCTGCACCAAGGCGTGTACCGCAAGTCCGGTGAGCCTTATATTTCCCACCCGCTGGCCGTAGCCACCATTGCCGCAGAAATCGGCATGGACACCACGACCATCGTCGCAGCGTTGCTGCACGACACGGTGGAAGATACCGACTACAGCCTCGATGATTTGGAGCGCGACTTTGGCCAAGAAGTCGCCCGGCTTGTCGATGGGGTCACGAAACTCGACAAAGTTGCCTTAGGTTCGGCTGCCGAGGCCGAGACCATCCGCAAGATGATCGTCGCTATGGCTACTGACCCGCGCGTGCTGGTCATCAAGGTTGCCGACCGCCTGCACAACATGCGCACCATGCGCTTCCTACCACCGGAAAAGCAGGCGAAGAAGGCACGTCAGACCCTCGATGTCATCGCCCCTCTGGCACACCGCCTGGGTATGGCGAGCGTGAAGTGGGAGCTCGAGGATCTCTCCTTCGCGATTTTGTATCCGAAGAAGTACGACGAAATCGTGCGCATGGTCGCCGATCGTGCGCCGTCCCGTGACCGTGCACTCAAGGACATCAAGTCCCAGGTGTCCAAGGCACTCAAGGACAACGGTATCCAAGCCGAAGTCATGGGCCGTCCGAAGCACTACTGGTCCATCTACCAAAAGATGATGGTCCGCGGCCGCGACTTCGCCGAAATCTTCGACCTGGTCGGCATCCGCATCCTGGTCGATGACATCAACTCGTGCTATGCCGCCATTGGCGTCGTGCACGCCATCTACCAGGCACTACCGGGCCGTTTTAAGGACTACATCTCTTCACCGCGCTTTGGCGTTTACCAGTCGCTGCACACCACCGTGCTGGCTGAAGGCGGCTCGACCCTGGAAGTCCAGGTCCGCACCCACGAGATGCACTACAACGCCGAGTTCGGCGTGGCCGCGCACTGGCGCTACAAGGAAACCAAGGGTAAGAACTCTGGTCACCAGGACGAAGTCGACCAGATGGCGTGGATGCGTCAGCTGCTCGACTGGCAAAAGGAAGCAGCTGATCCGAACGAGTTCCTCGATTCGCTGCGTTATGACCTCACTGCCAAGCAGATCTTCGCGTTTACCCCGAAGGGTGACGTCATCAACCTGCCTGCGGGCTCGACGCCTGTGGACTTCGCCTACGCCGTGCACACGGAGGTCGGTCACCGCTGCATTGGTGCGAAGGTCAACGGCAAACTCGTCGCCCTGGAATCGGAGCTGAAGTCCGGTGACAAGGTTGAGATCTTTACTTCCAAGGATTCCAACGCCGGTCCGTCCCGCGACTGGCAAGACTTCTTGGTCTCACCACGTGCGAAGACCAAGGTGCGTCAGTGGTTTGCCAAGGAACGCCGCGAAGAGCACCTCGAGGCCGGCCGAGACGCCCTTGCCCTGGAAGTCCAGCGCGGCGGCTTGCCGATGCACCGACTGTTCACCGCCACCTCCATGAAGCAGGTGGCTGACCAGCTGCATTACCCGGACGTTGATGCGCTCTATACCGCCATCGGTGCTGGCCATGTGTCTGCCCAGCACGTCGCGAACCAGCTCATGGCGCTGTTTGGCGACCAGGACGACGCCGTCGACGCCCTCGCCTCGCGCACCCCGTTCAGCGAGATTGAGCACTCCCGCGCACAGCACACCCAGGACTCTGAGTCTGGCACCGGCATCCTCGTGGAGGGTAGTCCGGATGTCATGGCCAAGCTGGCTAAGTGCTGTCAGCCCGTGCCTGGCGATGCCATCTTCGGCTTCGTCACCCGCGGCGGCGGAGTCTCCGTCCACCGTGCCGACTGCACCAACGCCGAAAAGCTCAAGGCTGAGCCTGAGCGCATGATGGAAGTGCAGTGGTCCGGCGGCAAGAGCGCCTCTGGTGCTTTCTCTGCCACCCTGCAGCTAGAAGCACTTGATCGCCAGGGCCTGCTCTTTGAACTGACCCGCATCATGAGCGAGCAGAGCCTGAACGTGTTGAACATGAACTCCAACCGCGGCGACGACCACATCGCCACCGTGCGTTTCACGTTCTCCGTCTCCGACACCAAGCAGCTCGGCCAACTGATGACCACCCTGCGCAACACCGAAGGCGTCTTCGACGTCTACCGCGTCACTGCATAAGTTCGATAGCGGTTGATCTTTTTCACTCGAGTTGGAATAATTCGTCGTGTGAGCCAGGGTTGAGGCTAACGCCAAGAAGACCCCGGGCAGCAACCCGGCGTCCATGCTATTGTGTGGGCGCCGTTATTCTATCTGAGGTAGTTATGCTCCTTGCGTATCTGAATGAAATCGGCTCGCCAGGAGCGTTTGTTCATCCCACCCATCCACGTTATGCAGATAGTCCTGCCTTCGGCTACGGAGGACTCGTCTTGGAACAATCTGCTGTCCGTGAATTCGGTGCGTACTTTGCCCATTTGAAAAGCACATATTTCCGGTCTGAAATTCCTGACAATATTGACTCCGGACGGTGGGAGAAAAAGGGTGCAAATCTTCTTTATGCACGCGTCCGCGACGAGCGAACGATGAACTTGCGCGCTTTAGGGTCAGTCTTGAAGAAGATCCGCGAACTGGAAGGGCATCTCTTTTTCTATGCGGATGAAAAGCCGCGGGGGACACCGAAAGAAACCTCTACAGGAAGCAGTGAAATCGCTCAAAGAGAGCAAAGTGCAATGAGCGAAACGCTAAACCGTTTAGCCAGACATGCGGACCGCCAGGATAAATCAATTTTGATCCTTATGGACCAAATAAACGAAAAGTCGCGTAAACAGCGCCTTCCACAAATGTATGCTCATATTTTTGGTAGGTCTAAGGAGCACCCAGAGATGCGTCGTATCTTAGAACTGCCAATGCACATCGACAGTGAACTCTCTTCAAACATCCAAGCCGCTGATTGGATTTGTGCGTTAATAAAACGTGCTATTGATTATCAACTAATTGAAGACTCTCGTTATAATTGGCTGCCAGAGTCACCTGAAGTGCAAGAGGCAAAAGGTATTTTCACCTTTGAGTCAAATCTTCATCTTTATCAACGGAGTATCCAAGACATTCATAATGCGCAGATCCTTTATGGTGCGCGCCCGGTCTTGGATGCTCCAGAAACAGGTCCACTGTCGGATGCGAACAGAAAGAAACTCGAACTCGTGCGCAGAGCAGCCGAGCGGAAACACTGAGATGAATTTGTGGGGCTTGTCTTTTGAGGCTATTAATCATCATGATTGGTAACGGGGAAGTGAAACTGTCATGAACTTTGTGGGGCGTTGCGGTAAAGCCGCAGGACAGTGGGGGGATGTGCGGTTTTACCGGGTGTGAGTTAGCGCTATAACAGCGGTAGTCCTTCTCTCTCATACCTAGGAGTACCGCTGTGAAGCTTCGACGCTTAGGCCAGTTTGTGGCCGCCACAACCGTAACCGCGATGGCGACTGCTGGTCTGCCTGCTATTGCTCAGGAAGGTAACGGCAACACCGTTACGTTCTCGGTTTCTAACATCACTGACTTCCACGGCCATTTGGAAAATGGTTTGACCAGCGCTGAAGAGGGCGGTCCGGAAGCTGGCGACGAAATGGGTGCCGCACTGCTGCAGGCTCTCATTCAGTCCGTCAACGAAGGCCAGGAGTACAACCTGACCACCTCCGGCGACAATGTCGGTGGTTCGGCGTACATCTCCGCAATCTCGGAAGACAAGTACACCCTGGAAGCTCTCAACGCTATGGGGGTTGTGGCTTCTGCTGTGGGTAACCACGAGTTCGACAAGGGCACTGAAGACCTGACTGGTCGCATCACCGATGCTTCGAACTACCCGATCCTGGGCGCCAACGTGCTGCAAAATGGCCAGCCGCTGCTCGAGGCTTCCCACGTGGAGGAAATCGATGGCGTGAAGGTCGGCTACGTCGGTACTGTCACTGAGAACACTGAGGCCAAGGTCGCCCCGGCTCTTATCCCGGGTGTGGAGTTTACCGACCCGGTTGCTGCCACCAACGAAGAGGCAAAGCGCCTGAAGGAATCCGGCGAGGCAGATGTCGTCGTGGCTTTGATGCATGAAGATGCTGCTGCATTCGCTGATGACATGAGCAACGACGTGGACGTTCTCTTCGGTGGCGATACCCACCAGAAGACCAAGGGCGAGGTTGCCCGCGAGGGTGCACAGCCACTGCAGTGGGCACAGGGCCACGAGTACGGCAAGCTGCTTAATGATGTCGACATCACCTTCGACAAAGATGCGGGCGAAATCACCGACATTGAACTGACCCAGTATGATGCCACCCACGCCGCAGAGCTGACCGAGGATGCAGAGCTGGCTGAGATCGTTGCTCAGGCTGCGGAAGAAGCAGCTGTGCTGGGCCAGGAAGTCGTTGGCACCATGGACCAGGCACTGTTCCGCGGTTCCGATGAGGGCAAGGAGTCCGGTTCCAACCGTGGTGTGGAATCCACCCTGAATAACTTCATTGCAGATGGCCAGCGCTACTCGATGGCCAAGGCTACCGACCGCACCATCGACATCGCTGTGATGAATGCCGGCGGCGTGCGTGCTGACCTGCCAGCCGGTGAGGTCACCTACGAAGATATCTTTACCGTCCAGCCTTTCGGCAACTCCGTGGCATACGGCACCATCAGCGGTGCTGACTTCATCCAGGCACTGGAGAACCAGTGGCAGCCAGGCAACTCCCGTCCACGCCTGGCACTGGGCCTGTCCAACAACGTCCAGGTGGTCTACGACCAGGAAGCTGAAGACGGCAACCGCATTCAGTCCGTGACCGTCAACGGCGAGCAGCTCGACCCAGAGCAGGACTACACCATCGCGCTGTCGACCTTCCTGATTGGTGCCGGTGACGGTTACTTCGCAGAAGGCGTTATCAAGGACGTTCAGGATGTTGGTTACATGGACACCCAGGCGATGATTGATTACATCGCTTCTGGTGAGTCCGAGGTTCGTACTGGCCAGGCACAGATTGGTGTCAACGTCGATGGCGAGTTCGCTGAAGGTGAGACTGTCACCTTAAACCTGTCCTCGCTCAACTACACCACTGAGGGTGAGCCACTGGCTGAGACCGTCACGGTCAAGCTGGGGGACGAGGAAGTTACCGCGGACATCGATAACACCGCCAAGCCGGAGGATGCACAGTTCGGCGAGCGTGGCCGCGCCACCGTGGAGCTGACCGTGCCGGAGAACCTGCCGGAGGATGCGCAGCTGGAAATCACCACTGATGCTGGCACCGAAGCCGTCCTGCCTATCGAGGTCGCGTCCACTGGCGGCGGCAATGACGATGATGACGACGACAACGGTAGTTCCAATGGCTCCAGCGGTTCTAGCGAGGGAAGCTCTGGTTCCAGCAACGGTAGCTCCGCCGCCGGTATCGCACTGGGCATTTCTGCATCCATCGCGCTGGCTATTGCTGGCATCATCGGTGCACTGGGTATGAACCCACAGTTCCTGCCAGCACCAGTGCGCAAGATCTTCGAGGACTTCTTCAAGCAGCTGCCTTTCTAAGCAGTTCTGGCAAGCACATAATTCGCGCCGGGTAAGGTCGTGAGGGTGGACACCTTCATGATCTTCCTGCGCGAATTGGCTTATCAGCTCGGAATCGATTGGCACCGTATCCCGGTGGTGGTGATTGCCACCATCGGTATTTATCTAGCCTTTATGGGCTTGGTAAAGATCTTCGGTTCCCGAGTTCTTTCCTCTATGACCGCCTCTGATGCGGTCATCATTATTATGTTCGGCGCAGTAGCTGGTCGTGTCATCGTTGGTACTCCACCGACGCTGGCTGCAGGCGTTATCGGTCTGGCCACATTGATGATCCTGGAGGCTACCTTCGGTACTATTCGCCGTTTTACGGGTGTTTCCCGCTACCTGGATCGTCATCCCGTACTGCTTATTGCACACGGGAAGACGATTCAAAGGAATGTGCGCTATGCACATGTCAGCGATAGCGATATCAACTCTGCAGTGCGCAAAGCAGGGCTTGGTCGCCGTGAAGACGTCCAGCTGTTGATTCTCGAACCAACAGGTCAGCTATCGGTAATCAAGGCAGGCCAAGCAGTCGACCCAGCGTTGTTTAAGGATGTCCACGGAGCAGAACACATCGCTGAAGCAGGCAAGTAGGCGCTTGTGGCTTAGTGAGCTCAGTAGCTCGTTAACGGTGTGCCAAGCCTTTCGGTGCGCTGGCAGTGGAGAGCCGGGGATAGAAGTACGTCGGTAGGCGAATACCTTCCGGGGTGGAATTGGTATCAATTGCTTTGAGCAGTTGCCTGGTGGCTACGCGGCCGAGTGCTGGCATGTCTTGGTCGACGACAGAGATGGGCGTGGGCTGTAGCCGGAAGATGTCCAAGTCATCAAAGCCGATGAAAGCCAAGTCGGTGCCGATTCCGACCCCGCTGTTGTAGCAGGCATCCATGGCACCGGCAGCCATCATGGAATCACCGGCAACTAGGGCGGTCATATCAGTAAAAAAGAGCTGCATTGCGGAGGAATAGCCGGCCTCACGGGTGGAACCGCCTTTGGCAACGTGTAAGTCGAAGTCGGTGGCGGCTTTGCGCATGAACGCCAGGCGCGAGATACCCGTGGAGGAATCGGCGGGGCCGGGGATGTATCCAATGCTGGTGTGCCCACGGGCTTTGAGGTGCTCAAGTGCGGCACCCATGCCGGGGCTGGGGTCAGAGACCACAGAGGGGAGACCGGCGGCTTCGCGGTCGATAAGGATGAGCGGGCAATGCTGCGCGGTGTAGGTGAGTGGATGGTCGGCACCGGCAACAGGCACGGCAATAATGCCATCGACGCGGCGACGATTGAGGGTCTCCAACGCATCGGCCAGGCGCGCCGGGTTCTCTGAACTCGCCGTCATGACGGTGGAGACACCTGCTTGCTCGGCTTCTTTTTCAATGGCAGCACCGATGAGAGCGAAGTAGGGGTCGCTCAAGTTGGGGATGACCACACCGATGGTGTCAGTGCGGGAGTTACGCAGCGCTCGGGCATGGGCGTTAGGACGGTAGCCGAGTTCGTGGGCAGCTCTTTGGATGGTGGTGCGGGTGGCTTCGGAAATGCGCGGATGGCCAGATAGTGCGCGCGAGATAGTCGAGATAGAAAACCCAGTTGCCTGCGCAATGTCTTTTAACGTAGCTGCCATGACTGCGCCCTTCATGAAGTGAACTGGATATATCTGCAGTCATTGTAACTGCCTGCAGGGGGTAGGGCAGGCGTTGTTCGTGGCGCTAGATAAATTAGCTCTCGTTCATTCGGGGGTAGCGTGTGCAAATCTGTGCAAACGATTGTTTGGCCTGTGACCTGGATTTTAGGCTCAAGTATAGATTCCAACTACCGGTCATAAGGAGGAGCAAAAATGTGTTCCTTTCACCTCCACTGTGGTGATTACGCAGCAGAAATTGTTGCGCAGGGAGCAGGCATTAAAGCACTGTCTTTCCGTAATGAACCACTCGTGGAGACCTACACATCCACCCCGCCCATGACGGCGGGTTTGGTGCTGGCACCCTGGCCGAATCGCACCGAAGATGGCGAGTTTTCTTTTGACGGTCAGCACTATCAGCTGCCCATTAATGAGCCTTCCCGGAACAACGCACTGCATGGCCTAGTCCATGAACGCGAGTGGGAACTCGTACAGCGCAGCGAAGACGCAGTGACGTTGTCCTGTGTGATTTCCGAGCACTGGGTCGCCGAGATGACGCTTATGGCGACCTACCAACTCCACGAGGGTGGTCTGCGGGTGCGCTACTCGGTGAGCTCCCAGGAGCCCGCACCTTTTGCGCTGGGTCTGCATACCTACCTCAACGCTCGTGGTGCTGACTGCGATGACAGTGAGCTGACCTTGAACGTTACTGAACACCACCTGCTAGATGAGCGGAATTTGCTGACTGGCGAGGTGGAGCTGGAAGGCATCGCAAAGCATGTGCTCAAAGGCACTGTCTGGGATGACCTGTACCGGGCACCTGAACCCTTAAAAGCCCAGTTCACTGCCGTCGGTAAGGGCGTGCAGATGCGCTGTGGTGCCGGGTGGCAGTGGGTGCAGTTGTACACGCCTGATGATTACCCCGGACGCGGGCGTGCGCTGGCGGTCGAACCCATGACCGCACCCATAAATGCGCTGCGCAGTGGCACTGACCTGGTGACTGTGGGGCCGGATGAATCTTGTGTCTTCGAGCTGGAGCTCGCAGCAATCTAATTGAAGAAAGGTAAAAGCAATGGAACCCTCCGTGCTGAGGCTGGATGCCTCGTGGGTGGATTACGCACTCGTTGCTGTGTACTTCGTATTCGTACTGGGCATCGGCTGGGCCGCAAAGGCCAAGGTGTCGAGCTCAATTGACTTCTTCCTCTCCGGTAGAGGATTGCCCGCCTGGGTCACTGGCTTGGCATTCGTGTCAGCCAACCTAGGTGCGGTGGAAATTATCGGCCAGTCCGCTAATGGTGTGCAGTATGGCTTCCAGACCATGCACTACTTCTGGATTGGTGCTGTTCCTGCCATGGTGTTCTTAGGTATCGTGATGATGCCTTTCTACTACGGCTCCAAGGTTCGCTCGGTGCCGGAGTTTATGCGCAAGCGCTTCGGTAATGGCGCGCACTTGGTCAACGCCATTTCCTTCGCCCTGGCGCAGCTGCTTATCGCTGGTGTGAACCTCTTCCTGCTGGCCACGATTGTGGAAGCCCTGCTGGGCTGGCCGCTGTGGGTGGCATTGCTGGTTGCCGGAATCATCGTGCTGTCGTATATCACTCTCGGTGGTCTGTCGGCTGCGATTTACAACGAGGTGCTGCAGTTCTTCGTCATCGTGGCAGCACTGGCACCGCTGACCATTATTGGTCTTAACCGCGTCGGCGGCTGGGACGGCCTAAAGGAAGCCGTGGCCGTTGAGTCGCACTTCCACACCTGGCCGGGTACGGAAATTTCTGGCTTTGAAAACCCGGTGTGGTCCGTGGTCGGTATCGTGCTGGGCTTGGGCTTCGTGCTGTCCTTTGGTTACTGGACCACCAACTTCGTCGAGGTGCAGCGCGCTATGGCCTCGGATTCCATTACTGCGGCCCGCAAGACGCCGATTATCGGCGCTTTCCCGAAGATGTTCATCCCCTTCGTGGTGGTCATCCCGGGCATGGTCGCTTCCGTCCTGGTTGCTGACCTCGCTGAGGGCAGGGCAGAGCCTAACGATGCCATCTTGTTGCTCATGCGCGACCTGCTGCCGAATGGTCTGCTGGGTGTAGCCATCGCTGGCCTGCTGGCGGCGTTTATGGCCGGTATGGCTGCCAACATCTCGGCATTTAACACCGTGATTTCCTACGACATTTGGCAAACCTACGTGGTCAAGGATCGCGACGATGACTACTACCTGCGCTTTGGTCGTTGGGCCACCGTGGGTGCCACCGTCATCGCCATCTTTACCGCCCTGCTGGCGCAGAACTTCTCCAACGTCATGGACTATCTGCAAACGCTCTTCGGCTTCTTCAACGCCCCGCTGTTTGCCACCTTCATCCTGGGTATGTTCTGGAAGAAGATGACCCCGCATGCCGGTTGGTCCGGCCTGGTTGCCGGTACTGCCTCGGCGGTTCTGTACTGGTACATCGCCACCTTCACCGATGCCACCGCCTCGATCTTCAACCTGCCGGGCCAGGGCACCGCATTCGTTGCTGCCGGTGTGGCCTTTGCCGTCGACATCCTCGTCAGCGTCGTTGTCACCATGTTCACCACCCCGAAGCCCGACCACGAGCTCGTCGGTTTCGTCTCCTCGCTTACCCCGAAGGGGCATTTCGACGACTACACCGAAAAGTCCCTGCCGTGGTACCAGCGCACCGTCCCACTGGGCTGTATCTGCCTAGCGATGGCCGTCGGACTCAACGTCGTATTCGCCTAAAACACCAGACAATCGGAGTTGATCATGAACACACAACAATCAGCAGGCACCAAGAAAGTGTCCGCGTTTGACCTAAGAAACGTCATCAGCGCCTTGCTGGGTATCTACGGCATCGTGCTCATTGGCTGCTACTTCTTCCTAGACCCAGGCATTAATCCAGATACCGGGATTGTCAAAGACCCCATTGATAATCTGTGGGCAGGTGCCGCCATGCTGGTAGTGGCCATCATCTTTGCCCTCTGGGCCAAGCTACGCCCAGTGGTAATTACCGAGGAGGAGAAATGATTTCCGTCGATAGGAAACGCTTGGCCGACGGCCGCGAAATCCTGTACTTCGACGAATCCCCACACAGCGACCGGGTGGCGGAGGACCCCCGCGACCTACCGCACGTCGCTCCGGCCTCGGAAATGCGCAAAGACCCGCTGACCGGCGACTGGGTGGCCTTCGCCGCCCACCGCATGAACCGCACGTTCATGCCGCCGGCCAACGAAAACCCTTTGGCACCGAGTACACCAGGGGAGTTGCCCACCGAGGTCCCCAGCCCGAGCTATGACGTAGTGGTCTTTGAAAACCGCTTCCCGTCTTTCGCCATGAATGCTGAAATCGAGGGTCCGGACGAACTGCTCGACATGGTCCCGCGCCTGCCTGCCCGTGCTCGCTGTGAGGTCCTGTGCTTTACCAGCGACCCGCAGGCCAGCTTCAAAGACCTGCCCGTGAGCCGTATCCGCACCGTCATCGACGCCTGGGCCCACCGCACCGCGGAACTATCTGAACTCCCGGGCGTCAAGCAGGTCTTTCCCTTTGAAAACCGTGGCGAAGAAATCGGCGTGACCCTCCAGCACCCGCACGGCCAGATCTACTCTTATCCCTTTTACTCACCGCGCCTGGCTGCCATTCTGCACAGCTCCCAGGCTTACGACGGTGACTTATTCCAGGCCATCCTGGATAGGGAAGTAGCTGCCGACGAGCGCATCATCGCCCGCACTGCGCACTTCACCGCCTTCGTACCGGCTGCCGCCAAGTGGCCCCTGGAAGCCATGGTCATGCCCAATGCGCATGCACCTAACTTTGCCGCACTTAACGATGACCAGCGCAACGACTTAGCTAACCTGCTCAAGCAGCTCTACGCCGCAGTTGATCGCTTCTTCGACGGTGTGGACAAGACCCCATACATCGCCGGCTGGACCCAAGCACCCGTCGACCACCCCGAGGATGTACGCATGCACCTGCAACTGTTTTCACTTATGCGCTCACCCAACCGCATGAAGTTCCTCGCTGGCAGTGAGTCCTCCCAAGCAGTGTGGATTAACGACACCACCCCGGAGCGCATCGCCGCCCGCTTTAGGGAGGTTTGGAATGTGTAAGTGGGCTACTACCCGCAGTGACGACAAACTCGCTGACGATGCCACACAGCTCTTCCAGGAGCACTTCGGGGCTGAACCACAAGGCGTCTGGGCCGCACCAGGACGCGTAAACCTCATCGGCGAACACATTGACTACGCCGGTGGTATTTCCATCCCCTTTGCCCTGGAACAAAACACCGCCGTGGCTGCCAGCACCCGCACTGACAACATGCTCCACATCGTCTCTGTCTACGACGGCGATACCGTCAGCACAACTGTTGCTCTCGACGACATCACACCCGGTCACCCCAACGACTGGTCTGGTTACGTCGCCGGTTCCATTTGGGCCGCACAACAAGCCGGCATCCTGGACTGCCAGGGCATGAACCTGGCTATCGTCTCCGACGTTCCCCTGGGCGCCGGCCTGTCCTCCTCGGCCGCATTAGAGTGCGCCACCGCCATTGCCGCCTTCGAACTCGACCACCATCGTCACCCCAGCACCAACGAACGCAAGCAACTTGTCGATGCCTGCATCCGCGCCGAAAACGACGTCGTCGGTGCCTCGACCGGTGGCCTGGACCAAAATGCCAGCCTCTTTGGCAGCCAAGCCCACGCTCTCGTCGTGGACTTCCAAACCAACGAAGTCCGCGAAGTCCCCTTCGACCTCGAAGGCCACGACATGGCACTACTGATTGCCAACACCAATGCCCCGCACGTCCTCAACGACGGCCAGTATGCCTCCCGCCGCGGTGTCATCGACAAAGTCCAGCACGCACACCATAAAACAATCCGCGAGCTCGACAACGCCGAAAACTACGGTGAGACCCCATTAGAAAGGCAACGCATCCGCCACGTCGTGGAAGAAACCGCACGCACCATCGATGCAGCCAAAGCCCTCGACAACGAGGATTTCGCGACCTTCAAAGAACTGATGAAGGACAGCCACATCTCCTTGCGGGACCTCTACGAAGTCACGACTGCCGAGTTAGATAGCGCCTTCGATGCCGCAGGCCAACTTGGCGCCCGCATGACCGGCGGCGGCTTTGGTGGCGCAGTAATCGCCCTAGTAAACAACCAGGATGTCGACACCGTCGCCCACAACATCGCCCACGCAGCACAAGACCATGGCTTCCCCGAGCCAACCTTCTTGCTTGCACGTCCAGGGCAGGGCGCTCGACGACTTCGTTAGTCATCTGACGCAAAAGCGCAGACTAGTGAAGAACACTGCGCTCAAAGCATAGAAGCTAGACATGAAAAATGCCTGGCCGAAAGACCAGGCATTAAAACTGTGTCACCCGTAGGCGATTATGCGACTTAGAAGAGGTCGAAGTACTTGTTCAGGAAGCCGAACAGGACGCCCAGCGCGCCGATAACCGCGGTGAAGACGCCGATCCAAGCGGTGATGTCCTCTGGGTCAATATCGCCGGTGGAGGAACCCTCTTCCTTCGGATCCTCGGTTAGCTTCGGATCCTCGGTTAGCTTCGGATCCTCGGTTAGCTTCGGATCGTTGGTTGGATCCACAGCCGCAGCAGCTGCAGCGTTTTCTTCAGCGGTAGCAACGGTGGTGCCGGCGAAGGAAACAGCAACTGCGGTAGCGCCTGCAACGAGGGCCTTACGAGAGAAGAGCTTCATGTTCGATCCTTAAGAGGTCGTAGGGGTCTAGCAACACAGGTGATGTTAGTGAGCTTTTCAGCAAGGTGCAATAGATAACAGTAATCCTGGGAGAAAGCTAAGAAGCCTTAACGTTACGTATGTAACTGGTGGGTTTAGCTTTTTAGTCCTTTAGTGCGTTTTGGTCTATTTTCCCAGGTCGCTGGATCGGTTCAATTTCCTGTGAAGATGGTTAAATCGAAAAATTGTGACGAAAATTAATAAAGCCCCTGTCCCGAATTATCTAGCCAAATTCGGGGGTACAGGGGCTAATTAATAAGCTGCAGTTTTGATTTAAGCGCTAACTTCTGCGCTTTCAATCTTCACTTCTTCAGCTGGTGTGCCGTCTGGCTGGCCGCCTTCGACGCCTGCTTCAGCAATCTTGTCGAGGGTCTCTAAGCCGTCGGCAGTCACGGTGCCGAAGTAGGTGTAGTTCGGTGCCAGCTGGGAATCGGCGTAGTTCAAGAAGAACTGGGAGCCGTTGGTATCCGGGCCGGAGTTAGCCATAGCGACAGCACCGCGCGGGTAGGTGACCGGGTTCTGCAGGTTTGCTTCGTCGGTCTCGTCGGTTGGGTACTCGTCAGCGAACTGGAAGCCTGGGCCGCCAGCACCGCTACCGGTCGGGTCACCACACTGCAGGACGTTGAGTCCACCGGTGGTCATACGGTGGCAGATGGTGTCGTTGTAGAAGCCAGAGTCAGCCAGCTCAGTGATGGCGTTGACGGTACATGGTGCCAACTCGCGGTCGAGTTCCATCGGGATATCGCCCTGGTTGGTCTGGAAGTTCACAGTCACAGTGCCACGAGCGGAGATGTCATCGCCGTTCGGGACCTCAGCGCCGTTGGCGTCCTCACCGTTTTCGTCGTAGGTACAGGTGACGGTCTCATCCAGCTGGTTTTCGCGCTGGGCAGCCAGCACGGTTGCCTCCGGTGCTTCCTCCGGGGAAGTCTCGGTAGCGGTCTCCTCAGCCTGGATTTCTTCGTCGTCGCCGTCTCGGGTGGTCATGAACCAGATACCGCCCACGAGGGCGAGAATGACGACTACCGAAGCAGCAACCACACCGAGCGGGCGGGCTTTTTCCTTACGGTCACGGGAATTGAGCTCACGATCCAACTTGGAGAGAGCTTCTTCACCGCGCTTTTGGTTATTTGGCACCTGTTACGTCCTTGTCGTTGTAGACGGTTGGGTCTTATCCGCATTGAGTCTAGTACTTTGAATTGCCGATGCGGTGGCAAGGTCGATGCCGTGGCGCAGGTCTCACAAGATAAGTATGGTCGGGTGCATGGCTGAAACTAAGTTTAAAGATTCCCCCGTCCACACCAATGGCGATCTGCCCGCCAAGGGCGACGCCTTCCCAGATTTCACTCTGGTAGGTACCAACCTGGCAGAGGTTAAGAAGGAAGACTTCGCAGGCAAGCGCCTGGTTGTCTCCCTGTTCCCATCCGTTGACACCGGCGTGTGCGCTGCACAGCTGCGTGCCTTCAACGAAAAGGCTGCAGGTCTGGATAATACCGTCGTACTGTCGGTCTCCCGTGACCTGCCTTTCGCACAGGAGCGCTTCTGCGCAGCTGAAGGCATCGACAACGTTGTCTCCGCATCGGACTTCCGTTCCGACCTGGGCGACAAGCTCGGCGTTGCACTGGAAGATTCCCCGATGAAGGGCCTTCTGTCCCGTGCGGTCATCGTCACCGATGCTGACCACAACGTCGTCTACACCGAGCTGGTCCCAGAAATCGGCACCGAGCCGGATTACGACGCAGCACTGGCTGCACTGAACTAAAGCGCTGCACGCAGCGCCGTGAGATAGGGAGTGGACTTCGGTCCGCTCCTTTTTCTTATGCCCTCCTGCGGAGGACGCGGTGTGGTGGGAGGGTGGCATCGCAAAGCAGCAGGCAATGTCTGGTGCCTAGGTTAGGGTGGAGGGCATGGAAATTTTAGGTTTTGCCGCCGGTCCTTACCGGACGAACACGTATGTTGTTGCCGATGCTGGACGTGCCTTTGTCGTTGACCCGGGAATGCATGCCAAGCAGCAGGTTCTCAAACTTTCAGAAGAACACAACCTGCAATTAGAAGCCATCGTGTTAACCCATGGTCACCTAGACCACACGCGAGAAGCCGGTGACTTGGCAGCGGAGCTTAACCTGCCGGTGTATATCCACCCGGATGATGCATTCATGCTCAAAGATGGCTCTGGTGTCTCGCCGGAATCCCAACAGCTTTTTGGTGCCAAGGACATGCTGCCCATTGCTGATCTGCGGGACCTCGAAGGCGATACCGAGCTGGAATTGATTGGGCATACTTTTAAGCTCTCCCACGCACCTGGCCACTCGCCGGGCTGCGTGATGATTATCAGCGATGATTTTGCACTGACCGGTGACGTGCTTTTCCGCGGCTCGATTGGGCGTACTGACTTAGAGCACTCCGATCCGAAGGCCATGGATGCCTCCTTGCGCGGTCCGGTGTGGGCGCTAGCAGATGAGTTGCAGCTTCTGCCTGGTCACGGGCCTGTGACCACGATGCGTCAAGAGCGCAGGACCAATCCGTTCCTCATTGCAGCAGGGGAGGTACTCTAATGGGCGTGAGTGATAAGAAGCAGTTCAAGGCCCTGTCCGCCCCCAAAGGCGTCCCGGATTACTATCCGCCGCAGTCCGCAGCCTTTGCCAAGGTCCGTGAGACCATGGTCCATCAGGCTCGACTCTCCGGCTTTCAGCATATTGAGCTGCCGATCTTCGAAGACACCGCACTGTTTGCCCGCGGTGTTGGTGAGTCCACCGACGTGGTCAGCAAGGAGATGTACACCTTCGCCGACCGCGGTGACCGTTCTGTCACCCTGCGTCCGGAAGGTACCGCAGGTGTTATGCGTGCCGTTATCGAGCACAACCTCGACCGCGGCCAGCTGCCGGTCAAACTGAACTACTACGGTCCTTTCTTCCGCTACGAGCGCCCACAGGCAGGCCGTTACCGCCAGCTGCAGCAGGTAGGCGTGGAAGCAATCGGCGTCGACGACCCGGCACTGGATGCTGAGGTCGTCGCACTGGCAGATCGTTGCTTCCGTTCGCTGGGCCTGACCGGTTTCCGCCTGGAACTGACCAGCCTGGGCGATGCCGATTGCCGCCCGGCATACCGGGAGAAGCTGCAGGAGTTCCTCTTCAAGCTGGACCTGGATGAAGAAACCCGTCGTCGTGCAGAGATCAACCCGCTGCGAGTACTCGATGACAAGCGTCCGGAGATGCAGGAAAAGCTCGTCGATGCACCGCTGATGCTGGATCACCTGGATGACAAGTGCCGCGAGCACTTCGAGACCGTCACCGGCATGCTCGACGACATGGGTGTCGAGTACACCATCAACCCGCGCATGGTCCGCGGTCTGGATTACTACACCAAGACCTGCTTCGAGTTCGTCCACGACGGCTTGGGCGCACAGTCCGGTATCGGTGGCGGTGGCCGCTATGACGGCCTGATGGCACAGCTGGGTGGCCAGGACCTATCCGGCATCGGCTTCGGCCTGGGTGTGGACCGCGCCATGCTGGCTCTGGAAGCAGAAGGCATCGAACTCGACGGCACGGACTCCCGCGTCGATGTCTATGGCGTAGCAATGGGGTCTGCTGCCAAGCACCGCATGACCGTGCTCGTCGATGAGCTGCGCAAGGCAGGCATTTCCACCGACATGTCCTTTGGCGACCGCGGTCTTAAGGGCGCGATGAAGGGCGCTAACCGCGCAGGTGCTCGCTTCGCCCTCGTCCTAGGCGACCAGGAACTCGAAAACGGCACCGTTGCCGTCAAGGACCTGGAAGCCCACGAGCAGCACGACGTTGCACTCGAGGAGCTGACAACACACCTGGCGCAGCGCTTGGGCTAAATAGCCCAAGGGGGCTCGACGTAGCGAGCTTTGTCCATAACGAAAGGCCAACACCGTTGATGGTGTTGGCCTTTACTCGTGCGCGCTGGTTTGTTTACTGGCGTGCTAGCACTCGACCTGGGAGACGCTAAAGCCCATGGTCTTGGCAAGACCGCCGATGGAAGTCTCTTTGTACTTCGACAGCATGTCGCGGCCGGTTTCTGCCATGGTCTGTACGGCATTGTCCAGGGTGACGTGGTGGGTGCCTTCGCCCATCAGCGCCATGCGGGCGGCGTTGATGGATTTGACCGCACCAATGGCGTTGCGCTCGATGCACGGAATCTGCACCAGGCCGCCCACTGGGTCGCAGGTAAGACCCAGGTTGTGCTCGAGTGCGATTTCGGCGGCGTTTTCGATTTGGGCCGGGGTGCCACCAAGCAAAGCTGCCATGCCGGCTGCAGCCATGGAAGAGGCAGAGCCGACCTCACCCTGGCAGCCGACCTCAGCACCAGAGATAGACGCGTTCTGCTTGATAATCATGCCGACGGCACCAGCAGTCAGCAGGTAGCGGCGGGCACTCTCACGGGTGAAGTGCGACTGGAAATCGCGCGCGTAGTGCAGCACAGCCGGGATGATGCCGCAGGCACCGTTGGTCGGTGCGGTAATCACGCGACCGCCAGCGGCGTTTTGTTCGTTGACAGCCAAGGCGTAGAGATTGACCCATTCCATGGCGGAAAAGCCACAGTAGGGATCTTCCTGCTTGGTGAGTAGCTGCTGGTACATCTGCGGCGCGCGGCGTGGCACGCGCAGTCCACCAGGCAGTAGGCCCTTGGTGGAAATGCCGTCGGTGACGCACTCGCGCATGATGTCCCAGACCAAGTCCAGGTGCTTGAGCACTGCTTCCTCGCCGCCATCGTTGCGGTGTAGGGCTGCTTCGTTGGCGAGGACGATTTCCCAGATTTCCTTGTCGTGGGCCGCGCACTGGTGCAGCAGTTGCTCACCAGTTTCGAAGTCATAAGGCACGAGGTCTTCGACCTGTGCGGCAGCAGCACCAGCGGGGACTTCCTGGGATTGCTTCATCTCAGCATCGAGCTGCTCGCGAGAAAGGATGAAACCACCACCGACGGAGAAGTACTCTGCGTTGGTGGCCAACTCGTTGCCCTCGGCATCCCAGGCGCTAAAGATGACGCAGTTGGGGTGTTCAGGTACTGGCTGGTTGTTGAATTCGATCTCAAAATCGACTTCGCCTGCCGGGCCGGAGATGTGTCCGGTAGACGGAATGGGCAGGTTCGGGTTGGGTTCGGCATCGACGGGGACGGTCAGTGGCTCCCAGCCGGCCAGGCCCAGGATCACTGCGCGGTCGGTGGCGTGCCCGCGGCCGGTGGCAGACAGCGAGCCGCGAAGCTCGGTGTGCACGCGGGCAGGGAACTCGGGTAGCGATTCACAGAATGCTTTCGCCGCCCGCATGGGCCCAACGGTGTGCGAGGACGACGGGCCGATGCCGATGGAAAAGATATCCGTGACACTAATCGTCATAGAAAGTACTGCCTTTCTGCGAGGGAAGGGACTAATCCCGCATTGTACGCATAACCTGCGTCACATGTAGCAGCCAGTGGTGACGGGCTTGGATTAAGCCGTTGGCGTCTTTGTTTTAGTCTTTGGTCTCACCATTGTGGCCATGCAGCAGCTGGTTGAAGGGGACGAAGTCTTCTTCCACATCGAGTCCGGTGCGGCGGGGCTGTTCGTCGGCGCCGTTCATTCCGGCGACGCGATCGGTGGGGGTGACCATGCCATCGGCAAGCTGGCGTGCAGCACGGGTGATGCGCTGGCGAGTGCGCTCGCCTTCGACGGTGCCAAAGTCTTCGGTTGCCTGAAAGATGCCGGTCGGAACCACGACGGCATGCAGGTAGCTGAGGAGAGGCCGTAGCGCATAGTCGAGCACGAGTGCGTGACGGCTCGAACCACCGGTGGCAGCAATCATGGTGGGCAGCTCGTCAAGCGCGTCGGGCTCTAGGGTGTCGAAGAACATCTTGAATAGTCCGGAGTAGCTGCCCTGGAAGACCGGGGTGACTGCAATAAGACCATCGGCAGTCGATAGTGCGCGTTTGGCGGCATCCAGCTGCGGGGTGGCGGCAGTCCAGTTGGTCATGGCATCGGCAAGCTCTGCTGCTAAGTCACGCAGTTCGATGACGGTGACGTCCACACCTTCGCCGCGGGCGCTGATGTGTGCGGTGGTGGCGTCCACGAGGGCATCGCCAAGCTGGCGCGTGGTCGACGGAGTGGACAAACCGGCAGTAACTAATACGAGTGAGCGCACGGTTTACTCCTTATTCTCCGGGGTCGATGGAAAAGTGTGGGGACTGGCGATTGTCGCGCAGGCTGGCATGGGTGGGCGGATCTGAAGGTACGTGGTCTGGGCGACGCTCGGCAAAACGACGCCGCAGCTCCGGAACGACCTGTGTGCCAAGGATTTCAATCTGATTGAGTACTACGTCCTGTGGCAGGCCCGCGTGATCGATGAGGAAGAGCTGGCGCTGATAATCACCAACCCAGTCTGCGAATTGCAGGGTGCGTTCGATGACTTGCTCCACGGTACCCACCGTCAGCGGTGTCTGTGCGGTGAATTCTTCGAGGGAAGGGCCATGACCATAGACCGGGGCATTGTCGAAGTAGGGACGGTAGAAGTCTTTTGCTTCCTGCTCAGTATCAGCAATAAAGACGTGTCCACCTAAGCCTACGATGGCTTGGTCGGCGCGGCCGTGGCCGTATTTTTCAAAGCGGCGGCGATAGAGTTCCACCATCTGTGCGGTGTGTTCTTTGTTCCAGAAGATGTTGTTGTTGAAGAAACCGTCGCCGTAGTAGGCAGCTTGTTCGGCTATCTGGGGTGAGCGGATGGACCCATGCCACACAAATGGTGGGACATCGTCGAGCGGTGCCGGAGTGGAGGTATAGCCCTGCAGTGGGGTGCGGAACTTACCGGACCAGTTGACGACCTTTTCCCGCCACAGCCGGCGCAGCAGGTGGTAGTTCTCCACTGCCAATGGAATGCCTTGGCGGATGTCTTTGCCAAACCAGGGATAGACCGGACCGGTATTACCGCGGCCGAGCATCAGATCCACGCGGCCGCTGGATAGATGCTGCAAGAAGGCGTAGTCTTCAGCGATCTTGACCGGGTCGTTGGTGGTAATCAGCGTGGTGGCCGTCGACAGCTGCAGCCGCTCAGTCTGTGCAGCGATATAAGCCAGAAGCGTCGTCGGGGAGCTGGGCACGAAAGGCGGGTTGTGGTGCTCGCCGGTAGCGAAGACATCCAAACCGACCTCTTCAGCCTTGAGGGCAATCTGCGTCATGTTCTGGATGCGCTCAGCCTCAGAAGGAGTCGTGCCCGTTGTGGGATCGGGTGTGACGTCACCGATGCTGAATACACCGAACTGCATACTGGCTCCTTGTAGGCGATAGGGACCTTCGATTGTCAGGCTTTAAGCTCAAAGCTTAAAGCGCCTCTATGACGCACTAACCATACTTTGGGGCTGAGTATTCCTATCCCGGGGTGCTGTAAGTAAGAGACAACGCTGGTAGGGCTTAGCCCACCAGCGTTGTGTGATGTGTCGTGTGAAGCGGTATGCGGTTAAGCGGGGCGCGCCGGGGTTAGAGCACGACGCGCAGGATGGAGACGGTGACTGCGGCGATGCCAGCAGAAGCAGGCAGGGTGATGACCCAGGCCATGGCGATAGGTCGCATGAGCTTCCAGTTAGCAGCGCGGTTAACAATGCCGACACCTAAGACGGCACCGATGAGGATGTGGGTGGAGGAGACTGGCAGGCCGAGGACGGAAGCCAGCATGACCACGCCGGCGGCGGCGAGCTCAGCGGCGAAGCCGGAAGAAGGGTGGATTTCGGTGAGGTTGGTACCGACAGTCTTAATGACGTAGCGGCCGACGAACCAGAGGCCGGAAATCAAGGCGATGCCCATGGCGACCATGACGGCAATCGGGACTTCGGCTTCGTCGGAAATCTCACCAGTCTTCAGCACGTCCAGGATGGCGATGAAAGGACCAATGGCGTTCGCGATGTCATTGGAGCCGTGGGAGAACGCGAATGCAGAAGCGGTAAAGACCTGCATCCAGGAAAAGAGCAAGAAGGTCGAGCGGTTCAGCGAATGCTTCTTTAAGGTCTTGGCAAAGATGAATACGGCCATCCACACCACAGCACCGACCATGCCCATCACGAGTACGGACTGCAGGGTAGAGAAGCTGACGTCGATGTTGCTTAAGCCCTTAAAGAGCATCATCGCCGAGATGATGATGGCACCTAACGCGGCAAGCAGTGGGACCCAGTGCTCAAGTGCGCGGTGGGCATCCACGTCATCCATTTCTTTGTTGAGCTCATAGAGCTCCTGGTAGTAATCCGACTCGAATTGATCAGGTTCGACGTCATCTTCGGACGCCAAGGCGGCGTCGCGGGCCATCGCGTTGGTATAGGAGATCTGCTGGATCTCATTAAGACGCTGGAAGCTTTGCTTGTGCTCTTCGCGCAGCTCGGCGCGCCGGGTCTTGATGTCGCGAATGTGTGCATCGGCGGACTCGTTGTAGACCAGGATGGAGTTCTTAATCCAGCGGAAGAGCAGATACGCAGCCAGACCGCCCAGCGCAGGGGAGAGCACCCAGGAGATAGCAATGGTGCCAATCTCGGACCACTGGACCATCGACCAGCCGCCCT
Source organism: Corynebacterium camporealensis (assembly GCF_000980815.1). Lineage (NCBI taxonomy): Bacteria > Bacillati > Actinomycetota > Actinomycetes > Mycobacteriales > Corynebacteriaceae > Corynebacterium > Corynebacterium camporealensis. The sequence goes on along the minus strand of NZ_CP011311.1, from coordinate 1,378,524 downwards.
TGTTGGTAATGAAGCCCACGGTCAATGCCGCACCGACGATACCGCCGACAATTGAGTGGGTAGTAGAGACTGGCCAGCCCATGCGGGTTGCCAGCAACAGCCAGATAGCTGCACCCAGTAGGGCCGACATCATGATGTAGACAAACTCCATCGGGTCCAAGCCATCGATGGCTTCCAAATCCACGATGCCGGAGCGCACCGTATCGGTGACCTGACCGCCAGCCAGGACTGCGCCGGAGACCTCAAAAATGGCGGCGACAATCAGTGCCTGTTTCAACGAGAGCGTGCCTGCACCGACTGAGGTACCAAAAGAGTTCGCAACGTCGTTGCCGCCGATATTGAACGCCATAAACAGCGCAAAGATAATGGCTGTAATCAAAATAATGTTGCTGGAGCCATCCGCAATGTAGTCAGTGCCCCAGAAAATAAAGAGCACCAGCGTTGCAGCGGTCAAAATGCCAAAGCCCATATGCCAGGCCCAGTCATTGCCTTTGCCATTCGCGGCTTCCAAATCAATGGGCGAAGCTTGTGTCTTCGTACTCAAATGCTTACATCCTTTCGCGGTTAGCAGCGAGCCCGCAGAAACCACCAGCCCAGTAAGGAATAGGGGAAAGCGCCCGGTAGCGCGCCGAGGCGGGCTGCGGCCTTAAAGGCGAAAATTAGGCCGTGAAAGTGACCTTTAAGTTAAAACGAGTTTTTCTTTTCGTTACTAACCTTTAAAGATTTGTCTAAATGTCCAAGAGTGTGACCAGGGCAGCGCGTTAGTTAAGGGAAGAGGTCGGCGTAGGGAAAGGAGGAGGCCGGTGTTGGGTAAGGGGATAGGCTCGTGGGAGCTGGAGGTGATGGCCCCGAAGGAGGGGCCGGGCTGTATGCTTGGGACGTTGACGTTCTTGGCGGGGACCCGCGCGCGCTGTTTACGCGGGGCGGGACACGCCAGGTAAGTAAAGAAAGAAGGGACTGAACAACAGTGCTGCGTACCCATTTGGCAGGGGAACTGCGTGCCTCCCAGGCAGGCGAGACCGTAACTTTGACGGGCTGGGTTTCCCGCCGCCGCGACCATGGTGGTGTCATCTTCATCGACCTGCGCGACCGCTCTGGTATTGCCCAGGTTGTCTTCCGCGAGTCGGAAGTTGCAGAGCGCGCTCACGACCTGCGCTCTGAGTACTGCGTGAAGGTAACCGGTGTCGTCGAGCCGCGTCCGGAAGGCTCGGAGAACCCGAATCTGCCGTCCGGTGATATTGAGGTCAACGTCGCAGAACTTGAGGTGCTCAATAAGTCTGCTGCGCTGCCTTTCCAGATCGACGATCCGTCGACGTCTGGTGAGGTCGGCGAGGAAGCGCGTCTGCGCTACCGCTACCTGGACCTGCGCCGTAAGTCCCAGGGTGATGCACTGCGTCTGCGCTCTGCTGCCAACCGTGCAGCCCGCAGCGTTCTCGATCGCCACGAGTTCACCGAGATCGAGACCCCAACCCTGACCCGTTCCACCCCGGAAGGTGCACGTGACTTCCTGGTACCGGCTCGTTTGAAGCCGGGCTCCTGGTACGCACTGCCGCAGTCCCCGCAGCTGTTCAAGCAGCTGCTCATGGTTGCTGGCATGGAGCGCTACTACCAGATTGCTCGTTGCTACCGTGACGAGGACTTCCGCGCTGACCGCCAGCCGGAGTTCACCCAGCTGGACGTCGAGATGTCCTTCGTCGATCAGGACGATGTTATTGCCCTGGCCGAGGAAATCCTGGTCGAGCTGTGGAAGCTCATCGGTTACGAGATCACCACCCCGATTCCGCGTATGACCTACGCCGATGCCATGAAGTACTATGGCTCCGATAAGCCGGACCTGCGCTTCGACATCAAGATCGTGGAATGCACCGACTTCTTCAAGGACACCACCTTCCGCGTGTTCCAGAACGACTACGTCGGCGCAGTCGTCATGGAAGGCGGCGCTTCCCAGCCGCGTCGTCAGCTCGACGCATGGCAGGAGTGGGCAAAGCAGCGCGGCGCTAAGGGCCTGGCTTACATCTTGGTCGGCGAAGACGGCGAGCTGTCCGGTCCGGTGGCTAAGAACATCACCGATGAAGAGCGCGCTGGTATTGCTGAGCACGTCGGCGCCAACCCGGGCGACTGCATCTTCTTCGCTGCTGGTGACACCAAGTCCTCCCGCGCACTGCTGGGCGCTGCCCGCGGAGAGATCGCGAAGAAGCTGGGCCTTATCAAGGAAGGCGACTGGGCCTTTACCTGGGTCGTCGATGCACCGCTGTTTGAGCCGGCTGCCGATGCCACCGCATCCGGCGATGTCGCACTGGGTAACTCCAAGTGGACTGCCGTGCACCATGCCTTCACCTCCCCGAAGCCGGAGTGGCTCGATAGCTTCGATCAGAACCCGGGCGAGGCCACCGCATACGCCTACGACATTGTCTGCAACGGCAACGAAATCGGCGGCGGTTCCATCCGTATCCACGACCAGGACGTCCAGAAGCGCGTCTTCGACGTCATGGGTATCGGCGATGAGGAAGCACAGGAGAAGTTCGGCTTCCTGCTGGATGCTTTCTCCTACGGTGCACCGCCACACGGCGGCATCGCTTTCGGCTGGGATCGTATCGTCTCCCTGCTGGGCGGCTTTGAGTCCATCCGCGATGTCATTGCCTTCCCGAAGTCCGGTGGCGGCGTTGATCCGCTGACCGATGCTCCTGCGCCTATCCCTGCGGCGCAGCGCAAGGAGACCGGCGTGGACTTCAAGCCGGAAAAGAAGAAGCAGGCTGATAAGCCGGAGAACAAGGAGTAAAAACTTCTTTTCAGCCCGCCGCCAGCAAACTGGTGGCCAAATAGCGGGGCAGCAGACCACCAACACGTTAAGCTGTAGGTTGGTTCGCGGCAGCCCCGCTTTTGCATGTGGGCTGAAAGAACACAAGGAAGGATGCGAGTGAGTACTCAAGAGTGGCTCAGCGAGAAGGCCGTTATTGACATTGCGGCTGAGCTGTTATCCCGTCGCTACGGCGGGAGCCCGGAGCTTAGCGATGCCGAGGTGCTCGGCGGCTCCGGTAATGCGCTAGTACTGCGCGTGCATACCTCACCCAGCGCCTTCCTTCCGCATCGCAGCTTGGTCATCAAGTACAACCCGATGACTGGGCATGCCATTGACGATGCCGCCATGTTGCGCGAAGTTGTCGCCTACCAGTTCACCACCTCGCTAGCCGAGGATGTCCGCCCTGGCCCGGTGTTGCTGGCTTATGACCTGGATCGTCGTGTGCTCATTTTGAGCGATATCGGCGAAGGCGACACCTTGGCTGACGCCCTGGCTAATGGCCATGAAGAAGAACGCCTGCACCTCCTGCGCTCGTTGGGTATTTCTCTCGGCCAGATGCACGCGGGCACCGCCGTGCGAGAAGACGACTACCAGGTACTGCTCAACCGCATCCTGCGTCAGCACCCGGATTATGCCGATCACCAGTCCATTCGTGATGAGTCCCTGCAGGACTCCATCAATATCGGCATGCAGATTCTCCGCGAAGCCGGCGTGGAACTGCCAGAGCGCATCGAGCTGTATGCCACCGAAGCGGCAAAGAACCTGCGCTCGGGCAAGGACCGTGCCTTTACGCCTTTCGATCTGTCGCCAGATAACGTCATCGTCTCCAACGGCCTGCACTTCCTGGATTATGAGTGGGCGGGTTTCCGCAACGTCGGCTTTGACGTGGCCTGCGTGATTGCTGGTTTCCCACAGTTCCTTTTCGCACGTCCGATTAGTGATGAGGAAGCAGAAGTCTTTACCAACGCCTGGATGCGTGAGGTCAAAGGCATCTGGCCACGCTTTGGCGATGACGATGAAGTCCACCGCCTGTTGGTCTACTCGTTGGTCGGCTGGGCACTATCGAGTGTCACCACCATGTACGCCGGCGGCATCGAAGGCGTTGTCGCCCTGGCACAAGGCGAGATGGACATCAGCTACGACCCCAAGACCTCGCTGTTGCGTCCAGCATCCAGCAAGAACTTCACCGACGACGAATTGCTGATTCGCCGCGACCTTTTTGAGACCTTCGACGCCGTGCGTCGTTTCTCCGCTAACTGCGATGACCCACGTTGCGTCCCCGTCGTCGAGTTCGGCGACATGGTCTGTGAACGCGTCAAAGACAAATAGGGTTTTAAGCACTGTATGAGTCAAGACTCGCTATTCCCGGATCCCGCCGGTCCAGGGAGCGGAAATGCTTCCACTCCCCGTGGAACCGGCCCTGGTGCCGGTTCCGGAGCTTCGTTATTTGAAACGCACGCGAACTCGCCGCTGGCTGCGCGCATGCGCCCGCGGAGTTTGGATGAGGTGGTAGGCCAGGAGCATTTGCTGCAAGAGGGCAAGCCGCTGCGTCGTTTGGTGGAGGGCTCCGGTGAGGCTTCGGTCATTCTCTATGGTCCGCCCGGTACGGGTAAGACGACTGTTGCATCGCTGATTGCGCAGACGATGGGCCAGAACTTCGTGGGCCTGTCGGCGCTGGATTCTGGTGTCAAGCAGGTCCGTGAGGTCATCAATCGTGCCCGGCAGGACCTGATTCACGGTGTGCGTACGGTGCTGTTTATTGATGAGGTGCACCGCTTTTCCAAGACTCAGCAGGATGCGCTGTTGGCGGCAGTAGAAAACCGCACGGTGTTGTTGGTTGCTGCGACTACGGAAAACCCTTCCTTTTCGGTGGTCTCGCCACTGTTGTCGCGGTCGTTGCTGTTGCAGCTGAAACCACTGGAGAATGAGGATCTCAAGCTCGTCGCCAAGCGTGCGCTCGAAGATGAGCGCGGTCTGGGTGGGCGTATTGGTGCCACTGATGAAGCCATTGAGCAGTTAGTGCTGCTGGCAGGCGGTGATGCGCGACGTATCTTGACCTATCTGGAAGCAGCAGCAGAAGCTGTACCGGACGGGGAGAAACTCACTCCGCAGATTATTAAGGACAACGTCAATCGTGCGGTGGTGCGCTACGACCGCGATGGTGACCAGCACTATGACGTGGTCTCGGCGTTTATTAAGTCGATTCGTGGGTCTGATGTCGATGCTGCTTTGCACTACTTAGCGCGCATGGTCGAGGCAGGGGAGGACCCGCGCTTTATTGCGCGCAGGCTCATCGTGCATGCTTCCGAAGATATTGGCATGGCGGATCCGACCGCGTTGCCAACAGCAGTGGCGGCCGCACAGGCAGCACAGCTGATTGGTTTGCCGGAAGCACGTATTCCGCTGGCCCAGGCAACGATTCACTTGGCTACAGCACCGAAATCGAACTCGGTGATTAGCGCTATTGGCAAGGCTGAGGAAGACGTGCGTGCCGGACACATTGGTCACGTGCCGCCGCATTTGCGCGATGGACATTATTCCGGCGCCAAGGACATGGGCCATGGTGTGGGGTACAAGTACCCGCACGATGACCCACGCGGTGTGGTGGCCCAGCAGTACCTGCCGGATGAACTGGTTGACCGGATTTACTATGAGCCCACCGAGCACGGTGCAGAGCGCCGCATCTTTGATTACCTGGGGCGATTGCGCAACCTTATTCGCGGTAAGAAGCGCCGTTCCTAGTTGACGGCGGCCGGATTGGGCTTTGGGTGTGGGACTATCGCGGCAGAGCGCGGTAGAAATTGTGACCTCCTCGCGCGAGAAAAATAACAGGAGGGTAAAGTTGGGCGCTATCGTAACCTTGAACCTAAACGTTTCAACAGTAAGGACAACAACTCGTGAAGACGCATGAGATTCGGGAGCGCTTTACCCAGCACTTCGTTAACTCTGGTCACACCGCGGTGCCCAGCGCATCGCTGATCCTCGACGACCCGGATCTGCTTTTCGTCAACGCTGGCATGGTGCCCTTCAAGCCTTTCTTCCTCGGCCAGCAGAACCCCCCTTACCCGAACGGTACTGCGACCTCCATCCAGAAGTGTGTGCGCACCCTGGATATTGAGGAAGTGGGTATTACCACCCGCCACAACACCTTCTTCCAGATGGCCGGTAACTTCTCCTTTGGCCAGTACTTCAAGGAAGGTGCCATTAAGAACGCGTGGTCGCTGTTGACCAAGTCCGTCGACGACGGCGGCTTTGGCCTGGACCCGGAGCGTTTGTGGGTCACGGTCTACCTCGACGACGATGAGGCAGCCGAGATTTGGCGCGACGTTATTGGTGTGCCTGCTGAGCGCATCCAGCGCCTGGGCATGGAAGATAACTACTGGTCCATGGGCGTGCCTGGTCCGTGTGGTCCGTGCTCGGAGATTTACTACGACCGCGGTCGGGAATACGGCGAAGAGGGCGGCCCGATTGTCGACGACAACCGCTACATGGAGATCTGGAACCTGGTCTTCATGCAGAACGAGCGCGGTGAAGGCATCGGCAAGGGCAACTTCGAAATCATCGGTGAGCTGCCGAAGAAGAACATCGATACCGGTCTCGGCATCGAGCGCGTGGCCTGCATCCTGCAGGGTGTCGACAACGTCTACGAAACCGACTTGTTGCGTCCGGTCATTGACGTGACTGAGGAACTCACCGGCGCTACGTACGGTGATAGGGCCTCCGACCAGGACAACGTGCGTTTCCGCGTGGTTGCTGACCACTCCCGCACCGCAATGATGCTCATCCTGGACGGCGTGACCCCAGGCAATGAGGGTCGCGGCTACATCCTGCGTCGTCTGCTGCGCCGCATTATCCGTTCTGCACGTCTGCTGGGCGCACAGGGCAAGACCATGGAACGCCTGATGAACACCATCATGGACACCATGACTCCGTCGTATCCGGAGATTGCTGATAACCGCGAGCGCATCCTGCGCGTGGCTACCAACGAGGAAAAGGCCTTCCTCAAGACCCTGGAGTCGGGCACCAAGCTTTTCGACGAAGCCGTGCATGAACTGAAGACCACCTCGCGTGCTGCGACCACCAAGGTGCTCTCCGGTGCCAAGGCTTTCGAGCTGCATGACACTTATGGCTTCCCGATTGACCTGACCCTGGAGATGGCCAACGAGGCAGGCCTTGAGGTCGACATGGCAGGCTTCAACGATGCGATGGGCGAGCAGCGCCGTCGTGCCAAGGCTGATAACCAGGCCAAGAAGCACGGTCACACTGACCTGTCGCTCTACCGCGATTGGGTGGACAACCACCCGACCGTGTTTACCGGCTACGAGGAGCTGTCGAGCTCCGCAAAGGTGCTCGGACTGGTTCGCAACGGCGAGTCCGTCACTGAGGTCAACGAAGGCGATGAGGTCGAGGTCATCTTGGACCAGACCCCGCTGTATGCCGAGTCTGGTGGTCAGACCGCTGACCGCGGCCGCATCTTCGCTGGCGAATCCCTGCTGGAGGTCGGCGATGTCCAGAAGATCGGCAAGAAGCTGTGGGTCCACAAGGCAACCGTGACCGCTGGTGGTCTGGACCTGGGCTCTACCGTCAACGCTGAGGTTGATGAGCAGTGGCGCCACGGTGCTACCCAGGCGCACTCGGCTACCCACCTCATCCACGCAGCGCTGCGTCAGGTGCTTGGCCCAACAGCAGTCCAGGCTGGTTCCTTGAACCGCCCGGGTTACCTGCGCTTCGACTTCAACTACACCGAGCAGCTGACCCCAGCACAGCTGGAAGAAATCGCCCTGATTACCAACCAGGCCATCGACAGCAATTTCGCTGTTAACACCATTGAGACCTCCCTGGAGGAGGCCAAGGCCATGGGCGCTATGGCACTGTTCGGTGAGAACTACGGTGACCAGGTCCGCGTTGTGGAAATCGGTGGTCCTTTCTCCATCGAGCTCTGCGGTGGTACCCACGTCGGCCAGTCTTCTCAGATTGGTCCGGTCTCCGTGCTGGGTGAGTCCTCCGTGGGCTCTGGTGCACGCCGTATTGAGGCGTACTCCGGTATGGATGCCTTCCGTTACTACTCCAAGGAAACCGCCCTGGTTGAAGGTGTTTCTCGTGAGCTGAAGGTACAGACCGAGGACCTGCCAGAGCGCATTGCGCAGCTGACTGAGAAGCTGCGCGCAGCAGAAAAGGAAATCGCTGGTTTGCGCAAGGCACAGCTGGCATCCCGCGCAGGGGAGATGGCTAACCAGGCCGTCGACGTCAATGGCTTCAAGGTCCTGACTCTCAACCTGCCGGACGGTACCTCCGGTGGTGACCTGCGTACCGTGGCAACGGACCTGCGCAACCGCCTGAAGAACGAAGACGCCGTGCTGGTGCTGGGCGCCCGCGATGGTGCCAAGTACCCATTCATCGCAGCTGCTACCGATGGTGCAGTTAACCGCGGTGTGAAGTCCGGCGACATCGTCAAGCGCTTCGGCGAGTACGTCTCCGGTCGCGGCGGCGGTAAGCCAGATATGGCACAGGGTTCTGGTTCCCAGCCAGACGGTGCCGAGCAAGGATTTGCAGCAGTCAAGGAGCTGCTGCAGGAGCTCTAAGCGTCATGGCGAAGGTGGAACCAGATACCCCCGGCGTGGACGACCCTGGCCCGGGTCGCCGCATTGGTCTTGACGTCGGAACAGTGCGCATTGGCGTGGCTGTCTCCGACCGGGACGCCCGCCTAGCAACCCCGGTGGAAACGGTGAAGCGTGAAACCGGGTTTAAGGACCGGGATCAAGGCGACATTGACCGTTTATTGGAACTGATTTCAGAGTTTCAGGCGGTAGAAGTAGTCGTCGGACTTCCGCGCGATTTGCAGGGCAATGGCTCCAAAAGTGTGAAACACGCCAAAGAAATCGCGTTTCGTATTCGTCGTCGGCTGAAAAATGATGCAAATATGGGGGAGAATCTGCCGCCTGTTCGCATGGCTGACGAGCGCCTGACGACCGTAGTTGCCACCACGGCGCTGCGTGCGTCGGGGGTAAGTGAGAAAAAGGGCCGTAAGGTAATTGACCAAGCAGCAGCGGTAGAGATTCTGCAGTCCTGGTTGGATGCGCGCCAGCGTGCATTGACTGAGGATTCAGACTCGCAGCCTTCAACAGCAGGAGACTTCACACGTGAGCCGTAATAAGAAACGCATCGGAAAATCGATGGACCCGAAGTACGTCAAGCGTCGCCAGCGCGGCCTCGCCGTCCTCGTTGCCTCCATCGTCTTGCTCGTCGGTGCGCTCGGATACATCGGATTCCAGATGTTCAGCGGCGGCAATTCCAACGACTACGAGGGAACCGGTAACGGCGTGAACCAACTCGTTGAGGTCCCCGAGGGTTCCTCCATGTCGGAGTTGGGCCCGGGACTAGTAGAAAAGAACATCGTTAAGACCAACGAGGCTTTCCAAACTGCCGCAGCAAATAACACCTCTGCCGGCAGCATCCAGCCAGGTTTTTACCGCCTGGAAGAGGAGATGAGCGCCCAGTCCGCAGTCGAGGCACTGCTGGATGAAGAGCGCAAGGTCGACCTTCTGGAAGTCCAGGGCGGCTCCACGCTCTCCGATGTCGTCGTGGTCGGCGGTGACGTCCGCTACGGCATCTACTCCATGATTTCCCAGGTCTCCTGTAGCGATGGCGCCTGCGTCAGCAAGGAAGAGCTAGAAGACGTCGCAGCCAATACCGACCCGGCGGAGCTGGGTGCACCGGACTGGGCTATCGATGCCGTTAACGCACGTGGCGATGACCCACGGCGTCTGGAAGGCCTGATTGCTCCGGGCCAGTACGTGCTGGACCCGAACATGGGCGCCAAGGAAATCCTGACCGACCTGATTACTCGTTCCACCGACCTGTACAACTCCACCAACATCGTGGAGCGTGCCCAGGCCATTGGCCTAAGACCGTACGAGCTGCTGGTTGCGTCCTCGCTGATTGAGCGCGAGGCACCGGCTGGTGAGTTCGACAAGGTCGCCCGCGTTATCTTGAACCGCCTGGATGAGCCGATGCGCCTGGAGTTCGACTCCACCGTGAACTACGGCCTGCCGGATGTCGAGTTGGCTACCACCGATGAGGCGCGTGCCGAGGAGACCCCGTGGAACACCTACGCCATGGATGGTCTGCCTGAGACTCCGATTGCATCGCCTTCTGAGGAAGCCATCACCGCAATGGAGAACCCGGCTGACGGTAACTGGAAGTTCTTCGTCACCATCGACGAGCAGGGCACCACCGTGTTCACCGATACCTTCGAAGAGCATCTGGACCGCGTCGACGATGCCATCAACTCCGGCATCCTGGACTCCCAGCGCGAAGCTGAGGGTGCAGGCGCCGGTGGCGAGGACCCAGCTACTGAACAGCCAGCCGGCGAGTAATCACAAGGAGCATTCATGGCAGGGCACCGCGCTGCAGTACTAGGCCAACCCATCGCACACTCGTTGTCGCCGCTGCTGCACAACGTCGGCTACAAGGCACTCGAGCTCAACGGCTGGGACTACACCCGCTTTGAGGTTGATGCGGAGGGCCTGCCGGAACTTGTTAGCAATGCTGGTGATGAGTTCGTCGGTTTCTCGGTGACCATGCCGTGTAAGTTCGCAGCCCTAGAATTCGCCGATACTGCCACCGAGCGCGCTCAGCTCATCGGCTCGGCCAACACCTTGGTGCGTACTGCTGAAGGCTGGCGTGCCGACAACACCGATACTGAAGGCGTGCTTGGCGCTTTGGGCGAGCTGCTTGACGATGACGCCGAGCCCACCCGCGCACTGCTTATCGGCTCCGGCGGTACCGCTCGCCCCGCGCTCTGGGCACTGGCACAGCGCGGCGTTCGCGATGTCACCGTGCTCAACCGCAGCGACCGCCTGGCCGAACTGCAACCGCTTGCCGATGCCTTAGGCATCAACATCCACGGCGCTAACTTCAACGACGACTTGCGTGAGTTGTCCGTTTCGGCCGACGTCATGATCTCCACCGTGCCTTCTGCCGCCGTGGAAGATCACCTGCAGGAACTAACCCACGCACACACCCTCGATGTCATCTACGACCCGTGGCCAACCCCGCTGGTCGTGCACGCTGCTGCCGATGGCTACCGCACCGTGGGCGGGCACGTCATGCTGGCGCATCAAGCCTTTAGCCAGTTCCAGCAATTCACCGGCCACCCCGCACCGCGTGCGGAGATGTTCGAAGCCCTCGAAGCGGAAATCAAAAAGCCGACGCAAGACTCCTAACGCGATTGCGCTTTTCTCCGAATGCCAGATATGTGGGATTCGCGTAATCTGCGGGCATGGACATGGAAATGGACATGCTCGGGGCGGGGGCGTGGCTGTTATGGGCCGCGGTCTTAAGTTTTTTCGATCTTCGTTACCGGCGCTTGCCGGATCTACTGACACTGCCTGCCGCGGTTATTGCGTGCATTTGGTGGTGGGATTTCGCAGGCCTGCTGTGGCCAGCACTATATTTCGTACTCGGCATCCGCAAAGGCGGCATTGGCGGCGGCGATATCAAGCTCGCAATTTCACTAGGAATGTGGACAGCACACGCCGCCGGTACCTGGGGAGTACTCCTAGCGATTATTGCGGCGTCCTGGATTACTTTGCTTGTCGACATAGCCAGCAGGCTTGCCAACAGGGGTAAGCAACCAAAGAAACCAGAAGCGAACCTGGCAGCACAGCCGTCGTGGCCAGAAGCGGGGCAGCCGCAGACTGAAACGTCGCAAAGCGAGGCAAAGCCGTTGAGCCTGGGGGAGCGGACAGCTCCGCATGGACCGCCAATGTTGCTGGCTACGGCACTGGTGTGGGGCTTCGCGACTGGTGGAGCGGAACTATTTAGCTAAACGTGGACTACAACACACACCCTTTGCGCACAGAGGAATCCCTGTCATGCGATAATTGGCGGCATGCTTCGATGGACTACCGCTGGCGAATCTCACGGCCAGGCACTGATTTCCCTGATTGAACACATGCCTGCAGGCGTTCCGATCTCTCAGGACGATATCGCGCTGCAGCTTTCTCGTCGCCGCCTCGGCTATGGCCGAGGTGCCCGCATGAAGTTTGAAGCCGACGACCTGACCCTGCTTTCTGGCATTCGCCACGGCGAAACTCTAGGCAGCCCGATTGCCATCATGATTGGCAATACCGAGTGGCCGAAGTGGACCACGATCATGTCCCCGGATGCTCTCGATATGGATGACCCGGAGGTCGCCAAGGCAATGGCCTCTGGCCGTGGTGCTGCGCTGACTCGTCCGCGCCCGGGCCATGCTGACTTTGCCGGCATGATTAAGTACGACCAGGATGAGGCACGTCCGATTCTGGAGCGTTCTTCTGCGCGTGAGACCGCAGCCCGTGTAGCAGCAGCGACCGTGGCGCGTAACTTCCTGCGTGAGACCCTCGGCGTGGAGGTGATCTCCCATGTGATTTCCATTGGTGCTTCTGAGCCTTACCAGGGCCCGGCTCCAGCGTTTGCGGATTTGGAGAAGATCGATGAGTCCCCAGTGCGCGCTTATAACGGCGATGCTGAGCAGTCGATGATCACCGAGATTGAGACCGCTAAGAAGCAAGGCGATACTCTCGGCGGCATCGTGGAGGTTGTCGTCGATGGCCTGCCGATTGGTCTGGGCTCGCACATTTCTGGCGACGACCGCCTGGATGCACAGCTGGCCGCAGCGTTGATGGGTATTCAGGCCATCAAGGGCGTTGAGGTCGGCGATGGCTTTGAAGAAGCACGTCGCCGTGGCTCGGAAGCCCACGATGAGATGGTGCGCACCGACGACGGCGTCGACCGTTTGACCAACCGCGCCGGTGGCCTGGAAGGTGGCATGACCAATGGTCAGCAGCTGCGCCTGCGTGCAGCAATGAAGCCAATTTCCACCGTGCCGCGTGCGCTGAAGACCGTGGATATGGCCACCGGTGATGCGGCTACTGCTATTCACCAGCGCTCCGATGTGTGTGCGGTTCCGGCTGCTGGCGTTGTTGCAGAAGCTATGGTGGCCCTCGTACTGGCACGCGCAGTGCTAGAAAAATTCGGCGGCGATAACATTGCCGAGACTAAGCGCAACATTGACGCTTACAATGAGTATGTTTCGCAGCGTCTGGACTTTAATCAGGAGTAAGTCATGACCAACCCGTGCCCGCCCACTGGCCAACCCAGCCCTCGTGCTGTTCTCGTCGGCCCGCCTGGTGCAGGGAAATCGACTATTGGGCGTCGTCTCTCCAATGCCCTGAACTTGCCGCTCATTGATACTGACGAGCTTATTGCTGACACTGTCGGCAAGCCCTGCGGCGAGTACTTCGCTGAAGTCGGTGAGCCGAAGTTCCGCGAACTCGAAGAAGAAATCGTGGCAGCCGCTTTGGAAAACGACGGCATCATCAGCCTCGGTGGCGGTGCGGTGCTCAGTGATGCCACCCGCGACCTTCTGGATCGCCACACCGTTATCTTCATCGACGTCAGTGTCGAAGAAGGCGTGCGCCGTACCTCCGGCGATGACTCGCGTCCGGTGCTGCAGGCAGAGGACCCCGAAGCCCACTACCGCGCGTTGCTTGACAAGCGCCGCCCGCTTTACGACGAGGTTGCCGACTTCCGTGCGCGTACGGATAACCGCAGCCCGCAGCAAATCGTCGGCGCGATTTTGAGTTTCCTCGATACCCTCTAAGGACCTATTTCCATGAGCACCCAGATTTCTGTCAACGGCCCTAGCCCTTATGACGTGCACATCGGCCACAGCCTGAATGATGACATCGCCGAGTTCGCTAAGGACACTGGCGCAGCCCAGGTCGGCATTGTCTATCAGCCACCGGTTGCACCGGCTGCCCGGGAAATTGGTGCTGCTTTGGAAGAACGCGGCCTGACTGTCACCTTCTTGGACGTTCCGGATGCGGAAGCCTCCAAGCAACTCGACGTTGTTGGCGGCCTCTGGGATCGTCTGGGTGAACAGGGCTTTAGCCGCCGCGACTTGATCGTCGGTGTCGGCGGTGGCGCCACGACTGACCTGGCTGGTTTCGTGGCTGCTACCTGGATGCGTGGCATCAAGGTGATTCAGGTGCCAACGACCCTGCTGGCCATGGTGGATGCAGCCGTCGGTGGCAAGACCGGCATCAACACTGCTGCTGGTAAGAACCTGGTGGGTTCTTTCCACGAGCCAGCCGCAGTCTTCATTGACATCGATCGCCTCAGCACGCTGCCGGCCTCGGAAATCATCGCTGGCTCAGCAGAAATCGTGAAGACCGGCTTCATCCATGACCCGGTCATCATCGAGCGCTACCTCGATGACCCGCGCGCATGCTTGGAGCCGACTGGTCTGTTGCCAGAACTTATCGAGCGTTCCGTTCAGGTCAAGGCCACCGTGGTGGGCCAGGACCTCAAGGAATCTGGTCTGCGTGAAACCTTGAACTACGGCCACACCTTTGGCCACGCCATCGAGCTGGTTGAGGACTACACCTGGCGCCACGGCAACGCAGTAGCAGTAGGCATGATGTTCATCGCGAACCTGGCGCACCAGCGCGGACTCATCGATGAAGAACTCGTGGAAACCCACCGCAAGATTCTCGAGTCGATCAACCTGCCGACTACCTACGAGGTAGGGCATTTCGACAAACTTTATGCTGCTATGACCCGCGATAAGAAAAACCGCGATGGCAACATCCGCTTCGTCGCACTCACCGACATCGGGGAGACCACCCGCATTGCCGGACCGAGCATGGACGAACTGCGTGCGGCCTACGCCGCCATCAGCGCGAACTAGCAACAGCAGAACTCACACACCGAACCTGTAGGAAGGTGACAACACCATGCCGACTACTCCAACAAAGATTTTGGTGCTCAACGGCCCGAACCTAAATCGCTTGGGCAAGCGCCAACCGGAGGTGTACGGCACGACGACGCTAACGGACATCGAAAAGCGTGTGCGTGCCCACGCCGCACCGCACAACATCGATGCAGAGTTCTTCCAGTCCAACCACGAAGGCGAGCTCATCGACAAAGTGCATGAAGCTGCCGACGAAGGCTGGCCCGTCATTATCAACCCAGGTGGCTTTACCCATACCTCGGTCGCCCTGCGCGACGCACTGGCAGAAATCGCCGACGGTGCAGGCTTTGTCGAAGTACACATCTCGAATGTGCACGCACGCGAGCCTTTCCGCGCGCACTCCTACTTAAGCCCCATCGCCCGCGGCGTAATCGCAGGCCTGGGAGTCTACGGCTACATCGCAGCGGTCGATTACTTCATCGACGCGGCAGCCTAACCGGCAGCAGCGGTAGCCTAGCCGGCTACTGCAGTGTCTGAAAGGACATTTCCGACAATGGTCTTGCCCTCTTCAGGGGCAGGGCCTTCGTCGTGTGTGCGCCCAGGTGAGTAAACTGGGGTCTTTAGTTTTGGCCCTGTAAAAGCAAAGGATGATTCAGCGAATGGCAATGGCAGATACTCGTTTCAGCAACCGCCGTCGTAAGCTCGCCGCAGAGCTTGCGGGGCAGCGCATCGATGCAATGCTGGTGACCAACCTGATTCATGTGCGCTACCTGTCGGGCTTTTCTGGCTCTAACGGTGGCCTGTTGCTGCGCAAGGATTTGAGTGCGCTGATGGCTACCGATGGACGCTACACCACCCAGATTGCTGAAGAGGTCCCAGATATCGAGGCCATCATTAAGCGTGCCGTCGGTCCGACACTGCTGGGCGAAGTCGAAGGCCCGACCCGCGTGGGATACGAGGCTGACTATGTGTCCGTGTCGGAGCTGCGCAAGCTGGAAGAAGCTGCACCGGAGGACGTCACGCTGGTGCCTGTTAGCGGTGTGATTGAAAAGGTGCGCCTGGTCAAGGACTCCACTGAACTGCAGCGTCTGGAAGAAATCGCTTTGCTGGCTGATAAGGCTTTGGCTGAACTGCTGGAGGCAGGGGAGTTGGCTGCTGGTCGTACCGAGCGTCAGGTCGCTGCTGACCTGGAATACCGCATGCGTATGGCCGGTTCGGAGCGCGTATCTTTCGACACCATCGTCGCCTCTGGTCCAAACTCTGCGAAGCCGCACCACGGTGCTGATGACCGCGTGATTGAAGAAGGCGACCTGGTCACCATTGACTTTGGTGCGCACCTGCATGGCTTTAACTCTGATTGCACGCGTACCTTTGGCATAGGAAAGCTGGGCGATTTCGAACGTGAAATCTACGACCTGGTTCTGCGCGCCCAGGAAGCAGGCGTGAAGGCTGCTGTGCCAGGTGCCAAGCTGGTCGATATTGATGCTGCATGCCGCGACATCATCGAAGAAGCAGGCTACGGCGAGTACTTTGTGCACTCCACCGGCCACGGTGTGGGCCTGGAAGTCCACGAAGGTCCGTCCGCGGCCAAGACCGGCAAGGGTGAGCTGGAACCGGGCATGACCTTGACCATTGAGCCAGGCGTCTACGTCCCAGGCAAGGGTGGCGTCCGCATCGAAGACACCCTGATTATCACCCAGGGTGCACCGAAGATCATCACCCCGATGAGCAAGGAACTGCGCATCCTTTAAAGGCGACCGTAAAAGGCAACAGGTGCTGATGCTATGTCAGCGATGATGACCGGCTCGCTGTGCGCGAGTCGGTTTCGCATATATGCGGGGAGTTTTGACCGACCCTGCTGACACAATGAGCAGTCCATACGGTAGGCTTAAGCATTGTTTTCAACTTTCACCCTCAACTTTTAAGGGAGTTTGATTTATGGCTGATACCACCGACTTTAAGAACGGCCTTGTGCTCAGGATCGACAACAAGCTGCAGCAGATTGTTGAGTTCCAGCACGTGAAGCCGGGCAAGGGCCCTGCCTTTGTGCGCACCAAGCTCAAGGACGTCCTCTCCGGCAAGGTCACCGATAAGACCTTCAATGCCGGCGTGAAGGTGGAGACCGCTACCGTCGACCGTCGCGACATGACCTACCTGTACAACGACGGCACCAGCTACGTTGTCATGGACGACAAGACCTTCGAGCAGTACGAGCTGTCCGCTGACAAGTTCGGCGACGCTGCACGTTTCTTGCTGGAGAACATGCGCGTGCAGGTGTCCTTCCACGATGGTGAAGCTCTTTTCGGTGAGCTGCCGATCTCCGTGGACCTGAAGGTCGAGCATACCGAGCCAGGCCTGCAGGGCGACCGTTCCTCCGGTGGCACCAAGCCGGCCACCCTGGAAACCGGTGCTGAGGTCCAGGTTCCGCTGTTCATTGAGACCGGCAACGTGCTGAAGATCGACACCCGTACCGGTGAGTACCTCTCCCGCGTTAACAACTAGGTCGCACATTGACTGAGAAGAACAAGTACAAGCGGCATACCGCGCGCTACAAGGCGCGTCGCCGCGCGGCGGATATTCTCTACGAAGCAGAAAACCGCGACATGGACCCAGTCGCTATCGTGGCTGACCGCGTGGAATTAGCCCGCAAGGACAACCAGCTGGTTGCTCCTGTTGCGGAGTACACCCAGGTCATCGTGAAGGGCGCTGCTGAGGAACTCGACGAAATCGACGAGACCATCGCGCGCTACCTTTCTGACGACTGGGAGTTCCACCGCCTGCCAGCGGTCGACCGCGCCATCATGCGCGTTGCCGTCTGGGAACTGCTGTTTAACCCTGACGTGCCGGTAGCCACCGCCGTGGTTGAAGGCGTAGAGCTGGCCTCGGAGTACTCCAACGAACAGGCCGCACCGTACATCCACGCCGTCCTGGACGATGTCGCACAGTCCCGCCGCGCCGACAACCCCATGGCGCAGCAGGATGACGCCGACTCGGCGGAATTCGGCGACATTGAGGATGCCGCTGAATCTGAGAACGTAGATTCCGCAGAAGAGCCTAAGTCTGAAGAGTCCACGGCAGCGGCAGCGCAGCCGTTGGAGCCTTCGCAGCTGGATGCAGGCGATGCGCAGGCAGCTGAAGCAGAGAAGCGCGCTGACGAAGAGAACTAGTTATTCAACTAGTTCGTCGACATTTTGTCGATAGATCGAAGAAATCCGGGTGGATATCCACCCGGATTTTTGCGTTTGTTGGTGCGTAGTGACGCACGTTGAGTAAAGCGTTGCTTTACTCAGTGCTTTCGCCGGCTTGCTTGGCGGAGTCGGAGCCGAGCTTCGCCATTTCTTCGGCGGCAGAGACCATGGCGTCCTGGGCACCGATGACACCATCGACAGCGCCCTGGATGGCGGTGGCCAGCTGCTCGTCGTTCATACCAGCGGCAATCGGGACGTCGCGCTCGCTGCGGACGACCAGGTTGTTCTCGTGCTCGGTGATAACGGCGCGGGCGCCGAAGGAGACCGAGTTGATCTGGTTAGCAGCCAGGAAGAGTCCAGCATCAGCCTGGGTGTAGACGGCGTCGGTAGGCACGTCGCAACGCACGATGAGGACAGAGTCCAGCAGTGCGAACAGGCAAGGCAGGCCGTTGAGGTTCGCCGTAGCGGCATCGTAGCGGCCCTCGACTGGGGTGAGCTCAATATCGAAGGTGCGCATTGCCTCGATCACGCGGTCGAGGGTTACCTGTGGCAGATTGTTGTCGTTATTGCTCATGGTTGTGCTCCTCCCAGGTCACCAGCTGCGGGTACTGCTCTTCGATGTAGGCGAAGGACTGCAGAATGGAATCTAAAGTCGACATAATAAAGGCGCCGATCTGGTTGCGGGATGCACCGTGGGCGAAGTTCATCTCACGCACACCGGATACGGCAAGCACCTGGTCCTGGCTTTCAAAGAAGCGCAGGGTCGGGGCGAAGTGCTGCTGATTCCACTGGTTCAGCGTCATCAGCAGGGCAGGGCCCTCAGACGCTGGCACGTTGCCGCGCCATACGGAGTCGACCACGAGGGTCTTTTCACGAACCTGCATTGCAATAGCGGTATTGGAAAAGCCGGTGCGCAGGATACGCACGGTTTCTTCTTCGCTGACCTGCTGGTCTTCAATGCGAAATTCCAGGTTCTCGGATTCGAAGATCTCACCGATGCGTTCGAGCGTTACCGGCTCTACCGGGGTATCCGGGATGAGTTCTGGTTGTTCAGACACTTAAGTCAACATCCATTCCTGATCGGGGTTGTAAGTTTAGCCTCAACCAGCCTACCTACCCGCCAACAACTTTTCTGGAGGTGGGTAGGGAACGGCGTTAGGAGTCTTGGCGTAGTTCTTCGCCACCGAGTTCGTGTGCTAGGGCAGGTTCTAAGTCGGGGTAGCGGAAGTGGTGGTTGAGGTCGTTAAGTGCAGTTGGCATGACTTTTTGGTCGGCCAGGGCGAGCTCGCGTGCGCCTTGCTTGCCCAGCAGTAGGGCCGGGCCGAAGGCCGGGATGGGCAAGAAGGCAGGGCGCTTGATTTCTTTGGCCAGTGCTTTGACGAAGTCCCGGTGCAGCAGCGGGTTGGGGGCTACAGCGTTGATGGGGCCGGTGTAGCGCTTATCGACGATCGCCCGGTAGTAGATATCAGACAAGTCGTCTAGTGCGATCCAGCTAAACCAGAACTCACCGTCGGAAATCGGGCCGCCAAGGCCTGTGGAAAAGAGGGTGCGCAGGATGGGCATCATGCCACCGTTGCCAGAGAGCACCACGCCGGTGCGTACGTTGGCTACGCGTAGGCCAGCCTTGCGTGCGGGTTCGCAGGCGCCTTCCCATTCGCTGACAACATCGGCGAGGAAGTCGTCACCAACGGAGGTGTCTTCGTGCAGTTCTTCTTCGCCGCGGTTAGAGCCGTAGAAGCCGATGGCGGAGGCACAGATAAACGCTTCGACGCCGTCGGTGCGGGCAGCTAGTTCGGCAAGCTTGCGCGTGGGTTCCACACGGGAGTCGCGGATTTCTTGTTTGTGCGAGTCATTAAAGCGGCCGAAGATGGGCTCGCCCGCAAGATGGACGACGACATCGACGCCGTCGAGCAGTCCCGGACGCGGGCCGTTGGGGTGCCACTGGCGTTGGCCATCCTTCGGAGTCTTGCGGACGAGCTGAATGACCTTGTGGCCGCCGGTTGTTAGTTGTGCAGTCAGGGCGCGACCAACGGTGCCGCGCGAGCCCGTAATAGCAACTGTCAGCTTGCGGTCGTTGAGATCGCCGAGGCGCTGCAGAAAGCCGAAGTCCTCGCGCAGCTGGTGCTGGCGGTAGGCAAACATGGACTGCAGTGGGCCATCGGGAAGGCGAGTGTCGACCTCATCGGTAATCAGGGTGCCTTCGTCATGATCGGCGAAGTGGTGGTCATGGCGCCAGTGCGCCAGACGACGCATTGGGGCATTCGTGCAGACATCGGCGAAGCTGTAGCCGCTGCGATAGCGGGAAAGATCGTGGCGCGCGATCCACTTCAGGCCACCGGGTAGGCCCAAAATGGTGGTGCCATCAGCCAGGCTGTCGGCCTGCTGTAGCGGGGTCATAAAGGAAAATGGTGGGGTGAGTCGAGTAATCGCACCAGGGCGGGTATGCCACTCCCACACCTCGGTGCGGGGTGCGGGGACGATGTGCTGTGCTCTTAAACTCACCTGGCAAAGAACCTTTCTGATGGGGTCACGCGCGGGTGGCGACAGTGCTAAAATGATTGCTGTCTTTCAATCATAGACACTTCGAACCATTTACCGGCATCCTTTAAAGACCGCACTGTGAGGCGGGGAAGGAGGTCACGATGAGTGGAACGCACAAGGACGTAGAAACAACTGAGCTGCTTAGCGCAGACGATGTTTCGCGTACTGTCGCACGCATCGCGCACCAGATCATTGAGAAAACGGCGCTAGATTCGCAGGACGCCTCCCGGGTGTTGCTGCTGGGAATCCCTTCTGGGGGAGTACCGCTGGCGCGACAATTGGCAGCAAAGATCTCAGAATTTTCCGGCGTGGATGTCCCCTGGGGGTCACTGGACATCACCTTGTACCGCGACGATCTGCGCAACAAACCACATCGCGCACTACAGCCCACCCGCCTGCCTGAAGGTGGCATCGATGGAGCAACGGTAGTGCTGGTCGATGATGTGCTGTATTCCGGCCGCACCATTCGCGCGGCCCTGGATGCACTTTCTGACATCGGCCGCCCCGACATCATCCAACTGGCAGTTCTAGTTGACCGCGGTCATCGTCAGCTGCCCATCCGCGCTGATTACGTAGGTAAGAACCTGCCTACCGCGCGCGAAGAAGACGTCATGGTTTATAACGCCGAGCTGGATGGTCGCGACGCGGTTGTCCTCACCCGCCCGGCGGAGGAGGAGTAAACATGAAGCACCTACTAGACATGGCGGATCTCTCGCGCGACGAGATTATCGGCCTGCTCGATGAGGCTGACCGCTTCCGCGAAGCCCTGCTGGGCCGCGAGGTCAAAAAGCTGCCGACCCTGCGCGGGCGCACGATTTATACCCTGTTCTATGAAAACTCCACCCGTACCCGCTCGTCTTTTGAGACCGCGGGCAAGTGGATGTCTGCTGATGTTATTAACCTCTCGGCATCGAGCTCGTCGGTGAAGAAGGGCGAGTCCCTCAAAGACACTGGCCTGACCCTGGCTGCGATTGGTGCAGATGCGATTATCATGCGCCACCCATCGTCAGGCGCTGCACAGCAGCTGGCACAGTGGGTCTGCCCGGACGGTCAGGGCCCGTCGGTTATCAACGCCGGCGACGGCTCACACCAACACCCGACCCAGGCCCTGCTGGATGCAGTGACCATGCGCCAGCGGCTGGACCTCTACGGTGACAATGCTTTTGAAGGCCTCAAGGTCAAGATTGTCGGTGACTGCCTGCACTCGCGTGTGGTCCGTTCCAACGTTGACCTGCTGAGCACCCTCGGCGCAGAGGTCACTCTGGTCGCCCCGGCCACCCTCATGCCGACTGGTGTGGAGCATTGGCCAGTGCGGATTAACTATGACTTTGACGCCGAGCTTGGCGATGCTGACGTGGTCATGATGCTGCGTGTCCAGCAAGAGCGCATGCAGGGCGGTTTCTTCCCGTCGCATCGCGAATACGCCAACCTCTTTGGCTTGTCCAAGGACCGTGCGGCGGCGATGCGCAAGGATGCCATGGTCATGCACCCGGGCCCGATGCTGCGCGGTATGGAAATCAACTACGCGGTCGCAGACTACGACAACACGGCAGTACTCCAGCAGGTCAACAACGGTGTGCACGCCCGTATGGCCACCCTGTTTACCCTGCTGACCAACGGCGAGAACGCCGGAATCTAGGAGGCAATAATGAGCAATTACCCAGAGACCGGTCGCCTCAGCGCCCCGGCGGATACCACCTTGCGCATCGACAACATTCGCCCTTATGGCGAAGGAGATCCCGTCTCCGTTCTCATCGAAGACGGTTGCATTGCTGCCATCGGCCCAGAGGTCGCCGAGCAGTCTGCCGACGACGTCATTGACGGCCAGGGCAACGTCCTGCTGCCAGGATTGGTCGATATGCACGTGCACCTGCGCGAGCCGGGCCGTGAGGATACTGAGACCATCGCTACGGGTTCCGCAGCCGCTGCCAAGGGTGGCTTTACCGCAGTGTTTACCATGGCTAACACCAACCCGGTCACTGACCAGCCGGTTATTGCAGAGTCGGTCTGGGCGAAGGCCCAGGCACTGGGGCTGTGCGATGTTCACCCGGTTGGCTCTATCACCAAGGGCCTGGCGGGTAAGGAACTGACCGAGTTCGGCATGATGGCACGTTCTGATGCCAAGGTGCGCATGTTCTCCGATGACGGCAAGTGCGTTGCTGACCCGCAACTGATGCGCCGCGCCCTGGAATACGCCAAGGGCTTAGACGTCCTGTTGGCACAGCACGCTGAAGAACCTCGACTGACCGAAGGTGCGGTGGCCCACGAAGGTGAAACCGCAGCACGCCTGGGCCTGCGCGGCTGGCCGCGTGTGGCTGAGGAATCCATCGTTGCTCGCGATGCACTGCTGGCCCGTGACTACGGCAACCGCGTGCACATCTGCCACGCCTCGACCACCGGCACCGTGGAGCTGCTGAAGTGGGCCAAGGAGCAGGATATTCCGCTCACCGCAGAGGTCACCCCGCACCACCTGCTGCTGACCGATGAAAAGCTGCGCACCTACGACGGCATCTTCCGCGTGAACCCGCCGCTGCGCGAAGAGCACGACACCTTGGCGCTGCGCCAGGCACTGCTCGATGGCCTCATTGACTGTGTTGCTACCGACCACGCCCCGCATGGCTCGGAAGACAAGTGCGTGGAGTTCGAAAACGCCAAGCCCGGGATGCTGGGGCTGGAATCCTCGCTGGCAATCATCGCCAAGCTCTTTGTGGCCTCCGGCCTGGCTGACTGGCGCTTTGTTGCCCGCGTGATGTCGGAGAACCCGGCGAAGATCACCCGCCTGCCCGAACACGGTCGCCCGGTTGCTGTTGGTGAGCCTGCCAACCTGACCATCGTCGACCCGGAGCACCCGTGGGTCTCTGATTCGACGCAGCTGGCGTCCAAGTCGGAAAACAACCCCTTTGAGGGCGAAGAGTTTGGCGCACGCGTTACCCATACGATTCTGCGCGGCCGTCGCACCTTCGACTTGCAGACTGATTCCGATAAGTAAGCGAATTCGGCTTTGGCATAGTCGCTGAGAGCGGCTGAGAACTTGATTAACCTAGCTCTATAGAGAACCAACGTCACCAAGAAAGGCCACGACGTGACTGACAATATCCCAGCAATTCTCGTGCTCGCTGACGGTCGTACCTTCCACGGCTACGGCTTCGGCGCTACCGGCACGACTCTGGGCGAGGCCGTCTTTACCACCGGTATGACGGGCTACCAAGAGACCATGACCGACCCGTCCTACCACCGCCAGCTAGTCGTTACTGCTGCACCGCAGATTGGCAACACCGGCTGGAACGATGAGGACAACGAGTCCCACGACAACCAGATTTGGGTCGCTGGTCTGATTATCCGCGACCTGGCTAAGCGCGTCTCTAACTGGCGTGCTGCTCGCTCCCTGCCAGAAGAGATGGAAAAGCAGGGCATCATCGGTATCCGCGGCATCGATACCCGTACCCTGGTGCGCCACCTGCGCAACGACGGCTCCATTGCCGCTGGCATCTTTAGCGGTGAGGCTGCCGAGCGCCCGGTCGAGGAACTTATCGAAGAAGTAAAGGGCCAGGAGTCCATGAAGGGTGCTGACCTGTCCGCACAGGTTTCTACCCAGGACAACTACACCGTCCCGGCAGAGGGCGAGAAGAAGTACACCGTAGTTGCTTACGACATGGGTATTAAGACTGCGACCCCGCGCAACTTTGCCAAGTACGGCATTGAGACCATCGTCGTTCCGGCAGGTACTTCCTTCGAGAAGATTCAGGAACTGAACCCGGATGGCGTCTTCGTCTCCAACGGCCCGGGTGACCCGGCAACTGCCGATGAGATGGTCAACGTCGTCCGCGACGTGCTGGCCGCCAAGATTCCTTTCTTCGGCATCTGCTTCGGCAACCAGATTCTGGGCCGCGCACTGGGTCTGGATACCTACAAGATGAAGTTCGGCCACCGCGGCATTAACGTCCCGGTCCGCAACCAACTGACCGGCAAGATTGACATCACCTCCCAGAACCACGGCTTCGCCCTGGCCAGCCCGTCGGGTAAGGAAAACCCAGCAGGGGAGAAGTTCGACTCTGACTTCGGCCCGGCTGTGGTGACCCACACCTGCTTGAACGACAACACCATCGAAGGTGTCGCACTGGAAAGTGGTCTGGCCTACTCGGTGCAGTACCACCCGGAATCTGCTGCCGGCCCGCACGATGCCAACCCGCTGTTCGAGCAGTTCGTGGAACTGATGGACGCGAACCCGCAGAACAAGTAACGACCAGGAAAAGGAAGAAAAACTTATGCCAAAGCGCAACGACATCAACCACGTCCTGGTTATCGGCTCCGGCCCGATTGTGATCGGCCAGGCCTGCGAGTTCGACTACTCCGGTACCCAGGCATGCCGCGTGCTCAAGGAAGAAGGCCTGCGCGTCACGCTGGTCAACTCCAACCCGGCAACGATTATGACCGACCCGGAATTCGCCGACCACACCTACGTCGAGCCGATTGATCCGGAATACATTGAAAAGATTCTGCAGAAGGAAATTGAGGAGGGCCATCCGATTGACGCGGTGCTGGCAACACTCGGTGGCCAAACTGCACTGAATGCTGCTGTCCAGCTGGACCGTTTGGGCGTGCTGGATAAGTACGACATCGAGCTCATTGGTGCTGACATCGACGCTATTGAGCGCGGTGAGGACCGCCAGAAGTTCAAGGACATCGTCGAATCCATCGGCGGTTCCTCGGCACGTTCTCGCGTGTGCCACAACATGGACGAAGTCCACGAGACCGTCGAAGAACTCGGCCTGCCGGTCGTGGTTCGCCCATCCTTCACTATGGGCGGCCTGGGCTCTGGTCTGGCCTTCGACAACGAGGACCTCGACCGTATTGCCGGTGGCGGCCTGGCAGCTTCGCCGGAAGCTAACGTCCTGATTGAAGAATCCATCCTCGGCTGGAAGGAATTTGAGCTCGAGCTCATGCGCGACGGCGACGACAACGTCGTGGTCATTGCGTCTATCGAAAACGTCGACGCCCTGGGCGTGCACACCGGTGACTCGGTGACTGTCGCACCGGCACTGACCCTGACCGACCGCGAGTTCCAGGAGATGCGTGACCTGGGTATTGCGATTATTCGCGAGGTCGGCGTCGATACCGGTGGCTGTAACATCCAGTTCGCCGTGAACCCGGATGACGGCCGCATCATCGTTATTGAGATGAACCCGCGTGTGTCCCGTTCCTCGGCACTGGCTTCGAAGGCAACTGGCTTCCCAATTGCGAAGCTTGCTGCCAAGTTGGCCATTGGCTACACCCTGGACGAGGTTCAAAACGACATCACCGGTGTCACCCCGGCGGCTTTCGAGCCGACCCTGGACTACGTCATCGTCAAGGCTCCGCGCTTTGCCTTTGAGAAGTTCCCGGGTGCCGATGACACCTTGACCACCACCATGAAGTCCGTTGGTGAGGCCATGGGCATTGGCCGCAACTACATCGCCGCTCTGAACAAGGTACTGCGTTCCTTGGAAAACAAGCCAAATGGTTTCTGGACCAAGCCGGATGAGTACTTCGCAGGCGAGCGTGCCACCGATGTCGATGCTGTGCTGGAGGACCTCAAGCGTCCGACCGAAGGCCGTATCTACGACATGGAGCTGGCACTGCGCCTGGGTGCGACTATCGAGCAGCTCCACGAGGCCTCCGAGGTCGACCCGTGGTTCCTGGCAGAGCTCAAGGCTCTGGTCGATTTCCGCGAGAAGCTGGCTTCTGCACCAGTCCTGGATGCAGAACTGCTGCGCGAGGCGAAGATCTTCGGGCTGTCCGATGCCCAGATTGCCGCCGTGCGCACCGAGTTCGACGGTGAGAATGGCGTGCGCTCTCTGCGCTGGTCGCTGGGTATCCGCCCGGTCTACAAGACTGTTGATACCTGTGCTGGTGAGTTCGAGGCACAGACCCCGTACCACTACTCGGCTTATGAGCTGGACCCGAACGCAGAGTCCGAGGTCGCTGAGCAGAAGGACCGCGAGAAGGTCATCATCTTGGGCTCTGGTCCGAACCGCATCGGCCAGGGCATCGAGTTCGACTACTCCTGTGTCCACGCTGCACTCGAGCTGTCCGAGCAGGGCTATGAGACCGTTATGGTCAACTGCAACCCAGAGACCGTGTCCACTGACTACGACACCGCAGATCGCCTGTACTTTGAGCCGCTGACTTTCGAAGACGTCATGGAGATCTACCACGCTGAGTCGGTCTCAGGCACTGTTGCTGGTGTCATCGTCCAGCTGGGCGGTCAGACCCCGCTGGGCCTGGCAGAGCGCCTCGAAGCAGCTGGCGTTCCAGTCGTCGGTACCACCCCAGGTGCTATCAACCTGGCTGAGGACCGCGGCGAATTCGGCAAGGTCCTGGAAGAAGCCAAGCTGCCGGCACCGGACTTCGGTACCGCTACCTCGTTTGCTGAGGCACGCGAGGTCGCAGTCAAGATTGGTTACCCGGTCCTGGTGCGCCCGTCCTACGTCCTGGGCGGTCGCGGCATGGAAATTGTCTACGACGAGACTGCACTCGAGGACTACATCGAGCGCGCCACCGAGCTCTCCCCAGAGCACCCGGTGCTGGTGGATCGATTCCTGGACTCCGCACTGGAGATCGACGTCGACGCACTCTGCGATGGCGAGGATGTCTACTTGGGCGGCGTGATGGAGCACATCGAGGAAGCCGGTATTCACTCCGGTGACTCCGCGTGTGCACTGCCGCCGATGACTCTGGGACCAGAGGACATCGACAAGGTACGTGAGGCTACCCGCAAGCTGGCCGAAGGCATTGGCGTTAAGGGCCTGATGAACGTGCAGTACGCACTCAAGGACGACACATTGTATGTCATTGAGGCCAACCCGCGTGCATCTCGTACCGTGCCGTTTGTCTCCAAGGCCACTGGCGTGCCGCTGGCGAAGGCTGCATCGCGTGTGATGTTCGGCGATTCGATTGCCCACCTGCAAGAAGAAGGCATGCTGCCAACCGATTACGACGGTGGCTCGCTGCCGATTGAGCACCCGATTGCGGTCAAGGAAGCAGTGTTGCCGTTTAACCGCTTCCGCCGCCCAGACGGCAAGCTGCTGGATACTCTGCTCTCGCCAGAGATGAAGTCCACCGGTGAGGTCATGGGCCTGGCAAGCAACTTCGGTGCCGCTTATGCCAAGGCAGAAACCGCTGCCTTTGGTGAGCTGCCGGTGGAGGGCACGGTGTTCGTCTCGGTAGCTAACCGCGACAAGCGCACCCTGATCTTCCCGATTCAGCGCCTGGCACGCATGGGCTACAACCTGGTTGCTACCTCCGGTACCGCACAGATGTTGCGTCGCAACGGCATCGACTGCGAGGTTGCCGTGAAGGTGTCTGAGGCAACTGAGGACCAGGAATCCATCGTCGATCAGATTCTGGCCGGCAAGGTCGACCTGATTCTGAACACCCCGGCTGGTTCGGCAGGTGCACGACATGATGGCTACGAGATTCGCTCTGCTGCCGTGAACGTCGGCATTCCGCTGGTGACCACCGTGCAGGGTGTTACCGCTGCCGTACAGGGCATTGAGGCTCTGCGCGCAGGTAACCTGACTGTCCGTTCGCTGCAGGAGCTTGAGCATGGCCCCAACGCCTAAAGGATTCGGTCAGCGCCTTCTAGAGGCAGGCCAGGAGCGCGGCAGGCTGTGTGTGGGCATCGACCCGCACCCGCACCTGCTGCAAGCCTGGGGCTTGAGCAATGACGCTGCAGGCCTGCGTGAATTCAGCCGTATCTGTGTGGAAGCCTTTGCGGATACTGCCGCATTGGTGAAGCCACAAGTGGCCTTTTTTGAGCGCTATGGTTCTCAAGGCTTCGCCGTACTGGAAGAGACGCTGGAGGACCTGCGCTCGGCAGGATGTCTGACGGTTGCTGATGCGAAGCGGGGCGATATCGGCTCGACTATGGCTGGCTACGCTGATGCCTGGTTGGCTGAGGACTCGCCGCTGCGTGCTGATGCAGTGACGGTCTCGCCTTATCTGGGTGTCGGTGCCTTAGGTCCGGTCTTCCAGGTCGCTAAGGCAACCGGCAGGGGAGTCTTCGTCCTCGCGGCGACCTCCAACCCGGAAGCCATTGAGTTGCAGTCGACTAAGCGTGAGGACTCGCGCAGCATTGCACAGTGGATCGTCGATGAGTGTGCGCAATATAACTCTGCGCTTTCTGATGTCGGTTCGGTGGGCAATGTCGGTGTTGTCGTCGGTGCTACTTTGACGCAACCACCCGTACTTAATCAGCTCCATGGTCCGGTGCTGTTGCCGGGCGTGGGCGCGCAAGGTGCTAGCGCACAAGACGTAGAAAAGATCACTGAAAGTGCGCCTGAGCTGGGCTTTGCTAACGTGTCTCGGGCAGTGTTGAACGCTGGTCCGAACGTTGCTGACCTGCAAAAAGCTGTGCGTGAAACCGCAGCAGAATTCACTAATTAATACTGGGGGCGAGCCTAATTAACGGGCACGCCACTTACCTGGTATTTTGTTTAAGGCAGTGCGATGACGTGCTGAAATAGGCCGGGCAAAACCCGAAGTCATCGCCATGTCTTATGCACCAGTGCTAGGATTGCCAGAAGTCGGTTCGCTCCGCGTTTTATACGCGTGTGAGAGGGAAATTTTTATTCCTTTTCTGAGCTGCCGGAATCTGGTACTTAGTTGCTAGACGTAAATATCCATCTAATGAATCGGAGGAAACCCGTGGCCCTTCCACAGTTGACTGATGAGCAGCGCAAGGAAGCTCTCGCAAAGGCCGCTGAGGCCCGCAAGGCTCGTGCTGAGCTCAAGGCTGCGCTCAAGCGCGGCGAGACCAACCTGAAGGACGTGCTGGACAAGGCAGAGTCCGACGAGATCATCGGCAAGACCAAGGTCTCTGCTCTGCTCGAGGCTCTGCCGAAGGTTGGCAAGGTCAAGGCTAAGGAGATCATGGAAGACCTGGAGATCGCTCAGACCCGTCGTCTGCGCGGCCTGGGTGACCGTCAGCGTCGCGCTCTGCTGGAGCGCTTCGGTTACGGCGAGTAAAGCGCGATGTCTGGCGCATCTGCACGCGGTCGGTTAGTCGTTTTGGCTGGCCCGTCCGCGGTGGGCAAGTCCACGGTAGTATCGCGCCTGCGCTCTGACGTTGAAAACCTGTATTTCAGCGTCTCTATGACAACCCGTCAGCCCCGTCCTGGTGAACAGGACGGTGTCGACTACTTCTTCGTGACACCCGAGGATTTCCAAAAGCGTATTGATGCTGGCGAAATGCTCGAATGGGCCGAAATTCATGGCGGCCTGCAGCGCTCCGGAACCCCGGCTGCGCCGGTAGAAGAAGCAATGGCTGCTGGCCGCCCTGTACTGGTCGAGGTTGACCTCGCCGGTGCACGTGCGGTCAAGGAAGCGTTGCCGGAGGCTGACACTGTGTTCCTCGCACCGCCGTCGTGGGAGGAGCTCGTGCAGCGCCTCACCGGGCGTGGCACGGAGCCGCAGGAGGTCATCGACCGCAGGTTGAATACTGCCCGCGAGGAACTTGCTGCAAAAGACGAGTTCGACCACATCGTCGTGAACGAAGTTCTCGATGACGCTGTGGCATCTATCAGTGCTATCCTGCAGGGATAGACCTGGATTTTTGACCACTTTCAATTTGAGTAAAGGTGCATGTGACTAACGTGACCACCCCTGCTAATGCGGAAACCACCAAGCCAGAGGCAGTATTCGACGTGCCGGAGGGCATTACCTCCCCGGCCATCGACGGCCTGCTGGACAAAGTTTCCTCGAAGTACGCCTTGGTGATCTTCGCCGCTAAGCGCGCGCGTCAGATCAACAGCTACTACCAGGAGCAGGACGAGGGAGTCT
This sequence comes from Corynebacterium camporealensis, assembly GCF_000980815.1. Lineage (NCBI taxonomy): Bacteria > Bacillati > Actinomycetota > Actinomycetes > Mycobacteriales > Corynebacteriaceae > Corynebacterium > Corynebacterium camporealensis. The sequence goes on along the minus strand of NZ_CP011311.1, from coordinate 1,348,439 downwards.
TCGAGTTCATTGGCCCACTGGTAACCCCAGAGCCAGGCGAGAAGCCTCTGTCTATTGCGTTGCGCGAGATCGACGCAGGCCTCCTGGATCACGAGGAAGGCAAGTAAAGCTTTCAAAGCTTCACCCCGCTGCCAGTAGAGCTAGTTCATCACTAGCTTGTAGACCTGGCAGCGGGGTTTTCTCATGCCCAGGTGGGCATCGTAAAGCGCTCGCGTATTATCGGACGGGTGACTGACCAAGCTAAGCAACCGAGCAATATCGTCGTCGGCGTATGCGGAGGCATCGCGGCGTACAAGGCGTGTCATCTCATCCGGAACTTCACCGAAGCAGGGGACAACGTCCGCGTCGTGCCTACCCAGGCAGCCTTAAACTTCGTCGGCGCAGCCACCTTTGAAGCACTATCTGGCAATCCGGTATCCACGACTGTCTTTGATGCCGTGGATGAGGTCCAGCATGTTCGCGTCGGCCAGGAAGCTGATGCGTTGGTGATTGCGCCAGCTACCGCGGATGCCATCGCCCGTTTGGTTGCAGGGCGTGCCGATGATTTGCTCATGGCCACCGCTTTGGTGGCTACTTGCCCGGTCATTGTCGTGCCAGCGATGCACACCGAGATGTGGTTGAACCCGGCCACCCAGGACAACGTGGCTACTCTGCGTCGCCGCGGTATCACCGTGATGGAACCAGCGCATGGTCGCCTTACCGGTAAGGACACGGGCCCGGGCCGTTTGCCGGATGCGGAACAGATCGCTGAGCTCGTGCGCACAGAGCTGGCGGGCTATCGCTCCCAGCATGACTGGGTGGGCAAGAAGGTCGTGATTTCTGCCGGTGGTACCCAGGAGGATATGGATCCGGTGCGCTACATCGGCAATCGTTCTTCTGGTCGCCAGGGCTTTGCTTTGGCAGAGATTGCTTCCCAGCGCGGCGCTGAGGTTGTGCTGGTTGCCGGTAATACTGAGCAGTTACCGACGCCTTCCGGGGCGCGGGTCCGCAACATCGGTTCGACGGTGGAGCTGGAAACAGCGATGCAGGAAGAAGCTGCCGATGCCGACATCGTCATCATGGCTGCTGCCGTGTCTGATTACCGTCCGGCGAAGGCTGCGACGTCGAAGATGAAGAAGGGGCAGGCCGACGAGGAGCTGTCTCGTATTGAGCTGGTTGAAAACCCGGATATTCTGCGCGGGCTTGTCGATGCGCGCGAGGCAGGCAAGCTCAAAGATGATGTGGTCATCGTGGGTTTTGCTGCAGAAACTGGCGATGAAAACGGCGACGCGCTGGATTACGCCAAGCAGAAGTTCGTGCGCAAAGGCTGCGATGTGCTCATGGCCAATGAAGTGGGCAAGGGCAAAGTCTTTGGGCAAAAGTCCAATGAGGGTTGGATCCTGCGCAAGGACGTCGAGCCTCAGGTGGTGGAGTCTGGTTCGAAACAGGTGGTGGCAGCGCAGATTCTCGCGGCCGTGAATGAAATTCTGCCTAGCTAGCCTGGTTTATTGCCAATGTAGACCGCTTGGTCTATGGTTGTTTGATGATGAATCCCGGGTGCTGAGAAGCCCCGGCACTAATTGACCTATGTTGTAGTAAGGAAGCTCCGTGACTAATAACGCTGCAGCGGCAACGCGTCTTTTTACCAGCGAGTCCGTAACCGAAGGACATCCAGATAAGATCTGTGATGCCATCTCTGACACCATTTTGGATGCGCTCTTAGAGGCCGACCCTGCCGCACGCGTGGCCGTGGAAACCTTGGTGACCACCGGCCAGGTTCACGTCGTCGGTGAGGTGAGCACCACCGGTTACGTGGAAATCCCGCAGCTGGTGCGCAAGACCTTAGTGGATATCGGATTTACCTCCTCTGAGGTCGGTTTCGATGGCCAGACCTGTGGCGTGAACGTCTCCATTGGCGAGCAGTCCAAGGAGATTGGCGATGGAGTGTCCGTCTCCACTGAGGCTCGTGACCGCAGCGAGGATTACGACGAGCTCAACGACACTGCTGGTGCCGGCGACCAGGGCCTGATGTTCGGCTACGCCTCCAACGAGACAGCTGAATTTATGCCGCTGCCGATTGCGCTGGCGCATCGCCTGTCGCGTCGTTTGGCCCAGGTGCGCAAGGAGAACATCGTTCCGCACCTGCGTCCGGACGGTAAGACCCAGGTGACCTTGGGCTACAACGCTGAAGGTGAGCCGGAGTACCTCGATACCGTGGTTATCTCCACCCAGCACGACCCGGAGGTCACCCAGGAGTGGCTGGCACAGCAGCTGCGCGAGCAGGTGGTCGAGTGGGTTATCAAGGACGCTGGACTGGACAGCTTCTACCGCGAGGACACCAAGTTCTTGTCGAACCCTTCTGGTTCCTTTACCCTCGGCGGCCCCATGGGCGATGCGGGTCTGACCGGCCGCAAGATTATCGTCGATACCTACGGCGGCATGGCTCGCCACGGCGGCGGTGCTTTCTCCGGTAAGGACCCGAGCAAGGTCGACCGTTCTGCTGCTTACGCAATGCGCTGGGTAGCCAAGAACGTCGTCGCTGCCGGCCTGGCAGACCGCGCGGAAGTCCAGGTTGCCTACGCCATTGGTCGCGCTAAGCCAGTCGGTCTGTACGTCGAGACCTTCGGCACCGCCAAGGAAGGCTTGAGCGATGAGCAGATTCAGGCTGCCGTGAATCAGGTCTTTGACCTGCGCCCAGCTGCAATTATTCGCGACCTGGACCTGCTGCGCCCGATTTACAAGAAGACTGCAGTCTACGGTCACTTTGGCCGCACCGATATCGATTTGCCGTGGGAGGCCACCAACCGGGTAGAAGAGCTACGCGCTGCATTAGGGCTGTAGAATAAGGCGCTATGCCACCCAAGACACCCGCCGCACACAAGCCGATCGCGCGGGTGTTACCCCTACTAGGAATATCCCACCTGGACAGGCCATTTGATTACCTCGTGGAGGAATCCATGGCCGAGACCGCGCAACCCGGAGTCCGGGTGCGCATTCGTTTTAGTGGCCGCCTTGTTGACGCCATCGTGTTAGAGCGTGCCGCCGACGCGGAGTTCTCCGGCAAGCTGCGCTACATCGAAAGAGTGATTTCACCTTTTCAGGTCTATCCGGAGCGCCTCGCCGCAGTCATCGAGTCACTCGCGCAGCGCTACGGCGGTGTGCGCTCCGATATCATTCGCTCTGCGATTCCGCCGCGCCACGCCAAGGCCGAGGAAGCCGACTTCGATACTCCCTGGGAAGAACTCGGTAACTCGGAAGAACCAGATCTCTCTGCCTGGTCGGCTTATGAGCACGGCGAGTCCTTCGTCGACACCATCATTGGCGGGGATATTGCGCGTGCTGCCTGGCAGATTGCGCCTGGCGATGACTGGGCGGGTGCCTTAGCAGCACTCGGCGGGAAAATAGCCCGCGAAGGCTGCGGCGTCATCATGGTCGTGCCCGACCAACGCGACGTCGACGTGCTGGAAGCCGCATTCCGCAAAGTAGTCGGCGCCAAACAGGTCGTGGTGCTCAACAACAGCCAGGGTCCGCAGGCACGCTACCGCCGCTACTTGGCTGCGCTGGAAGGCCAAGCCCGCATCGTCATCGGCACGCGTTCTGCCGCCTTTGCACCAGTACAGAACCTGCAGCTGGCCGTCATCTACAACGACGGCGATGACAACCTCGTCGACAACCTCAAGCCTTACGTGCATGCTCGCGAAGTGCTGACGACACGTGTGGCACAGGAATCTGCCTCGCTGATTATTGCCGGACATTCCCGCACGGCGGAGACCCAATTGCTTGTCGAATCCGGCTGGGTCCATGACTTGCTGCCCACCGAAGGTGCGCTAAAGAATCGGCGCCCCACGATTACCCCGATTGGCACCTACGGTTTCAACATCTCGCGCGAAACCCAAGGCGGCACCACCTCCTTGTCGGGTCCTGCTTTCCAGGCGGTCAAGCGTGCACTGGATGAAGAATTACCCGTGCTGGTGCAGATGCCGCGCAAGGGTTACGCACCGATTTTGGCCTGCGGAAAGTGCCGTAGCCCTGCCCGGTGCCGTCACTGCAACGGTCCTATTGGCCTTCCCGCTGTGGGGGATTCCTCCAGTGGCGAAGCCGCTATTCCGACCTGTCGTTGGTGCGGGCGTGTGGATTCGCGTTTCCGCTGTACCCAGTGTGGCTCGCCGCGTCTGCGGGCTATCACGTTGGGGTCGGAAAAGACTGCGGAGGAACTCGGCCGCGTCTTCCCGCGCACCCGGGTGATTGTCTCTGGTGGCAATAAGGTGCTGGATTCGATTCCAGATGCCCCGGCGGTGGTGATTGCCACCCCTGGTGCGGAGCCGCTTATCGATGGCGGCGGGCACTACGGCGCCGCATTACTGCTGGAAACCGGTGCATTGCTCAATCGCCAGGACTTGCGTGCCAACGAAGATACGTTGGCGAAGTGGGCGCAGGCCGCCACGATGGTGATTCCTGCTGCTAAAGGCGGGGAAGTTGTGGTGGCGGCTGAAGAACAGTTGCCGTTGATGAGCTATTTCCAGCAATGGGACATGGTGGGTGCGGCTGCTGCTGAGTTGGCGGCACGTCGTGAAGTACGCTTCCCGCCGGCAGTGCACATGGCAGCAATCGATGGTGCCGATGCCGCACTCGATAGCTTCTTGGAGCTCGTCGAGTTACCAGAGCACGTCGACATTCTCGGCCCGGTGGACCTGCCCAACAACGTCAATCTGCCAGGCGAGTACGACACCGATCGTTTCGGTCCACCGCAGCGCGTCCTGGTGCGCATTCCTTTAGGTCCACGCGCGGAGTTAGGCTCGGCATTGCGTGCGGCGAATGCGGTGCGCTCGGCGCGGAAAGATGAGTTGCCGTTGCGCATCCAAGTCGATCCGATCCGGATTGGCTAACACCCACCGTCGCGGCAGGGGCGTGGGGTTGCCAAGTAAACTATGGGGACGGTTTAATCTCTGAACTTTTCTCGTCTGAATCCTCGATGCGCCAAGGAGTACATACGTCGTGAGTATTCGCCCCATTCGCCTCTACGGCGACCCCGTGCTGACATCGCGTGCAGCAGAAATCGATACTTTCGATGAGTCCTTGCAGCGCCTGGCCGCCGACATGATTGAAACCATGCATGATGCCGGGGGAGTAGGCCTGGCAGGAAGCCAGATTGGCATTCTCAAGCGCATCTTTGTCTTTGATTGCTCGCATACGCAGTCGGCATTAGCCGGTGCCATCATCAATCCCGTCTGGGAGCCCATCGGCGAAAACATGCAGCGTGGCTCCGAAGGATGTTTGTCCATCCCGGAGATCAGCGCGCCCACGGAGCGCTACAACACGGTATTTGTTCGCGGTCAGGACGTGTATGGTCGCCCTATTTCCATGGTGGCCAGTGGTTTGCTGGCACGCTGTATTCAGCACGAGACTGACCACTTAGACGGTGTGCTTTTCTTGCAGCGCCTGGAGCCGGAGCTGCGCAAGGAAGCAATGCAGTTGGTACGAGAATCCACGTGGTTTAACTCTGACCACACGCAATAAGCTGGACTCGATAGAGAACCTACATAGAATTCATTAGAGGAGAAGCCTGCAATGCGCCTAATTTTTGCCGGAACCCCGGAACCTGCTGTGGTGGCTTTAGAAAAGCTGCTGGAATCCGACCACGAGGTCGTGGCAGTCATTACCCGCCCTGATGCCCGCAAGGGCCGTGGACGTACGTTGCATCCGAGCCCGGTGAAGGCCTTGGCCCAAGAACACGACATTGAGGTGGTTACGCCGACGAGCCTGCGCCCTGATACTGAGGATGGCCAGGAGCTGCGAAAGCGCTTGGAAGAACTTAAGCCCGATGCCATCCCGGTGGTTGCTTATGGCAACTTGATTACCGAAGATCTCCTGGATGTGCCCACCCACGGGTGGGTGAACCTGCACTTTTCCTTGCTACCGCAGTGGCGCGGTGCTGCACCGGTGCAAGCTGCTATTGCCGCTGGCGATGACATCACTGGCGCTTCTACCTTCCGCATCGATAAGGGCTTAGATACCGGCCCGGTACTGGGCACGGTCACCGAAGAAATCCAGGCCAGCGACAACGCCGACGACCTGCTGACCCGCCTGGCGTATACCGGCGCGGACTTGCTGCGCGCAACGATGGACGGCCTTGAATCTGGCGCCATCGTTCCGAAGGAACAACAAGGTGAGGCCAGCTACGCGCCAAAAATTAGCACTGCCGATGCACAGATTGATTGGTCCAAGCCTGCCTTCGCCGTCGACCGTCACATCCGCGCCCACAACCCGGGCCCAGGTGCCTGGACGACCTGGGAGGACAATCGCCTCAAAGTCGGCGAGGCTAAGCCTGTCGATGCCAATGCTGCCGAACAAGCAGGACAGCTGGAGCCCGGTCAGGTGCGCGTGACCAAGAAGGAAGTGTTTGTTGGCACGGCCACGGAGCCACTGCAGGTCACCCGGATTCAACCACCGGGGAAGAAGATGATGAATGCCGCTGATTGGGGTCGCGGCTTAGGAGATAGTGCCAACGAAGTGAGGTTTGTATGAGTGGCGGATTCCGTTCCCGGGCCATGTCGGGCGATAAGAACAACCGGGACCACAAGCGCGACGGCAAGCAGGGCAAGAAGCCGTGGGAAGGCCCAAAGCCAAAGAACAACCGGCGTGATCACCGCGATCGACGCGACGATAATGGCCGCCCACAGCGTGGTCGACCGGGTGACCGCCGTGCCCGGGATTCCCGGAATGATGCCCGGGGTCAGCGGAGCAATCGCGCAGGTGGGTTCGTTGCGGCAGCCCGTAAGGCGGGTGTCGATGTCCCGCGTGCGGTTGCCTATTCGGTGATTCGGCGTGTGCATTCTGATGATGCATTTGCCAACCTGACTTTGCCGAAGGCACTGCGTGAGCAGAAGCTGCAGGGTCGGGATGCTGCGTTTGCCACGGAGATTACCTACGGTGCGTTGCGTACTGAAGGGGTGCTTGACGCGGTCATCGATAAGTGTGCCTCGCGTCCGCTGGCAGATATCTCCCCGGAGGTCCTCGACGCACTGCGCCTTGGCGTGTACCAGGTGCTGTATACCCGCGTGGAGCCGCACGCCGCGGTTGATACCACGGTGCGCCTGGTGGAAGCCGCAGGTCAGGAAAAGGCTAAAGGCTTTAGCAATGGCATCATGCGTAGCGTGACTCGTACGTCAGTAGAGAAGTGGTTTGCCGACCTTGCACCAGACGACGAGTTGGCAGCACTGGCCTTCCGCCATGCGCACCCGGAGTGGATTGCGCGTTCTTTTGCGGAGGTACTTGGCCCAGAGGAACTCGAAGATGCCCTGGAAGCAGATTCGCAGCGTCCCATCGTGCACCTGGTGGCACGCCCCGGTGAGATTAGCGCTGAAGAACTAGCGCTGATTACCGGTTTTGAGGAGGGTAAGTACTCGCCTTATGCGGTCTACATGGACCACGGTGACCCGGCCGATATTGAGCCGATCAAACAAGGCCTGGCCGGTGTGCAGGACGAAGGCTCGCAGCTTATCGCCCGTGCGGTAGCTGAGGCGGACGTCGACGGTACCGATACTGGTCGCTGGCTGGACTTGTGTGCCGGCCCCGGTGGCAAGGCAGCGCTGTTGGGCTCTTTGGCACGGATTGATCGCGCGACCGTGGATGCGGTGGAAGTCTCCAAGCACCGTGCGGAGCTCATCGACAAGGCCGTGCGTGACCTGCCAGTTACCGTGCACGTGGCTGATGGCCGCAAGCCTGGTTTGGATGCAGGTTTCGACCGCATTCTGGTCGATGCCCCGTGTTCTGGCCTGGGTGCCCTGCGTCGTCGTCCGGAGGCGCGCTGGCGGAAGTCGGAATCCGATATCGCGGAGCTGACCACACTGCAGTTTGAGTTGCTCAACTCTGCTGTGGACCTGGTTCGCCCCGGTGGCGTGGTGGTCTATTCCACCTGTTCGCCGGATCTGCGCGAAACCCGCGGCATCGTCGACCGTGCGCTGGAGGAACTAAACGTCGAAGAGATGGACGCCCATGCACTGATTTCGGATATGCGTGATGTCGGTAGCGAGAAATCAGTGCAGATGTGGCCGCATCGCCATGGCACCGATGCGATGTTCTTCGCTGTTCTTCGCAAGCCTGCTGTCTAGTGAATCTTGACCAGGAGTGGGTAAGAAGCGGGTAGAATCATCAATTATGCACGCACCAATTATTTCTCCTTCCATCCTGGCCGCTGACTTCTCTAAGTTGGGTGATGAAGTCCGTGCGGTCGCCAACGGTGACTGGATCCATGTCGACATCATGGACGGCCACTTCGTGCCGAACCTGTCTTTTGGCCCGGATATCACCAAGACGGTCGATAAGGTCACTGACCAGGTACTCGATGTGCACCTGATGATTGAAAACCCGGAGAAGTGGGTAGAAAACTACCGTGATGCAGGTGCAGACTGCATCATCTTCCACGTCGAAGCAGTTGCCGATGAGCAGGCTGCCATTGACCTGGCCGAAAAGATTCGCGGCATGGGCGTGCGCGCTGGCTTTTCCATTAAGCCAGGCACCCCGATTGAGCCGTGGTTGGATAAGCTGAAGCACTTTGACCTGGCCCTGGTGATGTCCGTGGAGCCGGGCTTTGGTGGCCAGAAGTTTATGCCGGACATGCTGGATAAGGTCCGCGCCCTGCGCAAGGCTATCGACGAGCAAGGCCTGGATACTCTGATCGAAATTGATGGTGGTATTTCTGCTTCCACGATTGAAGAATCAGCTGCCGCAGGTTGCGATGCCTTCGTGGCAGGTTCGGCAGTCTTTGGCAAGGATGACAAGGCAGCTGCCGTAGAAGAGCTGCGCACCCTGGCCACTAAGGCCCTGGCGCACTAAGTAAGGATTTATGAACCAGAACCTAGATAAGGCAGTCCATGATGCGATGGCTGCCGGTGCTGCCGTGCGCGGTACCACCAGCCCCAACCCGCCGGTCGGCGCGGTGATTCTCAACGACGCAGGCGAGACCGTCGGTGTCGGTGCGACCCAGCCCGTAGGCGGCGCGCACGCTGAAGTCATGGCTCTGCAGGCAGCCGGTGAGGCAGCCCGCGGTGGCACCGCAGTGGTCACCTTGGAGCCTTGCGACCACACCGGGAATACCGGTCCGTGTACGCAAGCGCTTATCGATGCCGGCATCAAGCACGTCTTCTACTTACATGCCGATCCGAATCCGGATGCTGCCGGTGGAGCAGACACCCTGCGCGCAGCAGGGGTCGAGGTCACCCAGCTTGAAGTACCGCACGGTGTCGAAGACGCGCTGATTCCCTGGCTGAGTGCATTGCGTTGGGGTCGCCCGCACGTGACGTTGAAGTTCGCGCAGACCCTCGATGGCTTTACCGCGGCCGTAGATGGCAGCAGCAAGTGGATCACCGGTGAGCGCGCCCGCGAGTGGGTGCATCAGGACCGCAGCCATCGCGATGCAATCGTCATTGGTACCGGTACCGCACTGGCAGATAATCCATCGCTGACTGCCCGCCGTCCTGACGGTGAGCTTTTCGATGCCCAGCCGCGTCGTGTGGTCATCGGCAAGCGTGATGTGTCTGCCGGACCGGCCACAGAAAATCTGCAGAACTTAGGCTTTGAGCAGTACCACAGCATCGAAGAGGCACTCGGTGTTCTCTACGATTCTGGTGCCCGCGACATCCTGGTCGAAGGTGGAGCCGGATTGGCTAGTGCGTTTATCAATGCCGGGTATGTAGATCTCATTCAGGCGTATATCGCACCGGTGCTGCTGGGCGAGGGGCGTTCGGTGCTGGCGCATCCTTTGGCGCAAACACTTAACGATGCCCCCAGGTTCCGCCGCGTGCGTGCGCTCGAGTTGGGCGATGACATCCTAGTCGAATACGTGCACGCGCCAGAAGAGTCTTAAGACAGAGAAAACCCTTGAGATAGAGGTAGGGAAGCGATTGTTTACTGGATTGGTTGAGGAAATCGGGGTCGTCGACAAGCTCGAAGACTGCGGGGATTCGCTGCGCATTGGTATCGCCGCACCGCTGGTGACCTCGGATGCGGCACTGGGTGATTCCATCGCAGTCAATGGTGTGTGCCTGACTGTGACGGATCTGCAAGACGGCAGCTTTGCCGCCGACGTGATGCAGGAATCGCTCAACCGCACCGCATTGGCGCAGCTGCAGGAAGGTTCCAAGGTGAACCTGGAGCGCGCGCTGCTGCCGACCACGCGCCTGGGAGGCCACATCGTCCAAGGCCACGTTGACGCCACGGTGCAGTTGCTTAAGCGCACGCCGTCGGAGAACTGGGAAGTGCTGCGCTTTAGCCTGCCGGAGGCGGTGGACCGCTACGTCGTTGAGAAGGGCTCGGTCACGTTGAATGGCACGTCGCTGACGGTAAGTGCAGTGGATAAGGGCTGGTTTGAGGTCTCGCTGATTCCGGCCACCCTGCGCGAGACCACCCATGGTCAGTTGGCTGAAGGTGAGGAGGTCAATCTGGAAGTTGATGTGCTGGCGAAGTACGTCGAGAAGATGACTAACCCTCACGTGAACTAGCGGATCCGGAGAGGCTAGAGTAGTCATTTATGATCGTCCAGGAAGATTCCATTCGCTTCGATAGTATCGAGCAGGCTGTAGCTGACATTGCGGCAGGTAAAGCCGTGGTTGTCGTCGACAATGAAGACCGCGAAAACGAAGGTGACCTCATCTTCGCTGCGGAAAAGGCGACCCCGGAATTAGTGGCGTTCATGGTGCGCTATAGTTCCGGCTATATCTGCACGCCGCTGTTGCCAGAAGACTGCGAGCGCTTGCACCTGCCGCCGATGATGGCGATCAACGAGGATGTGCGCTCTACTGCGTACACCGTGACCGTCGATGCTGCGACCGGTACGACTGGTATTTCGGCTGCGTCGCGTGCGGAGACCATGCGTCGTTTGGCTAATCCTTCCTCGACGGAGGCTGACTTCACCCGCCCGGGCCACGTGGTGCCGCTGTGCGCCCGCCCGGGTGGCGTTTTGGAACGCGACGGCCATACTGAAGCTTCCATTGACTTAGCTCGCCTGGCTGGCCTGCGCCCGGCCGGTGTGCTCTGTGAGATTGTCTCTGAGGAAGACCCAACGGACATGGCTCGTTCGCCGGAGCTGCGTCGCTTTGCAGATGAGCATGGCTTGTCGATGATTTCCATCGACCAGCTCATCGAGTGGCGCCGTCACAACGAGATGCAGATTCAGCGTCAGGTGGAAACCCGCCTGCCGACTGCGTATGGCGATTTCCGCATGCTGGGCTACCGCCACATCATCGACGGCATGGAACACGTCGCCCTGGTGGCTGGCGATGTCGCTGACCTCAAGGGTGCAGAAAACGTTCCTGTCCGCGTCCACTCGGAGTGCTTGACTGGTGATGTGTTTGGGTCGCTGCGCTGTGATTGCGGCGAGCAGCTCAAAGAATCCCTGCGCATCGTGCAAGAACAAGGCTCTGGTGTGGTGATTTACCTGCGTGGCCAAGAAGGCCGCGGTATCGGTCTCATCCACAAGCTGCAGGCTTATCGCCTACAGGATGAGGGCCTGGACACCGTCGATGCCAACCTGGAACAGGGCTTGCCTGAGGATGCCCGCGAGTACTCCGTGGCGGGACAAATCTTGCGTGATTTGGGCATTAAGTCCGTCGAGCTGCTGACGAATAACCCGCACAAGGGTGAGGGTATGTCCGGTTTCGGCGTGGATGCCTCGCAGCATCGTCCGCTTCCGGTGGAAGCAAACGCAGAGAACATCAATTACCTGCGCACCAAGCGTGACCGCATGGGCCATGAACTGCCACAGGTCGCCCAATGGGACGCGGCGCACTAGTAGACTTTCCCCAACATTCCCTACGCTGAGGAGCACATCATGAGCAAAGAAGGCCTGCCCCAGATTGAGACCGTCGATGCCGCTGGGCTGGCAGTCGCCGTGGTGACCGCCACCTGGAATGAAAAGATCTGCGACCAGCTCCACCAGCGCGCCATCGACACCGCCCAGCAGTGCGGTGCTGAGGTCAAGGACGTCCGCGTCGTCGGCGCACTGGAACTGCCAGTGGTAGTCCAGGCAGCTGCCCGCAAGTACGACGCGGTGGTGGCACTTGGCTGCGTTATCCGCGGTGGCACCCCGCACTTTGACTACGTCTGCGACTCGGTGACTCAGGGGCTTACCCGCATCGCTTTGGATGAGTCCACCCCGGTGGCTAATGGTGTGCTGACCGTGAACGATGAGCAGCAGGCCATCGATCGCGCGGGCTTTGAGGGCTCGGTGGAAGACAAGGGTGCTGAGGCCATGATCGCGGCTTTAGATACTGCCGTGAAATTGCGTACACTGGCCTAGTTAACACCCGCGCGCAGAAAAGAAGGATTTTCTGAAATGAGTAACTCAACCCCAGGGCAGAAGCGAACGCTCAGCGAAGCGGAAATGCTGGCCTACACCAGCGCGGATCCCTTCGCCATGACTTCTGAGAAGCCATGGGAAATGGAACTATCGTCGAAGTTCCTGCGCAATATTGCCATTGGCTGGGTCATCTTGGTGATGATCATCCATATCTTCATGGGCATCACCCTGGATATTGAGTTCACCGGTGCGTCTGTGACGGGCATCGATAAGTTTGCATTCCCGGGCGTGGGTGTAGTCGTGTCGATTCTGTCGTGGATTGCGCTGAACCGTCCGCGTCTGCGCGCGAATGAAGATGGCGTGGAAATCCGCAACATCATCGGCACGCGCTTTTACCCGTGGTTCGTGATTTACGGCCTGTCCTTCCCTGAGGGTGCGCGCATGGCTCGTCTGGAGCTGCCGGAGTTCGAGTACGTGCCTATCTGGGCCATCCAGTCGGGTGACAAGGAAAAGGCGATTGACGCCGTCCGCGAGTTCCGCAAGCTTGAGGCGCGCTACATGCCGGAGGACTAACAGGACTAATGGCAGATCCGACCACATATCGCCCGGCTCCAGGGACTATCCCTACGGAACCGGGTGTTTATAAATTTCGGGATGAAAACTCCCGCGTCATCTACGTAGGCAAAGCCAAAAACCTGCGGGCGCGGTTGTCGAACTACTTCCAGGACATCACCCAGCTGCACCCGCGCACCCGGCAGATGGTGCTGACGGCAGCCCACGTCGAGTGGACCGTGGTGGCCAGCGAGGTCGAAGCCCTGCAGCTGGAGTACACCTGGATTAAGCGTTTTGACCCGCGCTTTAACGTCAAATACCGCGACGATAAGACCTACCCCATGCTCGCAGTCTCGGTCGGGGAGACCGTCCCGCGTGCGTTCTTCTACCGCGGTCCGCGCCGCAAGGGCGTGCGCTATTTTGGCCCCTACTCGCATGCCTGGGCAGTGCGCGAGACCCTCGATCTGCTTACCCGGGTATTTCCCATGCGCACCTGCTCGAAGGGTGTGTACAACCGTCATACTGCGCTGGGACGTCCTTGCTTGCTGGGTTATATCGGCAAATGCGATGCACCCTGTATTGGTCGGGTAAGCACTGAAGAACACCGCGAGACGGTTAATTCGCTGATTTCTTTTATGAACGGCAAGACGGCTCCGGTTACGCGCAAGCTGACCAAGGAGATGGAAGAGGCATCCGAGAACCTCGAGTTCGAGCGCGCTGCGCGACTGCGCGATGACTTGGAAGCCATCCACAAGATTATGGAGCAGCAGTCGGTCGTGCTTTCCGATGGCACCGATGCCGACCTGATTGCCTTTTCCACTGATGAACTGGAAGCAGCAGTCCAAATCTTCCATGTCCGCGAGGGTCGTATCCGCGGCCAGCGCGGTTGGGTCGTGGAGAAGGTCGGCGACCAAGCTACGGAGAGCGAATGGGAAGAAGGACAGCCCGACCCGGCACTGCCTGCGTTGGTGCAGAACTTCCTCATTCAGTTCTATTCCGATGCCGTCGAGCGCGCGAACCAGGAAGCTGCGGAGGATGCAGCCATCCAAGCGGATGTCCCGCGGCGCGGTGTGGATCAGGAATCCCATGCCGAAGAACGCAAGGTCCGCGTCGTTCCGCGAGAGATTCTGGTTCAGCAGCTGCCAGAGGAACTTTCCGAAGTCACTGAGCTGCTAGGGGAGCTGCGAGGGGCACAGGTGGACCTGCGCGTGCCGCAGCGCGGCGACAAGCGCGCACTGATGGAGACAGTGGAGCGCAACGCCAAAGAACATCTGCGACAGCACAAGCTCAAGCGTGTAGGCGACCTGACTGCGCGTTCGGCTGCACTGCAGGATATCCAGGACGCCCTGGGCATGGACCAGGCGCCACTGCGTATCGAATGTACAGATATCTCGCACATCCAGGGTACCGACGTGGTGGCATCGCTGGTGGTCTTCGAAGACGGGCTGCCCCGCAAGGCGGATTACCGCCGCTACCGCATCAAGGAAGCAGCAGGCGAGGGGCGCTCCGATGACGTCGGCTCCATTGCCGAGATCACGCGCCGTCGTTTCCGCCGCCACAATGAAGACAAACTGGCGAACCCGGATGAGGAAGTCGAGGAGTCGACCTTCCAAGACGAACAGGTCTCCGAGGAAGCCAGCGAAGCCGGCCGCCGCTTTGCTTATCCACCGCAGCTCTTCATCGTTGATGGTGGTGCACCGCAGGTTGCTGCCGCACAGGAAGTCTTCGATGAGCTTGGCATCGTCGATGTCACCCTGGTGGGGCTAGCGAAGCGCTTGGAGGAAATCTGGGTACCGGGTGATGATGAACCGGTCATCTTGCCGCGTAACTCCCAAGCGCTGTTCTTGCTGCAGCAGATCCGCGACGAAGCACACCGCTTTGCCATTAACTATCACCGGCAGCAGCGCTCGAAGAGGATGCGTTCTTCCGCGCTCGATGCAGTGCCTGGTTTGGGACCACAGCGACGTACCGATTTGGTGAAACATTTCGGCTCTGTGAAGAAGCTGAAAGAAGCCGATGTGGACGAGATTGCCGAGGTCAAAGGCTTTGGTCCGAAGTTGGCGCAGACGGTCTACGACCACCTGCACACCGAGTCTTCTTCCTGAGACCTACCGCACTGACACCGGTAGCCCGGGCGGGCTAGAATGGCCGTCATGACGCACCTCGAAACCCCGCCCATCCTGCTGACCGGCATGTCCGGTGGCGGATTGAGCTCAGCGGCGAAAGTGCTGGAGGACAAAGGCTACTACGTAGCGCACAACATCCCGCCACGCAGCATCGTTGAGCTGTTTTCCTCCTGCAATCAGGACGATAGCCCAGTCACCAAGGTGGCGGCTGTAACTGATGTGCGTTCACGCATGTTCCCTGGCTCTGTCGAAGAGATCGTCGCGGAGCTTAAAGGTACCGAACTTGAGCCAACCGTGCTCTTCCTGGACGCCCGCGATGATGTGTTGATTCGTCGCTTCGATTCCGTTCGCCGCACACATCCGCTACAAGCAGGCGATAGCCTCAAAATGGGCATCCAGCGAGAGCGTGCTGCCATTGCCAATATGCGCAGCAAGGCCGACATCATTATTGATACAACCAACCTGTCGATTCACGACCTACGGCGTGCCATCGAGGCATCCTTTGGCAGCATGCAGCACGATGCGCAGCATGTGACCATTGAGTCTTTCGGCTTCAAACACGGCATTCCGCGCGATGCTGACGTGGTTATGGACGTGCGTTTTCTCCCTAACCCTTATTGGATTCCGGAACTGCGTGCCTACCGTGGCACGGATGCGCCGGTGGCCGATTATGTGCTGAGCCAACCAGCAGCAGAAGAATTCATCACTAGTTTCCAAACGTTGTTGGGCACGATGCTGGAAGGCTATCGCCACGAGGGTAAAAACTTCATCACCGTAGGAATTGGGTGTACTGGCGGTCATCACCGCTCAGTGGCCGTGTCGGAAGAACTTGCCCGCCGTTTGCGGGAGAACACGGACTTAGACGTCAACACCCTGCATCGAGATTTCCACCGCGACTAGTCGGCTTTAGAAGGAGATATTCAGTACATAATGAATAAACCCCAACACATGGCCTGCCTAGGCGGTGGCCATGGTCTTTACCAGACCCTCTTAGCTGCACGGCAGTGCGAGCCAGAAGACATCTCTGCCATTGTGACCGTTGCCGATGACGGAGGCTCTTCCGGTCGTCTGCGCCGCGAGCTAGACATTATTCCTCCCGGTGACCTGCGTATGGCCTTGGCAGCGTTGTCGCGTGACGATGCCGACGGAGATCTGTGGGCAGCAACCCTGCAGCATCGCTTCGGCGGCACTGGTGCAATGGCCGGCCACGCGCTGGGCAACCTACTCATCGTGGCGTTGACGGAGATCCTCGAAAGCCCGCAGGAAGCCCTCGATACGATCGCGCGCCTGACCCGGTCTTATGGTCGAGTGCTTCCCGCAGCCAACCAGGCTTTGGATATTGAAGCTGAGGTTGCTGGCCTCGACGAAGACCCGTGCGTCATGCGTCCTGTGCGCGGCCAAGTAGCCGTTGCGTCAACGCCGGGCCAGGTCCGTCGCGTGCGCCTGATTCCGGACAAGCCCGATGCCAATCCAGAAGCCATCGCAGCCCTGGAGAAGGCGGACATCATCACCATTGGCCCGGGCTCGTGGTTTAGCTCCGTGCTGCCGCACGTGCTCGTGCCGCAGGTCGTCGATGCCATTAACGAATCCGACGCACTGTGCGTCGTCGTTTTAAACCTGACTGCTGAGCCAGGGGAGACCCCCGGTTTTTCCGCAGAGCGTCACGTCCACGTGTTGGCACAGCATGCCCCGGGACTCAAGGTCGATTACATCCTGGTTGACTCCGATACCTTGCCAGAAGGTTCGGAGCGGCAATACCTGCAGCGTGCTGCTGATTCTTTGGGCGCGCAGGTCGTGTTCAATCGTGTGGCGATGTGCGATGGCCAGGGCGGCACGTTAGAAAAGCATGACCCGGATAAGTTGTCCCAGGTCTTTTTGGATATCTACAGCGAGTTCCACGCAACTGACAGCGCGCGCTAGACTATGAGCCGCAATAGCTTTGGCAGCGAAGGTACAACAGAAAGGGGCCGAATGGTGCAGTCATCGTTGACCGACTTGGTCAAGGAGGAACTAACCAGCGTTCCAGTTACCCGGCAAAGTGCCCGCGCTGCAGAGGTAGCAGCGATGCTGCGTTTCGCTGGTGAACTGCAGGTTCACGGCGACCAGATGGCCTATGAGGTCGAGGTCGACAATGAAGCCATCGCGCAGCGTCTCGTCGATGCCATTGAAGAGCTCTACGGCATTGAAGCCACCATTCACTCCGTGGGTCCGGCCGCAGCGTCGAAGAAGTCCCGCCTGCAGGTACGCATCAACGACGGCGCTAAGGAACTAACTCGTCGCCTCGGCCTGATTACCCGTTCCGGCCACGCCGTGGTCGGTTTGCCACCGCAGGTTATTTCCGGCGATATCGCTGATAACGAAGCCGCCTGGCGCGGTGCTTTCCTGGCTCAAGGCACGCTGACTGAGCCGGGTCGTTCTTCTGCATTGGAAGTAACCTGCCCCTGTCCGGAGGCCGCCCTGGCTTTGGTGGGCTGTGCACGCCGCCTGGGCATTTCCGCTAAGACCAAGGAAACCCGTGGTGCTGACCGCGTGGTCATCCGTGATGGCGATGCCATTGGCGCGCTGCTGACTCGCCTGGGTGCGCAGGTAACCCGCCTGTCGTGGGAGAAGAAGCGCGTCAAGCGTGAGGCCCGGGCAACCGAGAAGCGCCTGGATAACTTTGATGACGCCAACCTGCGTCGTTCTGCTCGCGCAGCTGTCACCGCGGCAGCACGTGTGGAACGCGCCATGGAGATTCTTGGCGACGATGTCCCAGAGCATCTGGCTGATGCTGGTCGTCTGCGCGTCCAACATCGCGAAGCTTCCCTGGAGGAGCTCGGCCGTCTGGCTGACCCACCGATGACCAAGGACGCCGTTGCAGGCCGTATCCGTCGCTTGCTGTCGATGGCGGACAAGCGCGCCGAAGAACTGGGTGTGCCCGATACCAACGACTCGATTACGGAAGAACTCTTCGACGAGTCCTAAAGGAGAACGAGACTAACTGCTCTCGGTGGAGGCCCTGTACTGGTAGAAGTCCGGTACAGGGTCCGCTTTTGTCCGACTGTGATTGATCCCATATATGCGGAAATATTCCCACATAAACGGAAAGAAGCGGGCGGGTGCTGGGCGTTTTATATTCCGTTTAAAATTAGGGCTATAAATTATACTCTTCCGCAGTGTGTTTGGAAGAGTTTGTGATCTGGCTAGCTCATTGAGCGCTGCAGGCTCAGCAATTCGGGGGTAGTATCAACCTTGTTGGTTCAAGCGAAGGAGCTGCCACACGGCATATTCCCGCTTACTTCGCACCTACACGCCTTTTACTCTATTAACTGAGGAGCAACCACAGTGACCATTCGTGTTGGTATTAACGGCTTCGGTCGTATCGGACGTAACTTCTTCCGCGCCGTTGCGCAGAGCGACAATGACCTGGAGATCGTTGCGGTTAATGACCTCACCGACAACGAGACCCTGGCAAACCTGCTCAAGTACGACTCCGTGCTGGGCCGCTTCGACGGTGAAATCACCCACGACGACCACTCCCTGACGGTCAACGGCCACCGCGTCGAGGTGACCGCTGAGCACGAGCCTAAGGACATCAACTGGGGCGAGAACAACGTGGACATCGTCATCGAGTCCACCGGTAAGTTCACCAAGGGTGCAGACGCAAAGGGCCACATCGAAGGTGGCGCTAAGAAGGTCATCATCTCCGCACCGGGCAAGGAAGTTGACGCTACTTTCGTCTACGGCGTGAACTCCGAGGACTACAACCCGGATGAGCACGACGTCATCTCCGCTGCATCCTGCACCACCAACTGCCTGGCTCCGATGGCCAAGGTTCTGGATGAGAAGTTCGGCATCGAAAAGGGTCTGATGACCACCATCCACGCCTACACCGGTGACCAGCGCATCCAGGACGCACCGCACAAGGACCTGCGTCGTGCACGTGCTGCTGCAGTGAACATGGTTCCGACCTCCACCGGCGCTGCTAAGGCAGTTGCCCTGGTGCTGCCGCACCTGGAAGGCAAGCTGGACGGCTACGCAATGCGCGTTCCGACCATTACCGGCTCCGCTACTGACCTGACCTTCACCGCTTCCCGCGACGTGACCGTTGAGGAAATCAACGAAGCAATCAAGGAAGCCTCCACCGGCGAGTTCGGTGACACCCTGGGCTACACCGAAGACCCGATTGTCTCCACCGACATCATCACCGATGGCCACGGCGTTATCTTCGACTCCGGTATGACCAAGGTATCCAATGGCAACTTGGTCAAGGTTCTGGGTTGGTACGACAACGAGTGGGGCTACACCTGCCAGCTGCTGCGTCTGACCAACCAGGTCGCTGAAGCGCTGTAAAAACTTTCCTAGCACCCTGTAAGAACTCAGGAGCTTTACTGCCGACCTTGTGGATGTGCCACCGCATTTCCGCAAGGTCGGTATTGTTTTTAGTGGAACTACAACTAAGGAGATGACAATGACGTTTAAGACTTTGGATGACCTGCTCGCAGAGGGTGTGGAATCCCGCCACATCCTGGTCCGTTCCGACTTCAACGTGCCCCTCGACGACGAGGGCAACATCACTGACCCGGGCCGTATCAACGCCTCCCTGCCAACCATTAAGGCTCTGGTAGACGGTGGTGCAAAGGTTATCCTGTCTGCGCACCTGGGCCGCCCGAAGGGCGAGGCCAACCCGAAGTTCTCCCTCGCACCGGTTGCGGAGGCTCTGTCTGAGGCACTTGACCAGTACGTGGCACTGGCTACCGACGTTACCGGTGAGGACGCACACGAGCGTGCCAACGGCCTCAACGATGGCGATGTCATGCTGATTGAAAACGTTCGCTACGACGCTCGTGAGACCTCCAAGGATGAGGCAGAGCGCGGCGCATTCGCTGACGAGCTGGTCGCCCTGGCTGCTGACAACGGTGCTTTCGTCTCCGACGGCTTCGGCGTTGTTCACCGTGCACAGGCTTCCGTGTACGACGTTGCGAAGCGTCTGCCGGCCTACGCTGGCAAGCTGGTCCAGAACGAGCTGGAAGTTCTTTCCACTGTGGCTAAGACCCCGAAGAACCCGTACGTGGTGGTGCTTGGCGGCGCCAAGGTCTCTGACAAGCTCGCTGTGATTGAGGCTCTGGCTGGCAAGGCCGACAAGGTCATCATCGGCGGCGGCATGTGCTACACCCTGCTGGCTGCACAGGGCTACAACGTGCAAGGCTCCCTGCTGCAGGAAGACCAGATCGATAACTGCAAGGAGCTGCTGGAGCGCTTCGGCGATAAGATTGTCCTCCCGGTTGATCTGATTGCTGCAACCGAGTTCAAGGCAGATGCTGAGAACAAGGTCGTGGAGCTCGACGGCATTCCGGAAGGCTGGATGTCCCTGGACATCGGACCGGAGTCCGTGAAGAAATTCGCTGACATCATCGCTGAGTCCAAGACCGTGTTCTGGAACGGCCCGATGGGTGTCTTCGAGATGGAAGCATTCTCCAAGGGCACCGAGGGCGTGGCACAGGCAATCATCGATGCCACCGCCAACAATGACTCGTTTACCGTGGTCGGCGGCGGCGATTCTGCTGCATCTGTGCGCCTGCTGGGCCTGGATGAGGATGGCTTCAGCCACATCTCCACTGGCGGCGGCGCCTCCCTCGAGTACCTTGAGGGCAAGGAACTGCCGGGCGTATCCGTTCTGGAATCCTAGAGCACTCTACACCTAAAGAAGGAAGATATTATGGCTCGTACTCCGCTTATTGCTGGTAACTGGAAGATGAACCTCGACCACATCGAGGCCATCGGTTCCGTGCAGAAGTTCACCTTCGCATTACCGAAGGAATACTACGAGAAGGTCGACGTTGCCTACCTGGTTCCGTTTACTGACCTGCGCACCATCCAGACCTTGGTCAATGGCGATCAGCTGAAGGTCACCTACGGTGCTCAGGACATCTCCCAGTACGAATCCGGCGCATACACCGGTGATATCTCCGGCAAGATGCTGTCCAAGCTGGGCTGCGACTGGGTTATCGTTGGCCACTCCGAGCGTCGCGACTACCACGGTGAGACCGACCAGGTCGTTGCTGAAAAGGCCGCTGCTGCGCTGGAGAACGGCATCAAGCCAATCGTGTGCGTGGGCGAGCCTCTCGATGTCCGTGAGAAGGGCACCCACGTGGACTACGTGGTCAACCAGACTCGTGACTCCCTGGCTGACTTGAGCGCTGAGCAGCTGAGCAACGTCGTCATCGCCTATGAGCCGGTCTGGGCTATCGGCACTGGCAAGGTTGCTTCTGCTGACGATGCACAGGAAGTATGTGCAGCCATCCGCGACCTGGTGCGCGAGCTTGCCGACGACGAAACCGCCGACAACATCCGCATCCTCTACGGTGGTTCGGTCAAGATCGACTCCGTGGCCGAGATCGTCTCCAAGCCGGACGTCGATGGCGGCCTGATTGGTGGCGCTTCCTTGGTGGGCGAGGACTTCGCCAAGCTGGCTGCGAACGCTGCCAACGCAGTATAAGAATTTTCTACAACGCACCGGCGGGGTGCAATTAGATAGCCCCCGACCGGTGTTGTAGAGTTGCACGAAGAACCAGGCGCTAGCTAGCGCTGTAGTAATTGCTTTAAGCGAGGAATCCTAAACTATGGTCTTGGCCCTAGAAATCATCTTGGTGATCGCCGCTGTGCTGATGTCCATCTTCGTGCTGCTGCACAAGGGCAAGGGCGGTGGCCTGTCCAGCCTCTTCGGTGGCGGCGTGCAGTCGAACCTGTCCGGCTCGACCGTCGTGGAGAAGAACCTGGACCGCGTCACCATCGTGATGGTAATCATTTGGCTGGCCTGCATCATCGGCCTGAACCTGATTCAGGCTTACGCGGCCTAAGCAGCCAAAACTTTTAAAGCGCCTTCCCAGTGCTCATCGTGAGCAGGGAAGGCGCTTTAGCTATGTGCGCTTTAGGTCTCGGAAGCAGCATCCTCGGTGACAAAGAGCAGGGTTTCCTGCTTGCCCTGGGCGCCGGCAGCAGGCCATTCCTCGGCGGGGGCACCTTCGACGACGTGTGAGACGGCAGTGGCCTTTTCCTCGCCGGAGACTAGCAGCCAGACACGTTCTGCGCGTGCGATGGCGGGGAAGGTCAAGGTGATGCGCTCTGATGGTGGCTTCGGGGAATCGTGCACCGGGACGGCAAGCTTTTCTTGTTCGGCGGTAGCTTCGCTGTGTGGGAACAGCGAGTTAATGTGGCCTTCACCGCCCATGCCGAGTAAGTGAATGTCGAAGCCTTTGGGAGCAAAGTCCTTGATTTCTGGGCCGTAGGCGTCGGCAGCTGCCTCCATGGAGACCGCACCCAGGTCGAAACCATGGATGTTGCGCGGCGGGACGGCAACGCGATCCAGCAGTGCCTCTTTGGCTTGGCCTTCGTTGGAATCCGGGTCAGAGATCGGAACGTTGCGCTCATCACCGAAAAAGACGTGGACACGCGACCAGTCGATGCGCAGGGCAGGGAAGTCCTCACCCTGCTGTTCGGCGGCGAAGTCGAGGCGTGCGAGCTCACGCAGGGTCGCGATACCAGCGGTGCCGCCGGTGAGTACGACGCGGGCCACACCGTCGCCGTGGACGCCGCCGCCAGAAGCCTGAATTCCGGCTACGGTTTCTAAAAAGCGAGTTGCGGCAGCCGAGACAAGTTCGTCGAGGTCGCGGTGGCGATGAACGGTCACCATAGTGGAGTAATCAGTCCTTAAACGAAGGTCGAATGTAGGGGCGCTAGCTACTCACTGTAGCCCACGCGGTCCAATGCACGGAGAGCATGGGCATAGGTTTTATCCGCGTCGAGGTGACGCAGCTCTTCAGACAGGATTTCCGCCTGCGAACGCTTGCTCAACGACACCAAGGATTCCGGTGAACCAGGTACCTGTACGCGCAGGGTGGACTTATCAACCACAGCAACTTCGACGTAAGAATCGGCGCGGTGGAAACGCAGGCTCGTGATCGGGAAGGCTTCGTCGTCAGCTGCCGGTTCGGTACGCCGGACGACGGGAACAGCCAGGGCATCGAGAAGCCAACCGGCGGCAAAGTCAGCAGCCGGGTTGCCTTCCGGAGCGGTGATTTCCACGGACTCCACTGGCTCATGCGGTGGGCGATCCAGCGCGGAGGCAACAACACCGCGCCACAAGGTCAACGCAGCCCACGTCATATCGGAATCGCCAGGTGCGTAGCCTTCAGAAAGCTTCTGCAGGTCTTGCGGGGTGATGTGGCCATCGGCAGCGATATTGGTGATGCGGCGCTGAGCGATAACGCCAATGGGGTGCTGTGCTGGTGCCGGTGGGCACTTGGAAGGCCACCACGCAACGATAGGGGTATCTGGCAACAGCAGTGGCGTGACTACAGCCTCGGCATGGTCAGTGAGGTCGCCGTGCAGATGCATCACGACCATCTCGGAAGCGCCAGCTTCGCCACCGACACGGAGTTCGGCATCCAGGCGGGTTTCTTCTTCCGGATCACCAGAGCGCACCACCAGCAAACGCGAAGGGTGCTCGTGGGAGGCATCACGCACAGCGTCGAGCAGGGACTCCAGGTTCTCGTCGGCATGCGCCATGACGATGAGGGTGAGCACGCGACCAGTGGTCAGGGTGTAGTGCTCCTGCGCCTCAATCAGCTGCGCTGCGATGTGACGCGTGGTCGTATTCTCCAAAGGGATAATCATTGGCAAGCTCCTCGCAGTCTATGGGCGGCGCCAGGTATGGCCCCGGCGGCGCAGCATCTTGTCGGCGGACTCAGGACCCCAAGTACCAGCGGCGTATTTTTCCGGCTGGCCGCTCTTGGCCCAGTACTCAATAATCGGGTCCAGGATTTCCCAGGACAGCTCAACTTCTTCGTTAGTGGGGAAGAGCGAGGACTCATCCAGCAACGCATCGAGAATGAGGCGCTCATAGGCCTCAGGGGATTCTTCGTTGAAGGCCTGCGCATAAGCGAAGTCCATGTTCACGTCGCGGACTTCCATGGTGGAACCTGGAACCTTAGAACCAAAGCGCATGGTCACGCCTTCATCGGGCTGGACGCGGATAACAACGGCATTTTGGCCGAGATCATCGGTCTGGCCACCATCGAGAGGCTGGTGCGGTGCCGCTTTGAAGACCAGGGCAATCTCGGTCACGCGGCGGCCCAGGCGCTTGCCGGTACGCAGGTAGAAAGGCACGCCGCCCCAACGACGAGAGTTCACCTCGAGAGTGCAGGCCGCGTAGGTTTCCGTGGTGGATTCGGGATCGAAGCCCTCTTCCTCGCGCAAGCCCTTGACGTATTGAGAGCCCTGCCAGCCAGCAGAGTACTGGCCACGCGCGGTGGTCTTGCCCAGTGGATGCATCGGGTGCGTGGCGCGCAGGACCTTAATCTTTTCTGCCTGCAGCGCTGCTGGTTCGAAGGAAGATGGCTCTTCCATGGCGACTAGGGCGAGTAGCTGCAGCAGGTGGTTCTGGATAACGTCGCGGGCAGCGCCAATGCCGTCGTAGTAACCGGCGCGACCGCCCAGGCCGATATCTTCGGCCATGGTGATCTGCACGTGGTCGATGTAGTGCGCGTTCCACATCGGCTCAAAAATCTGGTTGGCAAAGCGCAGCGCCATGATGTTTTGCACGGTCTCTTTGCCCAGGTAGTGGTCGATACGAAAGACCGAAGACTCCGGGAAGACCGCGTTGACGATCTCGTTGAGCTCGTGTGCGGACTTCTGGTCGTGGCCAAAAGGCTTTTCGATGATCACACGGCGCCAGGCTTCTTCATCACTTGCTGCCATGCCGACGCGCTCGAGCTGGTGGCAGATGTTAGAGAAGAACTCCGGTGGCACAGACAGGTAGTAAGCCCAGTTGCCACCGGTACCGCGTGCAGTATCGAGTTCCTGCAGGCGGGCAGAGAGGTGATCAAAGCCGGCGTCGTCGAAGGCACCTTCGACGAACTCAATGCCTTGGGCAAGGTGCTGCCAGACATGCTCGTTGAACTTGGTTCGGGCGCGCTGCTGGACTGCCTCTTTGACGTACTCGCCGAACTGGGCTTTGTCCCAGTCACGGCGGCCGTAGCCAACGAGGGTAAAACCAGCAGGCAGCAATCCGCGGTTAGCGAGATCGTAAATAGCCGGAAGCAGTTTCTTCCGGGCGAGGTCGCCGGTGACACCAAAGATCACCATGCCCGAAGGACCTGCGATTCGCGGGAGTCGCTTGTCCTTCGGGTTGCGCAACGGATTGCGCCATGCGCTGGTTTGTTCCATGGAAAGTCCTTTCGCGGGTTCCACTTAACGTCGTTCAGCGCATTATTCTATCCGTTGCTCATTGGTTTTGGCGGCAAAACCTGACTACTTGAGGCGAGCAGCCATAGATTCGAGCAGTTCCTCCCAGGCAGCGACGAATTTATCGACACCTTCGCGTTCCAGCTGTGCGAACACATCCGGGAAATCAATGCCGACCTTCTCCAGTGCGGCGAAGGTTTCATTGGCTTCATCAGCAGAGTTGCTCAGGGTATCGCCGTGCAGGGAGTCAGACTCCAGCACTGCATCGATGGTGGACTCCGGCATGGTGTTGACGGTGTCCGGACCAGCCAGCTCGCTGACGTAGAGCGTTGCCGGGTAATCCGGGTTCTTCACGCCAGTCGATGCCCACAGTGGACGCTGCGGGTTGGTGCCCTGCGGCACGTCCTCGGCCTCAGCCAGCTCCTTCTGGAACAGTGCGTACGCACGCTGTGCGTTAGCCACACCAGCCTCGCCACGCAGTGCGAGTGCCTCATCAGACCCGATGGCCTCCAGGCGCTTGTCTACTTCGGTATCCAGGCGGGAAACGAAGAAGGACGCTACGGAGTGAATAGAACGCACATCGAGGCCGTTGTCCTCGGCACGGCGCACACCTTCCTTGAAGGCGTCGATGACCTCGGCGTAGCGCTCCACGGAGAAAATCAGGGTGACATTGACCGAGATGCCTTCTGCCAGGGCATCGGTGATAGCCGGCAGGGAACCGGTGGTTGCCGGAATCTTAATCAGCAGATTCGGGCGGTCGACCTGCTGCCACAGCTCGCGTGCCTGCTTCAAGGTCGCATCTGCATCATCGGAGATGCGTGGGTCGACCTCGATGGACACGCGGCCATCGCGGCCCTGCGTGGAGGTGTAGACCTCAGCAAAGAGGTCACAGGCGTTGCGCACATCGTCGATAGCCAGGGAGTACACGGCGGAATCGACATCGGCTCCGGCATCGCGCAGCTTAGCGATGTCTGCATCGTAAGCAGTGCCCTGCGACATGGCGGTGGCGAAGATAGCTGGGTTGGTGGTCACACCAACAATCGACTTGGAGTCGATGATTTCTTCTAAGTTGCCGGACTCGAGGCGCTGGCGAGACAGGTCGTCGAGCCAGGTTGCGGTGCCCAGTTGGGCGAGATCATCAATAGTGCTCATGGGATTGTCCTTTCTGCCCAAAGCTTCTTACTTGGACTCCGCCAGGGATTCCTGAGCGGCGTTGACGACGGCATCGACAGTAAAGCCGAAGCGCTCGAAGAGCTCTTCTGCCGGAGCGGAGGCACCGTAGTGCTCCAGGGAGATGTTGCGACCGTAGCTGCCGGTGTACTTGTACCACGGCATCGCCAGGCCAGCCTCGACGGAGACGCGGGCGGTCACGGCAGAAGGCAGCACGGACTCGCGGTAGTCAGCATCCTGCTCGTCGAACCACTCGAGGCACGGTGCGGATACCACGCGGGTTGGGGTACCAGCCTTCTCGAGCTCTGCAGCGGCATCGACAGCAATCTGGACCTCAGAACCGGTAGCCAGCAGAATGACCTCTGGGGTCTCCGCAGAAGACTCAACTAGGGTGTAAGCGCCACGGCGAACGCCCTCGGCTGCCTTCTCCTTGGTGCCTTCCAGCACTGGCAGGTTCTGACGCGACAGGGCAATGCCCTTCGGGCCAGCCTGGTACTCGAGTGCAGCAGCCCAGGCCTGTGCGGTCTCGTTAGCATCTGCCGGGCGGATGACCGACAGGTTCGGAATGGCGCGCAGAGCGGTCAGGGTCTCGACCGGCTGGTGGGTCGGGCCGTCCTCGCCCAGACCAATGGAGTCGTGGGTCCAGACGTAGTAGGTATCGGTACCCATCAGCGCACCCAGGCGAACTGCCGGGTACTGGTACTCGGAGAAGATGAGGAAGGTACCGCCGTAGACACGGGTATTACCGTGCAGAGCCACACCGTTCATGATGGCGGACATGGCGTGCTCGCGAATACCGAAGTGCAGGTTGCGGCCATAAGGCTGTGCGTTCCACTCGCCGGTGGTAATCGATTCCGGACCGAAGGAGTCCGCACCGTTGATCACGGTGTTGTTGGAACCAGCCAGGTCCGCAGAACCGCCCCACAGCTCTGGCAGGGTAGCAGCCAGTGCCTGGATAGCAGCAGACGATGCCTTACGGGTAGCAATCGACTCGCCGGCATCCCAGGTTGGCAGTTCAGCAGCGAAGTTCTCTGGCAGTTCACGAGCCTGCAGACGATCGAAGAGCTCCTTAGCCTCGGAGTTCTTCTCTGCCCAGGCGTCGAACTTCTTTTGCCATTCGGCGTGCTTGTCCGCACCGCGGTCGACCAGCTTGCGGGTGTGTGCGATGACCTCGTCGTCGATGTGGAAGTGCTGCTCCGGATCGAAGCCGAGGATTTCCTTGGTGGCTGCGACTTCTTCATCGCCAAGCGCGGCACCGTGGACACCGCCGGTGTTCATCTTGTTTGGTGCCGGGTAGCCAATGACGGTCTTGACACGAATGAAGGAAGGACGGCCGGTTTCAGCCTGTGCGTTCTTCACGGCCTCTTCAATGGCCACGACGTCTTCGCCGGAATCGACGGTCTGGGTGTGCCAGCCATAAGCCTCGTAGCGAGCAACGACGTCTTCGTTGAAGGCAATGTTGGTGTCATCTTCGATGGAGATGCGGTTGTCATCCCAGAAGACAATGAGGTTGCCCAGCTGCTGGGTACCTGCCAGGGAGGACGCCTCAGAGGTGACACCCTCCTGCAGGTCGCCGTCGGAAGCGATGACGTAGATGTAGTGGTCGAAAGGCGACTCACCTGGAGCAGCGTCCGGGTCCAGCAGGCCGCGCTCCTTGCGGGCAGCCATCGCCATACCGACAGAGGATGCTAGGCCCTGGCCGAGCGGGCCGGTGGTGATTTCCACACCCTTGGTGTGGTTGACCTCCGGGTGGCCTGGGGTCTTGGACTCCCAGGTACGCAGCGCCTCCAGGTCTTCCATCTCCAGACCGAAGCCACCCAGGTAGAGCTGGATGTACTGGGTCAGCGAGGAGTGACCAACGGAGAGAACAAAGCGGTCGCGACCTGCCCAGTTCACGTCAGCCGGATCATGGTTGAGAACGCGCTGGTACAGGGTGTATGCCAGCGGTGCGAGGGACATAGCCGTACCCGGGTGGCCGGAGCCGCACTTCTGGACGGCATCGGCAGCCAGCACGCGGACGGTGTCCACAGCACGGGTGTCGGTGTCAGTCCAGTCAGAAGGATAGCGGCGCTCAGTCATAGCCTGAAGTTCTGGGGACAACTTGCTTTGCGACACTGTGGAAAGCCTCACTTACGTCTTTCGGAGTAACTTGACTCCATCAGTCTAGTGGCTTTTTCGTATGCGGCGGGAGATTATTCAAACACGCGCCGAAACTGTAGGCTGGCATGGTTAGCTTTTGTCGCAGTGACAATTAATTAGGTCACCCTGGGAACTTTTAAGGGCCCCTATGCGACTAGTTGCTTAGGGCGTAACGCTAGCTCGCGTGGCCAGGCGTTACAGCTCAAGTAAAGACACCTAATCGTGCTCGTAAAACGGAGGAATCGTCCTTGGAGACCATCAAAGCCTATTTTGCGCTTACGAAGCCGAGGATCATTGAGCTCCTCCTCGTCGCCGCAATTCCGGCAATGCTCCAGGCACAGCGTGGTGTGGAGGCAGTCACTGACAACATCTGGCTGATTATCTCCACCATCTTCGGCGGCTGGATGGGTGCGGCTGCCGCGCACACCTTCAACAACGTGGTCGACTACGAAATCGACCAGAAAATGCAACGCACCCGCGCCCGCCCGCTGGTCCGCCACAGCATCTCTAAAAAGAACGCCACCATCTTCGCGTGGATCATGCTGGCGCTTTCCATTTTCTGGCTGGGCGTTATCGCCAATTCCTGGCTGGCAGCATTCTTCGTGCTGCTGACCAACTTCTTCTATGTCTTCGTCTACACGAAGTTCTTGAAGATGCGTAACTCCCAAAACATCGTTTGGGGCGGCCTAGCCGGTTGTATGCCCGCCATGGTGGGCTGGGCAGTTATTCGCGACAACGCCCCGGCAGGGGAGCCGGACAAGTGGTGGCAGGCCATCGTGTTGTTCCTCATCATCTTCTTCTGGACCCCGCCACACACTTGGGCGCTGGCCATGAAGTACAAGGAGGACTACCGCAAGGCTGGCGTACCAATGCTTCCGGTCGTTGCCAGCGAGCAGGAAGTCACCCGCCAGATTGTCTGGTACACCATCGGCACCCTGGTCGTGACCTTCCTGATCATCCCAGCCGCTTCCTGGATCTACCTGGCAGCAGCACTAATTTCCGGCGGCATCTTCCTCTTCCTCGCCGTCAAACTCCACATCGGCGTCAAGAACGGCGCCAAGGTCAAGCCCATGCGCTTGTTCATCTACTCGAACAACTACCTTTCCCTGCTATTTATCGGCCTGTCCATCGACGCCATCCTGGGCTGGGAGACCATCGGCCAGATGCTCGGCTGGTCGCCGGCGCTGTTCTAGCGAAATCGCCGGCGGAAAGCGCCGACACAGACACGACGAACCCCTGGGAAGCAGACAAATGAACTGCTTCACCAGGGGTTTGCGCCGTCAGAGCGTCGAATCGCGTTGTGCGATGAATCGAACTAGTTCGATTCATCCTCGCGGACGCGGAGGATGATGGAGCCGGTGGTCTTGCGCTCTTGGAGGTCGCGGTGGGCTTGCTCGGCGTCTTTGAGTGGGTAGCTGGCAGTGACGTTGAAGGTGATGTCGCCATCGAGAAGCATTTGCACGACTGCTTGGGCACGCATCTGGAACTCGCCTTCCTGGGAGGTCCAGGCGCCCAAGGAGGGGCGGGTGAGGAAGATGGAGCCGTGGCTGTTGAGGATCTGTGGATCGATGGGTTCCACGGCGCCAGAGGCCGCGCCAAAGAGTGCGACGGTGCCGCGCGGGCGGACGGCTTCTAAGGACTCCTGGAAGGTGTCTTTGCCCACGCCGTCGTAAACGACGTCGACGCCGCGGCCGCCGTTGTAGCGGCGTACGCGCTCAGCCAGACCGCTGTCGTAGAAGAAGACTTGGTCGGCACCAGCTTCGTAGGCGAGCTTTTCTTTCTCTGGCGACGAAACCACGGAGTAGACGGTGGCACCCAGTGCCTTGGCCATCTGGGTAAGGATGAGGCCGACGCCACCGGCACCGGCGGTGACGAGGCAGCTAGCGCCTTCACCGAGCTGGTAGACGCCGTGGGTGAGGTAATGGGCGGTCATGCCTTGTAAGAGCATGGAGCCGGCGACGTCGGAAGAAATCTCCTCCGGCACGGCAACCAGGCGGTCGCGGCTCACGCAGACCTGTTCGGCATAAGAGCCAAAGGCGTGGTCCCAGGCGACCATGGTGCCCGGGGCAATCTCGCCCTTGGGGTCGTGCACGACGCGTCCGGTGCCTTCCAGACCCGCGATAAAGGGCGTAGCGGCGTTGTAGATGCCTTCGCGGTAGTAGGTGTCAATGTAGTTGACACCAGCAACGATGACGTCCACTAAGACTTCATGGGACTGCGGCTGTGGGGAGTCTACCTCCGCGTAGCGCAGGACCTCGGGGCCGCCGGTTTCTGTGACCTGAATAGCATGCATTCTTCCAGGTTAACTGAGTTCACTTGCACTATGTGTAGATCCATCACATCGGGGGCGGGGCAGGCCTGGTCTAGCAATAGAAAAATCCGCCCTCTTCGTGGGATTCGACGAAGCGGGCGGATGATGAATGAAAGCCTTTCTTGGCTTTAAGCGTGAACGACCTCGCGGTGTTTGTTGTCGCCCTCGACAGAGCCAGAGCGCAGGTCCTCAGAGCCACCTTCGCGGCGCAAACCGTGTGCCCACAGCAGGGCGGTAAAGGCGGTCACTACCGAGGACATACCGATGTGAACCGGAACGGTCCAGCGCGGGATGGACAGGTAGAACTGGATAACGCCGATTGCCCACTGGATAAGGATGCAGACAATCAGAACCCAGGCGGCCTGCTTGGTGACCTTCGGTGCGTTGGAGCGGTAGAGCATGACCGTGACAATCAGGGTGAAGCCCAGGTAGACGTACATGCAGATGGCGTGAATAACGGCCATGATTTCAGTATCGACATCCAGGCGGCCTTCCATGCCCACACCGGAGTCACCGGAGTGGACACCGGAGCCGGTGACCATGGTGCCGGTAATCAGCACGACGGCAAGCGCGATAGCGGCAATGACGGCAAGCATGCGGATCTGCTCCGGGAACTTGCGGGTTTTGACACCATCGTCAGCCTCGCGGATGCGGGAGAAGAGCATTGCGGCGATCCAGACCAGCACCATCGACGGCAGGAAGTGCAGTGCGACTGCCCACCAGCGCAGCTCCAGGAAGACCGAAGCAGCGCCAATCAGTGCCTGCAGAACCACACCGCCAAAGGACAGCCAGGCATAGACCTTCAGTTCCTTGCGGCGGCGGGCCATGTACATCGCGACGATCGCGGCGACGGCAGCAGCGCCCACCACGAAGGTCAGCAGGCGGTTGCCGAACTCAATGACCTGGTGGATAAGCGGTGCAGCGCCTTCCAGCGGCACCAGGGAGCCGGGGTGGCAGTTCGGCCAGGTGATACAACCCAGGCCGGAGCCGGTCACGCGCACGATGGAGCCAGATACGGTAATACCGCCCTGGCACAGCAGCAGGATCATGGCGATGACCCGCTGGGTCTTCACTGAGGGCACGGAGTCGCGGAAAAAGTTTCGAGTCTTAGTCCAAGGGTTCACGGTCATATAGATTACCTGGGTTTTTCGTCAATCTGAAAATAAAATTACATACTTGTTAAAAGTCACATTTAGACGTCAAAGCGGAACCATTTGGTCGCCAAATACGACGCAACGACAGCCCAGCCGGCAAGCACGGCGATTTCTAAGCCGGGGAAGTGGCCCGAAAAGGCATCGGCAAATCCGCCTGCCAAGGCAACAGTCGGGATGAGTGTGACGAGGCCGTTATCGCCCAAGCCCTGGCTATATAGCGCCCAACCGGCAGCACCCAGCAGCAGGAACCACAGCAGGTTCGCCAGTGCCAGAACCGCTTCGGAATTCAGCGTTCCGCCCAGTAGCAGGCCCAGTGCGGTAAACGATGTCACGCCCAAGATGAGCAGTAGTGCGCCCAGAGCTAAGCCAGATAGCGGAATGCGCAGGCCCATGATTGCCGCGGCAGTGCCAAGAATGACCACCTGCACAATCACCATGGAGCAGACCGCCATGACTTTGCCGGCGATAATCGTCCACGCCGGCACACCGGAGGCGCCCGTGCGTTTGAGAGCGCCATAGCGCCGGTCAAAGGCCACGGAGATGGCCTGGCCAGTAAAGCCGGCAGAGGTCGCCGCAATCGCCAGAATCAACGGGAAGACCTCGTCCAGGGTCAAGCCCGAGATATCCTGCATGCGGTCGGCGCCAAAAAGCAGGGCGAGCGGGATGATGATGCTCAGCAGGAGCTGTTCGCCATGCCGCAGCATGAGCTTGGATTCGATCACGCCCTGCGCCCAGGCCATCTGGCCGATGCTGGCGCGCTTTGGGCGGGGAGTAAAGGTCCCGGGAGCGAAAGTTTTGTCCATGTTCTATCCTCCTGGTTGCCTAACTACGCAGCTCGCGGCCGGTGAGCTCTAAGAAAATGTCTTCGAGGTTGCCGTGTGCGGCATCCAGATGCTGCAGCTGCACACCCTGGCGGGCCAGTTCGTGCGTGAGCTTTGCGATGTCCTCCGGGCCCGGCTTACCCGCCACCCGGTAGCGCAGCGGCCGAGAACTGGTTGCTTCAACCCCAGCCTTTGCCAAGGCTGCAAGGTCGACTTGGGTAGCGGTATCGAAAGTCAGGCCAGAATTGCTTCCGGCAGCAATCAGTTCCTTCGGCGAGCCCTTCGTGACCAATTCGCCGTGGTCAATGATGATGACGTGGTCGGCGAGCGCTTGGGCTTCATCCATCAGGTGCGTGGTCAACACGATGGTTACCCCGTCGGCACGCAGTGCAGAAATTAAGTCCCAGACCGCCAGGCGGGACTGGGCATCCAAGCCGGCGGTGGGCTCATCCAGGAAGACGAGCTCCGGCC
Source organism: Corynebacterium camporealensis (assembly GCF_000980815.1). Classification (NCBI taxonomy): domain Bacteria; kingdom Bacillati; phylum Actinomycetota; class Actinomycetes; order Mycobacteriales; family Corynebacteriaceae; genus Corynebacterium; species Corynebacterium camporealensis. Next base: position 1,315,197 of record NZ_CP011311.1, on the reverse strand, counting down.
TGCCGATGATGGCTTGGGCCAGCGACAGGCGTTGCTGCTGGCCACCGGAGAGGCGGCGGTAGGTGGTCTTAGCGACACCTTCTAGACCCAAAGTCTTCAGCAACCAGTCCGGGTCGATGGGATCGGCGTTGTAGCGGGCAGCCAGGTGCAGCATTTCGCGTACGCGAATACCGGAGTAGGCACCTCCGCCTTGGAGCATGATGCCGATGCGCGAGCGCAGTTTGTCAGGCTCTGCTGCCGGGTTGAGGCCTAAGACGCGTACGTCACCAGAGGTGGGCTTGAGAAAGCCTTCGCACATTTCGATGGTGGTGGTCTTACCAGCGCCATTAGGGCCGAGCAGGCAGACTACTTGGCCCCGCGGGACGGAAATACTCAGGTTCGAGACAGCGGTCTTGGAACCAAAGCGCTTCGTCACATCGCGAAGTTCGAGAGCTAGTCCATCAAAAGTTGCAGTCACAACCTTTTAGTCTAGGATACGAATGCCCGAACGGCGTAACAATACCCACCAGATTCCCATCACCGCCAGATAAGAACCAATGGCAGCTAAGTAAATTGCCAGCACGGTCAGCGGGGGTAGTCCTAATCCGCGTGGCAGGACAAAGAAGCTCATCGCGCCGGAATACAGCATCACGGCGACACGGAAGATAAAGCGGTTTGCCCATGCTGCCAGCGGGAATACAGCCCATAGAATATACCAGGGGTGTACTACCGGAAAGAGCACGACCAGCATCAGGGAAGAGATTCCCAGCCCGCCAATGGGGTGGATGGAACCTCGGAATGTCGCAAAGAGCATGCGGACCATAAACGCTGCGGCGATGGTTACCCCCACGGTGCGGGTTACAGTCAGCACGGCATCCGTATGGTCGCCCAAGCCCAGCAGCATGCCTAAAAAGCCACTGGCAACGCCCAAGGCAGTCGAGACCGAGAGCCAGGAGCGAATCGTCGCCGCGCCACCCTGGCCGGTAATCCAGCCCAAGCCGATGCCGGTGAGCAGGGTGACCAGAGCAATGGTGGCTACCAGGATGGCAAGGTGCAGCAATGCTGCCAACACGATGGCAACCCAGGCTTTCTGTTCTTTCTTCTCCACCAGGGCGCGGGCGAGTGCCATGCCCACGAAGCCAAGTCCGATAAAGCCGGTGACCTTGACCATGCCGGCGCAAGAAATCAGTGCGCCTGATGCACAGAGCAGTGGTAGCCAGCGCTCATCGGCGCGCAGCTTTGCGATGCCGCGCAGGCCCAACTCCACACCCACTAGGGCTAAGCCCAACATGATGGACTCGTTGTGGATACCGCCAATCAGGTGCAGGATGGTCAGCGGATTGAGGATGCCGAGCCATAGTGCGACGGCGGGGGAGACGCGGCATCGTTGAGCTAGATGCGTCAGTGCCCAGCCGGCAGCAATGACGCCTAAGACAGAGACGACGCGGTGGAGCAGCACGCCGATGACGATGGTGTCTGAGCTAATGATGCTGATAAGCCCGGCAAGGGCGAGTGCGACGGGGCCATAAGGAGAAGGGGAGTTGGCCCAGATAAAGGGAACCGAGCGTGCGAGCTCATTTTCCGCACCCAGCAACTGAACTGGTCCGGCGGCATAAGGGTCCATGCCCTGGGCGACGATGGAGCCTTGGGCGAGATAGGAATAGATGTCTTGGGTAAAAAGCGGTGCGGTAAACACCAGCGGCAGAATCCAGCCGACCCAGGTGCGCCAGAGCTGAGACGTGCTTACCCAGCGGGAACCGGAATTGCCGCGGTAGGGCGTGCCGACGAATCTCGCCATGAGCACCCAGGCGGTCACCAGCATGCCCACGCCGAGCATCACTAGAGCTGACGATGCCTGCAGCATGCGCGACATCAGTGAGCCCAGCGGCAGATTGTCATAGGGATTGCCGACGACCGGGAGAGCGCCGGCACCGAGTGCGCCTACTGCAATAAACAGCGAGCCAATGGTGCCCATCCAGCGCAGGATGAAGAAGCGTCGGAGCTGGGCAATGGTGCCGCGGGCAACGCCCTGGGCATCGCGGGGGCCGAAGTCGAATCGGGAGCTAGGGGTAGCAGCGGTCGGGTCGTCAGCATGCAGCAATGCCGAACGCGAACCCGCAGTACCGATGCGCGGTAGCTCTTGTGTGACTCCCTGGAGGAAGCCCCCGAAAGGAAACTTCATGGGTATAAACCATACGCGTTAGGAGATAAAAAGTGCCTGTGGCGTGCCATGGTGGCATTCCGCGCGGAATTAAGGAACACTAGTGTTGTCTAAAAGGTAGACGCTTGCCACAGCAAGAAGCTTTCAAACTTCGAGGAGGTGTTTTCTCGGTGACGACCTCGCGCACCAATGCCCGCGTGCACCAGCGCGGTAGTGACCGAGATCCTTCCCACGCGAAGGAAACTCGTACGACCGAGGGGGATACCCGTCGGCAGATCATGTTGATGTTGCTCAAAGACGGTCCCGTGACTGCTTCTGCTGTGGCTGAGCGTTTAGGCCTGTCGGCCGCCGGCATTCGTCGGCACCTAGACATTTTGTTGGAGGAAGGACTTACTGAGATTGTCCAACGCCGCCGGGTGGGCCCCAATGGGGCATCGGCTGGCCGCGGGCGACCAGCCAAGCACTTCCGTCTTACTGACCGGGGACGCGCCCACTTCGGGCATGCCTATGACGAGTTGGCTGCTGAAGCTTTGCAAGCCCTGCGTGAAGCAGGAGGTAGTGAGGCTGTCAAGCACTTTGCCAAGGCTCGTTTCGAGCGCTTAGTGGCCGACGTCAAGCCTTTAGCGCAGGAGGGTGAATCGCCCGAAAAGGTAGCGCGTAAACTGGCGGAGGTTCTGGACGAACATGGATATGCCGCAACGGTGTCGAACGCCGGTGGCGGTGTCCAGATCTGCCAGCATCATTGCCCCATCGCCCATGTGGCGGAGGAGCACCCGGAGCTGTGTGAGGCGGAACAGGAAGTCTTTTCCGCCCTATTAGGCAAACACGTACAGCCCTTGGCCTCTATTGCTAGTGGCCACGGAATCTGTACTACAAACATCCCCCTGACGGCGGTGGAAGCCTCCATCGCCACTGACCACACCAACACCGAAAGGAGCGGGTCATGACCCAGGCACAACCAGCGCCCGGTACCAAGATGACCGATGATGAAATCATCGACTCTATTGGCGCCTATGAGTACGGCTGGCACGACTCGGATGCGGCAGGTGCTTCTGCACGCCGCGGCCTCAACGAGGACGTTGTCCGCGATATTTCCGCCAAGAAGGGTGAGCCGGAATGGATGCTGAACCAGCGTCTGAAGGCCCTGAATATCTTCGATAAGAAGCCTTTGCCTACCTGGGGTGCAGACCTCTCCGGCATCGACTTCGACAACATTAAGTACTACGTGAAGTCGACCGAGGAACAGGCTCAGACCTGGGACGATCTGCCTGACGACATTAAGGAAACCTACGACAAGCTGGGTATTCCGGAGGCAGAGAAGCAGCGTCTGGTCGCCGGTGTGGCAGCCCAGTACGAGTCCGAGGTGGTCTACCACCAGATTCGTGAGGACCTGGAGCGTCAGGGCGTTATCTTCGTCGATACCGATACCGCACTGCGTGAGCACGAAGAGCTGTTCAAGGAGCACTTCGGCACCGTCATTCCGGCTGGTGACAACAAGTTTTCCGCACTGAACTCCGCTGTGTGGTCCGGTGGCTCCTTCATCTACGTTCCGCCGGGAGTCCACGTGGACATCCCGCTGCAGGCCTACTTCCGCATTAACACCGAGAACATGGGCCAGTTCGAGCGCACCCTCATCATCGTGGATGAGGACGCTTACGTGCACTACGTCGAGGGCTGCACTGCTCCGATTTACAAGTCGGACTCCCTGCACTCCGCCGTGGTGGAAATCGTGGTCAAGAAGGGCGGCCGCTGCCGCTACACCACCATCCAGAACTGGTCTAACAATGTCTACAACTTGGTGACCAAGCGCACCAAGGTGGACGAGGGCGGCACCATGGAATGGGTCGATGGCAACATCGGCTCCAAGGTGACCATGAAGTACCCGGCAGTCTGGATGACCGGTCCGCACGCTAAGGGTGAGGTTCTGTCCGTGGCTTTCGCAGGTGAAGGCCAGTTCCAGGACACCGGTGCGAAGATGACCCACATGGCTCCGCACACCTCCTCCAACATCGTGTCCAAGTCCGTTGCACGCGCCGGCGGCCGCGCTGCTTACCGCGGCCTGGTGCAGATCAACAAGGATGCGCATCACTCCACCTCGAATGTGGAATGTGACGCCTTGCTGGTCGATAACATCTCGCGTTCGGACACATACCCGTACAACGACATCCGTAACGACCATGTGACCCTGGGCCACGAGGCAACCGTCTCGCAGGTCTCGGAGGAGCAGTTGTTCTACCTGATGTCGCGTGGACTGGAAGAGGAAGAGGCAATGGCGATGATCGTCCGCGGCTTCGTCGAGCCCATCGCCAAGGAGCTGCCGATGGAGTACGCACTGGAGCTCAACCGCCTCATCGAACTGCAAATGGAAGGATCGGTCGGCTAAATAATGGTCGCTTCGAACGAATTCAACCCGGATAAGGTCACCAAGGGCGATGTTTTCACCTCGACCAACGTGGAAGACTTCGCTATCCCGCAGGGCCGCGACGAGGTCTGGCGCTTTATCTCCCTGCGCAAGCTGCGCGGACTCCACAACGGCGAGTTTGCTGAGGCAGTTGCGCAGGACATCCAGGTGACCGAGCACCCCGGCGTCACCAGCGAAACTGTTGCTGCTGACGATGAGCGCCTGGGTCGCGTCGGCAAGCCTGCCGACCGCGTGGCTGCTCAGGCTTGGACCTCCATGCCGGAGGGCCAGGTTGTCACCATCGAGCCAGACACCAAGGTCGAAGAGCCGGTGGTTATCACCATCACTGGTAAGGGCGAGGGCGTGACCTCCTTTGGCGCTACCTCCATCGAGGTCGGCCGCCACGCTGAGGCCACCGTCGTGCTGAAGTACGTTGGTTCCGGCACCCACGCAGATAACGTGGAGTTCCTGCTTAACGATGGCGCTAACCTCACCGTGGTCGTCGACGTTGACTGGGAGAACGACGCTGTTCACCTGTCCAACCAGGTCGCTATGGTCGGCCGCGACGCCGTCCTGCGCCACAACTCCGCCATCTTCGGTGGCGAAGTTGTCCGCATCGTCCCGCGCGTGAACTTCAACGCACCGGGCGGCGACGCAGAACTGCTTGGCGTCTACTTCGCAGACCGCGGTCAGTACTTTGAAAACCGCATGCTGGTTGACCACTCCGTACCGAACTGCCGCTCTAACGTCATGTACAAGGGCGCACTGCAGGGTACGCAGGGTGCTGAAGAAGGCAGCCGCCAGGAAGCTCGCACCTGCTGGGTGGGTGACGTGCTCATCCGCGCTAACGCACAGGGTACCGACACCTACGAGACCAACAACAACCTCATCCTTACTGAAGGCGCACGCGCCGATGCGATCCCGAACCTCGAGATCGAAACCGGCGAAATCGTGGGCGCAGGCCACGCTGCTACCGTGGGCCGCTTCGACGACATCGAGTTGTTCTACCTCATGTCCCGCGGCATCCCGGAGGTCGAGGCACGCCGCCTGATCATCCGTGGCTTCTTCAACGAGGTAATCCACCGCATTCCGGTCGAGTCCCTGCAGAATGAGCTCGAAGAGCGCATCGCCGAGGAACTCGAAAAGATCTCCGCCTAACGCACCCCTTCAACGAAGTAAGGAAATAAATATGTCTACTTTGGAAATCAAGAACCTCCACGCGCAGGTCCTGCCCTCCGACGACAACGCAGAGCCGAAGGAAATCCTCAAGGGCGTCAACCTGACCATCAACTCCGGTGAGACCCATGCCGTGATGGGTCCGAACGGCTCCGGCAAGTCCACCTTGGCTTACACCCTGGCTGGCCACCCGAAGTACGAAGTCACCTCCGGTGAAGTACTGCTGGATGGCGAAAACGTCCTGGAGATGGAAGTTGACGAGCGCGCACGCGCTGGCCTCTTCCTGGCTATGCAGTACCCGACCGAGGTGCCGGGCGTGAAGGTTTCCCAGTTCATGCGCTCTGCTGTTACCGCTGTCCGCGGTGAGGCACCGAAGCTGCGTGAGTGGAACAAGGAGCTGACCGAGGCTCGCGAGGCACTGGCCATCGACAAGTCTTTCGCTTCCCGTTCCGTGAACGAGGGCTTCTCCGGTGGTGAGAAGAAGCGCCACGAGGTTATGCAGCTCGACATCATGAAGCCGAAGTTCGCCGTCATGGATGAGACCGACTCCGGCCTGGACGTCGACGCCCTGCGCATCGTTTCTGACGGCATCAACCGCTACCAGGACGAGACCAACGGCGGCATCCTGATGATTACCCACTACAAGCGCATCCTGAACTACGTGAAGCCGGACTACGTCCACGTCTTCGCAAACGGCAAGATCGTCGAAACCGGCGGCGCTGAGCTGGCTGACCAGCTCGAGGCTGGCGGCTACGACCAGTTCCTGAAGTAATTTAAGGAAAAGAAGAGGACTGATGTCGAACCTCAATGTTCATGCGATCCGGGAGCAGTTCCCGATCCTGAGCCGCACCGTACGCGGTGATAAGCCGCTGGTGTACCTCGACTCGGGTGCTACTTCCCAACGACCCCAACCAGTGTGGCAAGCTGAGCAGGACTTTGTGCTTGGCACCAACGCCCCGGTTCACCGTGGCGCGTACCAGCTGGCTGAGGAAGCTACCGACGCCTACGAAGATGCCCGCGCAGCTATTGCGGACTTCGTCGGTGCTGAGGAAGAAGAGATCGCGTTCACCAAGAATGCGACCGAGGCACTCAACGAGGTGGCTTACACACTCGGTGATCCCCGCGCAGGGGACCTGCAGGTCGGCGAAGGCGACACCGTCGTCATCACCGAGCTGGAGCACCACGCGAACTTGGTTCCGTGGCAGGAGCTGTGTCAGCGTACTGGTGCGACCTTGAAGTGGTACACCACCACTGAGGATGGTCGAATCGACATGGACTCGCTTGAACTTGATGACTCCGTCAAGGTCGTTGCGTTTACGCATCAGTCCAACGTCACCGGTGCCGTGGCCGACGTCGAGGAACTCGTTCGTCGCGCCCGTGCCGTCGACGCCCTGGTCGTCCTCGATGCTTGCCAGTCCGTGCCGCACATGCCGGTCGACTTCCACGCCCTCGACGTCGATTTCGCCGCCTTTTCCGGTCACAAGATGTGTGGCCCGAGTGGCGTCGGCGTGCTCTACGGCAAGGCTGAGCACCTCGCGAAGCTGCCACCATTTTTGACCGGTGGCTCGATGATCGAGGTAGTCAAGATGGAAGGCACGACCTATGCGGAACCGCCCCAGCGTTTCGAGGCCGGCACCCAGATGACCTCCCAGGTCGTCGGTTTGGGCGCCGCAGTGAAGTTCCTCAACGAAATCGGCATGGAAAACATCCACGCCCACGAGCAGGAACTAACTGGCTACGCCTTGGAACTGCTGCAGGATATCCCGGGCGTGCACATCTACGGCCCAACCGACTCCACCGATCGTGGCGGTGCCATCGCGTTTAGTGTTGAAGGCATTCACCCGCACGATCTGGGGCAGGTTCTCGATGATCAGGGCGTATGCATTCGCGTCGGCCACCACTGCGCGTGGCCCGCACACCGTGCGATGGGTGCTCAGTCCACCGCACGTGCCAGCTTCTACCTCTACAACACCCGCGAAGAGGTCGAAGCACTCGCGAACGCCATTGCTTACGCACGCAAGTTCTTTAGGGTTGATGAGTAATGAATCTTGATTCCATGTACCAGGACGTGATCCTGGATCACTATAAGCACCCGCAGTACGCGGGCCTGCGCGAAGGCCAGGCCGAGGTTCATCACGTGAACCCTTCTTGCGGCGACGAGCTGACTTTGCGCGTCAAGCTCAGCGACGACGGCAACACCGTAGAAGACGTGTCCTACGACGCTGAAGGCTGCTCCATTTCCCAGGCTTCAACCTCCGTGATGGCCGAAGAGATTATCGGTCAGTCCTTGGAGGATGCCGGAAAGAAGATCGAAGAGTTCGAAAAGATGGTCACCTCCCGTGGCAAGCTGGAAGGCGATGAAGACCTCATCGGCGACGGCGTTGCCTTCGCTGGAGTGTCCCAGTACCCCGCCCGCGTGAAGTGCGCCCTGTTGGGCTGGAAGGCTTTCCAGGCTGCTTCCGCCGAGGCACTGAAAGATTTGGAGAAGTAAATGTCCGAACCTCAAGACCCATACCAGAACGAAAATTCTAACTTCGACGGCCAAAAGACCCGTCCGGAGCAAACCGAAGAGCAGATCTCCAAGGCCTACGACGTCACCGAGTTCATGCGTGACGTTATTGACCCGGAGCTCGGCATCAACGTCGTTGACCTCGGCCTGGTCTACGACGTGTGGATCGAAGAGCAGGACGGCAAGCAGGTCGCTGAGGTCAACATGACCCTGACCTCGCCTGCCTGCCCGCTCACCGATGTCATCGCAGAGCAGATTGACGACGCCGTCGTGGGCAACAAGGTCTGCGACGCCGTCAACGTCAACTGGGTCTGGATGCCGCCGTGGGGCCCGCACATGATTACCGAGGAAGGCCGCGAACAGCTGCAGGCTCTGGGCTTCGCAGTCTAAGTCTTCCCACCGATTGAGCCTCCGATATCACCCAGATGTCGGAGGTTTTTCTCTACCCATTTCCATGTCAGTCGTCTGTTTCGGTTAGGGTAGCTAAGAGATTTTGCACAGCTTTATCCTCTTTCCATCGGCGATGCGACATTAGGCAAAGGCGGTATAGATTTCGTGACACAAACAGCACAACCAACAAAGAGGATCGTCGGCATTGTTGTGGCGACAATCCTCATAGTGGCCTGCGGACTGGTTATTGCTTTCAATCGCCTTAATGCCCAGGAGATTAGAAACCTCCAACAAAAGGCTGAGGAACAGGGTGTTGACTATGAACTGATAATCCACAACGAGATACTCAACACCTATTCTTTTCTCCCACAGGAGAACTAGGAACGGCCAAGGCAAAAGCCTCACCTCCGCCGAAAATTGGACTTAGACGGGGAATTGATACACTAATCCCTTGTGATTGTCACCAATGATTTTGAGGTCCGAGTCGGTTCCCGCACGCTTCTTGATGCGCCGGGACAGCACCTGCGCGTGCAGGCAGGCGACCGTATTGGTCTGGTCGGCCGCAATGGTGCGGGCAAGACGACGACCATGCGCATCCTGGCAGGGGAGACCGAGCCTTATGGCGGTTCGGTGACCCGTTCGGGCCCCATTGGTTACCTTCCGCAGGACTCGCGTGAGGGCAACATCGAGCAGACCGCGCGTGACCGCGTGCTTTCTGCACGTGGCCTGGATGAGATTAAGCGCTCGATGCTTAAGCAGCAGAAGATCATGGAGTCTGATGTTGACGACAATAAGCGCGATAAGGCCATCAATAAGTTCTCTCGGCTAGAAGAGCGCTTCGAAGCACTTGGCGGCTATGAAGCTGATGCCGAATGTGCACAGATCTGCGACAACCTCGGCCTGCCCCAGCGCGTGCTGGACCAGCAACTGAAGACTTTGTCCGGTGGTCAGCGCCGCCGTGTGGAGCTTGCCCAGATTCTCTTCGCCGCCACGGAAGGCTCCGGCAAGTCCCAGACCACCTTGCTTCTCGATGAGCCCACCAACCACCTGGATGCCGATTCCATTACCTGGTTGCGTGGATTCCTCGCCAAGCACGAAGGCGGCCTCGTCCTGATTTCTCACGACGTGGACCTGCTGGAAGCAGTCTGCAACAAGATTTGGTTCCTCGATGCCGTGCGTGCCGAGGCTGACGTCTACAACATGGGCTTTAAGAAGTACCTCGACGCCCGTGCCACAGACGAAGCCCGTCGTCGCCGCGAGCGCGCCAATGCAGAGAAGAAAGCCTCCGCACTGCAAAAGCAGGCTGCCAAGCTGGGTGCAAAGGCTACTAAGGCGGCTGCTGCCAAGCAGATGCTGGCTCGTGCTGACCGCATGATGAACGAGCTCGATGAAGTACGCGTTGCCGACAAGGTCGCCCACATCAAGTTCCCGGAACCAGCACCGTGCGGCAAGACCCCGATGAACGCCACCGGACTGACCAAGATGTATGGCTCGCTGGAAGTCTTCGCCGGTGTTGACCTCGCCATCGACAAGGGCTCGCGCGTAGTCGTTCTGGGCTACAACGGTGCCGGCAAGACTACCTTGCTCAAACTTCTTGCCGGTGTGGAACGCACCGATGGTGAAGGCGGCATCGTCAGCGGTCACGGCCTACGCATTGGCTACTTCGCACAGGAACACGACAACATCGACCCGGATCAAAGCGTCTGGGAAAACACCATTGCCGCCTGCCCGGATGCCGGTCAGCAGGACCTACGCGGCCTTCTCGGTGCGTTTATGTTCTCCGGCGACAAGCTGGAACAGCCCGCTGGCACGCTGTCGGGTGGTGAGAAGACTCGTTTGTCCCTGGCTACGTTGGTGTCCTCGCGTGCGAACGTGCTGCTTCTCGACGAGCCAACCAACAACTTGGACCCCATCTCGCGTGAGCAGGTGCTTGACGCACTTAAGACCTACACCGGGGCAGTGGTACTCGTGACCCACGACCCGGGCGCAGTGAAGGCACTGGATCCAGAACGCGTCATCATCATGCCCGATGGCGATGAGGACCTCTGGTCCGACGAGTACATGGAGATCGTCGAGCTCGCCTAGGAGCGCTTAGTCTTCTCCATGGCTTTGCCCTTGGCAAGCTCATCAATGAGCTTGTCGAGGAAGCGAATCTCGCGCATAAGCGGATCGCTGACTTCCTGAACCTTCACACCGCACACGCTGCCGGTAATCAACTCCCGATTGGGGTTTAGGGCAGGAGCTTGCTCAAAGAACTCCCGCATGGTCCGGCGATCCTCGACAGCGGAAGATAGCTCTTCTTCAGATGCACCGGTGTACCAGCGCAGGATTTCATCGACCTCATCCTTGGTGCGGTCTTTGCGCTCTGCTTTGTTGACGTAAGCGTCGTAGATATCAGCAAAGGCCATGTTGAAGATTTTGTGTTCAGCCATGGATCCGAGTGTAACCAGCGGGCTAGACTTTCAGCATGAACAATACAGATATCCTGGACCAAGCACGTAAATCCTGGGACCAGCTGAGCACCGAAAACAAGGTTGCCGTTGGTGTTGCCGCCGCAGTCGAGGTCGGCCTAGTTCTTACCGCATGGCATAAGATTTACCACCTGCCCGCACGCCGCATCCGCGGCAAGAAGTGGGTCTGGAGCGCCGTAACCACTCTCTTCGGTGGCTTGGGCTCGATTATCTTCCTCGCCAAAGGGGTGAAGCGCTAGTTCCTAGCGCTTCACCGATAAGTAGCGGAGCGCTTGATCCGCAGAAATACGAAGCGCTTCACCGAGAGGTTCCGAAAGGAAAAGCCGACTGGATAACCAGTCGGCTTTTGTCTTAGTTGCGGAACCCGTGCACCGGCGCGGGGATAAAGCCGCCGCGTTCGATGAAGGTCGAATTACCCACGGTGTTTACCGGAATGACTGGGGCGTAGCCCAGGAGGCCACCGAAGCTGACCTCGTCGCCAACGTCCTTGCCCGGAACCGGGATGACGCGCACGGCGGTGGTCTTATGATTCATCACGCCGATGGCTGCTTCATCGGCAATCATGCCAGCGATGGTGGCAGCCGAGGTATCGCCCGGCAGGGCAATCATGTCGAAGCCAACCGAGCAGATAGCGGTCATGGCTTCCAGCTTGTCCATGGAAATGGAGCCAGAGCGTACCGCGTCAATCATGCCCTTGTCTTCAGAGACCGGGATGAAGGAACCCGACAGACCACCAACACGCGAGCAAGCCATCATGCCGCCCTTCTTCACGGCATCGTTAAGCAGTGCCAACGCCGCGGTGGTGCCGTGGGTACCGACCTGGTCCAAGCCCATGTGCTCCAGAATGTGGGCGACAGAATCGCCGAGTTCTGCAGTCGGAGCCAGCGACAGGTCGATGATGCCGAAAGGCACGCCGAGGCGTTCGGAAGCCATGTTGCCGACGAGCTGACCAGCACGGGTGATCTTGAAGGCGGCCTTCTTGACCTCTTCAGCAACCTGGTCGAGAGTGGCACCCTCCAGCGAACCCAGAGCGCGGTCAACAACGCCTGGGCCGGACACGCCAACGGAGACGACGCAGTCAGGCTCTTCAACGCCATGGAAAGCGCCGGCCATGAACGGGTTGTCGCCGACAGAATTGGCGAAGACCACCAGCTTGGCACAGGCAATAGCGGATTCTTCGGCAGTGAGGTCTGCTGCTTCCTTGATGATTTCGCCCATGCGCTTAGCAGCATTCATGTTGATGCCGGCACGCGAAGATGCGATGTTGACCGAGGAGCAGACCACGTCGGTGGAAGACAGTGCCTCTGGAATGGAGTTGATGAGCTTCTTTTCCGCGGTGGTCGCACCCTTTTCGACGAGAGCGGAGTAGCCGCCGACGAAGTTAACGCCGACTTCCTTAGCGGCGCGGTCCAGGGCCTTGGCAGCATCGACTGGGTTGCCGTCGACACCGGCAACGACCAGGGAGATTGGGGTAACCGAGATACGCTTGTTGACGATCGGGATACCGAGTTCGGCTTCGATGCCTTCGCAGACCTCAACCAGATGAGCAGCTTGCGTGGAGACGCGATCGTAGATCGCCTGGCAGGTCTCCTCCATGGTGGTGCGGGTGCAACCCATCAGGGAGATGCCCATGGTGACGGTGCGGATGTCGAGACGATACTTATCGATCATCTCGATGGTGTCGAGAATGCTCGTGGTGTTAAAGCGGTTAATCATGCTCTAAATCTCATTCATCGCGGTGAACAGGGACTCCGACTGGATGCGGATGGACTGCTGAGTCTCCTTGGAGACCGGGCCCATCTTTTCCTGGATTTCTTGGATGGAAGTCTTGTTCTCGTCGAACTCCACGCGCAGGATCATGGTGAAGTAACCGGACATCAGGGTTTGCGAAACATCGACGATATTGACTTCGAGTTCAGCAAGGGCAGTGGTTACAGCGGCGATGATGCCGGTGCTGTCGGCACCGGTGACGGTCATGATGGCAAACATACTTACTAGTGTATCTGGCCTGCGCTGGGCTTCTGCACCGGGGCGCAGTCGCTGTTAGGGTGGCGAATATGACTGATACAAAGAAGAAGGTTCTGTACATCGGCGGACACGGCAAGGTTGGCCTGCTGGCTGCTCCCAAGCTGGTCAAGGCCGGTCATACCTTGGATTCTTTGGTCCGCAAGGAAGAGCAGTTTGATGACATCAAGGAGCTTGGCGCAAACCCGGTGCTTGCAGATGTCACTGAACTGACTGTTTCCCAGTGGGAAGAATTGCTCCGCGGCTATGACGTTGTCGTGTGGGGCGCAGGCAACGGTGGCCGTGCCGGTGCCGACGCCACCTGGGCAGTCGACCGCGATGCAGCACTGAAGAACATCGACGCACTGGAAAACCTCCACAAAGAGGGCAACGCCCCTGCTTATGTGATGATTTCTTACCTGGGTGCTACCACCAACACCACCGATCCGGATGAGGCAAGCTGGTACGCCTACGTCGAGTCCAAGAAGGCCGTTGATAAGCGACTGCTGGATACCGACTTGGACTTCGTCATCCTCGGCCCATCCACTCTGACCGAGGAGCCGTCCCAGGGCATCAAGGTTGTTCCGGATGACTCGAAGAACATCACCACTAAGACTTCCCGTGAGCTCGTCGCCGAGGTTGTCACTGAAGTCGTCGGTCGCGACAAGTTCCCAGCTAGCCCGCTGGCTTTCGTCGACGGTGAGGATGCCGTCAACAGCATTTAGTTTCTTTTTACCCGATGAGCGCTCGCGAGAAAGCTCGTGCTCATCGTGGGTGAGTGAGACATAGCTAAAGGGGCTTGGACACCAATTGTGGTGCCAAGCCCCTTTGTCGATCTGTGGGTGCTTGCTCTCCGCTGTGCTTGCCGCGGTTAGCGGCGGATGGATTGCTCCACTAAGTGCAGGACTTCTTCGAGTCCTTCAATGTCACCGAGTGCCAAACGGTTGATGAATCCATCCATGAAGGTCTCCAAGTAAAGCACGAGGGTGTCAATGGAGACGTCTTCGCGCAGGCGGCCTTTTTCAGCGTTGGATTCCAAGCGGGCGCGCACTGCTTCATCCAGGATCGCCTGGTGATCTTTCCAGCGTGCTGCAAACGACGGGTCGGTGCGCAGCAGGGAAGTAATTTCCAGGCGGGTGGCAAGCCAGTCATGCCTTTCGGGATGCCGCAGCATCTCGTTCATGACTTCGACCAGGCCGTTGTTCGCTACGACCTCTGCTTGGCGGGCAGCGTCCTCGCGGGCCAGTGCAAGAAACAGTGACTCTTTGTCACCGAAGTGATGAAAGATTGCACCACGGGATTTGCCCGTGGCCTCTTCCAACAGTCGCACCGTCGCGCCTTCGTAGCCATGCTCGGCAAAGCACTTGCGTGCGCCGATCAGAATCTCCGTGCGGCGTCGTTGCAGCTCAGAGTCGCTGACGATGGGCATCAGGCTCCTTAAAAGTAGTAGGAAAGGAAAGAGCGGGGCCGCAGGCAATGTTATTGCTCGCGACCCCGCGCTTGGTCGTGGCTAGGTTTTACCTAGCTACAGCGATGGACTTAGCTCTTAACCATCTGGCGCAGCACGTACTGCAGAATTCCGCCGTGGCGGTAGTAGTCAGCCTCACCTGGGGTGTCGATGCGGACCTTGGCGTCGAACTCAACGTCCTCGCCGTCTTCCTTGTGTGCGACAACCTTGACGGAGGACGGAATCTTACCGTCGTTGAGCTCCTCGATACCGGTGATATCGAAGGTCTCGGTGCCGTCCAGGCCGAGGGAGCCGTGGGACTCGCCCTCCGGGAACTGCAGCGGGATAACGCCCATACCGATCAGGTTCGAGCGGTGAATACGCTCGAAGGACTCGGTGATAACTGCGCGAACGCCCAGCAGGTTGGTGCCCTTTGCAGCCCAGTCACGGGAAGAACCGGTGCCGTATTCCTTACCAGCGATAACGACCAGCGGAATGTCGGCTTCCTTGTAGTTCTGGCATGCATCGAAGATGTATGCCTGCGGGCCGCCCTCCTGGGTGAAGTCACGGGTGTAGCCACCGGTGACGTCAACCAGCTCGTTGGCCAGACGGATGTTGGCGAAGGTACCGCGCATCATGACCTCGTGGTTACCACGACGGGAACCCAGCGAGTTGTAGTCGTTGCGCTCCACGCCGTTCTCATCGAGGTACTGAGCAGCAGGGGTGCCCGGCTTAATGGAGGAAGCAGGGGAGATGTGGTCGGTGGTGACCGAGTCGCCCAGCTTCGCCAGAACGCGAGCGCCCTTGATGTCGGAGACCGGCTCCGGCTCGACAGGCATGCCGTCGAAGTAAGGAGCCTTGCGGATGTAGGTGGACTCCTCGTCCCACTCGAAGGTCTCGCCTTCCGGAACGTCCAGTGCGCGCCATGCGTCGTCGCCCTTGAAGACGTCAGCGTAGTCAGCCTCGTACAGCTCGCGGGAGATAGCGGACTGGATGGTGTCCTCGATCTCCTCCGGAGAAGGCCAGATGTCCTTCAGGTAGACATCGTTGCCATCCTGATCCTGGCCCAGCGGCTGCTCGTCGAAGTCGAAGTCCATGGTGCCGGCAATAGCGTAAGCGATCACCATGATTGGGGACGCCAGGTAGTTCATCTTGACGTCCGGGGAGATGCGACCCTCGAAGTTGCGGTTACCGGACAGAACAGCGGTTGCTGCCAGGTCGTACTCGTTGATGGCATCGGAGACCTCGTCCGGCAGCGGGCCGGAGTTACCGATACAGCTGGTGCAGCCGAAGCCGGAGAGGTAGAAGCCGAGGGCCTCCAGGTCCTTCCACAGGTCTGCACGCTGGAAGTAGCCGTCCACAACCTGGGAGCCCGGAGCACAAATGGTCTTAACCCATGGCTTGGACTTCAGGCCCTTTTCGGCTGCCTTGCGGGCAATCAGGCCGGCACCGACCATGACGGACGGGTTCGAGGTGTTGGTACAGGAGGTGATGGAAGCGATAGCAACCATGCCGTGGTCCAGGGTGTACTCGCCACCGTTCGGGGAGGTAACGGTAACCGGGTTGGACTGACGGCCGGAGGAGCCCTTAGCTGCAGACTCGCCCTCACCGGAGCGGGACTGGTTCAGGCCGCCGGTGACATCGCCATCCTCATCCACGGTGCCACCCTCAGCGGTCATGCGGGCAGCTTCTTTGGTGGACTCGTCAGCAACGACCTCGTCGGAGGTGTAGGTGCCCAGGTCCTTACGGAACTGCTCCTTAGCCTCGGTCAGCAGGATGCGGTCCTGCGGACGCTTCGGGCCAGCGATGGACGGAACCACGGTGGACAGGTCCAGCTCGAGGTACTCGGAGTACTTAGCCTCCGGAGCATCCTGCTCGAGCCACATGCCCTGAGCCTTGGCGTAAGCCTCGACGCGGTCGATCTGCTCCTGCGGACGGCCGGTCAGCTCGAGGTACTTGATGGTCTCTTCGTCGATCGGGAAGATCGCAGCGGTGGAACCGAACTCTGGCGACATGTTGCCGATGGTTGCACGGTTTGCCAGCGGCACGGACTTCACACCGTTGCCGTAGAACTCGACGAACTTCTGAACCACGCCGTGCTCACGCAGCATCTCGGTAATGGTCAGCACCACGTCGGTTGCGGTAACGCCGGTCGGGATCTCGCCGGTCAGCTTGAAGCCGACAACCTTCGGGATGAGCATGGAGACCGGCTGGCCCAGCATGGCAGCCTCTGCCTCGATGCCGCCAACGCCCCAGCCCAGGATACCCAGGCCGTTTTCCATGGTGGTGTGGGAGTCGGTACCGATACAGGTATCCGGGTATGCCAGGCCCTCGTTGTCGAAGACGACGCGGGACAGGTACTCGATGTTGACCTGGTGGACAATACCGGTTCCTGGAGGCACAACGCGGAAGTTAGAGAAGTTCTCTGCACCCCAGCGCAGGAACTGGTAGCGCTCTTCGTTGCGCTGGTACTCAATTTCAACGTTCTTCTCGAGTGCGTCGGCAGAACCGAAGGCCTCGGTAATAACGGAGTGGTCAATGACCATCTCGGCCGGGTTCAGCGGGTTAACCTGCTCCGGCTTGCCACCCAGTGCGGAGATTGCCTCACGCATGGTTGCCAGGTCGACGACACAGGGAACACCGGTGAAGTCCTGCATCAGCACACGTGCCGGGGTGAACTGGATTTCGGTGTCTGGCTCTGCTTCCGGATCCCAGTTAGCCAGGGCGTTGATGTGATCCTTGGTTACGTTCGAGCCGTCCTCGTAGCGCAGCTGGTTCTCAGCAAGCACCTTGAGGGAGTAGGGCAGCTTCTCCAGGCCTTCGACAGCGTTGATGTCAAAGTAGTCGTAGGACTTACCGTTGACGTCAAGAGTCTTCTTGGCATTGAAGGAGTTCAAGCTTTCAGTCACAGGGAGCTCCATTCCTTGTTGGTAGAACTAAAGTTCACAGCCACTGAAGCGCCGCGTGCATAGTCCTTATATAAGGAGTCATGGGGAACGACGCCAGGGGCGAGAAGAACGCGATGGTTCATTTCTCCATTGTAGAGAACAGAACCAACGACTGCTGGGATTATAACAGTACGAGCGTTCTGTTTTCACCTTTTGCAACATTCGGCGCGCCGCCAGTGTGGGATTCCGGCAGGGCTATACCCTATGTGGGCAATGTGCCTATAGAGATCTAAGGAAAGTGACGTTCAACGCATGGTCCCGGACAGTGTCGATATTGATGCCCTCGGGGCACAGCTTGCCGATGACGGCGTGGCGTACTCCAATCCTGAGTTGGCTAATAATCAAGACGTCCAGCAACCAGTTATCGATGCGTTGCAGCCCGGGCACGGGGTAGCGGTAGTCGACGTCCAATTAGACAGCCTCGCCGACGCCCGCGATATCGCCACTGATTTACAGAATGCTTCCGGACTCGACACCGTTATCGTCCAAGTCCCGGGGCGCGTCTCTGCGGTGAGTGACTCACTGAGTCGCGCCGAAATCGAGACCGCACAACAAGCCGTCCCACCCGGAGCCGACCAAGTCACTCTTCTCGAGACCTTCTATGGCGAACTCGACAGCTTCTGTATTCCGTGGATCTGGGTAAGCCTCGCCGTCCTGATTCTCATCGCGGCGGTGTCCGTGAGTGCGTGGCGCAGCTCCCAACGAGGCGTCCAGTCGACGACTCTGGCCGACACTCAGCGAGTCTCAAAACAGGCTCCGCGAGACTCCCGTCGCGGGTCTGGAGTGACGAAAAATCGGGCCTAAAAATTTACCTTTGTTCGAAAAACTGTAGGCGAAATTCGATCGCCGAACGGCGCTCGGCGACGGCTCTACGAGCGCTCTGGCGGGGCCGATCTGAGTCCAAATTTCATCCCAAATAGACAGTCTCGACGCGTCAAAGTGACGCGAAATTGTGACCTTGAAACCGGTCTAAAAAGTCGGTTCCAGGCGCCGTGGGAATAAATCTGGACGCTCACGGCAGTGTGTTTTCTCCCTTCCTGGCGGCAGTGGGGAAGGGGCGAGTCAACCACCCTGCCTTTACTTTGGCAGTGGGGAAGTGGTTGTGAAAGTGACGTGCGCCCGGTGGGCAGACGGCGCGACACACCTCAAAACGATAAATGTGACAAAGGTTACAGTAACGGCTAGGTAACAAAATCGTTGCAGGTGAACAGGTCGCATTAACGCATGAGGTTTAGCCCAACCAATGTGAATTATGTGGAAGGCGTGCAATGCGTGGTGGCAGTGGCGTATGGTTCGAGTATCGACTCACAGGTTGATTCTTGTTCCATTAGTTCATGGGCCAAGCCTTGACTCTCAATCGATATGACGCACGGGTATGTGGGGAAGCACGCCGCGAGCGCCACGAAGAAGGATTGAGGTTCACCGTCTGGCACGTGACCGACTTGCTCGCCGAGAGGCAGAGCGGGGGAGCATTCGAATTGGAATGTGGTCGATGATAATGTTCGAAATTTTTAAAGAGACTTAAACATCCACTTTTCTCGAAAGGGATGAGGCGTCGTTGCGTGCCTTCGGTGTCTTTTCGGACAGGCCCTCCTAGGGGGCGTGTCCGGAGAGGTATCGGTGGGGCGGAATTCATATCGTTGAGACGCCTCCGTGTGAGGGTTCACTGAGTGTGGACCGCACCTGCGTCGTGGAAGTGCGGTTAGGCCCGCCGGCACCATGCGTGCTGTCGCTGTGGCCGCCGTCCCGCGGTGTTGAGTGTGGATCGCAGGAAGGCCCGGGTTGCCAGATTGTGGCGTAGTGGACGTTGAGTCCATGACTTCGCTGCGAGCGCTAGTAGTGGTCCAGACGTCGATAGGCAGTACTTCAGGTACTCCGTTGATGCGGGACGCTATTGATTGGGAAGTAGTGCTCGTCCGTACGAAGCAAACGCCGCCATGGTGGTGGATAGAGTTCCAGCGTGACCTGACTTTGGCCAGTTCTGCGCGAAGAACAGCTGACTCATGTTGATGTTTATTGGCGTTAGTAGAGCTGTCTTTGCTGCAGCTACAGCATCGTGAAGCCGTAGATTGGCTCGGTCGAAGTGTAGGGAGACCGCTGTAGGTACCTGTGTGTCTATTGCAGGTGCAGGCTCTAGAACCGTCGTGGCTCGACTCAAGCGCGCCTTGAGTAGGAGGTCGGCAGCAGCATGCACAAAATCCCGGCTGTGTAGGTGGGCCAGAATAAGGACATGGGTCGTCGTTTGTGCGAAATTGATGGTCCATGGCCCGGGCATTCCTATGCCTGGCTAGCCTTTTTAGCGGCCCGATGTAGTGCCTACACGGTTGGTAATGGGGAAGAAGTGGGTTCTAGGAGAGAATCCTCGTGGCCACCAATAAGAAGAAGCGCGGCAACCGACTGCGCAAGATCTACGCTGCAGTCGCATCGACCGCAGCACTGTCCCTCGTCAGCACTACCACTCCGATGGTTGCCAGCGCGCAGCCGCTCGACAATATCGATGAAGTTCTGTCGTCCAGCAGCACTGGTGTTGCGGACCTCGCCGGCCTCGTTGCCGACGTGCAGGCAGAAGTCCAGCGCGTGGAAGGCGAAATCGGTTACTACCGAGAGCTCGTCAACCAGGCACTGATGAACCTCAACGACGCTCGTACTGAGGCAGCCCAGGCTCGCCGCGGTGCAGAGAAGGCTCGTGAAGACCTCAATGGTGCCCAGTCTGATCTGGAAACCGCACAGGGCAAGCTCGATGATCTGTCGCAGACCGCATACCGCCGTGCGAATACCTCGCAGGCAATCACTGCCGCCTCGGGTGCAGAAGCACGCGAGATTCAGCTGGAGCGTCAGGCATACCTACGCACCGAGACTGAAAAGCAGCAAGGCGTTGTCGATGATCTCGAGCGCGTGCGTACCCAGAAGGCCAACCAGGAGTCGACTCTGCGAAAGGCGCAGCAGCTTGCCGATGCCCGCGAAGAGCGTGCCGTCAACGCTGAAGCTGAAGCACGTCGCACCCTGGATGAGAGCCTGACTCAGGTCGAAGAGCGCAACGCTGAGCGTGAGCGTCTCGTCGAAGAGCAGGAGCGTGTCCAAACTCGCCTAAATCAAGAGCGAGGACTAGACGAACCTGCCGATGACAAGTCTAATGCCTTGTCTAATAACGAGAACGATCGCAGTTCACGTCAGGCCTCTAACGTTGACTCAGCGAACACTGAGCGCACCTCTGAGCGCTCTGCATCGCAGTCTCGTGAGGTAAGCGAGCAGGCTTTGACTCCGCGTGAGTCGACCTCTCGTGAGCCTGAAAGCGTGACTGTCGATGCTGAGGACGCAACCGAATCGCGGTCTCAGTCCACCTCGTCGGAGGAGACTTCTGAGGCTAGCTCCGAGGCTGCTGCAACGAGCTCCGAGGCATCCGAGTCTGGTTCTTCGGTTGACGCATCGACAGTCGAGGACGCTTCTTCTACCGCATCGGATATGGCCGAGACTTCGTCTCAGGTCGCATCCGAGTTGGCAAGCAACGACGATCTCCAGCAGTTGGCTGTGCCGGCACTTGGTGCGGCAGCTGCCATCGTCGGAAGCTCCCAGCCGGATCATGCCGGCAGCCTGGGTGACTGGGATTTCGATGCTATGGCAGAGACTTCTTCTCAGCTGATGGCTCTGCAGGGTGAAGGCTCTGAGGTATCGGAGGAAGAATCCGAACTCGCCGGCTCCCTGGATGGTGTCCTGGAAGGTCTGGAAGATTCGAACTCGGTGACTGAAGAAGCTTCTGAAGAAGTCAGCGACATGGGTCGCGATCAGCTCATCGAATCCGTGATTGCTCGCGCCGAGTCCCAGATTGGCGTTCCTTACGCCTGGGGTGGCGGCGATGCTAACGGCCCGACCAAGGGCATCCGTGATGGCGGCACTGCCGACAGCCACGGTGACTACAACAAGGTCGGTTTCGACTGCTCCGGTCTGGTGCTCTACGCCTTTGCTGCAGCAGGTATCTCCCTGCCGCACTACACCGGCTCCCAGTACCAGCACGGTGAGAAGATTAGCCCGGATGAGATGCAGCGTGGTGATCTCATCTTCTACGGCCCGAGCGGTAACCACCACGTAGCTATCTATCTTGGCGACGGCATGATGCTAGAAGCCCCGCAGTCCGGACAGAATGTCCAAAAGACTCCGGTGCGCTACTCGGGTATGTCCCCGCACGCCGTGCGCCTCCTCTAAGCCGCAACCTCTGGTTGCTAGAATCAGGGCATGACTGACGCACAACAGCCTGCCCGTGATTATGACGCCCTCCTCGTTCTTTCCTTCGGTGGTCCGGAAGGAAACGAGGAGGTCGTCCCATTTTTGGAGAACGTCACCCGCGGACGTGGAATCCCGCGTGAACGCCTCGTGGAAGTAGGTGAGCACTATTTCCACTTCGATGGTAAGAGCCCGCTGAATGAGCAGAACCGTGCACTGATCGACAACGTCAATGCGGAACTGAAAAAACGCGGACATAATCTACCGATCTATTTCGGTAACCGTAACTGGCATCCTTTCGGCGCAGAAGCCGTGGAGCAGATGGCTAACGATGGCGTTCGCAACGCACTCGTGTTTGCCACGTCGGCTTGGGGTGGTTACTCCGCGTGCCGGCAGTACGACGAAGACATCACCAATCTGCGCGCTCATCTGGAAGAGAAGGGGCTGCCGCAGATTGATTTCACCAAGCTGCGTCACTTCTACGATCATCCGAAGTTCATTGCGGAGAACGCACGCTCGTTGCGAGAGGCTATCGCAAAGCTGCCTGAAGGCCGCAACACCCGCGTGCTCTTTACTGCGCACTCGGTGCCGGATGCACACGATGAGGTTGGTGGCGCCGAGGGGGATAAGCACATCTACTCCCGCCAGGTTGCTGACGCCGCCAAGTTGGTAGCGAAGGAAGCTGGCATCGAAGACTACGACTTGGTCTGGCAGTCCCGTTCTGGTGACCCGCGCGTGCCGTGGCTCGAGCCGGACATCGTCGACCACACTGAGGAAATTCACGAATCCGATGGCGTGGACGCGGTCGCTGTGTGTGCAATCGGTTTCATCACCGACCACATGGAGGTCGTCTGGGATCTGGATACTGAGCTGAAGCAGGCTGCCGATGAAAAGGGCATTGCCGTGGAGCGTGCCGTGACCGTTGGTCTGTCTGAGGTCTTCGCTTCCATGGTCGCGGATCTGATTGAAGAGCAGATCTACGACAAGGAGTGGGAGAGCACCGGCAACGTGACAATTCAGGGCTGCACCGTCAACGGTGAGCCGTGTGCTGAGGGCTGCTGCGATATTTGGTCGCTGCGTCGTCAGCGCGCAAAGTCGGCAAGTGCGTAACTAACACCTGCCACGCGGGCGGCACGGATGTGTCGTCCCAACATAAGGAGCTGCGGATCGAAACGATGGTCCGCGGCTCTTTCCTTTACAGTCTCAATGATGGCGGCCACGCGGTCAGCGCGGGCAAAAAGCTTTGCCGCGCGTCCCGGAATGCTGCTGGGGAGGCCTGGGGTGTCATAGAAGTCGCTAAGCGTACCGACGGTGAGGCGCGGGTCGGGGAGTTTCTCTGACTTCATGCCCGTTGCTTCGATGAGTAACGCGGATTGCTCGGTAGCTTGGGCGAGTAGTCGATCGGCATCGCCGGGGCTCAACCAGGCGGGAGCGGGGAGTGGACCTTCCTGATAAATCGCCTCCCACACGGTTGAGTTGGGGCGTAAGTGGGGAATGAGAATAAAGTGACTATCGGGATCGTTGGTGCGAGCTATGATTGCGCCGGCGTTGTTATCCGCAGCAACTGCCGCAGCACGAGAGCCAGCGGGCAATGCCGGCGGATCACCCGGCCCTGCAAGGACGAGGCGCAGCAGAGGTTGGGTAAACGGGGCATCGATAAGCTCTGCGGTATTAGCCCGCAACTCGCTGAACAGATCGATAAAGGGTGCCTCGTCGTGGGTTTCGGGGCGCCCGCCTAGCTCAGTGAGAGCCTGCAGGAGATCGTCAGTCGACTCGTGCCCGTAGAGCCACGCGCCGAGCCAGACGGCGCAGTTTTGGACGGGTGACCACACCTCGGCGCGCATATCCATGGCGGGACAGTCTAGTAGATAAGATCAGCGCCCATGAGTATTGATCCCTACGCTGGTGATATTTTTTCCGGCCACGCCCGTTCCAAACCAAAGGAGTACCCGGTGGTGCCCGCCAAGCCAGGCATGGTCGTGGAAGTGCGCGGCGATGACTTCGTCGGCGCGGTTATGGGAGTAGATAAGACTGTCTATGGCGAGGTCGTGCGCCTAGAAGACCGCCATGGTGTCGAGCGCGTGTTCAACCTGGTGAAAGGTGGATTCCTGCTAGAAGGTAAGCCAGTCACGCTAACCCGTTACGTGGAGAAGCAAGCACCGCGGAAGTCGAACTCGGGCTCGCGTCGTGTCGAAAACGTCCAGGCGAAGGTCGCAGCGCCCTCGCGTATCTGGGTCGAAGGTATCCACGACGCAGCGATTGTGGAGAAGGTCTGGGGACATGACCTGCGCGTGGAAGGTGTCGTGGTCGAATACCTCGAAGGCCTAGACAACCTAAAAGAACGCATTGCCGAATTTAAGCCGGAACCCGGCCGCCGCGTGGGCGTGTTGGCTGACCACCTGGTGGAAGGCTCCAAGGAAACCCGCATGACCCAGCGGCTCGGCGAGTCCGTGCTGGTGACCGGTCACCCCTTCATTGATATCTGGGCAGCTGTAAAACCCGAACGAGTCGGTCTAAAAGAATGGCCGGACGTGCCTTATGGCGAGGATTGGAAGACCGGAATCTGCAAACGAGTGGGCTGGTCCGATCCGAAGGAGGGCTGGAGCCGTGTCTACAACGCCGTGAATTCTTTCAGGGATCTGGATTCTAGCCTCATTGGTGCCGTGGAGCGTCTCGTCGACTTCGTCACGACACCAGAACTGAGCAAAGAAGACTTACTCTAGTTGTCCGAAGTTTCTAAACTTCGGCGTTGGCGCGGTCGAGCAGGTTAACTGCAAGTTGCCAGCCGGCGGTTTCAGCTGCCCAGCCTGCTGCGTGCAGGCGCTGGGACATGGCCTGCTTGGAAATGCCGAGCTCGGCGGCTGCTTCATTCTGATTCATGCCGGAACGCACCAGCGAGGTTGCTTCGCGGCCTTCCATCGAACGCTTGTTGAGCACAAAGCCTAAGAGTGCGAAGGCGGCGGCGATGTCCTGGGCTTCACTAGCGCGACCGCGCTGATTGGTCTTGGCATACACGTTGCCCGGGCGCGCGGACTTCTTCAGTGCGGCGGTAGCAACCGAGCGGATAGTATCAGCGCTGCGTGGGTGGCCGGGGCTGACGCCGATGCCGATGGCCCAGTCGCCATCGGCAAGCAATGCCATGGCCAAGTCGCACACTGCAGTAGGTGAGTCCACGACGGCACAAATATCTTCCACGCCAAGGACCTGGAACTCGCCGACACCTTCCAGGGTGGACAGGGCTTCTGCGGAACGCTGGACGAGTTCTGCGCGACGCACCGAACGTCCCCGGTAACGGGCATGAACAGCAAACATGCTTTATTCCTCCTTGGCCTTGGTCAACTTAATCGAGTCTACCTTTCTTCCTTGACTGCACGCGAGTGGGCACCTTGCTATCCAGATACAAGCCCACCAGACCAAGTGCTGCGAAGAAGACGATGGCTGCAATCAATGCGGGATGCGGTTCGCCGGCAAGGGCATCGCCAAAGAAAACACCCAGTGCGGTGGTCGGGATGGATCCAATTGTGGTGGCAACGACAAAGTGCGCGAAGGGGATAGGGGTCAGTGCGGCGACGTAATTGAGGATGGAGAAGGGCACGCCGGCGACCATGCGCAGCGAGCCGACGGCCAACCAGCCACGGCGCTCTAAGTGGGCGTTGATTTTGAATACGGCGGGGTGGGCCAGGTGGGGCCGAATCCAATCGCCCAACAGCCACCGCACGATAGTCAGTGACAGTGCTGCCGAAATGGTCAGCGAGACCAATGCGACGCTCAGGCCTAGCCAAGGGCCAAAGAGAACACCCGCGGCAACCGTCCACACCGTGCGGGGCAGTGGAAACTGCGTAAAGATGACATAACATACGATGAAGCCGACGATAAACCAGGGCCCTAAGCGTTCCGCCCACTCGCGTAGGAGGTTGAGGTCGGGGATATCGACCCAGATAAGAAGGCTAACGACAGCGACGATTGCTGCAATGGTTAGGCACCAGCGGGCCACCGACCAGCCGCGCATGGTTGCCCACGCCGAACTGGCCAAGCTGCGGAGGAAATCCGCAAAGCCTTGTAGTGCCGTCTTTAACGAGTGCATGCACCCTCCACGAGTGGGTGAGTTATAACCAATGCAAAAAGACCCGGAAACAATAAGTTTCCAGGCCTTGCGTTTGTGCCCGGAGGGGGACTTGAACCCCCACGTCCGTTAATAGGACACTAGCACCTCAAGCTAGCGCGTCTGCCATTCCGCCACCCGGGCAGGGTGTTTGTTTACAGCCTCTCGGCTGGGCACTCGAATACTCTAGCGCGAATTGAACTTTTAGGACAAATCTCCAGGTGGGGCATAAATTCCAGGGGTGTAAGTAGGAAACCTTCGGTGCAATGCGTGTCGATGACTGCCTAGCCCACCACTGCAAATGAGATCGGCGTTGCATCGACAGTAGTGTGTGATGTCCGGTACAAAGGAAGCATGACTGATTTCAATGATTCTCGTTTCCCTGGCCCTGACCCATACGCACCGCTGCGCGACCTGCCTTCCTTCCCGCTGTCCTCTGCTGACCTGGTAGATGGTGACGAACTGGAAGAGAAGCTGCGTGCTCCGCAGTCCGTTTCCCCGCAGCTGGAGTGGTCCAACCTTCCGGAGGGCACCAAGTCCCTGGCTGTTACCTGCTTTGACCCGGATGCACCGACTGCGTCTGGTTTCTGGCACTGGGCTGCCTTTAACATCCCAGCCGATGTCAGCGAGCTGCCTTCCGATGCAGGCGCTGCTGAGGACCTCGGCATCGAAGGTGTGGTCTCCCTGCGCAACGACTCCGGTGAGCGCACCTACTACGGTGCACAGCCACCGGCAGGTCACGCACCGCACCGCTACATCTACGCTGTTCACGCAGTCGATGAGGAGAAGCTGGACATCGATCCGGATTCTTCCCCGACCGTCCTGGGCTTTAACCTTCACTTCCACGCCCTGGGTCGTGCGATCCTGTGGGGCTGGTACGAAGAGAAGTAAGCACCTTTTAGAAAGAAGCTGATGTCGAATACTCAAGATTCGGCGCCAGGCGCCACCATCCCGCTCGCACTGCGGGTCGGTGGCGCTTTTATGGCGCTTGCCTCTGTTCTTTTCCTTTTTGCCGTCCTGTCTGTCTTTCAAGACGGATGGGGAGCACCTTTTGAGTGGACCTACTCGAAGCTGGCACTCTGTCTAGCCGCATTGATCCTCGGTGGCTTCGCTACCGTCAGCAAGAATCAAAGCGCAAGCAAGGTCCAGGTCATCGCTCTGGTTATTTCAGTCTTGCTGGTCATCTTCAGCCAATTCCTGTCCCGGGAGGCATTGATGATCCAAGAGCAATACTGGGTAGTCATGTACGCCGGTGCAGCAGTACTGTGCTCGCTGATTTTGCGTCGCACCCTGATGTAATAACCGCGAGCGAAACAGGCAAAAGAAAAGCGACCTCACTGTTTCAGTGAGGTCGCTTTAGTAGTTTTCTTAGAGCTTCTTCCACTCCAGGCCGGAGCCAACAGCTTGGCTGATGTTGCCCAGGCCGTGGGCGCGGACCTGGGCCGCGATGCCTTGGTGGATGTGCTGGATCCAGTCTGGACCGCCGTAAATCAGGCCAGTGTAGCCCTGCAGCAGGCTAGCGCCGCTGGTGATGCGCTCCCAGGCCTGTTCTGGGGTGCTAATGCCTCCGACGGAGATGATCACGAGCTGGTCACCGACGCGGTCATGTAGGCGGCGCAGGACTTCCAGGGAACGTGCGGCAACGGGTGGGCCTGATACACCGCCAGCTCCCATGGCTTCGACCTCGTTGGCTGGGGTCTGCAGGTTTTCGCGGGAGATAGTGGTATTCGTGGCCACGATGCCGGCCAGGTTGAGCTCGAGTGCGAGGTCGGCCACGGCGTCGACGTCGTCGTCGGACAGGTCCGGGGCAATCTTCACCAAGACTGGGCGGGTGGTGCATTCCTGAACTGCGGAGAGAATCGGGCGCAGGGATTCGACTGCCTGCAGGTCACGCAGACCCGGGGTGTTGGGAGAAGACACGTTGACCACGAGGTAGTCGGCTAGCTCGCCGAGTACGGAAGCCGAGCGACGGTAGTCGTCAATGGCTTTTTCAGCCGGGGTGACCTTGGTCTTGCCGATGTTGATACCGATGGGGTCGTGGTAGCGGCGCTTGCGCAGGTTTTCTGCAGCATTCAGGGCGCCTTCGTTGTTAAAGCCCATGCGGTTCAAAATGGCCTTGTCCGCCTTAAGGCGGAACAAGCGCGGAGTCGGGTTACCAGGCTGGCCCTCGGCGGTGACGGTGCCTAATTCGGCGTAGCCAAAGCCAATCGGGCCCCAGGCATCGGCAGCAGCGGCATTCTTATCAAAGCCAGCAGCCAAGCCGAGCGGGCGTGGGAAGGACACGCCAAAGACTTCTTGGTGGAGGACCGGATCATTGACCGGCCACACGCGGTTGAGTGCACGGTTCAGCGGGCCAGCAGAGTGCAGCAAACCAATCGCGCGGTTCATCACCACGTGGATTTGTTCCGGATCCATGCGGAACATGCCTTTCAGGGCGAGCTGATAGGCCTTGTCGCGGACCTGCATACCAAGGGTCTTTTTCATTGTTTATTCTCCAGACTCAGAATCGGTAGCTGCATCGTCGGCAGAATCCAGGTCAGGATCGCTGACAAATTGCAGGCCATCACCGGTGGCAGAGGCGGTGACCACGGTGCCATCGTCAAGCACTGCCATGCTTTGTGCATCCGCGACAGTGTTGATGGTGCCAACGGACTTCGGTGCGCCGGAGGAAATCTCGAAAGCCTCCGCCTGGTTGTTGTCGGTGGTGGCAGCCCAGGCCAGGTTGCGGGAGTTATCCCAGGCCACAGCCCACGGAATACCCTCGGTGTTGCCGTACTGATGCAGGCGGACAACGTCGCGGCTGGTGTAGATGGCAATGCGCTCACCAGCGGTATCGGCCGCTACAACGACGCCATTGTCACCAACGGCGATTTCGCCTACGCCCTGGCCAACACGCAGGCGACCGCCAGCGCGGTTTTCGGTCCAGTCGACGTTTTGAATGGTGGAATCGGCACGCAGAATGCGCACGACGCCATCTTCGACATCGTCGTTCGGCACGGCCAGCATCTGGTCGGAGCCTTCCTCGACCTCGATTTCCTCATCGCGCTCGCCATCGCGGTAGATGCCGACGATAGGAGAGTTGGCGGAGCCGACGAAGACGGCGCCATCGGAAAGCTGCGTAGCTACAGTGACTGGCTCTTCTTCATCGACTGCCAGCTCTTCTGGGGAATCCGGGGAGTCAGGGTTGAAGAACAGGACCTTATCGCCGCAGGCGAGGACGAACTTATCTGCAGTAGCGGAGAGATCGCCGCAGGCAGCATCGATGGAGACCTCAGTCGCATCGTCGCCTGCAAAGTCGGCCTGGGTGCCAATGAAAAGGGACTCGCCGCTGCGCACAGAAATGGTGTCGGCAACGGCATCCATGTCCTCGACGTCATGAGCGAACTCGACGTGCTCACCGTCCGGGCTGGCATCCTGTGGGGAGTCCGCCGGGGTTGCGTTGGCTTGAACTGCGGTCTCGGGGTCGCCACCGACACCGACTTCCGGTTGGCAGGCGCTTAACACCAGGGCAGTCGCGCTGAGAGCGGCAGCGGGCAGTACTTTTTTCAAACCAAGCTGTGATTTCACGCTTGTTAATCCTAGCAGCGCGTGTTGTTGAATCCCTAAGTCCGACGTGGTCGTTGTAGGCTGTTCCGAGTGAATGACGTATCGACTCTTGCTCAAGCGGTAGAGCCCGCCGCTGAGCCGATGTCCTGGGTGCAGGTCATCGTTTTGTCTATCGTGCAGGGCCTAACGGAATTTCTGCCTGTCAGCTCCTCGGGACACCTGCGTATTGTCTCTGAGCTTTTCTGGGGGCAAGACGCTGGTGCCTCCTTTACCGCGGTGATTCAGCTGGGTACTGAGCTGGCCGTGGTGGTCTACTTCGCCAAGATGATTTGGCAGATTCTCACCGGCTGGTGCCGCGGTTGGGTCAAGCCCGAGACCCGCGGCCAGGACTGGAAGATGGGCTGGATGGTTATCGTCGGCTCCATCCCGATCGGTGTCATTGGCCTGCTGGGCAAGGATCTGATTCGCGATAACCTGCGCAACCTGTGGATTACCGCCTCCATGCTGGTGCTGTTCTCCTTTGTCTTCATTGCAGCCGAGAAGGTGGGCAAGAAGAACCGTGGCTTTGATGAGCTGAACATGAAAGATGCCATCGTCATGGGCTTTTGCCAGTGTCTCGCGCTGATTCCGGGCGTATCTCGCTCCGGCGGCACCATCTCCGGTGGTTTGTTCTTAGGCCTCGACCGTGAGGTGGCCACTCGTTTTAGCTTCTTGCTTGCGATTCCCGCTGTGCTGGCTTCGGGGCTGTTCTCGCTTCCCGATGCCTTCGGTCCCACCGTGGGCCAGTCCGCGTCGGGTCTGCAGCTCTTCGTTGGCACCGCGCTGGCCTTCGTCGTTGGTTATGCCGCCATTGCGTGGTTGCTGAGGTTCGTCTCCAACCACTCCTTCGCATGGTTCGCCGCCTACCGCATCCCGGTCGGCTTGCTGGTCATGCTCCTGCTGGGCATTGGAGTGCTTCAGCCTTAAAGTGATGCGGTGATGCGCCTGCCGGGAGAGGCGGGCTACGATAGTCAGCATGAAATCATGGCCAGTACCTGACTTCGCACCTGTACCCGGTAAGGCGCATTCGCTGTCTTTATATGACTCTGCGGACCAACGCCTACGACCGGTGGAGATCGCAGGGGATACCGCGACCATGTATGTCTGCGGCATCACCCCTTATGACTCAACGCATCTGGGGCATGCTGCTACTTACTTGACCTTTGACCTGATTTACCGGCAGCTGCTGGACCAGGGCAAGCAGGTCCATTACGTCCAAAACATCACCGACGTCGACGACCCGCTCTTCGAGCGTGCAGAGCGCGACGGCGTGGACTGGCGCGAGCTGGGCGACTCCCAGATTGATTTGTTCCGCTCCGATATGGAGCTGCTGTCTGTCTTCCCGCCGCAGGACTACATCGGCGCGATGGAGTCTGTCGACGAAGTTATTGAGATGGTCGGCAAGCTGTTGGACAACGGTGCGGCTTACGTCGTCGACGATGAGGAGTACCCGGACGTCTACGCCTCTGTCGATGCCACACAGCAGTTTGGCTACGAGTCCAACTACAACGACGAGCAGATGGCGGAGTTCTTTGCCGAGCGTGGCGGCGACCCGGATCGCAAGGGTAAGCGCAACCCGTTGGACGCACTGATCTGGAAAGCTGAGCGCCCCGGTGAGCCTTCCTGGGATTCTCCCTTCGGTCCGGGCCGTCCGGGCTGGCACGTGGAGTGTTCTGCGATTGCCACCAACCGTTTGGGCAAGTCCTTTGACATTCAAGGCGGCGGCAGCGACTTAAAGTTCCCGCACCACGAGTTCTCTGCAGCACACGCCGAGGCAGCACTCGGTGTAGAGCGCATGGCGAACTTCTACGTCCATACCGGCATGATTGGCCTGGATGGTACCAAAATGTCGAAGTCCTTGGGCAACCTGGTCTTCGTCCACAAGCTCGTCGAACAGGGTGAAGACCCGTCGGCTATTCGTTTGGGCATTTTCGCCGGTCACTACCGCGCTGAGCGCGACTGGTCGGACGAGGTCCTCGACAAGGCCAAGCAGCAGCTTGCTGCGTGGACTGAAGCCGTGGAAAACCCAGGTGATATGGCGCATGCCGAGCAGGTCGTCGATAAGCTGCGCGCCAGCTTGGCCAACGACGTCGATACCCCGGCCGCACTGGCAGCTGTCGATGAGTGGGCCGCCGGCGACCGCGGGGAGAACGACCCACAGGCCGGTGAGTTGGTTGCCCTCGCATTAGATTCGCTGTTGGGCGTGCAGGTAAGCCGCAAGTAAGGCAATATCAAGGGCATGAGCATTCGCGCAGAGTTCCAGCCCACCATCGACGAGTTCATCGACAACCTGCATTCCTTCGCTACCGGCGATTACCTCAAAGAAGACGAAAAGGAATTCTGGGAGCAGCCTTTTGACCCAGGCGTGCTCCCAGAGCTGAAGAAGATTCTGGAGGCCCTGCTGCAGGATCTCGACTCCTTGCCCGATGATCCGGATGGCTCTGCGCTATCGAAGCTGCTGCAGCCGCACATCGCAAAGCTGGCGAAGTTCAACCGCAAGCATGCCGACGCCGTCCTGGAGCCGGAAGAAAAGGACGAGCTGAGCGAAATCATCTACAACGCCTCGGCCTCGACCGGTGCGGATGATGAAGCCCTCAACCAGATTCCAGAACTCGATTTCTAAGGCGTTTGTACAGGAGAACTACTTTTTGATGACACCTGTGGCACCAGCGGCCATCTTTTGGGACATGGATGGCACGCTGACTGACTCTGAGCCGCTCTGGGGCCAGGCGACCTACCAGCTGTCGGAAAAGCTGGGCAAGCGGTTGACCCCGGAATTGCGCCAGCAAACCGTCGGCGCGACTTTTTCGAAGACACTGGGCATTTGTGCACGACATGCCGGGGTGCAGCTGCAGCCGGGCGATGAAGAGCACTACCGCCAGGTGATGTTTAGCACGGTGCGCGGGCTTTTTGCTGAGCAGTTGGATGTCTTCCCGGGCGTGCGTCCGCTACTGCAGCAGTTGCACGGTGATGGCATCCCGATGCTGGTCACGACCAATACGGAGCGCTACGTCGCTGACCCGGCGATTGATGCCATTGGCCGGGACTTCTTCGTCGATACCATCTGCGGTGATGAGGTTAGCGTCGGCAAGCCAGCACCAGAGATGTATCTGGAAGCAGCGCGACGTGTGGACAAAGCACCGGAGGAGTGCTTGGTCTTTGAAGACTCCTACAACGGCATGCGCGCTGCCCGCGATGCGGGTTGTCAGGTCATCGGTCTGCCAGAAACTGAGTCGATGCCGATTCCAGATGGGGTAGTGCCCATCGCCACTCTGCATTCTGGCTCGCACATCGCTGGCGCCACAGCCGATGATGTGTATGCATGGTTTGCAACATTAGCAAGCCGTTAAAACTCGGACGGGGTGAATGCCTGCACATTAGAGGTTTCTGTGGAACAATTGGTTCCCGTGAAGAATTTCGAGACCCTTTTTGCAGAACTATCCACTAAAGCCAAAGAACGCCCCGAGGGCTCTGGCACGGTAGAAGCCCTGGATGCCGGGGCCCATCATATTGGCAAGAAGGTCATCGAAGAAGCCGGTGAGGTATGGATGGCCGCCGAGTACCAGTCCGATGATGAGCTGGCTGAAGAAATGTCGCAGCTTATCTACTGGACCCAGGTCATGATGATCAAGCGGGGGCTGACCCCGGAAGACATTTACAAGTATCTCTAGGAGGTCACCCCACATGATTAAGTGCGCTGTGCCCAACAAGGGCTCACTGTCTGAAGCTGCCACTGAAATCCTCAAGGAAGCCGGCTACAAGGGACGTGGCCACTCCAAGGCTCTGAACATTGTCGACAACGACAATGGTGTGGAGTTTTTCTTCCTGCGCCCGAAGGACATTGCCATCTACGTCGCCCAGGGTGTGCTCGACATCGGCATTACTGGCCGCGACCTGGCAAAGGATTCCCGCACCAAGTTCAACGAGGTACTCCCGTTGGGCTTTGGTTCCTCCACCTTCCGTTACGCGGCACCGGCAGGCGAGAACTGGTCCATCGACAAGCTCGAAGGCAAGCGCGTGGCCACCTCGTACCCGAACCTGGTGCGTGAGGACCTGGCAGCGCGTGGAATCAACGCAGAAGTTATCCGCCTGGATGGTGCGGTAGAGATTTCCATCCACTTGGGCGTGGCCGATGCGATTGCCGATGTGGTGTCGACGGGTGCAACCCTGCGCCAGCAAGGATTGGAGCCTTTCGGTGAGCCGGTTTGCGTGTCCGAGGCTGTCGTCATCAAGCGTGAAGGCGAAGAAGCCAACGCTGAAGAAAAGGTGCTGCTGGACCGCATCCAGGGCATTCTGCACGCTCGAACTTATTTGATGATTGATTACAACATCAATAAGGACAATCTCGACGATGCCTCTGCGGTGACCCCGGGCCTGACCGGACCGACCGTGTCGCCACTGGCGCGTGAGAACTGGGTGGCTGTGCGCGCGATGGTGCCAAAGTCCTCTGCGAACCAGGTCATGGACCGTTTGGCACAGCTGGGCGCCGAGGCAATCCTGGCCTCGGATCTGCGGATCGCCCGCTTTTAGGGGTA
This sequence comes from Corynebacterium camporealensis, assembly GCF_000980815.1. Classification (NCBI taxonomy): domain Bacteria; kingdom Bacillati; phylum Actinomycetota; class Actinomycetes; order Mycobacteriales; family Corynebacteriaceae; genus Corynebacterium; species Corynebacterium camporealensis. The sequence continues at coordinate 1,281,271 of NZ_CP011311.1, read as the reverse complement.
GACAAATAGGCTCTGCGGAGCCTATCTCGCGGCGGTAGTTACCATGGGCGGGGAGTTCAATCAATCATTGATCGACCTTTAATTCACCGATTGTTAAGGAGCCCCGCCACCATGGCAAAAAACTCCAAGAAGGACGCTTCCTCCGACAAGAAGAATGAGGAGAAGAAGAAGTCTGAAGCTACCGCTCCGGTAAACAAGGCGGATAAGGACACGGCCAAGCAGCAGGCCGAAACCGCTGAGAAGAAGGCTGCAAAGACCAACGCCAAGACCCGCACGGAAACCGACCTGCTGGGTTCCATGGAAGTTCCGGCTGACGCCTACTACGGTGTGCACACCCTGCGCGCCATGGACAACTTCCAGATTTCCTACGTGACCATCAACACCATCCCGGACTTCATCCGTGGCATGGTGCAGGTCAAGAAGGCCACCGCGATGGCAAACCGCCGTCTGCACGTGCTGCCGAAGAAGAAGGCCGAAGCCATCATCTGGGCATGTGACCAGATCCTCGAAGAGGGTCGCTGCATGGACCAGTTCCCGCTGGACGTCTTCCAGGGTGGCGCTGGTACCTCGCTGAACATGAACACCAACGAGGTTGTTGCCAACCTGGCCCTGGAATACCTGGGTGAGGAAAAGGGCGCATACGACGTCATCAACCCGAACGATGATGTCAACATGTCTCAGTCCACCAACGACGCATACCCGACCGGTTTCCGCCTGGGCCTGTACGCGTCGCTGAACAACCTGATTGAGCGCATGGACGCCCTGCAGTCCGCCTTCCACAAGAAGGGCAACGAGTTCCAGGACATCCTGAAGATGGGCCGTACCCAGCTGCAGGACGCAGTCCCGATGACTCTGGGTGACGAGTTCAAGGCTTTCGCTCACAACCTTGCTGAAGAGCAGGCTGTGCTGCGTGACGCTCAGTCCCGACTGCTGGAAATCAACCTTGGCGCTACCGCAATTGGTACCGGCGTGAACACCCCGGCTGGCTACCGCCACCAGGTCACTGCTGCACTGTCTGAGGTCACCGGCCTGGAGATGAAGACCGCACGTGACCTCATCGAGGCCACCTCCGACTGCGGTGCCTACGTCCACCTGCACTCCTCGATCAAGCGTGCAGCAATGAAGCTGTCCAAGATCTCCAACGACCTGCGCCTGCTGTCCTCTGGTCCGCGCGCTGGTCTGGGCGAGATCAACCTGCCGCCGCGTCAGGCTGGCTCCTCGATCATGCCGGGCAAGGTGAACCCGGTTATCCCAGAGGTTGTTAACCAGACTTGCTTCAAGATCTTCGGCAACGACCACGTGGTCACCATGGCTGCCGAGGCCGGCCAGCTGCAGCTCAACGTCATGGAGCCAGTCATCGGCGAGGCACTGTTCCAGTCCATCCGCATCATGGGCAACGCCGTGGATACCCTGCGCGACAAGTGCGTCACCGGCATCACCGCTAACGCTGATGTCTGCCGCGCCTACGTGGAGAACTCCATCGGTATCGTGACCTACCTGAACCCGTTCATTGGCCACCACAACGGCGACTTGATCGCCAAGGAGTCCCTCGAGACCGGCAAGGGCGTCAAGGACCTGGTCCTGGAAAAGGGCCTGCTCGACGAAGAAACCCTCAGCCGTGTCCTGTCCGCTGAGAATCTGATGCACCCAGAGTTCCGCGGCCAGCTCTACCTCGACGAGGACTAATCTCCTCAAGGGAGATTAGTAGCCCAAGGGTAGATGAACTCCCTTAAGCGGCTCTTAAACCTGAGTTGAGTACAAACCCGCATCCACACTTCTCGCTTAATACGAGGGGAGTGGGTGCGGGTTTTCTTTGTGTCACCAAACACACAGAAACTGTCCAGTTAGTTGGTTTCTGTCAGTTGATAGGTCTTATTCGGGGGTAAATGAACAAAATTAGGTGTGGGTGCCAACACAATCGGACATTTCAAGTCGCACATCACGCATATGTTCCGGCACAATGGAACATAAGAAGCGGGCGCTAGAAACGGGGCGTGTATGTAGAGCCCAACGCGCTGGCAAGCCTGCTAACGCCACTTCAAGTATTTGGAGAATCCATGGTTGTTCTACACATCCTCATAGTCTTGGGCGCGATTTTCTTAGGCGCCCGCATTGGTTCCATCGGTATCGGTATGGCAGGTGGCCTAGGCGTTCTCGTCCTCGGCCTGACTGGCGTCCCGGTTACCCGTGAAGATATTCCTTTCGACGTTATCGGCATCATCATGACGGTGATCGCCGCCATCGCCGCAATGCAGCGCGCGGGCGGTATGGATTACCTGGTCAACTTGGCCGAGCGTTTCCTGCGCAAGAACCCCAAGCGCGTCACCTACTACGCACCAATTGTCACCTGGCTGATGACCGTTCTGGCCGGTACTGGCCACACTGCTTTCTCGACCCTGCCGGTTATCGTCGAGGTCGCTAAGGAAGGCGACGTTCGTCCGTCCCGTCCGCTGTCCATCTCGGTTGTTGCTTCGCAGATGGCTATTGTGGCCTCGCCAATTTCTGCAGCCGTCGTGCTCATGGCCGCCCTGCTGGAGCCCATGGGCGTCGGTTACCTGCAGGTCCTCGCTGTCCTGATTCCGGCCACCTTCCTGGCTATCTTCCCGGCAGCCTGGCTGGCTAACCGCGAAGGCAAAGAGCTTGCCGATGACCCGGTCTACCAAGAGCGCATGGCCGCTGGTCTGGTGAAGAAGCCAGTTGCTGGCACTGATTTCACCCCGCCAAAGGGTGCGAAGGCTTCCGTCATCATCTTCATTATCGCCATCCTCGTGGTGATGATCTGGGCTACCCTGACCTCCGAGCAGATCGGCCTGATTGCTGAGCCGACCCTGCCGCGCAACGAAGCCATCATGACGGTCATGCTGACCGCCGCGACCGTCATCGTGATGATGACCAAGATTCCGGCTGCTGACGTGCTGAATACCCAGGTGTTCAAGTCCGGTATGTCTGCCTCGATGTGTGTGCTGGGTGTTGCCTGGCTGGGCACCACGCTGATTAACCACTACATGGACGACATTGAGCACCTGGCTGGCGACGTTATCGAGTCCACCCCGTGGCTGCTGGCAGTGGTCCTCTTCTTCGCTGCTGCACTGCTCTACTCGCAGGCTGCTACCACCAAGGCGCTTATGCCTGCCGCACTGGCACTCGGTGTCAGCCCGCTTACCGCTCTGGCTGCATTCCCGGCAGTCTCCGCACTGTTCGTGCTGCCGACCTACCCGACGCTGCTGGCTGCAGTCGAGATGGACGACACCGGCTCCACCCGTATCGGCAAGGCCGTGTTCAACCACCCATTCCTCATTCCGGGCGTGGTCAGTATCGTGGTCTCGGTGCTCCTCAGCTACGCCATCGGTGCACTCATCATCTAGCTTCCCCACGGGAACTACTAGTAGCTGCACCAAGCTCAGCTACTAGGTGAGTGTCACACTCCCCATTAGTTTGACTGGGAAACCAGTTGATCACTGATGGGGAGTGTTTTATGAGAAGATATAGCCGCTTGATTTTTATCAATATGAATATTTTGGTTGTCGTACATCACTGCTGTGTTGTCTAATCTTTACAGACAAAGTTGTCTACGAAATTAAGCGAATAATTATACCTAGCGGTCTAGTACTTCTCAGGAAGGTCCTCATGACTAATACATCTCAGCCCGTGGCTGATGTGCAACCACCCGGCGTGGAGCAAGAAAGCCCGGATGCACACGGCAAGTTCTCGCTCAACGAGGACTGGTTAGCAACCATTGCGGGTCTGATCCTGCTTGTCGCTTGCTTGAGCGGCATCGTGCCGGACATCGGGGAGTGGTTTTAGCAATGACTCGCGCAACGACGACTGACAACGCAGTCGAGCAACAGGCCCAGCAGGACAACACACCTGCTGCGGAGAAGACCAGCCCGGCATGGACTATCGCAGGCCTTATGCTGGTGTTCGGTCTGGCAATCTTAGTATCCGTCCTCGTCTCCCGCGTCCCGGAGTGGACTGAGGACACCTGGTTTGGCCCGATGGCTAAAAGCGTGGAGTTCCCGGTCTATGCCATCATCTTGGGCTTTGCCTTCAACGGCATCCTGACCGTGCTGGGCGTGGCGGACAAGATGGCTGCTGCCTTCCGCACGGAGTTCTTTATCAAGACTGGCCTGGTGTTGCTGGGTTCCACGGTGAACCTGGGTGTGATTGTGTCTGCTGCAGCACCTGCAATTCTGCAGGCCATCGCCCTGATTAGCTGTGTCTTCCTGCTGACCTGGTGGTTCGCCGGCGTACTGGGTGTGGAACAGCACCTGCGTGCCCTGCTGGCCTCCGCGCTGAGTATCTGTGGTGTCTCTGCTGCAGTGGCTGCCGCTGGTGCAGTCCACGCCAAGAAGGAGCAGCTGGCCTATACCGCAGGTCTGGTTATCCTCTTCGCAGTCCCCAGCATCTTCCTGTTGCCGTGGCTGGCAAGCCTCATGGGATTGTCTGCACCAGTCACTGGCGCTTGGATTGGTGGCAACATCGATACCACCGCCGCCGTGACCGCTGCGGGCGCGGTCGCTGGTGAAGAAGTACTTGAGTACGCAGCCATCGTGAAGATGACCCAGAATGCACTTATCGGCTTCGTCGCAGTGGCCCTGTCGCTGTACTTCACCCTCAAGGTCGACCGTGGCGCCGCCACCGCTGGCACCGCGACCGCAAAGCCAGGCTGGGCAGAAGTATGGAATCGCTTCCCGAAGTTTGTCCTCGGCTTTATCGGTGCGTCTATTCTGGTCACCATCCTGGCGTCGGTATTCCCGGCAGCTGCCGACGGCGGCTGGCTGGATAACGGCCTGGATGCTGCCAAGGCCCTGCAGACTTTCCTGTTCACCCTGGCGTTTGTGTCCATCGGTTTGGAGTTCCGCTTTGGCTCCCTGCGTGAGGCCGGCTGGAAGCCTCTGGCAGTCTTCGCCTTCGGTACCGTGGTCAACCTGGTTATCGGTCTGGCCCTAGCATGGGCCCTGTTTGGCTGGATTTTCTCCGGGCTGTTCGTCTAGACCGCGTCTATCATTTCACCTTTACCCCAATGGGTGTGTTGGATTACACACCCATTGGGGTTTCAACGTTGATTACTCCGTTCATTAGGTCAGTACCATGGCGGGTATGAGTACTCAGCCTTCTGATGTTGAAATTGCCCAAGCCCACAAGCTCAAGCCCATTACCGAAATTGCCCAAAAGGCTGGAATCCCGGATGAAGCCTTGATTCCTTTCGGTAACACCAAAGCCAAGGTGGATATCTCCGCCCTCGATCCCAACGCCAAGAAGGGCAAGCTCGTCCTTGTCACCGGCGTTTCGCCCACACCTGCAGGCGAAGGAAAATCCACGGTACTGATCGGCCTAACGGATGCTCTCGATCTTTTGGGTGAGAAGGCTATCGTCGCCCTGCGTGAGCCCTCCCAGGGCCCTGTCATGGGCATCAAGGGCGGTGCTGCTGGCGGCGGCTACTCCCAGATCGTTCCGATGGAAGACATCAACCTGCACTTCACCGGTGACTTCCACGCGATCACCGCAGCAACCAACACCCTGGCATCCATCATCGACAACCACATCCACCAGGGCAACGACCTCAACATTGACCCGCGACGTGTGACCTGGCAGCGCTGCATGGACGTCAACGACCGCGCACTGCGCAACGTCGTCACTGGCCTCGGCGGTCCGGCACACGGTGTACCAGCAGAAACTGGCTTCACCATTACCGCAGCCTCTGAAATCATGGCCATCCTGGGACTGGCCACCGACCTGGCGGACCTGCGCAAGCGCCTCGGTGACATCACCGTCGGCTATACCTACGACCAAAAGCCTGTCACCGCACGTGAGCTCAAGGCCGAAGGCGCACTGACGGCCCTGATGAAGGACGCGCTAAACCCGAACCTGGTGCAGACCCTCGGCGGTGTCCCAGCACTGGTGCACGGTGGTCCTTTCGCCAACATCGCCCACGGCTGCAACACTTTGCTGGCTACCCAGACCGCACTGCAGTACGGCGACATCGTTCTTTCTGAGGCCGGCTTCGGTGCTGACCTGGGTGGTGAGAAGTTCATCGACATCAAGGCTCGCTTCGGTGACCTCAACGTCGATGGCGCAGTGGTTGTCGCCACGATTCGCTCCCAGAAATACAACGGTGGCCAGGCACGCGAGGACCTCACCAACGAAAACCTTGAGGCTCTCGAAAAGGGCATCGTCAACCTGGAGCGCCATGTCGAGAACCTGCGCAAGTTCGGCGTAAAGCCGGTCGTGGCACTCAACCTCTTCTACAGCGATACCGAAGCTGAACGTGAGTTCATGCGTAAGTGGGCCGATGACTTTGGCGTAGCACTGGCGGAAGCCAACGTCTGGGAAAAGGGCGGCGAGGGCGCCAAGGAACTCGCTGAGACCCTCCTGGAGAACCTCGACGGTTCTGCTGAGCCTCTCTATGACCCGGAAGATGGCATCGAAGCATCCATCGAGAAGGTCGCCACCGAGATCTACCGCGCTGACAAGGTTGAGTACAGCTCCCAGGCACGCAAGGACCTTAAGTACATCAAGGACAACGGCTGGGACACCCTGCCAGTGGTTATCTCTAAGACCCAGTACTCGTTTAGCGATGATCCTTCGCAGCTGGGCGCCCCAGAAGGCCACACCCTGCACGTGCGTCAACTTCAGCCACGCACCGGCGCTGGATTCGTCGTGGTGCTTACCGGCGATGTCATGACCATGCCAGGCCTGCCGAAGAAACCTGCCGCCAACAACATCGACGTTGATGGTGACGGCACCATCTCAGGCCTGTTCTAAAAGCGAACTACTAAAGGCCGGAACACCCAGTTCATAAGGTGTTCCGGCCTTTAGTGATCGCCTAAGCGTCTGCGGCAGAACCTGGCCAGCCGGGGTAGTCCGGTGGGGTGCCGCCGAATGCAGGACAGATGTCTTGGTGAGCGCACCAGCCACACAGTTTCGAAGTCTTCGGGCGAAAGTCCCCAGCGCGCCCGTCGGCTTCAATCTTGGCCCAGAGTTCGCCTAAGTCGCGTTCGAAGTACTCGAGTTCTTCCCGGTTGGGAGCGAGGAACATCGAATCGAAGACCTTGAGGTACATCAGGCGCAGCTGGGTGGGGATGGTGCCGAGCAAGCGCCAGTAGACCAGGGCATAAAACCGCATCTGGAACTCCGCGCTCTGGCTAAATCGGGGAGCGGGTTTCTTGCCGGTCTTGTAGTCGACGACGCGGACTTCGCCGGTGGGTGCGACATCGACGCGGTCGATAAAACCGCGGACTGGTACGCCGTTAGGAAGGACGGTGTTGACGAACATTTCGGTTTCTTTGCAGTCGAAACCCTGTGGGTTTTCCATTTGGAAATAGCCCTTGACGAGCTCACGCGCGGCGACGAAGAAGTCGTATTCTTCCTCAGCTGGTACGAGCTCGTCGAGTTCGCCTTCTTTGTCTTTTTCTTTGAGCTTGGCCCATTCCGGCTTAATCATTTTGACTGCCGCAGCGTAGGTGCGCTCTTCCCGCGGGAGTTTGTGCATTTCTTCTAGCACTGCGTGGACGAGGGTTCCCTTGATTTGGGCCAGGGTGGTGGGCTCAGGCAGCTTATCGATGGCCCGGAAGCGGTACAGCAGGGGACACTGCTGGTAGTCGGAGGCGCGGGAAGGCGAAAGCGCGAGAGGTCGAGCGGCAGGGGAGTTCATGGCTAACCAGCCTATCGCGTGGGATTTCATGGCAAGGTAGTAGGTATGAGCACTACTGAAGATTTCCTGGATTTCATTGCCGCGAGCCCGTCATCTTATCACGCAGCAGAAAACGTTGCTGCACGTTTGGAGAAGGCAGGCTTTACGCGGCAGGACGAAACCACTGAGTGGGATGCCACCCCGGGTGGTCACGTGATGATTCGCGTGGGTGCGGTCATGGCGTGGTTCGTGCCAGAAGGTGCGGATGAAAACTCTGGTTTCCGCATCATCGGTTCCCATACCGACTCGCCAGGTCTGGCCGTCAAGCCGTCGCCGGATTTCGATAGCGCTGGGTGGCAGCAAGTCGGCGTGGAGATCTACGGCGGTGCGCTGCTGCACACCTGGTTTGACCGTGAGCTTGCCGTTGCAGGTCAGGTCGTGACCAAGGACGGCACTCAGCACCTGGTTAATACTGGTCCGCTGTTGCGCCTGCCGTCGCTGGCCATTCACCTGTACCGCCAGGATGAGTTCAAGCCGGATCGTCAGCAGCACATGCAGCCGGTACTCAGCGTGGGCGATCCGGATGCGTCGGTGCTCGGTGTCATCGGAAAGCAGCTGGGTATTGACCCGGACGATATTGCCGCGTTTAACCTGATTACCGCCGATGCCGCACGTGGTGCTGTCTTCGGCAGCGGCGAGCGCTTCATCGCCGCAGGTCGTATGGATAACCTGTCGTCGGTTTATGCCAGCCTAGTGGCTTTGGAAAAGGCCGCTGAGGATTATCAGGGCAACGACGTACTGGTTATGGCTGCTTTCGACCACGAGGAAGTGGGCTCGTCGTCGCGTTTCGGTGCCGGCGGTCCGATCCTGGTCGATGTGCTTACTCGAACTGGTCGGGCACTTGGTGCCAATGAGGAGCAGCGACACCAAATGTTTGCCCGTTCTTCCTGCGTATCGGCAGATGCTGCGCACTCTGTGCACCCTAACTACGCCGAGAAGCACGACCCGCATCACCATCCGATTATTGGTAAGGGTCCGGTGACCAAGATCAACGGCAACCAGCGCTATGCCTCCAACGCACAGACTGTGGCGCTGTGGGAAAACGCGTGTAATCGTGCCGGTGTGCCGGTGCAGCGCTTCGTCGGTAAGAACGTGGTGCCCTGTGGCTCCACCATTGGTCCGATTACCGCCACCCGCTTGGGTATTGACACTGTCGATGTGGGCGTGCCGATGCTGTCGATGCACTCTGCCCGCGAGATGGTGGGCGAGCGCGATCAGCTATGGCTTGCCGATGCCATTGAGGCATACTTGAAGGGTTAGTCGATACTCGCCTTCGTAAAGGAGCACTGCCTTATGCCTTATTCCGGTCCGTTTCAGCTCGGTGACCGCGTCCAGTTAACGGATGCCAAGCGTCGCCACTACACGATCGTGCTGGAAGAAGGCGGGAAGTTCCACTCCCACAAAGGCATCATCTACCACGATGATGTCGTCGGCTTAGATGAAGGCTCAGTTATCCGTTCGACTCTGGGCTCGGACTTTCTGCTCTTCCGCCACTTGATGGTGGACCACGTGCTGTCCATGCCACGTGGTGCAGCAGTGATTTACCCGAAGGATTCTGCCCAGATTCTGGTCGAGGGCGATATCTTCATGGGCGCACGCGTACTGGAAGCCGGCGCAGGCTCCGGTGCGCTGTCGATGTCCCTGCTGCGTGCCGTAGGCCCAGAAGGCAAGGTCTTTTCCTACGAAGTACGCGATGATCACCTCGAGTATGCCGTGGATAACGTCAAGGAGTACTTCGGTCAGCAGCCGGAGTGGTGGGAGCCGCGTCTGGGTGACCTGGCCGATGTCGACATCGAAGACCTAGACGGTCCGGTCGACCGCGTCATTCTGGATATGCTCTCGCCCTGGGAGCACCTGGAGAAGGTCCGTGACCTGCTGATCCCAGGTGGAGTATTCATGACCTATGTGGCCACCGTGCCGCAGCTGATGAAGGTCATGGAAGGAATTCGTGAGCTCAAGTGCTTTACCGAGCCGCGCGCTTGGGAGTCGTTGGTCCGTGACTGGAAGGTTGAGGGCCTGGCTACTCGTCCGGAACACCGCATGAATGCGCACACCGCATTTTTGATCTGGACGCGTCGCTTGGCTGACGGGGTTACTCCGCCGCGCCCGCAGCGTCGCGCACGCAAGTAGGGCTTATACCCAGTTACCCGGCGCGCAGCTTATGCGCGCTAGGGTGGAGATATGAACGACGTCACGCAACTGCGGCGACAAGTCACGCAGCTTGCCGAGCGCAACACTAAGTTGGCCGCGCTTTTGCAGGAATCCCGCGACAAGCTGCAGCAACTTTTCGCCGAAGTAAAGCAACTTGCCGAACCCGCCTCCACCTATGGAGTCTTCCTAGGCTATGCCGCTGAGAAGTCCGACGGCGTGGAACACGTTGAGGTCTACACCAATGGCCGTCGCATGCGGCTGAAGGTCTCACCCCAGCTAGAACCGGGCAGCCTCCAGGTAGGCCAGCTCGTTCGCTTAGGCGATGGCTTCGTCGTGGTGGAAGGCTGCGATTTCGAACCCACCGGCACCGTGATGATGCTGCTAGAGCGCATCGACGACGACCGTGGTCTGGTCACCAATAACTCCGGCGAAGAGCAGGTCGTTGTGCTGTCCCAGCTGGTACGTGAGCATGTTCGCGCGGGCGATAACTTACTGGTCGATGCCAAAGCTGGCATTGCCCTAGAGCGCGTCGTCAAGGCAGAAGTCGCACAGCTGTCCTTGGAAGAAGTCCCGGACGTTACCTTCGAAGACATCGGCGGTCTAAGCGCCCAGATTTCCCAGATCCGCGACTCAGTCGAGCTGCCTTTCTTGCACCCGGACCTGTATCGATCTTATGACTTGGCCCCGCCGAAAGGTGTGCTGCTCTATGGCCCGCCGGGTTGCGGCAAGACTTTAATTGCGAAGGCCGTGGCGAATTCCTTGTCCGAGCGTATGGATAGTGCCGCACCGAGCTACTTCATCAACGTCAAAGGCCCGGAGCTACTCAATAAGTACGTCGGTGAAACCGAGCGCCGCATCCGCTTAATCTTCGAGCGCGCCCGCGAGCTCGCTGCCAAGAGCGCAGATCGCCCGGTCATCATCTTCTTCGATGAGATGGAATCCATCTTCCGCACCCGCGGTTCCGGTATTTCTTCCGATATGGAGACTACCGTCGTTCCGCAGCTGCTTACTGAGCTTGACGGCGTGGAGAACCTGCGCAACGTCATCGTTATTGGTGCAACCAACCGCGAAGAACTCATCGACCCGGCAATCATGCGCCCGGGCCGCCTGGACATCAAGATTCGCATCAACCGCCCGAACCAGCAGGGCGCACGCGAAATCTTTGCCCGGCACCTAGGCGAAAGCGTACCGCACGCAGGCGAACTGCAGGATCTTATCGACAAGGCCGTCGACGAACTATATTCCGAGCGGCCCTTTGTGCGCCTGCACTACAACAACGGTGAGGCGAAAACGCTGTTCTACCGGGACTTTGTCTCCGGTGCGATGATTGCCAACATCATTGCCCGTGCCAAGAAAATGGCAATCAAGGAATCCCTCAACGGCGCCAGTGAAGGTATAAGCATTGCCCACTTACAGCAAGCAATTGCGGCTGAACAAGCAGAATCCGAGCACATTCCAACCGCGGCTAATCCGGAGGAATGGACCAAGATTGTCGCAGGCTCCCAGGCAGGAGCCGCAGTGGAGCAAGTAGAGCTTTTAGGTTATAGGAGTACAACATGGCACGCGTCCTAGGAACTGAGACCGAATACGGCATTGCCACGCCGACTTATCCGGCGGCCTCACCGATTGTGACCTCCACGCATGCTGTGGTGGCTTACGCTGCGCTGCATACCGGGGCGCGCTCCCGCTGGGACTTCGCTGAAGAACACCCGCTGCGTGATACCCGCGGCTTCGACTTGAAGCGCTACCAAACCGTCCCGGTCGTGGACCCGAACGCCATCGGCGTGGCCAATCTGGTCACCGCCAACGGCGCACGTTTTTATGTCGATCACGCGCACCCGGAGTACTCCAGCCCGGAGTGCACCAACGCCTGGGACGCCATGCTTTACGATGCCGCCGGTGACATCATTCTCAAACGCGCCGTTGATGCGGTTGCTCAGCTCACCGAGCAGGACACCTCCGTACTGGCCAACCACGAGCCTTGCCCGCCGCTGAAGATCTACAAAAACAACGTCGACGGCAAGGGCGCGTCCTACGGTTCCCATGAGAACTATCAGTACAGTCGCGAGACCAACTTCGACGACATCGCAGCTGGCCTGATTCCTTTCTTCGTCGCCCGCCAGGTGCTTATCGGTGCCGGTCGCGTGGGCAGGGGAGCAGACGGTTCCGAACCGGGCTTCCAGATTTCCCAGCGCGCCGACTACATCGAGCAGGAAATCTCGCTGGAGACCACCCTGAACCGCGGCATCATTAACACCCGCGACGAACCGCACGCGCCGGCCGAAGACTACGGACGCCTGCACGTCATCATTGGCGACGCCAACATGTCGCAGGTCTCCAACCTGCTCAAACTGGGTGTTACCTCGCTGGTCTTGGATGCCATCGAGGATGGCGTGGATTTCAGCGACCTCAAGCTCGACGATGCCGTCGCGGAAGTCGCCAAGGTCAGCTACGACCTGGAACTAACCCACCAGCTCACGCTGCGCGATGGCCGCAAGCTCACCGCTCTGGAATTGCTTGCCGAGTATCGCCAGCGCGTGACCGCCAAGACCGCCGAGGAGGAAAAGGTCCTTAAGGTCTGGGATGAGGTCACCGCAGCGCTTGCCGATGGTCCCTTGGCAGCCGCACACTTGCTGGATTGGGCTGCGAAGTATCAGCTGTACAAGGCTTATACCAGCCGCGGTGTGGCTGAAGATGATCCAAAGCTGGCTCTGATTGACCTGCAGTACACCGACATCGATCCGAATAAGTCGCTGTATCACGCCCTAGTCCGCAAGGGCCGGATGCGCACGCTTGTCGATGCCGCAGACATCGAACGCGCAGCCGACCAACCACCGGTCGATACCCGCGCGTACTTCCGTGGTCGCGTGAGCGAACGCTTTGCCGATGACCTCATCTCGGTCAGCTGGCAGTCGCTGACGTTTAAGACCGAGCAGGGAAGTGCCACTATCCACCTCGATGACACCCTCGGCTTTACCCGGGACAAAGTCGGGCAGGCCGTGGAGGAAGCAACGGATGGCAAGGACTTGCTTGACCGGCTGTCCCAACTCGGTATTCAGCCCGAGTATCGTTGATCGAAGCATCCTAATTTAAGGAAGGATAACCTCATGTCTGCGAAGCAAAACCAAGTCAGCGGAGGCAACGGAGATAACTCCGGCGAGGACACTGGCGAGTTTGCCGCTGGCCAGGTCAGCATCAACTCTGCTGGTACCGACGACCTGCTCGATGAAATCGACGGCCTGCTAGAAAGTAACGCCGAAGAGTTCGTGCGCTCCTACGTGCAGAAGGGCGGACAGTGATCTCCACTGAGTCGCAGCCTGTCTTTACCCGCCGCATCATGGGTATTGAGACCGAATACGGTCTCAGCTCCACGGGCTTGCCTGCCGAACGCGCACTGAGCCCCGATGAGGTCGCACGCGTTCTCTTTCGTCCCATCGTGGAGGAGTACTCGTCGTCGAACATTTTTAGCGAAAACGCTTCGCGTCTGTACCTCGATGTTGGCTCCCACCCGGAAATTGCTACTGCAGAATGCGATAGCTTAAGCCAGCTGTTGGCTTATGAGCGGGCAGGCGATGTGATCGTCGATAAGCTCGGCCAACAGGCCGAAGAAACCCTGCGCGAACAGGGCAAAGCTCAGGCAGTCTACCTGTTTAAAAACAACGTGGACTCCGTTGGCAACTCCTATGGTTGCCACGAGAATTACCTCATTAGCCGGCACATGGTGCTCAAAGACTTGGGCAAGGCGCTGCTGCCTTTCTTGATTACCCGGCAGCTTATCTGCGGTGCCGGCATGATTGCCCCGGCCAAGGGCGATAAGCCCGCACAGTTCGTGCTTTCCCAACGCGCTGACCAGGTGTGGGAAGGCGTGTCCTCGGCAACCACCCGTTCACGGCCGATCATCAACACCCGCGACGAACCGCACGGTGATTCCAAGCGCTTCCGCCGCATGCACGTCATCGTTGGCGATTCGAATATGGCTGAGCCCACCTTTGCGCTCAAGGTCGGTTCCACCCAGCTGGTCCTGGAGATGCTGGAAGCTGGTTTCCCGATGCCGGAGATCGACATCGTTGACCCGATTAAGGAAATCCGCAACATCGCCCGCGATATCACCGGTCAAACTGAACTTCCCCTGACAGAGGGCGGTTCCATGACAGCGCTGGAAGTTCAACGCCGAATCTATGAGGCCGCAGCTCAGTGGCTGGAGCAGCGCGAAGAAGACGGTACGGGCACCTCCAATGCGGAAATGGAGCGCGTGCTGGACTTGTGGGCGCGTACCCTCGACGGCATCGCTAAGCAGGATTTCTCCGGCATCGACCGCGAAATCGACTGGGTGATTAAGCGCAGCCTCTTTGAGCGCTACCGCGATCGCCTGGGCGGGGACTGGGGTCACCCGAAGCTGGCGCAGCTCGACTTGGCCTACCACGACATCCGACCAGGGCGCGGGCTTTACGATGTCTTGCTTAGCAAGAGCATGATCGCCCGCTGGATTGATGATGAGCAGATTGCCGCTGCTATGCACACCCCACCAGCGACGACTCGTGCAGCGATGCGTGGTGAGTTTTTGCGCACTGCACGCGAGCTTGGTGCCAATGTCACCGTCGACTGGACGCGCATGAAGGTCAACCGTCCGGACCCGCATTCTGCGGAGTTTGGTGATCCGTTTGCTACCTCTGATGAGCGTTGCCAAGAATTGCTCGACTACATGCACGAGCATCGCCCACAGGGATAGGTCAGCATCTATAATTTTGCTGAGTATCTGTATATCGATGGCCCAGTAAAGGAGCACGCATGGCCGCTGATGCCGCGATTGAGAGGCTGACGAACCTAGCCTTCGCCTTGCAGGGCGCAGCCCATGGCCCGGGCAGTCCCGATCGCAGCGCCGCGTGGATTCGCACCCACGTGGAGGGTTATCAAAACCGCAGTGATGAAGCTTTTCTGAAGCAGATTCACCGCGATGTCGCCACACTGCAGCGTGCCGGTGTGCCGATTGCGCAACGCTCTGATGAGAACGGCTCAGTTTTCCGCCTCGACCCGGAGCAATACCAACTACCCGAGGTGGACTTCACCCCGGAAGAAGCCATGGTCTTAGGCGTTGCCGGTGGCATTGGTACCCCGGGAGGGTTGAGTGAGTACTCGTTGTCCGGGTGGACCAAGATTGCCGCGGGTGGCGCCTCCCGCGACTTGGCTGGTGCTCCGGCCTATACAGCGATTAATGACTTAACGCAGCTGGAACCGCGCACGGCTACGGCTATTCTGACAGCGGTGCGCAATCGCCTACGTATCCGCTTTGATTACCGGCCAGCACCGGGCAGCGATCCACAGCGCCGCACGATGGATCCCTGGGGCCTGGTCAACCACAACTCAAGGGTGTATTTGGTCGGTTACGACATCGATAGAAAAGCACCGCGTTCTTTCCGCATGCGCAATGTCAGCCAGGTCAATCGGTCTCGCTCGGAGGCGGAGTTCTTAGAGTCCACCGCGCCCCTGAATACCTTGGTGGAACAGACTTTAGAGCGCGGCGAACGCGTGGATGCTGTCGTGCGTATTCCTGAACACAGCGCGTGGGAGCTACGCGAAGTAGGCACAGTAAACGCAGAAGGCAATGTGGAATTACACCAGGTCGATCGGGACTGGTTGGTCCGCACCGTTGCCGGTTATGCACCGGAGGTCGAACTGTTAGAACCTGCCGACTTGCGCGACGACATCGCGGCCCTGCTCCAGCGTTCAATGAGGAGGTCTTAAGCCATGGCTGAAGGTAGCAACAAGCTGCACGCGCTGGTGCGCTCGCTAAATCTCTTGCCTTACTTCCGCAATCATCCTGGCACCAGCCCGATGGAAGCAGCGACCGACCTGGGCATGACGCCGGAAGAACTGCGCGATAGTATCAACCGCCTGTTTTGTTCTGGTGTTGGTCGCAACACCGAGGACCTCATCGACTTGTCTTTTAGCTACCGCGATGGCGTGGAAATCTACAACGACCAAGGTCTTAACCAGGCTTTGCGTCTGACTCCCACTGAGGCCGGCGCGCTGCTGTTGACCCTGGAGTCACTCGAGGACATGCCAGGACTCATCGATACCACCGCCGTTCATTCCGCAGCAGCCAAGCTGCGCGCGATTATGGACGATAAGACCGCAGCCATTTACGACTCGCTGTCCCAAGGCGAGCAGGCCGACACCGTAAATGGTGTTGCCGGTTCGGGGCAGCACGAAGAATCAGCCACGCAGAAGTTGCTGGCGCAGGCAGTGGAACAACGCCGTCGCGTAGAGTTCGATTACTGGAGTGCCTCCCGTAATGCGGAAAGCCATCGCATGGTGGATCCAGCCCGCATCTTCATTGTGGAAGACGAGCCCTATCTGGTGGCGTGGGACGATGAGGTCTCCGATCACCGCCGTTTCCGCATCGACCGCATGCGCAACGTGGAAATGCGCGAGGACAAAGCGCAGCCACGGCTGCGCCAGCTGCAGTTTGATGCCAATGACCCCTTCGGTTTGGGGAAGGGCCAACGCGTGCAACTAGAGATTCACCCAGAATTCATGTGGCTGGCTAACGTCTACAACATTGAGTTGGGAGAAACCCTCGACAATGGCTGTGTAGCTGCGGAAATGCCCATTGGATCTGAAGAGTGGTTTATTCGCTTTGCGTTAAGCCAGGCCGATCGCCTGCGCGTAGTGGGGCCGGAATCATTAGTTAACGCCGTTGCGGATAGGGGTGCTCGTGGCTATGAGCGCTATACTCGGGAAGACCGTTTATAACCGTTTACCCTAAGTGCAGTACGGTTGTGCTTGTGGCCTTGTAGGCCAGGTCGTGGGCTTTATTCCGCGCCTGACTATGGGTAGAGTGCAGCACATAGTAGAGCACCGACTAGAAAGAGGAGCCCTCCATGCCGGGACCTTGGGAAATCGCCATCATTCTGCTGATCATCGTCTTGCTCTTCGGCGCGCGTAAGCTGCCTGAGCTGGCACGTTCGGTCGGCCGTTCCATGCGTATTTTCAAGTCTGAGGTCAAGGAAATGGGCAACGACGATCAGCAGTCCGCCCAGCAGCCTCAGCAGGGACAAATTACGCAGGGCAACCAGAAGCAGTCCGACGAGGAATTCTGGAACAGCCCGGATATGCAGCCGCGCACCAATCAGCAGCAGCCGGGTAACAACCCGCAGCAGTAAGCGTCAGGGGAGTTCTACTCCCTTGATTTCACGTGCACAATCCTGACCGATTACCCGGTTGGGACTAGTCGTGTTTATGACTAGATGTGTTTGAAAAGGTGTGAAGGAAACATCCGCTCATGAGCAACGCACAGGCAGGAAAGCCCGCACGCCGCGGGCGTAAGCCGCAGCGCGCCAAAAGGCCCAGCGTGTGGCAGAAGATCCAGGCTAAGCGTCGGTCGAAGGCGAATCCGACCGGTGAGATGACTCTGGTCGAGCACCTGCAAGAGCTGCGTCGTCGCGTGATGATTTCTTTGGCCGCAGTCATTGTGGCCTCCATCGTGGGCTTTATTTGGTACCAATGGGCACCGTTTGGCATACCACCACTCGGTGAGATCCTGCGCGGGCCGTACTGTGAACTGCCTGCGGAAAAGCGTGCGATGTTCTCTCCAGACGGGGAGTGTCGCCTCCTGGCAGTCTCGCCATTTGAGATGCTCATGCTGCGTTTGAAGGTCGGTGGCTTGGCCGGCGTTGTTCTCTCCTCACCAATCTGGCTGTACCAGATGTGGGCCTTTATCGTGCCTGGTCTGCACAAGAACGAAAAGCGCGCCACCTTCGCTTTCGTGACCCTGGCAGTCACCCTGTTCGTATCCGGTGCAGTTCTGGCCTACGTCATCCTGTCTGTCGGCCTGGAATTCCTGATGTCGATGGGTGATGAGTTCCAGACCACCGCCTTGACTGGTGAACGCTACTTCACGTTCTTGTTGCAATTGCTGGTGATCTTCGGTGTCAGCTTTGAAATTCCGCTGGTGATCATCATGCTGAACATCGCCGGCATCTTGGAATACGAAGCGGTCAAGGACAAGCGCCGCATCATCATCGTCGTCATCTCTATCTTCGCCGCACTGATGACTCCGGGCCAGGATCCTTTCTCCATGGTCGCCCTGGGTTCGGCGATTACGTTGCTGGTGGAGCTGGCCTTCCAGTTCTGCCGTATCAACGACAAGCGCCAAAAGCGCAGCCGCCCGGACTGGATGGAATTGGACGATGAATCCGCCTCCGGCATTGATAGCGCTCAACCGGTTGGTGCACCAACCCCCGTGGGTAGCAGCACTCCCGTCAATAGCTCACCAGTACAGCCACCGGCGCCTAGCCCGCGTCCGCAGTCGGCACCGCCGGCACAGCCGCAACAGCAGACCCCGCCGCCTGCTGCGGGCACGAGCTACTTCGACGACGTGCTCTAAGAGCAGGTAGTCTGGCACATTATGACCCAGACGCATGTGGAGGAATTTACAAGCTCCCTACCGTACGAACTCGATGACTTTCAGCTGCAAGGCTGCCGCGCCGTGGAAGACGACCACGGCGTTTTGGTCTGTGCACCTACTGGTGCCGGTAAGACTGTTGTCGGTGAGTTCGCGGTATCGCTTGCACTATCGCGCGGCACGAAGTGTTTTTACACCACGCCGATTAAAGCGCTGAGCAATCAGAAGTACCACGACCTCGTCGCCGCACACGGTGAGGATGCCGTAGGTCTACTCACCGGTGATGTCTCCATCAATGGCGATGCTGAAATCGTCGTAATGACCACTGAGGTCTTGCGCAACATGATCTACGCCGAATCCCCGGCACTCGATCGTCTCAGCCACGTTGTCATGGACGAAATCCACTTCCTGGCCGATGCCTCTCGTGGTGCGGTGTGGGAAGAAGTCATCCTCAATCTGGATGAGCACGTCTCCATCATTGGCCTGTCTGCCACTGTGTCGAACTCGGAGGAGTTCGGTGATTGGCTCAGCACCGTGCGTGGCGACACCAAGGTGATTTTAACCAACCATCGTCCGGTTCCGTTGGACCAGTGGATGATGATCGGCCGCAATGTCTACCCGCTCTTTGAGCCGAATTCAGGCGGCCAGGTCAATACTGAGCTAGTTCGCCGCATTCACCGCATCGAAAGTGGCCAGCACGACAATGACCGCGCCGATTACTCTTCCGGCAAGGGATTCCGCTCCCGTGCGCGTCACAAGGGAGGTGACCGCGGCAAGGGTGGTCGCTCAGGTGCGGAGCGTCAACAGGACCGCTACCGTCCTTTAGGTCGTCCGGAAACACTGAAGTCCCTGCAAGGGATGAATATGCTGCCGGCGATTACGTTTATCTTCTCCCGCGCGGGCTGCGACGGTGCGTTGTATCAGTGCCTGCGCAGCCGCATGGTGCTCACCGACAAAGATGAGCAAGCACAAATCAAAGAAATCATCGACGCAGGTGTAGAAGGCATTCCGGAAGAAGACCTCAAGGTGCTCGACTTCCGTCGTTGGCGCGAGGCACTGTCCCGTGGCTTTGCCGCTCACCACGCAGGCATGCTGCCGGCCTTCCGCCACATCGTCGAAGACCTTTTCGTACGCGGACTCGTTCGCGCAGTCTTTGCGACGGAAACCCTGGCACTGGGCATCAACATGCCAGCGCGCACAGTCATCCTGGAAAAGCTGGTGAAGTTCAACGGCGAGGCACATGTGGACCTCACCCCGGGCCAGTACACGCAGCTGACCGGTCGTGCCGGTCGCCGTGGCATCGATACCATCGGCAACGCCGTTGTTCAGTGGTCACCTGCCATGGACCCACACGCCGTGGCAGGGCTTGCGTCCACTCGTACCTACCCGCTGATTTCCACCTTTGAGCCTGGCTACAACATGGCCATTAACCTGCTCGGCATGCTGGGCTTCGATGACTCGCTGCGTCTGCTGGAGAAGTCTTTTGCCCAATATCAGGCAGACGGCTCGGTCGTGCAAGAAACCCGCGAGATCGAGCGCGCTGAGCACCGTGTTCGCGAGCTGCAACAGCAGATGCAAGACGCCGTGGATTCGCTGTCGCCACCTGCAGAAGATGGCAGCGATGCAGCGGCGGAGTTGATGGACTACATTCACCTGCGCCGGGAGCTGAACCAGGCAGAAAAGACCGCGAAGGCAGAAGCTGTTACCCAGCGCAGCAAGGAAGTCGCAGCAGTGCTGGCACGGTTGCAGCTTGGTGATGTCATCGCGATTGCTAGCAAGAAAAAGCCCATCTTGGCAGTGGTCAATACCCCGGCTAATCAGACTGCCGACCCGCGTCCGTGGGTGACCACTGAATCCGGCTGGTCCGGTCGCATCGATGCGCAAGGCATTAACAACCCACCAATTCTGGTGGGGCATATGCGCCTGCCACGCCAGGTGCAGAAGAACCCGCGGCGCAACACCAAGTTCGTCCAGGACAACTTCCGACGCAATCGCTATGACCGTCCGAAGAAGATGAAGGTCAATCCGCGTCAGAAGCCGAACCAGAAGGTCAAGAAGCTGCGCCGCGCCATGTACGAACATCCCGTGCATTCTTGGCCAGCAACCGACCGCGAGCAGTTGGCCGGTATTGCGAACAAGTTGGCCCGTCGTGAAGCAGAGCTCAAGCGCCTGAACAAGAAGGTCGAGCGCGCCACCGACACGCTGGGCACCACTTTCGAGCACATCGTCGCGTTGCTGGAAGAGATGAACTACGTCGAGTTCGAAGGGTACGGCGAAGACCGCACACCTGTGATCACCGAAGAAGGCGAGCGCCTGTCCAAGATTCACAACGAATCTGACCTTTTGGTTGCGCAATGCCTGAAGCGCGGTATCTGGGATGGTCTGGATCCAGCGGAACTTGCCGGTGTGGTTTCTACTTGCACTTTCGAAAACCGCAAGGCAACCGGGGGATCGCCAGAAGCCGCTACTGATCGCATGGCTGCGGCCATGGACGATACCTGGCGTATTTACACCGAACTCATCGCCGATGAGAAGCGCCACCGCCTGCCGATTACTCGCGAACCGGAAGGTGGATTCGCCCTGGCGATCCATCAGTGGGCTGCCGGCGCACCGCTGGGTTACTGCATGGGTGCAGCCGCTGAGTCTGGCGCGGAGCTCACCCCAGGTGACTTCGTTCGCTGGTGCCGCCAGGTCATCGACCTGCTCCAGCAGGTGGCGAAGACCGGTTACAACCCGGAAACCTGCGCGAATGCCCGGCGCGCCATCGATGCCATCCAACGCGGTGTCGTCGCGATTGGCGCGTAACCTAAGATTGAGTGCATGAGTAACAATGCACCATTTTCCGCAGAAGTTTATTCCGCGCGTGTGCAGCGTGCACAGCAGCTGCTTAACGATGCCGACGTCAGCGTCGCTGTGCTCGGCACCGGAGCGGACTTTGCGTATCTGACCGGCTCGTGGATTTCCTCCCACGAGCGGCTCACCGCGCTGCTGGTCACCCCGGAAGCAGCGCATGTCATCGCACCAGCAACCGACATTCTGGAGCTGGAATCCAGCCCCGTGGCCGAGATGGACATCGAAGTCCACGGCTGGCAGGACGGTGATAATCCTTATCAGCTCATGACCGAAGTGCTGGGTAAGAAGCCACAGAAGTTCGCTTTGGGCGCAAGCCTGACTGCCGACCACGTCCTGCGGATGCTGGATGAGTGGGCAGGCGCAGAATTCCTGGCAGCCCCAGAGGTCTTGGGCACTTTGCTCTATGCCAAGGACGACAAGGAGATCGAGCAGCTGCGTCTGGCTGGCCAAGCCATCGACCGCGTGCACGCTGCTGTTCCAGAACTGCTGCGCGCTGGCCGCACTGAGGCTGAGGTCGCTGCAGAACTCACCGAACTCATCCTGCGCGAGCATGACTCCGTGGACTTCGTCATCGTTGGTTCTGGCCCGAATGGCGCCAACCCACACCATGACTATTCCGACCGCGTGATGGAGGAAGGCGAACCAGTCGTCGTGGACATCGGAGGCACCCTGCCTTCTGGCTACCACTCCGATTGCACCCGCACCTACGTGGTTGGCGGTGACATCACCAAGGCACCAGAAGACTTCCAGAAGGCCTACGAGGTGCTGGAAGCTGCACAGCGCGCCGGCCGCGAAGCATCCCACAAGGGCTTTACCGCCGCCAAAGTTGATGCCGCAGTGCGTGAGCCTATCGCTGAAGCTGGCTGGGGTGAGTACTACGTCCACCGCACCGGTCATGGCATTGGCTTGTCGACGCATGAGGAGCCATTCATCATGGCAGGCAACGACCTAGACATCGAACCGGGCATGGCCTTTTCTATCGAGCCGGGTATCTATCTCACCGGCCAGTGGGGCATGCGCCTAGAGGACATCGTTGTTGCTGGCGAAACCGAGTGTGAAAGCCTCAACAACGGCCCTCGCGAGGTGCGCTAATGCTAGGCGCTGTGCTCATCCTCGGCGGCCGCAGCGACATCGGCGGCGATATCGCTCGTCGCCTCGCCCCTGGCCGCCCAGTGGTGCTGGCCGCACGCGGTACCGACGGGATGGAGGATCGCCGTGCTGAGCTCCTGCAAGCCGGTGCCACCGCGGTACATCTGGTCGATTTTGATGCTGCCGATGTCTCCACTCACCGTGACATCGTGCACCAGGCAGAAGAACTTGCCGGCGAAATCACGACCGCTGTCGTGGCCTTCGGCATCCTGGGTGACCAGGATCGCGCGGAGCAAGATGAGAAACACGCCTTCGACATCGCGCTGATCGATTACGCCGCGCAGGTCTCCATGCTGACTGTGCTCGCCGATCACATGGTGCGCGGCCACATCGTCGCGTTCTCGTCGATTGCTGGTTGGCGCGCTCGCCGCGCGAACTATGTCTATGGCTCCACGAAGGCTGGTCTCGACGCGTTCTGCCAAGGCCTGGCTGACCGTTTGCAGGGCGGACCACTGGCTCTCATCACAGCGCGTCCCGGCTTCGTCATCGGTTCGATGACCAAGGGCATGAAACCTGCACCGCTGTCAGTGCGTCCTCGCGCTGTTGGTGAAGCAGTCGTCGAAGCCATGGACTCAGGCAAGCATCCACGCAGTAAGACCCTGTGGATCCCGCGCAGCCTGCGCCTGCTGGCCTACGTCATGAAAATCGTGCCACGTCCTATCTGGCGGCACATGCCGCGCTAGTGCGCAGCACTAGCGCGGGTTTCGGGCTCTAGAGCAGTGGGGAGTTGACGTCGAAGATAAATCCGCGTGGTGCGAGCACGCGCAGGACGACGTCAGCATCCCCGTCGGCAATGTCGTGGAAGATAACGCCTTGCCACGGGGTGACCGTGATATCGACTTCGAGACGGCCAATAAGCTCAGCGAAGTCAGCAGGCAGGATGCCACGGTGCAGACCTGCGCCCAGGTCCACACGCCCTGCTGGCAGGTGATCAGCAAGCCAGCCAATCGGCGGGTTCTGTACAGCAGCTGATTCACCGTTTGCCGCCTCTTCGGCATTGTCGGAGTCGGTCTTTTCCGACTCTTCGTCGATGGCTTCGCGGAGTGCTTCCACGGCAGCGTCGTCGCTTAAGTCAGCAGACTGGGCTTGACCGTGGATATGCAGCTGCGCGCCTGTATCGCCAAGCAGCAAAGCGATATCCGGGTGCTGGGCAAGGATGTCGCCGTCGCCAGCATCAATGCCGATGCGGAAGGGGAGAGCACTCTCCGCCGCACTCCACTGGCTAGCCAGCGTGCGCGCTAGCTGTCGCGCATGGGTGGACAGTGGGGAAGCCAGAATTGGAGTTGGTGCGCTGAGCAGTGGGGCATCGTCAAGAGCGTCGGCTGCATCCTCAGGTGAGTGCACACCGTGCAGCTCAATGGCACCGTGGGCCGCCAGGTAGACGTTGCCGTCGGCATGCGTGCGCGCGGCATGGGAAAGCGCTAACCAATCGGCGCTTTCGGTGGCACCACCTGCGGGGAAAAGACGCAGGGTGGAACCAGAATCAGCGCGGTGCAGAAAGTGCTTGTGAGTCATGGCCAACGATTCTACCGCCGTAGGCGACGCCATCCTTACATTCCCTTCCTTGTTGGGTACGCTGGGTGATTATGCCACTACTGCTGTTTTTCGCCTACGTCTTCCTAGAAACACTTGCCTTTTTCGCCCTGGCCCAATGGATTGGCCTGGGATGGACTCTGGCATTGCTGTTTGGCGCCATGCTCTTCGGTATGGCCATTGCTAGCTTCGAGGTACGCCGCATCATGAATAGCCGCGTTACCCAGGGCAAAGACGGCGTGTACTACATGGAAACTGCCGGTGCCGGTAAGGCTGCGGGCAACATCGGCCTCACCTTGGCCGGTGGCGTCATGCTGTCGGTTCCTGGTCTCGTGACCACGGTGCTGGGCGCACTGCTGATTTTCCCGCCAACTCGTGCGGTATTCCGCGTGCTGCTCACCGCATCGCTGTTCCGCAAGGTCGAGCAGTTCGGCACCCGTATGTACGAGCAGTCACCGATGGGCCAGCACACCGAAAGCTACGGCAACTTCGGCCCGGCCATGGGGCAGCAGCACCCCGCTTCCGGACAGTCCGGTACCTACCAGCAGGATTCCCCGGAAGTCATCGATGAAGCAGAGTTTGAATCCGAGTTAGACGAGTGGTCGAAGAACCTGCGCCCTGAGGATTTCAATGACAGCGGACGCACCACCGATAGCACAGACAACGCAGACAACACGGGCAAGACCGACAACCCAGGCGATTCCGACAATGGCGGGGACAAGAAGTAGGGTCGTGTTCTTTCTTCGCTTGATTCTTGCCGCCATCTCCGGCGGCATTACTTTTTTGGCTGTCCAGCCCATCGGCTTCTGGCCGGCGGGCATCGTTGGCGTGGGCTTGCTCTTTGCGGTCTTAAGTCCCTTCGGTGCTTCCACGCGTGGAAGCGCTGCGCTCAGGAAAAGGGAAGGGGCCGCCTATGGCTTTGTCCATGGGTTGGTGCTCTACCTGCTCATGTTGCCGTGGATTGGTGAGCTCGTCGGTGCGTTTCCGTATATTGCGCTCGCGTTTAGCTTGTCGCTCTATGCCATCTTGACCGGTATCGGTGGCGTACTGATTGCGCGATTGCGCTATGGGTTTATTCTCTTCCCGTTCTTTTACCTCGCAGTCGAGTTGCTGCGATCTTCTGCTCCGTTTGGCGGCTTTTCTTGGGTACGCCTGGCGTGGGGACAGATTGATGGACCACTGGCAAACCTGGCACCCTGGGGTGGTCCTGCGCTGATTACTGTGGCCACCGTCGCGATGGGCTGTGGTCTCGTAGGCCTTGCTTCGCCGACGTGGCGTCTGCGGGGCACAGCTGTGGGCATGATTGTGCTGCCGTTGGTGTTGGGCCTGGTGGCAAGTACTGGCATCAACAATGACAAGCACACCACCGACACAGTGCGGGTGGCAGCCATTCAAGGCAACGTGCCTCGTCTGGGCTTAGACTTTGCCGCACAGCGTCGGGCAGTACTGGAAAACCACGTCAATGTCACTAAGGAAGCTGCCGACAAGTACCCGGATCTTGACCTGGTGTTCTGGCCGGAAAATTCTTCCGATGTGAATCCCTTTGAAGATCCACTAGCGGGCCACCTGATTCAGGAAGCAGTCGATGCTGTCGATGCACCGCTGATGGTGGGCACGCTGACCCGCGATGCGATGGGCTCGCGTAACACTATGCAGGTGTTTTATCCCGGTGGTGAGGTAGGCGAGCACCACCACAAGAAGTACTTGCAGCCTTTCGGTGAAACGATGCCGATGCGTGAGTTCTTCTCCATCTTCTCCGAATACGTTGACCGTGCTGGTGACTTCAAACCAGGTAACGGTCCAGGCGTCGTCGATATGGGTGGGGTAGCCGTCGGTGTGGCGACCTGTTACGAAGTCTCTTTCGATGCGGCGTTCCGCGACTCCATCAAGAACGGTGCGCAGATTCTTGCCACACCAACCAACAACGCGACCTTCGGTTTTTCCGATATGACCTATCAGCAGCTGGCGATGAGCCGCCTGCGCGCCATGGAAACTGACCGTGCCGTCGTCGTTCCGGCCACCTCAGGTGTGTCGGCGATTGTGCATCCTGATGGCTCAGTTAGCCAGACAACCGAGATTTTCGAGCCCGGAATTCTGGTCGAAGACCTGCCTTTGCGCGACAACACGACCTTCGCAGTGAGGTTTGGTTCCCTCGTGCAATGGGTGATGGTTATTATTGGATTAGTTTCCGTGCTTATTGCTGTGCGCACATCGCGAAGCACTACACGATCCACCCAAGGCACCACCTAAAGGAGCTTGTCCGACTGTGACCGCTATTGATTCTTCCACCCTGGTCATCATCCCGACCTACAACGAAATCGAGAACCTGCCGCTGATTACCGGTCGCGTGCGGGAAGCTACTCCTGAGGTCGACATCCTGATCGTCGACGACAACTCGCCAGACGGTACGGGTGACGCCGCCGACGAGCTGGCCGCTAAGGATGAGCACCTGCATGTCCTGCACCGTGAGGGCAAGGGTGGACTGCTCGGCGCCTACATCGCTGGTTTTAAGTGGGGCCTGGAGCGCGACTACGAAGTCCTGTGCGAGATGGACGCCGACGGCTCGCATGCCCCAGAGCAGCTGCACCTGCTGCTCGAAGAAATCGAAGACGGCGCTGACCTGGTCATTGGTTCCCGCTACGTACCAGGTGGCGAGACCGTCAACTGGCCGGCCTCGCGTGAGTACCTGTCTCGCCTGGGCAATGTCTACATCTCCCTGGCACTGGGTGCTGGCCTGTCCGACATGACCGCAGGCTACCGCGCATTCCGCCGCGAACTGCTGGAATCCATCGACTTCGATGAGCTTTCCGATGCCGGATACATCTTCCAGGTGGACCTGGCCTTCCGTGCTGTCAAGGACGGCTACGACGTCCGCGAGGTTCCGATTACCTTCACTGAGCGCACCTACGGCGAATCCAAGCTGGACGGCTCCTTCGTTAAGGACTCTCTGTTTGAGGTCACCAAGTGGGGCGTTGCCCACCGTGCTAAGCAGGCCAGCGACTTCGCTGAAGACGTCAGCGCCCTGGTCACCCGCCAGGCACGCACCCTGGGTCTAGACGAAAAGATCAACAAGGGTGCTAAGGAAGCCGGCCAGGTATTCGAAGACGTAAAGAACCTGGTCACCAAGCAGATCAAGGTGCTTAAGGACTCCAAGAAGAAGTAGTAGGAAGGCTTTACAGCCTTCCTACGGGGAAGGTCTTACTACCGGGCGTTGACAAGTTCAACGCCCATGACAAACGCCGCCGGCGAAGCCCTGAAAATCAGGGTGATTCGCACGGCGGCGTTCGTTTATAAAAAGTAGGGAAGAAGGGGATTTACTTCTTTTCCTTTTCTTCCTTTTGCTCCTTGAGCAGGCGAGCAGCAGCATTGCGGCGGGCACGCAGGCTCTTAATACGCTCCTCGAGAAGCTCATCCAGCTCCTCCATGGAACGGCGCTCGCACAGCATGTCCCAGTGGGTACGCGGCGGCTTGACCGGCTTGGACTCTACGCCCTCGCCCTCGACGAGGTGACCGAGCTTGCCGTTCTTGCACATCCACTCCTCAGGAATTTCAGCGTCGTCAGCGAACGGAACCTCATAGATCTCGCCGTCATCGGTGCGGTACTTGACCATCTGACGAGGAGCGAGGTCGTGGTCGCGGTCAGTCTCGTAGCTGACGGCGCCCATGCGGCTACCCCGAAGTACGCGATCTGCCATGCAATATCATCCTTTGACTCGAGAAACTAAACTAAGGCAGGTAAACTTCTGCCTTTGCAGAACTATAAGTATAACGAACACAACCGCGCGTTTGTTCCCTGGCTCGGCCTATTCCTACTAAGGTGAGGTGCGTGAATCTTTCGACTAGCCGTCAGAGGAAAACGGCCACGTGTCAATGGTGCGGTAAGGAGCTACCACCAGGCGGGCGGGGAAGGCCCCGAAAGTTCTGTAGCCCCTCCTGCAAACAGCGGGCATATGAGCAGCGCAACAACGTTGTTGGTACACAAATCCCGAGCGATGCAGTGATTCTCAGCCCCTCCAAGGCTGCTAGCCTGCGCGATGGTCTGTTTGAATTGCGCTGTTCAGCTGAGGATGTTGCCACAGCAGTGTCTGAAGGGGCAGAATCAAGCGAGATAGATAATTTGTGCGCTGAGCTTATCCAGCTCGCGCGCAGGTTGGAAGAAATAAGGTAAAGGACGACAGATAGTGAAGAGCCTGTTTTACAACCGCAAGCTTGTGGTGAGCATCTTCGTCATCTTAATCGTGGCCGCCACTGCGTTTGCATTTGGCCCGATGGTGTACTCAATGTTCGCAGGTTCCGGTGTGAAGACCGAACCAGTCAATGCAGATGGCACCGATGCCGCAAGCACCGATGTCAACGGCAACTGGAACATTGTGCATGGCCCGCCGGACAATCACACCTCGGCCGGCTTTACCTTCGATGAAATTCTTCCTGCTGAGCGCACCACAACCTCTGGTTCAACCAATGAGGTCACCGGTATGGTCACCGTGGATGCTGAGACCCTCACGGACGCTGAAGTAACCGTCAACATGACCGAGCTGAGCACCGACAAGCAGGTTCGTGACCAGAACATGAAGGCCAAGCTTTTTGAGACCGATAAGTTCCCAGAAGCTACCTTCAAGCTCACTGAGCCAGCTGATCTTTCCGCAGTGCCTGACGATGGCACCATGGGCACCGTGGAGCTCACCGGTGATTTGACCATCAAGGGTGAGACCAACGAGATCGTCCAGGAATTCGATGTTCTGCGCACTGGTGAGAATGTCGTTATCGGCGGCAACGTCCCGATCAACCGTCTCGACTACGGCGTGGAGTCTCCAGAACTCATCGCCGCTGAAATCGATGAACACGGCTACGTAGACATCCGCCTGTTCCTGGAGAAGAACTAATGCTTTCTAGCCACGTCATTCCGATCCTGTGGTTTCGATTGGTCGTCCTCATCGGATTTACCATCTTCGCCGTCTGGCAGTCCATGGGCATCCTGACCGTTATGACGCTGTTGTTCATCGGCCTGACCATCTGGCAGATGTTTACCGCGTACCGTAATCGGGCCTTAGGCCGCGAAGGCTAAAGCAGTAATCAAGCACTAGGAAAGACCCCGTTTAACGTAACAGTGACGTTAAACGGGGTGTACTCATATAGGTAGAGAAGCCTGGAGTAGAGCCCTAAAACGCCCATGTTGGCCACGAACCGGAAAACGAGCTATCTGCCGTCAATTAACTGAAGTGACCGAAGTGACTCAGCCGTTGTGATGGACTCTGCCTGGCGTGTAGAAGTTGTGCGTAACTGAAGTCGAGGGCTGCATCGTAAAGCGCGTGCAAGCGCGTGGCGCTCAGTATTGAGTGTGCGGAGTGCGCGCGGTGCAGTCTGCGATGAAGTCGCCGATGGAAGTTGCTGCGCCTCGCGGTCGGTGGATGTGTGGCTGGAGCATGTGTCAACAGCATTCAGCTTCAAAGCTCTAAAAGTGGAAAAGCGGAATGAGTACGGAGCGGTAATTATGGAGCATGCCGTTGTCCAGGATATTTAACGTTATTGTCCGATAATGTACATTATGTCATTTTAGATCTGGGGCTGCACCACCCTGGTGCTGAGTATGTGTGGGTGTGGCTGCCCTGTTGTCTAGAGTTGGTAATGCTCTTTTTGGTGTGGCAGGTAGTTATCGAGTACGACGCTGTTGACGTCGTCGCCTGCCAGCACGAGCATGAGGCGGTCTAAGAGGAACTCCCACCGTGGGCCGAGTTCGGCGATGGCTTCTTCATCGTTGTGGAACTGATGATGGAACTCCATATCGCAGCCGCCATCTGCTTCCGGTTCGAAAAAGACTTTCAGCTCAGATTCACGGCCGGATTCGGTCTTGACGTTTAAGTGCAGATATTTTGGCTTCTCTGCTTCCACGGCGACCGCATCCGCGCTGTCTTTACCATCCCAGGTTTCCAAGTGATACGTGGTTTCATTGATGCGCTTCCACCGTCCGTACCACCGCTCAAAGTCGTCGCGGCCGGTGAGGTAATCCCAGACCAACTCAGCAGACTGCGGGAAGGAACGAACAATGATGATTTCCGGGCCGTTATCTCCCCTGACAACTTCGCCGGTTGGCTCAAATTCCTCAACTGGTTCACTGTGCTCCATTGCCCTGACGTTACCTGCTTGGAGCACTATTTGTGCAGTTGAGGGGTACTTCTCCCCCTAAACAGGGCGGGTGAAAATAGACATTAAAGGAAAAAGACTGTCGCGCAATAGATTCTATCCTACATTTAAAATCATGCGTAAGCTTTTGACTCCTAACCCACAGAGAATCCAGCGTCCAGAAGGTGCTGTTGCCCAATCGGATGCTGTGCCAGAAAGCCGTGCGAATGGCTCTCCTGCTGAGCTCATCCAGGATATGGAAACCATTGTCGGTGCGGACAATGTGCATGGTCGCCTTACCGACCTGGTGCGCTGGGCCGCTGATGCAGGTGCCTACCGCTCCGTGCCGCAGATTGTGGTCTCCCCACGAAGCGCTAGTGATCTGGCGAAGATTATGCGCTACTGCCGAGAAAATGGTCGGCACATGACCTTCCGTGCCGCGGGTACGTCCCTGTGTGGTCAGGCGACCTCGGACGATATTTTGGTCGATGTCCAAACCCATTTCGGTGGTATGGAAATCCGCGATGAGGGCGCTACCCTATGGTCGCGTCCAGGCACGATTTTGGGTGATGCGCAGGCAGTATTGGGCCGTTACAACTACATGCTGGGCCCGGATCCAGGATCGACCTCGGTGTGCACCATCGGCGGTGTCCTAGCGGATAACTCCGGCGGTATGCGTTGTGCGCTCGAGCGCGACAGCTACCACTGCATTAAGGAACTGGTTTTCGTCCTGCCTTCGGGCACCGTGGTCGATACTAAGCACGGTGATGCGGCATTCCAGAAGCAAGAACCAGAACTTCACGCACGCTTGATTGAGTTCCGTGACCGTCTGCGTGCAGATACGGAAACGGTGGAGTTCCTGCGTAAGAAGTTCTCCATCCGCAATACCAATGGTCTGCGCTTGGATGCTTTCTTGGATGAAGATGAGCCAGTACAGATCCTCAAGCGCCTGCTCATTGGCTCGGAAGGCATTTTTGGTGCGATTGTCGAGTCGGAGATTGCCGCTGTTCCCCTGCCCAAGGTGAAGGCAACGACCTGGGTGGAGCTGCACAATCTGCGCGATGCGGCGAACTTCGTGCACCCGATTATGGAAGCGGGCGCAGAAGCCTGCGAGTTGCTGGTGGCACCAGTGATGCGTCGTTCGGCAGACCATTACGACCACGCCCCGCAGTCCTGGCGCGATATCGATGACGATACCTGTGCCCTGCTGGTTGAGGTCGGCGGTCGCGATGAAGCAGAGCTTGACGATGCCATTGCTCGCCTCAAGGATGTCCTCAAGGATGCCGAGCTGGTTCGCCCACTCGAGTTTGAGACCTCCCCAGAAGGCATGCGCGGTGCGTGGCAGCTGCGCAATGGCCTGTACGGCCTGCTGGGTGCGGACCGCCCAGAAGGTGCTAGCTACATCACCGAAGATGTCTGCTTCCCTCCTGCTGAAGTCGGTCCTGCCGCCGCAGATCTGATGGACCTGCAGGCCAAGTACGGCTACCCAGAATCCGTGATGGGACACGCTGCTTTCGGTAACCTGCACTTCTTCCTCACCCCGAAGCTGGATGATGAGGAAGAAAAGCAGAACTACTCTGACTTCCTTGATGAGCTAAGCGTGCTGGTCATCGATAAGTATGCCGGCTCGCTCAAGGCCGAGCACGGCACGGGTGTGAACATGGCACCTTTCGTCGAACACGAATGGGGCAGCCACGTCTTCGAGCTGTTCTGGGAAGTCAAGGACATGCTGGATCCGGATGGCATCCTGGCACCGAATGTGAAGCTCACCCGCGATAAGCAGGTGCACATGCGCAACTTCAAGACCTTCCCGAAGGTCGAAGACACCATCAACCAGTGTGTTGAGTGTGGTTTCTGTGAAGCTGTGTGCCCTTCCCGCCACATCACTTTGACCCCGCGTGAACGCATCGCGGTACGCCGTGAGATGGCACGTCAACCGGAAGGTTCTGCTGTGCTCAAGCAGCTGAACAAGGAATTCCAGTACGACGGCATCGACATGTGTGCCGCTGATGGCACCTGCTCTATCCCCTGCCCAATCAGTATTGATACCGGCAAAGTCATGAAGCAGCTGCGTGCCCAGCAGGTCACCCCGCAAGCCGGTAAGGTCGCGCTGCAGACTGCTGAGAAGTGGAAGGTCGTCGAAAAGCTGGCGCGTGCTGGTGTTATCTCCGCCAACAAGGTCGGCCACAAGCCAGCGCAGCTCGGTGCCAACCTGGCTCGTAACGTCTTTAGTCCTGATTTGTTACCGACGATTCCAGGCCCACTGCCGCAGGCTGCCACTGCCCTGCCAGAAACCACTCGGGAGGGCGCAGCAGCGGTCTACTTCCCTGCGTGTATCAACCGCATCTTTGGTCGCCCGCATGGTGCAGCTGATGACACGGTCGACCTGCCGCATGCCGTAGTCGAGTTGGGTCGTCGTGCTGGTTGCCCGGTGTGGATTCCTGAGGACGTCGCTGGTACCTGCTGTGGTACTCCGTGGTCGTCGAAGGGTTATCAGGAAGGCTACAAGTATCAGGCAGAGAAAATCTGTGCTGACCTGTGGCGTTGGTCGGAAGAAGGTACTTTGCCAGTCATTATTGACGCAGCTAGCTGTACCCACGGCCTGCTCGATGGCATCGAAGAGGTGCTTTCTGCTGAGGACCAGGCGAAGCTGAAGTCGATTGAAATCCTCGACATCGTGGATTGGATTGACCGTGAGGTCATCGAGCACCTGCCGATCGTCGAAAGCCTTGGCCGGATTGCCGTGCACCCAACCTGCTCGACTGAGCACATGGGCTTAAGTGCCAAGCTCGTGGAGCTGGCCAACTACTGCGGTGATGCGTCCGTGCCAGACGGTGCTGCCTGCTGTGGTACCGCTGGTGACCGCGCGATGTTGCACCCGGAGCTGCTGGAATCGGCAACGCGTGAAGAGCGCGCAGGCATCGAAGCCGGCAACTACGATGCATTCGTCTCTGACAACCGCACCTGTGAGATGGGCCTGGAGATGATTACCGGGCGTGCGTATGACTCCATTGCGGTGCTGCTGGAGCGCGCATCCCGACCGGTGCTGACGCCTTAAGGAGGCATTGCTCCTTAAGGTCGCCTTAACGGCGACCGC
The DNA here is from genome assembly GCF_000980815.1 of Corynebacterium camporealensis. Lineage (NCBI taxonomy): Bacteria > Bacillati > Actinomycetota > Actinomycetes > Mycobacteriales > Corynebacteriaceae > Corynebacterium > Corynebacterium camporealensis. The sequence goes on along the minus strand of NZ_CP011311.1, from coordinate 1,248,271 downwards.
CGCGGTTGCGGTGGGTGGCGGTAAAGGTCACGGCATCCACCATCTCCGCGTTGAGCAGTGCTTCGCGCAGTGCGAATTGGAAGGTCCACAGTCGGCGGAAGACTTGGTCGAAACCGGCTGCGGCTGCTTCACGCAGGTGCCCGTCGAAGAAGGAACGCTGCTGCTTAATTGATGCTGCGTAGTGGGCACCGAAGTGGGTCTCGGCGATGACTCGCAGGCTGGAGTGCTTATCGATGACCGAGTGCACATCCTTCGTCGTCGGATAGTCCAGACCCGGCCAGACGTAGGCGCGCAGGACATCGGTGGCATCGCGGGCAGCGGAGCTTAGGTTCTCGGTGGCCACCAAGCTTTGGAATACCGCTCGCCCACCGTTGCTGAGCAAACGATCGAGCAGGCCTACGAAGGCGCGGCGCTCCGAACCGGAGGTTGTTTCCAGCTTGTCGATGCTGATGATCGCATCGTATCGACCGCGCCACTGAGAAGGTCCGGGAACAGGATCGTCGACGAGTGCGACGTGCGTGGAATCCTCCGCGCCTTCCAGCACCAAGGTTTCTTCCAGGTCGGAGTATTGCTCGGAATCGCTGGTGAGGATATCGACAGTCGCACGCCGCTGGGTGGCTTGGATGGCGGCCTGCAAACCGTTAGCTGGGTAGACCAACAGATGTGTGCCGTGGTTGACGCCGGCGGCATCGAGAAGCCAGCCGGCAGCACGGCGCTGCGCATCGGCTAAGTCATCGCGGGTGACCTCACCTGGTTCACTGACTGAGGTGTAGTCGACGAAGTGGGTCTTTGGCTCACCGCGGCCGGTGGAATAGCTTTCGACAGATTCGCGAACAGTCGTCGGCACACCGGAGGCAAAAATACCGCCGCTGTGGCTTAACCCATCGCCGGAATACAGGCGCACCAGATCGACAGGAAGCTCACCCGGCAAGGAAGCACTCGGCTTAAGCCGCTTGGCACGCGGGGCGTAGCCGACATCGATAAGCTTCTGCAACACCTGGACCAAGCGGGAAGAATCCGGGGTGGACCACTCTCCTGCCATATAGGATTCCGCCAGTCCCAACCAGCCAGAATCAGCAATGCGTAGGAACAACGCATCGTATTGGATGCGCAGATCCGGATCCTCGCAGTCGAGTTCAATGCCGGCGCGGTGGCAGGCACGGGCGAAGTTGGCCTCGGCACGACGGGCCATGGCTTTGAGCAGCGTGCCTTCGGGAACACGGGCGACCCCGGGCCAGGCCTCGGCATCTACAGATCGCAGATGCGGATAAGGATCGCGCGCCATATTCTTCGATGTCTCCTTCCGATGACAGATCTTCATACCACTCTAATTCGCGTGGTGGCGTGGAAGATGCCGACTGGCCGGAGAACCCAAAAGTAACTGGGTATAACGTATGCGTGTACGGTTTCTAGCGACTAGACTGAATCAGTACTCTGAATTGACTTTCTTAGGAAGGTATCCCTCAACATGACTAACACCCCGTACCGTCCGAGCGATGATCGCCACCATGTGGTCATTATCGGCGCCGGATTCGGCGGCCTGAATGCTGTTAAGCAGCTCAAGGGCGCTGACGTTGATGTCACCCTGATCGATAAGAAGAACCACCACCTGTTCCAGCCGATGCTGTACCAGGTAGCAACCGGCATGATCTCCTCCGGTGAGATCGCACCGTCTACCCGTCAGCTGCTGCGCCATCAGGACAACGTCAACTTCGTCAACGGCGAAGTCACCGACGTTGATATCAAGGCACAGACCGTGACCGCGGAGCTGGGCGAGTACTCCCGTACCTTCGCTTATGACTCCATCATTGTCGCTGCTGGTTCCGGCCAGTCCTACTTCGGCAACGATCACTTCGCTGAGTTCGCACCGGGCATGAAGACCCTGGATGACGCACTCGAGCTACGCTCCCGCATCGTTTCTGCCTTCGAAGAAGCAGAGCTTACCGATGACCCGGAGGAGCGCGAGCGCCTGCTGACCTTCATCATCGTTGGTGCTGGCCCGACCGGTGTGGAGCTGACCGGCCAGATCGTGGAGATGGCTCACCGCACCCTGGCGGATCTCTACAACCACTACTCCCCGATGGCTGCCAAGATTTACCTGCTGGACGGTGCTCCGCAGGTTCTGCCGCCGTTCGGCAAGCGTCTGGGCCGCAAGGCAAAGCGTGCTCTGGAAAAGCAGGGCGTTATCGTTCGCCTGAACGCTATGGTTACCGACGTCACCGAGGACGCCGTGACCTACAAGAACATGAAGACCGAAGAAAACGTCACCATCGAGGGCGCAACCAAGATCTGGTCCGCTGGTGTGGCTGCTTCCCCGCTGGGCAAGTCCATTGCTGAGCAGGCTGGTGTCGAGGCTGACCGCGCTGGTCGCGTTCCGGTCAACAAGGACCTGACCGTTGGCAACTACGACAACGTCTACGTCATCGGCGACATGATGGGTCTGGACCGCTTGCCGGGTCTGGCACAGGTCGCAATTCAGACCGGTGGCCACGCTGCCAAGCTGATTGAGGCCAAGGTCGACGAGGAGTCGACTGCCGACGAGAACGAGGCATTCGACTACTTCGACAAGGGCTCCATGGCGATCATCTCCCGCTTCAAGGCCGTCGTGAAGCTGGGCAAGACCGAAATCACCGGCTTCCCGGCATGGGTCATGTGGATGGCACTGCACTTCACCTACGTCACCGGCCTGCGCTCCCGCCTGGCTGTGACCGTCAACTGGCTGACCAACCTGGTTTCCCGCAACCGCGGCAACCTGGAAATCACCCAGCAGCAGCGCCACGCACGCAACATCATCGGCAAGAAGCAGGGCGAGTAATCCCCTAAGCGCCGTCTGAACGAAGACCATCTGCAACATGCAGGTGGTCTTCTTGCTGTTTTCACACCTTCGGGGGTACGCGAGTAAAAAGTTGCTGCGATAGTCGACGAATGATTGCTAGCCTCGGGACTTATACAACATGGGGTGCCCCGCCAGCGGGGCTGAGAAATACCCATTGAACCTGCTCTCAGTTAGAACTAGCGAAGGAATTGTTGTGGATTTTGCTGATGCGCATGCCTGCCTTCAGAAGGTAGAACCGCTCGTACAATGCTTGACCAACAAGGTCGTCACCAACTTCACCGCCAATGCACTATTGGCCGCGGGCGCTAGCCCAGCGATGTTGGATACTCCAGAAGAATCAGAAGAGTTCGCCCAGATCGCCCATGGTGTGCTGATCAACATCGGAACCCCCTCCACTGAGCAATACGGCGGTATGCGTGCTGCCATCGCCGGTGCACAGGGCCACACGCCATGGGTGCTCGACCCGGTGGCCATGGGTGGACCGAAACTCCGCAGCGACTTTGCCCGCGAGGTCGTCCAACAGCACCCGGCAGCCATTCGCGGTAATGCCTCGGAAATCATCGCGCTCAATGGTGGCGCCGGCGGCCGCGGTACCGAATCCACTGCCAACGTCAACGATGCACTGGCTGCCGCTCAAGAACTAGCCAAGAAAACTGGCGCTGTTGTCGGTGTATCGGGCCCGAAGGACCTCATCGTGGATGCCAACCAACACGTGCTCATTGAAGGCGGGCATCCCCTGCTGCAGAAAGTCACCGGCACCGGTTGTGCGCTTGGTGCTCTGTGCGCGGCCTACCTGGGTGCCTACGACGACCCATTCGTCGCAGTAGCTACCGCACACGCACACGCCTCTGCTGCGGGCAGCGTCGCCGTCCGCAGCGCTAGCGCCCCTGGCTCTTTCGCCGTGGCCTGGTTGGATGCGCTCTATGAACTAGACGGTGCTGCTATCGCAAACGAGGTGACCATCAAGTGATTGACTACTCGCTTTATCTCATTACCGACCCAGACTTAGCTGGTGGTCGCGACAACGTCGTTCCCACAGTGCTCAAAGCCGTCGAGGGTGGCGTGACCGTCGTGCAGCTGCGCGACAAGACCGCCAGCGACGAAGAGATCGAAGCCATGGGACGCGAACTTCTCGACCAGCTCGGCGATATCCCGCTGTTTATCAACGACCGCGTCGAGGTCGCCGCACGCCTTGGCTGCCATGCCCATGTGGGCCAATCCGATATGGCCATGGAAAAGGCCCGCGAGCTCCTCGGACCTGACCAGCTGCTCGGCGTATCCGCATCTACACCAGAAGAAATCAAGGCCGCTGCGAGTGCTGACGTGGTCGGTATTGGACCTGTCTTTTCGACTGCCACCAAAGCCGACGCCCCCGAAGGAATGGGCGTGGAGGCTGCTGCCAAGCTAGCCACTCATGCACGCGAGGTCGGCACTACTCCAGTAGCTATCGGTGGCATTAAAGGCCACAACGCAGCTGATTTCACCCAGACTGACTTCGCAGGAATCTGCGTGGTCAGCGACATCATGGCAGCCGACGACCCTGCTGCTGCCGCACGCGAACTCAAGGAGGCCTACCGTGGCTAAGACCCAGCAACCCGCACGTGTTCTCTCGATTGCCGGTACTGACCCCACCGGTGGCGCCGGTATCCAAGCAGACCTGAAAGCCATTGCCGCTGCCGATGGTTTCGGCATGAGCGTGGTCACCGCTCTGGTTGCCCAAAACACTCAAGGCGTGCGCAGCATCCATCTGCCACCCGTGGAGTTCCTGCGCGAGCAGCTCGATGCCGTCCTCGACGATGTTGACGTCGACGCAGTGAAAATCGGCATGCTCTCCAACACCGCCATCGCCGACGTTGTACGCGAATACCTCCCCCGCTTCGGCGACGTCCCAGTCGTCCTCGATCCCGTCATGGTGGCCTCGTCCAATGATCGCCTGCTCGACGCTGAAGCCGAAGATGCTGTGCGTGAGCTTTGCCAACACGCCACGGTCATTACACCCAACCTGAAAGAGCTTGCCGTTCTCACCCAAAACGATGAAGCCGACGACTTCGACGTGGCTATCGAACAAGCCCAGGCCTGGGCCGACAAGCACAACACCGCCATCATCGTAAAAGGCGGTCACTTGCGCAGCGACATCGCCGATAACGCGGTCGTGCGCCCGAACCAAGAACCTTTCCGCGTTCCCAGCCCCCGCGTCGACACCAACAACACCCACGGCACAGGATGTTCGTTGTCCTCAGCCCTTGCCACCCGTCTGGGCGCTGGCGATGACCTGGAGCGTGCACTGACCTGGTCGACTAATTGGCTGCACGAAGCCATCGCGAATGCCGATGCACTTCACGTCGGCAAGGGCAACGGCCCAGTCGACCACTTCCACCGCAGCCGTCGTCTGCAAGGCGGTGCGGAGCTCTTCCCCGTCGCTGTCGTTACCGATGAGAACAACGACGGCGTCGCCGCGTCGAGGAATATCTCCGCGGAGGCAGAGACCAGCGAACTACCTGCACCGAAGCTAGAAGCTCCTGGTCCGCACACCCAGCGCATGTGGGACGTTGGTGCACAGTACTTCGCTGACATCCAGGACTTAAGCTTCATCCAGCAGTTGGGTCAAGGAACGCTTAATCGCGAGGACTTCCGTTTCTACCTGCAGCAGGATTCCTTCTACTTGGACCTGTACTCCAAGTCCCTGGCACGTCTGGCTGGCATGGCCCGTAACCAAAAGGATCAGCTGCACTGGGCACAGGGTGCTGCGGAGTGCATCAGCGTCGAAGCTGACCTGCACCGCACTGAGCTTAACGATGACTCTCGTGGTTCACACGTTGAGTCTGACACTGCAGCGATTTTGCCCTCGCGTGTTACCCGCGCATATACGGACTTCCTGAGTGCTACCACGCACACTGATGACTATGTCGTCGGCATTGGTGCGGTTCTCCCCTGCTACTGGCTCTACGCCGAAGTCGGCCTGCACCTGTTTGAGCAAAACCACCCGGGCCACCCCTTCGAGGAATGGCTGGACATGTACGGCGGCCAGGACTTCCTGGATGACACCCGTCGTGTACTAGACATCGCAGAGCGCGCACTGGCCGACGCTAGCCCAGAAACCCGCCGTCGTGCTGAGCAGGCCTACGCCCAAGCTGCGTTCTACGAGGTCGAATTCTTCGACCAAGCGCATCGTCGTTAACGCGCGTCGTCGGTAAAGCGACGGCGCGGGGACGAAAGACTAAAGGCTGAAGCCTTTGTTAGCGGGCGTAAGCCCGCTGACGCTAATCCAAGAGCGAGGAGCCGGGCTTCGATAAGACGGCGACGAGGAAGGTCGAGTTCGGGTGGAAGACCTTCAGGTCCCAGGAGGAGAACTTAAAGTCGACGCGAAAGCCGACCTCCTTGGCCATCTGCATGAAGTCGTCGAATTCCCAGCCGCGGCCTTCGCCGAAGCCGGTAACAAAGCGGCCGCCGGGGTGCAGGCTGTCGAAGATGTTGCGCAGCGCGGCGGTGCGACCTTCGACGGCGAGAAAGCCCATGACGTTACCGGCAGCAACGGCGAGGTCGAAGTTCTCGCCCGGAATGGTGTCTTCGGATAGATCGCCTACTTCCCAGGTGCCTTCTGGGTGATCGGCTTCGGCGTGCTGGATAAGAATCGGATCCACATCGACGCCGACGACCTCGTGGCCCCGGCGAAGGAGTTCGCCGCCTAAGCGGCCGGTACCGCAGCCGGCGTCAAGGATGCGGGAATTGCGTTCCACCATGGCATCGACAAGCCGTGCTTCGCCGTGGATGTCTTTACCCTGGGCTTCTAAGACCTTCCACTTTCGTGCAAAGTTGTGCGAATGCTCCGGGTTTGCGCTCGTAACTTCTTTCCAGGTGGGCATGCGCTCAATTATAAGCTCTTGCGCAGTGTAGGCTTTACCCGCTACCGAAAACTCCGAAGGAGGCACACTCGCATGGCTGTCGTACCCTCTCCATTTAGGCCGCGCAAAAAGGGCGAAAACTCGACCCCGTCGCGGCTTGCGGTGCCTGCTGAACGCGCAATTGAGCACTGCCGCGTCTTCGTCGACGGTGAAGCCCTGCCGGGCGAATACACCCCGCATTCGGCACAAGACGCGGTGAAAGAATACGGCCGCGGCTTTGTGTGGGTGGGTTTGCATGAGCCTTTGGAATCCCAGATGACGAAGGTGGCCTCGGAGTTTAATATTCACGAACTGATCGTCGAAGACGCAGTCCAAGCACACCAGCGCCCTAAGCTGGAGCGTTACGACGACCAGTTGTTCATGGTGGCTCGCTCGGTCAATTACCGTGACCACGATGAGGTGCTAGATAAGCGCCAGATCATCTCCACTGGTGAGGTGCAGATGATTATGGGCGCAGACTTCCTCATTACCGTCCGCCACGGTGCGAAGCTGCCGAACCTGGCCTACGTGGTCGATGGTGAGCAGGACCTAGTCGAGCTGGGTCCAGTGGCGATGGCCTGGAAGATTCTGGATATGATGGTCGACCGTTACTCGGAAATTGCCCAGCTTATTTCCGATGAGGTCGATGAAATTGAAGAAGAAGTCTTCACCCCACGACAGAAGTTCAACATCGACCGTATTTACACCTTCAAGCGTGAGATCTTGGAGATGAAGCACGCGATTAACCCGTTGTCGGTCGCGCTCAAGCACATGATTTCCGACCACAAGGATCTCATCTCCAAACAGATTCGTTCTTACCTGCGTGACGTCCACGACCACGAGCTGGTCGTTAAAGACCAGGTGGCCAACTTCGATGAGCGCCTAACCTCGCTTATCGATGCCTCCGTGGCCAAGGTGACCATGCAGCAAAACTCTGACATGCGCACCATTTCTGCAGTCGTTGGCATGTGGGCAGCACCCACCCTGGTAGCAGGTATCTACGGCATGAACTTTGACCGCATGCCGGAGCTGCACTGGACGCTTGGCTACCCGATGGCGATTCTCATCATGGTCGGCGTGGTGACGGGTCTGTTTATCTGGTTCCGCAAGAACGACTGGCTTTAGGCATCGAGAAGCATGGTGCGCAGCGTACTGCGTGCCAAAAGGGTCTCACCCTGGGTGATGTCGATGTTCCACAGGTGGGTACGACGACCCAGCTGAATCGGGGTGGCCACGGCCTCTACTTCGCCTTCGCTGGTGGACTTGATGAAGTCCGTGGAGTTATTCACGCCCACTGCAGGCTTACCGCCGGCGACCACGCTGGCAATCGAAGCAACGGACTCGGCCAAGGATGCATAAAATCCACCGTTAGCCACGCCCCAAGGCTGGTGCGTGTCCGGAGTAACCGGCGCGACCAAGCGGGCTTCCTTCGGCCCCAGGTAGGTAAAACGCATGCCGAGGGTCTTGCCCAAACCCATGTTGTGCTTTTCTAATTCGGCGAGATCTTCTTCACTCAGAGGGGCTTTCCGGGCGCGGGCGAGCATCTCTTCTAAAACCTGCAAATGTTTCATAGGAGACAACCATAGTGCGTGTTCTAAGATGGTTGCCATGACTGAAAAGACAGATCTCGCGCAGATTGGCGTAGTTGGACTAGCCGTGATGGGCTCGAACCTGGCCCGTAACTTTGCTCGCAATGGCAACACTGTTGCTGTGTACAACCGTAGCCCGGAAAAGACCCAGGCTCTTATTGCCGATCACGGTGAGGAAGGAAACTTCCTGCCCGCCGAGACGGTCGAAGACTTCGTTGCTTCCCTGGAGCGCCCCCGCAAGGCGATCATCATGGTGCAGGCTGGCAAGGCTACCGATGCTGTGATTGACCAGCTGGCTGAGGCCATGGATGAAGGCGACATCATCATCGATGGTGGCAACGCGCTCTACACCGACACCATGCGTCGTGAAAAGGAGGTCGCAGCCTGCGGCCGTCACTTCGTCGGTGCTGGTATCTCCGGTGGCGAAGAAGGCGCACTGAATGGCCCATCCATCATGCCTGGTGGCCCGGCTGAGTCCTGGGAAACCCTGGGCCCAATTCTGGAGTCCATTGCGGCCAACGTTGACGGCACCCCGTGTGTCACCCACATCGGTCCGGATGGTGCTGGCCACTTCGTGAAGATGGTCCACAACGGCATCGAGTACGCCGACATGCAGGTCATCGGCGAGGCTTACCAGCTGCTGCGCTACGGCGCGGGTATGGAGCCAGCGGAAATCGCGGAGGTCTTCCGCGAGTGGAACTCCGGCGACCTGGATTCCTACCTCATTGAAATCACCGCTGAGGTCCTGGCTCAGACCGACCCGGATACGGGCGCACCACTTGTCGATGTCATCGTCGACGAAGCCGGCCAGAAGGGCACCGGCCGCTGGACCGCGATTAACGGTCTGGATCTGGGCGTGCCGATCACCGCTATTGCCGAGGCCGTCTTTGCCCGTGCACTCTCCTCCTCCACTGACCAGCGCGCTGCTGCTCAGGAAGGTCAGCTGCCTGCTGGCGTTGACACGGACGCGGATATCTCCAAGGACGAGTTCATCGAGGACGTCCGCCGTGCCCTCTACGCATCCAAGCTGATTGCGTACTCTCAGGGCTTTGATGAAATCAAGGCCGGTTCCAAGGAATACGGCTGGGAAGTCGACCCACGCGACCTGGCCACCATCTGGCGTGGCGGCTGCATCATCCGTGCGAAGTTCCTGGATCGTATCCGCGAGGCCTACGACACCAACCCGGATCTGCCAGCACTGATTCTGGATCCGTACTTCAAGTCTGAGCTGGAAGACCTCATCGCCCCGTGGCGTCGTGTGGTCGTCAAGGCCACCCAGCTGGGTCTGCCGGTTCCGGTCTTTGCTTCTTCCCTGTCCTACTACGACAGCCTGCGTGCCAAGCGCCTGCCGGCTGCTCTGATTCAGGGCCAGCGTGACTTCTTCGGCGCGCACACCTTCAAGCGCACCGACCGCGAGGGCACCTTCCACATCGAGTGGTCCGGCGACCGCAGCCAGACTGAAAGCTAGTATGACCGACTTTTCTTCCCTGGGCCTGCCACGTGACATCGTGCAGGTCCTCGCCCAACAGGGCATCACTGAACCTTTCCCCATCCAAGCCGCAGCTATCCCAGATGCGGTGGCGGGAAAGGATGTCTTAGGGCGCGGCCCGACTGGTTCGGGCAAGACTTTTACCTTTGGCCTGCCGATGATTACCCGGCTGGCCGAGGCCGGCGCCTCGCGCCCCGGTCATCCCCGCGGTCTAGTGCTTGCACCTACCCGCGAACTTGCCACGCAGATTCACGAGCGCCTCGACGAACCTGCCAACGCCATGGGCTTGCGCGTGCTTTCTGTCGTCGGTGGCGTGAACATCAACCGCCACATCCGCTCGCTGGCTAGGCCCGTCGACCTCCTGGTGGCCACCCCGGGTCGTGCACAAGACCTCATCAACCAAGGTCACTTAACCCTGGATGAAGTCCGCATTACCACTTTGGATGAAGCCGATCAGATGGCGGACATGGGCTTTTTGCCACAGGTGCGCAAGCTCCTGCGCGCTACCCCACAGGATGGTCAGCGACTGCTCTTTTCTGCCACCTTGGATGGTGAGGTGCAAAAGCTGGTCAAGGAGTTCCTCCATAACCCAGTCACGCACTCCACCGCCCCGGCGGAAGCATCCGTGGACACGATGAGTCACCACCTGGTCTTCGTTGGGAAGCGCGAGCAGCGCAACGCCGTGGTGCTGCGCATCGGCGCACGCGAAGGCAAGACGATCATGTTCATGCGCACCAAACACGGCGTGGATCGCCAAGCTAAGAAGCTGCGCCGTGTCGGCATCAACGCTTACCCATTGCATGGCGATAAGGGACAAGGCTCGCGCACCGCAGCTATCGATGGTTTCCGCGACGGCTCCATCCCAGTTCTCGTGGCCACCGATATCGCTGCACGCGGCATCGACATCGCCGACGTTGACCTCGTCGTCCACGTCGATCCCCCAGCTGAGCACAAGGCCTACCTGCACCGCGCTGGCCGTACTGCCCGCGGTGGTGCCACAGGCAAGGTAGTCACACTATGCATGAACGAGCAACGCGACGAAGTAGCCAAGCTATTAAACAAAGCTGGCGTCGACGCCGCCGAGCTCGACTTAAGCGACATGGACACCCCGGAGCGTTCCCCACAACTGGCGCAGCTCACCGGTGCCCGTAAACCTGCGGGCACTACCCTGCCTCCGCCCGGCGCAGCACAGCAAAGCCAGCGCACCAAGCGTGGCGAAGCCGCGCAGGGCAAGGGCAAGCAGGGCAATCGAAGCTCGAATTCGCGCGGCCGTAACAACGCCAAGGATGCGAAACAGAGCCCCTGGGGTAAGCCGAAAAGGAAGTCCCGTTATCGTGGTGCCGGGCAAGATCATCCACGACAGGGCCAAGGTAAGAAGAACTCTTCGACTCGAAGGAAGCGACAAGGACGATAGCGTTGACGGAGATTTATTCGGAGCAGATCTGGCAGGAAAAGCAGGCCGCTCACGAAGCACGTGCGGAAGACCGCCTGCAGCGATTCCGCCATCCCGGCAGCTACCATCCAGTCCACGACTTTCTGTTCTCCTACTACCCGGTTCGCCCCTCGCACTTGCGCAAATGGCATCCGGGTATCGGGGTGGCCCTCGAAGGTAACCCACCGCATGAGCAGTGGCGCGACTACACCCGGACTAACGACGGTGTGACAGTCAACCTGGACACGCTGTGGCCACGTCGCGGGGATTCCTTCCTTTATATCCGGAAGCTGCTGGCGAATACTCGGCAGCGTCCTGCGCAGTTTGATTGCTTTGGCCTGCATGAATGGGCCATGTGCTACAAGACGGACCAGCCACGCCACGACTTGCCGCTGCGCTTAGGCGCGGAAGGCACCAACGAGGTCGTGGAGACCCACAAGATCCGGTGTAGCCACTACGATGCTTTTCGTTTCTTTACTCCACCTGCGCGTCCGTTGAATCTGCGGGTACTAACCCGTGAGGATCAGCCTGACACCGAACAAGCAGGCTGCGTGCACGCGACGATGGATCTGTATAAGTGGGCCTGGAAGCTAGGCCCGCTGGTCCCCGGTGATGTCTTCCTTGATTGCCTGGACTTAGCTATCGATGCACGCACGTTGGATATGGAAGCATCCCCTTATGACTGCCGGGACTGGGGTTATGGTGTCGTCGCCATTGAAACCCCGGAAGGTAAGGCGGAATATGTGCGTCGGCAGCGTGAGCTGTCCGAGCGTGGCGATCCGCTAAGGCAGCGGCTTGTTGGCCTCATCGACGCGGCTGACCCAGCTACAATTAAGCGATAAAAGTTCTACTTTCAAGCGGAAGGACTGTCCATGGGGCGACACGCGAACGGCAAGAACACCTATTCGCTCGCAGGGTGGGTAATCGCCGTCATCGTTGCGATCATCGCTGTGATCGCATTGGTGCTGTGGCTGATGCTCGGAAACAATGACGACGGTGATGACTCCACTGCTGCGCAGGAAGACACACAGGTCACCTCAGAGGAACAGACCGCTGAGGAGACCACTGAAGAGTCTTCTGCTGAAGAAGAGTCGGCGGAGGAAACCACGTCGGAAGAAGAATCCTCTGAGCCTTCCACCCCGGCTGCACCTGCTGGTCTGGAGTTCGCACCGAACACGCTGTTCCTGCTGGATACCTCCGATGCCTTAGCACCGAACTTCGATGCTGTGACCGGCGCTATGGTCGATGCCGCTAATGAGCTGGGTGGCCAGGATGGCGCGGTGGCACTGTGGAACTACTCTTCCCCACTGTCGGAGACCGCCACTGTTGGCTACCGCCAGAACGTCAGCTTCGGTCCGGCTAACAACGTCACTGAAGCACTGCCCCGCTTTGGCACTGGTGGTGTTCCACAGACCCGCAGCGCTGTGACTGCAGCACTGGGCAACGCCATTGACCAAGCCAACGACACCGGCGACAAGGTCAACGTCGTTCTGGTGACCACCGGCACCGCACAGGACATGGACGACAACGCCTTCCGCGCACAGCTAGGCGAGCTTAACAACGACAACGTCTCACTCGCAGTCGTCCACTTGGGCGACGGCGACACCGACGCTGTTCTTGAAGATTCCGCTGATTACTTCGGCACTGTCTCCAACCCCGGCGACCAGGCCGCTGTAGCCCAGGAACTGAACGAAGCTGCTGGCATCTAGCCTTCCTTCTAGCTGACTTCGCCAAGCACTAGACCTCGGATTATTCCGAGGGCTTTAGTCATGCGTGGCTGCAGTCCGAGTGGATACTCGAGCACACGGCTGCAGATACACTACACCCCCTTATCCTGCCGGGAGTTGCCAGGATAAGGGGGTGTAGCTCTCTCTACTAGGAGGGGTCTTAGGAAGTCTTGCGCTGACGGCGAGCTGCCAGCTCGTCCAGGCCGATGACGGTGGCTTCGTCGTCGGTGTTGTCCACACGCTCTGCCGGGAAGTTGGAGATGGTGCCGGAAAGTTCCTTCATGATGCCTGGAACTGCAATGCCGAATACGCCCTGGCCGCCGGCCAGAAGGTCGATTACCTCTTCGTTGGAGCGGCACTCGTAGACGGTGGTGCCATCAGAAACGAGAGTGAGCTCAGCCAAGTCATTAACACCACGGTCACGTAGGGATTCGACTGCCAGGCGGATGTTCTGCAGAGAAATGCCGGTGTCCAGCAGGCGCTTGACAATCTTGAGAACCAGGACGTCCTTGAAGGAGTACAGGCGCTGGGAACCAGAGCCGCGTGCGTTGCGGATGGAAGGCTTGACCAGGTTGGTGCGTGCCCAGTAGTCGAGCTGGCGGTAGGTGATGCCGGCGACCTGGCATGCGATCGGTACGCGGTAGCCGACCTCCTCGTCTGGTCCGACGTCGAAGAGGGATTCCTGCACGTACTCGTCGTGGGTGGTGCCCTTGTTCATAGTCACGTAATTACTCCCGTGGGTTTTGTTCTAAAGACTTATTTAAGTGCACTGCCAAAGACTCGTCAAGAGTGGAGTGTCACTTAACTCTCTAGTACAACTTTAGACTCTGTAGGAACAATACTATCAGTAATCACACGCGTGTCATTATTTTCTTTTTTCACACGAGTAAACCCCCGTCTCGCCTGAAACGGGGGTTAGAGGAATTAGCTATTTGATTTATATTGCGTTTCGATCGATTTAGCGATCCTCGGCAGGGTTGTTGCCGTCGCCGCCGTCGCTGTCGGTGCCGCTTCCCTGCTCGCCTTCGTCGTCGTTGCTGACGGTGTTGTCAGAGTTGCTGTTGTCTTCGCCGAGGAGTTCTTCTTCGGACATGCCGAGTGAGCGCATCATTTCGGCGAAGTCTTCGTCCTTGGCGGCATCGTGGGGTTGATCGTCGTCTTCGTGGGTCTCGGCGGGTTCGAACTGCAGTTGGAAGTATTCCTCGAGGTCTTCTGGGGTGAGAAAGACTGCGGTGGACTGCAGGACGTCCGGGTCGATCTGAATTTGCTGGTCGAAGTAGTCGGCCACGATGAGAGCATCGCTCATGCGGGAGTCGAGTACTTGGCCAGAGGCGACGGTGATGTCCACCATGAAGGCGCCTTCATATTGGTGGACGATGCGGATGGAGGTAACGCCGCCGAGTTCTTCGATGAGGTCGATGAGCACATCGATGGCAGCAGGACGCTTGGAGTTGTAGCCCTGCAGTTTGGCTTGGGTGTAGGCGCCATCATCCGGGGAGAGCCAGATGGGCAGGATGCGATCGCCTTCGACCCAGCGAAACAGTGCGCACAGGTCGCCTTCGGGCGGCATGTCGTGGATGCCGTGAAACTCTAGGGAAACGTCATCGCTCATGGGTACTACCCTCCCATAGTCGGCGGGGATGTGTGTGCTTTAAGCCTCGTACTCGTTGCGCAGCTCAGTCTTGAGCAGTGTGCCCTGTAAAGAGACAACCAGGGCGGTCATCTGCTGGGACAGCTCAGCTGCTTGCTGAGTTGCGGTATCGGACTTGGAGTTAGCAACCGGGTCAGCAACCTGCGAAATCAAATCAGCCTGACGGCGTGCGTAGTTGCGCAGCGACTTCAGGTGACGGGTTTCAAAGCCGAAAGCGCGCAGTGCCACGGCGTTGGAGACCACAGCGACATCGTCAGTGTTAAAGAATCCGGAAGAATCCGGAGAGATAAGTCCGATGCGGGTTAGTTCCGCAACGTCGTCGATGGTGCACTCAGCTTGCTTGGCTACTTCCTCATCGGTGAGACGAGACAGAGTTGGTGCGCGGAATTTCTCCGGCGAGACCATGGGCTCTGCCTTAGAAGCAGTCACGATGGCGGTGACCTGACCGGAATCCATAGCTTCGAGCTGCTCACGGATGACCTTCAGCGGAGTGTAGTTGTCGCGCTGCGTGGTCAGGATGTAGCGGAGACGATCGACGTCCTGCTGAGTAAAGCGGCGGTAGCCCGAGGCGGTGCGCTGTGGGCTGACCAGGCCCTCAGATTCCAGGAAGCGAATCTTCGACACCGTTACTTCCGGAAACTCCTTGTGGAGTTGATCCAACACCACGCCAATGGACATGGTCTTGGCCTTCTTCTTGGAAGACTTGGGGCGGTAGGCCGCTGAAGATTGTGCTGCGTTCACTGTGTCTCTAAAAGTTTCTGCTCGCTGGTGTTAAGGCTATAGAAGGTGCAAAAGAAACGGGCCGCACAGCAGCGCGGCCCGTCTGCTTCAAATCCTAGTTCCGCTTACTGCTGGTTAGCAATGAAGACCAGACGGAACTTACCGATCTGGATCTCGTCGCCGACCTCAAGCTCCTGAGAGTTGCGTGGCTCGCGGTTGACGTAGGTGCCGTTCAGGGATCCCACGTCGACGACCTCGAACTTGCCGTCGTTCTGACGGAACTCTGCATGACGACGGGACACGGTCACGTCATCGAGGAAGATGTCTGCCTCCGGGTGGCGGCCAGCCGTGGTGGTTGGCTGATCCAGCAGGAAGCGGGCACCGGCATTCGGACCACGCTTGACCACCAGGAGAGCCTGGCCCTCTGGCAGGTTGTCGACGCCAGAAACGGAGCTGTCAGCGCCAGCAGAAGCGCCGTTTTCCATTTCCTTCAGGAGATCCGCACGAAAGACCGAAGTGGTCTCGACCTGTGGCTCCGGGGTTCCGGTGTTCTCACTCATTGTTACCTCCGAGAGGATTAATCTAGTTTGTCTTATTCCAATGATAGCTACTCCCCGGCCCGTTGGTGGCCAGGGGAGGAATAATACTTACCTGAACATGTTACCAATTCCCCGCAGTGCTGAGTTGCCAGAACCGGCCAAAGGATTGTCTGAAACCATGTAAGTCCAGGTAGCAGACGGTCGAGCCAGACCATTTTCATCCAGGTGGGCGCCCTCGGAGTCGATAGAGACTTCAGCAAAAGTATTAAATGCCTCACTCTTAGCTCGGTGTGCCAATTCCTTGAACTCACGCACCGCAATGCGGTGGTACTCGTCGATGGGCGTCTCCCGTGCAATAGCACGCAGGTGAATGGACTCACGCACATCATCCATGAGCTCCAGGTGATCCGCCCAGGCCAGATCCAGGTGGTAGAGCATGATTTCGCGGGCGGCTGCTTCCTTTACCTCGGCAGGCAGGTCCTCAAGCTCAGCGGCACGCTGCGGGTTGTGCTCAGCCAATTCCTGCCAGGCAGTATCGGTGTCCAGTAGTGCGTCGCGGCGCTTATCGATGCTTACTCGCTGGTCCGCCAGCAACTGATTGTATTTCCAGGTCTGCGCATGGATTTCCAGCAGCTGGCCTTCGGTGACACGCTGGCAATGTTCGACGAAGTCAGAGACTCGCTTGGACTGGATTCGGCCGGACTCATCCGGCTGGGCAGCAAGCGACTCGTCTTCCCCACCCTGGCGCACAATGTCGTCTTCCAAGGACACGAAGAACAGGCTCAAACCGGGGTCGCCCTGGCGACCCGCACGGCCGCGGAGCTGGTTATCCAGACGTGCAGTGCGATAACGGGAGGTGCCATAGACTGCCAGGCCGCCGAGTTCCGCCACGGCGTCGTGGTCGGATTCGTCAGCGCCACCGAGTTTGATGTCGGTACCGCGGCCAGCCATCTGGGTAGAAACAGTCACACGGCCAATATCGCCGGCTTCGGCAATGATCTTGGCTTCCTCGGCATCGTTCTTTGCGTTCAGCACGTTGACCTCAATGCCACGTTCTTGGAGAGCCTCAGCGAGTTCCTCGGACTCTGCGACATCGTGAGTACCGACCAGGATGGGTTGGCCGGTGGCATGGACCTGCGAGATTTCGTCGACGATGGCCTGGTTCTTGTCCTCCAGCGTGGCGTAGATGCGGTCAGCTTCGTCAAAGCGCTGCAGTTCCTTATGCCGGTCAATGACTGAGACGTGCAGGTCGTAGAACTGACGCAGCTGATCAGTCGCCTCGACTGCCGTGCCGGTCATGCCACACACCAGTGGATAGCGGCGCATGAGTTCCTGCAAGGTAATGGTGTCGAGGATCCGACCGCCCTCGGATACTTCGAGGCCTTCCTTGGCCTCGACTGCGGCCTGCAACCCATCGGGCCAGCGCTGGAGGTCGGCTACGCGGCCGCGGGAGGCATCGATAAGCTGCAGCTTCCCGTCCACAACTAGATAGTGGATATCGCGAATCAATAGCGCTTTAGCGTGAAGCGCTAGGTTGACTTTGACCAGGATGGTGCCGATGTTTTCTTCCGAATACAGCGAATCAATGCCCAACGCACGCTCAACGCGGTGGGCGCCATCGTCGGTTAGCGCAACGGTGCGGCCATCCTCGCCCAAGGTGTAGTCGATATCTTCGCGCAGGCGGGAGACCACATTGGTGATATGCCCTGTGGGAGCTTCACCCGGACGGTTGCCGGCGAGGACGAGTGGCACCAGGGCTTCATCGACAAGCACGGAGTCTGCCTCATCGACCAAGGCGACATCGGCGTGCGCCTGCACCGTCTGGGAACGGTCGGTGATTTGGTTATCGCGCAGCACGTCAAAGCCCAGCTCGTTGACGGGAGCGTAAATAATGTCGCTGCGGTAGGCCGCACGGCGGGCATCGGCATCCATCTTCTCGGTCACCGCTGCCACACTAAGGCCAAAGAACTCGACGAGCGGGCGCATCCAATCGGCGTCACGACCGGCCAAGTAATTGTTGACCGTCACCAGGTGGACGCGTTTGCCGCTTAAGGCAAAGCCGGTGGCTGCCATGGCACCAACCAAGGTCTTGCCCTCACCGGTAGCCATCTGGATAACGTCGCCTTCCAGCAGGCGCAGCACGGCCTGGGACTGCACGGTAAAAGGCGACATGCCAAGGCGGCGCTCGCTGGCGACAGCTAATGCGGCGAGGAAGGTTTCCTTATCGGCAATCGCCCCATTTTTCACCGCATTGCGCGCGGCATCAGCCACGGCGGCGTCATCGAGTTCGGCTAAAGAGGACTGAGCCTGGGCGGCGTTGTCGACGATGGCTTTGGATTTCTTATTATTGCGCTCCGATCGCGCTCCCATCGCCTTCCAAAACCAACCAAATGCACCCATGGACAGACCTTTCTTAGAAACCGTTGAGTATTGACGATTTTAGCGGCCCGAGTGTGGCTAGTGCACAGGCGCCTATATATCCTGGTACGCATGCAATCAGTGAATGTAAAGCTCCCCTCGAGCACCGGCACTGCAATGGCAGGAACAATCGACTTTCCTGACTCCCCACCTAGGGCTTTTGCGATCTTCGCGCACTGCTTTGCGGGCTCGCGTCATACCCCGGGCGCAGCGCGTACATCTAAGCAATTAACCACATATGGCATTGCGACGCTGCGCTTTGATTTCCCGGGCCTGGGCCAATCGGAAGGTGAATTTGCCGATCAGAGCTTTAGCCAGAACGTCGACGACATCGTAGCCGCCGCAGAATGGCTGACTGAAAACTACGCCGCACCGCAGCTGCTTATGGGCCACTCCCTGGGCGGTGCTGCATCCCTGGCGGCCGGTAGCCGCATTCGCTCGCTCAAGGCCGTCGCTACCATTGGCGCGCCTTTCGATCCGGCTCACTCCGTGCTGCACTACGCCGACAAGATTGGTGAAGTCGATGAAAAGGGCGCTGTCGAGGTCACCCTGGGTGGACGTAGCCTGGTTATCTCGCGCAAGTTCCTCGAGGACCTGGCGGAGACCAACCCGGAGTCCTACCTGGGCAAGCTACGCAAGCCGCTGATGCTGCTGCACTCTCCTATTGACCAGACTGTCGGCATCGACAACGCTCAGAACATCTTCCGCCGTACCCGCTACCCGAAGTCGCTGGTTGCCCTGGATAAGGCTGACCACTTGGTCACCAAGCAAGGGGCTGCTGCGCGCGCTGCTGATCTCATCGGCGCATGGTCGGAGCAATTTATCGTGCCGATCAACAACCCAGGTGAAGTCGGTCCGGATACCGCTGTTGCTCGTCCGGCTGTCGGTACGAAGTTCGGCGTGGTGGTCCGCAACAACGATCGGGAGCTCACCGCGGACCGCACGAAGAAGAATGGCGGCAAAGGCAATGGCTTTACCCCGACTGGTCTGCTGATGTCGGCGTTGGCCTCGGCCAGCACGCAGGCCATCAAGGAAGCCGGCAAGCGCATGCCGCTTGACGATGTCCACGTGCAAATCACCCAGACCAACGAGACCACCTTCGAACGCCACATCACCTTGGAAGGCGAACTCGACGCAGCGGACAAGGCCACACTGCTGGAGGCAGCTGCTAACAACGAAGTCGAAGCCCTCCTGCGCGGCGACATCACAATCCAGGACATTGCTGAATGAGTAGCGCTCCACTGCATCCGCTCGACCCGTCGAAGCGCTGCCCGTGTGGCAGCGGCCTAACCTTTGGCGAATGCTGCAAGAAGTACCACGACGGCGACAACGCACCGACTGCAGAGGCACTGATGCGCTCGCCCTTTAGTGCCTTTGTCACCGGTGACAGCGAGTACTTGCTGCGCAGTTGGGACGATCACACCCGCCCGGAGAACCTCGACCTGCGCGATGCCGAGATTCGCTTCTATCGCCTAGATATCCTCGATACTGAAGGCGGAGGCATCTTCGATAACACCGGTGTAGTGGAGTTTGAAGCCTTCTACAAAGGCGCTGCAGTTGGCTCGCAGAAGGAGCGCTCCACTTTCCGCAAACAAGGCGGTAAGTGGGTCTACTCCACCGGCGAACTCTAACCCGACAACGAATTTTTCTCTTCTAGTAACAGTGGTGTAATCTAAGGCAGCTGCTTCTTCAGGCAGCGGCGGACTATGGCGCAGTTTGGTAGCGCACTACACTGGGGGTGTAGGGGTCGCAGGTTCAAATCCTGTTAGTCCGACCATTCACAGACCGTCAGCGACAATGTTGACGGTCTGTTTCTCTGTTTTCGCCATCGGTTGAACAGCTCGGTACACGCCTACGTATCGCGATGAACAAAAATAATTAATCAAATTCCGCTGCTAAAACAGGACCGCGTCACAGGCAACAAGTGACTGTCCTCAGTAGTTGTAGTCTCAGGCATTCCCTGTTCCCAGAATCCCCGTGTAGCAGTGTAGTTAGAGGCAGATTCTAGGGACATCGTCAAGCGTGCTGTGCTTAAGAAGTGCGAAGCCAAACCATAATTATTAGCGCAAACAAATCTTTTTGTGCAGGTCGTAGCACCGACACAAAGTAGACCGAATATCTAACTGTCGACAGGTAATCTGTTAGGCTACAGATACTCTAGCGAAATCTAGAGCACGCAAGCTACTAGCGAAGACCATCTACGCTTATCTTTTAAGGAGAACCACATGGCCTTTGAAACTGTGCAGGACATCGTCGACTTCATTAAGGAAGAAGACGTCAAGTTCGTCGATATCCGCTTTACCGACCTGCCGGGTACCGAGAACCACTTCACCATTCCGGCGTCCATGTTTGATGAGGAGGTCGCCGAAGAAGGTCTCGCATTCGATGGTTCTTCCATTCGTGGCTTTACCACCATTGACGAGTCGGACATGAACCTGAAGCCGGACGTTAAGACCGCCTTCGTGGACCCGTTCCGTACCGAAAAGACCCTGAACATTAAGTTCTTCGTCCACGATCCGTTTACCTCTGAGCCTTTCTCCCGCGACCCGCGCAACATTGCACGTAAGGCTGAGGAGTACCTGGCTTCCACCGGCATTGCTGATACCTGCTTCTTCGGTGCTGAGGCTGAGTTCTTCATCTTCGACTCCGTGCGCTACGGCACCGAGACCAACACCGGTTTCTACGAGGTCGACTCCAACGAGGGCTGGTGGAACCGCGGTGAGCCAACCAACTTCGATGGCACCCCGAACACCGGCTTCAAGACCCGTCCGAAGGGTGGCTACTTCCCTACCCCTCCTTACGACAAGACTGAGGGCGTTCGTGACGCCATGGTCCGTAACCTGCAGAACGCTGGTTTCGATATCGAGCGCTTCCACCACGAGGTGGCTTCCGGTGGTCAGAACGAGATCAACTACAAGTTCGACTCCCTGCTGCACGCGGCTGATGACATTCAGACCTTCAAGTACATCGTGAAGAACACCGCCGCACAGTTCGGTAAGTCCGCCACCTTCATGCCGAAGCCACTGGCTAACGACAATGGCTCCGGTATGCACGCTCACCAGTCGCTGTGGAAGGACGGCAAGCCGCTGTTCCACGACGAGGAAGGCTACGCAGGTCTGTCCGATGTTGCTCGCTACTACATTGGCGGCATCCTGGCGCACGCTGGCTCTGTTCTGGCGTTTACCAACCCAACCCTGAACTCCTACCACCGTCTGGTGCCGGGCTTTGAGGCGCCGATCAACCTGGTGTACTCCCAGCGCAACCGCTCTGCCGCAGTGCGTATCCCGATCACCGGTTCCAACCCGAAGGCCAAGCGTATTGAGTTCCGCGCTCCGGACCCTTCGGGCAACCCGTACCTGGGCTTTGCCGCAATGATGCTGGCTGGTCTGGACGGTGTGAAGAACCGTATCGAGCCACACGCTCCGGTCGACAAGGACCTCTACGAGCTCCCGCCAGCAGAGGCCGCGTCCATCCCGCAGGCTCCGACCTCTCTCGAGGCTTCCCTGGATGCGCTCGAAAACGATATGGACTTCCTCACCGAGGGCGACGTCTTCACCGAGGATCTCATCGAGACCTACATCGAGTACAAGCGCGAAAACGAAATCGCACCGGCACGCCTGCGCCCGACCCCGCAGGAATTCGAGATGTACTACGACTGCTAAATGCGCAGCGCGCTTACCGCGCAGTCGGCATTTAGCGTAGAGGAGATTGCACAGTCAATCTCCGCACTGAGTCATAGCTAAATGGGCTCGCCTCTTTTCCTGGGGCGAGCCCTTCGCTTTGTCTAAAACAGGCAGCATTACCTAGAGGAGAATCCATGTATATCACCAGCGCTACTACTGATGACATTCCTGCCTGCGCGGACTTGTTGGCGGAAGTCTTTAGCGAAGATGGTGTTACGCGTGCCTTCTATCCGGGTGATGTGGATATCGAGTACCACCTGCGCTTCCACGAAGAAGCTATGTTGCGTTCTCATCTGCCCGAAGCGGCTGTGGTGGACATGGCGATTGATGCTGAGACCAAGGACCTGCTCGGCGTCGCATTCTGGATTAAACCCGATGCGAAACCGCGCCTTTTAAAGAAAATCCAAGCCCTTCCCTTGTGGTGGAAGGCGCTGCCCTCGTTTAGCGCACTGCCACAGATTCGCAAGCTGTCGAAGAAGTTCGATGATGCGAAGCCCGATGCACCGCATTGGGCATTAGCTGAAATCGGTGTGAGCTCTGCTGCCCGCGGGCGTGGTGTGGGTGGTGCGTTGCTGCGCCACCGCCTTGAGCGCATCGACCGCGAACACGACGCGGCGTACCTCGAAGCAACATCGAAGAAGGCTGCGCAACTCTACGGCCGCCACGGCTTCCAGCCGCATATCACCTTAGATATCGACGGTATTCCCTGTTACACGATGCTGCGCCCGACTAAGCCTTACCTGTAGTCCGCGAGGCTGCGTAGAGCAACGCTAAGGTCCACATTCCGCAATGTGAGATATTTCTGCATTTTTAGCCATGCAACGGTCATAAAAATGGGATCTGAGCTACCTCGTCAGGTAAGCTATCTATTGAACGATAGATAAATATTGGAATCTAGCTTAAAAAGTTGCCGCACGCTGGGACTTTATCCCACGTGCGGCGTGAACTTCTTTAAAGCGGGTTACTTTAACGACTACTTTGTGAGGTGAGCCCTTTCGATGGCCGTGAAAGCACAAGGACTATACAGTCCGGATTATGAACATGATGCTTGTGGCGTGGCCTTTGTAGCCGATATGCATGGGCGTGCCTCCCGCGACATTGTTGACAAAGGCATTCAGGCATTAATCAATTTGGACCACCGCGGCGCAGCAGGTGCTGAGCCCAACACCGGCGATGGTGCCGGCATTCTCATCCAGATTCCAGATGCATTCTGCCGCGCAGTTGCTGCCGAAAACGGCTTTGATCTGCCTGAGGCTGGTGCTTATGCCACCGGCATCGCCTTCTTGCCGCGCATGCGCATGGCGATGTTGGATGCCAAGCGTGAGATCGAAGCTATTGCTGAAGAAGAGGGCGCGAAGGTCCTCGGCTGGCGTGAGGTCCCGGTGGATCCCAGCGACTTAGGCGAGATGTCCAAAGGCGCGATGCCGACCTTCCAGCAGATCTTTTTAAGCGCTGAAGGCAAGACCGGCATTGACCTCGACCGCGTGATGTTCTTCGTCCGTAAGCGTTGCGAGCGTGAGCTGGGCACCAAGAATGGCGAAGACACTATCTACTTCCCTTCCCTGTCGTCGCGCACCATGATCTACAAGGGCATGCTGACGACCCCACAGCTGGGTAACTTCTACGCTGACCTGCAGGACCCGCGTCTGGAATCTGCGCTCGCCATTGTGCACTCGCGCTTTTCGACGAATACTTTCCCGTCCTGGCCACTGGCGCACCCATTCCGCATGGTGGCGCACAACGGTGAGATCAACACCGTCAAGGGCAACGAGAACTGGATGCGTGCCCGTGAGGCGCTCATTGAGTCCGAGTTGCTCGGCCCACTCGACCGTGTCCTGCCGGTCTGCGACTCCTCCGGTTCTGATACCGCGCTTTTCGATGAGGCCTTGGAGCTACTCCACCTAGGCGGTCGCAGCCTGCCGCACGCGGTCATGATGATGATCCCGCAGGCCTGGGAGCACCAGGACAATATTGATCCGGACCTGCGTGACTTCTACGAGTACCACTCCTGCCTCATGGAGCCCTGGGATGGCCCGGCAGCAGTGGCCTTTACCGACGGCACGCTCATCGGCGCTGTCCTGGATCGCAATGGTCTGCGCCCGGGGCGTATCTGGATCACCGAAGACGGCCTGGTCGTCATGGCTTCTGAGACCGGCGTGCTGGATATCGAGCCATCCAAGATCGTCAAGCGCACTCGTGTGCAGCCAGGCCGTATGTTCCTGGTTGATACTGAACACGGCCGCATCGTCGAAGACGACGAAATCAAGCAGCGCCTGGCCCACGCCCAGCCTTATGGCGAATGGATTCGCGACAACTTCGTGCATATCGAAGACCTGCCGCAAACTGAGTACAAGTACATGCCGCACAACCGAGCGGTGCTGCGCCAGCGCACCTTCGGTATCACCGAAGAAGACGTCGACCTCATCATCCGCCCGATGGCGCTGACTGGCGCTGAGGCGATCGGTTCGATGGGTTCGGATACCCCGATTGCGGCACTTTCGGCACGGCCACGCATGATCTATGACTTCTTCGCCCAGCGCTTCGCGCAGGTGACCAACCCGCCGCTGGACTCGATTCGCGAGAAGAACATCACCTCGATGTTCACGCTCATGGGCGCACAATCCGACGTGCTTAACCCAGATGCAGCGGCAGCACGTCGTTTGCATCTCGACGGCCCGGTCATCGACAACCACCAGCTGGCGACCCTGATTCACGCTAATGATGAAGGCAAGGCCGAACACTTCGGTGCCGCAGTTATCTCTGGTCTCTACCCTGTCGCACACCACGGTCGTGGTCTGCGTGAGGCCATTGACCGCGTGCGTCGTGAAGTATCTGCCGCTATTGCTGAGGGCAAAACCCTGATTGTCCTGTCTGACCGCGAGTCGGACGAACGCTTCGCTCCTATTCCCTCCCTGCTGCTGACCTCCGCTGTCCACCAGCATCTGGTCGCAGAACGCACCCGCACCCGCGCATCCCTGGTCATCGAGTCCGGTGACGCTCGCGAGGTACACCACCTGGCTATGCTCATTAGCTTTGGTGCCGACGCTATTAACCCCTACATGGCGTTTGAGACCATCGATGAGCTGCGCATGAAGGGCCAACTCGGTGAGCTGACCCTGGATGAAGCCTGTGGCAACTACATCTCGGCTGCTACCACCGGCATTTTGAAGGTCATGTCCAAGATGGGCATTGCGGCTGTCAGTTCCTACCGTGGTGCGCAGCTGGCTGACTGTACTGGTCTGCACCAGGACCTGCTGGAGGATTACTTCGGCGGCATCTCTTCGCCGATTTCCGGTATGGGTCTCGAAGATATCGCTGCCGATGTCGAGGCGCGTCACCGCTCGGCCTTCCTGCCTCGTCCGGAAGAAAACGCCCACCGCGACCTGGAACTGGGCGGCGAGTACAAGTGGCGTCGCGAAGGTGAGTTCCACCTGTTTAACCCGGAGACGATCTTCAAGCTCCAGCACGCCACGAAGACGGGCCAGTACAAGATCTTCAAAGACTACACTCGCGCGGTCGATGACCAGTCCAAGCGCCTGGCTACCATCCGCGGCATGTTTGAGTTCGTTCCGGATCGTGAGCCCATCTCCATTGATGAGGTGGAGTCGGTGGCCGACATCGTTAAGCGCTTCTCTACCGGCGCGATGTCCTATGGTTCCATTTCTGCGGAAGCCCATGAGGTCCTGGCGATTGCCATGAACCGCCTGGGTGGCATGTCGAACTCCGGTGAGGGCGGCGAGGACCCGAAGCGCTTCGAGGTCGAGTCCAATGGTGACTGGAAGCGCTCTGCCATCAAGCAGGTCGCCTCAGGCCGCTTTGGTGTGACCAGCCACTACCTGAACAACTGCACCGACATTCAGATCAAGATGGCCCAGGGTGCAAAGCCGGGTGAAGGTGGCCAGCTGCCACCGCACAAGGTCTACCCGTGGGTTGCTGAGGTGCGTATTACCACCCCAGGTGTGGGACTGATTTCCCCGCCGCCGCACCACGATATCTACTCGATTGAGGACCTTGCCCAGCTCATCCACGATCTGAAAAGTGCTAACCCGGATGCGCGCATCCACGTCAAGCTGGTGGCTGAGCGCGGCATTGGTGCTGTGGCTGCTGGTGTGTCCAAGGCGCATGCCGACGTCGTGCTGGTCTCCGGCCACGATGGCGGTACCGGTGCATCGCCGCTGACTTCGCTGAAGCATGCCGGTGGTCCGTGGGAGCTCGGCCTGGCTGAGACCCAGCAGACCCTGCTGCTCAACGGTTTGCGTGACCGTATTCGCGTGCAGGCTGACGGTCAGCTCAAGACTGGTCGCGACGTCATCATTGCCGCGCTGCTAGGCGCGGAAGAGTACGGCTTCGCCACCGCCCCACTGGTGGTTGAAGGCTGCATTATGATGCGCGTGTGCCACCTGGATACCTGCCCGGTAGGTATTGCGACCCAGAATCCGGAGCTGCGTAAGAAGTTCACCGGCCGTGCTGACCACGTGGTTAACTTCTTTACCTTCATTGCTGAAGAGGTGCGCGAGTACCTGGCTCAGCTGGGCTTCCGCTCCCTGGATGAGGCCATTGGTCAGGCACAGGTGCTGCGTCAGAACAAGGAAGTCGGCCACGACCGCGCACAGAACCTGGATCTCTCCCCGATTTTCGAGCGCATCGAGTCCCCACACTTCCGTAACCAGAATCTGCGCTGCACCAAGACCCAAAACCACAGCCTGGATGAGGCACTGGATAACCAGATCATCACTGCTTCCCAGCTAACTATCGATGCCGCTGCGGCGAAGAACTCGGCGAACGCGCCGTCCTGGATGACTGGTGGCGAAGACCCCTCGATTTCCTTGGAGTACCCGATCAGCAACGTCGACCGCTCTGTCGGTACGATGCTGGGCTCCCGTCTGACCCGTGCTGCCGGTGTCAATGGTTTGCCGTCGGACACGCTGAACCTGACCTTCCGCGGTTCGGCTGGTAACTCCTTTGGTGCTTTCGTACCGCGTGGTATCACGATGAACCTGGTCGGTGATGCCAACGATTTCGTGGGCAAGGGCCTATCTGGTGGCCGCATCGTGGTTCGCCCGGATGACAACGAGCCGGAGCAGCTCGAGCACAACCCGGATATCATCGCCGGCAACGTGACTGCTTATGGTGCAACCTCCGGTGAACTATTTATCCGCGGCACTGTTGGTGAGCGCTTCTGCGTGCGAAACTCTGGTGCCACCGCCGTAGTTGAGGGCGTTGGCAACCACGGCTGTGAGTACATGACCGGCGGCAAGGTCGTCATCTTAGGCGAGATTGGTGAGAACTTCGGTGCCGGTATGTCCGGTGGTATCGCCTACATCCAAAACTCCCCGGAGTTGGAATCGCGTCTGAACAAGGACGTGGCCAATGGCATTGAAGAACTCGACGATGACGATATCGAGTTCCTGTCCAAGACCATTGCCGAACACATCACGCGCACTGGTTCAAAGACGAAGGCACGACCTACAGACATGGTCAAGATTGTTCCTGCACCCTACCGCCGCGTCCTCGACGTCATTGAGGAAGCACGCAAGGACAACCGCGACGAAAACGAAGCAATCATGGAGGCAGTGAAGTAATGGCTGATCCACAGGGATTTTTAAAATACGACCGCGAAGAACCAGCCCACCGCCCGGTGCCGCTGCGTTTGATGGACTACCGGGAAGTCTACGAGGCTGCCCCAGAAGGCCAACTAGAGCAACAAGCAACCCGCTGTATGGACTGTGGTGTGCCCTTCTGCCACGAAGGTTGCCCACTGGGCAACATCATCCCGGAGTGGAACGACCTGGTCCGTCAGGATCGCTGGGAAGAAGCCTTCGACCGCTTGCATGCGACGAATAACTTCCCGGAGTTCACCGGCCGTCTGTGCCCCGCTCCTTGTGAAGGCGCCTGCGTGCTGGGCATCAACGACGACGCAGTGACCATCAAGAACATCGAGCTGGCCATCGCTGAGCGTTCCTTCGAGGAAGGCTGGGTCAAGCCGATTAAGCCTTCGCTGGATACCGGCATGACTGTGGCAGTCGTCGGTTCCGGTCCGGCCGGCATGGCTGCCGCACAACAGCTCACCCGCGCTGGTCACCGCGTGACCGTCTTCGAGCGCGACGACCGCATCGGTGGCCTGATGCGCTATGGCGTGCCGGAATACAAAATGGAAAAGAAGTGGATTAACCGCCGCATCGAGCAGATGGAAGCCGAAGGCACCGAGTTCCGTACTGGCGTATCCCCGACTGCTACGGATCTGAACTCCTTCGACGCCGTCGTGCTCGCCACCGGCACCCCGGTCCCGCGTGACCTGGAAGTCGATGGCCGTGAGCTCGAGGGCATCTACCCGGCCATGGAGTACCTCACCTGGCAAAACCGCGTTAATGAAGGCGACTATGACGAGCCAGCCATTAGCGCCAAGGACAAAAAGGTAGTCATTATTGGCGGCGGTGACACCGGCACTGACTGCTTCGGTACCGCACTGCGCCAGGGCGCTGCCTCTGTCACCCAGTTCGACATTCGCCCGCGTGCACCGAAGAACCGTGCGGCGTCTACCCCGTGGCCGATGTACCCCCTGCTGTATCGCACGGCTACTGCCCACGAGGAAGGCGAGTACGTCATCACTGGTGATGAGTCCGCAGAAGAGATTGAGGCACTTGGCCTGGCCCGTCGCGGCGAAGGCGATACCTTAGGCGTTCGTGTCTACAACGCGAACACCGTCTCCTTCCATGGCGCCAATGGCAAGGTCGAATCTCTGCGCGGCAACGAGGTCAAGGTCGTTGATGGACGTCGCGTACCGATGGAAGATACCGACTTCGAACTCGACGCTGACCTCGTGCTCATCGCTTTGGGCTTCCAGGGCTCTGAGCGCGGCGGTGTCACCCATGAGCTGGGGGTTTCCTTCGACGAGCGCGGCCGCATGGTTCGCGACGAGCAGTACCGCGCTGAAACCAAGCCGCTGTTCCCTGGCTTTAAGCCGCAGGTATACGTCGCTGGCGATAACGGCCGCGGCCAGTCCCTGATCGTCTGGGCCATTGCGGAAGGCCGCGCGTGCGCCGCAGCTGTCGATGCTGACCTCATGGGTGAAACTGCCCTGCCAGTTGCTGTCACCCCACGCACCAGCCCGCTGGGATTGTAAAGCAGACGGGCCACTAAAGCTGGCATAGCAAAGCCCTCCCAAAAAGTAGCTTCATCGTCGAGCTACCCGGGAGGGCTTTTCTAAGTTCAGGACTTACTTCTTGCCCTGGCCAGCGTCATTGTTGAGCTTCTCGCCGACCTTGTCGCGAGCCTGATCAACCTTGTCAGCCTTGTCGTCGCCGACCTTGTCCTTGGCGAAGTCAGCTGCCTTGTCCAGACCCTCGTTAGCCTTCTGCTGGCCCTTCTCAGAGTTCAGTGCGTCCTTAGCCTTGTCTGCAATACCCATTGCTAAAATCCTTTCTCCATACGATTCATCTAACTATCGCCATCCCTAACGGGTGGCTACGGGCGCCCACCCTACGTACGTCCAATCAAGCACACCAGGTTCAGCCAAGAAATCAGGCGGAACGTTATATAATCGAAACCTAGATCTATCGGCCGCGGAAAGGGTTTTATTCCTCTATGACCTCTACTCCTGACGCCGCCAACAGCTTCTTCGGGCTGGTCTGGCCCGGTAAGGAGCACGCCCGCCAGGAAGCCTCCGCTCCGCTGAACAAGTCCTTTCATCCCGGCGCAGTCCTCGGCGACCAAGCACGGCTTAACGATGCCCCGAGCAATCGCTTCTACATCGGTGACAACCTCGACGTGCTCAAACAGCTTGTCGACGAGGGCTTCTGCGCCGATGTCATCTACATCGACCCGCCCTATAACACCGGCAAGTCTTTCACCTACCGGGATAACTACCGCGCCCGTCGCAAAGGCCCTGCCGGTGACTATGGCCAATGGCATGCGCAGTGGCTGTCGATGATGCTGCCGCGGTTGATTCTGGCCAAGCAGGTCCTTGCCGATACCGGCTTTATCTTCATTTCCATTGGCGAGGATGAAGCAGCCAATGTACGCAAGGTTGCCGACGAAGTCTTCGGCGAGCACTGCTATGCTGGCCAATTCATCTGGAAGAAAGCAGGCACCGGTAAAAACGACTCCAAGTACGCCATCATCGAACACGAATACGTACTCGTCTATGCCGGTTCCCCGCAGAACCCCGGTTTCCTACCTGATCGCTCTGCACGCACGACGACCAACTACAACTACGAAGACGAACACGGTCGCTACTCGTTAGTGCGCCTAGACTCGAAGACTCTGGGTTACCTGCCCACCTTGGATTTCCCCATTGCTGATCCTGACGGCCGCGAATACTGGCCGCATCAGCCTGCTGGCCACGACAAAGTTGCTCGTTGGCGTTGGGGCAAAGAGAAGGTCGAGAAAAACTACGATCAGCTGGTTTTTCGCCGCGGGTTTGTCTACACCAAAAACTACGAAAAGATCGGTGCTCGCCCCCGTTCCATCCTGGATGGCGAACGCTTCGGTGTCACCCGCACTGGCCGCAAGGATGCCGAAGACGCCGTCGGTGTCTCCGGTGTCTTTGATTTCCCTAAACCGGTGCGCCTTATCAAGCACCTAATTTCCATCGCTGCGGGCCCCGATGCAGTAGTCCTCGACTTCTTTGCCGGTTCTGGCACCACCGCTCAGGCAGTTGCTGAACTCAACGCCGAAGACGACGGCAACCGCACCTTCTGCCTCGTACAACTGCCGGAACCCACAGAACCACGCAGCGCCGCTGCACGCGCAGGTTATAAGAGCATTGCGGAGATCTGCCAAGCCCGCATTGCCGCTGTCACCGACGGAACTGTCCAGGTCTTTAGGGCCTAGGAGGCCTAAGACCAGGCCGTAGCGCTGATGTAGATATTGGCGCTCTAGACGTCTGGGGTACCCGCCGGACGGCCGGGGATGGCGAAGAAGTCAAGCACGCTATCGGTAGCGAACCAGGCGCCGACTTCCTGGCTGGCATCATGAGCTCCGCCAGGCCAGATATGCCTACCGCCACCGATACGGATGTGCTCGAGTGGCTCAGCACAGCCAATCCAGTCTTGTTTGATGGCTTGGTTAGCAAGGCGGCTGGTGGCGACTTGGTTGCTGCACTCGTTGCGCTCAGCGTCACGATCGAGGACAGATTCCACTGAGGAGTACGGGCGGCCATGGCGCTTGCCACCCCAGTAGCCGACGATTGGATCGTCAGTGCCATGGATGTCGAGTCGGCCGACCGGCTCATTCGAGCATCCTTCGTGGATGCCGTAGTAGTACGCAGCAGAAATCGACGCGATGGAGTTGAAGGTCTCGGGCATCTGGCAGCCCAAGTACGCCGCGAAGCCACCGCCATTCGACATACCCGTGGCGAAAATGCGCGAGTCGTCAATCGAGTAGGTCGCGCGCAGGGTATCAATGACTTGCTCAACGAATTCTTGGTCCTCGTCTGCAGTGGTGTCCGCATACGGCGCCGGTGCCCAGGCTTTGTCTTCACCAGTCGGGAAAGCCACGATGGCTTCTGCTTCATTAAAAGCGGAATACTGCAGGAACTTCAGTGGGGTTTCACCCCAGCCGTGGAAGGCCAGCACGAGTGGCCATTGCTGATCCCCGTTGTAGTCATCCGGAACTGACAGGAGGTAGCTGCGACCAGAAGGCAGGTTGATGGTCTTGATGTTCCCCGGTTCTGGTCCCGCGATAGGAGCAGACATCGGAATGCCCAGATCCGTCTTTTCTTCCTGCTGCTCCCGAGGTGGTTCTTCGGGTTGTGCGCACGCTCCCAACAGCAGCACGCTGCTGGCCATAAGTGCGCCAAAGATGCTGCGTATCAAGGTATTTAAGAGCGTCCTTTCTGCCAAGCGGCCCAGAGTCGCGCGTATTGACCCTCATAATCTAGCAGCTGCTGGTGCGAGCCTCGTTCTACCACTCGGCCAGAATCCATGACGAGGATCTCATCTGCCGCCGCAGCCTGATCCAGGCGGTGTGCGACCACGAGGCTGGCGCGGCCTTCGGTGACTTCCCGGGCGGCATCCTCGAGTGCGCCGGCACCCACGGAACCTGCCTCTGCGGTGGCCTCATCCATGACGACGACCTTCGGGTCCAACAGCAGGATGCGCGCCAGTGCAAGCTGTTGTGCCTCCACGGGTTCCAGTTGCACCCCTTGGGCACCGACTTCGGTATCCAGGCCGTCGGCAAGTTTGAAGAACCAGTCTGCCTGCACCCGTTCAAGTGCAGCGATCATCTCTTCATCGCTGGCATCCGGGCGGGCCAATTGGAGGTCTTCACGCAGGGTGCCGGAGAAGACATAGACGTCCTGGGAGACCATCGCTAAGCGGGTGACGCGTTCGGCATCAGAAAGCTGGGAGACTTCTACCCCATCGATGCGCACAGACCCGGCATCCGGAACGCGGAGACCTGCCAACAAGGCAGCAACGGTCGTCTTACCGGCGCCGGAGGCGCCAACGAGGGCCAAGGTCTGGCCAGGTTTAAGCTCAGCGCTGACGTCCTCGACAGCCCAGCCGCCGTCATCGTAAGCAAAGGAGACATGCTCCATGTCGACATCGCCACGCGGTGCTGGTGCACCTGAATCTGGCACGGGCTGCGGTGGATCAGCGACCACACCGACAATGCGTGCCAGTGAGGCGTAGCCGGACTGCACGGTATCGAGCACGCGCATCAGGCCAATGAGTGGTCCGCGTAGGCGGATGAGCATCAAGATGGCACCAGTAACCGCACCGACGGTGAGGTTGCCTTGAGAGACTGCCCAAAAGCCGACCAGCAAACCAGTACACAGCATGACCAGTTCCACGGTGGAAATCCAGACTTGCAACACCATCATGGTCCGGCGTGCGGCATATCCGTGCTCGACGACGTTGCGGCTGGATTCATGAATGCGGTCGTGCATCTGCTGTTCCATGCCGAAAGCGCGCACGGTTGCACGACCGCGGATAGCTTCCAACACACGCAGGGCACGATCTGCCATGGAGGCACGTTCGTTGGCGTAGCGCTGCGGGGCAACCTTGAGATAGGAACGTGCCGCCAATGCATAGATGGGTGCAGCACACAGCACGACAAGCAAGAATTGCCAGTCCATGGTGACTAGCGCAATGGCGGTGGCTGCAATGGAAAACAGCGAGCTAGCCAGCACTGGCAAAGTCTCAGTCACCGCAGCGGATAGCTCTGACACGTCGTCCGTCGAGCGGGAAACCAAGTCACCACTGCCGGCTTCTTCGACGCGGTGGACCGGCAAGCCCAAGGCAGTGCCCACCATGTCTTCACGCAGGTTAGCGATAGCGCGTTCGCTAAGCCGAGACAGCAGATAGAAACCGGCGGCAGACAACCCAGCTGACGCCGCGGCTGCACCAACGAGTGCCAAGGCAATCTGCAGTAGTGTCCAGGTGCTTTCACCGGTGATGATGTCGACGATCTTGCCGAGTAGCACTGGCACCAGGATGTGGGCGGCAGCACCACCGGCCAGCAAGATAATCGACAAGATGAAGTAGCCGCGCGCGCCGGGCACATGTTTGAGAGTGGCACCGAGTGCGCTGCGAACCTGCGGCCAGGTAGCAGTTGGGAAACGCATGTTAGGAGCTCACCTCCTGTGCCGACCACGCAGGGGCTGTGGTGTAGATGATCGTGGGCTTATCGCGGCGGAAGTCAGCCACGCGGCTAGCGATGCGCTGTTCGGTCACCGAGTCCACCGCCGTGGTGGGGTCTTGGAGGATGAGGATGTCGGCATCGGCAGCAATCGCACGGGCCAAAGCAACGCGCTGACGTTGACCGCCAGATAGGTTGCCGCCGTTCTCGCCTACCTCACGGTCCCAACCGCCGGGGATGTCGTCGGCTGCAGCCACCCACAGGGCTTGTTCGGCTTTCTCTCGATCCGAGTGGACATTGTCTAGAATCGTGCCGGCAAACAAGTCCGCCTGGTGCGGGGTGACCAGGTAGCGCTCACGCGGGAGAAACTCGATGCCCTCTGGCGCGTGGTCGGCTACCACATGGATACCGGGACCAACTGCTGGTTCGGCAGGAGCAGTATCGTCCACGCCATCAGCGTTAAGCAGCGTGGTGATACGGCGTCCGGAGGCTTGTGCCGCAGCCCAGCGAGACGCAATATTCTTACCCAACATCGTCATCGGGGTGATGATGAACTGAGTCAGACCAATGACAGTGATGAGCTCACCGATACTGATCGCACCGTTGATAGCCATAAAGCCCGCAGCCAATGCCACACCGATGACGTAGATGGCACCGACGGTCTCCGTAATCGCATCGAGCCGTGCACGCGCACCATTGGCATCCACGGTGCGCTCGTAAGCTTCATCAGACACCACCTGGTAGCGCTTGCGCACGGTGTTGATAGAGCCTAGGCCCTTCAGAATACGCAGTCCCTGTACAACGTCAGTGGCAGTCGCCGATGCTTGTGCAAGGGCTGCCTGACGAGTACTCGAACGACGCCGCAAGGGCTTCGCCGCGCGCAGGGAAATCCACACCATGGTGGGACCGCCCAACAGCACCACCAAGCCCAACGGGACGTTGACTAAAGCCACCATGACGGCGACGTAGATAATCGAGGCAATCTCCGCGACCGGGAAGACGGTCATGATGACCGCATCGGCCACACGCTTGGTATCCGACGACGCAATGGCTAGCAGCTCACCAGCAGTGCGCCTTGGGCCACCAATACCGCGTGGGTGCTGAATGCGGTCAGTGACTTCCATACGCAGGTCGTGGCCAATTTCCAGCATCGCCCGGTTAAACATGCCACGGGCAAACCAAGCAACCACGATGTTAAAGAGGAACACGGCTGCCAAGACGCCGATCCAGAATCCCAACGAGCGCACAGACCCTTGCGCAATCGCATCATCAATTGCCCGGCCCACAATCACAGGCGTGAGACCATTCGACAGGAAAGACAACGCCATCAGAATGGATGCTGGCGCGGACAATCGGTATTGGGAAAAGACCGTCTTGAGCAACCAGCGCGGATCGGAAGGTGCTGGAAGTGTCGACATAACCTTGCATTGTATTTCACGGTAGGTTAATCACGTTATGTCGACTCACCACCCTGACCCGTCGCACTACCCCAGCTACCGCAAGCCCTCCTCAGCGACCGCGCCGCGCTTTCATAGCACCGACGCGCGCGATACGTCCGCCCGGGCTTTCAGCACCGGCGCATCCACCTATCATGACGTCCGCCCCGGTTACCCGGACGAGGTCGTCGCTCTTGCAGGTAACACCGGCACAGTCGTCGACATTGGCGCCGGCACAGGCAAACTCACTCAAGCACTGCCCCACCCACACGTGCTGGCCTGCGATCCTTCCGCCGACATGGCCCGCCAACTCCACCAGAACCTGCGCATCCCCACCTGGCGTGCCACGGCAGAAAACACTGCGCTTTCCGATGCCTCCATCGACACCATCACCTGCGCCCAAACGTGGCACTGGGTCGACGTCGAAGCCGCCAGCGCAGAGTTCGACCGCATCCTCCGTCCCGGCGGCACCGTCGTCCTAGCCTGGAACACCATCGACGTCGAAGCCGACCCCTGGATTCTGCGTCTTACCCGCATCATGCACTCCGGCGACATCCTGCGCGCCGGGTTCACCCCAAAGCTCGCAACACCCTGGCAAATCGACGAAGAAGTACGCACCCACTGGGTGCAACGCTTAACCATCCCGGAAGTCCACCAGTTGATGCACACCCGTTCTTACTGGTTACGCAGCAAAGCGGCCATCCGCGAACGGATGACCGCTAACTTGAACTGGTATCTCCACGAACACCTCGGCTTTGCAGCTGACGATATCGTAGAGATTACCTACCGCAGCGACGCATTCTTAGTGCGTCGGGCTTAGAGCAGAATCTGCGCCAAAATCGAGCCGACAATACAGGAGGTCAGCACCGAGATACTGCCCGGGATGAGGAAGGAGTGGTTGATCACGAACTTGCCAATACGGGTGGTGCCGGTGCGGTCGAAGCCGATACAAGCTAGGTCGGATGGGTAGGTCGGCAGAATGAAGTAGCCATAGGCTGCGCCGTAGAAGCCGACGATGACGGCTGGGTCGATGCCCAGTTGCAGACCAATTGGGGCGATAGCCACCAGCGCGGCCGCCTGGGAATTGACCAGCTTGGACACAATCAGCAGCACGATTGCATAAGCCCACGGTGCGCTGGCAACGACATCGCCAAGTTCGGCTTCGAGTGCATCGACGTGAGTCTGGAAGAAGGTATCTGCCATCCAGGCAACACCGAAGACGGAGAACACCGCGGTCATGCCGGCCTTGAACACAGGGGTGCCAGCAATCTTCTTATTGTCGACATTGCAGGTCAGCAGGATAAGTGCACCGGCAACCAGCATGACCATCTGAATAACGAGGTTCATCGACAACGGCGTCAAATCGCCGTCTTCATTGGGAAAACTCGGGCGCAGGGCATCGAACGCACCCAGAACAACCACGGTGGCAATAGCAACGAGGAAGATCACCACGGAGCGCTTAGCGGTAGCCGGGAAGACCTCATCGAGCAGCGAGTGGCTGGACTCCGTCAGGGATCGAGCAAACTCAGGATCTTCCATGCGCTTTTGGAACACCGGGTCTTTGTCCAGGTCCTTACCGCGACGCAGTGACCACAAGGCTGCAAGCAGGACACCACTCAAGGATGCTGGGATGGCGACCATGAGGATTTGTGGGATGGAGTAAGCCTGGTCGATGACACCGGCGTTTTCAGCGAGAATGGAGGCCAAAGAAACAGTTGCCACAGAAACTGGTGAGGCCGTGATACCCATCTGCGCTGAGGTTGAAGACACTGCCATGGGACGCTCCGGGCGGATGCCCTTCTTCAACGCGATGTCTTCGATGATCGGAAACATCGTGTAAACCACATGTCCGGTACCGCACAACACGGTAAGGAACCAGGTCGTAATCGGTGCGAGGATGGTGATGCGTTCAGGGTGGGCGCGCAAGATGCGCTCGGCAAACTGCATCATCACTTCCAGTCCCCTGGCCTGTTGCAGCGTAGCCGCACAGCCAATGACTGCGATGATAGTCAGCATGACGTCGATGGGCGGCTCACCTGGAGCTAGGCCGAAGACGAAGACCATGAGCATCAGGCCGATGCCTGAAATCAAGCCCAGGCCGAGGCCACCGTAGCGAGTGCCCAACAACAGTGCACTCAGGATGACCACGAGCTGCAAAATGATGGCTAAAACTGAATCTGGCGCAAGCACTGATGCGAGCATAGCTTCCCCTTTTCTTATTAGGTTCCGCTGCTCAGTTTATCCGTACGGACATAAACTGGCAGAATCAGAAAGGCGAGCCATTTCTCACACCGTTTGGTGTAGGGAAATGGCTCGCCTCAGTGCTAGAATTATTGCATTATCCCAGCGTAACGCCCGTACTATTTCTTTTTGGAGCGGCGCTCACGCACACGCACTGCGATACGGACCGGGGTTCCTTCGAAGCCGAAGCGCTCGCGGAACTTACGCTCGAGGTAGCGGCGGTAGCCGGCATCCAAGAAGCCAGTGGTAAACAGCACGATGGTCGGTGGCTGCGTCGATGCCTGGGTGGCGAACAGCACGCGCGGGAGGCGGTTGTTCTTCATCGGCGGAGGGTTAGCCGCGATGGCCTCACGCATCCAAGTGTTCAGCTGACCAGTCGAGACGCGCTGATCCCAGCTTTCGAGAGCCTCCAGCATGGCTGGCTCGAGCTTTTGGAGTGCACGGCCAGTATGAGCGGAGATGTTCACGCGCTTAGCCCACGGCAGGTGCGCTAGCTGCTGGTCGATTTCGCGGTCCAAGTAGTAGCGGCGGTCTTCGGTGACCAGGTCCCACTTGTTAAACGCGATGACTAGTGCCTTACCGGCTTCTAGCACCATGTTGAGCACGCGCTGGTCCTGCTCGGAGATTTCCTCGGAGGCATCGATAAGCATGACGCACACCTCAGCGGCATCAATGCTGCCGCGGGTACGCAGGGACGCGTAGTACTCATGGCCCTGGGCGTTTTTAACCTTCTTGCGCAGACCGGCAGTGTCAATGAACTTCCACAGGTTCTGGTCGAGCTGCACCAGCGAGTCGACAGGGTCGACGGTGGTACCCGCGACGTTGTCGACTACGGAGCGCTCTTCGCCGACGAACTTGTTGAGCAGCGAGGACTTGCCCACGTTCGGCTTGCCGACTAGTGCCACGCGGCGCGGGCCGGAGGTAATCGAGGTATCGCGCGGTTCTTCCGGGAACACACGCAGGATCTCATCGAGAACGTCAGCGCCACCGCGGCCGTGCTGTGCGGAGACTGGCCACGGATCGCCCAGCCCCAGTGCGTAGAACTCCGCCATGTCGGCGGACTGGTTGTCCGAATCGAACTTGTTGGCAATCAGCAACACCGGCACGTCAGACTTCTGCAGGCGACGAGCCATCACTGAGTCAGTCTCCGTGATGCCGACCTTGGTGTCGACGACGAAGACGATGACGTCAGCAGTTTCCATGGCCTGCTCGGCCTGGCGCGCAATCGCAGCGTGAATGCCCTTGACGTTCGGGTCCCAACCACCGGTGTCCTGGACCAGGAAACGCTGGCCATTCCACTCCGCGAGGTAGGAAATACGGTCGCGGGTAACGCCGGGGTGGTCTTCCACCACTGCTTCACGACGTCCCAGGAAACGGTTCACCAGCGAAGACTTACCGACGTTTGGGCGGCCGACCACTGCGACAGTGCACAGGGCTTCTTCGGTGTGCTCAGCTGCAACACCGAAAGCACGGTCGAGTTCTTCCCACTCTTCTTCGGTTAACGCTTCCTGCTCTTCATCGAAGTCAAAGTCGAAGTGCTCTTCATCGAACTCAGCTGAGGCCCAGCCGCCGTGTTCGTCGCGTACGAGTTCTTCGTCGAAATTGCCTTGTGGGTAATGGAACTCGGTCTCGAAGTCCTCGGAAGGATCGAGATTCTGAGGATCTTGATCAGTCATTGCTGGACTCCTTCAGGATGGAAATGAGCTTGTCGAGAACCTCTTCGCGGTCCAGCTCGGAGGTATCAACGATTTCTGCGTCATCAGCTGGACGCAGCGGCGAAGTTGCGCGAGAGGAATCGGCGGCGTCGCGACGCTGGACATCGGCAAGCACTGCGTCGAAATCCGACTCAATGCCTGCGGCAACGTTCTGGTCGTGGCGGCGCTGGGCGCGTACCTCAGCGCTAGCGGTCAAAAAGACCTTAGCTGGGGCGTCCTGGAGCACGACAGTGCCGATGTCGCGGCCTTCCACGATGGCGCGGTGAGCATCAGCGGCGAGGCGACGCTGCAGAGCCACGAGGTTTTCACGCACCTCCGGAATGGCCGAGACGGCCGAGACGTGGCGGGTGACCTCATCGCCGCGGATGACGCCGGAGACATCCTCGCCGTCGAAAAGCACGGCGGTGGAATCCGGATCGTCGCTGACCTCCAACGGAAGGTTGTCCGTGGCCTTGATGACCGCTGCGGAATCCTCCGGGTCGACGTCAGCGCGCAGAACTGCCAGAGTGGCCACACGGTACATCGCACCAGTGTCGACATACTTGGCATCCAGACGCTTAGCCAGCTCACGACAGGTCGTGGACTTGCCGGTGCCAGAAGGTCCGTCGACAGCCAGAATCAGGCCTTCATTAGGCATATTGGATAGCATTACATCCCCACCGCCTTGTACAGACTCGTTAGTTCGGCATCGTTTAGCGCGCGCATGGAACCAGGCTTCATATCGCCCAGCTGCACAGTGTGCATCTTGGTGCGCACCAGGCGCTGGACCGGGAAACCGGCTTCCTTGAGCATGCGGCGCACGATGTGCTTGCGGCCTTCGTGCAGCTCCACGCGGACCAGGGAGAAGCCCTGATTCTTATCGACGACCTGAACAAAGTCAGCCTTCGCCAAACCATCGTCGAGCTCAATGCCTTCCTTGAGCTGCTTGACCAGGCGGTTATCGGCCTCGCCAAGAACTTCAGCCAGGTAGGTCTTGGTGATCTCGTACTTCGGGTGCATCAGACGGTTGGCCAGTTCACCGTCGTTGGTGAGGATCAGCAGACCTTCGGTATCAGCATCCAGACGACCGACGTGGAACAAGCGCTTACCGGCGGCAACGCGCTCTGCGATGACATCGCCCACGCACGGACGCCCCATCTCATCGGACATGGTGGACTGCATACCGCGCGGCTTGTTGAGGATGAAGTATTCCTGCTCCTCATTGACGTTGACGCGCACACCATCGACGCGGATGACATCCACGCTGGGGTTTACGCGCACGCCTTGCTTAACGATGATGTTGCCGTTGACCTCAACACGACCTTGGTCGATGAGGATTTCTGCGTGGCGGCGGGAGGCCACACCGGCCTTAGCGAGCACCTTCTGCAGGCGCTCTCCCTTACGGTTGCCTTGTTCGTCGACCAACCAGTCCGCGCCTAGTTCCTTGGCGACGGAATCAGCGGTGGCCTTTTGCTTTTTCTTACTGACGTGCTGGTGACGGGCCGGCTTGGCGTTCGACAGCAGCATGTCGCTGTCGCGCCTCTTCTTATCCGGTGTGCCGTCACGGCGAGCGGGTGGGGTCACTTGAAAGTGTCCTTTTCACTTGAAGTTATGCAATTACCTGGGCGATTCTACCACGCTAATACTCTTCGTCGATTGCCTCGACATCGGGAAGCAGCGGCGCCAAATCTGGCAAGCGCTCTAGTGAGTCAATGCCAAGCAATTCCAAGAAGAGCTCCGTGGTCTCATAGCGGTGCGCGGTGCCTTCAAATTCCCCGGCAACCTCGCGGACCAGTCCACGGAGATTCAGAGTGCGCATCACACCATCGACGTTCACGCCACGCACGGCAGCGACCTGCGCACGCGTGACTGGCTGGCGATAAGCCACCACTGCCAGGGTCTCTAGGGCCGCACGCGAGAGCTTGGTCTGTGCACCATCCAGCAAAAAGCCTTCAACGGCATCAGCATTGGCTTGAGCCGTATAAAAGCGCCAGCCCTCCTTGGTT
This sequence comes from Corynebacterium camporealensis, assembly GCF_000980815.1. NCBI lineage: Bacteria > Bacillati > Actinomycetota > Actinomycetes > Mycobacteriales > Corynebacteriaceae > Corynebacterium > Corynebacterium camporealensis. Next base: position 1,207,349 of record NZ_CP011311.1, on the reverse strand, counting down.
TCCCGCAGTTCGATACCCGAGCCGCGCTCGGAATATTCGCGCTGGATTTCGCGCAGAGTATCGCTGATGATGCTGGGCTCAACTTCGAGCGAACGCGCGATGGACTCCACACTCGCCGGGGCATCAATCACCAGCAGGATTGATTCGACACGGGAGCGCAATTGCGAAATCAGCGGCAAATCCATGCCCGCGATATTACCCGCCGGTTAATCCCAGCCAGCAACCGGAAAACTCTTAGATACTTTTAACACGAAACACACTTGACTAACTTTGTGACGTCTGTAACATGACTATATGGAAACTATTACACGTACAGACAGACTGATTCTCATTCCTTTGTCCGCCGCCAATGTGGAAGAGGCGCACAAGGTCTACAGCGACGGCCGCATTTGGGATCACCGCCCTAATGGCCGCTTCGCGGACATCCGCACTACTAAAGGCATGGTCGACGAGGCCCAGAAGTCCTGGTCCGAGCACGGCTTTGGCCCCTGGGCGGCCTACCTTCGCGAGCGCCCCAGCGAGTTCATCGGTGTCGGCGGTGCCATTTACGTCGACGGCGGTAACTTCTGGGACATCAAGTACCGCCTGCGCCCAGCGCACTGGGGCAGCGGCTATGCATCGGAGATCTCCAAGAAGGCGGTGCAGGCTATTCGCTCTTTCGACAAGGAGACCCCGATTAGCGCCCGCGTGACCACCAACCACCCGGCTGCAATCCGCATTCTGGAAAAGCTGGAACTGGAGCCAGTATGGGAAGGCCGCCGCATCAACACTGCGGACAACCCTGACGAGCCAGACGTACGCGTCTACTCCGACCAGATCCTGGCGCCAGAAACCCTCGAGTTCATCCAGCAGCGACCTTAATCCCAGTTGGCGGCCGCCACGACGGCCGGATCCACATCTAAACCAGTCCAGCTAATGGACAACGGGCCGAGCGACTCCGGTTGCTCGGCCTCTACTGCTTTCGCCTTGTACAACTCCAGCAGGGCCAAGAAGCGCCCGACGATCTCCATTGAGACCGTGCAGTCCTTCGTCAGCGACTGAAAGCTCAGCTGCTGGTTCTGCCCCACCAGCTTGAGCATCTCTAAAATCTTGCCGGCTTGTTCCGGCACCGACACCGCCACTGAGTGCACGTGTCCGGTCGCAACTTCCTCTGGCGGCTTCGCCCGAAAGACTCCCGCAGCCATCTCCGCGAAGGTCGCTGGTGTATGCCCCAGCGATACTGGCGGCAACAAGTCCGCAAATTGCTCTTCCATACCCACCGCACGCGGGTAGCTGCGCTGGGCCTCACGCTGCCATCGCGCGAAAAGATCGGCTACCTGTTTGTATGCGCGATACTGCAACAGACGCGCGAAGAGCAGGTCGCGGGTTTCCAGCAGCTCCAAATCTTCAAGGTCTTCGACTTCACCACGTGGCAACAGGCGTGCCGCCTTCAAGTCGAGCAGTGTCGCGGCAATGAGTAGGAACTCGGTGACCTCATCGAGGTCCGCAGTCTGGCCTAAGTGCCGGGCATAGGCGACGAACTCGTCGGTAACCTCGTGCAGCGCAACGTCCGTCACGTCCATCTTCTTGGACTGGATGAGCTGCAAAAGCAGGTCAAACGGCCCCTCGAAGTTCTGGAGTGCGACACGGAAGCCGGTAATCTCCGGTTGGGTCACGAAGGCCTAGACCTGGGAGCGCTCGATAACCTCTTTGGCGAGGTCGCGGTACTGCTTTGCAGCCTGGGAGCTAGGCGCCCAGCTGGTAATCGGTTCACCGGCCACGGATGTTTCCGGGAAACGCACAGTCCGCGTAATCACGGTGTCAAAGACCTTCTCACCGAAGAAGTCGACTACACGGTCCATGACTTCACGGGCGTGCTTGGTGCGGCGATCAAACATGGTGACAAGAATGCCCATGATTTCCAGGTCGAAGTTAATGCGGTCGGAGACCTTCTCCACGGTATCGGTCAGCAACGCCAGACCACGCAGGGAGAAGAACTCACACTCCATCGGGATGATGACGCCCTGGGAGCACGCCAATGCGTTGACCGTGAGCAGGCCCAGCGAAGGCTGGCAGTCAATGATGATGAAGTCGTAGTCGCGGCGTACCGGACGCAGCGAACGCGCCAGGGTGTGCTCACGACCGACTTCGTTGACCATCTGGATTTCGGCTGCGGACAGGTCAATGTTGGCCGGGACGACGTCAAGGTTGGCAACCGGAGTCGACTTAATCGCGGAGTGAATAGAGGTTTGATTATCTAGCATGACGTCGTAGATGGTGTCTTCGATTTCGTCATGGGACAGGCCCAAACCAGCAGACAATGCGCCCTGCGGATCAAGGTCGATGAGCAGCACCTTGCGGCCTAGCTCAGCCAGGCAGGCGCCCAGGTTGATAGTTGACGTGGTCTTACCCACGCCACCTTTCTGGTTACACATCGAGATGATGGTCGCCGGCCCGTGCTTATCTAGCTCCGGGGGTTCAGGTATCTCGCGGATGGGACGACCGGTCAGCCCAACCTGCGGTTCCGAGGCTTCAAACAGTCCCTCTTCCTTCACAGTCATACCTGCTTCCTTGACTATGGCTCGGCTCTCAGGTCCCCAACTTAGCAGGAGAACCCGACTTACAACGTTGTTATTACAGAGTACCCCTTCCCCTCCATAGGGACTAGCCTAAAGCAATATCAACGCTTAAACCTTGACTTAGGCGCGCGGGTGCGCAGTGCGCCAAACCTGGCGCAGCGACTCGGCGGAGACGTGAGTGTAAATCTGGGTTGTGGTCACCGACGAGTGGCCTAGTAGTTCTTGGACGACGCGGACATCGGCGCCGCCTTCGAGCAGGTGCGTGGCGAAGGAGTGGCGCAGGGTGTGCGGGGAGATCTTCACACCGAGTTGTGCGCGTTCGGCGGCTGCTTGAAGCGCGGCCCAGGCGGTCTGCCGGGACATGGCGCCGCCGCGGGTGTTAAGAAACAGCGCGTGCGTCTTGCCCTTAGACAGCACCGGACGGGCGCGCACCAGGTAATCATCGACAGCTTTGCGGGCTTTCGTGCCGACTGGAACTAGGCGTTCTTTATTGCCTTTGCCGCGTAGGCGAAGGATATCGTCGTCACCGCTGACATCGTCGACGTTAAGTCCAGTCAATTCCGAGATACGCGCCCCAGTGCCATAGAGCATCTCCAGCATGGCGCGGTCGCGCAGATCCAACGGTGAGGCACTCTCCCCTGTCGGGATGGCTTCAATGAGTTGGGTGACCTGCTCGACGGTCAGGGTTTCTGGCAGGTGCTGCGGGATGGCAGGTGGTGATACTTCGCTGGCGACATCGACGTCGACTGCACCGTCAGTCACGGCAAACTTGTGCAAGCCGCGTGCCACGATCAGAGCCCTGCTTGCTGATGACGCCGCCATCGTCTCCCGCAGATGCTTCAAGTACTCTTCGACGTGCTGGCGTTGGACATCGCTGAGCTTATCGATGCCTACCTCTTCCAACCAACCCACATAACGGCGTAAGTCCCGGCGGTAGTTGGAGATAGTGTTTTTCGACGCGCCCTTTTCTACTGCCAGGTGATTAATCCAGGACGCGGCGAGGTTGTCGAGTGCGCTCACTGCTTTTTCAGGTCCGGACCTTTACGGCGAGCAGCCATCGACTGCGGGCGCAGCTCGAAAGGCTCATCGGTGCTGCGCAGGTTCTGGCCCGCGCGTTGTGCGGCGGCGAGAATGCCGGTGCACGCAATCGAGTTGTTCACCTTGCCAGCAAACACACCGGCAACGGCCTCATCCAGTGGCACCCATGCGAAGTCCATATCGGCTTCTTCGTCGCCCTCAGCATCGAGCTTCTCAGTCTCGCTTAGCCCCTGTGCAAGATAGATGCGGACGGACTCTTCGCAAAAGCCGGGTGAAGAGACGACGTCGGCAAGCACCTGCCACTCTTCGGCTGCCAAGCCAGCCTCTTCGGCCAGCTCACGCTTCGCACCGGTGAGCTCATCTTCATCCTTGACGTCGAGTAGACCTGCGGGCAGCTCCCACAGGCGGCGATCGACGCTGCGGCGGTATTGGTGAATCATCGCCACACGATCGTTCTCGTCGAGTGCGACGATAGCGACAGCGCCGAAGTGCTCGACGACCTCGCGATAAGCCGTGCTGCCACCGGGCATGCGCACCTCGTCGCGGCGCACTGCGATAATTGGGGCGTCGATCAGTAGTTCACTAGAAACCGTGGTGAACTCGTGAGCCATGAATTAATCCTCCAAAGCTGGTGCTGCTGCATCTGCCGATGCTGCCGAACCATAAGCTCCAGAACCACCGGCAAGCTGCTCTTCGACTGCCATGATAACCGCCAACTGCGAAGAGCTGCGGTTAATGGAATCGACGGTGCTGACCTCCGGGAAATCCTTGCGCACCTGATCGATCGTGCGGTCCTCGGCAGCCTGCTGCACACGAGCAGCCAACACGGTCGAGCCGCCAGCTTCCTTCATCTGCTCAGCAAAGTGCGCCAGGTTGTCCGCGTAGTAGCCGCGGTAGCCACCGCCGCCAATGATGACGACAGCCTGGGCGGGCAAGATAGTGCCGGACTCGTACTCGATGTAGCCTTCCTGGCGCAGTGCCTGCAGCAAGGTAGCGCGGTCGTCAACACTGGCGAGCGGTTCCGTGGTGTCCGGATCCAGCAGTAGCGCCGTAGCCAGTGCCTGGCCAGCATGGGTGCCGACGTCGCGCTGTTCCTCATCCAGTTCCGCACCAGCGGGCAGCGTGTTGGCCACGATAGACAGCAGCTTGTCTGCCTTCTCCGGGGCCAAGAAATCGTTGGTCATAGTGATCTGGCCAGCATCGATAGCATCAGCATCGTCGAGCAAGTTCTTCACGGAGCTGACGTCACCGTCGCGGGCATCAGAGGTAGCAATCACCAGCACCGGGCGATCGGAGAGGCTGCCATCGACAACATCGCTTGCCAGGTCATCGATGATGGAGTCATTCGAGTCTGTCTGTGCCTGCAGAGTCTGGTTGTCCTGCAGCAGCTTGCGATGCTCCTCGCGAATCGGGTCATCGCCAGCCGCGCCGCCGCTCATATTCGGGGCGAGCACCAGGGCACCCAGTGCCACGCCAATCGCGGTGCCGAAACCTAAGCCTGCAACCAGTAGTCCACCTTTAGCCATTAGGAAAACCACCCTTGTACGGTCAAAGCGATGTTGTTCCAGGTATCAATCAGGTTCTGGGTAAAGCCAGCATCGCCGCCGAAACCGACGATGAGCACGATGGCAGCAAGTGCAACCAGGATGCCGAAGATAGCCCACAGCCAACCAGCACCACCGGAGCTCGGCGCGGTGTAGAGGTTGATCACGGACTCAGCATCCACCAGGCGGGTGCCAGCCTTCAGACGCGCCAGCATGGCTGGCGGAGTCGCGTGCGGCTCGTTGGCGAAGATATCGTCGAGAACCACTGCACCGCCGACCTGCACGATCATCTGTGCGCCGTGGTAATCAGCCAGCAGCAGCGCCAGGTCGGTCGGCGATTCGAGTGCGGACGGGAAGGTCATCGCACCAATGCCAAGGTCCTGGATGCGCTCTAAGCCTTCAGCCTGACCATCCGGGGTAGCCGGCAGAATCACCTTGGCACCGCAGCGCAGGGTTTCTGCATCAACACTTGCCGGGTTGCCGATGATGTAATCGGGCTTGTAGCCCATCTCCAGAATGCTGTCTGCTGCTTCCTCCACACCGATAACAACCGGCTCGTACTCGCGGATGAAGTTGCGCAAAAGCTTAATCTGCTGACGATGATCCGTCGTCGGCGAGACCAGCAGCACCTTGCGGTCCTTCATCTCGGCGCCGGAGTCAGGAACGCCGAGGCCATCGATAAGCAGCGGGCCCTCAGAGTGGATGAACTGGATGGAGTTACCGAAGTAGGCCTCCATATGGTCAATAAGTTCCTGCTGCGCGGAAGAAAAGTTCTCCTCTGCACGATCGCGGTCGAGGAACTTGCCTGCACCCACGGCAGTCTCACCTACATAGACGGTGCCGTCGTCAGTAATGCGGGCCTTCTTGCCGTCCTTGAAACCGGAAGAAAACTCCTCGCCTACGCCCTCCAGCAGGGTGACGTCGGCATCCAGCAGCATGTGCGGGCCGTAATTCGGGATGGAACCGGTGCTAAATTCTGCGACGTTGATAACGGCGGCCGGCTGCACGTCGACTAAGGCCTGGGCCTCCTGGCGAGAGATATTAGCGGCATCGATCACCGCGAAGTCACCGGCGGAAAACTTCTTAAAACCCTTTCCACCCGGGGTGCAATCGCGCAGGGCGCCGTGCTCGCCGGGAAGATCGGAAGTGCGGGAAAACAGACTCATGGGGCCTATTGTCTATGCTAAAGCGCCTAAAGTGGGGATGACGCGCGGAAACCTTCCACTTCGGTCTGTGCGCGGTCGAAAAGTTCCTGCGCATGAGCCCGACCCGTCGCGGTGTCATCCAAGCCTGCCAGCATGCGTGCCAGCTCCTCGACGCGCTCTTCCTCACTCAAATCAGACACGCCCGAGGTGAACTTGTCCTTGGCCACGTGCAGGTGGCTATCGGCATAGGCAGCCACCTGCGGCAGGTGCGTGACGACGATGACCTGGTTGTGCACCGCCAGCCGTGCTAGACGACGCCCAATCTCGACCGCCGCACGTCCACCGACGCCAGCATCGACCTCGTCGAAGACCATCGTGGCACCACCCGCGTGCGCGAGCACGACCTCCAGCGCCAGCATCACACGCGACAACTCACCACCCGAGGCCGCTGAGGCCAAAGGCTTGCCGTTGAGCTGGAATTCGACCTCATCCGCGCCGGTCTTGGAGTACTTCGTCTCATTGAGCGCGACGGTCAGCTCGGAGTTCGGCATTGCCAGGCCGTGCAGCTCATCAGTGACGGAAGCACCCAGCTTTTCCGCTGCTTTGCGACGCGCCTTCGTCAACGCCGCAGCCTTCCCTACCGCTTCCTTCTCGGCTTCCTTGACCTTCTTCTTGAGCTCTTCTAGAGCCTCGGCAGAAGTATCCATGGTCTCCAGCTTGGCTGCGGCATCATCGCGCCAGGCCAGCACACCGTCGATGTCTTCGGCGTACTTGCGAGTTAGCGACTTCAAGTCCTGTTGACGACGCAGCGAGTGCTCCAACTGGTTTGGATCAGCAGGCAGGTCGCTTAAGAACATGCCCAACTCACCGGAAATGTCCCCGAGCTGCGAGGTAATCTCCCCCAGCTGTGCACCAAGTCGGGCGAGGTCTTTGTCTTCCGAGCTTTGCAGCGCCGCAGTGGCTTGGCCCAACAGCGTGGAGGCTGGTTCGTCCTCGGCATAGCCTTCCGCGCCGTCAATGGCTGCCAGAGCGGTGGCTGCCGACTCACGCAAGGTATCGACGTCCTGGAGCCTCTTAATCTGTTCTTGCAGCTCCACGTCCTCACCGGGCTGCGGGTCGACCTCGGAGATCTCTCGCAGGGCGAACTGCAGGCGGTCGACTTCCTGTGCCAGCTCACGACGCGCCTCGGTACGACGACGATAGTCCTTGGCCAGGTCGCGCCAGGTGCGGAAGCTGGCCTGGTAGTCATCGAGAAGCGGTGCAATCATCCCATCGGAGCGATCCACCGCACTGAGCTGCTGGTCAGGCGCCAACAGGCGCAGTTGATCATTTTGGCCGTGCACGGTAATCAGCTCACTGGCAAAGGTGCTCAAGGTTGCCGCCGGAACCGCACGACCGCCTAAGTAAGCCTTGGAACGACCACCGGCGGCCAAAGAACGCGCTGCGATGTATTCGCCATTTTCATCAGCGTTGCCACCTGCTTCTTCCACGATGTCGGCGACTGCCTGGGCATCGCTAGCAAAGCGGCCCTCGACGACGGCCTTCTTCGCACCATCACGAACACGGGAGGCATCCGCACGACCGCCAGCTAACAAGCGCAGGCCAGTAACCACCATGGTCTTACCAGCACCGGTTTCACCCGTCAGCACCGTGAGACCAGTGGAGAATTCAGCGGTTGAGCGGCGGATGACGCCTAAGTCTTCGATGGTGATATCAACGAGCACGCACGCGCCTCCTAACGCTTTGGTCCACGCCAACCTTCAACCGGGAGGCGCAATTTAGAAACGAGTCGATCAGTAAAGGGCTGATCATCCAAACGAACCCAGCGTACGGGATAGCGTCCCCGGACGACTTCTACGCGGGCGCCAGCAGGCATGGAAATCTCGCGGAAACCGTCCATGATGACCACTGCAGGCGTGGTTGCCGATGCCGACTCCACCGCCACCGTCGAATCCGGCGAGACCACCAGCGGCTTAGTAAACAACGCGTGGGCGTTGTTGAGCACAACCAGGATCGCATCCAACGACGGCCACAGCACCGGACCACCCGCGGAAAACGCATAGGCAGTCGACCCGGTCGGCGTGGAAATCAGCACGCCATCACAGCCGAAAGACGACACTGGTCGTCCATCGACTTCCAGGATGGCATCGAGCACGCCAGAGCGGTTTAGGTTCTCCACGGACGCTTCATTCAGCGCCCATCCGGAATCCAGCAGGCGACCGCGGGAGTCCCACACGGTCACATCGATGGTGAGACGATTTTCGACCTCGTAAGTCTTATCAATGACCCGCACCAGTGCGCGATCCAGCGATTCTGCTTCCCACTCCGCCAGGAAGCCTACGTGGCCCAAGTTAATACCCAGGACCGGGATATCGACGGCACGGGCCATATCGGCTGCGCGCAAGAACGTGCCATCGCCGCCAAGCACCAACACCAGCTCGCAGCCTTTCGCTGCTTCCAGCGAATGCTGGACGTGCTCGAAGCCAGGAACGACTTCTTTCGCCGCACAGACTCGTACCGTGATGCCAGATTGCTGCAGCAGTTCTGCTGCGCGCACGGCCGCCGCGACGTTGTTGGCACGCCCGGTGTGCGGCACCAGGAGAATTCGTCGCGTCATTGTGGCCCCTTAGCGATAGCGGAGGTAATCATCTCCTCCAACTGCTCTGGAGGAGTTACCAGCTGGTCTTTTACCAGCCATAAGAAGTACTCTACATTCCCGCTTGGACCCGGCAGCGGCGAGGCCGCCACCCCACGCACGCTCAAGCCCAACGTCTGGGCAAAATCTGCCACATCACGCGTGACTTCCTTGCGCAGCTCCGGGGACTTCACGACGCCGCCGTGTCCCAGCCTTTCCTTACCGACCTCAAACTGCGGCTTGACCATTGGCAGCAAGAACGCGCCTTCGGCCATACACTCCGCAATCGCAGGCAGGACAAGCTTCAGTGAGATAAAGGAGAGGTCGCCGACCATGGCATCGCAAAGCCCGTTGCACATCTCCGGAGTCAGGTGACGGATGTTGGTGCGATCCATGACCGTGACGCGCTCGTCGTTTTGCAGGCGCCACAGCAACTGGCCATAGCCGACATCCACGCTCAGCACTTCACGTGCGCCGTGCTGCAGACAAACGTCGGTGAATCCGCCGGTCGACGCACCGCCGTCCAGGACCTTCTTGCCCTCTAAGGACACATCGAAAGCCTCGAGCGCCCCGAGTAGTTTGTGCGCACCTCGCGATGCCCACTTATCCTCCTCGGATTCTTCCACCCGAATGGAAACTTCTGGCTCCACCACAGTGGCCGGCTTGCGCGCAGGGAAGCCTCCCACGGTCACGCGTCCAGCCTTAATCATCTCTACGGCTTGCTCGCGGGAGCGTGCAATCTTGCGACGCACCAACTCCGCGTCGAGACGACGTCGTTGTGGGGGCATTAGTTCTCCTGTAAAGCTGCGCGCAGCACCGCATGGGCGCGCTCGAGTTGCTCTGCTTCTGCTGCTAGATCCTCTGCATCTTCGTTGAGGATCTCCGCGAGGTCCTGTTCTACCTTTTCCGGCTTGACGACCGCGCGGGGATCATGGGGCTTTACCGCCATGTGCTCAGCACCTTTTCTGCGAGCTCAGTACGTGGCTGAATGTAGCGCGGGGTCTTCGGCAGTGCCCACGCGACCTCCAGGACGGTGCGCAACGCCTGCACCGAGGTCGCACCCGGGTCGCCGCCTTCGAGCAGAATGTCGTAGCCATCAAAGCGGGCGGTAAAACCACCCTGTGCACCCGGCTTGGCCTGCGAGACCGGCAGCGCCAACTCGTGCAGACCACTACCGATGAAGTCAGGGCGGTATTCCTTCGGTGCCTCGATCAGCTCCAACTCACCGGAAACACCCGTGAGCACGTGGAAGGTATCCATCGCTGCGGCATTGCCACCAGCAATATCAGTATCCAAACGATCGCCAACTGCCAATGGCTTCTCCGCATTAAGCAGACCTGCTGCCTGGGTGAACATGTCTGGCTCAGGCTTGCCTGCCGATGTCGGCTGCACACCCGTCGCATTGACCACCGCAGCAACCAACGAGCCATTACCCACTGCGAAACCACGCTCCGTGGGCAAAGACGCATCCAGGTTAGATGCGAAGTAGCGCGCACCATTGTTGATGGCATATGCAGCTTCGCTCAGCTGCTTCCAGCCAATGTCCTTCGACATGCCCTGCAGAACTGCAGTCGGCTTCTCCTCTGCGGATTCGACGAGTTCGAAACCAGCATTACGGGCTAAGTCACGGAAGGAATCAGATCCGACAACGAGAACCTTGCTGCCTTCCTTGACCTCTTGCTTCGCCAACGTAATAGCTGCCTGGGCAGAAGTCAGCACCTTGGACTTACCGACCTCAATACCGATGCCCTCCAGCATGCCCAGCACCGATTCTGGTGCACGGGAGGCATTATTGGTCACATAGATGGTCGGCAGACCGCAGGAATTAATCACGTCCACCGCGTGGGGGATAGGCGTTCCGCCTTCCCATACAGTGCCGTCCAGATCCAGCAGCAGTCCGTCGTGTTGGGTCAGAACAGTCACTTAAACTCCTCGAGTCGTTCCTTGGCATCGGTCCAGTCGCCTTCATCAATGGCGGCGGCGTGCTCGAACCAGTCCTTGGCCTCATCCATACGCTTGGCTGCCTGCAGTGCATTTGCATAGGCATAGCTCAAACGGCACGCACTTACTCCACGTTGGGACTTATCCGGCTGGGCGCGCTGGATAGTCACGACGGCGGATTCTGCCTGATCCAAGTCCAAACGTGCACCGGCAACCACGATAGCCAGCTCGATCTCGGACTCGCGGTCGAGTTCCTGGGCTTCATCACTACGACCAAGCTCGATAGCCTTCTGCGGGCGATCCATACCGCGCTCACAGTCAGCCATTACTGCCAGCAGACCCGGACCACCGGAAATACGACGCGCGGTGCGCAGCTCCGCCAGTGCTTCCTTCCACTCACCTGCACGGTAAGCAGCAATGCCGTTAACCTCACGTGCCACAGCCACACGACCAGCACGGTCCTTTGCTGCGCGTGCATGACGCAAAGCAAGCTGCGGATCATCATCCATCCACTGCGCTGCCATGATCATATGCTTTGCGACGGTCTCCGCATTCTCCTTCGACAGCGACTCCAAGTCACGCAGCACCGAAGGATCCAAATCCTTGACATCAATATCATTCGGCAGGTCCGGCTCAGTCAGACGACGATTCAGTCGTTCCTCACGGTAACCAGAGCGCTGCGGGCTAAAGCTCTTCTTCCTATCCTTCTTCTTATCGAAGTCGCGCTGCTTGTCGTCCCTGCGACGACCACGCTTGTCCTGCGGTCGGCCCTTGTGGTCAGACTTCTTATAGGAGCCTTGACCCCGTTTGCCCCCATCGCGGCGTCCGTAGTCTTTGCGTTCAGACATGCAGTACAAACTCTTTCTATTAAATCGAGCAATCGTAGACGGCCATTCTACCGCGAGTAGCCCTCATAACCACAAGCAGCGCCCCGTAAACGCCATCCAGCAACGCGAGTTTGATCTAGTTATGCAAGTTCCTGACGACTAGCGACGGTTAATGGACTATGAAGGATAAGGAACCGTCAGGAACTTGCACAGTACCGTCAGCGCTCAAGGTCTAAAACTGCGAAAAGAGGCAGCCGGTTTTAGTCTCTAGGACTAGGCCGGCTGCCTCTTGAGTGTATTGAGTTATGTGTGTGTTTAGTGTCGGCGGTAACTTACTCTCCCACACCCTCCCGAGTGCAGTACCATCAGCGCGACGCAGGCTTAGCTTCCGGGTTCGGAATGGGTACCGGGCGTTTCCCTGCCGCTATGAACCACCGACAAACTTCTGAGACATCCTAGTCTCGCACCCTTGTGTTGGGTGTTGTGTCAGATACTGCATAGTGGACGCGACAACCATGAACCCTTGAATGGTTACAGACGATTGTTATCTTGTTGTGTTTGTTTACCTTCGCATGCAGGTTGGGTGTTTTGGTGTTTGTTTTGGTCTATTAGTACCAGTAAACTACACAGCTTGCGCTGCTTCCATATCTGGCCTATCAACCCCATAGTCTTTAGGGGACCTCAAATGAAACCTCATCTTAAAACAGGCTTCCCGCTTAGATGCTTTCAGCGGTTATCCCTTCCGTACGTAGCCAACCAGCCATGCCACGGGCGTGACAACTGGCACACTAGAGGTACGTCCGTCCCGGTCCTCTCGTACTAGGGACAGCCTTTTTCAAGTTTCAACGCGCGCGGCGGATAGAGACCGAACTGTCTCACGACGTTCTGAACCCAGCTCGCGTGCCGCTTTAATGGGCGAACAGCCCAACCCTTGGGACCTACTCCAGCCCCAGGATGCGACGAGCCGACATCGAGGTGCCAAACCATCCCGTCGATATGGACTCTTGGGGAAGATCAGCCTGTTATCCCCGGGGTACCTTTTATCCGTTGAGCGACACCACATCCACAAGTAGGTGCCGGATCACTAGTCCCGACTTTCGTCCCTGCTCGACTTGTAAGTCTCACAGTCAAGCTCCCTTGTGCACTTACACTCACCACCTGATTGCCAACCAGGCTGAGGGAACCTTTGGGCGCCTCCGTTACATTTTGGGAGGCAACCGCCCCAGTTAAACTACCCACCAGGCACTGTCCCCAACCCAGATCATGGGCCAAGGTTAAGGTGCTCAATCCGATCAGAGTGGTATTTCAACAACGACTCCACCACCACTAGCGTGATAGTTTCATAGTCTCCCACCTATCCTACACAAACCGAACCAAACACCAATACCAAGCTATAGTGAAGGTCCCGGGGTCTTTTCGTCCTGCCGCGCGTAACGAGCATCTTTACTCGTAGTGCAATTTCACCGGGCCTGTGGTTGAGACAGCAGAGAAGTCGTTACGCCATTCGTGCAGGTCGGAACTTACCCGACAAGGAATTTCGCTACCTTAGGATGGTTATAGTTACCACCGCCGTTTACTGGGGCTTAAATTCTCAGCTTCGCCACAAAGTGACTAACCGGTCCTCTTAACCTTCCAGCACCGGGCAGGCGTCAGTCCATATACATCAACTTAAAAGTCTTCGCATGGACCTGTGTTTTTGATAAACAGTCGCTTCTCTCTATTCTCTGCGACCCCACAACGCAACAACTACCGAATGGTAGAGCACGTCGTGTGGTCCCCCTTCTCCCGAAGTTACGGGGGCATTTTGCCGAGTTCCTTAACCACAGTTCACCCGAACGCCTTAGTATKTTCAACCTGACTACCTGTGTCGGTTTAGGGTACGGGCCATATACACACATCGCTAGAGGCTTTTCTTGACAGTACAGGATCACCAACTTCRCYCSCATRGRGCTACGCRTCACGCCTCGATGTCATGTGGTGCGGATTTACCTACACCACCATCTGCACGCTTACACCAACAATCCAATAAGTGGCATGGCTACCAACCTGTGTCACCCCATCGCTTGAACCACACATCAGGCCCCACGACATCAACCACAACATCACTCAAAGAGTGATACTAARGTATCCGCGGTGGTTAGTATCAGTGCTTTATCAGGGGCGCGTGTATACGGGTACCAGAATATCAACTGGTTGTCCATCGACTACGCCTGTCGGCCTCGCCTTAGGTCCCGACTCACCCTGGGAAGACGAACTTGACCCAGGAACCCTTAGTCATCCGGCGGTAAGGATTCTCACCTTACAATTCGTTACTCATGCCTGCATTCTCACTCGCACACACTCCACGCCTCCTCACGGTAACGCTTCAACGCATGTACGACGCTCCCCTACCCAACAACAAAAGTTGTTGCCGCGGCTTCGGCGGTGTGCTTGAGCCCCACTACATTGTCGGCGCAGAACCACTCGACCAGTGAGCTATTACGCACTCTTTCAAGGATGGCTGCTTCTAAGCCAACCTCCTGGCTGTCTTCGCGATCCCACATCCTTTTCCACTTAGCACACCCTTAGGGGCCTTAACCGGCGATCTGGGCTGTTTCCCTTTCGACTATGAAGCTTATCCCCCACAGTCTCACTGCCGTAGAACACAAATTAGTGGCATTCGGAGTTTGGCTGATGTTGCTAAGATTGTAGTCCCGCTCAACCAACCAGTCGCTCTACCTCCACCAAGCTACTACGACGCTGCACCTAAATGCATTTCGGGGAGAACCAGCTATCACGGAGTTTGATTGGCCTTTCACCCCTACCCACAACTCATCCCCGCAGTTTTCAACCTACGTGGGTTCGCGCCTCCACGACGTCTTACCATCGCTTCACACTGGCCATGGGTAGATCACCCCGCTTCGGGTCCAGGACATGCCACTAAYWACACCCCATTAGGATTCGGTTTCCCTACGGCTACCCCACACGGGTTAACCTCGCGACATGCCGCTGACTCGCAGGCTCATTCTTCAAAAGGCACGCCATCAGCCACAAAAGRGCCTCTGACGGATTGTAAGCACATGGTTTCAGGAACTATTTCACTCCCCTCCCGGGGTACTTTTCACCATTCCCTCACGGTACTATCCACTATCGGTCAGTATAAGTATTTAGGCTTACCGGGTGGTCCCGGCAGATTCACAGCAGATTCCACGAGCCCGCTGCTACTCGGGCAACCCAACAACCAGTATGCATTAGCCTTCAACTACAGGACTCTCACCTTCTCCGGTAGACCATTCCAAGCCTTTTCATCTAACCAACACACAAACCAGCAACGCAGTGGTAGCTACGTAACATCAAGCGCCCACAACACCGCACACACAACCCCTACCAAGTATCACATGCATACGGTTTAGCCTCATCCACGTTCGCTCGCCGCTACTAGCAGAATCATTATTATTTTCTCTTCCTACGGGTACTAAGATGTTTCACTTCCCCGCGTCAACCCCCACACAGCTATGAATTCACCATGTAGTAACCACCCATAACGATGGCCAGGTTTCCCCATTCGGACATCCTCGGATCAACGCTTAATTGACAACTCCCCGAGGCTTAACGCAGCCTTTCACGTCCTTCATCGGCTCACACTGCCAAGGCATCCACCATGCGCCCTTTGTAACGAACACACAAAACACCTACAACAAAGAATAAACACAAAAAATAAACACCCAGAACAAACAAGCTCTGAGCATCTATAGAGATAAAATCACACAACCAACAACACATACATACTGCACGGCAACATGTAAATGKTGCTGGTCGATGCTCGCGTCCACTATACAGTTCTCACACAACACACCCACCAACCAAACAACCACCACCATGTACGTGGTTATCCGTGTTTGTGGGGTWACACAAGGAGCGATGATGCCCCAGACACCCAACAATGCACCAATACCGCCCAACTGACAAACAGTTGAACACTYTATTTCTTTKWATCGTTGTGGTCCGTGAGTGGACTTGTTTGTGTTTGTTGGTCTTGTGGTATGTCTCCACCCGATTAACTATGCGGTGGCAGTACCACGTGCGGGTACATCAACCAACCAATGCCCACAACTGTGRGACTTTTTTAATGCTCCTTAGAAAGGAGGTGATCCAGCCGCACCTTCCGGTACGGCTACCTTGTTACGACTTCGTCCCAATCGCCGATCCCACCTTCGACAGCTCCCTAAACGAGTTTGGGCCACTGGCTTCGGGTGTTACCAACTTTCATGACGTGACGGGCGGTGTGTACAAGGCCCGGGAACGTATTCACCGCAGCATTGCTGATCTGCGATTACTAGCGACTCCGACTTCATGGGGTCGAGTTGCAGACCCCAATCCGAACTAAGGCCGGCTTTCAGCGATTCGCTTAACCTCACAGTCTCGCTGCGCGTTGTACCGACCATTGTAGCATGTGTGAAGCCCTGGACATAAGGGGCATGATGATTTGACGTCATCCCCACCTTCCTCCGAGTTGACCCCGGCAGTCTCTCATGAGTCCCCACCACTACGTGCTGGCAACATAAGATAAGGGTTGCGCTCGTTGCGGGACTTAACCCAACATCTCACGACACGAGCTGACGACAACCATGCACCACCTGTGAACCAGCCACAAGGGAARCSAYATCTCTRYSGCGRTCTGGTACATGTCAAGCCCAGGTAAGGTTCTTCGCGTTGCATCGAATTAATCCACATGCTCCGCCGCTTGTGCGGGCCCCCGTCAATTCCTTTGAGTTTTAGCCTTGCGGCCGTACTCCCCAGGCGGGGCGCTTAATGCGTTAGCTACGGCACGAACCCCGTGGAAGGGACTCACACCTAGCGCCCACCGTTTACGGCATGGACTACCAGGGTATCTAATCCTGTTCGCTACCCATGCTTTCGCTCCTCAGCGTCAGTTACTGCCCAGAGACCTGCCTTCGCCATCGGTGTTCCTCCTGATATCTGCGCATTTCACCGCTACACCAGGAATTCCAGTCTCCCCTACAGCACTCAAGTTATGCCCGTATCGCCTGCACGCCCGAAGTTAAGCCCCGGGATTTCACAGACGACGCGACAAACCACCTACGAGCTCTTTACGCCCAGTAATTCCGGACAACGCTCGCACCCTACGTATTACCGCGGCTGCTGGCACGTAGTTAGCCGGTGCTTCTTATCCAGGTACCGTCACAAAACGCTTCGTCCCTGGCGAAAGGAGTTTACAACCCGAAGGCCGTCATCCCCCACGCGGCGTCGCTGCATCAGGCTTGCGCCCATTGTGCAATATTCCCCACTGCTGCCTCCCGTAGGAGTCTGGGCCGTATCTCAGTCCCAATGTGGCCGTACACCCTCTCAGGCCGGCTACCCGTCGACGCCTTGGTAGGCCATTACCCCACCAACAAGCTGATAGGCCGCAGGCTCATCCTACACCGAAAAAACTTTCCAACCATCACACCAAAGATGGCTCCTATCCGGTATTAGACCCAGTTTCCCAGGCTTATCCCGAAGTGCAGGGCAGATCACCCACGTGTTACTCACCCGTTCGCCACTCGAGCACCCCTTGCAAGCAAGGGGCCTTTCCGTTCGACTTGCATGTGTTAAGCACGCCGCCAGCGTTCGTCCTGAGCCAGGATCAAACTCTCCACAAAAAATCCACACACGAAAAGCAAAGCCTTCCGTGAATCAGAAAAATAAAGGCCGTGAAAAGCCCAAACCTAGACAAACAAACCAAACACGCAGAACACAAAGTGTTCTACATATACTGGCTTAAATAAAATTACTACATAAAGAATAAACTCTAAACCAGCCTCCTACCCGACGGGGCAAAAGCAAGGCTGGCACATGACCTACTGATAAACAGTAAAACCCATGCTGGTTAACCCTTAGTATGTAGCCGGTAAAGAAAATTATTAATTCTATTTCAATGACACCCTCAAAACCGAAAGGCGCCATCCGGCACACACCAACACCACCACCCATATGAGATGATGGCACCAACACAAGTCCACCTACAGCAGACCACAACAAAAAATAAGTATTGGCACACTATTGAGTTCTCAAACATCATACGCACACTGATTAGAAAGTCTCTTTCGAGCTTCCCTCTCAAGTGGCTGGAATCAACACTGTATACCTTCCGTTAACTTCGAGTCAACCTTGGTAAGCCGTTGATTTCTTGTCGACTGTCTCTCACAGCGACTCGCACTAATTTACACACCCCGCCTATCTCCTACAAATCAGCAGGTGATGGCGGGTTTAGTATCTTTTAAAGCGGCGATTTAGCTCAGCTTGGCACCGGCGAAATTTTTCTTGCCGCGGCGCAGCACTAGCCACGTGCCGTGCAGCAGGTCATCGTCAGATGGCTCCCACTCGTTATCGGAGATGCGCTCGTTGTTCACGTACGCGCCACCTTCCTTAATGGTGCGGCGGGCAGCACCCTTGGAATCAGCAAGACCGGACGCAACCAGCAGGTCGACGATGGAGCGCGGTTCATCGGCAGCAATCTCAGCGACTTCGGTCTCAGAAAGAGCGCCGGCGAGGGTGGCTTCATCCAGGTCGGTCAGCTCGGCCTTGCCGAAGAGTGCCTGGGCAGCAAGCTCGACTGCCTTGGTGGCCTCCGGACCGTGGACCAGGTCGGTCATCTCCTGTGCAAGGCGACGCTGTGCAGCGCGCTTGTACGGCTCTTCCTCGACAGCCTTTTCGTACTCAGCGATTTCTTCCTGGTTGAGGAAGGTGAACCATCGCAGGTAATCGATAACCACGGAGTCACCCGCATTGAGGAAGTACTGGTACCAGGAGTAAGCCGATGTCTGTTCCGGATCCAGCCACAGCTTGCCACCGCCGGTGGACTTGCCGAACTTCTGACCAAATGCGTCGGTTACCAGCGGAACGGTCAGGCCATGCACCTTGGCGCCGTCAACACGACGGTTGAGGTCGACACCGGAGACGATGTTGCCCCACTGATCGCCGCCACCGATTTCCAGCACGCAGTCGTACTCGCGGCGCAGGTGCACGAAGTCATTGGCCTGCAGCAGCATGTAGGAGAACTCAGTGTAGGAAATGCCGTCGGATTCCAGACGACGCTTCACGGTGTCGCGATCCAACATGGTGTTCAGCGAGAAGTTCTTACCCACATCACGCAGGAAGCTGATGACGGACATGTTCATCGTCCAGTCTGCATTGTTGACCAGGGTTGCGGCGTTCTCACCATCGAAGCGGATGAAGCGACGCAGCTGGTTCTTAATTGCCTCAATGTTGGTGGCGAGCTGTTCTTCGGAAAGCATGGAGCGCTCACCCACATCGCGCGGGTCGCCAATAAAACCGGTAGCACCGCCAGCCAGTGCCAGCGGGTGGTGGCCAGCTTCCTGGAAACGGCGCAGCATAATCAGCGGCACCAGGTGTCCGGCATGCAAGGAATCACCGGTCGGGTCGAAACCGCAGTACAAGGTAATGGGCTCTTCGCATGCCTCGCGCAGTGCGTCGATATCCGTGGACTGGTTAATGAGGCCGCGCCATTGCAGCTCGTCAATAATGTTCATCGTTGCTCCTATCTGGGAAAAGATTATTTTGCTGGCCAGTCGATGGCTTCATCGACCAGCATGACCGGGATTCCATCCTCGATAGGATAGGCAATTCCCTTGCGTTCGTTGACCAACACCTGCTCTTTTTCCAGATACTCCAAAGGCCCTTTGTCTTGCGGACAAACCAGGACCTCCAGCAACTTCGGATCGACACTCATAGCGGCAATACTACCTTGCATACTTGACGATGCCGCACTGCACCCTCTCCCCTTCCAGCACAACAATGCGCCCACCACCTGACGGTGATGAGCGCAGCTGTACTTGGGTTCTACTAGAGCAGTGAAGGCACGTCCGAAGTCATAGAGAACAGGTCCTTCGGGTCCTCTGGGTCGGCGACCAGATCGATCTGGGTTTCCAGGTCGGTGCCCTTCACGGCATCGCGGCAGTAGCGCAGGGCCGAGAAGTCGTTAATGGCGAATCCGACGTCATCGAAAAGCGTGACCTGCTCCTCGCTATCGCGACCGGTTTCTGCACCGGTAAGGACCTTCCAGAACTCTACGACGGGGAAATCTTCCGGCTTTTGCTGAATCTCGCCCTCGACGCGGGTCTGCGGCGGGAACTCCACGAAGACCTTGGCATCGTCGAGAATCTCTGCTTCCAGCTCGGTCTTGCCTGGGCAGTCACCACCGACAGCGTTGAGGTGCACACCTGGTGCGACGTGGCGGGTCGCCAGAATCTGGTTCTGAGCCTTGTCTGCAGTACAGGTGGTGATAATGTCCGCGCCGATGACTGCCTCGTCCACACCAGAGCAGACAGTGATGTTAAAGCCGAGTGGTTCCATGTTGCGGCGGAACTTTTCCACGGCCTTCGGGTCCACGTCGTAGATCGTGATGTCTTCGATACCCACGACGCCGCGGAAACCAAGTGCCTGAAACTCGGACTGCGAACCGGCACCGATCATCGCCATGCGCTTGGAATCCTTTCGGGCGACGTGCTTGGCCACCATCGCAGAGGTCGCCGCAGTGCGCAGCGCGGTCAGCAGGGTCATCTCTGCTTGGAAGGTGGGATAGCCATTGTCGACGTCAGCCAACACGCCAAAGGCAGTGACCGTCTGGAAACCGCGAGCCGGGTTCGACGGGTGGCCGTTGACGTACTTAAAGGAGTATTCCTCACCATCGGACGTCGGCATCAGCTCAATAACGCCAAAAGGAGTATGCGATGCCACGCGGGCAATCTTGTCGAAGCGCTCCCAGCGACGGAAATCGTGCTCGAGGTAGTCGACCATGCCGGTGATGATGTTTTCTACGCCGTCGCGCTGAATCCAGCGGACCATGTTGTTGACATCTACGAATGAAACCATAATTTTCCTTTCTACAGTACGACGTAACTATGTGCAGAGTTACTTATGTCCGTGTTAGCGCTCGCGCAGCTCTTCGTGTGGATCTGCGTTGAAACGGAAGCTTGGCAAATGAGTTTTCTTGCGTTCTTCAGCAATGGCATTGATGCGATCTCGCCACATGTACCACAGGCCCACGAAGATCGGGATAAGGCCAATGGTGGCCAGCAGTGAGTAGGAACCGATCGGGTAATCAAAGGCCATGAGGACCAGAACGATGCCGACGAAGATGACGGTGGCCCAGTCACCCCAGATACCGAACGGTGAGCGATACCCAGGCCGGGTGAAGTGTCCGCGATCAGCCAGGCGGAGGAACTTCTGGTGCGCCAAGACAATGGCGACCCACGAGGCCAAAGTGCCCAGTGCCGCGAGGTTCAGCACGATTTCAAACGCCATTTCCGGCACCACGTAGTTGAGGAACACGCCGGCAAGCCCGACGATGACCGCCATGACGATGCCGCCATAAGGCACACCGCTATCGGACATGCGAGCACCGAACTTCGGGCCCGAGCCAGCAACCGACATGTTGTACATGATGCGGCCGGTGGAATACAGGCCAGCGTTGAGCGAGGAGATCGCTGCGGTAATCACGACTAGCTGGAAGATTGGTGCGGCAGCTGGGATTCCCAGTGATTCGAAGAAAACGACGAACGGAGACACGTCCGAGGCGTAAGCGGTATACGGCAGCACAAGCGTCAGCAGCAGGATGGAGCCGAAGTAGAACACCACGATGCGGAACAGCACGCTGTTGACTGCGGACGGGATGTGCTTTTCGACGTCCTTGGTCTCACCGGAGGTAGTGCCGACTAACTCAATACCGGCGTAGGCGAAGACGACGCCCTGGATGACGATCATCGCTGGGATGAGGCCGTTCGGTAGCCAGCCGCCGGCATCGCTAATCAGCGTAAAGCCGGTCGGGTCGCCGTTGGGATGGCCGAAGATGACCACGCCGATGGCCACCACCATGAAGATGAGCAGGGCGACGACCTTGATCATCGAGAACCAGTACTCCAGGTGACCGAAGATGGACACCGAGAGCATATTGAAGAAGAAGATGAAGCCGACGACCGTAAGGGCCAGTACCCACTGCGGAATGGCGTCGAGCCAGGTGGTGTATTGGGCGAACCACTTGATGTAAATGGCCACTGCGGTGGCGTCAGCCACAAGTGTCATGGCCCAGTTTCCCCAGTACAACCATCCGGTGATGAAGGCGGCCTTTTCGCCGTAGAACTCACGGGCATAGGAAACAAAAGACCCCGAGCTAGGGCGATAGACGATGAGCTCGCCTAGTGCTCGGAGAATGATATAGCCGAAAAAGCCACAAATGAGATAGAGAATGGCCAGCGAGGGACCTGCGGTTTGCAGGCGCGCACCGGAACCCAGCAGCAGGCCGGTGCCGATTGCAGAGCCGATGGCAATCATCTGCAACTGCCGTTTGCTCATCCCCTTTTGCAAGCCGTGGTCTTCTGAAGCAAAGACCTCGCGCTCGTCCTCATGAGGCAACTGTGCGGATTGCGTCATTGCGAACTCTTCCTGATAAGCGAACAAGTATTAGTTGAAGATCTTCTGGAGAGTCACAGTACACAAAGAAATATTTAAGTGGTTCGCGTCACTTAATTCAAAGTCTCGCATGTGAGACTTGCGAGCTAGACATAGCTAACAAGCCACCCATCCACACAGTTTGGCTACCCTCTAGCGGGTGTAAGCAGGAGTAATAACTGGGCGCTAAATCTGCCGTAATGCAATTCGCATAATAATTACGCTACTGAATAGCATGCATAGATAAAGCCCCACCGGCACTCCCACTGATGTGAGATAAGCCGATGGGGCGTAATCACCAATTAGCTGGAAGCTAATTACTTAGTCGCGGACTGGGGTTTCTGCCCACTTCTTGAAGTTGGCGTTAGCTTCGGCTACGCGCTCGCGTTGTTCGGCAACGCGAACGCCGGCGGTACCGCCGCGGGTGTCGCGGGAAGCAACTGCGCCATCGATGGTGAGCACCTCGCGGACCTCAGGGGTCAGGCGCTCATCGACGCTTTGCATCTCCTCGTCGGTCAAGTCTATAAGGTCGACGCCGCGGGATTCGGCGATGCGGACGCACGCACCGGAGGCCTCGTGTGCTTCACGGAACGGTACGCCCTGGCGCACCATCCACTCGGCCAGGTCGGTGGCCAGGGTGAAGCCAGCTGGTGCCAGTTCACGCATGCGCTCTTCGTTGAACTTCAGCGTGGAGACCAGGCCGGTCATCGCTGGCAACAGCAGGCGCAGCTGGGAAACGGAGTCCACGATGGGCTCCTTGTCTTCCTGCAGGTCGCGGTTGTATGCCAGCGGCTGTGCCTTCAGGGTGGCCATGAGGCCAGCCAGGTTGCCGATCAGGCGGCCGGTCTTGCCGCGGGCGAGTTCCGGAACGTCCGGGTTCTTCTTCTGCGGCATGATCGACGAGCCGGTGGACCAGGCATCGTGAAGAACGACGTAGTTGAACTCCGGTGTCGACCAGGCGATGATTTCCTCGGCTAGGCGGGACATGTCCACGGCAATCTGTGCCAGGACGAAAGCTGCCTCGGAGGCGAAGTCGCGAGACGCGGTGCCATCCAGAGAGTTGTCGGTCGCAGAGTCGAAGCCGAGTTCCTTCGCGATAGCCTCCGGGTCAAGGTGCAGCGAAGAGCCAGCCAGAGCGCCGGAGCCATAAGGAGAGACCGCGAGGCGCTTGTCCAGGTCCTGGATGCGATCCAGATCGCGCAACAGCGGCTGGGCGTGAGCCAGCAGCGAGTGCGCAAGCAGGATCGGCTGGGCAGCCTGGAAGTGAGTCTTGCCCGGCATGATAGCATCCGGGTGCTCCTTGGCCTGCTGCACGAGTGCATCGATCAGGTCAGAAACATCGAGGGCGACATCGCGAAGCGCATCGCGGACCCACATGCGGAACATGGCTGCGACCTGGTCGTTGCGGGAACGACCCGCGCGCAGGCGACCGCCTACTTCCGGGCCGACGCGCTCAATCAGGCCACGCTCCATCGCACCGTGGACATCTTCGTCGCTCGGCGCCGGCTTAAACGAGCCATCGGCGACGTCCTTGCCCAGCTGCTCGAGGCCATCGAGCATGGTGTTCAGGTCGTCATCGGAAAGCAGACCTGCCTTGTGCAGCACCTTGGCGTGTGCCTGGGAGGCCAGGACATCATACGGTGCTAGCACCCAGTCAAAGTGCGTCGACACCGAGAGTGCGAACATGGCCTCGGAAGGGCCGCCGGAAAAGCGGCCGCCCCACAAAGCGCCTTCGTTGGTCTTGTGTTGCTCCATTTACTTCTGTGCTCCGGTCGGGAAGCCGCCGTCGCGATCGCGCTGGTTAGCGATCTGGGTGGACAGACCGTGCAGCTGCACGAAGCCCTTGGCGGCCGTCTGGTCAAAGGTATCGCCAGTATCGTAGGTCGCCAGGTCGAAGGAGTAGAGCGACTCGCCGGAGCGGCGGCCATTGACCACAGCCTTACCGGCGTGCAGCAGCAGGCGGATGTCGCCGGAGACGTTTTCCTGAGACTTCTCGATGAAGGCATCCAGAGACTTCTTCAGCGGGCTGTACCAGAGGCCGTCGTAGACCTCCTCGGACCAGCGAGCATCGGTCAGACGCTTATAGCGAGCCAGCTCGCGCTCGACGGTGACGTCTTCCAGGGCCTCGTGGGCCTTGATGAGTACCTCAGCGCCCGGTGCCTCGTAGACCTCGCGGGACTTGATGCCCACCAGGCGGTCCTCGACCATGTCCAGGCGGCCGATGCCCTGGGCACCTGCGCGCTGGTTCAGCTCCTCGATAGCCTGCAGGACGGTGACCGGCTTGCCATCGATAGCTACTGGCTTACCCTGCTCGAAGGAGATAACGACCTCATCCGGGGCGTTGCCCAGTGCCGGATCCTCGGTGTAAGCGTAAAGGTCCTTTGTCGGCGGGTTCCACAGATCCTCCAGGAAGCCGGTCTCGACTGCGCGGCCCCAGACGTTCTGGTCAATGGAGAATGGAGAGGAAGCAGACTGCTCGATAGGCAGGTTGATTTCCTCTGCGAAGGCAATCGCCTTGTCGCGGGTCCAGGCGTAGTCACGAGCCGGGGCAATGATCTCCAGGGAAGGATCCAGAGCGCGGAAGGAGCACTCGAAACGGACCTGGTCGTTGCCCTTGCCGGTGCAGCCGTGGGAGACGTGGGTGCCGCCGTGTTCCTGCGCGGCCTCGACGAGGTGCTTGGTAATCAGCGGACGGGAAATAGCAGAGACCAGCGGGTACTGCTTCATGTACATGCCATTGGCCTTGATGGTAGGCAGGCAGTACTCCTCAGCGAACTCATCCTTGGCGTCAATGACGATGGACTCCACAGCGCCGCAGTCGAGTGCGCGCTGGCGGACGGACTCCATGTCCTCGCCGCCCTGGCCTAGATCGAGCGACACAGCAACGACGTCGCCGCCGGTCATCTTAGCCAGGTAAGGGATGGCGACCGAGGTATCGAGGCCGCCGGAGTATGCGAGCACAACGCGTGCAGACAATTGAAGCTCCTTGAAATAGGTTATAGAAGGTTTCTCTTAATTTATAATATACGACGTAGCGTATAAAAGCTACTCGCCTTCGCGGGTGAGTCGCTCTGCCAGCTTCTTTCCCGTGTAAGGCTCCCGTGCAAGGACGAAGATGGTGTCGTCACCAGCGATGCAGCCGGCGACGTCGTTAAGCCCCACGCGGTCGATGAAGCTGGCCAAATATTGTGCGGCACCGGCCGGGGTGCGCAGCATAGCAATGTTGCCCGAGTGGTCATGGGAAACAACCAGCTCGTCGAGCATACGGCGCAGCTTCTCGCGCGGACCGTTGAGCTGATCGTCGAACTGCTCGAGCTCGCCGACCACCATGTAGAAGGAACGCTCGCCATCCTTTTTGACCTTGCGCGCGCCCAGCTCATCGAGGTCGCGCGACAACGTCGCCTGCGTGATGTCGATGCCTTCTTGTAGCAACAGCTCTGAGAGCTGTACCTGACTAGTCACCCGCTGGCGGTCTAAGATCTCTAGAATCTTTGCCTGCCGCGCATTCCGAGTAGCCGGGATACTCATGGCCTAATGGTTCTCCTTCTTCTGCCCTAGCAGCCACACCAGCACGGCCTTTTGCGCATGCAAGCGGTTTTCTGCTTCGTCGAAGACTCGCGACTGCGGACCGTCAATGACCTCAGCCGTTACTTCGCTTCCCCGATATGCGGGAAGACAATGTAAAAAGATAGCACTACTAGATGCCATGTCCATCACCCGGTCATTGACCTGATAAGGCAGGAAAGGTGTACGGCGATCCTTGCCGTCTTCCTCCTGGCCCATCGAGACCCACGTATCGGTGACGACGACATCTGCACCACGTACCGCCTCAATGTCATCGGTGACATGGACGGTGCCACGTTTGCGGGCGCGCTCCACGAACTCTTCCTTCGGCTGGAAGCCTTCCGGCGCGATGATGGTGACCTCCATGCCCGCGGTAGTGCAGCCAATCATGTAGGAGTTCGCCATGTTGTTATCGCCATCGCCTAAGTAGACTAGCTTGCGGCCTTCCAGGTCGCCGAAGTTCTCCT
This sequence comes from Corynebacterium camporealensis, assembly GCF_000980815.1. Classification (NCBI taxonomy): domain Bacteria; kingdom Bacillati; phylum Actinomycetota; class Actinomycetes; order Mycobacteriales; family Corynebacteriaceae; genus Corynebacterium; species Corynebacterium camporealensis. Next base: position 1,181,181 of record NZ_CP011311.1, on the reverse strand, counting down.
TGCAAGTCACCAGGTCGGCGAGAATCTGGCAGGGGTGCAGGTCATCGGAAAGCGCATTGACCAGCGGCACCGTGGTGGTCTCTGCCATCTCGTGGAAGTTCGAATGCGCATACGTACGCCACACAATCGCCTCCACGTAGCGCGACAATACCGCCGCGGTGTCCTGCAAGGTCTCACCCTTGCCAATCTGAGTGGCCTTCGCATCGGTCACGATGGCATGTCCGCCCAGGTGCGCAATACCTGCCTCAAAGGAGAAACGGGTGCGCGTGGAGGTCTTATCAAACAGCACCGCCACGGACTTCGGACCCTCCAACGGGCGCTGGGAGAAAGGCTCTTCCTTCAGCTTCAGCGCCAGGTCAAGGACATCCTTTTGCTCCTTGGGGCTGAGATCATCGTCAGCTAAAAAGTGCCGCATTACTTCACTACCTCCTTCAAGGTCTGCGCAATCTTGTCAATTGCTTCTTGCACGTCCGCCTCACCAATAATCAGTGGCGGGGTCAGGCGAATCACGTTCTCTGCCGGGGCGTTCAGGATGACGCCATGCTTAAAGCCTGCTTGTACCGCCTGCTTTGCGATGTCCTCTTCCAGCACCACACCCAGCATGAGGCCCTCACCGCGCACCTCGGTGACCTGCGGGAGCTTGGCGATGCCCGCACGCAGCTTCTCCCCCATCTCATTGACGTTGACCAGGAAGTCTTCGTCCATGGTGTCGAGCACGACGTTTGCTGCAGCACACGCCACCGGGTTGCCACCGAAGGTGGTGCCGTGGCTGCCTGGGGTAAACAGGTCACGAGCCGCACCGCGGACGATGGTCGCACCAATCGGCAGGCCCGCGCCTAAGCCCTTGGCCATGGAGATGACATCAGGCAGCACGCCGGACTTTTCAAAAGCAAAGAAACTGCCCGTACGGCCAGCACCGGTCTGGACTTCATCGACGATCATGAGAATGCCGTGCTCATCACAGAGCTCACGGATGCCCTTGAGGAATCCTTCCGGTGCCGGGATAACACCGGTTTCGCCCTGAATAGGCTCGAGGATGATAGCGGCGGTGTCGTGAGGGTTCTGCTCAACGAGTGCACGCAGATAGTCCAGGTCGCCATAGGGGTAAAATTCGACTCCACCAGGGAGCGGGGAAAAGGGGCGACGCTTCGGCGGCTGACCCGTCATGGCCAGCGAGCCCATGGTGCGACCGTGGAAACCATCAACTGCAGCGAGGATGCGCGGGCGACCAGTCAAGCGTGCCAGCTTGAAAGCAGCCTCGTTGGCCTCAGCACCGGAGTTGGAGAAGAACACGCGAGCATCCTCATCACCGACGCGGGCAATGAGCTTCTCTGCCACCTCCGTTACCGGGCGGCTGGCAAAGAGGTTCGACACGTGTGCCAGGGCGCCTGCCTGCTTTGCGACGGCCTCCTGCACACCAGCGTGTCCATGTCCCAACGAGCTCACCGCAATACCGGCCAGCAGGTCGAGGTACTCGTTGCCGTCCTCGTCCTTGACGTGGGTGCCAGTACCTTCCACCAGTGCGACCGGCGGGGTGCCATAGGTATTGGTCAGGACCGAAGTCCAGGTGCTTAGTACGCTCATTTCTTATCGTCCTTCCTAAAGACGGTGCCGTCTGGGTAGTTGGCATCGTCGTAATCGTCTGGGAGCACCATCGTGCCGATACCACCGGCAGTCATCAGCTCCAGCAGCACCGCGTGTGCGATGCGGCCATCGATGACGTGGGCGGCACTGACACCCTTTTGCACTGCGCGCAGGCAGGATTCCATCTTCGGGATCATGCCCGAGTCTAGACCGCCTAAGATGTTCGCGAGCTGCGTGCATTCAATCTTGGACACCAGCGAGTCGCGATTCGGCCAGTCGGTGTACAGGCCTTCAACGTTGGTGAGAATCACCAGACGTTCAGCACCAATAGCCGAGGCCAGCGCACCCGCCGCCGTATCGGCGTTGATGTTGTAAATCTCGCCGTTATCGCCAGGCGCAATCGTGGAGACGACCGGAATGCGGCCTGCTTCGACGATGTCCATGACCGCACCCGGGTTCACATCGACAATGTTGCCCACCAGCCCAATATCGGTCGGTGCGCCATCGACCTCCACGAGGCGCTTGGTGGCGCGGAAGAGTCCGGCGTCCTCGCCGGAGGTACCCACGGCGTAGGGTCCGTGGGAGTTAATCAGGTTCACCAGGCCGCGACCGACCTGGCCGAAGAGCACCATGCGGACGACATCCATGACCTCCGGGGTGGTCACGCGGAATCCACCCTTGAACTCGCCCTCAATACCGAGGCGACCCAGCATGGAGTTAATCTGCGGACCCCCGCCGTGCACCACGACCGGCTTAGCACCCACGGTGCGCAGGAACACCATGTCCGCGGCAAACGCGGCTTTGAGGTCTTCGTCGACCATGGCGTTGCCGCCGTACTTCACGACGACAATCTTGTCGCGGTAGTGCTGCAGCCACGGCAGTGCCTCAGCAAGGACTGCTGCCCTATCCTTATCGGTTAAATCAGGAATCATGCTGCCCTCCTTCTACGAGCTGTACGCCGAGTTGATTTCCACGTACGAGTGCGACAGGTCGGTGGTGCGCACAAAGGCCGTGCCCGGGCCGCCGGTGCCAAGATCGACGCGGACATCGATATCTGCACCGCTCAAATCCACCTCACGGGCACCTGGTGCACCTGTGGAGTTCTCACAGACCGGCTGGTCGTTGAAGTACACGGAAATCTTGTCCGGATCCATCTCCGCATCTGCCATGCCAACTGCTGCCAGCACGCGGCCCCAGTTCGGGTCAGAGCCGAACATCGCGCACTTAAACAGGTTGTCGCGACCCAGCGTGCGCGCAGCATTGAGCGCCTGCTCATCGGTGGCGGTGCCTTCGATGGTGATCTTCACGCGCTTGGTCACACCCTCGGCATCGGCCTGCAGCTGGTCTGCCAAGTCAGCACACGCCGTCAGCACAGCCGCATCGAGCTCGTCCTGGCTCGGCGTCACACCAGAAGCACCATTAGCCATGAGGATGACGGTGTCATTGGTCGAGGTGGAGCCATCGATATCAAGGGTGTTGAAGGTCTTATCGCAGGCCGCCTTGAGCGCTTTGTCGAGGGCTTCCGGGGAGGCCGAGGCATCCGTCGTTAAGCACACCAACATCGTGGCCAGCGACGGCGCCATCATGCCAACACCCTTGCCCATGCCACCGAGCACCCAGCCATCGCCGGTCTGCTCGGTCTGCTTTTCGACGGTATCGGTGGTCATAATCGCCGCTGCAGCCTCTGGACCTGCATTCTCAGTCAAAGAGCCAGAAAGCTTATCGATGCCCGCCTGCACCTTCTCCATCGGCAGCAGCTCACCAATCAGGCCAGTCGAGCACGCCGCAACCTCGGCAGGCTCCAGCCCAATCTGTTGTGCCACAGCAGCAACTGCAGCGCGCGCATCCGCATCGCCCTGGGTGCCGTTGCAGGCATTGGCATTGCCGGAGTTAAAGAGCACGGCTTTGAGTTGGCCATCGGCAAGCGCTTCGCGGCTGACCTTCACCGGCGAGGCCACCACGCGGTTACGGGTGAATACGCCCGCGGCGTTAAATTCCGGGCCCTGGTTGACCACCAATGCCATATCCGATTTGCCCGAGGGCTTAATGCCCGCGGTGGTCGCGGCAGCGCTAAATCCTGCTGCAGCAGTTACACCTTGCAGTGTCGTCATGATGAATCCTTCTGTTAAGGGGCCACAGCCGCTTGCGGCAGACCCAGGGTTTCGTCGAAATCAAGGGCGAGGTTCATGCACTGCACTGCAGCGCCAGCCGTGCCCTTGGTGAGATTGTCGATAGCGCAGGTAATGACCAATCGTCGTGCACGCTCATCGACGTGGGCCTGCATATGCGCCATATTCGAACCCACCACGTTCTGAGTCTGCGGCTGCTGACCTGCCGGAAGCACATGGCAGAAAGCTTCTTCGGCGTAGAAGTCCTGGTACGCGGCATCGACGTCTGCCTGAGTAACGCCGTCTTGGAGCGGCGCGCTAATCGTGGCAAGAATGCCACGCGGCAACGGAGCCAGCACCGGGGTAAAGCTCACGGAAACCTCACCATCGGCGAAAGGCTCGAGGTTCTGCACGACCTCCGGGGTATGGCGGTGCGTGCCACCCGGGCTATATGCACGCAGGTTCGCCATGGTTTCTGCACCACTAAACGGCACCGCGGCCTTCTTGCCCGCACCAGAAACACCGGTAACAGCGACAACATCCAGGTCCGGAGCAATCAATTGCTTTGCGATAGCCGGCAGCGCCCCCAACGTAATCGCCGTCGGGAAACAACCCGGCACCGCTACCCTTTTCGCACCGCGCAGATTTTCGCGGTTGCCCGGCAGCTCCGGGATGCCATAAGGCCAGGATCCGAAGTACTCACCCCCGTAGTACTCATCCCAGGCCTTTTCGGATCGCAGCCGGAAATCCGCAGCACAGTCAATCACGATGGCATCCTCGACCTGCTTGCCGATTTCCGCCGAGTGACCATGCGGCAACGCCAAAAACACCACGTCGTGACCGCGCAGGTTCTCGATCGTGGTGTCTTCAATGGTGCGCTGCGCCAGCTGTGGCAGGTGCGGCATCAATGCGCCGACCTGCTGTCCCGCATTGGAGTGGGCGGTCAACGCCCCAATCTCAAGATCCCCTGCAAGGTATGCAGGGTGCGAGAGCAGCAGGCGCAGAATTTCCGAGCCGGCGTAACCGGTAGCGCCAGCAATTGCTACAGATAGTGTCATACACACCACAGTAGCAATTATGCGCTCGGATGTAAATTATTCATCCGAGGATTTTAATCACCTGTATTAGTCACGCATCTTGGCGCCGACCAGCTCCTCTGCCGACTTCACTGCCGCCATGCGGTAGTCGTTGACCTCTTCATCAGTCAGCGTGCGATCCGCAGCGCGGAAAGCCAGCTGGAAGGCCAGCGACTTCTTGTTCTCGCCGAGCTGCTCGCCGCGGAAGACATCGAAAAGCTCAACGCTTTCCAGCAGCTCGCCCGCGCCCTCTTCAACGGCACGGCGGACCTGCTCAGCCGGGGTGTCTTCATCGACAACCAGCGCCAGGTCCTGGTGCAGCGCCGGGAAGGAGCTCAACACCGGAGCCGGGAAACGCTCATCCAGCGGCAGTGCGGTCACGTCCAGCTCCATCGCGCAGGTACGTGCCGGCAGGTTCAGTGCCTTGAGCACCTGCGGATGCAGCTCACCGGCGTGGCCAACGACCTCATCGTTGACGATGAGCTCTGCACAACGGCCCGGGTGCCACGGCAGCTCCTCAGATGCACGGACCTCCAGGTCCACACCCGCTGCGCGAGCGACCAGGCGGGCGGACTCAATCGCATCCGCGTAGGTGTAGCCTCGACCAGCACCCCACGGACCAGCGTGCTCAATGTGACCAGTAGCCACGGTGGCGACGTGCAGTGGCTGGTACGGCAGCGAATCCACCAGCTCAGTGATCTCTTCTGCGGCCGGACGGGCCTTCACCGACGGCATCGGCGAGGTCTCAGCGCGCTGGAAGCTCACCTGCTGCAGACCGTAGAGCGCCAGGTCATTGCGACCGCGCGCCACGTTGCGAGCAAGCGCCTCGAGCATGTTCGGCAGCAGCGTGGTGCCCAGAATGGCCTTGTCGGCCTCCAGTGGGTTCTGCACCGGGACGGTCTTGCGGCGCTCGTCGTCCGCTGCCAGGTCCCACACATCAAAGGTGTCATTGGCGATAAACGGGCTCGGCAGCACCTCTGCATAACCTGCATAAGCCAGACCATGACCAATCGCGCGACGACGCTTCTGCGCCGGGGTCAGACCGCGACCGCCCACCGGAGTCGGCAGGATGGTTGGGATATCCTCCAGGCCCTCCAGGCGCAGGATTTCCTCAATGAGGTCGACATCTTCTGCAATGTCCGTACGCCAGGTCGCCGGGGTCACCAGCAGGGTCTCGCCCTTGTCCTCGACCTCGCAGCCCACTTCCTGCAAACGCTTGACGACGGTCTCTCGCGAGTACTCCACACCCGCGTACTCCGCCGGCTTCGCCGTACGCATCTCGATGGCTGCACGTGCCGGAACCTCACCGACTAGGGTGCGTCCATCCTCGATGGTGCCGCCAGCGATCTCGACGAGCAGCTTGGCTGCATAGTCAAGCGCTACCTCGACGATGGCCGGGTCCACACCGCGCTCGAAGCGACGAGATGCCTCCGAGCTCAGCTTGTGACGACGCGAGGTGCGCGCCACGGTAATCGGGTCCCAGATAGCGGACTCGAAGTAGACATCCACGGTGTCATCAGCAATTTCGGACTTGGTACCACCCATGACACCCGCCAGGGACTGAATGCCGTTGTCATCGCAGATGACGACATCTTCACCCGACAGGGTGCGCTTCACATGGTCCAGGGTCTCGAACTCGGTGCCCTCGTCAGCATTGCGCACAACCAGATTGCCGCTGATCCTGTTCGCGTCGAAGGCGTGCATCGGGGCCCCCAGCAGCAGCATGACGTAGTTGGTCACATCAGTTGCTGGGTTGACCGGGCGCTGACCAGACAGCATCAACTCGCGCTGCAGCCAGAACGGGCTGCGTGCATCCGGGTCGATGCCAGTGACCTTCTTCAGGCCAAAGCGCAGGGCTTTGGTTTCCTCGCGCAGGTCGACATCGATAAGCGCTGCATTAGGCTCGGTGACCCCCTGGTCAGCCAGGTCGCGGTAGTCCAGGTCAAAAGCCGAGGCAATCTCGCGGGTCAGACCGCGTGCGGAGAGTGCATAGCCGCGGTCCGGGGTGATGTTGACGTCGAAGACGGTGTCATCCATACCGATGAGCGGACGAGCGTCCTCGCCGATGTGGTAGGCGAATTCGTCGCCAAGCGCAATAATGCCGTCGGACTTGTCAGCCATGCCGATCTCGGCGGCAGAGCACATCATGCCGTTGGAGATATGGTCGTAGGTCTCGCGCGCAGAAATCTTGAATCCGCCCGGCAGCTCACAGCCCGGCAATGCGACGACAACGTAGTCATTCAGGCGGAAGTTGCGCGCGCCGCAGATGATGCCCTGCAGCTCGCCAGTGCCGTTAGCATCGCCGACGTTGACCTGGCAGTAGCGAATTGGCTTCTTAAATTGGGTGAGCTCTTCAATCTCGACGACCTGGCCGATGACCAGCGGACCGTCGATCTCCGGCAGCGACTCGTAGCCTTCGGTTTCGAAGCCCACGCGGACGTAACCGGCGTCCAGCTCCTCGGCGCTGACTTTCCACCCCGGATTGTTCTCGGAGAGAAGACGGGTAACCCAGTTCTGGGAAATAAGCATGTTCTTGAATCCTTTCTGGGTCTGCTTAAGCCTGCACGCCAAACGGCAGGGTGAATCGGACATCGCCTTCGACCATGTCGCGCATGTCGGTCAGGCCATTGCGGAACTGCAGGGTGCGCTCCAAGCCCATGCCGAATGCGAAACCGGTGTACTCCTCTGGGTCCAGGCCCACGGCACGCAGGACGTTCGGGTTGACCATGCCGCAGCCGCCCCACTCGATCCAGCCGGCGCCGCCCTTCTTGTTCGGGAACCAGACGTCGACCTCAGCGGAAGGCTCGGTGAACGGGAAGTAGTTAGTACGCATGCGGGTGCGAGTCTCCGGGCCAAAGAGCACCTTCGCGAGGTGGTCCAGGGTGCCGCGCAGGTGGGCCATCGTCAGGCCCTTGTCCACGGCCAAACCCTCCACCTGGTGGAAGACCGGAGTATGGGTGGCATCGAGTTCATCGGTGCGGAACACACGGCCTGGGCAGGCAATGTACAGCGGCACGTCGCGCTCGAGCATGGTGCGCACCTGCACCGGGGAGGTGTGCGTACGCAGCACCTGCTTAGAGCTTTCCGACGACACGTGGAACGTATCCTGCAGCGTACGAGCCGGGTGGTCGGGGAGGAAATTCAGTGCATCGAAGTTGAAGTACTCTGCTTCGACCTCGGGGCCTTCGGCGATTTCCCAGCCCATGCCGATAAAGATGTCGGCAATGCGCTCAGACAGCGCAGTAATCGGGTGCAGGGCGCCGGTCTGTGCGCGGGTGGTCGGCACGGTGACATCGACAGTTTCTGCACGCAGCTGCTCCTGACGAGCCTTCTCCTCCAGCTCACGCTGTACCTGCGCGAAGCACTTCTCAGCCTTACCGCGGGCCATATTCACCGCACGGCCGGCGTCCTTGCGCTCGGCCTTCGGCAGCTGGCCTAAGGACTGGCGGGCCTGCGGGATGTAGCCCTTATCGCCTAAGTGCTCACGGCGGGCAGCGCCCAGTTCCTCGAGATTGGTGGCCGCATTAAACGCGGCGATGGCCTTGTCGGCGGCTGCACTCAGGGCGGCTTCGGTCAATTCGATTTCAGGGGTATCTGACACGTGCCTCATACCTTCTACTCGCGCGAAAACTAACGCGAGTTATCTTAGCAGGGCCTATTGACTCTGCGCCTGAGCGGAGGCATACAAGCAGATGCTAGCCGCCGTGGCCAAGTTCAGCGACTCCGCACGGCCCCGAATCGGGATGCGAACCCGCAGGTCAGCCTCCCCCAACAGCTCCTCACCCAGCCCGTGGGCTTCGTTGCCAAACAACCATGCCGTGGGCTGGCTCAAATCCACCTCGGAGAGGTCTACTTCCCCATCGGGTGCGGTGGCCAAAACCTGCAGTTTCGCCGCGCGCAGCTGTCCCAGCACATCCTTAATGTTGCGTTCTCTCGCCACGGGCACATGGAACAGCGAGCCTGCCGATGCCCGCACCACCTTCGCCCCCAGCGGATCCACCGTATCGCCGGCAAAGATAACGCCATCTGCGCCCATCGCATCCGAGGTTCGAATCAAAGTACCGGCGTTGCCCGGTTCACTGGTGAGCACCGGCACTGAGACCAACGACGGCTTACCGGCCAAAATCTTGCCTGGACTCCACAACACCGGCTTGCACACAGCAAACAGCCCAGTGGTGGTATTGGTATCCGACAGCGACTTCGCCGCCTTGTCAGTAATCGGATGGACGTACGCATCCATCATCTCAGCGACGTTGAGAATCTCCCCGAAACGTTCCGCCGCCTTTTCGGTAGCAAACACGTCGGTGGTCGCCCCCGTCGACACCGCCGCGTCTACCGCGTTTTCCCCCTCAATGAGAAAGCGATCCGTTTTCTTACGCGCATTGGCTCGATGCAGCTTAGCCGCATTAACAATGCGCGGTGTGCGTTCAGTAAAGGCAGCAGAAAAATCCATGCCTCTACCCTACCCAGCTAGCGCAGCGGCACGCCGTCCGAGTCCGAACCGTAGCCACCAGTGCGCAGAATAATCAGCACAAACTCCACCAGGACCCATGCCCAGAGCAGCCACAGCATTGGGTATCCAATCAGAATGAAGCTAAACAGCCAACCCACACCATTGAGCACCAGCTGGCAAATACCGCGCAGACGGTTACCCAGATAGAAGTTGTGGATACCGAAAGTACCCAGGAAGAAACACAGCAGCATCGTCGCAATCCACGACTTCGACTGCTGGTATTGCGGGACAGTATTTTGATAGCTCATTAGTTCTCCTTCAATCCCAATGTCGGCACTAATCTACCAGACAGCCCGCAGCGCACAACCGCACCAAACAACCCACACGTTGTACCGAAACCCATAGTTATCCACAGCCTTTCGTTGACGTGTCACCCACTTGCGTCACTCCTCTTTCACGCCGGACGAGTTATCCACAGGCTGGAAAATTTACTCTAGCGAACCTTGACAACGTCCCTTTAGCGTTAGAGGCATGAACAAATTAGATGCACTTGCTCAAGCGTTCACCGCGCCTATGGAGACTCTCTCCGAGGTCGCGGCGCTGACTAATGCGCATCTACAGAATCTAGGTTTCCCACGGAAATTCTCCCGCGAGCTCCTCACCCTCTCGGACATTTATTTCGGAGAGACCCCGTATACCCAGCTTCAAGCCAAGTCCCGCAACACTCCACACGACCTGTCCACCCTGCAAGAGATTGAAAAGAAGGCCCGGCGTATCAAGAAGCACGTGGACCGTTACAAGTTCCGCATTGCCTGCGCCGATGTGCCAGCCAGCAAGATCGGCACCGTGGCCAAGCGGTTCATTGACCCGCCGAAGCCACCAGAAGACGGGACTGCTTTAACCCGCTCCAAGACCGACAAGTGGACCTACCGCCTCACCGGCGATTCAGAGTTGATTGCCCAGCTTCGCGATATGTTCCCCACCATCGAGTCCGTGAGAGAATTCTTGCGCAGCGGCAAAGTACAAGGCACCGGTGTGACCACCCATGTGGTCATCAACCTCGACGAGCTCGACAAGATCGTGGACGGCCAGGGCGATGACATCGTCCTCCAGATGACCAATGGCGCCAAAATCACCGGCGCCCAGCTTGTGCAGCAGATGTTTACCGACCACGGCTACGCCACCCTCATCCACCCGGTCGAAGGCCCGGTCAACTTGTATCGCACTCAAAGAACGGCAAGTTTCAAACAAAGAACCATGGCGAAGGCCGAAAACCCGGTCTGTCCGTGGATACATTGCCTCAAAGGTGCCGATGAGTGTCAGGTCCACCACATAGTGGCCTGGAAATACGGCGGAGAAACCAACGCCTCAAACTTAACCACAGCCTGTGACCATCACAACGGAAGAAACGATGATGGAAACGAACGAAGAAACGGCAAACTCTTAAGAATCAGAGGCAAGGTCGAATGGGTCCCACCGTGGGCCTACTGAAGTAAGCCCAAGACGTGAAGACGCCTACCCCACCTCAAGACACAAATCAGCCGCCAGCCCGTATCGGGTGGCGGCTAGAAGTCGTTGGGTTGCGCTGAATTAGCGGGAAAGCGGGATACCGCGAGCGTCGCGGTCGTAGCCATTGGCACCAACGATGAGCATGATGAACTCGACGATAACCCAGATGTAGAGCGGGAAAAGAAGCAGAGCTCCGACGATGAACCAGACGGTAAGCATGCCAAGGATCCACATCACGAGCTGGACAACACCCTTAGTGGTATTACCCAGGTAGAAGTTGTGCACGCCCCAAGAACCGAGGAAGAAGCACAGCAGCAAAGCAGCGATCCAGGACTTCTGCTGAGCATTGCCGTAGTTCTGCTGCTGGTACTGCTGCTGACCCTGTTGCTGGTAGGGCTGCATAGCCTGCTGATTCTGCGGGTTCTGCTGGTACTGCGGGTAAGGCTGCTGATTTTGCTGGAACGGAGAACCCCCCTGCTGGTTGCCCTGGTAGGACGAGTTCCAGTCGTTCGAGAGAGAATCGTCGCTGCCGTAAGGCTGGCTATTGCCGTTGTTTTCGGGGTTCGTCATGAAAACTCCAAATAGATAGGAAAAGAACGACCCTTAAGCTAGCACAAACATGATACTTGTATCACAATAGTGATCATTTTTAACCAAAAGATCACCGAACCTTAACACCTCTCGTCGGAAGAAGTACGTCATTGAAACGCATCCTGCTTACCCTGCCCGCGCTGGCCTTGGCGCGTTCAGCTTGTGGCGCGGAGGAAGAGACCACTCCCAGCACATTTACCTCCGCGACTTCTTCGAGTGCGCAGCCTTCTTCGGAGAGTTCAGAGCCCACGTCGAGTAGCACTCAAGCCACACAACCTACGTTTGAAGAAGCAGAACCTGCGGCAGAACCCGCCGAGCCTTACGTCGTGGAATGCTTGGAAGGCACGCCCGGTCCAGCGCTGTGGTCCGATGGCTCGAAGGAGTTTAGCCAATACTGCTTTGACCAGCTCGGTGGCGAAGAGGTCCTTGAACACGAATCCAACGCCGGATGCCCGGCGGCAATCTGTGGCTACGGTACCGATGAGCACGGCAACCCGAACCCCACCTCGGGCGAGATTCAGACCATGCACGGGTGCGAGGCCGGCTACATCACCGACGAGGAACTGTGCCAGGCAGTAGCCGAAAAGCTAGGTGACTACACCCCCTAAAGATCCAAAAAGCCTCCGTACCACTCGGGTACGGAGGTCAATTCAATTATGCAGCTTAGGCAGCCTTCGGAGCGTTGACGTCCTCCGGCAGTGCAGCCTTGGCGGCCTCGCACAGTGCGGAGAATGCTTCGAAGTCGTTAACGGCCAGCTCAGCCAGGATCTTACGGTCGACCTCGATCTCAGCCAGGCGCAGGCCGTGGATGAGGCGGTTGTAAGTGATGTCGTTCATGCGGGCAGCGGCGTTGATGCGCTGGATCCACAGCTTGCGGAACTCCGACTTGCGAGCGCGACGATCGCGGTACGCATAGGTCATGGAGTGCAGCCACTGCTCCTTGGCCTTGCGGTACAGGCGGGAACGCTGGCCGCGGTAACCCTTGGCGGACTTCAGAATCGCGCGGCGCTTCTTCTTGGCGTTAACTGAGCGCTTTACTCGTGCCACAGTAGTACTTCCTTAAATCTAGTAGTTGTTGTTGTGGGTTGAATCGGCGCGAATTAAGAGCGGCCGAGCAGGCGGTTGACGCGCTTGACGTCAGCCTGAGCAACAGAGGCGTCGCCCTTCAGGTTGCGACGACGCTTGGAGGTCATGGACTCGTTCAGGTGGCGCTTGCCGGCCTGGTTGCGCAGCAGCTTGCCGGAGCCACTGACCTTGATGCGCTTAGCGGTGCCCTTGTGGGTCTTCTGCTTCATGTGAATTAAGTCCTTAAAATCCCTGTGTCTGGTCTACTTCTTGCCCTTGCGGACTGGTCCCAAAACCATGGTCATGTTGCGACCATCCTGCTTGGGGCGCGACTCGACGGTGCCGACCTCGGCGACATCGTCTGCCAAACGCTCCAGCAGGCGGAAACCCAGCTCCGGACGCGACTGCTCGCGGCCGCGGAACATGATGGTTACCTTGACCTTGGAACCCTTCTCCAGGAAGCGAACTACGTTGCCCTTTTTGGTTTCATAATCGTGGTCGTCGATCTTCGGACGGAACTTCTGTTCCTTGACCACAGTCTGCTGCTGGTTCTTACGAGCCTCACGGGCTTTCTGGGCTTGTTCGTACTTGAACTTGCCGTAGTCCATGATTTTGGCTACCGGAGGCTTGGCCTTCGGAGCAACCTCGACTAGGTCCAGGTCGGCCTCGTAAGCCAGCTTGCGAGCGTCATCCGTGCGGACGATACCCACCTGTTCACCACCCGGGCCTACAAGACGGACCTCGGGTACTCGGATACGCTCATTGATGCGAGCTTCAGAAGCGATTGTGGTTCTCCTCGATTATTAGGGCTAATAGGTCGCCTACCGAGTCCACAAACGGAAAATACCCGGCGTACCATATGGCAGCCGGGAGTTCTCTCAAGTTCCACACCCATATGTCTGGGTGGGTACCTTTTTACCTTTATCCTTCCGGATTAACCGGCGGCATCGGGTGGGAGAAACTCCGCTTGCAACCCGCGTTCCCTGGAGAAGGACTACGGGCGGTAGTGCGCATAACTATAACAGCATCCTACGCAGCCACCAAATCAGCACTCGGTGCGCTGCTTAACGATGCCCTCTTCCACCGCCACCGCAGCCACCTCAACCACACCTTCTGCCAGGTCATTAAGGGCGTCGCGGGATTCTTCTTCCTCGGTACCTTCGATAGTAATCGCCAGGCCAATATCGCCACCATCGATGGTCATTTCACCTACTTGACGGTCGGTGTAGATGTCATCGACCTCGGATAGACCCCACCCACCTTTGGCGCGAGTATTCGGTTGTGCGGAGAGGCCTTCTTTTTGCCAATCGACGACATCGTCAAGTGCTTCGTAGACGTATTCCGCCTCCGGGATGCACTCGATCTGACGGCCAAAGTTGGCCTGCTGCTTTAACGGCCACTCCGAGTAGCCAAACGCCGCGGTATTGATATCAGCTTCGGCGTCGTAATGCTTGAGCATGTCGTTGATGACTTCAGCTGGATCACCCTCGGTCCACACGACCTGCGACCACAGCGCCGAGGCTGCATCGTTGTCGGATTCCTTAATGGCCAGGTCCACCAGGGACTCATCGGCGCCACCGCGAAGTGCGGCAATCGCAATCGGGACCTTAATGGTCGACCATGCCGGCGACATGCCTTCCACACCAGCGGTCAGCACGCGGTTCTCGCCCGAGATAGCCAGGCCAGCTTTCACGTCGCGCTCATTTTCGACCTCTTCGATGAGCTCATCGAGATCTGCCTGGATATCGGACTTCTCCACTGCGGTATCGCGCAGCTGCGGCTCCGCGTCCTGCTGGTTCGGCGGGGTGCAGCCTGCCAGCAAAGTCGCGGCCATTAATAGGGATATGAGCTTTCTCACATCAGCCTAGCTTACACGTCGAGCATGTCCTTCAAGAACTGGCCTGTATACGAGCCTTCTACCTTCGCTACGTCCTCCGGGGTGCCCTCGGCCACGACGGTGCCACCACCGGAACCGCCTTCCGGGCCCATGTCGACGATCCAGTCCGCAGCCTTGATGACATCGAGGTTGTGCTCAATAATCAGCACCGTATTGCCCTTATCCACCAGACCCTGGATCACCAGCATGAGCTTGCGGATGTCCTCAAAGTGCAGACCCGTGGTCGGCTCATCCAGGATGTAAATCGTGCGACCATTGGTGCGCTTTTGCAGCTCCGCCGACAGCTTCACGCGCTGTGCCTCACCACCGGACAAGGTGGTGGCTGCCTGGCCGAGTCGGACGTAGCCGAGGCCAACATCGACAAGCGTTGCCAGGTAGCGGTGAATCGAAGTGATCGGTTCGAAGAACTCCGCAGCCTCAGTAATGGGCATGTTGAGGACTTCGGCGATGTTCTTGCCCTTGTAGTGGACCTCCAAGGTCTCGCGGTTGTAGCGCGCGCCCTCGCAGACCTCACAGGGAACGTAGACGTCCGGCAGGAAGTTCATCTCAATCTTCAGCGTGCCGTCGCCGCGGCAGGCCTCACAGCGACCGCCCTTGACATTGAAGGAGAAACGACCCGGCTTGTAACCGCGGACCTTCGCCTCCTGCGTTTCCGCAAACAGGTTACGAATCTTGTCGAACACACCGGTGTACGTCGCCGGGTTCGAACGCGGGGTACGGCCAATCGGGCTCTGGTCGACCTGGACGAGCTTGTCCAGGTGTTCCACGCCGTCGACACGCTTGACGCGACCCGGAACCTGACGCGCGCGGTTGAGCTTATTCGCCAGCGTCTTCGCCAAAATCTGGTTGACCACGGTGGACTTACCGGAGCCGGACACGCCGGTCACGCACACCAGCACGCCCAGTGGGATCTCCACATCGACGTTCTGCAGGTTGTTCTCGCGCGCGCCGACGACCTTCAGGGTGCGCTGCTTATCGATGGCCCGTCGCTCATCCGGCACACCGAGGACCTTCTTGCCCGACAGGTACTGCCCCGTCAGCGACTCATCGACCTTCTCCACACCTTCCGGTGGGCCCTGATAGACGACCTCGCCGCCGTACTCGCCAGCCTTCGGTCCGATATCGACCAGCCAGTCGGAGGTACGAATGGTCTCCTCGTCGTGCTCGACCACAATCAAGGTGTTGCCGATATCGCGCAGGCGCTGCAGCGTGGCAATCAGGCGCTGGTTATCGCGCTGGTGCAGACCAATGGAAGGCTCATCCAGGACGTAGAGGACGCCGGCGAGGCCGGAGCCGATTTGCGTCGCCAAGCGGATGCGCTGCGCCTCACCACCGGACAAGGTGGAAGCACCGCGGTCCAAGGTGAGGTAATCCAGGCCGACATCCAGCAGGAAGCGCAGGCGGGCCTGGATTTCCTTAAGCACCGCACCGGCGATGATTTCTTCGCGGTGGCCGAGCACCAGGCTGTCGAGGAACTCGCTGGCCTCAGCAATAGACAGCGCGGTCAGCCCCGCAATGGATTGCTCACCGTGTGCCTCCGAGGCCAAACGCACAGCCAAAATCTCTGGCTTCAGTCGGGTGCCGTTACAGGTCGGGCACGGCACCTGGCGCATGTACTGCAGCAGGCGGTCCTTCGCCGACTCGGAATCGGTATTGTCCAGCTTGCGCATGAGATAACCCACGGCGCCTTCAAAGGGCGCGGTCCAGTTGCGCTGGCGACCGTAGCGATTCTTGTAGCGAACGTTGACCTCGACCGGCGAGCCGTTAATGAGGGCATCGCACTGTTCTTCGGTGAGCTCGGAGACCGGGGTCTTCGGGTCGAAGCCCAGGGCCTTGCCCAGACCCTCCACGAGCTTGACGAAGTAGCGGGAATTAGGACTGGAGTGCCAGGGCTGGATGGCATCGACAGCTGGTGCATCCGGGTCCGGAATCAGCAGGTCCACGTCGACCTCGAGGCGGGTACCCAGACCGTCACATTCCGGGCAGGAACCAAACGGCGCGTTAAAGGAAAAGGCACGCGGCTCGTACTCCTGAACGGTCAGGGCGTGACCATTCGGGCAGGCTGCCTTCTCCGAATAGGTGTGGGTGAGCTCGGGCTTGTCGACGAAGTCCAGGGTCACGAGGCCATCGGCAAGCCGTAGCGCGGTTTCCACCGAATCCGTGAGGCGCTGCTTCTGGGAGGCCTTGACCTGCAGACGGTCAACGATGACGTCGATGTCGTGCTTGATCTGCTTCTTCAGCTTCGGTGGGTCGGAGAGCTGGTAGATTTCGCCATCGACACGCATGCGGGAGTAACCCTGCGCAGCCAGGTCCTCGAAGAAGTCAACGAACTCGCCTTTCCGCTTGCGCACCACCGGGGCGAGCACCTGAAACTTCAGCTTCTCCTCGTGCTCGAGCACGCCATCGACGATCTGCTGCGGGGTCTGGCGCTCAATAACGGCGTCACACTTCGGGCAGTGGGGCGTACCGGCACGCGAGAACAGCAGACGCAGGTAGTCATAAATCTCGGTAATCGTGCCGACCGTGGAGCGCGGGTTGTGGTTGGTCGACTTCTGGTCAATGGAGACCGCCGGAGATAGACCATCAATAAATTCCACGTCCGGTTTGTCCATCTGCCCTAAGAACATACGGGCATAGGAGCTCAACGATTCGACGTAGCGGCGCTGTCCTTCTGCGAAAATGGTATCGAAGGCCAACGAGGATTTACCCGAACCCGACAGGCCGGTAAAGACCACCATTTTGTCGCGCGGCAAGTCGATGTCCACGCCTTTTAGGTTGTGCTCGCGGGCGCCACGTACGACCAGACGGTCAGCCACAGTATCTAGCCTCCAAATTTTTGAGAAATGTCTTCTTCAGAATCTACCCGTAGGCTGGGTGCCATGACGAACCCGATTACTTTGCATCAGATTTCCGTTAGTGAGATGGACAATAACTGCTACCTGTTGTGCTGCGATGGGCAAGGCTTGCTTATCGATGCCGCCGACAAGCCCAACGAGATCTTCTCCATGGCACAAGAAGCCGGCGTGGAGATCACCCACGTGCTGACCACCCACCGCCACTGGGACCACGTGCGCGCGCTGCCGGAGGTACTGAAGAAGACCGGCGCGAAGCACTACGCACCTTTCCTGGACTCCCCTGCCATTCCCGCTGAGGTGGATGTGGAGCTGCGCCACGGCGACGTGATTGAGTTCGCCGGCCACGAAATCCCGGTTATTATTCTGCGCGGCCACACCCCAGGTGGCGCGGCGATTGCTGTGGAAATTGACGGGGTCACCAACTTGTTCGTCGGCGATTCGCTCTTCCCAGGTGGTGTGGGAAAGACGACCTCAGAGGGCGATTTCGTGCGTTTGTACAAGGACGTCACCGAGCGCATCTTTGATCTCTACCCTGATTCTGCGATTGTTCGCCCTGGTCACGGCGAGTCCACCACGCTTGACGACGAACGCCCACACCTCGGCGAATGGTGGGACCGCCGGTGGTAGTTGCCACCCGCAACTAAAACTTTGCGTACACTGGTTAGCTAGCAAATAATTTCTAATGAAGGAGAATGCTTCCATGATCCGTAAGATTGCTCGCCCGATGCTGGCGTCCGTATTCGTCCTGGACGGTGTTGACACTCTCCGCAATACCTCCGATCACGTCAAAGAGACCGAGACTGTGCTGAAGCACACCCGCAAGGTGCTGCCGAAGCAGTACGCAGGCTACGTCCCGAACGACGCTGAGCTGGTTGCTCGCGGTGTCGGCGGCGTGAAGGTAGGCGCTGGTTCCCTGCTGGCTATCGGCAAGGCTCCGCGTACCTCCGCTGCTCTGCTGGCTCTGTCCATGGTTCCGAACCTGGTCGGCCGCAATGCTTTCTGGGAAGCCGAGAACGACGAAGATAAGCAGAACCGTCGCAACGGCTTTTTGACCAGCACCGCCCTGCTGGGTGGCCTGTTCATTACCACCCAGGACACCGAGGGCAAGCCTTCCCTGGCATGGCGTGCACAGAAGGCTGGTCAGCGCACCAACAAGAAGATTCAGAAGGCGCTGCCGACCAAAACCGAGTCGCAGAAGTTCGCGGATGACCTGTCGGATCGCGCATCCGACTTCGGCAACAAGGCTTCCGATTGGTTCGAGGAGACCTCCCAGAAGGCCCAGGACTTCGTAGACGACAACAAGGACGATTGGCAGAAGACCGGCCGTAACCTGCTGGATACCGCTAAGTCCTACGTTGATGACGCTGTCAGCTTCGTCGATGACAACAAGGATGACTGGCTGGCACAGGCTCAGGACAACGCTGCTACCGCCCGCAAGCGCGCCGTGAAGGCTGCTGGCAAGGCGCAGAAGCGCGCCGAGAAGGCTGCCAAGAAGGCACAGGATGTCGACGGCAAGCGTCTGGCAAAGCGTGCCAACAAGCAGGCTGAGAAGCTGCAGAAGGATGCCACCAAGGCTCTGGATCGCGCCTACAAGAAGTACGGCGATAAGCTCGCTTAAGCACTAATCGCACCGCGGCCCAGCATTTTCGCTGGGCCGTTTCTTGTTTGAGGAGTGTAGTGAATCACGACCCACAAATTGCTGCTGAGCAAGAATACGTCGACGGCCTTTTCGAACGCCTCGATGCCGAAGTTGCCGCGGCAAACGAACGCCTCAACGAAGTTCAAGCTGCCGTTGACCCGGCCACCCCTGACCCGGATGCCCTCGTGCGCCGTGAAACCGAGTACCACGGGCTACAAAGCAAGCTCGACCGCCTGAATATCGCCCAGCTGGGTCTAGTCTTTGGGCGCATTGATGTCGATGCCCCCGGCGATAATCCAACTGAAGAAGGCCTCGACCGCCGCTACATCGGCCGCATGGGACTCGATGCCCGCGAAGAGGACTACCGCACCCTGCTGCTGGACTGGCGCGCACCGATGGCGCGGCCTTTCTACCTGGCCACCACCGCGCAGCCGGAAGGCGTGGAGGTCCGCCGCCACATTCGCACCTCCGGTCGCACGGTGACAGATGTCCAGGATGAGGTCTTGTCCGGTTCCCATACCACGCAGGAGCGTTCCGGTGTGGCCAGCGAGTCGGCTCTGCATCACGCGATGCAGCAGCCCCGCACCGGGCACATGGCTTCTATCGTGGAGACCATCCAGCGCGAACAAGACGAGATCATCCGCGACAACAACCGCGGCGTGATGGTCGTCGAGGGCGGTCCGGGCACCGGTAAGACCGCGGTCGCGCTACACCGCGTGGCGTATTTGCTCTACAACCACCGCGAGCGACTGTCGTCGACCGGTGTGCTGATTGTGGGTCCGAATAGCTCCTTCCTCGACTACATCTCCCGTGTGCTGCCCGAACTCGGCGAGACCGGCGTGGTCCTTTCCACCGTCGGTGAGCTCTTCCCTGGTGTGACACCCGTGGCGCAGGATTCTTTGGCTGCGCGCGAGGTCAAGGGATCGGCGGCGATGGTGGAAATTCTCAAAGAAGCCGTCAAGGCGTATCAGGTGCTACCGGAGGCAACCCGCAGGATTCGCATCGAGTCGCTGGAGCTGAAGGTCACCGCGGATATGGTCAAGGCGGCCCGCACGCGTGCTCGCCGTTCGCGCAAGCCGCATAACGATGCCCGCGGTGCGTTCGCAGAACACCTCATCGATGCATTGGCACGCCAGATGGCGCATCTTATCGGCAGTGATCCGCTCGGTGGTGAGAATCTGCTCTCGCAGGCAGACGTGGACCAGCTCCACGATGATCTTGCTGAAGAACCAGCCGTCACGGGGTTGTTGGCGGAGTTTTGGCCAGAGATTAGCCCGCAGCAGGTGTTGGCGGACTTGCTCGGTGATCGGGGTTTCATCGCTCTTGCCGCGCACGCCTACGACGAGGAAACCCAGGAGGCGCTCTACCGCGAGGAGGGCGCGGCCTGGACTGCGGCGGATGCAGCGCTTCTCGATGAACTCGCCCAACTCATCGGAATGCCCGATCCCGACTCAGCGCGCGATAAGGAAGATGCTGCGTGGCGCGAACAGGTCGCCGAGGCCGAGGACGCGCTGGATATTCTGACTTCCTCAGATTCGACGGACAACGATGACGACATGTTCGAAGCCGAGATTCTTTCCGCACACGATGTGATTGATGCGGAGACGTTGGCGCGTCGTCAGGAAGTGCGCGACCAACGCACCACCGCGGAGCGCGCACGCCAGGACCACACGTGGGCCTATGGTCACGTGGTCATTGATGAGGCACAGGAGCTTAGCCCCATGGAGTGGCGCATGGTGTTTCGCCGCTGCCCGTCGCGCTGGATGACCATCGTCGGTGACCCCGCTCAGACCAGTGCGCCAAATGGTGTGGATGTGTGGGCGGATGCGCTGGAGGAGTTCGTCGGAAAGCGTTTCAGCCAGCACTCGCTGACGGTCAACTACCGCACGCCACAGCCGATTGCGGAGGTGGCGGATCAGATTCTCGAAGAAATCAACCCGGATGCCGAACCGGCAACGGCGATTCGCGAAGGCGAGCCAGTGCGCTTTGTCGAAAACCTGGACGAGGTCCCGGAGGTCGAGGATGGGCGCTTGTCAGCGGTGATTACTGCCGAGAACGTCGAAGAAGCAAAGGGCTTGGAATACGACCACGTCACGGTGGTGGAACCGCAAGAGATTATCGACGCCTCGCCGCAGGGTCTGCAGAACCTTTACGTGGCGATTACCCGCGCGACCCAAACGCTCACCATTGTCTCTAGGTATCCTCTACCCTATGGCCCTTTCTGATATTGCCCGCAAAGTAGAAAAAACCATCAACCGCGTCGGTGTAAAGCGCAGCACGAGTAAAGGCTGGAAGCCGCAGTTCACCGGCTACGCCGGCTACGGCACCACCGAGCACGTCCACGTGCTGGGGCGTGTGTTGATGCAAGACCCAGACAGCGAAAACACCGATAACTGGGCACAACGCGGCTACAAGCAATTCTTCACCATCCAGGTCGGTGGCCACCCGGTCACCGCGCAGGCTGGCAAGCAGACCATTTCTGGCACCACCAACGCCAATGGCTACTTCGACCTGCTCATCTACGACCACGGCCTGGAGCCGGGTTGGCAGGAAGTCACCATCTCCTCTGAAGGCATGGAGACCATCACCACCGACGTTCTCATCGTGGACCCGGCAACCAAGACGGGCATTATCAGCGATATTGACGACACCATCATGGTCACCTGGCTGCCGCGCGTTATGACTGCGGCGTGGAACTCTTGGGTCAAGCGCACCAACACTCGCCAGCCAGTCGAGGGTATGACGGCGTTCTTCCACGAACTGCACGAGCACTACCCGGACGCACCGGTGTTTTACCTGTCGACGGGCGCCTGGAACACCTACCCCACCTTAAAGAGCTTCATGGCCCAGAACGGCTACCCGCGTGGACCGATGCTGCTCACCGACTGGGGTCCCACGCCAACCGGTTTGTTCCGCAGCGGCCAGGAGCACAAGAAAGTCCAGCTGCGCAATCTGTTTATCAACTACCCCGACATGAACTGGATTCTCATCGGCGATGACGGTCAGCACGACCCATTGACCTACGGCAATGCGGCCAACGACCACCCGAACCGCATTCACTCCGTTGCCATCCGCAACTTGAGTCCGCAGGAGCAGCTGCTTTCCCACGGCAGTATGAAACCGCTGGCTGAAGCCAACGAGGAAGGCCAAATCACCGTCCCGCTCATTCAGGGCGCCACGGGACATCAGTTGGCAAAGAAGTTCCGCCAGATTCTGCACAAGGTGCGGGCATAAAAATAAGGCCGGGTCGAAAGACCCGGCCTTCATCGTCAAGCGTTTAGCTCACGGTGTGGACGATCATGACGTCGCAGTCGGACTGACGGGCGACATCGGCAGGCACGGAGCCCAGCAGGCGACCAGTCAGCGAGTTGATGCCACGGTTACCAACGATGAGCAGGTCAGCCTGATTGTCGTTAACAATGGACATCAGAGCCTGCACCGGGGTACCCGGGCGAACAGCGGTCTCGACCTTGGAGACACCGAACTTCTCAGCGTGCTCCTTGCCCGAAGCCAGGTTAGCCTGCGCCTTCTCGTCGCCCAGAATGGTAACAGAATCCTGACGCAGGGTCTTGGAAGCCTCTTCCTGGTTCTCGTAGTATGCGCAGCCAATAATGAGAGTGGCGTCGAATGCAGCAGCAATCTTAGCGGCGCGCTCTACGGCGAGCAGAGAAGACTTCGAGCCGTCGGTGCCGACGACAATCTTGGAGTAATCGCTCATGGTGACCTTTCTATTGGACGGTTATCGACCAGTCTAACAACGTTCTGGCTTATCGTTCTTCTGAAGTGTTGACTACCACAACATCAACCTTGGCCTTGCGAGTCAACTCAGTCGGAACAGAACCGAATACGCGACCGCGCACGGAGTTCATTCCCTTGTTGCCCACAACGAAAATGTCGACGTCATAGTCAGAGCCTACCTCTAGCAGGGCCTTCACCGGGTCGCCCGACTTCGCGATGACCTCGATGTGCTTGGCACCTTCTGCCTGGGATAACTCCGCTGCCTTACTGAGGAAGGATTCCGCCATGTCCTCGCTGACTACCGGCAAGCGTGCATCTTCTGAGCTGGGTGCACCCAACATCGATGCGGAGTGATTGTAGAAGGCCGACACGATGTACAGCTTGGCATCATATGCCCGTGCCATCGACGCGGCGGTGCGTACCGCACGCAGGGACGTTTCCGATCCGTCGGTGCCCACGGCGATCGCATTATAGGTAAGCATTGCTCTCCTTCACGCAAAAACAAAAAGGGATGAATTCGACGCTGCCATTATAGACGCGCGCCTAAATCCCGGCTTCCTTCAGGCCGCGGGCTTCCTTCTTGAGGTCCTGGATTTCATCGCGCAAACGGCCGGCGAGCTCGAATTTGAGATCGCGGGCGGCTTCTTTCATTTGGGCGGTGAGGTCATCGATAAGCTTTTGCACCTCATCGGCAGCCATGTTGGCCACGTCGGGGCGCTCGACCATGGCGGCTGGGTCGGCGTCGTGCTCGTCTTCGCCCTCGTAGACCTGGTCGAGGATATCGGCAATCTTCTTGCGCAGCGGCTGCGGGTCGATACCGTGTTCTTTGTTGTACGCGATCTGCTTTTCGCGGCGGCGCTCGGTCTCGTCGATGGCTTGCTGCATCGAGTCGGTGATCTTGTCGGCGTACATGATGACCTCGCCAGAAACATTACGCGCAGCACGACCAATGGTCTGGATAAGCGAGGTGGTCGAACGCAGGAAGCCTTCCTTGTCCGCATCGAGGATAGCCACCAGGGACACCTCCGGCAGGTCGAGGCCTTCGCGCAGGAGGTTAATGCCGACCAGGACGTCGAACTCGCCCATGCGCAGCTGGCGCAGCAACTCCACGCGCTGCAGCGTATCGATGTCCGAGTGCAAGTAGCGGACCTTAATGCCGTTTTCGAGCAAGTAGTCGGTCAAATCCTCGGCCATGCGCTTGGTCAACGTGGTGACCAAGACTCGTTCCTTGTTGCCGACGCGCTTGCGCACCTGCTCGATAAGGTCATCGATCTGACCCTTGGTCGGGCTGACCGTGACCTTCGGGTCGACCAGGCCGGTCGGGCGAATGACCTGCTCAACAAACTCGCCTCCGGAGGCGGCCAGCTCGTAGTCACCCGGCGTTGCCGACAAATAAACGGATTGGCCCACGCGCTCTTCGAACTCATCAAAAGTCAGCGGGCGGTTATCCACCGCAGAAGGCAGGCGGAAACCAAATTCGACGAGGTTGCGCTTACGCGACATATCGCCTTCGTACATGCCGCCAATCTGCGGGACGGTCACGTGGGACTCGTCGATAATGGTGAGGAAGTCTTCCGGGAAATAGTCCAGCAGGGTTGCCGGTGCACTGCCGGCCGGGCGGCCGTCGATGTGGCGCGAATAGTTCTCAATACCGGAACAGAATCCAACCTGCTCGATCATCTCTAGGTCGTATTCGGTGCGCATGCGCAGACGCTGTGCCTCAAGCAGCTTGCCGCGGTTCTCCAGGTCGGCCAGGCGGTCGGCGAGCTCCGCCTTGATGTCCGCGACGGCCTTTTCCATGCGCTCCGGGCCCGCCACGTAGTGGGTCGCCGGGAAGATACGGACCTCGTCGACCTGTTCCAACACGTTGCCGGTCACCGGGTGGATGTAATAAAGCTCGTCGACCTCATCGCCGAAGAACTCGATGCGAACCGCGCGCTCCTCGTAGGCCGGAATGATGTCCACGGTGTCACCCTTGACGCGGAAAGCGCCGCGGGTAAAGCCGACGTCGTTGCGCTCGTACTGGATATCGACCAGCAGGCGCAGGAAGCGGTCACGGTCAATCTCTTCGCCCACGCCCAGCACCACAGAGCGGTCCAGATAAGACTGCGGCGTACCCAGGCCGTAGATGCAGGATACGGAAGACACCACGACGACATCGCGACGCGACAGCAGCGCCGAGGTCGCTGAGTGGCGCAGACGCTCCACGTCCTCGTTAATCGAGGAATCCTTCTCAATGTAGGTATCGGTCTGCGCGATATACGCCTCTGGTTGGTAGTAGTCGTAGTAGGACACGAAGTACTCGACCGCGTTATTCGGCAGCAGCTGGCGCAGCTCGTTGGCCAGCTGGGCAGCCAGGGTCTTATTCGGCGCCATCACCAGCGTCGGGCGCTGCTGCTTTTCGATGAGCCACGCCGCCGTCGCCGACTTACCCGTACCAGTCGCACCCATGAGCACGACATCGCGCTCCCCACGGGAGAGGCGTTCATCCAGCTCCGCAATCGCGGTGGGCTGGTCACCAGCCGGTTGGTATTCGGAAACGACCTCGAATTCTTTCGAGCGACGCTCCACCTCGCCTACTGGGCGGTGTTCGGACTGGGGCAATAAGGGATGTTCAGCTGCAAAAGCCATGCCACCCAGCATAGCCGCAAAGGTTTAGTCCTCAATCGCGCGGGCGATCTCTGCGACCTTGCCTTCCAATTCGGACTCCGGACCATTATTGTCGACGACATAATCGGCAGCAGCCAGGCGCTTGTCATCAGAGATTTGGGCCTTGATGCGACGGCGGGCATCGTCAGCATCCAGACCCCGGTATTCCACCAGGCGGCGCACGCGTTCTTCCACCTCAACGTCGACGACAATGGTGACGTCCATGTCCTTGTGCAGGCCCTTGTCCACCAACAACGGCATGTCATAGACGACGAAGTCTTCGCCGGCCTCACGCGCAGCATCGAAGCGCCGCTGCGTTTCTTCATTAATCCGCGGATGCGTAATCGAGTTCAACAGCTCGGTCTTCTCCGGCGAACTAAACGCGCGGGAGGCAAGCTCACCGCGGTTTAAGGTGCCATCGGCTTGCAGGATGTCGGAGCCAAAGGCATCGGAAAGCTCTGCCAAGGCAGGTTCCCCGGGGGCGACGATGTCACGGGCGATCTGGTCGGCATCGACAAGCTCCCAGCCCCGGGCGGCCAAAAGCTTAGCCAGCGTGGATTTACCGCTACCGATACCGCCTGTAAGACCAATGAGTTTCATGCCCACACCTTACGCGAAAAGGCCGCGCCCCAATGAAGGGAACGCGGCCTTAGTAGTAACTAAAGATTAGTTACCAGCGAGCTTGTCGCGCAGTGCGGCGAGCTGCTCGTCGGATGCCAGGGAACCAGAGGTGCTCTCCGGTGCAGATGCCGGAGCTGCATCTGCGGACTCGGAAGAGTAGTTGGAAGCCTGTGCATTTTCTGCAGCCTCGGCAGCAGCGGCGCGGTTGCGCTCGATCTGCTGGGTGTGCAGGTTGAAGCGACGCTCGGACTCGGCGTAGCGAGCCTCCCAAGCCTGGCGCTGCTCGTCGTAGCCCTCGAGCCACTCGTTGGTCTCCGGGTCGAAGCCCTCCGGGAACACGTAGTTGCCCTGCTCGTCGTAGGAGTCAGCCATGCCGTACTTGGACGGATCGAACTCTTCGGTGTAGTCCTCATCTGCCTGCTTAACGGACAGGGAGATACGACGACGCTCGAGATCGATGTCGATGACCTTGACCATAACTTCCTGGCCAACGGTAACAACCTGGTCCGGAACCTCGACGTGGCGCTGAGCCAGCTCGGAGATGTGAACCAGGCCCTCGATACCCTCTTCGACGCGGACGAACGCACCGAACGGAACCAACTTGGTGACCTTGCCCGGAACGATCTGGCCCACAGCGTGGGTGCGGGCGAAGACGCGCCACGGATCTTCCTGGGTTGCCTTCAGGGACAGGGACACGCGCTCGCGGTCCAGGTCGACGTCGAGAACCTCAACGGTGACCTCATCGCCCACGGTGACAACCTCAGACGGGTGGTCGATGTGCTTCCAGGACAGCTCGGAAACGTGAACCAGGCCGTCGACACCGCCGAGATCGACGAAGGCGCCGAAGTTGACGATGGAAGAGACAACGCCCTTGCGGACCTGGCCCTTCTGCAGCTGGTGCAGGAACTCGGAACGGACCTCGGACTGGGTCTGCTCCAGGTATGCACGGCGGGACAGAACAACGTTGTTGCGCTGCTTGTCCAGCTCAATGATCTTGGCCTCGAGCTCCTGGCCGATGTACGGCTCCAGGTCGCGGACGCGGCGCATCTCGACCAGGGAAGCCGGCAGGAAGCCGCGCAGGCCGATGTCCAGGATCAGGCCGCCCTTGACGACCTCGATGACGGTGCCGGTAACCGGCTCTTCCTTGGCCTGCAGCTCCTCGATGGCGCCCCAAGCACGCTCGTACTGTGCGCGCTTCTTGGACAGGATGAGGCGGCCTTCCTTGTCCTCCTTGGTGAGAACCAGGGCGTCGATCTCGTCGCCGACCTCAACAACCTCGTCCGGGTTGACGTCGTGCTTGATGGACAGCTCGCGGGAAGGGATTACACCTTCGGTCTTGTATCCGATGTCCAGCAGGACCTCGTCGTGATCGACCTTGACGACGGTGCCCTCGACGATGTCACCATCGTTGAAGTACTTGATGGTGGCGTCAACTGCTGCGAGGAAGTCCTCTGCGGTTCCGATATCGTTGATCGCAACCTGAGGGGTGTTAGTAGATGGCATATTTATAAAATGCTCCGAATTGCAGTAGGAGATCGAAATTGGACAGTTACGTGTCTCTCGCACCCTGAAATTAGCCGCCTGAGCAGTAAAGATTAGGGAGGATGCGATCCCGCCCGCGATTGTTTAAGGCCCTCCTACTGCGACCAAGAACAACCCGAGGCATAGACACGCCCGCTTAACTCTACATCCTTGCAGCTAACCGGGCAAATTCAACACACAAAGGAGTTTTCGGCTATGCAGACCCCATCCCAAGCCAACCGCCACCACTGGGACGCCGATGCCGCGAACTATCACTCTAGTCATCCTGAGTATCTTGAGTCCTTCTACTGGTGCCCGGAAATGCTCCATGAGGAACAAGCACACTTGCTTGGCGATGTCTCCTCCGACTCCATACTCGAAATCGGCTGCGGCTCGGCACCCTGTACACAGTGGCTTCAGGAGCGTGCAGCTTTTGCCACCGGCTTCGACATCTCCCGCGGCATGCTGCAACGCGCACAACCTGGCCAACCACTCGTGCAAGCCGATGCGCTGACTCTCCCCTACGCCGATGACAGCTTCGATAAGTCTTTCTCCGCCTTCGGTGCGCTTCCATTCATCGGCGATATTGACGACGCCCTGGCTGAAATCTCTCGCGTCACCAAACCCGGGGGCACCTTCGTCTTCTCGACCACCCACCCCATGCGCTGGGTCTTCCCTGATGATCCGAACGACCTGCAGGCCGAAATCTCCTACTTCGAAGAGGGTTACGCCGAATTCACCGAAGACGGCGAGATGACGTACGTCGAATTCCATCGCAGCATCAGCGAATGGATCCAAGCACTACAGGTCCGCGGTAACTTCCTCATCCAGAACTGCCTCGAACCCGAGTGGCCGGAAGATCTCAATGTCACCTGGGGCCAGTGGTCACCGAAACGCGGCAGGCTATTTCCCGGCACCATTATTTTTAGCTGCCTGAACGTGAAGTAGGCTTGGCAACCATGTTCATGGAGCGACTCGGTATTTTCGGCCGCCGCGCAGTGGCCTGGTGGATCGACGCCTTCTTGGCTGCAGCCATCATCATCGTGGTCCGCTGGACCATCAACGCCATAGCTGCCACCCCACCCCTGGTTGGTCAGAGCGGAGCCATCTACGACATCGCTGCACTTGCGCTGGTGTTCTACATCTACCGCGTCATCGTCGAAGCCCGCTGGTCCACCTCACTCGGCAAATGGTCGCTGGGCCTTATCGTCGTCTCCGAACACCCTGGCTGGTGGGGCGCGGCCATCCGCAACTCCTGGCTACTACTCACCTTGCTGGCACTCACCGGCTGGCCCAACGTCGAAGCCATCCTGCTGGCAATCATGGGCATCTCCGTACTGGCCATCGGCCAGACACCCTTCGACGTACTGGCCGGCCGCCTCGTCGAACGGCGGCCGACCGCAGATTAACGCGCGAAGTTAATGCGCCGCTTCGTCCCAGTTCTTGCCCTTACCGGCAGAAACCTCGAGCGGTACGCGCAGCTTAATGGCTGAATCCATCTCGCGCTGCAGAATCTCTTCGACCTGCTCGGCTTCGCCCGGGGCGACCTCGACGACCAATTCGTCGTGGACCTGTAGAAGGACGCGAGACTTCAGGTCAGCAAAAGCGCGGTCCACGCGAATCATGGCGACCTTAATGATGTCGGCAGCGCTGCCCTGGATCGGAGCATTGAGCGCTGCGCGCTCGGCATTCTCGCGGGCCATGCGGTTATCGGAGTTCAGCTCAGGCAAGTAGCGGCGACGACCAAACAGAGTTGAGGTATAGCCATCCTGGCGAGCCTTGACGACGACCTCGTCGAGGTAGCGCTTTACGCCACCGAAACGCTGGAAGTAGCTTTCCATGATGCTCTTTGCTTCACCAGCGGGGATGTTGAGCTGCTGGGACAGGCCAAAGGCGGACAGGCCGTAGACGAGACCATAGGACATGGCCTTGACGCGACGGCGCAGTTCCGGAGTGACCTCGTTGACCGGCACGTCAAAGACCTTGGAACCGACGTAGTTGTGCAGGTCCTCGCCTTCTTTGTAGGCCTCGATCAGGCCCGGGTCCTCGGAGAGGTGTGCCATCACGCGCATTTCAATCTGCGAGTAGTCAGCGGTGATGAGTTCTTCGAAGCCTTCGCCGACGACGAACGCGGAACGGATCTGGCGACCGGCTTCGGTACGCACTGGGATGTTCTGCAGGTTCGGTTCGGTCGAAGAAAGACGACCGGTTGATGCCACCGTCTGGTTGAAGGTGGTGTGAATACGGCCGTCAGCCTGGACAGTCTTGATGAGGCCCTCAAGCGTGGTCTTCATCTTCTGGTACTCGCGGTGTGCGAGCAGGTGGTCTAAGAACGGGTGCGGATTCTTAGCAGCGAGCTGCTCAATTTCCTTAGCCGCAGTGGAATAGCCGGTCTTGGTCTTCTTCGTCTTCGGCAGATCGAAGGTCTCAAAGAGTACGGACTGCAGTTGCTTCGGAGAATTCAGGTTGAGCTTGTCATCGCCAGCCAGTTCGCGGGCGGCCTGCTCCTGCTCGTCGACCTTATTGATGAAGGCATCGCGCTGGGTTTCCAGCACGTCGATATCGACTGCGATACCGGTGGCTTCCATCTGCGCGAGGATGGACACCAAGGGCAGTTCGAGGTCGGTGTAGAGCTCGAAGGCGTCGATCTCCTGTAGGTCCTCAGTGAGCTTTTCGGTCAACTCCATGATGGCGGCAGCTTGAGTAACCAGGGAGTTGTCGTCGAGAAGCGACATCTGCTCCCCTGGTGCGCTCAAGGTTTTCTGCAGGTGGCGCTGGTAGACATCGGAAAGCTCGTAGGTGCGCTGGCCCGGACGCAGCAAGTAGGCAGCGATGGCCGTATCGTGTGCGATGCCACGAAGCTTGATGCCGCGGCCGGCAAGCATGTGGAAGACTGCCTTTGCCTCGTGCAGGTATTTCTCTGCATCCGATTCGAGCCACTCGGCCAGCGCCTTGTCGTCGTCGGCAGATAGCTCGCTGAGCTCTACTTGGAGGCCGTGGTAGGAGTCATCGATAAGCGCGAGCGCCGATGCATCGCCCTGGTAAGGAGTGCCGGTGCCCTGTACATAGACAGCAACGCCGGACTTGCCGTCGAGCCACTGCGCGAGCGGCTCATCATCGATGGCGATCTCCACGGCGGGCTTGGCCTCTTCTTCGGGGACCTCGCCACCATCGTTCGGGAATGCAGCCAGCACGCGGTCGCGCAGGTTGGCGCCGAACTCCAGCTCATCGAAACGCGCGGCAACATCAGCAACCTTGGCGTTGTGAAAGTCCAGATCCTTGACCTTGACCGGTAGATCCATGTCAGTGATCATCTGGGTGAGCTTCCGGTTCATCTGCACCTGCTCAATGCGATCGCGGAAGTTCTGGCCGGCGACGCCCTTGATTTCGTCGGCGTGGTCAATGAGATCCTGCAGGCTGCCGTACTGCACAATCCATTTGGTGGCGGTCTTCTCGCCCACCTTCGGTACGTTCGGTAGGTTATCCGACGGGTCGCCGCGCAGTGCCGCGAAATCCGGGTACTGCTCCGGGGTCAGGCCGTACTTTTCCTCCACGGCTGCCGGGGTAAAGCGGTGCAGCGTCGACACGCCCTTCTTCGGGTACAACACCGTCGTGGTGCCGTTGACCAGCTGCAGGTAATCGCGGTCGCCGGTGACAATCAGCGTGTCGTGGTCCGTGGCCTCGGTAGCCAGAGTGGCCAGAATGTCGTCGGCCTCGTAGTTCTCCTCCGACAGCGTCGTAACACCCAGGATGTCCAAGGTCTGGCGAATAAGCTCGACCTGGCCCTTGAATTCCTCGGGCGCGGACTCGCGCTGGGCCTTGTACTCCGGGAACATATCCGTGCGGAAGGTCTTGCGGCCGACATCGAAAGCTACTGCAATACGGTCGGGCTTTTCCTCGTTGACGATGTTGGACAACATCGACAAAAACCCATACACGGCATTCGTATGTTGCCCACCCGTGGTCGAGAAATTCGCGGCCGGCAGGGCGTAAAAGGCACGAAATGCCATCGAGTGGCCATCAACAAGCAATAAACGCGGTTTCGAAGAAGTCACCCGCCCCATCTTAGAGAACCTGCCCGACACACGACACCAACCACCCAATTAGGCCGCAGCAAAAACTGTGCGCTATGATTTCATCTCAGTCAGGCAGAAGCTTGGCCCCTGTAGCCCAATTGGCAGAGGCAACGGATTCAAAACCCGTTCAGTGTGAGTTCGAGTCTCACCAGGGGCACCAAACACCCAGACCAGAAAGACATTCACTCCTTCTGGTCTTTTTCTATTCCCGCAACGAGTCCATTAATTGACTATTTATTAGGCGTAATGGGTCGGGCGGTATGCATTGGCCTAGGGTCACCCTGGCCTGCTTTCAAAGGCATTCCTCAGGCTTGCAGCCGAGCGTTCGATAAACCCACCATCAGCCCCCGCGACTGTGGCGCGTCACACGTTGGACGTTTGCTTAATAATTGTTCGCGCTGCGCATATTTTTCAACACTCCGGCTGGGCGCGGGGGTTTCGCTGATTCGGGGCGTAACCTTAGTGAATATCGTCTAATTGTTCCACAATCGGTGTTATGGTTAGAATCAGTCCATGAATGTTATGCAAGCAAGTGTTGTTTGGCTAACATTCCCTGACCGAGAAACCCGCGTTGTACCGGCTTGGCAACCTGTGCTGCGGTGGGCTTCCCATTAATTTTTCTTCTATGCAATATCTACTTAACGTCCTGCGTGGCGCACTCATTGGTTCGGCTGAGCTCGTCCCGGGTATCTCCGGCGGCACAATTGCTCTGATCGTCGGTATCTACGAGCGCGCGCTCGAAAACGGCAATGACCTGATTTCGGGCCGCTTCAAGAAGGTCGACTGGGCCTTCCTGGCCACTGTGGCCATCGGTATGTTCGTAGCCATTTTTGGCCTGTCGACCATCCTGTCCAACTTCGTTGAAAACCAGGTCTCGATTTCGAGCGCCCTGTTTATGGGCATGGTGGCTATTTCCATCTTCGTGCCGATTGCGATGATGGATAAGTCTGCCCGCCTGACGGGTAAGTCCATCATCACTTTTCTGATTGCGGCAGCAGTCATCTTCATCGTTACTGGTTTTACTTCTGAACCTGTCGATGATCCGAGCCTCATCGTCGTCTTCTTCGCCGCAGCCATTGCGGTCTGCGCGTTGATTCTGCCGGGCGTGTCCGGTTCCCTGATCCTGCTGACCATGGGTCTTTACCAGCCGATCATTGGCGCGGTCTCGGATCGTGAAATGGGTACTGTCGCCGTCTTCGCTCTGGGCGCACTGTGTGGCCTGGCGGCGTTTGTGAAGCTGCTGAACTGGCTGCTGCACCACCACCGCAACGTCACCCTGGCTGCGATGGCCGGTTTCATGCTCGGCTCCCTGCGCGCACTGTGGCCGTTTGGTGAGGGCCAGGACGCCGGCACTCTCCCGATCATTGGTGTGTTCTTCCTGGGCGTGATCATCGTGGGCTTCTTTATCTGGATTGATGCCCAGCAGGCTAAGAAATACAAAGCAAAGGCTGATAGTTAAATGATTTTCCCCGTCGGACGTCGCCGGGCGTGTGGTGCTGTCCTACTCAGCGCCGCAATGCTGAGCGGCTGTGTTACCAACACAGAAGAATCCGTGCCGGAGGGTTGGCAAGAACCAACCATCGATGAGGTACCGGAGATTGCCGCGCTTTACGACGACGCCGACGGAGTCCTTACGGTGGGCACCAACCCACCTTTTGCGCCTTTCGAATTGAAGGACAGCCACGGCAACATCGTCGGTGCCGAGATGGACCTGGCGAATGCTGTGGCAGATGTCTTAGGCCTGGAGTTTCGTCCAGTAGAGCAAGACTTTGCGATGATCCTTCCCGCCGTCGAAGCCGGCCAGCTGGATATGGGCGGCTCCGGCTTTACCGATACTGAGGAACGCCGCGAGAACTTTGACTTCGTCAATCACCTCTACGCCGGCATCCAGTGGGCAGAACGTACCGATGGCCCCCGCGACGTCGACCCGGATAATCCCTGCGGTCTGACCGTCGCCGTCCAGCGCACGACCGTTTCTGAAACTGATGACGTGCGCCCCAAGCAGGAAGCCTGCGACGGCGACTTGACCGTCCTGTCCTATGACACCAGCGACAACGCCGCGCTAGCGGTGTTGATGGGCCGCGCCGATGCACTATCGGCTGACTCCCCGGTCACTGGCTGGGCGGTCAACCGCTCTGACGACAAGCTCCAGCAAGTCGGTGAGATGTTCGACGCCGCTCCCTACGGCTTTGCCGTTCCCAAAGACTCTGAGTTGGGCCCGGCACTGGCCGCAGCGTTGCAGCACCTGATTGACACCGGTGATTACGCAAAGATCCTCGCCCAGTGGGGCATCGAAGACGGACTAATCGATGAAGCCATGATTAACGAAAGGCCGATCAATGACTAATACCGCTACCCCAGCCGGGGATTCCAAGCCCGGCAAGATTGAAGCGAAACCATTGCGCCACCCGTGGCGGTGGGTCTGCGCAGGCATCGTGGTCCTGCTGGCCATCTGGTTCGTGATTAGCTCCGCTCGCAACGAGGCCTTCGGCTGGTCTACTTACTTCCAGTACCTGCTGGATACCCGCATCGCTATTGCGGCGCTGCACACCATCGCTATTACTCTGCTGGCGATGATTATCGGCGTCGTCGGCGGCGTGCTGCTTGCCGTGATGCGCATGTCGCCCAACCCAATCTTCCGGGCGGTGTCCTGGATTTTCCTCTGGGTATTCCGTGGCACCCCAATTTACGTCCAGCTGGTCTTCTGGGGCCTGCTGTCTGCGATTTACCAGACCATCAACTTAGGCTTCACGGAGGTCTCACTCGAGGCCGTGCTCACCAACGCCTTCCTGCTCGCCGTGCTTGGTCTGGGCATGAACGAGGCCGCCTACATGGCCGAAATTGTCCGCTCCGGTATCTCTGCGGTTCCTGAAGGCCAGAAGGAAGCCTCCGTTGCGCTGGGCATGGGCTGGTGGATGACCATGCGCCGTACGGTGCTGCCGCAGGCGATGCGTATTATCATCCCGCCCACCGGCAACGAGTTCATTTCTTTGCTGAAGACCTCCTCCCTGGTGGTCGCTATTCCCTACACTCACGAAATCTTCGGCCGTGCCACCGATATCTCCGCCGCGCTCTTCGAACCGATTCCGCTGCTGCTGGTGGCTGCTACTTGGTACCTGGCGATTACCTCGCTGCTCATGGTTGGCCAGCACTTCCTGGAAAAGCGCTTCGAACGCGGCGCTACCCGTGAACTCACCGCCCGCCAGCTGGCTTCCCTGGCTGATGCTGAGGGCAACATCCCGCGCAACGTCAACGTCGTCCAGGAGGACAAGTAGATGACTACCCCGATGATTTCTGCTCAAAACGTCCACAAGTCCTTCGGTCGCCTCGAGGTGCTTAAAGGCATCGACCTAGAGGTCGCCCCGGGCGAGGTCACCTGTTTGCTGGGCCCGTCAGGTTCCGGTAAGTCGACCTTCCTGCGTTGCGTCAACCACCTGGAAACCATCAATGCCGGACGCATCTATGTCGATGGCACCCTGATTGGCTACGAGGAAAAGAACGGCACCCTCTACGAGATCACCGAAAAGCAGGCCGCTCAGCAGCGCTCTGACATCGGCATGGTCTTCCAGTCCTTCAACCTTTTCTCCCACCGCACCGTGCTCGAGAACATCATCGAGGCTCCCATCCAGGTGAAAAAGGTCCCGGCCGATAAGGCCAAGAAGAAGGCCATGGAACTACTCGAGCAGGTCGGCTTGGCGCACAAGGCAGATGCTTATCCGGTGCAGCTTTCTGGTGGCCAGCAGCAGCGCGTGGCCATTGCCCGCGCGGTTGCCATGGAGCCAAAGCTCATGCTTTTCGATGAGCCCACCTCCGCCCTCGACCCCGAGCTGGTCGGCGAAGTACTCCGCGTCATGAAGCAGCTGGCTGCCGATGGCATGACCATGCTGGTGGTTACCCACGAGATGGGCTTTGCGCGCGAGGTAGCCGACAAGATCGTCTTCATGGACGGCGGCCAGATCGTCGAGGTCGGTACTCCCGAAGAGGTGCTGGAAAACCCCCAGCACCAGCGCACCCAGGACTTCCTGGCCTCGCTGCTTTAGCTAACGATGCCGCGGATGAGCGCACTCGCGGCACCACCGAAGGCCACAATCAGCGACAACCGATGCGCCAAAGTGCGCGAGACCTTGCCCGCCAGCAGGTTGCCGAGTGTGACACCAATGACCATGCCAGCAATACCTGCCGGCCAAATCAGCCAGTCAGTGCTAAAGCCACCACCGGCACCGGCCAGGCCCTTCACGATGAAGGACACCGCACCGCCGACCATAAAGATCGGCTGCAAGGTCGCGGCATACATCTGCTGCGGCCAGCGCGCTGCCTGCGCATAGACGGTAATCACCGGGCCAGCAATACCAGCCAAGGTGTTGGTGAAACCACCAATCACGCCTGCCACCACGGCAGGCGTTTTTCCTTCTGTACGCGGGACAAAGCGATTGCCGAACACGACGATGCTCAGTGCAATCAGCAGCGAGGCGCCCACGATAATCAACAGCGTGGAGCTTTCCACGCGTGATACCAGCACCGCGGCCGGAATCGAGCCGATGACCATGACGGAGGAAATCAGCGCGAACTTTTTCCAGTCCACCCATTCGCGCACGGTATAGGTCGTCAGCGCGGCGTTGAGGCACGCCAGCACATTGATGACCATGATGCCCTGCACAGGGCCCAACAACAGAGTGAGAATCGGTCCGCCCACGAGCCCTAGGCCCATGCCGGAGATGCGCTGAAGACTAGAGCCGAAGGCCACCGTAAGCATGATGGCTACGGCTGTCATCATGACTGGTACTTCTCCATCACGGCAGCGCCGACGTTCGGCGGGAACATTCCGGTGATATCGCCGCCGAAGCGTGCGACCTCCTTGCACAGCGAGGAGCTGATGTAGCCGTACTTTTCATCAGTCAGCAAGAACACGGTATCGATGCCGGAAAGGCGTCGGTTCATCTGCGCCATGGGCAGTTCGTACTCGTAGTCGAGCGAGGAACGCAGGCCCTTGACCAGGGTGTCGATGTTGTGCTCGGTGGTGTAATCAACCAACAGGCCGGCACAGAAGTCGACCTTGATGGACGGATCCACTGCGCCACGGATGAGTTCCATGCGCTCTTCAACGGTGAACAGGCCTGAGGGCTTATCGGGGTTGCCGGTGACCAGGACGGTGACTTCGTCGAAAAGCTCGCTGGCACGGGTGAAGATATCCAGGTGACCCAACGTGATGGGGTCGAAGGAACCAGGGCATACAGCTTTAGTCATGACTAATCTTCCTCCTTGGAACCGGGACGGGTATATATTGCCATGTCCATCCGGGCAATACCGAAGGTTCGCTTCTTTAATTTTTGTTTCGTTGGTTCAAAGCCTTCCGGCCACTGGGTTTCGGCGGCTTCGCGGGGGCGTTCGATGACGACCATGGCGGCATCGGCAAGCGTGGGCTCTAAGGCTTCTAACAACCCATCGATGTCGTCGAAAGAATAGGGCGGATCGGCGAGCACCAAGTCAAAGTAACCCTTCGGTGCGCCGGCCAAGAAGGTGCCAACTTTGGTCTCGCGAACGGTCAAGCGCGGATGCTTGACGACGCCAATGTTGTGCTCAATCACCTTCACCGCCGCCGGATTATCTTCGACGAGGACAACCTCCTCCGCCCCGCGGCTGGCGGCCTCTAAGCCCAGCGCGCCGGAACCGGCAAAGAGGTCTAAGACCTTGGAGCCTTGGAAACCCCAGCGCACGTCCAGGGAAGAAAAAAGACCCTCGCGGGCGCGATCTGCTGTGGGCCGGGTGCCGCTGGCAGGTACTTTGATGGTGCGACCACGGGCCTCGCCCGCAATGATGCGCGTCATTGTATTTTCAGCTCCCTTTCGTCTCTTAACCTCCTTACCCTAGCGCGTGGGTTAGCTTAGGTCTTTTCCAGGTACTCCTGTTCGGATTCGGTGAGGTCAACCACGAGCTCCACAGCGAGTTCAGGATTGCGACGCACCAGCGCGAAAGCATCGTCGTGGGTGCGCTCGATGATGTCGCGATCTTCGGCCAGATGCAGCAGCTGCAGCGTGCGGCGGGTACCAGACTGCGAGGTACCCAAAATGTCGCCTTCCTGGCGGGTCTCCAGGTCCAGTTCGGCCAAGTCGAAACCACTGGTGGTCGCAGCGATCTTTTGGATGCGCTCGAACGCCGGGTGGTCTTCGGCGACCAGGGTGTGGAAAAGACACAGCGAGGCATTACCGCCACGACCGACGCGACCGCGCAACTGGTGCAGCTGGGAAACGCCGAAACTCTCGGACTCGCGGATGAGCATCACCGTCGCATTCGGCACGTCGACACCGACCTCAATGACCGTGGTGGAGACCAGAACATCGGTCTCTCCCCTGCTAAACGCGGCCATGACGTCGTCTTTATCTTTCATGCGACCATGCAAGATATCGACATTAAGGCCCTGCAGCGGTCCGGCCTCTAGCTGTGCGGCAAGTTCTAATACGCCGCCTTCGCCATCAATGCGTGGGCATACGACGTAGGCCTGGTGTCCTTTATCGACTTCTTCGCGAATGCGTTCCCACGCACGCTGCGTCCACGACGGCGCCCACTCCGGCACCACCGAGGATTGGATAGGCCGACGCCCACCGGGCAGCTCCTTCAACGTGGACACAGCCAAATCGCCGAAAACGGTCATCGCGATGGTGCGTGGAATCGGCGTTGCGGTCATGACCAGCACGTGTGGGCTCATGCCTTCTGGGGTCTTGGAGCGCAAGCTATCGCGTTGCTCGACGCCGAAGCGGTGTTGCTCGTCAACGACCACGAGGCCCAGTTCAAAGAACTCAACGGTTTCTTGAATGATGGCGTGGGTACCGATGACGATGTCCGCAGTACCGCTGACGATATCGAGGAGAGCCTGGCGCTTTTCGGCCACGCGCATCGAACCGGTCAGCAAGGTGACCTTGACGCCTTCGGGCACGCTCAGACTAATCGAGGATGCGTGCTGCGAGGCCAGCACTTCTGTCGGGGCGAGTAGGGCTGCTTGTTTGCCGGCATCGACAGCTTGCAGCATCGCGCACGTGGCCACCATGGTCTTACCCGAACCGACTTCGCCTTGGAGCAGGCGCATCATTGGCAGGGTCTCTTCTAGGTCTGCTTCGATTTCGGTGATGACCTGCCTTTGGCCATCGGTAAGTTCAAAGGGCAGGTGGTTCAGCAAGTGTGCACGGAAGCCATCGCGACGAGCGGGCAAGGCGTCGGCGGTGTGCGATTCGGCATCGCGTTGGCGCAGCGCCATCACCAAACCGATGGCGAGAGCCTCGTTGTATTTGAGGCGATGAATCGCGCGGTATGGGCCGTCCGGCCCTGGTTCGTGAACGCTACGGATGGCCTCATCCATGCTGGTAAGCATCTTGACATCGAGCGGCTCAGGGATGTGCGGGGTTTCCGCCAAGACCTTGTGAATGGCACCCATGATGTACCAAGACGTCAGCTTCGCGGTGGCTGGGTAGATGGGAATCCACTCGCGGTTGACCAGTAGTTCTTCAATGTCGCCGAATTGCGACAGACTGCGCAGCGACCCGGTCGAAGGCGCGTTGCCGCCATAGTTATCGATGACTACGAAATCCGGGTGCTGCAACTGTGGCCGACTGCGGAACCACTTCAGCTTGCCCGACAACATCACGCGCACGCCCGGAAAAAGCACCTTCTGGATCCAGTGGGCGTTAAAGAAGCTGGCGCTGATGCCATTCTGGAGGTTGAGCTGGTAAATCGTGGTGTTGCGGGCACGCTTCGTGTTGATGCCACCCACGATGCCGGTGACCGTGACGATTTCACCTTCTTCTGCAGTGTGCAGGCCGACGTCTTTGTTATGGCGGACGTAGTCACGCGGATAATGGCGCAGCAGCTCACCGCAGGTTGTATAGCCAAGGTAGCGAGTGATCTTCTTTGCGTCCTTTTTATCCAGGACAGCATCCAAGGGTCGGTCGTCTCGCCACCCGAGCATGGCTTATTCCACTCCTACTTCCGTTGCGATATTCGCCATCGTTACTGCACCTACCTGCACGCCGAGTTCTTCTTCGAGTGCTGCGGTATCTACTGGCAGTGAGGTTAGCAGCGAGACTTGTTCGCCGCCTTCTTTAAGCAGCTGCTGGGCGGTCTCGCGCACAGAATCCAGAGTTTCTTCTGCCGGATGGGCAACGCGCATGGAGCGTTCCACATCGCGCATGGTCTCCACCATCGCTGCGGTATCGGGATGGCCTACCTCGTAAACCGACAAGGCAGCCAGCCCGGAAATGAACGAGGCATTGTCGATGATCTGTGCAGCACCGGCCTCGATATCCAGTCCGTTGGTAATCACGATGTCATCAGCGCTGGGGTCATCAAGACTGGTTCCTGGACGCAGAACGGTTGCTCCCACCGAGGAGAACAACTCCGACATCCCGCCTTCCGGCACCACGACGACGACGCGACGCACGGGCTGCTCAGATTGAATCTCGGCGACGTGCTCGGGAAGGACTTCCAGGCGCAGCTGGCTGACGTCGCCGAGCGCATAGGCCTTCTCGATAACCGGGCCGGCAACGCGGGAGTGAATGTGCACGCTGCCGCTGTCATCGCTAGCTCGCGCAATGACCAGGCTATTGCCCATAGGGCGCAGTTCTTCTTCGAGCCCTTCCAGGTCGCCGTGGTAGAAGAACATAATCTCTAGTTCTGGGCCCTGCTCGTCAGGTACGTGCATATCGACGTTTGCTACGTCAGTGCCTTCGATTTCTGCGAGCAAGCATTCCAACAGAATGACCAGGCCGGCGCCACCGGCATCGACAACGCCTGCTTCGCGCAGCACGGCCAACTGCGAAGGCGTATCGCGCAGCGCACGACGGGCCGCAGTGACCGTTGCTGCCACGGTGGGGTGCAGTGGTTGTTCGGTATCCACGGCATCGCGCGAGGCAGCAGCCGCAGCACGCAGCACGGAAATAACGGTGCCTTCGACAGGTTCAGCAATGGCGCGGTCGACCAGTTCCACAGCGAGATCCATGGCTTGGGCGAAGATGGGGGCATCGACAAGCGAATCGCTCGTGGAATCAGCTACTGCGCGCAGGACCTGCGAGAGCACCATGCCGGAGTTGCCGCGGGCGCCACGGACAGAGCCCAGCGCTAGGGCTGCTGCGACATCGCCACCCTTATCGGCTTCAGCAAGGGCGGCTTCCATGGTGTGGGCCATGTTGGAGCCAGTATCCGAGTCCGGGACCGGGAAGACGTTGAGTGCGTTAATCTCCGCGCGGCGCTGGTTTAATTCGCCGACGGCGCGGGTGGCCCAACCGTAGAGGCCTGTCGAATCCAACGCACTGGGAAATGTCATGGCGGTAATTCTACAGTTGCCAATCCACCGGCGGCACACCCTGTTGCTCTAAAAGTTCATTGGCTTTCGAAAAAGGCCTAGAGCCGAAGAATCCACGCCGGGCTGACAACGGCGACGGGTGCGGCGAGGTAATGCACGGCACGTTGGGAATAAACTGCTGGCAGCCTTGGGCATCCTTGCCCCACAAAATAGCCACGATGGGCCGACCATCAAGCGCGCGAATGGCAGCTTCAGTAATGGCCTGCCACCCTAACTTGCGATGCGACCCCGCATTGCCCGGGGCGACCGTCAGCACGCGGTTGAGCAACAGCACGCCCTGGTGAAACCAGCCGGTCAGGTCGCCGTCTTGACGGGGTGCAATCCCAAGGTCGTCATGGAGTTCCTGGTAGATATTCACCAAGGAACGCGGTGGTTTTACGCCCGGCTGGGTGGAAAAGGACAGCCCCATCGCATGGCCTGGTGTCGGATACGGGTCTTGGCCCACGATGAGCACCTTGACTTCATCGAGTGGCATGTCGAAGGCACGGAAGATGTTTTCTGCAGCAGGCAGGAAATCGCCCTTTTCTAGCTCAGTCCGGATGTGTGGCCAGTGCTCCCCTAATGCGGGGGCCAAAGCCGGTGCCCAGGACGGGTGATAGGTCGGATGCACGTTAGAAACTCTCCCAACTAGCGCTATAGGCGGCAGGTCCTCCATCCACGGTGATACCTTCACCGCGGTGTACATCGCCGATGACGCGGAAACCAGAAGGCGCGTCTTTGTGCGTGGTGGCAATCAAGGTGTGGTCCTCGCCGCCGCTTAAGACCCACTCCCAGGGGTCTGTGTCTAAGACGGCACCGGCGGCCTGCAACAGCGGGTCTGGTTGCAGGGCGTCTTTGTGTAAATCGATGCGCAC
Source organism: Corynebacterium camporealensis (assembly GCF_000980815.1). Lineage (NCBI taxonomy): Bacteria > Bacillati > Actinomycetota > Actinomycetes > Mycobacteriales > Corynebacteriaceae > Corynebacterium > Corynebacterium camporealensis. The sequence continues at coordinate 1,139,596 of NZ_CP011311.1, read as the reverse complement.
ACCGGAGCGCTTGGCCAGCATTCCGACGTCGTGGATAAGACCATCGGAGTTATCAGTCATGGCGGTTGCCCCAGTGGAGCGGGCAATCACGCCGCGGCCGGGTTGGATCCAGGGAGCGCAGTGGGCATCGATAAGCGGCCAGAGATCCTCGTATTGTGTGGGCAGGCTGCGGCCAAAGCGCTGCAGCAACGCAAAGCCTGCGGCGGAATGCCCAATCTTGCCGTGGGCGACGACCTTTTGGCTGACACGGGCGGCATCCAGGGTCAGCGGCGGCAGACTGCCACCCAGAGAGCCAATGGCGGTCACCGTGATGACCAGCTCCGAACCGGCACTAACGTCACCGCCGACGAGTTCAGCCTGGTAATGCGCGCAGCGGCTCGCGATGCCCTCAGCAATCCCGCGGACCAAAGCCAGCGGGGTGTTCTTCGGGGCAATCACGGCGAGCAATGCCGCAGTCGGGCGGGCGCCCATGGCTTCGATGTCTGCGAAATTCGCCACAATGGCCTTTTGCCCAATCTCAGCGGGCGTGGACCAGGTGCGGGTAAAGTGCCGCCCTTCCACCATCGTGTCCGTCGAGGCCACCGTGCGGGAATTAGGTGCTGCCGGGAAGAGTACTGCGGCATCATCGCCGTTGAGATTGCTCGGCGCTGCTGCGGTGATCTCTTGGATGACGTTGGCCTCACCGACGTCGGCGAGCGTCTTGCTTAGGTGCACGAAGAGCCTTTCGATACTATTAGCGCTTATGACAACCCAATTTAACCGCACCGCAATCTACATCTCATTAGCGATCGCGATTGCAATGGTCGTGGGCGTTTTCGGCGGAGCCTACTGGGTGTATAACTCTACCGCGAAAGCGCCGGTAGCCATGTCAGATTTCCCGTCGGAAAAGGCAGACTCCGCAGAATGCCGCGCGCTTCTCGATGCCCTCCCCGACGACTTCCAGGGCCACCCGCGGGCAGAAATCGCCGAACCGGTACCGGAAGGTGCCGCCGCCTGGGCATCGAACTCGACTGAGTCCATCACACTGCGCTGCGGTGTCGACCTGCCCTTCCAGTACACCGAGTACTCCCAGACCGAAGACATCGAAGGCACCGAGTGGCTGCAGGTCAACGACATGACCCCGAACTCGAACCTGCACACCTGGTACACCACCGACCGCGAACCAGTCGTCGCGGTGACCTTCTTTGATGATTCCCGCCCGGAAGGCCTCAAGGACGCCCTGGGCACCTTGGAACAGGACAAGCACGACCCGCACCCGGCACCGCTATCGCAGCTGGAAGCCGGCCCGGATGAGATGTGCCGCGGACTGGAAGCAGAGCTTCCCGATGAACTCGCCGAAGGCTACGAACGCCGCGACATCGACGAAGAAAACACCTACGTCTGGGGCGCACCGGGACGCGAGGAAATCGTCATGCGCTGTGGCGTTGCCCCACCCGAGAACTACGAAGCCGGCGCACAGCTACAGCAAATCAACGACGTCCCCTGGTTCGAAGACACCACCCTGGCAGGTGGCACCACCGCTGGCTCCTGGTTCGCCTTAGGCCGCGAAAACGACCTCGCCGTCCACTCCCCACAAGACGTTTCCGGCGACGTACTAGTCACCATGAGCAACCTGCTCGCCGAACACACGGAAGAGCAGTAACTTCCGTTTCCCCGGAGCCTTGTGGCCCCGCTACTTTGCCAGCGCCTGCTGGACCAGGGTGTCCAGCAGCGTCGGGTAATCCACACCGGAAGCGGCGAGGACCTGCGGGTACATGGAGATGGGGGTAAAGCCCGGCAGGGTGTTGACCTCATTGATGCGCAGGCCGTCGTCGGTGACGAAGAAGTCCACGCGGGTCAGTCCCTCACAACCCAGGGCCTTGAAGGCGTGGATGGACATTTCTTGTAGCTGCGCGGTGACCTCCGGCTCAAAAGGTGCCGGGATCTTCGCGGAGACCACGTTGTCGAGGTACTTGGTTTCAAAGCCATAGAAACCCTCCTCGGATTCTTCGATGCCAGTCAGCAGGGAGGGCACGGAGGCTTCAATGCGGCCGTCCGGATACTCCAGGACACCGACCTCGACCTCATCGCCGACCATTTCTGCTTCGACGAGCACCTTGGTGTCAGACTCGTGGGCTTGTTTGACCGCGGCCGGGAAATCGGCCCAGTCGCTGACCTTGGAGACACCAATCGAGGAACCACCGCGGGCAGGCTTGACGAAGACCGGCAGGCCCAGCTTGTCCTTCTCTTCCTCGGTCAGCTCAGTGCGGTCGCGCAGGATGACCTCTTCGGCCACGGGCAGGCCTTCGGCCACGAGCAGCTTCTTGGTGAACTCTTTGTCCATACCGGCTGCAGACGCCAGAACACCCGGGCCAACGTACGGGATACCGGAGAGTTCAAACAGACCTTGGACGGTGCCGTCTTCGCCGAAAGGACCGTGCAGGACCGGGAAGATGACGTCGGCTTCGACTTCGTGGCGATGCTGGCTCACATTGTGGAAACGACCCTTGGTCGCCGGGTTGAGCGAAAGTGCAAGCTCGTCGCGCAGTTCCACGACGGGCAGTTTGCCATCGACGATTTCTAGCCCCTCAGTCGTGCCCTGAGTCCAGGCGCCGTCCTGGGTAATGCCAATCGGGATGACCTCGTATTTCTCCGGATCAAGATTGTGCATGATAGCCCCTGCCGAGACGCAGGACACGGAGTGTTCAGAGCTGCGGCCGCCGTAGACGACGGCGACGCGGATTTTTTCAGTCATGAGGAAAGATCCTACTGCCTTTTATTCCGACTTCTTTGTACGACCCATCAGGGCAACGACCATGTCGTCGACGTTGACGCCGCGGTGGCACACGCCGTAAACAGCTTCGGTCAGCGGCATTTCCACACCGGCATCCTGGGCCAGGCGGTAAATCGACTCCGAGGAGTACACGCCCTCCGCCACCTGGCCATTGGTCGCAGCCTTGGCTTCTTCCAGTGTGCCGCCCTGGCCCAAGCGGTAACCGAAGGTGCGGTTACGCGACAGCGTCGAGTTGCAGGTAGCCACCAAGTCGCCCAGGCCAGCCAGGCCGGAGAAGGTAAACGGGTCGGCGCCCAAAGCGGTGCCCAGGCGGGTAATTTCTGCCAGACCGCGGGTAATCAGCGTGGCAATCGTGTTGTTACCCAGTCCCTTACCAGAGGCCATACCGCAGGCCAGCGCGATGACGTTCTTACACGCACCGCCAATCTCCGCACCGATGACATCGGTGTTGGTGTACGGGCGCAGGTACGGAGTGGCCACGGCAGCCTGCACGCGCTTGGCGCGCTCTTCATCCGAGCAGGCAATAACGGTGGCAGCAGCTTGCTCGTCGGCGATTTCCTTCGCCAGGTTCGGACCAGAAAGCACGGCAACGTGGTCGGGGCTGACATCGGCAGCTGCCGCAATGACTTCGCTCATGCGTTGCAAGGTGGAGGTCTCGACACCTTTGGAGATGGAGACCAAGGTGGCATCGTCAGGCAAATGCTTCGCCCAGGCCTCAACGTTGCTGCGCAGAGTCTGCGAAGGCACACCGAAGACCACGATCGCGGCGTCCTCCAAAGCTTCCGCCGGGTCGGTGGTCGTCACGATGGATTCGGGCAGCGCGACCTCAGGCAGGTAATCCATGTTGCGGTGCTGGGAATTGATGGTCTCGGCCATCTCGGGGCGGCGGGCCCACAGCCGGACTTTCTGACCTGCGTCGGCAAAGACTTTCGCCAGGGTCGTACCCCACGAACCTGCGCCCATCACAGCGACGTTGACCATTGTTATGACCACCTTCCCAGACTGAACTTTCCTCAACAACAGTAATGCATATTACGAAACTGACAGGATGAAAATGCATTCTCGGCAGTTTTAGAGGAAAATACGGGGTTGATAGATCGTCTAATGAGGAGAGTCATGCCGAAACCGAAAAACTTCCACGAAACGGATAAGGACATCCAGTCGGAGGTCTTTATGTCGGGTCGCCTGCAAGAAATCCCGGTCGACCCAGCTGCGGAGTTTAAGCGCACCACTCTCGCCGCCGGTGCGGTGTTGTGGCGCGGCGATCCCCACGATCCGGAAGTCGCTGTCATCCACCGCCCGCATTACGACGATTGGTCCCTGGCCAAGGGCAAGGTCGACCCAGGCGAGTCCCTGCCGGTGACCGCCGTGCGCGAAATTACTGAGGAAACTGGTTTTGAGGTCAAGCTCGGCAAGCTAATTGGCAAGGTTACCTACCCCGTCCAGGGCCGTACCAAGGTCGTCTACTACTGGGTAGCCAAGGTCACCAGCGGCAAGTTCAAGAAAAACAGCGAGGTCGATGAGATTCGCTGGCTGCCTATCGATGAAGCCAAGAAGCTGCTGACCTACGAACTCGACTCGGAGGTACTCACCAAGGCTAAGAAGCGCCTGCGCCTGGCACCGACCACCCGCGTGCTCTACGTCCGCCATGCCCGTGCGCATGCCCGCCACAAGTGGGACGGTGATGATGATTTGCGCCCGCTGGATAAGAAGGGGCGTCGTCAAGCAGAAATGCTCGTGCCGCTGCTGTCTGCCTACCACCCCACGGCTATTTATTCTGCGCAGCCGCACCGTTGCCAGCAGACTGCCGCACCGCTTGCCGATGAACTAGGCTTCGACCTGGCAGTCAACCGCAACTTTGGCGATGAGGTCACCTCTTCGAACTTTAAGGCAGCAAAAAAGGCCTTCTATCGCGTCGTCGAGCGCGGCGGTGTGCCAGTCATTGTCAGCCAGGGTGAGACGATTCCGGCCATTATTGCCGATGCCGCCCCGAAGTTCCTGAAAGACAAGCTCGAGGACCTGCGGTTTAAGAAGGCCTCTGTGTGGGTGCTGTCCTTTAACGAAGGTGAGCTGACCGGTGCAGATTACCTGGCCAGCCCCCTTCCTGTGCGCTAGCTGACGGCCGGCTTGAAGGCCGGTCGCTTGGCCTCGTAGGCATCGATGGCACCCTCATCGCGCAGGGTCAGCCCGATGTCATCGAGGCCTTCCATCAGGCGCCAGCGGGTGTAGTCGTCGATGTCGAAGCTGTAGTCGTTGCCGCCCACGGTAACCTTGCGGGCCTCGAGGTCGACGGTAACCTCGGTCTCGCCTGTTTCGAGCTGCTTCCAAATCAGCTCAATATCTTCTTGCTCCATCAGGCCGGTCAGCAGGCCTGCCTTACCGGAGTTGCCGCGGAAGATATCCGCGAAGCGGGAAGAAAAGACGGCCTTGAAGCCGAATTCGGCAAGAGCCCACACGGCGTGCTCACGGGAGGATCCGGTGCCGAAGTCCTCGCCGGCAAAGAGCACGGAGCCGTTGTTGAAAGGCTCCTGGTTCAGGATGAAGTTCTCATCGCTGCGCCAGTTGGAGAACAGGCCGTCAGAAAAGCCGGTGCGCTTGACCGACTTGAGGTAGCGAGCCGGGATGATCTGGTCCGTGTCGACGTTGGTGGCACGCAGCGGAACGCCGATGCCGGTGTGCGTGGTGAATTTTTCCATGACGTTGGTTCCTTTCTGCGTGGTCTACAGGTCGGCCGGGGAGCTCAAGTAGCCGGTGACCGCGGTGGCGGCGGCAACTGGCGGGGAGACCAGGTGGGTACGGCCACCCGGGCCCTGGCGGCCTTCGAAGTTACGGTTCGAGGTCGAGGCGGAGCGCTCACCCGGGCGCAGCTGGTCTGGGTTCATGCCCAGGCACATCGAGCAACCAGCGGTGCGCCACTCAGCGCCGAAGTCCTGAAAGACCTTGTCCAGTCCTTCTTCTTCGGCCTGCAGCTTCACCGCAGCTGACGATGGCACCACCATCATGCGGGTATCCGGTGCGATGCTGCGGCCGCGGACGACATCGGCTGCTGCACGCAGGTCCTCGATGCGGGCGTTGGTGCAGGAACCAACGAAGACAGTGTCGATCTTGATATCGCGCAGCGGAGTACCCGGCTTGAGATCCATGTACTCCAGTGCCTTCTGGACGGAGGCCTTCTGGTTCTCGTCGCCGAAATCCTCTGGGTTCGGGACGGACTCTGCCAACGGCAAGCCTTGGCCCGGGTTAGTACCCCAGGTAACGAATGGGGTCAGCGCGGAGCCATCGATTTCGACGACGGTGTCGAACTCAGCACCCTCGTCGGTAGGCAGGGTCTTCCAGTACTCGACGGCTTCGTCCCAGTCCTTGCCCTTTGGCGCGAACTCGCGGCCTTCAACGTAATCGAAGGTGGTCTGGTCCGGGGCGACCATGCCGGCGCGGGCGCCAGCCTCAATCGACATGTTGCAGATGGTCATGCGTGCTTCCATCGACATCTTGCGGATAGCTTCGCCGCGATATTCGATGATGTGGCCCTGGCCGCCGCCGGTGCCAATCTTGGCGATGATCGCCAGAATCAAGTCCTTTGCAGTCACGCCCTCGCGCAGCTCACCGGTGACCTCAATGGCCATGGTCTTAAAAGGCTTGAGCGACAGGGTCTGGGTCGCCATGACATGCTCAACCTCAGAGGTACCAATGCCCATCGCGATGGAGCCGAATGCACCGTGAGTCGAGGTATGGGAGTCACCACAGACAATGGTCATACCCGGCTGAGTAATACCCAGCTGCGGTCCCACGGTGTGGACAATGCCCTGCTGTTCATCGCCCATGGCGTGCAGGCGCACACCGAACTCTTCACAATTCTTACGCAGCGTAGAGACCTGGGTGCGCGAAATCTCGTCCTTAATCTCCAACAGGTTGCCGGTCTTGATACCGACGGTCGGGACGTTATGGTCCTCGGTTGCCAGGTGCTGCTCCGGGTGGCGCATCTTGCGACCGGACAGACGCAGGCCGTCGAATGCCTGCGGGCTGGTCACTTCGTGCAGCAGCTGGAAATCGATGTAGATCAGGTCCGGTGCCCCAGCATCACCTTCGGTGACGATATGATCACGCCAGACCTTCTCGGCCAAAGTTAACTTCATTTCAATCACTCCACTTGAAATCTCATAAATTGGAACGTAGATTTCACTATATGGGAGAGTATAGCGCAGTATCTGGAATCAAGGTACTTGATCGGGCCGTCGCCATCATGATGGCTGCGGCCAACCGGCCATCCAGCCTCAATGAGTTGTGCGAAACTACTGGCCTGCCCCGCGCGACGGCGCATCGTTTAGCAACTGCTCTAGAGGCCCACCGCATCCTCACGCGTACCGAGGACGGCAAATGGGGCGCGGGCCCTGCCCTGCCCGGCAATCGCGACCACCTCTTGGAAGCCGCGGGCCCCGTCATGGACGAGCTGCTGGAGGCCACCGGCGAATCGGTGCAGCTGTATGAGCTCTCCGGCAACACGCGTACCTGCATTGCCACCCGCGAGCCGGAATCTGGACTGCACAACGTGGTGCCGGTGGGTCGGCAGCTGCCTTTAAATTCGGGTTCTGCTGCGCGCGTGATTGCCGCCTTCGCGGATGTCTCTGTCCCCGATGCGCTGTACACCGCCGAGGATGTCGCCGCGGCCAAAAAGCAGGGCTACTCCGAATCCATTGAGGAACGTGAAGCGGGCTTGGCTTCTATTTCTGCCCCGGTTGTGGACTCGCAGGGCACTTTCTTAGCCGTGCTTTCTATTTCTGGTTCGGCTGAGCGCTTCCGCCCCTCCCCTGCGGAAAAGTACGCGGACCTGCTTCTCGATGCCGCCACCCGCCTGCGCGCCCGCCTCTAAATTCACCGAAAGTTGAACTACCTAACTAATCCCTCTGGATGATACCGTCACTGGGGTGAGAACTAGTTGGAAAATCTACTGCCGGGATATAAAGCGCCTGCTGCGCACACCGCAGATTTGGATCATCCTCATCGGCATCATGATTACTCCAGCGTTGTACTCGTGGGTCAACGTATCCGCCTTCTGGGATCCTTATGAAAACACCGACCAGATTCGGGTTGCAGTTACCAACCAAGATGAAGGTACGAACTCGGATCTGACCGGGGAAATAGATGTCGGCGGTGAGCTGGTCGACCAACTAGACGAGGCCGGCGGGCTCGGCTGGCAGTTCATGAACGAACAAGACGCCGAAGACGCGTTAAGAAGCGGCGACGTCTTCGCCACTATCCTTATTCCGCCGGATTTTTCTTCTGACTTCATCAGTATTTTTGAAGGCGAGTATTCGCAGCCGACCATTGACTACGCCGTTAATGAAAAGCTCAACGCGATTTCGCCGAAGATTACTGACCAGGGCGCATCCACGCTCGACAGCGTGATTAGCTCAACTTTTAACAAGCAGGTCTCGGAGGCCGTTGCTACTGAGCTGCGCGATTCCGGCACTGATTTGTCCAACCGTATCGCCAACGCGGCGGGCGACTCGGCTGATTCTTTTACCGAGACTGCCGATACTGTCGCTGGTTCGCGGGAGCGCCTGAACAACCTCCAACAGCGCATTGAGGACTACCGTCCGGCGGTCTCCCAGGCGCAGTCGACTCTGGACTCGGTCAACGGGACCATTGAGTCCTCCCAGGACGCGCTGCGCCAGGTCGAAGACACCACGACCAGCGTGCAGAATCTGATTACCGAGTTTACTGCCGATGCCTCCGAGGCTTACGTCGCGGGTACTACCGCCCTGGCCGAAGGTGCGGCGTCAGCGAACGCTTCCGTCAATGAGGCTACCGGTCAGCTCCAGGGCGCGCTGGGTCGCGTCGATGCTGCCACCTCTGGTGCTGAGCGCGTAGCCGAGCAGTCCGATGAGGCCATCGCAGACCTACGCCGCGTGGTGGACAACCCGGTGCTGCCCTCGGAGATCACCGCGCCGCTGCGCCAAGCCCTCGATGACTTGGCTGACCGCAATGCGCAGAACCAGGAAGTAATTGGCAATCTCTCGCAGCTGCAGTCTGACTCTGCTGCCACTTTGGAGCAGCTAGAAAATACTGCTGCAGCGCTTGCCGATGCCACCTCCAACACCCGCGAGAACTCCCAGCAGCTGCGTGACTCGCTGAATAACGATGCCCCGGCGTTGACTTCGGCGGTCAACACTCTGGGCTCGACTGCAGGACGCTTGGCGGCGTCGCTGGAAACACAGAAGACCCTGCTCGGTGAAACCCGCGGTCTGCTCGATGGCGTGGACCAGCAGCTTGTCGATGCCCAAGGCGTCGTCAGCAGCTTCCAAGGCGACCTGTCCGGCATCGAAGATGGCCTGCGCACCGCACGCACCGACGTGCTCGCCGTGGCCAACTCCGTGACCGATACTCCCCTGCTCACGACCGTGGAGGACCTCGACCCGGATGAGGTCTCCAGCTTCCTGGCCTCGCCTGCGACGATGGAATCCAACGCCATCTTCCCCGTCGATAGCTATGGCTCGGGCATGTCCTCGCTGTTTACGTCCCTGACGCTGTGGATTGGCGCGTTCATGTTGATGATCATCTTCCGCGCCGAAGTTGAGCCCAAGGGCATACGCAACATCACCGTCGCCAACGCCTACCTCGGCCGATTCTTGCTGCTGGCCACCTTCGCCATTGGCCAGGCCCTCATCGTGTCCATTGGCAACCTGGTCATTGGCGTGGAGAACATCAACCCGCTGCTCTACGTCGGCACAACCGTATTTATTGGCCTGTGCTACTTGAGTATCGTCTACGGACTTGTCTCCATCTTTGGCCATGTCGGCAGAGTCATCGCCGTGGTACTGGCGTTTATCCAGATTCCTGGTGCCTCGGGCCTCTACCCCATTGAGATGACCCCGGATTTCTTCCGGGCCATCCACCCCTTCTTGCCTTTCACGTACGGCATCGGTGCTATGCGTGAGACCGTCGGCGGTTTCTACGACACGCACTACTGGGGCAACCTGGGCGCGCTGCTGTTTATGGCGGCAGTCGCCTTCCTCATGGGTACGTTCCTACGCCGCGGGCTCTCGAACGTCAACATGCTGGTCAACGACGAGCTGGCCAAGGGCAAGCTCATCATCAATGAGCAAGTACACCTCGTCGGCAGCCGTTACCGCGTCACGGATATCCTGCAGGCCCTGCAGGACCGCGAGGGCTACCAGGAGAACATGGAATCGCGCTGGAGTTCGCTGCGCGGCCGTTTCCCGCTGTTTATGAAGATTGCGGTCGCCGTCGGCACGGTACTGCTGTTGGGCTTGGGTATTTTCGCCCAAATCCGCCCCGAGGAAAAAGCCCTCGCGTTCGGCCTGGCCTGCCTGGTCACGCTGATTACCATCGGCGTGATTGCCTTCCTCGAGTACATCAAGCAGTCCCTGGCCAACGATGAACGCCTGGCGGATCTGAGCGAGGATGAGCTGAGCGAGCACCTCAAGCAACAAAGCAGCCAGACGAACCGCTTAGCAGACGACGACACTAAAGAAATGCCCGTGCAGGCGGAAGGAGAAAAGTCATGAAAAACATCCTGACGATTCTCCGCAATGACCTGCGCTCGGTGCGCAACAACGTGATGACCGCGATCATCTTATTCGGCATCGCGATTATCCCGCTGCTGTTTACCGCGTTTAACGTCCTGGCTAGCTGGGATCCTTTCGGCAACACCGACCAGCTAGAAATCGCCGTTGCTAGCGACGACGAAGGCTACGAAAGCGACCTCGCTCCCCTAGAACTCAACTTGGGCGATGAGGTGTTATCGCAGCTCAGCCGCAATGAGAACATCGATTGGGTGCTCACCAACACCGATGACGCCATCGAAGGCACGCGCTCTGGTGAGTACTACGCCGGCATCGTCCTGCCTCCGGACTTCAGCCAGGACCTGCTGACCTTCTATTTCGAGGGCACTGAGCCGACCAAGCTGCAGCTGTATACCAATGAGAAGAAGAACGCGCTGTCGACCACGATTACCCAGCAGGGTGCCATGGGCGTGGTGCAAAGCATCGACGAAAGCTTCACGCAGGTCGTCGCCAGCGTTGGTATTGGCGCTGTGTCCAATCTGGAGGACTTCCTTAACGACGACGAAACTCAGTCGGCGTTTGGCACCATCGAGCAACGCATGGACACCACGGCCACCCGCCTTAACGGTGCTTCCGATACCGTGCGTTCACTCTCTAGCCTGCTGGATGGCACGATTCCGCTCGCCCAGGCTGCCGATAACATCCTGACTGCTGCCGGCAACCAGACCGCTGACAGCAACGTTCCGGAGGTCGACAACACGGTCTCTGGCTCCACAGGCTCGCTGGGTGGTGCGCTGGAGGCGACCGTCGGCAGCTACTCCGCGGTAGAAGATGAGCTCAGTGAGCTGCTCGACCGCGCGGATGCCACCCGCTCCCAGGCCGCGGAGTCCTACCGTTCGGCTGCAGAGCGCGTCGACCAGCAGACCGCTGCGATGCGCGAGCTTCGCGATGCCGTCAACTCCCAGGCCGACAACACCGCCCTACCCGGCCCAGCACGATCCGCTCTGGCTGGGTTCAACGCACAGCTGGATGCTGCGATTGGTCAAAGCGATGCGCTGCACACTGCGCTTAGCGATGCCGCCGACGACATCGCCTCCGGCCAACGCAACTCCGCCGATGCCGCGTCCGATAGCCGTAACGCTTTAGCTGAGGCCCGGCAGGCCGTCGAGAATGCCCGCACGAACTTCGAGCAAGACGTCCAACCGCAGCTGCAGGAGCTGGGTCGTAACGTCGGCATTGTCGCCGATGGCATCCGCTCGGTTAAGGGCGAGGTCGACCAACTGCGAGCCATGCTGGATACCGGTGACGGTTCGAGCTTGGTCACCATGCGCGATGCTGCCAACGGGCTTGCCGACGAGCTACAAGAGCAGGCTCGCGACTTCCAGGAGCTGCAGGTCAAGATCGCTGAAGCCCGCGATACCGGTGACCTGTCACAGCTTGCCGATATCGTCGGCAACGACCCTGAGCTACTCGCCTCGCGTCTTTCTGCACCTGTTGCCGTGGACCGTGAACCGGTCTATGAGGTCTCTTCCTTCGGTGTAGGCATGGCGCCGTTCTACGCCACGCTGGCGCTCTGGATTGGTGCACTGATTGCCTCGGTGCTGATGAAGACCAACGTCGAGGACGAATATCTTGGCGAGGACAGCGACTTCACCCGCAACCAGGCCTACTTGGGCCGCTACGCCACCATGGCGCTGCTGGGGCTCGCGCAGTCCACATTCCTGGTGCTGTGCCTGATTTTCTTCCTGGAAATCAACCCTGCGCATCCGTTCTTGTTGATGGGCGCAGCGTGGGTCATCTCGCTGGTGTTCATGCTGATTATCTACACGCTGGTGATATCTTTCGACAGCGCCGGCAAGGCAATCTCGGTGTTGCTGTTGGTCTTCCAGGTCTCAAGTGCAGGTGGCGCCTATCCGCTGCCACTGCTGCCTGAGTGGTTCCAAAGCATCAGTCCCTGGTTGCCTGCCACCTACGCCATCGATGCGCTGCGAAGCGCCATTGCGGGCGTCTACGAAGGCGATATCTTCAAGAACCTCGGCATGCTGTTGCTGTTTACCATCCCGATTCTCATCTTGGGACTGTGGGGACGTCGTCTCCTGGACAGCTACATCAACCGCGTGCAGACCGGCATGGCCAAAACCGGCGTCATGCAATAGGTTATCCACAGTCCGTAACCAGGGCAAATACCAACTTTTGCGAAAAAGGGGCAGTTATCCACAGGTTTGGAAATTTCCTCTAGCGGGTCTTGACACATCTCTTTTAGCTTTAGAGGTATGAAAGCAGTCAAGGCATACGCAGCATCGCTTGCCACCCCGATGGACATCCTGTCCGAGGTGGCCATGCTGACGCGTGCCCACTTGCAACTCGAAGGACTGCCGCAAAAAGAAATCACCGCCCTGATGTCCCTGGCTGACGTCTACTTCGGCCAGACGCCCTACACCCGCCTCCAAGCCACGGCCCGCAACACCCCACACTCCCTCCTCGTCCTGAAGGACATCGAAAACAAAGCTCGTCGCATCAAGGACCCCGTCCAGCGCTATAAGTTCCGCATCGCCTGCGCCGAGGTCCACGAAGACGACATCAACGCCGTAGCAAAGGAATTCCTGCCTCCACCGCCGGAGCCCAAAGAGGGCACCAAGATGAAACGATCCAAGACCGATAAGTGGTCCTGGAGTGTCACTGGCCGTTCGGAGCTGATTTCTAAGCTCAACGATGCCTTCCCCGATACCGAAGCCGTCGATGAATTCCTGCAGACCGGTACGACCAAGGGCACTGCTGTGACCACCAACGTGGTGATCAAGCTCGACGAGCTGGACAAGATCGTTGACGGCGAGGGCGATGACGTCGTGCTGCAGATGACCAACGGTGCCAAGCTAACTGGTGCCCAATTAGTGCAGCAGATGTTTACCGATCACGGCTACGCCACGTTGATCCACCCTGTCGAGGGACCGGTGAACCTCTACCGGACGCAGCGACAGGCCAGCTGGAAGCAAAGAATGATGGCAGCGGCTGAAAATCCGGTCTGTCCGTGGAAAGACTGCCTGAAAGGCGCTGATGAGTGTCAGGTTCACCACATAGTGGCCTGGAAATACGGCGGCGAGACCAATCAAAGCAACCTCACCACCGCCTGTAAGTTCCACAACGGCAGAAACGATGACGATGGGGTTCCCAGATATGGGTGCCTGTTAAGAATTAGAGGCGAAGTCCAATGGGTCCCGCCGTCGTTCTATTGACGAGCTCTTGGAGCGAAACAACCCAGCCGCCCGGAAGTACCCGGGTTAGCTAGGGCTGCCTGGAAAAGAAAAAGACCAAGCTTTAAAGCTTGGTCTTATCGTTGTACCCCGTACGGGATTTGAACCCGTGTTACCGGCGTGAGAGGCCGGCGTCCTAGGCCGCTAGACGAACGGGGCGCGTTCCGTTGCGGACTCGTTAAGCCTAAACTACGTGCAGATAATTCTACAAATCCGCACTACACAGCTAATTTTCAGGGGTTTTTGAGCATAAAAATCCGGTCACCATGTCTCTGAAGGTGTGGGTGCGGATCGAATCAGTGGTTATTCCGCGAGCAATCTGTAGATAGCAAGGTCCTAGAGATTCATGGTGCCCGGATATCGCTGTGCATCCATCTGCATCCGCTTCAGGCTCCTTTGCTTCGCTCAAAAGTTGGTCTTGGGAAGTCAGGATTAATGCTATGCGGGCCTAGAGCTACAGGATGCGGGAAGATACTTTGGACTTGCGTTCATCTAATCTCCTGTCTGCTGACTATGAGGTGTTACCTGCAGTGTAGGCCCGGAACATACACACTGGAAGCACCTTGGCCAATCTAGTAGTGGTCACTCCCCTGGTCATATGAACCGAATGCTTCGGTTCAGGAACAATGTCGAACCGGTGAGGGGTGGAAATAAGACCAGTGAACGCAAAATTGCGCCTGCCGAAACGGCAGACGCAATGAAAAACCCTCCGCGTTGCGGAGGAATTTTGTACCCCGTACGGGATTTGAACCCGTGTTACCGGCGTGAGAGGCCGGCGTCCTAGGCCGCTAGACGAACGGGGCATAGAACTGTGACTTCTGCTTTACTAGCAGTTATCACTGCTGGCCTACCAGGACTCGAACCTAGAATGACGGTACCAGAAACCGTTGTGTTGCCAATTACACCATAGGCCATCATCGCTAGCTGCAATTTTGCTTCACGCTGTTCGCGCTTGCTCCCTTGCTCGCTGCAACGGTTTATAACTATAACCACCTACCCTTAAACCAAGCAAATCGCGAGGTTATCTCATATTTTTAGTGAGTTTTAGTGGTGGTTTTAGACAGTGATAAAGCGGTCGAACTACACGGATGTACTTCGACCGCTTTCCTGCCGGGTTGTCTCGCGCTAGAGCGCGTGGCTTTTAGGCGTTGTCAGTTTGCCACGGGGTCTGCTCGCGGGCGGCGCGCAGACGGTTAAGGGTGGATTCCTTGCCCAGCAGCTCCATGGACTCAAACAGCGGCGGGGATACCTGCTTGCCGGAGATACCCACGCGCAATGCGCCGTAGGCCTTGCGCGGCTTCAACTCGAGGTCCTCGATGAGGGCCTTGGACAGGGCTGCTTCGATGTTGTCAGTCTTCCACTCATCGACAGCTTCCAGGGCCTTGATGCCCTCCTCCAGCGGCTGGATCGCCTCTTCCTTGAGGTTCTTGCGCGCTGGCTTTTCTTCCAGTTCCAGTTCGTTATCTGGGGTGACGAGGAAGCTCATGAGGTCGTAGGCATCGGAAAGCGTCTTGATGCGGGTCTGGACCAAGTCTGCCGCAAACGCGAACTTCTCCGGTTCGTAGTCAGCCGGGAAGTCGGTGTATTCGGTCAGGTAGTTGCGCAGACGGAACGCGAACTCTTCTGGCTCCAGCAGACGGATGTGGTCAGCATTGATGGCTTCGAGCTTCTTCTGGTCGAAACGAGCCGGGTTGCCGAGTACGTCCTTAACGTCGAAGTTCTCGATGAGCTCGTCGACGGAGAAGATGTCCTGGTCAGCAGACAGGGACCAGCCCAGCAGCGACAGGTAGTTGAGCATGCCCTCGGGGATGATGCCCTTGTCGCGGTGGTTGAACAGGTTGGACTGCGGGTCACGCTTGGACAGCTTCTTGTTGCCCTCGCCCATTACGAAAGGCAGGTGACCGAACTGCGGGGTGAAGTCGGTGATGCCGATTTGCTGCAGGGCATCGTAAAGCGCGAGCTGACGCGGGGTCGAGGACAGCAGGTCCTCGCCGCGCAGGACGTGGGTGATGCCCATAAGGGCGTCGTCGACCGGGTTGACCAGCGTGTAGAGCGGTGCACCGTTGGAACGGGCGACGACGTAGTCCGGCTGAGTCTCGGCCTTGAAAGTCATTTCGCCGCGGACCAGGTCGGTCCAGGTCCAGTCCTTTTCCGGCATGCGCAGACGCCAGACCGGTTTGCGGCCCTCGGCCTCGAAAACGGCGATTTGGTCATCGGTGAGCTCGCGGTCGTAGTTGTCGTAGCCCAGCTTCGGGTCGCGGCCAGCTGCCTTGTGGCGCTCCTCGACCTCCTGCGCGGTGGAGTAAGCCGGGTAGACCAGACCGGCTTCCTTGAGCTTTTCCAGGACATCGGCGTAGATGTCCATGCGCTGGGACTGACGGTAAGGCTCGTGCGGGCCGCCGACGTTTACGCCCTCATCCCAGCCGAGGCCCAGCCAGTCCAGGGAGTCGATGATCGCCTGGTAAGACTCCTCGGAGTCACGCTGGGCGTCGGTATCTTCGATGCGGAATATCAGCTTGCCACCGGTGTGTCGGGCGTAGGCCCAGTTAAACAACGCGGTGCGAACCATGCCGACGTGCGGGGTGCCGGTCGGCGACGGACAAAAACGTACGCGGGTGCTTGAAGTCATGGACTTCATGGTAGTTCAGCACGCGCGCTCGCGGATCACCAGGCGGGTTACTTGTTCTGGCGGGACAGGAAGTCCCAGACCTCGTTGGCGGCATCGGGTGCCCAGAACCAGGTGTGGATGTCTGGAACCTTCAGCAGCTGGGTTTCGCGCTGGCAGTTGTTGAAGTGCAGACGCTCGGAGCCACCCGGGGCCGGCTCGGCGCGGAAGCTCATGTCGCACTTGTTGCGGTTAAGGTAGCCGCCCAGCACGGTGCGCACGGGCAGGAACTCCGCCTTGTGGCGGGTGCCGCCTTCGTACATCATCATCTCGTCGTTGACGCCGTGCATGATGAAGGTGGCAATAGGCTTGTCGCCGCAGCCGTTTTCGACCGGCTTGTAGAAGGCCGCAGAGACCATCGCTACCGCGGCAAAGGTGTCTTAGGCGTGGCAGCCCAACACGGAAGTAAAGCCGCCACCGTTGGAGATGCCCATGGCGTAAATGCGGTTGCGGTCGATGTGGTAGTCGGCATCGACGGCATCGATAATGCGCTTGATAAAGCGGATGTCCTCACCCGGGCCGGTCTTGGCATAAGGTGCTGCTTCCCAGGCGCGCTCGTAGCCTTCGGGGTAAATAATAATGGCGTCGCGATGCGCATTCGTCGTCCACATGCGAGCATAGGAAGAGAAGTTCTCGGGGCTATCCTGCCAGCCGCCGAAGCCGAAGAGAATCGGTGCGGGGTGCTGCGGGTTGTAGTTGTCCGGCACGCGCATGAGGTAACGACGCATCTTGCCCTCGTGCTCCCATTGGACATTCACGGTCTGACCGTTGCCCACGGGCGGGTTCGGGTTAATGGTCTCGTCGACCTGCGGTTCCGGTTCCGGATGCATTTCCGGGTCGGTTTCCGGTGCCGGGGCGCCTTCCGGGGTGGACTCGTGGGCGCCTTCGGGCACGAGGTGGGAGCCATCGGCAGGCGGTGCAGGTGGAGCTTCTTGCGCGGCCGCAGGGGCAGCGATGCCCGCGCTAAGGATAAGACCAGCTGCGAGAGCGGATAGGGAACGTTTCATAGCAGCACTGAGTAATTTCACAGGAAACACACTAGTCACATAATTCACTCAGATAACAGGTAACACACGCGATTCTGACGAAAACGCCTTAACAACTAAGGTGTTTGCTTATGCATGAAACCCGACCTTCCACCGCGCCAGACTTTTTGCTCTCTCGAGCAAACGGTTCTGTGCGCACTCAGGGAGCGTTGCGCACCTTCGACAACGCCGACGCTGCCATCGATGCGCTGCGGGGCGGCGAAGCTGAGATGGTGGTCGGTGCCATTCCTTTCGATGCGGACACCCCCGCTGCCCTGACGGTTCCGCGCAGCATCATTCGCGAGGACGGACCGCTAGAGCCTCCCGCCTACTACCGCAATGGCACGCTGAATGCGCGCATCACTGGCTTTGATCCGGAGCCAGAAGAGCATCTGCGCCGCATTGAGGCGGCCATCGCCACGATTGATAACTCGAAGCTCAGCAAGGTTGTCCTGGCTCGTGCGGTGGACATTGAGTTCTTCGCGCCTGTCGACCCACGTTTGGTGGCAGCGCGTTTGATTGATTTGTCGGCCAACCGCGACGGCTTCATTGCCGATTTGAGCCCTGCGGGGCGTCCCGGTTCGATGCTGGTGGGTTCTTCGCCGGAGGTGCTAGTCAAGCGTCAAGGCTCGACTGTGTCAGCTTTTCCGCTGGCTGGTTCGGCACCTCGTCAGGCAAATGCTGCCCACGACCAGATCGCCGGCCAGGACTTGCTGCACTCGACGAAGGATATGCAGGAGCACGCCTTCGTCGTCGATCACCTGCGGCAGGCGTTGGAACCACTGTGCGAGCGCCTCGATGTGCCGGAACGCCCGCAGTTGGTAAGCACGAACGAGATGTGGCACCTCGGCACCCCGATTGTCGGCACTCTCAAGGATTCTGACTTGACCGCGCTGGAGCTGGCGCTGGCGGTGCATCCGACACCCGCTATCTGCGGCACGCCTACCGATGCCGCCCGCGCCCTCATCGAGACCGCCGAAACCGACCGCGGCTTCTACTCCGGAGCCGTTGGCTGGTGCGACGCCACCGGAGACGGCGAGTACATGGTCGCAATTCGCTGTGCGGAAGTCAGCGGCGATGGCCTATCGGCACGCGCGTGGGCCGGCGGCGGCATCGTAATCGACTCCGACCCGAGCGCGGAGTTGGCAGAGACGACGGCGAAGTTGCGGACCATGCTCCGAGCGCTGAACCTTTGACAGGTTCAGCGTGGGGTCAGGAAGCAAAAACTAGAAACGCCCCGCGGGGTGCGTGGGGCGATGTTTGGCGGCGAAGAGTTAGGCGCGCTCGATGGGGTTGTTCAGCGAGCCGATGCCTGGGATTTCGATTTCGATGTGGTCGCCAGGAACCATCGGTGCGGTGCCGGCTGGGGAGCCGGTGGTGACGACATCGCCAGGCAGCAGAGTGTAGGAAGCCGAGATTTCAGCCAAGATGCCGCCCATCTTGACGATCATCTGATCGGTGTTGGAATCCTGCTTCTGCTCACGCTTGCCATCGTGAGTGAGGTAGGCGTTGATCTTCTGGTCATCCAGGTTCAGCTTGTCCAGGTCAGTGTCGATCCACGGACCCAGCGGGCAGAAGGTATCGATGCCCTTCGCGCGGGCCCACTGGCCGTCCTGGAACTGCAGGTCACGGGAAGAGACGTCGTTGCAAATGGTAAAGCCGAGAACGTGATCCTTCCAGTTCTCCGGCTGGATGTTCTTCGACGGCTTGGAAATGACCACGGCCAGCTCGCCTTCGAACTCAACGTTGGTGGCGAAGTCCGGAATCTTAATCGGGGCGTCCGGGCCGATAACGGAGGTGGACGGCTTAATGAAGATGGTCGGCGGCAGGTGCTCAGCGGATTCCTTGAAGACCTCCGCAACGTGGTCGGCGTAGTTACGGCCAAGAGCCACAACCTTGGTGGGCAGAGTCGGTGCGAGGAGGCGGAACTGGCCCTCTTCAAACTCACGGCCGGTGGGCTCCGGCGGAGTAAATGGGGTGCCAGCAATCTCCTTGGCAACTAGCGATCCAGGTTCGCCCTCGATGATCGCAAAACACAGTCCTTCTGGGTGAGCAATTCGTCCTAAACGCATAGCGGACATACTACCCGCTGACAGATTTGCAGCATTGTTAACCCCACCTTGGCATCATTAGCGCAGCTGCATACACCGCTAGGTGAGCAAATCCGCCAGCGTACGGGCCTTGGTGCGGGTCTGTTGGGCTAGGAATAATTCGGCACACGCCAGGGCATCGCCAGCTGCGTTGTGGGCGCCGTGTTTGGGCAGGCCATAGCGTTCACAGACCCTTTGCAGACGCAGGTCTTCACCGCGCGGATAGGTGCCCATGCGTTCCATGTGGCGACGCTCCAACGCGAAGGTATCGACAGCACGCAGCTGCAGTTTCTTATTGTGTACCTCGTCGACAGCTTTGCGTAAAAAGCCCAATTCCAAGCCTGCAAAGTGTGCCAAGAGGATGCGGCCATCCAGTGCGGCCAGCAGTTCGTCGAGGCCTTCTTCGAGGCTCACGCCACTGGCGACGTCGGTATCGGTCAGGCCGTGGATGAGCGCGGACTCTCCTACCGCAGCACCTTTGATGACGTGATAACCCGCACCGCCGAGATGAATCTCGGAGCCTTGCAGCGGTATCCAACCCATGGACACGATATGGTCGCGGCGCGGGTCCGTGCCGGTGGTCTCAAAATCGACGGCGAGAAAAGGCACGTCTGCCACGGGGGTGTTTTTCGCGGGCTGGTCAATGACCAGTTTCTTGGAAAAGAACATGGCTAGATATTGCGGACCGGGTACTTGGTGGCCAGAGCACTTTGCATACCTTTGATGATGCGGAAGGCATCGCGTAGGTGCTCGCGTTCCATGCGCGAGAGCGTGCGTGGGTCGACCTGATAGTCCGGGTCGAGGCCTTGACGCACCTGGTTGGCCTGGTGGCGAAGGGTAAGGCTGCGGAGGTAGGTGTGGGCATCGCCAAGCTCGGCGGCACCTTGCTTGCTCAAGGTATCCCCTGCTGCTTCTGCCAGGCGGGCATCAGACTCGGTGTCGGTGTAGCCGCCGGCCAGGGCGTAGAGGCGGGCAATCTGGACGATGGCCGCAGTACCGCCCTTCTTTATGTTGAGGGTATTGACGTGCTCACCGTTGCGCTCAACCACCAGGCCGCGGAAGAAGGTCAGTGGCGGCTCGCGACGGGCAGCCAGGCTGGCCATGTGGGCTTGGGCGCGGTTGGAGGCCTTCGCAGCACGCACTGCATGACGATGCACGCGGTCACCCAAGCTGGCCTCACCAGCGACGGTGCGCAGGTCGAAGAAGACCTGAGTGTGCAGCAGGGCGTCGGGCTGTGGGGCGGCAACCCAGTTGCTGAAGGTTTCCTCCCATTGGCTCACGGTCATGCGCCATTCGGGGTTCGAGGCCATCATGTCACCTGGGCACAGTACCTGGCCGCCCTGGTCGAGGCCGACGCAGACGAAGTCGCTAAGTTGCTGGAAATAGTCGCCGTGCTGGGTTTCGTCGTAGGCATCGTCCAGCACAAGTGCGTTGTCCTGGTCGGAGGCCAGACCCATCTCGCGGCGGCCTTGGGAGCCAACGACGACGAAGGCGTATGGCACGGGCGGCGGTCCGAGCTTTTCTTCGGCCAGGGTGCACAGGCGGCGTGCCAGCGCGTCGGCGACCATGGTGATGATGTTGGCGACCTCCTGTGGGGAGGAACCGCGGTCGATGTAGCGCACGGCCACCTGGGCGGCTTGGCTGAAGGCGCCGCGCAGGTCTTCGACGCTGTTTTTGGAGCGGAGGTCGGCGGCGATGAAGATGGGGTCATCGTGAAGCAGGCGTGCAATATCGGACTGGCTGACGATGCCTAGCACCTCTGCCCCGTCGACTACTGGCACGTGGTGGAAGCCGCGCTCGGTCATCAGCAGCATGACCTCCATGGCCATGGTGTGCGGGGCGACGGTGACCGGTTGGGAGGTCATAATCTCAGTCACGGGCGACTGCGGGTCGAGGCCGGCAGCCAGGACGCGGGCGCGCAGGTCGCGGTCGGTGACGATGCCGCGGAGGTCGTCGTCAAGCACGAGCGCGGAAGACCTTCCCTGCTCCGTCATGGCTTGGGCAGCTTCAGCGATGGTGCTGGTGCTGCTGATGGTCAGTGCAGGCGCCAGGGACATCTCGCCGACTGGGCTGCGCAGTAACTCGGTGGAGTCTTCTTCCAACTCGCGGACGGCGGCAGAGGTACGGCGGGTCTCGGTGGAGAAAAAGCGCGCGAGGTCGTCGTGTTCTTCGCAGGCCTGGGTGAAAGGCTCGCGGGCAAGCACGAGCACGAGACTGTCCTCGACGACCTCCATGCGGTAGTTACTCTCGTGGTGCCCGACGAGAGTGGAATAGCCCAGGGTGGAGCCGGTGCCACGGCGGTCGACCAGTGTGCCTTCGGGGCTTAAGACGTCGACGGCGCCGGATCGGATGATGAACAGCTCGTCGTTGATGTCGTCGACATCGAAAAGTACATCCCCGCGGCGCACATAGCGGATGACCATTTCGGCCACCAGCGTGCTTAACACGGGCTCGGGCAGGTGCGAAAAGGGCTCGTGCTGCTCGAGGAAGCTGTGGATTTCTTCGAGCTCGACGGTAGAACCGCGGGAATTAGGGGCGCTCATAGTGAGCTACGTTACTGGTAGCTGACAAACCATGGGCGAGGTTCGACAGAATAAGTCTGCTCTGGGTTGAGCATGGGGGTATCTTCATCGATGAAGTTCTTCCATGCCATGAAGTAGTCATCGCTCAAGTCCTGCTGCATGACGTTCCAGGTATCCATCTTCACGTCCGTTGGGCCGTGGCCGTCGGCATGCAGGATGAAGGAGAGCTCTGGGTGGTCGGTGTTGATCTGCTCGCGGTCGCGAATCATCTGCAGCTGGAACTGGTGCAAGATCAAGCCCTTTTGCGGGATGTTGTTGTCGCGGACCAGCTGCGCCAGCCAATCGGCGACTTCGTCGACCTCGTGGGCTTCGACGTGGCCGATGTTGGTCATAGGCTGCTCGTCTGGGCCGATCTTCCACTCTGGGTCCAGTGCTAGGCCGACGTTCGGACGCTTGAGCAGGTCTTCGTAGATCTTTGCCTGATCCAGCAGGGATGCGCGGCCCGGCTGCAGGTCGAGGAAGGCGTAACCGCCGGCATCGACGATGGCGTCGATATAAGGCTCCAGCTCTGCCGGGTCTGCTTCGTTGGAGTAGTCGCCGTCCGGGCCTGGTGCGTCGGAGGCTACCGTGGCGATGATTTCAAACGCCGGGATGATCTTTTGGTCGGAGTACTGCTGGTACTCCTCCACCAGCTTGTTCACGCGATCGACGGCGGCTTCTGGGTCCTGCTCGCCCATCACGCCGAGTGCAGGTCCGGAAGGATGTCCGTAGAGCGCAATCATGCGACGGCCCGGGAAGACCAGTCCGCCACCGCCTGGCAGCTCGCCGTTGCCAGCCAGTTCCACGCGCTCGTTGAAGTCCTCGGCGCTGCCAAAGTCCGGGCCGGCAGCCAGGACGTTGCCGGCCTCGACGGCGGCAATGGATTCAGAGGTCGCACGCGGGTCGCCTACGGGCAGGATTTCGACGGGGGCTCCTGCGGCGCGGGCGGAGGCGACATCGTAAAGCGGGGTGTTTTCGGTGGCCAGCAGGGTAAAGCTGCTCTCGGCGTCGGTGTCCTTCTCCGCGATGTCCTGGTAGACGGACTCGACCGGGTGCTCTTCGGTCATCTCGCCTTCGGTGACCTCGGCATCGCCCAGTGCTTCTGCGTCCACAGAACCAAAGGTGGTCACCTGAGATACCGAGCTTTCTGCCAGCGCGTCAACGGGCAAGAAGGGAATACCATTTTCTACTGCATAGTGGGCGGCAGCGACCTGGGCGGCTTCGTCGTCAGCTGCGACTACTGCCTGCTCCGGGTTATCGAAATAGCGGCCCGGAACATCGTTGACCAGCTCGGGGTCAGCGGGCGGATTCTCAGCAGCCTGTTGCTCCTGGGCAGAGCCGCCGGAATCGGAATCGTTGCCGCAAGCAACGGCGAGGCTAGCAGTCAAAGCCACGCCCGTAGCAAGGGCAACGACGCGGCGGGTGGCAGAAAGTTTGGTACGCGGAGAAATCATTGCACCATGGTAACCCGCCTGAAAGCACTAGGCCTTTAATGCGGCCGCGATTCTCTCGCCTACTTCGACGGTCTTGATTTGCTCGTCACCGCGGTTGGAAACATCGTCGGATACAGCTTGCTCGATGCGCTGGGCATTGTCGTCATCGCCAAGGTGGCGCAGCAGCATGGCAGCAGACAAAATTGCCGCGGTCGGGTCGGCGATACCCTTACCCGCGATATCGGGTGCAGAGCCGTGGACTGGCTCGAACATCGACGGGTTGGTGTTGGAGGCATCGATGTTACCCGAGGCTGCCAGACCAATACCGCCGGTAACAGCGCCAGCCAGGTCGGTGAGGATGTCGCCGAAGAGGTTGTCGGTAACAATCACGTCGTACTGGCTTGGGTCGGTCACCATGTAGATGGTGGCGGCATCGATGTGCTGGTAGTTCACGGAAACCTCCGGGTACTCCTCAGCCACCTCGTTGACGGTGCGCTCCCACAGGCCGCCAGCGTTGACCAGCACGTTGGTCTTGTGGACCAGGGTGAGCTTCTTGCGACGGTTATTCGCACGGTCGAAAGCATCGCGGACAACGCGCTCGATACCAAAGCGGGTGTTTTGGGAGACCTCGCTGGCGACCTCATGCGGGGTGTTCTCGCGCAGGACACCACCGTTGCCGCAGTACAGGCCCTCGGTGCCTTCGCGGACGACGACGAAGTCAATCTCGCCCGGGTTGACCAGCGGCGAAGTCGAGGTCGGGTACAGCTTCGACGGACGCAGGTTGACGTGGTGGTCCAATGCGAAGCGCATCTTCAGCAGCAAGCCGCGCTCCAGCACACCTGGTGGTACTTCACCCGGGGCGCCAATCGCGCCGAGCAGGATCGCGTCGTGCTCGCGCAGGGAATCTAGGTCTGCCTGCGGCAGCAGCTCGCCATTGCGCAGGTAGCGACGCGCGCCCAGGTCGTACTCGGTGGTCTCGATATCATCGCGTACAGCACGCAGAACCTTAATTGCCTCTGCGGTGACCTCTGGGCCAATGCCGTCTCCGCCAATCACTGCCAGTCTCATGTTACGAAACACCTTTCTCATATAGTGGTCACTTTAAGTCTAGCATTAATCGCAGGCGCAAAAGGCATAACAAAAGCCCGGCCGAAGCCGGGCTCAAGTTATGCGCTAAATGCGGGCGGAAACCTTAGGCGTCCAGGTCCAGCTGCTGGCAGGTAGCGTTCAGCGAGTCGTTGATCTGCTCGATGAGGTGGTCTGGGACCTCGTGGTCGACGCGCAGAATCAGCACGGCATCGGAATCCTGCTTGCCCTGGGTCAAAGCAGCAGCGGAGATGTTGATGCCTGCTGCGCCCAGCTTGGTGCCGACGGTGCCCAGTGCGCCTGGGGTATCGGCGTAGCTGAAGAAGAGGTTGCGGCCGGTAGCGCGCATATCCACACCGCGCTTGTTGATGCGGATGATCTTCTCCACGCCATCGACACCGATACGGGCACCGGTCACGGAGAAGACATTGCCGTCGCTGCCAATCACGTTAACGCGCAGGGAGGAACGGTGGCCCTTGGAGTTGACGTCGGTGTCGACGCGCACCTCAACACCGCGGGACTCAGCAAACTGCATAGCGTTCACGAAAGTCACCGGCTGGGAGGTCACACCGGAGAATAGACCGCGTACTGCGGACAGGCCGAGTGCGGAAGGATCCTCAGAGGACAGCTCGCCGAGGGCTACGACCTCGATGGCAACGGGAGCTTGCTCCAGCAGCTTGCCGGCGGTCAGGCCCAGCTTGCGGGCCAGATCCAGCCATGCGGCAACTTCTTCGCCCACGCGGCCGCCGGAGACGTTCACGGCATCGGCAACGAACTCGCCGTTAAGAGCCTTGAGCACGGACTCTGCAACGTCGGTACCAGCGCGGTCCTGCGCCTCGACGGTGGATGCACCCAAGTGCGGGGAGACGGTAACCTGCGGCAGATCGAACAGCGGCGAATCGGTGCATGGCTCGGTCTCGTAGACGTCGAAACCAGCGCCACGGTGGTGACCGGACTTGATGGACTCAGCCAGCGCAGCCTCATCGACCAGACCGCCGCGGGCAGCGTTGATGAGAATCTGACCTTCCTTAGCCTTGGCCAGCAGCTCCGCATCGAACATGCCGGCGGTCTCGGAGGTCTTCGGCAGGTGGATGGTCACGAAGTCGGACTTCGCCATGAGCTCTTCCAGCTCAACCAGCTCAACGCCCAGTGCCGCGGCGCGTGCCGGGTTGGCATAAGGGTCATAAGCAATAACGGTGGTCTCGAAAGCCTGCAGACGCTTAGCAAAGAGCTGGCCAATGTGGCCAAAGCCGACGATGCCGATGGTCTTGCCAAAGATTTCCACACCCTTGAAGGAGGAGCGCTTCCACTCCCCTTCGCGCAGGGACTGATCTGCTGCCGGAACCTGGCGGGCAGTAGCCAGCAACAGTGCGATGGCCTGCTCACAAGCAGAGTGAATATTCGAGGTAGGCGCGTTGACTACCATGACACCGCGGTCGGTGGCGGCGGGGATGTTGACGTTGTCCAGACCAACGCCGGCACGACCGACGATCTTCAGGTTGGGCGCAGCCTCCAAAACCTCTTCATCCACAGTGGTGGCAGAGCGCACCAGGAGTGCATCAGCATCCTTGACGGCTTCCAACAGTTCTGGACGGTTCGGGCCATCCACCCAGCGCACCTCAACGGTCTCCCCCAGAGCCTCCACAGTGGAGGGGGCCAGCTTATCCGCAATGAGCACGATTGGCTTAGACATCTTTTCCTTCAAACTACTACTACACGAGGGTAAACATCTGAATACCTATCGAGCGATAGTACGTTATTCAGCGTCAGCTTGGGCAATCTTCTCAGAAATTTCTTTCACGGAACCGAATTCGGGGCCCAAGGCGACCAATGGGCCGTCGGAAAGCCCAGCCACCATCGCGTGTGAAACTTCATCGTGCCGCGGGTCAGCATTGGGCATGACCAGCACTTCTGCACCATAGGACCGGGCATTGATGAGGTTCGGCAGTGGGGTGTGTGCAGTCGCTACCATGTTTGGCGCAACTTCGCCATCACGACGGGACTGCGCGGGGATGGCAGGCATCTTGTCGTGTTCGGTATTCACGGTCGGATTTTCCCACGCTGGTTTCAGCTCAACCTTGCCACCGGGCTCCAGCGAGACGATATCAGCAAACATATCCGAAGGCTTGGCCACCACCTTGGATTCAAAGACAAAGGCGGTGTAATCGCCCAAGGCTTTCGTCGAACCTGGGTCGCGGATAACGTTGAGTTCACCTTCCTGCTCGGCCCAGCGGACATCGCCGACCACCAGCAGACGAGTAACCCCTAAATCAGCAATCAAGCTCTGTACTTCCAGGCGTTCTTCCGGGTTGAAGACCACCATGGGGATGTGTTGGCTCACCGCAATAGACGCACCGCGCAAAATGGCTGAGTCGGTGTCATCGGTAAGCACCAACGATCCGCTGTCACTAAATAGCTCGCGCGCGCTTTCAATACCGGAGGCATCATTCATCACCACGATGCGTCCTTCGAATTCCGGGTCGAAAATGCGGTTGGTGTTTTCCGCGCGCGCTTCGGCAATATCAATCTCGTCTGCCGACAAGTCGCGCAGCTGGTTGCTCACCACGTTTTCATCGCCCCACGCCGCGCAGGCGCTTAAGACTACTGCGCTTGCTACTACCAGCGCCATCCCGCCGATTCGGGATGCATTCTCGCTAACGCGCAAATGCCTCCGGACCTTCCTCGCCGCCACTGAAGTTCTTCTCGTCTACATCACGCAGCACTTGCTTGCCGATGGCATGCTGGATCACCTTGACCAACCGCGCCCGGCGATCTGCAAAGAAATCCGCTGCCCGGGCCTCGTGCAAGGCCTCGACATCCAAGTTGTGCGTGGCTAAGACGGCGTCGAACTCGCTGTCTTCCATGAGTGACTTTGACTGTACCCGACCCAGGTAACGCTCTGGCGAATAGCCATCGAGAACCACCTCGGTGCGCTTGCCCAACGGGGTGTGGTTCAACACCGAGTTCGCTACCTCTGCGCCAAGCCCCTTCCGCTGGCACCAGGCGACCGGGAAAATCCGGTGGAATCCGGGTTTAAGTTCTTCATAGGATTCCTCGTTGAACTTGCGTGCAGTACGCCAATCCTTCGCACCTTGGGCCATCAGCAGTGCATACAGGCCATGCCAGACGCCGGACGTCTCATCGACCGACAACAACCTAGACTCGCGGAAGTTCGCATCCTCCACGGTCTTCGGCACCTTCTTCGTCTCGCCCTTGACCCAGTCGGTGACTTCGACGACATCGCGCGCCGCGCGCAGCTTGACCGCCGAGGAACCATAGAGCTCACCAAACACGCCACACCAGAACCACTGGTGCAGGCGATCCCAAGCCTTCTGCGAATC
This sequence comes from Corynebacterium camporealensis, assembly GCF_000980815.1. Lineage (NCBI taxonomy): Bacteria > Bacillati > Actinomycetota > Actinomycetes > Mycobacteriales > Corynebacteriaceae > Corynebacterium > Corynebacterium camporealensis. The sequence continues at coordinate 1,111,848 of NZ_CP011311.1, read as the reverse complement.
CAGCGCACCCGGGGATTGCTCAAGGCGCGCCAGGATGACTGCCAGGGGAATAATCTGCGCGGTATAAGGGACCTGCTCCAGTGCGAAGACGCAGCGCTCGGCCAAGAATTCCGCCACCGTGCCCAGTGCCTTGCACACCACCGGTGCTGCCTGCTGATAGTCAGCCAGGCTCAAACTCAAAATATCCTCGCGCTGACCACCCGGGTTGCCCTTCTCCGCTGTGACCAGCAGCGAGACCGCCGAGAGAAACTGCGTACGCCCAATCCCATCCAAGGCCGGGTGCTCGCGCAGCTGAGATTCATACTCAGCCCAGCTCTCCGACAAGTGGAAATCCGGGTCTTCAGACGCAAAGACCGCAGTAAGCAGATCAAAGACATCCATCTGCAGGCCCGCCGAGTTGGCCTGGACGAAAATCGAACCCAGCCCGGCGCGATGGGTATCGCGGAACACCCGCATGATTGGCACGTCGTAGCCGGCCAGGGGTCGCAAGACGCGGTTGTTGAAGGCTGCGAGGTCGCGTTGGGTTTCCGCATCGGCATTGGCAACCATGGCGAAGAGCATGGCCGTGCCTTCTTCTTGCAGCAGGCTGGCTACGGGCAGGCAGTAGTTAGCGATGGCATCGTCACGCGTGAGCAGCGGCCCATCGATAGCAGGGCCGAAGTGGGAGCGAATCTCGCCGGAACGGTTAACGGCAAAGACGGCTTCATCCGGCACGATCTCTTCGGACACCGCGGTGCGAATATCGATGTAGAAGGTCCTTTCGATCTTCTTGGATCGAAAATCGCGGGTCTTAACCCACCCTTCCCCTGCCAGACACTGGTACATCGTCGTAAGCCGCTGCTGCCCATCGAGAAGCAACATGCCCGGGTTAACTCCCCTATCCGGCGCACCTTCCAACGGACGGGGCCGAAAGCGCATGTGCTCATCACGGGTATCAAGCGCCATGAGCGCACCCACCGGGTATCCGCGCAGGACTGTCACCACCAGCGAACGGATGCGGTCTTCATCCCAGGAGTAGGCGCGTTGGAAGTCGGGCAGTTGGATATCGCCGCGGTTAATCCGGGCGAAAAGGTCGGATAAGGAATAGCTCGGCGTGGTAAAACCCATGGCCCGAATCCTACCCGGCCTCCTTCCCCGGCGCGCGGCGAAAAATCTAGGCCCGCCCCATGCCGGTATAGCTCCAACCAGCATCCTTCCACTCGGCTGGGTCTAAAATGTTGCGCCCGTCCAGAATCCGCCTGCGTGCACCATGCTTTGCGATGTCCGCAGGACTCAGCTCCCGAAACTCCTTCCACTCGGTCAGCACTAACGTCATGTCTGCTCCCGTCACAGCCTCGTCTAGCGAGTCCACGACGTTAAGCGCCGGGTACTTGGCGGCGATGTTGGAACCTGCCTGTGGGTCGTAGATACTCACTCTCGCACCACGGGCGGCCAGCTCGCTGGCAATCAGGAGGGCTGGGGATTCGCGAATGTCATCGGAGTTCGCCTTAAACGCCCCGCCGAGGATTCCGATGTGGGTGCTGTGGACATCGCCAAGCTCGCGCTCACAGGCAGCGACCACCCGGCGCATTGCCTGATGGTTAATCGCATCCACGGTGTGCAGCAGGTCCACCACTTCTGCGATGTCTAACTGCCCTGCGCGCGCGGCGAAAGCACGGATGTCTTTGGGCAAACAGCCTCCGCCAAAGCCAATGCCGGCACCCAGGAAATGCTTGCCGATGCGCTTATCATGCCCAATCGCTTCCGCCAGCTGCGTGACATCACCACCGGTGGCCTCACACAACTGCGCCATAGCGTTGATAAAGCTGATCTTGGTCGCAAGAAACGAATTCGCCGCTACCTTCACCAACTCTGCCGTGGCGAAGTCGGTCAGCACCTGCGGTATACCTGCCGACAGTGCCTCAGCGTAGACCTCATCGAGTACTCTGCGCGCTACTTCCCCGCCCTTGTCCGGCAGACCGTAAACAATCCGGTCCGGGCACAAGGTATCAGCAACCGCATGCCCTTCCCGCAGGAACTCCGGGTTCCACACCAACAGTGCACCAACGGCATCCAGGCGCGTCTGCAGACGCGCTGCGGTTCCCACCGGAACTGTCGACTTACCGACGACCACCGGTGGCGTGGACCTATCACGAGTGCTGTGCTTAATAGCTTCCATAATGAAGTCCACCGCCGCATCGACGTAGGAGACATCAGCTGCTTCACCATCCGAGGATTGTGGCGTACCAACAGCGATAAAGTGCACGTCTGCATCGGCGATAACGCCCGGGTCAGTGTTCATCGCAAAGCGTAGGCGCCCCGTAGCTAGGGCTTCACCAAGTACCTCCGGAAATCCCGGTTCATAGAACGGCGGGCGCCCCGCATTCAGTGCCGCAACGCGGCTCGCATCGACATCGATACCTATGACCTCGTGTCCCAAGCTTGCCATACATGCTGCGTGTACCGCGCCGAGGTAGCCGCAGCCAATCACCGAAATCTTCATTGTGCTTGTCCTTCATCGAGTAGTTCATCCAATACGCGCAGTGTCCATTGCTTCCACCAGCTCGCCGCAGTGGGCCGGAAGGCATACACACACGCAAGTCGCAGTGCCGCCGAGTCGGCATAGACCTTCGTTCGCTCCTGTGGCGCTAAGGCCTCTAAGCCATCTAGCACCTGCTTCGCGCAGTCGGGACTCAGCACTCCTTGGAGCGCTCGCAAGCGCACATGCGTCGTGAGGTTCCCAATATCCAGTGCCACCTCGCCATAGGCTGCCGTATCGACATCGAGAACACTCAAAGCCTCGCCATCCCACAGCAGTTGCTTGTCGTGCAGGTCCCGGTGCAACAAACCATGCCCCGGCGCGCCGGGTTCGGGCATGTCACGGATGAGGCGATCGCAGACAATCTCGGCAGCTTCTTCAATCTCGTCGCTATAGGTGACCTCGTGCTGCACGGCATGTCCTACCCAGGTCCGTAGAGTCTCGGCTTCATCCAAGGCGCTAAACATCGGCAAGTCTGCCACGTTGAGCTCCTGCCACTTTGGCCACAGCTCCAGAAACTGCTGCCAGGCAGGAAGCGCATCATCGCCTAGAGTGTGCACGCTGCGTCCTGGCAACAGCGCAAAGGTCACCGAGGAATCATCGTGGTCGACGACTTGTGCCGCACCGAGACCGATGCGACGGCAGGCACTGCGGATTTGAATGGACTTCTCCGCTACTGCGTGTGCCTTGCCCGGACGCAGGTGCTTAGTGATCACGTCGCCGCTACGAACTACCGCGCGCTTGCCATAACGGTGTACGAGTAGCTCACCAGTATCTACCTGGAACGACGGGAGCTTTCTGTCTTCACCGAACTGCGCCCAAGTGATATCGCCATCAGCGCCTATCTTCCCGGCGCGCAGGCGGTGTTGGTTATCGAATGCCTCGACCAGGATGGAGCCAGCCTTGCCCGGCCATCCCCGTCGCACCAGTGGCAGTTGGTTGAGTACCTCGAGTGCCTTACTCATGACAGCACCTCTTCCATTTCATCCAGGCGCGTTGTGATGTCGCTGCGCCAGGTGGAGTGTGCTTGCCGCAGCGGGGTCAGCAGGCGTGCTGCCAGGGAATGCGCACGGGCGATGCGAAGTTCAGACTCAGTCGGCAGCGGGCGCTGTTCCTCGTAGCCTTGCAAGAAGGAATCGCCAGCTGCATCGGAGCACTCAGAAAGATAGGAACCTAAGTCGAGTGCAGCTGGTCCTAGAGCGAGGCGGTCGAAGTCAGTCATCCAGACCTCGCCGGTTGCTGAGTAAAGGAACTGATCGGGTGAGGCATCGCCATGCACGGTAACCGGCTCGCCCACCACCAACGGCAGGTGTGCGGCGACCGTGCGAACGCGCTGGGCAAGCTCACTATCTAGGTGGTCGAGAACAGTTGCATGAGCGTAGAGCTGTTTAAGCCCGGAGCATGCCTGCCTGTGCCCGTGTGCTGGCAAGCACACGTTATGAAGCTGTGCGAGTTGGCGACCGGCCTCGGCATGCAGCTGATGCTCCCTGCTGGTACCAGCAGTGCCTGCATAATTACTGAGGTCGCCACAGCCGACACGCTTCGCACGGCTTTTCAGCCCATCGCGGGAATTGCTCAGCATTTCCGGCACGTTGACTGCCTGGCTAATAAGCCGGTAGGTCTCTGCCGGTAGCTGCAAGTGGGTACTAATCCGGTAGACCGTATCCGCGGTGGCCAGTACAACGCGGCGCAGCGGGTTATAGCGTAGGACCTCCACGTCATCCAGCAAGTGCGCATGGCGGATGTGCTTGCTCAGTTTCGGATCGGCACACAGGTCGCCGGCTTGGAACAAGATGTCATCATCAAGCCAGCAACCGGTGAGTCGCTGCCCTGCCTTGCGGGCATGGTCCACGGCCTTAGCGGCTTTGGCTTGCGCGCCGGGCCACAGCATCCGCGCCCACCCATACCTTTCGCTGCCCGGGCTGCCTGGATTGGCTGCCCAGGCAACAACCAGGCTGGTGTGTGGTTTGATACGCAGATATGTCGGGGCGACTTCGGAGCCGACGTGCTCGCTAAGCCACTCGCTATCGAGTGCGTTGTTCAGGTGCTTGTGCAGGGATGTGGGGTTAAGCGTCATCAAGGAGTCTCACCTCTTCGGCAGTAGTGGATTGTGCGACCCAGCGCTGGAAGGTGTCGTTGTTCTCGAGTAGGTCGTTGGGTGGGGCATCGAAAAGCACTTGGCCTGCTTCCAGCCACACCACGCGGCTTGCACGCAGGGCGACCTCGGCGTCATGGGTGACCGAAAGCGTGGTGCGACCGTTGACCAGCTTGTCGATGCCCTTGAGCACCCCACGCGCCGATGCCGGATCCAGTCCGGTGGTCGGTTCGTCGAGGATGACGATAGGGCTATTGCGCAGCAGGGCTCGAGCAATCGCGATGCGTTGGCGCTGGCCACCAGAAAGCGTGCCGCCGCGTTCGCCGACGACGGTGTCATAGCCGTCGGGCAGATCCTGGATGAAGGCATGCGCCCCGGCGGCTGCAGCAGCTTCTTCAATCTCGAAATCCGTGGCATCGAAGCGCCCTAAGCGGATGTTGTCGGCCACGGTTCCGGTAAACAGCACTGCTTCCTGATGCAACAAAGAGATGTTGTGGCGCAGTTGGCTTAACTCCAGGTCCTCTAACGGGTGGCCGTCGATGGTGACTTCACCCCAGGCGGGGTCCTGGGCACGCACGAGTAGGGACACCAGCGTGGACTTGCCCGCACCCGAAGGGCCGATGACGGCGACGTGTTCACCGGGGCGGATAAATAGGTCCACGCCGTGAAGGACCTTCTGGCGTCCATACATGGTGCTGACGTTGTTGAACTCCACATAGCCTAAGTAGCGGTCGTGGATATGCGGGTCGGCAGGGCTGCGCACGTCGGAGACTTTGTCCATCAAATCGGCAACGCGTTCACCCGAGGCTGCAGCGCGCGCGATGCGTCCGGTGTACTTCGCTAAGTCGCGCAGGGGCTTCATGGTGGTCTTGAGGTAGGTCGTAAACAGCACCAAGTCACCAATGGTCATCACGCCGTCGAGAACCCGGTAGGCACCGCCAATTAGGATGGCAGCGGTTGCCAGACCGACAATGACATCGGTGCCGCGCTCCAAACGCGCTGCCAGGCGACGTGCCTTCACTCCATCTTTCAGCGATTTCTTGTTTGCGAAGGTAAAGCGCTCACCCAAGTGCTCTTCCAGGCCATAAGCCTGCACGACGGTAATCGAACTGAGTGCTTCTTGGGCGGTGTTGGCCAGCTGTCCTTCGGCTTTGCGAGTCTTACGTGAGGCCTTCGTGATCCGCTTCGTCGTCGTCAGCGATAACAGCGGAAAGATGCACAGGGCAGCAACGACGATCATCGCTAGCCACGCGTCCATCACCAGCATCACAATCAGCATGACCACCAAGGTGACCACGTTCGCCAACAACGGCAGACCCGCGGTGACAGCAACTTCTTGCAGCTTGCCCACATCGCCCACAATGCGTTGGACCGTATCCGCCGAGCGATTCTTCGCGTGATACTGCATGCTCAGGCCCTGAACATGCTGGAAGACCCGCGCACGCAAACGCGTGGATGCCCTTGAGCCCACGAGGGCAAAAGCCACCGTGGCCAGGTAATTCGACAGTGCGCGCAGTCCAACAAAGAGGATCACTGCAACGCCACAAGCCAGTAGCAAACCGGTCGTCGCCGGACGGCCCTCCTGATCCACGCCCATTGAGACAGACACCGCGTCCACGACGAACTTCAACGGCCAGGGCTCTAACACGCGGAAGGCAACCTCAAACAGCAGTGCCACCACACCACCCATTGCCAAGGTGCGATGGGGTTTCACATCCGGCCACACCAACGACACCGTGCGTTGCACCGCACGCTTTTCCAACTTCTTAGCCATGAGCCAGCTCCCACATCTGGGATACAACTCCTGCCCAACTGTGCTGGGACACCGCCAACTCACGCGCGCGTGCGCCCGTTGTGGCACGCAGATGCGCATCTGTTACGAGGTAGTCAATAGCCTGCGCCAACGCCTCTGGGGAGGAACCTTCCACGATGACCCCGGCTTCGCGGACCTCTAGGTGATCGGAATCCTCCTGCTTGACGACGCCGCCGAGCGCGCCGGGAACCTGCCCCACACGTGTAGCCACAACTGGCAGTCCCGCAGCTAGGTATTCGTAGACTTTTAGGGGTGAAAAGTAATGTGCATCGTTAGTTTTCGGTGCAGGATAAGGCGCAACACCAACAGCAGAACCTGCCAGCTGTGCCGGCATATCTTCTGGTGGAACGGCACCACAAAAGTCGACTTCGAGGCCGAGGCCGCGTGCTAAGAACTCGAGGTGCTCGCGCTCAGGACCATCACCAATGATGCGCAAACGCCACTGCTGCTGCGCGTGTGCCGCCGCGCGGATGAGGTATTCAGTGCCATGCCAGGGCTTGAGCGTTCCAACGAAGGTGACAACTGGCACGCCCGGTGTTTCTGGCTGTGGTCGAATGCGATCGGTGTTCACGCCATTGGCAATCGCGTGCACGTTGTCTGTGTTCGGGACAGAAGCACGCACCCAATTGGCTACGGCTTCAGAAACACAGATGGCCGCGCGTGCGGCGCGCACCTGTACCTGCAGTGCGCGCTGTGCAGCTAAGTCGTTGATGAGTACGCGGTGGGTGCGTTGTTCATCGATAAGCGGTGCATTGACTTCCAGGATTCCGGGCAGACCAGAATCTGCCAACGCCGTGGAGAACAACGAGTAGCGCTCGTAAACAAACTCCGCACCATCATCGGTCAAGGCTGCAACGATGTCAGCACTGGCTTGAATTTGGGCGTTCTCACGAGCTTCCGGTTCCTTCGTACCCAACTTGAAGCGGGTGACAGGAATATCCTGCAAGTCCGCCGGGACATCGGTGCCCACGCGGGTGGCATAGACATGTACGTCGTGGCCTGCTTTGCGCAACTCTCGGATAACTTCTTGAACGTGGACGGAAGCGCCTTTGGTCCCGAAAATGGGAATGCCGGGATCTACGCAGATGTAAGCGATACGCATGAGCTTCCCACCTCCAGTTCATACAGGGCTTGGGCTTGCAGGCGGTTGTCGAAGTTGTCCTCGATAAGCCTGCGCGCATTACGAGTCAAGGTTTCGGTGTCGGGATCGCCGTTGCTGAAGGATTCGAGGGCATCGGCAAGCGCTGTGGCCAAGTCCGGTTCCACCTCATCAAGCGTGATAAGCACGCCGGTGTCGTTATTGATGACGACTTCTGGCAAGCCCGTGACGTCGGTGGCAAGGACTGGAGTGCCTAAGGCCATTGCTTCCAGCACCACCGTGGGCAAGCCATCGAGATTGCCGTCGGCAGCTGGCACACACGGTGCAGCGAAGACGTCCGATTGTTGAAGTAAGTCAATGACTTCTGCTTGATTAAGTGCACCGGGCATCGTGACGTGCTCGTCGAGGCCTAAGTCGTGAACCTCTTGATCTAGTTGCTCCTGCAGTTCGCCTTCGCCTACCAAGGTCAGGTGTGCTTCTACCCCACGATCGGTGAGCTGACGTAGGGCCTGCAGCAGGTGACTAAAGCCCTTCTTCGGGACCAGTCGTCCCACCGCGATAATGCGTAGAGCGGAGCTGGATGCGCTACGCGGTGTGAACGGAAAGCGTTCGAGTTCTAATGCGTTGTAGCGCTGCACGATGTTGGCGCCGGTGCCTTCGAGTTCAGCACGCAGGTAGTTTTCGTTGAATCGAGAAATCGCGATGACGTTGTCGGCGTCTGCGCAGATGCGGCGCAGCCAGGTCTTATCGACGTCGTCGTGGAAGATGTCCTTGGCATGCGTGGTCAGGGTGTATCCAATGCCGGTGAGCTGCGAGGCAATCCATGCCATTCGCCCGGATAGCGATGCGAAGTGAGCGTGTAGGTGGGTGATGCCATCGGCACGCACGCGCTGGGCTAAAGCCACGCCTTGAGCGACATCGGAGGCAGCAAGTTGGGACAGCTCCGGGAGAATCTGGGCGAAACGGGCTGCCATGTCAGGGTCAGTGAGACTTTCAGAGACTTGGCTCCAAAAGCGCCGTGCATTGTGCGGCCGTGGAATCCAGGACACCGGGGCTTTGACTCGGGATAGTTCCGGATGGAATCGGGTATCCGTGGTCGGACGCATGGCGTAAATACTGATGTCTTCGCCTTGTGCTTCGCGGCCAAGAATTTCGGTGACGATGAAGGTTTCTGAAAAGCGTGGGTAAACCTTCACGATATAAGCGATCTTGTTCATGATTGTGCTCCTACGAGTTGCGCTAATTCGGCGGTGAGTTCTTCCCCGCGCAGCAGCTCAGCAGCGAGTTGTCCTACGTGCTGAAGACCAGCGCGTTCAATGCGGGTGCGGTTCACCTTCTTGCCGGCGTTGGCCTGTGCCCAGTCAGCGAGTGCTTCTGGGGTCAACGAGTAAGGCCGTAAGACATCGAGTGCGGCGTGCTTTTGCAGAGCTAATGCGCGGATGAGTTGTTCTAAGCGTGGGTACTCCCGCGGGACGATGAGCGCTGGGGTTTCAGTGGCAAGGATTTCTGCGACGGTGTTGTAGCCGCCCATGGAAATCACCGCGGCGGCCTCCCCCATGACAGCGGCTAAACCAGGCCACATGCGGTAGACGGTCGTGTGTGGACTTGCAGCGTCGTTGAGTTCATCAAACTCTGCTTGGCTTAGGTGCGGGCCGGTGACCACGATGTGGCGGTGTCCGGCAGGGACCTCCATGGCTACTGCGGCACTGAGTAGTTGGTGGCCATCGGCGCCACCACCGGCAGTAGTCAGTATGAAGGGTTTGTCCCAGGGCTGTTCGGTGGGTGCTTCGGATTCGGCACGGCCTAAAGACAGGTAACCGGTATAGCGCGCCTTTTCGGCTAAGTAGCTGGGAAGCTCGCCGGTGCGAACTGGATCATGGATGCGGCTATCGCCGTAGATCCAGACTTCATCGATAAGCGCATCGACTTCGCACGGTGCGCCCAGCTGGTCCCACTCTTGTTGCGCGATAAGTGGTGAGTCGAGAACCTCGCGCATGCCCAGGACGATCTTGGTCTCTGGATTGTGCTGGCGCAGTTTCTGCAGCGGGATGCGCAGCTCGTGGTCGACGCCGTAGATGTGGCGGTCCACGATGACCAGGTCTGGGTTAAAGCCACGCAACGCACCCGATATTGCACGCGAGCGCACTGCCCGGAGGGTATTCCAGTCGGCATCCAGATTGCGAGGAATATAGCCTTTCGGGCTTTTGGCGATGCTGGGGATAAAGAACCAGTCAAAGCCTTCCGGCAGCCCAAAGACTTGGGCGTTGACCGCACCGGAAATTAGAAGTCCGGAGACTTTCTTGCCGCTAAGCTCCGGCAACGTGCGTGCTAGTTCATGGGCGATGGCTAAGTTGCGGCGGACATGCCCCATGCCTTGGGAGTCGTGGCTATACAACACCACGCGGATGGTGTCGTGTGCGTCGGCGCTAAAGTTCATGTTCCCTGCTCCTGCCAGATGGTCACCGTTGGTGGTGGACGTGTTTTTCTGTTCCTAATTCGCAGGTTAAACGCCAAATTGCAGGAATTTTCCGCTATGAAAGCTTCTTCATCTTGGGCCCAGGGAAAATGAAAGTTCTCTCACGAAAGCAGGTCTAGGCATGCAAAAAGGTGGGCTCCCGGTTGGGAGCCCACCTTGAGGAGATGTAGGGGTGCTGGGCGCTCCTACGCCGCTATTTATTAAGCGGTCTGGTCGAGCGGGTTCTTAACCCAGCTCATCAGGTCACGCAGCTTGGAGCCGGTGGTCTCGATTTCGTGCTTGGCGAAGTCCTCGCGCAGGCCCTCGAGCTCCTTGTTGCCGTCCTCGACGTTGGCGATGAGGCGCTTGGTGAAGGTGCCGTCCTGGATGTCGGAGAGGATGTCCTTCATGCGCTTCTTGGTGTCAGCATCGATAACGCGCGGGCCGGAGATGTAGCCGCCGAACTCTGCGGTGTCGGACACGGAGTAGTTCATGTTGGCGATGCCGCCTTCGAACATCAGGTCCACGATGAGCTTGAGCTCGTGCAGGCACTCGAAGTAAGCCATCTCTGGCTCGTAGCCAGCCTCAACCAGAACCTCAAAGCCGGTCTTGACCAGGAACTCGGTACCACCACACAGGACAGCCTGCTCACCGAAGAGGTCGGTGACGGTCTCAGCCTCGAAGGTGGTCGGGATAACGCCGGCGCGTGCGCCGCCGATGGCTGCAGCGTAAGACAGAGCCAGGTCGTGGCCCTCGTTCTTCGGATCCTGCTCAACAGCGATCAGGCACGGAACGCCCTTGCCGTCAACGAACTGGCGGCGAACCAGGTGGCCCGGGCCCTTCGGAGCAACCATACCGACGGTGATGTTCTCAGCCGGCTCGATGAGCTTGAAGTGGATGTTCAGGCCGTGGCCGAAGAACAGAGCGTTGCCGTCCTCCAGGTTCGGAGCGATGTGCTTTTCGAAGATTTCCTTCTGGGAGGTATCCGGTGCCAGCACCATAACGACGTCAGCCCATGCAGCAGCATCAGCAACGGTCTTGACGTCGAAGCCAGCCTCTTCTGCCTTAGCAGCAGACTTGGAACCCTCGCGCAGGCCGATGACGACCTCCACACCGGAGTCACGCAGGTTCTGTGCGTGAGCGTGGCCCTGGGAGCCGTAGCCGACGATGGCTACCTTGCGGCCCTGGATGATGGACAGGTCGGCGTCGTCATCGTAGAAAGTCTCGATTGCCATTGTGTTCTCCTCTTTAACAAGTTGGGATGGAACGTTGAGATTGAATCTGCAGTTATACCTTCAGTTATACCACAGTGCGAGATGAAACGTTCACATTGTGAGATTTATTTGGTCGGTGCCATGGACTTCGGACCGCGCGCCAACGCGACGTGGCCAGACTGGACCAGTTCCTTGATGCCGAAGGGTTCCAGCACTGCTAGCAAAGCCTTGAGCTTGCCCGGCGTACCGGTGGCCTCCACCACCACGGATTCTTGTGCCACATCGACGATGCGGGCACGGAAGATGTTGACGGCATCGACAACCTGCGGGCGGTTGCTGTTGTCAGCTGCCACCTTCACCAACATAATCGCGCGGGCGACAGTGGTGCTTTCATCCAGCTCGACGACCTTGATGACCGGGATGATCTTGTTGAGCTGCTTGGTGACCTGCTCGATGATGACGTCAGAAGCGTCGATGACGATGGTCAGGCGGTTAATACCTTTGACCTCAGTGCGTGCGGACACCAGAGAAATAAGGTTGTAGCCGCGGCGGGTAAACATACCGGCCACGCGGGAGATGATGCCCTCGATGTCCTCGACGAGTACAGAAAGCGTGTGGCGGGTGATTTCTTGCTCAGCCATTGTTTTAGGCCTCCTCGATGGCATCGTGGATTTCAGCCGGTTCTTCGGCTGCGGACTCGGATTCGTCGAAAAGCGGGCGCAGACCCAGTGCGTACTGGATTTCCTCATTGGAGGCGCCGCCGCCAATCATCGGCCACACCTGTGCGTCCTCATCGACGATGAAGTCGATGACAACTGGGCGGTCGTTGATTTCGCGGGCACGCTCAATAGCCGGTACGACTTCTTCCTCGGTGCGCACGCGGATGGCTTCACAGCCGAGTGCTTCTGCCAGGCCAACGAAGTCCGGAACGAAGACGTCCTTCTCGCGCAGCTTGGTATTCGAGTAGTGCTTGTCGAAGAACAGGGTCTGCCACTGGCGAACCATGCCCAGGTTGCCGTTGTTAATGACAGCAACCTTGAACGGGAAGCCTTCGAGTGCAGCAGTAGTCAGCTCCTGGTTGGTCATCTGGAAGCAACCATCGCCGTCGATGGCCCAGACTTCCTTGTCCGGCATCGCAGCCTTGGCACCGAGTGCTGCCGGAACGGCATAGCCCATGGTGCCGGCACCGCCGGAGTTGATCCAGGAACGTGGCTTTTCAAAGTCAATGAACTGTGCAGACCACATCTGGTGCTGGCCCACGCCTGCACAGTAGATGGCATCCGGGCCGACGGTTTCGCTGAGCTTTTCCAGCACGAACTGCGGGTTGAGCAGGCCGTCATCGGTAGGCGTGTAGCCCCGCGGGAAACGATCCTGCAGGTCGCCCAGGTAGTGCATCCAGTCATCGAGACGCGGCGGGTTGAGATCGGAGTTGCGCTCGTAGTTCTTGGTCAGCTGCAGCAGCACCTCGCGTGCATCGCCGACGATAGGGACATTGACTTCGCGAATCTTGCCGATTTCTGCCGGGTCGACATCGGCGTGGATGACCTTAGCCTTCGGCGCGAAGGTCTCGGTGTCACCGGTGACGCGGTCATCGAAACGCGCGCCCACAGCAATAATGAGGTCCGCGCGCTGCAGTGCAGCCACTGCCGGGACGGTGCCGTGCATACCTGGCATACCCATGAACTGTGGGTGAGATTCTGGGAAAGCGCCCAGGGCCATGAGGGTGGTGACCACTGGGATGCCGGTGTACTCAGCAAATTCCAGCAACTCGCGGTGTGCGTTGGCCTTGATAACGCCGCCGCCCACGTAGAGAACTGGCTTCTTGGATTTAGCAATCAGCTTGACTGCCTGGTTGATCTGACGACGATGCGGGGTGGTCGTCGGCTTGTAACCTGGCAGGTTCAGCTTTGGCGGGAAGTGATACTCCAGCGTGGAGTTCTGCACGTCTTTCGGAATATCCACCAAGACTGGGCCCGGACGGCCAGTCGAGGCCAGGTGGAATGCCGCAGCAATCGCGCCCGGGATGTCATTCGGGTCAGTGACGATGTAGTTGTGCTTAGTAATCGGCATCGTCACGCCGCGGATATCTGCTTCCTGGAAGGCGTCAGTGCCCAAGAGGCTACGGCCCACCTGGCCGGTAATGGCGACGACCGGAACAGAATCCAGGTTGGCATCGGCCAACGGGGTCACCAGGTTGGTTGCGCCCGGACCGGAGGTCGCGATGCACACGCCTACCTTTCCGGAGGCGAGGGCGTAACCCTCAGCCGCGTGGCCAGCACCCTGCTCGTGGCGGGTGAGCACGTGGCGCAGCTTGTCGGACTCATGCAGTGCGTCATAAAGCGGGAGCACTGCGCCGCCCGGAATGCCGAATACCAAGTCGGTACCAAGGTCTTCGAGGGTGCGAACAATTGCTTCTGCGCCGGTCATGCGCTCAGGGCCCTGCTTTTTCGCAGGGGCCACCGAAGCCGGTGTGGGCTGTGAAGGTGCTGCCACGGTGGTTGCTCCTTGGGGTAAATCACTTAACTTTTACTTCGATCCCGGGGGTGGTGGGACCAGATCAGGCATGCAATGGGTAATCGCATATAGCAAAGCCCCCGTCTCAGCTTGGGTAGAAGCTGAGCGAGGGCGCTTGCAATATCGACAACAACTGGGGTGTCGCTACGGCAAGCGCCGCGCTACTACTACCGGAAGCTGAAGTCGAATAATGATCATGAGACGAACTATACACTGACAGAAAAGAGCGCGCGACATTACACCCCCATTTTTGGGATATTGATCTCAAATAATGAAATGTCGGTGGTGGGGCGGTTCGCAGTAGCTGAAGTACTTCCATTAACATTGCCGTCATGACGTCACCTCGTTCCTCTAAGTCCGCCAAGAACACAGCCGCTACCCCGGCTGGAAATGCAATCGAGACTGAGGTTTTCAAGCCCGCCCGTGACCATATCCTGGCCATTGCGCTGCTTTCTGCCATCGTGTTGTTGATGGTGGGCTGGGCACCGCAATATCTGGTGTGGCTGCTCATCATTCCGGTTCTTGCAGTGTGGTGGGTGCTCAAAGCCCGCACCCGCGTTAGTGAGGAAGGCATTGCCATTACATATGCCTTCCGCGGCAACAAGTCCATCGCCTGGAAAGACCTTGCGGGCATCGGTTTCCGCAAGGCCCACGCCTTCGCCCGGACCCAGTCCGGCGAGGAATTCAAGCTTCCCGGCGTGACCTTTAACAGCCTTCCTCGTCTGGAAGGCGCCTCCCGCGGCCGCATTCCGGATGCTTTGACTGCAGGTCAGGAAGCTGCCGATGACAAGGTCGCCATCATTCACCGCGATGGCCAGCAGATTCTGCTGACCAAGGAAGAATACGAAGAGTATCTCCAGGAGCACCCGGAGCTCGCTGCCCAGCAGGACAAGCCGGCATCGGAAAGCAAGGCCCCTAAACCCACCGACTCTAAGGAATAACCACCATGTACCCACTGCGTTCTAAAGTCACTACCGTTGGCCGTCAGGCATCCGGTGCGCGTGCCCTGTGGCGTGCAACCGGTACCCGCGAAAATGAGTTCGGTAAGCCAATCGTGGCTATCGCTAACTCTTATACCCAGTTCGTTCCGGGCCATGTGCACCTGAAGAATGTAGGCGACATCGTTGCTGATGCCGTCCGCGAAGCCGGTGGCGTGCCGAAGGAATTCAACACCATTGCTGTCGATGACGGCATCGCCATGGGCCACGGCGGCATGCTGTACTCGCTGCCTTCGCGTGAAATCATCTCCGATTCCATCGAGTACATGGCCAATGCGCACACCGCCGATGCCCTGGTGTGTATCTCTAACTGCGACAAGATCACCCCGGGCATGCTCAATGCTGCGCTGCGTTTGAACATCCCGACCATCTTCGTCTCCGGTGGTCCGATGGAGGCCGGTAAGGCTGTCGTAGTCGATGGTGTTGCCCACGCCCCGACTGACCTGATTACTGCAATTACCGCGTCGGCTTCCGATGCAGTGTCCGATGAAGACCTGCTCACCGTCGAAGAGTCTGCCTGCCCGACCTGTGGTTCCTGCTCCGGTATGTTCACCGCAAACTCCATGAACTGCCTGACTGAGGCCATGGGCCTGGCCTTGCCGGGCAACGGCACCACTCTGGCTACCCACAGCGCTCGCCGCGATCTGTTCGTCCAGGCTGGTCAGACCATCGTCGATATGTGCCGCCGCTACTACGGCGAAGAAGACGACGCCGTGCTGCCGCGTTCCATCGCAACCAAGGAGGCGTTCTCCAACGCGATGGCACTGGATATGGCCATGGGTGGTTCGACCAATACCATCCTGCACACCCTGGCTGCGGCCCAGGAAGGCGAGGTTGACTTCACACTGGAGGACATCAACGAAATCTCCTACCGCGTGCCATGCCTGTCCAAGGTTGCCCCGAATGGCACCTACCACATCGAAGATGTCCACCGCGCCGGTGGCATCCCGGCCATCCTGGGTGAGCTGCGCCGCGCTGGCCACCTCAACCTGAAGGTACACACCGCGCTGTACGACAACGCTGAGCAGTGGCTTGACGACTGGGATATCCGTTCTGGCCACACCACCGATGAGGCGCGCGAGCTCTTCTACGCTGCCCCGGGTGGTAAGCGCACCACTGAGCCTTTCTCCCAGTCCAACCGCTGGGATGAACTGGATACCGACCAGGAAAACGGCTGCATCCACTCTGCTGAACACGCTTTCTCCTCCGATGGTGGCCTGGTGGTCCTGCGCGGCAACCTGGCTCCGGACGGCGCCATCGTTAAGGCTGCCGGCGTGGAAGAAAACCTGTGGACCTTCTCCGGCCCAGCCCGCGTGGTCGAGTCCCAGGAAGAAGCCGTCTCCATCATTCTGAACAAGGAAGTCCAGCCGGGCGATGTCATCGTCATTCGCTACGAAGGCCCCGCCGGCGGCCCGGGCATGCAGGAGATGCTGCACCCGACCTCCTTCCTCAAGGGCTCCGGCCTGGGCAAGGCTTGTGCCTTGATTACCGATGGTCGCTTCTCCGGCGGTACCTCCGGCCTATCGATCGGCCACATCTCCCCGGAGGCCGCCCACGGCGGTCTCATCGGCCTGGTCGAAAACGGCGACACCATCCGCATCGACATCCGCAACCGCGAATTAAGCCTGGATGTTAGCGACGAAACCATCGCTGAGCGCCGCACCGAGCAGCTCAAGCGCGACAAGCCCTGGACCCCGAAGGAGCGCAACCGCCCGATCACCAAGGCACTGCGCGCCTACGCCGCCCTGACCACCTCCGCTGACCGCGGTGCTGTCCGCGTCGTCGACGGCTACGTCAACTAGGCGTCGCTCCACCACGCCACACTAAGCAGCGTTGACTAACTTTTGGGCTAGTCAACCCAACTCACAGCCTCTACCGAATTTCTCCCGGTAGGGGCTGCATGGGTTTTTAAGCTCCATGCCTTAAAGTATGGAAACGATGAAAACTACGCAGTCGCAGCCGCTACGCATTCTTCTTACTGTCGCCGGGCTCCTTCTAGGACTCCTGGGAGTTATTTCCCATACCCGGATTACGGACTTCCCTGTCGACATGGTCGTCTACCGGGAGGGTGTGCAGGCTTTCCTCGATGGCCGCTCCGTCTACTCGGAGCCAATGCTGGCTGGTGATATCTTACTGCCGTTTATCTACCCTCCTTTCGGCGCACTGATTATGGTTCCGCTCACGGCCTTTGACTGGATGGACCACAACATGGCCGGCGACATCATGATCGTGCTCTCCGATCTCTTGGTGCTGGTCTGCCTGTACTTCGTCCTACGCGCCATCATGAAGAATCAGCGCTGGCTGCTGCCTGCCACTGCCCTGGTGTGGGCGGGCACCATGTTGTTTGAGCCCATCCACCTCAACAATGGCTTTGCGCAGATCAACATCGTCATTATGGCGCTGGTGGTTCTAGACCTCGTCCCCCGCAAGCGTTTCCTTCCCCAAGGCGTGCTCATCGGCCTGGCTGCTGCCATCAAAATCACCCCACTGGCGATGCTGCTGTACTTCCTGCTGCGCAAGGAAATCAAGCCCATTCTCATCGCTATTGGCTCGGCTATCGCCGCAACCCTGGTGGCCGCCGCATTCCGCTGGCAGGCCTTCGTGGAGTTCTTCTCCGAAAAGCTGCTCAACATGGGCCGCGGCGACGACATCGGCGTGGCGACCGAGTATCAGTCCAACTCCTCCATCAAGGGCGTAATCCAGCGCATGTTCACCTCTAAGGAGGCCATGGAGGACTACGGCACCTGGATTAACGTCGCATGGATCATTCTTGCCCTGGTCACCGTGGTGCTGGGCTCCATGCTGATTCTGGCGCTACTCAAGCGTAACATGCTTATCGATGCCCAACTGACCACCGCCGTCGTCATGCTGCTGATCTCGCCGGTCTCCTGGTCGCACCACTGGGTCTGGCTGGCCCTTATCATCCCAGTGCTCTTCTACCGCGCCTGGACCTGGCGCCACCACACCTGGATTGCCGGTTCCCTGCTCGCCGTACTCACCGCCTGGACTGCCATGCTGGTCACCACCCCACCGAAGTGGTGGTTCGGCGACCAAATCGACGTCTTCACCCTGGAAAGCTACCAAAAGTTCCTAGTCAGCGATTTCGTCTGGCTGGCAGTCATCACCTTCGCGCTCTTCGCCCTCTGCCTGCGGTTTATCCCTAAACCCAACACCGAAGGCGTCGCGCTTAACGATGAAAACGCCGCTGCCAAGACCGAAACTGCGACCAAGGCCTAATACTGCATGCCATGTAGCAGCCTCTCAGTGCTGCTTCAGCTAGAAGCTGCCCCCGGCAGCTTCCTTGAGTGCCGCTAGGTGTTCCTCAAAGGCCTTGACACCTTGCTCGCTGAGCATTACCCAAACTTTGTCCTTGCTGCGGGTGGATCCATACTCGCGGAAGCGCTCGATGTAGCCAGCGTCTTCCAGGACGTTGAGCTGCTTCGACAGCGAGGCTGCCGACATGTCTACTTCCTTGCGCAGCACCGCAAACTGCATCTCACGGCGCACTGACTCCCCTGCGCCCACAGCGTGATAGGCGTTGAGCACCGCACAGATTTTGAAGCGCGGTAGTGGGTGAATGATCGGATCTAACTGAGCCATCAGGCTCGCCCCAACAACGCATCGCTACCGAAAGCCCAGTACGTATGCACAAAGCACAGCACCGCGATCACAGCTATCAACCACACTGGATCAGCGAAATCCGTAATGATCCCTGCCACCATCGGCCAGAACATCACAGCTAAAGCAGCGACGTACCTCCTGGAAAACTTGGGGTCCCCATCGCGAGGATCCTGGCGAAGTGCCGGACGTGACTTCATCCGACGCGACTCATACACCCCCACCCCAATTGCGAAGAGACCAAAGCCGATGATCCACAGCAGCAGCCACCCAGTGCTGAGCTGAAACGTTGTGAGCACCACCAACACCGTAAACACGGTTGCAATCAAAGCTACCAACCAGCGGGGTCGACGCACTTCCTTCTGCGAACGCGCCTGCACATCCTGGTGGAAGCGCAGGGCCTCATTTACTTCGTCCATGGCGATACTCTCCTACTCCAGCTCGTGCCACGGCGTGGTTTCCTCTACGGAAAACAATACAGTTTCCAGGCTGGAAATCAAGGGAGCAAGAAGAAAGCCGCGCAATCTGCGCGGCTTAGTTAGGCAATTTCGTTGCCTATGGCTTCGTCTTGAGACGAGGCTTTTAAGGAAGCGGGTTAACGGCTGCTCCGAACCACCACAGGGCGACTAGGACGGCTACACCGACGATGATGAAGATCCAGGAGCTGGCCAGTGGGCGGCGTGCCCAGGACTGTTTGAAGTCCAGTGCGATAAAGCCAGGGCCGCTAAACTGCAGGGCTACTGCGATAACGAAGAGGACAACCGAGAGCCAGACGCTTTCTGGCCAGGCGAAGATGTCGAGTCCTGCACCGGAGATGAAGAGCTCGTGCAGTGCGGTAAAGCCGGTCACGACCAGGCCGACCATGGCGGCGACCGGGGTTAGCAGACCCAGGATAAGGAATGCACCGGCGACCAGCTGCATCACTGGTACTGCGATGGCGAGCTGTGTTGCCCAGGCATAGGCGCCGAACTCTGCTTCCAGACCAGAAACACCTTCGCCACCACCGAGAGTGAAGAAGGTAGCCAGGCCGGCCAGCAACAGGTAAATACCAGCGCCAAGGCGTACCAGCAGCAAGCCGAAGTCCAAGGTGCCGCGGCGACCGTAGTTGCGGTAGCCTTCCTTTTCTTCAGCCAGGCGCTGTTCTTCCGCCAAGCGTGCTTCGCGCTCTTCTTCGGTTTCTACCGGCTCGTCTTGCAGTGCTGGATCCTGTGCGTAGGCCGGATCCATCTGTGCGCGGTTGGCGTCGGCGGAAGCATACGCGGCAGCGCCGCCAGTAGCGGCACCGGCGGTTGCCGCACCCGCACGCGGTGCGAAGTCAGCATCCGCGTTGTCGCTCGGGGTGTCGAATTGCGTGGTCTGCGCAGAACCGTAGTCGCGTTGCGGTGCATCGGAGTACTGCTCGGTCCGAGCGTTATCCGAACCAGCAGACATGACCTCGGTCGGTTCTGGTTTTGCACTTGGCTTTGGTGCGCTGGGCTTAATCTCCTGCGGCTGTGCACGTCCAGCACGCTCGAAAATGCTGGTCTTCGCCTCTGCCGGATCTGCCTTATCCTTCTTAGCAGCAGTGCCCGCCGCAGCGGCTTTGTCTGCCTTCTTAACGGACGTGGTGTCGGCCTTGTCCGCCTCGGCAACGCTGCCCGTGGCAGCGGCTTTGTCTGCCTTCTTAGCAGATTCCGGTTTGGCTACCTTGCGGGCCTTGGAGGGCTTGGCAAAAGAGACAGTTTCGTTGTTGCTGTTGTCCTTAGCGGTGCCTGCCGTGTCGCGCCCCTTCGGCGTGGCAGCGTCGCCACGATAGGTGGGAACGTCTAGTTCATCATCAAAATCAGTGGCTTTATCAGGTACATTTCGCTTGCTCATGCTTTCAAACTAGGTCACTTTGGTCCCACGCTGCGCTAATGAACTCGGCGCGGCGTGCAACACAGTCCAAAAGGTGCACACTTGGCACCAATTTTTGCAGCTTGGTAGTTTTGGATATCAGATAACGTCTATTTCGATTACTTTGCGAGGGGATTGCCACCGTGTCCGTTAGCCCAGAACATCCCGACTGGGAAGGTGCACCCCAAAACGCTGACCCGGATGGCGAATTCGTTCGCGATACCGACTACATCAACGACCGAATCTCACCGTCGGTAACGGACGTGACTGAGCAGCCTGATGGAACCTACCTGTGGCCGATGGAGGCAGGCCGCTACCGCTTAGCCGCCGCCCGTGCCTGCCCGTGGGCGCATCGTGCGGTGATTGCTCGTCGTTTATTAGGACTGGAAGACGCCGTCTCCTTGGCACTGGCTGGTCCCACACACGATAAGCGTTCCTGGACTTTTGATCTTGACCCCGGTGAGGTTGACCCGGTGCTTGGCATTAAGCGTTTGCAGGATGCGTACTTTAATCGCTACCCCGACTACCCGCGCGGAATTACGGTGCCAGCACTAGTCGAGGAATCATCCGTACGCGTAGTCACCAATGACTTCCCTTCCATCGTGCGCGACTTCATCACCGAATGGACTGACTTCCACCGTGAAGGTGCACCGAATCTCTACCCGGCAGAGTATGCCGAGGAGATCGATGAGATTAACCCCTATATCTTCCGCGCCATCAACAATGGCGTGTACCGCTGCGGTTTCGCCGGTTCGCAAGATGCTTATGACGAAGCCTATGAGGAACTCTGGGAAGCCCTCGACTGGGTAGAAGAGCGCTTAGGCAAGCAGCGCTACATGGTCGGCCCGCACATCACGGAAACCGATATCCGCTTGTTTGTCACGCTGATTCGTTTCGACCCGGTCTACTACTCGCACTTCAAGTGCTCGCGACACAAGATGGCGGAGCTACCGAATATCCGCGGTTACCTCCAGGAGCTTTTCCAGCTGCCTGGTTTCGGTGACACCACCGACTTTGCAGAAATCAAGCAGCACTACTTCATCACTCACCAGGAGATTAATCCCACCCAAGTCGTACCCATCGGCCCTGCGCTGGATTGGTTGGCACAGCCGCACGACCGCGACCGCTTCGGTGGCACGCCTTTTGCAGAAGGCACTACCCTGCCCGGCGCAATCCCGGCTGGCGAAGAGGTCAAGAACCCACTGCCCTTCCAGCGCTAACGCGGCGCGAGCGTCTTCGCCGCACGCAGAACTGCCTCAGTGAGCTGACCTAACATCGGTGATTCCAGCTGCCAACGCTGCCAATACAGGTCAATACGCAGTGGTTTTTCATCGAGCACTGCCAGTTCGCCACTCGCAATGAGCCCACCGGCTTGGGCTTGGGAGACTAGTCCCCACCCCAGTCCGACGCGTACGGCATCCAGATAACCTTCCGAGGACGGAATCTGCGACACACGCGCACGTGCACTTTGCGGGTCGACGAAGCGGTCCCGAATCGCATCATCGAGAATCTGGTCGTTAGGACCATAGCCAATCAGCGGCATCGTTTCCCAGGTGCTTTCACCGGCATGAAAAGCCGCAGCAATGTCTGGTGTGGCCACTGCCTTATAAAGCATCGTGCCGACAAAGGTGGACTCACAGCCTGCCACCGGGGTGCTTTCACGCGTAATCGCGCCCAGGACGTCACCACGGCGCAGCAGGGCTAGGGAACGCGCTTCATCCTCAATGCGGATGCGTAGTGCGGCGGAGCGTTGCTTTGCGATATCAGCAATCACCGGCTTAAACCACGTCGCCAACGAGTCGTCGTTAATCGCAATTGTCAGCGGAACACGGGTGAGACTATCACCCAACTGCGCAAGCGTTTCCGCTTGCACCAACGCCATACGACGCGCAGCCTGCACGAGAACCTCACCGGCTTCAGTGGCAGTCACAGGGCTAGCCCTGCGTAGCAGGACACGGCCGGTTTTCGATTCCAGCGCTTTGATGCGCTGACTGACAGCAGAAGGTGAGATTCCCAGGACCGCAGCGGCAACTTCGAAGCTGCCTTCATCAACAATCGTGAGCAGAGTTTCCAGGTGTACAGGGTTCATGAAGCAATTTTAAACCAAATGAAGAATCATCAAATGGACTTCATCGGGCATCGGGTTCATAGTAGAAGCTATGTCGATTGTGATTGCAGGATTCGCGCTGGGTCTTTCCCTCATTGTTGCCATTGGTCCACAAAACGTCATGCTCATAAAGCAGGGCATTCGCCGCAGCTATGTCACTTTGGTGATTGCAGTCTGCTTGCTTTCCGATGTCATCTTGATCTTCGCCGGTACCGCCGGCGTCGGCGTCTTAGTCGATCGCTTTCCGACGGCACTGACCATCCTCAAATACGTCGGTGCCGCTTATCTTGCTTACTTCACGTTCCTAAGCTTTCGCGATGCCTCCCGCTCCGGCGGACAATCCCTGGGAGTGGAAAGCACCGAACCGCGTCCAGTAGAACAGGTCGCTGAATTCGACGGTTCGGGCAATGTGATCACGAAAGCCCCCGTACGTCAACGCATCAAGCAGCGCAGCTGGGTCAAGCCGTTGCTCACGGCTTTGGCGCTTACCTGGTTGAACCCGGGGGCTTATGTGGATGTTCTCGTCATGCTGGGTGGTATTGCCAACCAGTACGGAGAACAAGGCCGGTGGCTGTTTGCCACCGGCGCGGTGCTGGCCAGCGCGGTGTGGTTCCCCACCGTCGGCTATGGTGCCGCTCGTTATTCCCGCATCCTGGCCAAGCCAGTTGTGTGGAAGTGGATCAACATCGGTATCGGCTGCATCATGGCAGGCCTGACCATCAAGCTATTGCTCCACTAAGAAATTCACTTACTTCTTATCGGCAGCATCTTTGCTGCCGTCGGCGTCCTCGTCATCCTTTTCCGGATCACCAGTGACGTCGTTTTCTTCCATCCACTCGTGGCTTTCTTCCTGGCTACGATCCTTCTTCACGTTGTCACGCTCGGTGTAGTAGGACGCATCATTGTGGTCCTTGTCGTGCTTTTCCTTGCTGAAGTCGACGTCGTCGTCCTTGTCCAGCTTGGTAGCAACCTCAGAGCTTAGATCCTCGTAGAGCTCTTCATCCTCCATGTTGGAGTCAGCGATGTGCTGGCCAAGTTCGTCGTCGTAACGGTCTTCGTCGTAACGCATCTCTGGATGCAGCTTCAGCGTCATCAGGGAGCGGATACGCTCACGACGCTTAGCTTCATCCTGAATCTGAGAGGTACTGCGTAACCAGGCAAAGACCAAGATGGCAACCATTGCCATGCCCATATAGCCCAGAACCGGGTAGACGTACTCCATCAGGGTGGTAAAGCCAACGAAGGAGACACCAAAGCCCAGTACACAGGCGGTCAGGAAGATGACCTTGTAGCGACCCTCATGACCGGAAGACAGGCGCTTGCCCAGTGCATAGAACATACCGATGGCGGTGTTGAAAATCATCAGGAAGATGACGACCACCATGATGTAGCCCAGAATCGGGCTGATGTCGTTAAACATCTCCAGCATCGGGATATCAGAATCACCGACGGTCTCAGCGTTCATCAGCAGTGCAAAACCTGCCAGCGCCATCATGATGGCGTAGATGATGCCGCCGACAATGCCGCCCCAGCCTGCTTCACGCGGGCTGATGTTGTCGCCGCCGATGACCAAGGTCATGGACACAGCCAGCATCAAAGCCAGGCCGTTGTAGTTCACTGCGGAGACCAGCCAGTGGCCAATCGGGGAATCCAGCTGGGCGGATGCCTCCATGGTGGCGGAGACATCGTCAGGCATGTTGAATGCAGTGTAGATAGCAGCGAAGATCACTGCGATGATGATGGTCGGGGTCAGGTAACCGATAACCTTGGAGACCTTATCCACATCGAGCATGCCTGCCAGCATCACCAGAATCAGCATGGCCAGCGAGCCAATCCAGGCCGGCCAACCGAACTGCTGCTCCAGGTTGGAACCAGCACCTGCCAGCATCACGAAGCCGATGCAGAACAGGGTCAGGATGACCGCGATGTCCAACAACTTAGAGACAACCGGGTGTGCAATTGAACGGAAAACCTGGTTGTGTTCCCGGGCGTGGAAGTAGCTGCCGAGCTGCAAAAAGACCGTGCCGGCCAGCGTCATCACGATGGCGGCAACGATGATGCCTGGAATTGCCCAGCCGCCGAAGGAAGTGAAGTACTGAACAACCTCCTGGCCGGTGGCAAAGCCCGCGCCGACCAGAAGGCCCACGAAGGATAGCGAAATACCAATAATATTTTTTGTAGACACAGTAACCTATCGTCGAGGAAACAGTTTTAGCGTGCTGTAGTCGTTTCAACGTCGTTTTAGACACGCGCCTCTATCTACGTTACGCCGTATGCTCGCCCATTACCGAATTGGCTTAGCGCTACTCCACTCACACTTAAGTCCTCCTTGCATTCACATCACAAGCAAGGAGGGCTAAGAGAGTCCGTAGGCTATCTGTTATGCTTATCGAAGGTTTCGGTGTCAATAACAAATCGGAAGCGAACATCACCTTCGACCACGCGGTCGTATGCTTCATCAACGTCGTCGACGCCAATCTTTTCAATGACGGCGCCGATCTTGTGCTTAGCACAGAAGTCCAACATTTCCTGGGTTTCACGGATACCGCCGATGTTGCTGCCGGTAAGCACCTTGCCACCGCCAACCAGGTGGCGCATGTAGATGCCCATCTGCTCTGGCGGTAGGCCAACCACCGACATCACGCCGCGCGGCTTGAGCAGCTTCAAGTAATCGCCTAAGTCGTAGCTGGCAGAAATCGTCGACAAGATGAAGTCGAATTCACCGCGGTGGTTCTTAAAGAAGTCCGGGTCCTCCGCGGTTGCCAGCGTGCGGTCCGCGCCAAGCTTCTTGGCTTCATCAGCCTTGCGCATCGAACGCGACAGCACGGTCACCTCAGCGCCCTTGGCCGCAGCAATCTGCACGCCCATGTGTCCCAGACCGCCCAGACCAACGACGGCAACCTTGTCGCCTTCCTTGACATCCCAGCGCGCCAGTGGGACATACGTAGTAATACCGGCACACAGCAGCGGTGCGGCAACATCAAAGTCGATGCCTTCTGGAATGCGCAAGACGAAATTCTTATTCACCACGACCTTTTGCGCATAACCACCCTGGGTAATGGTGCCGTCCACGTCCGGGGAGTTGTACGTGCCGACGTTGCCATTGAGGCAGTCCTGCTCCTGGCCGTTGCGGCACTGCTCGCATTCACCGCAGGAATTAACCATGCAGCCGACACCGACGCGGTCGCCGACCTTGAATTCGGTGACCTCATCGCCCACGGCTTCCACCACACCGGCGATCTCATGTCCCACGGTCAGTGGGAAGTGCGCCTCACCCCACTCATTGCGGATGGTGTGGATATCGGAGTGACAGATACCGGCTGCCTTAATATCGATGACCACATCATCAGCACGCGGGTCGCGGCGCTCAATCGTGGCAACCTCGAAAGGCTCAGTCGGTCCGGTCTTGCGAAGAACTTTAGTACTAATTGGCATGCCGCAGATTCTACGCGTGATAGCAATAACGCCGCTTAATGGAAATTTCTTCCATAAGCGGCGTTCTCACTTCTGTGCGACTTACTCGCTGAGCTTCTTGGCAATCAGCTTGTTGACCTGACCTGGGTCAGCCTTGCCCTGGGTGGCCTTCATGACGGCACCGACGATAGCGCCGGTGACCTTCTTGTTGCCTGCGCGGTACTTTTCGACGATATCCGGGTTCGCAGCCAGCGCATCATCGACAGCCTTCTCGATGGCGCCGTCGTCACGCACGACCTCCAGGCCACGGGATTTCACGACTTCATCGACATCGCCTTCGCCGGCCAGCACGCCGTCGACAGCCTGGCGAGCCAGCTTGGTGGTCAGTTTGCCCTCGCCGACCAGCTCGGCAATGCGGGCAACCTGTGCCGGAGTGATCTCGAGCTCGCGCAGCTCCACGCCCTGCTCGTTAGCCTTACCGGAAAGGTAGGACACCCACCAGGAACGAGCCTCGGAAGGCTTCGCTCCTGCCTCAACGGTATCCACGATCAAGTCGAGCGCGCCCGCGTTGACGATGTCGCGCATCTCCTTATCCTTAATGCCCCACTCTTCCTGAATGCGGGCACGACGGATCCACGGCATCTCCGGCAGGGTCTGGCGGATTTCCTCAACCCACTCGCGCGGTGCGATAACCGGCGGCAGGTCCGGGTCGTTGAAGTAACGGTAATCCTCAGCGGTCTCCTTCGGACGACCCTTGGAGGTCGAACCGTCGGTCTCCTGGTAATGGCGGGTCTCCTGGACAATCTCGCCACCGTCTTCGATGACCTGCGCCTGGCGCTGCATCTCAAAGCGCACGGCCTGCTCAACAGAGCGCAGAGAGTTAATGTTCTTGGTCTCGGTACGGGTGCCGAATTCTTCCTGACCAATCGGGCGCAGCGAGACGTTGGAGTCCACACGCATCGAACCCTGGTCCATGCGGGCATCGGAAACACCGAGTGCTGCGACCAGCTCACGCAGTGCGGAGACATAAGCCTTGGCGACCTCCGGTGCGCGCTCACCAGCGCCGATAATCGGCTTGGTAACAATTTCAATCAGCGGAATACCAGCGCGGTTGCAGTCCACCAGTGACGCAGTTGCACCGTGAATACGACCATCGGCACCACCCAGGTGGGCCAGCTTACCGGTGTCTTCCTCCATGTGGGCGCGCTCAATTTCCACGCGCCACTCGGTGCCGTCTTCCAGAACAACGTCGAGGTAGCCGTCGTAAGCAATCGGCTCGTCGTACTGCGAAATCTGGTAGTTCTTCGGCTGGTCCGGGTAGAAGTAATTCTTACGCGCAAAGCGGGAAGATTCAGCAATGGAGCAGTTCAGCGCCAGGCCGATTTTGATAGCGCCTTCCACGCCTTTGGAATTTACTACCGGCAGTGCACCCGGCAGACCCAGCGAGACTGGGTCCACGTTCGAGTTCGGGGCTGCGTTGAAGTTCGTCGGCGAGGTCGAAAACATCTTGGTTTCGGTGTCCAGCTCGACGTGGACCTCCATGCCCATCACCGGCTCGTACTTTTCAAGGACCTCATCAAAGTCCATCAGGTCATAAATCGCAGCAGTCATGCGTGCCATCTTAATACGTAGCTTTGTCCCTGGGGCAACGTGCCACCCACCTAGGCGGTGGGCAGTTCTTCGCCCTGCTCAGCAGTGCTTGACGATGCCCGCTCTGCCGCCTTGCGGTCCACATACCTACAGCCTGCTGCCAGCACAGCACCAGACAGGCAGTGCCAAATCGAGAACAGTGCGCCCGGCAGGGCTGCCAGTGGGTTCAGGTGGGTCGTCGCAAGTGCGGTTGCCAGACCGGAGTTCTGCATGCCGACCTCGACAGCAATGGTGCGGCGCACCGGCACCGGCTGCTTGAAGACGAGACCGGTAATGTAGCCCAGCAGGTAACCCAGACCGTTGTGCAGGGCCACCGCTGCCAACACCAGTGCACCAGCAATCGCGATGCTGTCACGCGCACCGCCAACCACAATGCCGACGATGGTGGAAATTGCCACCACCGAAATCCACGGCAGGATAGGCAGAATTTTATCCACGAAACGCGGCAGCAGCGTACGGAAGACCAGACCGCCAATCACCGGGATGAGCACCATCAACACGATGTCCCACATCATCGATGCGGCGTCGATTTCCATGTAGGCACCAGCCAGCCACAGCGTGAGGAAGGGCGTAATAAACGGTGCGAGAATCGTCGAAATCGAGGTCATGCACACCGACAGCGCGACGTCACCGCGCGAGAGGTACGCCACCACATTCGAGGTCGTACCGCCTGGTGCACAACCCACCAGAATCACGCCGACCGTGATTTCTGCCGGCAGGTCCAGCAGAGTGACCACGAGCAGTGCCAGCAGCGGCATGATGACGAACTGCGCCACCACACCAATGAGCACTGGGAGCGGGCGCTTTGCGACGAGCGCAAAATCCACCGGACGCAGCGTCAACGCCATCGCAAACATCACCATACCCAGCAGCGGGGTCACGCTGGGTGCGATGGCCGCTGCTACATCGGTGAAGGAAAAGCCTAGCCCGCCACCGATGAGCACTAAGACCGGAAATCCGAGTGCAGCAATGAACGCAGCCCGGTCCTGCTGCGCCTGTGCATTTTTACTCACCTCAACCATGGAATGAGATTAACATTTCATTCAGTGAGACAAGAATCTAATTAGGTAGACACGTTGGGTTCGGGGGGCACCCACTACTTGTCCGCCGTCTTGCGGGAATCGATGTAGCGGCAACCTGCAGCCAACAGCGCACCGGACAGGTTGTGCCAGACCGAAAAGATCGCACCCGGCAGCGCCGCCAACGGATTCAGGTGGGTCGTAGCCAAGGTGCTGGCCAGACCAGAGTTCTGCATACCGACCTCGACGGACATCGTGCGGCGCACCGGCACCGGCTGCCCCGTCACTACACCGGTCAGGTAGCCCAGCAGGTAACCAATGCCGTTGTGCAGCACCACTGCTGCCAGCACCAGCGCACCTGCGGTCGCGATATTCTCGTGCGCACCGCCAACAACAATGCAGACAATCGCCGAAATCGCCAGCACCGAAATCCACGGCAGAACCACGGTGATCTTCTCCACCGCCTTCGGCAGCAGCATGCGCACCACCAGACCACCAACGACTGGAATCAGCACGACCTTCAACACGTCCATGGCCATGGCGGCGGCATCGACAGGCATGTACGCACCTGCCAACCACAGGGTCAGCAGCGGAGTCAGCAGTGGTGCCAACAGGGTGGAAATAGAGGTCATCGTCACCGACAGCGCCACGTCACCGCGCGACAGATAAGTCACCACGTTCGAGCTTGTACCGCCTGGCGCACAACCGACCAGGATGACACCAGCTGCAATTTCTGCTGGCAGGTTCAAAATCGTGACCACAAGCAGTGCGACCAGCGGCATGATGACGAACTGTGCCACCACGCCAATTAACACTGGCAGCGGCCGCTTGGCCACCAGCGCGAAATCAATTGGTCGCAACGTCAAACCCATGCCGAACATCACGATGCCCAGCAGTACCGAGACATAAGAGGAAAAGGAACTTGCCGTTTCCGGAGCAACGTAGCCGGTAATACCAGCGATAATCACCAGCACCGGGAAGCCTAACGCTGCAATGAGCGCCGCCCGGTCCTGCTTCTTCGTTTCATTAACTGTATCCATGTGGTGAGATTATCATCTCAGCCTACGAACTCAACACGGTGTATTCTCCCGAATACACCGCGCAGGATATAGAAAACGACAACAGCGGAGCCTTCTTTTACGAAGACTCCGCCGAATGTTTTTAGTTCTAGCCGAACAGGGCTTGTGCGTTTTGGTAACGCTTTTCCGGTACGACCTTGAGCTTGCCGACAGCATCCTCCAGCGGAACCAGCTCAATATCCTCACCGTGCAGTGCCACACACTGGCCGGACTTACCCTCGTGAGCAGCACGGGCAGCATGCACGCCATAGCGAGTAGCCAACACGCGGTCATACGCAGTCGGAGTACCGCCGCGCTGGATATGGCCCAGCACCGTGGTGCGCACGTCGTAGCCGGTGCGCTCCTTAATCTCATCACCAATGGCCTGGCCGATGCCGTTGAAGCTCTTGTGGCCGAACTGGTCAGTATCACCCTCAGAGAAGTTCATGGTGCCTTCCTTCGGCAGCGCACCCTCGGCCACACAAACGATGCCGTACTTCTCCCCCATCTGGAAGCGACGCTCCATGGCCTTGCAGATATCGGCGACATCGAAAGGCACTTCCGGCACCACGGTGTAATGCGCACCGCCAGCCATACCGGCATGCAGGGCAATCCAACCGACGTGACGGCCCATGACCTCCACAATCAAGATGCGGTTGTGCGATTCCGCAGTGGTATGCAGACGGTCAATCGCGTCCGTGGCCACAGATACCGCAGTATCAAAACCGAAGGTGTAGTCGGTGGCGTTGACGTCATTGTCGATGGTCTTCGGAACACCAACAACCGGCACCCCATTGTCGGCCAGCCACTTCGCACCCTTGAGCGTGCCCTCACCGCCAATAGCAATCAGGGCATCGACCTGGGCATCTTCCATATTGGCCTTGATCTGGTCCAGACCCGCTTTGAACTTATCGGGGTGCAAACGACCCGTGCCCAAAATCGTGCCACCGCGCAACAGGATGCGGTCGATTTCCGCATCATCGTAAAGATCGCGACGGCGGTCTTCCATGAGGCCTACCCAACCGTCCTCGTAGCCCAGCACAGTATCGCCGAACTCATTGGACGCGGTACGCACCACGGCACGGATAACAGCATTCAGTCCGGGGCAGTCGCCACCGGAGGTCAAAACAGCAAGACGCATGCTAACCAATCTAGCGCGGCAGCCTTAAGAATGCAGAGTGTCCCTAAACATCAGCGAGGCACCTAAGCCCACAATCAGCATCACGACGATCACCAGAAGCGAGTTAGCGATGCCGCCCGCACCCGCACCAGTCTGCATCGCCGCCGACACTGCAGCCACACCGATAACCGAGCCGACCTGACGCGAGGTGTTGTACACACCCGAGGCCGCACCCATCAGCGTTGGCGAGACATCACGCATCGTCGTAGCGGCATTACTACCCCAGACGAACGACTGGCCAACACCAATCACCGCCATCGGCAGTGCCAGCCACCACCCTGCAGCACCAGCGCTCATGACTGTCCACGCCAACACGAAAGCCACGAGCAACGTGCCAAAGCCGGCACCGGCCATCACACGCGGGTCCAGCTTGTCCGCCAGAATGCCCGCTACTGGTGAAAATACAAAGGACACAATCGCCATCGGTGCCACCACCAGCCCGACAGTCCCGGCATCCATGCCTTGGACGGTTTGCAGCCACAACATCACTGGCAGCATGAGCGATGCCGCCATAAAGCCCATCGTCACAATCGCCGCAGAACCAGCCGAGTAGTTCCTATCTTTAAACAGCCGCAGCGGCACCATGGCCTCTACCCCGCGTGCCGCAGCACGCGCCTGCAAGCGGACGAAGACGACACCGGCTACGATGCCGACGGCCAGCAGCGCCCAAATCCACCAGGTCCAACCAACCTCCGGGCCCTGCTGGATGGCAAAGACCACCGCGCCGACCGCCAGCAAGGACACCACAACAGAAAGGTAGTCGATGGAACGAGCGGTCGTCGGCAGCTGCGGGACCCACAGGCCTGCCAGAATCACTGCCGCAAAAGCGAAGGGCACGTGCACCCAGAACACCGCGTACCAGCCAAACATGCCGACCACAGCACCACCGACGATCGGGCCGGCTAGTGCTGCCACGGAACCAATAATTCCCCACACGCCGAGCGCACGACCGCGGCGGGTGCGGTCAAAGACTCGGTTAATCACCGCCATGGACTGCGGCATTTCCATCGCCGCACCTATGCCCTGCACAGCACGGGCCAGGATAAGTATTTCAATCGTGGGGGCCAGCGCACACGCCACCGCGGCAAGGCCGAAGATAGCCATGCCGATGCGGAACATGCGGCGTTGGCCGAAGACATCGCCAAGCCTGCCTGTTAGCAGCAACGGGACCACGACAGCCAGCAAATAAATCGCCGATACCCACATCACCTGATTCAGCGATGCACCCAACTCACGTTGAATGTCACTGAGTGCGACAGCCACCATCGACTGGTCCAGCAAAGAGACGAAAAAGCCCAACGACAGGGCAAACATCGCCTTCCACGCGTCCTTTTCTGGAGGCAGCTGAAAACTTTCCTGTGTCGTGGGCTGACTCATGCCTGCAAAGTCTAGCCCCGTTGCCGCAATCAGCCTAAGATCCCAGATATGTCTGCAATCGAAATTAAAAAGCCCGAAGCCGTCTCCACCGCCACCACCGTCAGCGTAGGCCTCATCGGTGGCTGGCTCACCGCCCGCGAAACCGGCATCCGTCCCCTTGGCGGTGTCCTGCTGGCAGCCGCTGGTATCTGGGCTGGCCGCAGCTGGGCCGCCAAGACCGACATCCCCACTACCGCCGGCCTAACCGCCCTCTACGTCGGCGCGTTCGGCGCCTCCCACCCACTGGCCAAGAAGATCGGCTCCTGGCCTTCCGTCCTGGCTGTTACCGGAGTTACTGCGGGTGCTGCCTACGCACTTTCGGACGCCAAATAACGGGAATTTACCCAACTTTAACTACAGGGACTCCTTTCGTTCACTAAGTTCAGAGACTATGAAATTTCTTGCACTCTGCGAAAGGATCTCTCATGCGCCGTCTTACTCTCACGGCAGTAATGTCCCTGACCGCTGCAGGTCTGGTGGCCTGCAGCGAACCCACCACTGGCTCCGATAACGCGGCCGATAATGGCTCCGGTGAGACCCAAACCATTACCGTCTACACCTCTGAGCCGGAGGAAAAGGTCGACGAAATCAACGCTGCTTTCAACGAGCAGCACCCCGATATCGAGGTCGAGGTCTACCGCGCAGGTACCGGCGACTTGAACGCCCGCATTGAGTCCGAGAAGAGCACCGGCGAGGTGGAAGCTGACATTCTCTGGGCCGCAGATGCCGCTACCTTTGAAGGCTACAGCGACGACCTCATTGAGCTTGACCTGGACACCGATGCGCTTATCGACGAAGTTAAGGACGAAGAAAACAAGTACATCGGTACCCGCATCATCCCGACGGTGATTGCCTACAACACCAACGAAATCGATGAGGCTCCAGAATCCTGGGCAGAGCTTACCGATGAAAAGTACGCCGACCAGCTCATCATGCCGGACCCGGCAGTTTCTGGTGCTGCAGCCTTCAACGCAGCAGTCTGGGACGAAGAGCTTGACGATGACTGGATGGAAAAGCTCGGCGAAAACCAGCCCATGATCGCCCAGTCCAACGGCCCGACCTCCCAGGAGATTGCTTCTGGTGCCCGCCCGGTGGGTGTGGTCGTTGACTACCTCATCCGCGACCTCGAGGCTGATGGCTCCCCGGTTGCTCTGTCCTACCCGACCGAGGGCGTTCCTTACGTCTCTGAGCCTGCGGGTATCTTCGAAAGCTCCGATGCCCAGGATGCAGCGCTGAAGTACATCGAGTTCCTCATTAGCGAAGAAGGCCAGAAGCTTGCCGTCGAGCAGGCTTACCTGCCAGTACGCGAGGACGTCGATACTCCAGAAGACACCCCGGCTCTGTCCGAGATTGAGCTGATGGACCCGGATCTGGATACGATCACCGAAAACATGGACGCTGCAGTCGCGAAGTTCCAGGACGCCGTTAAATAACGTGCGTCTTAAAACTCCCCAACGACCTAGCGTCCGGCTCTTGGGGCTGGGAACCTGGCTGATTGTCATCGGCCTGTTCACCATCCCTTTGGGTCTAGTCGTTAGCCTTGCCCTAGGCGGCAACCAGGTTCCCACGCTGCTTGATAGCGGCTTAGGCACAGCAGTCTGGAATTCCTTTTACACCACGTTCCTCTCTGCTATTGGTGCAGTCCTGTTCGGATTGCTCATTGCCATTGCGGTGGACCGCACCAACATTGCTGGTTCTGGTGTCTTGCGCCTGTTTCTGCTTTCTCCCCTGCTGGTACCGCCGTTTATTGGTGCTATCGCCTGGATTCAGCTTTTCGGCCCCGCCCAAGGATTTAGCCGTGGCGGCGAGGTCTGGAACATCTACGGCGCCGACGGCGTCATCCTACTGTTGACCATCCACTCCTACCCGACGGTCTACATCATTCTCTCGGCCGCGCTGCGCTCTATCCCTTCGGACTTGGAACACGCCGCACGCATTTCCGGTTCCTCCCCCTGGACTGTCATCCGTACGGTGACTATTCCCCTGCTCAAGCCTGCGTTGCTCTCGGCATTTACGCTGACTGCGGTGGCTAACCTCGCGGACTTCGGAATCCCGGCGCTGATTGGTTCCCCGGAACGCTTCGAGACGCTAGCGACGATGATCTATCGATTCATGGATTCCGGCACCGTGGATAATCCACTGCAGGTGGTTTCCACCATCGGCGTGGTTCTGCTCTTCCTCGGTATTGGCGCAGTTATTGCTGACTACGTCGTCTCCGCCTTCGCAGCCTCCAAGCTTCAGGATGCCGGCAGCACCGTACGCTTCGACTTAGGCGCTGCGCGCATGCCTACCACCATCGTGATTTGGGTCGTGGGCCTGGTCATCACGCTGGCTCCCCTGCTGGGCTTGGCCTATCGCTCACTGCTTCCTGCACCGGGTGTGCCCTTTACTTGGGAGACCATCACCTTCGATAATTTCATCAACGCCGTAAACAACCCGCGCGTAATCGACGGCTTCCAAAACTCCGTGTTCCTCGCTGTCATGGCCGCACTGCTGTGCGGTGTGCTGGGCTGGCTCATCGGCCTACTGGTCACCCGCACCAAGCTGTTTGGCAACACCGTGCTCACCCTGCAGGTGCTTCTGCCCACTGCACTACCGGGACTTATCATCGGTGTTGCCTGGCTGATTTTCGGCCGCTACACCGGAATCTATAACTCCATCTGGGTTATCCTCGGCGCCTACGTGTGTGCGTTCACCGCGCTGGTTCTCCAGGCAGTACGCGCACCTTTGGCAAATTCTCCCCTCGCACTCGAAGAAGCAGCCCGCGTCTCCGGTGCCGGTCCCGTCCACGCGTTGTTCAGCACCACCGGCCGCATGGCCATCCCCGCCGCCATCTCGGGTGCAGTTCTCGTGGCCGTGACAGCAGTCCGCGAGCTAACCGTGTCTATCCTGCTCGTTGCCCCTGGCACCACCACACTTGGCGTGCAAGTATTCAACCTCCAGCAGGCCGGTGACTACAACGCCGCCTCCGCGCTTTCGCTGATGTTTACAGCCGTGGGCATCATCGCTCTTGCTCTGACAGTCAGGACAAAGAAATGATCGATATCAAAGAACTCGGCGTCGTCTTCCCCGACGGCACCGTTGGCCTGGAAAACATCAACCTCTCTGTGGACCAGGGTGAATTCATCGCGCTGGTGGGCCCGTCTGGTTCCGGTAAGACCACCCTGCTGCGCACCATCGCCGGTTTCGTCCAGCCCAGCTCCGGAAGCTTAAGCCTCGGCGGCAAGGATGTCACCGGTACTGCGCCTGAAACCCGCCAGATTGGCATGGTCTTCCAGCAGCACGCGGTCTGGCCCCACATGTCGGTGTTCAAAAACGTTGAGTACCCGCTCGCCCGCCGCAAGGTGGCTAAGGCTGAGCGCAAACAACTTGTCGCGGACGTTCTTAAAACCGTTGGCCTCGCAGGATTCGAAAACCGCAAACCCGACAGCCTTTCTGGTGGTCAGCGCCAACGCGTCGCCCTTGCCCGCGCCATCGTGGCCAACCCGCAGGTAGTACTTCTCGATGAAGCTCTCTCCGCCCTCGACGAACCCTTACGCGATAACCTCCGCCGCGAACTCGTCGCGCTATCCCGGCACGAGCACTTAACGACGATCCATGTCACCCACGACCGCAAGGAAGCCTTGGCCATCGCCGATCGCATCGTCGTACTTGTCGATGGCCACATCCAGCACATCGCCACCCCACACGAACTCATCAACCGTCCTGCCAGCCCTACTGTGGCTACGTTTATGAACGATGCAACGCTTCTCGATGCCCACATCGATTCAACCGGCACCATCACCTGCACCGACCTCGGAGTGTCCTGGCAGCCCGGCGAATACGTTCCTATGGACGACAACCTCGCAGGCGAAGTCACCGTGGCAGCCCTACCGAAGAACACCCACGTCGTCGACACCGATAGCGGATTCCACGCAAAGGTGCTGTCCTCGCTCTATGAGTCCGATGCCTTCAGCATTACCGCGAAGGCTTCCACCACCGATAAAGCGCTAAGCTTCCGCGCCACAGTCCCCGACCGACCCAACATCGGCGACAACGTCACCCTGGCAATCAGCGAACCCCTGGTGTACTCCCGCAACCGCTAGCCCAGACAGAGGTAAAGGCCCGCTTATCAGCGGGCCGTGACTTCGTTCTAGTGATCTTGGTTCTTAGGCGTCAGCCTGCTGTGCCGCCACGAATTCGATGGCACCTTCCGGGCTGCCCAGCATCAGGGTCTGGCCATCGACACGGTAAAAGTGCGGGTTCGAGGTCAAGATGGAGGTAAACGCGTCGACATCAGCCTGGGTGTCTTCATCGCAGGCCATTCGGGTGGTCGCCAGCTCGCCGACCTGCAACGCGCCGTCTTCGGTGAACTCGTAGGTGGTGAAACCACTGTTACAACCATCGTTGAAGTTCAGGTTGCCGTCTTCGCTAAACGTCATGGTGACATTCGGATTCACAGATGATTCGAGGCTGCCAGCGATGCCGTTGGCACTGCCTTTGAGCTGTTGCTGCTGAGCGTCTTCCGGCAGTGGAACGATCATGGTCTGGTCCTCACTTACCTGTGGCGCGTCTTGCACCTCAGGCTGTACTGCAGTCTCCCCGGCAGTGCTTTGTGCTGCCGGTTCTTCGGGGATGGTCTGAGCCTGCGCAATGCCGGCCATGGTGAATGCGGCTACCGCGGCAGCCGATGCGGACAAGGTCTTAGCAAACAAAGTGGAAGCCATATCCACTAACCTAGTATGCACAATCGCCAATGCAACTGGCTCAAGGAAGAAAATAACCTATAGCTATTTAACCGACAGTTTCTTTTAAGTTTTTAGTCTCTTCCTGCTCCATCGCTGCGACAAACTCACCCTTGGACGCTTGCCATTCGTCCTCGGTCATCTTCAGTCGCCAGTAGCCAGAAATCGACACATCCTGCTTTGCGATGCCCCTTTCTACAAACAAACACCTGCGCAACTTCTTGACCATCTCTGCCACACCATGGATAAACCACGAGGTGTTCTCGGTAGGTGGGGTGTAGGTGCTTAAGGCATTGGACAGCTTAGCTCCGGGCATGGCACCCTCGCGGTATATAAAGCGCACCTCAATGCCTTTGCCTTCCGGCATCGGAATTTCATGGCCGCTTGCTTCCACCTCCACGAAAGCAACCGCAGTAGCGTTAGCAGGCAGCTGCTCCAGTCCCGCAGCAATCGCCGGTGCTGCCGACTCATCGCCACCAAAGACAAAGTGGTCAAAGCGTGCCTCCGGTGCCCATTTGCCACCAGGACCTGCGAATCCGAACTTCTCTCCTACCTCAACATCGCGTGCCCAGGGGCCGGCCAGACCGCTATCGCCATGCAAGACGAAATCGATATCCATCTCACCAGTGCGCGTATCCACCCGGCGCAGCGTGTAGGTGCGCTTGACCGGCTGCAGATTACGCGGCTGAGTTTCCCGGATGCCGGCAAGGTCAAAAGGCCAGGAATAATCCGCACCTTCTGGCACGAAGAAAATCTTGATGTAGTGGTCGGTCTTATCCAGTTCCTTGCCGATAATCTCCGGTGCCTGCACGTACAAGCGCACCATATCCGGCGAGATCTGCTCCTTGCCGACCACCGTGGCCTCCATGGCCTTGCGCGCCTTCTTATGCGGCTTGGCCTCCTGCTTGGCCTGATACTTGCGCTGCTTTGCTTCGTACTTAGCCTGCTTATACGCCGCCTTGGCATCGGCGTAGGTTTCCGCGCGTCCGACAGCCAGGCCTTCCTGGTAGCCATCGCCAAAGCCAGCAGCAAAGCCAGCCTTGAAGCCTTCAGTCCAATCTTTCGGAGTCTGCATGCTTGTCCTCCCGCGCGTTGATGATTTCTAGCAAGGCTACCCTAACTCCGCCTGGATACGACAAACGCCGCGGTGTCTTCCCCGGTGAAGGGAAAACCCGCGGCGTTGAAAAGCTGGAAACCCCTAAGCGTTTCGGCCAGCTTCGTAGGCTGCACCGACCTTGTACAGGCGGTCATCGGCAAATGCAGGTGCCATGATCTGCAGGCCGGTCGGCAGGTTGGAGTCCTTAGCCATGCCAGATGGCACCGACATACCGCACAGACCCGCCAGGTTCAGAGGCAGGGTGCACAGGTCGAAGTTGTACATCGCCATCGGATCCTCAGCCTTCTCGCCCAGCTTGAAGGCCGTAGTCGGGGTGGTCGGGGTGACCAGCACGTCGACCTGCTCGAAAGCCTTGGCAAAATCCTGCGCAATCAGGGTACGCACGCGCTGTGCCTGCAGGTAGTAGGCATCGTAGTAGCCCACGGACAGTGCATAGGTACCCAGCATGATGCGGCGCTTAACCTCCGGGCCAAAACCAGCGGCACGCGAAAGCGACATGACCTCTTCGGCCGAATGCGATCCGTCGTCGCCTTCGCGCAGGCCGTAACGCATGCCGTCGAAACGCGCCAGGTTGGACGAGACCTCACACGGCATAATCAGGTAGTACGCGGCGAGTGCATCGTTGAAGTGCGGGCAGTCAACCTCGACGGTCTCAGCACCCTGGGACTTCAGCTGCTCGATGGCCGCATGGTAGGCATCCATGACGCCGTCCTGCCAGCCATCGCGCTCAAATTGCTTAACGATGCCCACCTTCACACCGCTCAAATCACCCTTGGCGCCCTCCTTGGCAGCTTCTACCACCGGAGCAACTGGGCGATCCACAGAGGTGGCATCGAAGGCATCGTGGCCTGCGATGACCTCGTGCAGCAGTGCGGTATCCAGCACGGTGCGTGCACAGGGGCCGGCCTGGTCCAGCGAGCTGGCCGCAGCAATCAGGCCATAGCGCGAGACGGTGCCGTAGGTCGGCTTCACGCCGACGGTGTTGGTCAGCGCGGCTGGCTGGCGAATAGAACCGCCAGTATCGGTACCAATGCCCAGCGGTGCCTGGCCCGACGCCAGTGCTGCGGCAGTACCGCCGCCGGAACCGCCCGGGGTGCGCTCGGTGTCATAAGGGTTCTTCGCCGGACCATACGCGGAGTTCTCATTCGACGAACCCATCGCGAACTCATCCAGGTTGGTCTTGCCCAGAATCGGGATGCCGGCTTCGCGCAGACGCTTGGTGACGGTGGCATCGTAAGGCGCCATGTAGCCTTCGAGCATATTCGATGCCGCGGTGGTCGGGGCATCGGTGGTCACCAGCAGGTCCTTCAGCGCCAGCGGCACACCGGCCAGCGCGGAAGCAGGCTTCTCGCCGGCATCGAGGGAGGCATCGACGGCATCGGCAGCTGCCAGTGCTTCCTCAGCACCAACGTGCAGGAAGGAGTTCAGCTCTCCGTTAGTTTCTGCGATGCGGTCTAAGAAAGCCTGGGTGACCTCACGGGAGGTCAGCTCGCGGGAGTGAATCTTGTCTGCCAGTTCGGCAGCAGTAAGCGACAGTACGCCTTCAGCAGGAGCAACAAAGTTCGACATTTATTCTCCTCCCAGAATCTGCGGAACTACGAAACGATCATCTTCAGCAGCCGGAGCCTGGTCGAGGGCCTGCTCGGCGGTGAGGGTGCGGACGATGACGTCCTCGCGCATCGGGGCATCTACCGAGTGCGGGTGGCTCATAGGCTCCACGCCTTCGGCATCCACGTTTCCGACAGCGGACACAGCGTCCACAATTTCGTCGATTTGCTCGGCGAACTGCGACAATTCTTCGTCGTCAAGTGCCAAGCGAGAAAGCTTAGCGAGGTGGGCGACCTCTTCACGCGAAATCTCAGACACGCGATCTCCATCCTTTTTCTTTGTGCATAAATGTCACGTTAATGGCTATCGCACCATGCTACTGCACGGCATGCTTCCGCTCCACGGTGGCCCTAATCTCACGAGGCGTGCTCCATACTCCAGCAGGGCGCGGCACTTTAGACGCGCCCTGTTGAGGTCTCTGCCGAGCAATAGGTATCATGGGCCGGACTACCCGCTAATGGAAGAAACTTCGACATGTCCTTTTTGATTCGCGTACTCCTGCCCGATAGCCCTGGCAGCTTAGGCCAGCTTGCCGACGCATTCGGACTCGTCGAAGGCAACATCCAATCCGTGGACATCGTGGAGGTCTTCCCCGATGGCACCGTGATGGATGACATCGTCATTGAGCTGCCGGCCGAGGTCATGGCCGATTCGCTGATTACTGCCGCAAACGCTGTTCCGGGCGTAGAAGTCGATTCCATCCGCCCGTTTTCCGGCCGGGTCGATCGCCGCGGCCAGATCGAGCTGCTGGCGAAGGTGGCCTCCAAGGTCAATGATGTTCCTGCCGCGATGCAGGAGGTTGCTTCCGCTATCCCGAAGGCCTTGACGTCGACCTGGGCCATTGTCGTGGACAACAACGAGCCGATTCATCGCCTGGCGTCCTCGTCGGCTGCCCCGGAAGATGACGGCACTGTTCCTGCGGACATCAAGGTCGACCGCGCGCGCAGCCTGCGCCCCGAAGATGAAGCCTGGATTCCAGAGTCCTGGTCGCTGCTCGACTCCGCGCTGGCGGCAGCCCCGCTGGGTGATACCGGCCTGGTTATCGTCATGGGCCGTACCGGCGGCCCTGACTACCTTGCCTCTGAGGTTGAGCACCTGGGCAACATCAGCACCATTTTGGGTGCATTCCTGCGCGACTAAACCTTCCCGCTCAGCAAAGCCTGCAGTCCTGCCGGCACATCATCAATCACATGCGTGACTTGGCTCTGCATGTCGTTGGGTGCCCAGGGGAAGCTGAAGGAGGCATCGGCAAGCATGTGCATGGGCAGGTCATTGTAGGAATCACCAAAGGTATATAGCTCCACCTGGTCCCGGGTTAAGTTCAGGTGAGCCAAAAGCTTTCCGATGCCCACACCCTTATCATTGCCCGGCGGCATCATATCCAGCAGCCCGCTGTTAAAAGAGATCTCCAAGTGGTAGTTGTTCTGTGCCCACTGAGCGATCTCCTCCAATAGGGCTTGTTTCCCGGGCGCCCAAAGTGCCAAGAGGACGACTTTGGACATGCGGACGTCGGTGAGCGGGACTTCCTGGACGTGCGGGATGAAGGGATGCGCGCCGTCGATGCCGCGCCATAGCAACCGGTCGGGGCGGTCCATGCTGGCGACGTAGATGTTTAAGCCCTTGGTGCCCGCGTAGGTGTCGAGGAGTCGGTAACCAGCTGGTCTGGCACGTGCTGCTCGATGAGGATGTCGAAGTTGCGATCAGTAAGCACCGTGCCGTTGTTGAGCAGGTGGAAATCCATGGTGAGGTTGCCGCTGCGCAGGGCGTTCCGGCACGGATCCAGCGACTTGCCGGTAGCAGCGATGGCGAGGTTGCCCGCGGCCTGCCAGTCCTTGATGGCCTGAGCGGTGGCCGGGGCAATCTGGTGGTCGATATAGATGGTGCCATCCATATCGAAAGCGGCAATCCGCATTCCTAGTCCCCTACTTCACCGGTATCGAGCAGCTGCTTGAAGCCTGCTTCATCGAGAATGCGCACACCGAGGTCGCGGGCTTTGTCTTCCTTGGATCCGGCGTTGTCGCCTGCCACGACATAGTCGGTCTTCTTCGATACTGAGCCGGTGGCTTTGCCGCCGCGGGAGATAATCGCTTCCTTGGCGGAATCGCGGGTGAAATCCTCTAGGGTGCCGGTGACGACGATAGTGAGGCCTTCTAAGACCTGTTTGGGTTTGTCTTCGGCGGCGATCTCCATGGTCACGCCAGCTTCGGTCCACTTCTCGACGATTGCTTGGTGCCAGTCGACTTCAAACCAGTTTTTGAAGGATTCGGCGATGATGCTGCCGACGCCATCGGTTTCGGCGAGGTCTTCTACGGCAGCGGCGCGCAGGGCTTCCATGGATCCGTAGCGGGATGCCAGGGCGCGGGCGGCGATCGGGCCGACGTGGCGAATCGATAGCGCAACGAGTACGCGCCAGAAATCGGTGTTGCGGGCGGTCTCTAGGTTGTTCAGCAGCTTTTTACCTTGGGCGTTGAGCGTGCCCTTCTTGGTGGTAAAGGCCTTGGTTTGGGTGAGTTTTTCCTCATCGAGTTCGAACAGCCCGGATTCGTCTTGCAGCACACCGGATTCGATGAGATCGATAGCGGCTTTTTCGCCCAGGACCTCGATGTCGAGTGCCTTGCGGGAAGCCAAGTATTCCAGGCGCGCGGCTAGCTGTGCTGGACAGGACTGGGTATTCGGGCAGCGCCAGTCTTGGTCGCCTTCTTTTTGCGGTGCGAGCGTGGTTCCGCACGCGGGGCAGTTGTCGGGAAAGACCCATTCTTTTTCGCTGCCATCGCGAAGCTCGAGCACCGGGCCTAGGACCTCCGGGATGATTTCGCCGGCCTTGCGGATGATCACCGTATCGCCGATGAGCACGTTTTTGCGCTTGACCTCGTACTGGTTGTGCAGGGTGGCCATCGACACCGTGGAACCAGAGACAAACACCGGCTCCATGACGGCATAGGGAGTCACACGTCCGGTACGGCCGACGCCGACTTCGATGTCGATAAGTTTCGTGGTGACTTCCTCCGGCGGGTACTTGTACGCAATCGCCCAGCGCGGTGCACGGCTAGTAGCACCCAGGGCGCGCTGGGAACCAAGGTCGTCGACCTTGACTACCAGGCCGTCCATTTCGAAGTAGGCGTCGTGGCGGTGTTCGGCCCAGTACGCGACCTGCTCTAAGACCTCTTCGGCTGAGTCCACGCGCTTGGTATAGGGCGATACCGGCAGGCCCCAGGCTTCCAGGGCGGAGTAGGCATCGTATTGCGAGGTCGGCGAAAAGCCTTCGCGGGCACCAATGCCGTGGCAGACCATGTGCAGGCGTCGGCGCTTGACCTCTTCCGGGTCCTTCATCCGCAGACCACCGGCGGCAGCGTTGCGGGGGTTGGCAAACGCCGGTTTACCGTCCTCGCGGCGCGCGGCGTTGATCTCTTCGAACTCGTCCGGGCGCATGTAGACCTCGCCGCGAATTTCCACCAATCCTGGAACTGGATAGTCCTCGGTGCCGGTGAGCTCATGCGGGATGTCGGGAATCACCCGGGCGTTGTTGGTGATGTCCTCGCCGACGCGGCCATCGCCACGCGTCGCAGCCGTTGCAAGCCTGCCCTCGCGGTAGACCAAGTCGATGGACAACCCATCGATTTTGAGCTCGGTGAGATACGTCTTGGCCGGAGTGCGCTCGAGCCAGTCGCGCATCTCGTCGTTGCTAAAGACGTTATCCAGGCTCATCAGCCGCTCGAGGTGCTCAATGTCCGCAGCACCCTCCGGGGCGGCACCGACCTGCTGGGTCGGTGAATCCGGGGTGGCTAGCTCCGGGTGCTCTTTTTCGAGCTGCAGGAGTTTCTGGAATAACTCATCGAAGTCCGCATCCGGAATCGCGGGCTCACCGTTGTAATACAGCTCCCGATGCCGCCGGACTTCCTGGGCCAATTCTGCCCAGTCGCGTTGCCATTGCTGTGGATCATTTCCCGAATTGCTCACAGGATCACAGTACCGAACGCGTGTCCGGGCTAGCTACTAGAGTAAGGGGCATGACTTTCGACGCCTCCCGCATGCTCTCCTTCGATTTGGAAACGACCTCGACGAATCCGAAGGAGGCTAAGATCGTGACCTCTGCGCTAGTGCGTATCGATGGCCGCGATGTGCAGTCCCAGGAAATGCTCGCCGACCCAGGCGTCGAGAT
Source organism: Corynebacterium camporealensis (assembly GCF_000980815.1). NCBI lineage: Bacteria > Bacillati > Actinomycetota > Actinomycetes > Mycobacteriales > Corynebacteriaceae > Corynebacterium > Corynebacterium camporealensis. Next base: position 1,068,197 of record NZ_CP011311.1, on the reverse strand, counting down.
CCCCGAGGCCGCCGCAGCTATCCACGGCATTAGCACCGAGAAAGCCCGCGCGGAAGGCCGCCCGCACGATGAGGTCTTAGATGACACCGTCAAAGCCATCAAGAACGCCTGGGACGAGGGTCTGACGTTGGTGGTCTACAACGCCGCTTATGATCTCTCCGTGCTGCGGGCGCTCACGGGCGATTTCACCGTTACTGGCCCCGTCTATGATCCCTTCGTCATCGACCGCGTGATGGACAAATGGCGCAAGGGCAAGCGCACCTTGGGCGAGGTCTCCAAGCACTATGGCGTCGAACTCACCAACGCCCACGAAGCAACGGCCGATGCCCTTGCCGCCGCCCGCGTGGCCTGGAAGCAAGTCCGCCAGTACTATCCCGAACTTGCGCAAAAGGACGACGATGAGCTCATGGAGTTCCAAGCTGTGCGCTGGTTCGAAGACCGCGAGGCGTTCAAGAAGTACCTCGAAGGCCGCGGCCGCGATGCCAGCGATGTCTCTACCGCCTGGCCAATGATTTCCTAAAGGTCGCCTGCGTCCCTGCCTAAAATCTCTGCCACTTCCGCTACGTAGGCATAGTCCTTGGCGCCCTCGACCTCCACGGGGTAGACATCCACCGCCGTGGCGAGTAACTCCTTCTGCAAGCCCAGTCGGTCCATGTGCCGCGCCAGCTCAATCGCGGCCTCCCGCGCCGATGCTTTCCGATGCAGCCCCAACCCCACTCGGTTACCCGCATCCAACCACTGCCCCAGCCCATCTAGGTGTTCCGGGGTATCCAGCCCCGCAAACTCCAGCAGCGGCGTGCCTACAGGAATCTCCCACAGCGGAGTTCCAAGATGAAGGTAATCCGGTTCGAATCGCTCCAACGTATCCAAAGCTACCTCAGCTGGCACTGGTCGCACCGGGTCGAAGTCGGTGGTGCCGGGAAGACCGCGTAGGGCATCGGCAAGCATGGGCTCATCTAGTTGGAGGATCACCTCAGCATTAAAGCGCCGGGCGACATCCTGGCAATGCTTGGCGATGCCCACCTGCAACTCCCCGTGCACATCCCGCACCGCACCATAATCGGTGAGCACCCGGTGCCCATTGGGCAGCTCGAGGGCGGCAGCCATCGTCCACGGGCCAACCACCTGGACCTTGACTCGCTCAAGGTCCTCACCCCAGACTTCCTGAACGGCATCTAAGTCGCGTTCTAGTTGGTCGCGCAGCTGGTGGGTAATTAGTTGCGGGCGGTCGGTGATGCGCCAGGAGCGGGGTCCGCGGTCTAAGGGGACATCGGAAAGCACTGCAGCAGTACGGCCGACCAAGTCGGAGCCTAGGCCCCGGTCGGGAAACTGCGGCAAGTGCGGCAGCCCGCCGGTTTCGCTGAGGATGATATCTGCTGCCTCAGCGACGTTGCTGCCAGGATAAGGTCCGATGCCGAATGCGACCACGTAGCCTCCTTAAGAATTTGTCTGCCCACAGTCTAGTTTTTGGCGTACCCCTAAACCCTTATTGGACTGAAGTTTTAGGCTTATGGTTCCGAAAAATTCGATTTTGGGAGACATTACACAATCGCTGGTCAGAAGGGATTTTCTTTCGCTACTGTGGCGCACATGACAGTTTCGCACACGCTTTCCGATGCCCGCCTCGTCGGGCTCGATGTGCTGCGCGAAGCATTTGTCTCCGCCTACCGCTTGGCCGAATACCTCGATATTGACCCGGCGAAGACGAAGTCCTGGGCGCGAATGGCCAAGGTGTATTACGACAAGACGAAGTTCACCGCGAAACAGCGCGAGGCCGTCGACGCTGCGGAGGGTTATTCGATTCACCGGTTAGAACTCATTGAAAGCTATGCCCGCCGGATTAAGGACGTAGGCCAGCAGTGGGAGTTTCGCTTGCGACTGCTGCGTGCGGGTGGTTCCTTTGCGGAGGTCAAGCAGCAGGCCAAAGAGCAGATTTCGGAGTTCGTGGAACCGCCCAGCCCGAAGCGCGGTTTGCGGATGAACCAGGACAGCGAGAAGCAGTGGAGCATGCACATCCGCGATACCCCGGATAAGATTTCCACGCTGCGCAAGACGCTAGAGGAAATGGTCGAAGACCACGGTGATGAGCGCTCGCTTGCCGATGCCTTCTGGCAACTCTTAAACGACGGCGGCAATCTGGTCACCCCGACTTATCGCACGGTGGTGGCCATTGGCTTGCCGGAGTACGTGCGTATTTTGCGCGGGCATGGCGATGACGTCGTGCTGGGGTGTTCGGATGGCACGACGATGACCGGTGCGCAGTGGTTGGGCACCGCGCAAGACGATGAGGTCTTTGCCGGGTTGTTTCACCCGGTGCATGGCCCGGTGAATTTGTACCAGACGCGCTTTGCGTCGTTTAAGCAGCGCGTGCTCGCTATGGCTGAGCAGCTCGTCTGTCCCTGGCCGGGCTGTCGTGTGCCTGCGGATCGCTGCCAGGTCCACCACATGCACGCCCATTCTCAAGGTGGTGGGACGCATCCGGAGAATCTGACCATGTTGTGTGGCTATCACAACTCCGTGGTGGGCAAAGGCGATGGTTATCGGGGCAATATCATCCGCGAGGACGGTGAGATTGTCTACAAACCACCAGGTAAGGCCCCTCCTCGAAAGAACCCGCATCCCACGAGGGATTTGGGCGCGATGAGTTTAATTTAGCTCGTTGCGCAGATAGTTCCCGACCCCAGCACGATATCGCCCAGGTCATCGGGGCTGGGAAGATACAACACCGCGGCTTGTCCCCGGGCTACTCCTTGTAGTGGCTCGCTGAGGGACAACGTCATGGTGTCGTTGTCGCGATCAATGATTGCCTGACACGGCACCACGGAGCCATGCGCGCGGACTTGGACTTCGCAGTCGACTTCGCCATCCATGGCCGGGTGGAGGTACTTCAGGCGGTCTGCCTGAATCTCGGTGACTTTAAGGTCCTCGCGTGCGCCGACGGTCACGGTGCCGGTCTCAGCGTTGATGTCGGTGACGTAGCGCGGTCGGCCATCGGCAGCTGGTGCCTTGATATCAAGTCCCTTGCGCTGGCCGATGGTGTAGTTCCACGCGCCGTCGTGGCTTTTGAGCTCCTGGCCTTCCTGGTCAACAATCATGCCTGGGCGCAAACCGATGTGCTTTCCCAAGAACGCTTGGGTGTTGCCATCGGGGATAAAGCAGATGTCGTAGGAATCGGGCTTAGAGGCCGTCGAAAAGCCATGCTTGGCGGCTTCTTCCCGGATTTGTGGCTTCGGGGTATCGCCAATGGGGAAAAAGCAGTGCTCTAATTCCTCCGCGGAAATCACACCCAGCACATACGACTGGTCCTTGTTCTCGTCCTTGGAGCGTCGCATGTAGCCCTCGGAGTCAATGGTGGCGTAGTGGCCGGTGGCCACCGCGTCGAAGCCAAGAGCCATGCCCTTTTGCAGCAGGGCACGGAACTTGATTTTTTCGTTGCAGCGCAAACACGGGTTCGGGGTTTCACCACGAGCGTAGGAGTCGACGAAATCGCCGATGACTTCTTGTTTGAACTCATCGGAGAAATCCCAGACATAAAACGGGATACCGAGCTTGTCGCAGATACGCCGGGCATCCGCGGAATCCTCCAGCGAGCAGCAACCACGGGCTTTTTCACGGGTTTGCTGGGCGTCCTGGTGTAGTGCTAAGTGCACGCCGACGACGTCGTGTCCGGCTTCCACGGCACGGGCTGCGGCCACAGAGGAATCCACACCGCCGCTCATGGCTACCAATACACGCATTGTTTCCCTCCGTTTGACTTCCAACTTGCCGGGTCAGTCTACTCGCAATACCTCCTGGTGCCTAAAGTGGAGTTTTATGGGCAGAAAGCGTGAGTCTTCGATTACTGGCACCTACGAGATTTCCACTGGCACCGCCGAGGTCATCGCGGATAATTACTACGACGATGGTTTTCTCCTCCACGTCAACGGTGTGCCCAGCTCGCATATTGTTTTAGGCCAACCAGAACTCCTTGATTTTGAGTACATGCGCTGGATTGCGGCTGCCATCGAGAAGCTTCTGCCGGTAGCTCCGGACGAGCTGCGGATGACGCACTTAGGTGGTGCGGGCTGTTCGCTCCCGCGCTATTTTGCGCACTTGTGGCCCAAATCCCGCCACACTGTCGTCGAACTGGATGGCAAGTTGGCTGATTTAACGCGCGAGCTTTTCGATGTCCCCCGCTCCCCGACCGTCAAAATCCGCGTCGGCGAAGCCCGTGCAGTCACCGAGACTTTTCAGCCGGCAAGCCGCGACGTAATCATTCGTGACGTCTTTGCAGGTGATACCACTCCCCATTCGTTGACAACACAGGAGTTTTTCCAGGCTGCCTATAACTCTCTTGGCCCGCAAGGGTTATTCGTGGCTAATTGCGGCGACCACTCGGATCTGCAGGGAGCGAAAGCCGAGATTGCTGGGCTCAACGCTGTGTTTAGCAACGTCGCAGTGATTGCGGATCCGCCGATGCTCAAAGGCCGGCGCTACGGCAACATCATCCTTATTGCCTCTGATGGCGAGCTACCAAAGTTGAATACTCCAGAGGCTGCCGGACTGGCCAAAGCACTACTCGGTGGCGCTGTGCCTGCGCATTACAAAGACCCCGCCTGGACTACCAAGTTCCAGGGCGGGGCCACACCTCGTAGGGACGCTACACCAGACGCGCACGCTTAACGATGTCCGGGAGTTTATCCAGAATAAACTCCACGTCCTCGTCGGTCGTATCGCGGCCAAGGGTAAAGCGCAGTGCGCCGCGGGCAACCTCATCGCTTGCGCCCATCGCTTCCAAGACGTGGGAAATCCGCTGCACGCCTGCCGAGCACGCCGACCCGGCAGAAGCCTCGATGCCCTGCTGATCCAGCAGCAACAGCAAGGAATCGCTATCGGTACCGGGGAAGGAAAACTGCACATGCGAGCTCAACGCCGGTTCCTGGGTATGGACGGCGACGTCATCGATGCTGCCCAGAACCCCATCGCGCAACCTATCGCGCAGGGCTCCAAGCCGCTTGTTTTCTGCCTCCATCTCGGCGCAGGATTCTTTTAAGGCTGCGGCAAGTCCTGCCGCGGAGGCAACATCGATGGTGCCGGGGCGAATGCCGCGCTGCTGGCCACCGCCAAGCATCAGCGGCTGCGGTGCCGGGGTGCGCTTGGCCAACAACAAACCGATTCCGCGCGGACCGCCGAACTTGTGTGCACTGGCAGCCAGGGTCGTGGCACCGAGCTCGGAAAAGTTTACGGGCAGCTTACCGATGACCTGCACCGCATCGACATGCACCGGCCCCTGCGCGTGCTCACAAATCTCGCGCACGGGTTGCAGCGTGCCAGTTTCGTTGTTGGCCCACATACACGCAATCACATCGGCAGGCGTATCCAGCGCGGACAAGTCAGAGACGTGGCCATCGGAACCAACGGGCAACAGGTCGACATCGGCGCCGCGCTTGCCCAACGCACTGACAACCTCACGGACTGCCGGGTGCTCAATATCAGTCGAGACAATCCGGTTCGTCGACCCTGCGTTATAGAGTCCTTGGACCGCAATATTGTTGGACTCCGTGCCCGAGGCGGTGAAAATGACCTCGATGGGCTCGCAGCCAAGGAGCTGGGCGATGGTCTCGCGGGCATCGTCAAGCACGGAGCGTGCTTTGCGCCCGGAGGCATACTGCGCGCCGGAGTTTAGGCACCCGGCGGCGTCGACCCAGGCATCGATAGCCGCCTGGCGCATCGGCTGCGTGGCGGCATAGTCGACGTAGGGCATTTACTGCTTCCTCTTGTCCAGCTCAGCCACGAGTGCCGGGGCAATCTCGTGCAGGTCGCCGACGACGCCAAGATCTGCAATCTGGAAGAAAGGCTCATCCTGATCCTGGTTGACCACGATGATGGTACCGGCGGTCTGCATGCCGGAGGTGTGCTGGATGGCACCGGAAATGCCCAGGCCGATGTAGAGGTCTGGCGAGACGGTCACTCCAGTCTGGCCGACCTGGTGGGCCGGGTCGTAGAACCCTTCGTCGACGGCATCGCGGGTGGCACCGACAGCGCCGCCGAGTGCGTCGGCAAGCGGTTCGACCACGGAAGCGAATTCGTCGCCTACGCCGCGACCGCCGGCGACCACGACCTTGGCAGCAGTCAGCTCTGGGCGAGCGGACTTCTCAGCCGGGGTAAACGCGGTCACGGTAGCGTCCTTCGCGGTGGCTGCCGGCAGTGGCATGGGAGCTGCAGCGCCCTCGGCAGGCTGTGGATCCGCGGCCACCGCGCCCGGGCGCAGGGTGTAAATCGGGCTTGGGCCGGTGGCCTTGGTGTGGGTTTCGTAAGAACCGCCGAAAATCGTCTGGGTCGCAACCCCCTCGGCGTTGACGGAATCAACATTGACCAGTGCGCCGGAAGCCAGGCGTGCCGACAAACGACCGGCAATCTCATTGCCCGCCGGAGTGGCAGCCAGCAGAATCGGTGCCGGATTGGCCTTGGCCAGCGCCTCGAGGGCGTCGACCTCCGGGGTAATCAAACGCTGGTCGTAATCGGCAGCGCTGGCCTGGACGACCTGGGCTGCACCCAGCTGGGCAAGCTCCGCGTCGAACTGGTCAGCCTGCGCGCCGACAACAACCGCGGAAACCACGCCCAAGGGACGTGCGGCAGTGATGAGTTCTCCGGTTACCTCGGCAAGTTCACCTGCGGAGTGTTCTACCAATACGTATACGTGCGACATGAAAGAATTTCCTCCTAAATCAGGTTCTTAGCAACCAGGTAATCGGCAATCTTGGTGGCAGCCACAGCCGCATCCGGCTCGGAGATAACCTCTCCGGCCTCACGCGGCGGGCGCTGGGCAGCAGACAAGACCTCAGTCGTCGGTGCGACAGCCTCAATGCCCAAAGCAGCAACATCCAAAGTCGTAATCTCTGCCTTCTTCGCTGCCATCAGTCCCTTGAAGTTCGGGAAGCGCGGCTTGTCGGCCTTATCGGTGACGCTAATCAGAGCCGGCAAGGATGCTTCCAGCTCAAAGTGGCCGCGGGAATCCTCACGAGTACCGCGCACCGTGCCTTCAGACAACGACGCCGCACGCAGCTCCGTAAGCGCCGGAAGCTGACGGTACTCCGCCAGCAGGCCAGCCAGCAGGCCGGTAGAGGCATCGGAAGCTGCATTGCCCAACGTAATCAGCTGGACATCGTCAATAGTGTTCAGCGCAGCATTCAACGTCCACGCCGTAGACAACCCGTCGGCACCGGCGAGGGAATCATCAACGACATGCACCGCATCGTCAGCACCCATGGCCAAGGCCTTGCGCAGTGCTTCATCGGCAGCTGCAGGGCCCATGGTCAGCGCCACGACGCGGTAACCGGCATCCGGGTTCTCATCGCGCAGACGCAGTGCCTGTTCGACGGAGTACTCGTTGATTTCATCGATGACGTTATCCACGCTGCCGCGGTCCAAGCGGTGGTCCGCCTGCAGCGTCTTCGTCGACCAGGTATCCGGTACGTGTTTGACCAAAGCCACAATTGCGGGCATGAGTCACATCCCTTTCCGCTAGATTTATGTTGCGTAATTATTCTCGGACGATACTACTCGGGGATGGCACACAAGGGCGATTCCCTTCGTGCCAATTCGGGTCAAAATCACAGCCCGAGCATTACTCCCCTTGAGTTTGAGCTTCTTGCGCAAGTTATCCGGGTCCACATTCAGCCCGCGCACAAGGATTTCCACCCGGCCTACGCCTGCGGCCTGCAGAGCGGATTTCAGCCTTTTCACCGGCACGGCCTCGATGAATTCAAATCCGGAAGTACCTGCGGGAATCCGGTCGCCAGTAAGGTAGGCAATCCGCGGGTCGAGCTGGTGCAAGCCTTCGCGCGCGGCGTAGTGCCGGACCAGTCCTGCGCGCACGATTGCTCCATCGGGGTCGAGCACATACTTTCCGATGCCGCCTGCCTCCGGCAAGTCCGTTTCCTCATCCGTGACCTCATCCCGGCTGCCGTCGCTGCGCAGGAGCACAGCTTTGCGGCCGGTGCCGAGTCCTGGGGTATACAGGCAGGCTTCCTTGACTCCCCCATCCAGGCTGGTGACAGTCACCAGCCCTTCCCAGTCGCTAAAGTCCAGACCCGGCGCGCACTTGACGGCTAGCTCGCGGCCTTGGTGTGCCTCTAGGAGGTCTGGCAAGGGTGGCAAGAGCTTGGAAGGGTCGGTGATGCGTCGGCCTCCGCTGCGGCGGGCAGGATCCGCGACGACGACATCGGCGCGCGAGGTCACCGTGGTGGCATCGGCTCGCAGCAGCCAGGCATCCTCACCTAGGTTGTGCCGGGCCATGACGAGGCGCACGGGGTCGAGGTCGCTGCCGAGGGTGGTCAGGTGGGCATCGGCAAGCGTGTGCATTTCTGTACCGATAGAACAGGTGACGTCGTGGACCAGGCCGACGCCAGCAGCAGAGAGGAAGCGGGCGCGCTCGGCGGCTACGGGCAGCGGGGTGGCCTGCTGGGCAGAATCACTATCGGCCAGCCACCTAGCAGGCAGCTTTCCGATGCCCCGAGCCTTCAGCAACTCCGCCACCGCGCGACCGTGGTCACCGAAGCGATCGCGTAAGAACTCCGCGGCCTTTAAGGGGTCGTTCGGGAATTCCAATTGGAAGTCTCCGGCGTGGGCGCGGAAGAAGTCGATATCGGACAGGCTAAAGCTCATTTAGATTCGATCCACAGGGTGGGTGGTGAAGTATTCGCGGTAGGTCTCATCGTCGCGCGGGTCGCCGATGATGGGGCGAAGATCGGAATACGAGACATTGTCGAGGACTTCCTGGGTGCTGTTGTAGCGCGATAAGCGCTTGAGCTGCGCCCAGGTCGGAGCGACGAGACGGACCAGTCCTGCGCGCCAGCCGTCGAGGACGAGCTGGGGTGGGAACCAACCGGCATCGTCAGCTTCTGTGGTGGTGCCATCAGGTGCCTGGCCCTCCGGCAGCTTGGCGACGAAGAAGAACGTATCGAACCACTGGCCTTTCTCCACGCCAGCCCAGCGGGCCCAGGGCTCAAGCATGTCGGCATCGACGCGCATTCCGTTGTCGCTGAGGAACTCAGTAAAGGATATGTCGTGAGATTCCAGCAGGTAACGGTCATCGTGGTAGCGGCGGGCGTTGCGGACGATATCGCCGTCTTGCAAGGTCAGCAGCGTGCCTGCTTCCTCAAAGAGTTCGCGGGCGGCAGCAAAAACCAAGGCGTGGGCTTTGTACTTGGTCACGCCCATCCGCCGGGCCATGGACACCACGGAGCGGCCGGCCCACAGGTCACCGGAGTCCCACTGCCTAGGTGGAAAGTCGCGGACGTCGACGCCACCTCCGGGAAACACGGCGTGCCCGGGGTAGTTTTTCATCGTCGAGACGCGCTCTTGGACCCAGACTTCCAGGCCCTCGGCGCCATCGCGAAGCAACAGCACGGTAGCGGCCATCCGTCCGCCGTTGAACCCGCGGGTATCACCCGGGTCAATGGCGTCGAGGCGGTCGTGGATATGCTGCGTCATCTACCTATAGTGCACGAGGTCGAGGGGAATACTCGAGTCTAGCGCAGACGGCGGGCGAAGTAGCGCTCTCCGATGCGGTCGACCTGGATGGGCTGCCCGAAAGCCTTGCTGAGGTTTTCCGAGGTCAGCACCGAGTTGATGAGTCCTTTGGCCACGACCTTACCCTCATCGAGAAGCATGGCGTGCGTAAACCCGTACGGGATTTCCTCCACATGGTGGGTGATCATGACAATGGCCGGGGCATCAGCATCCAAGGCCAGGTCACCGAGGTAGCCGACAAGGTCCTCGCGACCGCCGAGATCCATACCTGCGGAAGGCTCATCGAGGATGAGCAGCTCGGGGTTAATCATCAGCGCGCGGGCTAGAATGACGCGCTTTTTCTCACCCTCAGACAGGGTGCCCCAGGTGCGCTTCTTCAAATGCGTCGCACCGACCTGGGCCAGGATGTCATCGGCACGGGAGAAATCCATGTCCTGGTATTCCTCACGCCAACGGCCCAGCACGGCGTAGCCGGCAGAAATAACCAAGTCATCGACGCGCTCCTGGTCTGGGATGCGCTGCTGGACTGCGGCAGAAGAAATACCAATCTGGGCGCGCAGGTCACGCATATCGGTCTTACCCAGACGCTCGCCCATGAGGTACGCCACGCCCTTGGAGGGGAATTCTTCAGCAGCAGCCATGCGGACCAGCGAGGTCTTGCCCGCACCATTAGGCCCGATGATGACCCAGCGCTCGTCGAGCTCAACTTGCCAGTCCACAGGCCCCACTAAGGTCTTGCCGCCACGGCGTAATTCGACGTCGCGGAAATCGATCAGCCAGTCTTCGTCAGTAGGTGTCATATCCTTCACACCACCATTGTGACCGATTTCTGTGTTGTCGGGTGAAACTGACACAGCTGCACTACCCTAAAGGGTATGACTTCCCGGCTAGGCATTGATGATGTTCGCCCCGTCGTTTCCGGCGGGACCCTTCCTTCGAAGGCAGTTGTAGGAGAGGTAGTTCCGGTCACCGCACTGGTGTGGCGCGAAGGCCACGACGCAGTGGCAGCTACCCTATCGGCCTGGCCAGCAGGGGCCTCGTCGGTAGCTTCTGCCACCATGCAGGTAGACCCTCATGACCAGGACCGCGTGCACGGTACGTTTAGCCCGGGCACGCAGGGCCGTTGGTTCTACCGCGTGGATGCCTGGGCGGACCCTGTGGCTACCTGGCGCGATGCGGTGCAAAAGAAGATGGCTGCCGGCCAGGGCGCGAAGGAGCTCGACAACGACCTGCGCATCGGTGAGGATTTGTTCTCCCGCGCAGCACTGCAGACCCCAACCGAGCTGGCTGCCCCGCTGATGGAGGCTGCCCGCAAGCTGATTGATACCGAGCTGTCTGTGCCCGAGCGCGTCGAGGATGCCTTTAGCGCCGAGGTCACCCACATCCTGCGCAGCCACCCGCTGCGGGAGAATCTGGTCGAAGGCCCCATCCGTGAGGTCTACGTTGAGCGCAAGGACGCGCTGTTTAACTCCTGGTATGAGCTCTTTCCGCGCTCGACCGGTGGTGTCGATGCCAACGGTGAGCCGGTGCATGGCACCTTTGCCACCACTGCCGATGCCTTGGAGCGCGTGGCTGCCATGGGCTTTGACACCGTGTACTTCCCGCCGATTCACCCGATTGGCAAGGTCCACCGCAAGGGCAAGAACAACTCCGTGACCGCAGAGCCTGACGATGTCGGCTCGCCCTGGGCCATCCAGGACCACACGGCCACCCACCCGGAGTTGGGCACGATGGAGGACTTCGAGAAACTGGTCGAGCGCGCTGAGGAACTTGGCCTGGAGGTCGCACTCGATTTGGCCCTGCAGGCTTCCCCGGATCACCCCTGGGCGAAATCCCACCCGGAGTTTTTCACCGTGCTTCCCGATGGCACCATTGCCTACGCCGAAAACCCACCGAAGAAGTACCAGGACATCTACCCGCTGAACTTCGACAATGCCCCGGATACGATCTATGAAGAGATCTACCGCGTGGTCATTGGCTGGGTCGAAGCTGGTGTTACCACCTTCCGCGTGGATAACCCGCATACCAAGCCGGCGAACTTCTGGTCCTGGCTCATTGCCAAAGTGCATGCCACCTACCCGGATGTCATCTTCTTAGCGGAGGCCTTTACTCGCGCCCCGCGCCTGTTTGGTCTGGCAAAGTCCGGCTTTAGCCAGTCTTATACCTACTTCACATGGAAGACTTCCAAGCCGGAGCTGACGGAGTTTATGGAGATGCACCGCGAGCAGGCTGATATTTGCCGCCCGAATCTCTTCGTCAACACCCCGGATATTCTGCACGAGTCGCTGCAGACTGGCGGTCGTGCGATGTTTGCCATCCGCGCGGTGCTGGCCTCTACCCTCTCACCACTGTGGGGTGTCTACTCCGGCTTTGAGCTCTACGAGCACCAGGCCGTCAAGCCCGGCAGTGAGGAATACCTGGATTCGGAGAAGTACGAGCTGCGCCCGCGTGATTTCCAGGCAGCGGTCAACTCCGGGGATTCGCTGGAGTCCTTCATCCGACTGCTCAACACGATTCGTCGCGAGAACCCAGCGCTGCAGCAGCTGCGCAATCTGCACTTCCACAACGTCGATAACTCGAATATCATCGCCTACTCCAAGGTCGATACCGTTTCTGGCAACGTCGTGCTCGTCGTGGTCAGCCTGGATCCGCGCAATCCGCAGGAAGCCACCGTGGATATCGATATGGCTGCCATTGGACGCAACCCCGGTGAGGTCTACACCGTCCAGGACGTCATTACCGGTGCTGCGTATTCCTGGTCGAACCGTAACTTCGTGCGTTTGGAGCCGCTGCGCGATGTCGCTCACGTGTTCATCTTGCCGGATGCCGACGCCGAACTGCGCGAGCAGATAGCCTGGCGAGAAGTCACCGACTACCGGCCATAATTTTCTTTCCTACCGATTTTTCTAAGGACATCTCATTCCGATGACTATCCCCGCTGCAGACCTTGCGCGACTGAATAACTGCCAACACCATGCCCCGCATGATTTCTATGGCTGGCACGACGGCGTGGTGCGCACCCGCCGCCCGAATGCGGAAGCAATCGAGGTCCGCACTGCCGATGCCACCATTCCGATGGAACCTGTGGGCGACGACATCTGGGAAGCCCCGCTTCCTGAGGAGCAGGACTACCGCCTGGCCATTACCTACCCGGGCCAGCCTGCCCGCGAGGTCGCTTGTGGCTACCACTTCCTGCCCACGCTGACGAGCTTCGACCAGCACCTCATTGGTGAAGGCCGCCACGAGCGCCTCTGGGAGGTCTTAGGTGCGCACGTGCGTCACTACGAGACGGATCTCGGCCCAGTTGATGGCGTGTCCTTTGCGGTGTGGGCGCCGAATGCCCGCGGTGTCGCTGTGGTGGGTCACTTCTGTGGTTGGAACCCAACCCAGTACCCGATGCGTTCGCTGGGCTCGACTGGTATCTGGGAAGTCTTCATCCCGGGCATTGGTGCTGGTGAGCAGTACAAGTTTGCGATTCAGACGGCGCACGGTCAGCGCATCGATAAGTCTGATCCCATGGCGCGCAAAACCTTGGCCCCGCCGGAGACTGCCTCGGTGGTCGTGGATGAAGACTACGAGTGGAATGACTCGGAGTGGATGGAAGCTCGCAATGAGGACCTCAATGTCCCGATGAGCATCTACGAGCTGCATGTCGGTTCCTGGAAGCAGGGTTCGAACTATGCCTCGCTGCGCGCGGAACTCATTGATTACCTGTTGGAGCACAACTTCACCCACGTGGAGTTCCTACCGGTGGCTGAGCACCCCTTCGGCGGGTCCTGGGGTTACCAGGTGTCTGGTTACTATGCTCCGTCGGCTCGCTGGGGAGACCCGGATGAGCTGCGCGCGCTTATCGATGACCTGCACAACGCCGGCATCGGCGTCATCGTCGACTGGGTGCCTGCCCACTTCCCGAAGGATGAGTTCGCGTTGGGTCGCTTTGATGGTTCAGCACTCTATGAGCACCCGGACTGGCGTCGCGGTGAACAGTCGGATTGGGGAACCTACGTCTTCGACTTTGGCCGCAATGAGGTCCGTAACTTCCTGGTGGCCAATGCGTTGTATTGGGCGGAGGAATTCCACATCGATGGTCTGCGCGTGGATGCCGTCGCCTCGATGCTGTATCTGGATTACTCGCGTGATGAGTGGCTGCCTAATCAGTACGGCGGTCGCGAGAACCTCGAGGCTGTCGCCTTCTTGCAGGAGACGAATGCGACGGTGCATCGCCACTTCCCTGGCCTGCTCACCATTGCTGAGGAATCTACCTCCTGGCCAGGGGTGACCGCACCGACTTCTGAGGGTGGTCTGGGCTTTAGCCTGAAGTGGAACATGGGCTGGATGAACGACACTTTGGAGTACTTCCAAAAGGATCCGATTTATCGCAGTCACCACCACGATGGTTTGACTTTCTCGCTGGTCTACGCATTCTCGGAGCGCTACGTGCTGCCCTTTAGCCACGACGAGGTCGTCCACGGCAAGGGTTCGCTGTGGACGCGCATTCCGGGCGATAACTGGAACAAGGCCGCCGGCCTGCGCTCGTTGTTTGGCTACATGTTCTCCCACCCGGGCAAGAAGTTGCTGTTTATGGGCCAGGAGTTCGGCCAGGAAACTGAGTGGGCGGAGGGCTTCTCCGTGGATTGGTCCAACCTGGAAGGTTGGGGCAGCGAATTCCACCACGGCATCAAGCGCCTAGTCCGCGACCTGAATACCGTCTACAAGGATCAGCCTGCCCTGTGGTCGCAGGACTTTACTGGTGAGGGCTTCCAGTGGACCAAGGCCGATGACTACAACAACAGCGTGCTGGGCTATGTGCGCTACGGCAGCAACGGTGAAACGCTACTGGCAGTGTGCAACTTCTCCGGCAATGCCATCGACAACTACCAGATGTGGGTGCCCAAGGACGGAAACTGGAAGATGGTCATCAACACCGATGACGCTGTCTACTGTGGCGCAGGCACCGACCTGCCGCAGCAGGTGACCTCACAGGACAACGCGATGCAGCTGCAGATGCCTGCGCACTCCGTTCAATGGTACGAGCTTGCCTAGCGCGCTCGTACCATCGAACGAATAAGAAAAGGGTGCGGCTTAGGCCGCACCCTTAGTAGAGAGCGCTGGCGAGGCGCGTGCGGGCGTCGAGCACGCGGGGGTCAGCGGCATCGTAAAGCTTAAATAGCTCCAACAGGCGGTCTTTGGCCGCCTGTTTGTCGTCTCCGGCATGGGTCTGGATGAAGTCCAGGAGACGATCGAAGGCCTTCTCGGGCGTGCCGGCTACGACTTCGGAGTCGGCGGCGACGAGTTGGGCGTTGACATCGTCAGGCGCGGCGTCTGCGGCACCCAATGGATCGGTGCCAGTGCCCTGCAGGCGACGCAACAACTGGACGGTATCGCGGGCCTGCTTGATTTCGGCGTTGTCCGGCTCGGAGGCGAGAATCTCGTCATAGGTGGCAGTGGCGGCATCGAAGTCGCCGCGGTTGAGCGCTTCTTCGGCAGCGAGCAGGCGCGGATCGGTAGGTTCTTCTTCCTCTTCCTGTGGCTGCTCAGAAGCGCCGGAAAGCTGAGGTCCAAGCTTTTGAGCCAACATGTCGGTCCACTGCTGCAGGGCCTCACGCGGCTGGGCGCCTTCAAAGTTGGTGACCGGCTGACCGGCGGCGAGGGCCACGGTGGTCGGCAGGTTCTTCACGCCGAAGACCTGGGCGATCTGTGGGGTCTTATCGGCATCGACGTAGCCGACGACGAACTTGCCGCCGCCCTGCTTGGCCAGGTCGGCGAAGTCCTTGCGCAGTTCCTCCGAGGCGCTGGAACGAGAGCTACCGATCAGTGCTACGACAGGGACCTCAGCAGAACGACGTACGAGGTCTTGTTCGAAGTTCTCCTCAGTAACGGTAAAGAAGGAAGCGCTGTCGGCGACTTCTTGCTGCGAGGTTTCTTTAAGCTGGCTTAGGTCAAAAGCACCGCCGGTAAATCCGGCATTAGGGTTCGTCATTTACTTCTCCTTGTCGGTGTTCAGACGGCGGTTGACGGCCTCTACTTTGTCGTGCAGCTGGCCGGTAACCCCTTCGCGGATATCGGCCTTAATCACCAGCGAGGTACGCGGCGATACTGCGCGCACGGCGTCGGTGGCCTTCTTGATGACGGAAAAGACCTCGTCCCACTCGCCTTCGATGAGCGTGAACATGGCGTTGGTCTCGTTCGGCAGGCCGGATTCGCGGACCACGCGCACGGCCTCGGAGACCGCCTCGGACATCTCTGCGTCCGGGGTCTCGACCACGACTGGGGCAACAGAAAATGCAACAATCATGGCCGCTATCCTACCTGCGTTCCCAGCAGTGGCGATGCCAGTGGCGGCGGTCATCGCCTTGGCCGGCGAAGTCCCGAGGCCAGGCCACGATGTGGGCAACGCCAGGCGGGATGTTTTGGTTACAGCCTGGGCAGATGTAGTACTTGGTGGCCCGGGAGGCACCGATATGCCGCATGATGAAAGGCTCACCGTTCGTCCAGCTAGGGCCAGGCACGGTTTGGGAGCCTAGGAAGGCGGCGCCATCGCGAGGCAGTGGCCTGGTCTCGGGGCGGATGCGTCGGTTGCGCCTAGGCATTAAAACAGCCGCAATTCGTTGGACTCGATGCCACGCAGTTCCTGGTAGTCCAGGATGACGCAGCGGATGCCGCGATCTTCGGCCAGGGTGCGAGCCTGCGGCTTGAGTTCCTGGGCGGCAATAACGCCTTGGACAGGTGCGAGGAGTTCGTCGCGGTTAAGCAGTTCCAGGTAGCGGGTGAGCTGTTCGACGCCATCGATGCCACCGCGGCGCTTGACCTCGACGGCGACATGCTTGCCGTCGGCGTCCTTGGCCATGATGTCTACTGGGCCAATGGCTGTGGGGTACTCGCGGCGCACCAGGGTGTAGTTTTCGCCGAGGGTGTCGATGTGCTCGGCGAGGAGTTCCTGGAGGTGGGCTTCGACGCCGTCTTTGACGAGTCCTGGGTCTTCGCCGAGATCAAAGCTGATGTCCTGGTGGATTTCGGCCAGGGTGATTCGCAGCTGTTCGCCCTTGGGGTTTTCGACTAGCCAGAGGGTTTCGCCGGTGTCTTCGCCGTCGATGTCTTCGATGGTGGATTCTTCAATCGTGCACGGCGGGGTCATCCAATTCAGGGGCTTGTAGGCGCGGTCGTCGGCATGCACCGAGACAGAGCCATCGGCTTTGACGAGGATGAGCCTATCGGCAAGTGGAAGGTGGGCGTCGAGGCGACCGACGTAATCTACTGAGCAACGAGCGATGACTAAGCGCATCCCTCTACCCTATAAGGTTCTATTCTGGTTTCGACGTGCGGGTGGCCCGTTGCTGCAGGCGCTTGAAATCGACCTTTTCTTGACGCCTCGAAGGCGCTGCTTCAATCCAAGCGCAGAATGCCATCATTCCGTGTTGGTCGGAGGCGATTTCGTATTCCTTGTCGCCAGTGCGGAAATGCACAACATCGCTGGCTTCGGACATAAAAGTAGCTTCGACATCGTCAATCTGGCGGGTGCCAAGAATCTCGATATCGAAGCGTGGGAACTTGAGGTCACAGGTTGGCCATACGGAGCGGAGCATAAAGTACTGAGCAGTCTCGCCCTTATAGCGCAGGATGCCGTGACGCCAGGAATGGCTGTCTTTCGCGGGCATCGGGCGCAGGAGCACTGTGGTGCCGCGAGAGCGCAGCGTGAAGAAGCGAAGCGCAGCAAGACACACACAAATCAGGACGAAGCCGGCCAGCAGCCAGCCAAGGATGCTCCAAATGCTCAAGGAAACCGCTCCATTCCCCAGGGTTGTTTAGATATAGCTGAGATTTTAATCCCTACAACCCTTGTAGTGTCAACAATTTCTGTGTGGTTTTCGACATCTTTTGCTCATGTGTAAAGGGCTCCAAAACGACGTGTGGCCCCTGGCCTTTCCACTGTGGGAAAGAACCAGGGGCCGCACGTTTGAGAGCGGAAGGGCGGAATTGCTGCCCTTGAATCTCCTCAGCCCGTAACTGAGTTGGAAGAAACCTAGCGCTCGGAACGACGCACGGCGCGGCGTGCAGCGTCAGCGCGGGACTTATCCTGATCGGAACCAGACTCAGCGTCTGCTTCCAATGCCTTGTCGTCGACCTCGTCGGACCACTGAGCCCACTCAGCCAAGACGGTGATCTTGTCCTGGGTTACGGAGAGGAACCCACCCTGGACGGCGGCAACCTTGCGGTCGCCGTCGACTGGATGGATGGTCACGACACCGTTTTCGGCCAGCTGGCCAACCATCGGCTCGTGTCCAGGAAGCACGCCGATCTCACCCTCGGTGGTCTCAGCCGTCACCATAGTGGCCTTACCGGTCCACAGCAGGCGCTCGACGGCAACCAGTTCGGCAGTGATTTCAGCCATGTGCCTCTCCCTACTTCTCGGTCATCTTCTTGTACGCAGCCTCGACGTCGTCCAGGCCACCCAGGCCGTTGAAGGCCTGCTCTGGGTAGTGGTCGAATTCGCCGTTGCAGATGCGCTCGAAGGCGTCGATGGTGTCTGCCAGCGGGACGTAGGAGCCCGGCAGGCCGGTGAACTTCTCAGCAACGAAGAAGTTCTGGCCCAGGAAGCGCTCGATACGACGTGCACGCTGCACGGTAACCTTGTCTTCCTCAGACAGCTCGTCCATACCCAGGATGGCGATGATGTCCTGCAGTTCCTTGTTCTTCTGCAGAATACCGATGACGCGCTGGGCAACTTCGTAGTGACGCTCGCCGACGATGCCTGGCTCGAGAATACGAGAGGTCGAGGTCAGCGGGTTCACTGCTGGGTAAATACCCTTCGAAGCAATGCCACGGTCAAGCTCGGTGGTTGCATCCAGGTGGGCGAAGGTGGTTGCCGGAGCCGGGTCGGTGTAGTCGTCGGCAGGCACGTAAACGGCCTGCAGCGAGGTAATCGACTTGCCCTTGGTCGAGGTAATGCGCTCCTGGAGCACACCCATCTCGTCGGCCAGGGTCGGCTGGTAACCCACTGCGGAAGGCATACGACCCAGCAGGGTCGAAACCTCAGAACCGGCCTGGGTGAAGCGGAAGATGTTGTCGATGAACAGCAGCACGTCCTGGTTCTGCACATCGCGGAAGTACTCCGCCATGGTCAGGCCGGACAGGGCCACGCGCATACGAACTCCCGGAGGCTCGTCCATCTGGCCGAACACGAGGGCGGTGTCCTGGAGAACGCCCATCTCTTCCATTTCCAGGAAGAGGTCGGTGCCCTCACGGGTACGCTCGCCGACGCCGGCGAAGACAGAGGTACCGGAAAACTCGCGTGCAATACGAGTAATCATCTCCTGGATAAGAACGGTCTTACCCACACCTGCGCCGCCGAAGAGGCCAATCTTGCCGCCCTTAACGTAAGGGGTCAGCAGGTCGATGACCTTAATGCCGGTCTCAAGGATCTCGGTCTTGCCCTCGAGCTGGTCGAATGCCGGCGGCTCGCGGTGGATGCCCCACTGCTCACCGTCGCGGCCCAGACCCGGCTCGTCCAGGCAGTCGCCCAGAGCGTTGAAGACGTGGCCCTTGACGACATCGCCAACGGGAACGGAAATCGGCTTGCCGGTGTCGGTTACCTCGGCGCCGCGGACAAGGCCGTCGGTCGGCGCCATGGAAACGGCACGGACAAGGTTGTCACCGAGGTGCTGAGCGACCTCGAGGGTGACAGTCTTTGCAACAGCCTCGAGGTCAACCTCGACGGTCAGTGCGTTATACAGTGCCGGCAGTCCGTCACGCGGGAATTCCACGTCGACGACCGGACCGATGACACGCACCACACGGCCGGCGACTGCCGACGACTGTGTGTTCTGCTCTTGCAGAGCTGAAGTCATAATCTAGTCACTTTCTGCGCTTTCGGCGAGCGCACCAGCGCCACCGACGATCTCTGTAATTTCCTGGGTAATCTGCGCCTGACGGGCCTGGTTGGCCACGCGCGACAGGTCCTTGACCAAGTCGGTTGCGTTGTCAGTTGCAGACTTCATTGCGGTACGGCGTGCAGCGGACTCGGAAGCAGAAGCCTCCAAGAACATAGCAAACAGGATACGGGAGACGTACTGCGGAAGCAGAGCTTCCAGCAGGGTGTCTGCATCCGGCTCGAAATCGAAGTCCGGTGCAACCTCAGTGGAGTTATCGTCCGACAGTGCGGACTCACCAAGGTGGTATTCCTCATCCTGAATAACTGGCTCCACCGGCAGCAGCTGCTGCGCACGTGCGGTCTGAGTCAGCATGGACTCAAACTCCGTGTAGACCACGTGAACCTGGTCGAAGCCGCGGATACCTTCGCCCTCGCCTTCGGTATGCAGGCCCTCGCGGGCTGGGGTGGTGCCGTTGGAACCGGCGATGAAGCCCTCAATCATGTGACGGCGGACATCGTGAGTTGCCTCCCAGGACGGATCCTGAGAGAAACCGGTCCAGCTACCCGCGACCTCGGCTTCACGGAACTTGTAGAAGCCGACGCCCTTGCTGCCCGTGACGTAACGGACAACCTCATAGCCTTCCTTCTTCAGCAGAGCTTCTAGAGAAGCTGCCTTCTTGAAGACGTTGTTGTTGTAGCCACCGCACATACCGCGGTCAGAGGTGACCACGAGAATCGCGGCAACACGCGAGTCCTCAGACTGACGCAGCATCGGGTGGTCTAGCGAGCTAGCCGCCGCGAGCTTGTTCATAACGTTGGACAACTCGTGTGCGTAAGGCTGAGAAGCCTCGACCCTGGCCTGCGCCTTGGTAATGCGCGAGGTAGCAATGAGCTCCTGTGCCTTGGTGATCTTCTTGGTCGAATTGACGGACCTGATGCGGTCGCGTAGTTCGCGAAGATTAGCCATGGTTTCGCTCCTCCCTTCTTCTATCTAGACGGTGTTTGTAGAGTGTGCGAACTCTAGTTGGCCGTCTTGCGGGAGACGTTGAGCTCGGTCTTCTGGACTTCGCTTTCGTCGAGCGGTTCAGCCGGAGCCTCAGAGCCAATGTTGTTGCCCTCGGAGGTACGGAAGCTCGGAGTGAAGTCCTTAGCGGCCGAAACAAGAGCGTCCTTGGACTCATCGGTCAAGGCGACGCCACCAGCAATCTGCTCGAAGACCTCAGGGGTGTTCGCGTTGAGGTGCTCATGCAGCTCAACCTCGAATCGACGGACATCTTCAACGGGAACGACGTCGAAGATTCCCTGGTCTGCGAGGAAGATGGAGACCATCTGGTACTCCACCGGCTGCGGCGAAGACTCAGACTGCTTCAGCAGCTCGACCAGGCGTGCACCACGGTCCAGCTGGGACTTGGACGCAGCGTCCAGGTCAGAAGCGAAGGCTGCGAAGGCCTGCAGGTCACGGTAGGAAGCCAGGTCCAGACGCAGGTTACCGGCGACCTTCTTCATACCCTTGGTTTGTGCAGCGCCACCCACACGGGAGACGGACACACCGACGTTAATTGCCGGACGGACGCCCTGGTTGAACAGGTCGGACTCCAGGAAGACCTGGCCGTCGGTAATAGAAATAACGTTGGTCGGGATGAAGGCAGAGACGTCGTTAGCCTTGGTCTCAATGATCGGCAGTGCGGTCATCGAGCCGGCGCCCATGTCATCGGAAAGCTTCGCTGCACGCTCCAGCAGACGGGAGTGCAGGTAGAAGACGTCACCCGGGTAAGCCTCGCGGCCCGGCGGACGACGCAGCAGCAGCGAGATGGCGCGGTAGGCCTCAGCCTGCTTGGTCAGATCATCGTAAATGATGAGGACGTGGTTGCCCTGGTACATCCAGTGCTGGCCCAGTGCTGCACCGGAGAACGGTGCCAGCCACTTGAAGCCTGCGGAATCGGATGCAGGTGCGGCAACGATGGTGGTGTAATCCAGCGCACCGTGCTCTTCGAGGGTGCGGCGAACACCAGCAATGGTGGAACCCTTCTGGCCAATCGCGACGTAGATGCAGCGTACCTGCTTGTTCTTATCGCCGGATTCCCAGTTCGCCTTCTGGTTCAAAATAGTGTCGATACAAACCGCGGTCTTACCGGTCTTACGGTCGCCAATGATCAGCTGACGCTGACCACGGCCGATCGGGGTCATTGCATCGATAGCCTTGATGCCGGTCTGCATCGGCTCTTCCACTGGCTGACGCTGCAGCACGGAAGGTGCCTGCAGCTCGAGGACGCGGTCCTCTTCGCCTTCAATCGGGCCCATGCCGTCAATCGGCTGGCCCAGTGGGTTGATAACGCGGCCGAGGAAGTCCTCGCCCACAGGGATAGAGAGAACCTCGCCGGTCCTCTTGACCTCGTCGCCCTCCTTGAGGGACTCGAAGTTACCCAGGACCACGACACCGATGGAGTTGGTGTCAAGGTTCTGTGCAACGCCAATCACGCCGCCTGGGAACTCGAGCAGCTCATTCGCCATAACGGATGGCAGGCCCGAAACCTGCGCAATACCGTCAGCTGCCGAAATGACCACGCCGACCTCCTCACGGGAGGCCTCCGCGGAGTAGCTCGAGGTGTAGTTCGCAATCGCGCTACGGATCTCATCGGAGGAGATCGTCAGCTCCGCCATGTTCTTCCTGCTCTCGGTAGTTTCTTCCAGCACTTACTTAAATCACTTCTGTCGTTTCGGCTAGGCCATCTGGGCACGCAGGCGTGCAATCTTGCCCGCAGTAGAACCGTCGATTACCTCATCGCCGACGCGGATGGTCATACCACCGAGGAGGCTGGTGTCAACCTCAGAATGGATGGACATCGCACGACCATAAATTTTGCCCAGCTTTTCGGCGAGTACTGCCTGCTGGCCTTCGTTTAACTCACCCGCGGTAGTTACGCGCGCAATGGTGCGGCCCTGCAGCTTCGCTGCGGAGTCTGCCAACGCGGCAACATCGTCGATCGGGTTATGCTCCGGGCGGCCGATGGCCTGAAGCGCCAGGGCCTCAGTAAACATCGTGACCTTGCCGTAGAGCACGTTTGCCAGCAATCCGCGCTTGTGTGCGGATGCAGCAGTACGGTCGGAAAGCAGCTGGGTAAGCTCACCCTCACGGTCAAGGATGCGGGATAGACGGAAGAGTTCGTCTTCCACCTGTCCCAGCTGACCCTGAGCCTCAGCACCGCGCAGCAGTGCGCGGCGGCCGAGCTGTACCAGGCCCTTGACCAGGTCACGCGGAGTAGACCAGTGTGCGGCTGCAGCTTCTTCCAAGACTGCCAAAGCAACCTCGGAAATCTGCTTGCCGAACAGGTCGTCCACTAAGGACTTGCGGGCCTGCTCCGGTGCACCGGTATCGGTGAGAGAAACTCGCAGTTCGCGGTCGCCGTCCAGAACGGTGACGACCTCGAAGAGGTCCAGGCCGGCCTGAGCGGCAGCGGCAACGTCGTTGCCACCAGCCAGCTTCTCATCCAGCTTGGTCTCTACGTGTGCGAGTGCTTCGCGGCTAGCTGCCTTCATAGTTGCCTACTTTCCGGCCGGTGCCACAGTGTCGAGCTCGGACAGGAAGCTATCAATCGTGGAGGACTGCTTGGTGGAGTTAGAAAGCTCGCCACCGAGCAGCTTCTCAGCCAGGTTGATGGAGTTCTGTCCGATGTCGGAACGCAGCTCGGTGATGACCTGAGCACGGGAAGCCTCCAGCTGCTTGTTGCCGTTTTCGACAATGCGCTTGGACTCTTCCTCGGCTGCGGCCTTCGCCTCAGACTCAATCTGCTTACCGCGCTCGCGAGCGGCTTCGCGGATTTCAGCGGCTTCCGCACGGGCGTCAGCAAGCTGTGCGTTGTACTTCTCAAGAGCGGCCTTCGCCTCAGCCTGCTGAGCCTCAGCGCGCTTGAGGCCACCCTCAATCCGGTCTTCGCGCTCCTGCAGCATCTTGTTGTATCGCGGAAGCACGAACTTCACGAATACGAACAGGATGAACAGGAACGGAATGAGAGACCAGACGATGTCGTATGCCTTGGGCAGAAGGATGGAGTTACCGCCTTCCAAAGGCAGCGTCTCCCCTCCCTCTGCAGCAAGGTAATAAATGACGTTGTTCATGGGTCTCCAGTCTTAAAAAGGTCGGTTTACTTTGTGTAAAGCGCTCTTATTAGAACAGGAAGCCTGCGACCAGGCCGATCAGGGCCAGGGCCTCAACGAAGGCGATACCCAGGAACATGGTGGTACGCAGCTGGCCAGCCATCTCCGGCTGACGTGCCATGCCCTCGACGGTCTTGCCGACGAGGATGCCGATGCCCAGGCCCGGGCCGATGGTGGCGATGCCGTAGCCGATGGCGCCGAGGCCGGTGATGGAGGACTCTGCTGCCTGAGCCAGGATGATCTCGTTCATGTGAAAGTCGTTCCCTTTCAATATTCTCCCGTGGTGGTCACCACGGGTCGGTGTGGTTTGATGTTTGGGTGTATTCAGTTGGCCGCGAGGTTCGCGTTGTTGTTAGTGCGAATCTGCGTGTAGCGATAGCTCGATGTACACCGACGTCAGCAGAGCAAAGATGTATGCCTGCAGGAAGATGATGATGATCTCGTATACCGTAAACAGAATCGCTGCTACGAGGGTCAGGCCACCAACTGCAGTCCAAGCGTTGAACTGGAAGACGAAGAAGTTCGTCGCCGAGAACAGAAGGACCAGAATGATGTGGCCGGCCAGGAAGTTCGCCATAAGACGAAGAGCCAGGGTGACCGGACGTAGGACGAACGTCGAGAAGAACTCAATCGGCACAACGAGCAAGTGCAAAGCCGGCGGCAGGTTAGGGATAACCACCGAGGACTTGATGAACTTGCCGAAGCCATAACGCTTGGAACCGGCGTAAATCATCGCGATGTACGCGGTCAGCGCCAGCACGATCGGCATACCGATACGTGCATTCGGGGAAATGTTCAGGGCCGGCACAATAGTCGTGACGTTCCAGAACAGCACTGCGAAGAAGATGGTCGCAATAACTGGAAGAAAGCGACGTCCCTCCTTCTTACCCAGAATGTCTTCTGCAATGTGGACGCGCACGAAATCAATCGCGTGCTCCGCGACGTTCTGAATTCCTTTCGGAACCAGCTTCGGGTTCCGGAAAGCAACAACAAAAAGGACCACAAGCACAACCGCCATCAACAGGCGGATGAGCATAATGCGGTCCAGTGCGAACCATCCGTTAGCGAAGTCGCTAAAGATCTGATGGCCGTAGTATTCACCCGGGAAAAATTCTGGATCCAGTTCGGGTACGTGGAACGTACCCTTCATGGCCAATGTTGTAACGCTCAGCGTTCTCTCCCGTGTTCGGGCCACACAGCTTGTTGAAGGCTATGTGGTGCGATGGACGTCTCAAACTCTCTGCCACGACAACGGACTCCGTCGCACATCAGCGAAGCCGTGGCAGGGATTCACCGTAACGGTGGAAGCTTGGCGCCTCCACGCGGTAACCCGAAGGGAATACTATCAGGTAAAAGTGCCTTTTTCGCCCTCGGGGGCGCGTCGATTGTTCACAAGTTCCACAAAGACGGCAAAACCTGTGTAAAAGGCCCGATTTCCTTGGAAAACCCCCGTGAGTGCAGTTGGTCACACCGGCGTGATTTTCCTCCAATTGGGGGTAGTTTTTCAGACCAATCGCGCACCTTCCCCACCCGTGTTATGAACCCCAAAACGGCCGCTGACCCCGAATCAAGAGGAAACGGGGTCAGCAACGGGGGCAAAGTACCTAGCTTACATAAGTTACGCGCGAAGTAATGACCGCCCAGACCTCGGCGGCCAGGGTCGTCAGTAGGGCGAGCACGACGGTAATAAACATCGCCAAGTTGTCGTAGAAGGTTAAATCGCGAATAAAAAGCAGCACGATAATCAACAACACGATCTTAAGCAGCCAGCCGCCGAGCACGACAGCCATGGTCGTCGACGGCGAGGTACCAGAAGTCAGCAGCACCGAGAGAGCGGTCAGCAGCACGAAGCCGCCACCGATGCCGGCACCAATTAGCACGGCCCAGATACCGGGCAGGTCACGCAGCCAGCCCCAGATCACCAAAGACAGCACCGTAATGACTGCTAGTGCCAGCGCACCAATGCGCACGGCTCTTTGGAGTGGGCGGCGCGGATCGTCGTATTCCGAAGGGCTTTGGGTAGTACTCACGGAAAATCACCCTACCTTAGGAGGGCTCAGTCTCCGATATCACTTGGACTTGGGGTCGCTTGCGGCCAATCTTGCCCTGACGCAGCGGGATGAGCGTGACGACGAAGGCCGCCAAGAACAACACCACCGTAAAGACGATGGCGGCAATGGGCGGGAAAATCGAAAAGGACACCGCACCAAAGGCCACAGCAGACACCCACAAGTAAAGCACCAGGACGGTGCGGCGGTGGGTATGGCCGAGTGAGAGTAAGCGGTGGTGGATATGCGCCTTGTCCGCAGAGAAGGGCGAACGGCCCTGGGATAGGCGGCGAACCACGGCCCAGACAAGGTCCAGGACTGGAATAAACACTGCAGCGGCCACCACGATGAAGGGCGACATCAGCGCGATGACATCCACTGTGCCGTACAGCGACATGTTGATCTTGCCGGAAGCTGAGGTCGACGCAGCCGCCAGAAGCAGGCCAATAAGCATCGACCCGGAGTCACCCATAAAGATGCGGGAGGGCTCAAAGTTGTGGGGCAGGAAGCCGGCACAGATACCGACCAGACCCGCCGCGATGATGGCCGGCGGGTAGGCGGCCACTGCCCCGCCCTGGTCGTGCAGGACGGTCAGCGAGAAAATCAGAATGGCACCGCCGGCGATAAGGCCCAGGCCGGCAGCGAGCCCATCGAGGCCATCAACGAAGTTCATTGCGTTAATCAGCAGCACCGTAATGAACGCAGTCAAGACTGTGCCCTGGAATTGGTCGAGAAGCACGGTGGTGCCATCGCCAATAGGGATGAAGAACAGCGTCCAAGTCAGGCCCAGACCACTCATGAGTACTGCAGCGAAGAGCTGGCCGAGCAGCTTCACGATGGCACCCATCTCCAGCAGGTCATCCACCACGCCAACTAGCACGATGGCGAGCGCTGCCCAGATAACGGCATTCATCTCTGGTGTTACGGGCATAAACCCGCGGGTCAATGCGGGCAGCTGCATGGCCAGGAAGATGGCACAGGCGAAGCCGGTGAACATCGCCACGCCGCCCATCTGCGGGGTGGGTTGGGAGTGGCTATCGCGCAAGCGAATCTCAGCCACGCGGCCTGTGCGAACCAGATAGGAACGCACCAGTCCGGTGGCTAAGTAAGTAAAAGCTGCGGCCACTAGGATGACGAGTCCTAGCTCGCGCAGCGGGACGCCTGCTCCGCTCACATATTCTCCTAATGCTGAGGACGGGTTCGCAGAGTCTCAGCTGATACGCCGAGTACTTCGCCGATGCGTTCGGCAGAAATAGCACCCTCGCGCAGCAGGTACGGGTGTGCCTGAGAGAGATCGATGATTGTGGAAGGCTTGCCGATAGCTGCTTCCCCACCATCTAAGTAAACCGTGACGGCTTTACCCAGCTGCTGTTTGGCAGCCAGAGCAGTCGTCGGAGGCTTCTGGCCAGAGATATTCGCACTCGAAACAGCCATGGGTCCGACCTCGCGGAGTAGCTCAATGGCAATCGGGTGCAGCGGCATGCGAAGCATCACCGTTCCGCGGGTATCGCCGAGGTTCCACGGCAGCGAAGGCGCCTGCGGAACGACGATGGACAGCCCACCTGGCCAGAAAGCCTCCACGAGAGTCTTGGTGCTATCCGGGTAGCTGGCCACCAGGCCGCGGACGGTATCCCACGAGCCGACGAGCACCGGCACCGGCATATCCGGGCCGCGCTGCTTGGTGGCAAGAAGGTTAGCGACAGCATCGTTGTCGAAGGCGTCGCAGCCCAGTCCGTAGAGGGTATCGGTAGGCATGACCACGAGACGGCCCGATTTGGCAGCTTTGACTGCAATCGCAAGGCCGTCTTCCCTTTGCTGGGCGTCGGCGCAGTTAAAAATCTTTCCCTGCATGTTTGAAGCTCCTGGCAGATATGTGAATGGTTATAGACTACCCGGCTGGGCTCTCGCTAACGCGGCGGGCGGTGACAAAGCGCGCCGTTCCGGTGAGATCCTTCAGCACTGCGATGTCAGCAAAGCCGCCGTGGTCGCGCAAGGCGTCCTGGACGAGTTCGGAGGTGGCATCGTCATGCTCGATGCCGACCAGGCCTCCAGGTTTCAGCAGACGTGCGATGGTGGGCACAAGCTTCACGATGACGCTCATCCCATCATCGCCACCAAACACAGCCTCGTGCGGGTCCTGGTAGACCTCCGGGTCAAGGTCATCGGTTTCGGGCACATAGGGCGGATTGGTGACCACCATGTCGATGCTGCCGTTGAGTTCAGCCAAGGTGGAGGCCGAGGTGGCATCGTCAAGCACTGCTTCTACCCTGCTGCCTGAGGTGTTGCGCTGGGTGTAGGTAAAGGCGGCATCGGAAAGCTCGACGGCCCAGACCTGCGCGGGCAGATAATGGGCGATGTAGAGCGCCAAAGCGCCGGTACCGGTGCACAAATCCACGATGCGAGGCGATGGGATGCCTTGCATCTGCCCCACGGCCCAATCAGCCAGCACCTCAGTTTCCGGGCGCGGAATAAAGACCCCAGGACCAACGGCAAGCTCAAGCGGGCCGAAGTAGGCCTCGCCAAGGATGTGCTGGAGGGGTTCGCGCTGGCTGCGGCGCTGAATGAGAGGATCACAGGCTAAGGCAAAGCCGGGCATGGGCTCTTCGCGCAGCGGAATGTCGAGGTGACCGCAATGCAGAAGGTGTGCCATGAGCACCCGGGCATCAAACTCGGGGCTGGGCACACCTGCTGCCTGCAGCTTTGCGATGGCTGCCTGCAGATAATCCTGATAGGTCTGGCTGCTCACCGGCTGGAGCTAGCCTTCCGACTCAAGGCGCTCGGCACGCTCCTGGGTCTGCAGGGCATCGATAAGATCCTGCATATCGCCGTTGAGCACCGCATCCAGGTTGTTGGCCTTGTAACCGATGCGGTGATCGGTGATCCGGTTTTCGGGCCAGTTGTAGGTGCGGATGCGCTCGGAACGGTCCATGGTGCGCACCTGGGAGGCTCGCTGCTCGCCGGCTTCTGCCTCGCGGGCGTCGCGCTCCATCTGGTCCAGGCGGGCCTGCAACACCTGCAGTGCACGGGCCTTGTTCTGGATCTGGGAACGCTCCTTCTGACAGGTCACTACCAGGCCGGTTGGCAGGTGGGTGATACGCACTGCCGAGTCGGTGGTGTTCACGCCCTGGCCGCCTTTACCGGAGGAACGGTAGACGTCGACGCGGATGTCCTTGTCATCGATCTGAACGGCTTCGACCTCGTCGGGTTCTGGGTAGACCAGCACACCTGCGGCAGAGGTCTGGATGCGGCCCTGGGACTCGGTGACCGGAACGCGCTGGACGCGATGAACGCCACCTTCGAACTTGAAGACAGACCAGGCACCATCACGGGACGGGGTCTTGGACTTGAAGGAAATGGACATATCCTTCACGCCACCCAGGTCAGACTCGTTCAGGCCGAGAACTTCCCAGGTAAAGCCGGTCTTATCGGCATAGCGCTCGTACATGCGCGCCAGCTCGCCTGCGAACAGGGCAGCTTCCTCGCCGCCGGCACCTGCCTTGATCTCCATGATGATATCTTCGGAGTCCTGCTCATCGCGCGGGGCAAGCAGGTCAGCCAGCTGTTCTTCAAGCTCGACAACGAGTGGCTCGAGGCGGTCGACCTCGGACTGGAACTCGTGGTCTTCGTAGGCCATCTCCTTGGCGTCCTCTAGGTCCGCCTTGGCCTGCTCCAGTTTTTCGTTGACCTGGATGATAGGACGCAGTTCGGCGTAGCGCTTCGACAGCTTGCGGAAGGCCGACTGATCGCCGGCGACCTCCGGGTCACCCATCTGCATTTCGATGCCCTGGTACTCCGAAACAATGTCGTCGACCAGGGAAACCTGGCTAGCCATTACTGGTAATCCTCCTCGTCCTTATCCGCCGCCATCGGCGCCGAGGATGCCACCTGCATCAGGAATTCGCCATTGGAGCGGGTCTTCTTCAGCTGCTTAATCAGCAGGTCAATCGCCTGGTGGGAATCCAGTGCCGACAGGATGCGACGCAGCTTAGTCATGATGCGTGCTTCTTCCGGAACCAGCAGCAGCTCATCCTTACGGGTACCGGACGGGTTGACGTCGACGGCCGGGAAGACGCGGCGTTCGGAAATGCCGCGGTCCAGTTTCAGCTCGGCGTTGCCGGTGCCCTTGAACTCCTCGAAAATCACGGTGTCGCCGGTCGAGCCGGTCTCCACCATGGCGGTCGCGATGATGGTCAGCGAGCCGCCATTTTCGATGTTGCGGGCTGCACCCAGGAAGCGCTTCGGCGGGTACAGCGCGTTGGAGTCCACACCACCGGACAGGATTCGGCCGGATGCCGGGGAGGAGTTGTTGTACGCACGGCCCAGACGGGTAATGGAGTCCAGCAGGACGACAACGTCCTTGCCCTGCTCCACCAGGCGCTTGGCACGCTCAATGGCCAACTCTGCGACAGCGGTGTGCTCTGACGGCGGGCGGTCGAAAGTGGAAGCAATCACTTCACCCTTGACGGAGCGCTGCATGTCGGTGACTTCCTCCGGGCGCTCGTCGACGAGGACGACCATGAGGTAGCACTCCGGGTTGTTTGCGGAAATCGCATTTGCGATGTTCTGCAAAATGGTGGTCTTACCAGCCTTCGGCGGGGAGACAATCAGCGCACGCTGGCCCTTACCAATCGGCATAATCAGGTCGATGACACGCGTGGTGAGAATCTTCGGATCCGTTTCCAAGCGCAGACGCTGATTCGGGTACAGCGGAGTCAGCTTGGAGAACTGCGGACGGTCACGGGTCTCTGCCGGCTCCATGCCGTTAACGGTGTCCACGCGGACCAGCTGGTTGTACTTACGACGGTTACGACCATTGCCGTGGGTATGGGTCGGACCTGCGACCTTGACCTGGCCAATAATCGCATCACCGGAGCGCAGGCCTAGGCTGCGGACCAGCTTGTTGTTGACAAAGACATCGGAGCTAGCCGCACGGTAACCGGTGGTGCGCAGGAACGCGACGTTGTTGTCGACAACCTCGAGGATGCCTGCCACTGCCTGCAGCTCATCGCCCTCGCGAATCTGCAGGTCATTGTGGTTACCACCATTGTCATTGCCACGACCACGACGGTTACGGCGCCCACGACGACCCCGGCGTCCACCGCGCTCATCATTGTCATTGTCATCCCGACGGTTATCGCGACCCTTACGGTTGTTATCGCGATTGCCACGGTCGTTCTTATTACCGCGGTCGTTGCGGTCATTGCGATCGTCACGGTTGCCACGATCATCATTCTGACCGTCATTGTTGCCGCCGTTACCGCCGTGGTTGTTGTCGTTTTTCTCGTTGTTGTCGTGGGAGTTATCCGAACCGCCCTGGTTCTCGCGCTCCTGACGGCGAGCACGGTTACGACGAGCACGACGTGCCTGGGAACGGGACTCGTAGCGCGGTCCGTCCTGGTTGTTGTCGTCGTTGTTGTTATCAGACTTATCGGACTGCTTGGACTGGTTGTCCTGATCCTGCTTCTTGCGAGAATCCTTGTCGGACTTGTCCTTCTGGCCGTCGCGGTTCTTGTTATCGTCGCGGTTCTGCTCTTGAGCAGAACCACCCTTGGACTTGGCAGGGCCGGAGGACTTGCGCACGCGGCGTGGCTTGTCCTGCTTGGCCGACTTGTTGTCCCCCTGGTCGTCGGCAGGCTTGTTTTCTGCCTTTGCGACAGCCTTGGCGGCCTTGGCAGCGCGCGGTGGTACTTCGCCAGTCTTGATGGCGGTAATCAGATCGCCTTTACGCAATCCGGAGACTCCGCGTAGGCCCTTCTCGGCAGCCATTTTGCGCAGTTCTGGCAGTCGCAGGGAGGAGAGATCCTGTGCTGCGTTCTGGTCCGTTTCGCTCACGGATGTCCTTTCGTCGCTTTGACAGCTTGACCAGTCTCCGGCGGTACATCGCGTACGCGGGAGGAATGAAAGCTGGAAGCCATTGTGTAATTTGTGGTCACACCGCCCTTTATCCGAGCAACCTCGGCGGGCAGTTTAAGTATGAAAAAGACCCTCTCCCTAGTTTTGGGGTGAAACCGTTTTCACGCCGCCAGCGGGAGGGAAAGCTTTCGAAGAACGACTGCGAGCTTTAAAAGTTAAAAGCGCTCGTTACACGTAGGAAATGTGACTATTCCTACCAGTCGCCAACAAGTATAGCGCATAGCGTCTTCACACCTGCAGCGACGTGGCTAAAGTAGGTTGCATGCTTTCCACAATGCAGGACATCCCCCTGTCAGTCTCACGCATCCTGGAATACGGAGCCAGTGTGCACGGACAAACCAAGGTCACCACCTGGCATGGCGAAAACAACGCGCAAGACACCCCACCGGCTGAAGAAGCTACCTTCGCCGATATTGGCGCACGTGCCGCAGCATTCGCACATGCGCTGCACAACGACTTGGGTGTGGATTCTGACCAGCGCGTGGGCTCTTTCATGTGGAATTGCGCTGAGCACCTCGAGGTTATGTTTGCTGCGTCCTGCAAGGGTGCAGTCTTTACTCCGCTGAATAAGCAGCTGATGAATGACCAGATTCGGCACATCGTGAACCACGCTGAGATTGAAGTCATCGTCGCCGATCCCCGTCTGGCACAGCAGCTGGGCAAGGTACTCGCCGGTGTGGAATGCGTGCGCGCGGTCGTCTTTACCGGCACCGGACATGTCTCCCACTTGTCCTCCTACTTCCCACGTGGGGTTGAGGTCTACTCCTATGAGCAGCTTCTCGACGGCAAGTCGACGGTCTACAACTGGCCGGTTCTCGACGAGAACACCGCTGCCGCGCTCTGCTACTCCACCGGCACTACGGGCGCGCCGAAGGGCGTGGTCTATTCGCATCGCTCCATCTACTTGGAAGCAATGCACTTGCGCGCCTCGGATTCACTGGCCGTGACGCACGGTGAGACTTTCCTGTGCTGCATTCCGATTTATCACGTGCTCAGCTGGGGCGTTCCCTTTGCGGCATTCATGACGGGCACCCCGCTGGTGCTTCCCGATGCCGACGTTTCCGCACCCACGCTTGCCAAGGCGATTGCGGCGACCTCCCCACGTGTTGCCCACGGCGTGCCAACCATTTGGATCCAGCTGTTCGTCCACTACCTCAACTCCCCGCCAGAGCGCATGACGCTCACCGAAATCTTCGCGGGTGGCTCCCCTGTCCCACCGCAGCTGATACGTCTGTGGGAGGAACGCTACGGCGTCGATGTCGTCCACGTTTGGGGTATGGCGGAAACTTCTACTGTCGGCACGGTTGCCCGCCCACCACAGGGTGCATCTGGCGATGCCCGCTGGGCCTACCGCATTTCCCAGGGCCGCTTCCCTGCCTCGCTGCAATACCGCGTGGTCAACGACGGCCAAGTGGTCAACAGTTCTGACCGCAACGCTGGTGAAATTCAAGTTCGCGGCAACCTGGTCACCGGTGCCTACTACGATTCCCCGAATGCCCACGAGGGCGGTTCGGCCTCCGAATTCCGTGGCAAAGCTGTCGAAGCAGCCGAATCTAAGTTCACCGCAGACGGCTGGCTGCGCACCGGCGATGTCGGTTCGGTGACCGAGGACGGCTACCTGACTGTCTCCGACCGTGCCCGCGACGTTATTCGTTCCGGTGGCGAGTGGATTTACTCCGTGCAGCTGGAAAACCTCATCATGGCGGATGAGCTTGTGGTCGAAGCTGCCGTTATCGGTTACCCGGATAAGCAGTGGGTGGAACGCCCACTGGCCGTTACGGTGCTGCGTGCGGGCGTGAGCCCAACTATCGATACCGCTGAGCAAATCCGCGATGGCATGCGCAAAGAGCTACCTGCCTGGATGCTGCCGGAGTACTGGACCTTTGTGAAGTCCATTGATAAAACCTCTGTCGGTAAGTTCGACAAGAAGGACTTGCGCTCCCACTTGGCCGAGGGCGAGTACAACATCATCCGACTTAAAGGCCCAGGTGAATCCCAGCGTGAGGACTACGCCGCGTCGCTGCGTGACGACGACGCTGACGATGCCACCGCCGCGAGCCAAGGCATCGAGCATTAATTTCTACGGGTGTAGTTAGCTTTAATGAACTGTGCCCTTTAAGGTGGAGGGCACATGTTGACAGATTCTCAATCCGGCGGCCAGATGACTTTGGGCCTGCCCAGCGTCCCCGGCTCTGCCAGCCCGGCTTCTGACCTGCCCGCAGCAGCTGCTGATGGCAGTCGTCAGCTCATCGATCGCTACGGCCGCGTGGCCCGCGATCTGCGTGTCTCGCTGACCGATCGCTGCAACCTGCGCTGTACCTACTGCATGCCGGCTGAAGGTCTGGACTGGATGCCTACCGAGCAGACCTTGAGTGATGATGAGGTCAACCGGCTGATTCGCATTGCCGTCGATAAGCTCGGCATCCGCCAGGTGCGTTTCACCGGCGGCGAGCCACTGCTGCGCAAGTCTTTGGAAGAGATCATCGCCACGACCAAGGCACTGCGTACCGATGAGGGCAACTCCCCCACCGTGGCACTGACCACCAACGGCCTGGGCTTGGAAAAGCGTGCCGCAAATCTTGCCGATGCCGGCCTCGACCGCGTCAATATCTCCCTCGATACCATCGACCCGGAGCGCTACCTCAAGCTGACGCGCCGTGACCGCCTGCACCACGTGCTCGAAGCCATTGGCGCTGCAGCCGAAGCAGGCCTGTCCCCGGTGAAAATCAACGCCGTGGTCATGCCAGGGGTCAACGAAGAAGACATCCCCACCCTGGCCGATTATGCGCTCCACCAGGGCGCACAGCTGCGCTTTATCGAGCAGATGCCGCTGGGCCCACGCGAGCAGTGGCGCCGCGAGGACATGGTGACTGCCGATGACATCCTGGCCCGTCTGCGCGAGGACATCGAACTCACTCCAGCGCGTGCCCCGCGTGGTTCGGCCCCGGCGGCACTCTGGGATGCCGTTGCTGCCGATGGCACTCGCGGCCAGATTGGCATCATTGCTTCAGTCACGCACCCGTTCTGTGGTGACTGCGACCGCACCCGTCTGACCACTGACGGCGCTATCCGCAACTGCCTGTTTGGCAATTCGGAGACCCCACTACGTGACCTCATGCGCGATGGCGCCAGCGACGATGAGCTCGCCACCGCATGGGCGGGTGAGATGTGGCGCAAGAAGCCTGGCCATGGCATTGACGATGAAGGCTTCTTGCAGCCAGATCGTCCGATGTCTGCAATCGGTGGCTAAACTCGGGACAATGCGCAGTATCTCCGAGCATTTCGATGCCGTCATGGCTTATGCAAGCCCTGTTCTGACTCCAGGTTCTCCTGAGACCACCCCGGTTGACCAGGGGCTTATCGGCACAGTGCTCGCCGCCGATATCACTGCAACTCTTCCGGTGCCACCGTGGGATAACTCCGCCATGGATGGCTTCATCCTCCACCGCGCTGACCTACAGGACACCCCATTTACTCTCCCGGTTTCTGGTGACGTCGCTGCCGGGGATACCCCACAGGACCTACCCGCTGGCACGGCCCTGCGGATTATGACAGGTGCGACCGTTCCGGCTGAAGGCGACCTCCTCGTTGTCCCTGTCGAAGACACCAACATCAAACCGGGGCCACAAGAGCTACCCGATACTGTCACCATCAACCGCACTACCGAGCGCGCCCATATCCGTCGCGCCGGTGAAAACGTACAACCTGGCGATATCGTCGCCCACGAAGGCACCCGCGTTGATGCTGCCGTCCTAGCTTCGCTGATTTCCGCCGGTGTCACAGACGTCACCACCCACCGTCCGGTCCTCGTTGGCTTGGTGTCTTCTGGTGATGAGCTCGTCGATAGCAACGAGCTTCAGCCTGGTCAGCTACCTAACTCCAATGGCCCGATGCTCGAAGCCTTAGTGTGCGCAACCTGCCCCGGTGCCGTGGTCACTCATAAGCATTGTGCGGATTCCCCGGAGGAGGTCCGCCGCACCTTCAAGCAGCTTGCTGCTAACCATGAGCTCATCATTACCTCCGGTGGTGTTTCTGCTGGTGCCTACGATGCTGTTCGTGCCGTGCTCACTGAGAATGCCCAGCAGAACGAGTCCGACACGGCCTGGTTTGAGCATGTGGCACAAAAGCCCGGCGCGCCCCAGGGCTTGTCGACATTCCAAGACCGTCCGGTCTTTAGCCTGCCTGGCAATCCAGTAGCAGCTTTTATGTCCTTTCACCTCTACCTCGCACCGCTGTTGCGTGCGAAGGCGGGACTCCCGGCTGCCCCAAATCCATGGGCGCGCCCGCAGCTGCAGGCAGTAGCTGCCGATGACTTCCCCGACCCGCGCGATCGTACTGGATTAGTGCCAGTCTCACTGGACTACAGCTCTTACCCGCCAAAGGCGGTGCCTTTTGCGCGCAGGTTGGGCAGTCACTTGGTGACCTCGCTGGCGGGCACTGAAGGCTTTGCCGCTTATGACGAACCCGTTGCAGCTGGGGATAGCGTCAACGTTTATTACTACTTTTAAAGGAGCAGACATGAAGTTCACTCACCTTAACGAGGCCGGTTCGGCTTACATGGTCGATGTCACCGAGAAGAAGCCCACGGTGCGTTCTGCGACCGCTCAGGGCGAAGTAGCCTGCTCGCCGGAGGTACTCGAGGCACTGCGCGATGGCACTGTTCCTAAGGGTGACGTGCTCGCAGTCGCGCGCATCGCTGGTATTTCTGCTGCCAAGAAGGTCCCCGACCTACTTCCGTTGGCTCACACCATTGGCGTGCACGGTGCCGCTGTCGACCTGGAAATCCGCGACGACCACGTCTTTATCGAAGCCACCGTCCGCACCGCCGATCGCACCGGCGTAGAGATGGAAGCACTTACTGCTGTCTCCGTGGCCGCCCTGTCTGTGATCGACATGGTTAAGGGCGTCGATCGCTCCGCTTACATCCGCCGCAGCGGCATTACCGCAAAGTCCGGTGGTCGTTCTGGCGATTGGTCCCGGGACCTGCCGTGCTAGGAGTCATCGTCCTCGGCGGTGGCAAAGGCACCCGCATGGGTGGTGTCGACAAAGCAGGAGTCACCGCCCACGGTGAAGCTCTCATTGATCGCCTCTACGACCAGCTACCTGATAACGCACAACCACTGCTGGTCTCGCCCTACCCACACAACCGCCCACAGGTCGTAGAAGACCCACCCTTCGGCGGCCCCGTCGCAGGCATCGCCGCCGCCGTTCCCCACTTAGACACCGAGCACATTGCAGTGCTGGCTGTCGATGCCCCGGATAGCCCGCGGATGCTGCCGAGGTTAGTCGAAGCATTAACCGAACAGGACGCGGATGTCGCGGTGACCGTATCCGATGATTACCTCCAGCCCTTGTGCGCGGTCTGGAACGCTGACTCCCTCCGGGCAGCGTTGGAACGTATCGGTGACCCACAGAATGT
The DNA here is from genome assembly GCF_000980815.1 of Corynebacterium camporealensis. NCBI lineage: Bacteria > Bacillati > Actinomycetota > Actinomycetes > Mycobacteriales > Corynebacteriaceae > Corynebacterium > Corynebacterium camporealensis. The sequence continues at coordinate 1,031,281 of NZ_CP011311.1, read as the reverse complement.
CGCGGCGAAAAGACTGTTGAGAGCAGCTGCCTCATGCGTAGAAGTCGACGGCAATGGCTATGAGAATGACGTCGACACCCCAGAAGAGCTCGCGCAGTTACCAGCACGCGAGTCTTAACGCGGCTCGCTGAGGGCAGCCGCGCTAGGAACAATGTCAGAAGATATCTCCTAGCAGCGGCAGTACGACGCCGAGCGTGTCTTTAACACCTCCCTTAGAAGAGGCGGAGTTAATGATTAAGCTACCGCCGCCGTGCTGCGTGAGTCCGATGATTCCGCGGCACAGTCCCGCCTTCGGCGAGTTCTTCAGACCTTCGAGCAGTACTTGGGTCTCCAGGCCGTAGAGGCGGGCATCGATAAGCTCTGCACTGATTTCCGGGGTGTAGTTGCCCACCCCAACTCCGGTCGAACCCACGACAGCAATGACGTCGATACCGTCGTCGACGCAAGCTTTGAGCAACTGTCGTAGCGGCTCTTGGCCTTCCGGGATGACCTCCGTTCGAGATACATGAACGTCATGGTGAGACAACAAATGCGCGGCGAGGTCACCGGAGATGTTGTCGCGTTGCTTTTCATAAACCCGGTCTGAGGCGACGATGACTGCGCCGGTGTAGCGCGCGGGGGTAGTTAGCATGGCTGCTCCTTCAAGTAGCGACCTCTTCGTTTGGCCACTATGACCAATTCCACACACAAGAGGTTGGTGCCGTTGGGAAAAATATTCAGCTTTCCTACCAGCAGAAACTGTTCCAATGATGATTTCCGCAACACAAATGTTTCTTATTTGCGCAGGTAGATCCATATTTTTCGGGACGCGTTTTACGTTATCGCCCTGTAGATTGGTAACTGTTGTATTTTCTACGGATTTAATGAGGAAAAATGACCTCTCTCGATACCTCAGGCAAGGTCCTGCAAGGTTGGGATCCTGAAGACCCCGACCACTAGGACTCTAAGATTGCCTGGCGCACACTCACTGTCTCCACCGCGACCCTCATCATTGGTTTTGCGGCCTGGTACCTAGTCTCGGCCATTGCCCCCATGCTCAATGAGATCGGTTTCGATCTCAGCGCCGGTCAGCTGTATGCACTTACTGCTGTGTCTGGTCTGGCGTGCGGCTTGCTCCGCCTCGTCTTCATGTTCTTGCCGCCCATCCTGGGCACCCGCAAGCTCGTCACGCTGTCTGCGCTGCTCTTCCTGCTGCCTATGTTTGGTTGGTTCTCCGTTGTGCAGCGTCCCGACGCTTCCTTTGCAGAACTGCTCGCCATCTCCTTTGCCTCCGGCATCGGCGGTGGCGTCTTTTCTGGACTGATGCCTTCTACCGGCTACTTCTTCCCCAAGCGCATGTCCGGTACTGCACTGGGTCTGCAAGCCGGAATCGGTAACTTCGGCATCTCCTGCATCCAGCTGGTCGCACCGTGGCTAATGGGCTTTAGCCTCATCGGCATCGGCTTCGTTGCACCGCAGCGCATGGACGATGGCAGCGAAATCTTCGTCCACAACCCGGCTATCTTCTTCGTGACGTGGACCATCCTGATGGCAATCTTGGCATGGACGATGTTGAAAGATGTCCCGGTCAAGGCGAACTTCCGCCAGCAGATCGACATCTTCGGCAACAAGAACACCTGGATTCTCACCATCGTCTACCTGATGACCTTCGGTGCATTCTCCGGCTTTGCCGCCCAATTCGCGCTGATGATTAACGACCTTTATGGTCAAACCTCCGATTTCGCACAGACCATGGACACATCCTCCCTGCCTAATGGTGCAGCTTATGCCTTCCTCGGCCCACTGATCGGTGCCTTGGTTCGTGCACTGTGGGGACCGCTGTGCGATAAGTTCGGCGGCGCTATCTGGACTTTCATTGGTTGTTTGGGCATGACCATCTTCACCGCGGTCGCTGCCCTCTTCCTTAACCCGTCCTCGCCGGATCAGTTCTGGTGGTTCCTCGGTTCCATGCTGGTGATGTTCTTCTTCACCGGTCTCGGCAACGCCGGCACCTTCAAGCAGATGCCAATGATTCTGCCGAAGCGTCAAGCTGGCGGCGTCGTCGGCTGGACCGGCGCGATTGGCGCCTTTGGCCCCTTCATCGTCGGCATGCTGCTGTCCTTTGTCTCCATGCCTGTCTTCTTCTGGGGCTGTGTCGTCTACTTCGCCCTGACCACCGTGCTGGTGTGGATCTACTACGCCCGCCCGAACGCTCCCTTCCCCGGCTAATTTTTAGGAGTTTCCCATGACTACCCACGTTGAGCCTGAGAACGGCAAACTCAATCCCCTCTTCAAACTCGGCGCGTACCTCCGCAAGGGCGAGGCCAGCGACTCCGGTCAGCAGCTCTTCCTCAAAGGCGGCCGCCAAGCCGATGTCTTCTACCGTGACCGCTGGGCCTTCGACAAGATGGTGCGTTCCACCCACGGTGTGAACTGCACTGGTTCCTGTTCCTGGAAGGTCTACGTCAAAGACGGTGTCATCACCTGGGAATCCCAGGCGGTTGACTACCCGACCACGGGCCCTGACATGCCAGAATACGAGCCACGTGGCTGTCCGCGTGGTGCGTCCTTTTCCTGGTACACCTACTCGCCCACCCGCATCCGCTACCCCTATGCCCGTGGCGTCTTGGTCGATATGTTCCGCGAGGAAAAGGCCAAGCACGACGGCGATTCTGTACTGGCATGGCGTGCCATCCAGGAAGATCCGGAAAAGCGTCGCGCTTATGTCTCCCAGCGCGGCAAGGGCGGTTTGATCCGCATCAGCTATGCCGAGGCCATCGACATGGCAGCTGCTGCTCACGTATATACCGTGCGCAAGTACGGCCCTGACCGCATCTTTGGCTTCACAGTCATTCCTGCAATGTCCCAGGTGTCTTATGGCGCCGGCATGCGCTTCCTGCAGAGCATCGGTGGCGTTGGCCTGTCCTTCTACGACTGGTACGCCGACCTTCCACCAGCATCACCGCAGACCTTTGGCGACCAGACTGACGTCCCGGAATCTGGCGACTGGTACAACTCCTCCTACCTGATGATGTGGGGTTCCAACATCCCGGTCACCCGTACTCCGGACGCGCACTTTATGGTGGAGGCTCGCTACAAGGGCACCAAGGTCGTCGTGGTCTCCCCAGACTTCGCCGACAACACCAAGTTCGCCGACGAGTGGGCACGCGTGGAGCCAGGCATGGACGCCGCTTTGGCGTTCTCCATGGGACACGTGATCTTGAAGAAGTTCCACGTCGATAAGCAGGAGCCGTACTTCCTGAACTACATGCGCAAATACACCGACTCGCCATTCCTGGTGGAGCTGGAAGAACGCGCTGATGGCACCTACACCCCAGGTAAGTTCCTTACCGCTGACAAGCTTTCCGATGCCGCTTTGTCTGGCTCTGCCAATGCCTCCTCCCGTGGCCTGGTCATGGAAGAAGACGGCCGTGTCGTTGACCCGGGCGGAACCATGGCAGACCGCTGGGATACCGAGTCATCCAAGTGGAACCTCTCCCTGGATAACGCCGACCCAGTGATGTCGATGGCAGAAACTGACGGCTTTGATACCGCGGAAGTGCTCTTCCCACGTTTCGACCTCGACGGCGCACCCGATGCCGAGGGCGAACACGGCCCCATTGGCGCCGGTGTCACCCATCGCGGTGTGCCTGTTCGCGACGTCGAAGGACGTAAGGTCACGACCGTCTTCGACATTCTGCTCGCCCACTATGGTGTCAACCGCGAGGAGCTCAACCTGCCTGGAGAGTGGCCAGCGGACTTCTTCGATGCATCTGCGATCGGCACCCCGGCATGGCAGGAAGAACTCACCGGCGTACCGGCTGAGCAAGCCATCCGCATTGGTACTGAATTCGCGCAGAACGCTGCTGATTCCCAGGGCCGTTCCCAGATCATCATGGGCGCAGGCGTTAACCACTACTTCCACGCCGACACCATCTACCGCACCTTCTTGGCGTTGACCTCCATGTGTAGCACCCAGGGTGTCAATGGTGGCGGTTGGGCTCACTACGTGGGTCAGGAAAAGCTGCGCCCGATGAACGGCTGGTCCCAGTGGGCCATGTCTGCGGACTGGCAGCGCCCACCGCGCCACATGATCACCACGGGCTTCTACTACTTCGCCACCGAGCAGTACCGCTATGACAATTCGCGCGCGTCCCACTTGGGCTCGCCGCTGGCGTCGCGCAACAGCATCGGTGACAAGATGGTTTCTGACACCATGGCGGAGTCCATGCGTCGTGGCTGGATGCCTGCGTACCCGCAGTTCAACCGTAATAACCTCATCGTTGCGCAGGAAGCTCAAGACAAGGGCGTTGATATCAACGACTACGTCGTGGATCAGCTTTCCAAGGGTGAGCTGGAGTTCTCCTACGACAATCCTTCCGCGGAGGAAAACTGGCCGCGCATCCTGCTCAACTGGCGTACCAACCTCATGGGCTCGTCCGCCAAGGGCACCGAGTTCTTCCTCCGTCACCTGCTGGGTGTGGACTCCGATGCAACAGCAGAGGAACTGGCTGAAGAGGATCGTCCGCGCACCATCAAATGGGTCGATGAAGCCCCTGAGGGCAAGCTCGACCTGATGCTGACGACTGATTTCCGCAACACCTCGACGACGTTGGTCTCCGACATCATCCTGCCTGCTGCTACCTGGTACGAAAAGCAGGACATGTCGTCGACAGACATGCACCCCTTCCTCCACTCCTTTAACGCGGCTATCAACCCGCCGTGGGAGGCACGCTCTGACTTCGAGGTCTTCCGCGACCTGGCCGCCAGCTTCTCGTCCAAGGCCGCCAAGTGGCTCGGCGTACAGACTGACATTGTCACCCAGCCCAGCCACCACGACTCCCCAGATGAGATGGGCATGCCCAACGGCATCGTTCCTGACGTGGAGGAAGTTGGCTACGTCCCGGGTAAGACGATGCCGAAGCTGCATGTCATCGAGCGCGACTACACCAAGATCTACGAAAAGTGGTCGCACCTGGGTCCGCTTCCAGCCAAGGCTGGCACCGCTACCCACGGCACGAAGTTCGATGTCTCCGAGCAGGTGGAAGAGCTACGCCTGATGAACGGCACGTCCGAAACCTCGATGGGTGAGCTTATCGACCTCACCAAGGAATCGAAGGTCATCGACGCCATCTTGCTGATGTCTGGTGTGTCCAACGGCAAGCTAGCCAAGCAAGGCTTTGAGTTCCTCTCCCAACGCACGGGCAAGGACCTCACGCCTTTGGGCAATGCTGATGAAGACGTCCGCATCACCTGGGATGCCATCAAGGAAAGGCCCACCGAGGTCATCACGTCTCCAGAGTGGACTGCGGACAAGCGCAACAAGCGCCGCTACACCGCATTTTCCATCAACGTGGAATTCGACAAGCCGTGGCATACCGCCACCGGTCGTATGCAGTATTACGTCGACCACGACTGGTACCTCGACTACGGCGAAACGCTCCCGATCTTCCGTCCTCCTCTGGATCACCTGCGCATGCACGGTGAGTTCCTGCCGGGACAGACCTTGGAAAACGAACGCGGTGAAGTTGAAGTCACGCTGCGCTATCTCACCACCCACAACAAGTGGTCGATTCACTCGCAGTACTTCGACAACCTGCACGTACTCTCGATTTCTCGTGGTGGCCAGGTCGTCTGGATGTCGGACAAGGACGCCCAGAAGATTGGCGTGAAGGACAACGAGTGGGTGGAAGTCTACAACCGCAACGGTGTGGTCTCTGCTCGCGCAATCGTCTCGCACCGCATCCCGGAAGGCACGATGATCTGTAACCACGCCCAGGAGCGCACAGTGGGCACCCCTATCAACGAGCACACCGGTCGCCGCGGCGGTACGCACAACTCGTTGACCCGTATTTCGATTAAGCCCGTGCACATTGCTGGCGGTTATGGCCAGCTGACTTACCACTTCAACTACATCGGCCCTACCGGCAATAACCGCGACGAAGTCACGCGCGTTCGCCGCCGTTCCCAGGAGGTTTCCTACTAATGAAGGTCATGGCCCAGATCTCAATGATCATGAACTTGGACAAGTGCATTGGTTGCCACACTTGTTCTGTCACCTGTAAGCAGGCGTGGACCAACCGTGAGGGTGCCGAATACGTCTGGTTCAACAACGTCGAAACCCGTCCCGGCGTCGGCTACCCGCGCTCCTGGGAAGACCAGGAGAAGTGGAAGGGCGGTTGGGAGCGCACGTCTTCTGGCAAGCTCAAGCCACGCGCTGGTGGACGCGTACGCAAGTTGTTCACGCTCTTCCACAACCCCAACCTTCCTACTATCCAGGACTACTACGAGCCCTGGAGCTACCAGTACGAAGACCTGATGAGCGCTGGCAAGAACCAAAAGACCCAACCGACGGCGCGTCCGGTCTCCCAGATCGATGGCCGCGTCATCAACAAAGTCGAGTGGTCTTCGAACTGGGATGACAACCTGGGTGGTTCGACTGCCACGATGGACGAAGATCCGATTCTCCACGAGATGTACCTCGAGGTGAAAAAGGAGATCGAAGACTCGTTCATGTTCTATCTGCCGCGTATTTGCGAGCACTGCATGAACCCGACCTGTGTGTCTTCCTGCCCTTCCGGTGCGATGTACAAGCGCACCGAAGACGGCATCGTACTCGTTGACCAGGACTCTTGCCGCGGCTGGCGCATGTGCGTTTCTGGTTGCCCTTACAAGAAGGTCTACTTCAACCACAAGACCGGCAAGGCTGAAAAATGTACGCTGTGCTACCCGCGTCTGGAAGTCGGACAGCCCACCGTTTGCTCTGAAACCTGTGTGGGCCGCCTGCGCTACCTCGGCGTCATTCTCTACGACGCTGACCGCGTGGCTGAGGCTGCAGCGACCGAGAACGAGCAGGATCTCTTCGAAGCCCAGAAGTCAATCATGCTGGACCCGAATGACCCAGAGGTTGTTCGCGCTGCTGAGGCTGAGGGCATCCCGCACTCCTGGATTGATGCTGCACAGAACTCGCCCATATACGACTTGATTTTCAAGTACGACCTGGCGCTTCCACTGCACCCGGAATACCGCACCTTGCCGATGGTCTGGTACATCCCGCCGCTGTCCCCCATCGTTGACCAAGTCACCGCTTCCGGTAACGACGGCGAGGACCACCGCATCCTCTTCAGTGCCTTGTCCAACATGCGCATTCCGCTGGTATACCTTGCCGGACTCTTCACTGCTGGCGACACTGTGCCGGTGGAAAAGTCACTGCGTCGTCTGGTTGCCATGCGCTCTTACATGCGCGACATCAACTTGGGCCGTGAGCCGCAAGAAGAAATCGCTGCTGCAGTGGGCATGACGGGACGCGATATGCAGGACATGTACCGCCTGCTGTCGATTGCTAAGTACGACGACCGCTACGTCATCCCGACGGCCTCCCCGGAAAGCCCGCGTGGCATTAAGAACCTGGATCCGTTTGGTGATGTCGACCCGGCGCGCGCGTCCGAGGATGTCTTCCATGACCTCGGTATGGGAGCTCCCGAAGCGTGTACCTCCGGTTCCCAGGGCTCCGGCAAGGTCAACTTGCTCTCCTGGACCGGTGACCGTCCTGATTCCATGTTCCCGGATAGCAGGTAGGCCATGAATATCTTTGATAAGTTGCGCTCTCGCCAGGCGCAGGTGTCTTCGACACCGCCTGACGATGCAGTCGCTGGCTTCGGCACTCCCGCCGGTGTGGCCAGCAAGGGTTCAGCCAAGGATTTGCAGCGTACTCAGCGGACGCATACTGGTCCTCTGCCAGAGCATTTTGTTGAGTCCGTCCCGGTTACTGAACAGCAGCGTCGCATAGTCGCAATGGCTGCGTCGGTGTTGTTGGCCTATCCAGAAGAAGACTTCTTTGACCGCCTAGAAATCGTCGAGGAACAGGTAGCTCAACTACCTGCTCCTATCGCTTCTGATTTCGGGCGCTTTGCCGACTGGCTGCATGCTGCTGGACTCCGTGGAGTCGAAGAGCACTACGTAGAAACCTTCGACCAACGCCGCCGGTGCTCGTTGTTCTTGTCCTACTTTGCCGTGGGCGATACTCGCCAACGAGGAATGGCTATCTTGTCCTTCCGCCAACAGCTAGAAAGCTTAGGCTTTGAAGTTCCCGACGATGAACTCGCGGATCACCTCTGCGTCGTCTTGGAAGCTGTTGGCTTAACCGAAGGCGAGACCCATGAGCGTGCCGTAGAAATGCTGGGCAGCTACCGCGAAGGCATTGAAGTTCTCCGCGCGGCTCTAACGGCGTTGAACTCTCCTTATGCCCTCGTGATTACTGCACTGTGTAAGGCACTTCCAGAAATCAGCAAGGACACCGCGCAAAAGTACATCGACCTCATCCGCACTAGCCCGCCCGCCGAAATGGTTGGTATTGCGGATCTTCCTTTCCCGACCGCCCAGCCCTCTCATATCTAAAGGACCACCATGTTTAACAACTTTCTCTTTGGTGCTTTTCCCTGGTTGGCCATCGCCGCTTTCGCCATCGGTATGTTCTGGCGCTGGCGTACTGACCAATTCGGATGGAACACCCACTCCACTCAGATCTATGAGTCGAAGCTGCTTCGCCTCTCCTCCCCGCTGTTTCACTGGGCGATGGTCTTCGTCATCATCGGCCACCTCATGGGCTTGGCATTCCCGAAGGAATGGACACGCGCAGTAGGTATCAGCGATACCGCCTATCACTGGATCGCCACCATCCCCGGCACGATTGCCGGAATCGCAGCGCTTCTGGGATTTGCCGGTCTGCTCTACCGCCGCTTGGTCAAGCGCTCTGTCTTCCTCGCAACGTCGACCTCCGACAAAGTGATGTACGTCTTGCTAGGCTTGTCCCTGCTATCTGGTTTCATCGCGACGTTCTCGTTGCAGTTGCTCGATATTCACGGCACCCATGGTTACGACTACCGTGAGACCATCTCGCCGTGGATTCGCCAGTTGTTGATCTTCAACGTACAACCAGAACTGATGGCAGACGTCCCGTGGCAGTTTAAGGTGCACGTCATTGCCGGCTTCACCATCATCGCCGTCTGGCCGTTTACCCACCTGGTCCATGCGTTCTCCGCGCCAGTTGGTTACACCACGCGTCCATACGTGGTCTACCGCTCCCGCGATCAGCGCACCACCAGCATGCAGTCCCACACTGCTTGGGAGCCGATTCGTTCCCACAGACAACAGCTAGATGACAACGAGACTCCTTCCCACGGTGCTTAACCTCCAGGGCACCTAGGAAGTAGGAAGGCCTCGCGGCTACTAACAACTAGTAACGCGAGGCCTTTAGTATGCCCAGGTTCGCTTATTCAGTGACCACAATCTGGCCTTGTTGGCCCTTTTCTGCACTGGTCATCACGTGATTGACGAAGGTGTAGGTGCCTGGCTCATCGAAGGTCATCTCGACGAAACCTCCCTGTGCGGGCAGCAGGCTGAGTGCCTGCGAACCGGTGTCGGTTTCATCTTGGATGAGGTAGCGGCCTTCGCTGTAGACAGTGTCGAAGACTTCGCCGACCACGTGGAAGCTCAGCGGCTCGTCTGGACCAACGTTAAGAACCCAGAAGCGCACCGTATCGCCCACCTTGGCCTCTAGTGGGTCGCGCACGTATTGGCCTGGGTTGTAGTTAAAGGCCATCAGATCATTTCGGCCATCGGCGACTCGTTGTGGGTCAGCGCCGTCGTTTTGCTCACCGATAAAGAAGCCGGAGGCAACCAAGGCGTACTCGTCATCGACATCGGAAAGCTCCGGCGGATCAATGATGACTGCACTGGCCATGCCGTTCGCAATGTGCAGGCTCATCGGCGCGGTGGCGCAGTGATACATCCAGATACCAGAGCGCTTAGCGGTGAACTCATAGGTCAGTTCTTCACCCGGTTGGATAGTTTTCATGTTCTCATCCGGGTTGACCTCACCGGCGTGGAAATCCACCGAGTGACCCATCGTGCCTTCGTTCTTCAAGGTAATGCGGAAGGTATCGCCCACCTTGCCTCGCAGTGTCGGACCTGGTGCTTGGCCGTTGAACATCCACTGCATCTGCTTAACCCCTGGTGCAACCTCGCGGATTTCTTCGGTCATCGTCCAGGTTTCTTCATGCACGGTTCCGTTAGCGGAAGTCAGCTTCGGGTCGAAGGCTTCGAAGTCATCGTCAGGCGCGGTTAAATCTGCAGCGGTAGGTACTTCGCGGATGGGTTCATCACCGCTGGCATCGGCACCGCCTGCGGCAGCGGCGTCCCCTTCACCGACATTGACCATGAACTTCATGCCCTGGATGGAGTGTCCCGCGATCGTGCACAGGCCCTCAATGGATTCATTGATGACACCGGCATCCAACGCCACGGTGTCACCCGGATCGACGCGACCGGTTTCGGCATCGCCAATCTTCAAGTCGTGGACCTGGTCACCGGTGTTGGTGAAGTTCACAACCAGATGACTGCCCTGCGGCACATCCACCGAGTCGGGCACGAAGGCCATGCCTTCCACACTGACGTCGACGGTAACGGTATCGCCACTAGTCACCGGCTGGTTATCAGTTGCGGTGGCATTACCACCATCGGCACGGAGGTTAAGCACCGCCAACAAACTCACCGCAATGATGGCCAGCACGATAATCAGCCATGCTTGCCATTCAGAACGCGTCGAGCGGGTATCGGATTCAGTCATGAGTTCTTCTCCGTTTAAACAGGTCGCAGCACCATGCTCGCCAGCGCCACCATGTGCGCGGCAAGGCCAGCTGCGAGAAAAGCTATACCAAGTTTAGTAGGACCAACCAGCGTCAAAAATGCACCTAGGTTAAGCACTCCTACGCGGATCCAGCCCGGCTTGTTTGCTGGCTGTCTGCGTCGTGCAAGCGTAGGCACCAAGTGCTGCAAAGCACCTGCCACCAACTGCAATACGCCACCACCCACGAGTGCCGGAAGCAACACAGTGGTCAGTTCCCGCGGGGCGACGCCAAGAGCAATGGCGATACCATCGGCAGCCTGCACAGCCAGCACCCACAGGACTCCTGCACAGACGGAAAGGCTGGGCGTCGTCAGACGCGGGCTCGCACCCAAAACCGAGCTCAAGACCGGCTGCAGCAGGTACACCGCCGCGCAAACGCAGAGCACTTGCCCAATGGCAGCAAGCACGTGCCACTGCTCTACTAAACCGATGAGTGCGAGCAGTAGACCTAAGCAGTGAACGAGCAGCGTGCGCGGTGCGCGTTGCCGGGCACGTGGGGAAATTGGTGCGCCAGCCAAGGTTGGCAGGAAGGTTACGACCGTTCCCAGCACGGTCAGCCAAGCAAGGCCCCATAGTGTCGCGCGGGAGTGGGCGGCGATCAGCGCGTCGTAATTACTCCACTGCGCCCCGGCGGCAAGTGCCAGGCCAATGGCAACGACCATGAATGCAGCAGCACCCACGTAGAAAGGCACAGTAACGGCAAAAGCCCCGGACAACGCGCCTTTCCACGCAAGGAAAATGGCCACGCTATGCCAGATGAACACTGCGAGGATGCACACGGTGGCGAGGTAAAAAGCCACGCTCCACAGCGGTACGAATAGTAGAACCAACACGCTGGCGTTAAGAAGCCCTACGCGGGTGGCCACTGCGCGATGGTTTGGCGTGGGACGACGCGTTAGAGCTTCGGTGAAATGCGTGGAGTAGACAAGAATGGCTGTGCTTAAAGCACCCAGAGTTAGGACATGGATACGCTGCCACCAGGTCAGCTCCGCACCGAGTAACGCTGCGATGTTGACGCTAATGCCGACGAGCAGCCAGAAGCTCACGATGCCGCCGGCCCATGCGTGCCAGGCACTACCCCGCCCCAAGGGCGCCGGTGTCTGACTAGCTCGCATTATTTCCACGAATTTAATCGTACTAATTGCCTGTTGCTCCTGCTAATCCCTCGCGAAGCATGAGTCCTAATTCACCCATGCACAGGATTTGTTCGCTACAGTTTCTGACATGAAGAAAAACACCACCCGTGTTGCTACGGCCCTGGGAACGATGGCAGCGGCAACCTCGCTTGCTGCTTGTGCCCCTGATACTTCCGTGGACAATGACAACCAAGGCGCTGCATTAAACGTTCATGCGGCATCGTCCACACGCGTTCTCAACGATGCGTTGAGCGAAGACTTCGCGGATAAGGACATTTCTTTTAGCTTCCACAATGCTGGTTCCTCTGACTTGGTGACTCAGCTGGCTGAAGGCGCACCTTCTGACCTGCTAGTCACTGCATCGCGCAAGACGATGGATGATGCAGTTGAGAATGGCTCGGTCGAAGAGCCAGAGGTGCTCGCCACTAACCAGCTGGTGATGGTTGTTCCGAAGGGCAACCCGGCAGGTATTAACAGCGTGGAGGATCTCACCGACGAGCACCGCTTGGTGCTGTGTGATCCGCAGGTACCGTGTGGTGATTTGTCGCAGCAGATCATCGAAAAGCAGGGCCTGGACCTGACCCCTGTGTCCCAGGAGCACCAGGTTGCTGACGTGCTGGGCAAGGTAACCTCCGGTGAAGCTGACGCTGGTTGGGTCTACTCCACTGACGCGCAGTCTGCTGGCGATGACGTGGAGGTCATTGAGATTGCAGGCTCCGATGAGTTCACCAATGAGCTACTGGGCGCAGTGACAAAGAACTCTGAGCATCCTGAGCAAGCAGCCGAGGTGCTCGACCACCTGGCTGATGATTTCGATGAGACGTGGCGTGACTTTGGCTTCAAGCCAGCTTAAAAGGGTAACTCCCCCGCTTCCAGCCCTGATTGGCGTACTTGGCATCGCCGCAGGGCTGGTCATCGTTGTACCCGTTATCGCCTTAGGAATCCGCGTGCCCTGGGGCCGCCTGGGTGAAATCCTTGCCCGCCCGGCCACCACTGACATGCTGCTGCTGTCGTTGGCTTCAGCAGCCCAAGCAACCATTTTTGCCGTGGTCTTGGGCACTGGTTTGGCTTTGTGGCTTAACCGCCTGGGCAAAGGTGCGTTCCTCGTTCGCTTGCTGGTCTATTTGCCCTTGGCGTTGCCACCGGTGGTAGCCGGTCTTGCGTTAAGTGCCGCGCTAGGCAGGCGTGGATTACTAGCTCCGCTGTTTGATTGGACCGGCATCCAATTCGCCTTCGCATTCCCCGGCGTGGTCGTGGCTCAGACCTTTGTGGCACTCCCCTTCGTTGTTGCCGCCGTGGATGCCGCCTTGCGCCAGATCGATTCGGAAGTCCTCGACTCCGCCCGTGGCGTGGGGTTAAAGCCTTGGGAAGTGCTCACCAAGGTCACGCTTCCCACCTTGGCACCAGCCATTGCCTCAGGTGCCGGCCTGGCTTTCGCGCGTGCGCTCGGTGAGTTCGGCACCACGTTGACCTTCGCTGGCTCCCAACCAGGGGTTACCCGCACGATGCCGTTGGGCATTTACTTGGAGCGCGAAGTCGACTTTGAAGCTGCGTATGGCTTGTCGGCACTACTCATCGGCTTAGCAGTTATCTGCTTGATCATCGCGGTGCTGCCCAGCCTGTTTGCCCGTAAGCCTGCACCGCAAGCCCGCAGCATCGGCACCATGGACACCGCCAAGCTCGTGGAACTGTGCACCCCGCAGGACAAGGTTGACCTGCACGTTGTTGTTGATGGGCAGGACATCACCTTCCCCTCCGGTACTGTCACAGCACTCGTCGGTGCGAATGGCTCTGGCAAGACCACGCTGTGCAAGCGCATTGCAGGACGCCTTACCGGTGCGTCCCTAAAACCGGAGAACGCGACCATCACGTTGCTAACCCAGAAACCTGGCCTTCCTCCTCGTGCCACTGCGGGTCAGGCGCTCACCATGGTCACGCGGGATAAAGAGCGCACGAAGGAGCTTTTTGCTGCTGCTGGTTTGCAGGAGCTTATCGATGTCCCCGTGCCCTCCCTCTCCGGTGGCCAAGCTGCCCAAGTAGCGTTGCTGCGCGTACTGGCGGCCCGGCCGTCGATCTTGCTTCTCGATGAACCTTTTGCCGCACTCGATATCGCTGCAGCAGCACGCTGGCGAAACGTCTTCCAGGCATCCCACCACACCCGCACCACGGTTCTTGTCACCCACAATCCTTTAGATATCCGCGGTTTGAGTTCGCGCATGCTGGTCTTAGAAAAGGGCCGGGTGGTTACCGAGGGTAAAACGCTTAAGCTTTTGGACTTTCCTCCCACAGCTTTCGTGGCGGATTTGTCCGGTAAGAACCGCCTCTACGGCCAACTCGAAGCAGGCGAACATGCAACGGTTTTTACGTTCGACAACAATCGCATTGCGCTTGCCGGGCAACTCCCCCGCGATGTCCACGGTCAATCAGCAATGTTGGTCTTTGATCCCGAAGCCATCGAAGTGGATACTTTTTCTACTGAATTAGCTACCCCGGAATTGGGGCAACCTCCATCACATAAAGCAAAGCTGCAGGGTACGGTCTTAGGCGCAGAAGCAGTAGGCCCACAAACGATGTATTTACGCATTGAAGTGGGAGGTTGCGCGCTCCGTGTGCCGGCAACTGTTGAACAAGCCCTCCAGTTTAGCGGCGGTGAGCCGGTAACCTGCCTGCTGGATACGCAAAATTTAACTTGCCACTTGCTTGAAGATTAGCCAAGCTTAATAGTCATGGAAGCAGCACCACCCCCGCGTTCGTCCACCGAGCTTTTCCCAGACGCACTGCGCCTGTCACCAAAGCAACGGCTGGTGCTCAACACCTTGCAAGAATTCCCGCAAGGCGCCCGTGCACAAGAAGTCGCTAAGAAACTCGACATGCACGTCAACACTGCGCGCGGGCACTTAGACGAACTCGTCAAAACTGGCGCGGTTCGCGTAACCCGCGCCCCGGCCAAAGGACGCGGTCGTCCCTCGCTCATCTTCCAAGTCCGCGTCCCAGATAACCGGGTGGTTGCCGAAGAATACATCGCGCTCATCGCTGTCATGTCAGAGCTTTTCGCCGACAATGCTGAGCTCAATGACTTTCACAGCGCTAAAGCGCGCGACATCGGCAAGCAGTGGGCTAATCAGGTCCACCAGCCCACCTATATTCCTGGCACTGATGCCTTCCGCACCGTCTTCCACGCCCTGCGCGAACTAGGCTTTGACCCCACTGCCGATAACTCTGAGGAAGACGAGAAATCTATTGAGGCGAAGAAGCAATGCATCGAGCTCAACGCCTGCCCGTTTGTGGCCGCAGGTGTAAAGCCCTCTCCTTTCGTCTGCGCCATCCATGACGGCTATCTGGAGACCACCGCAAAGAGGCTTCCTGGTGATGTCTCGCTGTCACTGACACCTAAATCTGGCAACGGCGTATGCAAGGTAGAGCTAGAAAAGCTCTAGGCTTCGTTTAATGCCGATCTGGCTATACATTAATTCCATTGCAACATAAGTGTGGCTAGGAATACTCCCGCTCAATAATGTGAGTCGAAACACATGCTTGAAAATGCAAGCCGTGCTCAACGTTTACCGACTCTCGAATGGAGGATGCAGCGCCTACGCGCTCCCACACCCTCATGGAATACTTCGCTAAGCCTACGAAGCCGGACCTCATCATTCACGTCGTTATCTGGGCGTGGATCCTCATCGTCAATGTGGCTGCCCACGCCATGCACTTAGAAGCATGGCCGATGTACTTCATCCCACTATTCTTCTTCCTGCTGGATGCTGACGTGAAGAAGATCGTGATGATCTTTGCCAGCTCCGCCATCGGCATCATCCTGGCATTCTGCCTGCGCAGCGGAATGATGCTTCTGGCACCAGCATTCGGTGAGATGCCTGCTTTCATCATGGTCATCGCGGCTGTGCTGGGCATCCTGCTCATCGGTGGAACCTATGCCCCAGGCTTTTTAAACAACATCGCGTTTGCTTACCTGATTGCCGCATCCATCATGATCACTGACCTGGATGCCGGCAAGCTCTTCAACCACCTAGCGGTGCTATTTATCGGCGGCGGCATCATGTTGGGCGGCTGTATCCTGCTAGCTACCTTCGCGATGAAGAAGCTGGGCGTCGAAGAAGGCGCGAAAGACAACGCTGATAAGGACGACCCGGAACCAGAAAAGGTGTCCGTGCGGTAAGGATGGAGAAAAGCAAGAAAGGTTGTCGCCTGTGTGGCGACAACCTTTCGCTTTGTCTGTTTTCTTCCGTGCTTAAAGGCTTTGCCTTTTAAGCACGGGTTACTTTGGTTTCTACCGGGCCGGCTACTTCGAGTTCAAGGACGCGCAGGCCTGCTTCGCGGGCTTCGTCGAGGACGGCGTCCTCGATGGGTTCGGTGTGCAGCACCATGGCGGTGGGGCCGGCACCGGACAGATAAGCCGGGTATCCGCGGTTGCGCAGGCGGTTGACCCATTCGGCGGTAACAGGCAGAACGTCGGAACGGTACGGCTGGTGCAGGCGGTCACGGGTGCCCTCCCAGAGCAATTCCGGGTAGTTCTGCAGTGCGGCAACCTGGACTGCGGTGCGCGAGACGTTGAAGGTGGCGTCGGTGTGCGTGACGTGCGAAGGAAGCACGCGGCGCACTGCCTGGGTAGATGCGTGGAAGTCCGGGACCAGTGCGGTCGCGCGGATATCCGGGTGAACCTGAATCTGTGCGGCTTTGTACTCCGGGAGGGAGCGGCCATCGACAGGCACGGTGGTCCAGGATACGACTGCCTGGCCCAGGACGGAGGCAGCGGCGTTGTCCGGGTGGCCTTCGAAAGCAGAAGACAACTGTACCAGCTGATCGTTGCTCAACGGGCTGCCAGCCAGAGCGTTGCCGGCAGCAACGCCGGCCACGGCAGCAGAAGCCGAGCTACCCAGACCGCGGGAGTGCGGAATGGAGTTATGGCAGACCACGCGTAGGCCCGGCGCAGTCATATCGGCTGCCTGCAGACCAGAGCGAATGGCTTTGACCACCAGGTGGGAGTCGTCGAGAGGAACCTCGTCGGCGCCTTCACCGAAGACTTCGACCTCCAAGCCGGAGTTGGTGACTTCGACCTCGACGGTGTCGTAGAGGCTCAGCGCAATGCCAAGCGTGTCATAGCCAGGGCCCAGGTTGGCCGAGGAGGCCGGAACCCGCACGTTAACCTTCGTGCCGACTTCTACTTCAGTGCTCATTGCTCTTCTCTTTAGGTAGTCGCTTGCTGCCGGTGGGCCGTTGTCTTTGGGTGCCGCCTTCGGGCGTCGCCCTTTAAGCGCCCAGGCGGATGACGGAGTTGACGGCCTTGACGTCGTCGAGTTCGCCCAGCTTGGTGACGATGGCATCCAGGACGCGCTCCTGTGCGGAGTGGGTCACCACGATAAGGCGAGCGGTGGACTCGCCGTCCTCCTGGCGCACGGTGCGCAGGGAGACGTCGTGGTCAGCAAAGACATTGGAGATAGCGGCCAGCACGCCGGTGCGGTCGGCGACTTCCATGTTGATGTGGAAGCAGGTGCGCACATCACCGAAGTCAGCCAGCGGCAGGTTAGCGTATGCGTTCTCCCCTGGTGCGCGGCCGCCGTGGATGATGTTGCGGGATGCACCGACCAGGTCACCCAGGACGGCGGAAGCGGTTGGGTTACCGCCGGCACCGTTGCCATAGAACATCAGCTCGCCAGCGGCTTCTGCCTCCACGAAGATGGCGTTGAAGGACTTGTTGACCGAAGCCAGCGGGTGCTCCTGCGGAACCAGGGTCGGGTGCACGCGGGCGTTGACGGATTCCTCACCGGTTTCTTCGTTGACCAGGTGCTCACAGATAGCCAGCAGCTTGATGGAGTAGCCAGCTTCCTGGGCAGCTTCGATGTCGTCGGCGGTGATCGTGGAAATGCCCTCGCAGTGGACGTCCTCGAACTTCACGCGGGTGTGGAAGCCCAGGGAAGCCATAATCGCAGCCTTGGAGGCAGCGTCGTGTCCTTCGACGTCAGCGGTCGGGTCAGCCTCGGCGTAACCCAAGCGGGTGGCCTCAGCCAAGGCGTCTTCGTAGGAAGCACCGGTGGACTCCATCGCGTCCAGGATGAAGTTGGTGGTGCCGTTGACGATGCCGGAGATGCGCTGGATCTGGTCACCAGCCAGGGAACGGCGCAGCATGCCGACGACCGGGATTGCGGCAGCAACGGCGGCCTCGAAGTAGAGGTCCACTGCGGAATTCTCTGCTGCTTCTGCCAGCTCATCAGCATGTGCGGCAACCAGTGCCTTGTTAGCGGTCACGACGGACTTACCAGCATTCAGTGCGGTGAGTACGAGCTCACGTGGGTAATCGATACCACCGATAACCTCGACGACCAGGTCGATGTCGTCACGCAGGACGAGAGACTTGGCGTCATCGGTAAGCAGCTCTGCCGGAACGCCCGGGCGCTGCTTGTTCTTGTTATGGACGGCAATGCCGCGGATTTCTGCCGGGCCACCGATGCGGTGGGTAAAAGCCTCAGAGTTTTCTCCGAGCAGGCGGTAGACCTCAGCACCCACGGTGCCAAAGCCCAGCAATGCAACACCTACGGTCTCGCCTTCGCCCTTACCGGTACGTACCTGTGCCTGAGAAGTCATGAGCATGTCTCCATAGAACTGTTTGGGGGGTGATTGTCTTAAATTACTGCTAGCTCGCCACTATACCGAGCAGATTCGTCCTCCCCTGGAAGTGGGGGTGACGTGCGAACTAGTCCACCTCGAGAGATAGCAGATCCTCGATGGTCTCGCGACGCAACATCGGCTTGGTATTGCCCACGCGGGTAGCCACCACGGCCGGGCGGACTGCACCGTTGTAGCGCGAGGACATCATGTACTGATATCCGCCAGAGGCTGCAAAAGCCACCAAGTCACCGGTCTGAATATCGTCCGGGAGCTTGCGTTCGTCGACCAAGATGTCGCCAGATTCGCAGTGGAAACCGACGATACGAGAGTCGACCATCTTGCCTTCGGTGTAGCCAGAAACCACGCGCACGTCGTATTCAGATTCGTAGAGAGCCGGGCGAATATTATCTGACATGCCACCATCCACCGAGAGGTAACGACGGATAGGCAACTCGTTGTGGCCGGTCTCGACATCCTTGACGGTGCCCACGCGGTAGAGCGCCACTGCAGAACCAGCGACGAGAGCACGGCCAGGCTCGACCAGCACGAATGGCGGGGTGATATCGAGTTCTTCCGCGGTGCGATCAACTGCGGAGAGCAGGTCGCGCGCCACGGCGTCGACGTCGAGGGCTTCTTCGTATTCCATGTACGGGATACCGAAGCCACCGCCGAGGTCGAGTTCTGGCAGTGCGACGCCCAGTTCGGCGTGGATGCGCTTGTACAGCGAGAGCACGCGCTCGGCCGCCAGCTTGAAACCTTCAGCGTTAAAGACCTGGGAACCGACGTGGCAGTGCAGGCCCACCAGGCGCAGGCCGGTAGCTTCCAGGCACTCCTTGGCGGCATCGAATGCCGCGCCAGTAGCCAGGGAGATACCGAACTTCTGGTCCTCGTGGCTGGTCGCGACGAACTCGTGGGTGTGTGCGTCAACACCCGGCTTCACACGAATCATGACCGGCTGCACAGCGTCGTGCGCGCGAGCAATCTCGTCGAGCTGGCGCAGCTCGTTTTCGTTATCGAGTACGACGTGACCGACGCCCTGCTCCACGCAGAGGGTCAGGTAGTCGGCGTCCTTGTTGTTGCCGTGTGCGGTAATGCGCTTAGCCGGGAAATCCGCAGCCAGGGCAATCTTGAGTTCGTTAATGGAGGCGACGTCGAGGCAGAGGCCTTCTTCGTTGACCCAGTTGACGATCTTTTTGCAGATAAACGCCTTGGATGCGTAGTGCACGTGGTCCGGGCCGCCGAAGGCACGAGCCATGTCCTGGCAGCGCGAGCGGAAGTCGTCTTCATCGAAGACGTAGAGTGGAGTGTCGAATTCCTCTGCGAGTTCCGGCAGCGGGACACCGGCGATGGTGACCACGCCGTCTTCTTCGCGCTTCGCGTTACGCGGCCAGACGTGCGCGGGAAGGTCGTTGAAGTCTTTCATTACATCCTCTCCGGAGCACTCACGCCGACCATGGTCAAGGCATTGGCCATGACGGTGCGGGCGGCATCGGCAAGCGCGAGGCGTGCGCTGTGGATAGGCTGCGCCTCCTCATCAGCCTTCGGCAGCACCTGGCACTGGTCGTAGAAACGGTGGAAGACCGCAGCGAGATCCTCTGCGTAACGAGCAATACGGTGCGGCTCGCGCAGCTGCGCAGCCTCGGCCACGACAGCCGGGAACTCACCCAAGGTGCGGATGAGATCACCTTCGCGCTCGTGGGTCAGCAGGGAGAAGTCTGCACCCTCAGCGCTAACGCCGATTTCCTTGGCCTTACGAGCAATCGAGCACAGGCGGGCGTGGCCGTACTGCACGTAGTAGACCGGGTTATCAGCGGACTGGGAAGCCCACAGGCCCAGGTCAATATCGATCGACTGGTCCACAGAAGAACGCACCAGCGAGTAGCGGGACGCGTCCACGCCAATGGCAGCGACCAGATCCTCAATGGTGATCACGGTGCCGGCGCGCTTGGACATACGTACTGGCTTGCCGTCGCGCAGCAGGTTGACCATCTGGCCGATGAGCACCTCTACGCCATCGGCGTCGTAGCCTAGTGCCGCAGCAGCAGCCTTCAAGCGCGGGACATAGCCGTGGTGATCGGCGCCCAGCATGTAGATGTTGAGGTTATGGCCGCGGTCGAACTTGTCGGCCACGTACGCAATATCACCGGCGATGTAAGCGGCATCGCCGTCCGATTTCACCACGACGCGGTCCTTGGAATCGCCGTACTCGGTGGACTTCAGCCACCAGGCATTCTCAGCCTCGTAGAGCTTGCCATTCTCCTTCAAGTAATCCAGGGCCTTGTCCACAGCGCCGGACTCAAAGAGCGAGTTCTCGTGGAAGTAGACATCGAAGTCCACGCCGAACTCGTGCAGGGACTGCTTAATCTGGGCGAACATCATCTCCACACCAGAAGCACGGAAGTTCTCCTGTACTTCTGCGTCATCGCCCTCGAGTGCCTGCGGGTTTTCCTTCAGCACAGCCTGGGCAATGTCATCGATGTAGGCGCCGCCGTAGCCGTCCTCTGGGGTTGGCTCGCCCTTAGCGGAGGCCGCCAAGGACTTAGAAAAGCGGTCGATCTGACGGCCATGGTCATTGAAGTAGTACTCGCGGGTAACGTCTGCACCGCTTGCTTCCAATACGCGACCCAGGGAGTCACCGACGGCAGCCCAGCGGGTACCGCCCAGGTGAATCGGACCGGTCGGGTTCGCGGAAACGAACTCCAGGTTAATCTTCTGACCTGCGTAAGTAGCGTTGTTGCCGTACGTGGAACCGGCCTTGAGCACCTGCTCCACGATGGCGCCCTGTGCGGCCGCAGCCAGGCGAATATTCAAAAATCCAGGACCCGCAATGCTGGCTTCGTCGATGGCAGGGTTATCCGAGAGGGCATCGGCAAGCCACTGCCCCAGCTCGCGGGGATTAGCCCCAGCCTTCTTGGCCACCTGCAGGGCCAAGTTGGTGGCGTAGTCGCCGTGCTCCGGGTTGCGCGGACGCTCGACGGTCACCGTGTGCGGCAGCACGGTTACGTCCAGGTCATGCTCGCTGAGCACAGTAACAGCAGTTTCTTTAATGAGTACGGCTAGATCTTCTGGATTCATAACGTCAGAGTCTATCGCCCCTTTCGCCATCTGCCACCATCAGCCCATCGTCAGCAGCCAAATGCAAAAAATATTGGGAAATAATGTGCAGGTGCGAAAATCAGATTATGCTACGGATCACAAACTAGTGTTCGTGAGAAATGCGAGAATCTAATGACCGAATTTCACATCACCACTGACGCTATCGCCGACAATTTGGCCTTAAGCGCAGCCGTGGCAACACTTCCCTTAGTCGCCTTCTTCATCATGTTGTTAGGCGTTAAGGCCCGCGCCCACACCTCAGGTGCGGTGGCTTTGGTGGTTGCACTACTTATTTCCGTGCTGGGCTTTGCGATGCCCATTGACATGGCCATTTCTTCCGCCTTCCGCGGCGCATTATTTGGCCTCTTCCCCATTGTCTGGGTGATTATTACCGCCATTTGGTTCTACGAAGTCACCGTGTCTGCCGGGCGTTTTGATGACCTGCGCAAGACCTTTGATCTGCTTGGCGATGGCGATATTCGCATCCAGGCCATCCTCATTGCCTTTTGTTTCGGCGGCCTGCTCGAGGCACTCGCTGGCTTCGGCGCACCGGTGGCCATTACCGCGACGATGCTGCTGGCACTGGGTATTAAGCCGCTGAAGGCTGCTACGACCGTTCTGATTGCGAACACTGCCCCGGTGGCCTTTGGCGCTGTCGGCATTCCGGTGACCACGGCCGGTGAGGTCGGCGGTCGTACCGTGGAACAGACTGCTGATATCGCAAGCCTGATTTCGCTACAGGTCCTGCTCATCGCTGCAGCGGTTCCTTTCTTTATTCTGTTCATCCTGGATGGCTGGCGCGGTGTACGCGAAGCCGCCCCGGCAGCCGCGGTCATCGGCATTTCCTTTGCCATTTCCCAGTGGGCCGCAGCCACCTTCTTCGCTTACCAGCTCACCAACGTCATTGCGTGTATCGTCTCGCTGGGCTGTGCATTCGTCTTCCTGCGCGTCTGGAAGCCCAAGGGCGTTGCCGAACTGCGGGAGCGCATGGGCATCCCCGCCCCGGAGCAAGACTCCCACCTCAACGGCCGTCGCATCTGGATGGCCCTGCTGCCTTATGCGGTGGTCGTCGCAGTCTTTGCCATCGCGACTGCCTTCCCGCGTCTGCTGGGATTCTTGGAAGTCCACTTCGAGTGGCCACTGCTGTCTGGCACGGTTATCGATACCTCCGGTGAAGCAATGGATACCTCCTTTAGCTTCAACATCTTTGGCAACCCCGGTTCTCTGCTGTTGCTCTCGGGCATCATCGTCTCGATTGTCTACATGGTCTTCAACGAAAACGGCACCTATCCCCTGCCTGCCTCTGCGCCAGTCGCCAAGTTTGGCGAAGTACTCAACCGCATGAAGTTCTCCGCACTGACCATCGTGTTCGTGCTCTCTCTGGCCTACACCATGAACTACTCCGGTCAGACCATCGCCATTGGCGAGTTCGTCGCCTCGGCCGGCGCTATCTTCGCACTCTTCGCCCCAGTCCTCGGCTGGGTCGGCACCGCCGTGACCGGTTCCGACACCTCCGCCAATGCCCTATTTGCCAACCTGCAGGTCACCGCCGCCGATCGCATCGATGTCAACCCGGACCTCATGCTGGCTGCTAATACGGCTGGCGGTGTGGTCGGCAAGATGATCTCGCCGCAGTCGCTGGCCATTGCCGCAACCGCAGTGAAGATGGAAGGCGAAGAATCCCGCATCCTCAAGGCTGTCGTGGGCTATTCCGCACTCTTCCTCGTGATCGTCTGCATCACGGTCTTCCTGATGACCAACGTCTTGGGATTCCTGGTTCCCTAAGCCTTCCTCCTAGGCATCGCGGTCCTTAGTTTTCTAAGGACCGCCTTTCTAGAAAACCTTATCTTTTAGGACTAAAATTACATATAACGTCATACCAGCAATTTCTCTTATTTTCTGCTGGTCAGCACATCACGAGGAGCACACATGCGTATTGCGCTTTTCGCCACTTGTATTGGTGACGGACTATTTCCCGATGTACATAAAGCCACCGCGTTAATCCTGTCGCGTTTGGGCCACGAGGTCATCTTCCCGGAGCAACAAACCTGCTGCGGACAGATGCACATCAACACCGGTTATCAGGAACAAGCCTTCAACATCATCCGTACCTATATCGACGCCTTCGCCGATCCATCCATCGATTACGTCGTTGCTGCCTCTGGTTCCTGTGTGGGTGCCGTTCGCGAGCAGCACGTCCGCCTGGCTGAGCGCTTTGGCACGCTTGCCGATGTCGACGGCGCCAAGCAGGCAGCCAACAAGACTGTGGACTTGCCGGAGTTCCTCGTGGACATCGAAAAGCGCGTGGACTTAGGCGCTTTCTTTCCACACAAGGTCACCTATCACCCGTCCTGCCATGGTCTGCGCTTCCTCGAGTTAGGCGATAAGCCCTATCAGCTCCTCAACGCCGTGGAAGGCATTGAGCTGGTCACCCTCGACAACGCTGAAGAATGCTGTGGCTTCGGCGGCACCTTCGCACTAAAGAATGCGGAAGTTTCCCAGGCGATGGTCAACGACAAGACCCGCCACGTCAAAGACACCGGCGCGGAATACGTCACCGGTGGCGACTCCTCTTGCCTGATGAACATCGGGGGTGCTCTTTCCCGCCAGCGCAGCGGCATTCGCGCGATCCACCTGGCAGAAATTCTTGCCTCCACGAAGGAACACCCCTGGAGTCCAGAGTCGGCTGCTTATAGCAAGGAGAAGATGCTCTAATGACGACTGCAACCCCACCCCATGCCCCAGAAAACTACGGCAACCTACGCGGTGAGAAGGCCTTCGTCCCGCTGGCCCATGTGGGTTTGAATAACTCCACGCAGCGCCGCAATCTTCACCACGCGACCACCACCATTCGTGCCAAGCGCGCCAAGGCCGTTGAAGAACTGGACGACTGGCAGGAGCTGCGCAATGCAGGTTCTGCACTCAAAGAAGACGTCGCTGCCCGCATGCCGGAACTCCTCGAGCAATTCGAAAAGGAAGTCACCGCCCGCGGCGGCATCGTCCACTGGGCCCGCGATGCCAAGGAAGCCAACGAGATCATCACCGATCTTATTAAAGACACCGGTGAAACCAACGTGGTCAAGGTCAAGTCCATGGCTACCCAGGAAATCGGCCTGAACGAACACCTGGAAGAACAAGGCATCACCGCCCGCGAGACCGACCTGGCCGAGCTGATTGTCCAACTCGGCGAGGACAAGCCCTCCCACATCCTGGTGCCTGCCATCCACCGCAACCGCGCGGAAATCCAGGAAATCTTCTCCAAGAAGATGCCGCATACCGATGCCTCCCTCCCTGCCGAGCCAGCCGCCCTGGCCGAGGCATCCCGTACTTTCCTGCGCGAGCAATTCATGCAGGCCAAGGTCGCTATCTCCGGTGCTAACTTCGGCGTGGCCGAAACCGGCACCATCAGCATCGTCGAATCCGAAGGCAACGGGCGTATGTGCCTGACCTTGCCGGAAACGCTGATTACGGTCATGGGCATCGAAAAGCTCGTGCCGACCTACCAAGACCTCGAGGTCTTCCTGCAGCTTCTGCCCCGTTCCTCGACCGCTGAGCGCATGAACCCGTACACCTCACTGTGGTCCGGCGTCACTGAGGGCGATGGCCCACAGAACTTCCACGTGGTCCTCCTCGACAACGGCCGCACCGCCGCACTGTCGTCTGAGATCGGCCACCAGGCGCTCAAGTGCATTCGCTGTTCTGCCTGCCTGAATGTCTGCCCGGTCTACGAGCGCGCCGGTGGCCACGCTTATGGCTCTGTCTACCCCGGCCCGATTGGTATTTCACTGACTCCGCAGCTCACCGGCATGAAAGACCACAATGACCCATCGGCAAGCCTGCCTTATGCCTGCTCGCTGTGCGGTCGCTGCGATGAGGTCTGCCCGGTCAAGATTCCGCTGTCCGATGTCATCTTGGAAAACCGCTACCAGAAGGTCACCCACGCCACCCCGCCGGTAGAAAAGCGCCTCTTCCAGGCCGCTGAGTTGCTCTGGGCGCACCCGAAGTTGTGGGGCAACCTCACCCACCTCGTCGTTCTCGGCCGCGTACTGGGCGGCCGCAACGCCACCATCGAGTCCCTGCCGCTGTTTATGTCCGGCTGGTCCACCGGCCGCGATACTGCGGTGCCACCGAAAAAATCCTTCCGCGATTGGTTTGCCTCGGATGAAGCGAAGCAGTTGCTTAACGATGCCCGCAAGGAGGCTAACCAATGAGCGCCAAGACCGAAATCCTAAGCCGCATCCGCAGCGCGCAGAAGCAAGCCGGACTGCCCAAGTCAGTGGAAGTTCCCCGCGACTACCGCCGCGAGAGCGACTTAGGCGCCGATGAATTACGCGAACTGCTCATCGACCGGCTCGAGGACTACAAAGCCACCGTCAAAATCACGGAGGAAGGAAACCTCGCTAGCCTGCTTCAGGAGCTGCTCGGCAACTACAACGAGGTGGTCTACGCCGAGGGCATGGACGCCCAGCTTTTCGATGGCATCTCCGGCGCCCGCCCCGACGATCGCAACTCCGATCCGCGTGAGCTCAACAGTGCTGATGCCGTGGTCACCGAATCACTCGTCGCCTGTGCGCAGACTGGCACCATCGTCATTGAAGCCAATGAGCTCTGCGGCCGCCGTGCACTGACTCTGGTTCCGGACCGTCACGTCTGCATCGTGCGCGGCGACAACACCGTCTACGGCATCCCGGAAGTCATCTCTGCTATGCACCCGGATCGCCCCACGACCTGGATTTCTGGTCCTTCTGCGACCTCCGATATTGAGCTCTCCCGCGTCGAAGGTGTGCATGGTCCCCGTGAACTGACCGTGGTGATTGTTAAATAGTGTGACCACTGTTGCGACCTAGGGCCCCGCTTAGACCAAATCTCTGCGGGGGCTTAAAAGATCCCCTATACTTTGCGGCATAGAAATATTAAGCAAAGGATTATAACTGTGCTCAATCGTTCTCGCTCTACTTCCGTACTCTCTACTATCACTGGTGCCACCGCTACCTTCGCAACCGTGGTAGCCCTCGGCGCAGGCCTAGCCTCTGCGAACCCCGCGCCTGCCGCAGCACCCACTGCCTCGGATATCACCTGGGAAGAATGCCCGCCGAGCGTCGATATCGTCGGCGCTGAGTGTGGCCGACTGGAGGTCCCCACCTACTACGACAACCCGGATGCTGGCAGCATCAGCGTCGGTTTCGTTCGCGTGAAGGCTGCCAATCCGGATGCCCGCCGCGGCGCACTGTTTACCAACCCAGGCGGCCCGGGCGGCGACGCTTACTCCTGGGCTGGTAGCAACAACATTGCCCAGTGGCCGGAAGAAATCCGCAACGAGTGGGACGTCATCGGTGTCCAGCCCCGCGGCTTGCCGGGCTCCACCCCAATTTCCTGTGACCCAGCCGCACCACAGGGCATCATTGAGTTCCTCACCCAGTACGGCGCCCTTACCCGCGCTGGCTGTGAGAAGAACCAGCCGGGCTACAGCAACTCCCTGACCACTGAGAACACCACCCACGACTGGGAAGCTGTCCGCCAGGCTCTCGGCGAGGATCGCATCTCGATTCTCGGCCTGTCCTACGGCACCTTCTTAGCTTCTGCCTACTCGACGTTCTACCCGCAGAACACCGACAAGGTCATCCTGGATTCCGGCGTGGATCCGAAGCAGGCCTGGGGTGGCATTCTTCGTTCCCAGATTGATGGCTACCACGATGGCCTCCACGAGTTCATGGGCTATGTTGCCGACCGCAACGACACCTACGGCATGGGCACTACCCCACTGCAGGTTTATGAGAACTGGTCCCGCAAGGTTGCCTCCGAAGCGGGCGTCCGCCCCACTGCTCTGCCACCGAACGCCGAAATCGGTGACCTGCCACCAGGACTCGAATTCGCCGGCCAACCTGGTGCGGACATCATGACCGCTACTGGTGAGCTGCGCGTCCAGGTCGAGCACCTCCAGGACCGCACCCAGAAGCCAATGAACTACCAGGTCACCTCCCCGACTCTGAATGCCACCCGCCAACTTGTTCCGATGGCTGCATCCTGGGAAGAACTCGCCCAGTTCATCTCCGGCCAAGCCCCGGAAGGAATTCCAGAGCTTTCTGAAGAAGAAACCCAGGCCATCCTCGAATCCCAAGCACAGACGATGGCAATGCAAAGCATCGTCGTTTGCAACGAACACCAGACCCCACCGGAGTACCGCGACCTGCCACCATTCCTGTGGTCGAACTACTTCACCGCTGACCCCTTCATTCAGTTCAGCACCCTGTACTCCAGCGGCGTCGGCTGTGCCGGCCGCGGTCCGGTGACCTCCCTGCCGAACTTCGATGGCTCTGCGCTAGAGACCAAGCCACTGCAGATCCAGGGCACCCGCGACCCGCAGACTCCATACCACCTGCACACCGGCATCTCTCGTCCGATGCAGTCCCACGTTGTCACCGTCCAGGGCCCAGGCCACGGACACGTTGCTATGGGCAACAAGGCTGTCGATGATATCGCCGTAGAGTTCCTGCGCAGCGGCCATGTCGGCACCTCCGACGCACCGGGGTTAAATTAGTTTCTCCCGCAGCGATGCGTTAGAATCACATCGTTGGTTTTCCACCTGGATCTCCAACAATGTCTCCGTAGCTCAGCGGATTAGAGCATCGGTTTCCGGTACCGAAGGTCGCAGGTTCGATCCCTGTCGGGGACACACTTTTTCACCCTCCATCTGAACCAGATAACACTGGTCGATGGAGGGTTTCGTGTATCCAACACGCGGGTCAATGCCCAGTGACAGCGCGACAACGCAGCAACGAGGCGACGCTGCAACCAAGGCAGGATGTCAGCACCGATTCCACAGGCGACTTTTAAAACTAGACCATAGAGTGGTTTTGCGATTAAAGAAGTTAGTCAGATTCTCGCCTGTGAAAGGAAAGATCCATGAACAGTCCGTATCAGTATCTTCCCGATCCACAACCGACACCGAGCGAAGCAGAGTTATTCGCTATTCAGCAAGCCCAATACGATTATGAAGACCGCAAGAAGTCCAACATCGTGATGTGGCTGCTATGGCTTTTTACCGGGCTCTTTGGCGGGCACCGTTACTACATCGGCAACATTGGCTACGGCGTTGCCATGACGTTCACGCTGGGTGGGTTGGGTATCTGGACGCTTCTCGATGCCTTAGTGCTTTCCCAAGCCCGTGCCAGGAGGAACCGGGAGATTAAGCTCAGCTGCTACGCGCTACGTGGAGTCCCGCAATACGTATAGGCACCCAAATGCGTGCTTATACGAGGCAACTGCCCCGCTTGAGCGGGGCATGAAGAAACCGCAGTGAGTTCATCTCACTGCGGTTGAAGGTGTCGCGTCTATTAGGCTGCGAACGGGCTGGTGATATCGATACCGATATTCAGGGTGCCGTGCTCAATCCAGAACATGCCCAGCATCATCAGGGCGCACACGACGAAGGAAATGATTCCCATTGGGATCCAGGCGACGAATACCTTTACCCAGCCGTTGTCCTTGTCACGAGCTTCTGCTTCCTTGCGGTCCTGCTCTTCACGAGCGGCCAGAGCCTGGTTCGACATATACTCCCTTGCCTTTCACTGTTGCCCGCGGGCCTGCGGGCGATGCTGGACAATATCTTAGCACTTCCCCACCCGTGTCGGGGTAAGACTACCCCTAGATTCCGGGGTCTTGATTGTTCTCCAAAGCGTCCAAGAATTCTTCGCGGTCATCGAGCATCTGATTGATGTCTTCTTCTGCGCCGCGAATCCACAAACCAGCAGCTTCGTCGAAGGTCACGGCGGCCGATGGGACATCGTCAAGCGCTGCTTCTATTGCCTCAACCTGCTCCTCGGTGGGGTCATCTTCTAAGACCTCCGGGGAGGAAATGAGCTTGGTTAGCTCCGTTAGCGGAGTGATGTTGTATGTACGGTACTGGCGCTTGGGGTGCTCGAAAAGCTCTTGTCCCATCATGGTATTTACTCCTTGTGGGGTGGGTGCCAATTAGCGTTCCGGTAAAACGTTAAGGAAAGAATCCGGGATGTAGTCAGGGTACCCCGGAAGGTTGTTGGCGTTGAGGATGCCAGTAAAGAAACGACGTAGCGCCGGCACGTCTTCGGGGTGCATGTGGTCAAAGACTAAGCGACGAACTGATTCAACGTGTTCCGGAACAGCGTTTTTGAGTCGCTGCATGCCCATGTCGGTAATTCCTACGACAACGCCACGCTTGTCGTTTTCGAACTTGGTCTTCGAGACCAAACCGCGTCGCGCCATGCGGGTGACCTGATGGGAAGTGCGCGAGCGGTCCCATTCTAGTTCTTCACAAAGTTCGCGAAGTCGCAGTTGCTGACCGTGCGCTTCAGACAGTGACACCAACACCGAGTATTCGGGAAAGGTCACCTCCCCGCCGGCTGTCAGGGTTTCTTCAACAGCGTGAGTAAGTTTGCGGCTGGCTGCTAGATAGAGTCGCCACAGGTCTTGCTCATCGTCGTTGAGCCACCGGGTTTCAGTCATGCATACAACATTACTATGCAGCGCACAGGGGGTATTTATCGGCTCTTAATCCATTAAGTTGGCTATGTCGTAGCTCACTTTTCCGGGCACGCTGGAGTAGCGCTGCGGCATACATGTCAATACAATTACCTGAGATTTTCGCCCGGCATCCGCAAAGAGCGTGGCCATCAATTGCAGACGTGGCGAGTCCGTCGACCCCAAGGCATCGTCCACGATGACCGGCACATCTTCGCTGCTCCCCTTTCCGACCAGCTCAGCAATGGCAAAGCGGGTGATAATCGCCAGCTGCTCGCGGGCACCCCCGGAGAGATGTTCCAGCCCCACGCTGGTTCCATCCTGAGTACGAGCGGCAATCTCGAGGTTCTCATCCAGGTCAAAGCTCACATCATTGCCGTAGACCACCCGGGAGAGCTCCGCGAGCTTCGTCACGAAAGGCTCGCTGTAGCGTGCGCGCGCTTCGTCGCGGTGGCGGTGCAGAAGGTTCAACAGATACTTTGCAGCATTCGCACGACGCTCCAAAGACGTATGAATCTCGCGGGCTGCTTCCTGGCGCGCCTGGGCTTGCTCGAGTTCCTCTGCAACACCGGCATGCTGTTCGATGCGGCTTGATAGGCGAATGAGCTCTTTTTCGGTGTTGTGCACGGTATCGCGCGCATCCTGCAGGTTGGCCTTCGCGCCTTCGTAGAGTTTCTGTGCCATGGCGGCATCAGACGCTTCGAGTTCTTTCGCGGCAGCCTCGTGTGCAGCAACGAGTTCCTGCTCGGTGGCCTCTGCCTTCTCGGCGGCAGCCTTGAGGTCCTCGTCGCTGGATTCTTGGCGAGTCTGGTCGAGCTCTTGGGCGATACGCTCTGCTTGCGCCGTTGCTGCTTCGGCCAGCGATTCTGCACGGGCAAGTGCGTTGGCTGCGCTGCGCTCTTTGTACGGAAGCAGAGCGGTTTCTGCTAGCTCCACGTCATCGCGAGCTTTATCTTCCGCCTTTTCTGCCTCCTGCAGTTGCTTCTTCGCGCCCTGGGCATCCAAGCCCTCAACAGCGCTGAAGTCCTTGGACTTTAGCGCCTCGTGCTGCGCTTTGAGTTCTGCGTGGTCGTCCTTGCCCAACAGGGACGTCCATTCGGCTTCGAGCTGTTTCAATTCAGCATCCGCGCTGCTGTGGGCGGCGGCTAATTCGCGCAGTTGCTCGACGCTTTCTACATCCAGCGAGTCGAGTACTTCCGCCAGCTTATTCTCGGCATCGCGGAGTGCTTCGTCAGTGGGTGAATCCTGTGCTTCGTAGCGAGCACGCAGACCGGCGATGGTCAGTTCGGTGCCGTTCCTTAAGTTCACGGATGTTTCTGTATCAACGGAAACATCCTCGCCGTCGACGGTGATGGTGGTCTGTTCATCAGCATTGAGGATCAGCTTGGCGGCACTGGCTTCTGCCAGACGCTTCGCGATAACCAATTCAGTCTCCGCCTTAGCAGCCTTCTCCACATCAGCATCCGTAATCGTGCGGCTGCGCTCGGCACGCTGCGCGCGGGAAGCCTGGAGTTTCTCTGACAGGGCGTCAAGTTTCTCCACGCGCTCGGCTAGTCCATCCAGACGGTCGCGGTCAGCGATGGCATCGGCCCGTAGGCGTGCCTGCTTGACTGCCTCACGCGCGGTGGCGTGCGCTTCCTTGGCAGCATTGAGCTCTGCTTCCTTCTTCTCCCGTGCGCTGCCTTCTTCCTCGGCGGCTTCCTTAGCCTGCGCGGCTTGGGCAGCAGTGGACTCTGCTTCCTGCTTTGCTTTGTCGACCTCCGCAATGAGCTTGTCGCGGCTAGCGATGGCTTCGCGGGCACGCAGGGTTGCAGCGGTCGCGGCGTCAGCAGCTTCCTTCTGTTGTTCCACTCGCTGTTGTGCCTGCTGTGCTTTTTCGGCAGCGACCTGGGTTTCTTCGAGGTTGCGCTCGGCCTCTGGAATGCGGGCCTCAGCATCGCTGAGTTGCTGTTCTAAGGATTCGTGACGCTCGACGACATCGTCAAGCTCTTGCAATTGACGGTCAGCGAGGGTGGCAGCCTCTTCTGCCTCCTCGAGTTCCTTGATGGCCGCTTTGTACTCACCGGTGGGGTTGCCCTGCTTGAGCGTGAAGTAGCGTTCGTATTCTTCCTCGACGCGAGTCAGTAGCTCAGTATCTTCGCTCAGGTCAGCGCTGTCGCCACCGCTTTGCTCATCCAGCACGCCGGTAAGACTCGGAATACCCACAGCCGCGATGCCTTCGCCCAAGTCGTCTTGGGCCAGGAACAGCGCGCTGAGCAGGTCTTGGTCGAGGTAGTCGTTAAGGATTTCTTGGAGTTTGTCCTCTGCTTCCCCACCGGTATAGCTGGCCGACTTGGGGCTTAAGATGGTGAGCTCCGCCTTACGTGTGCGCAACCAGCGTTTGAAGATACGAAAACGCACTGGACCAACGGTGGCTTCCAGCGTGACCTCGGGCCCGACGTCCTGGCCGGAAGGCTGCAGCGGCTTGATGTTCTTTTTCGACATGCCGGTGTGCTTTTCGTTGAGCACCTTGTCAATGGCCTCAGCAATCGTCGACTTGCCCGACTCGTTGGGGCCATGGATGACGACGACGCCGGTGTCGGGGAGATCATCGATAAGCAGGTGCTCCACACCGCGGACGTTGCGCAGCTCTAAAGAATGAATCCGCATCTTAGGCCTCCTTCATGTGCAGGCGGAACAGCAGGTTCGCAGCATCCCTGCCCACTTCTGTGTCGAGCTCATCCAACAAATCCTGCAGCGCGGCCGCCGCATAGCCGTGCATATCCATACCGGCCAGCTCTTCTTCGGAAGGCTCCAAATACAAGTCCGTGGTCCTATCGCGCACCTTCAGCGAGGCAAAGACTTCTTCCAGCTCACCCAGGCGTTGCTGCAGCTTGGCCTGGGCATTCAGTCCCACCGTGCCGCGCAGACCATATTTAATAGCCGTGCGAATCTTGTCCGGGTAGTCCTCTAATTCCTTGAGGAACCTGTCGACGTCCTCTTCACTGTTGACTTCCCTATCCAGCGCCTCAAAGCGCCAGCGGCCCACCGCACGCTTGTCGATGTCCACATCCTCACCATCCACAGTCACCACCAGCACGTTGCCGGAGTCAACCTCACCGGTATTGGCCGGCACGCCATGGAAATCGGTTGTTTCCGGTGCGCCCGAAAACCACACCCGGCCAGTATTGCCCAGCGACATCGTG
This sequence comes from Corynebacterium camporealensis, assembly GCF_000980815.1. NCBI lineage: Bacteria > Bacillati > Actinomycetota > Actinomycetes > Mycobacteriales > Corynebacteriaceae > Corynebacterium > Corynebacterium camporealensis. The sequence continues at coordinate 998,081 of NZ_CP011311.1, read as the reverse complement.
GAGTGCGTGTCGCCCAAAGCCAGGTAGTCAATGACCCCGGCGCGAATCTTGTCTTCTACGTAACTGAGATCGATGACGTCGGCATCGTCTTCCGCACCGCGGGAATCCACCTGGCCGTGACCAACGGCGATGCGGATGCCATCGGTGGGTTCGAGGCGCTCCAGTGCTGCGCGGACCAGGTCGTGGTTAGCACGCTTGGAGGTATAAGGAGCGCCGACGATTTCTACGCCCTCTTTGATCTGGATGGGCTCGGAGTCCGCGATGACGTGAACGTTATCGGCCGTTGCCTTGTAAAACACCGAATCTGCCACCAAAGGATCGTGATTGCCGGGTAGCAAATACACCGGCACGGGAAGACGCTTGAACATCTCCTGCGCGCGCAACAAGGTGCGCTTGGCCAGGGAATTATGCTCGAAAACGTCGCCTGCCACGACGATGAATTCCGCACCTGTTTCCGTGGCTATCTCGCCGAGTTTGAGCACGGCGGCTTCGCGGTCATCGGCAAAGCGGGCGCCGCCTTCCTCGCCGAGGAACCAGCGGGTCATCCCTAACTGGAAATCAGAGGTGTGAATGAACGTGGTGGCAGTCATACGCCCCACTATTACCACCTACTTGTGGGTTAAGTGGTGATACATATCCTCAATATCTGACACTGCACGCAGCAAGTCGATATTGGTATGCGAGACCGCGCGCATCGCCTTGCGCAACAAGTCCGGATCCGAGTCATCCAACGCTGGTGCAACTTTCGGGCGTGGCAGGTCAGGCAATTCGCGTCCTTCCCAAAAAAGCTGGTGGCGCTGTTCTGGTTTGAGGCTGTCATCGCTAATGCTGTCATGAGCAGCGGTGTGCGCTTCGGTCATCACCATTTCTTCTAAGCGGGCAAAGCTCATACCGCGCATGCTGAAGATGACGGCCGGGTCGGCATCGATACGCGCTGCCAAACGATCCGCTACGGCCACGACATGCTTGCAGACGTACTCCCCATCCGGGCACGTGCACGAAAAGCGGATGTCCTCGAGCTTTTCGGCAAAAAGTAAGTCGATAACGTGATCGCTGAGCACACCATCGCGAGCATTCGCCATCGAATTCGGCGTGCGCGCAAAAGTACGCGAGAGCTCTTCAATATCTTCCTTGGTACGGAAGGGCAGCTGAATAAGAACGGTAAAAGGTTCAATTTGTGAGCCGGCGACCTGACCGTGCACGGCACCATCGCGCACATCCAAGCTCACTACGTGACCGCCGGCCGCATACTGGCGACCGCGCGTAATACGGCCAGAATCCGTACCACTATTAATAAGGTCAACCACGCGGGTTGCTGCCGGCGAAAGCGCGCCGTTGCGCTGGACATGCTTGACTTCTTCCGGCGAGGACACGCGCTTGCGCTGGCCGAAGTTCGCGTAAATGACGTTGTCTTTTTCTACCGCCATTTCTTACTCCTTCCCGTCCCCGCTGTTGCGGTAACTCATCAAGCTGGTCAGCTGCTCCGAATTCAGCTCGGTCAGCCAGCCCTCGCCTTCACCGACGATGGCACCAGCCAGTTCCGTCTTACCATCCAAGATGTCCTGGATGGATTCTTCCAGCGTGCCAGCGGTAATCATCTTATAGACCTGCACGTTTCGACGCTGTCCGATGCGGAACGCACGGTCGGTAGCCTGATTTTCTACTGCCGGGTTCCACCAGCGGTCCATGTGCACCACGATGTTGGCAGCTGTCAGGTTCAGACCCGTACCGCCCGCCTTCAACGACAACAGCATCGCCGGCGGGCCATCCTCGGATTGGAAGTCTTCGACCATGCGGTCGCGCTTCGTCTTGGTCACGCCACCGTGCAGGAAAGGAATCTCCTCGCCCAGCTGCTGGGACAGATACGGCTGCAAGATATCGCCGAACGCACGGTACTGGGTAAAGATCAGCACGCGCTCGCCTGCTTCTAACGCGGTGTCGAGAATGCGCATGAGCTCTTCGACCTTGCCCGAGCGATGCTTGCCCTTAATCGTGACCGGGCTGCCATCGCCTTGGTAGTGCGCCGGGTGGTTACAGATTTGCTTAATACGCGTCAGCGACGCCAACACGAGTCCACGACGGGCCATGCCTTCTTTTTGCTCGAGTATCTTTTCTAAGTTGTCGACCAAGGCCTTATATAACGCCGCCTGCTCCGTGGTCATCGATACTGTAATAATCTGCTCGGATTTCTCCGGCAGATCGTCGATGATGTTCGGGTCTGTCTTCAAACGACGCAGAATAAACGGCGCGGTCAGCGTACGCAGGCGCTCCTGCATTTCCTCATTGCCTTCACGCTCGATGGCCTTGGCAAAGTGGTTGCGAAAAAACGACGCTGAACCCAACACGCCCGGATTACAAAAGTCTAGGATAGAGCGCATCTCCGACAGGCGATTTTCCACCGGCGTACCGGTCAGCGCTATACGATGCCGCGATGGCAGAGAGCGCACCGCCTTCGACGAACGCGTCGCTGAGTTCTTAATCGCCTGGGCCTCATCGAGTACCACGCGATCCCAATCCACTTTTCCTAGGTCTTGGAAATCACGGCCGACAGTGCCATAAGAAGTAATGACGACATCGGCTTTTTCTGCGGCTTCCCTTAGGCGCTTACCACGTAAGCGCCCCGTGCCATGCTGGACGATGACGTTAAAGTCCGGCACAAAGCGCTTCGCCTCGCGCGCCCAGTTACCAACAACCGAGGTCGGTGCCACCACCAGCGTCAATCCGCCTTCACCGCGCGACTTTTCAACCGCCAACAGGCTAAGCAGCTGCAGGGTTTTGCCTAAGCCCATGTCATCGGCAAGCACTGCTCCGATGTTGTTGCGCGACATCCAATACAGCCAATCGACGCCGCGGTGCTGGTACTCACGCAGCTCCGCGTGGACGGTATCGGGAATCTCCACTCGCTGCGGCGCGGGTGAATCCATGCCACCTAGCAAGGAAGCATGCCAGGTCGAGCCAGTAAATTCGATCGGTTCTTCTGCCAGCGACTGCAGTGCCAGCTCACGCAGTTCCTGCACGCTAACGACATCTTCGCCACCGGCGTTGTATTCCTCCACCAGCTTTTCGGCCTTGGCCTGCAGCTCTGGCCACTCTTCCCAACCCAGTTGCTTCGCGCGCTCAGCTTCGGACACAGCCTGCTCCATGGCTTTCTTCTTGCGCTTGCGGGCGGCATCGGAAAGCTGCTCCATGTACTCCGAAATCTTGGAAATGGCCGCAGTATCAGCCATGACCCACTCACCGCGCAGGCGAATCAGCCCAGACTTGGAATGCACGAGCTGCTGCATCTCTTCATCGGTCAGCTGCACATCGCCGATGGACATCCGCCAGTCATAGGCCACCAGCTTCTCCATGCCCAGGTGTGTCTTCGTCGCACCCTCAGCAGGGTCTTTGAGCTCACGCGTTTCGACCACGGCCTTGGTTTCCATGTTCGCCCAGGCCTTCGGCAGCAACACCGTATAACCGCGCTTGCGCAGCGCCGCGGCTTCCTGCCCAATGAAATTCAGCAGGTCATCGGTCTTTAAGAAGGCATCCCAGTCACCGCCGTCAGCATCACCATAATCTAAGGAACGCTGCAGCGACGGTGCGATGTCCAAGGCTTTGCGGCGGGCATCGCCAAGCTTTTCGATGCTCCCCCTATCCAACTGGTGCTCCTTGACCGGCTGTGGGGAATCCATACCCGAGCGGACCTGAACGCGGACCGGCCAGACTGACTCCATGGCGTCTTCCTCCTCATCGGGCTCTTCCACGATGAAGACCAGCTGCAAGTCGACAGAAGTAATGGAGTCTTTCCACTCGTTGAGCGCGCGAAGTAGTTGCGCGCGTCCCCTCTTAATAGGGGTGGTCTCCAGCAGCGCTTGGGAGAAAGGATGCCAGGGATAAGGCCGCGGGGCCTGGGCATATTCCCGTAGCTCCATAAAGGTAATCCAATGCGTAAGCTCATCGGCCAGATCATCGGACAACGAGCGGTTATTAACAGTCAGGATTCCTGGGGCCGCGGCAATCATTTCTGCCAGCCAGCCGCGCTCGCCTAACCCGGAGGCTAACTGCCACATCGGGTACCACTCGCCCGCCTGGTAGGCCAGGCGCATCGTCACGCGGCCGGCGCGCACGAAACGAGTAAGGCCTCTATATACACGGAGCAACCAATATAAATCGGGCGCAATCGCCGCTCGCTGTTCCTGTGTAGCAGCTGGGGACCTGCTGTCTAGAAATTCCAGCTGGCTCAGCGTTGTAATCGCCTCATCTGGGGCAAACATTGCCACCGGCGCCATCAAAGAGACGTCTTTACCCTTCGGGGTGCGCAAGGAAACTCGGGCTCGGTTGCGGAAAGACTTCTTGGCCAGAATTGTGTCCACTACCTCGGGGAATGTGCCATCGGGAACGTTGGCGGGCAACACAATCTTGTGGCCGTCAACCTGCTCGATCCACAAACTCAGACCGGATACGGGCAACCAGAGTCCGTGCAGAAGGTAAGAAGCCATAACCGCCAGCATAGCAGTACACAGCCAATCGTTATATTCTCGTTATAAAATGCCGTTTCCCCAGTAGAGTAGCTGGTTTCAGCTGTGTACACCCTGGGTTTTCACTGCTTCTAATTTGGGGGACCTTTATTTGGTCGTTACCGTTTACGTGTTCACTTTGAAGCAAATCACAATTAGGAGCATTTCATGGACACTACGACGTGGTACGTCATAGCCATGATCATCTACCTGGCGGCCATGGCGGCCATCGGGTTCTGGAGCTATAAGCAAACTGACCAATACGACGACTACGTTCTTGGCGGCCGTGGCCTGCACCCGTTCGTTGCCGCACTGTCGGCCGGCGCATCGGATATGTCCGGCTGGCTGCTGATGGGCCTTCCGGGCGCGCTGTTCCTCAGCGGCTTCTCCGAGATCTGGATGGCCGCAGGTCTGCTCGTCGGTTGCTGGTGCAACTGGAAGTGGGTCGCACCTCGTCTGCGCGCCTACTCTGAGGTTGCCGGCAACTCCATCACGATTCCGTCCTTCTTCGAGAATCGTCTGGGCGACAAGTCCCGCGCACTGCGCGTCATTGCTGCCGCCATCATCATCTTCTTCTTCACCTTCTACGTGTCCTCCGGCATGGTCTCCGGCGGCCGCTACTTCGAGTCTTCCTTCGGTGGCGACTACCTGACCGGCATGCTGATCATCGCCGCAGTGACCGTGTTCTACACCTTCGTTGGTGGCTTCCTGGCTGTGTCCTACACCGACGTGGTGCAGGGCCTGCTGATGTTCGTCTCCCTGCTAATTGTTCCAATCATGGCAATCATTGCCCTGGACAACCCGGGCGACATCTTCTCCTTCGCAGCTAACAACCCGTACGGCACCGACGGTGTCATCGACAACCCGGACTACTTCAACCTGGTTGCTGGTGTTTCTGCTGGTGTCATCATCGGTAACTTCGCATGGGGCCTCGGCTACTTCGGCCAGCCGCACATCATCATCCGCTTCATGGCGCTGCGTAAGCCTTCCGATGCAACCCAGGGCCGCCGCTACGGCATCACCTGGATGTTCCTGTCCATCCTGGGCGCAGTCTTCGTTGCCCTGTCCGGTACCGTGTTCTTCACCCAGGAGAACTACTCCATTACCGACCAGGAGTCCTTCGAGACCATCTTCCTGGATATGGCACAGGTCATGTTCCACCCACTGCCTGCCGGCCTGGTTCTGACCGCCGTTCTGGCAGCAATCATGTCCACCATGTCCTCCCAGCTGCTGGTGGTTTCCACCTCGCTCATCGAGGACCTGTTCATGATCTTCGCAAAGCGCAAGCCTTCCGAGCACGTGCTGATCAACCTGTCCCGTACCGCCATCGTTGCCGTCGCAGTTATCGCGGCCATCCTGGCAATCAACCCATCCGACTCCATTCTGGGTCTGGTTGGCTTCGCTTGGGCTGGCTTCGGTGCAGCCTTCGGCCCGCTGGTTCTGCTGGCTCTGTACTGGAAGCGCCTCAACGCTGCTGGTGCAATCGCCGGTATGGTCACCGGTGCAGTCGTCACCGTTGCATGGGGCATGTCCCCGCTGGCCGACGTTCTCTACGAGATCGTCCCAGGCTTCTTCCTGGCACTGCTGGTCACCATCGTTGTCTCCAAGGTCACCAAGGAGCCTTCCGCAGAAATCCAGTCCCAGTTCGACGAGGCAACCCGCCTAGCTACCCTGGCGGACAAGGAAGACGTCGACTTCGAGGAAGCCGGCCAGATGGCAAAGAAGGAAGCTTAACTCCGGGAACCTTTACCAAGGTTCTAGAGTCTAATAGGACATGAAGTCCTATTACCTGGCCACGCTCAGTGCACTCACCATTCTGGTGCTGTTGCACGAGGCGTGGCCATTTCCTCGTTTTGGGGTCTCGACAGTTGCCTCGCGCCCTGACGTTGCCGACTACGACCGCGATGCATTCACACACTGGGAACCTGCCGATGCCTGCACCACCCGCGAACTCGCCCTCTCCGCCCAAACGACTCTGTCTGGCTGCGACGTCGTCGCCGACGTCTACGACCCCTACTCTGACGAGATGCTCGCTGCGACTGAGTCCATCCACATCGACCACGTCTTTGCTCTCTCTGCCGCCTGGGACTTAGGCGCGCACTCCTGGTCCGACGAACGCCGCACCGAATTCGCTAACGACCCGCTCAATCTCATTGCGACGAGCGCTTCTTTAAACCAAGAAAAGTCGGATTCCTTGCCCTCGGAGTGGCTACCACCTAAGAACCGTTGCGGCTATGCCAAAAGACTTGCCGAAGTCGCCAAAAAATACGAATTACCGCTGCCACATTCAGACCTTCGGATGATGCGCAAGGAGTGTCGATTCGCTATACCAACGTAGTGTCGTTAAGATGGCCTCCATGACCCCATTTCTTATCTTTTTACACGTCATTTCAGCTATCTTGCTGCTTGGCCCGGTAACCGTGTCCGTTTCGACCTACCAGGCGCAGATGCTCAAGGCAGCGCAGGGTGATAAGAGCGCGCTGGGTGCTTCTCGTGTTCTGCACAAGATCACCAACTCCTACGGCTACATCTCCGCTCTGGTCCCGATCCTCGGTATTGGCGTCTTCCTGTCCGACCTGGACACCTACGCCTCCATGGGTCAGTTCCACGCCTCCATCCTGCTCGCCGTGATTGCATGGGTCATCCTGTTCGCAATCATCATCCCGCGTCAGAAGAAGGCACAGACTGCCCTCGAGAGCGGCGCACAGCATGACTTCAACGATTCGAAGAAGAAGCTGTCCATGTTCTCCGGCATCTTCTGCCTGCTGTGGCTCATCACCGCAATCCTGATGTTCATGTAAGACATCAACTTTTTCGAAGCGGCTCTTCGGAGCCGCTTTTTCTTTGCCCTTTTTCTTCCTATTCCTCTATATCTTCTTCCCCTGTTACCTCGCAGCGACAACCGGCAGCTGCGCCCCTCAACACCGCCCCACCGCCCCGCACCCTTCGCGCTCACCAGAAACCCAATTCAGCCGTTTTAAGCCATTCCCGTGACCGCGAAGGGTTCGCTTCTTCTCTGCCCCTTCCCCACGCGCCCTTCACGCTCACCAGAATCAGGTTTTCAGCCAAAAGCACAGTTTCGGTGAGCGCCAAAGGTTCCTTTCTATCCCGGCACTCCCAGCGCTCCCTTCGCGCTCACCGAAAGCGACCAAATAGCTGATTTTCCGATTTCCGTGAGCGCGAAGGGTTCGGCCGGAAAGGTTTGAGGTTAAGGGGCCCTTCGCGGTCACCGGGATGAGCGAAAACTCGGAAATGGCAGTTTCGGTGAGCGCGAAGGGAGCGGGGCAAGCAAGAAAGAGAAGAAAACAGAGAGAAGACCTCAGAGAACTGAACTCCTCTGAGGTCTTCTGTGCTTTTAGCGACTAGTCGCGCCAGCGGCGGTCTTTGCGGCCACGGCGGTCGCCGCGACGATCGTCACGACGGTCACGGCGGTCGCGGTAGCCACCGCGGTCGTTGCGGCGGTTGTCGCGTCCGCCATTGCGGCGCGGCGGCTTGCCGGTGTCCTTCTGGATGTTGATGAGCTGGCCCGAAATGCGGGTGTCCTTCAAGCGATCCAGGACGGCGCGGTCGAGGTTCTTTGGCAGGTCGACCAGAGTGTGGCCGACGGCGATGGTGATGCGACCGAAGTCCTTCGAAGTCAGGCCACCTTCGTTAGCCAGAGCACCGACGATGGCACCCGGGCGAACGTTTTGACGCTTGCCTACGTCGAGGCGGTAGGTCTCGAAATCGCCATCCGGGCGGCGCGGGCCCCGGTCACGACGGCGGTCGCCGCGGTCGCGGTCACGACGATCATCGCGCTGGAAGCGCTCACGGTCACGGCGGTCCTTCTTGGAGACAGGGCGTTCCTTCATGAGGAAGTCGCTACCCTGCTGCAGTTGAACAGCCAGTGCAGCGGCGATGTCGTCCATAGCGACGTTGTTAGTCTCAGAGTACTTGCGCACCAGACCGCGGAAGAGCTCCATCTGGGAATCGCCCAGGCTAGCCGTGATGGACTCAGCAAACTTTTCCTTGCGCTTGTCGTTGACCTCGTCGACGGTCGGCAAGTCCATTTCTTCGAGGCGTGCGTTGGTAACGCGCTCGATGGAACGGAGCATGCGACGCTCACGCGGGGTAACGAACAGAATCGCTTCGCCGGTACGACCTGCACGACCGGTACGGCCGATGCGGTGGACGTAGGACTCGGTGTCGTTCGGGATGTCGAAGTTCACCACGTGGGTGATGCGCTCGACGTCGAGGCCGCGAGCGGCAACGTCGGTAGCCACCAAGATGTCCAGGCGGCCATCCTTGAGCTGGTCGACGGTGCGCTCACGCTGCTGCTGGGCAATATCGCCGTTAATGGCAGCGGCGTTGAAGCCACGATCACGCAGGCCCTGCGCGACTTCTTCGGTCTCGTGCTTGGTACGGCAGAAGACGATGATGGCATCGTGAGTGATGACCTCGAGGATGCGGGTGAACGCATCCATCTTCTGGCGATGCGGAGTCAGCAGGTAGCGCTGCTTGATGTTGTCGTTGGTACGACGCTCCGACTTAACGGTGACCTCAGCTGGATCGTTCAGATACTGCTTGGACAGGCGACGAATACCGTTAGGCATCGTCGCGGAGAACAAAGCGACCTGCTTTTCATCCGGAGTATCGGCCAGGATGCGCTCGACGTCCTCTTGGAAGCCCATGTTCAGCATCTCGTCGGCCTCATCGAGGACCAGGTAGCGCAGCTGGGAGATATCCAGCGAGCCCTTTTCCAGGTGGTCGATGATACGACCCGGGGTGCCCACGATGACGTGAGCGCCACGACGCAGACCCGACAGCTGAATGCCGTAGGCCTGACCACCGTAAATCGGCAGCACCTCAATGCGGCCCAAGTGGTCAGCAAAAGACTGGAAGGAGTCAGCAACCTGCAGTGCGAGCTCGCGGGTTGGTGCGAGCACGAGCGCCTGCGGATGCTTGGCAGCAGTATCAATCTGCGCCAGGACAGGCAGTGCGAATGCAGCGGTCTTGCCGGTACCCGTTTGGGCCAGGCCGACCACGTCGCGACCTTCCATCAAAATGGGAATGGTTTGTTCTTGAATAGGGGAAGGCTGAGTGAATCCGACCTTTGCGACTGCTTCTTGCACGTCGTCTGGCAGGCCGAGATGGGCAAACCCCTGGGAATTGTCGTTGGCCGAATCTTGAGATTCAGCGCCGGTGTCCTCAGAAGTTGCCGCAGCCCCGGTGGCGTCATTGTTCGAAGCCTGTGCTTCGCCACCTTGCGAGTTTTCCTGAGATTCCGACTGATTGAAATTATCTTCCGGCTCGTTCACGCCGCCGGTGGCGTTATCGGTAATGCTCATTGCTCGCTCTACCCTACGCGAGAAAGAACAAAGACACCATTGGACAGGAAAATACCGTGCAAATGGTGTCTATAAACACAAAGCGCTAGTTTTTAACCGAAAACACGCTGGCCAGCCACATAAGTCTGGTAGGTCATCGGCATACCTGGGCGATAAGCCAGGTGAATTGCGCTCGGGGCATCCAATACGTGCAGGTCAGCAGCAGCGCCCGGAACCAAAGTACCCTTGGCGGGGCGGCCCTGTGGGTCCTTACCTTCGCCGACGTTGTGGCGTCGCAAAGCTTTCGCACCACCGGCAGTAGCTGCTTCGAGTGCCTCATCCAGCGAGAGGTGCTGCTGCAGCACGGCGGTGGTCACGCAGAAATTCATCGCCGAGGTATACGAGGTACCCGGGTTCAGGTTGGACGCAATCGCGACGGTCGCACCAGCATCCAGCAGGCGACGTCCCGGAGCGAGTGGCTCGCGCGTGGACAAATCGCAGGCCGGCAGCATGGTCGCGACGGTCTCCGATGCGGCAAGCTTTTCGACGTCCTCATCACTCAAGTAGTTCACATGGTCAACCGACGCCGCACCGAGTTCGACTGCCAGCGAGACACCTGGGCCTTCACCCAGCTGGTTGCCGTGTACGCGCACGCCCAGACCCTTATCGATACCAGCCTGCAGCACGCGACGGGACTGCTCCTCGTCAAAGGCACCGCGCTCGCAGAAGACGTCAATCCACTGCACATGCTTTGCGATGCCCTCCAGCATCGGCCCCACTACCTCTTCCAGGTACTCCTCCGCGTCGGCTCCTGGGGGAACCAGGTGGGCGCCGAGGAAGGTCACGTCATCAACGTGGCGGGCAGCGACCTTGGCGGCCTCGATTTCAGATTCGGTGTTCAGACCGTAGCCGGTCTTGGTTTCAAAGGTGGTGGTACCGCCAGCACGAGCTGCTGCGATGCGCTCCTGCAGGAGCTGCTCGAGTCGCTGCTCGCCTGCACTGCGGGTTGCTTCCATGGTCACCGCGATGCCGCCGGCCTGGTAGCTCTCGCCTGCCATGCGAGCCTCGAATTCGGCGGAACGGTCGCCGTCGAAAATCATGTGGGTATGCGAGTCGACCCAGCCTGGAAGCACAGTGCGGCCTTCGAGGTCGATGGTCTCGTCGATGTTGTAGTCATCGGGAAGCTCATCAGCTTGGCCTACCCAATCGATGATGCCGTCGGTGGTGATCAGGGCGGCATCGGAAAGCGTGCCTGCGTCAGATACGGTGCGCAGTTCAGCGATACCGGTAAAAAGTGTCGTGGTCATGTTCAACTCCTAAAACGCCCAAAGGGCTGCCAGGGTGTGTATGCCACAGATCCTGACAGCTTTGGGTTGATGGTGCTAGTCGCGAGCCTTGAATTCCATCGGGATGCGCACGCCGCGCTCGTCGGCGACTTCCTTGGCGCGGGTGTAGCCAGCATCGACGTGGCGGATAACACCCATGCCCGGGTCGTTGGTCAGCACGGCGCGCAGCTTCGCTTCGGCGAGCTCGGTGCCGTCAGCAACGGTGACCTGACCAGCGTGGATGGAACGGCCCATGCCGACGCCACCACCGTGGTGGATGGATACCCAGGTAGCACCGGAAGACACAGCGGTCATGGCGTTGAGCAGCGGCCAGTCAGCAACTGCGTCGGTGCCATCGAGCATGGCCTCGGTCTCGCGGTAAGGCGAGGCAACGGAACCGGAGTCGAGGTGGTCGCGGCCGATAACGATCGGGGCCTTGATCTTGCCCTCGCGGACCAGGTCGTTGAACAGCATGCCGGCCTTGTGGCGCTCGTTGTAGCCCAGCCAGCAAATACGTGCCGGCAGGCCCTCGAACTCGACGTACTCTTCAGCGGCATCGAGCCAGGTGTGCAGGTGCTCGTTGTCTGGGAAGAGCTCCTTGAGTGCCTGGTCGGTGACCTTGATGTCTTCCGGGTCGCCAGACAGTGCGGCCCAACGGAATGGGCCGAGGCCCTCGCAGAACAGCGGGCGGATGTAGGCCGGAACGAAGCCCGGGAACTCGAATGCGCGCTGGTAGCCCGCGTGGCGGGCCTCGTCGCGGATAGAGTTGCCGTAGTCGAAGACCTCAGCGCCTTCGTCCTGGAACTCGACCATGGCCTGGACCTGTGCGGCCATGGAATCGCGGGCCTTCTTGGTAAAGGTGGTCGGGTCGGCCTTGGCCTCGTTGTGCCAGTCTTCGACGGAAATCTCGGTCGGCAGGTAGCTCAGCGGGTCGTGTGCGGAGGTCTGGTCGGTAACCACGTCAACGGTCAGTTCGCCGGCGCGCTGGCGACGCAGGATCTCCGGGAATACCTCAGCGGCGTTGCCCACCAGGCCGACAGACAGCGGCTCGCGCTTTTCCTTAGCCTCGAGTACCTTGCGCAGGGCCTCGTCCAGGTCGGTTTCGACCTCATCGAGGTAACGCTTGGACTGACGACGCTTCAGACGGTTCTCATCAACATCAACGATGAGCACGGCACCACCGTTGAGGGTGACAGACAGTGGCTGTGCACCACCCATGCCGCCGCAACCGCCGGTCAGGGTCAAAGTACCGGCGAGGGTGCCGTTGAAACGCTTCTTTGCCACTGCGGCGAAGGTCTCGTAGGTGCCCTGAAGGATGCCCTGGGTAGCGATGTAAATCCAGGAACCAGCAGTCATCTGGCCGTACATCATCAGGCCTTCGGCCTCGAGCTCACGGAAGTGCTCCCAGTTTGCCCAGTCGCCGACCAGGTTGGAGTTTGCGATGATAACGCGCGGTGCCCACTCGTTGGTCTTCCAGATACCGACCGGCTTACCGGACTGAACCAGCAGGGTCTCATCGGCTTCGAGGTCCTTGAGGGACTCAACAATGGCGTCGAAAGCTTCCCAGCTACGTGCTGCCTTGCCGGTGCCGCCGTAAACCACGAGGTCTTCAGGACGCTCGGCAACCTCTGGGTCGAGGTTGTTCATCAGCATGCGCAGCGGGGCTTCGGTCTGCCAGGACTTGGCGTTGAGATCGGTGCCGCGCGGCGACCGAATTTCGCGAGAGGTCGTCATATCCGTTCCTTTCATTAAGGCCACCGGTAGTTTGCAAAGCAGCGGGGTTCAGGGCCGGTAAACCGGGGCTGTCCCCACACTTCCCGCTGCTGGGTGCAATCCGACTGGTGTGCCGTGGATTATTCCCACTCATGAAGGTAGGAAACGTCACAATGGACCGGTAGGCATTTTTGACCCCGAGTGTCTCAGATTCAAGACTCCCCAGGTAGGAACCCTTAAAGATAACGGGCGTAAGATAGCCGCTATGCGTCGAATCGCTTTTCTTGCACCCCTGATGGCTCTTTCTGCCTGCTCACCTATTCCCGAGTCCGCTCCCCCGAGCGAAACCGTCGAGCCGCAGCACATCGCCGAATACGTCGCGTTGGGTGATTCCTATGCCGCCATGGGTTCGACCACACTGCCGCTGCAACCGGCTGATAACTGCGCCAAGGCCGAAGATTCCTACCCGGAATTGCTCAATTCGGAAGAAGACTTCGACATCTTCCGCAACGCCACCTGCCAGGGCGCGACCACCATGGATGTCCTCGCTGGCAGTGGCCGTCCCCCACAAGTCGATGCCGTCGGTGAAGGCACGCAACTTATCACGTTGTCTATCGGCGGCAACGACACTAGCTTTGGCATGCTCACCCGCTGTTTCAGCCAGCCCGACCCCAACCAGTCCTGCGAGCAAGCACGCTCCGGACAGGCAGAATTAGAGCTCCAAGGACTCCCCGAACGCCTGGATAAAGTCTATGCCGAACTCCAGCAGCGCGCCCCCGATGCACGCATCATCGCCACTGGTTACCTGCCTTTAATCGTCGAGGGAGAAACCTGCGCCGAAGTTGAGCACGTCACCGCCAGCGACCGCGATTGGTTGGCTGGCATCATCACCCGCATCAACGACGAAGTCCGCGAGGCAGCTGAGCGCCACGACGCAGAATTCGTCCTGCCTGACGATGCCGCCAGCCACACCGGCTGCAGTCCCGAGCCTTGGGCAGATTTCACCGGTCAGGACACCGACTCCTTCCCGATGCATCCCACCCACGCGGGCCAGGTGGCGATGACTGAAGCCATCGTCAAGCAATTGCGCAGCTAGCGCAGCTTTCCGACGACTTCTTCCACCGCATCTACCAGCGCACCCGACTGGGCCAGTTCCACAGTCTTTTCAATCTCTGGCGACAAGAAACGGTCGGTGCCAGGACCTTCGACATGCTCGCGCAGCTTCGCGATGACCGCACCAGTCCCCTTGCCCGGCACGCCCTCACGCATATCGACTGCACGAGCGGCGGTAAGAACCTCAATGGCCAACACGCGTTGGAGACCATCGACGGACTTGCGCAGCTGACGTGCCGCGGACCAGCCCATGGAAACATGGTCTTCTTGCATCGCCGAGGACGGAATCGAATCCACCGACGCTGGGCTGGCCAGGCGCTTGAGCTCCGACACAATGCCTGCCTGGGAGTACTGGGCGATCATGTGGCCAGAGTCGACGCCCGGGTCATTGGCAAGAAATGCGTTCAGACCACGGTTGCGCGCAACATCAAGGAAGCGATCGGTGCGGCGCTCAGAAATGGAGGCCAAGTCCGCGGTGACAATCTTGAGGAAGTCCAGTGCGTAGGCCACCGGTGCGCCATGGAAGTTGCCGTTGGACACGACCCGGCCGTCGAGTGCTACGACCGGGTTATCGATTGCGGAGGCCAACTCGCGCTCTGCGACCTGCGTGGCATGCTGCAGCGTATCGCGGAAACCACCTGCGACCTGCGGCGCACAGCGTACCGAGTAGGCGTCCTGAACCTGCTTTTGCTTGAACTCCTCTGCTGCCACGGCCAAGATTTCCGAGTCCGCCGCCACGGTGCGGATATTCGCTGCCGCATCCGCTTGACCCGGGTGCGGGCGCAGCTGCTGCAGGTCATAGGCAAACACGGTGAGTGTGCCCTTCAGGCCTTCGACGGTGAGGGCGGTGGCGACATCGACAAGCTTTGCTGCTTCGCGCAGGTCCGCAATGGCCAAGCAGAGCTGCCCCAGCATGCCATCAGTGCCGTTAATAAGCGCCAGGCCTTCCTTTTCGCGCAACTGCAACGGCTGAATTCCGGCTGCTGCCAGCGCCGCTGCCGCCGGGACCTTCTCCCCGTCAGCGTTACGGACCTCTCCTTCACCCAGCAGCGCCAGCGCACAGTGCGCCAGCGGCGCCAAGTCACCCGAACAGCCCAGCGAACCGTACTCGTGGACTACCGGATGAATCTTCGCGTTAAGCGTATCCGCATAGGTCTGCGCCACCACCGGGCGAACACCGGTACGCCCCGTGCACAGCGTGGACAAGCGCAACAACATCAGCGCGCGGACGACCTCGGTCTCCACTTCAGGACCAGTACCAGCTGCATGCGAGCGCACCAGCGACAACTGCAACTGCGCACGCTTATCTTCTGGAATATGGCGACGAGCCAAAGCACCAAAGCCGGTGGAAATGCCATAGACCGGCGTCGGATCTTGGGCGAGTTCCTCAATATGCGAACGAGTTGCAGCAACCTCCTCCAAAGCCGAAGGATCAATCTCCACCTTCGCACCGAAGCGCGCTACCGCAACAACCTCGTCCACACTCAACGCA
This sequence comes from Corynebacterium camporealensis, assembly GCF_000980815.1. Taxonomy (NCBI): domain Bacteria; kingdom Bacillati; phylum Actinomycetota; class Actinomycetes; order Mycobacteriales; family Corynebacteriaceae; genus Corynebacterium; species Corynebacterium camporealensis. The sequence continues at coordinate 982,633 of NZ_CP011311.1, read as the reverse complement.
CCCACACCAACGGTGACCAGGTCCGGATACTGAACTGCCATGGGTTCTCCTTAGTTCGATCGGTACATCTTGACCGAAATCGTTTCGGCCAGACGTGTAATTTCTTGCAATACCTGCTCTACGGCGGCCTTCGATAGTGAGACCGGATGGGTCACGGCCAGCGCAGCAGCCGGTCGATCGAGGTGATCGAGTACCGGAACTGCCACAGTTGCTTGGCCGCGCGCGATTTCTTCGCTTTCTAATTCCCAACCGCGAGCACGAACTTCGGCTAGACGGAGTTTGAGTTTGCGATATTCGCCTACTTCACCAGACGTCGAATATGCAGCACGGGCTTCGTGTTCTGGAAGGTGCGCCAGCATGACGCGACCAGAAGCTGTGCGGTGTGCCTGCAAACGCACGCCCTTATCGGTCACCAATGATGGTGCACCCGGGGCGCGAACTTCCTGCAAGTACACAACTTCAGAGCCGGCGAGTCGGGACAAGTGACCGGAACCTCCGACCGAGGTTGCGGCTTTTTCCAGTGGACGTGTTGCCAAACGCACCAGTGGTTGCTGCGAGGAATAAGCAGCAGCCATGTCATAGGCAGCGAATCCTAGGCCATAGGTGCGATGTTCTGGCAAGTGCATGACAAATCCAGCCTCGACCATCTCGTTGAGCAAGTGATAGGTCGTCGAACGAGGTAGGTCGAGTTCAGCACGAATACGGCTCGCCGAAATCGGCGTTTCGATGTTCGATAAAAGCTGCAAAATCGCTAGGACGTTGCGTGCAGCTGGGACTTGCGATCTGGACACACTCGACATCCTAAAGCCTGAATTTCTCCAAAGGGCGATGTTTCCATAAAGACTTTTGCTTAAGAACAGCTTAAGCAAGGTCAGTATTGGTTATTTGGGGCGACTACCTGGCACTTTTATGCCGCCATCATTCATTCCACTCACCCTAATGAGTCTGGTATTTCAGACAGATCCGCCGAAAAAGTGAGTGATAAGTTACAAGCTCAAACTTAATGTGATGTCAACAACTCGCATAAGCGATGTTGGTCACAACCGAATCCGCTGCACTTTCCATGCAGCTCAACCCAGTTAAGGAGACATCATGGCAGGACGTTACCCCGAGGGAGACTTCTACGGATTCGAAAAGGACCTGAGTTCTGAAGAGCTCGACATCTTGCTCAAGGTCCGACGTTGGACCCACGAGAAGGTTCGCCCGGTAGCTACCGATTACTGGAACCGCTCCGAGTTCCCCTTCGAGTTGCTCGATTCCATTCGTGAGCTCGATATCATCAGCTTGGTCCGCCACCAGGGGCGCTCTCACCTTCTCGCAGGCCTGGTTACTGCTGAGATTCACCGTGCTGACGCTTCCGTCGGCACGTTTTTCAGTGGTCAGGATGGCCTGTTCACCGGCAGCATCGAGCTGCTTGCCTCCGAAGAACAAAAGGAACGCTGGCTGCCGGATATCTACGCAGTCAACAAGACCGGCGTCTTCGCTATTACTGAGCCAGACGCGGGCTCTGACGTTGCACAGGACATGTCCACCACTGCCAAGCGCGTTGACGGCGGCTGGGTACTGAACGGTGCAAAGCGTTGGATCGGTAACGCTACCTGGTCCGATTACGTCATCGTCTGGGCACGCGACGAAGAGGACAACCACGTCAAGGGCTTCCTCGTCGACACCAGCTGGGAAGGCTACAGCGCCACCCTGATGGAAAACCGTATTGCCCTACGCGCTGTGCAGAACGCCGATATTCACCTCAAGGACGTCTTTGTCCCAGAGGACTACAAGCTGGCACACGCCAACACCTTCAAGGACACCAACAAGGTGCTGAAGTCTGCACGTTCCACCGTGGGCTGGCAGGCAGTTGGCCTGCAGATGGGTGTTCTGGACACCGCACTGCAGTACACCGATGAGCGTTTGCAGTTCGGTAAGAAGCTCTCCAGCTTCCAGATCAACCAGTCCAAGCTGTCCACCATCCTCGGCAACCTGGTTGCTTCCGAGTCCATGATGGCCGCACTTGCCCGCCTCGAGGCACGCGGTGAAACCCACGGTGAGCACTCCGCTCTCGCTAAGGCTCACGTATCCCGCATGATGCGTGAATCCGCAGCCCTGGGTCGCGAACTGCTCGGCGGCAACGGCATCATCGCTGACTACACCGCCGCAAAGCACTTCTGCGATGCCGAGGCCATCTACTCCTACGAGGGCACCTACGACATCAACCAACTGGTGGCAGCACGTTCTATCACCGGTGAATCCGCTTTCGTCTAAAGCTTCTCTCGACTTCGTTGGATGAGCTTTTCATCCAGAAAGGAACCACAATGACCGAGTCCTCTAAGCAAGGTTCTCTCGCCGGTATCCGCGTTCTCGATATGTCCCGCGTGCTGGCAGGTCCGTTCTGCTCCATGATTCTCGCTGACCTCGGCGCTGAGGTCATCAAGATTGAGACTCCATGGGGTGACGATTCCCGTACTTTCGGCCCGGACTACAACGGCGATTCTGCGTACTACCGCCTGTTTAACCGCTCTAAGAAGGGCATCACGCTCAACCTCAAGGAAGAAGCCGACGTCGAAGTGCTGAAGTCTTTGGCCCAGCGCGCCGACGTCATCGTCGAAAACTTCCGCCCCGGCGTGATGGAAAAGCTGGGTATCTCCCCGGATACGCTGCGTGAGCTCAACCCTGAGCTCATCGTCACCAGCATTAGCGGTTTTGGTCAAACCGGTTCCATGAGCAAGGCCCCTGCCTACGACCTCGTTGCCCAGGCCATGTCCGGCATCATGTCCGTAACGGGCTGGCCGGGCGGTCGCCCAACCCGCGTGGGTGTTAGCCTCGGTGACCTCGTGCCTGGTCTCTACGGAGCTATCGGCACGTTGGCCGCGCTGCAAGAACGCAACCGTACCAATGTCGGTCAGCACGTTGACCTCGCAATGTATGACTCCCTGGTGTCCATCCTGGAATCTGTCGCCATGCGTGAGCTCTACGAAGAGGAAACTCCTACCGCTGTCGGCAGCGACCACGCCATGACCGTGCCTTTCAGCACCTACAAGGTCAGCGACGGTGAAGTTGTCATCGCAGTGCTCAACGAGAAGCTCTTTGCCTGCATGGCTCAGGCACTCAACCTCGAGTACATGCTTGACGATGAGCGTTACAACACCAACGAAGCACGCCGTGCTCGCCGTGAGGAAGTCCGCGGCATCATAGAAGCCGCTCTGAGCGACTACACCGTCGAATCTGCTCTCAAACTTTTCCAAGAACATGGTGTCCCGACTGCCCCAGTGCATGACCTTAAGGAAGCACTGCATGGTGACGTCGGCACGGAACGTGAGGTCCTGTTCACCGAATCCGACGGGTTCCAGACTTTGCGCTCCCCTCTCCGGCTGACCGGATCGGTTGATCCGCAGCCGGCGCCCCAACTCGGCGAGCACAACTCGCTGATTAGCGACTGGCTCGAGGAGCCAGCTCGCAACCAGACCTAAAGAATTGGAGATGCCATGACCGGCTCCACATCCCCTACGCAAGCACCACAGCAACGGCAGAGTTCCTCCGCCCCGCATCCCTGGCGCTTCTTCGTCTACAGCGGTATCGGCATCTTTGCCTTCTTCGTCCCCATCCCCATCGCCGGTGAAACCACCATTCTGCTTGACCACCTGGTCGGGTGGATCACCGCGCTGTTGGGCGACAACGCCAAGTACGTTGTCTTTGCCATCATCATCGCAGGCGCCATCGCGCCTTTCTATACAGGTAGATGGAAATCATCTGCTGCCCGCATGGTGTTCGCTTTCTTAAACATCTTCGCCGTCTTACTGGCAGCCATGCTCATCTTCGGTTTCGGCCCGGAATTCATCTTCGATGAAGACCTCGGACCGTTCCTGATGAACTCGCTCGTTATCCCCGTTGGCCTGCTGATTCCAACCGGCGCTATCTTCCTAGCCCTCCTGGTTGGTTTCGGCCTCATGGAATACATCGGCGTCTGGGTTCAGCCCGTCATGCGCCCGCTGTATAAGACTCCAGGTCGCTCCGCGATCGATGCCGTCGCATCTTTCGTTGGTAGCTACTCTCTAGGCTTGCTCGTGACCAACCGCGTGTACAAAGCAGGCGGCTATACCGGCAAAGAAGCTGCGATTATCGCCGCAGGCCTCTCTACTGCATCAGCCACCTTCATGGTGGTTATCGCTCGTACCTTGGACCTGATGAGTGTCTGGGGCCTCTACTTCGGTGCCACCCTCATCGTGGCCTTCCTGGTCACCGTGGTCATGGTCCGACTGCCACCAATCTCTCGCATTCCGGACGATTACCACCCTGATGCAGAGCCAAATCCGGAAAAGAAGGTCACTGGCGCCCGCGCTCACCAAGCGTGGGAAGAAGCAAAGGCTGTTCTGCGCGTAACCCCAAACATCTGGAAGGTTATCTGGCATAACTTCCGCGACGGTCTGCTGATGACCATGCAGGTGCTCCCAGGCATCCTCTCCGTTGGTTTCATCGGCCTGACCATTGCGTTCTACACGCCGATTTTCACCTGGTTCGGTTACCTCTTCTACCCAGTCGTTTGGATTATCGGTATCGATGACCCAGGTTTGGCATCTGAGGCTCTCGCCATCGGCTTGTCCGAACTGTTCTTGCCAGCAACCCTGGTTGCAGGTGCAGAATCCGATGTGCTGCGCATCCTGATCGCTATCGTGTCGGTGTCCCAGGTGTTCTTCTTCTCCTCGATGGTGCCTTCTGTCTTGGCTACAGAAATTCCTCTGGACATTAAGACCATGGTGATTATTTGGTTCGAGCGCGTAATTCTGTCCACCCTTATCGCAGCACCGTTCGCGTACGGTATCGCGGCATTGATGTAGAAAGTACACTCGCACACTATGAACACCGTCGAAGCTGAACTGTTTACCCCCGCTCCTGAGTGGACTGGTCGCAACGATGGCCCTGGCCCGGAGCACGCGCGCTGGCACTCCACGGTGCAGCCTGCACAGGAAACCCCGGACAATGCGGTAGCGCTGCTGGGCTTTGCCTCGGATGAAGGCGTGCTGCGCAACGGTGGTCGCCAGGGTGCCGCCGCCGGTCCGGAGGCCCTGCGCACGGCGTTGGGTTCGCTGGCTATTCATCATGAGCATCCGCTTTACGATGCCGGCACCATCACCACCCAGGGCGACAACCTTGAGCAAGCCCACGACGCACTGTCGGACAAAGTCGAAGAGCTCACCGCAAAAAACAACCTGGTCATCGTCCTAGGCGGCGGCCACGAGACCGCGTTTGGTTCCCACCGCGGTGCGTACCAGACTCACGGTCCACTGAAGATTATGAACCTGGATGCGCACTTCGACCTGCGCCAAGCAGACCAGCCGACCTCCGGTACGCCGTTCAAGCAGATTTCGGAGCTCAGCGATGACTTCGACTACTCCGTCTTTGGCATCTCCAAGCCGAATAACACCCCGGTCCTCTTCCAGGAGGCTGAGGACCTCGGCGTGGAGGTAGTACTCGATGAAGAGTTGCTCAACCTCACCCCGGAGCAGGCCGGCGAGCTGGCCGCCAAGGCCGTAGAGAACAAGGACAAAGTCCACCTCTCCATCGACTTGGACGTGCTGCCCGCGCACACCGCACCAGGTGTGTCCGCCCCGGCAGCCCTGGGCGTTTCCCTGCCCCACATCCACGCCATGGCTACCGCCATCACACGCACGGGCAAGCTCGCACTTGTCGATGTCGTCGAGCTCAACCCCGACTTCGACATCGATAACCGCACCGCTAAGGCAGCCGCACGGCTTATCGATGACATCGTCACCGCCCATGTAAGTTCCTAACGGAACTTACATGGAAAGAAGCCCGTCACCTGGATCAGTTCCAGGCGGCGGGCTTCTTCTTGTCTATGTGATTATGTGAGTTCGATGCGTGCAGCGAATCACAAAATCAGGTGAGCAATCGGGGTGGCAATCAAGATGGTCAGTGCGACGCGCTCAAACCAGATGATGACCAGGTGCGACAGCTTCATCGGAACCTTGGTGGCCAGAATGCACGGCACCAGTGCGGAGAAGAAGATAATCGCGGAAACCGCGACGACACCGATAACGAACTTCAGGACCATCTCGTCAGAGCCAGCAACAGCGGTAGCCGGCAGGAACATCTCGGCAATACCCATAGCAGCAGCCTTGCCAGCCAGCAGTGGCTCAGGTAGCTGCACAATCCAGGCGAATGGGTAGAACAGGTAGCCAATCCAGTCGAAGATTGGGGTAAAGCGTGCCAGCAGCAGGCCAATCAGTCCGACCGACATGATGGACGGAACGATGGCACCAACCAGACGCACACCGTCGCGCAGGTTCTCCCACACCAGCTTCGGCAGGCTCGGCGCACGGTCGAGGGCGAGCTTCGCTTCGCGCCATGCTTCCTTGAAACGATTGCCCTGCACCGGCTTTTCTGGGTCCGGCTCAGCGTGCTCGTAGTACTCGTCCGGGATGCTGCGCAGCGGCGGAATGTGCACGGTAATCGCGGTAACCGCGAAGGTCACCAGCAGGGTGACGATGAAGTAGGTACCCCAGATTTCCATCAGGTCGAGCTGCTTGGCCACAATCACCATGAACGCGGCAGACACCGTCGAGAAGCCCGTGGCAATAATCGCTGCCTCGCGGGCGGTGTAGCCACCGCGCTGGTAGACACGGTCGGTGACCAAAATGCCCAGGGAGTAAGAACCGACGAAGGACGCGACGGCATCGATGGCCGAGCGGCCCGGGGTGCGCCACAGCGGGCGCATGATCGGCTGCATCAGCACGCCAACGAATTCCAGCAGGCCAAAGCCGATGAGGAAGGCCAAGAAAGCACCACCGATAGGCACAATCAGGCCCACTGGAGTCGCGATGGAATTCCAGAGGAAGGGGACGAGGTCTTCATCGCCAAGCACCCACGGCAAAGAATCAATGACCATCAGGAAGCTGATAACCAAACCAGCCACGTTGAGCACCATAAAGGTGGCCTGTAGTGCGCCTTCCTGCCAGTTTTTAATAACGAATCCGCGTATCGTGCCGTACAAAGCCAGTGCCAAGATAATCCAAAGCACAACCGTCGGGATGGTATCGCGGATGAAGGTGACCATATGGTCGAGCGGAATCGAGTTCGCGCCCTTGTAGGTCACAGGGAAGAAGAATACGAATGCACCAATGGCGCTGTAGAGAAACAGCCGCCAGATCCCTTTGTTTTCAGGGACTTCTTCATCGTGGCGCTGATGTGAAGAATAAACTGCATCGGTTGAGGTCATGGTGAACTCCGCCTCCGAGTCGAGGGTCAACTAAGCGAAGATCGCGCCACAGCCATGCACGAACTTGTTGAACAATGTAATCCATCCAACATATTCGTGTCCAGTGTTACACCCAACACATTTCCCCACCCTTCTAAATGACCAGGTAGCGCAACCCGACTCCAGCAAATCGAATATATGTTCACATTGCCTACCCTTGTTGTCCGGTAAACGGCTATGCTGCAGACATAAAGAATTTGCCCAGATTCCATGAAACAACTGCGGAAGGACTGCCCTGCATGGCGAACGAGCGCTTCACATCCTTAGAGATCTGCGCTGGTGCTGGCGGCCAGGCGCTAGGCCTGGAACAGGCCGGTTTTCACCATGCCGCAGTGGTAGAGATCGACAACTGGGCTTCGCAAACCCTTCGCGATAATCGTGGTGAAGACGGCCCATTGGGACCGTGGGATGTCATGGAGATGGACGTCCACGACCTGGACGGCTACCAGTGGCGGGATGAGATTGACTTGTTCGCCGGTGGCGTTCCCTGCCCTCCTTTCTCGATTGCAGGCAAGCAACTGGGCGCAGACGATGAACGCGACCTCTTCCCACAGGCATTGCGTCTCGTCGACGAAATCAATCCAAAAGCCGTGATGCTCGAAAACGTCAAGGGCTTGGGCCAGAAGCGCTTTGATAGCTACCGCAATCAAATCATCGAGCAGCTCGAGGGCATGGGCTACACCGCGTTCTGGAAGCTTTTACAAGCAGCTGATTTCGGAGTCCCACAGCTGCGTCCTCGCTTCATTCTGGTGGCGGTAAAGCATGAATACGAAGAGTTCTTTACCTGGCCACAACACGTCCCTGAGCGCACCACTGTTGGCGAAGCGCTCGGTGAACTGATGGCGGAGAACGGCTGGCCAGGCGCGAAGGCTTGGGCAAAGCAGGCTAACGATATTGGACCAACTCTGGTCGGCGGCAGCAAGAAACACGGCGGTCCCGACGTTGGCCCAACACGCGCCCGTGAAGCCTGGAAGAAGCTCGGCGTGAAAGGCAGCTCTATTGCTCCCGAAGCTCCAAGCGCAGACTTCCCCACCGATCCTGCTGAGGAGATGCCTCGCCTGACCGTCAAGATGGGCGGAGTAATTCAAGGTTTCCCACAGGACTGGCAATGGGCTGGTGGCAAAACCGCCCAGTGGCGCCAAGTGGGCAACGCATTCCCGCCACCTGTCGCACGAGCTATCGGTGCCCAAATTAAGAAGGCGATCTGCAAGCAACCACTGCGTGCAGGCGAAGAACCCGCCCAACCAACCGTGGTCTTGCAACCACAGCTTCTCTAGGAGAATTTACTCGTGGACATCGTTCATGAACCAGCAAACGGCCCTCAGGTACTCATCAAAGCCTTTCGGGAAGAAGACCCAGATGGTACTCGCCTAGCTCGAGTCTTTCGTGAGTCCTTTGACCAGATTAATGACGGACAAAACACTGGACGCTATTCAATCTCACAGTTGAGCAAGACTGAATCCGCCCACCTTGGTTCCATCGTGGAGATCAATATTCGACGCGAATTCGATGGCTTCATCAACGATGGCAAGTGGATGGACTACGAAATTGCTGGCTACGAGGTTGACTGCAAGTACTCGAAAATGCCTTTCGGTTGGATGATCCCGATGGAGGCCATTGGCCACCACGGGATGCTCTGCCATGCCAACGATGAGTCAGCGACATTTCGTGTTGGGTTCGCTCGCCTGACCGATGAAATTCTGACTAAGGGCGGCAATCGCGATCGCAAGAGATCGATTTCTGCAGCTGGGCGTTCCTCGATTTCGTGGCTGCATTACGATGCACCACTTCCACCCAACACATTGCTGCAATTGTCCAAAGAAACCCGAGATCGAGTACTCGACCAAAAGTCCGGGCAGAAACGCTTGAACGAGCTATTCCGTGTTGCCCAGGGCGAGATTATTCCTCGCGGCATCGTCGCAACCGTAGCCCAGCAAAAGGACTACATGAAGAGAGTCCGCTCCAATGGTGGATCACGCTCTATTCTTCGACCAGAAGGCATTATCATCTTGGGCGACTACAAGATGCATCAGCTCATAGCTGAAGACCTTGATCTTCCGATTCCGCACGACGGTGATTCTGTTGCCGTACGAATCGTCCCTTGGGAACCCACAGATGAAGCACCGTTCACTCTCATCGACGGTCAACCCTATCGGCGCGCGACGCCGGAGGACCCAGTCATCGCTGCGCCAAATGTTCCTAACCGCTAAAACCTAAACCGGTTCGGAGAAATGAGTTTAAGCCGATCATCACTTAATCGGGTCTTTCTTCCGGCAATCATGTCGGCGAGGATTTTGCCGGTGCCCGGTCCCATGGTCAGGCCCAGCATGCCGTGGCCGCCGCCGACATAGACATTGGGAACCTTCTTGAGTTGGCCGATGATTGGCACGCCGTCGGCGGTCATGGGTCGGGAGCCTGCCCACTGGCGGAACTCGCCTTCCCTTCCGGAGGGCCAGTCCTTAATGAAAAGACGCGCGCCGCGGCGCAGGGCATCAATACGCACTGGGTTCAGTGAGTTGTCTTTCGCACCGAATTCCATGGTGCCGGCAACACGAATGAAGTCGTCGAGCTGAGTGAGCACCATATGTGGTTCGGCGAGCGTGATAGTCCGGGATAGCTCAACGTCATCGAGTCGGTAATCCACGCTGTAGCCTTTACCGGAAAAGACCGGCACCCGCTGCCCTGCTTTGGAGGACAGTTCGGTCAGCGCTAAGCCCGGGGCAAGCACGACGGCATCGACAGATATTTCCTCCGTCGTCGTTACCACGGCGGAGACCTTGTTGTCGGTGTGCTTGAAGCCGGTGACTGGTGAGTGCTCTTTGATGGTGCCGCCACGCTTTGCGATGCCCTTGCGCAACGCCGCCGTCAACGTATCCGGGTGTAGCTGACGATCCTCCGGCGAATAGACCGCATACTCGGCGCGTGTGGCCAGTGCAGGTTCGACCTCGAAGACCTCATCGCCAGTGAGCACACGTGGTTCGTAGCCGAACTTCTCCCAGACCGGCAGGATGTCCTTTTGAGTCTGGAGATGTTCTTCATCCTCGAAGACAGTAATGAGACCACGGGAGTGCATCTCGAAGTCCATACCTTCGGACTGGTAGTTGTCCAGGCTTTCGCAGGCGTCACTGACTAGGTCGAGGTGAAGCTCAAGACCGCGTCGGAAAGCGCGGTTATTGCAGGCCAACGCCATGCGCGCGAGGAACTTCAGATAGGAAGGGCTAAAGCGCGGGTGGATGGCCAGCGGGGAATCTTCTTGGGTCATCCACTTCAAGCCTTGGAGGACCACGCCCGGCGCGGGGACCGGGGCGCACTCGCCTAGCGCAATCTTGGCGGCGTTTCCGTGGGTGGCTTCTTGGCCCAGCTCGCCGGCTTCGAGCAGGGTGACCTCGTGGCCATCGCCAAGCAATTCATATGCGGTGGCCATGCCGATGATGCCACCGCCGACTACTGCAACATGCATTAGTTGTTCTCCTCGCGCGCCTGGTAAGCAGCGTAGGCCAGCGCAAGGTCTTCCCACGGCATGCCGGTGGTTTTGAAGATGATGCGCTTGTTCAGATCCAGATCGACCTTGTCAGCAGCAACGTCTTTGAAGAGGTAGGTGTCGTCGAAGCTCAACAGGCCTTCTTCAACTGCCATGACGACGTCACCGGCTTCACGCTCGGCGGCACCGCGGTCTTCGATGATGACCTGTGCGCTGGCAACCAGTTCGCCGGAAAGCTCACGTGCATCTGGGTAATGGGAGCCCAGCGCCACGATGATGGCGTCCTCGGCCACGTCATCTGCGCCAAGGATCGGCTCCGGTGCGGTGGTGGCGCACAGGATGAGGTCGGCATCGGCAAGCGCTGCCTTGGCATCATCGGAGCCAGCCTCCGCCCAATTGTCCAAGCCTTCCGGCTGGGTGCGGCTGATGAAGGTAAAAGTAGGCTCAGCATAGTCTTTGAGCACGTCACGCACGGTGTGCTCGTGATACTGCCCCTGCGGACCAGTGCCGAAGATAGCGACCTTGAGGCCCTCGTTCTTCTTTTCCGCACGCGCAATCAACGGACCGTAGATGCCCGCCAGCGACAGCGCCGGGGTGCGCAGATTAGTCATGGCTGCACCGTCGATAATGGCAATTGGTGCGGAGGTCGGGCCATCGAAAAGCAAGTATTGGCCCTGGATTCGCGGCAGCTCACGGCCCGGCTCATCCGGTGCAACAGTCAGGACCTTGACGCCGGAAGCCTGCGGCAACGACGAAGGCATCAGCAGCATCTCGCCCTTGTGCAGAGGAACCGAGGACCGCTCACTGTCTTCTGCAGGGTCAAAGCCTTCCCGCAGCGCATCACGCAACGCCTGCACCGCCTGCGCAGGCGATACCAACTCAAACAGTTCGTCAGCTCCAATTGTGTGCAAGGTCATCTGGTTACTCCTCGTGGTCGACGGAACCTTGAGAAAGGTTCCGATTCGGCTCGTGTTCGATACCTAACACGCTACGGCACCCGAGGACGCCAGTAGTGACAGGGCACATATCCCTCTGCAACTTGTGCGGTCAGCGTAATTAGAACGGATATCAATCCACTCTCCTGGTGTTTTCTGTTCTTTTGTAGAAATAGCTACATTCAGCTACTTTCCGGAGTAAAGTGACCTGCATTACATACTAAGGAGGCGACAATGTCAGGAGAGAATGTACAACCTGCCTCTACTGCGTCGGATGCGGTTCCGGTGGAGGAAGGTCAGAAGAAGATTCGTTGGACGCTGGTGGGTCCGGGTTTGGTGGCGGCGGCTACTGGTGTGGGTGCCGCCGACCTGGTTGCAACGATGATTGCGGGCCAGCGCTTTGGCTACACGTTGTTGTGGGCGGTCATCGTTGGCACGATTATGAAGATTGTGTTGGTGGAAGGTGCGGGTCGCTACTCGTTGGCGACTGGGCACACGATGTTCCACGGTTGGCGCCAGTTGGGTAAGTGGACGACGTGGTATTTCGCCCCGTACATCGTGATTTGGGGACTGGTTTATGGTGCCGCGGCGATGTCCGGTACGGGTTTGGCGCTCAGCGCCCTCTTCCCTGGCACCAGCTTGAACATGTGGGCCATTCTGACTGGCCTGACAGTGTTCACCGTGACGTGGTTGGGGCGTTATCGCCTGTTTGAGAAGCTCACTGCCATTTTGGTGGGCGTCATGTTTGTCACCGTGGTGGGTATTGCGGCGATTACGGCGCCGAATCTGCCGGAGATCATTAACGGTCTCGTGCCGCGGGTGCCGGATGGTTCTTTTGTGTATGTACTGTCCATTGCCGGTGGCGTTGGTGGCACGATTACGCTGGCCGCCTACGGTTACTGGTTGCGCGAGAAGAACTGGTACGCACCGAAATGGATGCGCGTGATGCGACTGGACAATTCCGTGGCGTACATCGTGACCGGCATTTTTGTGGTTTCCACTCTGATTTTGGGCGCTGAGTTGCTTTATACCGCTAACGTCACAGTGTCGGATAATGACCAGGGCCTGGTTGACATGGCAGACGTGCTGGAAGCCCGTTATGGAACCTGGTTGTCGAAGGCCTTTATTGTCGGCTTCTTTGCCGCAGCATTCTCTTCCTGCTTGGGCGTGTGGAATGGCGTGAGCTTGATGTTCGCGGACTACTTGGGCCACCTGCGCAACCTGCCAGAAAACGATCCGAAGACTGAGGTCGGTGGCACCTACTACCGCTTCTACCTTTTGTGGTTGACCTTCCCACCGATGTTGCTGCTTCTGCTGGGGCGTCCGACCGGTTTGATTATCGCTTATGGTGTGCTCGGCGCATTCTTCATGCCCTTCTTGGGCCTGACACTGTTGGTTCTACTCAACACCAAACACACGCCCAAGAAGTGGCGCAACGGTTGGGTCGTCAACACTCTTATGGGCATTATTTCTGTTGCTTTTGTATATCTCTGCGTCACAGAATTGATTGGAGCAGTGACCTAAAACACCTGAACACCCCCTAAGAAGACCCTGATTAGAACTTATCGACGCGGCGTTGCTAACATAACGACGTTGCGTCGATAAGCGTGTGCCCGGTGAGGTTTCCAGGCCACCTCGACGCCTGATGGAGTGCACAAACTAGTGTCTGGGAGAACTCATGTTCCTAGCTTGGCGCGAAATGATTTTCGCCAAACCCGATTCCTGTTGATGGGAATCGTGCTTGCCCTGATGTCCATTTTGATCGTGATGATCTCGGGCCTGACCGCAGGCCTGATTAACGACGGTGTTTCTGGCCTGAAGGCTATGAACGCACAGGGTATCGCCTTCGAAGAAGGCACTAAAACTGATTCTGCTTTTACCCGTTCTATCGTTGATGAATCCAAGATCAACGAAGTTGCTAACGCCGAGGGCGTGGCTGAGGCCACCGGTATGGACCTGACCATTGCTAACGCCAAGAACCAGGACGGCGCCCCGGTCGACCTGACTCTGGTCGGCGTGGATCCGGATTCCTTCCTGGCACCGGGTGCTGAGGGCGACGCCATCGAGGGCGACACCCTGCCGGCAATGCAGGAGCGCACCCCGGGCCAACCAACCCCGACCCCGGGTGAGGTTGTCCTGTCCGGCGACCTAGCAGATGAGGGCATCGCCATTGGCGACGTCATCACCATGGATCGCCTAGAAACTGAACTAACCGTCGCTGGTTTCGCTGATGGCCAGCGTTCCTTCGGCCACGTCGACATCGCATACCTGCCGATGGATGTCTGGCAGGAAATCCACGCCGGCGCACGTGCGGGCGAGGCAGCTGCCGATGAAAACTACAACGAAGTCTCCGTCGTCGTCTTCAATGGCAAAGACGGCAATGAACCGGACATGGAAAAGGTCTCCGCACAGTCCGGCACTGATGCCCGCACCCTGGAAGAGTCCTTCCAGTCCTCCCCGGGCTACGGTCCGGAGACCATGACCCTGGCCATGATTGAGTGGTTCCTCTACATCATCTCCGCTCTGGTGACCGGTGCATTCTTCCTGGTCTGGACCATTCAGCGCTCCGGTGACATCGCGGTGATGCGCGCTATGGGTGCAACCAAGGGCTTCCTGCTGCGCGACAGCCTGGGTCAGGCCGTCGTCATGCTGATCATCTCCATCGCCATCGGTGTAGCTATCGCTCTGGCAGTCGGTGCTGGCCTGGGGGCATCCCCGATGCCATACTCCACTGAGCTCATGCCAGTGGTTACTGGTTCGCTGATGCTCTTTGTCTTCGGCCTCATCGGCGCCACCGTCGCCACCATCCGTGTTACCCGTACTAACCCGCTGACCGCGCTGGGAGAAAACCGATGAACAACCACGCACAACCTGCATTGCACCTCGAGGACGTCAACGTCACTTTCGGCGACGGCGACTCCACCGTCCGCGCGCTCGACAACGTCAACCTGCGCATCGAGCCAGGCGAGTTCGTAGCCATCGTTGGTCCTTCCGGTTCCGGTAAGTCCACTCTGCTGGCTGTCGCGGGCGCATTGACTACCCCGCAGTCCGGCAACGTCACCTTGGGTGGCGAGGACCTGACCCGCATGAACGACAAGGAACTTGCCCGCGTGCGTCGTGAGCACATCGGCTTTGTCTTCCAGTCCGGTAACCTACCTTCCTCGTTGAAGGCTCGTGACCAGCTCGAACTGGCTGCTCGCCTGCTGGGCCAGCGCGGCCGCAAGTCCAACGATGAGCTGCTCGAAGCAGTGGGCATGTCGCACCGCGCCAACCACCGCCCGGGCAAGCTGTCCGGTGGTGAGCGTCAGCGCATCGGCATCGCCCGCGCCCTGGTCAGTGGCCCGGACGTGCTGCTTGTCGATGAGCCAACCGCCGCCCTGGATTCCAACCGCTCGCAGGAAATCGTCAAACTGCTGGCGAAGGAATCCCACGAAGAAGGCGTGGCCACCGTCATGGTCAGCCACGATATGGCCATCCTGGAGCACTGTGATCGTGTTCTCCAAATGGAAGATGGCAAACTTACCGCCTTCCAGGCGGACTAAAATAGGTCTTATGCAGTCCGATAGTTAAACTATGGGAATTCCTGCAGTGTTCGTCTCTTAAAAACTAAGGAGCTGTCATGCCCAAAATTACCGGCGCTTCGATTGAGGAACACCGCGCGTCCCAACATCGTGCACTGCTAGACGCCGCCGAGGAGCTCATTAACTCCTCTGGCGGAACCCTTCCCACGCTGGCTGAAGTGGGCGAAGCCATCGGCCTGGCCCGCTCCAGCGTGTATCTCTACGTAAAATCCCGCAAGGATCTCATCGTTCAGCTGCTGCTCGACATCATCCCGAAGTGGATTGAGCAGATTAATAGCGGCATCGACGCAGCCGGTGATGACAACGTCGAACGCCTGCTGGCTTATGTCAATGAAACAGTAGATCTCTTTGCCGAGGGGACTCACGGCCCGCTCATGATTGCCGCACAGCATGTCCCGGAAGCATTCCAAGACCCACGCGTGCGCGAGGCCCACGATGCCCTAGCCCCTATCGCTCGCAATTTGCTTGTCGAGGCCGGCTGCCAGCACCCCGCCGCTGCCCTACCGATCATTGATTCGGCTATCCAGCGCGGCGCGGACCTGATTAGCTCCGGCCGAGCCGACCGCGACACCGTGCGCACCGTACTGCATGCCATGGTGCGCGGTGCGGTAAATTCCTAAGCTTTCTTTCTGCGCGGAAGACGACGCAGCCGCGCCGTCTTTCCCTCCAGCGGCTCACGTCCAAAGAACCAAGCGACAATGCCGATAAGCGCAATCGCACCACAGACGCCAAAGGCCACGCGGAAGCCAAAGAGATCCGCCAACACACCAATGATGATCGGTCCACAGATCTGACCGAAATCACCGCCCATCTGGAAAGTCGACAAGACCTTGCCACCGGAGCGTTCATTACCGATGACATCGGCAATCGCTGCCTGCTGCGCCGGGTTAATCAAACCAGAGGCAGCCCCCGCCAGTGCGGAGACCAGCAGCAACGACCACACTGCATCGGCAAAGCCCAGCAAGCCCATAAAGATAGCGGTGCCCGTCAGGCCAATCATGATGAGCGGACGGCGCCCAAAGGTATCTGCCCAGCGACCAGAGAACTGCAGTACGACCGCATTACCTGCTGCGAAAATCGCCAGCGCGAAACCAGCAGCTGCTGCACCGTTGTGAAAGACCGCGGCAGCAAACAACGGCAGAACCGACACACGCACGCCCATATTGATCCAGCCCTGGGCGAAGTTCGAGGTCAACGCCGCACGGAAAGCAGTATCATTCCAGGCCTCCGCCAACTTCATCGGTGGTTGCTGGCTCTTCTTCTGAACTGCGGAATCATCGCGCGGCATCAACAGCCACACCACGAATGCGGCAAGCGCAACACCAACACCGTAAATGACAAAAGGCGGCCTAAAGCCCAAGAATGCCAACGACGCACCCAGTACCGGACCTGCGACGTTACCCAGCAAGAATGCTGTGGCATAGGTGGCCGAACAACGACCGCGAATCGTCGGCGGGGCCATCCGCACGATAAGGCCCATGGCAGAGACAGTAAACATCGTCGAGCCAATGCCCGCCAGCGCACGCAGGGCAACAATGTGCCAATACTCTTGTGCTGCTGCCACCAAGCCCGTGGTAATAGCCACGGTCATAAGACCGGTGAGATAAACGCGCCGTGAGCCCAGCCTATCGATGAGCGAACCTGACGCCGGGGCGAAGATCAGTCGGCTGGCAGAAAAGATAGAGACCACCAGGCCGGCGGCGGCAACGGAAACATCAAAGCTGACGACGAACTGCGGCAGCAAAGGCGCGATAATGCCGTAGCCCAACGCGATGATGAACGCGGCGGTGACCATCACCCAGATTTCCCTAGGAATCTTTGGGGCATCCTCTTGTTCACGCAACCGTTGTTCAGCCATAGATCTAGAAACTCTAATCCTCTCCAAAGAAAACAGCCATTTTGGGTGTTTCACGACACCGTTCGAAATAGCGTTCGAATACCATCAGGGGTGTGTCCACCCCGCCCGCTAGCTTTAAGACCATGCAAAACCACATCGATAACCCCAGCACCGTTTCTTCCATCAACCCGACCGAGCTCGCCGCTGACATCAGCTTCCACGAGCACGCCAGCATTGAAGCTCTGCAAACCATCCTGCGTCACCCGCGCTCCCTGGCCCGGCCCACACCGCACTGGCGACCACCACAGAAAAAGTTGCCTGGCATCAACGGCAATCCCCCACTGGTCGCTGCGATTACTCGTCACCGCGTCGGCGCACGCGCCAAGGCCCGTATACGCGGCTTTGGCGAGAAGCGCACCCCGGCCTACCTGATTTCCCTTCGTATTACCGACCCGACTGGCGCAGCAGTCGAGCCAGGACTTGCTGAAGCATGGACCCGCGCACTACTTCCCGCACAAGAAATCGACGCGGTACACGAAATCGGTACCGGCTACGCCAGCACCTTCCTGTGGCTCGTCGATAGCGACTATCAGCCAGTCCACTCGCCTATTTCGTTGTTCAGTGGATTCAGCGAAGCGGCCTAACTCGCACCGCTCCGTTTAGTGGCGAGTGTCATAAAAGATCCCCGCTAGTTGGTCCCTATTCCCTTCGTAGGTGATGAGCACCCGGAGCGCTGAGGGGCCATAGCGGATGGCAAGGCATACAATGAGCAGGGCGAAGATCTTGTCCAGAGGGTCGGACAGCAAGGCCTGAATGATCAGTGCCAGCTGTCGGTTTTGGACCATGAGATCCAAGAATTCGATAAGAGCGTGGACACCAGAATTGACGTCGCCGGAGAGCGATAGCGTGGTGGAATACACCGAGACGATGCCGGAGGACACACCGACAAATAATCCGGTAAGAAGGATTCTTCCCATGTTGCCCAGCACGCGTGCGCGCGCAGCGGCAGCGGTCAAGTAAGCAATCAACACGCCAATTGGCGCGTAGGCCATGTTGGTGGGCACGAACATGCCTGTTAACAGCGCTGTCAGCAGTGCGGTTGAGGTTCCCATGCTTGCCCCGGCGATAACGGAGATGAACATTGTGCCGAGAGCATCGAAATAAAATGGCAGCGACAGTGATACTGCGATGCTTCCCAATCCCGAGTTGATAAGAACTGCCACGAGAACCAGGAGATACATCCGCTTCGGGATTATGCCTGCTCGGGAAGCCCAGCACAGAACGACCGCGGCGAACAGCAGGAGCCGGATGATGTTGGTCACCGGTGAGCCGAAGTCGTTGCTTAAGGGATCTGCAGGCAGCAGGAAGGTAATTGCCCAGCTGACAAAGACCAAAATGATGCCGACGGTGGATAGGCCTTGGCGCCACAATGCGGGGTGCTCACCTGGCATGCGCGTGGTCCTTTCCGTCTGTCGGCTAGAGCGGTCACGACAGCGGAAAGTGGGACCGTTTCAAGTTTTTACTGCTGCATAGCAAAAGCTGTTGTACGCAGCATTTTGCCGCGTACAACAGCTCCTAGAACATCGATGTCGATGAAGGTGCTACAAAGCCCGACTAGGGGCCTTATCTCCGCACCCGCTATCCGGTTTCTTGGATATTTTTCATGAAACCTTAAGAGTTTTCAACATCGTCGTCCGAGTCGTCGTCATCGTCATCGATGTCGTCGAAGTCGATGTCCTCATCATCAGCGTCCTCGCCGTAGATGTCGTAGACGTCCGGCTCTTCATAGTGGCCGTCGTCGAAGGAGATGAGTTGCTGCTCCCAGTCCTCGGCCTGTTCAGAAACGAGGCCCAGAACATCGAAGAGGCGGTCGAAGTCGGTGTAGGTGCCCAGTTCGAGGGTTTCGGCAGGAACCTCAATGACTGGGGCGCCTGATTCACCGGTTTCGTCTTCGGCTTCTTCGTCCCAGAGCATGACGATGTCTTCGTCGGTAAGCTCATCGAGCTCATCTTCATCGAAGTCAAAGGCCAAGAAGCGAACGACTGCAGAAGGAATACCATCGATAGCTTCGACGAGCACGCGCAGTTCGGAGTCTTGGGCAACTTCAGCGATGACCAGATTCGGGTTGAACTCATCCTGGCTAAACTGCAGCTCAGCGATGCGTTCGTCGGTGCCTTCCAGCAGATCGCGCAGCACGGTAACTACCTGGTCGGTAGCAATGTGCTTGGAGACTGCTTCGACTGCATCCTCCACGGAGAACGCAACTGAGACCAGAACGGCCTCAAACTCCTCGTCATCTTCATCCACATCAGCTGCTGCGATGTAAACATTCGCAGCAGGCAACAGCGGATCGATTTCCACAAATTGAATTTCTAGGTCCGAGGTAATCGGCACAAAGAGCACGTCATCATTAACACGGGACTCAATGCCCTCGGCATCCAAGGCAGAAGCAATATCTTCAAAAAAGCTCATGGCGCACAATCCGTCCTTGTGGTCTCGCAATAGGTGCCGCAGCGGTCCTGCCGCAGCTATGGCAAGCCTACCGCGTCCCGGCCATCGTCGGCAGGCACCTGTACTACGCTGCAGTAATTCAGGATGAAGCTGCCAGGCTATTCGAAACTCAAGGCGGCATAACCTAGGCGATCTAGCAGGTCAG
Organism: Corynebacterium camporealensis; assembly: GCF_000980815.1. Lineage (NCBI taxonomy): Bacteria > Bacillati > Actinomycetota > Actinomycetes > Mycobacteriales > Corynebacteriaceae > Corynebacterium > Corynebacterium camporealensis. The sequence continues at coordinate 962,876 of NZ_CP011311.1, read as the reverse complement.
TGCTGCCATTGCCCCATTCGTGCATGTCGTAATCCGCCCATGCTTCACGACGTTCCGCATACGGATCTTCAACCACGTGCGGTTCCACGTCGAAGATTAAGGTCTTGCGGTCGTGTGCAGCATCGTACAGCGGCCAGGAATCCAGCGGTCTGCCTTCGTGCATGAATGCGGCCCAATGCTGTTGCATGGTCACCGTGAGATTCTCCATGTCCGAGGAATTGCCCATGGTGGTCAGCATCTTTAATCGGGAGGTAGAGGCATCGCCGAAGATGTTGGATAGTTCCAACGAATGCATCGCACCCAAGCCCAGCCAACGCAGTGCCGCCGGGGCAAAGTCGAAGCGATACATCCAGGTCGGCTGGGTCCTGCTGTGCTTTTCGGCGATGCGGACAGTCGGTGCCCAGAACAAGGCGTCGGCAAGCAATGCAGCGAAATCAGCACGTGCATGGGAGCCGCCGTACGCTGCAACGACCTCTGGGGCGTGCTCCTGGTCGAAGGAGGCGAGCAAACGATGCCCGGCGCGGGCGCGGGCACTGGAACGCTGCAGGATGTACTTGCTGAAGCTCGCCTCATCAGAGTTGGTGCCCAACAAAAGCGGAACCTGGTGCTGCTTGCCTTGTTTGAAGACTTCGAAGGGATGGTCCGGGATGAGTTCACCATCAACCGTGGGTGCGTAACAGCTATTGAGACGGCGCAGTTCCCCGGCGCGCCACATCATGGACTGCCCCGCGCGCACGATGTCGGCGAAGGGCTCCTCGCGCAGGGTGTCGATAGTCGTTGCACGCGGCAAGGCGAGGCGGTTGACCAGTTCGCGTGCCCAGAACGTCGACTGGCGGCGGGAGTGAATCATCGCAATCGGCGGTGATTGCGCGATGGCGCGGTGGAAGAGCCCTTCGGCTTGGGGAACGGCCATTAGGGTCAGCACTGCAGCGCCGCCGGCGGATTCGCCCATAAGCGTGATGTTGTCGGGGTCGCCGCCGAAAGCCGCGATGTTTTTCTTCACCCATTGCAGGGCGAGGAGTTGATCGGTGACCGCAGGGTTGGCGGAACACTCCCCGTCCAAGCTGCGGAGATCGAGATAGCCTAGCGCGCCGAGGCGGAAGTTAATGGAGACGTAAACGACGTCCATTTGTTCGGCGAGCTGGAAACCGCGCAGCATGAGCATGTGGGAAGAACCGACGATAAAACTGCCGCCGTGGATGTAGACCACCACGGGCAGTTGCTTATCGGTATCAGGCCGCACGACGTCGAGATGTAGACAGTCTTCGTCACCATCGATGCGGTCGGTCCACGAGTAGGTCGGCTGTGGGGCTACTGCGCCAAACTCCGTGCAGTCGCGTACGCCGTCCCAGCTAGGTACTGGTTCAGCGGCACGGAAACGGCGGGCACCGGCTGTCGATGCGCCAAAAGGCACGCCGCGCCAACTGCGTACTTTTTCTTCCCGGGTACCCCGAATCCACCCACTATCGGTGCGTACCACGAGCGGGTCAGTACCGGGCGAATCCGAGTCATTCATAGTGATTAAGTTTAGCGGCGCTGCGCGTAATTAGCTTGGCCAGAATGTAGCTCACAGTGGCCATACAGGAATTTTTACTATGCTGGTGCGTTCTTGAGATTTAAGGAACCAAATTAGTCAGGATGCTTAGCAACCATGTTTAACTTCCGCGATAAGAAATCCTCGGCACCTGCAAATTCGGATGCAGAAGGTGCAGACGTCGATAAGTACGAGCTGGATGAGGACAAGGTAGACCGTTTTAGCAATGCGTTGATTAACACCTTGGACAAGGTTGTCTCCATGCAGTCCGGGGTGATTATCAAGTACGTCGATGGGCTCAAGAAGCGCAACCCGGATGCGACCCCGGAGCAGATTCAGGCGATCATCGATAAGCATTTGATCAACATTGCTGGTGGCTCTGGTGCTGCCGCGGGTGCCTCTGCCTCCATCCCAGGCATTGGTCTGGTTACCGGTGCGGCCGCCATTGGTGCAGAATCGATTCTCTTCCTGGAGGCTGCGGCCTGGTACATCCTGGCCTCTGCTTACCTGCGTGGCGATGACATCCGCGATGAGCAACGTCGTCGTGCACTGGTGCTAGTCGTGCTGACCGGTTCGAAGGGTGTGGCCATTGTCGATACGCTCGTCGGCGATATGGGAACCGTCTCTGGTGTTACCTCTGCTGCGACCCTGTCGCGCTTTTCCTCCCCTACCCTGTCGGGCCTTAATGGCCGTTTGGTGCGACTGTTTTCCAAGCAGGTCACCAAGCGTCTGCGTCGAGCATGGATGAGCAAGCTGCTGCCGATGGGCATTGGTGCAGTGCTGGGCAACTCTGCCAACCGCAAGCTGGCTAAGCAGGTCATCACCCATGCCGGCGAGCAACTCTCCCCGCTGCCCTCCGGCAAGGACATCGTGACGACCTTCGATGATGACTCCGCTGACGACGAAGCCGAGTCCGAATCGGCAAAGGCCTAAAATTTTACCTTTCACCTGGGCAAAAGATACAAAGGTTTGCAGGTGTAAGGTGGGCTGTCGGACGGAGCCCGGAACAACTGATGCAAGAGGTACCCCTCACCTGTTATTAGTCCGGCGTGGCCCGTATCATAAATAGAGACACTTTCTAGGGCGACGCGTGCACCGGTACGTGCACCTTCGGAAATGCCCAAGTAAAGTCGGATAAACGACCCCGCAATAAAGCAAGGAAATGAGGCGAATACCTGCCGTGAGCACCCCGAAGATCTTCGGCCCCAACGCGTGGCTGATAGATGAGCAGTTCCAGCAGTACTCCAAAGACCCAAGCTCCGTTGACAAGGAGTGGCGCGAGTTCTTCGAAGCCAACGGTGCCCCGCAATCCGACGCTGCCAAGAAGGGCCAGGATTCGGCTGCCGCTGTAAAGCAGTCCGAAGGCTCTCCTGCCGAGGTGAAGCAGGACGTTCGCGAAACCACTGTCAGCCAGTCCGCTGTCAAGGCCCGCGAGGCCACCCAGAAGGCCAAGCCTTCCAAGCGCAAGAAGCCAGAATCCCCGCTGGATAAGATCGGCGAGGCTCCAGAGGCTGGCGAAAAGCAGCTCAAGGGCATGTTCAAGGCTATCGCTAAGAACATGGAGCAGTCCCTGGAAATCCCGACTGCAACCACCGTGCGCGATATGCCGGTGAAGCTGATGTGGGAAAACCGCACCATGATCAACGACCACCTCAAGCGCACCCGCGGTGGCAAGATCTCCTTTACCCACATCATTGGTTACGCCCTGGTCAAGGCTGTACAGCTGCACCCGGACATGAACGTCCGCTACGAGGTCATCAACGACAAGCCGCACGTCGTCCAACCTGAGCACATCAACGTTGGCCTGGCTATTGACCTGCCACAGAAGAACGGCGACCGCGCCCTGGTGGTTGCTGCCATCAAGGAGTGCGAGAACAAGACCTTCGCTGAGTTCGTCGAGGCTTACGAGGACATCGTTGCTCGTTCCCGCAAGAACAAGCTGACGATGGATGACTTCTCCGGCGTCACCATCAACCTGACCAACCCGGGTGGCATTGGTACCCGCCACTCCATTGCTCGCCTGACCAAGGGCGCTGGTTCCATCATCGGTGTCGGCTCCATGGACTTCCCGGCTGAGTTCGCTGGTACCTCCGCTGACCGCCTGGCTGACATGGGCGTCGGCCGCCTGGTCACCATGACCTCCACCTACGACCACCGCGTCATCCAGGGTGCTGAGTCCGGTGACTTCCTGCGCACCATGTCGCAGCTGCTTATCGATGACAAGTTCTGGGACGAACTCTTCGAGTCCATGGAGGTTCCTTACTCCCCGTACCGCTGGGCTCAGGACGTGCCGAACTCCGGCATCGACAAGAACACCCGCGTCATGCAGTTCATCGAGGCCTACCGCTCCCGCGGCCACCTGCTGGCGAACATCAACCCGCTGGGTTGGAAGCAGCCAGGTCTGCCTTGGCCGGATCACCGCGACCTGGACATGGCTACCCACGGCCTTACCATCTGGGACCTGGACCGCGTATTCAACGTCGGTGGTTTCGGTGGCAAGGAGCAGATGACCCTGCGTGAGGTCATCGGCCGCCTGCGTTCTGCTTACACCCTCAAGGTTGGTTCCGAGTACACCCACATTCTCGACCGCGACGAGCGCTCCTGGCTGCAGGACCGCCTCGAAGCCGGTATGCCGAAGCCGACCAACGCTGAGCAGAAGTACATCCTGCAGAAGGTCAACGCCGCAGAGGCATTCGAGAACTTCCTGCAGACCAAGTACGTCGGCCAGAAGCGCTTCTCCCTGGAGGGTGCTGAGTCCCTGATTCCACTGATGGACTCCATCATCGACACCGCTGCCGGCCAGGGCCTGGACGAGGTCGTTATTGGTATGCCGCACCGCGGTCGCCTGAACGTCCTGTTCAACATCGTCGGCAAGCCGCTGTCTGACCTCTTCAGTGAGTTCGACGGCAACTTCAAGGGCGGCCAGCTGGGTGGCTCCGGTGACGTGAAGTACCACCTCGGCTCCGAGGGCGAGCACATCCAGATGTTCGGCGATGGCGACATCAAGATCACCTTGACCGCCAACCCGTCTCACCTCGAGGCAGTTAACCCGGTCATGGAAGGTATTGCCCGCGCTAAGCAGGACATTCTGGAAAAGACCCCGGAAGAGTACTCCGTGGTTCCGATCCAGCTGCACGGCGATGCATCCTTCGCTGGTCTGGGCGTGGTCCAGGAGACCATCAACCTCTCCCAGCTCAAGGGCTACAAGACCGGCGGCACTGTCCACATCGTGGTCAACAACCAGGTGGGCTTTACCACCACCCCGGATTCCGCTCGTTCGACCTACTACGCCACCGACCTGGCCAAGGGCTTCGACTGCCCGGTCTTCCACGTCAATGGCGATGACCCAGAGGCTGTCTTCTGGGTTGGTCAGCTCGCTACCGAGTACCGCCGTGAGTTCGGCAAGGACGTCTTCATCGACCTGGTCTGCTACCGCCTGCGCGGCCACAACGAGGCCGACGATCCGTCCATGACCCAGCCGCGTATGTACTCGCTGATTGACTCCCACAAGGGTGTCCGTGAGCGCTACACCGAAGAGCTGGTTGGCCGTGGCGACCTGTCCGCTGAGGACGCTGAGGCTGCAGCACGCGACTTCCACGACCAGATGGAATCCGTGTTCACCGAGCACAAGGAAGCCGAAAAGGCTGGTCCTTCCGAGCAGACCGGTATCACCTCTTCCCAGGAGCTCACCCGTGGTCTGGATACCTCCATCACCGCTGATGAGATCGCCGAGATCGGTGAGGCTTACGCCAACGGTCCGGAAGGCTTCGAGTTCCACAAGCGCGTGGCCAAGGTTGCCAAGGAGCGCCTGAAGTCCTCCAAGGAAGGCGGCATCGACTGGGGCTGGGGCGAGCTCATCGCCTTCGGTTCCCTGGCCAACGAGGGCACCGTTGTCCGTCTGGCCGGCGAGGATTCCCGCCGCGGTACCTTCACCCAGCGTCACGCCATTCCGATCGACCCGGCAAGCGGCACCGAGTACAACCCGCTGAACTCCCTGGCTGCTGAAAAGGGCAACGGCGGCAAGTTCATGGTGTACAACTCCGCTCTGACCGAGTTCGCCGGCATGGGCTTCGAGTACGGCTACTCCGTCGGTAACCAGGACGCCCTGGTTGCTTGGGAGGCACAGTTCGGTGACTTCGCCAACGGTGCTCAGACCATCATCGACGAGTACGTTGCTTCCGGTGAGGCCAAGTGGGGCCAGCTCTCCCGCCTCGTGCTGCTGCTGCCGCACGGCTACGAGGGCCAGGGCCCGGACCACTCCTCCGCCCGCATCGAGCGTTACCTGCAGCTGTGTGCTGAGGGTTCCATGACCGTGGCTCAGCCTTCTACCCCGGCTAACCACTTCCACCTGCTGCGTCGTCAGGCAATGGGTGAAATGAAGCGTCCACTGGTGGTCTTCACCCCGAAGTCCATGCTGCGTAACAAGGCCGCTTACTCCTCCATCGAGGAATTCACCGAGGTCAAGAAGTTCCGTTCGGTCATCAACGACCCGTACTTCTTCGATGCCAACGACAAGCCGGCTGACGGTGACCCGGAGAAGGTCAAGACCATCATGCTGGTCTCCGGCAAGCTCTACTACGACCTGGCTAAGAAGCGCGTTTCTGACAAGCGTGACGACGTCGCCATCGTCCGCGTGGAGATGCTGCACCCGATTCCGTTCAACCGTCTGCGTGAGGCCTTCGAGGCTTACCCGAACGCCGAGCAGGTTCGCTTCGTCCAGGACGAGCCGGCCAACCAGGGCCCATGGCCGTTCTACAACGAGCACCTGCGCGACCTGATTCCGGACATGCCGGAAATGGTTCGCATCTCTCGCCGTTCCCAGTCCTCGACTGCAACCGGTATCGCCAAGGTGCACCAGCTGGAGCAGAAGAAGCTGCTGGAAGAAGCCTTCGACTGCTAAGCGCTAGCCCACCAGCTGCGTAAAGCCCAAGAAACGGGCCCTACCACTTGAAAAGGTAGGGCCCGTTTCGACGTTTTAAATAGCGCGTAGTCACAACGATGACTACGCAGTTACGAAACTTCTTAGTCGTCGTCGCTTAGCTGCGAGCCACCGGAAGAATCGTCGTCACTTTGCTCGTTGACCTTTTGGGCTGCGTCGCTTGGTTCGTACCAGGCGCGTACGGCGGTAAAGAGGTCTTCGCCGCCTTCTACTTCTTCCTGGATTTCTTTTAGGTCCTGGTCGGTGACAAATTTGGTCAGGCCGGTAAGCATCTGGCGCTCTTCCCTATCCAGAGCGACCTTTTCGTAGGTCGCGACGAAGTTCTGCGGAAGCTCTGGCTCGGCGTCCTCACAGCCTTTCGCACTACCGGCTGGTTCCACGACGCTGTAGGCCGGGTCCATGACACTCATGAGCTCAACGTGGGTCTTCGCGAGGTAGTCCTCACCAGTAGGGTCTTCCTGGGATTCCACGTACTCTTCGGAAACTGCTTGGGCTTTTTGCGGTGCGTAATAATTCAGCAGCGCACCCGTGCAGCCCACCATGAGGTTGGCGCGGGATTCGAGGTGCTTGTTAGCGCCTTCGTCATCGCGGTCGTCGTCGATGACGACTGCATCGCGGCCTTCGTCTTCGAAAGCTACCTGGTAGATGGCAGCAAAAATCTGCTGCTTTTCTTCTTCGGAGCTGACCATAATCACTACTGGCTCAGAAAGCTGCGGGTTTTCCGGAGCAGTCGGTTCAGCCTGCGCACAAGCGCTCAGCGTAGCTAACGATGCCCCCATAGCCAGCAGCGAAGCCTTCACACGTGTGGTGCGGAAAGTAGAAATGCTAAAGCTCCTTGGGTAGTAATTTTCGTCCTAACGATTCTACACCGGGCGACGTTTAACATCTGATCTGCGATGACTAAGATAGGGCGTGTTATGTCTAGCGCTATTACTGAATCCGCCGTAAACTCCGCGCTCGCGCGCGTTGAGGATCCCGAAATCGGCCGCCCTATCACTGAGCTTGGCATGGTCAAGTCCGTCAACGTTGATGGCAATGACGTGGACGTCGAGATTTACCTGACCATCGCGGGCTGCCCGATGAAAAACACCATCCAGACCAACACCCGTGCTGCGATTGAAGACATCGAAGGCGTGGGCAACGTGAATGTCACCTTGGATGTCATGAGCGATGAGCAGCGTCTGGAATTGAAGAAGAAGCTGCGCGGCGGCAAGGCTGAGCCAGAGATTCCTTTTGCTAACCCGAACTCCACCACCCGTGTGTTCGCGGTTGCATCCGGTAAGGGCGGCGTCGGCAAGTCCTCCGTGACGGTCAACCTCGCTAAGGCCTTAGTTGATAAGGGTATGAAGGTCGGCATCGTCGATGCGGATATCTACGGCCACTCGGTGCCGAACCTGCTGGGGTCTACCGCAGCACCCACCGTGCTTGACGATGAAATGCTGCTGCCACCCATCTCCCATGGCATCAAGCACATCTCCATTGGCCAGTTCGTCGAGGGCAATGCCCCGGTCGTCTGGCGTGGCCCGATGCTGCACCGCGCACTGCAGCAGTTCTTAGCTGACGTGTTCTGGGGCGACCTGGACTTCCTGCTGCTCGACCTGCCTCCGGGAACTGGCGATGTCGCACTCTCTGTCGCCCAGCTCATCCCGAACGCTGAGCTGCTCGTTGTCACCACCCCACAGGCTGCTGCCGCCGAGGTAGCTGAGCGCGCCGGTTCCATTTCCCAGCAGACCCGTCAGCGCGTCGCCGGTGTCATTGAGAACATGGGTGCCATGGTGCTTCCCGATGGCTCCACGATGGACGTCTTCGGTTCCGGCGGCGGCCAGGTCGTTGCCGATCGCTTAAGCGCAATCCTGGGCCACGATGTCCCACTGCTGGCCCAGATTCCACTGGAGCCTGCCCTGCGCACCGGCGGTGACGCGGGCATTCCGATTACTGAGCAGGCCCCGGAATCCGCAGCTGCCGATGCCCTGCGCAAGCTCGCCGACAAGCTAGCTATCCGTTCTGATTCGCTGGTCGGAAAGACCCTCGGTTTGGGCGTTACCCGCAGCTAAGACAGCTAGGTAACGTCTTCCCAGTTAAAACCTCCGCCTGGGTTTTCTTGTGCCTTAGCCTGCCGGCCACGCGGCGGCTGCATATACGGCTGTGGCTGGTCCTGCGGGCGCACCTGCTGCGGCTGCGGTGCTTCCTGCGCGGACTTTTCTTGCGTCGGAGCAGCTTGTTGCTCCGGCGCCTGCTCGGCGTAGATCTGGGAATAATCAAAGCCTGGCTGCTGCTGACCAGCCTGGTTGGCGCTGACGGGCTGGGCATTGCCCTGCTGCCCGTTGTGGTCAGTGGTGTTGTGTTGGGAAGCTAAGTCCGGCTTGCCAAGGTCACCGACCATCTTCTTCGGGTTGAAGTCATCCCAGGCGGAGTCGTCGCCGTCGAAAAGTGCTTTGGTAATCGCGCCCCGCGGGCCAAGTCGGCCCCACTCAGCAGCTTGCGAGATGGGTCCGCGGAGTTGCTCGAATTCCGCGCCCAGGCCGCTCATTTCTCCATTCAGTTCCGCTTTGGCGTTGTTGATCGCCTTGCGGGCAGCATAAATCGCCGCGCGGACGTCCATGATGACACCGGGCAGGCGTTCCGGTCCGATAACGATGACGCCAATGATGATGACGACAAAGATCTCGACCCAACCGATTGAAGAAAACACGTAACTATCTTAGCCCTTCGGTTCTAGCCGCGTTGATTGTGCTTAATCGCGCGAAACACCATCTCTACTTTGTCGAGAAAATCCCGCTCACCGGTGTAGGGAGCGTCTTCATCGGCAGGCGCTGGCTCTGGTTGCGGGGTCGTCGCAATGCTCGTCAGCTTGTGGAAGAGGTCCTGCGGGATATGAATATCGGCATCTTCATCGCAGTGGCGCACCCATTCCGAAGCACCACGTTGGGTGTGGACTTCCCTGCGGCATTCCGGGCAGTGCACCAAGTGTACGCGCACGCGGTGGGTGGACTTGCAGTCCAGTTCCCCATCAACAAAAGCCACGACAGCTTCCGGGCCTAAGTGCCCAATAGCATCGTGGCGGCGTGCCTTCGATTGTGCCTTTTTGCGGATGCGCTTGCGCGCTTCATCGCTTAACCCGGCGGGTGCCCCGTCGGCAGGAGTTACAGCGCGTCGCATGTGAAAGCCCATTGGACTTCGTGCCATGACTGCATTCTCCTTTCCACGGGATAGAAGCGGGTGATATATCCCCACCCTAGTCATCTTCCGGCCGGGAGTGTGTGCAGCCGGGCGTGTTTTAGACGCGGGCTTAGCGCACGCGCAGCAAGCGACGGGCGTCGGCGTCTTCGCGGGCGGCCTTTTCGAGTGCAGCGCGCAGCTGCGAACGGCCGCGGTGAATACGCGAGCGCACGGTACCCATCTTCACACCGAGGGTTTCGGCGATTTCGTCATAGCTCATACCCACGACGTCACAAAGCACAACTGCAACGCGGAAATCCGGGCCCAACTCATCGAGAGCCGTCTGCAGCGCCGGATCCAGATTCGATACCGCGTAGACCTGCTCCGGGGTCATCTCGTTGCCCGGGACGCGCTCGTAGTCTTCCGGCAGCGCCTCCATGCGGATCTTGTTGCGGTGGCGGACCATATCCAAAAAGAGGTTGGTCGTAATGCGGTGCAACCAGCCTTCAAAAGTACCGGCCTGGTAGCGGTCCAAAGAACGGAAGACGCGCATGAAGGTTTCCTGGGTTAAGTCCTCTGCATCATGCGGGTTACCCGAAAGGCGGTACGCCAGGCGGTAGACGCCATCGGCATGCTCGGCGACCAGCTCTTCCCACGAAGGCATGTCAGCCTGCCCGGCGTCGAACGCGGCGGTGCCCGTCAGCTCCTGATCATCGTCGTGTTGATCAGGCAGAACGGCGTCGCGCTTCATCTTTGTCATGTCACATATTGTTCTACATCAGTCTTCTAAACTCCAGTCTGGAAGCTAAAAGATTCCTGTATACCTTTTGCCTTTTAATTCCCTTTGCACAACAGGTTTCCCACACGTCACTAATCGCTGCTTTTGGTGGCGTTGTAGACACGCAGGCTCCGGTTTTTCTTTAAAGTTGCGGTTGTGAGTACTACGGCATTTGACGCACTGCGTTCCTACATCGAATCCACCACCGAGGCTTCCGAGGCGCTGCAAGCTGCCCGCGCGCACGCTGCGGAGTTCGGCCTGCCCGCTCCCGATGAGGCCACCGGCCAGTTGCTTTCCACCCTGGCCAACGCCTCCACTTCCGGCGAGCGCGCCCAAGCCGTAGCCATTAGCCCCGCTGCCTCCGTCGTGGGCCTATACCTGCTGCAGGGTCTGCCCGACAATGGCATTTTGACCTGCATTGACCCAGAAGCTGAGCACCAGGCCAATGCCAAGCAGGCTTTCCGCACCGCCGGCTACCCCACCACTCGCGTGCGCTTCCTGCCTGCCCGCCCGCTCGACGTTGTGGGCCGTCTGGCAAACGATGCCTACCAGGTCATCTACGCGGAAGTCTCCGCCCTCGACATGCTCGCCTTGGTCAAGGCCACCTGGCCCCTGCTCGCCCCACACGGCACCCTGGTCCTGGCTAATTCGCTTCTCGATGGCACGCTTGCCGACGACACCCGCAACGACCGCGACACCGCAGCCGCCCGCGAAGCCGACGAGTACGTGCGCGAGCTTTCCGATGCCACCGTCACCCGCCTCCCACTGGGCGGCGGCCTGACCCTGATCACCAAAAAATCGGCCTAGCCTCCTGCTTCCAGGAAACTAGACCGATAGCGGCGTGCCCTTCCGGCACGCCGTTGGTGGTTTTAAGCGCGCTTGACGGTTTCGTTCTTACCGACGGTCACCACGCCACCATCGGAGACACGGAAGCGTTCTGCGTCGCGCTCGCGGTCCACGCCAATAGTGGCGCCATCTTCCACGACGACGTTCTTATCCAGAATCGCCTGACGCACCACCGCGCCGCGTCCAATGCGCACACCTGGCAGCAAGACCGAGCCTTCCACGGTCGCGCCGTCGGCGACGTGGACATCGGAAGCCAGCACCGAGTTGCGCACCGTGCCACCAGAGATGATGCAGCCTGGGGCCACCATCGACGACTGTGCAATACCGTTTTGCACGAACTTCGCCGGCGGGAAGTTCGAGTCATCGGTCGAGTGAATCGGCCACGCACGGTTGTAGAGGTTGAAAATCGGGTGCACCGAAATCATGTCCATGTGCGCTTCGTAGAAGGAATCCACGGTACCCACATCGCGCCAGTAACCGTGGTCGCGCTCAGTGGCACCTGGCACCTTGTTTTCCATGAAGTCATAGACGTGCGCCTGGCCCTTGCTGACGAAGTAAGGGATGATGTCGCCACCCATGTCATGGGAGGATTCTTCGTTCTCTTCGTCTTCCAACAAAGCATCGATAAGCGCGTCTGCGGTGAACACGTAGTTACCCATCGACGCATAGGTCATGTTCGGATCATCCGGGGTCGCCGGCGGGTCAGCAGGCTTTTCCAGGAACTCCGTAATCGTGCCCATGCCGTCAGCCTGGATACAACCGAAAGCCGTGGCTTCTTCACGCGGCACGCGAATACCCGCTACGGAACAATCCAGACCGGTCGCGATATGCTCTTCGACCATCTGCTGCGGATCCATACGGTAGACGTGGTCGGCGCCGAAGACGATGACGTAATCCGGCTTCTCGTCGTAAATCAGGTTCAACGACTGGACAATCGCATCGGCGGAACCGCTGTACCAACGCTTACCGCGACGCTGCTGCGCCGGAACCGAAGCGATGTACTGCGGGGTCGGACCAGACAGGTTCCAGGCCTGCGAAATATGACGGTCCAAAGAGTGGGACTTGTACTGGGTCAGCACCGCAATCTTCAGGTAACCCGCGTTAACGAGATTGGACAGAACGAAGTCAATCAGACGGTAGGAACCGCCGAAGGGAACGGCGGGCTTCGCGCGATCTTCTGTCAGCGGAAACAGGCGCTTGCCTTCTCCGCCGGCTAGGACAATTGCAAGGACATTGGGCTGGCTACTCACAGTTCCCAACCTATAGGCAGACAGGGATTTTCGCAGCGGATCCCACCGTTTTATACCCCCGTTGCAAAATTCTGCACGGCCCGGAGTTTCTCTCTATTCTGGGAGGGTATGAGAGCTGGAATCTTCTCCAAAGAATATCCGCCGGAGATTTACGGTGGCGCCGGAGTCCATGTGGCAGAGTTGACGCGTTTTATGCGCGAGCTTATCGATGTTTCCGTGCACTGCACCGGAGCACCACGCCAAGAGCGCGACGTTTTTGTTCACGGCGTAGATCCCGAATTACAAGACGCTAACGCGTCCCTGCAGACTCTGTCCACTGGTTTGCGTATGGCGAATGCCGCCTCCGACCTCGATGTCGCCCACTCGCATACCTGGTACACCGGCCTGGCCGGACACCTGGCGAAGAACCTCTACGACATCCCCCATATCGTGACCGCGCACTCGCTTGAGCCGCACCGCCCCTGGAAGCGCGAGCAACTTGGCGGCGGCTACAACGTCTCCTCCTGGTCCGAGCGCAACGCTATCGAGAACGCCGATGGTGTCATCGCTGTGTCTTCGGGCATGCGCGATGCGATTCTGGATGCTTACCCGAACGTGGATGCGGACAAGATTCACGTCATTCTCAACGGCATCGATACTGAACTGTGGAAGCCGGTGCCGACGGACTTTTTGGATGAGTTGGGCGTCGATAAGCAGCGCCCCATCGTGGCTTTCGTGGGCCGCATCACCCGCCAAAAGGGTGTGCCCCACCTGCTGAAGGCAGCAGCTGACCTGGACCCGGATATCCAGCTCGTCCTGTGTGCAGGTGCCCCGGATACCCCAGAAATTGCTGCGGAAACCAAGGCTCTCATCGAGCAGCTGCAAGCTGACCGTGACGGCGTATACTGGGCGGCCGACATGCTCAGCCGCGAACAGATTCAGCAGGTCTACTCGGGTGCGGACGTGTTTGCGTGTCCGTCGATTTATGAGCCGCTGGGCATCGTCAATTTGGAGGCTATGGCCTGCAATACTGCCGTTGTCGCGTCTAACGTGGGCGGCATTCCGGAGGTCGTCGTCGATGGCGAAACCGGAACGTTAGTCAACTACGACGCCAACGACCCGCAGGCTTTCGAAGCTGACCTGGCTGCTGCCATCAATGAGCTGGCTGGCGACCCGGACCGCTGCCGCGCTTATGGTGAGGCCGGTCGCGCAAGGGCCATCGACAAGTTCTCCTGGGCCACCATCGCCCAGCAGACCGTCGATGTCTACAAGTCTTTGATTTAGTAAGGAACATCCACAGTGACTACCCATCGTCCAGAACTGCACTTCGCCCCCGAAGCGGGCATTCTCGACGCACCTGCCGGTGTTCTCCTCGACGGCGAAACCTGGCATCTGTTTACCCAGTATCATCCAGATGCCGAATCCCCCGCACGCTGGGGACATAGCTACTCCGAGGAACTGCCCTTCGATTGGTTAGAATGCGACGACGCTCTAGCCCCTGTTGGCGGCGAGATGTCCCTGCGTGCCGGTTCTGTCGCGGAAGGCCCAGAAGCCGTCCACCTGTACTTCACCTCGGTGACCAACACGGGTACCTCGGTGCGCCTGGCTACCTACACCGATATCGCTGATATCTGCGAAGTCGACGACGACCCGCTGGCCCTGGACCCTGCCGTCATGCGCCACGGTCAGGCTGCATCCGCGGTGAAGAACTACCGCAATTTCCGCTCCCCTTGCGTCGTTCCGGACTGGACCGCCGAAGACCGCGACGAGGGCCACACCGGCTACCTCATGCTCGCGCTGTCCGGTAACTCTGAAGAGCCTGTTCCGGTTATTCTGCACAGCCCCGATGGTGAGAACTGGGACTTTTCCGGTCCGCTGACCTTCGACGGCGACCCGGGCTTCCGCCAGGGCGAAGTCGCCCCGGGTTCCCCGCTTCCACCAGTAGTTTCTCCGCGCATCATTCGCCTGCGCGACGAAGTCGACGAGCAAATCTACGACATCCTGCTCGTGACCTTGGAGCGCGAGGGCCGCGACATCTCCGGCTACCTGGTTGGCCGTCTGGAAGAGACCACCTTCCACATCGTTTCTGGTTTCCAGCGCATCGATTACGGCCACGACTTCACCCGTCCGCGTAACACCAACGTCACCACTGGCACCATCAACCCGGATCGCCAGTACGACGAAGCTCGCGTGTTCGGCCTGCTCAACGGCACCGGTCGCGGTGACGACGCCACCAAGCATCCCTCCTACGAGGCAGAGGGCTGGGCCAACGCCTTGTCACTGCCTCGTCACCTGACCCTGCAGGGGGGAGTCATCTACCAGACACCAGCCCCCGGGCTTCCCGATGCCGTCCGCATGTCCGACAACGCCCGTTCCTGGACCGGCATCCTCGAAGTTCCGTCCGGTTCTTCTGTGACCGTCACCTTGCTCGACGGCAACGGCGATCCAGCTGCGGTCGTCTCCCACAACGGCGACACCATCACCCTCGACCGTTCCATGGGCAAGGCCTTTAACGGCTACTACTCGGATTCCGAAGCAGCCGAGGCAACTCTTGCCGAAGGCGACTCCGACTCCCTAACCGTCGTCGTCGACGGTTCCACTGTTGAGGTCTACGCCGATGGCGGCCAGGTCGCCATGGCATCCCGCGTCTACTTCGACGGCGGTTGCTCCGACATCGACGTCGACGCCTCCGGCGACGCCGTCATCGAGCAGTCCTGGAGCCGCTCCGGATCCTAAGCTTTCAAGCTTCTCAGCTTTCAGCTCCGGCTTCCAGCTTTCCGCGCACCCTTCGCGCTCACCAGAATTCACATCTGGCCCGAAACGACCGTTTCGGTGAGCGCGAAGGGTGCGTCAGTTTTCAGACCCGTCACTTCTCCCCTCCCCGTGCCCTTCGCGGTCACCAGAATCAAGATTTGAACGGAATCAGTAGTTTCGGTGAGCGCGAAGGGTTCGGGGGTCGGTCAAAAGGGTCGGCGAATGGGCCCGAAAGCGAAAGGAGCCCTTCGCGGTCACGGGAATTAAGAAAAGGCAGAAAAATATCCCGCCGGTAAGCGCGAAGGGTTCGGTGTTAGACGAAGAGGGCGCGGGCGGCGGGATAGTCGAAGAGCTTAAGAGCTTTAAACGGCGCGGAGACGATCCAGACGAGCCTTGGCGGTGACCTGGACGGTCTCGGGAAGTTTGGACATGCGCTCGTTGAGCTCTTCAGCGGAGATGTGGCGAGCGGACGGGCTCATTCCGACCTGGGCGGCAATGGAAGCTTTGTCGAGCAGAATCGGGAAAGTGATTTCTTCGGGCTCGGCGGCTTGCTCGAGGTAGCCTTCGGCCTGCTCGTACATGCGATCGACCTTGCCTTCTTCGACGCCTAAGATGCCGAGCGGTTCGCGCAGCTCATCGAGGTGACCAACGTCTGGAGTCAAGACGACGACCTCGCCGCCGGGGGCGAGAATACGACGGAATTCCGCAGGGTTGCGCGGGGCGAAGACGACGGAGATGGCGTGGACGGAGTCATCGCGAAGCGGCAGGCGCTCCCAGACGTCAGCGACGATCGCGCCAACGCGGGAATGGCTCTTAGCCAGGTGCTTGGCCGCGTGCGGAGAAATGTCTAAGCCGATACCCCGGGAATCTTCGATGGAGTCCAGGGTATGGGCAAGGTAATAGCCGGTACCGGCGCCGACTTCCAGGAGGGTCGGGTCTGCGTCAACGTCAGCGACGACATCCTGAATAGCGCTGGTCACGGCTTCAACGAAGGGCGCGAAATGGCCCATAGAAAGGTAAGTCTCACGGGCGTTGACCATGTCCATGTCATCGCCTTTGTGCTTGAGTCCGGCTCCTACCGGCAAAGTAACGTAACCCTGTTTGGCTACGTCATAGCTGCGTCCCGATTCGGAAACGAGGCGACGAAAATCGTCCTCGCCGTGCAGTAGCGTTCCGTCGTTGGGATCGGCCAGAACATCAATAATGTGAGAAAGCATGTTCCTAGACTAGCTGGAAACTTCCTGCAGCAAAGAACCCAACTCGGCAGCTTCTTCCTTGGATAGCTCAATCACGATGCGCCCGCCGCCATCCGAGGGGATTCGCATGACGATCTTGCGGGATTCTTCGACAGCTTCCATCTCGCCGCCAGTGGTACGAGGCTTCATTGCTGCCATAGCAACCAGCTCCTTAGGCTCTAAAAATTATGTACCCTTACCAGCTTAGTCCTTTTTCAGATTCTCGGGCTGGTTCTGGGCATCACGCAGGGCGTTTAGCAGATCATCGACCTGCTCCTGGCGGTAACCATGCGGTACAACGTCGAAAGCAATTGCGTTGATATCCCCTCGTGCGAGCGCTGCGCGGTTGGCGGCGGGTACGTCGGTTTCTAGGGAGGCATCGGTGGGCACGGGCTTATGCCCAAACATGCTGCCCCACGCCCACGTACCAATGACGATCAGCGCAGCCAGAACAACAATCAGCGCAATCCAGGAAAGCATGAGTTACATAATATCGCGCAGGGCAGGGCGCTGCCCGGTGGTGTCGCGCCGGAGCAAAGTTGCTGCAACCACATCCGCCATGGGCGCGAGTTCTTCCAGTGGCCGGTTCCGGTGCTTTCTGGTGCCTAAGTCCACTTCAGCGATGGCATCACGCCCGCACTGCTTTCCGATGTCCACCAGCAGCCCCGCCTCAACCCCATAACCATCCACAAAGGGCAGGTCTAAAGCGGTCTCGCGGCGGATGGCGTATTCGCCGCCGAGGGGCTGGGCGATATCGGCAAGTTCGGGGTAGAGCAAGCGCAATAGCGGTTTAGCGGTCAGTTCGGTGACGCGGCCCCCACCGGTCGGGGCACCGTGAAAGCTGCGCGCGTAGCGAGGCTTGACCAGTTGAATCTGCGGGTCCTGGAAAGGCTCGGCCATAGCGTTGACCATTCCAGGACGGGCGGATTCTAGGTCGGCGTCGACGAAGACCACGACTTCCCCTCGAGCAGCGGCGACACCGCGCCACAGCGATTCGCCCTTCCCGGGGCGCGGCTCGATATCTGGGAGAACCTCGCGCCAGTTGAGAACGGTAGCGCCGGCGGCACTCGCCACAGAGGCGGTCTCGTCACTGGAATCGGCGTCGATGACCAGGACTTCGAGTGGATTGTCGGCCAGGCAGGCACGGACGACGTCGGCGATGGTGGCTTCTTCGTTCAGTGCCGGGATTACTACGCTTATTCTCATGCGAGTCCACGGGTGGTTGCTAGTGGTGCGGCGGTACCGGCAATGGCAGCGGTCATGCGCAGAACGTCGACGGTGGGGCGCACCTCGTGGACACGGAAGGCGGCCACACCGCGGGCGGCGGCCCAGGCGGTTGCTGCCAGAGTTCCGGCAACGCGCTCTCCTACTGGCTGATCGACGGTCTCGCCGACAAAATCTTTATTCGACAACGCCATGAGTACTGGCCAGCCGGTGGCGACGACCTCGTCGATGCGGCGCAGGAGTTCCAGGCCGTGGAAGGTGTTCTTGCCAAAATCGTGCGTGGGGTCGATGAAGGTGAGCTCAGGTGGGCAACCGAGGTCGGCGGCGCGCTCGGCAAGCTGGGTGGTCTCTGCAATCACGTCGGCGACGACATCATCGAAATGCACGCGGTGCGGACGGGTACGCGGGGTAATCCCGCCGGTATGCGAGCAGACGTAGCCGACGCGGTGATGTCCGGCAACGGCGACGAGCTCGGGATCCCAGCCAGCCCAGGTGTCGTTGATAAGGCCAGCGCCAGCCTCAATGGCGGCTTCGGCGACGGAGGCACGCCAGGTGTCGACAGAGATGATGACCTCCGGATGACGTTCGTGGAGCTTGGCAATCAAAGGTACGACGCGGTCGATTTCTTCAGCTGCATCGACATCTTCGCCAGGACCAGCTTTGACCCCGCCAACGTCGATGATGTCTGCGCCTTCGGCCACGACGGCATCGCCACGCAACAGCGCGGCATCCATGGCGTAGGTAGCGCCTTGGTCATAGAAGGAGTCTGGGGTGCGATTCACGATCGCCATGATGCGGGCCAGACTCAACGCTCCTCCCGGATGCGCTTGTCGGTCATGATTTCGTGGGCTTCGACGATATGCGCGATGGCTTCATCGACGTCATCGGTCAGCAGGAAGAGATCGGTGTCGGTTTCATTGATGTAACCACCGGAGACCAGCGCCTTAGTCATCCAGTCAACCAAGCCCGACCAGTATTCAGTGCCCAGCAACACGATTGGGTAATTGGTGACCTTGCCGGTCTGGACCATGCACATGACCTCGAAGAACTCGTCCATGGTGCCCATTCCACCCGGAAGGCAGATAAAGGCCTGGGAGTACTTCAAAAACATCGTCTTGCGCGCGAAGAAGTAGCGGAAGTTCAGACCTAAGTCGACGTAGCTATTCAGGCCCTGCTCGAAAGGCAGCTCGATGCCTAGACCAACGGACTTGCCGTCGGCTTCGTGTGCGCCCTTGTTCGCTGCTTCCATAATGCCGGGGCCGCCGCCGGTGATAACGGCATAGTCGGCATCGACAAGCTTGCGTCCGACCTCTTCGGCCATCTGATAGTAGGGGTCTTCAGGAGTGGTGCGCGCAGAACCGAAGACGGTCACGGCCTTCGGCAGCTTCGCCAAAGCATCAAAGCCGGCGACGAACTCGCCCTGAATGCGCAACACGCGCCAGGGGTCGGCGTGCTGCCACTCGTGGTCCGCGCCCGACTGCAGGAGTCGCTGGTCGAAGGTGGATGCTTGCTGTTCGCCCTCAGAACGCAACAGCAACGGGCCGCGCAGCATGCGCAATTGATCCGGAGTCATTACTTATCCTTTCAGGTAGGCCAGCAGAGCATCGGATACTTCGGTGATCTGCGAGATGTCGACTTGTTCGTCCTTCTTATGGGCAAAGCCCGGGTCGCCACAGCCGAAGTTGACCGCTGGGGTGCCCATTTCGGAGAAGCGGGCCACGTCGGTCCAGCCGTACTTGGCGCGGAAGTTGCCGCCGACGGCATCGACAAGCGCGCGTGCTGCCGGCTGACCCAAACCTGGCAAAGCGGCACCGGCCACGTCGTCGACTTCGATGGTGATGTCCTCGTGCTCACCGATAACCTCAAGCAGATGTTCCATCGCTTCATCGGTGCTGCGATCCGGTGCGAAGCGGAAATTCACAAACATCCACGCTTCATCCGGGATGGTGTTCGTTGCTACCCCCGATTCGAGGTGAACAATATTAATACCCTCTTTGTAGGTACATTCATCGATGGTGACATCGCGCGGGGAATAGTCTGCAATCCGGGTCATCACGGGGGCTAATTTGTGCGCGGCATTAGAACCGAGCCAAGCGCGAGCGGAGTGCGCGCGGGTGCCATGCGCGGTAACACGAAGGCGAATCGTGCCCTGGCAACCAGCCTCAATCATGGCGCCAGAAGGCTCACCGAGAAGTGCTAAATCGCCCTCCAGCCACTTCGGATTATCCTGCTGCAGATGGTTCAAACCGTTGTATTTCGTGGCGACTTCTTCGCCCTCATAAGCGATGAGGGTGAGGTCGTGGGAGAGCGAAGGATCATCGTAAAGCGTGGCAAATGCATGCAGGTAAACGGCCATGCCGGACTTCATGTCCACGGTGCCACAGCCCCACATCGTGTCACCCTCCATGTGGTGCGGGACGTTGTCGGCAAGCGGAACGGTATCGATGTGGCCGGCCAGGACCACGCGGGAGGTCAGGCCGCGGTTGGTGCGGGCGCAGACCGTGTTGCCGTAACGGGCGACCTCCACGTCGAGTGCGCGGAGGGCTTCTTCGACGGCATCGGCAATTACTTGCTCGTGGTGCGAGGGACTGGGGATGTCCACGAGCGCCTTGGTCAGTTCAATGGGGTCAGCAAGCAGATCTAATTTCACAAAAAGCCATGCTACCTTGCCCTTAGAGTTAATGCGGTGTGTAAAGTACCTGCCTATACAAACTTTGCAACGTCGAAAGCGAACACTATGGCTGAATCAACAAAACAACTGAAAACCCGTCACTTGACGATGATGGGTCTCGGGTCTGCCGTGGGCGCCGGTCTGTTCCTGGGCGTGGGCCTGGGTATTCAGATTTCCGGTACTTCGGTGCTCTTCTCCTACGCCATTGCAGGCACCCTCGTCGCGCTGATTATGTGGATGCTCGGCGAGATGGCCTCCGCACGCCCGTCCCTGGGTTCCTTTTCCACCTACGCCGGCCAGGCCATGGGCCCGTGGGCACGCTTTACGATGGGCTGGATCTACTGGTTCATGCTGGTGATGGTCATGGGCGCGGAAATCACCGGTGCCGCCGCCATTGTCAGCGGCTGGTTCGACATCGCGCCGTGGATTCCTGCTCTGATCGCAGTGACCTTCTTCGCAGTGATTAACTTCGCTGCGGTGCGTGGCTTTGGTGAGTTCGAGTTCTGGTTCGCCATCATCAAGGTCGTTGTCATCATTGGCTTCCTTATCGTCGGCATTTTGATGCTGCTGGGCATCCTGCCGGGTATGAACCTGGAGCTGGCCGGAAGCAACTTCACTGAGAACTTCATGCCGAACGGCATCGCCGGTTTCGCCGCTGGTTTGTTGGCTGTGGCCTTCGCCTTCGGCGGTATCGAGCTGGTGACCATTGCTGCTGCCGAGTCCGAGGACCCCGCGCATAACGTCGCTACTGCGGTCCGCGCCATCATCGTGCGCATCATGATCTTCTACATCGGCTCCATCCTGGTGATCACCATGGCGCTGCCGTTCAGCGATATCCAGGACGCCGACGTCGCTGCGAACTCGCCGTTCACCCTAGTTCTGGCCGCCGCGCAGATTCCTTTTGCAGCTGGCTTCATGGAGCTCATCATTGCCCTGGCGCTGCTGTCTGCGTTCAACGCGCAGATTTACGCCACCTCCCGCCTGGTCTACGACATGGCCGGCGACCACTGCGCACCGAAGTTCTTCCTGCGCACCAACGCTGCCGGTTCCCCGGTTCCTGCGGTTGTGCTGTCGATGATCTTCGCCTTCGGTTCGGTGCTGCTGCAGTACTGGAACCCGCCGGGACTGCTTGCCTTCCTCTTCAACGCGGTCGGCGGCTGCCTGCTGGTTATCTGGGTCTTCGTCGTCATCTCCTACCTGCGTCTGCACCCGGAGATGAAGCGCAACGGCGAACTGACCACTGTTCGCCTGGGTGGATTCCCAACAGTGCCCTATCTCACGTTGGTGGCCATCGGCGGTCTGACCATCCTCATGCTCTTCGATCCTGCTGCCCGTAACCAGGTCATTTCCGTTCTGGTCTTGGTTGCAGTCCTGATTGGCTTAGCCTTCCTGACCGGCAACGGCAAGCGCGCCACCGTGTAGGATGCCTTAAGAGATCACGTTTCCTATTTAGAACTACAAAGAGGTTTCACGCTTCATGACTTCCACTTCCGCACGCGGTCTAGCCACCCTGACCCACGATGGCACCGTCCTGGACGTTTGGTTCCCGGCTGTTTCCCTGGATAACGCTACTGGCGAAACCGGCACCACTCGCCTGGAGAACACTCCCCAGCAGTTCGCAGAGCTGGTTGGCCCGGACGAGGAGCGCGGCGTTGCTCGCGTTGCTGTGGAGACCACCATCGCCGATCTGGATGAAGCTCCTGTCGATGCTTACGACGCCTACCTGCGTCTGCACCTGCTCTCCCACCGCGCGGTCAAGCCGCACGGTCTGAACATGGACGGCATCTTCGGCCACCTGGCTAACGTCGTGTGGACCAACTACGGTCCGTGCGCAGTTGCCGATTTCCAGATGGTCCGCGGCCGCCTGGCCTCCCGTGGCCCGGTTGTGGTCTACTCCGTCGACAAGTTCCCGCGCATGGTGGACTACGTCGTGCCGACCGGCGTGCGTATCGGCGACGCCGACCGCGTTCGCCTGGGAGCTCACCTGGCTGAGGGCACCACCGTCATGCACGAGGGCTTTGTGAACTTCAACGCCGGCACCCTGGGCTCCTCCATGGTTGAGGGCCGTATTTCCGCTGGTGTCGTCGTGGGCGATGGCTCTGATGTCGGCGGCGGCGCATCCATCATGGGCACCCTGTCCGGTGGCGGCAAGGAAGTCATCTCCGTCGGCGAGCGCTGCTTGCTCGGTGCTAACTCTGGTGTGGGCATTTCGCTTGGCGATGACTGCGTCGTCGAAGCCGGCCTGTATGTCACCGCTGGCACCAAGGTCACCGTCTTTGGCGCGGTTGCCGATGCCCTCGGTGTCAAGGAAGGCAATTCCCTCAAGGCTGCTGAACTCTCCGGCGCATCCGGCATGCTGCTTCGCCGCAACTCGGTCACTGGTTCTGTGGAAGCTACCGAGTGGAAGGCTGAAGCAGTTGCTCTCAACGAAGAGCTGCACAAGAACTAGACCCCAGTGCTCACCCTAGATTGCATAGTCCTATAGTTATCGGGTGAGCAATTCAAATCTGGGCAACGGACTGAAGGTCCGTCACTTACGTATGATGGGTCTTGGCTCCACCATTGGAGCCGGGCTCTTTTTAGGTACCGGCGTCGGAATCTCCGCCGCCGGTCCTGCCGTTTTGCTGGCTTATTTCATCGCCGGTTTCCTCGCCATCCTGGTGATGCAAATGCTCGGCGAAATGGGCACCGTCATTCCCGCCTCCGGTTCCTTTTCCGAATACGCTGAGCACGGCATTGGCCGCTGGGCCGGTTTCACGCAGGGCTGGATTTATTGGCTTGCCACCGTCGCCGTTCTGGGCGCGGAAATCACCGGTGCTTCTGCTTTCATCGGCTCCTGGTTCGATGTCTCCCCGTGGATCCCGGCGGCAATCTGCGTTGCCTTCTTCGGTATTGTGAACCTGCTGCACGTGCGCAGCTTCGGCGAATTTGAGTACTGGTTCGCTGCCATTAAGGTGCTTGCGATTATTGCGTTCCTCGTTATCGGCGCCCTGCTTATTTTCGGATTTCTTCCCGGTCACACCTTCATTGGTACTGAGGTCTTTTTAAACGATGGCTTCATGCCTAACGGCCTCGGCGGCGTCGCCGCCGGTCTCCTGGCTGTCGCCTTTGCCTTCGGCGGAATTGAGGTCGTCGCCATCGCTGCCGCCGAATCCGACGACCCGGAAAAGTCACTCATCGACGCCGTGCGCACCACCATCCTGCGCATCTCCGTGTTCTACCTCGGCTCCGTTCTCGTCATTACTTTCCTGCTGCCCTACTCGATGCTGGGCGCTGCCGAGTCCGCCGCCGAGTCTCCCTTCACCATGGTCTTAGAACGCGCCGGCATCCCCGGCGCGGCCGGGCTGATGGAAGTCATCATCGTCCTAGCACTGCTTTCTGCCTTCAATGCACAGATCTACGCCTCTTCGCGCATGATGCATTCCCTGGCTAACCGCAAGGAAGCCCCACACATCTTCGCCCACCCCAATGCCAAGGGCGTTCCCACCGCCGCCATCGCTCTATCCATCACTCTCTCGGTCGTGATGGTGATTCTGAACTACGCCGATACCGGCTGGCTTTTGACCTTCATGCTGAATTCCGCCGGCGCTTCCCTGCTCATCGTCTGGATTTTCATCGCCGTCTCGCAGCTGCGCCTCCGCCCACAGCTCGAGGCCATCCACCCCCTCCCGATTCGCATGTGGGCCTATCCTTACCTCACCTGGTTCGCCCTTTTACTCTTCGCCGCCATCGCAATTCTCATGCTTTCCGATGCCACCGCCCGCACCCAACTGCTCTCCGCCGCCGTGATGTTTAGCGTTCTCGCCATCGCCGGCGTCATCAACGCCAAAGTCCGCGGCATCTCCCCGACGTCCAAGCTTCCGCTTCCTACAGCTGCTACTGCCTAGTCCCCTAGCCCCGCACCCTTCGCGCTCACCAGAATCACCATTCCGGCTAATTCCGGCCTCCCGGTGAGCGCGAAGGGTTCTTTTGTTAGTTAATCTCCGAGCGCCCATCCGGATAGAACACGAATTCCTCCGTATCCGACTTCAGTCGCAGTACCCGATCCTTCGAATACGACACCTCTACCCCATGAATGTCAGTTTTCGTTCCCGGCTCAAAGTTCTTCGGTTCTTTTACGTCTGGACCACCCGAAGGAAAGCCACTGCTCATTGTCACTTCATATTCGAATTCGCCATAAGTGAAATTGATGGAATCAGCCTCAGAAGGTCCGTCTGGCGAATCCAGAACCGGGGCATCAGTAAACGGTAAATCGCAGCTCTCATAATCCGGTTGCGGCTTGAAAATACAGTAACCGTCGTTATCCAGCGTAAAGAGTCCAGCGTAGTCACTCACCATGAACTCCGAGGCGTCTACCTCCGTAAACTCCTCTTTCTTGGCCTCCGTCGTCGTTGTCTCGTCGGCCTCTTCTTCCTCGGACACATCCTCAGCACTAGCTGCGTCTTCGGTAGTTTCCTCTGCAGTATTGTCCGCTTCGGCTTCTTGGGTAAAGGAGGGCTCGTAAGCCTCTGGTTCCGCATCGTCGCTTGAACATGCACTTAAACCGAGAACTGCAAGTGCTGAAAAGAATACGAGAGATTTCTTCATGAAACTAAGGTTAAGGCATTAACTGCCATCTATCTTGTTCTTATTCAATCGCGCGCCCTTCGCGCTCACCGGAATCGTAGTTTTTGGGTTCGTAGCCGTTTACGGTGAGCGCGAAGGGTTCGTCCCTAATTGATTTCAGAAGTGCCGTCCGGATAGAGCACGAACTCCGAGTTGCCGTGCTTACCGCGCAGGACGCCATCTTTGGAATAGGAGAACTCAGTAGCAATGACGAGGGACTTCGTCCCTGGTTCAATGAACTCTGCCTCTGGCGGCCCTTCCACCCCACCACGCGGGACGCCAATGGGAGTGGCTACGTATTCGAACTTGCCGCTATTAAGCGCAATCGCGTTCGCAGGGTTGTAGTCCTGACCCGTGCCCATTTCCGGACTATAGACCTCCGGGCCATCTTTCAGAGGTAAGAAGCAGGTCGCATATACGCCATGTCCCTTGGTAAAGCAGTTATAGGGCTGCTCGCCAACCCAGAACATTGACATGTTTTCACCGACTGAGAAGTGTGAGCCTTCTACTTCCCGGAACTCCGGTTCGTCGGATTCTGCAGCGACCTCAGTGGTTTCCTCCGGGGCATCGTCATCTGCGGAAGCGTCCTCCTCTTCAGGAGGGTTGTCTTCAGCACTTTCTTCAACGGTGTCTTCGGTGTCGGCTTCGGCGGCTTTGGAGAAAGTCGGTTCTTGGTCCACAGCTTCCTCTTCAGCATTCGAGCAAGCGCTCAAGCCTAGAACGGCTACGGCGGAGAATAGGGCTAGGGATTTCTTCATGCCATACAGGTTAGGACAAAACGACCTAAATGTTTTGCAAACCTCACTATTTCCCGCGCCCTTCGCGGTCACCGTAATTGAGATTTCGGGCTTTGGTGCCTTTCCGGTGAGCGCGAAGGGTGCGCATTCTACGGGAGAGAAGAAATACCCGCAGAAGTTTATCCACAGCCCCGAATGTCAGAAGCTGTCATGTGGGTAGAGAAAGACATACCGAAAAGTTATCCACAGGTTGGAAAATTGACCCTGCTATTTCGTTGCGTTCTTCGCTTGGCTCGAAGTCATGAGTATTTTCACTACGACAGAGCTAAAAGAACAAGGTATTGGGAAAAAGAGGATCCGCACGCTGATTAAGGAGGGGAAGCTGCACAGGGTTCATCGGGGGATTTACGTTGATGTCTACGACCCAAAGGATGTTGCGCGTGCGCTGCAGCGTGAGATGAAGAATCTCGTGTTGACGGGCAAATCGGCCATTGAGCTACGCAACATGAAAGCGCTGACGTTTCCATTGCGATTTGAAGGTCCGCGCACCATTCAAGGCAAGGACTTTCAGGTGACTCATGGTCGGTATAGGGCGTTTGAGATGTTGGATGGGTTGCGCGTCGTTAAGCCACTGTGGGCGGTGAGACAAGACGGTGATGACAGCTGGCGCACGGGTGATTTTCTCTCCAAGCAGTACAGAGGATATAAGGGCCTGCAGAAGTTCGACAAAGACCTCAGAGAGCTAGGGCGAGTGCCGAAGTGGCTGAAGAACAGGATTCATCATTCTTCAATCGGGGCGGACTCGGTAGGTGAAAAGGACCTTGCAACGGAGCTATGCTTTCGCGGAATGCACTTCAAACACAACCAGATGGTGGCTGGTTATCGCTTCGATTTAATGCTGGACGACGTGCTCGTGGAAGTCGACAGTCACAAATACCACTCCACGGAAAGGCAGTTCATCATCGATCGCTTCAAGGACAACGCGGCGGTACTCCATGGATATAAGCTGCTGCGCTTTAACTACTACTGCATCAAGGAGAACCTTGAAGAGGTGCTCGACAGTATCGAGTACGCCGTGCGTGGTGGCAAGGAGCCGCTCACATATACGACACCGGTATGGAAGTGGCATCCGGTAATCTCGTCGGACCTTTGGCGCTCACCGTAATCGCGAAATGAGTGAAAAAGAGCCCGCCGGTGAGCGCGAAGGGCGCGCGGTGGCGGGCTGTGGCGGTCTCAACGGCTGGAGATTAGACCGGGTCCATCTCGTTAACGACTCGGACGTCGGTGGGCTTGGAGCGGAAAGTCCAGAGCTTGTTGATGACGAAGTTAATCGGCATCGCGACGATAATCGAGATTGCCTGTGCCCAGTAGGACTTGGTGCGCAGGCCGGTGGAGTCATCGAAGATGTGCTCGGGCAAGCCGATGGGTGAGGTCGGATTCATCAGCAAGGTCAGCACTGCCTGGCTAACCAGGAAGGCGCCGACGCCGGTAAGCAGGAAGGGGAAGAAACCGCGAATCCAGGAGACCTTCTGCACCGAGCGGAAGGTCCAGAGGCGATTGAGCTGGTAATTCCAGGTATTTGCGACTAAGAACGCGATAGTCGCGAAGACGTGGTACCAACGGATGTTGAAGTCGGTACCGAAGAGATTCATGAAGGCTTCGCGTTCGTTGATACCGGCAGTCCACTCAGCAATCTTCTTCGATAGATAGAAAACCAGCAGGTTGACCGCGGTACCGGAACCGCCGACGAGCCCAAACTTGAAAAATTGCCCGAAGTTATTCGCCACTCGGGCAAGGCTTAAGTCTGCCATCGGCGTCCCTTCCAAGTTATGGTTCGTTTAACTATTCGAGCTTACTCCTGCACCCCGCGAGAAGAAGAAAATCGACGTCGGGCGCCGCTAATTGGGTCTGTGAAACTGATCTGGTGATGCTGTAATGCAAGCGGCTCGGAGAAATCATAGAGATCTAGGCCGCGATCTTCGGGGTAGGTGTCATCGCCAAGCAACGGCGCACCAAGGTGATTAAGTAGAACACGCAGCTGGTGGGTATGTCCGGTTCGCGGCGACATCGAGACGTCAACGCCAGAGGCCTTGACGAAGGTATGGGTCATCACGCCCGCAGAATCAACACACACTTGGCGCTGTCCAGGAACTTTGAGCATGGGCAGCGAGACCCAATCGTCGATGTCCAGTGGCGCAGAAGCAATCCCGCGGTACCACTTCTCAGCGGTGCCTTCCAAGAAGATACGCTGGTAGGCAGCACGGGTATCAGGAGAACGCGAGCAGAGCACTACCCCACTGGTCAGGCGGTCGAGGCGATGAAGTGGGACGATATCGTCTTCGCCGAAATCGCGGCGCAGGCGAGTCTGTAGGGTTTCGCGGACCAGTCGCCCGTTGGACGTGGTGGGAAGAAAGTGTGGTTTATCGACGACAATGAGGTCGTCATCGACGTGCAGTACCGAGTAGTCGAAGGGAATGGGTTCCTCGTCAGGCACATCGGGGTGATACCAAGCCAGAACAGGGCGAGACAGCGCCGTTCCCGGAGGAATCACCGTGCCAAACGAGAACGGCGAATCCCCTGCCCGACCAGCATAAAACTGCGGATGCGCCGGGACAATACCGCGCAGCATGGTTTTGCGCGGTGAGATACCGTCCCGGCAGCCTATCGGGGCGCGCGTCATTTAAGCGCGCAGGCGCTCCACGGCGGCGGCAACGCGCTCATCAGTGCCATTCAAACCGATACGCACGTGCTGCTGACCAGCAGGGCCGTAGAAATCGCCCGGAGCGGCCAGGATGCCGCGTTCGGCAAGCCAGTCGATGGTCTCGCGGCAATCTTCGCCGCGCGTAGCCCACAGGTAGAGGCCGGCGTCGGAGTGGTCGATTCGGAAGCTGGCATCGACAAGCGCGCGCACCAACTGCGCACGGCGGGTGGCGTAGCGCTGCTTCTGCAAAGTTTCGGAGGCGTCGTCATTCAGGCCTTCGACCATGGCGGCCTGGATGGGGCCGGGAACGATAAGGCCAGCGTGCTTGCGGACCTCCAGCAGCTCCGCAATAAGGGCCGGGTCGCCGGCGAAGAAACCAGCGCGGTAAGAGGCCATGTTTGCTGACTTCGACAGCGAGTGCATCGCAATCAAACCGGTGTTGTCGCCGTCGCTGACGCGCGGATCCAGAATCGAGACCGGCGGATTCTCGTCGTCCCAGCTCAGGCCCATGTAGCACTCATCGGAAGCAACGATGGCGTTATTCTCGCGTGCCCAGGCAACGATAGAGCGCAGCTCCTCAACGTTCGCCACGCGACCAGTCGGATTCGATGGGGAGTTAATAAAGACCAAGGCGGCGTCTTCGAAATCCTTATCGGCACGCAGGGGCTTCGCACCAGCCAGCAAGGCGCCGACTTCGTAGGTCGGGTAAGCCACGGTCGGGAATGCAACGGTCTGACCGCGCATGCCCAACAAAGTAGGCAGCCAAGCGATAGCTTCCTTCGTGCCAATGACCGGCAGGACACCGCCGGGCTGCATGTTGTAGCGCCGCTCCAAAGCGCTAGCGATGGCCTCACGCAGCTCCGGAGTACCGGCAGTCTGCGGATAGCCGGGGGCCTCGGCAGCAGAGCTCAAGGCCAGCTGCACGCCAGGGGCAACCGGGTCGACCGGATTGCCAACAGACAAATCAACGATACCGTCCGGATGCGACTGGGCCTTCTTCTTCGCATCAGCGAGAGAGTCCCAAGGAAAGTCCGGAAGGATGCTGCCAAGCGGCGTGCGAGCCATTGTTTTTACTCCTGATTTTGCGGCGGAAGAGCCTTGATCATCGGTGCATCGAAGTCCTGCGGACCCAGGGCTGCAGCACCGCCAGGCGAGCCCAGGTCGTCGAAGAAGGCGGCGTTCGCCTCGTTGTAGTCAAACCACTCATCCGGGACGTCATCTTCGTAGAAGATTGCCTCCACTGGGCAAGCTGGTTCACAAGCGCCGCAGTCCACACACTCGTCCGGGTGGATGTAGAGCATGCGCTTGCCCTCGTAGATGCAGTCAACCGGGCATTCTTCAACGCAGCCACGGTCCAGCACATCGACGCAGGGCTGTGCGATGGTGTAAGTCATGGGTTAAATCTTCCTCAAAACTTCGGGTGTTGAATGAGTAATAGTATGTCACTTCGCGCGGAAGAATGGCCAAACGCCCCCGGCTACGCCAGCGAAGAGCAAGAGCACCGAGCGAATATTATTGGCCAGCATCTGATCTCCTGTAATTTCCACGCCCAATAGCAGCAGAAAATACCCCAGCAACCAGACCGCGAGCGGGATGCAGGCAACCGCCATATGGGTCGTCCATAGCTTGGCAGTACGGGTAAGCACCCAGTTAAACCAGCCAGCAATCAGGATGGTGATGGGAAAGGCGATGGAGCCATCGCCAGGCAGTGGCAGACGCGCACCAAGGTAGACGACTTCCAGCACCAACGACGTCAGCGCAGCCAAGCTGAGCCAAATCAGGCCCATCACGGCCTCACCGCGAGTGAAATCCGAACGAATCATGGCGCCACCAGGCTTTCTGTACCGCTTCCCTGCCCCAGCTGGAAATGCTCTTTACGCAGCAACGGCATCAGGTAGCGATTCGACATCACCCATCCGGTCGGGGCAAGCTCCGGCTTTGCGACGCCCACCTGCCGCGCCTCCGGGTTCACCTCACTGAGGCTTCCATCACCCAGCCACAGCTGCGTGGCGTGGGCATACATGGCACAACGCTTTGCGATGATCGCGTCATCATCCAGCGCAACCTCCAGGTCACAGCCTTCGTTGGTGAAGTTATCGAGGTAGTCCCGAGATGGCTTCTCCCAATCCGCTGGTGGTGTGAGCGTTTCCAGGGCGGCGTAGTGAGCAGCGCGCTCGAAGACCGGCCACCAGATGCGCTGATCGGGACCAGCTGCCGCATGGACTGCCTGGTGAACTGCGATGTGATCAGGGTGGCCGTAGCCGCCGTCGGGCCCGTAGGTCAGGATGACGTCTGGTTTCAAGTCCCGGAGGTTAATCTCAAGGAGATTCACCGCTTCATCGATGCGGTTGACCAGCGCGCGGGGGTTTTCGTGCGAGGGCGAGCCGGCCATGCCGGAATCGCGGAAGTGGCCGAAGCCGCCGAGTTGGATGCCGCGGGCGCCCAATGCGCGAAGGGAGTCGGCGAGTTCGCGTGCGCGGAAGCCACCGAGCTGATCGTGATCGGCTAAGCCTTGGTAGGGCTCGCCGATGATTTCGCCGTCTTCGCCGAGCGTGGCGGTGATGACGACGACGTCGGCACCGCGGGCAGCGCAATCCGCGAGAGTGCCGCCGCCGAAGAGCACCTCATCATCCGGGTGCGCGTGCACGGCAAGAATGCGCTTGCCGGACAAGTCCTTAGTCTTCATCAGCCCTCCAATACGGTGCGGTGGTCAGCCCGCCGCGCCAACCGTCCATGCTCTGGCCCGGGCCTACAATACCCTTGCCCAGGGCTTGCACGCGGCTTTCATCCATCAGAGGAATATACAACGCCTCTTCCCTATTGAGTGCACGGGTCTGGCTGAGAGCATCGCGTGGGGAAAGCTCACCGGACAGGATGGCTTTTAGGGTTTCTTCGTGGTCTTCTGGGCAGTATCCGGACAGGTCGCCTGCAAGTGGGGTCTCTTCGTCGCAAAGATAGATATTTGCAGCCGAGAAGGAATTGAGCTGAATATTCTCCCAGGTAATCACGGCATCGACGTCGCCTTCTGGGAGGAGTTCGTCGGTAATCGTGGTGAGGCGATCTGTGACGACCTCAGTAGGGATGCCGTTGCCGTTGAGAGTATCGCCGATGACATGCGCGGCGGCCAGTGCGGTGGCGTCAGTGGGATCGACACCAATCTTCAATGGCTTGCGGCTGGCGCGTTCGCGCAGCGGCAGGAGGTTCTCCCCTTCTGGAATCGGGTTGATGGCCGGTTCGAGCTGGGATGCGCGACCAGAAGCCAGGCGGGAGACCTGCTCGGTGTTGATAAGCGAGGCAAAGCCGCGGCGGGCGGCGACATCGTCAAGCGCGCCCTCCATGGTGGATAGATGCACGCGCAACTGCCGGGCTGGCGAGACAACCGCAGTGTTGACGCCGCTAAGCAGGTTGAGCGATTCCAGGGAGGTCTGCTGCGGGATGAAGTCGGCAAAACCGATTTGGCCGGAACGCAGCATGTTGACCGCCTGGCCGGTCGAGCGGATGAAGTGCAGCTCGATGACATCGACAAGCGCAGGGTTTTCGCCCCAGAAACGGTCGTTGCGGTTGAGCGTAATGACACCGCGGCCGCGGTCGACGGAATCGACCTGGAAGACACCTGCCGAGGCCGGAATGTCACTGGACAACGCATTCGGGAA
The DNA here is from genome assembly GCF_000980815.1 of Corynebacterium camporealensis. Classification (NCBI taxonomy): domain Bacteria; kingdom Bacillati; phylum Actinomycetota; class Actinomycetes; order Mycobacteriales; family Corynebacteriaceae; genus Corynebacterium; species Corynebacterium camporealensis. The sequence goes on along the minus strand of NZ_CP011311.1, from coordinate 930,811 downwards.
ATCGTCATCTTGCAGCAGATGCGATGGCAGCAGGTGCTGGAAAAGCAGGCGCCAGTCGCGGACTCGCTCGGAGAAGTCCACGGTGATCACGCGGCCACCTGCGGTGGTGTTGATGGCAGAAATCGCGTGATAGCCCGCAGGTGAGTTCGTGCCCGGGGTAGAAATCATCGACTGCCACAGGTAGGTAAAGTCCGCGCCGGTCAGGGGCGTGCCATCGGACCACTGCGCGGGCGAGGCAATGGTGTAGCGCACGCGTTGTGCAACACCTTCGGGCGCCTCGACCTCTTCAGCGGCTTCGAGGATATCCGTATCCATCTGCCCGCGGTGGAAAGGCGAAGGCAGCACGAGGTCAGCGATATCCGAGACCAGCTGGGAATTATTCGCCACCAAATGCGGATTGAGACCACCTTGCAAAGGATCAACACCAATGGCGACAGTGGAGCGCTCCGTGCTAGGAGCCTCATCTTCTTCCGGCGGCGGGGTCTCCTCCGGGGTGCTGGACTGAGTTTCCTCAGCCGGTTCTTCGACGACAGGCGGTGGTCCAGGATTAGCAGCGCAGCCGGAGACAACCAGCAAGCAGGTCGCGCCCAGCGCACCGATTAACCGCTTCACCGTCAATCTCCTTTTGAAAGCTCTTCGAGTCTGGAAATAGTGTAGTCGCCTTTTGCTTATATCCCTGCAAAGACATAAGGCCCCGCACCCGCTGCGAATAACAGCGAGACGCGGAGCCTTAAAAAGCTTCTTGGGCTTTACTTGTTGCGCTGCTTAGCGCGGGAAGCGGCGCGCTTACGCTCGGTGGCAGACAGCTCGACCTTGCGCACGCGCAGGGCGTTCGGGGCAACTTCGACGCACTCGTCGTTGCCACAGAACTCCAGAGCCTCTTCCAGGGACAGGTTGCGGGCCTTCGCCAAGGTGACGGTGGCATCGGCAGTGGCCGAGCGCATATTCGTCAGCTTCTTTTCCTTGGTGATGTTGATGTCCATATCCTCGTCGCGGTTGTTCGCGCCGACGACCATGCCCTCGTAGGCTTCGGCACCTGGCTCGACGAAGAAGTCGCCGCGGTCAGCCAGCTGCATCAGCGCGTAAGCGGTGACCTGGCCGGTGCGGTCAGCAACCAGGGAGCCAGTCGGACGGGACTTGATCTCGCCTGCCCAGACATCCAGGCCATCGGAGATGGAGTTCGCGATACCGGAACCACGGGTCTCGGTCATGAACTGGGTACGGAAACCAATCAGACCACGAGCTGGGATACGGAAGACCATACGAACCCAGTCGCCTTCGCGGACGTCCATGGACTGCATCTGGCCCTTACGGGTAGCCATCAGCTGGGTGATAGCGCCCTGGAACTCGGATGGGGAGTCAATGGTGACTTCCTCATAAGGCTCGTGCACCTTGCCATCGATTTCCTGGGTGACAACCTGCGGCTTACCGACGGTCAGCTCAAAGCCCTCACGGCGCATCGACTCAATGAGCACGGACAGTGCCATCTCGCCACGGCCCTGGACTTCCCAAGCATCTGGGCGCTCGGTCGGCAGTACGCGCAGCGACACGTTACCGATCAGCTCCTGCTCGAGACGGGCCTTGACCAGACGTGCGGTCAGCTTGTCACCGCCGCCCTGGCCTGCCATCGGGGAGGTGTTGACACCGATGGTCATGGAGATGGCCGGCTCATCGACGGTGATGCGCGGCAGTGCTTCTGGGTTCTCCGGATCGGCGATGGTATCGCCAATCATGATGTCGGAGATACCGGAAATTGCGACGATGTCGCCTGCGATAGCCTCTTCAGCAGGCTGGCGCTCGAAGCCAACGGTGCGCAGCAGCTCTGCGACCTTGACGGTCTTGGTGTGCTGGTTGCCCTCGTCGTCGTAGTGAATCCAGGCGACCTGCTGGCCCTTCTTGATCTTGCCGGCGTAAATACGCAGCAGCGCAATACGGCCTAGGAAGTCAGAGGAGTCCAGGTTGGTCACGTGCGCCTGCAGCGGGGCATCGACGGTAGCGGAAGGCTCTGGCAGGACGTCGTAGATGACGTCGAAAAGCGGCTGCAGATCCTCGCCCTCTGGTACGTTGCCGTTGCCCGGGTTCTCGGTGGAGGCAACGCCTGCGCGACCGGACGCGTACAGCACCGGCAGGTCCAGCAATTCTTCTGCGGCCTCAGCGGCCTCCGGGTCATCCAGGCCAGCAGCGATTTCCAGCAGCAGGTCCTGGGACTCAGCGACGACCTCGTCGATACGGGCGTCTGGACGGTCGGTCTTGTTCACCGCAATGATGACCGGCAACTTGGCTTCGAGGGCCTTCGACAGAACGAAGCGGGTCTGCGGGAGTGGGCCCTCGGAGGCATCGACAAGCAGCACGACGCCATCAACCATGGAAATGCCGCGCTCGACCTCGCCGCCGAAGTCAGCGTGACCCGGGGTGTCGATGACGTTGATAATCAGGTCTCCGCCATCCTTACCCAGGCCCTTGCGGTGAATAGCGGTGTTCTTGGCCAGAATCGTAATGCCGCGCTCGCGCTCCTGATCATTGGAGTCCATGACGCGGTCCGTGTGCTCGCCATGGTCACCAAAGGCGCCGGACTGCTCCAGCATGCCGTTGACGAGGGTCGTCTTGCCGTGGTCAACGTGGGCGACGATGGCTACGTTACGGAACTCGGTATTAGTCACTAGTGGAATGCTCCTTAAAAGAGGACAAAGCAGCGGCGCTTTCACCCGCGCGCGTAGAAGATTATGAACGGGGTACAACACTACCCTTATTCAGCCGTTAGTGCAGCATCGACGTCTTTCGGGCAAGGCCGGAGGACGACCTTTATACAGCCTTAAGTGCAGGGCGTAACACTTTCAATCCGAGGCACGAAACTAACAATAGAAACTTCTCCCCAGGATTTTTCTTAAATAACTGTTGCGTATGTGACAATTGTGACTATTGTTGTCTAAGAGATTTCTGCAGAACTCTACTGTCTACCCTGAGGACCTGATTTAAGTGAGCACCGCACACACTGCCGAGCACCCCTCCGGCCGTCGCTTAAAGCGCGCCGGTGTTCTTGCTGCCGCCACCGCGGCGTTGCTCGGACTCGTAACCCCGATGATGTCCCCTGCTCAGGCCCAGGCGCCAGACCTGTCTTCACTGCAGCAGCAGTTCGCAGCCAGCAGCCCGCTCGATGAGCTAGGCCGCCCTACCCCGGAAACCGCTGAGCGCATCCGCGCCTTCGCAGCACAGCCGTGGGTTCCGGAAGACGCCCGCAACGCAATCCTCACCGCGTTGAACTTCACCACCGGCGGCAGCAACGGCGAGCCGGGTGGCCCTGCCCTGCCAGAAGGCAATAACCCGGAGTTCCGCCAGTTCTACTGGCCAACCGTGTCCGCGAAGTGCATCAACGGCGAAGGCAACTCCGTCGGTTCCGCTATTGCTGTTTCGGGCCCAACCAAGATGCCTGCCCCGGGTGCAGGCGAAGGCGAAACCGTCTTCCTCTTTACCGCTTTGGGCACCGCTACTGCAGCGCAGAACCAGGGCGGCATGCACGTCCAGTGGTTCAACATCGATACCTTCCAGACCGGCAGCACCCCGCTGCACAACAACGGCATCAACGAAGACGGCCCGACCACTGTGTCCGGCCGCGCTGCTACCGGCAAGGGCACCGTCCTCGCGCTGCTGCACGGCTCCGTGAATACCGCCAACGGCCCCTGCAGCTTCGCCCCTACTGCCGCCATCCTTGAGGTGCGCTAAATGTCCGTCGACTTGCATCCTGTAAAGCAGGAAACTTTCGACGCTTCCGCGGACGTCAACATTGACCCGAAGGGTTTCGAGCGAGACGTCGACGTCTACGAAGAGCACGACTTTGGTCTCTATATGGCCCGTGGCGCCAACCATCCGCGCTTTGGCTACCTCGAGTCCTGGCTACTGCCGGAGCTGGGTCTGCGCTTTAACATCTTCCATTTCCGCGAAGGCTGCGAGAAGCGTCAAGACTACTACATTGACGTAGCGCAGATCTCCCGTTCCGGTGAGGTCTGGACCACCCGCGATCTCTACGTTGACCTGGTCACCAACACCGGCGAACCCATTGAAGTGTTAGACATCGATGAGCTCTCCGCTGCCACTTCCGCCGGCCTGATTAGCGCCGAAGATGCAGAATATGCCATCGAAACGACCCTGCGTGCGGTCGAAGGAATTACCCGCCACGGCGACGATGCGCAGGCATGGCTGCGCAGTCTGGGCATTAAGCTAAACTGGGCTGATTCCGTTCAGCTTATTCCTGCTGAATAAAGTCCTACTTCAAAGGAGCCCGCCATGGCCGGTGGCCTTTTAGCATTGCTTGACGATGTCGCCCTCATCGCCCGTTCCGCCGCCTCCAGCGCCGACGACGTCGCTGCACTAGCTGGCAAAACCTCTCTGAAGGCAGCTGGTGTCGTTATTGACGATGCTGCCGTTACCCCGCAATACGTCACCGGCGTGGACCCAAAGCGGGAACTGCCGATGATCTGGCGTATCACCAAAGGCTCGCTTGTCAACAAGCTGGTCATTATCTTGCCGATCATCTTGTTGTTGTCCTGGCTCGCGCCGTGGGCTCTCACGCCCATCTTGATGTGCGGTGGTGCCTATCTCTGCTACGAAGGCACACACAAGATTTGGCATAAGCTACTTCCCCACCAAGAAGAACACTCCGAACCCGTCGTGGAGCAAGGCCCAAAAGCCGAAGACAAGCTAGTCAAGTCCGCCATTACGACTGACCTGATTTTGTCCGCAGAAATCATGGTCATCTCGCTCAACGAAATCATCGACGAGTCCTTCGGGCTGCGCTTAGCCACCCTCATCGTCGTCGGTGTACTCATTACCGTCGTGGTCTACGGTGCGGTGGCCATCCTGGTCAAAATGGATGACGTTGGCCTAGCGATGATCAAGCGCAACGACGGAAAATCCACCCTCGGCAACGCCCTGGTCAAAGGCATGCCGGTCGTACTCAATGTCATTGGCATCATTGGTACCGCTGCGATGCTCTGGGTCGGCGGCCATATCCTGCTGGTGGGCCTGGAGGAATTTGGTCTGGACCAGCTCTACGGTTTCGTGCATGCGGCCGCTACCTCGGTTGATAACGGCTTTGTCTCCTGGCTTATCGATACCGTCCTGGCCATGATCTTCGGTTTCCTGGTCGGCACCGTGCTTGCCGGCATCGTCTCTGGGATCAAGAAGGTCCTTCCTGCTAAAGAAGCAGCAGCGAAATAGCCATCACGGCCATACCGGCAATCAGGCCATAAATGGCGTGGTGGTGCTTACCGGTAGCTTCCGCTGTCGGTAGCAGCTCATCCAGTGACACAAAGACCATGATGCCGGCGATAGCAGCGAAGCTAATACCCATCGCCGTCGGCCCCAGCAGCGGCAGCAAGAGTGCAAAGCCAATCAACGCACCCAGCGGCTCCGCCAGACCGGACACCGTTGCCCACCAGAAAGCCTTCTGGCGCGACCCAGTCGCTTCCCGCAACGGCACGGCCACAGCGATGCCTTCCGGGATATTGTGAATCGCAATCGCGACTGCCACCGGAATTGCCACAGAGGGCGCCTCTAGGCCGGCGAGGAACGTCGCAAAGCCTTCCGGAAAGTTGTGCAACGCCAGCGCGCCTGCGGTGAACATGCCCGTCTTCATCAGCCGCGCCCGGCGCGCTGCCTCATTGTTGTTTAGCGGCTCGTGGGGGTTAATTTCCTCTGGCACGAGGCGGTCGATTATCGCAATGATTGCGATTCCACCAAAGAAGGCCACCACGCCCCAGAACGTAGCGGACTTCTCCCCCATGGTTACTTCCTGCAATTCCTCGATGCCTTTGGGCAGGATTTCCAGGAAGGACACGTACAGCATCACACCAGCAGAAAAACCCAGGGATACCGCCATGAAGGCGGGCCCTGGGTTGCGCCTGCTCACCGCAATGGCGCCACCAATGGCCGTCGACAAGCCAGCAGCAAGCGTCAGGCCAAAGGCGAAGGCAATGGTGCTGAGAGTGTACATAGTTAGACTCTAAAACACCGGCTTGAGTTATGCCTTAACGGGTAGTCTCGTCGTCCTCCAGCGCGGCACGGGCCTGCGCAATTTCCTCCGACGTGGTGACCTTAAACTCACCATTGACAACCGTCGGATCATCTTCGATGTACTCGCCAGCCTCGTAGTCATAACCGATGGCCTTGCCCTCTTCGTCAGTACGCGAATACCACTCGGTGTATTCCTCGGCAGTCGAATCGAAGTCGGCGCCCACTGCGTATTGAGAGGTCACATCGGTACCTTCGACGGTAATTGCCCAGTCATCGCCATGCTCGCGCACGCCCTGCAGCACAGCGTTCTCCAGCGCTTGCTCACCAAAGTCGTGGCGAATCGTGGCCGGATCATGGTGCAGCTCGCGTACCAACGAGATACACATCAAAACGATGATGACCGCGAAAGGCAATGCAGTAATCGTAATGAGGTTCTGCAGGCCCTGCAGTGCGTTCTCACCACCTGCCAGAAGAATCACCACTGCGATACCTGCCATACACAGGACCCAGAAAATAGTGACGCCTGGTCGCGGGTACGGGTTACCCTTTTGCGTCAGCTGCGAATTCACAATCGAAGCAGAGTCAGCCGTAGTCACGAAGAAAACCATCAGAATACCGATAACCATCGGTGCCAGGATGCCTGCGCCTGGTAACTGCTCCAGGATGATGAAGAAGATTTCTTCGGCAGCCGGTAGCGAATCCGCAGTGCCGTCGGGCGCAATGACCTGTGACTGCTCCTGGAACCAGATAGCAGTTCCACCCAGAACCGTAAAGGCAACCACAATGATCGCGGAAGGAATAAAGAGCACGCCCAGCACGAACTGGCGAATGGTACGACCACGTGAAATCTTTGCGACGAACACGCCCACGAACGGTGCCCAGGAAACCCACCACGCCCAGTAGAAAGTAGTCCAGGACGACAGGTAGGCCACAGTGTCTTCGTTCTGCCCCATGTTGGCTGAAAGCATATCGCCCATCTCGGTGACGTACTCCACGATGACCGCCGGCAGCATGTTGATCAAGAACGCCGTAGGCCCCAGCACGAAGAAGAACAACGCCAAACCAATGGAGAGCACGAGGTTCACATTCGACAACATGCGGATGCCCTTAGCGACACCCGAGACAGCAGAAGCGATCGTCGCGATGGACAAAATCACGATGATGCCGATAGCCAGCGCATTGCCCTCAGTTGACCAACCGGAGACAACCTCCACGCCACGGCCAATCTGCAGTGCACCAATGCCTAGCGATGCTGCGGTACCAAACAGAGTCGCAATAATCGCCAAACTATCGATGATGCGTGCTGGTGCCGAATCAGTCGAACGGTTACCAAACAGCGGCATCAGGATAGAACTCATCAGCGGCACACGGCCGCGGCGGAAAGACGCATAGGCCACAGCCAGGCCGACAATGGCATAGATGGCCCAAGCGTTAATTCCCCAGTGCATGGCAGTTTGTGCAAGCGCACCCATGACTGCTTCATCACTAGCTGCCTCATATGCGCCTGGTCGCGGGCTCAGGTAATGACTCAGCGGCTCATAAGGGCCAAAGAAGATGATCGCAATACCAATACCCGCGGCGAAGAGCATCGCGGCCCAACTTAGTGTTGAGTATTCCGGTTCTTCATCGTCCAAGCCCAATGGAATCTTGCCGTACTTCGAAAAGGCCAGGGCCAGCAGGACGAACATCAGGGAAATAGCCAGAACGGTAAAGATCCAGCCCAGGTTGCGCATGACCCAGTCGAGTGCAACGGAAGAAACATCGAACACCTGCTGCGGGGCGAACACGCCCCAGATTACAAAGGCAACGATCAGCGTACCTACGACCGCCAAAATCGGCTTATCGATGCCGTACTTAACCTTCTGGGACTCAATCGACACACCTGGCACCAGTGCCGGGTGCGTATTGTGCGGATAGGTAATGTCCGCAAGAATCTTACGGGCATTGCGAACTCTTTCGCGTGACTTGGCAGTATTGTTGACTTTCTTCTCGTCACTCATACCTAGACCTTCGTTCTAGTTTTGTGTGATTGGAACCCCTCAACAGTAACCGGAATCTCATTAAGAATCAGCTTAAATACCAGCGCACAGCGTTTTTAACACCTATCGCACTGATTAATTCCCCACTGAATGCTTTTCCGTGGCAAGCTAGGATCAATTCGGGAAGGAGATTTTTGAAGTGCCCCAGTATCCCCTAGCGACCAGCTACTTTGGCGTCGAGCACGCCGTGGTTCTCGAGCACACTTTGCCCCATGCTGCGCTGACAATTCCCGGCATTTCTTCCGGCCCAGTCGAAGTCGCAGTCGTCTTGCAGCCGCGCGCCCAAATGGGGGGATGGCGCATCGTTTCTGACTTCGGAACGATAGGAATCCTCACCGCCGACGAAGCCGCGGACTTCCCAGCCCTTGATACCTTGCGCAGCGCACACTTCGATCCAACCACCATTGCGACCGTCGAAATCGTCGACTCCGAACTCGAAATCGCCGTCATGCTCGGCCTCAATCCATGGATGCTTCCCCAGAATTCTCAACCTGCCGGCGCCGCTCTCCTTAACGGTGGGTTCGGCGCAACCGTCGATCTCAGCTCCGGCGACTCCCCTTCATTGGCCGAGCCTGCAGCCTGGATAGTCAGCATCTCCCAGCTTGACGATGCCCTCGTTGCCTCCACCGATAACCACGTCTTAGGCTCTTTCGGCACGGCTGAGTCCCTTCCGCATATCGCTACTATCTACAATACCGCAGCCCGACAAGGCGCTTCCCTGTGCGCCCGCGCCTACACCGCCGACGGTCGACTCGCTGTTGATCTGCCACTTCCTGACTCCCAAGTCCCTTTCGCCCCAGTCATTCCCCCACTACCCCAACCAGACAAGTCCGAACCTCAAGAGCAGTCCTCCGACTGGGCTGTCGACTTCGACGACACCGATTTCTCCGAGGCGATGCCGTCTGGCAAGCGCACCGTTACCAGCCCCTCGAATCTCCAGCCAGCTCCAACGGCTGCCGCAGTCCCAACTTCGGCACCGGAGCCAGCCGTCGAGATCCCCACCGAAGAACCCGAGTCCGACTTTTCTTCTCAAGACGCTCAGATGTACTGGCAGGATTGGCCAACTGCCCGCAAAGAACGCTAGCCCACTTTTCCTTCGTCCCCGCGCCCTTCGCGCTCACCGAAATCACTCTTTGCGCTGATTTCCCCATCCCCGTGAGCGCGAAGGGTTCTTTGTGTGTTAACTGTTTCCCGCGCCCTTCGCAGCCACCGAAACCGAGATTTCCGCATATTTCGCTCTCTCGGTAAGCGCGAAGGGACCATCGAGTGTACGAATAATTCGAGCGCGCCCTTCGCGGTCACGGAAATGTCTTTTCGCAGCCAAATCCCGCTTTCGGTGAGCGCGAAGGGTTCGGCCTAGGCCGAACCGTGAATATAGGAATTTGCATATGCAAAAAAGAGGAATAGATTCTATACGTTACGTGCTGAACTGATTGGTCTGTAGTTTATGGCCCGACTGGTTCATAATTTTTCGAATCGTGCAAAGGAATCCTCTCATGACCTCTACTGACAAGCGCACCTCCAGGTTGCCCAGCTGGGCAACAGGATTCGGCGCACAGATTATTGCTGGTCTTATCATCGGCCTGATTCTGGGCTTTATCGCTGCGGGCATGGACTCTGGCCTGCCTGCTGATAACGAAGACGGTGGTTGGCTGACCCAGCTGCTGAGCGGCGTCGGCGATGCGTACGTGCAGCTACTCAAGGTGATGGTCCCACCATTGATTTTCGCAGCGGTGGTCACCTCGGTGGCGAACTTGCGAAAGGTAGCCAATGCAGCATCGCTAGCTATTTCGACGCTGGTGTGGTTCGCCATTACTGCGTTCTTCTCGGTACTGATGGGTATCGCGGTGGGCGTGATTATGCGTCCGGGCGATACTTCCACGGTCGATGCTGCGGAAGCTGCTGACCCGAGCCGCGTTGGTTCGTGGACAGGCTTTCTGCAATCGCTGCTGCCAGAAAACTTCATTGGTTTGTCGGCATCATTCAGCGAAGACAGCGTCGATTTGAGCTTCGGTGCACTGCAGATTCTAGTGATTTCACTGGCCCTTGGTATTGCCGCGATGAAGGCTGGCAAGGCTGCCGAGCCTTTCCTGGAATTTACCGAGTCCTTCCTCAACGTCATCCAGATCGTGCTGTGGTGGATTATTCGGTTAGCCCCGATTGGCACGGCTGCGCTGATTGGTAAGGCCGTTGCTTCTTATGGCTGGGACGCGTTGGGGTCGCTGGGCATGTTCGTGCTCGCGATGTACATCGGCTTGGCCCTGGTCATCGGCGTTGTCTACCCGCTAGTGCTGAAGTACAACAACATTCCGGTACTAGGCTTCTACAAGCGCGTGTGGCCAGTATTCTCTTTGGGCTTTGTCACCCGCTCGTCGATGGGCGTTATGCCTGTCACCCAGCGCTTCAGTGAACAGGCAATGGGCGTGCCGCGCTCCTACGCGTCCTTCGCGATTCCACTGGGTGCGACGACAAAGATGGACGGCTGCGCATCCGTATACCCAGCGATCGCAGCGCTGTTCGTGGCACAGTTCTTCGACATTGATTTGAATCTGACGCACTACCTGCTCATCATCTTTGTCTCTGTTATTGGTTCGGCGGCAACGGCAGGCACGACCGGTGCGACTGTGATGCTAACCCTGATGCTCTCGACGTTGGGCCTGCCGCTATCCGGTGTTGGCCTACTTCTCGCTATCGAGCCGATCATCGATATGGGCCGTACCGCAGTAAACGTCACTGGTCAGGTGCTGGTTGCTACAGTCGTCGCAAAGCGTGCCGGCATTCAAGACCAACAGGTCTGGGATGAAGCCGAACATGGCGTCAACCACCTGCTGAAGCAGGGTGCACCGGCCGAAGAAAAAATATAAATCCGCACGAGAAAAGCCCCGTCACCAGGTGACGGGGCTAATTCTATGCGATTTTACTGCTGCTTCGGGTCAACACCATCGGTGTCGATCTGCTCCTTGCGCAGCTCCTCGGTGTGCTTCTCGGTCTCGGTAACCTGCTGCTTGTTCAGGTTAACCTTCTCGACCGGAACGGTCTTCTTGTCGACGTTCACGCGCTCCTCGTGCAGGGTCACGGAGGTCTCGGAATCATCGTCGGAAATCTCGCCCTTGTAGTTAGCGGCGTCTTCCTCGGAGATTGGGGTGCGCTCAACGCGAACCTCTTCGCGGGTAACCGGAACCTCAACGGTCTCGTTCTCGGTCACGGTGTACTTGCGGAGGCGAGCCTCGCCGGTCTTGACCTGCTCCTTAGCAACGTCCAGCTGCTCCTCGGAACGGATAACCTCGTTGTCAGCGCCTGCCGGAGCCTTGTCAGCAGCCGGCTTCTCAGCGGCGCGCTCTTCAGCAACGCGCTTCTCAGCGTCAACATCCTGCTGGTCAGCAGCGTTCTTTCCAGCAACACCAGCACCAACGCCTGCGCCTGCACCAGCACCAGCACCTGCGGTCAGGTTCTCGTCGCGGCGGTCCTCAACCTTGCCATTGTCGTAGGATGCGGTGTCCTTAGCCTCGTCGACACCGTAGTGGCGGAAGAGCTCCTGCTGCTGCTCTGGGGTCAGAGCCTTGTCGCCGTCGAAGTCCGGAGCATCCTTGATGCGGTCCTTGGAGAATGCCAGGGTGAGGTCCTCACCATTGAAGTCGTGGCCACGCAGCGGGACCAGGGAGGAGCTCATACCGAACATGCCGTGGTTAACCTCGATGAAGGTCGGCTGGCCGGACTGGTCGTCTACGAATACCTCGGAAACGCTGCCCAGCTTGTCGCCATCCTTATCGAAAGCGGTTGCGTTGAAAAGATCCTTAATGTTCTTACCCATGGTCTTAAACCCTCCGTGTGTAAGTTTTGTTGGTAGTTCTGTCAGTTCCTTACCCCTAAGAGCGTGTAGCGATTTGCTTGTAGGAACAACCAAGGCGTAATCTTTAAACTTTTTCGCTCTGTCGTTGGGTACAAGGACCACCATACGTACCTCGCCAGATCTTTAAAGCGCTAGAGCCCCAAACCCATAGACCATTCGAGCATTTGTCGATCCTTTGTGCAGGTCAGAACATATTGTCACGAATTGATTACAACTAGAATATTAAGCAAAAAGGCGCTTCAGATACGGCGTTCTTAGTCGCCACTGCGGGTCGAATTGCTCCCGTAAGGAGCAAAAGTCATCAAAGCGCGGATAAAGCTCCGCCAAGTCATCGCGTTGCAAAGTGCGCATCTTGCCCCAGTGCGGGCGTCCCCCCCCACCAGCGCGGAAGATAGCTTCAATATCCGGGAAGAACTCCCACGGTTTCTGGAACTGCGGCACATGCACGGCGATGTACATCGACTCGCGCCCGTAAGCAGTAGACAATGCAACATCGTCAGCTGCGGTGGTGCGCATCTCGATGGGGAAACCAAAATGCCAACCCCGATTGTCGATGAGCTGACGGATCTCTTTGACGATGGACGGGCCATCGGCAAGCGGCACCGCGTATTCCATCTCATGGAAACGCACCCGGCGCGAGGTCACAAAGACCTCATGAGCTGGTGCGCGGTAACGGTTGTTGGAAATCGCGGCGGTAGCAGCACGGTTGAGCGTGGGAATCGCAGAAGGCAACACGCGACCCAACTGCAGCACACCCGCGAAAGCACCGTTGCCGAGCATCTCGTCGGTAATGAACTTCTTCACCTTGCCCTGCCCCGCCGGGGTTTCGGCAGGAAGGCGCGTGTTCTCCTTCGTCATCGCACGCTTGGCACCCGGGAACCAGAAACACTCAAAGTGATCCACCGCGCGGGCACGTTCTTCGAAAGTGTTCAGAATGTCTGTGAAGTCATCGCCAGATTCCACCGCTTGCAGGTCGAAGGCGTCCACGCACTGCATTTCCACCTCAACGACAATGCCTAAGGTGCCAATAGATACCGTCGCTAAGCGCAGCGTCTCGGGATCTTCATCAATGTTGAGATGGCGGAGTTCTCCGCTGACATCGAAGAACGTCAGCGCGGTAACCGTTCCTGCGAAACCGGTGTAGTCCACACCGGTGCCATGAGTCGAGGTCGACACCGCACCGGCCAGCGACTGCGGGTCCACGTCACCTTGGTTCACCAGCGCTAGACCATAAGGCCTGAGCAGCGCCGGCACGTCACGCAGTCGGGTTCCGGCGAGGAATCGCACGCGCTTGGATTCCTCATCCACACTGACAATCCCGCTGAGATGATCCAAGTTGACCATTACGTCATCGCCAGCTGCCACGGGCGTAAACGAGTGACCGGCGCCAACGGGGCGAATATTTACTCCTGACTGCACAATCCTGCGCAGTTCCTCCAAGTTCTGCGGCTGCAGGAACTGATTCGGAGTGCTGCGGACCAGGCCGGCCCAGTTCTGAAAGGTCGTCATCTTAAGGTCCATCCTTGTCCTCGGTAGGTTGTCCACTGTTCAGTTTGTTGCCCATCGACAGCCAGCAGGTAGTCGACGTGCTCAGTCATCTCGCCGGCCTTGGCATGACGGAACCACACCAGTTCACCAACGTTAAGGTCTGCTCCATGCAGCGGCGTTTGCACCTCGCCCGCACCCTCCATGCTGGAGTAGCTCAACCCCTTCGGCCAGACCGCCACCGGGACGCGATCCGCAGCAGGAGGACCAGAGGCAATCCAGCCACCAGAGTTGACCGTGCTCCAGCCCTTTGCTGGATTGCGGGATACTTGGCACACAAAGAACGCCGCCGGACGATGATTCACGTCCTGAAACTCATCAAAAATCGCCGGAGTATAAAAGCCAGAACCCGCAGCGACCTCAGTCAGCGTGCCTTCATCCACGCTCTGGGTAATCGAGCCGGTTCCGCGCCATTAATAAACTCCAAGTCCGCATACTTTTGCGCTGCCTCAATGCACGCTTTACGACGCGGCGCCAAATCCTCCATGGACTTCGTCCGGAGCCACCGCTTAACGATGCCCACAGGCCCCACCTCACCATCCGGCACCGATGCGACATGGCCTTCGTAGGCCATCATTCCGACCAGGTGATGGCCGCTGGCAACGATGTGCTTGGCGAGTTCTTCGACTTGCTCCGGCTCCCGAATCGGCGAACGGCGCGGTCCGATCACCGCACGGCTCAAATGCAGGGTGCAGTCAACGTCGATAGCCACGCGCGTCGGGCGCTGAGGTGTTCTAGGTGCTCGGGGCAGTCCACCATTAAGGTGATGTGCTGCCGGGCGGTGGGGTCATCGGAAAGCTGCTGCAATGCTGCGACATCCACGCTGGGATACTCCACCACAATATCGGTGAAACCTTCTTTGACTAGGAGCAAAGCCTCCGGCAAGGAATAAGCCAGAATGCCTTGGAAACCCTCGAAGGACAACGCGCGGCGCAATGCTTGCACACTGCGCACGGACTTCGACGCCACGCGAATGGGCAGTCCGTTTGCGTTGTTGCGCATCTGCGCAGCGTTGTAATCAAAAGCCTGGACGTCAATGACGCCTAGTGGTGCGGAATGCTCACCGCGGCGAACTGCTTCTGCCACGGTGCCCCGCAACGGGGTCGGCGGTGTGCGGTAAAGAGTCGGCATAACCCCATGCTACGCATTAGAAAAGGTGGCTTGCCCGACGATGCGGCGCGCCTGCCGGCTCGACGTGGATAAAGACCTCACAGCCGGGGTACAACTCATCGAGAGTGGCTTCTACTTCATCTGCAACGTCATGCGAGCGCTGCACGGTCCACTGCGCTGGTACTTCCATCGTCAGATACACCATGCGCTGGCGGCCAAACGCCACCGTGCGACGTTCGGTGAAGCTGACTTCTTGCTTTTCTTCGAAAGCATCCAGGCGCTGCTGAATCTTTTCGATTTCTGCTTCCGGCAAAGCCTCCGACAGCAGCGAGCTCACCGAGTTCTTCAGCAGGTTATAGCCCGCCCACAAAATGTTCACGCCGACAACAAGTGCGATGACCGGGTCCATCCACCACCAGCCGGTGAGATACACCGCAGCCATACCGACCAGCACGCCTACCGATGTCCACACATCCGTCATCAAGTGCTGACCATCAGCCTGCAAGGTCGCTGAACGATAGTGCTTACCTGCGCGAATCAGCATTACACCGACAGCCAGGTTAATCACCGACGACAATGTCGACAGCGTCAAACCCCAACCAGCTTCTTCGACCGGCTGCGGCACAATCAAACGCTCAATCGCGGTATAAATAATCGCGCCGGCAGCGACAAAAATCATCGCGCCTTCGGCCAGCGCAGACAGATATTCGGCCTTGCCGTGGCCGAATTGGTGTTCTTTATCTGCCGGCTTCGCCGATACCTTCAGTGCGAAAAGCCCCGCAATCGCGGCGACGAGATTAACCGACGATTCCAGAGCATCGGAAAGAAAACCGACCGATCCGGTCAGCCAGGCAGCTAAGCCCTTAAGGAACATCGTCGTGATGGCTGCCGCAATCGACAGCATCATAAACCGTTCCAAGAGCTTTTGCTCAGATACGCGAGCCATTACTATTCCTCTGTCGCACAATCTAAATCGAACATTAGATACTAGGGCTCGCCGATCCTCTTAGCAATCCAAAAAATCCTATTTGCGCAGCGAAAACACTAATCTTCCGTTGCGCGAAATTAGCAGTTCACCTAATTGAATATCCCCACCGCACCCTTCGCGCTCACCAGGAAATGGTTTTGGGCAGAAAAGGCAATTTCGGTGAGCGCGAAGGGTTCGTGGGCGGCCGTTGAAGCAGAGCGGACGAGCGAAGAAGCGAAAAACGGCGAAGCGCCGCTCCGAAGAGCGGCGCTTCAGGCGGTTGAGGTTAGCCGCCGATTTTGAAGTCACAGACGTCGCCGTCTTGCATGACGTAGTCCTTGCCTTCTTGGCGGACCTTGCCGGCGTTGCGGGCTTCGGCCATCGAGCCAGCGGCGTCGAGGTCGTCAAAGGAGACGATTTCAGCCTTGATGAACTTCTTCTCGAAGTCAGTGTGGATAACGCCAGCGGCCTGCG
This sequence comes from Corynebacterium camporealensis, assembly GCF_000980815.1. Classification (NCBI taxonomy): domain Bacteria; kingdom Bacillati; phylum Actinomycetota; class Actinomycetes; order Mycobacteriales; family Corynebacteriaceae; genus Corynebacterium; species Corynebacterium camporealensis. The sequence continues at coordinate 914,817 of NZ_CP011311.1, read as the reverse complement.
GAGCAAGGGAACCCTGTTTGATGGTCCAGGCGCGGGCTTCCTTCGGGCCGGCAGTCAGGTAAGTCTGCAGGCCGAGGGTGGCGAAGCCGGCCTTGGCGAGCGTCGCTAAGCCGGGCTCTGCTTGGCCGACGGACTCCAGCAGCTCAAGGGCTTCGTCTTCGTCGAGCTCGAGCAGTTCGGTTTCGGTCTGAGCATCGAGGAAGACGCACTCGGCCGGGGCGACGAGTTCGGCGAGCTCTTGCTTGCGGGCGTCATCGGTAAGCAATGCTTCATCAGAGTTGAAGACGTAGAGGAACGGCTTGGCCGTCATCAGGTGCAGCTCGCGGACGAGCGCCAAATCGATTTCACCCTGCTTGGAAGCAGCAAACAAAGTGCGGTCGTCTTCCAGGATTTCCTGGGCCTTCTTGGTGGCCTCGACGGTATCGGCGAGTTCCTTGTTCTTCTTAGCTTCCTTCTCCAGGCGCGGCAGAGCCTTTTCGATGGTCTGCAGGTCTGCGAGAATCAGCTCAGTATTAATAACGGAGATGTCGTGTGCGGGGTCGACTTGGCCGTCGACGTGGATGACGTTGTCATCGGAAAATGCACGCACCACTTGGCAGATTGCGTCGGCTTCGCGAATATTAGCGAGGAAGGCGTTGCCCATGCCCTCGCCCTTGGAAGCACCCTCAACGATGCCAGCGATGTCCACGAAGGACACAGTCGCAGGCAGGATCCGCTCGGACTTGAACATCTCAGCCAAGCGGTCGAGACGAGCATCCTGCAATTCCACCAAGCCTACGTTGGGCTCAATGGTTGCGAAGGGGTAGTTCGCAGCCAGGATCTCAGAACGGGTCAGGGCATTAAACAGCGTGGACTTGCCCACGTTAGGCAGGCCGACGATTCCTAATGTAAGACTCACGGGGCTAATCCTAACGCACCGGGTTAGTTTTAAGGCAAGATGGTGGGGTGAATTCCCAGAAGCCTGTGAAAGCCCAGAAGGATGCTGAGGAGCTCCCCTCCGATCAGCAGCCTGAAGCATCCTTGGGCGATAAGTTCGACGAGAACGTAGATACCCGCAGCCTCGAGGACGTCTCACCGCATCCGCCGGGAAATCAGGTGGATCGCTCTGTGGTCGTCGGCGAGGTCATCAAGAGTACCTCGATGTGGGCTATCCGCCTCATCATTATCTGCCTGCTGCTTTATGTGGTCTTCCAGTTTGCGGGCAACTTCTGGCAGGGTATTCTGCCGATGCTGCTGGCACTGATTATTTGTACGGTGCTGGCTCCGTTTGCGCGGTGGATGCGCAAGATGAAGGTGCCGGCAGCACTCGCAGCGTTGATTGCGTTGCTGACGTTCTTCGGTGCCATTGGCGCGCTGTTCGTCTTTATTGCTCCAGATTTCGTGCGTCAGTCGCAGTCGCTGTACCTGCAGACAGTGGAGGGCATTCAGCGCCTCCAGCTGTGGGCGCAGGGCCCGCCACTTAACCTCGATTCTGAGGATATGGGGCGGTTTATCGACGAGATTGCTTCCTGGCTCCAGGAACAGGCTGGCGCTATCGCTGGTTCAGTCTTTAGCGGTATTAGCACAGCGACCTCCCTGGTCATCACGTTGTTCATCGTGATTGTGTTGACCTTCTTCTTCCTCAAAGACGGCAACCGTTTCCTGCCCTGGCTGCGTTCTGCGACGGGTCGTCGCGCAGGCTGGCACCTGACTGAGGCTCTAACCCGCGGTTGGAACACCCTGGGCGGTTTCATTCGTGCCCAAGCACTGGTCTCGCTTATCGATGCCGTCTTCATCGGCTTAGGCCTCTTCCTCATCGGCGTGCCCCTGGCGATGGCCCTGGCGATCATCACGTTTATTGCAGGCTTTATTCCTTTCGTCGGCGCCATCGTCGCCGGTGCGCTGTCGGTCCTGATTGCGCTGGTCTCCCTCGGCTTTACCGAGGCGCTGCTGGTCTTGGGCCTGGTGCTGCTGGTCCAGCAGCTGGAGGGCAATGTGCTCTCGCCATGGCTGCAGTCCAAGGCTATGAACCTGCATCCGGTCATCGTTCTGGTGTCTGTGACCGTTGGTGGTGCACTGTTCAACCTGGTCGGTGCGTTCCTTGCTGTGCCTGCAGCCGCGATGATTGCCGTGGCGTTCCGCTACGTCCAGGACATGATGAAGTTGCAATCTGGCGAGGCGACCACCAACGACCTCGAGTTCGCTACGGTAGCCGGTTATCTGGTCGGTCGCTATACCGAAAAGCAAGGCGAACACAAGCGCGAGCTGTGGCTCGAGCAGCCGGATTACGCTGCGCCGGACAGTGCTGCCGACGACATTACTGCCGATGGCTCGCCGGAATCCCTCGACGGCAAAATCAACATGGATGGCACGCCGCATAATTACGACAAGCCCAGTGGTAAACAGCCGCTGAAGCGCGCCGCAGACTTAATCAGCAATATTTGGAACGGACGTTCGAATTAGGCGCGCGTTAGCCCCGTAGATGTCTAGAGCATGTGCGAGTGTAGAAGCTATGACTTCTACCTTGCCCATGCTCTTGCTTTTTGTTGGCCTCGCGGTCGGTGCCGTGCTGGGCTGGCTGGCGCATGCTCACGCAGCAGCGCGGCAACAACCCAGTGAGGAGCATCGTGCGTTGAGTGAGTCGCAGCGTCGTCAAGCAGAGCTTGCTCCGCTGGAAAAGGCGATGGACCGCCTGGGCGCCCAGCTTCAGGAATTGGAAGAGGACCAGGCCACGTCCACTGCCACGCTGAACAATCAGGTACAGGCAATGTTGCGAAATTCGGCGCGACTTACTGACCGCACGGATGATTTGGTCTCTGCGTTGCGTTCACCGAATGTGCGCGGACGCTGGGGCGAAGTTCAGTTGGAGCGCATTGTGGAGCTGGGTGGCATGGTCAAACATGTAGATTTTGAACCGCAGGCTACCGCCTATGCCGATGACCAGCGTTTCCGTCCTGACTTAGTAATTAACTTGTCGGGCGGGCGCCACATCGTCGTGGATGCGAAGGTGCCTTTTAGTTCTTACCTCGACGCATTAGAGACCAAGGACCCGGAAGAACATGCTGCTTATCTGCGCCGCCACTGCAATTTGGTGCGCAACCATGTCCAGCAGCTCTCCAGCAAGGACTACATCACCGCGTTTAGCCCCACTCCAGAATTCGTCGTGCTGTTCATGCCGGCCGACCCCTTCTTAGACGCTGCATTACAAGTCGATCCGCACTTGTTGGAGTTCGCATTTGAGCGCAACATCGTCATTGCCACTCCGACCACGCTCTTTGCGCTGCTGCGAACGGTAGCACTGGGCTGGCGCCAAGAAGATGTCTCGGCCAAGGCCCGTGAGGTGCAAAAACTTGGCTCGGAGCTGTACTCCCGGCTGTATACCTTGCATGAGCATTACGGGAAGGTCGGCAATCATTTGGAAAAGGCGGTGCTGGCTTATAACTCCACGTTGTCCTCACTCGATGCCCGCGTGGGCGTGACCGCGCGGCGCCTACACGAGATGGAAATTCCCACCCGTACCGACAAGCAACCGGAGATTCCGCAGCCTATCGATGCCTGGCCACGGCAGGCAGAAAGCGATTAATCTGCACTTTCGGGCCACGTTATGTTCTGGAATGAAGCTTCCAGCAGGTAGAATCTGCGGACGTGTCTCATGCCAGTAGGAATCATGCCGCCGCAGCGCCTAAGCGCTCCGGCCTTCCAGCGATGTCTCTTCCCCAGGCCTTGCTCACCGTGGTAGCTTCCCTGCTCACCGGCATGATGCTGTCCTTGCTCACTGGCGGCATCGGGTGGCCCTTTACACTGTGCTTTATCATCGGCACTCTGGCTGCCACCTTGTTGGTGCAGCACCGCGGCCTGTTTCTCCTGGTAGCCAGCGTTCCCATTTTCTTCGTGACGCTTATTGTCGTCACCGCATGGCTGATAACTCGCTCGGACCTTTCCGAAGGCGCGTCAGCCTTTTCTAAGACCGCACTGTTTTCCTCCGCTTTCCCTGCGCTGGAACACTTTCCGACGCTCGTGATGACCGTCATCGGCGCCATCATCATCGCCTTGCTGCGCCTGTGGCGTCAGAAGAACACCGCGCAGACTGAGAATACGGATGCGATGGCGAAGCGTCGTCAGGCAGCAGAAGCCGACAAACGCAATCGCGATACCTCGATGCGCGCCCGCCAGCGTGCCGCTGCCTCCTCCCCTGCTGAGCGACTGTCGGTAGCCGAGCTGATGGCTCGACGCGACAAGGAAAAGAAGGAAAAGCCATCCCAGCGCCCACGTGGTTCGGTCCGCATGCGCGAACGCGACCGCGAGGAACGCCGCAAGGAGCAAGCCGCCCACCGTGCCGCTGAACCACGCCAGCGCGAGCCCTACCATCCGGACCCAAACCGCCGTGCCGGTGATACTCCGGTTCGCCGCGAGCCCGAATCCCGCGGCAACTCAAAGCCCGCGTCACGGCTCAACGACAATCTTTACGACGATTAAGCCAGAAACACCAAAGGCTCTGCACTCCCCATTCAAAAGGAGGCAGAGCCTTTACCTATACCTAGTGCGAACTGTTACGTTTGCGCCTTAGGTGCGAGCCGGTCGCAGGTCGCGCGGTAACGCGAAGGTGATGGTCTCCGTGGAGGTGGTGACCTGTTCGACGTCGGAGTAGCCGCGCTCGTCGAGGTATTCGAGGACTTCGCGGACGAGCAGCTCGGGAACGGAAGCACCACAGGTCAAGCCGACGGTCTGGACGCCTTCGAGCCAGTCGTCGTTGATTTCGCGAGCGAAGTCGACGAGATGAGCATCCTTGGAGCCGGCCTCGAGAGCAACCTCGACCAGGCGAACAGAGTTCGAGGAGTTCTTCGAACCCACGACGATCATCAGGTCGCACTTCGGTGCGATCGCCTTAACGGATTCCTGACGGTTCTGGGTGGCGTAGCAGATGTCATCTGACGGCGGGTTCTCCAGGTGCGGGAAGCGCTCACGCAGCTTGTTGACGATCTGGATGGTCTCATCCACGCTCAAGGTGGTCTGGGAGAGCCAAATGAGCTTTTCGTTGTCAAGGAAGTCCGGCAGCTTATCCACGCCGTCCAAACCATCGACGAGGTGAGTGACGTCCGGAGCCTCACCGGCGGTGCCTTCGACCTCTTCGTGGCCTTGGTGACCCACAAGCAGGATGTGGTAGCCGTCGCGCTCAAAGCGCTGGGCTTCCTTGTGCACCTTGGTCACCAACGGGCAGGTGGCATCCAGGGTCAGTTGCTTGCGTTCTTTAGCTTCAGAGCGCACAGCTGGCGAGATGCCGTGAGCAGAAAAGACCAGGTGGGCACCCTCAGGGGCCTCGGAGGCTTCTTCGACGAAGATAACGCCGCGCTCAGCTAAGGATTCGACCACGTAACGGTTGTGGACAATCTGCTTGCGCACGTAAATCGGAGCGCCGTACTTTTCCAGTGCCTTTTCCACGGTTTCCACTGCGCGGTCCACGCCAGCGCAGTAGCCGCGCGGGGCCGCGAGGAGAACGTTCTTGCCTGCATCAGTCATGTCCCCCAGAGTAACCAAAGCAGGCGTAAAACAATAGAATGGGTGAGCAAATGCGGCATCGATAAGTGCGGGGAGGTACATCACGCATGAATAGCCCGGTCAGCACGCCGGATACGCCCTGGCCGGTAGGCAAGGTAAACAAAGAGGTCAAAGGGTGGATTGAAAGGCTCGGTTTCCTCTGGGTGGAGGGCCAGATTGCCCAGCTGAGTGTGAAGCGTTCGTGGAAACTTTCCTACATTACGTTGCGCGATGTGGAGCAGGAAAAGTCCATTAAGCTCACCTGCCCAACCCAGTTGGTGCTGGGTCTTCCCACGCCGCTCAAAGATGGCGACCGCGTCATCATCCATGGCAAGCCCGCGCTGTATGAAGGTCGCGGCGAGCTGTCGCTGTGGACCACGGAGATCCGCCACGTCGGCGTGGGTGAGTTGCTTGCCCGCATTGAGATGTTGCGCAAGCAGCTGGCCAGCGAGGGGCTTTTCGATCCCGCCCGCAAGCGCCCTTTGCCTTATCTACCGAAGAAAGTCGGCCTGATTACCGGTCGTGGTTCGGCAGCCGAGCGCGATGTCATGGCCGTAGCCCAGGACCGTTGGCCGGCCGTGCAGTTCCGTGTGCTCAACACCGCGGTGCAGGGTACAAACACGGTTCCGCAGGTCATCGATGCGCTGCAGACTCTCGATGCCGACCCGGAGGTCGACGTCATCATCATCGCCCGCGGTGGCGGTTCCGTCGAGGACCTCCTCCCCTTCTCTGAGGAAGCGTTGCAGCGCGCCGTGGCTGCCGCTGGCACCCCGGTGGTTTCCGCCATTGGTCACGAGCCGGACTCTCCCGTCCTCGACAATGTTGCTGACCTGCGTGCCGCCACGCCTACCGATGCTGCCAAGCGCGTCGTTCCTTCTGCTGCCGAGGAGCACGCGCTTATCGATGAAGCCCGCTCCCGCTCCGCCCAAGCCTTGCGCTCCTGGGTTGAGCGCGAAAGGCGCGGACTCGACAACGTCCGCTCCCGCCCGGTACTTGCTGATCCGCTCAAACCCATTAACGACCGCCGCGATGAATTAGAGCGTGCGCGCGAATCGATGCGCCGGTCGATTACGTATCAGCTCGACCGCGAATCCCAGCGCGTGTCATCGCTGCGCTCACAGGTTTCTGCGCTCGGCCCTTCGGCAACGTTGGAGCGCGGTTATTCCATCGTGCAGGTCTTACAGCGCGACGGTTCCGAACCTGAAGTACTGACCTCGTATAAGCAATCCCCGCCCGCAACCCAGCTGCGCATTCGCGTATCCGATGGCTCTGTCGCCGCTGCCGCGATGGCCGCTCAACCTGCAGATTAATCAAGGAGAATCATGACTAACGATACTTTCGGTTCCGGTCAGACAGGCCAGGACGCTTTCCCGCCCGTCGAAGAATTGAGCTACGAGCAGGCTCGCGATGAGCTCATCGAGACCGTGAAGATTCTCGAGCTCGGCCAGATGAGCCTCGATGAGTCCCTGAAGTACTGGGAGCGCGGCGAAGCACTAGCCAAGGCCTGCGAAAATCACCTCGATGGTGCGGCTAAGCGCGTGGAAGAAGCTATCGGCAACAAAGATGACCAGGAAGAAGAGGATAACTAGTGCAGATTTACGGCTACCCCGGCGAGCGCGTGGACTTTGTGTCGAAGTCGGCATCGGCAGGCGCTATCTTCTTCGGTGATACCCGTGAGCAGGTCGAAGAGTTCTTCGGCCCCGCGCACACCGCCACCGATAACGAAGTCACCTACTTCTCCTCCTCTATCATCCTACGTTTCGCAGACGACAAGGTGCGCGAGATTGTCATTCGCCCTACTAAGTCGCAGCGGGAGCGGGTGGACGTATTCGTCGGCAAGCAGCGGCTCTCCGGTGCCAGCGATGAGGACATCGACGCACTGCTTTCCGATGCCCCCAGCAACCTCTCCATCACCAAAGACGAGGAGCTTACCGAGGTTATTTTCCGCTAAGCCTCTGGCTGCAGCGGGTCCGCGGCGATGAATGCCTCAATGGCAGCAACGTATTCATCGTCGCTGGCAGAACCAGAAATCAGCAGGCGGGCATCGCCTAAATCAGTAGCCCACAGGGGACGAATTTCGGGATCGTCGGCTTCTAAGATGCGGACTTCGTGACCTGCAATCTCCCGCGTGGATTCTTCGGGGCGGTAGTTCGGATCGAAAGCCTCGATGGCGTCATCGACAGGCACCTGCGTCTGGCGGGACTCGACGAAACCATCGTTCGGAGTCAGCCACGAAACCACAGCGGAATTCTCCCCTGCCAGCGGCGCGCGGCGAGCGGCATTAGCCTCCCAGCCTTCGGGCATCTGCGGGCTGCGGATGACCTGATCCCCGGCGCGGGATTCCATCTCGAAGAAGGTCTGCTCGTCGACATCTTGCACCGGCCCCTGCTGCGTTTCCGGATTAATGGTGCACAGGCCGGTTGCGCCGACTACCGCCAGCATCGCGAGAACCGTGACGCCAAGGGACAACAACATGTCCTTGCCGCCTTCAAAGATCTTGGGTTTGCTTTCCTTAGCCACGCGACGATTATTTCACGTCTGCCCAAACCACCTTCTTTCGGGGGCTAAATCCCACCTACTAACCGCGGAAAAGTGGAAGAATAGATCTGTCACTGTGCCCGGGTGAATCACCTAGGGCCCTATACGCGATAAGGAAGGCAGCCTTAATCAATGTCCGATAAAACTTCTTATTTGCCTGATCGCAACCTTGCGATGGAGCTGGTTCGCGTGACCGAAGCCGCAGCCCTGGCTTCTGGTCGCTGGGTTGGCCGCGGCATGAAGAATGAGGGTGACGGCGCAGCAGTCGATGCGATGCGTCAGCTCATCAACTCCGTGGCCATGCAGGGCGTTGTGGTCATCGGCGAAGGCGAAAAGGACGAGGCTCCGATGCTGTACAACGGCGAGGAAGTCGGCAACGGCGAAGGCGCCGCCATGGACATTGCGGTGGACCCGGTCGACGGCACCCGCCTGATGGCGGAGGGCCGCCCGAACGCTATTTCCGTCATCGCTGCTGCTGAGCGCGGCACCATGTACGACCCTTCTGCAGTGTTCTACATGGAAAAGATTGCTGTCGGCCCGGATGCTGTCGGCCACATCGACATCACCAAATCTGTTGCCTGGAACATCGACTCCGTCGCTAAGGTCAAGGGCCTGCGCCCGACCGACCTGACCGTCGTGGTGCTGGACCGCCCGCGCCACGAGCAGCTCATCTCCGAAATCCGCGAAGCTGGCGCAAAGGTTCGCCTGATTATGGACGGCGACGTTGCTGGCGCTATCGCTACGTGCCAGGATTCCAACTCCATCGACATGATGATGGGCATCGGCGGTACCCCAGAGGGCATCATCACCGCCTGCGCTATGAAGTGCATGGGCGGCGAAATCCAGGGCAAGCTGTGGCCGAAGGATGAAGAGGAAGCCTCCAAGGCTCGCGAGGCCGGCCACGACCTGGACAAGGTCCTGACCACCGATGACCTGGTTTCTTCTGACAACTGCTACTTCGCTGCAACCGGTGTGACCAACGGTGACATGCTGCGCGGTGTCTCCTACCGCAGCTCCGGTGCCACCACCCGTTCGCTGGTGATGCGCTCGAAGTCCGGCACCATCCGTTACGTCGACTCCATCCACAAGCTGGCCAAGCTGCAGGAGTACTCCGTTGTCGACTACTCCGACCCAGTAAAGAGCGTCTAAGAAACCGCCAACTTTGGCATACTGGATGGAACGATTTCCCCTACTACCAACAAAGGTGATTACTACATGACCGAGTACCGCATCGAACACGACACCATGGGCGAAGTAAAGGTTCCGGCCGACGCCCTGTGGCGTGCACAGACCCAGCGTGCAGTCGAAAACTTCCCGATTTCTGGCCGCGGCCTCGAAGCTCAGCAGATCCGCGCCCTCGGCCTGCTGAAGGCTGCCTGCGCACAGGTCAACAAGGACTCCGGCGCTCTGGATGCAGAGAAGGCTGACGCCATCATCAAGGCTGGCAAGGCTATCGCTGAAGGCACCTACAACGATTCTTTCCCGATCGACGTCTTCCAGACCGGCTCCGGCACCTCGTCCAACATGAACACCAACGAGGTCATCGCTTCGCTGGCTGACAAGGACGGCGTTGAGGTCCACCCGAACGACCACGTCAACATGGGCCAGTCCTCCAACGACACCTTCCCGACTGCAACCCACGTTGCTGCTACCGAAGCTGCCGTCAACGACCTCATCCCGGGCCTGAAGGTTCTGCACAAGTCCCTGCAGGCAAAGGCTGAGCAGTTCGCTGACGTTGTGAAGTCCGGCCGTACCCACCTCATGGACGCCACCCCGGTCACCCTGGGCCAGGAGTTCGGCGGCTACGCTCGCCAGATCGAGCTCGGCATCGAACGCATCGAGGCTACCCTGCCACGTCTGGGCGAACTGGCTATTGGCGGCACCGCAACCGGCACCGGCCTGAACACCTCCGCTGACTTCGGTGCAAAGGTCACCGAAGAGCTGAAGAACCTCACCGGTGTTTCCGAGCTCAAGGAAGCCGTCAACCACTTCGAGGCTCAGGCTAACCGCGACGGCCTGGTCGAGTTCTCCGGCGCAATGCGCTCTGTCGCAGTGTCGCTGAACAAGATCGCCAACGACATTCGCCTGATGGGCTCCGGCCCGCTGACCGGCCTGTCCGAGATTCACCTCAAGGACCTGCAGCCGGGCTCCTCCATCATGCCGGGCAAGGTCAACCCGGTTATTCCGGAGGCTGCCACCATGGTTGCTGCACAGGTTATCGGCAACGACGCCGCCGTTGCTTTCGGTGGCGCTAACGGCCACTTCGAGCTGAACGTCTTCATCCCGATGATGGCTCGCAACGTCCTCGAGTCCGCTCGCCTGCTGGCTAACACCTCTCGCGTGTTCGCTGAGAAGTGTGTCGACGGCATCGAGGCCAACGAAGAGCGCATGAAGAAGTTCGCTGAGTCCTCCACTTCCATCGTGACTCCGCTGAACTCCGCCATCGGCTACGAGAACGCAGCTAAGGCCGCCAAGCACGCTCTGCATGAGAAGATCACCGTCCGCGAGGCAGTCATCGACCTCGGCTTCGTCGACGGTGAGAACCTCACCGAGGAAGAACTCGACGAGAAGCTCGACGTTCTCTCCATGACCAACCGCGACCGCGACAACTTCTAATCCGTCGCACTTTTGCCCCGGCTTCGGCCGGGGCATTAGTCGTTTTATGCCTTCCGCTTCTCCCCCCGCACCCTTCGCGCTCACCAGAAACAGGTTTTACTCTGAAAATGTCATTTCGGTGAGCGCGAAGGGTTCGGTGGGGTGAGCACGAAATGGGAACAGGGGTGGCGCGCCCTTCGCGGTCACGGGAAACGGCTCTAGGGCGGAAATGACGCTTTCGGTGAGCGCGAAGGGCGCGGGTAAAATGACCGCATGCCTGAAAACACCTTTGAGAGGTACCAAGAATCGCGCACGAGCTTCCGCTGGGTGGTCGGAGGCGGAGTTGCAGTCTTGGTGATTGCGTTAGTTGCCGCGTTGGCCGCGGCATTGATTGCGCTAAACCGCGAGCCAGAAGAAGAGCCGGTTGAAAGGACTCCGGTGGCGGCGCCGGAACAGGCAGAGGATTTGATTGGAACCTATAGCGGCGAGTTCGTCCAAGAAGGCGAACAGCCATGGCCAGGCGTGGTAGCGCTGACGGGTAGTCACGGGATTTTGGCGTATCCGCAGCGCGGGTGCGAGGTCTTTTTGTCGCAGCCGGAGGTGGAAGACAATCGGGTGAGCTTCGAGAGCGAGGCGCTGAACCGGAAATGCCAGGCTGGCGGCCAGTGGGTTTTCGAGGGGAGCCCGGAGGGACTCAAGGCCAGTTATGAAGAAAACAGCCAGGTCATCGTGAACGCTGAGTTGCAACCGGAGGCGTAGGTCACAGCAGTAAATCCGCCTGCTTAAAATCACCCTTTCTGCACTAGATGCAAACTTGCACCAGGTGTAAAGTTGCATGCTATGCAACAGAATATTTCTCTGCGCGAGCAGAAACGCCGTGATACGCGGCTGAATATCGAGGACGCTGCGACCGCGTTGGTCGACGAGCGTAGCTTTTCCTCGGTAACCGTGGAGGAAATTTGCGAGAAGGCCGGGATTTCCCGCCGCACCTTCTTTAACTACTTTGACTCCAAAGACACGGCGGTTTTAGGTTCGCCAAGTCTCGATTTCGACCAAGCACAAAAAGAGTGGTTCCTCACCACCCCAGCAACCGATGCGATTTCGTTGACGCTCGAGCTGATGAAGCAGCACGTCGATGATCATCACGAAAACTCGGAAATCGCACAACGACGTCGCCGCATTGCCCGCGATAGCGAGCTGGCAGCGGTAGCGCTGAATCGCAAACGCGCGAAGACCACTGAGGTCATGGAGCTTATCGCGCAGCGCCTCCAGCAGGATGGCAGTCTACGCAAGCTGCCGGAGCTCGACGCGGAGACCGAGGCGATGATTGTCGCCGGTCTCGTTCGTGAGGCCATCTGGTTGGCACTCGGCTCGCCCGATGTCGACTGCGAGGATCCGCTGACCGAAAGAATCGAATATTCCCTCCAGCACATCACCAACTACGCGAAAGGACTGTCATGGTAGCCACTGCGACTAAACCACCGGCACGTGCCCATAACCTGGGCTTAGTCTTCAGCGCCCTCGTGCTCACCATGCTGATGAGTTCGCTGGGCCAGATGATTTTTTCCTCTGCTTTGCCCACCATCGTTGGTGAACTTGGCGGTGTGGACCAGATGAGCTGGGTCATCTCCGCCTTCCTGGTCACGATGACCATCGCGATGCCGATTTCCGGCAAGCTCGGTGACATGCTGGGCCGCAAGTGGCTGTATATCGGCGGTATCGCAGTCTTTGTTGTTGGTTCCGCACTCGGCGGTTTCGCCCATAGCATGGGCCTGCTCATCGCCGGCCGCGCCATCCAGGGCTTCGGCGCTGGCTTTATGATGATCTCCTCCCAGGCCATCGTCGCAGAGGTCACGAGCTCTCGTGAGCGCGGCAAATTCATGGGCATCATGGGCGCGGTCTTCGGCCTATCTTCGGTCCTTGGCCCGGTACTGGGCGGCTGGTTCACAGACGGTCCGGGCTGGCGCTGGGGCTTGTGGATGAATATCCCGCTGGGCATCCTCGCCATGGTGGTTTGTGTCTTTGCTCTCAACCTGCGGGTAGGCGAAGGTAACATGCGCCGCTTCGACTGGCTGGGCGCAACCCTGATTGCGATTACCACCACCTCGCTGATTCTCATGACTACCTGGGGCGGTACCGAATATGACTGGAATTCTTCGGTCATCATGTCGCTGGGTGCGGTGACGGTGCTGGGGGCGATTGCGACTGTGTTCGTCGAAAAGCGTGCGCTCGAGCCGCTGATCCCGATGAACCTGTTCCGCCACCGCAACATGGTGCTGACCACTCTGTCGGGCACTGTGCTGGGCTTGGCGATGTTCGGCGTCCTCGGCTACATGCCGACCTACCTGCAGATGGTGCACATGCTCACCCCGACCGAAGCTGGTCTGATGATGATTCCGATGATGGTCGGCATGATCGGTACCTCGACTGTTATTGGCTTCATCATTTCCCGCACCGGTCGCTACAAGATCTACCCAATTATCGGATTGGCGATTGTGACCGGTTCACTGATCTGGATGTCGCGCCTGACCGTGGATACCTCGCTGGTTCAGCTGGGCGTGGAGTTCTACATCTTTGGCCTCGGCCTGGGCATGGTCATGCAGGTGCTGGTCCTGATTGTCCAGAACACCTTCCCGATTGCACTGGTCGGTACCGCAACCGCGGCGAATAACTTCTTCCGCCAGATTGGTTCTGCACTGGGTGCTTCCCTGGTTGGTTCGCTGTTCATCCACAACATGCAGGATGAAATGAGCACTCGCCTGCCGGAGGCTTTCGCGCAGATGGGTCCGGAGGCGGCACCGTACATCGAGAAGTTCAACTCCGGTGGCGCGGCTAACTCGCTGACTCCAGAAGCAGTCACCATGCTTCCCGATGCCATCCGCGACGCCATCTTAAATTCCTACAACTACGGCCTGACTCCAGTTATCGCACTGATGGTGCCAATGGCAGTTATCGCCTTGATTTTGCTGCTCCCGCTGCGTGAGGAGCATTTGAAGGAGACCATCTCCTAAGACGAATAGAGGGCCTCTCCCCTTGTGGGGAGAAGGCCCTTTGTGCTGTGTAAGTTGTACTATTCCTTGGTGCGACGCTCCGGCTTTGGCAGCAGCTTTTCGTAGACGTCTGTATCGCGCCACTCGCCAGCCATTTCGCCGTAGGTCATCTTTGCCAAGTGGGAGTAGGTGCCCACCTTTTCGAAACCGCGGGAGATGTGCAGCTTGGCCGAACCTTCGTTCTCCGGGAAAATCCAGGCGTGGATAGCCCACTTATGCAGGTCCTGGCACACCTCAATGAGCTTATCCATCAGCGCGCCCGCAATGCCGCGGCCCTGTGCATCCGGGTCGATGTAGATGGAATCTTCCACCACACCGTGGAACACTGAGCGCGAGGAAATCGGCGCTGCAGATACCCAACCCAGCACCTTGTTGTCGTCGTCTTCTTCGACGGCAACAAATACCGAGGACATGATCTTCGAGTTAGTGAACTGCTCCAGTGTCAGCGCACGAGTCTCATAGGTCGCGTGACCGGTGTTGAGACCAACCTCGTAGATCTTACGCAGTTGAGGGTAATCCGCGTTCCGGAATGGGCGGATTACAAAACCCTTCTTCGAGTTCTTCTCTGTCATGGCAACTATTATCCCGTCCGCGCACCGATATGGCCACAAGAACATCCAGGTTCTTAGGATCTTTAAATGTTGTCGCTTTCCAGAATGTCTGTGACCAGCTCCGCAATGGCAGAACGCTCAGAGCGCTGCAAGGTGACATGAGCAAATAAATCATGCCCCTTAAGCTTTTCGATGACCGCCTGCACACCATCATGGCGCCCCACACGCAGGTTGTCGCGCTGGGCAACGTCGTGAGTCAGCACCACCCGCGAGCCGCGGCCCAGGCGCGATAGGACAGTAAGCAGCACGTTGCGCTCCAGCGACTGCGCTTCATCGACAATGACAAAGGAGTCATGCAGCGAGCGACCACGAATATGGGTAAGTGGCAGGACTTCGATGAGCTCGCGGTCTAAGACTTCTTCCATGACGTTGTCCGAGACCAGGCCCTCTAACGTGTCGAAGACGGCTTGTGCCCAGGGGTTCATCTTCTCTGCCTCAGTACCAGGCAGATACCCCAGGGACTGGCCACCAACGGCATACATCGGGCGGAAGACCACGATGCGACGGTGCTCGCCGCGTTCCAGGACTGCCTCCAGACCCGAGCACAACGCCAAAGCTGACTTACCAGTACCGGCACGGCCGCCCAACGAAACGATGCCAATGTTGTTATCGGCAAGCAGGTCCAAAGCGATGCGCTGTTCAGCGGAGCGGCCCTGGAGGCCGAAGGCGTTGACATCGCCAGGCACGAGCGC
The DNA here is from genome assembly GCF_000980815.1 of Corynebacterium camporealensis. Lineage (NCBI taxonomy): Bacteria > Bacillati > Actinomycetota > Actinomycetes > Mycobacteriales > Corynebacteriaceae > Corynebacterium > Corynebacterium camporealensis. The sequence goes on along the minus strand of NZ_CP011311.1, from coordinate 899,817 downwards.
CACAGCGCCATCGGAAGTAATGCGCCCCAGCGCCGACTGGGTGCCTGCCTGCAGCGTGACACCGCAGTTGACGGGCAGTTCGCTTACGGGTTCATCGTTGGTGGTGTAGGCATCGTCGATAAGCACGTCGCCTTCTGCATAAAGCTTATCGATGACCTCAGGCAGCACATGGACCGTCGCCATACCGCTGTACCCAGTCGACACAACATCCTGGGCGTGGTACTCATCTGCGGCCAGGCCAACCGCGCCGGCCTTCACGCGCAGCGGCACGTCCTTGGTCACCAGAACAGTGTCCTTGCCCTCGTGGGCCAGGTTGAGCGCACAGGCCAAAATGCGATGATCGCCGGACTCGCCGCGGAAAGACGCAGGCAGCAGCGACTGGTCCTGATGATTGAGCTCCACCCGCAACGTACCGCCTGCCTGATTGACCGGCACTGCATGGTCCAAGCCATCGAAGTTAGAGCGCAGCTCCTCTAAAAGACGAAGAGCCTGGCGGGCGAACCAGCCAAGCTCTGGGTGATGACGTTTTCCTTCCAACTCCGAGATAACAACGAGTGGAAGGATGACCTCGTGTTCTGCGAATTTGCGCAGTGCCCACGGGTCGGACAGCAATACGGAGGTATCTACGACGTAAGTTTTCGTCTTCGTCGAAGATTCGGTGGGCATATCGTGCAGGGTAGCCGAGCTGGTCATAGTGGCAATGTCTCCCTTGGAGATTCGAACAACTAGTGGGCTATTCAATTACTGCTGGCCCGAGCCGGTCGTGCCAGCTACCACTCAACGTATGCGTCCAAGGTAGAAATTACATGGGTGGAAGATGAACTTTCGGAAAACCTTAAACCCCGGTGTCACTCCAGCAACATGGGAGCAACACCGGGGTGCGCGTCAAGACGCGCAGACTAAAGCGTTAACTATTAGGCAATCTCAGCGGAGAACTCACCGGAGTCATCCTGCAGCCAGGAGATGGTGCCGTCGGTGAAGTCCTGGGTCCAGCCGGTGCCCTCGGTAGCGTCTTGCTCAGCGGCGGTCGGCAGGCCAACCTCAGCGTCCAGGCCGCCTTCGTTCTGCCAGGTCTCAGCAATCTTGCCGACGACCGGCTGTGCACCGTGATCCTCGGAGTAAACCAGCAGGTCGCCGTTTACGAAGGTAGCAACAGAGCCGTTGTCGCCCTCTTCGATGTTCTGGACCTCGCCCCACTCGCCGGTCTTATCCTCAATAGCGGAAGCGAACTCTGCCGGAACCTCAGCCTCGCCATCGGCGGTAGCAACGGTGGCCATCTCGGCACCGTCGGCATCTGCGTCGGCATCAGCGTCTTCGTCGTTGACCTGATCGTCGGCAGCGCCCGCACCGTCCACGGACTCGCCGTCGTCTACAGCGTCGCCATCATCGACGGCGCCGGCTGCGGCATCGGTAGCAGAAGCAGCAACATCGCCTGCGGAATCAGCGGCATCTTCTGCCTCGCTGCAGGCAACCAGTGCCAGGGACAGAGATGCTGCGGCAAAGCCACCAACAATGCGACGGGACATCTTCTTCATAGGTTCTAACTCCTCTAATTGGTTGTGCGTTGGGCGCTTAATCCTTAAAGCGCAATAAGATCTACGCTAGCCACGCAGTTGAGAACCCTGCCACCACCTGGCCCTGCCGTAGAGTAGTTTCAGCGCTTAACGACGCCGTTTACCCCGGTGAGAGCCTTTCTTACTTTTCGGTAACGACTTGTTTTTACGTGATGTAGCTCTCTTCTCAGGTTTCTTTTTGGTCTTCTTCTTTGGGGTTTGCTGGCGGGAAGAATTCGCGGTGCGCCCCTTGGCGATACCGACAAAATCCTGAATCGCATCGCAATCATCATCCTTGCGCCACAGCAACACAATCTCGGTCAGTGGCACCGTCGGGTCGTTGAGCCCCAGCGGCACGACCTGCTTTTTGCTCAAGACCTTCAGCAGTGGACGCGGGGCAATGACGATGCCGACGTTGGCACCGACGACCTGCAGGCTGGTGCGGATGTCGGGGATGTTGACCATGGCGCCATCGCCAAGCCGGTAGTTCACGTGTTCATCTGCCAAGTCGGAGGCCTCGACGTCCTCGCCGACCTCCGCGAAGATGGAATCTTTCGGCACGGCCACGCCGGGGGCTTCTTCGTAGAGGCGCACCCGATGGAAGTTGTCGTCGGCGCGGGGGTCGCCGCCATCGACAGGCACGCGCGCCAATGCCAGGTCAGCGTTGCCCTCCAGCAGGGTGGCGAAAGCATCGTCAGCATCGATGGTTTCTAGCCCGTGCGCGGTGTTCTCCCGGTAGCGGCGGAACCATTTGCCGGGCTCTGTGCCGGTGGCGAAGGCAAGTCTAAGCATGCAGCTAATCCTACTGAAGGTGCTAGGGTGGCAACGTGACTGATCAGAATTTGCAACCCTCCGGCACCGCAATGCGCGCGCAGACCGCCGCTAAGAAGCTCGGCATCTACCTGCCTGCTGCGCCTGCAGAGTTCCAAGAATCCGCCGTGACCCACGCGCAGCTGCGCGACCTGCAGGACAACCCACCTGAGTGGCTCGCGAAGCTGCGCCGCGAAGGCCCCCACCCGCGTCCCGTTGTCGCGCAAAAGCTAGGCATTTCGGTAACCGCACTCAAAAAGAACGACCTGGATAAGCCGCTCACCACTGCGGAAATCAAGGAACTACTCGCCGACCAGCCAGAATGGCTGCGCAAGGCCCGCACCGCTCTTGCTGAGCAGCGCGGCACCACCGAACCAGAATCTGAGGACTAAATCCTCTCAGCCTGGGCCCACAGCGCGGCGTTGAGTCCCGCTGCATCAATGCTTAACGATGCCGCCTTAATCCCCCGCCCCTGCACCGCCCAGGCGTGAACCGGCGTCCATCCGTGCAGCGCACTCGCCGCCAACGCAGGCAGCGTGAACGCTTCCTCAAGGGTGATATTCCTCCGACGCGGCGTCGGCATGAGTCCGGCCTCCACCGTGCCCTGCACGGTCGTCGAGGCCAATACCTCTGATTCCGGTGCCTGCACCGGACCAGACTCGTCGAAAAAGACCAGCGCTGCATTAGCGGCTTCGCGGACATAGCCATCGGCATGCAAGACCGCGTCATCAGCGCCTTCGTCTCGTGCTTGCGAGCGTAAGCGCGCAAGCACCGCCGTATCAGGCCCTTTACGCAGAGGATGCCGGCGTGGATCCGGGTCTTCTGGAATCCACAACACCGTCGAAGTACGCAGTGGCGGCGCGGGACGCAGCTCCACCGAGTCTGCAGTGAGTTTGGGGAACCACTGCCCTGCCTTGGGAATGTCAGACAGATCCGGAATTCCGCCGAGACGTTTCCGGTGGAGGTCAGGCCGAATCGCGCGTCCGTCGCGGACGAGGAAAGAACTAAAGTCCATAGCCGAGATACTCCGTCAACGGCCTGGTCTTTACCAAGGTTTCCTCCCACTCGGCAACCGGGTCAGAAATGGCAAGCACGGCACCGCCCATACCGTAGGTAGCCTGCTCAGGCGTATTGACGATGCTGCGGATGACCATCGACAGATCTGCCGTGCCTACGGGTGAGATGAATCCGAAAGCGCCCGAATACACGCCACGCCAGGTGTCTTCGAGGTCGGCGATGATCTCACACGTTCGCACCTTTGGCGCACCGGTCATCGACCCACCCGGGAAGGCCGCGCGAATGGCGTCGGCCGGTCCCCGGCCGACGGATAGATGTCCAGAAATTTCACACATCAGCTGGTGGACAGTGGCATAGGATTCGACGCCAAAAGACCCGGCGCGCACGCTATCGCAGACACGCGATAAGTCATTGCGCACCATGTCGACGACCATGAGGAGTTCGGCGCGTTCTTTTGGTCCTTCGAGTTCGGTGCGCAGCTGGGCGTCCTCGACTCGGTTCGCACCGCGCGGGCGGGTTCCCTTGATGGGGCGGGAATGAACCACGCCGTTGCTGTCCACCCGCAGGAAAAGCTCTGGGGTTGTCGAGAGTAACTGTTGTACAGCAAAGCCCAGGTATCCCGCACGCGGGCTGGGGTTCGCCGCCCGCAGTTCGATGAAGGTCTCCAGCGGGGTCGGCACTGGGGCCATCTCGATGCGGTTGGTCAGACACACCTCATAGGACTCACCTGCACGCATCTTTGCCTGGGCCTTGTCAATCAGATCGAGGTAGTCCTCTCGGTCGTGCACCAGGTTCAGTTCGGGCTGCCACTTCCCTGCTGGCTTCGGCGCACGCTTCACGATGTCCCACTCCTCATCACCCGCGAAACTCAGCAAGTGGGTCTGATTGCGGGCGTGGTCAATGACTACCGCGCGGGTGGCGTAGATGAGTTCGGCATCAGGGCCAGGGGCGCGGTGACGCGCGGGACCGGCGATGTCGGCCATCTCGTAGCCGAGGTAGCCGACCCAGCCTAAAGCGAAGTCGCAACCGGGAATCGGCGGGCCGACGCGATCCGGCAAGCGCGGTTGGGCCAGTTCAGTGTAGAAGTCTTCCTTCTCTGTTGCGTCCTGGCAGATAAGGTGCCGCGAGCCGGGTGCGGAGTCGTCGCCAAGGATGCTGAAGGCGCCGTTATCCAACCAGAAGACCTGGCCATCAAAGCCGGAGGCGACCTCCGCTGGATCGAGGGCGCCGTCGAGGGTGCGCAGGCTGTAATACTTCTGCGCATAGTGGCGGCGGGCTAGCTGGATGAAGTTGGAGATGAGCTCAACGCCGCTGGAACTCAACAGCGATTCCGGGTGGAATTGCACGCCCCAGCGCGGCAGGCTGCGATGGGCGATGGCCATCGGCAGGTTCGCGACAGTGGCGGTGACCTGGTAGTCCTCCGGGATGTCGGTTGCGATCAGAGAGTGATAGCGCACGACATCTAAGGGGTTATCCAGTCCGGCGAAGAGATCGGTTCCGCGGTGGGTGATCACCGCCTTTTCGCCGTGGACGGGCCGAGGGGCCGCAGCGACGGTGCCACCAACATCGACGACCATGGCTTGCATGCCTAGGCAGACGCCGAGGATGGGGCCATCGTAAAGCTGCAGCGCGGCAGCCGAAAGGCCCAGGTCCTCCGGATTATGCGGGGTACCTGGGCCCGGCGAGATGATGACGGCATCATAATCCGCCCAGTCGCTCACCGAAGCATTGTTGGGAAGTACGTCTGGGCGGGAACCGAGCACTCGCTGGACGTAGTCCACGAGGTTAAAAGTAAACGAGTCGTGGTTATCTACGACAAGCAAGCGCACCGTTTATTAGACCAGCTTCCAGTCTTCCAGGCCCTCGTAGAGCGGGAACTGCTTAGCGATCTTCTCCACGCGAGCACGCAGAGCAGAGACGTCTGCGTCCTTGCCCTGTGCCAGGGCGGTACCGATGATGTCGGCAACCTCGGTGAAAGCCTCGGTGTCCAGGCCGCGGGTAGCCAGGGCCGGGGTACCGATGCGTAGGCCGGAGGTAACCATCGGCGGGCGTGGGTCGTTCGGCACGGCGTTGCGGTTGACGGTGATACCAACCTCGTGGAGGAGGTCCTCAGCCTGCTGACCATCCAGGTCGGAGTTGCGCAGGTCAACCAGGACCAGGTGAACGTCGGTGCCGCCGGTGAGCACGTCAACGCCAGCGGCCTTGGTGTCGTCCTGCATGAGACGCTCAGCCAGAATCTTTGCACCTTCCAGGGTGCGCTCCTGACGCTCCTTGAACTCAGGGGTGGCAGCCAGCTTCATAGCGATAGCCTTGGCAGCAATGACGTGCATCAGCGGGCCACCCTGCTGGCCTGGGAAGACATTGGAGTTGAGCTTCTTAGCCAAATCCTGCTTCGCCAGGATCATGCCAGAACGCGGACCACCCAGGGTCTTGTGGACGGTGGTGGAAACCACGTCAGCGTGCGGGACCGGGGACGGGTGCAGACCAGCAGCAACCAGACCTGCGAAGTGAGCCATATCGACCCACAGGTATGCGCCGACCTCATCGGCGATCTCGCGGAACTTCGCGAAGTCCAAGGTGCGCGGGTACGCGGACCAGCCGGCGATGATGACCTTCGGCTTTTCTGCGATGGCCTGCTCGCGCAGCTTGTCCATGTCGACGCGCAGGGTTTCTGGGTCGACTTCGTAGGCGGCGACATCGTAAAGCTTGCCGGAGAAGTTCAGCTTCATGCCATGGGTGAGGTGGCCACCGTGAGCAAGGGAGAGGCCGAGAATCTTGTCGCCCGGCTCAGCGAGTGCAGCCAGCACAGCGGCGTTGGCCTGCGCACCAGAGTGCGGCTGGACGTTGACGTACTCTGCGCCGAAGAGCTCCTTGGCGCGGTCACGGGCGAGATTTTCGACGACATCGACGTTTTCGCAGCCACCGTAGTAACGGCGGCCCGGGTAGCCCTCGGCGTACTTGTTGGTCAGGACAGAACCCTGTGCCTGCAGTACGGCGCGCGGAACAAAGTTCTCAGAAGCAATCATCTCCAGAGTGTCGCGCTGGCGGGAAATCTCGCCGCCGATGGCCTCAAATACATCCGGATCGAGCTCACGGAGCTCCTTGTTCAAAACTTCATTATTCGCAGCAGTCATGAAGCGAGATTTCCCTTCTCGATTGGAAATTGGTAGCGCTACCAATAATAACGGAGCCATTTTCCTTGTGGGGGCCATTACCCAACTTCCATGCAGCAAGGTGCGACAATAGTAGGCATGGCGCGTACTCCTGATTCCAGCCCCTACCTTGACTTCTCTCGTGATACCTGGCGTGAGCTGCGTAAATCCATGCCGCAGGTGCTTACTGAGTCCGAAGTTGAGCAGCTTTCAGGTCTTGGCGATCGCATCGATTTGAACGAAGTGGCGGAGGTCTACCTCCCCCTTTCGCGTCTTATTCACCTCCAAGTGGAGGCACGCCAGAAGCTGACGACGGCCACAGAACAGTTCTTGGGCAACCCGCCTGCGCGCGTTCCTTTCGTCATTGGCGTGGCCGGCTCGGTGGCGGTGGGCAAGTCGACGACGGCGCGTTTGCTGCAGGTACTGCTCCAGCGCTGGGATTCGCACCCGAAGGTGGACCTGGTTACTACCGATGGCTTCCTCTACCCCACCCGGGTCCTTAAAGAGCGCGGCCTGATGGAACGCAAGGGCTTTCCGGAATCCTATGACCGCCGCAAGCTCATGCGCTTTGTCACGGACGTAAAATCCGGCAAGGAACAGGTCAAAGCCCCGGTGTATTCGCACATCACCTACGACATTCTTCCCGATGAGCACCAGATGGTAAACCGCCCGGACATCCTCATCTTGGAAGGTCTCAACGTACTGCAGACTGGCCCGACGCTGATGATTTCGGATCTGTTTGATTTCTCCGTCTACGTCGATGCGCGCGTCGATGACATCGAAAGCTGGTACATCGACCGCTTCCTGCAACTGCGCCACACCGCCTTCCGCGAACCCGGCGCCCACTTCGCGCACTACGCCGACATGGAAGACCAGCAAGCCTTTGAGCAAGCACGTGAAATCTGGCAGTCGATTAACTTGCCTAACCTGGTCGAAAACATCTTGCCGACCCGTGTGCGCGCCTCGCTGGTGCTGCGCAAGGGCTCACACCACTTGGTCGAGCGCGTGCGCATGCGCAAGCTTTAAGAACGCGCCCACTTCACCAGCGGCTTGAGTTCATCGATGTCCACTCGATCGATGTCTTTGTCATAGCCTTTGACCATGGCTTTTTCATTCGCGCTCTTGAGCGGCTTGAGTCGCAGGGCGGTGACGATGGTGCGCATGACCGTGCGATGCGACTGGCTTAACTGCGAATAATTCAGCCTGCCAGGCAGGTAAAAGCGCGGAATATTCTCGCCGACGATGCGGGCAAGCTGGTCCTTTTGTCGCGCCTCATCCAGCAGGGTCATGCCCACCGCTGCTACTGCGACGGGGGTCTTGCCCCAGCGATGCTTTGCGACGAATTCCGCACCCCGAATCTGCGGCCCATGCACCGGGGATAACACGATCACTGGTTCGCCGGCTGCGATGAGTTCTTCGCCGTTGGCTTCTGCGAGGGGGACTACGGTGGCATCGATAAGCACTGCCAAAGCGTCCGCATACTGCCGGGTCGACCCATAAAAGGAGTCATAAACAATGGTGGCCATGGCTTAAAGCCTACTTGCCAAAGCGGCGGGAGCGCTGGGAATAGTCACGCAGCGCGCGCAGGAAATCAATCTTGCGGAAGGCTGGCCAGTAGGTATCGGTGAACCAGATTTCCGAATACGCTGCCTGCCACAGCAAGAAGCCGGAGAGACGCTGCTCGCCGGAGGTGCGAATCACCAAATCCGGATCGGGCAGGCCCTTGGTGTAGAGGTGCTCAGTAATGGCCTGGGCATTGACGTGTTCTGCCATTTCATCGGCAGTGGTGCCCTGGGCTGCTTCGGCGCGGATGAGTTCTTGGACTGCATCCACGATTTCCTGGCGGCCGCCATAGCCGACTGCGACATTGACGATAACGCCGTTGTTCTCCGCAGTCTTTTCGGTGGCGCGCTGCATCTTGTCCCGGATCTTTTCCGGCAACAGATTCAAATGCCCCACCAGACGCACCTGGCAGCCTAAATCCCCCTGGGACAGATGCGTGACGACATCGGAGATGATGTCGAAGAGCAGCTGAACTTCCTGCTGGTCCCGCTTAAGGTTTTCCGTGGACAGCAAGTAGATGGTGACGACCTCAATGTCAGTGTCTGCGCACCAGGAGATCATCTCCCCGATTTTCTTGGCACCCTGACGATGCCCGTGGCTGATATCGGTGAAACCAGCCTCCCGCGCCCAGCGTCGATTGCCGTCTGCCATGATGGCGACGTGCTTGGGCTGGGGCTTACCCTTCAATGAGCGCAGCAAACGCGCCTCATAGGCCGGGTATAGCAACTGCGGAAGGAAACTCACGGCTACTAGTTTATCTCTACTAAACTAATTGCTCTAGAAGACAGAGCGCTTGCGGCGATCGTAGATGCCGGCTTCCTTCATCGCCTTATCGATGGCCTCGTCATCGAAGGGATCGATGCCGTGGTCTTCAGCGAACATGGTGCGACGACGGAAGCGCGAGTAACGACGGTGGAAATTCCAGCCCGCCATCAACACTGCGACCAGCATCAACACCAGGATCAGCAGACCAATGGGCGAAGCCTTACCGAACTCCGGGCCCATCGGGCCATCGGTTGCAGCCTGGGCCAAGAAATAGACATCGGCTAGCGAATCAAATGAGCTCATAGTCCTAAGATTGCTCTACTTTCTCGATTCCTGCAAATAGATCTGTTTCTGGCAGCGCCGTGGACACGCGTGTACGGGCCAACTCGAACTCTTCAGTCGGCCAATACTTCTGCTGATCTTCTACGGAGGTGGCCAGGAATGCACCGGCCGGATCGATCTGAGTAGCGTGCGCACGCAGGGCTTTTTCGCGATTGGAGAAGTAGTCCGCGCACTCCACCTGGGTGGTCACACGCTCCATGATGTCGCCGAAAGTGGTATCCCAGCGCGCCATCATCGGCGCATACGGGCTGGTCTTGCCTTCCTTTTCCAACAGGTCGTGGAAGATCTTCATGCGCTGGTAGACAAAGCCGTGGCTGTAGTACAGCTTCAGCGGCTCCCAGGCCTCGCCGAGCTCCGGGTGGTAGTTCGGGTCGCCTGCCTTTTCCCACGCAATCATCGACGCGCGGTGCACCATCAGGTGGTCCGGGTGCGGGTAGCCACCATTTTCGTCATAAGTAACGATGACGTGCGGACGCAGCTCACGAATGACCTTGACGTATTCCTGGGCGACTTCATCGTCAGGCATCAGCGCGAAGCAGCCTTCCGGCAGCAGCTCATGCATCGGCAGGTTGTCTGGATTATCCGGCAAACCGGAATCCACGTGGCCGAGCCACAGGTGATGCACACCGAGTGCCGCGGCAGCCTCTGCCATTTCCTCACGACGCACGTTGACCATATTTTCTTTGACACCAGGACGATCCATCGCGGGGTTCAAAATATCGCCGCGCTCGCCGCCGGTACAGGTGAGGACAGAAACCACGTTTCCTTCCGCTGCATACTTCGCGGTCGTGGCCGCACCCTTAGAGGACTCATCGTCCGGGTGCGCATGGATTGCTAACAGTCGCAAACCGCTCACTGTCTCATCCGCCTCCCTTTCTAGATTTCTCGAACAGCCACCCATCATATGCGATCGTGGGTTTAGCACCGCAGTCGGCTAAGCTTACGAGCATGTCTGCTTCACCTCGCTCGGGAGCACGTTATGGCTCCTCTGCCCCTGCGAAATCCTCGACTGTGGCCAGCCGTGCCCTGGTGATCATCCTCATTGCGGTCGTGGCAGCGGCTGTCATCTACGCCTTCCAGTTCTTCCGGGACCGCAACGAAGTCAACGCGCAGATCACCTATGTCACCCATGAAGTGCGTGACGATGAAACCCTGCGCATCTGGACCGACGTCACCCGCAACCGCCCAGATGAGGCCGCCTACTGCATCGTCCAGGCCTACGACTACGCCAAGGCTGAGGTCGGCCGCCGTGAGTTTGCAGTGCCTGCCGATGGCCGCGACACCTTCCGCGTCGCCGTCGACGTTCCCACCAACCACCGTGCCGTCGCTGGCGGTGTCTACGGTTGCTCGGGCGAAATCCCCCCTTATCTGGATGTAGATAACCCTGACTATGCAGAATCCAATTAGTCCGTTGTGCTAGTATTGGGTCGCTTAGAAGGGGTGCCATATTCCACCCGAATAAATCTTAACGCCCACACGGAAGGTTGCAGAATGGCTGAGCAGAAGCAATACATCACGCCGGAAACCAAGGCAAAGCTCGAAGCCGAGTTGCAGGCTCTGATCGACCACCGCCCGGTCGTTGCTGCCGAAATTAACGAGCGCCGCGAAGAGGGCGACCTCAAGGAGAACGCCGGCTACGACGCCGCACGTGAGATGCAGGACCAGGAAGAGGCCCGCATCAAGCAGATTTCTGAGGTTCTCGCCAACGCCACCACCGAGCGCAGCACCGTCCAGGAAGGCGTTGCTCACATCGGTTCGGTCGTGCACGTCTACTACAACGGCGATTCTGAGGACAAGGAAACCTTCCTTATCGGTACCCGCGCTGCTGCCTCCGATAACAAGGATCTGGAGACCTACTCTGAGCAGTCCCCGCTGGGCGCTGCCATCCTGGGTGCCCAGGAAGGTGAGACCCGTGAGTACACCGCTCCAAATGGCAAGACCATTTCGGTGACGATCGAGTCCGCCGCGCCGTATGATTCAGCTAAGGCAGCTACTCCGCGCCAGTCTTAAACCCCGCAGTTCTATATCCACTTTCTGGAGAAAGAAATCTCATGAAGAAGTTCCCTCGCTTTGCCACCGCTAGCCTCGTATTCGCCGCCGGCCTGACCCTGGCCGCCTGCCACCCGCCGAACGAGCAGGACTCCAACGCTGAGAAGGTCGACAACGCGTCCACCTTCACCGGCACCGCTCCGGCTGTTGCCGAGAACGCCGAGAGCCAGGACACCGGCGCCGCCACCAACGAAGCTGGCGAGCCGCAGATCCTCGAGGTAACCCCGACCGAGGCAATCGACCCTGAGGTCCGCGCCACTGACGGCATCGCTGACGCTCCTGGTCAGCAGTAACTTCTCATGACAGCATGAAGGCCCGGGTTCATCCCCGGGCCTTTGCCGATCGTGGATTAAGTCCACTTCCTAGTCAGGTTTTTGGTCACGCACCCAATCACCAATAACACCTGGCACCACCGCCGGTGCCTCGCCTAACAAGTCCCGGCGATTCGGGTCGCGCTCGACCTTCGTGGTCACCATCTTGACCAAGGTCTCCTTCTTGTCATTACCGCGCGGGCCCGCCATCATCGGCACCATACCGCGCATCGCACCCCCACCACGGGCTGCCTGTCCACCAGACTGACCAGCCGCACCAGCCGCACCTGACGATGCCCCCGCACCCGGGCCTCCAATAGCCCTCGGCGATGCCGCACCATTACCTGCGCCAGCACCTGCACCGCCATAACCAGCACCAGCTCCACCCGGATTCAACCGTGCCGCTACCCCACCAGGTGCCGCACCAAAAGAACCTCCACGGATTCCCGCTGCCAAGCGGTTACTTCCCGAACCACCAACAGCCGCACCAACCGGAGCAAAGCCACCCATGCCCGTCTGACCACCTGGCACCGCACCACCACTCACCGCAGCGGCACCCGCCGGACCCGCACCAACACCAGAAGCACCAGCGCCCATCGGAGTAGCCGTACCGAAACCAGTACCCGCACTCGCCATCGACGGTGTCGCCGCCTGCTGCGTTGCCAAACTTCCTGCATCCATGGGCAGCACATCTCCAAAGCCCATCTCACGCAGCGCCCGAGTACCTTCCCGATGCGCAGTTTCTCGCAACTGCTGCACCGCCTCCGGGTCCACACCAGCTACCGCCTGAATCTGACCATCAGCCACCTCAAACGAACCTGGCCCCACAGTGCCATTAGCCATAGCCTCAGTAATTGCCTTCGGCCACACCACCGACTCAGTCGAACACCGCGTACCATCACCAGCGACATCACCCAGACCAGCATCGATACTGCCACCACCAGTAGCAGCCTTCGGCTCCATCAACGGATGCTGGTCCGGCACCGCCGCCAACGCCAACGCCTGCAACTTCGCCTGCAACGTCTGCAACGCCGCCTGCTCAGCCAGCTTCTTCGCAGCAGGATCAGGAATAGCATTAACCTTGAACTGATACATCATTCCATCGAGTGTGGCATCAATCAGACTCTCTTGAAATACAGTTGCCTTTAAAGCCATCTTGTCTGCGTTAGCCATAAACTGTCGGCCCGAGCCAGCAACTTCCTGAATCTTACTGATAGCCCTCGAAATAGCTTCCGCTTCATTTTGATGGGATAGAGCGTCCGCAATCTCGTCAAGACTTTGCACGATGTTCCCAACGTGCTCCCCAAGCTTATTCCACTCTTCACGAGTACTCTTTAGACTTGCATGCTTTGTAAATGACAAATTGTTTACGAGAGCAGGCAAACTCGGCCCAACGCTTACACTCGGGGGCACAAAGGAAAAGTGGCTGTAGCCTGGCTGTGGTTGATTAACAATAGGCATATTTTCATGCCCTACTGCTCCACCGGCATCCGCAATATCTAGTGCATGACTATTTGAAGACTCCTGGTTAAAAAATGCCTTGAATTCAGAGCGAAGCGTGTCACCGAGCCATTCAACTTGCTGACCAAATTCTCGAAGCGAATTTTTTGCGGAACCAACATCAGAGGTGAGTGTGCGCTCAAAAATTCCTCCGACCGCATCGATTCCAGAAACACTTGAAAAGCTTTGGTCAATTGGCGAAGTCACCCCTTCAGCCACTACCCCGCTAATAAAGGCTGTGCTCAACAACCTCAGAGAGGACGTAGCCATGGATTCAGTACTAATCTTCATTCTTCCCCCGTAAGACAATTCTAAACAAGATCTTGCATATATTTATCGGCCATCAAACAGACAGCCGCACCTTCAATTTTCTCGCTAAAGCTACCAATCGAAAGCATTAAAGTTCCTCGCGAAGTCTCTGTATGCATCGCGCAATGAAATCCCTTTTCAGGGTCAATTTGATGAAACATGGAGTGCGGAGTGACCGCGTCGTCCAAAATGATACGGTCTCCGATAGCCTGCGCAGCTACAGTTTCGAGGTCTACTGCCAGACCGGACAATCCCATCACAAAAGGCCCATCAGTCATACTGAAAGTACAGTTCTTTACACTTTCAAGGTCCAGGCCTTCTTCAACTCTCTCGAGATTAAGTTCATCGAACACCTCTTGCGGGATTTCTGTGCAAGGGTCGAAGAGTTCAAAGTCTGGAGCAGTTGGGTCGAAGGGGCCGAGCGGTGGAAGGACGCCGTAGCCCTCGTCGCTTGCGGTGGCGAGGCCCCCCGAAGCCCCGCCACCGGCGTCGTTTTGCTCATTGGAATTGTCGTCTTCGAGTCCCCCGGGATGACCGTCTACGACTCCCCCGTCGGGATTCGCTGCCTCACCCTGGCTACCGGTGGCACTAGTACCATCAGAGGCCCCCTCGCCGTCGCGTTGTTCCAGCGACGCCTCCTCCGACGCGTTCCGCACACCGGCTTCCGCACTACAGCCCACTACTGCGAACGTAGCCGTCAGCAGCGCTGCGAATCCCAGCCGTTGCATAGCATCCCCTCGATAGAAACAATCCAATGAGCAAGGACCTCCGGACTCCAGTTACGCTCTCGCGCTCTGGCGGGGACCCCGAGGCGGTTGCCCGTCCCGACGTCGTGTTCCGAACGTCCTGGGCACAATCATGCATGACCCAGCACACTTTGTCGCGACGAGACGAATTGACCCTCGGAAGGCAACCGTCGCTCAACAAACACCAAAGGGTGAATTGGATTACGAGAATTAGGTAAAAATTTCCTGCTCATTGGCTGGACGGGGAATGTGTGTGCGAGTAGACCTTTAATTGGTGTACATGTCCACAATCGCCGAATTATTACCCCCATTGCCACCCCTGAATTACAAGAATGTAAGAATTCACCAAAGTGAGCAGCGAAAACGTCTGGTTACACTGTTTATACGTCGGCCATACGAGCGTTGTTTTGTGGACACGAAAAGTTTAGAAAGTGTTTACCGTCACAGAGTGCTGGCGCATAAAAAAGTCCCTGCCGAATCGGCAGGGACTTTGGAGCTATTAGGCCTTAGCGGTCTTGGAAGTAAGACAGCAGACGCAGGATCTCGGTGTAGAGCCAGACCAGGGTAACAGCCAGACCCAGGGCGATACCCCAGGAGTACTTAGCCGGAGCGCCAGCGCGGATCATGCGGTCAGCCTCGTCAAAGTCTGTCATGAAGGACAGAGCAGCCAGAACGATGCAGACCAGGGAGAACACGATGGCGATGGTGCCGCCATCGCGAAGCGGGCTAGAACCGGTGAAGATAGCCAGCAGCAGGTTACCCAGAGCCATGACAGCCACACCAGCGATAAGGCCAAACATGATCTTGTTGAACTTCGGGGTGACCTTAACGGCGCCGGTCTTGTAGACGAGCAGCATACCGATGAAGACACCGACAGTGCCAATGATTGCCTGGCCAATGATTGCCATGCCATTGCCACCGGCAATGCTCATGCCAGCGAAGAGGAAGGAGAAGCCACCGACGAACAGGCCCTCAAAGGCAGCGTAGGTCAGCGTTACAGGGGCGGAACCAAACTTACGGCCGAAAGTGGAGACTAATACGGTGATAAGGCCACCGATGGCACCGACCAAGGTGAGGCCCATAGCAAGGCCTGTGTTAACGAATGCGCCGATACCGAAGTTGATTACGGCACCAGCAATAATCACGGCCAGGACGATGCCGGTCTTGGTGACCACATCGTCAACGGTCATTGGTCGCTCATTCTGTGGGGTCTGCTGCTGACCAAAAGGGTTGTTGTAGTCAGCGGAGGCGTAACCACCCTGACCACCCTGCTGCTGTTCGCTAGTCAGGGATGTCATTACGGGATTACTCGAACGCACGTAGATCCCAATCCTTTCGCTTGTAGGGGAGAATTATCTCTTCTTTCTACACAACGGTACACATCTCCAACTAGTTCCCCATCTGCGAAGAAATTTGTCTAGATTGCCAAAATTCCTTCTAAACGTTGCCAAGAATTGCGAATTTATGTCTTTGTAATGCACACAGATGCAAGCCCCAACCATCCAGAGCGTTGGGAGATTTCGACCTGCTAGCAATGCCACTCAAAGGCATCACACTCACGGTCGTCAAGAATCGAACAAAACTACCAATCAGGGCTGCCTAGAACACCCAAAGCCGCCTAATAAATAGCAAATAAATGGCCGATTTAAAGGTACAGTTGGGAAAATAATTATATCTTCCACCTTCTGACCTGGAGTTATGGTGCCCCCAGTGGGACTCGAACCCACACTGAATCGATTTTAAGTCGACTGCCTCTGCCGATTGGGCTATGGGGGCCAGCGCGTTCTCCTATTTTAGGTCACGCGCGTCGTGGTTGGCACAACGGGTCGGTTTAGCGCATTTCTGCAGCTAGACCGGCGATGATGCCGTCGAGGATGTCCTTTTCACTGATGATGAAGGAATCGGCTTTGCTGTTGCGCTCAACAAGGTTCATGATGCCCTCGACTGCAATGGAACCACCACCAATGACATCGGCGCGCCCCGGGTGGATGACCGGGTTGAGGGCGCGGACATCGGCAGGCGATTTTGCCAGCTCACGGATGAGTACGCGCAGAGCGTCGAAGCGCAGTTGGGTTCCGTGGATGGCGTCGGCATCGTAACGCTCCAACCCCTGGGCCAGGGCGGAGAGCGTGGTGAAGGTGCCAGCGCAGCCGACGAAGGTCTTGGCCTTGGAGACCGGGACGATCTTTTCGACTTCCTCCATGCGGTCCGCGACATAGTCTTGGGCGATTTCGATTTCTGTCTCGGTGGGTGGGTCGGTACGAAGGATGCGTTCGGTCAGGCGCACGCAGCCCATCTGCGCGGAGTAGGCGCCGAGGATGTCGCCATCGGAGGTGCCGACAATGAACTCAGTCGAGCCGCCGCCCAAGTCGATGACGCAGTAGGGGGACTTTTCTTCCGTCAGGTCGCTGACAGCACCCTTGAAAGAGAGGTTGGCTTCCTCTTCACCGGAGATGACCTCAGCGCGGGCACCAGGCTGGATTTGGCCGAGGAGCTCGGCAGTCATGTTGAAGAACTGCTGTTGGTTCTTCGCATCACGGGTGGCAGAGGTAGCGACCATGCGCACGCGCGTAACACCCTCAAAGCGCATTTGGCCGACGTAATCTTCCAAGGCGGCGTGGGTGCGTGCCAGGGCGGCTTCGGAGATTTCGCCGGTGGCGTCGACGCCTTCGCCGAGGCGGACGATCTCCATGGTGCGGGAGATGTCTTTGATCTTGCCCTTTTCGGAGATGTCGCTAATGAGCAAACGGATGGAATTGGTGCCGCAATCGACGGCAGCAACACGAGTCATAGTCCTCTCCCCTATTCTGCGTTGGAGAAATCGAAGTCAGCGAGGTCGATGCCCAGGTCCTCGACGGTGGGCCAGTCCTGCGGGATGGCGGTGCCGCGCAGGCGGCCGTGGTCGGCAGCCATGGCGACGGCTTCGGTGCCGAGGCGGAAGTGGTCCGGGCCTTCGGCCAGCGCGTAGGCAATCAGCACATGCAGGCACTTGACACGCTCCGGCATGCCGCCACCGGAGAAGGTGGTGCCAAGATCCTCAATGGCGTTGCGCTTGTTTAGGTAGTACTCGTGGGCGCGCTGGTAATCAGCGGCGAGTTCCTCGTCTTCGCCAAGGCGCTTTTCCATCCACTTCATCACGTGGGCGACCTCCAGGCGGCTAGCCTCAGCAGTCAGGCGCGGGTCGGTGAGGTAATACAGGGTGGGAAAAGGCGTGCCGTCTTCCAGCTTCGGTGCGGTCTTAATTACGGCGGGCTGCTCATCCGGGGTGCGGTAGGCAATCTCTAACACGCCACGGGGCTTACGGCCGAGCTGCTTAGCGACGGTCTCGAGGTCTTGAGTACTCACGGTCATGGTTGGCATTATTCCATGTCCCGCGCACTTATGTTTTAAGGGTCTGGCTGCTCTTCTACTGGGTCTTCTTGAATCGGCAGGTTGCCCGGGTCCGGCGTATCCGCGTCATTTTCTGGCGGCTCAGCAAAAGACTCCCAGAGGACTTCTTCCCAGCTGCGGGAATCTTCCTCAGCATGCTTATCGGTAGTCGTCGTGGTGCCGCCCTGCATGCGCGGATCCAGGATGCGGTAGGCCATCTCGCCCTCTTCGACAAGGCCAAAGCGACGGCGGGCTTCTTGTTCTAAGAACTCATCCGACTCGTAGCGCTCAATTTCTTCCGACAGGCGTGCCTTTTCGGCTTCCTTCGCCGCAATCGACTCATTGAGGTACGCAATCTCCGAGCGACCTTGGTAGTAGTTGCGCAGCGGAGTGGCGATAAACAGCAGCACCAACAACACGACGCTGACGATGACCGCGATACCTACGATGTCGACTTGTGGCTTCTTGCGCAGCTTGGCAGAAGAAGTCCCTTTTGTCGCACGCGAAGCCACCGGAACGGTGGTCCGGAAGGAAGTGTTTTTCTTGCGCGCCATAGGGTACTCATCATAGCGAGAACCCGGCCACCCGCAGCGATCACTCGCGCAGGGGCCGGGAACTTTTATGCTTCAGTAGCGATTAGCCCTGGAAGCGTGGGAAGGCGCTGCGACCGGCGTAAACGGCGGCATCGCCAAGCTCCTGCTCAATGCGCAGCAGCTGGTTGTACTTGGCCACGCGCTCAGAACGTGCCGGGGCACCAGTCTTGATCTGGCCACAGTTGAGAGCAACTGCCAGGTCAGCAATGGTGGTGTCCTCGGTCTCGCCGGAGCGGTGGGACATCATGGTGCGGTAGCCGTTGCGGTGAGCCAGGTCGACAGCGTCGAAGGTCTCGGTCAGGGTACCGATCTGGTTAACCTTCACCAGCAAAGCGTTGGCAGCCTTCTTATCGATGCCCTCCTGCAGACGGGTAGGGTTGGTCACGAAGAAGTCATCGCCGACCAGCTGCACCTTGTCGCCGATAGCCTCGGTCAAGGTGACGTAGCCATCCCAGTCATCTTCCTGCAGCGGGTCCTCGATGGAGACGATCGGGTACTCGCCGATGAGCTCCTCATAGACCTTGGACATCTCTTCTGCGGTGTGCTCGCCACCTTCGAAGTGGTACTTGCCGTCCTTGAAGAACTCAGAGGAAGCAACGTCCAGTGCCAGTGCAATGTCCTTGCCCGGCTCGTAGCCAGCCTTCTTGATGGCTTCCACGATAAGGTCCAGGGCAGCCTTGGTGGAGTCAACGGAAGGAGCGAAACCGCCCTCGTCGCCCAGGCCGGTGGACAGGCCCTTGTCCTTAATGACGGACTTGAGGTTGTGGTAGACCTCAGCGCCCTGGCGCAGTGCCTCGGAGAAGGTCTCTGCACCGATAGGAGCAATCATGAACTCCTGGACGTCGACGCCGGAGTCAGCGTGTGCGCCACCGTTGAGGATGTTCATCATCGGAACCGGGAGCACGTGCGCGTTCGGGCCACCGATGTAGCGGTACAGCGGCAGTGCAGCGGACTCAGCAGCAGCCTTAGCCACTGCCATGGACACACCCAGGATGGCGTTAGCACCCAGGCGGGACTTGTTGTCGGTGCCGTCCAGCTTGATCATGGCCTGGTCGATGAGGCGCTGGTCATCGGCCTCGATACCGGCGAGTGCATCCGCGATCTCTTCGTTGATGTTCTCTACGGCCTGGAGCACGCCCTTGCCCTGGTAGCGGTCGCCACCGTCACGCAGCTCGTGGGCCTCGTGCACACCAGTCGATGCGCCGGAAGGAACACCGGCGAGACCGTGAGCACCATCGTCGAGGAAGACCTCGGCCTCAACGGTCGGGTTGCCACGGGAGTCCATGATCTCGCGGGCAAATGCGTGGATGATGTCAGCCATGCTTGTTCTCACTCCTGTTGAGCTAGTAGTTATCTAAGTCCGACTCGCAGACTTCCACTAGCCAATTGTTCCAGAAAACCCGCGCGCGCGAGTGCTCAACCCCTATTTGGATCTAGGCAGGCTGACCGACCGCATAAGCGTTCGCCGCATCGGCTACATCGCGGACGTATTGGTTCGATTGGTTATAGGAGAAAATCGCCCGCATCCAGCCCTGTGCTTCGTCCAAGTTGCCGCCATTGGTACACAACAGGTGCGCCGCACTCAGCGCAGCATCATCGATCTGATTAGGGTCGGCGCGCCCGTCGCCATTGGCATCCCGGCCGTAGCGCTGCCACGAGCTCGGGATAAACTGCATCGGCCCGACTGCGCGATCAAATTCAGTATCGCCGTCCAATTCACCGTTGTCGGTATCTTCAATCCGCGCAGTGCTATTGGTGCCATCAAGCGGGATGCCGACGATGGCCGGTTCGGGGTAGCCGGCATCGTTCAGCTTGGACGGACGCAAACGGTTGCCGTTGTAGGTGCCATGCTGAGTTTCCACCCAGCCCAGCCCTGCCAAAGTGTTCCAGCGCAGGTTGCACTCCGGCCAGGCATCACGAGCAATCAGCTCCGCATTCGCATACGCGCGCAGAGCTTGGCCCGGTATGCGGGTTTGCTCACTTAAATCCTGCGACCAATACGTCAGCTTGTCTGCGGTACGACCCGGGGCGTGCACATCAATGTGTGCGACTTCCTGGCCTGCCTGGGGCGGGACGTTATCGGGCACCGGACCTAAGTCCCGACGCGCAGTGATATCTCCCAAAAAGGACAGCGACCAGATCAGCAACGACGCGATCACCACGATGACCAGGGCTCCGGCGCAGCCGCACCCACCCCTACTGCGTTGCGTTTGAGTCATGAGGAACCATCCTACAGCACGCACCCAAACCTAAAAGTTATGACATTTCCTTCCCATCCGTCACAAATTGCTTTAGGATGCAAAAGGACATCATCACTTCTTCTTCAAAGGACCTGCCATGCGTCTTCGTACCCTTGCCACTTCTGCTGCCGTTGCGGCATCCCTCATCCTCGCGCCTGTCGCCAACGCCCAGACCCTCGGCGACCTGGACAAGCTTGCCTCCCAGGCCATTGCTACCGCTGACTGCCGCGTGCTCAAGACCACCCTCGACACCGTCGGCCGTGCGACCGGCAACCAGCTCATCGGCCCGGAGACCACCCGCAACCAGCTCGCCCGCAACCTGCAGGCTCTCAATGGCACCCCGCGCCTGGACATGCTGGGCCTGGCAGTCATCAAGTACTCCGGCACCGCCGCTGACCGCGCCCTGACCTGCAACCTGGTCAAGCCGGATCCAACCGTCCCGGGCCTGGCTCAGCTGTCCTCCCTGCTCAACGACTACGCTCCGGCGCTGTCTTCGTAGCGTTTCCCTTCTGCCCATAGGCGCTCCTGCTCGTCGACATCCACGATGTCTTCCGTGCCATCAAAGAGGTACGGCGCGCGGGAGCGCATTTTTGTCACAAAGCTTGCCGCCACGTCATCCAAGCTGAAGGTAGAGGCGATTTCGGCGTGGAAGAGTACTTGTAAGAAGACATCGCCAAGCTCCTTGCACATCTCCGCCGGGGCCTCGCGCACGGCTTCGGCGAACTCCGCGGCCTCTTCTTCCAGGTAAGGCAACAGCGTTTCATGCGTTTGCTCGCGCTCCCACTGGCCAATCCGGCGCGCCCGCTGCATGACTTGCTGGGCCTGCCAGACTGCATCGCTTAGCGATGCCGCCTCAATCACCCGCTCCCCCTGCTCCATCCGGCGGCGGGTTTCCGGGTCGTGTGGGTCCATACTCACCCACAGCCCTTCGCCGTCGGTAGTGCGCAGCAGCTTATCGATGTTCCACCGCACCGACACCGGCACCTCACTGCTGAACTCCACCGGGCCTTCCACCGCGCCGACTGCTTCCAGGGGAATTTGGGTCGGCCAGCGTTCATCCAGCAACAAAATAGTCATGAGCCAAAAGTATAAGGTATTTTAGGCGAATGAACTCCAGCACCCAGCGTTCTCACTCGGTGACCGTGTGGACCCTCATCGCGCTAATCATTGGCTCGACCGTGGGCGCCGGTATCTTCTCGCTACCGCAGAATATTGCCTCTGTCGCCGGTCCCGGCGCCATGCTCATCGGCTGGTTGATTGCCGGTATGGGCATGCTGTCGGTGACCTTCGTCTTCCAGATTCTCGCCCAACGTAAACCACACCTGGATTCGGGTGTGTATTCCTATGTGCGTGCCGGTCTGGGTGACTTCATTGGCTTTACCTCCGGCTGGGGTTATTGGCTGGGTTCGGTCATGGCGCAGGTCGGCTATGCCACGCTGTTTTTCAACACCATCGGCCATTACGTGCCGCTTTTCGATGAATCCCACCGCTGGATCTCCGCCATCGCCGTCTCGCTGTTGTCCTGGGGCATCTTTGCTGTACTGGCCCGCGGCATCAAGCAAGCGGCCTTTATGAACATGGTCACCGTGATTGCCAAGATCGTTCCGATCTTGGCCTTTATCGTGCTGGTTGCCTTTATTGGCTTTAGTTGGGACCGTTTCACCTTCGATTTCTGGGGCGAGCGTTCCGATGCCTCCTTATTTGAGCAGATCCAGGGCATCATGCTCTTTACCGTCTGGGTCTTTATTGGTGTCGAGGGCGCTTCGGTCTATTCCAAGCAGGCGCGCACGCGTTCCGATGTCGGCCGCGCCACCGTCATCGGCTTCTTCGCTGTACTGGCGCTGCTCGTCTCGGTGTCCACGCTGTCTTTCGGTGTGCTAACGCAGGAAGAACTCGCCGCACTGCCGGATAACTCCATGGCTTCCGTGCTGACTGAGGTCGTCGGCCCGTGGGGTGGCGCGCTGATTTCGATTGGTCTGTGCCTGTCCGTGCTGGGCGCATACGTCTCCTGGCAGATGCTGTGTGCTGAGCCAATTGTCATGATGGCTATCGATGGCCTTATCCCTCGCAAGATCGGCACCATCAACGTCG
This sequence comes from Corynebacterium camporealensis, assembly GCF_000980815.1. NCBI lineage: Bacteria > Bacillati > Actinomycetota > Actinomycetes > Mycobacteriales > Corynebacteriaceae > Corynebacterium > Corynebacterium camporealensis. The sequence continues at coordinate 877,407 of NZ_CP011311.1, read as the reverse complement.
CCGGTGCTCCCTGGGTCGCACAGCTGATTTCCACCTCGGTCATCCAGGTCTTCATCATCATCTTCTATCTGAACGAGACCTCTTATAACGCCATGGTGCAGCTGGCTACCATCATGTACCTGCTGCCCTACATCTTCTCCGCGCTCTACCTGGTCCTGCTCGCCTCCCGCGGCAAGGGACTCACCCACCCGCACGCCGGCGTTCGCTTCGACATTTCCGGACCAGAGATTCCTGCTCGCGAGAACCGCAAGCACTTAGCGATTGGCATCGTCGCCTTTGTCTACTCGCTGTGGCTAATTTATGCTGCCGACCCGGTCTACGTCCTGCTCGGCGCCCTCGCCGTAGTCCCGGGCCTTATCCCCTATGTCGGCACGCGCTTGTACTACAAGGAGCGCGTGTTCAACGCTTTCGAGTGGTGCGTGGTAGTCATCGTCAGCATTGGCGCCATCGCTGCGGTCTGGGGTATCTCCACCGGCACGTTGCAGCTTTAGTTCCGGTGAAACCAGCCCTTAAGGCTTACGGTAGAACCGCTCACGGCGGTTCTACCCCCGTTTGCGCAGGCTAAGGATATTTCCGTTTATTTTCTGTGGCGGCTGATTAGGATACTGGCGTATGGCCAATATCACGTCTTCTCTTTTGTCTGCGTGCCACCGCACGGATAACCACTGGACTGGCGTTGAGCCGAATGCCGAGTGGGTTGATGAAATTAATCGTTTAAAGCAAGAACGCAACGCTGTCATCCTGGCGCACAATTACCAGCTGCCAGAGATTCAGGATATTGCTGACTATGTCGGTGATTCTTTGGCGTTGTCTCGCAAGGCTGCCGAAACAGATGCCGATGTCATCGTCTTTTGCGGCGTGCATTTCATGGCAGAATCGGCCAAGATTCTTTCCCCGGATAAAACGGTGCTCATTCCGGATGAGGAAGCGGGTTGCTCGCTGGCGGATTCTATTACTGCTGAGCAACTGCGTGAGTGGAAGGCAGAGCACCCCGATGCGTTGGTGGTCTCTTACGTAAACACCACCGCTGAGGTAAAGGCGCTGACCGATGTGTGCTGTACCTCGTCGAATGCCGTGGACGTCGTGAAGTCCCTGCCGGAGGACAAGGAAATTCTTTTTAATCCGGATATGTTCCTCGGCGCTCACGTCAAGCGCGAGACCGATCGCGACAACATCCAGGTCTGGGCTGGCGAGTGCCACGTCCACGCCGGTATTACCCCGCGTCAGCTCGAAGAGCAGGCCACCGCGAATCCGGAGGCTGACCTCTACATCCACCCAGAGTGCGGTTGTGCGAACTCCGCGATTTACCTCGCCGGCGAAGGCGCTATCGAACCAGAGCGCGTGCACATGTACTCCACCGGTCAGATGCTGGACGCCGCGCGCGAGGGCGGCAACAACAAGGTGCTTATCGCGACCGAGACCGGTATGCTGCACCAGCTCAACCAGGCCGCGCCGGAGGCGGACTTCCAGGCGATTAACCCGCAGGCAGAGTGCAAGTACATGAAGATGATCACCCCTGCTGCCCTGCTGCGTTGCCTGGCTGAGGGCGCGGACGAGGTGACCGTGCCAGAGGATATCTCCAAGGCGGCACGCGATTCGCTGGAGGCCATGATTTCTATCGGTAATCCGGGAAGCGGCGAGTAATGCAGGCACCCGACGCTACCGCGGTCATTGAGGCCGCTTTCGCTGAGGATCTCGCCTACGGCCCGGACTACACCACCCTGGCCACCATCGACGCCGATGCCCACACCACCGCCCAGGTCCGCGCCCGGGCAGAGGGCATCATCTGCGGTGCGGTCTACATTGAGCACGTGCTTTCCGATGCCTCCATCACCACCGTCCCCGATGGCACCCGCGTGCGCCCCGGCGACGTCGTGGCCACCATCGAAGCACCGACCCGGAAGCTGCTCACGGCAGAGCGCACCTTTTTAAATCTGCTCTGTCACCTTTCCGGCATTGCGACGGTGACGGACCAATGGGCCAGCGCGCTGGCAGCAGTGGGCAATACACGGGTGCGCGATACCCGCAAGACCACCCCTGGCCTGCGCCTGTTGGAAAAGTACGCAGTACGCTGCGGCGGCGGTGTCAATCACCGCTTAGGGCTTGGCGATGCCGCCTTAATCAAAGACAACCACATCGCCGCAGCAGGCTCAGTAACCGCGGCCTTTGAAAAGGTGCTTGCAGCCTACCCAGACCTAGCTTGCGAAATCGAGGTCGACAACCTCGAGCAGCTAGCCGAGGTGCTGCCGCTTAATCCAGATGTGGTGATGTTGGATAACTTCACCCCTGCTGAGGTGCGGCAGGCGGTGGAGATGGTGGCATCGCAAAGCGTGGTGCTCGAAGCATCGGGCGGTCTGACCTTAGACAATGCTGCCGAGTACGGCGCGACCGGAGTGGATTTTGTCGCCGTCGGCGAGCTGACCCACTCCGCGCCCGTACTGGATTTGGGCCTGGACTTCTAAGCGACCTTCACCCGCTCCAGATCGAACATCTGGGTCAGGAAGTCCGCGACCCACTGCAGCAGGTCCTCGTCGCGCAGCTTCGGGCTGGTGACGTTCGGGCCGGCCTTCGGGAAGGGCAGCTGGATGGCCTTGGCGGCCGCGCGGTAATTCGCGCCCGGGTAGATGCGCTTGAGGCGCACCTGCTTGGAATCCGGCAGCTCCACCGGGTGGACTTTGATGCGGGTGCCTTGGACGGTGATGTCGCTAACGCCTCCCCGGCGCGCCTGGTGGCGCAAGCGGGCCACCGAGAGCAGTCGCTGGACTTCTTCGGGTAGTGGGCCGTAGCGGTCTTCCATTTCTTCGACGGCGCGTTTGAGGTCGTCGTTGTCCTTGGACTCGGCGATCTTGCGGTAGACCTCCAGGCGCAGGCGCTCAGCGTTGATGTAGGACTCCGGAATGTGCGCATCCACGGGCAGGTCGATGCGTATTTCCTTCGGTCCCTCATCGCCCACGCGTGGGGTTTCACCGCGCGCGAAGGCCTTGAAGGTCTCGACGGCCTCGCCGACCAGGCGAACATACAAGTCGAAGCCGACTCCGGCGATGTGGCCGGACTGCTGTGCGCCCAGTACGTTGCCGGCACCGCGCATCTCGAGGTCCTTCATCGCTACGGCCATGCCGGCGCCCAGATCGTTGTTCTGGGCAATGGTGGCCAGGCGGTCATAGGAGGTCTCCGTCAGCGTGGATCCCTTCGGGTAGAGGAAGTAGGCGTAACCGCGCTCGCGGGAACGACCCACGCGCCCGCGCAGCTGATGCAGCTGGGATAGACCCATGTGGTGCGCATTTTCCACGATCAGCGTGTTAGCATTCGCGATATCCAGACCGGTTTCCACGATGGTGGTACACACCAGCACGTCGTATTCGCGATCCCAGAATCCCTGAACGGTCTTTTCCAGCACGTCCTCGTTCATCTGGCCGTGCGCGACGACGATACGCGCCTCGGGCACCAGGGTGCGCAGTTCGCGAGCCTTCTTTTCGATGTCGGAGACTTTGTTGTGGATGAAGAAGGTTTGGCCATCGCGAAGCAGCTCGCGCCGAATGGCTGCCGCAACCTGCTTGTCCTCGTAAGCGCCAACGTAGGTCAGCACCGGGTGGCGGTCCTCCGGCGGGGTAAGAATCGTCGACATCTCACGGATTCCTGCCATGGACATCTCCAGGGTGCGCGGAATCGGCGTGGCGGACATGGTCAGCACATCGACAGAGGCCTTCAGCGCCTTGATGTGCTCCTTGTGCTCGACGCCGAAGCGCTGCTCCTCATCGACCACGATGAGGCCTAGGTTCTTCCAGCCCACGCCGGTCTGCAGGAGGCGATGCGTGCCGATGACAATATCAATCGTGCCATCCGCCAGCCCCTTAACAATTTCCTTGGCGTCCTTGGTCGAGGTAAAGCGCGAGAGCACGCGAATCTCGACCGGGAAACCAGCCATGCGCTCGTTGAAGGTATCGAAGTGCTGTTGTGCCAGCAGCGTCGTCGGCACGAGCACGGCGACCTGGCAACCATCCTGGACCGCCTTGAAAGCTGCGCGCACGGCGACCTCGGTCTTGCCGTAGCCGACATCGCCAACCACGACGCGGTCCATCGGCACGGTAGATTCCATGTCCTCTTTCACCGCATCGATAGCTAGCATCTGGTCTTCGGTCTCGACGAAGGGGAAGTTATCTTCCATCTCCGCCTGCCAGGGCGAATCCGGGGCAAACTGGTGACCCGGCGCGGCCTGACGCTTGGCGTAGAGCTCCACGAGCTCGCCAGCGATTTCGCGGACCGCAGCACGTGCCTTCTTCTTGGTGTTCTTCCAGTCCGAACCACCCATCTTGGACACGCGTGGGGCCTCGCCGCCGGTGTACTTCGACAGCAGGTCGAGTGAATCCATCGGTACCCACAGCTGGTCCGCGGGCTGCCCGCGCTTGGACGCCGCATATTCGAGCACGATGTACTCACGACGGCTGGTCTCATCACCGGATTGAATGGTGCGCTCAGCCATCTTGATGAACTTGCCGATGCCATGGGTCTCATGCACCACAAAATCCCCCTGCTTCAGCGCCAGCGGGTCGACGCGGTTGCGGCGTTTGGCAGGGCGTCGTTTAGCACCGGCAATATCGCCGACGCGGTTACCAGTGAGATCCGTCTCGGTCACCACGACGACAGAGTCGAAGACCAGACCGGCATGAGAGAGCGCCTGGTACAGGGTTACTTCGCCCGCGGAAGGCTCCCATCCCGGGGTGGCGACCTTCGCGCGAATACCCTTTTCGGTAAAGCGGTCGACCATGCGCTTAATCGCACCTGGCGACGGTGCCACAAACGCCGCGCGACCACCATTGTTGGTGTGCGCAAGCAGCTGCGCCATCATCGCATCGATTTCCTTGAGGTCACCGCGCGGGGTCGGCCCTGGCTCGAGCTCCAACGGCAACGTTTCCGCATCATCGACACTCAGCATGCCCGGCGGGGCAAACGTCCACAGCGGCAGACCGGCCTTTTCGACACTGGCCTCGAGCGACTCATAGGAACGAAAGCTCGCCGACTCGGTATCAAAGACCGCCAGCGGGCCATCCGCGCCCATCGCGGCGGCCTCCCAGCCGGCCTCTAAAAACTCCGCATCGGTGCTTTCCAGATCCGCAATGCGCGTGCGAATCTTCTCCGGCGCCGCCAAGACGACATGGGTGCCTTCTGGCATGAGTTCTGGAAGGGTGACGAAAGGGGCATCGGAAAGCACTGCAAGTAAGGACTCCATGCCATCGGCAGCAATTTTGTCTGAGACCTTGCTCAACAGCTCCACCAGGGCTGCATTGCCCGGGTGCTCGCGGGACAGCTCGGCGGCACGCTCAGCGACCTGGTCCGTAATCGGCAGCTCGCGCGCCGGGTAAATCTCGACGGACTGGACATCAATCTCATCAATCGCGCGCTGGTCCGCGACCGAGAACTGACGAATATCAGTAACCTCATCGCCCCAAAACTCCACGCGAACCGGATAGTCCAGCGTGGTCGGGAAAATATCCACGATGCCACCGCGCACCGCATACTCACCGCGGCGAGCAACCATATCGACGTGCTTGTACGCGCGGAACTGCAGCTCCTCGACAACCTGCGTGAGGTCGTACTCGGCCTCTTCTTCCAGGCGCACCGGCTCGCGGCCCTCCACGTGCTCGAGCACCGGCTGGCTAAACGCACGCGCCGGGGCGACCACCACGCGCAGGTTGGCCAGGTTGTGCAGCACCTGCGCACGCTTGCCGACGATATCCGCACCCGGACTCAAACGCTCATGCGGCAGCGTCTCCCATGCCGGGAAAAGTGCGACCTTCTCCCCTAGCATCGCCGTGAGTTCTGCGGTGAGGTCTTCTGCCTCACGACCAGTCGCCGTCACGACCAGCACCGGGGCGTGCTGTGCCAGGGTGCCCAGTGCCCACGGACGTACCTGGTCAATACCCATCAAGTGCAGGTGCGGCGTGCCTACCTGGGTAACTAGGCCTTTGAGCTTCGGGTCCTGTGCCGCCGTCTTCAGCAGACCGGCTAGCATCGCGGTTGCCATTAGTGTGCGCCCCCTAGTTTCGGTTGTGCCTGCATGCCAGAAAGACCATTCCAGCACAAATTCACAATGTGTGCTGCCACGGTGTCTTTATCCGGGCTGCGTTCATCCAACCACCACTGCGCGGTAGTCGAGACCATACCGACGAGCGCCTGCGAATACAGTACAGCCAACTCCGGATCGAAGCCGCGACTACGGAAGGCCTCGCCGAGGATGTGGGAGACCTGGCTGACCGCCGCGTTGAGCAGCGTCGAATAGCTGCGCTCTGCACCTGGCTTGGAATCGCGGACCAAGATAATAAAGCCGTCGGTTTCTTCTTCGACGTAGGTCAACAGCGCCCGGGCGGCGGCCTCGATGCGCTCGCGCCAGGAGCCTTCCTCCAGCGCGGAGGTAATCACGCTTTCCAGCGCCACCATCTCCCGGTCAATAACGACCGCGAACAGGCCTTCTTTGCCGCCGAAGTGTTCGTAGACCACGGGCTTAGATACGCCTGCGCGCGCAGAGATTTCCTCCACGCTCGCACCGTCGTAGCCGAGTTCTGCAAAAGCTGCGCGCCCGACGTTGATTAGTTGCTCACGGCGTTCCAGGCCGGTCATCCTTTGTCGCACCATAGCTATTAGCCTAGCTACCGGCCCTGCTTAGACCCCAACAGCCACCCGGTTATTGCCCTACCACCATCATGCGGTACTCTATGGGCTACAGCTTCGCTGTGTTTCCCCATGGTGTAATCGGCAACACTACGGTTTTTGGTACCGTCATTCTAGGTTCGAATCCTGGTGGGGAAGCTCTTAAACCCCAGCTCAACCGGCGTCTTTCACAGGTTGAACTGGGGTTATATTTCTGCACGCTGCAGCCCTAGCCGCCGGTGTTTAGGCTGCTGAGAAATAGCGGGAGTGCGAAACACGCAGCTGGGATTCGCTTTCACTCGCAATAGCTACGATTTCGATATCAGGGTCATCGTTCGTCTTATCAAGCTCTAGACGCTTCATGGTCGCGTCGTAGAGTGAGTCGAATTCAATGAGATCGAGCAGTTTGCCAGTGCGTCGCTGATACCTGATTAAGTAGGACGTCATCGTAGCCTCCTTCCTTGTGCTGCATTTGCTTCGGCTACTAGCTCCAGCGTGTGGTTACTGCTGTCTAGTATGCCATTAGCTTCCTTACGAAGCTTCTTAATCATTCGTCGTTGTTTGAGTCGAGGCTCATCCGATAAGGCCTCAATTCGCTCGATGATGCGTGAAAGGCGGTGCAGATCCTGCACCATCTTTTCAGCGTTCTTTGGAATTTCTCCCCCTTCATGGAGGTAGCGGATGTCACGACCGTAGATATCGCCCGCTTTCTCATAGATATTAGCCCAGCGAGACTGTAACGCGGTCCGAATTTGAATCTCGCTGCGCCCAGCATTGGCGTATACGTGAAGGTGGACCGCCCGGTAACCGGAATGCGGTTTGTCTCTCAAGTCCTTTATGTCGACGCGCTTCGCGCCTTGCTGTCGAAAAGTTTCTGCAAAGGAGTTAGCTACTTCGCTTTGCTGCGACAAAGTTAGGTCACAATCAAACCTGATCCCAACGACATCCTGAATGTTCATCAAGGGGATGCTGCGCATTCTGCGAAGCTTTTCTAGCAGCGTGCTCTTTGTCTTCACTCTCGCTGTCAACGCATAGCCCCCACTATCTGGTCGCACAGTGAGCCCGTCGATTGGGGCAATACCGAAATCGAAGGTCGCGATCATCCTCCGCGTGATAGCAAACAGTTCGTCAATGTGAATTGCGGAGTACGCCAAAAATTCATCTATCGGCTGTTCATCAAAATCACGCCCATCACGCCAGTTACTGCCTTGTTTGTTGACTTGCGTTTTGGAATACGGCGGCCTTCTTTGAAGAAATGGTTCTTGTTCTTCGTTAGCGTTCAAGGTTTTGCCCCCACTTGCCTATCTCGCTTTGCCATCCCCATTAAACCAGTGTTCATGCAGCTTGGCAGGAGTAGTGGCGGGCGCTAGTCGCGCGGGCGCTTTTTCATCTTGCGCAGCGCCTTCGCGCCGGCACGGTAGCCTTTGCGCTCGGCCCGGCGCGCGATGGCTTTGACTTGGTCGGCAGTGTAGTTGACCGGGGCGACGCCGGTGCGTGGGAGGATCCAGCCGCGCCAATAGGCCAGGACGGCGAGGCCGGTGCCGACGAACGGCGAGATGATCATGCCCAGCGCCATGTGTTCGAAGTGAGCGAAGGTCACCATGACGATGCCGCCGATGATCGCAGGGACGGCATAGAGCGGGCTGCCGCCGAAGATGCCCGGGGTTTGTCCGGAGGCGACGTCGCGGAGCATGCCGCCGCCCACGGCGGTTAGCAGGCCCAGGAAGACACAGGTGACCAACGGCATGTCGTAGGTCAGGCCCTTCACACAGCCGGTAATCGACCACACGCCCAAAATGACGGCATCGCCATGCGCGCGGAAGATTTCCCAGGCTTTGCCCTTGAAGTCGGTCAGGAATGCAATCAAGGCGCCGACCATCGCGAGGCTTAAGTACCAGGGGTCGGAAACTGCGGCGGCAGGGCCTTGGCCGATGAGCATGTCGCGAATCATGCCGCCGCCCAACGCCGAGAACAGCGCGAGGAAGATAAAGCCCACGAAGTCGAACTCGCGCTTGCGGGCAATCGTGCCGCCGATGATGCCATTAAGCACCACTCCGATCAGGTCAAAGACCTGATACAGGGTGTTGATGAGGGGATCGACTTCGTGCATAGCAAGCAGGATAGCTTAGCCGAGCACAGCATTCCTTTGCGGGCTACGAGAAGTATCGATGCTTTGGGCAGCGTGCGCAGAATGGCCGCCGTGCTTTTCGTGGACCAAGGCACGGGCGTTGACGCGCACGTCCGGCTTGTCGCCTGGTTCCACGACGACGAACTGGCCCATCATGCCCTCATCTTCATGCAGGAGCATGTGGCAGTGGAACATGTACGGCACGGTCGGGTCCGGGTGGTAGCCGAACTCCACCAGCAGCTTCGCCTTCGACTTTGGCGGCAGCGCCACGGTGTCCTTCCAGCCGACGGTCGGTACTTCCCCACCGTCGAATTCCAGCACGCGGAAGCGCGCGTCATGGATGTGGAAGTTGTGCGGCCAGTCGCTGTTTTCGTTGATCACGGTCCAGATTTCCGGATCCCGGCTATCGATGACCTCATCCACCCGCGCCATGTCCATGTACTCGCCATTAATCATGAAGGTGTTGAGCACGAACTCGCGTTCCTTGAGTCCCTCGGCGGAGGGGACATCGGCATCGACAAGCGTTGCAGGCACTGTGCCGCCCGCGCCGTTACCGCGCAGCTGCAGCAGGTCGTAAGAATCCTGGAAGCCGAAGTCGACCTCGTCGTCCTCCGGGAGGCCGAAGTTGCCTTCGACGGGCAGGGATTGCAGGATGACGTCGTCATCGGCAGGCAGCTCCACCAGCAGCTCGACGCGCTCGCCGGGACTGAGCAGGACGGTATCGACGGTCACGGGTTCATCGAGAAGCCCGGAATCCGTCGCCACGACCTGCAGCGGGGCCTCATTCGACAGCGCCAGGTTCCAAAAACGCATGTTCGCACCGTTGACCACGCGCAGGCGCACCAGACCGGTATCACCCTCCCAGCGGGCGTTGGTAATGCCGTTGACCAGCGGCGTATTGCCCAGCAAGCCCAGGGTCGGGTCGACGCGGTTGTCCAGCTGGCCATCGTCGGTGAACTTGGCATCAGTAATCACGACCGGGATGTCGTCGACGCCGTACTCACGCGGCAGCTCCGCATCGTTGTCATCAGCGACGATGAACACGCCGGCCAAGCCGCGGTAGCAATGCAGGCCGGTCACACCGTGCGGGTGCGGGTGGTACCAGCAGGTCGCCTGCGGCTGGTCCACGGTCCAGCTTGGGGACCAGGTCTCGCCCGGGTCGATGGGTGAGTGCGGGCCGCCATCGGCAAGCGCAGGCAGCTTCATGCCATGCCAGTGCACCGTGGTCATCTCCGGTAAGTCATTGCGCACGTGCATGCGCACCTGCTCACCATCGTTCACGCGCAGGGTAGGACCTAAGAAGTCACCGTTGAACCCCCAGGTGCGGGTATCCGGGTTGCCCGGCAAAATTTCACTGTGACCGGTGCGCATGTCCAGCTTGAACTCGCGCACCCCGTCTTTCATCTCGCCTTCCAGCAGCGGCGGAATCGGCAGCGCACGCGGTTCCCCGTCGTAGCCCTGCGGGGTGTTGTTACTGCACGCGCTCAGCCCAGCGACCGACGCCAGCAGCACAGCACCACGGAAAAAGGTTCGGCGTGAGATAGTCATACATATCAGTCTAACGTGCGGAAGGTGGAAATTATGAGCCGGAATGCGCGCTATTTCATCTGGGCTAACGGCCTGCAGAACTTAGGCGACCAGGTTGTGGCCGCCAAGACGGTGCTGCCGGCGCTGTTTCAGTCCGCGGGCGTGCCCAATTTCTTCACTGGCCTGCTGGTTCCCATCCGCGAGTCCGGTTCGATGTTGCCGCAGGCAGCGCTGAGCCCCTGGGTGAGCACGCACCGCGCCCGCAAGCGGCTGTGGATCATTGGTTCGGTGGGCCAGGCTGTTTCCGCCGCCGCATTAGGTATTGGAGCATTGCTTTTCGATGCCTGGCTCCTCGGCCTCTTCTCCCTTCTTGCTTTGGCCTTTCTGTCTTTGTTTCGCGCGCTGTGTTCGCTGGCGGGCAAGGATGTGCAGGGGCGGACGATTCCGAAAAAGCAGCGCGGGCAGGTCACTGGGCGGGCGACGGCGTTAGGTGGTGCTGCGACCTTGCTGGTCGGTATCTTGCTGGCGTTTTTAGGTGAGCTGCCGCAGTGGGCGCTCGCGGTGGTGATTTTGGCTGGTGCGAGCACCTGGGCTTTCGCCGCGCTGGTCTTTGGTGGTGTGGAGGAGCCGGTGAGTGAGGAAGAGCCGCGGGGCATCGATAAGCGCTGGTGGAGTGATACCTGGACGCTGTTTACGGGCAACAAGCACTTCCGTGACTTTGTGATTGTGCGCTCGCTGCTGCTGGTCTCCGCGCTGTCGACGTCGTTTATTGTGCTGCTGCACCCGGTCGGCCTGGCTGGATTCGTCTTGGCTTCTGGTTTGGCTGCGCTGCTGGGAGGCCGTGTAAGCGGCATGATTTCCGATGCCTCCTCCTCCCGCACCATGGCCCTTGGCGTCGGCCTGGCATCGGTGTTGCTGCTGGGTTTGGTCGCTGCCGATTACTGGGCGCCGGAGGCGGTATTGGTGTGGGTGATGCCGCTGGGGTTCTTCCTGGTGCACCTGGCGCATACGGCGGTGCGCGTGGCGCGAAAGACTTACATCGTGAATATGGCCGAAGGAGACGAGCGCACCCGCTATGTCGGCGCGGCGAACACCCTGATGGGTGTGATGCTGCTGGGCATGGGTGGTGTATCGGCCGTAATTTCAATGGCGGGGCCGGATGTGGCGCTGTTATTTTTGGCGCTTGTGGGATTTGTTGGGGTATGGCGTGCCCGGCGCCTACCCGAAGCGATAGGATAAAGCGCGTAACTTTTTAATCCCGATACTCAGGAGCGCTCGTGGTTGATTCCTCTCCATGCGCCGTTGTCGTTCTGGCAGCTGGCGCAGGAACCCGCATGAAGTCCCAGAAGCAAAAGACTCTGCACGAAATCGGCGGGCGCTCGCTGCTCGGTCATGCCCTGCACGCTGCAGCTGGCATTAACCCGGAGCACGTCGTGGCCGTCGTGGGCCACCAGCGCGACCAGGTCTCCCCTGCCGTCGAGGCCATTTCGGAGGAGCTGGACCGCGACATCTTGCAGGCTGTGCAGGAAGAACAAAACGGTACCGGCCACGCCGTGCAGTGCGGTCTCGGCCCCATCGAGGACTTCGAGGGCACCGTGCTGGTGACCAATGCGGATGTGCCGCTGCTGCGCCCGGAGACCCTGCAGCGTTTGCAGGAAGAGCACGTCGGCAATGCCGTCACGGTGCTCTCGATTGAGCTGGATGACCCGACTGGTTATGGCCGCATCGTGCGCGATGAGTCCGGTGCCGTCAACGCGATTGTCGAGCACAAGGATGCCTCCGCCGCCGAGCTGGCCATCAACGAGGTCAACTCCGGTGTCTTCGCCTTCGATGCCGCCATTCTGCGCGAGGCACTGACCCGCCTGGATTCCAACAACGCCCAGGGCGAGCTCTACATCACCGACGTGCTAGAGATTGCACGCAAGGACGGCCACCGCGTCGGCGCCTGCGTGGCTCCGGACCAGCGCGAACTGGCTGGCGTGAACGACCGCGTGCAGCTGGCCGCCGCTGGTGCTGAGCTCAACCGCCGCACCGTGGAAGCCGCCATGCGCGGTGGCGCCACCATCATCGACCCGGCCTCGACCTGGATTGGCGTCAACGTCACCATCGGCTCCGATGTGGTCATCCACCCCGGCACGCAGCTGTGGGGTGCGACCAGCATCGCCGATAACGCTGAGATTGGCCCGGATACTACCCTGACCGACATGCAGGTCGGCGAGGGTGCGAAGGTGATTCGCACCCATGGTTCGGAATCGGTCATCGGCAGCAATGCCAACGTTGGACCGTTCACCTTCATCCGCCCGAACACCGTGCTGGGCGAAGAGGGCAAGCTGGGTGGCTTCGTCGAGGCAAAGAATGCCAAGATTGGCCGCGGCTCCAAGGTTCCGCACCTGACCTACATTGGCGATGCCACCGTGGGCGAGGAATCCAACATTGGTGCGTCGTCGGTGTTTGTGAACTATGACGGCGTCGAAAAGCATCAGACCCACATCGGCTCGCACGTGCGCACCGGCTCGGACACCATGTTCGTGGCTCCGGTCAACGTCGGTGACGGTGCCTACTCCGGGGCGGGTACAGTAATTAAGGACGATGTTCCCGCGGGAGCACTCGCAGTCTCCGGTGGCAAGCAGCGCAACATCGAGGGCTGGGTCCAAAAGAAGCGTCCGGGCACGCCAGCAGCCGAAGCGGCTGAGCGTGCGCAGAAGAACAACAAGTAAGGGGAATCTCCTTGACTGGCAAGGTAACTGGCAGCAGTAAGAACATGAAGCTCTTTTCCGGGCGTGCACACCCGGATTTGGCTGAGGCTGTCGCTAAGGAACTGAAAACCGACCTGGTTCCTACCACCGCGCGGGACTTCGCTAACGGCGAAATCTTCATCCGCTTCGAGGAATCCGTGCGTGGTGCAGACTGCTTCGTGATGCAGTCGCACACCCAGCCGCTGAACAAGTGGCTGATGGAGCAACTCATCATGATTGATGCGTTGAAGCGTGGTTCGGCCAAGCGCATTACCGCAATTCTGCCCTTCTACCCTTATGCGCGACAGGACAAGAAGCACCGCGGCCGCGAGCCGATTTCCGCTCGCCTGGTTGCTGACCTGCTGCAGGCTGCTGGCGCGGACCGCATCGTCTCCGTCGACCTGCACACCGACCAGATCCAGGGCTTCTTCAATGGCCCGGTCGATCACATGCACGCCATGCCGATCCTGACCGACTACATCAAGAAGAACTACTCCATTTCTAACCTGGCAGTGGTCTCCCCGGATGCCGGTCGCGTCAAGGTGGCTGAGAAGTGGGCACACGAGCTTGGCGATGCCCCACTGGCCTTCGTCCACAAGACCCGCTCCACCGAGGTTGCCAACGAGACCGTCTCCAACCGCGTGGTCGGCGAAGTCGAGGGCAAGGACTGCATCCTGCTCGACGACATGATTGATACCGGCGGCACCATTGCCGGTGCTGTGCGCGTGCTCAAGGAGGCTGGCGCGAAGTCGGTTGTCATTGCTTGTACCCACGGCGTGTTCTCCGCTCCGGCACGTGAGCGCCTGTCCGAGTGCGGCGCCGAAGAGGTCATCACCACCGATACCCTGCCGCAGTCGACCGAGGGCTGGTCCAACCTGACCGTGCTGTCGATTGCTCCGCTGCTGGCTCGTACCATCCACGAGATTTTCGAGAACGGCTCGGTTACGACTTTGTTTGAAACCGAATAAAACGTTACAAAGGAAAGAGCGCACCGCGGGTGCGCTCTTTTTTTGCGTTTTACAGGCTTTATTTTTGAAGTTTAAGAAAGGTTTTAGATGAAAAGGCACTGATCCTTGGAATGGCCTATTTCAGTTGCACCGTCGGCGCGGGCTTTGCCTCGGGCCAGGAGATGCTCCAGTACTACGCCGCCTTCGGTTGGTGGGGCGTGGCTGGCGCCGTTATCGCCTTGGTGCTGATGCCAATTGCCGCAACGATTGCGATGCAGTATGGCTCTTACTTCCAGGCAACATCACACGACCGCGTCTTTTCTTCCGTGACCTCTAAGCTCATGGCGAAGTTCGTGGACTACTCGATTGTGTTTACGCAGTTTTGTATCGCGTTCGTGATGCTGTCCGGAGCAGGTGCCAACCTCAACCAGCAGTGGGGTCTGCCCAATTGGGTCGGCGCTAGCCTGATGGCCGCATTTGTTATCGGCTGCGCCTACCTCAACGTGCAGAAGGTCACCCGCATCCTGAGTGCGATTACCCCGTTCGTGGTCGCAGTGATGGTGGCAGCGATTGTCTACTCCTTCCTGAACATGCCGGCTGACCTGGGTGCTAACGCTGAGTTCGCACAGGCCAACATCGAGTCCTCCCTGCCGAACTGGTGGGTTTCCACCTTCAACTACGTTGGCATCGCGCTGATGACCAGTATCTCCATGAGCATCATCATGGGCGGCGACGTCCTCGACGTGAAGGCTGCCGGCCGCGGTGGTCTCTTCGGTGGTCTCCTCTTCGGTGTCCTGCTGGTTCTGCTGGTCGCATCGATGATTCTCAACGTCGAGCAGGTCTACGACAGCCCGCTGCCGACCCTGGCCATCATCCAAGAGATGAGCCCGCTGCTGGCCACCATTTCCGCAGTGCTGATTTACCTGATGATCTTTTCTACCGCCTTGGGTAACTTCTACTCGCTGGGTCTACGCGTCAGCTCCCGTCGTCCGAAGATGTTCCGCCCGGCACTCTTTATCATCGTCGCGGTTGGCTTCGTGCTGTCCTTCGTTGACTTTGCCACCCTGGTCGGCACCGTCTTCCCGATTATGGGTTACGTCGCGCTGGTCATGATTGCCGTGCTGCTTATCACCTGGTTCGGCCGCGGCCGCAACATCGTCGAGGAAGAGGCCCGTCGCCGCGACCGCATCCGTGCGCTGGTGCTCAACAAGGTCAACCCGCGCAAGCCTTTCGCTGCAGAGGAAGAAACAGCGCTTTCCGATGCCATCACCGACTCCAACCTGCACCCCGCCGAACTGCGCGAGGCCGTGGCAGCCGAACTCAACGAGGAACTCTCCTCCGATTGGGATGAGGTGTCCCCAGAATCCGTGACTTCCGGTTCTTCGGTGAAGTTCAAGGTCGAGACCGAACCTGAAGTTCCCCAGGACAAGAAGCACTAGGGTTTTGCCCGGGGAAAGCAAGAGGTGCTAAAGTAACGTCGTCTCGGCGAGGGCAACCCTGATTGGGAAGCCGTTATCGACGCGATATCTTTGCATGTTTCTTTTATAAGCCTGCGATGACTCGTCCAAGACGTCCATCGGCAGGCTTTCGCTTTGCGTCGGCCGCCGTAAATCAACTTTTTAAAAGGAGAATTTGCTATGGCTGATCGCCCCGTAATTAAGGCAGAACTGCGCACCGAGTTTGGTAAGGGCTTCGCCCGCCGTCTGCGCCGCGACTGGAAGGTCCCGGGCGTTGTCTACGGTTCCGGCCAGGAGCCGATCCACTTCGCAGTGCCGCTGCTGGACATCCAGTCCCTGGTCCGTAACAACGGTGTTAACGCTGTTCTCGAGCTCGAGATCGACGGCGAGCAGCACCTGACCATGGTCAAGCACGTTGACCAGAACGTTCTGACCCTGGACATCGACCACGTTGACCTGCTGGCCATTAAGCGTGGCGAGAAGGTTGAGGTTGAGGTTCCGGTCACCGTCGAGGGCGAGCCGGCACCGGGCATGATGTACATCCAGGACGCCGACGTCCTGATGGTCGAGGCCGACGTTCTGAACATTCCAGAAGAGCTCGTTATCTCCATCGAGGGCCTGGACGACGGCGCTGTCGTTACCGCTGCCGACGTCGAGCTGCCAGAGGGCACCGTCCTGGTTGCTGAGGAAGACACCGTCATCGCTTCTGTTTCCGAGCCGGAGGTCGACGAAGATCTCGAGGCTGCTGCAGAGTCCGTCGAGGAAGGCGGCGCCGAGGCTGGCGCCGACTCCGAGGACGAAGAGGGCGAGTCCTCCGAGGACAACGACGACGAGGAGTAAAACCTCCCCTAGCCGCCATCCATTTTGGGGATGGCGGCTTTTCGCCGTTTTAGCTGCGGAATAGCTATTCCGCGGTGTCGTTTCACGTTGGTGATTCGCGTCAATAAAAGGACGGCGGGACCCATTGGACTTCGCCTCTGATTCTGAGCAGGCGCCCATATCTGGGAACCCCGTCATCGTCGTTTCTTCCGTTATGGAATTTACAGGCAGTTGTTAAGTTGCTTTGATTGGTTTCGCCGCCGTATTTCCAGGCCACTATGTGGTGAACCTGACACTCATCAGCGCCTTTCAGGCAGTCTTTCCACGGACAGACCGGATTTTCGGCCGCTGCCATCATTCTTTGCTTCCAGCTGGCCTGCCGCTCCGTGCGGTAGAGGTTCACCGGTCCCTCCACAGGGTGGATGAGGGTGGCGTAGCCGTGATCGGTAAACATCTGCTGCACCAGCTGCGCACCAGTTAGCTTGGCACCGTTAGTCATCTGCAGCACGACATCGTCGCCGTCGCCGTCAACGATCTTGTCCAACTCGTCGAGTTTAATGACCACGTTGGTGGTCACAGCAGTGCCCTTGGTCGTGCCGGTCTGGAGGAACTCATCGACAGCTTCGGTATCGGGGAAGGCATCGTTGAGCTTCGAAATCAGCTCTGATCGGCCGGTGACACTCCAGGACCACTTGTCGGTCTTCGAACGCTTCATCTTGGTGCCCTCTTTGGGCTCTGGTGGTGGCGGGAGGAATTCTTTGGCTAGCGCGTTGATGTCTTCTTCGTGGACCTCGGCGCAGGCGATGCGGAACTTGTAGCGCTGGACCGGGTCTTTAATGCGACGGGCTTTGTTCTCAATGTCTTTGAGTACCAGTAGGGAGTGCGGGGTGTTGCGGGCCGTGGCCTGCAGGCGCGTGTATGGCGTTTGTCCGAAGTAGACCTCTGCCAAAGACATCAGGGCCGTGATTTCCTTCTGTGGCAGTCCCTCGAGTTGCAAGTGGGCACGCGTCAGCATGGCCACCTCGGACAGGATGTCCATCGGGGTGGCAAGCGATGCTGCGTATGCCTTGACTGCTTTCATACCTCTAACGCTAAAAGAGGTTTGTCAACCCCCGCTAGAGGAAATTTTCAAACCTGTGGATAACTGCCCCTTTTTCGCAAAAGTTGGTATTTGCCCTGGTTACGGACTGTGGATAACTGTGTGCCACAATGAAGGGCGTGAAAAAGCTCATTGTCGGCCTGGGCAACCCGGGCCCGAAGTATCAGGGAACGCGCCACAACATCGGCTTTGACGTCGTTGACGAACTCGCCCGCGAGTTAGGCACCAGTTTTTCGGTGCACAAGAAGACGAATACGGAGGTTGCGACGTGGGGTGAGGTGGGCATCGTTAAGCCCCGCTCCTTTATGAACCTCTCGGGTGGGCCGGTGAAAGCAATCATGCAGTACTACCGCGTGGACGAGCTGGTGGTCGTGCACGATGAGCTGGAGCTGGATTTTGGGCAGGTAAAACTCCGCAAGGGTGGCGGCGACCACGGGCACAACGGCCTGAAGTCGATTACAAAGTCGCTGGGCACGAAGGATTATCAGCGTCTGTCAGTGGGCATTGGTCGCCCGCCGGGCAGGATGGCGCCGGCGGCGTTCGTGTTGAAGCCGTGGACGAAGCAGGAAGCAGCCGAGATTCCTATCATTTGTGCTGATGCGGTGGATGCGCTGGCGCTAGACTAGTTCATTATGAAACTCGCCACACTTCGTCAGCAATTTGGAACGACTGCCATCCGTATCGATGGTGACAACTTAGGCGTGGAGCTCGACTTTGACGACGTCGGGGCGCTGCTGCGCGCAGAGGATTGGCGCAAGGCGGCACAGCTATCGGGCGAGCCGGTGGTCTTCGACCCGAAGGACCTCGCACCGGTTGTCCCCCACCCCGGCAAGATTATTTGTGTGGGTCTCAATTACGCAAAGCACATCCGCGAAATGAACCGCGAGTTTCCGGATACCCCGACGCTGTTTATCAAGTTCGCTGATGCGCTGACGGGCCCTTATGACGATGTCGAAATCCCTGAGTACGCATCCAAGCAGTTGGATTATGAGGGGGAGTTGACTGTGGTAATCGGCAGGCGTGCACACCAGGTGCCCCGCTCTGAGGCGCTGAAGTACGTGGCCGGCTATTCAATTATGAACGACTACACACTGCGCGATTTTCAGCGCGCGACCTCGCAATTCCACGCGGGTAAGTCCTTTTATAAGTCCGCGGGCTTTGGGCCGTGGCTGGAAACCGACTGGGAGCCGGGCAAGCACGCGCGGGTGCGCACCACCGTGGATGGCGAGGTGCGACAGGACGACGACACCGATGACCTGATTTTCTCTGTGGCGGAATTAATTGAGTACTGCTCGCACCTGTATCCGCTGCTGCCTGGCGATGTCATCGTCACCGGCACGCCCGAGGGCGTCGGCTTTGCGCGCGGGGAGTTCCTGCAGGATGGCCAAACCGTGGAGATTGCTATCGATGGGCTAGGACGGATTAGTAATACCACGCGCATCGCAAGGTAAGCTCGAAATATGAGTAATTCTAAGAAACCCGCCAAGCTAGACAAGCAGGCCTACGAGAAAGAACTCAAGCGCCTGCAAGCCGAGCTGGTCGAGATGCAGCAGTGGGTCGTCGAGACCGGTGCGCGCGTGGTCATCGTCATGGAAGGCCGCGACGCCGCGGGCAAGGGCTCTGCCATCAAGCGCATCACCCAGTACCTCAACCCACGTACCTGCCGCATTGAGGCGCTCCCCGCCCCGAACTCCCGTGAGCAGGGCCAGTGGTACTTCCAGCGCTACGTCGAAAAGCTGCCGACCAAGGGCGAAATCGTCATCTTTGACCGCTCCTGGTACAACCGCGCTGGCGTGGAGCGCGTCATGGGCTTCTGCACTGACCAGGAGTACGTCCGCTTCCTCCACCAGGCACCCATCTTTGAGAACATGCTTGTCGATGACGGCATCATCCTGCGCAAGTACTGGTTCTCCGTCTCCGATGAGGAGCAGGTTGCGCGCTTCGAATCGCGTCGCAATGACCCGCTGCGCCGCTGGAAGCTCTCCCCTATGGACCTCGAGTCCATTACTCGCTGGGAGGACTACTCCCGTGCGAAGGATGCGATGTTCGCACACACCGATACCCCGATTGCACCGTGGTACACGGTCGAGTCGGAGGATAAGAAGCGCTCGCGTATCAACGTGATTGCGCACCTGCTCGAGTCGATTCCTTATGAGCACATCAAGCGCGAGCTGCCGAAGATTCCGAAACGTCCGAAGTCTTCTGGTGAAGAGTACGAGCGCCCATCGCGTGAGGACTACCGCTACGTCCCGGATGTCGCAGCCAAGCTGGTCAAGAAGGACAAGAAGAAAAAGAAGAAGTCCTAAAACAGACTAAAAGCCCGGAGGTCTTTGCCTCCGGGCTTTAGCTTTGCTTAGAGCTCAGTTGGGTCGATGCGCTTCGGCAGAACGACCGGGCGTGCGCCGGCCAGCTGCTCGACGATGCGGATGACCTGGTTGGAGTAACCGAACTCGTTGTCGTACCAGACATACAGCACCAGGTGCTTGCCGGAGGAAATGGTGGCCAGACCGTCAACGACACCAGCGTGGGTGGAGCCGACGAAGTCGGTGGACACGACCTCCGGGGAAGCGATGTAGGAAATCTGCTGGCGCAGGTTGGAGTGCAGGGAGACGTTGCGCAGGAAATCGTTGATTTCGTCGCGGGTGGTTTCCTTCTGCAGTTCCAGGTTCAGCACAGCCATGGAGACGTCCGGGGTAGGAACGCGAATGGCGTTACCGGTCAGCTTGCCCTCGAACTCCGGAACGGCCTTGGAGACGGCCTTGGCAGCGCCGGTCTCGGTGAGAACCATGTTCAGGCCCGCAGCGCGACCACGGCGGTCGCCCTTGTGGAAGTTGTCGATCAGGTTCTGGTCGTTGGTAAAGGAGTGAGCGGTCTCGACGTGACCGTGCTCGACACCGTAGCGGTCGTTGATGACCTTGAGCACCGGGGTGATGCCGTTGGTAGTACAAGACGCTGCGGACAGGATCTTGTCGCTGTCTTCGATGTCGTCGTGGTTGATGCCGTAGACGATGTTCTTGATATCGCCCTTGCCCGGTGCGGTCAGCAGGACACGCTCGATGCCCTTGGACTGCAGGTGCTGCTCCAGGCCCTCGCGGTTACGCCAGACACCGGTGTTGTCGACCAGGATGGCGTTGTTGATGTCGTAGGAGGTGTAGTCGATGTCAGCCGGGTCGTTGGCGTAGATCATCTGGATCTTGGTGCCGTTGGCCCAGATGACCTCGTTCTCCTCGTCGACGGAGATGGTGCCGTTGAAAGCACCGTGGACGGAGTCACGGCGCAGCAGGGAGGCACGCTTCAGAATGTCGCCGTCGCCCTTCTTGCGTACGACGATGGCACGCAGGCGCACGCCACCGTAAGCAGCTTCGCGGGCGATGAGGATGCGGGCCAGCAGGCGGCCGATGCGGCCGAAGCCGTAGAGCACGACATCGGTAGGCTCGCGGTCTGCACCGGAGCCAACGATCTCAGAGAGCTCTTCTTCCAGGTAGGAGCGCGGGTTCTCGCTGGAGGAGTCGGCAAAGCCGGTGGCCAGGCGACCCAGGTCCAGGGATGCGGAGCTGAGGTTCATGTCAACCAGCTCGCGCAGGATCGGCAGGGTCTCCGCAGTGGAGAGCTCGCGATGCGCCACGCGGCGGGCGTAGCGGTGGGACTTGATGATGTCGATGTCGGTCACACCCACCAACAGACGACCGAAGATCGAGGTGACAACGTTGTTGTTGCGGTGGAGCTGGTGGATGAGCGGGATCATCTCCTGTGCCAGCTCGAGGCGCTCGTTCCAGTCGTCGTGGCCAACATTGGCGTTCGCAGTCACGAAATTCATTCCTTTACTGTCGCGGGGCATTCACTGCTAAATGATACTTAGTTGTTGCAAAATCCGGGCCGTACTACCCCCGGAAATTTTCTCTACTTCAGTACCTACTAAACAATAGGCCACCGCCGGGTCACGTTGTGCGCGGCGTTCGGCCAATTCTGCGTTCAATTCCGGATATTTCATCGGGTGATTCGGGTGGGATCGGGTGTAGTCCGTTTCCAGCCCGCGGGCATAGCGTCCCGAAAACGCCCGCGAACACACGGTCTTCCCACCGGCCCGCAAGAGCTCGCGTTTCCACTCGGAGGTGCCGGCTTCATCGCTAAGCAAGAAGGCAGAACCGCAGCTCACCGCAACGACGTTGGGACGGGCGAGCACAGCGGCAACATCGGCGGCGGTGCGCAGGCCGCCTGCGGCGATGACGGGGCCATCGATAAGCTCGAGGAGCTCTTCGAGGCTGCGCTGGTCCGGTTCCGCATAAGGGTCCCAGGTTCCCCGGTGCCCACCTGCTTTGGGGCCCTGAACGCACAGCACGTCGGCTCCAGATGCGGCCTGGGCCTCTGCGGGGGTGGTCACCGTCGTCCAGGCCTCTGCCCCAGCAGCATGGATGCGGTCAATTTCTTTGTCCGTAAATCCGCCAAACATCGACCACACCACCGACGCCCCTGCAGATAGCGCCAAGTCGAGCTTTTCGTGCCAGCCAAAGGTGTGCTCTGCGGACTGCGGATAAAAGAGGTTGACGCCGAAGGGGACGTCCGGGACGTCGTCAAGCAATGCATCGGACACCGGGGACGTGCCCCAAGCCAACGTGCCAAAGGAACCAGCGGTATGGGCGGCGCGGACGAGTTCCGGGGTGGTGGGCCCGCCTGCCATGGGCGCGGGCAGGACCTTCAGTTCTAAAGAGTCAAGGAGCATAGCTTTCAGCATAAAGGCGCTGGCGTGACGAAGGACACGAAATGTGCAGTTGGTCTGCAAAATTGCATAGACTGTGCAAGTTATCGCGCACGTTTTACTGAAAGGGACTGCTTTTCTATGTCTACTTTCCTCTACTGCCTAGGAAGTTGGTCATACCGCAAGGTGTGGCCATTTTTGGCGATGTGGATTTTGCTCTTGGCCGTCTTAGGCGGACTCATGGCTGCTTTTGCGAAGGCGCCGAACCCGAATTTCGCCATGCCGGATATGGATTCGACTGTCACCCAGGAGCGCATAAGCGAACGCTTCGAAGATGACACCGATGCCATGAACGCGCCCACGGGATCCGTTGTAGTGCAGGCACCGGAAGGCGCAACGCTGACTGACCCTGAGGTCATGGCGGAAATGGACGTCATGATTGAAGAACTCCAGGACACCGGCGCGCTGGCTGACGCCGACCAGCTGGTGAACCCAGTACTGGCTGCGGGTGGCATGGCCCAGCAAATGGGCGAGCAGATGAGCGTGCAGGGCATGCCGGAAGAACAGATTGAGTCCAACCTGGAGGCACTGTCCCCGCTGAGCCCCGATGAGACCACCGGCACCATCTCTGTCACCTTCGACGCTGAAGATGTCATGGCGATTGAGTCCGCCGACCGTGAAGCGGTCACGAACATCCTCAACGACTACGACGACGGCGATCTCACGGTTAAGTACCAGGGCAATGCGTTTAACTCCATGGCCGACGGCCTGGACATGACCGCGGAGCTCATCGGCCTGGTGGTCGCGGCTATCGTGCTGCTGATTACCTTCGGTTCTTTCGTCGCTGCGGGCATGCCGCTGATTTCTGCCATCATCGGTGTGTCTGTGGGCATCATCGGTATTCAGGTCTCGACTGTCTTTACCGATACCATTTCCGAAATGACGCCGATGCTGGCCTCCATGATTGGCCTGGCAGTCGGCATTGACTACGCGCTGTTTATTGTGGCGCGCTTCCGCAACGAGCTCATTACCTCTTCTGGTCTCAACGACCTCACCCCGCGCGAGCTCGCCGCAGAGCTGAAGAAGATGGACAAGGCCACCCGTGCTCACTCCATGGGCATGGCGTTGGGTACTGCTGGCTCGTCGGTGGTCTTCGCCGGTATTACCGTGATTATCGCGCTGACTGCGCTGACGATTATCGGTATCCCGTTCTTGTCCACCATGGCTCTTGCCGCCGCGGCTACCGTGGCGATTGCCGTGCTCGTGGCTCTGACCGCTATCCCTGGCCTGCTGGGTCTGCTGGGCACCAAGATCTTCGCCGGCAAGGTACCAGGACCTAAGGTTCCGGACCCGGAAGACGAAAAGCCCACCATGGGTCTGAAGTGGGTCCGCCAGGTCCGCAAGCGTCCTGTCCTTAACCTGCTGGCCGGCGTCGTTATTTTGGGCGTGCTGGCTATCCCGGCTGCAAACCTCTCGCTGGCTATGCCTACCGACGGCTCCGCGAAGCTGGGCTCTCCGCAAAGGGATGCTTACGAGATGACCTCGGATGCCTTTGGTCCAGGACGCAACGCGCCGATGATTGCTTTCGTTGATGCTGCCAACGTCGATGAGCAGGAACGCCAGCTTGCCTACGGCATGGCTTTGGAGGAGTTCAACTCCACCGAGGGCGTCGTCAACGCACAGGTTATTGCCACGACCGACAACATGGACGCCGCACAGGTGCTTATCACCCCGACCACCGGCGCCACCGACGATGCTACGACAGAAACCCTGAACACCCTGCGCGGATTCCAGGGTGAGTTCGAGCAGGAAACCGGCGCTACGTTCGGCATTACCGGTATCACCCCAATCTTCGACGACATTTCCGAGCGTCTGACTGAGGTGCTGATTCCGTACATCGCCATCGTCTTGGTTCTGGCTTTTATCGTCCTACTGCTGGTCTTCCGTTCCATCTGGGTGCCGCTGATCGCTGCACTCGGCTTCGCGTTATCCATGGCCGCGGCCTTCGGCATCACCGTTGCTATCTGGCAGGAAGGTTTCGCCGGCATCGTCGACGATCCGCAGCCGCTGCTGTCCTTCCTGCCGATCATGCTCATCGGCCTGACCTTCGGCTTGGCGATGGACTACCAGGTCTTCCTAGTCACCCGCATGCGCGAAGGATTCATCCGCGGCAAGACGGCAGGCAACGCAACGTCGAACGGCTTCAAGCACGGTGCACGCGTTGTCACCGCCGCCGCGCTGATTATGATTTCCGTCTTCGCGGCCTTCATCTTGATCGACGAGCCGTTCATTAAGACCATGGGCTTCGCACTGGCCGTTGGTGTCGCATTCGATGCCTTTATCGTCCGCATGATGATCATCCCGGCCACCATGTTCCTCCTCGACGATAAGGCCTGGTGGATCCCTAAGTGGCTGGATAAGATTCTGCCGAATATCGACATCGAGGGCGAGGCTCTGACCGAAAACCGCGAGCAGCTCATGGACAGCCAGCAGGAGAAGGTCAATGCCTAGCCTGCGCGAATCCAAAAAGCAGGCCACCCGTCGTACCATGTCCGACGCGGCGGCCCGCATCCTGGTGGAAGAAGGCGCTGAGGCCCTCACGGTCGCCCGCGTTGCTGAGGCTTCCGGGGTCTCAGCCCGCACCTTCCACAACTATTTCGCGTCCGTGCCTGAGGCACTACTGCATTTCGTCTCTGATGTCGTGGGGTCTGTCGCTCAGCAAGTGCCGTCCTACGACACAGAGATGACCATGACCGCAATCATGGAAGACATCACGGTGGATATTCTCTCCGACGACGGCGTCGAATTACATGGTGTGGCATCGCTGTTCAAAGTAGGCGAATTCCTCGAGGCCTCTGAGGTCTCTTGCGATGACGCCCGCAGTTTCGTTGAGCGTTGCCAACCGCTTGTCGATGCCTTTATGGAACGCCTCCCCGACCACGATGAGTTTGAAATCTCCGTCATGCTCAACGCTTGCGGCACCTGCAGCATGCTGGCGATGCGCTACATCGCCGACCAAGGCATCACCGACACGAATGCCAAGAAGGACACAGTCAGAACAGCATTTAAGGCACTATCTGCTCTGAAATAACGCCTGCGGGGAACTTCTTCATCGCTGCAGCGATACCTTAGGATCGACGATATCGATAACCGTTAAAGGAGCACGATGAAGAAGTTCTTTGCCCGACTTTTTGGCAACCAACCCACCGCCGACTGGCTGGTCGTAGGTTTGGGAAACCCAGGTCAGCGCTACGCCGGTACGCGGCACAATGTGGGGTATATGGGCATCGATAAGCTTTGCGATGCCCCATTAAAGCCCCTGCGCGGCATCAATGTCACCGGGGCAAACCTAACCATTGCCGGGCAGAACGTACTGCTGGTGCGCGCGGGGACGTACATGAATAACTCCGGTGAACCAGTAGCCGCCCTGGCGCACAAGACCGGCGTGCCTGCGGAGAAGATTATCGTCCTGCACGACGAACTGGACCTGCCTGCGCACAAGGTACGGTGTAAGAAAGGCGGTAATGAAAATGGCCACAACGGCCTCAAATCTCTAACCCAATACCTGGGCACACGGGATTACCTGCGCGTGCGCATTGGTATTGGGCGCCCGGCCAAGGGCACGCCGATTCCGGATTACGTGCTCAGCAACGTGGATGAGGGCGTGGAACCGGCTATTGATACTGCTGCTGAAGCCGTGCGTCTGATTGTCGAAAAAGGCCTGGCTGCGGCACAGAATCAGATTCACACTAAGTAGGCGCTAAACTATCCGGCATGAGTATTGCCGCTGAAGCTGCCCGCCGCCGTACCTTTGCCGTTATCGCCCACCCCGATGCCGGTAAGTCGACCCTGACGGAGGCGCTGGCGCTGCACGCGCACGTCATTAATGAAGCAGGTGCCGTCCACGGCAAGGCGGGACGTAAGTCCACCGTGTCGGACTGGATGGACATGGAAAAAGACCGCGGCATTTCCGTGGCTTCGTCTGCCCTGCAGTTTGAGTACGCCCCGGAAGGTCATGAGGGCGAGCCTTACATGATCAACCTGGTGGATACCCCTGGTCACGCGGACTTTTCGGAAGATACCTACCGCGTACTCACCGCTGTCGATGCGGCAGTCATGCTTATCGATGCCGCCAAAGGCCTCGAGCCGCAAACCCTGAAGCTCTTCCGCGTGTGTAAGGCCCGTGCCCTGCCCATTGTCACCGTGATCAACAAGTGGGACCGCGTCGGCCGGGAGCCGCTGGAGCTGGTCGATGAAATCGTCAACGAAATCCAGCTGCAGCCCACCCCGTTGTACTGGCCCGTGGGTATCGCCGGTGACTTCCGCGGTCTGGCCCACATCAACGACGATGGCGAGGCCGACAAGTACATCCACTTCCTGCGCACCGCCGGTGGTTCCACCATCGCGCCGGAGGAGCACTACTCCCCTGACGAGGCTGCCGCGAAGGAAGAAGCCAACTGGGAAACTGCGGTTGAGGAAGCTGAGCTGCTAGCTGCCGATGGCGCCTTGCACGACCAGGAACTGTTCGAGCAGTGCGTGACCTCGCCGCTGATTTTCGCCTCCGCGATGCTGAACTTCGGTGTGCACCAGATTCTCGATACCCTGTGCGCGATTGCACCGGCTCCGCATTCGCGTGAGTCCGACCCGCGTGCGGTGGAAGAATCCACCACCGCAATTGATGAGGTCCGTGAGGTCACCGATGATTTCTCCGGCGTGATCTTCAAGGTCCAGGCCGGCATGGACCAAAAGCACCGCGACAACCTGGCGTTTATGCGCGTGGTCTCCGGTTCCTTTGAGCGCGGCATGCAGGTCAACCACGCCCAGTCGGGTCGTTCCTTCTCCACGAAGTACGCCCTGACCGTGTTTGGTCGTACTCGTGACACGGTCGATACTGCGTATCCGGGCGATATCGTCGGCTTGGTTAACGCCGGTTCGCTGGCACCGGGCGACACGATTTATGCGGGCAAGAAGGTCCAGTTCAAGCCGATGCCGCAGTTCGCACCGGAAGCCTTCCGCATCCTGCGCGCGAAATCGCTGGGCAAGTACAAGGCCTTCCGCAAGGGCTTGGACCAGCTGGCGGCCGAAGGCGTGGTACAGATTCTGCGCAACGACGCCCGCGGCGATGCATCGCCAGTCATGGCGGCTGTTGGCCCAATGCAGTTCGAGGTCATGCAGGCACGCATGGAACTCGAGTACAACGTCGAAACGATCACCGAGCCCATCCCCTACTCCGTGGCGCGTCGCACCGACGCCGAGTCCGCACCGGAACTCGGCCGCCAGCGCGGCGTAGAAATCTTCACCCGCCAAGACGGCGAGCTCATCGCCCTGTTTGGCGACAAGTGGAAGCTCGCCTTCATCGAAAAGGAGCACCCAGAGCTCACCATGGAGACGTTGGTCGCGGACTAGCTGCCAATAATCGCCCAGCCGCCCAGCATCAAGGCCATCACGGATAGTGGCACGATAATCGTGACGACGGCGATGTCCTTGTAGGACTGGCGGTGAGTGAGACCGCAGACCATCAGCATGGTCAAAATGGCGCCGTTGTGCGGCAGCGAGTCAAAGCTTACCGAGGCCATTGCGGTCACGCGGTGCATGATTTCTGGATCGATGTTTTGGGCGTTGGCGAGGTCTGCCAGCTGCGTGCCCAGGGTTTCCATCGTGATGGACAGACCCCCAGAGGAAGAACCGGTAATACCGGAAATCACGGCGGTCGACACGATGGAAACAATCAGCGCGTTATCGCTAATGCCCAGCATGTTTTCTTTGACTAGGGCAAAGACGGCAGTTGCTGCGACAACAGCACCGAAGCCGACCTCAGATGCAGTGGTCAGGCACGGCAGGATGGCGTTCTTAGCGCCTTCGGTGATTTCCTTGACGGACTTCTTCACTCGCGACGGGAACATCAAGATGAGAACCACGATGGCGGTTGCCAGAGCGATCGTGGGTGACCACACGCCCATGACTCCATCCAGGTTGGTTTCACCGAATTTCTCGGTGGCGAGGTAGTCGGTGTTCCACAGTCGCGGTGCGCCGAAGACGACGCCGAAGTTCACGGCGATAACGACCGCAATGGGTGCAAAGCCCTGCAATCCTTGGACGGCAACATCCTTGCGGGTTTCGACTTTGGTGGCACCGGGTGCGGCCTCGTCGTCATCGTCAGGCGTGTGCTCATCGATGCCCTCGCCTTTCGCGCGCAGTTGCTTGACGCGGTATTCCAGCCACAGCACGCCAGCAATCAGCATGAGCAGCGCTGCAACCAGGCCGAAGACAGGAGCGGCATAGACGTTGGTTCCGAAGTAGCGCGTCGGAATCGCGTTGTGAATCTGCGGCGAGCCCGGAAGCGCTGCCAGTGCGAAGGTGACCGTACCCAACGCGATGGCACCAGGCATCAGTCGCTTCGGAATTTGGGCTTCGTGGAAGAGCGCCTTGGCGATGGGAACCACGGTAAAGGCCACCACCCAGGCGGATACGCCGCCATAAGTGAGCAAGGCAGTCGCGATGACGGTGGAGAGCAAAGCTCGCTTAGGGCCGAACAGTGCGGTAATGCCATGTGCAAGCTGGCGGGCCAGACCCGTGGTGGTCATGAGATAGCCGAAGATGGCGCCGCATAAAAAGAGCGGGAAATATTGGGCCACGAAGTCTGCCAAGGCCGGCATGAAGATTTGGGTATAGGTGGCCATGAGTGGCTCGCCGGAAAAGACCGCGGCGATAAGTGCTGCCAACGGTGCCACAACGACCACGGAGTGCCCGCGATAAGCAAAGAACACCAAGAAAGCCAAAGAGAAGATAATTCCGAATAAGGCCACAGCCATAATTTTTCTCCTTTGATAAACCGGGCTTGCAGGCTGTGGGAACCGGCTACTATCTCATGCATGAGCGGTATGGAAGGCACGGCCAAAGAAAGAATCCTGGAGTGTGCGCGCAAACTCTTCAGTGAGTACACGTTTAGCCAGGTCTCGATGAAGGACATCGCGAAGTCTGCTGGGGTGTCCGTGGCGCTCGTCGTCAAGCATTTTGGCTCCAAGGGCCAACTTTTTGCCGCAACGATTGACTTCACTGACTCCTGCAAGGCCTTGTTTGGTGGGCCTTTTGAGCGCATTGGCTATGCCGCGGTGGAAGAGACGCTGACTGCTCCCTACAACGCTCCTTATTCGATGGCGCGCACAATCTCGATTGCGGCGGGTGATTCGGAGAGTTTGGAAGACATCGGAAAGCGCATTAAAGCTGACCTAGCTTTGGTTCTTCAGGACCGTATCCAACGCGAAGCCCCCGAAGCGAACCCCAGCCCCCGGCTGCGAGCACAGGCTGCGCTCTCGCTGTTGATGGGGCTGTCCTTTATGCGCCGCTTCGGGGACACCGACTTTGAGAAGTACGACAGAGACGAACTTATCGCCTACTACGCACCTCGCCTGCAAGCCATCATTGATGGTGACAGCTAGTGCTTGCTGCGGACTTCGTTGATAATCGCGGAGAAGTCCAGTCCACCGTGGCCGTCGTGGACGAAGCTTTCGTACTGCTCCTCCGCGATGCGGCCCAGCACCGTGTCGGTGGCGGTTTCTTCAGCAGAAGCCAAGGCTAGCTTGAGGTCCTTGAGCATCAGCGCGGAAGAGAAACCAGGCTTGAAGTCGTTGTTGGCCGGGGAATCCGGGACGACCTCTGGTACCGGTGCGTTGACGGACAGCGACCAGGAATTGCCGGTGGCGTTGGAGACCACGTCGAAGAATGCCTGGTGATCCAGGCCCAGGCGCTCACCGAGAACCATGGCCTCAGCCAGTGCAATCTGCTGGACTGCCAGAATCATGTTGTTGCAGGCCTTGACTGCCTGGCCGTTACCGATTTGGCCGCAGTGGGTGGCGGACTTGCCGAGGACATCGAAAAGCGGCTTTGCTTCTTCGAAGCGCTCTGCATCGCCGCCGACCATAAAGGCCAGGGTGCCTGCCTTTGCGCCGCTGATGCCGCCGGAGACCGGTGCGTCGATGAAGTTCGAGCCAGCTGCGCGGACCTCATCGGCGATATCGCGGGCTTCTGCCACAGCGATGGTGGAGACATCGATAAACAGGCGCGGAGCGGGGTCTTCCTCGATGACGGAGTGCAGGGTCTGCGCGACGAGTGCGCCGTTAGGAAGGCTGGTAAAGACAATCTCGCTGCCCTTCGCCGCCTCTGGTGCGCTGTCGACGACGGTGATGCCGTTTGCTTCTGCTGCCTCGCAGGCCTCCGGTACGACGTCGAAGCCGCGAACGGTGTGGCCTGCCTCGACCAGGTTGGCAGCCATCGGGCCGCCCATGTTGCCCAATCCAATAAATGCGATGTTGCTCATGATGTGCCTCCTTAATTCATGACCGGCATGGTGAACTGCGGACCGGTGCTGGAATCATCTGGCCAGCGAGAGGTCACAGTCTTGGTCTTGGTGTAGAAACGGAATGCGTCCGGGCCGTGCTGGTTCAGGTCGCCGAAGCCGGAAGCCTTCCAGCCGCCGAAGGTGTGGTAGGCAATCGGAACCGGAATCGGAACGTTGATGCCGACCATGCCGACGTTGATGGCAGTAGCGAAGTCGCGGGCTGCACCACCCTGCTGGGTGAAGATTGCGACGCCGTTGCCGTATACGTGGTCGTTCGGGTAGGAAATGGCCTCTTCCAGGGTTTCTGCACGAACCATGGCAAGCACCGGGCCGAAGATTTCTTCGGTGTAGATGCTCATGTCCGGGGTGACGTGGTCGAAGAAGCTCGGACCGGAGAAGAAGCCTTCTGCCAGGGAATCGCCCTTGAACTCAGCGCTGCTCATGTCGAGCTCGCGGCCGTCGCAGACCAAGTCGGCACCGGCATCGACGCCTTCGCCGATGAGTCGCTCGACGCGGTCCTTGGCGTCCTGGGTGACCAGCGGGCCGTAGTCTGCTTCTGGGTCCAGGCTGTGGCCGACCTTCAGCGACGGGATGCGCTCCTTGAGTGCCTCGCGCAGGCGGTCTGCAGTTTCCTGGCCAACCGGAACGACGACGGAGAGTGCCATGCAGCGCTCACCGGCGGAGCCGAAGGCGGCGCCAACGAGGGCATCGGCAGTGGCGTCGATGTCAGCATCCGGCAGCACAATAGCGTGGTTCTTGGCACCACCGAAGCACTGTGCGCGCTTGCCGGTCTCGGCGCAGCGGGTGTAAATGTACTGCGCAATCGGCGTGGAGCCAACGAAGCCGACGGCGCGGATGGTGTCGGAATCGAGGATGGCATCCACGGCATCCTTGCCGCCGTGCACGACGTTAAAGACGCCTTCTGGACCGCCAGCTTCCAGGAAGAGCTCAGCCAGGCGAACCGGAACGGAAGGGTCGCGCTCAGAAGGCTTCAGCACGAATGCGTTACCAGAAGCCAGTGCCGGGCCAGCCTTCCACAGCGGAATCATGGCCGGGAAGTTAAACGGGGTAATGCCAGCGACAACGCCGAGCGGCTGACGCAAGGAGTAAGTATCAATGCCGCGGCCAACGCCGGTGGAGTACTCGCCCTTGAGCTGGTGCGGGGCGCCCAGGCAGAACTCCAGGACGTCGACGCCGCGCTGAACGTCGCCCTTGGCGTCCTCGAAGGTCTTGCCGTGCTGCAGCGACAGGGTCTCAGCGAGCTCATCCATATTCTTGTGAATGAGGCGGATCCACTCCATAATCACGCGAACGCGCTTTTGCGGGTTCTGAGCTGCCCAACCCGGCTGGGCCTTCTCCGCGGAGGCGATGACTGCATCGACATCGTCCTTGCTAGCCAGCAGAACCTCGGCCTGCTCCTGGCCAGTGGATGGGTTGAGTACCGGCTGGGTCGCAGTGGAGGTACCCTCCCAGGCCTTGCCGTCGACGTAGTGCTTAATCGGTGACATCGTGTGATCCCTTCTCGTTGTGAATCTTTGTCTTGCCAGAAACGATATAGAGACTCACATCACAAGTCATTCGAAATAGGGTCAGGAACACTATTTACCCCCGCTATGTACTGCGCGACATGCGACGATGAGATTCGCCGGAGGGGTGAACGCTGTTTACTCCCTTAGAATCTGTAGAAACGCTCCCCTAACCAGCGAAAGTGAGCCAGACATGGACCAGAAATGGGAAGCCGATGTCATTCTCAATGACGGCGACATTGCCACCCTGCGCGCCATTCGCCCCGAGGACCGCGACGCCATCGAAGCGTTCTTCGGCCGGGTTTCTGAGCAATCCAAGTACCTTCGCTTCTTCGGCACGCACCCCACGCTGACCGACGACGACTGGAAGCGCTGGATGGACACCAAGGACCACGACAAAGTCACGCTCGTGATGGTCGAGCGCAACGACATCGTCGCAGTTGCCGGTTATGACCTCATCCCGCAGTTCCTCCCCGACCGGGTCGCCGACGTGTCCTTCCTGGTGCAGGACTCCCACCACTCCAAAGGCGTGGGCAATATCCTGCTCGAGCACTTAGCCGAGATTGGTCGCGAAGGCGAAATCTCGCGTTTTTACGCGGAGATGCTCACCCAGAACCGACAGATGGTCCAAGTCTTTATCCGTGCTGGTTATTCGGTGCATCCAGAGCTTGCCGATGGCTACATCGTCGTCGACTTTTCCATCGCCCCGAACGAAAAGTCCCGCGACGTCATGGAACGCCGCGAGCTGCGCGCGGAAGCCAATTCCATTGGCCGCTTGATGCGCTCAGAGAAGGTCGCAGTGATTGGAACACCAGCGCTGCCGACTGTCGATGGCGCCGCCTACTACGACACCGTCGATGCCGCGGATGCCAGCTGCGATGTCATCGTCTGCGATTATGACCAAGTCGATTATCAAGAGGTGCTCGACAAAGCTGCCGAACTCGATGCCAACGGCGTGATCTTCCTTGCCCGCGCGCACAACCCACCACTCGATCCGGAAGCTGCGCGCGCGACGGTGCTGCACGCCCGCGATGTGGGCCTGCGCGCGCTCGGCCCGGCAGCACTGGGCATTATCAACACCCATACCCCACTCAATCTGACGCCGGGACCGCTGCCGCGTCAGGGGCACATCGGTATCTTTACGCAATCCGCGGGCGTGGCCACCTTGGTTCTTTCCCGCGCTATTTCGCGCGGATGTGGTATCTCGAATTTCCTGGCCGTGGGCTCTTTCGCCGATGTCAGCGGCAACGACGTCATGCAGTTTTGGAGCGTCGACGAAGACACCAACATCTGCCTCTTGTCGCTGGATGCGATTGGTAACCCGCGTAAGTTCTTCCGCATTCTGCGCCGCCTGGCACTAGAAAAGCACGTCATCATTTTCATCCCTTCGCGTGCACTGACCTCAGCCCGCGAGAGCATCGATTCCGGCGTGCACGCGAAAAGCCCGAAGGTGCTCGACAGCGTTATCCGCAGCACCGGCGTGATGGTGGTCAACCGTCGCGAGACGATGTTCGATATCGCGCAATTGCTTGCACGCCAGCCACTCGTGCAGGGCCCCAACGTCGCATTGATTTCCAACTCTGCGGGTCTAAGTGACCAGATGGCCGCTGCCGCCGAGCGCTTCGGGTTGAAGCCTCATCCACAACCGATGAGTGCGAATCCGCAGCAAGACCTTCCCGACCAAATCCGCACCAGCCTTGAGGACCCGAATATCGATGCGGTGCTGTGTGCCGTGGTGGAATTCGGTAATCCTTTGATTGCGAATCTGCATCCGGAGCTGGACAGGCTGGCTGCTTCGACGACCGATACTCCCCTGATTGCCTCCTACATTGGCTTTAACCTGCCCGCGACAAACAATGAGGGCCCGGAAGAGATGGGCCAGTTGCCCATCTTTGCCACCTACGCGGATGCGTTGGAAGCGTTGGCTGAAATTCTGCACAACGAGGAGCGTCGTCAGCAAGCGCGCCCCAAGCCCGAAGACGAGCCGGTCTCTGGCAACAAGCAGGCGGTTGAAGAAGAAATCGCAGCCATCCTCAAAGACTCCCCTCAGGGACGCTGGGCTGACGATGTCGAATGCACCCGCATCCTGGAGGCCTACGGCATCAACATCGTCCCGTGGACGGCAGCGCCAACGCTTGACGATGCCAAAAAGGCCGGCGAAGAAACCGGCTGGGATGCCGTGCTCAAGTGCGCCAGCCCGATTGTGCGCGGCCGTTCTGAATTACCAACGGTCTTCCGCCACATCACTACCCCGTCAGCGATGGAACAAGCCTGGCACACCATCGAAGAACTCGTTGAAGACCTGCACCTGGGCTCAGATCCAGAAATCCTCGAACCCGTCGTGCAGCGCACCGTCACCTCTGGCCCATCGCTGACCATCCGGGCAGTCGAGGATCCGGTCATCGGCCCGATGGTCTCCGCCGGTATTTCCGGATTGACCTCAGACTTGCTCGATGACCAGGTCTGGCGCGTTCCGCCACTGCGCCCCGGTGATATCGAACCGATGCTCTCGGAGCTGAAAGCCCATGACCTGCTCAGCGGCTACCAGGGCACCAAGGCCTCCAATCTGGAAGGCATTGAGGATATTGTCACTCGCCTCTCGCAGCTCAAAGATGACTTCGCGGCGATTGTCGATATCGAGCTCACCCCGGTCATCGTGGCCGTCGAGCAAACCCACGTGGTGGGTGCGCGCATGCGCATCGCACCGCTGGATAAGTACCGCGATCCTTTAGCCCGAAGCATTTCTTAAACAGAAAAGACCCTGCTGTGAACACACCACTGTTATTTAGCTCCACGGAGATGCGTCGCTACTCCTTGGGCGATACGCATCCCATGGGACCAGGCCGCTTTCAGCACGCCATGGGGCTGGCGGATTATTTTGGGCTGCTGTCCGAGTTCGACGTCGTCAAGCCCCGCCCTGCGCGTACCTCGGAACTGACCTTGGTGCATACCCCGGACTACGTCGACGCCACGCGTGCGGAGGTACCCAGCGCCCGATATGGCATTGGCACGGAGGACAACCCCGCGGCGCATGGATTATCGACGGCTGCTGCCTACATCGCTGGTGCCACCCTGCAAGCTGCACAGGCGGTATGGACGGGTGACACCAACGTCGCGGTGAACCTGGCGGGTGGGCTGCATCATTCCTTCCGCGACAGCATGACTGGCTTTTGCATGTACAACGATGCGGCCGTGGCGATTCAGTGGATGCTCGACAATGGTGCCGAACGCGTGGCCTACCTAGATTTGGATGCCCACCATGGCGACGGTGTGGAAAGCATCTTCTGGGATGACCCGCGCGTGCTGACGATCTCGATTCATGAGTCGGGGTTGTATCTCTTCCCCGGTACTGGCTTCGCGCACGAGATTGGTGGCGAGCGTGCCCAAGGCACCGCTGTGAACCTGGCACTACCCCGCAACACCACTGATACCGAATGGCTCCAGGCCATTCACGCGTTGATTCCGCCGCTGCTGCGCCAATTCAAACCTCAAGTGCTGGTCTCGCAGCATGGTTCTGACCCGCATAAGGCCGATCCCCTGGCCGACCTGGACTTATCACTGGATGCCATGGCGCTGGCATACCGTTCGGTAGCAGCGTGGGCGAAGAAGCTCGCTGAAGATCGCTGGATTGCCCTGGGCGGCGGTGGCTACCGCATGGATTCTGTGGCCCGTGCGTGGGTTCAAGTAATTGCGGCTGCAGCGGAGGTCGAACTGCCGGCAAACAGCACAATGCCTTCCGGGTGGGAGGGCAGCAAGACGATTGGTGATGAAGGCGTTGACCTGGATGTGCTCAACGAATTTGGCCCCCAGAACATCATCACCAGTTGCCCGCACGCTGCGTTAACGCAGACGACGAAGGCGGTGTTTCCGTACTGGGGGCTGCGACCTTATGGTTAACGCGGCGGCATGCGCAGCGCACCGTCAAGGCGGATAGTCTCGCCGTTGAGGTAGTCGTTGTCGATAATCGACAGCACCAGGCGCGCGAATTCCTCCGGGTGAGCCAGGCGGCGCGGGAACTGTACTCGCGCTGCCAGCTCCTCACGGAACTCTTCGCTAATCTGCGCCATCATCGGGGTTTCCACCACGCCCGGCGCAATGGAATTCACGCGGATGCCGCGGGAAGCCAGGTCGCGCGCTGCGGTAATCGACAGCGAGTGCACCGCACCCTTGGATGCAGCGTACGCTGCCTGACCAACCTGGCCTTCGAAAGCGGCAACCGAGGCGGTATTGATGATGACGCCGCGCTGGCCTTCATCGTCAAGGGGCTCCGCGTCAGACATTGCCTGCGCTGCAGCAGACAGCACGTGGAAAGTACCGCGCAGGTTCACATCCAGCACCTTGGCGAACAGGTCCGGCGAATGCACGCCCGAACGGCCCAAGATACGTGCTGAAGGGCAAATACCCGCGCAATTCACTGCAACGCGCACCGGGGATTCAGCCTGTGCGACAGCCTCGTTCACGGCCTCCGGGTCGGTCACGTCAACCTCGACGTAGCGAACACCTTCGACCTCCTCGCCCTTCTGCAGGTCCAGGCCGATGACCGAAGCACCAGCTTCAGCCAGGGCCTTCGCCACAGCAGCGCCCAGACCAGACGCTGCACCGGTGACCACCGCGGTGGAGTTATTCAATTGCATGGGTTTACTCTCTTTCTGGTTTTAGACGAAGGCAGATACACCGGTAATGGCGCGGCCGACGATCAGTGAGTTGATGTCGTAGGTTCCCTCGTAGGTAAACAGGACCTCGGCATCGCTCATCATTTTGGACAGGTCGTATTCGGTGAGAATGCCGTTGCCACCGCCGATGTTGCGGCCAGCTGCCGCCGATTCACGTGCCAAACGAGTGGTCGTGGACTTTGCCAGTGCTGCGAAAGGCATCTCGAGCTTGTCTTCTTCCTGGATGGTGGCGACCTGCGCCATCATTGCCAGCGATGCAGAAGCATTGCCCAAGATGCGGGCGAGCTGTTCCTGCACGAGCTGGAACTTCGCGATGGGGCGACCGAACTGCTCGCGCTTGACCGCGTACTCACGGGCCTTGTCGAAGATGCCCAGCTGCAAGCCAGCACCCTGCCAACCGACCCATGCGCGGGAAGAGCACAGGAAGTCGTTGACGTTGGCAAAGGAACGGGCGCCCGGAATGATGTTTTCTTCCGGAATCACCACGTTGTCGAAGACCAGGTCGGCGTTCTGCATGATGCGCAGGCCCATCTTGCGGCTAATCTTCGTCCGGGTTACGCCCTCGCGGTCCAGTTCAACGATGAAAGCTTTGATTTCCTGGTCGGTGGTATCGCGTGCGAAAAGAATGGCGAAGTCCGCGAAGGTACCGGCACCAATCCAGCGCTTCTCACCGTTGATCTTCCAGCCTTCTTCGGTGCGTTCTGCGGTCGTGGACAGACCACCGGCGATATCGGAGCCAGAGCCTGGCTCAGTCAGCGCAAAGCAGCCCACGTTTTCAAACTTCCGCAGGCCCGGCAGCCATTTGTCGCGCTGCTCATCCGAACCCAACTGGTTAATCAAGCCGACAATGAGCTCGTTGTGGATGCCGACTAGAGCCGACAGGGATACATCGGCACGAGTCATCTCGGCGTAGACCAAACCGCGGAAAAGACGAGAGGTATCTTCCAACTCGATTTGTCCCAGGCCAGCATCCGCCAGTGCAGGCAGCAGATCAAAGGGAAGTTCCTCGCGATCCCAGTACTCGCCGACGTTGGGGCGAATCTCGGTCTGCAGGAACTCATGGATCTCTTGCAGGCGCTCACGCTCTTCCGGAACCAAGCGGTCGGCTACGGACAAGATATCGGCGTGTGGGTACTTGATGTTTTCCAGGTGCTGTCCCAGAGGATGCTGGGTGTCCAAAATCGGTGGCATGGTCTCGCTCCTTGCTCTTGTGCCCGAAGTCTTGGCTTGACTGCAGCCAAGCTGTCGTCGCGTGAATAGTACGATATAAAGGAAAACAGTACACCTACGAGTGTTCCACGTCACGCCTTTTGGGAGCTTTTCTCGAACGATTTATCATTTACCCAGCTCAGAACCACACAATGGAGACGCCATGCCACAGTCACTCACCCCGCGCCAACGCGAACTTTTCAATAGCCTGCTTAACAATTTCCTCAAAGAAGGCTTTGCTGGATTCACCATCGATAAGGCTGCACAGCGCTACCATTGCTCGAAATCCACCATCTATGCACTGGGTAAGACACGAGACGAAATCGTCCACCGCGTACTAGTGAGCTTCTTTAAAGAAATCGCTCGCCGCACCGAACTCGCACCCCACCCGAAAAGCTCACACGAGCAGCGCCTCGCTGCCTACTTTACTACGATTAGCAACACCCTATCCCCAGCTAGCCCTGCTTTTATGAGGGACCTTGCCTCCGAACCGGTGGCGCAGAAGATCTACGCGCTTAACACCAAGATGGCGACGGAGAAAATTCACCAACTTATCGACGATGGCGTAGCCGCCGGCGAATTCACCGCCGACAACAT
Source organism: Corynebacterium camporealensis (assembly GCF_000980815.1). Classification (NCBI taxonomy): domain Bacteria; kingdom Bacillati; phylum Actinomycetota; class Actinomycetes; order Mycobacteriales; family Corynebacteriaceae; genus Corynebacterium; species Corynebacterium camporealensis. The sequence continues at coordinate 839,011 of NZ_CP011311.1, read as the reverse complement.
CGCCCTTCTCCCCCAGCTCATTCACCGCACCATGCTGGACATTCAACAAGGCCATTACTCCGAACTACTCAACCCAGCAGAGGCTTACGAGAAGTTCGGTCAGCTAGTTCTCCACGGCATCACCGCCCGTTAACCAGCACTTCCGCCATCGTCGGTTAATTATTTCTCCAATCTCCTGGAATTTACTTCGAGTTCAAACTAAGCTCGAGTGCGACCCATCTCACATAACTGGGTAAGTGTTTCCTAGACAACCAAGTTGGACTAGCGAACACGAACCGTGGGAGCACGCATCTAGAAATGGAGGAGTCCACCATGACCGACGTCACCCAGGAGTTCAAAAAGGCACGCGACCAGCTACTGGAGCAGCGAACCAACTACGAAGAGGCACGCGCTAACTTCAGCTGGCCACAGTTCGAACACTTCAACTTCGCGACTGATTGGTTCGACTTCCTAGGCGAGGATCCTGAAAGCAAGAACAAGCCTGCTCTAGTTATTTGCGAAAGCGACGGCAGCAGCTCGCGCCGTAGCTTTAGTGATCTTTCCCGCCGTTCCAAGCAATTGGCACATTGGCTGTCTGAGCAGGGCGTTAAGCGCGGCGACCGCGTGATGCTCATGCTCAATAACCAGGTCGAGCTCTGGGAATCCATGCTCGCATGCATCAGGGGCGGCTTCGTTCTTAACCCGGCAACTGCCATGTTGGGAACGGCAGACCTACAAGACCGTACTGAGCGCGCCGAGGTCTCCTGGGTTATCGCCAACCCGGAGGATGCGTCCAAGTTCGAAGAAGTTACCGGCGATTTTTCTGTCATTCAGGTCGGCGATGAAGAACCCGCACAGTCTTCCCACCCGACTCTGCGTTACTCCGATTCCTTTAACGCGCCAGAAGAGTTCGAGCCTTCCGAACACACGAGTGCCGATGACACGCTGCTGCTCTACTTCACCTCAGGCACGACCTCCAAGGCGAAGCTGGTGGAGCATACCCACACCTCTTACCCGGTTGGCCACCTGTCCACCATGTACTGGATTGGTCTCGAGCCTGGCGATGTTCACCTCAACGTTGCCGCCCCTGGTTGGGCAAAGCACGCATGGTCGAATTTCTTCGCACCGTGGATCGCAGGTGCAACCATCTTCTTGTACAACTACTCCCGCTTCGATGCCATCGCTCTGATGGAGAAGATGGACGAGGAAGGTGTCACCAGCTTCTGTGCCCCACCTACTGTCTGGCGCATGCTGGTCCAGGCGGACCTGAACCGTCTGCAGAACCCGCCGAAGAAGCTGGTTGCTGCCGGCGAGCCGCTGAACCCAGAGCTCATTTCCACTATCGAGAAGTCCTGGAACACTTCTGTACGCGATGGCTTCGGTCAGACTGAGACCACCGTGCAGATCGCGAACACTCCGGAGCAGAAGGTCAAGCCTGGTTCCATGGGCCGTCCACTGCCGGGCTTCGAGGTTGAACTCATCGACCCGGCTACTGGCGAGAAGGGTGATACCGGCGAAATCTGCCTGAAGCTCGACCCACGCCCGGTCGGCCTGACCAAGGGCTACTACGGCGACGAAGCCAAGAACGCTGAGGTCTTCCGCGATGGTTACTACCACACTGGTGATACCGCGGAACGTGATGAAGACGGCTACATCTTCTACATCGGTCGTGCCGATGACGTGTTTAAGGCATCCGACTACCGCCTCTCCCCCTTCGAGCTGGAATCCGTGGTCATTGAGCACCCAGCTGTTGCCGAGGTGGCCGTTGTGCCATCGCCGGACCCAATTCGCTACGCAGTTCCGAAGGCTTATGTCGCACTGACCTCCAAGTACGAGCCAACGGCTGAGACCGCCGAGTCCATCCTGAAGCACTGCCGTGGTGCGCTGGCACCGTACAAGCGCATTCGCCGCCTGGAGTTCTATGAACTGCCCAAGACCGTCTCCGGCAAGATTCGCCGTGTGGACCTGCGTAAGCGCGAAGATGAAATTCACGCAGAAGACGGCGGTAAGACCACGTCGAAGACTGAGTACTCGGATGCCGATTTCCCGAATCTGAAGGGCTAATCGTTAAAATCGGCACATGCCAGAACGCAGAGACAATCTTGCGGAAGCTCGCAGACAATGGGCCCGCCACTACTCCCCCGAAGGAGCACGCGGGCTCCATTCTGTATCTTCTTTAGGCCGTGCTGCCCACCTGCTGCGCACCGCCGCTGAGGAAGCACTTGCTCCTTACGGCATAAGCTTTGCACAGTTCGAGCTGTTGCAATTGCTGATGTGGTCGCGCTCAGGCGGGCTTCCCATGTCCAAGATCAGTGCGCGTTTACACCTTCCGCCCGCCTCACTGACACATACTGTCGTACGCTTAGAATCCCAAGGCCTGCTCGAGCGAGTGGCAAATCCTCAGGACAAGCGCTCTACTCTTCTCTCGATTACCGACCAAGGAATCGTCCTTACGGCATCAGCTGGTCCTGCTTTAGATGCTTTCTTCGCGGACATTCCCGTGGAACCACAAGTCCACGACGCATTAATCGCGTGCACGGATACCATCCGTAAAAGCTACGGCGATAAAGTCCAGGAGCTTTAAAACCTCCAATGCCCGGTGCAATTGCACCGGGCATTGTTGTTGCTGCGCTTGTACGCGAGCGCTTTAACGTTTAGCTGTGGCTAAAGTTCGCATCGCGCTTCTCGGAGAAGGCGGCCATGCCTTCCTTCTGGTCGTTGGAGGCAAAGATGGAGTGGAAGGTGCGACGCTCATAGAGCAGACCCTGCGCGAGCTGGGTTTCAAAGGCAGTGTTGATCTGCTCCTTGATCATCGTGGTAGCCACCAGGGACTTGCCGGCGATGGTCTCGGCGATTTCTAGAGCCTTATCTTCCAGCTCTTCGACCGGATGCACGCTGGCGACCAGGCCTGCACGCTCAGCTTCCTGGGCATCCATCATGCGGCCGGTCAGGCACATTTCCATAGCCTTGGCCTTGCCGACAGCCTTGGTCAGACGCTGGGAACCGCCCATGCCCGGGGTAACGCCGAGGTTGACCTCAGGCTGGCCGAACTTGGCCTTTTCGCCGGCAACGATGAAGTCGCACATCATCGCCAGCTCGCAGCCGCCACCCAGTGCGAAGCCGTTAACGGCAGCAATCACTGGCGTGCGCACGCGGGTCAGTACGTCCCAGCCGGCAAACCAGTCGGTTTGAAACATCTCAGTGGCATTCTTCGACGCCATTTCCTTAATGTCCGCCCCCGCAGCGAATGCCTTCTCGCTACCGGTGATGATGATGGCGCCAATCGCATCGTCCTGGTCGAACTTGGTTGCGGCCTCGGTGACCTCAATCATCGTGTCGTGATTCAGCGCGTTGAGCGCTTTCGGACGATTCAAGCGAATAATGCCTACGCGGCCTTTGGTTTCAGTCTGGATGCTCATGGTTATGCCTTTCCTAACTTGTTGTTTACTGCGTCAAAGTCCGGACCTTGGATGTCCGAATGTGCTTCGAAGATGTCGTCCACCAAGTCTGCCGGAACCTTGTTTGTCTCGTCGTAGGTCCAGTTTGGCTTGCGGTCTTTGTCGATGATCTGGGCGCGAATACCCTCAACGAATTCTGGGTGGCGCTGCATGTTGATTGACATCCAGAATTCTTGCTCGAGAACCTCCGCAAGGCTCTTACCTTGGTTCTGCTTCAGTGCCTGCTGGGTGACCTTGACTCCTAGCGGCGAGTTACGGCGAATGCGCTTCGCGGCCTTGGCTGCCCAATGCTCGTCGTCGTTCTTTTCTGCCAGCTCGTCGAGCGCATGCAGGTTGTCTTCAACGGAATCGCCCGAGTAAGCCTGCGCAATCTCGTCGGCATTGCCGTCGAAAGCAGGCGCTGGTTCCGCAGCGTAGTTCTTCACTACCTCCGGATCAGCTGTCTTGATGAATTCTTCGACGAACTCTTCCAGCTTGTCCTGCGGAACGTAATAGTCGGCAAAGCCAGTAGCAATCGCTTCGGCGGCACCAACGTGACTTGCGGTATAAGCCAAGTGCTTGCCCAAGTCAGTCTTGGACAGCAGGTAAGAACCGCCGGCATCCGGGGAATAACCAATGCCGACCTCTGGCATACCGACGCGGGAATCATCGGTGACGATTCGGTAGTCGCCATGTGCGGATACGCCTACGCCACCGCCGAGTACGATGCCGTGCATCAAGGCCACATAGGGCTTCGGGTACTCGCTGATGAGGTAGTTGAGCTCGTACTCGCTCTTCCAGAACTCAGCGCCTTCGCTGCCACCCTGCTTGGCGTCGTGGTACAGCGATGCGACATCGCCACCAGCGCACAGGCCCTTCTCACCCGCACCGCGTACGAGAACTGCCTTAACTTCCGGGTCATTCGCCCAGGCATACAGCTGTTCTTGCAGGGCATAAATCATGTCCTGGTCCAAAGCGTTGAGTGCCTTTTGTCGGTCCAGGGTAAGGATGCCGACTTGGCCGCGTACTTCATGTTGAATCGTCATTATTCTGCCTCCAATAAGATTGCTTCGCCTTGGCCGCCACCGCCGCACAGGCCGACTCCAGCGCGTTCAATGTTGGCCTTTGCCAGCTGGTGGACTGCATGCACGACCAGTCGTGCACCAGAAGCACCAATCGGGTGACCAATAGCGATGGCACCACCCTGTGGGTTGACCTCATCGACTTCCACACCGAGCACGTGAGCAGAGTGCACGACGACGGCAGCGAAAGCCTCATTGATTTCGATGTGGTCGAGGTCCTCAGCCAGCCAACCTTGGCGGTCCAGCGCTGCTTGCAGGGCATTAGCGGGCTGTGCCTGCAGTGAGGAATCAGGACCGGCGACCTGACCGACAGCGCGCAGGGTCGCCAGCGGGGTCCAGCCTTCTTCTTCCGCGGTTTCCGCAGTACACAGGACAACAGCCGCAGCACCATCCGACAGTGGCGAGGAATTGCCTGCGGTAATCGTGCCTTCTTTGGCAAAGACTGGACGCAGGTCGGACAAGGACTCCTCGGTGACGTTGTCGCGTACGCCTTCATCGGAATCTACGACCGTGGTCGACCGGCGGGTCTCTACGGTGACAGGTGCGACTTCCTTCGCGAACCACTCCGTACTGTGTGCGCGCTTAGCGCGCTGATGAGAAAGCGCTGCGCAGCGGTCTTGTTCCTCGCGGGTCGCGGGATAACGGTCGGCATCCTTTTCGGTGAGCTCACCCATGGAGATGCCAGTATCAGCTGCGCGCAGACCGTCGTATTCGATGTGGTCCGCGGTAGACAACTCACCGTACTTAGTGCCGGTACGCGTGTTGCGAATCAGGTGCGGTGCCTGGCTCATCGACTCCATGCCACCGGCGACGACGACGCGGGCTTCACCCGAGCGCAACAGGCGTGCGCTGTCGATAATCGCGGTGAGACCAGACAGGCACACTTTGTTCACACTCGAAGTATGCGCATTGGGGCTAATGCCTGCGCCTAAGGCTGCCTGCTTCGCCGGGTTTTGACCCACTCCGGCAGAAAGCACCTGGCCCAGATGCACTGCATCTACGGCTTCTGCGGGGACACTTCCCTGCTCTAAAGCAGCTCTAATCGCGTGGCTAGCCAGTTGCGGCGCGGTCAAGGAAGATAACGCACCACGAAACTTGGTAAAGGGCGTTCTAGCAGCACCAACGACCACAACATCGGTGGGTTGAGGCTTCGTCATCGTAGACACCTTCTTTCTGTACGAACTTTCTAGAAATCGTACAGCCAAGATGTGGCTTACGCCACCCTTCGGGCAAAAAGGTGAACTAGCCCTCGAGAAATCCCTTCCACGCAGGCCATTCTTCTTCCATCTGTGCCTTGCCGACGTTGTAGTTAGCCCACAGCTTCGGGACCTTGCGCTCGGTGGAGGTGACCTGCATGTCGTTCGGGAAGAACAGGTAGGCGCGGCCTTGTTCTTCCAGCTCCAGCAGGCGCTGCTTAGCGGCGTTGTAAATCGGTGGACGGGCAATCATAGCTTCGCCGATGGCAGGATTCTTGCGGAACAGCCGGCGCAGCATTTCCGGGCGACTTACTTCGGGACGGATGTAATCGCGCGGCTTGGTGCCAAGAAAGAAGAACTTCTTAAAGCCAGCCTTTTCGGCCTGCTCAATACTGATGCCGCCGCTATCGCCCAGTGCGCCGTCGACATAAGGCACGCCATCGATAACACGCATGGGCATAATCAGCGGCAGGGTGGACGAGGCGCGTACGCACATAAACAGGTCCGCCGGGCTGTGGAAATCCTTGCGCGTCCAGTAGACGGATTCGCCGGTATCGGCACGGGTAGCAGCGATATTGGCCTCACCGGGATGGTTACAGAAAGCCTCCCAGTCGAAGGGCAGATCCTTATCGGCCGCCTTTTCGTAGATGAACTCCGCGTTGAAATAACCGGTACCGCGCAGCAGGGAGCTCACACCGCCGAAGCTGGGGTTGTTCACAAAGTCGGTAAAAGAATCCCGGGTGCGTTTTACATCGCGGGAAAGGTAATTAACTGTATGGGAGGAACCAGCAGAGACACCGCCCACCCAGCCGAAGTCGATGCCTTCTTCAATGAACTTCACTAGAGCGGGTGCGGTGTAGGAATTGCGGGTTCCGCCGCCTTCAATGACTAGGGCCGTATCCGAAGCATCAATCATAAAAGTCCACTTTACCAACAAAAATGTCGATACACTGACGAGCATGGGATTGATGGATAAGCTGCGCGAGCTTACCGGCAAGGGGCCGCGCTTGGCGGAAATTGATGTAGATGCGCGTGAGGTGGGCATCGATAAGCTGCGGGTACGTACCGCAGAAACGATGGTCATCTTGGAAACCAATAACACGGGCGCAGCGCTAATTCGCGAGATTGCGCGCTCGGGTGAGGCGGTGACGCTGAAGTCATCGGAAAGCACGGTGCACTTCAGCCCTTCCAAGCAGAAGCGCCTGCCCGTGCGTGACCCGAAGCGAGGCTGGGTGCTTGCCTTGGACAAGGAGTTAAGCGCCGCGCTTGCCGATGTCCCCGATGCCGGCGACTACGAAATCTCCCCGGCCTTGGCAGTGGTGGTGGAATAGTGTTGATTCTTCCCTACCAAGGCAAGACCCCACGGGTGCATCGCAGCGCCTGGATTGCACCGAATGCCACGCTGATTGGGGATGTGGAAATCGGTCCGGATTCCTCGGTCTTTTATGGCGCAGTCCTGCGTGGCGATGCCGGCCCGATTCGGCTCGGCGCGCGCGTGAACATCCAGGACAACTGTGTGCTGCACGTGGACCGAGATGCACCTTGCACGCTCGAAGATGACGTCACGGTTGGCCACATGGCAATGCTGCACGGCACGCACGTGGGCGCGGGTTCGCTCGTCGGCATGCAGGCCACGGTGCTGTCGCGTTCCACAATTGGCCCCGGTTCGCTGATTGCCGGCGGCGCAGTGGTGCTAGAAGGCATGGACATCCCGGCGCGCAGTTTGGCTGCAGGTGTGCCAGCGAAGGTGCGCCGTGAACTCAGCGAGGAAGAATCCGCCGCCTTTATCCCGCACGCAGGTCGTTACGTGGAATACTCCCGCAACCAGGCAGATGTGTCTGAGGCGCTTAAGCTTGACGATGTCCGCTTTGACTAGCCCGGCAGCGTCGCCAAGCTAGCAATACCCATGACCACCAGGAAGACTGCAACAGCGTAACCACCGACTAAGGCGACCTGGGTGCTGTTGCGGCGTGCGGCGAGGAAGAGCTGGCCGGCTTTGCTTTCTGGTTTGGCTCGGACCAGGGCAATAAATAGGCCGACGATGGTGGGCAGGGACAGCGCCAGCGTCGCGTAGAGCAACAAGCCAACGTATTGCATCGGCTGGCTTAAGTCCGTGGCAGCCAAGAACATCAGTCCGTAGTAGAAGGGCACGGACGTCAGCGACTGAATAACGCCCATCACAAAGCCCACCAGTGCCGTGGTGAACGATGGTTCCTGCAATGGCACCAGAAGTTTACGAATCAGCCCGTTGGATTCGCCGCGGGAACGCCAGGCCATAATGCCAAGTGCGATACCGACGATGATGAGCACGATGCCTGCGATGGGTGATTCCAGCAGGGCCTGAATCTGATCGCGGACGCCGAGCAAGAAAAACAGCACCACGGTGGAGGCAACGAGCACGCCGAACCAGTCGCCGACCACCACGAGCGTGGCGATCTTGCGGTATTTACCCCGAGGCAACATGATGCCGATAGCCACCAGAATGCCAATGAGCAAGGCATTGATGGAATCACCGAGGGCATATAAAACGGCGTGCAACATGCGGGCTATCTTACCGGCGCTGACCACAGGGCTGGAATCATCAGGATTTTACGCAGAGTTCACCCAGCTAATCACTACTCAAACCGCAGGTTGGGCTAGGATTGATGGGTACTTTTGTTCCGACCACAGTTTTGGAGATTGTCACAGTGAAGGTAGCTATTCTGGGCGGCGATGGATTCTGCGGATGGCCAGCATCTCTTTATCTTTCAGACCAGGGCCACGAGGTCGTCATCGTCGACAATCTCTCCCGACGCGCCATCGACGACGAGCTCGGCGCGGAGTCGCTGACCCCGATCGTCTCGATTGAAGAGCGCATCGCTGCCTGGGAAGAAGTCTCCGGCAACAAGCTGGGTTTCAAGAAACTTGACGTCGCGCAGGACTACGACGGCCTGCTGGAATTCCTCAACACCGAGCGCCCGGATGCGGTCGTGCACTTCGCCGAGCAGCGCGCCGCTCCGTATTCGATGAAGAATTCGCGCACCAAGCGCTACACGGTGGATAACAACATCAACGCCACCCACAACCTGCTGGCCGCCATCGTGGAATCTCGTCAGGATATCCACGTCGCCCACCTGGGCACCATGGGTGTCTACGGCTACGGCACCGCTGGTATGGAAATCCCGGAAGGCTACCTGGACGTCACTGTCCAGGTCGAGGGCAAAGACCCAGTCGAGCAGTCCATTCTCTACCCTTCCAACCCGGGCTCGGTCTACCACATGACCAAGGTTTTGGATCAGCACCTGTTTGCTTACTACGCCAAGAACGATGAGCTGCGTATTACCGACCTGCACCAGGGCATCATCTGGGGCACCCACACCCCGCAGACCGAGCGCGATGAGCGCCTGATCAACCGCTTCGATTACGACGGCGACTACGGCACCGTGCTCAACCGCTTCCTCATTCAAGCCGGTATCGGTTACCCACTGACCGTGCACGGCACCGGTGGTCAGACCCGCGCGTTCATCCACATTCGCGACATGGTCCGCTGCATCGAACTGGCCCTGCAAAACCCGCCGGAGCGCGGCGATCGCGTGAAGATCATCAACCAGATGACCGAAACCCACCGCGTGCGTGACCTGGCTGAGCTGGTCGCCAAGATTTCCGGCGCGGAAGTCGCCTATGTTCCAAACCCACGCAAGGAGTCCGCGGAGAACGAACTGCACGTTGCCAACGACACCTTCCTGCGCCTGGGCCTGGAACCAACCACCCTGTCCGAAGGCCTGCTGCAGGAGGTCGAAGAGGTTGCGCGTCGTTATGCCGACCGCGCTGACCGCTCCAAGATTCCCGCCCAGTCGCTGTGGACTAAGCAGCAGGCAGCGGGTGTTCCGGAGAACCTGCGTTAATGCGCATCGCAATCGTCACCGAGGTCTTCCTGCCCAAAATCGACGGCGTGGTCACCCGCGTGACCCGCACGTTGGAACAGCTGGCTGAACTCGGCCACGAGGTGCGCATCTTCGCTACCGGCAAACCCCCTGCGCAATACGCCAGTTTTGAAGTCACCCGCATTCCGAGCCTGTCGCTGTGGGTCTACCCGGAGATCCAATTCGGTCTGCCGTCGTGGAAGTTCTTCAAAGAAATCCGCGACTTCGACCCGGATGTCATCCACGCGGTCAATCCCATCTGGACTGCCGCGTTGGGTGTCTTTGCCTCCCAACGCGACGCCGTGCCGCTGGTAGCCAGCTTTCACACCAACGTCCCCGAATACGTTGACGCACTCGGCATCGGCTGGACTCGTCCGCTGACTGAGAAGGCCATTCGCTACTTACACAACCAAGCGCAGGTGAACCTGTGCACCTCTGGTCCGATGGTCGACAAGGCCACCGACATGGGTATGCACAACGTCAAGCTCTGGCCCAAGGCCGTCGACACGGTTGGCTACCACCCGGACAAGGCCACCGCAGACATGCGCGCCAAGCTCACCGGCGGTCACCCGGAAGCCCCACTGGTCACCTACATCGGCCGCGTGTCCAAGGAAAAGGACTTGGAGCGCCTCAACCACGTCATGCAGTTAGTGCGGGAAGAGCGTGCCGACGCACGCCTCGCCATCGTCGGCGATGGCCCTTACCTGAACCACCTGCGCGACAGCTTCGATCCATCCTTCACAGTCTTTACCGGTTACCTGTCCGGTGCGGAACTGCAAGCCGCCTTCGCCGTTGGCGATGTCTTCGTCTTCCCTTCTGCCACGGAAACCCTCGGCCTAGTCGCCTTGGAGTCCTTCGCCTCCGGCGTACCCGTCGTCGGAACCAATGCCGGCGGTATCCCCTTCATCATTGATGAGGGCACCACCGGCCATCTCATCGACGCTGATGCTAACGATGCCGCCTGGGCCAACGCCGTGGTGGCATTGCTTAACGATGACACCACCCGCCAGACCATGGGTGCCGCTGCCCGCGCTGAGGCTGAGAAGTTCTCTTGGCGCGAATCCACCAATGCACTTGTTGCTGCCTACGAGGAAGCTATCGATGTCTAGCCTGCTCAACGAATTCGCCTTCCGTATCACCGGCATTGACCTGGAATTTAAAAAGCAGGTCGGCCCCATCACAGGCACCGAATTCAACTTCCACACCGATGAGACCGACCAAGCAGTCGATGTCCGCATCCACAACAAAAGCGGTGTTAAAGACTTCAACGGAATCCGCCTGGCCACTATCGCCAACGGCCAGTGGCAGTGGCGGGCGACCACCGATACTGAACACTCGGACGAGCTTTTCCACGAGCCACTGCCCTATCACCCGCAGATGCTCGATTTCGCTCAAGCAGCCGTGGCTGGCCGCCCGGTACTCCTCGCGGAACAAAAGACCGAGAACGGCACCCAGCAAGCAGTCGTTGCCATTGACTTTGATGACTCCGCACCCAGCCCACAAGCGATTATCGCTGGTGTAGAACGCTTCTCAGGCAGCATTGATGAAATCGCTGCCCTGCACGGATTCGCCGAAGCCAACGACTTGGGCATTGAAGAATCAGCCCAAGGCGCAAAGCTGTCCGATCGCACCGAGGTTCGCATCCTCGACGACCACATCGTCGCCGCGGGCACGCAACAACCCGAAGACGTACTCGCCGATGCACACTTCTTCTCCGTCGAGCAGCACTTCTACAACTCCGCGACGTTTCCGAACTTAAGCGCCACGCTGCGCGATACCAGCGGCAGCGCAACGTGTACCTCGGGCAACAACAGCTTCGATGCCCGCGCACAGGTCATCGCCGTCATCGACGGCAACACCTTCCGCTGGGCCTGGGCTGTCCCCGAACTGCAACAGACCCCAGTTGCTCAAGCATCACTGCGTATCCGCAACTACGGCCGGCAGCATCTCCTCGCCGATCTGGTGCGCCCACAGGTACCAGTAACCCGCGCCTTCCACTTCCAGCTCCAACGCATGGCCATGCGCATTGTCAGCACCTGGACACTGGCCGAAGTCGACTACCAAGGCAAGGTCGCCCTCGTCCTACTAGACGCACCGCAACTGCACATGCCGCCTGCCACCCCAACCACGCAGGCTGCAACGCTTAACGTTGCAGTTCCCGACGGCGTCGACAGGCAGCGCGCCCAAAAGGAATACGAGCGCCTACGAGGCTAGGAGCCTAACGCCTCGCGGATAGCGTCGATATCAACGTCCGAAATCTCAGACGGGTTAAAGCTGGCGTCCCTGGTCTTGTCCACCAGGACGGCGCGAATGCCTTCGGCGAAGTCGTCGCGACGCAGCATGTACTTGCCCAGGGCCAGCTCGTAGTCGAGGGCTTCGCGGACACTACCTGCGCCTTCCTCGGCGCGGAAGAGCTCGGCTGCAGCCACAATCGAGGTCGGGCATGCACCATCGAGCAGCTTGCCCACTTCCTCGCGCAGCTCATCATGCTTTTCCAAACGCTTGGAAATCTCTTCCCAGGTCGCTGGCGCGAAGGCATCCTCAATGGCGTCGATGTTCTCCGACAGCGGCGCCTTGGTGTCCTCTGGCAGCGTCGCATGAGTCGACAGTGCGGACTCCAGGCCCTCGTCGATAACGGACTTCGCGAAGGCCTCAGCGTCCTCCACGTAGTGAGTCGCAATACCGGTCCACAGCAGGTCCGCGGCGTACTGGCGGTAGCCGGTAATACCCCAGAACTTCGCCAGTGCTGGCGAGGAAGCATTGCGGGTACCAATGGCACGCTGGGCGGCATAAGCTACGCCCACATCGGTGATGTAGCCAATGGCCATCTCCGGCATGGAGGCAAAGGTCTTATCGGTAACCACGCGATGGGAACCGTGGACTGAAATACCCAGGCCACCACCCATCACGACGCCATCGAGAATCGCGATATAAGGCTTCGGGTAATCAGCAATCGTCGCGTTGAGCGTGTACTCGTTTTCAAAGAAAGCATCGACCTCATCGAGCTTGCCGTCGAGTACGCCATCGCGTGCAGCGCGCACGTCGCCACCTGCGCAGAAAGCCTTCTCATTAGTGGAGACAACGAGGACCTGCTCGACCTCATCGTTGTCGCGCCACTCTTCCAGCGCGCTCAGGATTGCATCAATCATTTCCGGGTTCAAGGAGTTCAATGCCTTGGGGCGGTCGAGCTCCACGACTCCGGTATGGTTACGGACGAATGTGTTCACGGTTTGTGCTTTAGTCATGCGCTCCAGTGTTCCACATCACACACATCTTTGCTACCCTTTACAACAAGATTGGCTCAGGTTTGCTACCTCAACTTATTGCTTTGGACATGGACGGCACCCTCCTGGATGCCGAGGGCAACATCCCGCCTGGTTTCGATGAAATCACCACGCTTGCCGATGCCCACAGCGTCACCCTCCTGCCCGCCTCCGGCCGCCAATTGGCCACGCTGCAGGCGATGTTCCCGGAACATAAATCCTTCCTCGCAGAAAACGGCACCGTCGTCATGCACGAAGGCAACATCGTGGCGACTTCTCCCCTCTCGGATGAGGTCACCGATTCCATCCGTAAGCGCTTGCGTTCCGTGGCGGTGGAGCACACCATCGTCGTATGCACCCCGGAGACCGCGTATGTCGAACGCGGTGTCAGCGATGCTGCGGAAGAAGAACTCGCTAAGTATTACCGCAGCGTCACCTGGGTCGACTCCTTGGATGAGGCACCTCGCGGTCAAACCATCAAGGTCGCAGTCTTTTGCGCCGACGGCAGCGAAAAGCACCTCGCTAAGCCACTGCGCGAAGCCGCACCCGATGACAACGTCGCGGTGTCCGGCAAAGTCTGGGTTGATGTCATGGCTGCTGGCGCCCACAAGGGCACGGGCCTGCGCAAGCTTGCCGATGCCTTAAACATCAACATCGCAAATACCGCCGCCTTTGGTGATTTCCTCAACGACCTAGAGCTCCTCCAAGCAGCGGGCACGGCCATCGCCATGGAGAACGCTCATCCCGCGCTCAAAGAAATTGCCGATTACATTGCCCCACCGAATACCGAGTACGGCGTGATAAAGGTACTACGCGACTGGTTCGACGAATCCTAAGGCTGCGCAGGGCCACAGCAGGAAAAGGTAGACGTTGTTAGACTGGGCCACATGATTTTCATCAACGTTCAGTTCCACGTTAAGCCCGAGTACGCAGACACCTTCCTCGACGAGATCGACTGGTACACCAAGGCCTGCAACGCCGAAGAGGGCTGCTTGGACTTCAAGTGGTTCCGTGATCCGGAGGACAACCAGCGCTTCCTGCTGCTGGAGACCTACGCCGACGGCAAGGACGAAGACCACGTCAACAGCGATCACTTCAAGCGCTCCTGCGTAGAGTTCCCGAAGTACCTGCTGGAGACCCCAAGCATCATCAACTTCCACATCGACGGTAAGACCGAGTGGGACGAGATGGCCGAGTACAAGGTAGAAAGCTAAAGCTTTCTACGCCGAGGGGAAATCGCGCAGCGATTTCCGTTCTCCACGCGGAAAGTGGACAGCTTTCCACGGCAAAGGAAAAGTCCTTAGCTAGCACCTCCTGGTGCCGGCTAAGGACTTTATTTATATCCGCTGCGTTTAACGCAAAGCGATTTAGCTCTTAGCGTTGAATCGGATTCTCAGAGTCGAAGAAATACTCCGCAACGTAGACGTAGTTGCCATCAACCGCGGAAGCAACGCCGAAGTTCAGCTTGCGTGGGTGCTCGTTGACGTTGACGTCACGATCCAGCCACGCCAGGCGATCCTGTGCCTGCTGCTTATCCAGGCGCAGCACGGTGCCGGTGCCCTTGTCCAGCATGGTCTGGCCATGAGCGTGGTTGCCCTCGAAGGTCAGCTTGCCGGCGGCAGCCTGGTTAGCCCAATCCTGGGCGACGCGCTCAGCGTTCGGGTCAAAGTGGTGGCCCTGCTGCTTGAGGTGATCCGTGGTGGCACCGTCAAGCTTGCCTGCAATAACCGAGCTTGCTGGCTTGAGGAACTCCGGCAGCTCAATGCCGTACTTCGCAGCCAGGTCATAGGCCTGCGGCGGCAGTTCAATGCGGAAATCCTCAATCTGCTTCTGAACCTGCGAGCTCATCTGCTCGGCCTGAGAAGACAGCTGCTCTACCTGCGGCGGCAGAGAAGGCTGCGCCTGGGCTACAGACGCGCCAGAAAACGCTACGGTTCCGGCAACAACGGCGGCTAGGGTGCGGCTTCCAAAATTTCGCATGCCTCCACCCTGCCACAGAATGGAAGCTTAAGAAAGAACAACCGCCCTAGCGGGCAATTCGATATAGTTTCTTAACCTTCTAATTGCTCGCCCAGTTCGAGCCATTCCATTTCCAGCTCTTCATGTTCACCGCGCACCTTTTGTAGTTTGGCGTCGAGCTCAGTGAGCTTTTCGGTATCGACCTTCTCGGCAGCCTCAGCCATTTCTTCGTTGAGCTTCTCAACTTGCTTATCCAGCTTGCCCATCTTGCGCTCGAGTGCGTTCATCTGCTTGGTGATTTCACGCTCTTGCTGCGACGACAGCTTCTTTTCTGGCTTGGCTTCCTTCTTCTCGTCGCTCTGCTCGCCGAGGTTGAGCACACCACTGGAGTTCTGGGCTTCGATTTCTGCGCGGCGACGCAGATACTCCTCGATGCCGCCCGGCAGGTTAGTCAGCTTGCCATCGCCAAAGAGCGCATAGGTGTTATCGGCAATGCGCTCGATGAGATAGCGGTCGTGGGAAATGACCACCAGGGTGCCAGGCCAGCTATCCAGCAGGGATTCCAGTTCCTGCAGAGTATCGATATCTAAGTCGTTGGTCGGCTCGTCGAGCAGCAGCACGTTCGGCTCAGCCATGAGCACACGGGTGAGCTGCAAACGACGACGCTCACCACCCGAGAGGTCACCCACCGGGGTGCGCTGCCGCTTCGGGCTAAAGCCGAGACGCTCTGCCAGTTGGGATGCGGACAGCTCCTTTTTACCCATGTGGACATAGGTCGCGACGTCCTCGACGGCATCGATAAGCCGACGCTCCGGATCCAAGTCATCGAGTTCCTGACGCAGCCAACCCAAGCGCACGGTCTGGCCTTCGATGCGCTTGCCCGCAGCCAGTTCATGCTCACCAGCCAAGGTGCGCAGCAACGTAGTCTTGCCCGAGCCATTCACACCGACTAAACCGATGCGCTCACCCGGCGCGAGACGCCACGTCAGATGGTCGACCAGCGTGCGTCCATCCGGCGCCTCAACGGTGGCGTCCTCCAGCTCAATAACCACGCGTCCCTGGCGCTGCTTGGAAAAGGACATCAGCTCGACCTTGTTGCGCGGTTCTGGAACATCCGCAATCAAAGCCTCCGCTGCCTCGATGCGGTATCGCGGCTTGGAAGTTCGCGCCGGTGCACCGCGACGCAGCCACGCCAGCTCTTTGCGCGCGAGATTCTTGCGACGTTGCTCCATCGCATCCGCCTGGCGGGCACGCTCAGCTCGGGCAAAGGTCCAGTCGTTGTAACCGCCTTCGTAGGTATCCACCGTGCCGTCGTGGACTTCCCACGTCCAGGTCGCCACGGTATCGAGGAACCAGCGGTCGTGTGTGACCACAATGAGCGCAATCTTGCGCTGGAGCAGGTGCCGCGCCAGCCACTGCACGCCTTCGACATCCAGGTGGTTAGTCGGCTCATCGAGCACCACCAAGTCCAGGTCCTGCACCAAGGCGGCAGCCAGGTTCACGCGGCGTCGCTCGCCACCGGATAGCGAGCCGACCTGGGTATCCAGGCCCAAATCGACAATGCCCA
Source organism: Corynebacterium camporealensis (assembly GCF_000980815.1). Taxonomy (NCBI): domain Bacteria; kingdom Bacillati; phylum Actinomycetota; class Actinomycetes; order Mycobacteriales; family Corynebacteriaceae; genus Corynebacterium; species Corynebacterium camporealensis. The sequence continues at coordinate 822,626 of NZ_CP011311.1, read as the reverse complement.
AACCACCGAGCACATCACGGACTTTGGCATTCGATGCCCACTCAAAGGTCTCCAACCCGAGTGGCTCAATAATGACCTGCGAGATAGTCATGTCATCGGGAAGCTCAAAGCGCTGGGTCACGACAGCCATACGCAGATCCGAGTTGTGGGAGACACGTCCGCTATCTGGCGGCTCAATGCCGGTGAGCACCTCCAGCAGAGTGGTTTTACCCCCGCCATTCACGCCGACAATGCCGACGCGATCGCCGGACTGCACACCCAGGGAAACCCCATCAAGGAGGGTTTTCAGCCCGAAGGATTTGGAGACTTGCTCGAGGTTAATCAGGTTCACCATAACGACTAACCATCCTAATACGAGCGCTGTTTCTACCCCCACTTCCAATCCTTATTGCAATCGAGTCTCATTTGCAATAGTTTTCAATTCCATGAGACAACCCATCTACACCACCCTTGCCGCACTCACCGGTGCCGCACTGTTAATCACCTCCTGCTCCAATCCGGATAACAATGAGGCCGCATCGGATCCGACCAACGAAGCCGGTCACGCACACGAGCATGAGCATGACCACGAGCACGACCATGACCACGCCGCCGAAGGCCAAGAGGAAGTTGCTGAGCTTCCTACTCGACTCATCTTCACTCACGACGGCGGCGTGACCACCCTGGATGACGAGGGTAAGGTCCTCGAAGAATCTGAACTGCCTGGCTTCCTGCGCATCAACAATGCTGGCGATGACCGCCACGCACTGGTCACCCAGGGTGATAAGTTCCGCCTGTACGACTCCGGTTTGGTCACCAAGCCCCACGGCGACCACAACCACTACTTTGTGCAAGAGCCCACGCTTGACGATGCCACCTTCAACGCACCCCATGCCGGCCACGTCGTCCACCACGACGGCTACACTGCACTATTCGCCGATGGCAGCGGTGTCGCGGAAATCTACAAGACCGACGAGCTAGCCGAAGGCAAAGAACCTCTCCGCACCGTCGATACCGGCGCACCCCATCATGGTGTCGCGGTCCCACTTGAGGACGGTTCCGTCGTCGTTACCAAGGGCACCGAAGACGAACGCCACACCATCCAGCACCTGGATGAAGACGGCGAGGTTCTGAGCGAAACCACCAAGTGCCCCGGCGTGCACGGCGAGGCCGCTGCCGGAAACGGGCACATCTTCTTTGGTTGTGAGGACGGTCCAGTCGTCTTTGACGGCAAGGAATTCCACAAGGTCGACGTCAGCGAGTATGCCGGTGCGGGTGGCTACCAGCGCTCCGGCAATGCAGCCGGTTCGGAGGAATCCGATGTCATCCTGGCCGATAATAAGACTGAAGAAGACGCCGAATTTGAACGCCCCGAGTCCGTCGCACTCATCAACACCGCCGACAACACTGCGCGCACTGTGGACCTTGGCTCGTCCTACTGGTTCCGCTCACTTGCCCGCGGCCCGCTGGGCGAAGGACTCGTACTGACCTATGACGGCAACCTCAACATCATCGATCCGGATACCGGCGAGATTGAGGACAAGGTCAAAGCCATTGACGAGTGGAAAGAAAAGGAAGAATGGCAGCAGCCAGGACCCATCCTCAAGTCAGCAGATGGCTACGCCTACATCACCGATGCCGAGAATCAAGAACTCGTCGTGGTGGACCTGCACAAGCGCGAAGTCACCAAGCGCATTGAATTGGACTTCCAGCCCACCGAAATGGCCGTCCTGTAGGACGGACAAGGCGGTAAGTCTACCGCCTTAAATCAGTCGCGCGCCTGGTGCCGGACCAGTACAGGTAACGCCGCGGTACTTCGGAAGATCGAAGTGCACGTCGTCAACAACTTCTTGTGCGGTATCGGCATCCGGGCACAAGAACGCACAGGTAGGGCCGGAGCCTGACACCATGCCGGCTAGTGCGCCGGCAGCCACTCCGGCATCCAGCACGGTGCGCAGCTGCGGTCGCAGTGACAACGCGGCTGGCTGCATGTCGTTGTGCAGCACCTTGGCCAGCTGGCGAGCATCACCAGAAATCAAAGCCTGGGACACCGCAGAGGTATCTGCTTCGGTGCCCTGGGCTTTTCCTGCTGCCCGCAGCTCATCCAACTTCTTAAATACCGCCGGAGTCGAGAGTCCTTCCGGGCTTAAAATAATCGCCCAGTGAAACTGGCCGCGTGAGAGCATCGGGGTGAGGTTTTCACCGCGACCAGTACCTAGCGCCGTGCCGCCCAGCAAGGTGAAGGGCACATCGGAGCCCAGGCCAATAGCCAAAGAGTGCAGCTCCTGCTCCCCTAGCCCGCTGCTACCAAAGTGCGGGGCATAGAAAGCATCGGCCAAGCGCAGTGCTGCGGCAGCATCCGCGGAACCGCCAGCCATGCCACCTGCGGTAGGGATCTCTTTGAAAATCTCCAGTTCTACTGCAGGCAGGTTTTCCTGCACGCCGTGCAGTGCACTCAGTCGGTCGACCACGGCATCGATTGCCTTCCAGACCAAGTTGGAAGAATCGGCAGGAACGCCATCTGCGGTAGGCCCAGCGACGGATAGATCCGTCACGCGAGATGTCGTTGTCGCGTCTGCTTCGTCCTGTGCGGGATCCACCTCGCGGATGCGCACCCGGTCGGAGATGTCGAGGGATTGAAAGACGGAGGTCAGTTCGTGATAGCCGTCGTCGCGGGCAGGGCCGATGCTTAAAAAGACGTTGACTTTGGCATGCGCTGCTGCTTCCAGCTGTTGTGTGCTGTTCATTTAGCTCACCTCCGCGAGACGGACGAAGTCCTCGACGCCGAGCTTTTCACCGCGCAGGGTCGGCTCGATGCTGGCAGCACGCAGGGCTTCTTCGGCCTGGGCGCCGGAACCGTAGTGACCGGAGAGTGCGGCGCGCAGGGTTTTGCGGCGTTGGGCAAAGGCGGCATCGACAAGCGGAAAGACTTTCTCACGCAGTTCACGCGGCCAGCGTTCTTCAACGTCGATGCGGACGAGCCCGGATTCGATCTTCGGGGCGGGCCAAAAGACATTCTTACCGATGGTGCCTGCCTTGCGGACGTTGCCATAAAAGGAAGCCTTGACCGAGGGCACGCCATAAATCTTGGAACCTGGTTGTGCGGAGAGGCGATCGGCGACTTCAAGCTGGACCATGACCAGCACACGGCGGATGCTGGGGAAAGTCTCCAGCAGGTGCAGCAGGACTGGAACGGACACGTTGTAGGGCAAGTTAGCAACCAAAGCGGTGGGTTCGCCGAGGTCTTCCGGAACAACGCGCAGGGCGTCTTTCTCGACCAAGCGCAGGCGGTCTTCGAGTCCAGGAGCGCGCTCAGCGACGGTGTGCGGCAACTGCGCAGCCAGGCGGGGATCGATTTCGACCGCGGTGACCGACTCGACGACTTCCAGTAGGCCCAAAGTCAACGAGCCCAGACCCGGGCCAACCTCAACGACGCGGTCGTCGGGAGACAGCTCCGCGGCAGCGACGATGCGGCGGATGGTGTTGGGGTCATGCAGGAAGTTTTGGCCCAGCTTTTTGGTGGGCACGACATCGAGTTCCTCGGCCAGTTGGCGGATTTCTACCGGGCCGAGCAGCTGCGCAGTCTTTTCAGTCATGCACTCCAACTTAGTCCAGACAGCACGAAACCCGCGCCTTCGGGTGGCGCGGGTTTTGAGAGATAAGTGTTTTAGCGGATGCCCAGCTTGGAGGTGCACGCAGGCCATGCTCCCCAGCCCTGACCGGCCTGGACCTTCTGAGCAACAGCGATCTGCTGCTCGCGGGTGGCCTGGGAAGCATCGGCCGCGTACTCGCCGCCGCCGTAAGCGTGCCAGGTGGACGGGGTGAACTGCAGACCGCCGGAGAAGCCGTTGCCGGTGTTGATGGACCAGTCGCCGCCGGACTCACACTGTGCCAGGGAATCCCAGACGGAACCGTCAGCGACCGCCGGTGCATCGGCACCGGTGTTGCCCTCAGCCTTCGGCTTGGTGCCGCGGGCGATGGTGGCAGGCTTTGGCTCGCGGACAACGTCTTCCTTGATGGTTTCGACGGAATCCTTCTCGCCGTTCTTCTTGACGAGCTTACGGGTGACGTTGCGCTCGCCCTTTACGCCTTCCTCGCGAACTTCTTCCTTGCCTTCTTCGAGCTCCGGGTCATCGACGTAGTTAGGCTCAGCGTCGAACTCTTCAGTCTCGTCGAAGATCTCGGTATCGATCTTGTCGACGGTGATCGTCATGTTCTCAGTCACCGGGGTGTCCTCGGACGGGGAAACGCGATCGTCGTCGTCGACGTCGATGTTGCGTGCCTCGAGCACGTCAGTCACGGTCTCGGCAGCGATCTTGGTGTAGGTAATCTTGCCGCCGTCGTTAACCTTGATGATCTTCGGGGAGACGACCTTGAGCTCCATGCCCTCCTCGACAGCTTCATCGCCATCGAGAATCTTGTCACCATCGCTGATAGCGGCATCCGGTGCCACGCCATCGATGTCGCCGAGCAGGTCAGCAACGGTCAGTGCGGTCGAAGACAGCTGCTGCTCATTGCCGTCGATAACCAGCGCCACCGGCTTTGCGGTGCGCACGGTGATGGAATCGCCGTTGGAAACTTCCTCAGACGGTGCCGGATAGACCAGGTCATCGGCGCCTACCTCAACGCCAGCGGCCTCCAGCACGCCATCGACGTCCTTGGAGAAGGTAGCCAACTCGACCTTGTCGCCGTTGACATCAACAGTCAGATCCTTCTGCGCGCCGACAGCGACAACGCCGCCGACCGCGAGGGTGCCCAGAACGCCACCGGTTGCAACGCGCAGTGGCAGGGAGCGGGAATTGTTGATGCGCTTAATCTGAGAAGCTGGAGACATAAAACTCTTCCATCGACTGTGGGACAATGTTCAACCCCGCTCAACCTCTAAGGGGGCGGGGCGGATAATGAATAACAATACGATAACAGCACGGTCACGTCGAACACGACTCACCAGCACGCATCACTGCCACCACGGCAGTCACAATTACCACATCCAACACCACTGACCAGGCACTTTAGGAATTGTGAAAACTACCACACCTAGTTTTTAAGTTGGTAAACCTGGTCAAAAGTGTCGTTAACTTCCTCGATAAGCTGCTCGACTGGCACGTTGCGCGCCTCGGCAATGCAGTTGTACGTATGGCCGATAAAGGTCGGCTCGTTGCGGGCTCCACGGTAGGGCTCCGGGGTCATATACGGCGCATCGGTTTCCACCAGCAACTGCCCTGCCGGTGCCAACGCAGCTGCCTGGCGCATTTCTTCATTGCGCTTGAAGGTGACGTTGCCGGCGAAAGACAGAATGTAGCCGCGCTCAATGGCTTCCTTGGCCACATCCAGCGGCGAGGAAAAGCAATGCAGCATGGTGCGGGTGGGCTGCGGGGCATCGCCAAGTATGCGCAGCAAATCCTCATCGGCCTCGCGGTTGTGAATCATCAGCGTCTTGCCGGTCTCGACTGCCAGGTCAATGTGCCAGCGCAGTGCTTCTTCCTGCACTTCCAGGCTGGCAGTATTCTCCGGGTCGTGGTGAATCCAGTAGGTATCCAGGCCGGTTTCACCAACGGCCACGCAGCGCTCATCCTTTGCTAACTCTGTGAGCTGCACGCGGGTTTGTTCGTTAAGCTGATCCGCCTTGGTCGGGTGAATGGCGCAGGCGGCGTAGACATTGTCGAAGGTGCGCGCCAAGTCCAGCGCCGCCTTGGCCTCGTTAAAGCCATCGCCGACGGTGCACATGCGCTCCACCCCTGCATCGAGCGAACGCTTGACGATGTCCCCTGCCTCATCCTTGCAGGAGGTCAGATGGGTGTGGGCATCGATAAGCTTGCTGAGCCCTGGGGCAGGTTGAGGAATCGGACGTGGCTTCTTCTTAGACATGTCGTCGATTGTAACGATCCTGCCTGCTAGCTTGAAAGCATGCAGATTCGACGCGCAGAACTTGCCGATGCCCCCGCCATCACCGAAATCTATAACGCCGGCTCCGCTGCCAGCCCCGCCACCAACTTGGTGACATGGCAAGACAGCGTCGAGGAGCGCCGAGAATGGATTGAGCAGATGGACAAGGATGGCTACCCCATTTTTGTCGCCGAAGAAGACGGCAAAATCCTAGGCTGGGCTGCCTATTTCCAGTTCGTGACTCCGGGGCTGTACTACGGCACCGCAGAGGATTCCATCTATATTGATGCCGCTGCCCAGGGCAAAGGTGTGGGCAGTGCACTAATGGAAAAGATTGTGGAGCACGCCGCCGACAACGACTACGTGCACACGATCATTACCTACATCGTGGATACGAATGCAGCCTCCATTGCACTGCATGAGAAGTTCGGCTTCGTCGAGACCGGGCGCATGCCGAATATCCATACCAAGCATGGGCAGCGCCTCGGCCTCGTGCACTTGCAGCTGGATTTTGAGCGTTAGTGCTACACCGGTGCCCATTCCGGGCCGGTCTCGCCGAGCTTCGGGTCCAGCTTGCTCACTAGTGGCTTCGGCTTGTTGAGCTCAGTACCCGGCACGACGTCGATGCGCTTCCAGGCAGCTTCCTGCTTGGTGTAGTCACCAGTGATGATTGGGTACGGGTGGTTCTGCGGCGGCAGGCCCACACCGACCAGTTCGACCGGTAGGTCGTCGACGACCTCTTCAATCTTCGGCTCTGCTGCCCAAATACCCGTACGACCCAGAGTCTCGTGGACACGCTGTGCGATAAACGGCAGGAACGGAGTCAGCAGGACGTTGCAGTCAGATACGACCTGCAGCGCAGTCCACAGCACGGTGGCCAGGCGCTCGCGCTTGGACTCATCCTTGGCCAGCTTCCACGGCTCCTGGTCGGCGATGTAAGCATTGGCCTCACCAACAACGTGCATAGCAGCAGTAATGCCCTGCTTGAACTTGGAGTGCTCTAGTGCCTCACCGACGATGTCGAAGGTTTCTTCTGCCAGCTGCAGAATCTTCTTATCGGCGTCCTCGAGTGCTGCCGGAACCGGCACCTCGCCGAAGTTCTTGTGCGCCATCGACACGGTGCGGTTGACCAGGTTGCCCCAGCCATTGGCCAGCTCGTTGTTGATGCGACGGACGAACTCATCCCAGGTGAAGTCAGTGTCGTTGTTTTCTGGACCTGCCACAGAAATGAAGTAGCGCAACGCATCCGGACCAAAGGTCTCGAGGAAGTCCTTGACGTAGATCACTACGCCCTTAGACGAGGAGAACTTCGAACCCGACATGGTAAGGAACTCCGAAGAGACAATCTCAGTCGGCAGGTTGAGCTCTCCGTAGGTGTGCAGCTCACCGCCCTTAGAACCCTTACCGGCGTAACCCAGCAGCTCTGCTGGCCAAATCTGGGAGTGGAAGGTGATGTTGTCTTTGCCCTGGAAGTAGTAGTGGCGGGCATCCGGGTTCTGCCAGAACTGCTTCCACGCATCCGGGTTACCGGTACGCTTTGCCCACTCAATGGAAGCAGACAGGTAACCAATCACCGCGTCGAACCAGACATACAGCTTCTTCGCGCCGTTGTCCTGCCAATCCTCGACCGGAATCGGAATACCCCAGTCAATATCGCGGGTCATGGTGCGCGGGCGCATGTCCTCCAGCAGATTCTGGGAGAACTTCAGCACGTTCGGGCGCCAGTCCTCACGGGTATCCAGCCACTTCGCCAGCGCATCCTTCACCGATGGCAGGTCCAGCAGGAAGTGCTCAGTTTCAATGAACTCTGGAGTCTCTCCATTGATCTTGGACACCGGGTTAATCAGGTCCACCGGGTCCAGCTGGTTACCGCAGTTATCGCACTGGTCACCGCGGGCATCATCGGCGTCACAAATCGGGCAAGTGCCCTCGATGTAGCGGTCCGGCAGCGTACGACCCGTCGACGGGGAAATAGCACCCTTGGTGGTTTCTTTGAGCATATAGCCATTGGCGTACAGGCCCTTAAACAGCTCCTGGACCACCGCGTAGTGGTTACGCGTGGTGGTACGAGTAAACAGGTCATAGGACAGACCCAGCCCCGCCAGGTCTTGAACGATCTGACGGTTGTAGCGGTCTGCCAACTCACGAACGGAGACACCCTCTTTGTCAGCCTGCACCAGCAGCGGGGTGCCGTGCTCATCCGTACCGGAGACCATCAGCACGTTGCGGCCCCGCATTCGCTGGTAACGCGCGAACACATCGGAGGGAACGCCGAAACCAGCCACATGTCCAATATGACGCGGGCCGTTGGCGTAGGGCCAGGCAACATTAACTACTACAGACTCAGTCATGCGCACTACTCTATCGAAACGGAGTTGGCCATCGCACAATAAGATGGCCTTTCTCCACTGTGAACTAGGTCCAAGTTCAGCTTCGCACCCTTAGCGAAGCTTAAATTCCATCCCCGGCGCGACCATGGTGAAACCACCGGAATGGATGGTACGGATTTCCTCGGCAATCTCATCGGTCTGCGCGGGGTCAGCCAAGTGAGTTACTGCCAGGTGGGCAGTTCCCGTGTTGTGCCCGAGCTTTGCGACGGTGTGCCCATCCAGATGGCCATGTCCGCTCACGTCCACCTTGTCTGCCGCGCGGTAGGTGCACTCAGCCAGGAGGAAGTCTGCGCCCTGCGCGAACTTCTCCAGATCATCGGTGTAAGCAGTATCTGCGGTGTACACGAAGCCCAGCTCTGGGAACTTAATGCTCATCGTCGGGACCGGGTGATCCGCGGTGATGGTCTCAACCTGCAAACCAGCAAGCTCGAAGTTCTCACCAGGATTGCGAACCTGGATATCGAACTGGGACTCCAACGGCGTGCGCATGGTGTCCAAACTTGGGATACCAAAGACTTCGTCCAGCTTCGGCAAACGACCAGTAAGGTCTTCTGGCGCGATGAGTGGGATCTGCGGCAGCACCTCAGGGAAAGAGCGTCGGTAAGCCAGCACAGTCAGATCTGCACAGTGGTCCGCATGCGAGTGGGAGACCAGCAATGCGGTCACACGGTCCAGCATCTCTTCCTTGGCCAGCGTCGCAATAACGCCCGGGCCGCAGTCAATGAGGATGCCTTCTTTTCCTTCGGTGGTTTCTACTTCGAGCAAATACCCCGAAGCAGCACCCAGTTCAGTCGGCGCACATGCCGATGCACCAATGACGGTGAGCTTTGCGGACTTAATCTCTTGTGTAGTCATTAACGTACCTCCGGTACCTCTCGATGATTACTTGCTTTCACACGGACCACCTCGCCTGGTTCCCGCTCTGCGTGGGAGCGTGCGGGAAGGACTAAGTCATCGTGCTCGCCGTGCAGACGAACCGTGACGGCATAGGAGTCACCGTGGAACTCGCTATCAATGATCTCTGCTTCAACTCCTTCGGCATGTTCAGCAGATTCAACGACGAAGTCGACAGGTCGAACCGCAACTCGCGAACCACCATCGCCAGTGGTGGGAACGTCCAGTCCCGGCGCGATTTCACTGCGGTTACCGTCCAGGTTCTTCAGCACTGGGATGACCTGCGCATTGCCCAAGAAGGACGCCACCCAAGCAGTTTCTGGACGGGACCACACCTTGCTTGGTGCACCAGATTGTGCGACCTCTCCCTTCTTCATCACCACGAGGTGGTCAGCCATGGCGAGGGCTTCTTCCTGGTCGTGGGTGACGATAATGGTGGTCACACCCGCATCGCGGATCATCTTGCGTAGGTCAGCGCGCAGCTTTCCGCGCAGCTGCGGGTCGAGTGCTGCCAGTGGCTCATCGAGCAGCAGCAGTCGCGGGTACGGTGCAAGCGCACGCGCAATAGCCACACGCTGACGCTGACCACCAGAGAGCTCATCAACTGCACGGTCAGCGAACTCCGTCATCTGACACAGCTCGAGCATTTCTTTGACGCGCTCGACGCGCTGCGTCTTGGGGAACTTCTGTGCGCGCAGGCCAAACGCGACATTGCTCTTGACGTCCATGTGCTCAAAGAGTGCGTACTGCTGAGGAACCCAACCAATCTTGCGCTTGGTCATTGGCGTATGGGTGACGTCATTGCCACCAATAAGCACTTGGCCGTCTTCCGGCGCAATCATGCCGCCGACGGTCTTCAGCAAGGTGGACTTGCCACAACCGGAGGGGCCAACCAACGCGCTAATCGATGCTGCCTCGACGGAGACATTGATGTCGCTGATCGCCAGCTTGTCGCCGCCGGGATACCGGAAGTTGACTCCGGTGAGTTCCAGCGAGGCCGCTTGTGCGGCATCATTTTTACGGTCTGACATTATTTAGGCAGCTCCTACCTGTTGTTTTTGGAACTTTTCAAGGAAAATCGCGGGGATAATCACCATCGCGAGGAAGATAATTGTCTGCGCTGCAGCCTGCTCAATACGGCCGGTGAGATAACTGTCGAAGAGGAACACCGGCATCGGCTGGGCCGTCGGGGTGAAAAGGAAGAAGGATACGTTGAACTCACCCAGCGACAGCGTCACGACCATCAAGATTCCGCCAAAGAGCGCACGCCGAATAGCCGGCAACGTCACCGTGAAGAAGGTGCGGAACGGGTGCATGCCCAAGGATGACGCAACGACTTCCTGGTCTTTCAGGCGCGGGCTATCCATCGCTGGAATCAGTGTTCCCAGCAAGAAAGGAATCGTGTAAAGCACGTGACCTGCAACCAGCAACCAACCAGATTCGCGCAGGTGCGGGAAGGAAAGAATCAAACCCAAACCAATCGCGATGCCCGGAATAGCCAGTGGCAACGAAGTCATTGAGCGCAGAACCGACCGGCCTGGGAATTGATAGCGCGTGATAAACCACGAGGCAGGCAAGGCCACAATCAGGTCGATGGTCAAGACGATGACCATGATCTGCAAGCTGACGAATACCGCCTGATCCATACGCGACCACGCACGTGCGAACCACTCGAAAGTTACACCGGCGAACGGGCCCTGAACCCAGTTACTGCTGATGGATACCAACAGCACAATCGGGATGGGCACCAGCGTAAGGAACGCGGTGAAGATGGCCGCAAACTTGCCAACGCGTTCCACCGGATCCAGTTGCTTCTTCTTTGGCCGTGGCTTAGCAGCTGCGCTTTGCGATGTTGCAGTACTCATACAGCAGACCTCACATTCTTCCTAGCACCCCATGCGTTCACACCGACCAGAACTGCCGTTGTAACGCCAGCCAAGACCAGGCTGAGTGTTGCAGCTGTGGCGGGCTGGAAGTTATCGGTAAAGGCAGCGGCAATCTCGATGGGCATCACGCGCAGGCCGCGCGACAAAGTTGCGGCTGTGCCGTAAGCACCGAATGCTGTCGCAAAGGACAACGCACTCGCGCTGGCAATGGCAGGACGCAAGGCTGGCAAAATCACGCGCCCATAAATTGTCGCGGTGTTAGCTCCCAATGCACGCGCAGAGTTGATGACTTCATCGCTGACTCCATCGGAGGCGCCGCGGATAACCAGCACCACGCGCGGAATTTGGAAGTAGACATAACCCAGCGTCAGGCCAATCCAGGTATAGGCAATCTGGATCTGCCTCTCTCCTGTTGCTGCTTCAAAAAGCAAGGGGACCACGCCGGTGTTGCCAACGAGCAAGATGATGAAGAAGCCAATGACGATGCCCGGCAAACTCATCGGAATAGACAATGCGACTGCCAGAATCTTGCCCAACAGTGAGTTGTCAGAGCTGATGTACAGTCCAGCAGGCACGCACAAGATGAGCGCCAGCACTGTCGATAGCAATGCCAAGCCGGCCGTCAACGCCAGTGAACTCAAGTAACGCTCACTGGTCATGACGTTGATGTAGCGCTCCAGGGTAAAGACAGAGTCTTCAGTAGTAAGACTCTGAATACCCAGGGTCAACATCGGCCATACCAGGACAAATGCCAAGACCACCAACAGTGGCAGCGCTAGCCAGGACGCCCGTAGGTAGGAGTTGGAAGGGGCAGAAGTTCGCGCCATTACTAACGAACTCGCTCCTCATAAGAAGCCATGACGTCGTCCTGAACTTCGTTCATCTTCTCGAAGTCGGTATCGTTGACCAGCTCGTTGTACTCTTCGTCGCTCGGGAACGCATCCTGTGCCTCCTGCGGCAACTCTACGTCCTCGCGAACTGGACGCAGGAAGCTAGCGGCGAACTCCTGTTGTGCTGCATCAGAAAGTACATAATCCAGCAGGGCCTTGCCGTTCTCCTCGTGCGGCGCACCGTTGACCAGGCTCATGGTGTACGGAATACTCAGGGTGCCTTCGCATGGGTACACAACCTCAATTGGCGAACCTTCGTTGGCCAGCATGTAGCCGTTGAAGTCAGCGTCGATGAGGATCGGAATCTCACCCTGCTGCACAGAGGAAGTAGCGGTCTGTGCCGGGGTCTGAGCACCGTTGGCAGCCATCTCCTCAGCCCACTCCAGGCCCGGCTCGAAGTTGTCCAGGTCGCCACCCAGGCCCAGGTTCGCTGCGGTCAGCACGGAGTAGCCCACTGCAGCCTGAGTTGGGTTCAGGTAGCCAACCATGTCCTTGTACTGCGGATCCTTCAGATCCTCCCAGCAACGTGGAACCTCGGCATCGCCAAGCTCATCAGTGTTGACCAGCATGGCCACAGCGCCCTGGTGGACGGTGAACCAGTTGCCTTCTGGATCCTTCAGGTTGTCTGGAACCGCATCGAAGCCTTCTGGCTGGTACGGGGTGATCAGGTCTTCTTCCTGTGCATTCATACCGAAGACGATGCCGTAGTAGGCAACATCTGCTGCCGGAGCGGCCTTCTCTGCAGAGAGTGCCGACAAGGTCTGTCCGGAGTTCTTCGGGTCATTCGGTGCATCGATGCCGGTTTCCTCCGTGAACTTATCCAGCACCTCGCGCCAGTTAGCCCACTCTTCCGGCGTGTTGTAGGACACGACGATGTTGTCCTCGCCGTTTTCAGAGGATCCGCCGCCGCCAATTGCGCAGGCGGACAGGGGGAGGGTTGCAGCCGCGGTTACGGCCATAACGGTGGTGAGCTTGCGGTTAAACATGAGAGTTCTCCAGTTCGGGGGTGAGATGAGTGAGAAAAATTAGTTGCTGAGCAGCATGTTGAGATGATCCAGGCGGTCAGTCATAAACATGTCCACGCCTAGGTCGATAGCGCGTTGGTTGTCTTCTTCAAGCGCATCAGGCCATCCCCAGGCAGAAACCAATAGTCCTTGGGAGTGCGCATAGTCGACACGTTCGGGAGTCAACGCATCGACGTTGATGTTGAGGGCGCCGTAGCCACGCCGGACGGTCGAATCAATCCAGGTTCGCGACAGTGGGATTTCGCCAGTCCATGTACGCACGCGCATCAGGTTGATCGCTGGTTGCTCTTCGCGAACGGCATCCAAAGCAATGTCGCTAAAGCCAGAAACCCAAGAGTCGTTCTGGAAGCCTTGAGCAGTAATCTCTTGCGCCAAGCGCTTGCCGCCTTGGGAAGCAGTCAACGGGGTGTTTATGAACTCGTAGACGAAGGAGTCATACCCGGTGCGGTGAGCGATATCGAACAAATCATCAAGCTCGGGGAGCTGACACTTGTTGACGACGTCTTCGTAGCTCGCTGTATCAATCAGCGCGATGCCACCTGGGCCCGAGCAACCGTTGTCGTGAGACAGGAAGAACACATCCCCATCGCGGTTGTACTGTAAGTCGATTTCAATCCAGTCAGCCTGCTTCGCGATTGCTGATTCAATTCCAGCAAGGCTGTTGTCTGGGTGATACTCCTTGTCCCCACGGTGAGCAACGGACTGGGTTTCTTCACCAAGGACTAAATCTTGAGCCTGAGCGATGACGCTACTCAGGGAGCCCACGAGGGCAACAGCAATACTTGCTACTGAAAGACGCGCTACTGATCGAGTTCTCACGAGACGATGCTCCGTCGGTTGGTTACAGGCTATGCCTGGGGTGCATTTCCTTGTTGCAATACCGCGCGCACTGCCAGCACAGTGCCTTACGCAGCAAGTAACAAACCTAGGCAGCAGAAACTAACGGGGCGAGAACGAGATCAAAACACCTATCAAAGCCTTAGTAAACCTTTGTTGAACTGCACATTACGGCGTTATATATGTAATTCCACACTTTGTTTAATGAACTAAAACGCGAAAACGCCCCCGGAAAATCCGGGGGCACTCGGCTGCCAGCTCAGCTGCTAAACGCAGCGAACCAGGCCTGAAACATTTAGGCGTTCGGCTGCTGACGGGCTGCGCGGCGCTCGTCGCGACGCTTGCGCAGAGCTTCGCCACGCTGGTACTCGCGGTGGATGCGGCGCTCGCGGGCCAGCTTGCGCTGGAAGTTCTGCGCTTCGCGGTACTCCAGGTAAATGATGTCGTTGCGCAGGTCCTTCACGATGGAGAACATCAGGCAGACCAGGATGATGAGGAACGGCGATGCAGCAACGATGGTGACGTTCTGCAAATTGTTCAGGGAGTCCTCGTCGGTCACCAGCAGGACCAAGCCGACAGCCGCGGTCAAAACACCCCAGGCAGCGGACAGCCACGGAGTAGCATCCGCACGACCATTCTGAGACATCGAACCCATCACGGTCGATGCAGAGTCAGCCGAGGTGATGAAGAAGGTAGCCAGCAGAATCATGGCGATCACAGACGTGATGGCACCCAGTGGCAGGTTGCCCAGCAGGTTGAACAGCTCCTGCTCTGGTGCGTCAGCGGTAATGGACTGGCCGGTCTGCTCCATATTGATAGCGGTGCCACCGAAGATGGAGAACCAGACCACGGAAACGCCTGCCGGAACGAACAGCACGGTCAGGCAGAACTCACGCACGGAACGGCCACGGGAGATACGAGCCAGGAACATACCAACGAACGGGGACCAAGAGACCCACCATGCCCAGTAGAACAGGGTCCAGGAGGACATCCACTCGGCGGCCTCACCGTTGTTGGACTCGGAGGTACGGCCGATCATCTCGGTGAAGTAGTTCAGGTAGTTACCAATAGCGCCCGGAATCATGTTCAGGGCAACCAGGGTCGGACCGACAATAAACACGACGATAGCCAGCAGAGCAGCCATCACCATGTTGGCGTTAGACAGGTACTGAATGCCCTTGCCCACACCAGAAAGTGCCGACAGGATAAAGGCCAGGGTCAGTACCAGGACGATGCCCAGAACCACGGAGTTCGACGGGTCTTCAATGATGCCGGAGGCCTGCAGGCCACCCTGGATCTGCAGTGCACCCAGACCCAGGGAGCAAGCGGTACCGAACACAGTGGTGAAAATAGCCAGGATGTCGATGAACTTGCCCAGTGCGCCTTCAGCGTTGCGCTGACCAATCAGCGGAACGAAGGCGGACGACAGCAGCTGCTTACGACCAATGCGGAAGGTCGAGTAGGCAATAGCCAGACCCACAATCGCGTAGGTTGCCCACGGGTGCAGCGTCCAGTGGAACATCGAGGTGGCGATGGAGACATCCACGTCACCAGTGCCATGGCCAGGCACGCCGTCGCGGTAGAAGGACAGCGGCTCGGATGCGCCGTAGAACATCAGGCCGATGCCCATACCGGCAGCGAACATCATCGCAATCCACGACAGCGTGTGGAATTCCGGCTCCTCGTTGACGCCACCAAGTTTGATAGCGCCAAACTTCGAAACCGCAATGCAAATGATGAAGGCCACAAAGATGGTGTTAAAGAGCACGAAAGCCCAGCCGAAGTTCTCTACCACGCCATTGAGCAGAGTGGTCGAGACCGAAGCAAAGCTATCTGGCATGGACAGACCCCAGATAACGATGCCCAGAATCAGGACACCGGCAACACCGGTAATGGTCCAGTCAATCTTGGCATCGTCGGAATCGGCAGCCAGCTCGACCGTTGGGTCTTCGTAGTTTTCATAGTCGATGCGGTCATCGAGCATGGAGGCCAGCTGGCTCGAGGCAGCCTGGCCCTCCAGTACTTCGTCTACTGTTTCGTAAGCTTGATCGTCGGGTTTTGCATCCAACACGTCCGGGTCGTGTGGATCAACTCCTTCTGGCACGGAGCCATCTACTTCTGGTTTACTCATGCAATCCACCTTGGGTGGACTTCATCGATTAAGCAAACGCCCCAAGCTGATTTTGCGCCTACTTCCAGGAGTTTTCTAGCTCAACCACCTAAAGTCCGCGTACCTTGCACCCTAGGGAACCCGCTGCATATCTCATGTTTCTAGACCTTAATTTTCTCAGTCCTATAACAATTTGGTCACATTTGCAGAAAATCACTGCTTAAACGGCATAAATGTGGCTCGACCATCGCACATTTAGGCAAGTTCGGTGATCCGGGCCACACGCTGGGCTAATGTTGATCGCGGGTTTGCAGCGCGGCGTCGTACAGTTCGCGGTTCGATACCGACTGACCTCGGGCAGCCTCCTTGCACGCGTCCTTCAAGCGCAATCCGCCTGCCTCCAACTCCAGGGCACGCTGTACCAATTCCTCCATACTGGCGCCAGAATCCCCTCCGCCTTCGATCACGACGGTGATTTCCCCGCGCACGCCTTGCGATGCCCACTCAGCCAACTCCCCTAACGTGCCGCGCTTGACCTCTTCGTAGGTCTTGGTCAACTCCCGGCAGACAGCGGCAGGGCGATCAGCGCCGAGAATCTCAGCGGCCTGCTGCAGGGTTTCGGCCAAACGGTGCGGGGATTCAAAGAACGCCACCGCGCGCTTTTCCCCGCGCAGGGATTTCAACCACGTCTCCTTCTGCCCCGCCTTGCGCGGTGCAAAGCCATCGAAGATGAAGTGACCCACGCCTAACCCCGACAGCGCTAACGCTGTCGGCACGGCGGAGGGGCCGGGGAAGCAGGTGACGGGGACATCGGCAGCGGCGGCCGCCTGCACGATGGAAAAGCCTGGGTCCGAGACCACCGGCATGCCCGCATCGGTCACGACGAGCACGCTGCCAGACCGGGCGGCATCGAGAAGCTTGGCCACGCGTTCTTCTTCGTTGTGGTCGAAATTAGAGACCACCGTGCCACGAATTTCCACACCCAGCGCCTGCGCCAGGGAACGTACTCGGCGCGTGTCTTCTGCTGCAACGACTGTGGCATTGCCCAAAGCATGAATCAGGCGTGCAGAAGCATCAGCAGCATTACCCAGTGGAGTGGCAGCAAGGATTACTCCTCGCGGCAGCGGATCCAGTGAAAAGTTGAAAGGCATAACCCAAGCAAACCACACCGCACCCTTTAGGGCTTGGCAGGTCGGTCTTTTTATTACACTTACCTTCGTGACTACCGCAATTGCTGCGCCGCAAGGCGATAAGATTCGCCCGCCTCTCCCCCGGCCACCGCGCTGGGGCCGGGCGGACGGCATCAGCTTCGCTGTCATCGGCCTGTTGGCTTTTCTCACCCGCTTTATCGGGTTAGGCACCCCCACCTCGCAGGGCACGCCAGTCTTTGATGAAAAGCACTACGTGCCGCAGGCCTGGGACATGGTGCGCAGCTGGGACAACCTGCTCATCGGCGGCATCGAATCCAACCCCGGCTACGGGCTAGTCGTCCACCCGCCGCTAGCCAAGCAAATCATCGCGCTTTCAGAGCAAGTCTTTGGTTACTCGCCCTGGGGCTGGCGCTTTATGACCGCCTTGTTTGGTGCATTAGTGGTGCTCTTGACGATGGCCCTAGCCCGCCGCCTCGCCGGCTCCTGGCAGGTGGGTGCCCTAGCAGGTTTTATCGCCGTCTGCGACGGCGTTTTATTAGTCTCTTCCCGCTTTGGCATGCTGGATATCTTCCAGGTGGCCTTCATCATGGCTGCTGCCTGGGCTTTGGTCATTGACCACCAGCAGGTTCACCAGCGACTGCACTCGGCCTTTTTAGCCGGCGAACTGGGAAGCTCGCCCTTCGGGCCACGTTTGGGCTTTCGCTGGTGGCGTTTTACCGCCGGTATCTTCTTAGGCCTGGCGCTGGCGGTGAAGTGGTCCGGTCTGTACTACATAATGTTCTTCGGCCTGTTTAGCGTCTTTGCCGACCTGTATTTGCGCAAGCGCTACGGTGTGCGCCGCTACGTCGTCGGCACTCTGCTGCGCGATACCCCAGCCGCACTGGCATCCATCGTGCTGGTTCCAGTACTGCTGTATATCTGGTCCTGGCGTGCGTGGTTCGCATCGGAGACATCGGTGTATCGCCACGCAAAGGTCGATGGGACTATCGATAGCTACTCTCCCCTGCAGTTACTGCCAGAACCCGTTGCCGGCTGGTTCTACTATCACGCTTCCGTGCTGGAGTTTCACTCCTCGCTGACGAGTTCTGGTGGGCATTCGCACCCCTGGGATTCCAAACCTTGGGCCTGGCTGGTAGGCGCACGCCCAATTTTGTACTACTCCTCAACCGACATTGAGTGCGCCGTAGATGAGCCCTGCCGTCGCATGCTCTTCCTCTTTGGTACCCCGGCTATTTGGTGGCTGGTCGTACCGGTGCTCATCTGGTCGCTGTATTGCGTGTTTATCCGCCGTAGGTTCGCCTACGTCCTACCCCTAGTCGGCTTTGCTGCAGGCTTTCTACCCTGGTTGGCGGCATTCGACCGCCAGATGTATTTCTTCTACGCCGCAGCATTTATTCCCTTTGTCATCGTCGCATTGGCGTTGGCTTTAGGTCGCTTTATTGGCCGCGGAAAGCTCGTCGGCTGGAAGTGGGCGCAGTCGCTGGCAGGTGGGCAGTTGCGCTGGGGCACTTTCGCTGTCGTCGGTTACCTGGCGTTGGTGCTGGCGATGTTTGTGTACTTCTCTCCAATTCTCTACGGCCTGGTTATCCCTGATTCTTGGTACCACTCCATGATGTGGCTGCCGAGCTGGACCTAGTTCGGATTCGCGTTGAGCTGGCGGACAAACCCGCGCAGCACGTAGCCTTTATCAGCAGCCCAGGCCCACCCCAGACCGATTGCCGCAAGACCGGAGCCCAGCAGGAAATACACCTGCTCAATCACGGCGGTGCCCAAGGCAATATCGCGCACCGCAAAGCCGGCAGCAAAGGCAAACATCGTGCAGGTCACCGGTAACAACCCTGGGGCCAGCGAAGGCCGCCACGCCGCGAAGAACAGACCGGAAGCCAACCCAAAGCGCACTGCGGCACCTTCCATGAGAAAAAGCCCGCGCTCGGGGTCAGCGCTGGGATCCAGCACACTGCCATCGGCACTCACCGGCGCAATACCGGAAGCGCTAACAACCTGCAGCACGCCCCACACCAAGAAAGCCAGGCCGAGGACAGCCAAGAACAACCGGGCGACCACGAGTGCAATCTGCCGGGCATTCGAGGCGCGGCGCCACTCTGGTTCCACGCCGGCCAAGATAACTTCAGAAAGTTCTTTCGGCGGAGCCATGCCCTGGTCATTGGACTCGACAAAGCTTAACGATGACGACAGCGCCGCTGCTTTATCCGCGTACGCACGGCAATCGGGGCAGTTGGCCAGGTGGGTGTCCAAGACGGCATCGTCAAGCTCGTATGCTTCACCATCTAAACGGGCGGAGATGGCAGCCTGGAATGAGTCATGATTCAACATTGCGTAACACCTCATCCAAGCTAGCGCGACCTGCACCGAATACGACGATTAGAACCAACGACACCACCAGCGCACTGGTAAGTTCCAACCCATTTTCCGCCGCGAAGAAGCCGTTGGCAAAGTGCACGTAGTAGCTCGCACCGCCAACGATAATCGCCAGCAACGCCGCCGCAAACGTGGCAAGCAAACCAATGACCAGTAGCATGCCGCCAATCAGTTCGGTCAGCGCCACAACCCAGCCGAGAATCTGCGGTTCGGGCACACCCCAGGCAGAAAACTGCCCGATGGTTTCATCCATGCCTGTGAAAAAAAGCTTATCCACGCCATGCACCACAAAAATGATGCCGATGATCAAGCGCGCAAACAGCAACGCGGCATCGCGAACGGCGGGTCTATTCATGCTGAATACCCTACCCTGCACAAGTTGTTGGGAACCATTTGGCGAAAACTCCAGTCCAATAGGGTATGACTACTACACAAAATCAGACCCTGACCGAAGTTGTTACCTGTGAAGATGGCCTCAAGCGCTCGCCCTGGGCCGCGAACAATCCCCTGCTCGAGGAGTATTACGACACCGAATGGGGCGTGCCGCTTTACGACGAAAGAGACCTCTTTGAGCTGCTATGCCTAGAGGGTTTCCAAGCAGGCCTCTCCTGGGCGACGGTGTTGCGCAAGCGCGATGCTTTCCGACATGCTTTTGCCGACTTCGACCCGGACGTTGTCGCCACCTTTGATGAGGCCAAAGTGGAGCAGTTGCTTAACGATGCCTCCATCATCCGCAACCGCCGCAAAATCGAATCCGCCATCAACAATGCGAAAGCCACCCTTGAGCTGCGCGCTGAAGGTGGCTTGAGTGAGTTTATTTGGTCTTTTACACCGCTGGAAACCCCGTGTCCGGTCTATGCGGAAGATGTTCCGCAGACCTCCCCGGAATCCTGCGCGATGTCTAAGGCGCTGCGCAAGGCGGGCTTTAGCTTCGTCGGGCCAGTAACCTGCTTTGCGATGATGGAAGCCCTCGGCATGGTCGACACCCACCTGGTGGGCTCACATCGCCGAGGGCGTACCGGAATTTGGGCTCCTAGCTCACGCGACGGGCAGCTAGCTCGTCAGTCCTCCGAGTCATAGGCGGCTCATCGTCGAAGCGGTCGTCGCCGTCGTGGACAGGCAGGTGCACGAAGTCCGGACTGTCGTCATCGCTTTCGATGACTACGGCACCCGGGCGGCGCAGGTTGCGCGGGATGGCGAGTTCCTCATCGGCGGCGTTGCGCACACCCAGGCGTGCGCGGCGCAGGTGCTGCACGCGACGACGCAACAGTGCCTTTTCCTGACGCACCTGGTTGCGCAGCGCAATCAAGTAGACCAGCGTCAGTACGCCAGCAACAGCGGCCAGCCACCAGGTCCAGCCACCAACGACGATGCCCACCGCAACCGTCGCGACCACGGCAACAACCAATCCCAGCAGGGTGCGCTGGCGACGCTGGTAGCGGTCGGCGGACGCCTTCTTGTCGGCAACCGGGTCCCAACCACCACGACGCGACTGGGCGAAAGCCACCTCTTCATCGGATAGTTCCGTGTCTTCTTGAACCTCTTCCGGTTCTTCAACCTCAGCAGCCACGCGCTGCTCTTGAGCGTCGACCGCACCCGGGTACATCAGATCCACCGGGGAGGTGTAAGTCTCGTTGAAGTCGTAAGCGTCCTCAGCGATCTCGCCCTCGACCGGTTCGAAGCTCTCGTCTTCGTCTTCCTCGGCGCTGCCCTCAGCGCCCTCGTCGACCGCCTCTTCTGGCTCATCCTCGGTGTCTTCAACCAGTACGTCGTCGTCTTCGTCGACGATTTCGCCCTCGACGGTATCTTCTGGTTTGCCCACCGCACGTGCAATACCGACCTCGTCGGGAGTGTCGGCATCGACGATTTCGTACTCTTCCTCTTCATCGCCGTGTGCGCTCGCAGCAGCACGCGCAGCATCTTCCTGGCGGGCACGCGGGCGCGGTGCGCCTGCGAGATCGCCAGAATCACCCTCGTAAAGCACGCGGGTTTCTTCGAAAGCCTCACCGGTATGACTCATCGGGCGCTGCGAGCGCAGCAGCCACGGAGCCAGCACGAAAAGCCAGACAATGACGATGAGGATAATCGGGATGGCGGTAGACACGTGGGGCGTTACCTTCCTGTCGGAAACTTGTCTGTGGCAAGAATATCTGCAGCCACGCAGGCAGGTTCGCTACGAACCGGCGCCACGCCCAAACCTGTTACTGGTGTTACTAAAGTGATTAATTCACAGAATCCGGCCAGCCGCCCGCAAGCGATCCACACAGGTATCTGGGAAGTCATCGCGCACCAGCCCGACCAAGTGGTGGTCCTCCCAGCGCCCATCGATGTGAATATAGCGGCGCAAGAAGCCTTCTTCGCGGTACCCGCTCGCCTTCAGCACCTTGCCGGACGCCGGATTAGAAGGCATATACGTTGCCGCCACTCGGTGCATACCGACGCGCCGGAACGCATGATCAGTAGCCAGTGCGCAGGCCGCCGTGGCCACCCCACCACCGGAGTAAGCCGAATAGACCCAGTAACCAATCCAGCACTCTTTCAAACTGCCGTGCTGGATATTGTCCAAGGTCATCTGTCCAGCGAAATGACCGTTGACCTCAATGACCATCGGTAAAATGCGCCCGTTAAGCGCCGCCGTACGCAGGCTGACCAGCATGTCCCAAAAAGCTTGCTGGCTTTGGGATTCTTCCCAACCGTCCCGGGCGGTGGGTTCTACCGGACGCAAAATCTCTTCATCAGCGATGCGCTGTTGGCGCCACACCTTGCCGTCCCCGCGCAGCAACGGGCGCAGCCTCACCCGGGCGCCCTGCGGAAACGCCCGACTCGCCGGTAGGTGCACCTGCTCGGTGGCCTCTGGCCAACCGGGGTGCTGCGCAGAAACCTTGCCGCGACTAGGCCCGCGGAACTGCCGGGGTCCTCTCCCCCACGGATCGAACATCAGCTGCGCTGGGTTAAGAAGTGAACGTCCACGACATCGCCGGGGCGAATGTCGGTGACTTCTTCGGGCACCCGAATCATGGCGTTTGCCTCCGACAGACCCGCCAGCAAGTGTGCCGGCGAACCAGAGGCACCGCCTAAGCCCTCCACGAGGTAATCGGCAGTTTCGGCATCGCGCATCAAGCGAGCACGAATAAATCCGCGGCGGCCCGGGCGCGACTCGATGTTGTTGAGCGCACGCGCACGCACCACACGCCGGTTCGCATTGCGCTTGCCCAGCGAGACACGAATTAACGGGCGGATAAAGATTTCAAAAATCACTAGTGCCGACACCGGATTGGACGGCACCAAGAAGGTCGGGATGCGTTCCTCACCCAGCAGACCAAAGCCCTGCACGGAACCCGGGTGCATTGCCACACGCGAGGTGTCAATATCGCCAAGTTCTTCGAGCACGTCGCGCACAGCCTCTGCGCCCGCACCACCCACGGCACCAGAAATCACCAGCACTTCGCTACGCCCCAGCTGCGTTTCAAGCACCTCACGCACCCGGCGCGGCTCGCCTTCTGCGATACCGACGCGGTGCACGTCGGCACCAGCTTCCTTCGCCGCAGCCGCCAAGGCATAAGAGTTCACGTCAAAGACTTGACCCAGGCCCGGCTCGCGGTCGATATCCACGAGTTCCTTGCCAAAAGACAGGATGCTCACGCGCGGGCGCGGATAAGCCAGCACCTTCGTCCGCCCCACCGCAGCCAGCAGACCAATCTGGGCCGGGCCCAAAATCGAACCGGAAGACACAGCGACATCGCCAGGCTGAATATCATCGCCGACGCGACGCACGAATTCACCGGAGCGCACCGGACGACGTGCAGTTACGCGCTTGCGCCCGCGATCGGTCCACTCGAGAGGAAGCACGGCATCGGCAAGCGTGGGCAACGGCGCACCCGTGTAGACGCGCACTGCCTGCTTGGGCTGCAGGCGCAGCGGCTGGCGCGAACCCGCCGGGACCTCACCCACGACGGGCAAGGAACGTTCTGGTTCAGCTTCTCCTCGCAAGGGGCGTTCGCCACCGATATCCACGGCGCGCACGGCATAGCCATCAATGGCTGCCTGCGGAAAGCCAGGCAAAGGCTGATTAGCCTGCACCTCTTCGGCACACATCAGACCCAGTGCGTTGGCAATTGCAATGCGCACCGGTTCTGGAGTGATCGCCGCATCCGTAATAAACGCCAGCTGTTCTTCTACAGAACGCAAGGAAACCGCCTTTCTCGGGCTTAAAGACCCTTTTCGGCCTCGTAATCTTCCACGATCTGCTTGATCGCCTTGTACAAGGCCGGGCCGTACTTTTCATCACGCAGGCCGAAGTCAACATTAGCCGGGATGTATCCGCCGGGGTTACCCAGGTCGTGGCGCTTGCCTTCGTGGACGACGACGTGGACGGGTTCGCCTTCTTTAATGAGCAGCTCGATGGCGTCGGTAAGCTGCAGCTCGCCACCCTTGCCTGGCTCAATACGACGCAGGGCATCGAAAATCTTGCGGTCCAGCAGGTAGCGGCCAATGGCCACCAGGTTCGAGGGTGCGTCTTCCGGCTCTGGCTTTTCCACCATGCCGACGACCTTCTTCACACCCGGTGCGTTGGTGTCCTCGACATCGAAGACACCGTAGTTGAAGGTCTCTTCCGGCGAGACTTCAAAAGCACACAGCACGCTTCCGCCCAGCGCTGCACGTACGCGCGCCATTTCTTCCATCACGGTTGCCGGGGCAACGATGTCATCGGGCAGCATGACGGCGAAGGCGTCTTCGTCATCGCCAAGCACTTGTTCTGCCAGCCCCACTGCGTGGCCGAGGCCGAGCGGCTTGTCCTGTTCCACCGCGACTGGGTGGATGAGCTGCTGGGCGCGCTTAACCTTGGCGACCTGCTCATCTTTACCGCGCTCATCGAGGGTATCCACCAAGCCCGGGAAGGACTCAAAGTGGCGCATGAGCTCTTGTTTGTTCGGTGCAGTAATCACGGCGAGGCGCTGCGCTCCAGCCGAAGCGGCCTCTTCCGCAATCAACTCAATACCCGGAGTATCCACTACGGGGAGTAGTTCTTTGGGCACCGTCTTCGTCGCCGGCAAAAAGCGAGTACCCATACCCGCAGCCGGTACGACGACCGTCTTGATCCCGTGGAGGGTTCGTTCATTAGCCATAAGATCGACCTTACAGCGCTCACGCCGCCGCTGGGGGTAACACTCGCAGTAGAGTGGGAGGCCATGACAACCAAGTCGGAACTTCGTCGGGAACTTGTCGCTCGCCGCAAAAAATTGACTAAGTCTCAACGCGAGCGGGCCAACGCCATGCTTATCGATGCCGCCCTAGCCCAGTTGGCACCTCGTTCCACCGTGGCTGCGTATTACCCGGTGGGATCTGAACCTGGTGGTCCAGACTTCGTACCAGCTCTGGCCGCAGCCGTGGACAGGCTGTATTTGCCCATTTCGCTTTCCGATGGCCAGCTTGCCTGGACCGCCTACACCGGCGAGATGGCACCGGGTGCCTATGGCATTCCAGAGCCTGTCGGTCCGCGACTAGATAGTTCGGTGCTTCGCGAGTGTGATGTGATTTTTGTCCCGGCACTGGCGATTAGCCCCGATGGGGTACGCCTGGGCAAAGGGGCCGGCTACTACGACCGTGCACTGGCAAACTTGTCAGGTGTGAGGTTGGTGGGCATGGTCTATGAGCACGAGCTTCGCGATGACGTGCCTGGCGATCCCCACGACGTGCCGGTAAATAAAATCTTAGTTGGGGGAACCGAGTGAGGTTGTGCGCAGTCTAAGAGGGTATGAGGTTTTCTGCTCTTCGTCAGGCTTTAGCTACTCCGGGGTATTCCCGCATGCTCGTTCTGCGCCGCGGGCTGGCGGTGGTGTTGGTGTGTGCGGCGCTGGTCAGCGTCGTGATGGGCACACGCGAACAACCGCGGGTGTTGGCGTTTGCGCGCGATGTAGAAGCCGGCAGCGCGTTGGATGCCGGCGATGTCGCCACGATTCGGCTGCCTGCGGAGTCAGTTCCGGATTCTGCGTTGCAGGTCGCGCCCGAGGAATTGGAGGGGCGGATTGTGGTGGCTGCTGCCGGTGCAGGCGAGGTACTCACGGAGCAGCGCGTGTTAGGTGCGGAGCTGACCCAAGAGTTGGTCGGCGATGTGACGAGCCATTTGTTGCCTTTAAAGCTTGCCGAGCCGCAAATCATCACCCACCTTCACCACGGCGATACCGTGAACATCGTGACCGTGGATGATGCCGCAGAACCGGAAGTCGTGGCGGCGGGCGCGCGGATTGTCTCCACCGGCGCTGTGGCGGAAGGAAACGACGCAACAGTGCTGGTCGCGCTGGCGGAAAGTCAGGCCCACGAGGTGGCCGCCGCATCGTTACAGCAGCCACTAACTGTCGTAATTGTGGGGGATCGTGCAGGGGACTAGCAGTTTGTCTGTCCTGCGGCTATGCTTTCCTGAGCTATCAATTTGGAAAGGTGTAGACCATGCTTAAGGGCTTTAAGGATTTCATCCTGCGCGGCAATGTGGTGGAGCTCGCCGTCGCGGTGATCATCGGTGCTGCATTCACCTCTATCGTCACCGCCGTGACCGACAACCTAATTCAGCCGATTCTCAACGTCTTCGGCTCCGCCGAGGTGCCGGGCTTTGGCCCGCAGCTGACCGACAACCCCAACACGCTGATTGACTTCGGCGCCATCATCTCCGCTGCGCTGAACTTCCTCATCGTCGCAGCTGTCATCTATTTCCTGATCATTACCCCGATCAACAAGGCCAACGACCTGGCCAAGCGCCGCATGGGTGTCGAGCCGGAAAGCTCCGCCCCGACCACCGAGGACCTGCTGGCCGAAATCCGCGACCTGCTGCAGGCCCAGAACGGCGAGGTCTCCTCTGACGTCGATGCCAAGCTGGCCCAAGCAACCGAGGCCGCCGAGGCTGAGAAGCCAGCCACCACCGACGGCGAGTCCGCTGGCCGCCACCGCGCCTAAACGCCAGCCGCTCTCGCTGGACGCTAAGAAGTAGCGTCACTGCCCCTTGCCATAGTGCGGGGGCATTTCTTCTTTGTAGAAGTCCACGCCTTCTTTGTCGTCTGGGGCGTCGTCGTCAAGCGTGACGGTGCGACCGGCGTCGGAAGGATCGTCGAAGGCCGAGACGAAAGGCGGCCTATCGGCAGTGCGGTCGTAGTCGACGTCTGCCTTACGCGTGGCGCGCCGACGCTTGGTGCGGCGGTTACTAGACGGGTTACTGGACACTGTACTTCTGCAGCTGGTCGAGCAGATGATGCACCAGCGGGGTCAGGGTGGCCAGGCCATCGCGGACTGCCGCACGCGAGTTCGCCAGGTTCACCACAACCGTTTGGCCAGAAACGCCGGAAATACCGCGCGAGGTGCACGCATCGAGCGCACCACAAGCCTGACCGGAGGAGCGAATCGCCTGCGCGATACCCGGCACCATTTGGTCTAATACCGCACGGGTTGCCTCGGGGGTCTTATCGCGCGGGCCGACACCGGTGCCGCCGACGGTGAGTACTAAGTCCACACCACCGACAACGGCGGTCTCAATTGCTTGGCGAATCTTCGACTTCTTCGAACGCACCACCACCGAACCATCGACGGTAAATCCGGCCTCGCTGAGTAGTTCACCTACCAGGCGCGAGGTGTCCGCAATTTCGTCGGTCGGGTGGTCAGTCGAGACCACCACGAGCGCCCGGCGCAGGGCCTGGCCTTTGTCTTCTTTCTCGCTGGCGAGTAGGAATGCATCGTCAGGCTCTGCCATCTCGCGCAGGCCAGAAGAATCCAGGTCAAGTTTCTCAGTCATAGTGCTCCTTATAGCGCGTCTTGCCCAGTAATCTACTCTCCGGACAGCCTTACCTCTACCGTTCTGGGATTATTTCCGTCTTCGTCAGAGACTTCGAGGGTGACCGTTGCACCGAAATCCTGCGAACGTGCAGCGGCAATCAACGCGTCAGCATTTTCAATCAAACGATCGTTGACACGGGTGACCACTTCCCCGGCCTTCAGGCCGGCATCTTCGGCGGGGCTGCCCGGCTCCACGCGCACGATGGTGGCGCCATTGCCGCGGTTGCGGGCATCGACCTGCACGCCCAAAGTCGGGTGGGATACCTCGCCGCTGTTGATTAATTGGTCTGCCATGCGCTTGGCAAAATTCGACGGGATGGCAAAGCCCAAACCAATCGAACCGGCCTCCGTGCCGCCCTGCGAGAGCGAAGCAATCATGGAGTTCATGCCGACCAGGTTGCCTTCCATGTCCACCAGCGGACCACCGGAGTTGCCGGGGTTGACGGCGGCGTCGGTCTGGATGGCATCGATAAGCGAGGACTCACCGCCATCCTGGGCCGCGCGGACCGGGCGGTTCTTAGCCGAGACGATGCCGGAGGTCACCGTGGCGTTCAGGCCCAGCGGGGAGCCCACAGCGACGACTTCCTGGCCGACTGCGACCTCAGTGGAGTCACCGAACTGCAGGTACGGTAGGTCCTGGACGTCGCGAATCTTGATGACCGCGGTATCGGTGTTGGCATCCGAGGCAACGAAGTCGGCTTCGTGCTTTTGACCGTCGTTCATCGTCACGCGTAGCTGGCCGCCGTCTTCGGCACCGGCGACCACGTGGTGGTTAGTCAACACGTAGCCGTCTGGGGAAATGATGGAGCCCGAACCGGTTGCA
This sequence comes from Corynebacterium camporealensis, assembly GCF_000980815.1. Lineage (NCBI taxonomy): Bacteria > Bacillati > Actinomycetota > Actinomycetes > Mycobacteriales > Corynebacteriaceae > Corynebacterium > Corynebacterium camporealensis. The sequence goes on along the minus strand of NZ_CP011311.1, from coordinate 794,558 downwards.
GAAGAAGTGTAGGAGGCAGCCTCAATCGAGACCACAGCCGGCAGCACCTTCGCTGCAACGGCCTCCACAGAACCCTCTTGTGGTTCCTGGCCGGTAGAGTTTTTCACCGGCTGGTTGAGCACTTCGTTGACGGTTGCAGTGTCCGAGCCGCCATTGCCGCCACCGACGACTGCACCAGTGACACCGCCTGCTGCGACGGAAGCAACCAACATCATGGCCAGCGCGGTACCCAGGCCGACCTTCTTCTTTTCTTTGGTTGGCGTAGGGGTGGGTGTGGGTTCAGATGCGTAAGGAGCATCCGAACGGGGTTGGTTCCAGCCCTGCGACTGGGGATTTGGCCACGTACTGTTTTCCATGCCCAGAATTATGCCAATGATGACTTGCCCTGTGCTGGAGCAACTCTGAAAGGTTGCTGTGTAGGTTGAGCTGGCTAGTCTGCGGCTGCTTTGCCCGGCAGGATGACCTCAAAACGGGTGCCTCCACCAGGCGCATCCTTAATCACAATCGTGCCTTCGTGCCTATCGACGACCGCTTTGACAATCGCCAGGCCCAATCCGGATCCCGGCATGGATCGCGATTCTGGGGCGCGGTAGAAGCGCTCAAAGACGCGCACCTTATCGGCATCGGGGATGCCGGGGCCGGAGTCGTCGATGCGGAGGCGGACTTGGGCATCGGAAAGCGGGTGCATCGTCACGCGCACCGTGCCGTCGGCCGGGGACCACTTGACGGCATTGTCCAGCATGTTGAGAGTGGCGCGGCCAAGGGCAAAGGGATCGCCTTTGACGAACCAGGGCTCAGTATCGACATCGAAGTGGATGTCCATGCGGCGCCGGCGCACACGCGTCAGAGAGGTATCCAGGACGTCTTCGAGGTCCATCCACTCGGGTTCTTTCTCGGCGGCATCCTCGCGGGCGAGGTCGACCAGGTCGCCAATCAAGGTGGACAGTTCCTGCATCTGTTTCATGACGTCTTGTTCCAGATCGTCCATGTCCTCTTGCGAAATCGCGGCGTTGGGTCCGGCCTTGTTGAGCATCATGAGTAGCTCAATGTTGGTGCGCATGGATGTCAGCGGGGTTTTGAGCTCGTGGCCGGCATCGGCGACGAACTGCGCTTGGCGGGTACGCGATTCCTGCAAGGCGGCGAGCATGTGGTTAAAGGAGTCGGTAAGTTGGCCTAGCTCGTCGTCGTTTTGGACCTCGATGGGACGCAGGTCGCCGGTTTCTGCGATGTAGTTGGCTGCGCGGCGCAGGCGAGCCAGGGGTTGCATGCCGGTCTTGGCCACGACCATGCCGGACAAGATCTCCAAGATGACGCCGAATGCCACGACGAAAAACAGCATGGTGCCTAAGAGTGTGACCAGCTGTTGGTGGTTCTGCATGTCACGGGCGAGGACTACTTGAGTGCCGTCGACGTCATAACGCTTGGCGACGACCCGCTCTCCCCCGCTGCTGTGCGTTGCGGTTTCGTAGTAGCCATCGCGAGTAAATTGCCCGCCAACAGCAATGGTGTCACCGTAGGTAAAGGTCGACGACGGTGGCGCGATGGAAACGCGGGTGTCGGGGTTATAAATTTTGAAACGCTCGATCTCTTCGTCGATGTCCTCGACGTAGGCGGGATCGGCGGATTTCTGAATGAGAACGGTGGCTTTGTCGCTGAGTTCCTCGTCGACTTCGGCGGTGAGTGACCAGGAGACGAGCCAGAACGTCGCTAAGCTCACCAGGGCGACAGCAATGGCCACGACGGAGCCAGTGGCCAACGATAGCCGCCAGCGCAGTGGGATGTGCGAGGGCCAGCCGCCTCTACTTTCCGGGTTAAGCCGGATGACAGGGCCGGTGGAATCGGAAAGTGCGGAAGCCTCGGTGGGATCCACGGGCTTCCGCAACATCATGCTTCGCTCTCCCGCAGCACGTAGCCGATACCGCGCACGGTATGGATGAGGCGCTCTTCGCCGTTAGCTTCGGTCTTCTTGCGCAGGTAGCCGATGTAGACCTCGAGTGCGTTACCGGAGGTTGGGAAATCGTAGCCCCAGACCTCTTCGAGGATCTTGTTGCGCTCTAATACCTTGCGCGGGTTCTCCATGAGCAGGTTGAGCAGAGAGAACTCGGTGCGGGTGAGGTTGATGAGCCTTCCGCCGCGGCGGACCTCGCGGGTTTCGGAGTTGAGGTAGAGATTAGAGAAGGTGAACTCGACCTCGCGCTGCGGGGTCGCCACAATCGGGGTGGCTGCGGCGCGGCGGACCAGGGAACGCACGCGGGCGAGCAGCTCTTCGAGGGCGAAGGGCTTAGGCAGGTAGTCATCGGCGCCGGCGTCAAGACCAGCGACACGGTCGGCGACACCATCGGCAGCAGTCAGCACCAGGATCGGGTGATCCCAGCCCTCGCTGCGCAGAGTGCGGCATACTTCGAGTCCGTCCATATTAGGCATACGGACATCGAGGATCATTAGCATCGGATTTTCGGTGCGAGCAGCTTCGACGGCCTCGACGCCGTCGCTAGCTAACAGCACGTCATAGCCGTTGAATTGCAGGGAACGGCGCAGCGATTCACGGACCGCCTGCTCATCGTCGACCACAAGGATTTTCATAGCTGAAGATATTACCTGTCACAGTTATATAAAGGAAACACTCAGCACTTATTTGTCGGTAAAAACACAAAAAGCCTGCTCCGGTAAGAACCGGGCAGGCAAATTGTAAGGTGCGCTTGAAGAGCTTAGAACTGCTCTACGTCAACCAGGCCGAGCTTAGCGGCCTTGACGAGACGGCGCGGGATACGAACGGTCTGGCCGTCGATGGTGACCTCCTGGAGGGCGACATTGTCAGCCTTCCACTGGGAACGACGGGAGTGGGTGTTCGCGCGGGACTTCTTAAACTTAGGAGTTGCCATTTTCTACTTTCCTCCTTACGCGTTCTTCTTCTTGCGGCGAGCCATGCCACCGAAGCGCTGGTTGAAGCGCTCGACACGACCTGCGGTATCCATAACGCGCTGTGCGCCGGTCCAGAACGGGTGAGACTCCGAGGTCACGTCAACGACGATCAGCGGGTACTCGTTGCCATCTTCCCACTCAACGGTGCGGTCGGAGGAGGCGGTGGACTTGGTCAGGAACTTGTGGCCAGTGCCAGCATCCTGGAATACCACTGGGTGGTAATCCGGGTGGATATCCTTCTTCATATATCTTCCCTCAGGTTTGTAACGGGTCGGTTCTTCGCTCGAATACTGTCGAAGATCGTGCCCGAGTTGGGATTACACTTACATTTAAGCTGAACCGCGCGTAAGGCGAGTCAACAACTCGATAAATCATACAGATGCAGGTCTGGTTTTAAAAATCGTTCCGCAGCCCGGTTGGAGTCGGCGATTAGGAAAATCGTGGGTACGGATGTAAGATTTCCCCTTGCTGTTGTCAAAATGTACGAATAACGCCCCGTCTACTGGTGTTTGACTGCTAAACAACCTGCTCATCCTCACACTCGAGCACTGCGAAACCTCACACTTTTCTTCGCAGCGGTTAGCGGTCAGTAGCCATGATGTGGGCGGCTAGGAGAAAGAAGACCCATGTCGGCTATTTGCCAGGTAACGGGCCGCAAGCCGGAATTCGGCAAGCAGGTCTCGCACTCGCACCGCCGCACTTCGCGCCGTTGGAACCCCAACGTGCAGCGTCGTCGCTACTTCCTGCCCTCTGAGGGCCGGACCATCACCCTTAACGTTTCCACCAAGGGCATGAAGATCATCGACCGTGACGGCATTGAGTCCGTCGTTGCCAAGATTCGCGCACGTGGGGAGAAGATCTAAAGATGGCACGTAATGACATCCGTCCAATCATCAAGCTGAAGTCCACTGCGGGCACTGGTTTCACCTACGTGACCCGTAAGAACAAGCGCAACAACCCGGATCGCATCACCCTGAAGAAGTACGATCCGGTCGCCCGCAAGCACGTCGAATTCCGCGAGGAGCGATAATTTATGGCTAAGAAGTCAAAGATCGCCAAGAACGAGCAGCGCAAGGAAATCGTCGCCCGCTACGCGGAGCGTCGCGCTGAGCTCAAGGCAATCATCAAGAACCCGAACACCTCTGACGAGGACCGCTTGGATGCACAGTTCGAACTGAACCGTCAGCCTCGCGATGCCTCCCCGTCCCGCGTTCGCAACCGCGACGCTGCTGACGGCCGTCCGCGCGGTTACCTCCGCAAGTTCGGTCTGTCCCGTGTCCGTATGCGCGGCATGGCTCACCGCGGTGAGCTGCCCGGCGTTCGTAAGTCCAGCTGGTAAAGGGGTAGTTTCACAATGGCTAACAAGCGTAACCAGAAGAAGTTCCGTATGGAGCAGAGCCGTCGCCCGAAGAAGAACCCTTTGAAGGCTGAGGGCATCGAGAAGGTGGACTACAAGGACACCAAGACTCTGCGTCTGTTCATCTCGGATCGTCACAAGATCCGTTCCCGTCGCGTCACCGGTCTGACCCCGCAGCAGCAGCGTCAGGTTGCTACTGCAGTCAAGAACGCACGCGAAATGGCTCTCCTGCCGTTCACCACCCGCTAATCAGTAGCAGGGTTTCAACAGCGCACTTTTGCCGCTGGCAAGTGTGACACGGTAAAAGACCATTCCTCTGGCCGCTTCCCTACTTAGGGAGGCGGCCAGAGGTGTTTTCTATATGCGGGCATGTTTTAGACACACCACAGCACCCGAACGAGTCGGGGTAGGTATTGCATGTGGGGTCGGCTTACATCAATAGGCCCAGGGTGGGACCCATTCGACTTTGCCTCTGATTCTTAGCAGTTTGCCGTTTCTTCGTTCGTTTCCATCATCGTTTCTTCCGTTGTGATGGTCACACGCTGTGGTCAGATTCGATGGGTTGGTCTCGCCGCCGTATTTCCAGGCCACTATGTGGTGAACTTGGCATTCATCGGCACCTTTGAGGCAATGTATCCACGGACAGACCGGGTTTTCCGCCTTAGCCATGGTTCTTTGTTTGAAACTTGCCGTTCTTTGAGTGCGATACAAGTTGACCGGGCCCTCGACGGGGTGAATCAAGGTGGCGTAACCGTGGTCGGTGAACATCTGCTGCACGAGCTGAGCACCGGTGATCTTGGCGCCATTGGTCATCTGGAGGACAATGTCATCGCCTTGGCCGTCCACAATCTTGTCTAGCTCATCCAAGTTGATGACCACATGGGTGGTCACACCAGTTCCTTGCACTTTCCCGCTGCGGAGGAATTCTCTCACGGACTCGATGGTGGGGAACATATCGCGAAGCTGGGCAATCAGCTCAGAGTCGCCAGTGAGGCGGTAGGTCCACTTGTCCGTCTTGGAACGCGTCAAAGCGGTTCCGTCCTCAGGGGGCTTCGGTGGGTCCATGAATTCCTTGGCCACCTGCCCAATCTTGCTAGCTGGTACGTCAGCACACGCGATGCGGAACTTGTAGCGATCCACGTGCTTCTTTATCCGGCTGGCTTTCTTCTCCATCTCCAGCAAGGTGGAGAGGTCATGCGGGGTATTGCGGGACTTGGCCTGGAGCTGGGTGTAGGGGGTTTCGCCGAAGTAAATATCGGACAGCGTGAGCAGCTCGCGGGAGAACTTCCGCGGGAACCCCAGATTCTGTAGATGCGCATTAGTCAGCGCCGCGACCTCGGAGAGAGTCTCCATAGGCGCGGTATACGCTTCGGCTAGTGCATCTAATTTGTTCATGCCTCTAACGCTATGACGAGATTGTCAAGACCCGCTAGAGAAAATTTTTAGCCTGTGGATAACTGCCAAATCTCGCGAAAAATTGGCCGATCTTGGTGACGTGTCAACGAAAGGGTTGTGGATAACTCCCGGAATTCGAGGATTTTGGCAGGGTTCTCGTGCGGTTGTGGATAGCTTCGGTGATGGTATGTATTTGATACTCTTAAACGGTTAATCACGAACCCAGGGAGAAGGAAGCTAAGTGGCTCTTCACCAATCTTTGCTTGACCTCACAGAACTGGCGCCGCGGTGCCAGTCGGCGGAGATGGCGCGCGGACTGCTGGAAGAATCCCAGCAGCTGCTGCGCAACGCGCTGATGCACAATGCCGACGAAACAGAGTTGGCGGCGTGGTTCTCACGGCTGATTACCGATATCGTGCGGTCGCCGGGTGTGGCATCGCAGGCACGCCTGACTGGTGCGGTCGCGCGGGGTGATGGTATCCCGTCGCTGGCGATTGAGTGGATCGGTGAAGATACAGAGCTGGAGATGCTGTTGGCGTCGGCAGGTTTGGAGGCGCATCCGGTAGAAGAGGACATCGCTACGCGTGCGGATGCCGGCTTGCCCCTGGGTCAAGGCGGTGAGGATGCCTTGTTGGAGGAAGCGCTCAAGCAGCGCCCGCCGAGCTTGCAGCTACATGACGGCCTGCCGGACCGCAACGCGGAGGTCAGCATCAAGGACATGCTGCTCTCCCCTGTCATTGCGATTGCCCGCTGGGCAGCGCCGGCACCGCGTCCGACGGCAGACCGACTGGCCATTGGAGTGGAGCGCGAACTGCTGTCTAAGGCAGAAGCAGATGCGTTGACACTGTGCTGGGAAACTGGCTTGGCGTTGGAGCTGCGCAAGTGGCACAGCGGCGTCGGAGACCACCCGAGCACGCTGAGTGATTTGCCGCCGCTGGATCGCACGGCGTATGGCTCGGCGTGCCGTACCGTGTCAGAAACCTTTGCCGCAATTACGCAGCGCCAAAAGTAGTATTGTAGAAACGAATTTTTAAATTTTCAGAGGAGGTCACCGCCAGATGGCTGGAACGGTAGGTAGGCCGCGTAAGAATAGTCCGCGTCGTCGCGGTAGCACCGCTCGCGAGGAAATCCTCGACGCATCGGCGGAGCTGTTTACTACGCAAGGTTTTGCCACAACGTCGACGCACCAGATCGCGGATGCTGTGGGCATTCGCCAGGCGTCGTTGTATTACCATTTTCCGTCCAAGACGGAGATCTTCTTAACGCTGCTCAATGCAACGATTGAGCCTTCGCTGGAGCTGGCGGAAGAGCTCGCAGAAACTGAAGCAGATCCGGGCTTGCGCTTGTGGGCGCTGGTGGCTGCGGAGTCGCGTTTGCTGCTGACGAGTGGTTGGAACGTCGGCAGGCTGTATCAGCTGCCGGTGGCGAATTCGCCGGAGTTTTCTGATTATCACGTCTCGCGTGAGAAGTTGCAGGCGCACTTCCGTGAGACGGCAGCAGCACTCGTGGGCGAGGATGACCCGCGCATCGAGCTGCCCTTCCACATTGCACTCTCGGTCATCGAGATGCGTCCTAATGACGGCACTCCCCCATTCGATGCCTCCCAGCGCGTGCCGGAGACTGCCGCAATGCTTGCCGATGCCGCCCTGGCCGTCCTGGGCATCTCCGCCCCCGCCAATGCGGAGGAGGAGACCCTCGAGCTACTCAAGCATCGCAACGACTCCATCGCGGCCGCAACCGCGACGAAGAAGAAGAAATAACTTAGTGCGCGAAGTGGCGGGTACCGGTCAGGTACATCGTCACACCGGCTTCGTTGGCTGCGGCGATGACTTCCTCGTCGCGGATGGAGCCGCCGGGCTGGACGACGGCTTTGACGCCGGCATCGATAAGCGTTTGCAGGCCATCAGCAAACGGGAAAAAGGCGTCCGACGCCGCGAAGGAACCGCGGGCGCGCTCGGCGCCGTCCTCGGCTAGGGAATTAGCGCGCTCGACTGCCAGGCGGGCAGAATCCACGCGGTTGACCTGGCCCATGCCCACGCCAACAGCGGCATTGTCCTTGGTGAGGATAATGGCGTTGGATTTGACCGAACGCACGGAGCGCCAGGCGAATTCGAGTTCGGCGAGGTCGGCATCGGAAAGCTGCTCGCCTGCAGCCAGGGTCCAGTTTTCTGGCTTGTCGCCTTCTGCCTGGTAGGTGTCCGGCTCCTGGGTGAGCACGCCGCCGGAGATGAACTTCTGCTCGCTCTGCGGGGCTTCGTGCTCGGCGCGCAAGACGCGCAGGTTCTTCTTGGCCTTGAGTACCTCGACCGCGCCTTCTTCGTAGGACGGGGCGACGATGACTTCGGTGAAGATTTCTTTGACCTGCTCGGCCATCTCGACGGTCACTTCGCGGTTCACGGCGATAACGCCACCGAATGCGGAAACCGGGTCGCAGGCATGAGCGGCCTTATGCGCTGCGGCGATGGACTCATCGGACACGGCGATGCCACAGGGGTTGGCGTGCTTGATGATCGCGACACACGGGCGCTCGTGGTCCCAGGCTGCGCGCCAGGCGGCGTCGGCATCCTGGTAGTTGTTATACGACATTTCCTTGCCGTTGAGCTGTTCTGCGTTGGCCAGGCCGGTAGTACCCAGGCGGGTGACGGTGGCGGACTGATGCGAGTTCTCGCCGTAGCGCAGTGCGGAGGTCGCAGAATCTTCGCCGCCGAGCTGATCGACGAACCACTGGGAGACAGCGGCATCGTAGTCAGCGGTGTGCAGGAAGGCATCGCGAGCTAGTTCGCGACGCTGCTGCAGGGTAAAGCCACCCTCTGCGGCAGCCTTGGCGACGTCGTCGTAGCGCTGCGGGTCGACCACGATGGCCACGGAAGGATGATTCTTGGCGGCCGCGCGCACCATGGACGGGCCTCCGATATCGATCTGCTCGACGCAACCATCGAAGTCGGCACCAGATGCCACGGTCTCGCGGAAGGGGTACAGGTTCACCACGACCAGCTGGAAAGGCTCGACCTCCAGGTCTTGCAGCTGGTTGAGGTGGTCTTCTTTGCGGGTATCGGCAAGAATGCCAGCGTGCACGCGTGGGTGCAGGGTCTTGACGCGGCCTTCCAGGCACTCCGGGAAACCGGTGAGCTTTTCTACTGGGGTGACGTTGATGCCCAGGTCCGCGATCTTGGCGGCGGTGGAACCGGTCGAGACAATCTCAACACCTGCGGAGTCGAGAGCACGGGCCAGATCTTCGAGCCCGGTCTTGTCATAAACGCTAATCAGAGCGCGCTTGATTTGCTTGCGATCATCGCTCATGGAGAATTATTGCCTTCCGTATTAAAGCTAAATTTCTACAGTGGTGCCGCTGCGCTTGGTGGCGCGCAGTACCTGGACGATTAGTTCGCGTTCGACGACTTTGATGCGCTCGTGCAGGGTGGCTTCGGTGTCATCGTCAAGCACTGCAACAGGCTGTTGGGCGATGATGCGGCCGGTATCCACCCCGGCGTCAACGAAGTGAACGGTAGAACCTGTGACCTTGACCCCGTATGCAAGGGCATCGCGCACGCCGTGGGCACCTTTGAAGGAGGGCAGCAACGCCGGATGGGTGTTGATGGTGCGGCCTTCGAAGCGAGCCAGGAAATCCTCGCCCAAAATCTTCATAAAGCCTGCAGAAACGACAACGTCTGGTTGGCCGCTATCCACGGCGTCAACCAGACGCTTATTCCATTCCGAACGATCCTCACCAAGAGCAACGACTTCCGTGTCGATGCCTGCTGCCTGTGCCTTGTCAATACCCGGACAGTCGACGTCCGCTACTACCTTGGTGACCTGGTAGCTCGAATCCTGTCCTTCCAGAATCGCCTGCAACAGCGATCCCGTACCAGATACCAGCACCACGACACGCAATGAAGAATTAGTTGAAGTCACGCACTAGAGCCTAGTCCGAATCCTGGTCTTTCTGGGAATCTTCGGAAAATTCCTTTAAGTACTCGCTATAAGGCACAGCGGTACCGAGTTCCTCCTCGTCTTCCTCGACAACTTCAGCGTCGACGATGTCATCTTCCGCCGGTTCCTCGGTGTCGTCCTGTTCCTCAGTTTCTTGAGCTTCTGCCGGCTCCTCGACTTCTTCCCGTTCCGAATCGTCTCCCCGATCCGCGCCTTCCTCCCGTACATCGCTGCGCGATGCACGCCAGGTTTGGATGGCAAAGGCTGCGGCGAAGGCAAGCGCGATGGCACCGAACCAGAGGGCGGCCAGACCTGCGGCGAGCCAGACGTGCAGGCCAATGTAGTCGTAGAAGCCGAGCACGCCGCCTGCGAGGTAGGCGCCAATCAGCGCCAGGACGGCAGTGGCGACGATGGCAGCACCGACGTGGGTAAAGCCTGGGCGACGCTTCCAGGAGACGACGGCTGCAGCAATAGCTGCTATCAGCATCAGCGCGATTGTCCAGTCACGGGTCTCAGCGGGGATGAGGCCAAAGAGTGGGACTGGCGGCAGCGGGATGAGGTGGGTGTCGAAGAGGCTGACCGAGGCGTCGGAGATTTGCAGTTCGGAGCCGACGAGGACGCCGGCGGCATCGATAAGTGCGTTAGGCAGGTAGAGAAGGCTGATAACAATCAGTGCGGTCAAACCCCAGCCGTCGAGGTTCGGGTAGGCGGACAGCAGCTCGCCCTGGCGGGACCAACCGACGACCAGCAGCACCAACAGGAGGATGCCGGCGCCTGCTGCCAAGGTGAGGAGGAAGTGGGTGGCGGTGCGGACGGCATCGACAAGCACGGGCGTGACGTTATAGCGACGAGCCAGTGCCTTCCACAGGCGCGGGCCCATGCCGATGGCCAGGGCAAGCAAGTGCAGCACAAGCATGCGTGGCAGCGTGGCCAGGAAGGATGGCGGGGCAACGTCGTAGACCTTGCCGGCGTCCCAAATCATCAGCCACGCAATGCCGGTGAGCACCAGCGGGATGCCAAGTGTGCAGGCTAGAAGCACGAGAAGATCATTAATGGAGACCTTGTGCGCGAGTGCTTTGCGGATGCGGAAGGCGATGACCCAACCCAGCAGGAGTGCGGGGACGAGTGGGACTAAGGAGATGTCGATGCCGCCGGCAGAAACCGGCGCGAGATTGAACACCATCCAGCTTTCGGCGACCACGGCGGGTAGCCAGCCCAGTGGGGCGCTGGTGAGCAAAAGCGCGGCTAAGGCAACGGCGACGATGCTTAAGACAAACACCAGGTGCGGGATGCCCACCAGCCACAGCATGCGACGCAACCTGCTGTTGCCGGGGCCTTTACTGCGACGGGCCTCGGCACTGGCCTCCACGCGAGAGGCCACGCGAGCTGCGGACTTGCTTTGCGGACCCCGCCCGCGCGCAGAGCTGCGCGCGCGGACCGAGGGCCGCGACTGAGGGCTGGTGTTTTTGTTCATCGCGTCTACTTTGCCACGCCTTGAGCTTGGAAATCGGTCGGCGCGGCGCGGGTACCTAATAAAGGAAGGAAATGAGCAAGAAGGTACAGTTGTGAAACGGGTAAATAACTGCGGTTTTGCTCCCCGTTTCGGGGGTAGCCTGTTATGTTCTCGACCATTAGCCCGATGAACTGTGGTTTTGGGCACTCGTAACGATTTTTTGAGCATTTAGCTTGCTCGCGCTTTTTTAAAGGGCTACTGTTACATCTCGTTGGTAACAGAAAGGTCACGATCGTGTAACCGGCCGTGATAGCGAGTAACACAGCAATCCGGTTGAGGATCCTGACAACGAGGGAAGTAACTTTTTATGCTCACTAAGACTCAGCGTAGCGCGGGGCGCCATCGCAAAGCTGCAGCACCTTCGCAGACCGCAAAGGGCCGCATCGCTCTGGTGACCGTTGCCGCAGGCGCCGTTTCTTCTGCAGGTGTCGGTGGCGCCGCTGCCGCTAATCTGCAGGCTCCGGGCGAAGAAGCCCAGTCCGTCGACGTCGAGCTGGCCAATAACTCTGACGCCATCGCCGAAGAAGCAACTCTGGAGGCTGCTGCCCCGCAGATCCTCGCCGTTGCTGAGAACAAGCCGACCATCGACCTGACCGCTCAGCTCGATAAGGCCATCCAGGCTTCTGAGGCTCGCGCCGCTGCCGACAAGGCCGCTCGCGCTCCTTCCGTGGTTCGCCCGGCTGAGGGTGCATTCACCTCTGGCTTCGGTCCGCGTTGGGGCTCTTTCCACGCTGGCATCGACATTGCTAACTCCAACGGCACCCCGATCCTGTCCGTTCTGGACGGCACCGTTATCGATTCCGGTCCGGCTTCCGGCTACGGCAACTGGATCCGCATTAAGCACGAAGATGGCTCCGTTGCTGTCTACGGCCACATGGAGTCCCTCGACGTTGCAGTCGGCGACCACGTGACCGCTGGCCAGAAGATCGCTGGCATGGGCAACCTCGGTTTCTCCACCGGTACCCACCTGCACTTCGAAATCCACCCAGACGGCGAGAACGCCGTTGACCCAATCGGTTGGTTCGCAGAGCGCGGCATCACCATCTCTTAATATAAAATTTCATCGCAGTGCAGCCCCTAGGGCTGCTTTTCTGCGTTTTGGGCACCCGACCCTACATTCCGTCCCACAGGCCGCACAGCGGCTGTGTAGGGCGGATTTTTTCGATCTGGCAGGAGGCGCTGCGGCACGAGAGCCAACAAATGGCAGGAACCGCTGGCAGTCCTGGAGGTCGCCGAGGCCGGTGTCGGATGTCGGCGAGGTCGGCTGCGGCGGGTGAGGCGACGAACGTACACCCCCGCCGTACACCCCCAGTGGCTAAAGCTTAACTTTACAATTGCCACTCTAGTAACATTCGTAACACGCGTAACATGCAGGGATGTTCGAATGAATTCGAACAAAAACTGCGATTACCTGCACTTTCAGGTGTTGCGCAGGGGCCAGCCGCTCGATAGCTTTAATGCGTTGCCACGTTGCGGCTTATAAGCAGATTCTGCTGGACCGTGATTACTTTTGCAGCGCACATCGTCATGAAAAGGATCGGAAAGTATGAAGCGCATTCACCGCGCCTATAGGGCGGCTGTAGTCAGCACCGTAGCTTGCGCCATTGCTACCACCACGGCCGTTGCCTCGGCTGCTACCCCAGCTGCCAGTGTTGATGTCTCCGACAATTCTTCAGAACCGACTGTCACCACCCACGACAGCGGCAGCCTCGTGGATGCTGCACTGGGTCTTTTGCAGTCCACCGCCAGCGTTCTCAACGGCGAGGCTGTCCCGGAATTCAACCGAGATGGCGGCAGCCTGAATATCGTGCTCGACCCGCAGTCCGTACCAGGTCTGGCTGAGGCTTTCGCCCCGGAGGGCGACCACTCGGGTCTGAGCCCGAAGAAGGGCCAGGACGCTAACGGCAATACCGTGGTCTTCCCGACCTCGGGTCGCCTGACTTCTGGCTACGGTGCTCGTTGGGGCACTCAGCACAACGGTATCGACATTGCGAACCCGATTGGCACCCCAATTTACTCCGTCATGGACGGCACCGTGATTAGCTCCGGCCCGGCACAGGGCTACGGCAACTGGATTCGCGTGCGCCACGATGACGGCTCTGTGGCCATCTACGGCCACATGCAGGCGCAGTCGCTGTTCGTCAGCGTTGGTGAGCGCGTGACGGCAGGTCAGCAGATTGCCTCCATCGGCAGCGAGGGCCGCTCGACGGGCCCGCACCTGCACTTCGAAATTCACCCCGACGGTGTCACCCCAACGAACCCGATTAACTGGTTCGCCGAGCGCGGTATCACCGTTTAGAGCTTTTCCATCGGCAGCCCGCCGATGAGCATAAGCCGCACCTTTCCGGAGGTGCCAAAGTCCACCGTGACGGTTGCGCGGGGACCGGAGCCAGCGGCATCGATCACCGTGCCAAGCCCGTACTTGGCATGGTTGACCCGGTCCCCCACCACCAGGTTCAGCTGCTTGTTGTTGGATGTTGAAGATGAGCGCTGCGAAGGGGAAGACGTAGCGCGAGAAGGCTTCTTCGACCGCCAGCTGGACCGACCATATTGATAATCGTCGTTGGAATCCCAGGCCGACAGGCTGCTTTGGGGCTCTTCACGGCGCCAGTCGATGAGATCTTCTGGGATCTCGGCGAGGAAGCGACTGGCCGGATTCGTGAGCGGATTGCCCCAGGAGGAGCGCAAAATCGCGCGCGAGATATACAAACGACGCTGGGCACGCGTAATGCCCACATACGCCAGACGGCGTTCCTCACTCAGCTCCTTTGGGTCGCCCAAAGAGCGCATGTGCGGGAACTGGCCGTCTTCCCAACCGGTCAAAAAGACTACTGGGAATTCCAGGCCCTTCGCGGTGTGCAGGGTCAACAAGGTCACCACACCAGTTTCGTTGTCCGGCAGCTGGTCGGCATCAGCGACCAAGGAGACCTTCTCCAGAAACGCCTGCAGCGAGCCCGGTACGGCCTGGCCCTCGTCGAGCTCGATGGCATCGGAGCCATCCATCGCCAGTTGATTGGCAGCTTCAGAGGAAAACTCGCGGGCCACGGAAACCAACTCGTTGAGGTTGTCCAGTCGGGCGCCGTCTTGGGGGTCGTTGGAGTTTTCTAGCTCGGCGCGGTAGCCGGTGGCATCCAAAAGAGCGTTGAGCAGCTCACCGAGGTCCGGCTGACCGGTAACCTCGTTGCGCAGCTCGGGCAGCTGGGCGCGCACGCCGTCCATCATGTCATTGAACTTGGTCACCGCATTGACAGCGCGGGTGCCGAGTCCTGCGACTTTACCGGCGGCGGCATCGATAAGCGCTTTGCCAAAGCTAATCCCATAGTTTTCTGCGTGCAGGGCAATCTGGCTTTGTGCCTTGTCGCCGATGGCGCGCTTGGGCACGTTGATGATGCGACGCAGGCTCACCGTGTCATCCGGGTTGTCGATAATGCGCAGGTAGGCCACCATGTCGCGGATTTCGCGGCGCTCATAAAAGCGCGTGCCACCAACGACCTTGTACGGAATACCGGAGCGAACAAAGATGTCCTCCAGCGCACGGGAGGCGTTGTTGGTGCGATACATAATCGCCATATCTGAATAGGACACGCCTTGGTCAGCTAAAGAGTCGATCTCCGAAGCAATGAAGCGGGCCTCATCGTGCTCGTTATCGGCAACGTAGCCGACAATCTTCTCCCCTGACCCGTGCGCGGTCCACAGGTTCTTCTCCCGGCGGTTTTCGTTCTGCGCGATGACTGCGTTGGCCGCTTCCAAAATGTTCTGAGTGGAGCGATAGTTCTGCTCCAGCAAGATGGTGCGGGCTTGCGGGTAGTCTTTTTCGAATTCCTGGATGTTGCGAATCGTCGCACCGCGGAAGGCGTAGATGGACTGATCAGAATCGCCCACCACGCAGAGCTCGGGCCCCTGCTCGCCGCTGCCAACCAGCTCAGCAACCAGGCGGTACTGGGCGTGGTTGGTGTCCTGGTACTCATCGATAAGCACGTGCTTGAAACGGCGACGGTAGAAGTCCACGACCTGCGGGTGCTGAGCAAAAATACGCACGACCTCACCGATGAGATCGTCGAAGTCCACGGCATTGGCCGCGCGCAGGCGGCGCTGGTACTCGGCAAAGACCTGGCCGACGGTGGTATCGAAAGGATTCTTGGTCCGTGCGGCATCGTCAAGCACATGCTCCGGGCCCTGCAACTCATTTTTGTAGTTGGAAATCTGGTTAGCCAGCACGCGCGCGGAGAACTTCTTGAGATCCAACTGCATGTCCTTGGCAATCATGGTCAGCAGACGGCGCGCGTCATCGCTGTCATAAATGGTGAAGTTGGTATTCAACCCCGGCACCAGCTGGGCGTTCTGGCGCAGGATACGCACACAAATGGAGTGGAACGTTGCCACCCACATGCGCTCAGCAACCGGACCGACCAGCTGGCCGACGCGCTCTTTCATCTCCGCTGCGGCCTTGTTGGTAAAGGTAATGGCCAAAATCTCCCACGGAGCCACCCCGCGCTGGCGCATCAAAAAGGCAATGCGACGGGTGAGCACGGCAGTCTTGCCGGAGCCGGCACCTGCCACGATGAGTAGCGGGCTACCAGAATGCACCACCGCGTCATACTGCTGCGGATTTAAACCTTCGAGTAACGGATCGGAGGCACCACGGGTATCGGAGGGACGAGAAGCTGGGCTAAAGGGAGATTCATTATTCATAGTGCCTCCAACCTACTAGCCCACCCGGACACACGACGCATGAGCGTCTGAGCGGGGCTTTCGCAGACACTCAAGAAAGTTGGCAGTACACGCACCAAGTGGCACAATATGTCTTTATGAGCACCGCAGATGACCACAACGTGGTGGATAATGGCTTAGATATCCGCATGCCTTCTGGCACTGATGATCCGCTAACGGATGCTGAAATCCAGAAGTATCGTGAGGAAATCAATCGCCTGGACCGCGTGATTTTGGATGCGGTGAAACGTCGTACGGAAATCTCCCAGACGATCGGTAAAACCCGCATGCACTCGGGCGGCACCCGCCTGGTGCACACCCGCGAGATTGCCATCTTGAATGAATTCCGCGACGAATTAGGCGAGGAAGGCCCCACCATTGCCTCGGCTTTGCTGCGCATGGGCCGCGGCCGCCTGGGCTAACTTTTAGGCATTTACCAGCGAATGGATACTATGCACTAAAGTTTCCGGCATGAATGCTGTGCTGATTGCCGTCATCGTCATGCTCGCCTTGGCTTTGGCGCGCGTGCATGTTGTCGTTGCGTTGTTCCTCGGCGCTTTGGTGGGCGGCCTGTTATCTGGCATGGGTTTGGATGCCACCTTGCTGGCGTTCCAGGACGGCCTGGGCGGTGGCGCGAAAATTGCGCTGAGCTACGCCCTGCTGGGTGCCTTTGCTATGGGCGTGGCCTCGACTGGCCTGCCGCAGATCCTGGCGAACTCTCTGATTTCTCGCTTAGGCGGTACGGAAGCCAGCCCGAAAGCAACTGCGGTAACCAAGTGGTCCCTGGTCGCTGGCCTGATTGCCATGGCAGTGATGAGCCAGAACCTCATCCCAGTCCACATTGCGTTTATCCCGCTGCTGGTTCCACCACTGCTGACGGTGATGAACAAGCTGCGCTTGGATCGCCGTCTGGTGGCCTCCTGCCTGACCTTCGGTCTGATTACGACCTACATGTTCATCCCGGTCGGCTTCGGTTCTATTTACTTAAACGACATCCTGCTGTTTAACATCGCTGAAGCAGGCCTGAACGTCGACGGCATTTCTGTCATGCAGGTCATGGCCATTCCGGCCGCCGGTATGCTGGCCGGTCTGCTCATCGCGATTTTCATTTCCTACCGCAAGCCACGCGAGTACGCCGATGTTGATGTTGCGGAAGACGCCCCGGAGCAGCCTGCCCCAAGCAAGGCCAAGATGTGGGTTTCTGTCATCGCGATTATCGCCGTGTTCGCCGTGCAGATCATCATGCAGTCCATGGGCTTTGAAGCCGACGGCCTGCTCGTTGCCGCACTGCTTGGCCTGGGCATTCTGCTGGTGTCTGGTGCGGTGAATTGGCGCCAAGCTGACGATGTCTTCTCCTCCGGCATGAAGATGATGGCACTCATTGGCTTCATCATGATCACCGCGCAGGGCTTTGCCTCCGTTATGACCGCTACCGGTGAGGTCGAAACCCTGGTGAATGCCACCGCTGCTGCATTCGGCGACAACCAATTCCTCGCCGCTGGTGCAATGCTGCTGGTCGGCCTCATTGTCACCTTAGGCATCGGTTCTTCCTTCTCTACCCTGCCGATTATCTCAGTCATCTACGTCCCGCTGTGCATGTCGCTGGGCTTTTCCCCTGCGGCCACCGTGGCCATTATCGGTACTGCAGGCGCGCTTGGCGATGCCGGCTCCCCCGCCTCTGACTCCACCCTGGGCCCAACAGCGGGTCTGAACGCCGATGGTCAGCACGACCACATCCGTGACTCGGTCATCCCGACCTTCCTGCACTTTAATATCCCGCTGCTTTTCGCAGGTTGGATTGCTGCTCTCGTGCTGTAGGCCGCAAGCTGGGCTACGGTAGTAGGTGTTAAACACTAGCCCTACAATCCCCGCAGGAAAGGCCCGCCATGGATATCACTAGCCAGCCGCAGTGGAGCGCACTGAGCAAGCTTTACGATGCAAAAAAGAACGTCACTCTGCGAGAGCTTTTCGACGCCGACCCACAGCGCGCCAAGCATTACACAATTGATGCCGCAGGACTGCATGCTGATTTGTCCAAGAACTTCCTCGACGACGACATCCGCACTGCGCTGGTAGACCTGGCGAAGGCAGCCGATGTGGAGGGCCGCCGCGACGCAATGTTCGCCGGTGAGCACATCAACAACACCGAAGACCGCGCCGTATTGCACACCGCATTGCGCCTGCCTGCCGAAAAGGATCTGGAAGTCGACGGCCAGGACATCGCTGCGGATGTCCACGAAGTTCTGGGCAAGATGCGCGATTTCGCCACTGCGCTGCGCTCGGGCAGTTGGTTGGGCCATAGCGGCCACACCATCAAAAAGGTCGTCAACATCGGTATCGGTGGTTCTGACTTGGGCCCTGCCATGGCGGCCCAGGCCCTGCGCCCCTATGAGGTCGCCGGCATTAGCGCGGAGTTCGTCTCCAATGTCGACCCAGCCGATATGGCAGCCACCTTGGATGAGCTGGATCCACACTCCACGCTGTTTATTATCGCCTCGAAGACTTTTACCACCCAGGAAACCCTCACCAATGCCCATGCTGCCCGCGCTTGGCTGCTGGAGCAGTTCGATAGTGCCGAAGAGGCCATCGCAAAGCACTTTGTGGCAGTATCCACCAATGCTGACAAGGTCGCGGAATTCGGCATCGATACTGACAACATGTTCGGCTTCTGGGACTGGGTCGGCGGCCGTTACTCCGTCTCTGCTGCCATCGGCCTGTCGCTGATGTGCACCATCGGCCCGCTGGACTTCATGCGCTTCCTCGACGGCTTCCACACCATGGATGAGCACTTCCGCACCGCGCCACTGGAAGAAAACCTGCCGGTTCTCATGGGCATGCTGGGTATCTGGTACTCCAACTTCTACGGCGCTGAAACCCACGCGGTACTTCCCTATTCTGAGGATCTTGGCCGCTTCCCGGCGTACCTGCAGCAGCTGACGATGGAATCCAACGGCAAGTCCGTGCGCCACGACGGTTCTGCTGTAACTGCCAAGACCGGCGAAATCTACTGGGGCGAGCCGGGCACCAATGGTCAGCACGCTTTCTTCCAGTTGCTGCACCAGGGCACTCGCCTGGTTCCGGCTGATTTCATCGGCTTTGCCCAGCCGCACCAGGATTACCCGACTGCCGATGGCAACGGTTCCATGCATGACCTGCTCATGGGCAACTTCTTTGCCCAGACCAAGATTTTGGCCTTTGGCAAGACCGCCGAAGAAATCGCTGCCGAAGGTGTCGACGAAGCACTTATCCCGCACAAGGTCATGCCAGGCAACCGCCCCACCACCACCCTGCTGGCTGAGCAACTGACCCCACAGGTACTCGGTGCCCTGATTGCTCTCTACGAGCACATCGTGTTTGTCCAGGGCGTTATCTGGGACATCAACTCCTTTGACCAATGGGGCGTCGAGCTGGGCAAGCAGCAGGCCAACGACTTGGCCGATGCGGTTTCTGGCAATCAGCAGCCAAATTCCGGTGACGTTTCTACCGATACCCTGATTAATTGGTATCGCGCTCATCGCGGCTAGGTTTATCGCTTAAACTATCCCAATGCAACAAATCGTCGATTGGGTCGTCGCCGCGATGAACCTTCTCGGGTCGGTAGGCGTCGGTCTAGCAATTTTCCTAGAAAACGCCTTCCCGCCCATCCCCTCGGAGCTCATCCTGCCGCTGGCAGGCTTTGCCGCCTCCCAGGGTGAGCTCAATCTGATCGCTGCCATTATTTGGTCCACGATCGGTTCCCTGGCTGGTGCCTACCTTTTGTACTGGGTGGGCTCTGCCGTGGGCACACAGCGCCTGTGCCGCATTGCGGACTGGATGTGGCTAACCAAGCCCGCTGATGTGCACAAGTCACTGAACTTCTTCCAGAAATACGGCACCGCCTCGGTCTTCTTCGGCCGCTTTGTGCCCGGTATCCGTTCCCTGATTTCCATCCCGGCGGGCATTAGCCACATGCCGCTGTGGAAATTCACCATCTGGACCACCATCGGTTCAGCAATCTGGAACACCGTGCTCATCGTGTTGGGCTTTACCCTCGGTGAGAATTACCACCGAGTTACTGACACCATCGACCAGTACTCCACGATCGCCTACGCGATCATCGGCATCGCTGTCGTCGTTGTACTGTTCTTCCTTATTCGCCGCGCGGTTGGCAATAAGGACACCACCAAATAATCCGCTCCAACTCGCCTTCATCACCACCGGCATCCACGCCACCGAGACTGCCCTGCTGAATCTCAGTGCCACAGCGACGACACCTCCGGCGATTCCGGCCGAAGACGTAGGTCGTCTCCCCGGCGCGCCGCACCCCGGTGGTCACGCGTACGGGCGCATAGCGATTCGCCCACATAATCTTGCGGGCAATATCCAATACCCGCGCCACATCGACTGCTGCAACAGGCGTTGCCGGATGCACACCGGCTAGGAAACAGACTTCCGCCCGGTACTCGTTACCAATACCGGCCACATTGCGCTGGTCTAACAATGCCGCACCAATACTGCGTTGTGGCCGCGATGTCACTCGGGCAATGGCTTCTCCCCTGTCGCCGTCGTCTGCCCACTTGGGATTCAAAATATCCGGGCCTAAATGCGCAATTCGCGACTCATATTCATCAGCCGGGTAAACTTCTACGAAACCTAACTGATGGCCGACTAACTCGATATCGCGTGGATGATCCGCCAACTGCAACACCACACGCGCGGTATGCCCAGGGTGTCGCCACTTATCACCGGCACGATGGATGGCCCACTTGCCCTCCATCTTTAGATGCGTCTGCACAATCGTGCCCGAACCAGCGCCCTCACCTGCAAACTGCATAAACAGGTGCTTGCCATAAGGCCATACCCGCTGACACACCAGCCCTTCCACCGACGCCGTGGCATAGCGCGGCACCCGAAAAGAACAACGCGTTACTTCCCGACCAGTCATAAACTGCAGCTTGCGGGCTAACTGCAGAACTGAATCTCCCTCGGGCATCTACACCTCCTGTCGCTGTTTGTGCTCATCCCACGGAGTAATAACGTGGTGGCGCTGCAGCTGTTTTACAGAATTTAAGCCCAACAGGCGAAGCACTGTCACTAGCTCAGCACGCAGCAGTTCAATAACGCGGTCCACTCCTTCGCGCCCACCAGCCATAAGCCCGTACAGGTACGCGCGACCGATAAGAACAAAATCTGCGCCTAGCGCAAGGGCAATCGCGATGTCGGCACCGCTCATGATGCCGGAGTCGTAAATAACCTCGGCTTCATCACCGATTTCTGCAACGACTTCTTCAAGCTGACGCAGTGGGCTAACCACCCGGTCGAGCTGGCGACCACCATGTGAGGAGACCACAACGCCGTCGGCACCGAGGTCAACAACCCGGCGTGCATCAGCTGGATTCAGAACACCCTTAACGATGAGCTTGCCCGGCCACAGAGAACGAATCCACGCCAAGTCATCGAAATCCAGAGCTGGGTCGAACATGGAATTGACCAATTCACCCAACGTGCCAGTAGTAGAGGTGAGCGAGGCAAAAGTCACCGGGTCGGTGGTCAGAAAGTTAAACCACCACTCCGGACGCCATGCGGCATCGACGACTGTGCCAGGAGTCAAACGTGGCGGGATGCGCATGCCATTGCGGGTATCGCGCAGGCGCTCACCGGCTACTGGGGTATCAACGGTCACCAACAAAGTGTCGTAGCCGTGAGCCTCAGCACGCTTGATGAGCTCTGCGCAGGCAGAGTGGTCTTTCCACAAATACAGCTGGAACCAGCGACGGCCAGATCCAGAAGATTCAGCGACTTCCTCAATAGAACGGGTGCCCATGGTGGATAGCGCGAAAGGAATACCGGCATCAGTGGCCGCGGACGCACCGGCATCTTCGCCTTCGGCATGCATGAAGCGAGTGAAACCAGTCGGAGCGATACCGAAGGGAAGCGCGGAGGATCCGCCACTGATGTCCGTGGTCAGATCAAGTTCAGGACTTCCGCACAACACACTCGGTACGAAGCGACACTGCTGGAACAGGCTGCGGCTCTCAGTAGCAGTTACCTCTTCACGAGCTGCCCCATCGACATAGTCAAACGCAGGTTTCGGAGTACGTCGCTTAGCGATGGCTCTTAAATCCGACACGTCAGCTGCTTTGGACAACCGTGCTGCTCTCCTATCCAGCGATGGTTTATCAAAGACCAACAGGTTCTTCAGCTCAGCTGGGTTAGGCAGGCTACGGGTAAGTCGACGAGGCATAACAATCTTTCCAATCCATTCGGCAATAGTGGAAATGTTAGTAACCAGTGTCGTCTTCCGAGTCGTTTGCCAGAATTTCACTCACGCTGCGGTCGGTGCGGCGACGCCGAGGGGTGGGTGCAGGTGATGCAATGCGCACGCCCTTAGGTGTCATGCCGGCACCGCAGCTGCGCAGTTGTTGGGCGAGATCGGTGGCAAAGATGGATTCGCCATTGGCTTTTTCGATGACCAGTGGGCGCAGGCGACCAGCAGCGACTAATTCTTGGAGTGCTTCGACGACTCCGGTTAGTGCTTGCTGCTTATCGATGCCGCCGGGCAAGTAATCCAGGAAAGTCGTCAGCGTCTTGCCACCGCGAGTGAGGTGCGCGATGGGAAGGCCATCGGTCAGCACGACCAGCGCGCCGGCGGCACGGGTGGGTCCTTTATCCGGCCACGGCAATGCGGCGCCATAGGGATTGGCCGGATCGCAAGCAGCCAGCACGTAGGTACGCGGATCGGTGGTACCGGAAGGCCAGCCTTCGACATCAGGGGAATCAGCCAGTCCGCGCAGCCGGTCGATGACGGCTGGAGTGGAGAACTGCGCTGCGCCGAGTCCGTCGATGACGTAGCCGCGCATAGCTTTGCCCGATTCTTCGAAGCCAGCAAGGACCTTGTAAGCGAGAGCGAATCCACCGAGGACGTCTTCGGCAACGACGCTACCGCGGGTAACGACGCCGTAGCGGTCCAGCCAGGCCTCGCCGTGGGCGATGGAACGCGCGGTGGCTTCGGTTGCTGGTGGAATGGACAGTGCCCAGCGTCCGCCCATATCCGCCGGGGTGCGTTCGGCCTGGACGGATTGGGCAAAAGAGGTGCGGCCCATGCGCAGCCGGGAACGGTTGGGGCGTCGTTTAGCGCGGTGTGCGGACGTGCCCGAGGAAAGTCGATTGCGCACGGGTGCGAAGGAATCCGGTGCGACCCATCCTGCTTCGACGAGTCCCCACAGTGCGTCGCGTAGTTCCTGTGCGGTGCCGGGGACTGCTTGCAGGATGTCGGTGAAGAGGAATCCGCCGCCGCGGCCGAGAACGTCGAGGACGGATTCTTCGAGCATGCTGAGGCCCTCGGGCTCGACTTGGGGCGCAAGTTGGGCAGCATAATCGGCAGGTAGCAGCATCAGCCAGGGGTCGGCTGAGCCTGCTTTGCCGGCACCGACAATGAGAATTTCGCCGTTAGTGCACAGCTCATCCAGCATCGTTGGTGAGTAGTCGCCCACGCGGCTGGGCAGGACAAGCGACTCCCACGCCGAGGCAGGCAAGCGCACTCCGGCCAGTTGTTCCAGCACGCTGAACACACCATCGACGCCACGTAAAGGCGGACGCTTACCGATGGGCGCAACCTGCTGCCAATCCGGCAAGAAACGAGCAAAGGTCGCACCGCTAACTGGTTCGGTGGCAGCACGGGCGGCAGCCAAGGAACGAGAACGAATAATCTTTAAGACTTCCGCTGAGCAGTATTCTTCGCCTTCAATCCCCTGGCGGTAGCGGCCTTCCACAATCTTGTCCAACGAGGCCAGCACAGTGTGGGTGGCAGACACGGACAGGCCGAAGGCATCGGCAAGCTCGCGTACCTGGAAAGGACCATGGGTGCGCGCCCAGCGAGAGACTAACTGTGGCAAGGCATCGTCGATGGTCTCGACCTGGGCAGGAATACCCGGTGGGACAGGGACGCCGAGTCCGTCGCGAAGCAGGGCGGCATCTTCGGCTTGGGCAAGATGCTCGCGGCCATTGATGCGTACCTGCATTACGCGCGGGGCCAAGGCCAAGACCGCGGACTGCGGCACGTTGGTGTGCTCACCGAGCTGCTCGAGTGGAATGGGGCCAAGAATACGCAGCAAGTCCATGACTTCTTCCGGGCTGCGTGCACGGCGGTTTTCGGTGGTGCGCTGAAGTTGGGCTTCGACCTCAGCAATGATGTCCGGGTCAAGTAACTCGCGGAGTTCCACCGTTCCCAGCAACTTCGATAGCAACGCAGGGTCCAAGGCGAGGGCTGCCGCACGCTTTTCAGCCAGCGGCGAATCGCCTTCATACATAAACGCGCCGGTGTAGTTAAACAACAGCGTGGAGGCGAAGGGCGACGGCTGTTCAGTGGCAACCTCCGCGATGCGGATCTGGCGTTGGCCCAGCTGGCGCTGTACTTCTTCGAGTGCGGGAAGATCGTAGACATCCTGCAGGCACTCGCGCACGGTTTCCAAAATGATGGGGAAACTGGGGTATTTACGCGCGACATCGAGAAGCTGTTCGGCCCGCTGACGCTGTTGCCACAACGGGGCCCGCTTGCCGGGGTTGCGGCGCGGCAACAGCAACGCACGGGCGGCACACTCGCGAAAGCGCGATGCAAACAATGCTGAGTTGCCCACCTGTTCAGCAACGATGTCGGCAATCTCATCGGCATCGAAAAGGAACAGCGAGCCGTCGGGTTCGGCTTCGCCTTCCGGCAAGCGCAGCACGATGCCGTCATCGCCAGCAACCGCCTGCGGATCCATGCCGGTGCGCTCAGCCACGCGCGTGCCGACGGCGAGTGCCCAAGCAGCATTCACGCCCCGGCCAAAGGGAGTGTGCAATACGACGCGCCAGTCGCCCAGCTCATCCGTGAAGCGCTCCAACAACAGCGTCTTCTCGTCCGGAATCAGACCCGTAGCTTCGTGTTGTTCACGCAGGTAAGCCTCGATGTTGCGACGCGCGTAGTCGTCGGCATCGGCGATCTCAGTAGAACGCTCAAAGACTTCACGGCGGTACTGGCCCAGCGCTTTGCCCAGTTCAAAGGGGCGGCCTGGTTGGTCGCCATTCCAGAAAGGCAAACGCCCGGTGTGCCCTGGTGCGGGGATAACCTGCACCTGGTCACGAGTGATGTTCTCAATGCGCCAACTCGTCGCACCCAGGGTAAAGACATCACCGACGCGGGACTCGTACACCATCTCCTCGTCGAGCTCGCCGACGCGACGCGGGGAACCATTCTCCCCACTGCCAACGAGGAAGACACCAAACATGCCACGATCCGGAATCGTGCCACCGCTAGTTACGGCCACGCGTTGCGCGCCGGGGCGGGCAGTGAGTTGCCCACTAATGCGGTCATAGACCACGCGCGGTTTAAGTTCCGCAAAGTCCGTCGAAGGGTACACGCCACTGACGAGATCAATAACGGAGTCGAAGACTTCCCGTGCCAGGTCCCGGTAAGGCCAGGCGCGGCGCACGGTGTCGTACCAATCATCGCAATGCAGTCCCTGCTCCCCGGCCGCGGCAACAGCTGCAACGGTTTGTTGGGCAAGCACATCGAGTGGATTGCGCGGGGTATGCATTTCCTCAATGAGACCTGCGCGCATACGCGACAGCGTCAACGCGGACTGCACCAAGTCGGCGCGGTGTTTGGGATAGAACGAGCCTTCAGAAACTTCACCGACGGAGTGCCCGGCGCGGCCCACGCGCTGCAAACCAGCGGCCACGGACGGTGGCGATTCGACCTGGATGACCAGGTCGACGGCACCCATATCGATGCCCAGCTCCAAGGAGCTAGTCGCCACCACTGCTTTGAGGCGACCTTCCTTCAACATGGTTTCGGTCTGGGCGCGCTCATCCTTAGACACCGAGCCGTGGTGGGCGCGGGCAATAATGGATTCGGCTTCGCCTGCAACGTCGGTGTATTTCATCAACTGTGCCGGCGAACGCCTCGTCTCCGGCGACAGTGCCTCCGGATTGTGTTCGCTCGCGTACAACTCATTGAGCCTACTAGTCAGGCGCTCCGCAGTACGCCGGGAGTTGACGAAGATCAACGTGGAGCGGTGCTCCATCACCTCGGCGTAGACATCCTTTTCCACGAAAGGCCAAATGGACTTCGCTGTAGGAAGGGCGGATTCGGTAAGGCCTGGGGCATCGTCAGGCTCGAGTGCTGAATCAGTAATTCCCAAAGGATCATCGACGGTCATCTCGCCGATGGTGGAACCTTGCTCCGGGGTGGGCAGGTCCGCCATATCCTCAACCGGGGAATGCACGGCCAAGTCCCACTTTTTCTCCGCCGGCGGGGCAATGATTTCCACCGGTCGACCGCCACCAAGGAAGTTCGCCACAGCTTCCAAAGGACGCACGGTCGCAGACAGACCGATGCGCTGAAAACTGCCTGCTACCTGAGCCAGACGTTCCAGAGTCAAAGCCAAGTGCACGCCGCGCTTGGTACCGGCCAGGGCGTGAATCTCATCGATAATGACGGTATCCACAGTCGATAGGATCCCTGCTGCCTTAGAGGTCAGCATGAGATACGCCGACTCCGGGGTCGTAATCAGCACATCCGGTGGGCGACGGACCTGCCGGTTGCGTTCCGCGCTTGGGGTATCGCCACTGCGCACACCGACGGTGATATCTGGTTCGTCCAGGCCTAAACGCTGCGCGGTACGGGCAATGCCTTTGAGTGGCGCACGCAAGTTATTTTCCACATCCACGCCGAGTGCTTTCAGCGGGGAGATATACAGCACGCGCACACCTTCGTGGCCGCCGCTGCGGCTTCCTGTCCCCTCGCCCAAGGCGAGGCTGGTTTGCCCGGCGCGCTCGACCAAGTTGTTCAGTGCCCATAGAAAGGCCGCCAGCGTCTTACCGGAACCAGTCGGTGCGACGACGAGTGCGTGGTTGCCTTGGGAAATTGCATCCCAGGCTGCTGCCTGCACCGCGGTGGGGCCGGCGAATACTTCCTGAAACCACTGCCCTACTTGCGGGCGAAATCGGTCGAGGATGTTTTTGGGCATGCCCTACTCTAGCGCGGCAGGTAGTCTTGTCTGCATGACCGTCGACATTAATGATTCCCGTCTGACCAACTCCCTTGCTGAAGGATGCGGTGAAATCCTCAAGGGTGTCCGCAATGGCGGCCTCCTGCGAGGCCTCGCGCTTGGCGATGCCGGGGATCAGGCCGCCCAGGAATGGATCGCCCGCGTGCTCGAACAGCACCGCCCGGACGACGGCATGCTGTCGGAGGAAGCCAGCGACGACTTGTCCCGCCTGGATAAGGAACGCGTCTGGATTGTCGACCCACTCGATGGCACCAAGGAATTTGCTACTGGCCGCCAGGACTGGGCCGTACACATCGCTCTGGTTATCAACGGCGAACCAGTACAGGCTGCCGTCGGCATGCCAGATATGGGCGTGACCTTTAAGTCTTCCGACGTTCGCGCTGTCACCGGTCCGCTGTCGCGCAAGCTGGTCGTTTCCCGTAACCGTCCGCCGAAGGCTGCCAACTACATCGGTGAGAAAATGGATTTTGAGATCCAGGGCATTGGCTCTGCTGGTGCGAAGTCCATGCACGTCCTACTCGGTGACTTTGATGGTTACATCCACGCCGGCGGCCAATACGAGTGGGACCAGGCCGCACCGGTGGGTGTTGCCAAGGCCGCGGGTCTGCACTGCTCCCGCCTGGACGGCTCCCCGATTACCTTCAACCAGAAGGACACTTTCGTGCCTGACCTGCTTATCTGCCGCCCCGAGCTGGCCGATGAAATCTTAGAGCACGCTGCTGCCTACCACGACGAACACGGTAGTTACTAGCAACAGTAGACTAGGCGGCATGATTAATACGCCATACGAAGATCTGCTGCGCAAGGTCTACGAAGAAGGCGCATCTAAAGGCGATCGCACCGGCACGGGCACGCGCTCGCTTTTTGGTGCGCAGCTGCGCTATGACCTGTCTGAATCCTTCCCACTGCTCACGACGAAGAAGGTCTATTTCCACGGCGTTTTAGGCGAATTGCTGTGGTTTTTGCGCGGCGATTCCAATGTGCGCTGGCTACAAGAAAACAAAGTGCGCATCTGGAACGAATGGGCTGACGAAAACGGCGAACTCGGCCCGGTCTATGGCGTGCAGTGGCGTTCCTGGCCCACCCCGGATGGCCAGCATGTCGACCAGATTCAGCAGGCCCTCGATACCCTGCGCGATAATCCGGATTCCCGTCGCAACCTAGTATCGGCGTGGAATGTCGCCGAACTGGACAAGATGGCACTGATGCCCTGCCATCTGCTCTTCCAGCTCTACGTCGCCGACGGCAAGCTCTCGCTGCAGGTCTACCAGCGTTCTGCCGATATGTTCTTAGGCGTTCCTTTCAACATCGCCTCCTATGCCGCGCTGGCGCACATGTTTGCCCAGCAGGCCGGCTTGGAAGTTGGCGAGCTTATCTGGACCGGCGGTGACTGCCACATCTACAACGACCACCTCGCCCAAGTCGAAGAGCAGCTCTCCCGCGAACCGCGCCCTTACCCGCAGCTGCGCCTGAACAAGGCCAAGTCGCTATTCGATTACGACTTCAGCGATTTTGAAATCGAAGGTTACGACCCACACCCGACCATCAAGGCGCAGGTGTCGGTCTAATGCTGGGGGCAATCTGGGCACAATCCCTCGACGGCATCATCGGCGACGGTGCGGACATGCCCTGGCATGTGCCGGAAGACCTCGCGCACTTTAAGGACGTCACCACCGGTGCTCCCGTCATCATGGGGCGTAAGACCTGGGAGTCACTCAACCCGCGCTTTCGTCCCCTACCGGGGCGCGACAACATCATCATCTCGCGTCGTGCACCGGGTGAATGGTCGGCTGGGGCATCGGTAAGCCGAGCCGTTCCGGAGCTCGACGAAGCCTGGATCATCGGCGGCGGGCAGTTGTATGCTGCCACCATCGACCAGGTCGACCGCATCGAAATCACCCTGATGGGCGCCAACATTGGCGATGCTTATGGCGATGCCGCCGTCTTCGCCCCGGAGGTTCCCAGCACCTTTGGATTAAGTTCCAGTACCGATTGGTTGACCTCTGAAAAGGGTCATCTCACCGTGCCGGGCCGCCCGCCCAGTGAGCTGCCCATTAAGTACCGCTTTTTAACTTACGAACGAAAGGACGCTGCATAGATGAGCGTTAGCACCCCCGACACTACTGAGCACGTCACCGTTTTCTACGCCGACTGGTGCCCGTTCTGCTCCAAGCTGCGCCAGGACCTCGCCGCCGATGGCACCCCGCACGCGCTTGTCGATGCCGAGGCTGAGGGCACCGAGGACATCAACGAGTGGATCAAGTCGGTCAACGACGGCAACCGCATCGTTCCGACCGTGCTGTATTCGGATGGCACCACTGCCACTAACCCAGCAGCTGCCGATGTGCGCAAGAAGTTCGAAGAGCTAGACGCCAGCTAAATAACGCAGCTCAAAGCGAAGCTGCTAACCTAAACAATCGTTGCGCATTGAGCGCACAAGCCCCAGTAGCTCAGTGGATAGAGCACCGCTCTCCTAAAGCGGGTGTCGAAGGTTCGAATCCTTTCTGGGGCGCTTTGCGATCAGTCGGGATATTGTTGACACTATCCGTCGCGACATGGTTGACAGTTAGCCCACCGGCCGGCACGTGGTCCGGCCCCATGAATACGGCGAATAATCTACGTGGGTTCGGATGCTTTTCGACGTGATCCTGCCCGGGCCCTCGCGCAGCTCTTAGAAGTATTATCTGTGCTCGATAATCTCCGATCCCGCACACCACGGGGCGCGCCCGTTTCTCGGAGGAAAGAATTTCTCCGGTGAGGCAGAGAAGGATTGCCGGCGCAATGGGACGCCCGGATTACGGGCACCCGGGCGAAAACAACGGTTGCCCGTCAAACACGGATCGAGCCGGAGGCATCCTCGAATTCGGTCGACTCCTCGGCGCCCGTCCTTTTGCGATTAAGTTTCGACGTGTAGCTGCCCCGGTTCCCGCCCACTTGCGGGAAAGCACCCGCATACATCCTTCAGAGCGGACACTGAGGTCGGGTAACGGCGGGTGTGCCGTTCGTGTTCTTGTGCAACGACGAAGCACGTCTTGCTTAAGTCGCGACGCCGAACACACGGCGCATGTCAGCATCGAATTTCCGTTACCCCGCCGTTTGCTCCGGTAAGTAGCGTTTGGCTAATCGGCCCG
This sequence comes from Corynebacterium camporealensis, assembly GCF_000980815.1. Taxonomy (NCBI): domain Bacteria; kingdom Bacillati; phylum Actinomycetota; class Actinomycetes; order Mycobacteriales; family Corynebacteriaceae; genus Corynebacterium; species Corynebacterium camporealensis. The sequence goes on along the minus strand of NZ_CP011311.1, from coordinate 764,570 downwards.
GCACTCAATATTTACCCCCAAAAGTAGTTACCGCGTAACCGGCAACTACAGGGGTAGCAGGACCTACCCCCGGGCCGAAAACACGGAAATGACTGTTCGCGCAGCCACGATGCCCATCCACTCACCCTTAGAAAATATGGCCGTGTACTGGAATTCCCTAGACGCCACCGCGCTTCGCGCGCGCAACCCTTTTACCTACATAAGTATCTTCCATTTTTCCACATTAATTGTTAGTCCAAAATATCTGAGAGTCGCCCGTAACCCCCTTACATAATTCTTCGATGTATTTAGTGTTGAACAAGGTGCCACTCACAAGGAGTGCGCCAGATCATTCTCATACGTCTGCAAGGAAGAGCACATGAAGCACATCTGAAAAGTCGCCATCGCCACACTGACCTCGGGCGCACTCGCACTCGCAGTTGCACCGGCAGCAGGAGCCCACACTGAACCGGCGGTTTCGGTTGACAGCGCCGTCGTCGAGCAGTTCGGCACCACCGCTCAAAACAACCAGGACAACCAGGGCAACGAAGGCAACTCCGGCAAGGACAAGAACAAGGACCGCGAAGGCAAGGGCGACAAGGACAAGGACAAGAAGGAGCCGAAGGGTTCCTCCGGTCTTGGCCTCCTGCTCCCGGGTCTGCTTATCCTCGGTTGCAGCTACTGGTTCCTGAACCAGGACGGCTCGACCTACGTCTCCTCCGAGGACCGCGTCCACGAGACCCCGACCAAGGAAGAGAAGAAAGTCTCCGACAAGCTCCTCGAGGACCACGCTGACGAAGTCGTCAAGCAGGCCAAGGAGGTCTCGGCCAAGGAGGCTCCGGTTCACGCCAAGAAGATCGTCGACACCCCGGCTGCCAAGGCCGTCCACGAGTACGCCGACGAGCAGGACCAGGCTGACGAGGTTGCCGCCACCACCGACCGCGGTATCGGCGCCAACACCGGCAACGGCTCCATCTCCCTCGGGGCGGTGGCGTTTTCACTTTCCTCGCACTGGACCCGCCCCAACGAGTTCACGGACCGCCAGAGCTTCTCGACGCAGCCCCGCCCGCGATCTCGAGCACGCCGAAAACGGCGATCACCGCCCAAGGCCTACCGAACTCACACAGCACGGGCACGCGGTTCTCCCGGTGGACAGATTGGACATCAGCCAGCCGGAGGAGACTGCTCTGCCGAGCGCTCTTACCGGTGTTGGGAACCATTTTGGGCACCGTCACATGTCGATTCAGCAGAGAACCTACGCAAGCACAGTGGGGTTCCACCCACTGGCTAGTACCCATTTTCCGAATCCACGCCCCTGCCGCCCCACCGACGGCTGCCGCTTGCCGACGTACACAGCCGCCAACTTCACCTCGGCCGTGTGCAGATAAACCTCGAACAACGTGTGCGGCCCCCTTGCCGATCTGCGTGGCGCCACTAACCCGGCCTGGCTGCGATTGTTTCGGCACCGCGTCCAGCAACCGTCTATACGACGGACTTCCCCGACGCTATCCGCCCCGACTCTCTCCTACCCACGCCCTTCAAGATCGGCAGTCAGCACGAACTCCCTCGAAGAGACAACCAACGCCCCTTTTACGAGAGACGCTCAAATCAACAAACTAGTTTCTGCCTTTAAGCACTTTTCAAGGAAAATTATCCCGAACCTCTATTGAAAATATGGCCTTTCAATTCAGAAGAACACGGTATTGCGTGGAATAAAACAATACAAAACAGCCCCCAGAGCGGCGCCGCCGAGAGCGCAGGGAACCACTGGACACCAGCCCGCCATAAACCAGAAGCCACCAGACCACGCCACACCCGATCGCACCCCCGGCCGCCACCACCGACACCCTCCGCAGGCGGGTTTTGTTTTCAATAAAGCCATCTGGAAGGCGTTCACAGACTCCTCTGCTACGCTTTGACACCTACTCACCACCCCGCCCACCGCGGATCAGGACCCTAGCTCGAGAGGACAAAACCGCGAGAAATGGACACTAATTCGCAACCAGTCGACGATGCCGATCTCGACGACGACACCACGCAGCCCCGACGTCCGATGCTGTGGATTGTTGCGGCGATCGCTGTGATCGCCGCGGTGGGCGCGGCGTTTGCCCTCTTCCAGCAGTCCAGCACACCGACTGAAGAGGCCGCCGAACAGCCTCCCGCCACCCCGGAAAACGTCGCGGAAGAACCGGAGGTCGAGCCCGCCGGCGGCTACGTGGACACCTCCGCACCTGTGGAGATGTACATACCCAGCCTCGACATGCACGCCGGCTTCGAGTCGGGTCCCTGCCGGGTAAAAGACGGGCTGATCGATCCAGTGACCATGGACCTAGCCTGCGCATACACCTCCGACGACAAGCCGTACTCTCTTCCGGGTAGCGACGCCGAGGATATCGTGGTCCTCGCAGGCCATACCGGCGCAGGAGTTCCCGGTGTCTTCGACGATCTTTACGACGGTGGCGCCGACGAGCACACCGTCGAAATCGGCGACGAATTGCTCGTTCGCACAGTTACCTCCGGCGATCAATGGCTGTCCTACCGCGCCACCGATTTGCACACACCTCAGAAAGAAGTGCTCGCACAATCAACCGAAATATGGGGTAGTGAACCCACACCCGGTCGCTTGCTGACGATTAGCTGTGTGCAGCCGCTGAACCCGTTCGCCCCGTCTCTCGAAAATGCCGTCGTGGGCTGGGAATATGCCGGTCTCGTCGACGTGGCCGCGTGACAGACGTTTCCTCCATATAAGCAACCTGTTATCTGTTTGGAATTATCTTCACTCAAAATATTTGAGAACCGCTCGTAACTTCCTTGCACTCTTCATCGATGTGCATAGTGTTGGACGCGTTGCTACTCACAAGGAGTACGCCAGACCATTTTTACCCTCTTGGAAGGAAGAGTACATGAAGCACATCGGCAAGATAGCCACCGCCGCGCTGACCTCTGGCGCACTCGCCCTTGCAGTCGCACCGGCAGCAGGCGCCCAGGTTGCAGGCCAGAAGCACACGCTGTCCCTTCCCCCCAGCTGCTTTCCGGATACAATCGTACATAACGGAACTGGATTTCTCCTGCCCGAATCAGGCGATCGAGTCCATCTGTCTAACATCAACGTCGTAGACGACCAGGGGACTCCGACTAACAGAAACGACGTAGACAACCAGGTGACTTGGGAAGTAACCTTCACCATTCCTGAAGATACCGAAGCAGGAACATACACCTTTGGAATCTACAACCCTGCGGAACAGTCCGTGACCTTTAGTTGGTGCCCCGGCCCCGAGGCCACCGTCGTAATCGAAGAGCCGGACAACGGCCACGACGAGAAGCACGACCACGCCGAGAACCACCACCACGACGAGAACCACCACCACGCCGAAAAGCACGACCACGCCGAGAACCACCACCACGCCGAGAAGCACGACCACGCTGAGAACCACCACCACGACGAGAACCACCACCACGCCGAAAAGCACGACCACGCCGAGAACCACCACCACGCCGAGAAGCACGACCACGCTGACGAAGTTGCCGCCACCACCGACCGTGGTATCGGTGCCAACACCGGTAACAACTCCGTTGCAGTCGGTGTCGCCGCGCTGGCTCTCGCCGGCCTGATCGGCTCCGCCGCTTTCGCAGCGCGCCGCTTCTTCGCCTAAAAAGATCCGGCGGCGCTAACCGGCGCTAACTAAACGCCACCTCCCCACGCTCGGGGCGGTGGCGTTTTCGCGTTTCACCTCCCGATTTCCCGGCGCAAAGAGCTTACCCGCGTGGACTTGCCCCAGTGTGAAGAGTGTCGACGGCAGACCCTCGCTAGTTCCGTTCAAAGTAAATCGGGCTCGAAAAATCTCTGCCACACAGCCGTCATTTCAGCTCCAGAATCCACCAGGATTACAGCTGTCGAGCCCCGACCGGCACACATTGTTCGGCGAACCTGTGAGCGCTAGCCAGACATGACAGCGAGCATTTCAACCGTGGGACCCCAAATTCAAACCCGTAGTTCCCCGAAAGCGCTCCCCTTTGATCCCCGCACCGAAGGGTCAAACACTTGAACGATGCCGCTACCCCGCCGATCCCCCCCACAGCAAGTCCCATCGTTACCTCCACCTCGAATGACAGCCTCTGTGATAAAGCCTTTAAGAGACAGAGAAACAGTTCAGAAAACCTTGTGCGACACGCGCGATAAGAAACAACCAATGTTTCCTATGTGACTAATGCGACTACTGGCGTTTACCGCAAGGAGTACGCCAGACCATTCTCATACTCTTGGAAGGAAGAGCACATGAAGCACATCGGCAAGGTAACCACTGCCGCGCTGACCTCTGGCGCACTCGCACTCGCAGTTGCACCGGCAGCAGGCGCACTGACCGACGAATACACGGCAACTTTTCGCATTTCCTGCGACAGCCACTACGTCGGCGATTTCGCAAAATCTTGGGTCACCATCGACGAAACCGGTAGAACAACCCCGCTAGACGGACAGTTGACGCGTGATCAGCGCAGGGCGAGCCTAACCTTCACCCCGCCGAGCGAATCCGGCGACTACAGAATCGAAGTACGTGACGGCAGCGGCGAGCTAGCAGCCGACTACTGCTGGGAAACGATCACGGTGAACGACGACGGTAGCGTCGAACGCACTGGCCCCGAGCGCGAACCAATCGATGAGGACGGCCCGTACGAGTTCGGAAACAACTGGGGCGACTTTTCCCACACCCCCACTACCGCCACCCGGGATGGCCTTGTCACCCTGCCAGAAAACTGCTACCCGGAGGAGGGGCAAACCGTCACGCTGTTCGACCCCGAAGATGAAGAGTACGAGAACACCTACTTCATCAGCGACGCCTTCGGAGCAGTCGAAGGTGACACCCTCAACTTCAACAAAGAGATCAAGCCTGGCACCTACGTGCTCAGCTACTTCCATCCAGGACCCTGGAGCGGCGCCTACGCCGAATGTGCAATGGTGACCGTCCCTGGAGAAGAAATCAACGACAACGATGACGAAGGCAACGGCGAGACCGGCACCGACCGCTCCTCCGCCGGTCTCCTGCTGCCGGCGCTGCTCCTGATCGGTTCCAGCTACTGGTTCCTGAACCAGGACGGCTCGACCTACGTCTCCTCCGAGGACCGCATCCACAAGACCCCGACCGAGGAAGAAAAGGCCGTCTCCGACAAGCTGCTCGAAGACAACGCCGACGAGGTCATCAAGCAGGCCGAAGCAACCCCGGACGAGCACACCGCCGAGCACGCCAAGCCCGTCGCCGACACCCCGGCCGGCAAGGACGGACACGACGCAGCCGTTCACGCCGACCACGACGATGCCGCCCACGACGACGAGCGCGGCATCAGCGCCAACACCGGCAGCAACGCCTTCGCCGTCGGCCTGGCGTCCCTCGCTTTCGCCGGACTGATCGGCGCCGCAGCCTTCGCCGCGCGCCGCTTCCTCGCCTAAACCGAGAAAGCCCCTCTGTGACACCAGTTGCCACCGACGAGCGCCTCCAGCCCAACCAGGGGCGGAGGCGCTTTTCGCGTCTCCGGCCAGCGCGGCGGCGGGCGGCAACATCGCTTCGGCGATTCGCCGCGCATCGCTGCCGGCAGATTCCTTCCCCCCCCTCACCTAGCCAGCTGTTGTCAGTGAGACTCGAGTAAGCAGTTGTTTAGATTGGGATACATGTGTTCTACCTGCATCACCAGCACTGACAGGAGTCCACAGGCCCGTGACCGACGATAAGCACATCCTTTCCCGCCGTTCCATCTTGAAAGCCGCCGGCATCGCGCTCGCCGCCGGCGCCGTCGGCAGCAGCGCCCTCCCCCGCGTCCACGCGCAAAACCGCGTTCTGGGCACCGTGATCAACTACGCCGCTGGCGTCCCCAGTGCCGCGTCCGTGAAAGCGGTCGGACACGTGGGCGCCGTCCGCTACGTCTCCCAGCCGCGGCCGGGCACCGAAAGCTGGATGACCGGCAAGCCCGTGAAGCTGAACGAAACCCGCGACTTCGCGGCCCAAGGGCTCTACACCGCCAGCGTGTACCAGTACGGCAAAGGGACACCGCCGACTGGTTGCGCGGTGCCGCCGGAGCGACCGTCCACGCGCCGCAGGCCATCGCCCTGCACGCCGCCGCCGGCGGTCCGACCGGAGTGCCCATCTACGTCGCCGTCGACGACAACCTCACGCGCACTCAGTACACCAACCAGATCAAGCCGTACCTCGCCGCCTTCGAAACAGCCCGCGCGGCCGCGGGCTACAGCATGGGATCTACGGCAACTACAGCACCATCGACTGGGCGATCGCCGACGGCCTCGGCGACTTCTACTGGCAGCACAACTGGGGCTCGGGCGGCCGCATCCACCCGCAGATCCACCTGCACCAAGTCCGCATCGACAAAGACACCGTCGGCGGCGTGCGCGTGGGCATCAACAACGTCTACCAGGCCAACTGGGGCCAATGGCAGCCCGGCGCGGCAGCCCATCCCGCGCCGCCCCGGCAGGAAAACAACCGGCCGGCGCCGACACCGGCGACCGGCACCCGGTCGGGCGCGGACCGTTCCAGCATCCCGGACATCAACATCAACGGCTCGTCCGTCTCCGGCGAACAAATCAAGCAGGGCGCCGACATCGCCGCCCAGCTCGCGCAGCACCTACGCTAGCCGAGGGGGCATAACGCTCGGCAGCCAGCTTGCGGCCGAGAACCGCTAGTCCATCTTGCCGGCAAGCTGCGCGTCGACGAACTCCGTCAGCTCGTCGGCGGTGCCGTTGACGGCCGCGGCGGCCACCCATCCGTCGCCGTAACTGACGGAGGCGTGCAGGTCGCGGGCGTCCGACCACGCCCATTTCGAGCCGATCTCGCCGTCGAGTTCCACCGTGCCGAAGTCCTGCGCGTAACCGTCGGCCGCCACTGAGTCGGCCGTCGCCATCGCTAACAAGATGGGATGCGCCGGATTGTCCTGGCGCAGCGCCGCGATGAACATCGCCACGTCGTACGTCGCCTCCTGCGGCTTTCCGTGGTCGAGGACGTAGTTAGCCAGGTAGAGCTTAATCAGGCTCAGCGCCGGGCGGGCGAAACGCTGCGTCGCGGTTCCGGTGATCTCGCCCGTCTCCAAGTTGATGAACGTCGCCTGGGCGCCGTCCCAATTTTCCTCGTAGTCCACCTCGGTGGGCTCCAGCTCGGACAGATCGCCGCCAAACTCTTCGGGTTCGCGGACATCCGGCTTCGGGGCGGGCACGGGTTCCTCCTCGTCGGCCGCCGGCGCGGTTACGATGGTCGCGGACAACGGGCGTTCTTCGTCCTCGCTACTGGCGGTCGCGCCCTGCGCCCACACAATCGGGATCGCGGCCGTCCCCCCGGTTAGGATCAGCGCAAGGCTGACCCCCAGGGCGGGAAAACGGCGGCGCGCACGCCTCGGATACTTAGGGCGTGTCTGACAATTGAGGGAAAGCACGGCATGGGATCCTGGCTCCCGTGTCGCGTTTCCAATTGTTGACTGATGCCCAGTGGGAGATGGTCGCCGACCTCCTACCTCGTCGTACGGGCAGAAAAGTCCGACCCTTCTCCGATCCCCGGCAGATGCTCGAAGGCATCCTCTACCGCCTGCGGGTGGGCATCCCCTGGCGGGATCTGCCGGACTTTTTCGGTTCCTGGCAGGCGGTCTACACCTGGCACAACCGGATGGCCAGAGACGGCACCTGGAATGTCATCCTCGAGCGTCTGATCGCCCAGGCTGACGCCGAAGGCCTAATCGACTGGTCGGTGTCGGTGGATTCCACGATCAACCGGGCGCACCAGCACGCCACCAACATCACGCGGGTCACAGGGGGCTTCGTCGAATTACAACAACCCGCTGGCCGAGCCTCCTTATCACGCGGTCGGCCGATCCCGGGGTGGGTTGTCCACCAAGATCCACGCCCTGGTCGACGGTCACGAGCTACCCCTGACCATCATCCTGACCGCAGGTCAGCGCGGTGACTGCCCGGTGTTGATCCCGTTGCTGGAACGCCTGCGGGTGCCCAGGACAGTGGGCCGCCCGCGCACCCAGCCCGATGAACTCCGGGCGGATAAGGCCTACTCGTCGCGGGCTGTACGCAGATACCTGCGCGAACACAGAATCACGGCAACCATCCCGGAGAAGAAGAACGTCATCGCGGCCCGCAGGCGGAAAGGCTCGAAGGGTGGGCGGCCGCCCTCCTTCGACGCCGAGTCCTACAAGGGCCGTAACGTGGTGGAACGGTTCTTCGGCAACCTCAAACAGTGGCGAGGCCTGGCCGCCAGGTTCGACAAACTCGCACTCGTCTACCGGGCGGGCGTGATGGCCGTCGCGGTCATGATGTGGCTGCGGAAATTGTCAGACACGCTCTAGGGCGATGCACCATGTGACGCCACCACGTCGATGTATGGATTTCAGCGACGAGTCCGCCATCAAGCTCTTGGTCCGCGATCTCTTGATCGGTCTGCTCTCGTCCACGGGCGTCGAGGACCTCATTCCACCATTTTTGCCGGGCGGTCGCTACGTCGTCATCAGTCCGTTGAGACCATAAAATTTGCCGCTTCCCTTTGCTGGCCTGTTCCCATTCGAGCCAGATACGCCAGTGGGCGGGGATGCTCACCGTGTTCACCTCACCGCTTTCCATGTCAGCGACGGCGAGGCCATCATCTTCGAGCCACGCATCCCAAGTGCGCGGATTCTTCCAAAACCAGCGCGGGACGTCGTCACTCTCCACTAGGTCGTTGAGGTACTCGAAGGGAGTGATGTTTCTCCCCCGCGCTTCTTTAGTGTTCACACCTCCAGCGACTTCCGCGCCAATCTTCGCGGCCACGTCCATCGTCGCCTTCTGCAGATAGCTACCGATAAAATCAGCTCCCCCGTCGTCAACGGGACGTAGATCAAAACCGGATGAACCGGGGGTCGGCATCCCGGCCTTGACGACCCCCTTGGTCCAGCGACGGAACCAGCTATAACCGAGGTATCCACCCGCCACAAACTGACGATGAACGTCAGTGACGTCGTCGACGTCAATGTCCAGAAGGCCAGCAACGACACGGCGGTTCACGGCCTCAGCGATCGGGCGATAAGAACAGATCACCGTGTGAATGTGGACGTGCCAACCACTGCCGCCTTCTTTCGGATCGCCCCATGTAACTTCCACAGCACGGATGGTTCCGCCGATACCAAGCCGGTCCCGGTCCCCCTGTTTCTCCGGGTACTCGTACAACTTGCCCTCACGCGCTTCGTACGCGCTTTAGTTCCCGTCCAGGCGACCGTGCCCACCACTTCTCGCCAGCCTGCCGAAACAGCCTCCCAGACTTGGTCCAGGCTATGGTTGGCGTGGTGGCTGACGGTAAGCGTAGCCATCCATGCCTGTCCCCCGGTTCGTCGCACTTGGTCCAGCGCCGCACCAATCTCCAACGAACGCCTCATTGCAATCACCGCCGAACATCGTGGGCAGGCCCAGACGCTACCGCAGTGCAGAAGTCCCGAGTAGCCTGCCCCAGTCTGGCCACGTCGAATACCGACCCGGTCCGCAGCGGGCGCACCACTGTCAGGGTCCAGGCGTAACATCCGTCCGCACTGTCGCACTCCACGCATTGTGCTCGCTCCCCAGAGCGCGGCACGAGCGACATAACGAACTCGACGGCGTCGGTGAATGTCCGAAATACTGCTTTTCGTTTCCGCTGGTCCAGCGGTTTCCACGCAGTAACTCCTATTACTATCAAGGCCGCCATCATCGGTACCTTTTTCCCCCTTCGGGGGAACGCCCAATGCGCTGATCGCTCCGCTTCCGTCGCTCCCGTTGCTTGCGCCGCGTGCGTCGCTGCCGGTCGGGATCGTTGCACTTGCGGCTTGCGCTGCGGCCTGGCGGCCGTTCGCGCCGCACCCTCCTTCGGCGGTCGCTCCTTCGCGGCGCTGCGCGTTGGTCGCTGTGGTCGCGTCGCTGCTTGTGGGCGGGGCGGGGATGTATTTGTTGGCGGCGTGGTCGTTGTTGGCGTTGGTGACGCGGACGCGGTCGTAAAAATAGTTTGCGGATGACATGAGATGTCCGTTCCTCTCATGCCTGGCGTGGTCCCGTGGTGGTCCCGGCGGGGCCGGTCCCGGTGGTCAGGATGGCCTGTCATGGCCCACGTAATCTAGGTGACCTGCGGTTTTGCGATAACCAGTGAGGTGACCCCGATCCTCCTAAAGCGGGTGTCGAAGGTTCGAATCCTTTCTGGGGCACTCTACCAGCAACTTTACAAAACAAACGGGGCGAAAAGCCCCGTTTGCTACGTCAGTTGCTACCCCAGCGAATCAAGTATCTTCTTCACGCTGCGTTGGCGGACTGCTTCTAAGTCATGGCCTGGGTAACCCCGCTGTTCTTCTTCGTATTCTTCGCGGAAGTGCGGATACTTCTCTTCCAGCATGTCAACGATGCGCTTCACACTCCGCTGGCGAACAGACTCCATCTTTTCACCGGGATAATCTCGAGTTTCTTTCTCCATCGCAGCCTCCTTATACACATTGTATCTATCGCTGCTCCGCAACTTAATCGTTCTTGCGAGAGACCCTATCGATAACGCGATTACGCAGTGGCACGACAGCAAGCAGAGCAAGCAGCACCACTGCCCAACCGGCCCCCAGCAGCAGGAACGAGTTCATAACGCGGGCACCGACGGACATGTCTCCTGCTCCCATGAATGTCGCGAAGCAAAAGATCGCACCAACCAAGAACCCGACGACACTTACTAAGACCACCGGGCCGAAGACTTCAAAGAAGTTGACGCGGAAGTGGAAGCCGCGCTGTACGCCCAGTCGGGATAATGCCTGGTTGAGTCCGGCTGAGTCATAAACTTCCTTGGCTTGTCCAACGAAGATCGATAGTGCGGCAATGATGAAGCCAAAAATCAGCACCAGAACGCCACCACGGGCAATGTCTCCGAAAATCACACTTGCCTGCTCATCAGCGTTCAGCGAGTGCGCAAAATCGTCTTCACCGAAAGGGCTAATCACCAGCAGTCCGGCGATGAAGCCGAAGAAGGCCACTGAACCGCAGCGGCTCCACGCCTTGCGCCCATTGGTAGCTACCCGGCGCGCTGCAACGTAGTGTGCGGTTCCCGGTAATGCACTTGCCAGCCTGCCGGATAATTGCAGGGCCCAGGGCATCACTAGATTGAGGGCTAATACCTGCAAAAACAATGTAATACCCAAAATGACGACCATGGAGAGTACGACAAGTCCCGCATCAAACTGGCTCCCCACGACTGCGGCAACGACTACAACGACAACGAATGCAACGAGACGCGACCAGTGCATGGACTTTGGCATCTGCTGGCGAGACACTCCCAGCGGGGTCACGCGCACCCGTTGCATGCCTAAGAAGGCGGAGAACTCACACAGCAAGAACAGGACAACGGCGACCACGGAATAAAGCCCCCAGGGACCAATAAGATCGTCGGATTCAATGGGCGTTGCTTGGAATTCCAAGCCCAGATATAGCGGCAACGTTAAGAAATACATACCCAGTCCCAGCACGATGCCGATAATGGCCTGTACTGCGGTTTCCAACATCGTCATGCGGGTGACATCGCCAGCTGACAAACCGATAAGTCGCAAGGTCGCCAATCGCCGTTCACGCCCTGCAGCACCCAGCACAGTAGCTTGCGATACCAGGGAGATCACCGCAGGAATCATCACTGCACAGGCTAAGACAGCAAGCAAGAGCCATATGGGATTCGTTGTCCCGTTGTCATACACCGCCATTACTTGTCCGGCTGGCGAGAGTAGCTCCGGGTGGGCCCAGCGCTGGAGAAACATCCAGGCACCAGCAGCAACAAGGAAGGAGACTGCTGAGCCAACGGCGATAGCGATAATCGCCAATATGGATACAGTTCCATTACCGCTGCGGTTTTGAATACCTGACTTTTGTAGGTCCCAGGTGAGTGTCGATAGCTTCATCGGATACCACCAACCACACGATCGTCATGGATGATGCCATCGCGGATTTCCACGCGGCGCTCCATCCAGTCGGCAACCTTGGCGTCGTGGGTGACCATGACCAGCGCCGCGCCGGTCCTCTTCACCATGGCGCTGAGCATCTGCATGACCTCGTGACCAGTTGCTTGGTCGAGAGCGCCGGTGGGCTCATCAGCGAAGATGACGGCTGGCTCAGTGACCAGTGCACGAGCGATTGCGATGCGTTGTGCCTGACCACCCGATACCTGGCCGGGGCGACGGTCAGCCAACTCTCCCAGACCGATCTGGTCCAACAATTCCTGTGCTTTGCGCTTTGCCTTAGAGCGATTCATTCCGTTCAACATGGCGGGCAAAGCGACATTTTCGAGTGCGGTGAGTTCCGGGAGGAGTTGGCCGTCCTGGAAGACAAAGCCGAAGGAGGACAGTCGAAGGTGGGAGCGGTCGCCATCGGAAAGCGTGCTGATGACTTGCGGACCGAAGCGCACCTCACCGTGGGTGGGCTTGAGCACTCCGGACATGCAGTGCAACAGCGTGGACTTGCCCGAACCGGACGGCCCCATGATGGCAACGGTTTCTCCCGGCTCGATGGTCATCGAAATACCCGACAGAACTGGACCGCCACCAAAATCTTTAGTGACATCTAGCAAAGAAAGTGTGTTATCCATAAACTTCATTTCACTCTGACGCCGCTTTCATTTAAATAGTGCCACCATTGCTTTTAGCGGTAGTGCTGGCACTACCCCACCACAATCCGAAGCTGTAAAGCATTGCCGTGTAGGCATTAGTATGTCATCTACATAGTCAATGAAAGCGAAGTGAAGCAATGGGCAAGCTATTTCGGCGCAAGGGCCGCACGCACACAGCTCGTGCGGACGCAAGCCGCATGAGCGAGGCCACAACGACACCAACGCATGAAGATGCCGCTGCCCAGCAAATTGCCGAGCTTGTTGCCTCCCGGCGCGCGATCGCTGATGCCTATGAAGTAGAACGTCAACGCATCGAAAGAGACCTACACGACGGCACCCAGCAATATCTGGTCGCAGCAACCATCAAACTCGGTGAGGCCTCGCTGGATGCTGAAGGTGATGTCGCCGCGCTCATCCAGGAAGCGAAAACGGACATCGACCGCGGGTTGAAAGCCCTTCGTTCTACCGTCCGTGGAATCCACCCACAAGTACTGAGTGAACGTGATCTGGTGGCAGCCGTGAAGGAATCTGCTGCGGCGTACGGCCCGCACGTCACGGTCTTTGCACCCCATCCCCTGCCCGAACTATCACCATCGGTGCTCGCAGCCGGCTACTTCTTTACAACTGAAGCGCTTACCAACGCCGCCAAGTACGCTGCCGGTGCACCGGTAAGCGTGCTGCTTACTGCCGATGAATCCTTGCACATCAACGTCGTTGACCAAGGCCCCGGTGGGGCCAGGCTTATTGAAGGGCGCGGCTTAGCCGGCATGCGCGATCGACTAGAAGCTTTCGGTGGCAGATTGGACTGCACCTCCCCACAAGGCGGTCCTACGCGGGTAGGCGCATCCATTCCTTTGCTTTTGGAACGTGGGCAAACGGGAATCTCTCATTCTTCAACCGACGATAGGCAGGTCTAGCCATGGCCGTTGATAACCCACTACGTATTGTCATTGCCGATGATTCCGCTCTCCTCCGCGAAGGTGTTGCCGGATTATTGGAACGCCGTGGCCACGGCATCGTTGGTCAGGCTGCTACTGCCCCAGAGCTAGAAGAACTCGTTGAAGAATTGGGCAAATCGAGCACCCTCCCCGACCTCGTGATTACCGATGTACGCATGCCGCCCAGCATGACCGATGATGGGTTACAGTCCACACTGCGTCTGCGGCAGCTATTTCCGGACCTCGCCATTGTGGTGTTGAGTCAGTACCTTGCACCCGCTCATGCAGTCGATCTTTTTCGTGCATCGCCGGGAGTGAGCGCCGGTACGGGTTACCTGCTTAAGGACAGGGTCTCTGAGGTAGCTGACTTCTTACGCTCCCTCGATGTCATAGCCCATGGCGGAACCATCATCGACCCAGAAGTAGCAAGTACCTTGATGTCGAGCGGTCGCAGTGGGTTAGCGGAGCTCAGCCCGCGCGAACGCGAGGTCCTCGAACTGATGTCGCGTGGGCTATCAAATCGAGAAATCGCCGATGAATTAGTGGTATCTGGCGCCGCAGTAGCCAAGCATGTGTCCAATATCTTCCAGAAATTACGCCTCGATCCTTCCGAAGAAAACCGCCGCGTGAAGGCCATCTTGGAGTATCTCTCCGAACAAAATTCTTGGCGTTAGCAAGGACATGCGCGCTCTGCGCGCTATTGGGACTTCCAGCTGCTACGGTACAGATGTAAACTTATGTGACTGTAGTGACTATTTAATCCCTCTGAGGAGAGCTAATGTCTCGTTCCTTTTCTCGCCGCGGCCTGTTCAAGGCCGGTGGCGTAGCTATTGCCGCCGGCGCTATCGGTGCTGCTGCTCCGCAGGCAGCCGCCCTGGGCCCGGTTCTCGGTACCATCATCGACTTTTCTGCGGGCGTGCCTTCCGCACAATCCATTAAGAATGCTGGCCACATGGGTGCGATTCGTTACGTCTCCCAGCCCCGTCCGGAAGCACGCAGCTGGATGACCGGTAAGCCGGTGTCGTTGAAGGAAACCCGTGCCAACGCCGCTGTTGGGTTGGCTACCGCCTCGATCTATCAGTTCGGCCGCGCCGGCACCGCCGACTGGCTCAAGGGCGCAGCAGGTGCCGCCGTGCATGCACCGCAGGCAATTAACCTGCACAAGGCTGCTGGCGGACCGACCGGTCGCCCAATCTACATCGCTATCGATGACAACCCATCCCGCGCCCAGTACACCAACCAGATTCGCCCTTACCTGCGGGCATTCTCCAGGGCTTTGTCCGCAGCGGGCTACCAGACTGGTGTGTACGGCAACTACAACACCATTGAGTGGGCTATTCAGGACGGCATCGGCCAGTTCTTCTGGATGCACGACTGGGGCTCGGGCGGAAAGATCCACCCGCGCACTACCATCCACCAGCTGCCACAGTCGAAGCAGCGCAAGATTGATGGCGTCACCGTAGATATCAACAACGTCTACGCCCGCGACTGGGGACAGTGGTTCCCGGGTAAGAATGCCGCCCCCTCCACCCCATCCCAGCCGTCGCGACCATCGCAGCCCAACCGTCCTGCACCAGGCAATGACATCTACGGTGCCGTGGATCAGTTGAGCTCCCAGCTGGAGCAAAACGGGCTGCCACAGATGCCGCGCGTGAACCAGAACGGCATTTCCTACAACGGTTCCTCGATTAGCAACGACCAGCTGCGTGGTGCAGCTTCACTCGCAGAAGACGTCGCTAACGCGGTACGGCGCTAGCGCGGTGCGGCGTTAACGCCGCACCGGGGTAACGGTTAATCGTCGTCTTTGTCTTTGTCGGCGTCGCGTTCTTTGGAAGGGCGAGAAGTAGTAGTCAAAGGCTCTACTTTCTCGCCCTTTCGTGCGTCAATGTAGCGCGTGGTGGCTTTGTTGAGGTTGTCGACGGAGATTTCTTTGCGCACGTAGCGAGTCAGGTCACGGGCACTGCCCCAGGAGCTGGCAGCGACGACGAAGTTCTCGCCGAAAGATACGGAGGAATGCAGGTCCTTGTTGTTCGACCAGCCCCACTTGCTGCCGATGACGTTTTGTAACTTCGCGGTGCCGTAGTTCTGGCGGTAGCCGTCGGCAGAAATGCTGTCCGCCTGCGCCATGGCCACGAGTACTGGGTGGGTAGGGTCTTTTTCTTTCAGCTGCGTAATGAAGCTGACCACGTCATACGTCGAGGTGGTTGAGTAACCCCAGGTCTCCCCTGCCTTGGTTGATTCCAGGCCGTATTCTTCGGCGATGATGTCGATGGCATCCGGGTAGGCATCGAAAAGCTCTTCGGCGCTTTCATCGGAAGAGCTAGACACCATGTCGAGGGCTTCGTACTTGTCGGCGAACTCGCCGTGCTCCAGCACGTAGGTAGCGATGTAGAGCTTAATCAGGCTTAACGCCGGGATTTCCTCGCGCTGGTTCGGCGAGCCCATCTGCATGTTGTCGTCAATGCGGAAGTAGCTAATCGACTGCTTCTCATCGCCGTCGAGGATTTCCCCGACATGATCAGGGATATCGGGCTTGCCGTCGGGAACCTCGGTGGGAGTGATGTCGGCAGCTTGAGACTGGAAGGCTGGGTTGTCAGCACAAGCGCTGATACTCAGCAGGAGTCCACACATGCCAAGAGCGGCACCGCAGGTGCGCGATGCCGCTTTGAGCTTGTTTAGTCTTTCAGGCACGAATACTCATCTTACCCAGACTGTGGTGTTTAGTGGTCGACCGGAGCCTCCACGCCCACACCGGTGAGGGAACGAACTTCCATCTCTGCAGAAAGCTCTTCCATGTTGTCCGGCTTGGTGAACAGCGGAACCAGGAAGCCAACCAGGAATGCCAGCGGAATGGAGACGATGCCCGGGGAGGACAGCGGGAACAGTGCCCAGTCTGCGTTCGGGAACATCGAGGTCGGGGTACCAGAAACTGCCGGGGAGAAGAAAATCAACAGCAGGCAGGACGCCACGCCGGTGTACATGGACGCCACCGCACCAGCAGTGTTGAAGCGGCGCCAGTACAGGGAGTACAGGATGGTCGGCAGGTTTGCAGATGCAGCCATTGCGAATGCCAGGGAGACCAGGAAGGCAACGTTCTGAGTCATAGCCAGGATGCCCAGGATGATGGCGACGATGCCCAGGACAACCACGGTGATCTGGGAAACGCGAACCTGCTCAGCCTCAGTGGACTCACCGTTACGGATAACTGCGTGGTAGACGTCGTGTGCAATGGACGCGGAAGCGGCAATTGCCAGACCAGCCACCACAGCCAGCACAGTTGCGAATGCGACTGCGGAAATGACTGCCATGAAGATGGAGCCACCCAGCTCAAGTGCCAGCAGCGGTGCTGCAGCGTTTGCGCCACCAGGTGCGGCCAGGATGCGGTCCGGACCAACCAGTGCGGCTGCGCCGAAGCCCAGAATCAGGGTCATCAGGTAGAAAGCACCGATGATAACGATTGCCCAGGTCACGGAACGACGTGCCTCAACAGCAGTCGGAACGGTGTAGAAGCGCATCAGAACGTGTGGCAGACCGCCAACACCCAGCACCAGGGCCATACCCAGGGAGATGAAGTCCAGCTTGGTGGTGAGGTTCTCACCGTACTGCAGACCCGGCTTCATGATGTCCGTAGCCTCGTAGCCGCGCTCCTGAATCTCCTGGGACTGTGCGTGCATGGTGATTGCGGAGTCGAACAGGGTGTTGAAGCCGCCACGCAGGGCGATGAAGACCATGACACTCATGGCAACCACACCGGCGACCAGCAGAACTGCCTTAATCATCTGCACGTAGGTGGTGCCCTTCATGCCGCCGACCAGAACGTAGACAATCATCAGAACGCCGACGACGCCGACAACGACTGCCTGCCAGACGAAGTCGTGGATATCCAGCAGCACGGACACCAGGGAACCTGCGCCGGCCATCTGTGCAATCAGGTAGAAAAGCGACACGAACATGGTGCCGATAGCAGCAGCCACGCGAACTGGCTTCTGCTTCAGGCGGAAGGACAGCACGTCTGCCATGGTGAAGCGGCCGACGTTACGCAGTGGCTCTGCCACCAGCATCAGTGCAACCAGCCAGGCGACGAAGAAGCCAACCGAGTACAGGAAGCCGTCGTAACCATTCAGCGCGACGGCGCCGACGATACCGAGGAAGGATGCGGCGGACAGGTAGTCACCGGAAATTGCCAGGCCATTTTGACGGCCTGAGAAGGAACCGCCGCCAGTATAGAAATCAGAAGCTTCCTTGGTGGACTTACCGGCACGCAGCACCACGGCCATGGTCACAACCAGGAAGATGACGAAGACAGAAATGTTGAGCAGCGGGTTACCGGCGCTCGTTTCTTGAGCTAAGTAAATGGTATTCATCGTTAACCCTCCAGCTCTTCACGAATAGCAGCCGACTTCGGCTCGATATTCTTATTGGCGTACTTGACATAAATCCAGGTGATAATGAAGGTGGTTGCGAACTGGGCCAAACCAAACAGGAAGCCCACGTTCCAGCCGCCAAACACCTCAATTGCCATAAAATCCGGGGCGAAAACCGCGGCAAGCACATACACGATGTACCAGACGAAGAATGCCACAGTCATCGGGAAGGCAAATTTGCGATAAGTGCTACGCAGGTCTGCGAACTGCTCGCTATCGCGCATCGCAATGAAATCATCAGCCGTGGGTTCACGCTTAGATTGCGGTGTAGCGTTTGCTCCAGCCATTGTCTCTCCTTGTTTATCCGTCCCGGCGGGTGTGCCGGGCTTACCTCGCTAACGCAAAAGTGATCTATAGCGCAGCGACTGCAAGCTAAGTTACCTTGCTCACATTGTAAGGTTGTAAATATTGCCAAGGTTCCTGACATTAACAAACCTTCGCCACCCCCGACCCGCGTCGCGACCTGGCTTTTCATAAGTTTGCAAAGTACCCCCGGAGATTAAATGAAACATATCTGTAAAGTTTGCAAATGAAGAATGTGGCAAACATCTCTTTTTCTAGGGGTAGCTTTTCGCCCCGCGCCTCTCCCCCACTACCGCATTTTTGATCACAAAAAGCCGCCCGCAGGCGGCTTAGTGTCTTCCCCCAAAAGGCCGCGTCGTTAGCCCTCGTCGCCGGGGAAGTCGCGCGGGTCGTTGAACATGCGGCCGAAGCCTTCTTGACCCTCGAGGCCGTCGATGGCCTCGATTTCTTCCGCGCTGAGATCCAGGTTGGTGGCGTCGAAGTTTTCCTGCAGGCGTTCCTTGCGGGAGGACTTCGGGATGACCGAAATACCCTTGTCCATCATGTAGGCGAGCACGACCTGGCCTGGGGTGGCGTTGTGTGCTTCGGCGGCCTTTTCGATGGCGGGGTTATTAAGCACTACACCGCGAGCCAGTGGTGCCCAGGCTTCCGAGATGATGTCGTGTTCCTGGTGGTACTCACGCAGGTCGTTCTGCATGAAGCCGGGGTGCATCTCTACCTGGTTGAGCACGGGCACGATGCCGGAGCCAGCAATGAGTTGCTGCAGGGTTTCTTCGTAGAAGTTGGCCACGCCAATCGAGGCGATCTGGCCCATGCCTTGCATTTGCGCGATCTTGTCGAAGGTCTCCACGTACTTTCCGCCCTGCGGCCACGGCCAGTGGATGAGGTACAGATCCAGGTAGTCCAGGCCGAGTTTATCCATGGAAGTCTGGAAAGCTTCCGGGACCTTATCCGCACCGTGGTGGGTGTGCCAGACCTTGGAGGTAATGAACAGCTCATCGCGGGTAACATCGCCCGCTGCCATAGCGTCGTTGAGTGCCTTGCCCAAGGCTTCTTCGTTCTCATACAAAGTGGCGGTGTCGAAGTGGCGGTAGCCAATCTCAATGGCTTCGCGGACTACGCGGATGCATTCGTCCTCGCGCAGCTTGTAGGTTCCCAGGCCCAGCAGGGGCATCTCACGGTCATCGTTGAAAGTAGTCATGGGGACAGTCATGTCTCTATTGTGCCCCAAAGATTCACCGATGTGGGATATAAGAAAAATCCCCACCGAAAGCACGCGGTTAAACGTGGCTTCCAGCGCGGATTATGATGCGGCTGTTAGGCGCGAATCAGGTCAATAACAAAGACCAGGGTGCGACCAGACAGCGGGTGTGCACCACCGGCAGGGCCATAGGCCTTCTCCGGCGGAATGATGAGCTGACGACGGCCGCCCACCTTCATGCCCGGGATACCTTCCTGCCAGCCGGCGATCAGGCCGGTCAGCGGGAACTCAATGGACTGACCGCGGTCCCAGGAGGAGTCGAACTCCTGGTTGGTCTCGTACTCGACGCCGACGTAGTGGACCTCAACGACACCGCCCGGCTGCGCCTCTGCTCCGTCACCCACCACGATGTCTTCAATGACGAGATCGGTAGGCGCCGGCTCAGTGTGCGCTTCAATTACAGGCTTATCCATGGGGATTATTCTCCTTGGGAATGTGGATTTCGTTTGTAGTCCAACCAACAAAGGCCGAACCGAACTTTGCTCATTATAAAGGAAAAAGCCCGGTTCGGCCCTAATCGTGGTGCCGCAGCTACCCAATTAGCGCTGGTCACGCGGGGTAACCTTGCGCAGGGTCTCGCCGGTGTAAATCTGGCGAGGACGGTTGATCTTGGTGTTGAGCTCAAGCTGCTCGCGGTACTGAGCGATCCAGCCCGGCAGACGGCCGATGGCGAACAGGACGGTGAAGAAGTCCGTCGGGAAGCCCATGGCGCGGTAGATCAGGCCGGTGTAGAAGTCGACGTTCGGGTACAGCTTGCGGGAGACGAAGTAGTCGTCCTCGAGAGCGATCTTCTCCAGGTCCATTGCGAGATCCAGCATCGGGTCGCCGCCCAGGTGCTCGATGATCTCGTGTGCGGTCTCCTTGACGATGGCTGCGCGCGGGTCGTAGTTCTTGTACACGCGGTGGCCGAAGCCCATCAGGCGGACGCCCTTTTCCTTGTTCTTCACGCGGTTCATGAAGTCGGTAGCGTCGCCGTCGTTGTTCTGCTGGATATCATCCAGCATCTCCAGCACTGCCTGGTTAGCGCCACCGTGCAGCGGGCCAGACAGAGCGTTGATGCCGCCTGCAACGGAAACGAACAGGTTAGCCTGTGCGGAACCGATCATGCGGACGGTGGAGGTGGAGCAGTTCTGCTCGTGGTCAGCATGCAGGATAAGGAGCTTATCGAGTGCCTTAGCAACGACCGGGTCAACCTCGTACTCCTCGGTCGGGTAACCGAACATCATGCGCAGGAAGTTCTCGCGAGCGTTCAGCTTGTTGTCCGGGTACATGTAAGGCTTGCCCTGGGAAGCACGGTAAGCGTAAGCAGCCAGCATCGGCACCTTAGCCAGCAGGCGCACGGTTGCCTTGTCGAGCTGCTTCTCATCCAGCGGGTCCAGCTGGTCCTGGTAGTAGGTGGACAGAATGTTCACCGAGGAAGCCAGCACAGCCATCGGGTGCGCGTTGCGCGGGAAGATGTTGAACTGCGCCTTGAAGTCCTCATCCAGGAGGGTGTGGTGACGGATATCGTCATTGAAAGCGGAGAGCTCTTCCTGGTTTGGCAGGTGGCCCTTAATCAAGAGGTAAGACACCTCGTTGAAGGTGGCGTTCTCAGCCAGGTCCGCGATGTCGTAACCACGGTGGCGCAGGATGCCTTCCTCGCCGTTAATAAAGGTGATCTTCGACTCGGTGGAGCCGGTTGCAGCATAACCCGGGTCGAAGGTGACCAGGCCGGTCTCGTTGCGGAGCTTGCCGATGTCAAAACCGGAGTCACCCTCGGTGGACTGCTTGATGTCCATCTCGTACTCGCCGCCGGGGTACTGGAGAGTTACCTTGTTCTCAGAAGCCACGTGGGTTCCTTTCGTCAGAGAGTTAGCGTCGACACAACTGTCGACTTCAGTCTTAACCTCTTCACACTCTAGCAAATTTTGTGACACCGCCGACACTCAAGTGCGACGTCATACACCACCCCTTTCCTAACGGTTGACCGATATTGATCTACACTATGCGCATGACTCAACCTGAAATTGCTTTGCCTTCTGATCTTTTGCCTTCCGACGGACGCTTTGGTTGCGGCCCGTCCAAGGTACGTCCCGAGCAGATCGATGCGGTCTCCGCCGCAGCTACTTCCATCATGGGTACCTCCCACCGCCAGCCTGCCGTCAAGGACGTTGTCGGCTCCATCCGTGAGGGTTTGGCGAAACTGTACAACCTGCCGGAAGGCTACGAGATTATTTTGTCCCTCGGCGGCGCTACCGCTTTCTGGGATGCAGCAACCTTTGGGCTCATCGAAAAGCAGTCCGCTCACCTGACCTACGGTGAGTTTTCTTCCAAGTTTGCCAAGGCAAGCAGCAAGGCACCGTGGCTGGATACGCCAGTCATCAACGAGTAC
Source organism: Corynebacterium camporealensis (assembly GCF_000980815.1). NCBI lineage: Bacteria > Bacillati > Actinomycetota > Actinomycetes > Mycobacteriales > Corynebacteriaceae > Corynebacterium > Corynebacterium camporealensis. Next base: position 742,677 of record NZ_CP011311.1, on the reverse strand, counting down.
GAACCGGGCAGCGCACCGAACCCACTCGAGGCTGATTTCGGCGATGCTGATGTGGTCGCCTGGGCTCACAACGAGACCTCCACGGGCGCCATGGTGCCAGTGCGTCGCCCGAACCCGGACAACCCAGACCAGCTCGTGCTTGTCGATGCCACCTCTGGCGCCGGCGGCCTGCCAGTAGACCTGACCGAGGCGGACGTCTACTACTTCTCCCCGCAGAAGTGCTTTGCTTCCGATGGTGGTCTGTGGCTGGCTGCCATGTCGCCTAAGGCCCTGGAGCGCATCGAGAAGATCAATAACTCTGATCGCTTCATTCCGGAGTTCCTCAACCTGCAAACTGCAGTGAATAATTCTCGGAAGAACCAGACCTACAACACCCCTGCTGTCGCCACCCTGCTGATGCTGGACAACCAGATCAAGTGGATGAACGCCAACGGCGGTCTCGAGGGCATGGTCAAGCGCACCACGGAGTCCTCGCAGATTCTGTACAACTGGGCTTCCCAGCGTGACGAGACCACCCCGTTTGTCTCCGACGAGGCCGGCCGCTCCCTGGTTGTGGGCACCATTGACTTCGACGAGAAGGTTGATGCTGCCGCACTGGCCAAGCAGCTGCGCGCCAACGGCATCCTGGATGTCGAACCTTACCGCAAGCTGGGCCGTAACCAGCTGCGCATCGGTATGTTCCCGGCCATTGAGCCAGCGGACATCGAGAAGCTGACCAAGGCTATTGACTACCTGCTGGACCAGCAGTAGACCAACATGCCCCAAATCTCGCCGGGTCGCTCCCGCAACTGGGTTAAAGTGGATTTCATCACAGGTCCCTACACAGGCTAAAAGGAGCGACCATGCGCGAGCTCTTCCTCGCAAGTAGCGAATCTTCTGAAACCTCCCTGGTGCTGCGCACCGACGACGGGGAGGAATTCAGCCTCGCCGTCACCGATGACGTCCGCGAGGCACTGCGCCCTCTCGTGCAGTCGCAGGACAACGCTGAGGATGCAGCAGATACTGAGGACAAGCAGGCATCGGCAAGCACTGCCTCTGCCCTGTCCTCAACCCCTTTGACCACCGGTGGTGCCGGTGCGCCGAAGACCAAGGAAGCCGAGCCAGAGCCGGTCAAGCTGCGCCCGTCGGAGATCCAAAATCGCGTGCGCGCTGGTGCTTCCGCCGAAGAACTGGCCGAAGAACTCGGCGTTCCCGAATCCCGCGTGGAGCCTTTCGCGTACCCAGTCATGCTGGAGCGCAACCGCATCGCAGAAGTGGCCAAGCAGGCACACCCGGTGCGCGAAGATGGCCCGGCATCGCTGACCCTGTGGGAAATCCTGGCTACCGCCTTTGCCGCCCGCGGCCACTCGCTGTCCGAGGCCGACTGGGATGCCTTCCGCAACCAGGGTGAGCCCTGGATCGTGCGGATTACTTGGAAGTCCGGACTGTCTGAGAACGAAGCCGAGTGGACCTTTAAGCAGTCCATGTCCACCCCGGCCACCGTCGAGGCCCGCAACTCCGTGGCCGCAGACCTCACCGACCCAGACTTTGTACAGCCGGTACGTTCTTTGACTTCTGTGGGACGCGGTGAGCGTTACGACGAAGCCATCGATGGCGATGAGCCACAGAATGTCAGCGAGATTACCGACCTGACTGAGCCGACTAGCCCGCCGGAGGAGGAAGAGGAGTTCCTGCAGAACCCGGATCCGAAGCCGGCGAAGCGTCGTCGTAAGGCGGTCACCCCGCACTGGGAAGATGTGCTGTTGGGGGTACGTTCGAACACGAAGCGGCCGCGCGACTAAGGGGCAGGCTTTATGGACATCTCTCGTGCAATCGTTACTCTCTGGTACGTCACTACCGACTCCCCTGCTGATGTGCTCGCCGCAGAACCCAAGGCGGACCGCGGTTTTGGACGCAAGTATCTCGCGCAGCTAAACCCGAACTTTCCCGTCACCCCGATTGGGCAGTTCCCACTGAACCGTTCGGTAGAAGCTGACATTGCGGAGTTCTACATCGGCGGCTACCCCGGGGTCACCGTGGTTCAAACCGTCGTCGTGGAAGAGGGCGTGATGCTCTCGCAGCTTTCTCCCCTGCTGTTGGAGGCCATCCCGGCGCGCGAGCTCTATGCTTTTGCTCTGAATGAGGAGGAAGGCTACGCCGGTTTCGCGCACTGGCAGGACGGTGAACTCAAACGCTCGCTGTGCGGCACCCGCTTTGGATTGTTGGAAGACATCGGCCTTCCCGAAGGCTTCGAAGGCCCTTACTGGGCCGGTGAGCTCAACCCAGATCTCGGCGGAATTTCTCTTCCCTTTGAACCACGCGATCTGATGGATGAAGCACAGCGCCGCTGGCTGGGCATCAGCATCGACGCAGAGGGCCCAGACCTGGATGTCGTGGGCTATGCCGTCGATGGCCGCCCGGAACCCAAGGTCGATGAGCTACCGAACTCCACCCGCAGCGTGGGCGAATTGGCTACGACCTCTGCCGGCAAGCTGGGGCTACACGACTATGACGATTACGAGGACCACTCCGCGGGTGATACCTCCACGGGTGAAGAAATCGTGCGCACCACCAAAAAGCTCGGCCGCCTGGTGGGCAGCTGGATTTCTCAGACCTCCCAGTCGCTTAAAGAACGCTGGCGCTCATAAAAAGCAATCGCTGCTGAGGTCGCTACATTTAACGAGTCCGTTCCCGGGGCCATCGGGATGCGGGCTCGTACGTCTGTAGCCCGCATGGCATGCTCTGTCAGCCCCGGGCCTTCCGCGCCCACCAGCAAGGCGACCTTCTCAGTATCTTTCAACGCCTGAGCCAGATGCACAGCATCTTCCGATGGCGTCAGCGACACCAGTTTGAAGCCTGCCTCGCGCAGCTGTTCCAGCGAGCGCTGCCAGGTGGTGTAGCCGCCGTCTAAGCGATGGAAAGGCAAGCACAGCACGTGTCCCATCGATACGCGCACAGAGCGACGATAGAGCGGGTCCGCGGCACCCGAGCCCAACAACACTGCATCAACATCCATGCCCGCCGCATTGCGGAAAAGCGCACCGATGTTCTCGTGATCGCCGACGCCTTCCAGCACCACGATGGTGCGGGCGCTGTCGAGAATTTCCTCGAGAGCGGGTGTAGGTGCCCTATCTGCAGCTGCAACCAGGCCACGGTGCATGTCGAATCCGGCGACATCGGCAAGCGTTGCCCTATCCACCTCATAGAGCGGGCAGCCCGGGTCACCGTAGGTCTCCAGGTAATCATCCAGTTTGTTGGCAAAGCCCACCACGCAGCGCAGCGGAAAGCGCGACTCTGCCAAACGGGAGACGACCAAATGTCCTTCAGCAATGACAAAACCCGCGCCCGACTTATCCGACTTGTTGAGGTTGCGGACGTCGTCGAGACGCGGGTCTGCAGGGTCAGCGATACGGATGCGAGTCATTCACCACATCGTAGTTCACTGTTAGCCGTTGATGGCATCCATGAGCGGATCCATGCCGAAGTAGACCACGAAGAGCGCGGCAATCAGCCACATGATCCAGTGCACCTGCTTGGCGCGGCCGGCAAAGGTGGAGAAAATAGCGAAACTGATAAAGCCCACGCCAATGCCGTTCGCAATGGAGTAGGTAAAGGGCATGACCACGATGGTCAGGAAGGACGGGATGGCAATATCCAGGCGGGTCCACTCGATTTCGGTGAGCTGGCTAGCCATCATCACACCGACGATGACCAGCACCGGTGCGGCGGCCTCCATCGGGACAACCTCGTAGAGCGGGGTGAGGAACATCGCCAGCAGGAACAGCACACCGGTAACGATGTTGGCCAAGCCAGTGCGTGCACCGTCGATAATGCCGGCCGAGGAGTCCGCGAACACGGTATTGGACGAGGTATTACCCAGACCACCAGCAACGGCACCGAAGCCTTCAACAACCAGGGCCTTCTTCATCTCCGGCAGGTTGCCATTCTCATCAGTCAGCTTGGCCTGGTGACCCAAACCAGTCATGGTGCCCATCGCGTCGAAAAAGTTGGTGAGCAACAGGGTGAACGTCAGCAGGACTGCGGTGAGCACACCGATGTTGACGAAGGCACCGAAGAGATCCACGTTGCCCACAATGGACAGGTCCGGCATACCGCCCAGCGAGCTCGGCGGTTCCGGAGTAGCCATGCTCCAGCTCTCGGAATCGACGAAGGCCTGGATGATCATCGCGACAATCGTGGTGACCACGATGCCGGCAAACAGACCGCCGGGGACGTTGCGGATAACGCAGAAACCACAAATGATCAGGCCCAAGACGAAGACCAGTGCCGGCCAGGTCGCAATCGAGCCGTTAATGCCCAGGCCGACTGGCACGGTGGTGTTTGCGGCATCCGGCACGCGGGTGACAAAGCCACCGTCAACGAAGCCAATCATGGCGATGAACATGCCGATACCGACACCCATCGCAGCCTTCATCGAGTGCGGAATGGCATTAAAGACCGCGGTACGGAAACCGGATACAGCCAGGGCCACGATGATAAGGCCCTCGATGACGATCAGGCCCATGGCCTCTGCCCAGGTCACGCCCTGGGTGGACACGACAGTCACCGCAACGAAGGTGTTCATGCCCAGGCCAGCTGCCAAGGCGAAGGGGTACTTCGCAATAGCACCAAAGGCAATGGTCATCACACCGGCAACCAGTGCGGTGGCGGCAGCCACCTGCGGAACACCCAGGGTGGTGCCGTTGACGTCGGCAACCGTGCCCAAAATCAGTGGGTTCAGCAGGATGATGTAGGCCATCGCGAAGAACGACACCGTACCGGCGCGCACCTCAGTGCCGATGGTCGAACCGCGTTCGGAAATATGAAAATAGCGGTCAAGAACCTTGTTCACGGACAAGCCCCTTAGAAACTAACGAGAGAAATAGTGCGCATTTAGTTTCTCCCTTAAATACCGAGTTTTCAAAATCTAGTAAATCGGCTTCTCGTCGTCGTAGGCCACATCCGTGTTCTGGCTTTCATCATTGACCCGGGTTTCCGAGTGCGCACCGCAGCCATACGTACCGTGCACCACCCGACCATCGGCGGATAACTCATTAGCGCACACGCCCCAGGGCTGACGGAATTCCACAAAGAAAGCGCAGGTCTTGCACTGCAGTGGCGCTTTGGCAGCCATCTTCGTATTCGGCCCAAACTTATCGCGCCAACGTTTCTCTGCTTGCTTCCAGCCTGTCTTAGTTAATTCACCGTCGGCGATGCGTTCATCGTCAGGCGCAGGCGGCATTAAATCCCCCGGGCCTAAGTCACCGGGGCGCAAACGGTCGGAATACGGCACCCATTCCGGGGCTTGGAGCGCCTGCCCGCCGGGCACCAGTGCGACCTCACTGACCGTCACATAAGAACTGTTCGGCGCGCAGCCTAAGACTGCTTGCCATTCCCAGCCGGGATAACCAGGCATGTCCGCACGGAAGCGGTGGGTGGCACTCGTGGCAGTCATTCCAGCGACGCCAATATGCTTGCCGATGCCGCCCTCGCCCAGCTCCTGTAAAGCCTCCCGGGCGATGTCGACCGCCTTATCACTCAATAGGGGGTGGGTTTGCTTCTTCCGGTTAGTCACGTTCCTCATTATTCAACACATCGTGCACAATGCAGTACATGGGTTCTCTATTGAAGTTGTCCGCTGGCCTGACCGCCGCCTCCCTCGCGTTGACGGCCTGTTCCACTGAACAATCCGCCAACAACGCTAACGACGGGGCCGTCGAAGCAACGGACGTTGCTTCAACCGAACAGGCGGCCACCAGCGCCGAGGATATCGAGCAGCTCAACGCCCGCGTCATTGATACGGTGCCGCTTCCCGATGATGCCTTCGTCCAAGGCCTCGAAGTCGATGACAACGGCGACCTGTTGTTGGGCACGGGCCAGTACGGTGATTCCGGACTTTACCGATTTACTCCCGGTGAGGAAACCACCTCCCAGTCTGTCGATATGGACCCGGAATTCTTCGGTGAAGGTATTACTCAGCACGAAGGCTCCATTTGGCAGCTGACCTGGAAAGCCGGCACCGCCGTGCGCTACGACGCAGAGACCTTCGAAGAAACTGCTCGCGCGGACTACGACGGCGAAGGCTGGGGCTTGTGTTCTCTGGGCGATAAGCTCGCGCTTTCCGATGGCACCTCCAACCTCCGCTTCGTGAATCCAGACACCTTCGACGAAGTCAGCGCCCCAGTGGAAGTCACCATGGCTGGTGATCCTGTCGATAACATCAATGAGCTGGAGTGCGTCGATGGCGAGGTCTACGCCAACGTGTGGATGGATGACTCCATCATCCGCATCGATCCCGATACCGGTGCGATTACTGCACTAATTAATACTGGCGACATCGATAAGTCTGCTTATACCGATCCCAACGATGTGCTCAACGGCATTGCCCACATTCCTGGCACCGATGAGTTCTGGATTACCGGCAAGCGGTGGGATGACATCTACAAAGTGAGCTTCGAGTAAGGTTTTTACCTATGGCAACGCGCAAGGAAGCAAGGAAAAGGTCGCTGCTGCAGATCCTCGCACTGATCATCGCCGTGGTGATCATCGTGGTCGGCGTCGTAGTCTTTCAGAACTGGTGGAACTCCCGTCCCGGCCCGGAGCCACAAGAGGTCTCCATTACTGCCAGCGTCGGTGACGAGAGCAAGGAAATCTCGCCGTACCTGGTCTGCCAGCCGGGCGTGGAATGCCCCGAAGGCGAGGTTCCTAACCTCATCGTCGGCGAAGACGAGACCCTGCGCCTCGATATCCCGGAAGCCATCCACGATCACGAGTGGAAGGTACTGACCATCTACGATGATCCGGCTGCCAATGATGAGACCGTCCACGGCGGTTACGACACCGACTTCGTCGAAATTCCAGGCTCTGTCGACCCGATTGAAGCTTCCACCGGTGAACGCCCACGCCTGATGGTCGTCGAAGTCTCCGCACTCATGGTCGGCACCGACGACAACGGCGAAGAAACCCCATTTAGCACCGTCTGGTCGCTGTCCACCATGTCTGAAGAAGAAACCCCATTTAGCACCGTCTGGTCGCTGTCCACCATGTCTGAAGAGGACCAAGAAGAAGCTGCCAAGGCCGCCGAAGAAGCAGCCCAGGAAGCAGCAGAAGAAAACGCGGACAACGCCGAAGACGCCACCGAATAAACGGACGCTGTCGACCAGCGGACGCCGCCTTACAACGACTGCGTCCAGCAAAACAGAAAGCGCCGCTCCCCTACAGGAGCGGCGCTATTTGTTTGAAGCGTGGGCTTTATGGCCCGCGCTTTTAGCTATCTAAATTCTTTGCGATGGCACGCAGGATGCTTGCTACCTGGCGGCCGGTCTTGCGGTCTGGGTAGCGGCCCTTGCTCAAGGACGGCTGGACGTGGTGCTCGAGCATCGTCATGACGTCAGAGAGCATGCTGCCCAGTTCTTCTGGCTTGCGCGATGGGGTGTTGCGGCGGCGTGGGGTCTCTAGGATCTTCACGCGCAGTGCCTGCGGACCGCGGCGCGCGGCTGCGAAATCGAATTCGATACGCTGGCCCTGGACCAGTTCGTCGACGCCCTCGGGCAGCACGTTACGGCCAACGTAGACGTCTTCGCTGCCGGGGTTGCTGACAAAACCGAACCCCTTGTCCGCGTCATACCACCTGACTTTACCGATTGGCATGCGCACTTCCTCTTTTCTGTCTGCCCGGGGATAAGAAACGAAAGAACAAGCATAGACGGACTGTTCAAAAATCCAAAGCTTGAGTCCCTACAAAGTCACAGTAACAACAACTATAACATGCGTGATGTAACTCACATTTACGCTGTGACCTGGTAAAACTTGAACACACCAGTAACACCATGCACCAAACCGTGCCCTTAGCGTGACTATTTCGTTATAAACCGTTACTGTTGTCCGCAGGCATTCGACCGCTTCACAAAGTCTCGCCCTCCACACAGTCCGGGCTTTGGAGAAACGGTCAACGAGAACTTGCACATCATTTACTGGACTGGACGAAACGTCGGCGCGAGGAAACCTAGAGAAGAGGAATACTTTAATGGGACGCCACTCCGCTAAGAAGAACTCCGTTGCAAAGAAGTTTCTGGCCAGCACCGTAGCCGTTGGTGCTTCTGCTGCCATCCTGGCACCGAACGCTGCTGCAGCTCCGGATTCCGACTGGGACCGCCTCGCACAGTGCGAGTCCGGTGGTAACTGGTCCATCAACACCGGCAATGGCTACCACGGCGGTCTGCAGTTCTCTGCTTCCACCTGGCAGGCATACGGTGGCGGCGAGTTCGCACCGACCGCAGACCAGGCTACCCGCGAGCAGCAGATCGTCGTTGCAGAGCGCACCCTGGCTGGTCAGGGTTGGGGCGCATGGCCGGCTTGCTCCGCACAGCTGGGCCTGAACTCCGCACCGACCCCGCGCACCGCACCGTCCGCACCGGCTTCCGCACCGGCACCGGTTCAGCAGGCTGCTTCCCAGTCCTCCGATGAGCTGGCTGTCGACGCCCTGTACAACCTGGTCAAGGACACCGCTGCTGCTTACGGCCTGCAGCTGCCGGAACCGCTGACCGAGGCTTACAAGGCTAACCGCCACGACTTCAACGCCTTCTACAAGGCTAACCGCAACGTCATCGATCCAATCGCTGAGCTGATTGAGCGCGTTGCTTAATAAGGCATAAAGAAAGCGCCGGGAGGATTTCCTCTCGGCGCTTTGCTGATCGTGGGATACTTCTCCACCCCGTTCGTTGGCACCCACAACCAACGTTGGTAACTCCCTCTACCAACGATCGCTAAAAGGGGGAGGACCGCACAATTGTCCTCCCCCTGGCTGGGTGGCCTCAGCCGACCCCGCTAACCGGTTTTAGCGGTTGATGCGAGTGTATGGGTGCACGTAATTCAGCTTCTCAGCTGGAATTGGCAGCACCAGGTCATCGCCGAAGGGGCTGGATGCGCCCGCAAACGGTGCAGAGATTTCAGTGATTGCATGCTCGCGATGTTCGTTCTTCGGCCAAGCCGGGGATACGAAGCCCTTCTTCTCATTCGACATAGCCCCTATTATTCCAAAACCCGCAACAAAAAGTAACTCGTTTGGGAACTAAACTTGAACCCCATCATGACCAATTCGTCACACCGTCCGCATTTTCGCACGTGGCTTAGCCAACACAGCGATGAAGAGCTCGAAACTCTGCTTCGTCATCGTCCCGATGCAGCCGTTCCACCTCCCCCGGGCATTGCCCCTTTGTCCACGCGTTTGCTGCTGCGCAACTCGATTAGCCGTGCCTTAGCGCGCTGCAATGCTGCCCAGTTGGCCGCTCTGCGGGATATCGCAGAACGAGGCGGCGAACTCGAAGAGGTCACCGACACCCAGCCAGACATCACCGCGCAGTTGAAGGAACGTGGCCTGGCTTTCGGGGAGGTCATGATCCCCAAAGAAGTCATGCCAGCTCTTCCCCAGCTGGAGCTGAACCCGGAACCTTCCGGTCGCCAGGGCACCCCTACTGCGGAGAAGTCCGTTGATGATGCGGGTGCCGCCGCAGGCTTGGCCGTGGTGCGCGATATGCAGCGCGTGCTTTCCTCCTTAGGCGATAATCCCAAGGAATTGCTCAAGGACAAGACTTTAGGTGTGCGGCCTGCCAGCCAGTTGGCGAAGGAGCTACAGCTTTCCGATGCCCACCTCCGCCACCTTCTGTGCCTCGGCCTCGGCGCACGTCTGTTGGGACGCGGTGAACCGGAAAGCTTTGAGGGCAACTACCTGGCTCCCACCGAAGCAGCCCAGGACTGGCTTGACTTAGAACTTGGCGAGCAATGGCAGCATCTACTGGAAGGCTGGAAGCACTCCCATTGGATCCCCTGGGGAGAAGAGAAGATTCTCTCCCCACAACTACAGCACCCACAGCTGGTGGCATATCGACGCACGGTCTTAGCCGTCTACGCCCATTCTGCTGAGGCGCTTAGCCCTGAGCAGTTCCGCGAGGATCTCGCTTTCGCCTCCCCTATCTTTGCCGCACTCACCCCTCCGGAAATTATCGAGGGCCTGCGCGAGGAAGCCGAGTGGATTGGTGCCGTGGCACAAGGGCGTCCCACTGCCATCTTGTTGGAAGGAGTCGACGCCGCACCGCGCTTAACTCCAGAAACCGTCAACGGCTTCATCATGCAAAATGACATGACTGTGCTGGTTCCTGGTCCCCTGCCAGCTGAGATCCACAAACAGCTCGAAGCCGTAGCTGACTTGGAATCACCCGGTCTGGCCAGCGTGTACCGCATTAGCGAAGCCTCGCTGCGCCGCGGTTTCGACTACGGCTACACCGCCGCCGAAATCCACGAGTTCTTCACAACTCACTCACCCGAGGTGCCGCAGACGGTTAGCTATTACATCGACGAAGTTTCCCAGCGCCACGGCACCCTGCGTGCAGGTCCAGCGCTGTCCTATCTGCGTTCCCAAGACCCCGCGCTACTGGAAATGGCGTGCCATGCGCTTCCGGAGCTGCGTCGTCTAGCAGATACCGTAGCTATCTCGGATATGCCAACGGCACGACTACTCAACGCCTTGCGCGAGGCCGGCTTCTCCCCTGCTGCCGAGGATGCCAGCGGTGCCAGCCTCAATGTCGCACCCGAGCCAGCGACCGTGCCGACGCCCTCACCGCGGCGTACGAAGCCTGCACCCGATATCACTGCAGCAGTCCAGGCCATCCGCCGCTCCAATGCGCCGGCGCCTGCCGAGGTAGATTTGGACCTCGTGCAAGCTGCCGCCCGCGGCCAGCGCGAGGTGCGCATCGGTTATGCCAACAAAAATGGGGAAACCCAGTTCCGGACGGTCACCCCACTGTCGGTCAGCGGTGGCCAAGTAGACGCGCACACTGCCGATGGTGCTACGCTGCGATTTCCACTGCACCGCATCACCAGCGTTGAGCTGAAGGAGGACTAATGCCCGGCCCGCTGATCGTCCAATCGGATAAGACTGTCCTGCTCGAGGTCGACCATGAGCAGGCCGCAGAGGCACGCCTGGCGCTTGCTCCCTTCGCAGAGCTCGAGCGCGCCCCGGAGCACATCCACACCTACCGGATTACTCCCCTCGCGCTGTGGAATGCCCGCGCTGCTGGTTTCGATGCCGAGCAGGTCGTCGATGTCCTCGAGCGCTACTCCCGCTTCCCCGTGCCCCAAGCACTGCTTATCGATGTCGCCGAGACCATGTCCCGCTACGGCCGCGTTCGCCTCCAAGCCCATCCGGCCTATGGCTTAGTCCTTGATTCTGCAGAACCTGCCATCTTGGAAGAGCTACGCCGTCACAAAAAGATCGGCGAGATGCTCGGCCAGCGCATCGACGATCAAACCTTTGCCGTGCCACCTTCAGAGCGTGGACGACTCAAACAAGAATTGCTCAAGGTGGGCTGGCCTGCAGAAGACCTCGCCGGTTACATCGATGGCGAAGCCCACCCCATTTCTCTCGATGAGTCCGGTTGGGAACTGCGCGACTATCAAACCCAAGCCGCGGATTCCTTCTGGGCTGGCGGTTCCGGCGTTGTGGTTCTGCCGTGTGGTGCCGGCAAGACCCTGGTGGGCGCCGCCGCCATGGCCAAGGCTCAATCCACCACTCTCATCTTGGTCACCAACACCGTCGCTGGTCGTCAGTGGCGCGACGAACTCCTGCGCCGTACAAGTCTCACCGAACAAGAAATTGGCGAATACTCCGGTGAGAAGAAGGAAATCAAGCCGGTCACCATCGCCACGTACCAGGTCGTTACTCGTAAAACGAAGGGCGAATACCGCGCACTCGAACTCTTCGACTCCCGCGACTGGGGCCTTATTATCTACGACGAAGTCCACCTGCTTCCCGCACCGGTCTTCCGACTTACCTCAGACCTGCAGTCCCGTCGCCGACTAGGACTGACCGCCACCCTCGTTCGCGAGGACGGCTGCGAAGGCGATGTCTTCTCCCTTATCGGCCCCAAGCGCTACGACGCGCCCTGGAAGGAACTGGAATCTGCCGGCTACATCGCCACCGCTGACTGCGTCGAGGTCCGCGTGGATATGACGCCCGACGAGCGCATGATCTACGCAACCGCCGAAACTAGGGAACGCTATCGCCTGGCGGCATCGGCAAGTGCGAAGCTGGCGTGCGTCGATAAGCTGCTCGAGCAACACAAGGGCCAACAGGCACTCATCATTGGTGCCTACGTCGATCAGTTGGAAGAAATCGGAGAGCATACCGGCGCACCAGTTATCGACGGGCGCACCTCGACTACCCGCCGCGAGAAGCTCTTTAGCCAATTCCGCGCCGGTGAGCTCAACACGTTGGTGGTTTCCAAGGTCGCAAACTTCTCCATCGACCTACCCGAAGCAGCCCTGGCCATCCAGGTCTCTGGTTCCTTTGGCTCCCGTCAAGAAGAAGCACAACGACTTGGCCGCCTACTGCGCCCGAAGGCTGATGGACGCGAAGCAGCCTTTTATACGCTGGTCACGCGCGATTCCATCGATGCAGAGTACGCATTGCACCGCCAACGCTTTTTGGCCGAACAAGGTTATGCGTATCGCCTGGTGGACGCAGTAGACTTGTGACCTGATGAAGATTTTTAAGTTTGAGGTCGATGAGGCCTTTGCGAAGAAGAACAACGAACTCCTGCGCGACTCTGCGCGCTTGCGGAACTCCGGTCTAGTACTCGGACTGCTCCTCGTAGTCGGCGGTGCCGCGCTGTGGATGGGAGTAGACGCCGCCTGGGCCTTCACCATTGGCCTGGGCATGATCCTGTTTGGCATTATCGTCGCCATCATCGGCGTAGTTGCCTCCCGTAAGGTCGGTACCGCACAGGAGCTTTACGACACCTACCCGCTCGCCCCGGCAGTAATCGCTGAGGTCAACGAGCGCGACATGGTGCTCATGGCTCTGGTCAACACCAATGTGGACCCGAACCTCCCGCCTCGCTGGGGCGCATGCCTGCGTACTGTCTCCCGCATCCCGGGCCTGCGCAAGCGCACCGTGGGTACCAAGATTCCGGTCGCTGCAGTATCTGGTCAGCGCTCGACCAAAGGTTCTGACCATTGGCAGCAAATCACCCCAATGCCTATCGCATGGGGTACCCCGGATGCTGAAACTGTCACCATTGCTCGTAAGGCCGTCCCTGATGACCAGTGGAATCGCTTGGAGCGTGCCCGCAAGCGCCTCAATGACGTCAAGGCCACTCGATACGATCTGCTGGTGCTCTAAATGACTGTTAAACGACTCCAAGACTTCACCGAAACCGTCTTTACGACCTATTCCCGCCTCGCCGTAGAACACGATGCCGTAAACCTCGGCCAGGGCTTCCCTGACTCGGACGGCCCACCACGCATGCTGGAGATTGCCCGCGAGGAAATCGCCCAAGGCAACAACCAATACCCTCCACTGCGCGGGCAGCCCGTGCTTATCGATGCCATCTCCCAGCACTACAACGTCCCAAACGATCACATCACCGTGACCGCCGGTGCGACTGAAGCCATCGCCGCTTCCGTCCTGGGACTAGTTGAACCTGGCTCTGAAGTCATCGTGATTGAGCCTTATTACGACGCCTATGCCGCCGCCACTGCCCTGGCTGGCGCTACCCGCGTTGCTGTTCCTCTCAAGCAAGTCGGTAACACCTGGGACCTCGACGTCCCCGCTATCAAGGGCGCTGTTACCGATAAGACCGCCATGGTCGTTATCAACTCCCCGCACAACCCCACCGGGTCTGTGTTTACTAGGGAAGCCCTGGAAGACCTCGCGAGTGTCTGCGTCGACAACGACCTGCTCGTGCTTGCCGACGAAGTCTATGAGCACCTCACCTTCGGCAGCGAACACGTCAGCATCCAATCCCTCCCGGGAATGGACACCCGCACCATCAAGGTCTCTTCTGCTGCGAAGAGCTACGCCTGCACTGGTTGGAAGACCGGCTGGGCCATCGCTGACCCTAAGCTCCTCGAAGGCGTTCTCGCCGCCAAGCAGTACTTAAGCTTTGTTTCTGGTTCTCCATTCCAACCCGCCGTTGCCCATGCTCTTACTGAAGAAGACAACTGGCTCAAAGACATGGTCACAGAACTCGAAGAGTGCCACGATATCCTCGCCGTGGGACTGACCAAGGCCGGCTACGACATCTTTGATACCAACGGCACCTACTACATCGTCGCCGACGTCCACCAAGACGCCGACGAGTTCTGCCGCAAACTACCGGAAACCAAAGGTGTTGCAGCCATCCCGCTGACCGCCTTCACCGACGAGCCGGAACCCTGGCACACCAAAGTACGCTTCGCCTTCTGCAAGCAACCAGACGTCCTCAAAGAAGCCGTCAAGCGACTACTCGCCTAACGACCTCCTCCCCCCAGCCGGTGCACCCCGCACCGGCTCTTCTTTTACCTTCACACCACCCAGGTACCCCGATACTTAAAGTCACTGTGGCTTTAACAACTCAGCCATAAGGCCGAATCCGATTACTGTAAGTGAAAGTTCCTGACAACTCATGCCAATCCCAGGACCCTAAAGTCCAAGGATTCGTCGGGAACTTGCGGCAGTAGCCCCAGTTGAAGCGGATCTAAAACTGCGAAAAGACGGCCGGCCCGAACACCGTGTGGTGTTCAGACCGGCCGTCTACGACGTATTGAGTTATGTGTGTGTTTAGTGTCGGCGGTAACTTACTCTCCCACACCCTCCCGAGTGCAGTACCATCAGCGCGACGCAGGCTTAGCTTCCGGGTTCGGAATGGGTACCGGGCGTTTCCCTGCCGCTATGAACCACCGACAAACTTCTGAGACATCCTAGTCTCGCACCCTTGTGTTGGGTGTTGTGTCAGATACTGCATAGTGGACGCGACAACCATGAACCCTTGAATGGTTACAGACGATTGTTATCTTGTTTTGTTTGTTTACCTTCGCATGTAGGTTGGGTGTTTTGGTGTTTGTTTTGGTCTATTAGTACCAGTAAACTACACAGCTTGCGCTGCTTCCATATCTGGCCTATCAACCCCATAGTCTTTAGGGGACCTCAAATGAAACCTCATCTTAAAACAGGCTTCCCGCTTAGATGCTTTCAGCGGTTATCCCTTCCGTACGTAGCCAACCAGCCATGCCACGGGCGTGACAACTGGCACACTAGAGGTACGTCCGTCCCGGTCCTCTCGTACTAGGGACAGCCTTTTTCAAGTTTCAACGCGCGCGGCGGATAGAGACCGAACTGTCTCACGACGTTCTGAACCCAGCTCGCGTGCCGCTTTAATGGGCGAACAGCCCAACCCTTGGGACCTACTCCAGCCCCAGGATGCGACGAGCCGACATCGAGGTGCCAAACCATCCCGTCGATATGGACTCTTGGGGAAGATCAGCCTGTTATCCCCGGGGTACCTTTTATCCGTTGAGCGACACCACATCCACAAGTAGGTGCCGGATCACTAGTCCCGACTTTCGTCCCTGCTCGACTTGTAAGTCTCACAGTCAAGCTCCCTTGTGCACTTACACTCACCACCTGATTGCCAACCAGGCTGAGGGAACCTTTGGGCGCCTCCGTTACATTTTGGGAGGCAACCGCCCCAGTTAAACTACCCACCAGGCACTGTCCCCAACCCAGATCATGGGCCAAGGTTAAGGTGCTCAATCCGATCAGAGTGGTATTTCAACAACGACTCCACCACCACTAGCGTGATAGTTTCATAGTCTCCCACCTATCCTACACAAACCGAACCAAACACCAATACCAAGCTATAGTGAAGGTCCCGGGGTCTTTTCGTCCTGCCGCGCGTAACGAGCATCTTTACTCGTAGTGCAATTTCACCGGGCCTGTGGTTGAGACAGCAGAGAAGTCGTTACGCCATTCGTGCAGGTCGGAACTTACCCGACAAGGAATTTCGCTACCTTAGGATGGTTATAGTTACCACCGCCGTTTACTGGGGCTTAAATTCTCAGCTTCGCCACAAAGTGACTAACCGGTCCTCTTAACCTTCCAGCACCGGGCAGGCGTCAGTCCATATACATCAACTTAAAAGTCTTCGCATGGACCTGTGTTTTTGATAAACAGTCGCTTCTCTCTATTCTCTGCGACCCCACAACGCAACAACTACCGAATGGTAGAGCACGTCGTGTGGTCCCCCTTCTCCCGAAGTTACGGGGGCATTTTGCCGAGTTCCTTAACCACAGTTCACCCGAACGCCTTAGTATKTTCAACCTGACTACCTGTGTCGGTTTAGGGTACGGGCCATATACACACATCGCTAGAGGCTTTTCTTGACAGTACAGGATCACCAACTTCRCYCSCATRGRGCTACGCRTCACGCCTCGATGTCATGTGGTGCGGATTTACCTACACCACCATCTGCACGCTTACACCAACAATCCAATAAGTGGCATGGCTACCAACCTGTGTCACCCCATCGCTTGAACCACACATCAGGCCCCACGACATCAACCACAACATCACTCAAAGAGTGATACTAARGTATCCGCGGTGGTTAGTATCAGTGCTTTATCAGGGGCGCGTGTATACGGGTACCAGAATATCAACTGGTTGTCCATCGACTACGCCTGTCGGCCTCGCCTTAGGTCCCGACTCACCCTGGGAAGACGAACTTGACCCAGGAACCCTTAGTCATCCGGCGGTAAGGATTCTCACCTTACAATTCGTTACTCATGCCTGCATTCTCACTCGCACACACTCCACGCCTCCTCACGGTAACGCTTCAACGCATGTACGACGCTCCCCTACCCAACAACAAAAGTTGTTGCCGCGGCTTCGGCGGTGTGCTTGAGCCCCACTACATTGTCGGCGCAGAACCACTCGACCAGTGAGCTATTACGCACTCTTTCAAGGATGGCTGCTTCTAAGCCAACCTCCTGGCTGTCTTCGCGATCCCACATCCTTTTCCACTTAGCACACCCTTAGGGGCCTTAACCGGCGATCTGGGCTGTTTCCCTTTCGACTATGAAGCTTATCCCCCACAGTCTCACTGCCGTAGAACACAAATTAGTGGCATTCGGAGTTTGGCTGATGTTGCTAAGATTGTAGTCCCGCTCAACCAACCAGTCGCTCTACCTCCACCAAGCTACTACGACGCTGCACCTAAATGCATTTCGGGGAGAACCAGCTATCACGGAGTTTGATTGGCCTTTCACCCCTACCCACAACTCATCCCCGCAGTTTTCAACCTACGTGGGTTCGCGCCTCCACGACGTCTTACCATCGCTTCACACTGGCCATGGGTAGATCACCCCGCTTCGGGTCCAGGACATGCCACTAAYWACACCCCATTAGGATTCGGTTTCCCTACGGCTACCCCACACGGGTTAACCTCGCGACATGCCGCTGACTCGCAGGCTCATTCTTCAAAAGGCACGCCATCAGCCACAAAAGGGCCTCTGACGGATTGTAAGCACATGGTTTCAGGAACTATTTCACTCCCCTCCCGGGGTACTTTTCACCATTCCCTCACGGTACTATCCACTATCGGTCAGTATAAGTATTTAGGCTTACCGGGTGGTCCCGGCAGATTCACAGCAGATTCCACGAGCCCGCTGCTACTCGGGCAACCCAACAACCAGTATGCATTAGCCTTCAACTACAGGACTCTCACCTTCTCCGGTAGACCATTCCAAGCCTTTTCATCTAACCAACACACAAACCAGCAACGCAGTGGTAGCTACGTAACATCAAGCGCCCACAACACCGCACACACAACCCCTACCAAGTATCACATGCATACGGTTTAGCCTCATCCACGTTCGCTCGCCGCTACTAGCAGAATCATTATTATTTTCTCTTCCTACGGGTACTAAGATGTTTCACTTCCCCGCGTCAACCCCCACACAGCTATGAATTCACCATGTAGTAACCACCCATAACGATGGCCAGGTTTCCCCATTCGGACATCCTCGGATCAACGCTTAATTGACAACTCCCCGAGGCTTAACGCAGCCTTTCACGTCCTTCATCGGCTCACACTGCCAAGGCATCCACCATGCGCCCTTTGTAACGAACACACAAAACACCTACAACAAAGAATAAACACAAAAAATAAACACCCAGAACAAACAAGCTCTGAGCATCTATAGAGATAAAATCACACAACCAACAACACATACATACTGCACGGCAACATGTAAATGKTGCTGGTCGATGCTCGCGTCCACTATACAGTTCTCACACAACACACCCACCAACCAAACAACCACCACCATGTACGTGGTTATCCGTGTTTGTGGGGTWACACAAGGAGCGATGATGCCCCAGACACCCAACAATGCACCAATACCGCCCAACTGACAAACAGTTGAACACTYTATTTCTTTKWATCGTTGTGGTCCGTGAGTGGACTTGTTTGTGTTTGTTGGTCTTGTGGTATGTCTCCACCCGATTAACTATGCGGTGGCAGTACCACGTGCGGGTACATCAACCAACCAATGCCCACAACTGTGRGACTTTTTTAATGCTCCTTAGAAAGGAGGTGATCCAGCCGCACCTTCCGGTACGGCTACCTTGTTACGACTTCGTCCCAATCGCCGATCCCACCTTCGACAGCTCCCTAAACGAGTTTGGGCCACTGGCTTCGGGTGTTACCAACTTTCATGACGTGACGGGCGGTGTGTACAAGGCCCGGGAACGTATTCACCGCAGCATTGCTGATCTGCGATTACTAGCGACTCCGACTTCATGGGGTCGAGTTGCAGACCCCAATCCGAACTAAGGCCGGCTTTCAGCGATTCGCTTAACCTCACAGTCTCGCTGCGCGTTGTACCGACCATTGTAGCATGTGTGAAGCCCTGGACATAAGGGGCATGATGATTTGACGTCATCCCCACCTTCCTCCGAGTTGACCCCGGCAGTCTCTCATGAGTCCCCACCACTACGTGCTGGCAACATAAGATAAGGGTTGCGCTCGTTGCGGGACTTAACCCAACATCTCACGACACGAGCTGACGACAACCATGCACCACCTGTGAACCAGCCACAAGGGAARCSAYATCTCTRYSGCGRTCTGGTACATGTCAAGCCCAGGTAAGGTTCTTCGCGTTGCATCGAATTAATCCACATGCTCCGCCGCTTGTGCGGGCCCCCGTCAATTCCTTTGAGTTTTAGCCTTGCGGCCGTACTCCCCAGGCGGGGCGCTTAATGCGTTAGCTACGGCACGAACCCCGTGGAAGGGACTCACACCTAGCGCCCACCGTTTACGGCATGGACTACCAGGGTATCTAATCCTGTTCGCTACCCATGCTTTCGCTCCTCAGCGTCAGTTACTGCCCAGAGACCTGCCTTCGCCATCGGTGTTCCTCCTGATATCTGCGCATTTCACCGCTACACCAGGAATTCCAGTCTCCCCTACAGCACTCAAGTTATGCCCGTATCGCCTGCACGCCCGAAGTTAAGCCCCGGGATTTCACAGACGACGCGACAAACCACCTACGAGCTCTTTACGCCCAGTAATTCCGGACAACGCTCGCACCCTACGTATTACCGCGGCTGCTGGCACGTAGTTAGCCGGTGCTTCTTATCCAGGTACCGTCACAAAACGCTTCGTCCCTGGCGAAAGGAGTTTACAACCCGAAGGCCGTCATCCCCCACGCGGCGTCGCTGCATCAGGCTTGCGCCCATTGTGCAATATTCCCCACTGCTGCCTCCCGTAGGAGTCTGGGCCGTATCTCAGTCCCAATGTGGCCGTACACCCTCTCAGGCCGGCTACCCGTCGACGCCTTGGTAGGCCATTACCCCACCAACAAGCTGATAGGCCGCAGGCTCATCCTACACCGAAAAAACTTTCCAACCATCACACCAAAGATGGCTCCTATCCGGTATTAGACCCAGTTTCCCAGGCTTATCCCGAAGTGCAGGGCAGATCACCCACGTGTTACTCACCCGTTCGCCACTCGAGTACCCCCAGCAAGCTAGGGGCCTTTCCGTTCGACTTGCATGTGTTAAGCACGCCGCCAGCGTTCGTCCTGAGCCAGGATCAAACTCTCCACAAAAAATCCACACACGAAAAGCAAAGCCTTCCGTGAATCAGAAAAATAAAGGCCGTGAAAAGCCCAAACCTAGACAAACAAACCAAACACGCAGAACACAAAGTGTTCTACATATACTGGCTTAAAAAATTACTACATAAAGAATAAACTCKACCAGCCTCCTACCCGACGGGGTACAAGCAAGGCTGGCACATGACCTACTGATAAACAGTAAAACCCATGCTGGTTAACCCTTAGTATGTAGCCGGTAAAGAAAATTATTAATTCTATTTCAATGACACCCTCAAAACCGAAAGGCACCATCCGGCACACACCAACACCACCACCCATATGAGATGATGGCACCAACACAAGTCCACCTACAGCAGACCACAACAAAAATAAGTATTGGCACACTATTGAGTTCTCAAACATCATACGCACACCCGAATCAGAAGTACTTACCTCCTCATCTGAGCGACTCGAACTAACTTACCGGAACAACTTTTTTAAAGTCAAATCCGAACATCATCAGTCCGTCAACCACCAGTTAACCTCCCGGCTACCTCGCGGCTGCCTGGATTAATTTACACACACGGTTTCATACAGACAAATCCGCAGGTCGTCGCATAATTCTTGCCATGGTGAACATGAAGACTAACTCGACCAGGGTTTGGGTGACGACGATCGCGGGAACGTTGTCGATAGGTAGTGCCATGAGCACTGGTAGAACGACGAGCGAATTGCGCGTGACACCACTAAAGGTGGTGGCGATGGCCGTTGGCTGTTTGGTCTTGGCGATTGTGGTGAGTGTGTAGGTACCTCCCCACATGCACAGGGCAAAGAGAGCGTAGACACCAGAGAGGCCGAGGTAGCTGGTATTCAGCTCAGGTGCGTAGGTGACCAGGATGAGCAATACTACTGCGATAAGCAGTGGGTTCATTGCCTTATCGGCGATAGTGGCTGCGGGGTCGTAGCGCTGCAGGAACCATGCGGCGATAAGGGGCAAGACAATAAGCAGCACGAAGGGCTGGATGAAGATGACCGGGTCGGCAAGCCCAGGAAGCAAGAGTGCGAAGGCCAGCATCTGTACTGCTAGGAGTACTGGGGTCACCTGCAATAAGTTGGCGGAGCCGCCGGCAATGCGGTTAAAGACGACCACGTAGTCCACGCACGGTGCGATAAGGACGAGGAAGGCGACGGTGGCCATGGGGGCATCGTTAAGCAGGCGCGTTACTGCAAACGCAACTACTGGTGCCAACAGCAGATTGATGCCCACGCACCAACGCAGCAAGGACCAGTCGATGCGCAGGCCGCGTAAAGGCAGGGCCATAAACGTGGTCCACATGAGTAGACCAAGCAGCACTTCCAGCATGGATGCGAGTGTGCTCTAGTGGTAGCAGGCCAGCAAACCGTCGGGGCCGTCGATGACCTTAATCGGAGTGTTGAAGATCGGGGTAAGGATGTGTTCCTGCATGATTTCTTCGGTCGGACCGAAGGCGACAATCTGGCCATCCTTGCAGGCACAGACGTAATCGGCGTAACGCGCAGCGAAGTTGATGTCGTGCAGCACCACGATGACGGTGCGGCCCAACTCGCGTGCGGCTTCGCGCAGGTGCTTCATCATCTCCACAGAGTGGGCGATATCCAGGTTGTTCAGTGGCTCATCGAGAAGCACGTAGTCCGTTTCCTGACACAGAACCATGGCAACGTAGGCGCGCTGGCGCTGACCACCAGACAACTCATCCAAGTAGCGGTTCTGCAGCTGTTCCAAATGAAGGAAGCGGATGTACTTGGAGATAATCTCCTCATCGTGCTTGTTGATGCGGCCCTTGGTGTAGGGGAAACGGCCAAAGCCGACGAGCTGGCGCACGGTCAGCTTGGTGACGAAGTGATTTTCCTGGCGCAGAATGGATACGATTTTGGCCAGGTCAGAAGACTTGGTCGTCGTAATGTCGTAGCCGGCGACTTCAATTTGGCCATCATCCATGCCAAGGAGGCGGCCGATCATCGTCAGCATCGTCGACTTGCCTGCACCATTGGGGCCCACCAGTGCGGTGATGCCACCTTCGGGAATCTGCAGGTTAATGGGTCCGATGTGCGTCTCAGAAGAATAAGCCTTCTGGACGTTGCGCAGTTTAATCACAGTCTGCCCTTTCGGAGGATGACGAACAGGAATACGGAGCCGCCGACCAGCTCAATGATGATAGACACCACGCCCTGGGCGTAGAAGACGTGCTGCATCAGGAAGTACGCGCCGGTCAGAACCAGGAAGGCCACACCTACTGCCATCGGGTAGATGTAGCGGTGGTCGTAGGTATCGGTGAACTGGTAGGCCAAGGTAGCAACCAAAAAGCCTAAGAAGGTCATCGGGCCGACCAGCGAGGTGGTCACGGCCATGAGCACAGAGACCAGGATTAGCGTGTAGATCGCGTGGGTCTTGTGGTTCACACCGAGGTTGCGGGCCACATCAGCACCCAGTGCGATGACGTTGAGGCGGCGGGAGTTCAGCAGCAACAACACGGTGGCAATGATCACCAGCGGAATGGCGATCGGATAGTACTCGGTCTCCGCATTATTGACCGAGCCGAACAGGCGCGCAGTCAAAATATCGAAGTCCGACGGGGTCAGCATGCGCTGCATGAATGTCGACAGCGAGCCCAGGCCACCACCGATGACCACGCCGACTAGCAGCATGGCGTGCATGTTGTGCTTGTTGTTGGTCAGCAACCACGAGTAGAGCGCCAGCGACAGCAGGATCATGATGCCCATCTGGAACAGGAAGGTGCCGACATTGCGGGCTTCTGTCAGACCAGATGCACCAAGGAAGAAAATGGTCGCGGTGTTAATGGCCACGTACAGCGATTCAAAGCCCATGATCGAGGGCGTGAGAATGCGGTTATTCGTCACAGTATGAAAAGACACGGTAGCCATGGCCTGGCACACAGCGACGATCAGCATGGCGATGACGGCATCAGCGCGGCGTTCGGCAATCAGCCAGAACTGGCGGGTGCCAAACTCCATCGGGTTGTCATACGCCAGCAGGCCAAAGGCGCAGCCGATGGCCACAATCCATACGGTGGCCAGAATGATCCAGTAGCGCTTTCCGATGGCCGCACTACCCGACGCTGTCTTCAGTGGAGCTCTACTTAGCACGAGTGGACCTCACAATCAGCGTGATGAACACAACGGCACCAACGATGCCCAGGATGACAGACACTGGCATTTCGAAAGGCGCGATAATCGTACGCCCCAGTAGGTCACACACCGTAACAATACCGATGCCCAAAAGACAGACCCACGGCAGGTTGGAGCGCAGGTCATCGCCGCGAATCATAGACACAACGTTGGGAACAATCAGTCCCAAGAAAGGCAGCGAGCCCACGACGACGGTGACCACACCGGTGGCAATCGCAATCAGACCCGTGCCCAACAGCAGCAGGCGGTTGTAGTTCAGACCAACGTTGGTGGCAACGTCTTCACCCATGCCGACCACGGTTAGGCGGTCAGCGAAGAGGAACACCGCAATGAGTACCAGCAGAACCAGCCAGAGGACCTCGTACTGGCCCTGGTAGACCGAGGTAAACGAGCCCATAAACCAGATGCCGAGCTGCTGCAGCATGTCGGTCATCAGGGCAAAGAAGCTGGAGACAGCAGAAACGACGGCGCCGAGCATGATGCCGATGATCGGCACGATCAGACTAGAGCGCAGCGTGACCCTTCGCAGGAATGCGAAGAAGACCATCGTGCCGACGAAGGAAAAGATCACCGCACCGACCATCTTGCCCAAGATGTCGGCCTGCGGGAAGAAGACGAGAACGAACAACAAGCCCAGGCCTGCCCACTCGGTAGTACCGGTGGTGGTGGGTTCGACGAAGCGGTTCTGGGTCAGCAGCTGCATGACCAGACCCGACATTGCCATGGCCGCGCCGGCGAGAACCAGCGCGATGGTGCGCGGAACACGAGTGATGCCGAACATTTCGCGGCCGTCCTCGGTGCCGAACACGTCGTACTGCCCTACCAGCAGGGAAAGGACGAGTAGACCCAGCACCACGACGATGCCGATTACCAGTTTCCAATCCCACAGGCGGGGGCGAGTGGTCGTTTCCATATTTGTCCTAATAACGCCCTAAAACCGGAAGGCCTCAAAAGGGCTTCCGGTGCAGGCTAGTTCGAGAATTTACGCAAGGTCATTACTGAGCTTCGAAAGCATCTGCAATTGCGTTCAGGGTCTCGGTGTAAGTGATGATGTTTTCGTTGGTGTAGGTATCTGCCGGGGCAGCAACGATGTTGCCGTCCTTGACTGCGGTGACGTTCTGCAGTGCGGCGGAGTCCTCTACCAGCTGCTGACCTGGGACGTAGCCCTCTTCGTCGTTAGCAACTGCACCATCACGATCCATGATGAAAATCCAGTCCGGGTTGGAGTTAGCGATAGCCTCCACGGAGATGTCATCACCTTCGTGGTCATCGGTACCATCGGCAACCTCGAGTGCTGGCTCTAGGCCGAGCATGTCGAAGAACGGACCGAAGAAGCGACCCTTACCCGGTGCGATGTAGTTGATCTCGCCACCGGAAGTGTTAACAGCCATGACCTTCTTGCCTGGCTCGTAAGCGTTCTTGGCGCGCTCCAAAGCCTCGTTGAAGTCATCGATCTCCTGCTGTGCTTCTTCCTCACGGTCGAAGAGCTGGCCCATAGCCTCAGTCTGGCGGATGAGCTCTTCTGCCATGTCCTTGTCTTCACGCGGGGTGAAGTCCAGAACCGGCACGTCTTCCACCAGACCTTCAATGTCTTCCTGGTACTGAGCGAAGCGCTGGCCGTTAATAACCAGGTCTGGCTCTGCAGCAACCAGGGCCTCCAGGTCCGGCTCGCGGTGGTTGCCCATGTTGAACTCAACGGTGTCTTCGTTGAGCTTGTCGGACAGGGTGTCCGGCACCAGGTTCAGCGGTGCAGCGACAACCGGAACATCCCAGTCAGCCAGCTGCTCGAATGCACGGTTGTCAGTGACAGCAACGCGCTGTGCTGGCAGCTGCACGGTCTTTTCGCCGAAGTTGTCCTCGATGATCAGCTCCTGGGAATCCGCAGCAGCGGTGGAGTCAGCGGCGGTCTGCTCTGCATTGTCGGCAGACTCTTCTGCCTGCGAGCAGGACGCCAGAACCAGAGACGAAGCTGCAACCGCAGCCACCATGAAACGACGAGTACGCATAGTGTCCTTTCGAGAAGGGTTATTAGGTTAACTAGATCTAAGTTAACTTAAGCAACCCTAACTCTCCAAGACGGAGCTTCACCTAACCTTGGAAAGGTTTACCTAACCTGGGAAAAGGTAACCTAACCAAACGGGGGTATCGGGGGTATTATGCCTGCTCCCGGTGCAATAGTTCTTGCACCGATACCGCCCCATGGCGGCCAAACTCTGCGTGTGCCTCCTCCCGCAAAGCCTCATCGGCGAGGAAGTCCAAGGCAACCTGGGCCAGTCCCGCAGCCGAATCCACCGCTGCCTCCACCGCCTCATCGGTGGCGGACCAACGCTCGAATTCCGAGGTATGCAACGCCACATCGGTTGGTGAGACCTTCACCATCGGGTGAATGCCTGGCACCAGGTGCGAGACGTTGCCGAAATCCGTCGACGCCGCCACCGTATCGGGCACAGTGTTAGCTGGCAAGGCCGTACGGCCCCGGCGCGCCTGCGTACGCGCCCAGCGTGCCGCCAGTGTTTCGTTATTGCGCACAGGCAACGACATCGGGTGCGGATCCCAATGGATTTCGACACCGCAGCCAGCCATCATCGCAGCTCCCTTGGCAATCTCATCAACGCGCTGCGACAAATCCAGCAACGAACGCGTCTGCAGCGAGCGAGCATAGACCTCCACCTGGGTTTCCTGCGGAATGATCGATGGGCGCTCGCCGCCCTTCTTCACAATCGCGTGCAAGCGATCACTGGGCGGCAATTGCTGCCGCATCAAGCCGAGACCCTGGTAGAGCAAGTTCGCCGCATCCAGTGCGTTGCGCCCCATAAAAGGCTGCGAAGACGCATGCGCTGCCACGCCGTGGAAATCAATCGTCGCACTGCGACGCCCCACCCACGCATGGGAGGCAATGTCATAGCCAAAGCCATGAATCATCACTGCGGCATCCACCCCATCGAGGCTGCCGCCGCGAATCATGTACTCCTTGCCCGTGTGGCCTTCCTCAGCAGGAGTGCCTTGCAAGACGATGCGGCCGGGCACGTCCGAATTCTTAAGCAACTCCGCTGCCACCAAGTAAGCACCCACGCCAGCTGCGGCAATCACGTTGTGGCCACACGCGTGACCGATACCAGGCAAGGCGTCGTATTCCGCCATGATTGCCACGGTCGGGTGCTTGTCCGGGTCATACCCCGGGCTGGTGACTTCAGTACAAAAGGCAGTTTCAACACCGAAGACGCCGCGTTCCACACTGTGACCGCGTTCTTCCAGAAAGTCAGCCAGCACCGCCATGGAGCGATGCTCTTCAAAAGCTACTTCCGGATTGGCATGCAGGTCGAAGACGATGTGGCGCAGGTCGTCCGTGGTGGCATCGGCAAGCTTTGCAGCTTTATCCCACAGTTCATCTTGGCCCGGGTAGGTCTCCCCCATCGGCGGGGGCGGAGAAGCCGCTGCCACGCGGGCGGCGATGAGCTCCTCCATATTGTCCAGGTAGGCCGTCGAGGGGGTCTGTGGGGCGGTCATACCTTATCCTTCCATCATGATGCTATTGCCAGGTCCCAGCGGCAGGTCCACGTAGAACCAAATTGCCAGGAGGATGGTCCAGGCCAAGAAGAACGGAATGACATAAGGAATCAATCGCGACATCAAGGTGCCCAGACCAGCGTCCTTCTCATAACGCTGCAGCATACCCAAAATCACGATCATGTATGGATTCAAAGGCGTAATGATCTGCGTTGCAGAGTCGCCCACACGGAAGGCTGCCTGCACAAACGCCGGCTCGTAGCCCAGCAGCGCGTACAACGGCACGAAGACTGCCGCCATCAGCGTCCACATTACCGAACCGGAGATAATCAGCAGGTTCAAACAGGACGCCAGGATGATAAACGCCAGGATGGCCGGAAAGCCGGTCAGGCCGATAGTCTCCAGGAAGGCCGCGCCCTTCACCGCAGTCCAGGTACCAATACCGGTCCACGAGAATAGTGCGACGAACTGGCCCAAAATAAACGCCAGCACCAGGAAGGACAGCATGTCCTTCAGCGAGCCCATCATCATATCCACGATGTCTTTAATCGAGCGCACCGTGCCGACCACCAGGCCATAAGTGATACCCATGACCAGGAAGTAGATAAAGACAATAAAGACAATAGAGTCCAGCAGCGGTGAGCTTGGCAAAAAGCCGGTGGTCTCATTGCGCCACGGCGAAGCCGTCGGCAGCACCGCCAGCAAAATTAGTGCGGTCAGAATCAACACCGCGACGATGGTGATCACCAAGCCGCGCTTTTCGGTGCCCGAGAGCTCAGCCTTGATCTCTTCTTCTTCCTCGTCGCCTTCCTCAACAGCGCGCTGCTCAGTCGGCACGTCTTGCTTCCACATGCGCGGCTCAATGATGCGGTCGGTAATGAAACCGGCCAAAATACCCAGCACAATCGAGGAAGCAATGTTGAAGAAGTAGTTCGACACCGCGTTGACGTCGGTGTAGTCAGTACCCGGCAGGGTATCCATCACCGCGTTGGTGATACCCGCAAACAGCGCGTCCAGGGAGGTCGGCACCAGTGCGGTCGAATAACCCGCGCCCACGGCGGCGAAGCCACCGATAAGACCTGCGACCGAGTGGCGGCCGGCGGCCTTAAACACCATGGCGGCCAGCGGTGGCACCACGACGAATGCGGCATCGGCCATGACCGATGCAGTCACACCGATAACGCCGACCGCGTACGGCAGCACCGCTTTCTTCGCGCTACCGAAAAGCTGGCGAATCAATGCGGAGAGCATTCCGGAACGCTCTGCCACACCGACAGCCAGCAAAATAGGAAGGACGGTCACCAGCGGCGGGAAGCCGATGTAGTTCTCGCCCATTGTGGTGGTCAGCCAGGTCATTCCCTCACCGGTAAATAGACCCTTGACCGCAAGTTCTTCTTCTGTACCCGGCACGATGACGGATACGCCCTGCCACGCCATAATCGACGAGGCCAAACCTGTAATCAGGAACAGTCCCAAAAAGAGAGTAAAAGGCTCGGGCAGCTTGTTGCCCAGCTTCTCCACTCCGGTCAGGAACTTATCCAGCCATGACTTCTTGGTCTTCTCTGATGATTGCGATGTTGCAGTAGCCATCTTTGGCTCCTTCCGAAGATGGGAGATAGCTTATCTGTCTACTAGGTCACATCGCTAGGGTTTAGTGATTTATTTACAGAACCGTTTCCTTTGACCTCGTTCACAGTCGGGGGTGAAACATGCAGAGATTACAGTCACATTTTGACTTATATGTATACCTGCTCAAAACTTAGAAGTGTTACGTGGCCACCCACAACCATTAAGGCAGAACGTGAACCAAAGCTCTACCTCCCCCGCCACTGCCTCCTCCGGCGAACAAAAGCACAACTCTAATATCGAATGGGCGATCTCCCTCTTCGGCACCGCCGTGGGCGCAGGCATCCTCTTTCTTCCGATTAACGCAGGTAGCTTCGGCTTCTGGCCGTTGCTGATTGCCACCATCCTCATCGGCCCGATGACCTATTTCTCCCACCGCGGTCTCGCGCGCATGATCTGCGCCTCCCCGCGCCAGGGTGACGACATCACTGAGGTGGTCACCGACTACTTCGGTGATAAGGCTGGCCTGCTGATTTCCATCCTCTACTTCTTCGCCATTTATCCCATCGTGCTGATTTATGGCGTCTCCATCACCAACACGGTCGACAGCTTCATCGTCAATCAGCTCAACGGCCCGTCCATCCCGCGTGCCCTCCTGGCATTCCTCCTGGTCGGCATCATGACCATCGTTTTTGCCTTTAGCCAAAACATCGTGCTGAAGGTCACCCAGTTCCTGGTCTACCCACTGATTTTCGCCCTCGGCGCCATCTCGCTCTACCTCATCCCGCGCTGGGACTTCGCTTCCTTCATGGAAGTCGGCACCACCGACTGGCGCATGGTCGGCGCGGTCGCACTCATCATCCCGGTGATGGTCTTCTCCTTCAACCACTCCCCTGCCATCTCGCAGTTCTCCCTGGCAATGGTGCGCGCCCACGGCAAAGAAAAGGGCTCAGAAAACGCCTCCCGCACCCTGGTCATTACCGCCATCTTGCTGACGGTATTCACCATGTTCTTCGTCTGGTCCTGCACCCTGGCACTGGGTGCGGACGGCATGCAGGAAGCCCGCGAACAAAACCTGCCCGTCCTGTCCTACCTGGCTAACGAAACCGGCGTACCGGTCCTGGCATTCATCTCCCCGCTGATCGCCATCGCCGCAATCGTCTCCTCCTACTTCGGCCACGTGCTCGGCACCACCGAAGGCGGCAACTACCTCGTCCGCCGCGCCGCACCAGGGCTGGCCAAGAAACTCTCCCGCTCGCAGATCAACACCGCCGTCCACGTCTTCATCTTCGTCACCGCCTGGATCGTCGCCATCATCGACCCATCCATCCTGGGACTTATCGAAGCCATCGGCGGACCATTCATCGCGTCCATCCTGTACCTGCTGCCGATGTACGCCATCCACAAAATCGACGCCCTCGAACAGTTCCGCGGCCGCGCCTCCAACTACTTCGTGGTCATCGCCGGCCTCGTCGCCGTCGGCGCCACCATCTGGAGCCTGTTCGTCTAACCTCCACTTCCCCCACCGGCCCTGGCACCTGCCAGGGCCTTTTTCATGCATTGCTTGACGATGCTCCTTAAATCATCGCAGCACCTATCCGCTTCCCATCTCACGGTTGGTCTCGGTCATAGCGTGTTTAAACTCACGCTCCCCCTCCAAACCAAACGATGAATCCACCATGAGCCGCCCCTCTCTCCAGGTAATATCACTTATCGCGCCAATTGAGTGCGCAAGGCTGAAGCAAAGGAATAGGCATGGAAGCTAGTAAGGTTGCAGATTGGACATTCTTTGAGGAAGTGCCCATCCCGCAAGACGTAACAGAACTGCTCGTACAAGGCGAACAGGCAGTGTGCGCTTTCAAAACATTTCGTGACTCAGCTATTTTCACCACCAAACGCTTAATTGTGCGTGACGCGCAAGGCATTCGGGGCAAGAAAGTAGAAATCTATTCCTTGCCCTATTCGGCAATCAACATGTGGTCATCCGAGAGCGCAGGATCCCTACTCGACGCCAACGCAGAAATCGAACTATGGACTAGAGCAGGAGACATCAAAATTAAGATCGGCCCTAAGTGCGATGTGCGCCGCATCGACACGCTGATCGCCCACGCAGTTCTCAACAACTTCTAACCACCTGCCGGAATACTGTCCTCAAAACCAGTGCCATTTCGGTTCGGGTCGCTTGGTAGTGATCAGCCAACAACCCAGATCGCGACTTAATCCCCGGCTAAAGTGTCGATGGTTGAGTACTACGAGTCCTTGCGGAAAATGAATTCCAGGTCGCGGTGTTCGCCGACCTCGAAGTAGTACTCACCGACCTTGTTAAAGCCGTACCTGTTATAGAAGCGCTGTGCACCGTAGTTTTCTGACCACACACCTAGCCAAATGGTTTTCTCTCCGAGCCACCCCAGGGCGGTGTTCATCAAGCGCGCGCCGTAACCACCAGCCTGGTAATCAGACAGAATATAGAGGCGTTTGATTTCCCCATCCGTTTCCTGGACTTTTTCATACGGCAGGCTGCACGGTCCTGCGAGTACATAGCCAACCGTGTTATCTCCCAACTCCAACAGCCACACCGCATAATCGGCATCGGCAAGCAGGCGTTTGTGTTTACCTAAGTCATAAGCGCTTTCAAGGAAGCTAGCCAGATCTTCTGGCGCGTAGAGGTGCCCGAAGGTTTCTGTGAAGGTCTCTTTCGATAGCGCCACGAGGGCTTCAGCGTCCTCGACTCCGGCACGGTGAATACTCAAAGCAGTCATTCTCCCAGCGTAATTAACGAGGGTCCACAGGTAGAATGCACACCATGCTCTTTATCTACGACGCCGATTGTGGTTTTTGTACTGCAGCGGTGAAGAGATTTCGAAAGCTGTTCCCGAAGGTTGAATTCACTGCTTCCCGGGAGGTTAACCTTTCCGACTTTGGCCTCACTCAAGAAGACGCCGACCAACGGGTCTATCTCATCGTGCCGAGCGCGCACAGCTTCACAACCTATGGCGGTGGTCGTGCCGTGACAGGTCTCCTATCCAGTTGGGGCCGGGGCGGAAAAGTAGCCGCGAAGCTGCTTTCCTTCTTTCCATTCCGCGTCCCTATTGAAGGCATCTACAGGCTCGTTGCCCGCAACCGCCACGCATTGACGGGCGGCGACACGACATGCGGCGTAGTCCCCCAAGCCCAAAAGTAATTCACTTGGGAGGCCACATTCTCCGGTATTGTATTGGAAATGAAACTTCCTAAGGTGCTCGCGATCATTTTGGCCGGTGGCAAAGGTTCACGCCTGGAGTCGCTGACAGACCACCGGGCAAAGCCTGCTCTTCCCATCGCTGGAACGTACCGCCTGATTGATATTTCCTTGTCGAATCTGGCGCATTCCTACACCACCGATGTGATTATGGCGCTGCAGTACCTGCCGAATTCCATCAACGACCACATCAAGGGTGGTCGCGCGTGGGACCTGGACCGTTCCTACGGTGGTCTCCAACTGGCGTTTCCGTTTGAAGGTAAAGAAGGCGAAGGCTTTAGTGCCGGCAATACGTCGACGCTGCACTCCCAGATTCAGGAAATCGAAAAGCACGACCCTGACCTCGTTCTGGTCCTTTCCGCCGACCACCTTTACCTGGTCAACTACCTAGATGTCCTCGATACTCACCAGACGCTGGAAGCAGACCTCACCATGGTCACCACCGACATCAACGAAGACCCAAGCCGTTACTCCGTCGTGAAGGCGGAAGACCAAATCGTCACCGATTTCCAGTACAAGCCAGAAGAGCCGATTTCCAACACTGTCGGTTGTGAAATCTTCTTATTCAAGACCAAGAAACTGGTCGACGCATTGCGCGAGCTTGCCGAGAAAGATGAGCTCGCGGACTACGGCGATGATCTGATTCCCTACTTCGTGGAAAACCACCGCGTCGCACAGCACAAGCACAACGGTTACTGGCTGGACTTAGGCACCGTGCAGTCTTACTGGGCAGCTCATATGGAAATCTTGGCTGGTGAAGGCATCCGCTTGGACGATGAAAAGTGGCCTATCTGGTCTGCCCAGCCGCAGCTTCTACCAGCAAAGATCCACGAGAGTGCCACCATTGACAACTCGCTCATCGCCCCCGGCGCTAACGTTCGCGGTGAAGTCATCAATTCCGTTATTGGCCCATGCGTGACCGTCGAAGAAGGTGCCACCCTGCGCAACTGCGTCGTACTAAACAACGCGACGATTCCATCCTGCGCGAATCTACTCAACGCCATCGTCGACTTCGATGCCGAGGTCACCGCTCACGACCGCGGCAGCGCCAAGCACATCACGCTCATCGACTCCAACGGCCAAATCACCGTCCGCGCACCATTCGACCAAGGAGAACGCCTGCCCTCGTGGGCTCGTGACTAACACTGCAGCTTGATTATCCAAGAAAATAGCCCCTCACCTGCTTAAACAAGTGAGGGGCTGCAGTGGAGTTGCCGGGAATTGAACCCGGGTCCTTCGTCACCTTGCCAGGGCTTCTCCGTGCGCAGTTCGCGCGGAATCTCTACTCGGCCCTCCGGATCGGGCGAACACGTTCCGGATGATGGGCCCAGCCGCCAGTAAGAGTCCCATCCGGCCCTGACGGCGCGGCCGGATGGCAAGTTCCCTAGTCGATGCCAGGATCTAGGTCAGGAACCAAACCTAGGCTGACAGACACGCGTCGCTGTAATTAGGCAGCGAGGGCGTAGTCACGCTGAGAGTTCTTCTCTGCGTTTATTGGTTGCTACGACGCTTAACGGTGGTCTCTAGCCTGCACCGGCACGCTTCCCCTGGCGCAGCGTACGAAGTCGAAACCAAATCAACCCCATACACCGTGTAGGACGGGTAGCGTTTCCTTCCTACGGTTCATACAACCCTACCGGATACGTAGTTATTCCCCAAGCCACTGAGCAAGCACGATCGCGTGATTGCAGTCGCGGTCTTTGGCCGCAAATAACAAGGTGAGATCCTCTTGGGCGAGCTCACGGAGTTGGCGCAGCTCGGTTGTCTGGTTGGCATCGAGTTCCGCGCGATAGCGGCGGGAAAATTCGTCGAAACGCTCCGGGTCGTGATTCCACCACTTGCGCAGTTCCGGGGAAGGCGCGAAGGATTTGAACCATTCATCGTAAGGCAGGTCCCGCTTTGCGATGCCCCGCGGCCACAGCCGATCTACTAACACCGCCGTGCCACGAATAGCAGTCTCCCCTGTGACTACATCGTGGACCTTGGCGGTAGTGATCATTGTTAGACGTTGATGCCCTTCACGCGACGGCCGAGTTCACGAGAGATTTCGCGGTCTTGGTCGCGGCGTTTGATGTCTTCGCGCTTGTCGTAGTCCTGCTTACCTTGGGCCAGGCCGAGTTCCAGTTTGGCGTAGCCGTTTTTCAGGTACACCTTCAGTGGAATCAAGGTCTTGTTGCCGTTGCGGACTTGGCCGATGAGCTTATCGATCTCGCGACGGTGCAGCAGCAGCTTACGGGTGCGCTTGGGGCTATGGTTCGTCCACGAGCCCATGGAGTACTCCGGGATGTGGAGGTTGCGCAGGTAGACCTCGCCTTTGTCGATGGTCGCGAAGGCGTCGTTAAGCGAGATCTTGCCCTCGCGCAGCGACTTGATTTCGGTGCCCAGCAGTACGATTCCGCACTCGTAGGTGTCGAGAATCTTATAGTCGTGCCGGGCGCGCTGGTTGGTAGCCAGCGTGGCTGTGCCGTCCGCTGGCTTCCCCTTCTTCTTACCCTTTTTTGCCATAACCCCTTCAGTGTAACTTACTTGCGCACATACGCACGCATGGTCACCTGCGCAGCCAGGCCGGCAAAGAGGATGGCCACCAGGCCGGTCAGTGGCAGGGCAATCCAGATATCGCCGGTCTTAATCGGGGCGATGAGCTGCGAGTCATACAGGCCAGACAGTGCGGGGTCGAGGACGAACTTCTTGCCCACGAAGACGCCGACACCGGCCAGGATGACGCCGATGAAGGTGCCCAGGACTGCCTCGAGCACGAATGGTGCCTGAGTAATCCAGCGCGAAGCGCCGACGATGCGCATAATCGACATCTCACGCGAGCGGTTAAACGCTGCGATTTGCACCATGTTGGCAATCAGGAAGATGGCGGCAATGCTCATCACCGCAGCCAACAAGAAGGTGGCATTGCGGATGGAATCCAAGTTGCTGGTGGCATCGCGGACTTCTTCGACCTGGTCAACGACAGTGTCGACCTGCGGGAGGTCACGCACGGCATCGATAGCATCGGTCTGGGTCGGGTCAGTCAGGCGCACGTGCAGGGCAGCCTGCAGTGCATCCGGGGAAGTCTCCTCCACCAGGACTGGATCGGTATCGCGGAAGATTTCCGAGAAACGCTCATAAGACTGCTCGCGGGAGCGGAACTCGACGTGCTCGACGTTGTCGTCGGCTTCGAGCTGTTCCTTCAGATCGCGACACGGTGCGGTGCTGCAGTCTTGATCAGTATCGGAGACCTCATCGTTGAACTGCACCATGACCTCGACGCGCTCGAGATAAATCTCTTTGGTGTCGTTGGTCATGTTGGTCACCAAGATGCCCGCGACCACCAGGCCGACCGAGATGGCCGTGGTGATAATCAAGGCAATGGTCATGGTGAGGTTACGGCCTAAGCCTTTGAAGGCTTCGCGGAAAACAAATCCCAATTGCATTTACAGCGCCTCCCCGTAGACCGCGTTGGCTTCATCGCGCACCAGCTTGCCATTTTGCAGCTCGATAACGCGCTGACGCGCTTCGTTAACCGCACGCGCATTGTGCGTCGACATCACCACGGTGGTGCCGCGGCGGTTGATACGCGCCAGCAACGACATGATTTCAGCCGCGGTGGCAGGATCCAGGTTGCCGGTTGGCTCATCGGCAAGCAATAGCTTCGGACGGTTCACAAAGGCACGGGCAATGGCCACGCGCTGCTGCTCACCACCGGAAAGCTCATGGGGCAGGCGGTACTGCTTGGAACCCAAACCCACCATTTCCAACACCTCAGGCACTGCCTTATCGATGCGAGATTTCTTCTTGCCGATGACCTCAAGGGCAAAAGCCACGTTTTGGTAGACATTCAACTTCGGCAATAAGCGGAAGTCCTGGAATACATAACCCAGGGACTGGCGCAGACGGTTGATTTCCTTGCCCTTGAGCTGGTTGACGTGGAAGCGGTCAAAGTGGATGTCACCGCTCGTGACATTGGTCTCGCGCACCATGAGCTGCAAGAAGGTGGACTTACCAGAACCGGAAGGACCGATGAGGAAGACGAATTCGCCGTCTTCGATCTGGAAAGACACCTCATCCAGCGCTGGGCGCGCTGAGGCCTCATAGACCTTGGTTACTTTATCGAAGGTGATCACTT
The DNA here is from genome assembly GCF_000980815.1 of Corynebacterium camporealensis. Taxonomy (NCBI): domain Bacteria; kingdom Bacillati; phylum Actinomycetota; class Actinomycetes; order Mycobacteriales; family Corynebacteriaceae; genus Corynebacterium; species Corynebacterium camporealensis. Next base: position 707,173 of record NZ_CP011311.1, on the reverse strand, counting down.
GCTTAACTGTAGCAACATCTGCAACACCTAGAAACCCCTCCCAATAAAGGGGTAAAGCTGCCAAATCAGATTTCACGTCGTACAGTGATACGAAACACTTTCGTGTTTAAAGGCCCGACGAGAACAACAAGAAAGCGCCGTGACCTATGAATGATACCACCACTGAAAAGGAAACCCGGCAGGAATCCCCGGGCGGATTCCTCGGAACAATTGAGAAAATTGGTAACAAGTTGCCAGATCCATTCTGGCTCTTCGTTATCTTGGCCGGCCTCGTAGCTATTAGCTCCTGGATTGGCTCGATGGTCGGAATGCAGGCAGAAGACCCCGAGACCGGCGAGCCGGTGTACGTGGAGTCCCTGCTTACTGGTGAGAACATCTCCCGCATGGTCACTGACGCGGTAGAAAACTTCACCTCCTTCCCACCACTCGGTGTCATCCTCGCAGTGATGCTGGGTGTGGCCGTGGCTGAGCAGTCTGGACTGCTGTCTGCCCTGGTGCGCGCCATGGTGGCCCGCGTGAAGCCAGGCATGCTGACCTTCGTGGTAGCACTGGCCGGTGTGACTGGCTCTGTGGCATCCGATGCTATTTACGTCATCCTCATCCCACTGGGTGCTATGGCCTTCCACGCTGTGGGCCGCTCCCCCATCGTGGGTGCGATGGTGGCCTTTGCGGCATCGTCAGCAGGCTTTAACGCCTCGCTGATTCTGAACATCACCGACCTGCTGCTGGCTGGCATTTCGACCCCGGCGGCACAGATGGTCGATGAAAACTACGAAGTTTCCCCGCTGGCGAACATCTTCTTCGTTATTCCTTCCGCCATTGTGCTGTCGCTGATCATTACCGCAGTGACTGAGTTCTTCATCAAGGACAAGGCCCAGGAACTGGTTGACCACGACAAGATCAACTACGAAGAAGTCTCCTTCTCCAATGCCCAGGGTGGCAACAACGAAGAAGTTGAGGACGCTCCGAAGGGTTCTGCTACGGCCGCTGAGGAAAGCGACTACGACTTCGCCGACGATGAAGAAGCAATGAAGCTCAAGCCTTATGAAGTCAAGGCTCTGACCGCTTCCGGCATCGCCCTGCTCATCTTCCTGGCTGGCTTCTTCGCTTTGCTGTTTATCCCGGCTTCCCCGCTGTCTGGTCCAGATGGCGAGTTCATGGAATCGCCGCTGATTACCGCCATTGCAGTCCCGATTGCGCTGGCCTTTTTGACCGTGGGCATTGTCTACGGCGTGGTTGCCAACACCATTACTGAAGCTGCCGATGTCCCGGACTTCATGGCCAAGGGCATTAAGACCCTGGTGCCGATGCTGGTGCTCTTCTTCGCCGTCGCGCAGTTCCTGGCATGGTTCGAGTGGTCGAACCTGGGTGTCTGGACCGCAATTAAGGGCTCTGAGCTCCTGCAGGCATGGGATCTGCCGCCGCTGCTGATGTTCGCCGGCCTGGTACTCATGGTGGCCCTGCTGAACCTGTTCATCACCTCTGGTTCTGCACAGTGGGCACTGATGGCTCCGGTCATCGTCCCGATGATGATGTACGTGGGCACCTCCCCGGAGGTTTCCCAGATGCTGTTCCGTATCGGTGACTCCCCGACAAACATCATCACCCCGATGTCGCCGTACTTCGCACTGGCACTGACCTTCCTGCAGCGTTACTACAAGCGCGCGGGCGTCGGTACGCTGATGTCCCTGGCTCTGCCGTACTCCATCAGCATGCTGGTCGGCTGGTTCATCTTCTTCGCAATCTGGTACCTCATCGGCATTCCGCTGGGCCCAGGTTCCCCAATGGATTACCCGGCCTCCTAAACAGCCGAAAACAGTTAAAGACCCAGCACCCGCTGGGTCTTTTTCTTGTGCTATTTCGTTTCTTGGCTATTCCGATTCTTGTTGCTGCGCCATGCGCCAGCGGATACCGGCTTCGAGAAAGTCATCGAGGTCGCCGTCGAGCACCTTGCTGGGGTCGCCGACTTCGTGGTTGGTGCGTAAGTCCTTGACCATTTGGTACGGGTGCAACACGTAGGAACGCATCTGATTACCCCAAGAGGCATTGCCGCCTGCACCTAGAGCGTCAAGTTCGGCGCGTTCTTCCTGACGCTTGCGCTCCAACAGCTTGGCCTGCAGCACGCGCATGGCAGAGGCCTTGTTCTGAATCTGGGACTTTTCGTTCTGGCAGGTCACCACGATGCCGGTCGGGATATGCGTTAGACGCACAGCGGAGTCGGTCGTATTCACCGACTGGCCACCCGGACCGGAGGAACGGTAGACATCCACGCGGACCTCGGAGTCCGGAACCTCAATGGAGTCGGTCTGCTCCACCACCGGCAGTACTTCGACCTCCGCAAAAGAAGTCTGGCGGCGGCCCTGGTTATCAAAGGGCGATAGACGCACCAGGCGGTGTGCACCCTGCTCGACGGACAGCTGGCCATACATGTATTCGCCGTGCACGACGAAGGTCGCAGACTTAATGCCAGCTTCTTCGGCATAGGAGATGTCATAGACATCAACTGGGTGCCCATGCTTTTCCGCCCAGCGGGTGTACATGCGCATAAGCATTTCCGCCCAGTCGGCAGCATCGACACCGCCGGCACCAGAGCGAATGTTGATCACGGCCTCGCGCTGGTCGTACTCACCAGACAGCATCGTGGTGACTTCCAAAGACTCGATGGTCTCGGCGAGGTCGTCGAGTTCTTCATCGGCAAGCGCGGTATCGCCCTCTTCTTCTGACAGCTCATACATCACTGGGATGTCAGTCAACCGGCCACGCAGGGATTCCAGCTTGCGCAACTTCGCCTGCGCACCAGACAACGCCGAGGTGACTTTCTGCGCATGGGCCGGGTCATCCCACAGTGACGGGTCGCCGGCCTGGGCTTCGAGCTCGCGTACTTGGGCAGCCAGCTGTTCAGGATCCATGACCTTCTCAATGGTGTCGAAGGTGGTCTCTAGCTGCTTAAGACGTGCTTGTACTTCCGGGCGCATAGGCTCCCAGTCTACCGTTTAGAAACCCTTAATTAGCGATCGGCCGCATTAAGGGCGACAATTGAGCCCATGAGTCAACAGCCGAGCTTGAACGAGATGATCGACGCGATCGCGAAGACCTTCATGGTCGCCCACGCCGACGATAACGACGCCCACTTAGCCCAGGCGCTGGTCTATAACGCAGGGCGATTGGCCTGGCGCATGCGTGAGCAGGGCTTGAACGTCGATCAGAAGACCTCCGTATCGGATGTCGTCACCGATGCCGATCGTGCCGCCGAACGCTTCGTTGCCACGGTGCTCGAAGCCCTGCGCGGCGAGGATGGCCTGCTCGGCGAGGAAGGTGCCTCCCGCGAGTCGAAGACCGGGCGTACCTGGGTCATTGATCCGGTCGATGGCACCTACAACTTCACCTCTGGTTCGGATTACTGGTGCTCTGCACTCGCACTTCGCGATGACAACGAGCTCATCTTAGGCGCCGTCCACCGCCCTGCCATGGGTTATACCTGGTTCGGCGGCAAGGACAACCCCACCACTCGTGACCGTCAGCCGGTGCAAAAGCTTAACGATGCCCCCGCCTCCCAAATCAGCTTAAGCTCCTACCTGCACCCCACCAGCATGGTCAATGCTGATATCGCTGCTGCGTGGAAGTCTGTGGCCCAAAACTTTGCCACCGTCCGCATGCTGGGTGCTGGCTCTGTTGACTTAGCATCTGTTGCCGATGGCACCTTGGGCGCCTGGATGCAGCACAGCGTCCCGGACTGGGATTGGCTACCAGGCAAGGCCCTGGTGGAATCTGCAGGCGGAATTGGCAAAAAGGTGCAAGCTGGTGGAGTAGAGTGGTGCCTCGCTGGTAATGCCCAGGTAGTAAAGGAAATGGAAGGCTGGCTCCGTGGGTAAGTACAAAGAAGATCTGGGCTTAGCCCTGGAATTGGCTGGTCGCGCGGACACGCTGACCATGCACCGCTTTGAAGCGTCTGACCTGCACGTCAAGGAAAAGCCGGATATGACTCCGGTCTCTGATGCTGACTTAGCCTGCGAAAAGCGCCTGCGCGCCGCGTTGAAGGAAGCTCGCCCGCAGGATGAAGTCCTGGGCGAAGAATTCGGTGGTGAAGCCTCTTTCGAAGGCCGCCAGTGGGTCATTGACCCTATCGATGGCACCAAGAACTTCGTACGCGGCGTTCCGGTCTGGGCCACCCTGATTGCTCTGCTGGAGGACGGCGAGCCCGTCGTCGGTGTCGTCTCCGCTCCTGCCCTGCGCCGTCGCTGGTACGCCGCTAAGGGCTCGGGCGCCTACCGCGTCTTCGGCGGTGAACCAAAGCGCCTGCACGTGTCCAAGGTGCGCGCGCTTTCCGATGCCTCCCTAGCGATTAGTTCCCTATCCGGCTGGGCCGACCGCGGCCTGCGGGAGAACCTCATCGGGCTGTCCGATGAAGCCTGGCGCCTGCGCGGCTACGGCGACTTCTGGAACTACTGCCTGGTTGCCGAAGGCGCTGTTGACGTCGCCGCCGAACCCGAAGTCTCCCTCTGGGACCTAGCAGCACCTTCCCTTATCGTCACCGAAGCCGGCGGCACGTTTACCAACGTCGAAGGCGAGAATGGCCCGCACGGCGGCTCCGCCGTCGCTTCCAACGGCCTGCTCCAAGACACCGTCCTCCGCAAACTGAACTAACCGGTTGAAGTAAAACGCAAGAAGCGGGGCGCCCGGGTTCTTCCCGGCGCGCCCCGCTTTCCTATTTCCTCTTAGTCTTCTTTAGTCTTCCCGAAGAAGTCTGAAGGACTTATTCGGGAAGGTGGAAGCCTGCTCCTACTCCGCCGCGGCGGTTGAGGTCAGCGAGGATGGCGTCCATGTTGGTTGCCATGGTTGGTGCGTGTACTGCGCCCTGCAGTGGGGAGTGGCACGCGAAGTTACCGATGACACCGCCGGTGATGGAACCGACGAGGCGACCCCGGCTAAACAGCGGTGCGCCGGAATCGCCCTGCATTGCACAGACCTGGTTTACCTGCAGTTCCTGACCCTGTACGTAGGTCATGCCGCAGGTGGTGCCGGTGGCAACGCCGCGCTTACAGGTGAGTTCACCCGGGCGGACGTTGCCGCCGAGCTTGTTGGCGTGAACGCCGTTGTAGCTGCGGGTGACTTCAGCCTGGGAACCAAACTCGATCACGGAGTAGTCCAGGTACTCGTTGCGATCGACGATGGTGCCGGTCGGGCCAACCTGCCAGGAGTCAGCGGAGGTGACCTCGTCGCCGACCTGACCACAGTGCGCGGCGGTCAGACCGACCTTGCGGCCTTCAGCATCGTTACCGGCAACGGTCAGGGTGCAGAAGGAGTCCTCGCCGATATATAGCGGGGTGCCCGGACCGTACAGGGACTTATCCTGGGTCATCGCGGTATCGGACTCATCTGGGATGCGTGGGGCATCGAAGAACGAGCCTGGTACGCGGTGCAGAATGAACTCTGCCTCTGGCTTACCGGCAGCGACCTTGGAGAACATGTCGTTCTTCCACTGGTAGTACGGGTCGTTGCCCAGTGGCTTCCAGTCTGGCTGGGTGGCTTCCTCCAACAGCCCAATCGGGTTGGGGTTGGTGGCTGGCTGTGCGTATTCCGCGGCGGCATCGGCAGCCTGCTGCACCTGGGATGCAGCCTGCTCAACGGCAGGAGCAACCTGTGGCGCTGGCTGCTCTGCTAGCTGTTCGGCCGGCTGCTGAGCTGGTGCCTGCGGTACGGCGGATTCCAGGGCAGAATCGACGGCATCGGTAACAGCCGTGTCTACCTCAGGAGTCTGGATACCGAAGTTCGCCAGGTCGCTGCGAACCTGGTCAACAAAGCCTGCGGAATCAAAGTTTGGCGTTGGTAATTCATCGGCACCCGCAGCTGGGGCACCGAAGAAAAACGCACCTGCGAAAGCCGAGCCCACCAGGACTTTCTTAAGGTGCGAGAGACGAAGCATAAAGCTGCCTTCTTTCGGTAGTGGATGAGCAAGACACCTTATGTTCGCACAAATGCATACATCGCACAGGCAGCGTTACAGAACGTTTTCAACCCGTTACCAATCATCCAGAATTCGGGTGCCCCTACTATGGCTTGTGTACGCTTTTCATCGGTTCCACTGCACCCAACTAGTTGTCTGAGACACCATGACTTCTTTGCTTGAATTCCTTGCTGTCCATCCCATTTTGCTGATCTTTGTGCTCATCGGCGCCGGGATGGCTTTGGGCAGTGTCCGCATCCGCAGCATCAGCATGGGTGCAGCCGCGGTGCTCTTTTTAGGCATTGGTATTTCTGCTGCTGCGGCAGCTGCCGATGTCGAGGCCACCCTGCCGCCCATCCTCGGCACGCTGGGACTAGTGCTCTTCGCTTTTGGTATCGGCAACAACTCCGGTGTGACCTTCTTCCAGTCGCTGCGCAGTGCCGCAGGGCCTGTCTTTGCGATGGTCGGGGTGTTCATCATCGCCGCCATCGTTGCGTGGGCTGTCGGCAGTTTCGTTCTCGACCTCGACATCGCCGTGATCGCCGGTACCTTTGCCGGCGCGATTACCAATACCCCTGCCCTGGCAGCTGCCAGCGAAGCCACCGGCCAAGCAGGCCCTGCAACCGTCGGCTATGCCGTGGCCTACCTCTTCGGTGTCATCGGCATGATGATTGCCACCGTGTTGGTGCTGCGCCGGGCTGGCGATGACGACGACACCACCGCACCCGTAACTACCGTGCACATCCAGGTCACCCACGACGGCTTCCGCATCGGCGACATTTTGGACTTAGGCGATAGCGAAGTTCAGGTCACCCGCCTGCGTCGCGTCGGACATAACGACACCGTGCTGCCCGTTCACGGTGACCACTTACACCCCGGCGATGTCATCACCGTGGTTGGTTCCCCGGAATACCTCAACCTCGTAACTGACACCGTGGGACGCGCCTCCCCGCAATTGCTTATCGAAGACCGGCACGAACTCGACTTTCGCCGCATCACCATCTCCAAACACGACCGCGCCGGTCACACCATTGCCCAGCTCAACAACGAGCTGTCCGATCGCTGGGGCGCTCGCATCTCCCGTGTGCGTCGTGCCGATGAAGACCAAGTAGCCATGCCCGAATTCGTCGTCGAACTCGGCGACCGCGTCCGCGTCGTTGGCCCTGCGGAGTCTTTGGAGGAAATCTCCAACTTCCTCGGTGATTCGTCTAAGGGACTCACTGACATCAACCCCGTAGCCCTCGGCCTGGGCCTATCACTGGGCTATGCCATTGGCCAGATTTCCATCCCGCTCCCGGGTGGTGATTCCTTCAGCCTGGGCGCTGCAGCTGGCGTGCTCATCGTCGCTTTGCTCATGGCACACGTCGGCCGCGTGGGCTCACTGATTACGGCACTTCCCCACTCCGCCAACACCGTGTTGGCCGAATTCGGTCTGCTGCTCTTTCTCGCCCAAGCGGGCACCAACGCCGGCGGCCAAATCGCAGAAGCCTTCACCGGTGGCGCCTGGATCAAGATTCTTCTGCTGGGCTTCATCATCACCACCATCGTCGCCGTCGGCGTGGTCATCAGCATGCGCAAGCTACTCGGCATCGGTGCCACCAAGACCGCCGGCATCCTCGGCGGCGCCCAAACTCAGCCGGCCATCCTGGCCTTTGCCAACACCCGCACATCCTCCGACCCACGCGTCACCCTCGGTTACACAATGGTCTACCCTGCCGCGATGATTGCCAAAATCCTCATCGCCCACGGCCTCGCCCTGTTGGGTTAAGCCTTTCTACCCGATCCCCCCAGTTCCCACTCTCCGCAGGATGACCTGCGTCAACATCTGCTAACCGACGAGTTATCACCTTCCTAACCGTCTTTTTATCAGAGTCCTAACCGTCGTTCTATCACTCTTCTAACCGTCGTGTTATCGGTGCCTGGGCAATCGCAGGTCCAATCCCGAGCGCTTAAATCTTTCCGCGGCAAGGATTGGTCTACCCGAGCCAATTAAGAATAATTTTCCATCTAAAAGCACCTTCTACAGCCTTTAGCTCTCGTAGGATTAAAGCTCTACTTTCCAGCAAGAACCAGGAGAGCTCCCGTGACTGTGTATTCGATAATTATGGCTGTCACTTGGTTGCTTGCTGGTTCCCTTATGTTGTGGGTTGGCGCGAAGGCGGACCAGGGCACGCTCAAACTGAACAATCTAGTCGGCATTCAAACTGCGACCCTTCTGCGCGATGAAAAGACCTGGGCCAAAGGCCATAAGGAAGCCGCGGGCTTCCTCAAAGCAAGCGGTGTCCCCATGCTGATCGGTGGCATTGCCTGCTTGTTTGTCGACGACGCCCTCATTGGGTGGTTGAGTATCCCCGCTGTCTTCTTTTTGCTGGCGTTGATTTTCCTTGCCACGATGAGGGCGCACGCAGCGGTGAAGGAATAACCATCGCAAAGCATCGCCCAGGCTCAGACCCGTAGCATTGACTTCACATTGACCAATGGAGACCGAGAGGGGCGCCCATGAGTACAGCTTCGATCGTTTTAGCTGTCGTCTGGCTGCTTTCTGGTGCTCTGGTGCTATGGATTGGAGTGAAAGCTGCCCAGGGAACACTGCCCAAGAACGAGTTGGCCGGAATTAGAACTGCAGCTGTCATGCGCAACGAAGAAACCTGGTTCAAAGGCCATAAGGCCGCTGCCGATCTCCTTATAACCAGCAGCGTACCGATGCTTATCGGAGGCATCGCCAGCCTCTTTGTCGCCAACGAGATTATCCTCTGCGTGATTAGCCTTGCCGTTGCCGTACTCGTACTAGTAATCACAATTCTTGCCTGCAGGAAGGCAAACGCAGCAGTCGAGGGATTACAGTAAACCCAGCTAGCCCACGAAGAATTCCTCAAAGAGCAGGTAGGCACCGATAGCCAGCATGATGATGCCGGAAGCATAGGCCACGATGCGGGCTGCGGCAGGGCGGGTGCGCAGAACGATGCGCGCGCCGTAGGCGACAGTCAGGTAGACCACGGTGACGTTGACGACATGGAACATGCCGATAATGAGCATCTGCAGCCCTACTGGCATCCACTGCTGCGGGTCGACGAACTGTGGGATGAGTACTAGCGCCAACAGGTAGAGCTTCGGGTTAAGGCCACTGACACCAAAGCCTTTGCCTAGTTGGGCACCCACACTGGATTCAGCAACGGCTTCACCCTCCTCCACTACTGGCGGGTTGCGCAGCATGACAATGCCCAGCCACATCAGGTACAACGCGCCAATGACCGTCAAGATGGTCAATACGATGGGCGCCTGCGAGACAATCGCACCCACGCCGGCAGCGACCACCACGCTGGCCAAGAAGTGCCCGCCAACCAGACCGATCACTGCCGGCAACGGTGAACGATTCTGCAACGCGGCGGCCATCGCATAAGCCCAATCCGAACCCGGGGTCACGCTTAACAGTGCGGACACACCCCAAAAGCCCAACGCCAATCCGAGATCCATAACTGTCCTTCCTTGTTTCTTGCAGCGCAAGACTATGCAAGGAAGCGCAGAAAATGTTTGCCACTTTTGCATCTAATTGACTTAATCGTGGAATAATTTCCCACATGGACAAGGTTGACCGGAAAATTCTTTCGCTACTGGAAGATGATGGGCGCATGACCATCACCACGCTTGCCGACGAAGCCCGCTTGAGCATCTCCGCCTGCCATCGTCGACTCAAAGATTTAGAGCGCACCGGTGTCATTACGGGCTATAGCGCCACTATCAATCCGGAAGCTATCGGTCGCGGTTTCCAAGCCATCGTGTTTGTCACCATGCGCGATGGCAACGGCCGCGCTATTCGCCAATTCGAAGAAGCACTCGACACCATTCCGGAGGTCCTCGAAGCCGACCGCCTCCTCGGCGATCCAGACTTCCTGCTGCGCGTGTCCACCACGGACTTAAACGCATTTCAAAAGCTTTACGATGACCACCTCACCGCCCTGCCCGGCGTCCTCAAGCTGTCCACCACACTGGTGATGAAACCGGTAGTCCGTCATCCACTCATGCAATCTGGCCGGTAGCCTTAACCGCAAAGAAAGGCAGCATCATGACCAACCTTCGCAATGCCTCCTTAAAGACCATGCTGGGAAGTATCACCCTCGTCGCTGAGGACGACAGCATCACCGGACTCTACTTCCCGGAGCATGCCCATAAGCCTGACGCTGAGGCTTTCGGCACCACGGTGCAACTGCCTGACGATGCCCTGCTCACCCAAGCAGCCGCCGAACTGCAGGAATACCTGTCGGGCACGCGCACGCTTTTCGATGTCCCCCTCTTCGCCCACGGCAACGAATTTTCTATCCGGGTCTGGGACATCCTTCGCGATATCCCCTACGGCGAGACCACCTCCTACGGTGAAATTGCCACACAGTTAGGCAACCGGCGTCTTGCACAGCGCGTGGGCCAAGTAGTCGGCCGTAACCCGATTAGCATCTTCATCCCCTGTCACCGAGTACTCGGCGCCGACGGATCATTGACCGGCTACGCCGGCGGCCTGGAACGCAAGCGCTTCCTGTTGGAACTGGAAGAACCAGCTGAGACTGCCGCCGGACGACTGTTTTAAGCTAAAGACCATGAGCACCCCTGATACTGGCGTTGTTGTTGGCGACGACGGCCTTGCCCGCCCTGCCTGGGCAGCTGTGGATCCGCTCTTGCGCGAATACTACGACACCGAATGGGGCATGCCAGTTCGCGATGAACAAGGCATGTACGAGCGCATCACCCTAGAAGCCTTCCAAGCAGGGCTGTCCTGGGCGACCATCTTGCGCAAGCGCCCGGCTTTCCGCGAGGCCTTCGCCAACTTCGACCCGGACGTCGTTGCCACCTATGACGACGCCGATGTGGAGCGACTACTCAATAACGCTGGAATCGTGCGCAACAAGGCAAAGATCCTTGCAGCCATCAACAACGCTCAGGCAACCATCAAGCTGCGTGACAAAGGCGGACTCGTCGACTTCGTGTGGTCCTTCCAGCCAGATGAAACCCCTCACCCGCACACTGTCGATGAGATTCCTACCAAGTCACCAGAATCTCTCGCCCTATCCAAAGCCATGCGCAAAGAAGGCTTCACTTTCGTAGGTCCCACCACGATGTACGCACTCATGGAAGCCAGCGGCATAGTCGATACCCACTTGGTCGACTCCCACCGCCGCGGTTCCTCCGGCGTCTGGCCTTCCTAGGCGATGTCGTCCTATCCATGTCGTTTTTGCAACCAACTAGGCCCAGATCTTCGCTGCGCGTCCAACTTCGCGGAGCAAATGGACACCGCCTTACAATGTGCGCCCGTTTTGCGCACGTGAGTCGGTTCTTAAGGGTACTTCTTAGTGTTTCTGACCATTTCTGGGCTTGGATCGAAAAAATCCTGACCAGCATTTCTACTGGTCAGGACTTGAAAGTTGGTAGCGGGGGCAGGATTCGAACCTACGACCTCTGGGTTATGAGCCCAGCGAGCTACCGAGCTGCTCCACCCCGCGTCGGATGACTTCCATCATCTACGCTTAGGACTTTGCGTAACCGCTTCGTCCTGGCGACTCATGTAACTATACATAGCGGTCGGCACCTACCCAAATCGCCTGGGCAGGTGCCGTTTTCGCTATTTTCTTCGCTTAGTTGAGGTTGCGGTAGGACTCAACTGCACGGTCCAGCTCGTCCAGAGCCTTGCCGTACTCCTCGAAGGAGCCATCGCGGGCGTCCTCGAGGTTGCTCAGAGCATCGTTGATGTCTTCGATTGCTGCGCCCTCATCCGAAGCAGACGGTGCCGATGCCGGTGCGGATGCCTCGGCTTCGTCGTCCTGCTCGGCGGTGACGGAGTCATCATCGTCAGGTGCGGTGGCTTCCGGATCGGTGCCGCCGTCGCCTTCGACCTCTTCGATGTCCTGTGCGGCCTGCGGGTCGATGCCCACCTGGTCCAGGGCCTCACCAATGGTCGGGGCGTAGCCCACGCGGCCCTTGTAGGAGACCAGCACGCGCAACAGCTTCGGGAACGCAGATTCCTGGTCCTTACGCTGCGAGTAGATCGGCTCGAGGTAAAGGATCTCGCCGCCACCGACTGGCAGAGCCAGCAGGTTGCCGTTGTGCAGGTCGTTGGTGCCCTCCCACAGGGTGCGGTCACGTGCGACCTGGTCAGAGGACATCATGGCGTCCTGCGCCTGCTTCGGACCCTGAGTCTGGGTGTTCGTCGGCAGCACGCGCACCGTGATGTCACCGTAGGAGTTCGGATCCGACGATGCAGTCATGTGTGCGGACAGGAACTGACGGTTCAGACCACGGAAGGAGGTGATCAGCTGGAAGCTTGGCTCGTTGGTCTCTGGGTCAGCAGCCATGACGTAGTACGGCGGCTGGTCCAGGCCCTCGGCCTCGCCTGCAGTTGGGTCTTCCGGAACGGACCAGAAGGCGTCGTTGTTGAAGAACACGCCTGGGTCATCGACGTGGTAGCGGGCCAGCATGTTGCGCTGGACCTTGAAGATGTCTTCTGGGTAGCGGAAGTGATCGCGCAGCTCGTCAGAGATTTCAGACTCTGGCTTCACGACGTTCGGGAACACATCGCTCCAGGCCTTCAGGACCGGGTCTTCGGTGTCGAACTCGTAGATGTCAACGGTGCCGTCGTAAGCATCGACGGTGGCCTTGACCGAGTTACGGATATAGCCGACCTGGTCGTTGATGAGGCGCTGGGTGGTGCCGTCTGGGTTCTGCACGTCCTGGGTGGTCTCCGTCAGGGAGGCACGCTGGGAGTACGGCAGGGAATCCAGGGTGGTGTAGCCATCGACGATCCACTTGATGCGGCCATCGACAACAGCCGGGTAGGTAGACGAGTCGGTGGTCAGCCACGGAGCGACCTTCTCGACGCGCTCACGCGGGTCACGGTCGTAGAGAATCTTCGATTCCGAGCCCACGCGGTCCGACAGTAGGAAGTTCAGCTCCTGGTACTTCAGCGCGTATGCGGTGCGGTCGAAGATGTTGCCGATTTCGACGCCGCCTTCACCTTCGTAGGTGTAGGTGGTGTTGTCGGTGTCGTACTCGACCGGGTTCGGGCCGGTCTGGCCGGTGATGGCGTAGTCCAGGCCGTCCTCGGCAGAGGCAATAACCGGGCCGTAGTAGATACGCGGCTGGTCAACCTGGATGCCCAGGGACTCCTCAGCGTCCTGGGTCTCGCCTTCGCCTTCCGCTTCCTGGCCGGCCTGGGTCTGCAGGTCGGAGACGGTAAAAACCGGGAAGCCACCGCGGGCAGAGCCAGCATCGCGTGCTACCTCATCGACGGTGTTGGCCTGTGCAGCCACGAAGCCGTTGCCGTGGGTGTAGACGGTGTGGCGGTTAATCCAGTTGGACTGGTTCTCACGCAGCTCGTTCGGGTCCACCTCACGGGCGGCCACGACGAAGTCGCGCTTTTCACCATCAATCTCGTAGCGGTCCATGGCCAGGGTTTCCGGAAAGCCATAGAAGTTACGCAGCTGCTGCATCTGGGTAAAGGTCGGAGCCAGAATGTCCGGGTCCAGCAGACGCAGGTTGGAGATGGTGGCGTTGTCAGTGGCAACGCGCTCGTCGTCGATGTCCTCGTCGCCCCAGTTTTCGATGTAGGTGACGTCTTCATCGGTAAGCCCGTACGCAAAGCGGGTGGCCTCGATGTTGCGGGCAATCGACTCGGCTTCCTTAGCCTGGCGGTTCGGCTGAACGGAGAACTGCTCCATCAGCAGAGGCCATGCCTGGCCCACGGCCAGGGAGGAGACCAGCATGAGCACAACAGCCAGGCCCGGGATGCGCAGGTCCTTGATCACGATCGCCATGAAGAAGGCGATGGCAACGACGATGCCGATGATCATCAAGATGATCTTGGCCGGCAAGTAAGCATTGATGTCGGTGTAGGAACCACCGGTAAACAGGCCGTGCTCGCGGTAGAGCAGCTCGTAGCGCTCCAGCCAGTAGCCGATAACCTGCAGGACCATCCAGATACCTGCGGTCACAGCCAGCTGAATGCGGGCTGGGCGGGAGATGCCGCCACGCACGCCGGCTGCGCGGTTACCAATGCGGATGCCGCCCAAAACGTAGTGGCCAAACAGGGCAATCAGGAAGGCAATGGCAGCCAGCAGGGAGAAGGTGCTGACCAGCAGCTGGTAGACCGGCAGGTCAAAGGCGTAAAAGCCCATGTCTTTGTGGAACTGCGGATCTTCAAAGCCGAAGTCACTGCCATTGATAAACAGCAGCACGGTACGCCAGTTACCCTGGCCAATCAGGCCAGCGACCAGGCCAAAGACGATCGGCAGCACCTTGAGCACGGTGTGCATAGTCTTTTCAATAGACTTGCGGTACTGGTAGACCGGCGAATTCAGGTCGGCCACATCCATGCCATCCGGGCGGCCCTTCCATACGAAGAAGGCCGCTGCCCAGGTGACTACGGCAGCCAACAGGGCAAAGACAACAAACAGAACAATGCGGGCTACGATCGCCGTGGTGAAGACATTCCGATAGTCAATGGCACCAAACCACCTCCATTCGGTATAAAAGCCGACCAGCATGGGGCCGAGGAACAAAAGGGCTGCAATGATGCCCACCACCCACGCTATGGCGCGGTTGGGGCCTTTCATTGGCGCGGAAGGTCTGGAGAGTCCGGAAACCAACGCCTGCTCCAATCAAAAAATCGTACGAAAATAGCGGTATAGTCTTCCAGCTTAGGGAAGGCAACACCCAATCAACGAATAAGGATGTTCATGAGTTCCCCCAACGATTCACAGCAAGCTTTAAACAAAGCCATGCGGGAGGCCGTCGAGTTCGTCCACGCCGAAGGCTGGGAAGCACGTCCGACTCTATTCGCGCTGGTTCCCTCGGAGTTACTCAGCGACCAACTCGCGGACTTGGATGCGGAAGATTCCGCTCCCCTCACTTTGGTGGTCCAAGAAGATCTCCCCGAAAACATCGAGCCCGGTACCGAAGAACTAGCGGAGTATGTGTCGCGTTTGGCCTGGCCCCGCGAAATTGCTGGTGTCATCTTGGCCCAGGAGATTAACTTCCGCGATACCTCCGGTGAGCTTGCAGCTAACGATGTCCGCCCCGCCCGCCTGTTTTCCGGCGCCTTGCGTGAGGAAGGTCTCGAACTGACCTTGCTGCAGATGCGCCCCACCGAAGAAGAGCTGGAAGAGCAGGGCCCCTTCGCCGAGGATGAGATTCATCTGCGCGGCGGTCCGGAGGTAGCACCGGGGGTAATTGCGGCGTTGCGTTACGGCCTCGAGCAGGATCCGGACGAGATCGCCTAAACTGGATTGTTGACTTTGCTCACCGCGTAGTAGGAGAACACTGTGCTGTCATCTCGCCTTGCCCGCCCCGCTAGCCTCGTCGCTGCTCTGACACTGAGCGCGGCGTTGGTGGCCTGCTCAAATGGCGAGGAAGAAGCACCGGTCGACCCCGCTCCAGCAACCTCCGAAGAAACCACCGCGGAAGAGACCACCTCAGAAGAGGCCTCGTCCGAAGAATCCTCCTCCGAAGAAAGCTCTGCAGAAGAGTCGGAAGAAAGTGCATCGGAAAGCGCTAGCTCCGAAGCTGAGGAAGAGCCGGAAGACGGCGATGCCGAAATCATGGACGAGGTCTTTGCCACCTTCGGCCCCGTGATGAGCGAGAAGCTCTACAACGAATTCGATAGCTGCTCGGAAGGCAGCGTCAAAGACTCCTACTACTGCTCTGGCCAAGAAGTAGGCCAGTTCCAGTTCCACAAGTCCAAGTCCAAGGCTTCCCAGACCACTCAGGTGCTTACCGGCCTGCGCAGCGCTACCGCCGTGGAAGACGACGGCAACCGCGTGGTGGGTTGGTCGACTCTGGGCAGCACCATCATCTTGTCTGTAGTAGATAACCGTGAAGGCCTTGTCATGCAGCAGCTGACCAACTCCGATGAGGTGGATCCGGAAGAGCGCCTGGCTGAGTTGGACTTACTTAGCAACGATTAACCGGTTTACCGGCGGCGAAATCCTCCATGGTGGTAATGGCGTCGTCAAGCGTTTCTACTGACGCAACCACCATGTCACCGTGATCGCGACTGACTGCCTCGACACAGTTTTGCGCCGGGGCTAAAAATAGCTCTGACCCCTGCTCGGCAGCCGCCCCCACCTTGTGCACGATGCCACCAATCGGGCCAATGGCACCGTCATCGCCAATGGTTCCGGTTCCTGCCACGCGCTTGCCACCGTTCAAGTCCCCGGGCGAAAGCTTATCGATGACCGCCAGGCTAAACATCATGCCCGCCGACGGACCACCAATATCTTGCAGGTTGTAGTCAACCTCGACGTCGCTATCTGGCACCGTCAGCATCGATACGCCCAGCAGCGCCGAGCCGGACTGGTGCGGGTTCTCCCCTAGCTCAACTGTCTCAGTGACTTCCTTGCCGCCGCGATCTAAGGTGAGCTCGATGTCATCGCCAGGCTCTTTTGCCTTGATTAGTTCTTGGACCTTGACCGGGTCGCTGACCTCCTCGCCGTCGACGCCGGTGATGATGTCGTTGAGCTCTACTACCCCAGCTGCCGGCATGTCGTCGAGAACCTGCGCGACCTGAATCTTGACCGGCAATTTCAAGTAATCCATCGCTGCCAGCGTGGCCGCCGATTCCGATTGGATGAATGCCTGCTGATTGGCTTCCTGGACATCGTCATCGCTCATATCCTGCGGGATGACGGTATCAATCGGCACAATGGTGTCATCAGTAAACATCCACCGGCCGAGTGCCTGCGCCAACGTCATGTTGGTGCGCACCGACACCGTCGTCATGCTCAGCTCGCCGGTGGTGTCATAAGTTTCTGGCGCATCTACGTCCACGACCTCGGTGCCGTCGACCTCGCCGAGGGTATCCACGACCGGACCGGGACCTTCTGCGGCATAAGGCACAGTCAAGGTGATGTCAGTGCCGGGGATGCGATCCACGGTGACCAAAGCCCCGGTCAGCAGCACTGGAATAGCACCCCATGCCAGGGTGCGAATCCGGGTGCTGGGACGAGTAGAAGAATTCACGGGTAATGAGCCTACCCGTTTCACCGTGGCAGATTAATTCGCTGCAGCTACGTGTTCGCTGTCAGCGTAGTGTTTAACGTAGATCGTGAGGATAAACGCCGGTAGGTTGGGACACATGAACAACGGATTCGGTTTTTCCTTCCCTAACAATGACGACGACGATGACAACAACGGACGTCGTGACCAGAACCCGTTCGGCGCGTTTGGCTTCGGTGGCGGTGGCAATGGACTCGGCGACATGCTCAACCAATTCGGGCAGATGCTGTCTGGCATGGGTTCGTCGATGAACTCCCCGGAGGGCCAGAAGAGCGCGGTCAACTACGACATGGCGCAGCGCATCGCCCGCCAGCGCATCGACGGTGAAAAGAACATCACCGCCGAAGACACCAAGGCGGTTGAAGAAGCCACGCGTTTGGCAGAACTCTGGCTTGACGATGTCACCTCGCTGCCCACCGCTTCCGGCTCCATCAAGGCCTGGAACTCCACCGAGTGGCTGGAAGAAACCCTGCCTGCGTGGAAGCGCATGGTCACCCCGGTGGCTGAAAACATGCACAACGCACAGCTGGATTCCCTGCCGGAAGAAGCCCGCGAGATGATGGGCCCGCTGTCGCAGATGATGCAGCAGATGTCCGGCATGAACTTCGGCATGCAGCTCGGCCACGCGCTCGGCGATCTGGCCAAGCAGTCCCTGACCGGCTCCGACTTCGGCCTGCCGGTAGCCCCTGCTGGTACCACTGCCCTGCTGCCGCACAATATCCAGACCATCGCCCGCGATATGAACATCCCGGGCCAGGAAATCCTGGTCTACATCGCCGCGCACGAAGCAGCGCGCCAGCGCCTGTTTACCCACGTGCCGTGGCTGGTTGAGCGCATCGTCTCCTCCGTCGAGGAATACGCCATGGGCCTGGTCATCGATACCTCGCACATCGAAGAAGCCACCCGTGAGCTCAATCTCGAGTCCGGCGACCCGCAGGCCATCCAGGACGCAATGTCCAAGCTGCAGGGCATGGATCTTAGCCCGCGCATTACTTCTTCTAACTCCGCTGCGGCTTCTCGCCTGGAGACCCTCCTGGCACTGGTTGAGGGCTGGGTCGACCACGTCGTCAACGAAGCACTCAGCGAGCGCATCCCGTCGACGAACAAGATGGCTGAAGCCTGGGCTAATCGACGCGCCACTGGCGGTTCTGCCGACCACGCCCTGTCCAGCGTTCTCGGCATCGAACTGTCCGCACCACGTGTAACCGAAGCCGTCGAACTCTGGCGCCGTTCCACCAACGCCGTCGGCGCCGACAAGCGCGACTCCGCCTGGGACCACCCAGACTTCCTGCCCACCGCAGAACACCTGGAGAACCCAGCAGCCTTCATCGACTCGCTCCTCGACGACCAACCCGACGAAGGCTTCGAAGAAGAATTCGCGAAGCTCGAAGAAATGCTGCGGAGCGAAGATAGCTCCGCAGATGGCGCGGAATCCGAAAAAGATTCCACGGAGGAAAAGGGCTCTGAAGAAGAGTCCGACGACGAGGAGAAGGACGACTAACCCCAGCGCTGGAACGCTTCGAGGTAGCCCTTGGCGCGTTCTGCCTGTGGGAAACTATCGGCCCACGCCCAGAATTCCGGTCCATGACCAGGGATGAAGGTGTGGGTCAATTCGTGTATTAAGACCGAATCCAGCACGTAGTCCGGAACTTTTTGTAGGCGGTCGGTGATGCGAATATCGCCGGTTGAGGTCGTACAGCTGCCCCAGCGATGCTGCTGGTTGCTCACCCAGCGCACCGAACCGATGTTGGCCTGGCCTTCCAAGTACTTGGTGTTGAGCTGCTTGGCGCGTTTGAGCAGTTCATCGTCAGAGGCGGGTGCTTGCTTGCGTTCCAAGCGCGCGAGCATGCTCGCGACGGCTTCCTCTTCTTCCTTCTTGCTCATCCAATCCGGAATGCGCACCACCAGCGTGCCTTCTTCCATGCGCGCTTGCACGGTACGCTTGCGGCGGGCAGAGCGGATGACGCGAACCTTCGACATGACAGCTGAGTCTACCTGTGCTTAAATCTCCGCCAAGGGGGAGATTATGGGAATGCTTTATCTAGCGCCCGGTTATTCAGCTTTCGTGCGCGAAGACGACGTCGTGCAATTCGGGGTGGATGCCACGCGCTGCGGACTGTTGCAGACAACGGATGCGCCCGCGGTAGCGAAGGCGGTCAATGACATGCGCGAACCGGTACCGCGCAGCAAGGCACGGCGTTTGCTCATCAAGGCAGGTGTCGCCAAGGATACGGCGAATTCGGTACTCGATGACCTTATTGACTACGGCGTGCTGTGGCCGGTCCTCGACCCGCAGCCAGTGCTGGTGTTGGGTTCAAGCCCGCTTGCCGATGCCCTCCGCGAGCACCTTCCCCACTACAACTTCACCGTGCGCAGTAGCTTCGGCGGCACCGCCGCACTTTTGGAAGCCGCGCGCATGGGCCAGCGCATGCCGGTGTTGGCGGTGGATATGCTCGACAAGCCGGTTGATACCGCGAATGCGTTGCGCAAAAAGACCGTGACCTGGATTCCGGTTTCGCTCGTGGACTCGCGCGGCATCGTCGGACCACTGCATATCCAGGGCAAAGGGCCGTGCCCGATGTGCATCCACATGCACCGCATCGATGCCGATTCCGCGTGGCACCGGGTGAGTCAACAGCTTGGCGAGCAGAAACCCAGCAGCGACTCACTGCTGATGGGCGCGATTATGGCGCAGGTCAGAACGATTCTGCAGCGCATGTATGGCTTGCCGATGCCACCAGGCGCCCAACAAGCAGCACTCGTGGCCGGCGAATCCTTTACCGTGGATTTCCACGGCCACCACCAGCAGCGCATCGTGATGGAACACCCGCGCTGCCCGGTGTGCTTTCGGCCGAACCTCGAGTACGAGGCCCCACTAGATACGCGCGTTGCGAATAACCTCTAGGACTTCCGCGCCGTAGCGTTCGAGTTTGGCAGGGCCAACGCCGGAGACATCGAGAAGCTCAGCTTCATCCTGCGGCAGTGCTTCCGAAAGCGCCTGCAACGTGGCATCGGAAAAGACCACATAAGCTGGGCTCTTAATCGCCCGGGCGGTCTCTGCACGCCAGGAACGCAGGGCCTGGAAGACGTCCTCGTCGCCGTCGGATTCGCAGTAGTCGTGCCGGCCGATGACCTTTTCTGCCGGGGTATTCAACCCCGCACCGCACACGCGACAGCGCTGCGGACGACGCTTCTTGCCCCGGTCGTTGGTGCTTTCGGTTCCTGGGGCCAGGCCGTCGAGGAACCGGGTTCGCTCACGCGAGGCGCGCGAACCGGTCGTCTTCGCCAGCGCCCAGGACAACGCGAGGTGCTCACGCGCACGGGTAATGCCGACATAGAAGAGGCGACGTTCTTCCTCGATTTGCTCGTCACCAGCCTTGATGGCGTGGTTAATCGGCAGCAATTTCTCCGTCAGACCGACGAGGAAGACCGCGTCCCACTCCAGGCCCTTGGCGGCGTGGAAGGTCGCCAGCGTGACACCTTCCATCGTGGGGTTCTGCTTGGATTCGGCACGCCGGCGCAGCTCGCCAATCACGCCCGGCAGGTCGATGCCCTCGTGGTCGCGCACGATCTGTTCAATCAGGCTCACCAAGGCATTCAGCGACTGCCAGCGTTCACGGGCTTGTGCCCCCTGTGGCTCAGAAGAGCTCAGGCCCAGTTCGACGAAGGCGGCCTTCGCGATTTCAACCGGTGCGTTCGGTAGATCATCGCGACGCGTGGCGGCAATGAGAGCGCGGATGGCCTCGCGAATCTCAGGACGACGGAAGAAGCCTTCGCCGCCTTTGACCTGGTAGACGACGCCGGCATCGGCAAGCGCTTGCTCAAACTGCTCCGACTGGGCGTTGATGCGATAGAGCACGGCAATCTCAGAAGCCTTCACGCCCTGGTTGAGCAGGGTGAGAATCTTGCCGACAACCTCCTTAGCCTCCACCTCTTCAGATTCGTAGGCGTCAAAGGTGGGCTCGGGGCCGGGATCGCGCATACCTTCCAGTTCCAGGCGCGTGCCCGCGGCACGGCCCACGGCCTTATCGATGACCTCGTTGGCCAGCTTGGTCACCTGCGGCGTGGAGCGGTAGTCGCGCTGCAGTTTCACGATGGTCCCATCCGGATACGTCCGCGAAAAGTTCAACAGATAATCCGGCGAGGCTCCCGTAAAGGAGTAAATGGTCTGATTGGCATCGCCCACCACGGTCAGGTCGTCGCGGTCACCGAGCCAGGCGTTGAGCACGCGCTGCTGCAGCGGAGTGACGTCCTGGTACTCGTCGACGACGAAGGTGCGGTATTGCTCGCGGAAAGTCTCCGCCACAGCCGGTACGTTCTCAATAGCACCGGCGACGTGCAGCAACAGGTCATCGAAGTCCAGCAACATGCGCTCCGGAGTGGACTTCAACGACTCGTAGCGACGGTAGACCTCAGCCAGCTTTTCCGGCGCCACGGGTGGCTCGCGGTCGCTGTCCTTAATCGCGGCCGCATAGTCGTCCGGGCCCAGCAGACAGGATTTGGCCCACTCGATTTCCGAGAGCACATCGCGGATATTTTCCGTCGAAGTATCCATGCCCATGCTGCGCACCGCACGCGCGACCAGCGGGAACTTGTTATCCAGCAGCTCCCACGCGAGGTCGCCGGCAAATTGCGGCCAGAAGTACTTCAGCTGGCGCAGTGCCGCGGCGTGGAAGGTCACGGCCTGCACACCACCAATGCCCATGGCGTTCAAGCGGTCGCGCATCTCCCCTGCTGCACGGGCGGTAAAGGTCACCGCCAGCACGCGAGTCGGGTTCACAAAGCCCTGGTCCACCAGGTGCGCGATGCGGTAGGTAATCGTGCGAGTTTTACCCGTACCCGCACCCGCCAGAATGCACACCGGGCCGCGCGGGGCGGTGGCGGCAACGCGCTGGTCGTCGTCGAGTAGGGACAAATCCAACTTATTCACCGTGGTACCACTCCATGATCATCGTGTGCGCAATCGAACCAGCCCTAGCCAAGGGCAATTCCGGCAACTCGTCCCGGCTGACCCAGCGAATTTCGGCGAGCTCGCCATCCAGCTTTCCTACCGCCGCAGCATCGCCGGTCACCGCCGTGAAACCGACCATCAACGACCCGGACGGCGGCCAGGGCTGCGAGCCCCAATACTGTAAGTCCTCCACGCGCCTGCCGGTTTCCTCCCAGACCTCGCGGGCAAAGGCCTGTTCCAGTGTCTCACCCGCATCGACGTAACCGGCAATCAGCGAAAAATACCCATCGCGCTGACGGTTACGGGCAAGCAAAATCTTGTTCGTTCCGCGTAGCTGCACCATGCCGATGACCGCCGGGTCCAGGCGCGGAAAGACCAAACGCCCACGCGGATTGCGGCCTACTACCCCGCCGTCGGAGTAGTCGAGCTTTTCACCACTAGCCGGATCGAAAATCATCTCCCGCCGGTTGCGCACCAACGTGATCGCCTTCAAAATTTCTGGCTGATCGGCAAAGAAGGTGGCGTCTTGGGGTGTGCCGAAGGCGGCGACATCGTCAAGCAAAAGCGCTGACCACCGCGACAACTGCACCACGACATCCGTCGGTGGCAGGTGGCGCAGCAGCACAGGCTGCCCGGCCGCATCGACCGGAACCCGTCCGGTAGCTGAGACCGGTAAGTACATCTAGTCGTCCTCGTCGATTTCTGTGGGTTCTTCCATCTCGTGCTTGATATACAGCAGGCGATCGCCTGGCTTCAACGCCGAGGCGTCCTTGGTATCCACGCGGTGCAGCTCGTTGTTGCGCAGCACCGCCAACACGATATCGGCTAGGTGACGTGGGTTGGAACCGACCTCAAACTCGCGCACGGGGCGCTCTGCAACGGAGAAGCCCTCATTTGGCGAGAGCAGGTCTTCCATCATCTCCACCACGGTCGGAGTCACCGTCGCCAGGCCTAGCAAACGACCGGCAGTCTCCGCCGAAGTCACCACGGAATCTGCACCGGATTGGCGCAGCAAGTGACGGTTTTCCGACTCGCGCACCGAGGCCACAATCTTCGCCCGCGGATTGAGCTCACGCACCGACAACGTACACAGCACCGCCGTGTCATCTGTCGACGGTGTCACGACCACCGACTCAGCGTTCTCCACACCAGCAATCTTGAGCACATCCTGCTTCGTACCGGAGCCATAAATGGTCACCAAGCCGTGGTGTTCCGCATGAGCCAGGGAGGCGCGATTAGTATCGATGACGACGATTTGGGAGGCCGGGATGCCATCGGCAAGCAATGCCGCGACCGCGCCCGCACCCTTGGTGCCGTAGCCAATAACGACGGTGTGGTTACGCAAATTCTTTCTCCAATTCTGGATTTCAAAGGTACGCCGCGCACGGTCTGTGAGCACCGACAACGTAGCACCGACCAACAACACCAGGAAGACCAGGCGGGCCGGGGTGATGACGACCAAGTTAATAAAACGCGCCTCCGGGGTCACCGGGACAATATCGCCGTAGCCCACCGTAGTCAGTGAGACCGCCGAGTAGTAGGCGGCATCGAGAAGTGAGAGATCCTCGCTGTAGCCATCCCGGTCCAGGTAAACGACAACCATGACGAAGACCAGCAGGGCAAAAGCCCACAACACACGACGGCTCAGCCGCCGCCAGGGGCCGGCGCGATTATCGCGGGGGACCTGGATGACATCGATAAGCGCGTGATCTGGCTGAGAAGACAGCTCGACCTGGGCTTTAAAGCGCTCTCGAAAGCGATGCAGATGCGTGCTCACGCAACCTCCTTTAGTGACGGACTAACTCTAGTCCTCCACCCACTCAACCGACGAGTCCAAAACCGCAGCCAGGTCTTTACCCGCCGGCAACGACTTAGGTTCGAGCGTAAACCCACTGCTCACATAATGGAATACCGCGCGCACCTTGGCACCCTTAATTTCCTGCCGTAAAGCCTCAGCATAGACCGCCAGCTGCAGTTCCGCTGCCTTCAACTCCGCGCCCTGCGGCGGGCGACCGGTCTTCCAGTCCACAACCAGATAACTGCCATCCGGTTCCTGAAACACCGCATCCATTCGGCCGTTGAGCACCGAACCATGCAGCGTGAAGTAGAAAGGCTTTTCCACTTCCACCGGGGTGCGCTGTGCCCATTCGGATTTCATAAACGCCTCTTTGAGCTCTTCCACGTCCCCGGTCGGGTCCTCGCCCATGCCTGGCAGCTGGTCCTCATCGAGCAGCGCCTGCCCGCCGAAGAGGTCCTCCACCCAGGAGTGGAAAGCCGTGCCACGCTTGGCATACCGATTCGGCTTAAACGGAACCGGACGACGCTGCCTGCGCGCAAACTGCAGCGCATCCCGGCCCACAGCCACAAAGTCCGAAGCCGTCAGCTCCTTCGGCAACTCCACATCCACCCGCGGGGTCTGCAGCGCCTCATACTCGGCAATCAGCGCGCTGGTCTCCTGCTCCCACAGGTCAAAGGTCTCACCGCGGCTGAGTGCCGGTTGCTTGACGATGCCCTCCCGCACCAGCCCCGCAGCCTCCATCACCTCGGCGCGGGGGTTAAGCTGCGGAAACTTTTCTTCGCCCAGGGTGCGACCGTCCTCTGCCTCTGGGGTCTCGGGCACCTCCCAGTGCACGACGAGGTCGGGGAATGCGTTCTTGAGGGTTTCGAAGTACTCGTAGGGGCCCTTCTTCGACTTTCCGGATTGGCGGTTGGTACCGGAGCCGGTGATGGTCAGCGTGGACTCGGTACGCGTCATCGCCACGTAAAAGAGGCGCGCTGATTCCTCGGCATTGTGTTCGCGGGCTTCCTCCATGAACTGCTTGCAGGCCTTTTCGAAGTCCGTGCGCGTGGTGGCGTCCATATCCAGTGGAATCTCATCGCCCGGTCCTGGTGCCTTATCGACCTTGGTCACGAACGTCTCCGCCTTGGCGGCATAACTTTGCGAGTCCGCATGAGCCACGCACACGTGATCCCACTCCAGGCCCTTCGCCTTGTGCGCGGTAAGAATCTGCACGCGGTCTGTCGTCGCCGGAACCTCACCGGCTTCGAGTCCGCCCTCCTCATCGCGGGCAAGCTCAAAGTAATCCAGCAGCGCGCCGAGTGAATCGCCGTGGAAACCAGCGACGAACTCCGCGAACTGGTCCAGATGCGTGGCACCCCCGGCGCGCCCACGCGCCAGCACCTCAGTTCGCAGGTTAAACAGCGCTTCGATGTCGGCGAAAAGGTCTGCCAGCGGCTTGGCCAACGAGTAGGTGCGCAGGTGACGCAGCTTCGCCGCGACCTCTTCCATGCGCGCCAGGCCTTCCGGGGTGTAGCGCTCGCGCTCGCCCAGGTCGGCCAGGGCATCGCCAAGCCCCAGCACCTGGTCCGGCTTTTCTGCAGTCTGGACTGCCAACTCCGCGCGCAGGTGCTCGAGCGGGTCACCGCCCTCATAGCGCACGCGATTATCCTCCACACCTGCCAGGTTGCGCTGGCGTGCCGCCAAGGCTTGTAAATCCTGAATGCCCAGGCCGCACAGCGGACCGGACAAAACACGCAGCGCTGCTGTCGATGCCTGCGGGCGCACCAACAACGTCGCCAACGCCACCAGGTCCTGAATCTCCGGCTCCCACAACAGCCCGCCTAGTCCGACAATTTCATAAGGCACACCCGCCTCCTCCAGCGCCTCTGCAATCGGGATGGCCTGTTTGTTCTGACGCACCAGCACCGCGGCCTTGAACTCACCGTCGCGTTCTTCCCACAGCTTTCGCAAGTGCTTCGCGATGAACCCATGTTCCTCCGCCGGCGTCTCAAAATACGCCAACTGGACTTCCCCCTCGGGCGCGCACTCGCGCGGCGAGAGCTCCCCCACCGGGCGCGTTCCGCCCGCGAAGACACCCGTGGCCACAGTGTTTGCCAGCTGCAGCGCCTTTACCGGATTGCGCCACGAGGTCAGCAACTGGTCCTTATCGGCTGGTACGCCGTCTGCCTGCGGGAAGTCCTCCACGAACGCAGTGAGGTTCTCCGCGGTCGCACCGCGCCAGCCGTAAATCGCCTGCATCGGATCACCCACGGCCGTGACGGACAGCCCCTCGTGCGGTGCGTTGCCAAACAGACTGCGCAGCAGCACGCGCTGCGCATGGGAGGTGTCCTGGTATTCATCGAGCATGACCACGCTGTAGCGGGCGCGCTGTTCCTTGCCCACCACTGGATGTTTCTCCGCTAGCTGCGCTGCCACCGACATTTGCTCGCCGAAGGTAATGACGCGTTGTTCGGCTTGTTCGTTCTTGAGGGCATCGACCAACGGGAGGTACTGCTTGCGCAGCGTCTGGGTCTCCATGTATTTGAGGTTGTTCTGGGAGAACTCCGTCTTGCTGCGCTTGGATTTCTCCAACGACTGCACCTCGCGCAAGAAGGCATCGGCTTGCTCTTCAATGTCGGTGGTATCGAGCAAGCTGTTATCGATGCTTTCAGTCAGACGCAGCAGCGTCTTCGTCACCGTCGGCACCGCCTGGGGTGCTGCGAGCTTGCCGCCATAATTGATGACCACCTCCCGGGCAATGGCATAGCGCTCTGCCTCGGTAATGATGCGCGCGCTCGGCTCCACGGGCACGAGCAGGCCGTATTCACGCAGCAACTCACCAGCATAGGAGTCATAGGTCGACACCTTCGGCGCGATGGTCTCCAGTGCTTCTGCTGCAGGCGATCCCGGCACAATCAGCCCCGACGAGCGCAGCGTCTGCAATTGCTTGCGGATGCGCTGTTCCAACTGCTGCGCCGCCTTACGCGTAAAGGTCAGACCCAACACCTGCTCGGGGCGGACCATGCCGTTGGCAACCAGGTAGACCACACGCGAAGCCATCGTCTCGGTCTTGCCCGCGCCAGCGCCTGCCACGACGAGTTTCGGCTTGAGGCCTTCCTCCATGACCTGCACTTGCTCGTCGGTGGGCAGGAATTTCTTGCCGAGCGCACGCGCAATCTGATTCGGACTAAACATCAGTGGTCATCCTTCCTTCCGTATGCACTGGGCAAATGCTGCGAATCGGGCAATCATCGCAGCCATCGTTCTCGCGCGCGGTGACCTTCGGTCCGCGCATTTCCTCCAACAGCGGCGGCAATTGCTCGGCGAACTCGTTCAGTTGTTCATCATCCAAGCGCGCCTGCTCGCGCGAGGTTCCCCGCACACCGACTGCCGGGTAGTAGAGCACGCCTCCGCCACGCGACATGCCGTCGCCGGTGCGGATGGCGCCATCGATAAGCTGGCCGTGCTCCAAGGCCAACTGGTAGGTCGCCAGCTGGGCGTTGTCCTGCACATCGGCCTTCGTCGGCGCGGACTTACCAGTCTTCAAATCAATGACGTAGTAATCCGTGCCATCGTTGCTCAGCCTGTCGATATAGCCACCAATGCGAATCCCGTCGACGTCAACACTGACGGGAACCTCCACGCCCACCAGGTCTTCGGCGTTCTTGAGTGCCCAACTCCGCGTGCGCTCGAGCAAGTCAGCGAATTCTTCCAGCTTGGTCTCGCGCTGCCAGTCCGGGCAGTTGAGCACCTCGCCGTAAGCCTCCATGGTCAGTTCAAAAGCAGCATCCGGGTCCGCGCCGCGACCGAGCGCTTCTAAGAAAGCATGGGTGATGTTGCCGCGCTGCAGGTGAATCTCGCTGCCGTCGTCTTCTTCGGTAAGACTCGTCAGCATCGCATTCAGAGGACAGGTCAGCAGCGCTTCCACCTTCGACGGCGACAAGCGCGCCGGCGCTTCCAGCTCGTGTTCGCTGGCAAGCTCGCGCGCCGCCCACCATTCGTCCGGGTGCGCGCCTGGCACGCCGGCTTCGGCCATGCGCGCTAGCTGTCGCACGGCTTGGGTGCGCTCGGTCTCGCCGCTTTCGGGGTCCGTAACCACGCGGCGCAGCTGTGCAACAAACGACGGCACGGATAGCACCGAGACCTGCAGCGGGTCGACTTCCTCTTCCGTCTCCGGGCGCACCGGTGCAGGTTCAGGCACATCGAGGCCCAACTCACGCGGCAAGCGTGAGCGCCGCAACTGCTGGTTGGCTTCCCGGCGCGCCTGGGCACCCGGGACATCGACGCCCTTGCCACAGAATTCCTCAATGAAACGCGACGGCTCAGCCACGACATCGCCATCCGGCTGGTCGATGGCCGCGATGACCAAACGCTGCCGATGCCTGGACGTCGCCACATGGAAAAGCCGACGTTCTTCTGCAAGACGGCTAGCCAGGTGGCTGACGGGCTCATTCGGTTCGATGCGGTGGTCGATTAAGTCGACGAGCTTTTCTTGGTCAAACAGAGATCCGGTCTCACCCAGGGCTGGCCACTGCCCTTCCTGCGCGCCGACTACGACAACGGTGTCCCACTCGCGTCCCACGGCACCGTGGGCCGTGATGACCTCGACAGCCTGCGGGGTGGCGGTGCGCCTATCGCGCACGCCGGTGGGCAATTCTTGTTCTTCGATGTGCTTGATAAAAGCACTCAAGGTGGCACCGGAGTCGTAGCGTTCGACGAAGTCGCCGGCGGCATCGAAAAGCGACATCATCGCATCCAAGTCGCGGTCGGCCTGCGAACCGGTCGCACCACCGCGCAGGGCGGCTGCCTGCAAACGGGCATCCAGGCCGGTTTCCTGCCAGACAGCCCAGAGGATTTCCTCGACGCTGTTCTCAGCGGCGATTTCTTTTCGTCCAGCACCGATAATGTCGCGGATGCGGGTGAGAATCGTTTCTTCGCGCTCGGTAAGCAAGCCTTTGAAATCGGGCAGTTCGCCGTCAAGGAGCTCGCGTAGCGTATCAATGCCGCGCTTATCCGGCGCATAGCGACGCAAACCACGAATCAGCCGGCGCAGGGTCACCGGGTCTGCACCACCCACGGGACCAGTAAGCAGGTCTTCGAGCTGGCTATTGGTCAGTTCTTCTTCGAGCCCGCGCAGGGCAAGCAGCATGGCGGCGACGAGGCGTTGCTCGGAAAGCACCACGTCGGTTGGGTTGATGTGGACGGGCACGCCAGCTGCCAGCAGGGTGCGACGGACTTTGCCAATATCCCCGCTACCGCGGACGATGACCGCGATGTCCTGCCAAGGAACGCCGTCACTGAGGTGGCGGCGACGGACGGTATCGGCAATGACGTCGCGTAGGGTGCCTTCAGATTCGACGATGCTCACACACGCCGGTTCGGGGTGCCGCTGAGATTCGGTCAGCTCCAGGGTGTGCTCGGCGGGGAAATTCTGCAGGAATTCCTCGTTAGCACCGCGGAAGGCAAAGACGGCCTGGTCCGGGTCACCGGCGACCACAGTGAGTTCGGTGGTCTTGGACATCTCCGTAATCAAGCGCCCGGCGGTCGGGTCGAGTAACTGGGCGTCATCGACAACGATGGTGTCCCACTGGTGATTGTCCGTTAAGTGCGGGCGCAGCAGGACCTGGGAGATGAGCTCGGCCGCAGATAGCGAGTGCACACCGCGCAGTTCCTGGACGTGTTCGTACTCACGCAAGAAGATACCCGCGGAGCGCCACATGGGTTGGTGGTAGTGGTCGCCGAGTTCTTCCAGGTCATCTGGTGAAAGACCGCGCTCAATGGCGCGCAACAGGAAGTCACGCAGCTGGCGGGCGAAACCCACGAAGCTTAAGGCCGGGCGGTATTCTTCCGGCCACTGGGCACCGCCGTCGGCGGCATGGCCTTCGAGCAGTTCGCGGATGACGGCGTCTTGTTCGGCACCGGTAATCAGGCGCAGGTCTTCGTCGCTGTCGCGACGCAATAACGCAAAGGCCAGGGAGTGCACGGAACGCACCGGGCTGGAGCTGGCGGCGAAGTTTTCCAGGTGCGTCGACAGTTCCCGGCGCAACAGCGCACCGGATTCCTTGGAGGTCGCCACCACCAGGATGCTGTCGGGGTGCGCGCCGGTCTGCAGGCGGGCGATGACGGTGTCCACGACAAAGCTGGAGACACCCGTGCCCGCACCACCAGTGATTTTCCAGGTGCCGCGCTCCGGTAAAGGTATGTCCCAGCTTCTATGCTGTGCTGGTCGCTTGCGCGCGACCAGTCGCACAGTTGGCGATGGCGGCAGGACCACACCTGCCCGGGCGGTGGAATGCGGACTATAACTCACTCAGCCAGTATCTCAGATGCCCGAGACACCAGCATTTCCTCCACGCGCTCAATCTCCGAACGCACATTCGACTTCGATGCGGGGTGCAGGTTATTGACGTGGCGGCGATACGCCACGGCACGCAGCAGCAATTGGTCCATGTGTGGCACGTGGTTGAAACGGCGGCACACGGCATCGTCGACGACGCCGGCAATGAGGCCATCGACAATCACGAGTGCGGCAGACCAGCCGGCCGGACGGGGCGCGGCAGTCGGCACCACATCGACGATGGTGGGTGGATTCGCCGCGGCAAACAAGGTGGTGCCCAGCACATCGGCGTGGCCGACCTGCACGGGGACATCGGCAGGCAATGCCACAATGGCCTCGCCCGTTTCTTCCCAGGCGGCGCGTTCGGCGCGGGCGAAGACGTCGTCGCGGTTGCCGGGCACGGGGACATCGGCAAGCACTGCGTCAATACGCAAGGCCAACTGGGCGGCCTCATCCGCCCGGCCGCGCAGGCCCCCGGGGACGTATTGGTTCGCCTTCCAGCCCGCGGCGGTGTAGCGACCATCCGAGGCCACGACGGGGCGGACCACGCGGGCACCATGTACTTTGAGCTTTTCGCGCAGCTTCGCCGACCAGGACGCCCAGGGGCCCGCCATGGCGTAGACAACATCGCCAACTAACACGCCATTATCCCAGGCCGCGCCGAGCTGGCGGGACTGAGTGGAAGCCTCCGCATGGAAAGCGGTGAGAATATGCTCAGGAGGAAAGGTCACAAGGCTCCTTACTCAGGTTGGTGCGGGTCCTGGACCTGCGGGTTCGGGTAAGGCCAGGGGTTAGGCTCGCACGTTACGTCATCATCCGGGTAAATCTCTTCCGGATCCTGCTCGTGCAACTGCGCGTTGTTCATACTGAGCGTCTGCTGCATCATGATTGGTGCCAGTTTGCCCTGGCCGCCGCAGGCCTGGTGCTCGGCATATCCGATGGCGTGACCGAACTCGTGGTTGACCAGGTACTGGCGGTAATTGCCAATGTCGCCTTCAAAAGGCACCGCACCGCGTACCCAGCGAGATTCGTTGAGCACCACGGTGGACTCGCCGGTAATGCCGGTGTGGCAGGAGGTTTCGGTCTCCAGGTCGGCACCGCACAGCTGTGCTGTGGTGTGCAGGGAAGTCAAACGGATGCGGGTGTCCGGGTCTTCGTCGGCCGGGACGCGGATGAATTCGAAGTCACCGCGTGCGGTCCAGCCGCGGGGGTCGCCCAAGGTGGCATCGACAAGCGATGCGAACGCTGCATCGCCGCCGTAAGCATCCGTGTTCACGCCGTTTTCAATCTCCACGGAGTACCGGATAGTGCGCTCGCCGTCGTGGCCAAAGTGGGCATCGGAACGCGGCGCCTCACGGTAGGTATCCTCGCCGCGCTCGGTGTAGTCGCCCCCGGCGGGCAGCGCATCCGCAGCGCGCTGAATGGCCTCCTGGTCCGCCGGATCCGGGCCCGGGCGGGAGGTCTCCTCCGGCACCGAGGTCACCGGGGCATCCTGGGCGGAGTTGTCCGGCTCCGACGAGGCCGTGGCAATGTCGACCACAAGCCAAATCGTCAGCACGGCTAGCACGGGAATCGCAACGACCCGCCACCAGCCGTACTCGCGCGCAAACCGGACTACGGCGTTATCTTTCTCCATGGCCCCTTAGGTTACCCGGCTGCTTAGACGCCGGCGAAACCCACGGCGTGTGGTTTGGTAGCACCAATTTCTACGTAGACGACGCGGTCGGTGCGCACGATGTACTTGCGGCCCTTGTCGTCGGAAAGCTCCAGCGTCGAATTATCTGCCAGCGCGGAGTTAATCTGCGAGGTCAGCTCCTCCTGGGTGCCTTCGGCCTTGATGACCAGCTCGCGGGCAGTATCGGCGAAACCAAACTTAATGTCCATGAAAATTTTCCTTTCTTCGCGACTATCTAATGGCCCCACTATAACCACGGCCGCTAGTATCGAGGTGTGTCTGCCTCCAAATCTTCGCCACCTACCTTTGCCGCCCTCGGCGTTGCCGCCGAAATTTGTGAGGCCTTGACTAGCCGTGGCATCACCCGTACCTTTGCCATCCAAGAGCTCACCTTGCCCATTGCACTGTCGGGGCAGGACCTTATCGGCCAGGCCCGCACGGGCATGGGCAAGACCTACGGCTTCGGCGTGCCGCTTCTGGACCGCGTGTTTGACGATGCCGCCGTGCCCGAGCTGGACGGTACCCCTCGGGGTTTGATTGTGGTCCCCACCCGTGAGCTGGCCATGCAGGTCGGCGAGGACCTGCAGGTTGCCGCCCGCCATCTACCACTGAAGGTGCGCACCATCTACGGCGGGCGCCCTTACGCGGAGCAGATTCGGCAGATTAAGAAGGGTGCGGATGTCATCGTTGGTACCCCGGGGCGTCTGATTGACTTGCACCAGCAGGGCGAGCTGCGTTTGAACAAGGTTGCAGTGCTCGTGCTCGATGAGGCCGACGAGATGCTGGACCTGGGCTTTTTGCCCGATATTGAAAAGTTGCTCAGGGCTTTGGAAGGCAACAAGCACCAAACGATGCTGTTTTCGGCCACGATGCCCGGCCCGATTGTCACGCTGGCGCGCAACTTCCTGCACAAGCCGCTACACATTCGCGCTGAGTCCGGCGAGTCCGACCAAACGCATGCCACTACCCGCAAGGTCACCTTCCAGGCCCACCGCATGGACAAAGTCGCGGTGCTCACCCGCGTGCTGCAGGCCGACGGCCGCGGGCGGACCATTATCTTTACCCGCACCAAGCGTTCGGCTGCCACGGTGGCTGACCAGCTGGCCGAGCGCGGTTTCAAGGTGGGCGCCGTCCACGGCGATTTGGGCCAGGGCGCGCGTGAGAAGTCCCTCGCGGCGTTTCGCACCGGCAAGGTCGACATTCTGGTGGCCACCGATATCGCCGCCCGCGGCATCGACGTCGATGATGTCACCCACGTGATTAACTACCAGGTCCCCGATGATCCGATGACTTTTGTCCACCGCATTGGCCGTACCGGTCGCGCGGGCAACGAGGGCACCGCGGTCACCCTGGTCGGCTACGATGAGCTGGCCAAATGGCGCGTGATTAACGACGAGCTCAACCTCGATACTCCAGAACCGCCACAGTGGTTTAGCACCTCGCCCGAGCTTGCCGATGCCCTCTCCATCCCCGATGACGCCTCCGACAAAGTTGGTGCGCCTACCCGCGTGATTGGGCAGGTGAAAATGCAGCGTCCTGGTCCGCGGAAGGGGCGTCGTCGATGAAACCGTTGCGCTCCACGCGCGCTGATTGGATTGCCACCGCCGTTATTGCGGGCGTCAGCGTGCTTGCCGTCACCGGGGCTTGGGCCACCGCTAATATTCGCCAGGCTGACCTGGAAACACACGCCTCCGCCCCGGAGGTCGCCGCCTGGAACGAGCTGCCCGACACGCTGTCGGTTGCCGCGGAGTTGCCCAATGAGTTGGTCCCGGGCCAGTACCGCCCGCTCGTTGTCGATGGCGTCCTGGTCACTCACGAGGGCCCGCAGATCCGCGGGCATTCTTCTACCGGCGAGATCTTATGGACCTACACGCGTGACGATGCCGACCTGTGTTCGATTGGCGGCGCCTGGGACAAGGTCGTCGCGGTGTATCGCACCGGCGTGGGCTGCGGCGATGTCGTCACGATCAACGCGGCGGACGGAACCTATTCCGATACCCGGAGTGCGATTAACACCGATGAAGTCGTGCCGATTTCCTCCAACGACCGCGTGGGCACCGTCTCGACCGAGCGCGTCGAGTTGTGGCGTTCCGATATGGTTCGCACCATCGAATACGGCCACGTCGAAGCCCCGCAGGAGCCCGACCAGCAGCCCCATCCCGAGTGCACGATTACCTCCGCGCTTACTCGCACGGAGCTGCTTGCCTTAACTGAGACCTGCCCGAACGAGACGACCTGGCTGCGCTTTTTAGACACCACGCCTGACGATGCCCGCGAGCCCGAAATCACCGCCGAAGTTCAACTGGACAACCCCGGCGCCCGTTTGGTCGCCATTGGGCAGGACGCTGCGGCTGTCTATGAGCCCGGCGAGCAGGTCGTGACTTATTCTTCTGCCGACGAGCAAACCGGCGCGTGGCCTACAGAACTCTCCCCACACGTACGCGATTCTTCCACCCCTTTTGCGCCTGCGACCGCGGACCTGCCCCACCACATGTCCTGGTTTGATGGCGAGCGCCTGCACCTGCTGCGCCCCTCCACGCTGCAGATTGATCACACCTTTGACCAGGCCATCGGCACTGGCGTCGCGCTCGGCGACAAGCTGGTCCTGCCCACGCCTGAGGGCCTGGAGTTGGTCAACCTCACGACCTGGCGCACCGAGCGCAGCATCGACGTCGACCGCGACGGCTACCGCGGGCCAGTGTCTTTAAGCATGCTTGGCGATGCCCTCGCCGAAACCCGCGGCGATCACACCGTCATCCTGCGCTAAAAGTTCATCTCCGCCCATGCGGCAGTGTCTTTGGAGAACATCATCAGATACAGCGTGATGACGGCGGTGACCAAGGTGAGAATACCGAGGTAAATGCTACCGCCGGACATCATCTGGAAAGAGCTGGGGATAAGGATGAACTCCACCAGCACGATGGCGCCACGGCCCCAGCGCTTGCCCAGCAAGAAAGCAATCGCACCGGCGATAACGAAGCCGAAGATGATGAAGATAAAGACGGCCGTACCAGTACCCACGTGGGAAGCGACGTCAGTCGACGAGACCATCGAGGGGTTATCTGCATCGTTGATGTCGCGCACGACCAAAAAGATGCCAAAAGTAATCACCACGAGGGACTGAGCGATGGCGATAAGCGAGGCCATCCACACAGACCAGGGTGCGCGGGCAGAGGCTGGAGGCTGATTCGTCGTAGACACTCGTGTGAGTTTACCTAGGCAAAGACAATTGTTTAACCCATCGGGGAATGTCTCTCTACACGTGGCGTAGAACACGGGGGCAATCGAATTTCTCGGATTTGACGCTAACGCAGCAGCCACACTCACTAGCTTTTTGCTAAACAGCAAGCTCACACCCACTTTGTCACCTGTGGAAGTCCTGAAAAGGCCCCGCAAGATCCGCGCCAAAAGAAAAAATAGGGGTGTTGTTGCTCACATTTTAGGCTTTAACCCTAGCGCAGGCTAAGTAAACATGTCATGATTCTTGAGTAGCGAAAACGACGAGCTGTTTAACCAGCTCTTAACTCGGAGCAAACTTCGAGTTAACGCCAGGTAAACCATGGCGGCATCGACGCGGTCACCCCAGACCCCACTGCTTGCAGACCGGTTACCTGTCCCCTTTTTCACTGTTGCGCTTTATGCGCATCGGTGTGTACTGCTGTCGAAAATTTGTTAGGAGATTTCAAAGATGGATTGGCGCCACGAAGCTGTTTGCCGCGATGAAGACCCCGAGCTGTTTTTCCCGGTCGGTAACTCCGGCCCTGCCCTGACCCAGATTGCTAAGGCCAAGCTGGTCTGCAACCGTTGCCCGGTTGCTACCCAGTGCCTGAAGTGGGCCCTCGAGTCCGGCCAGGATGCCGGCGTGTGGGGCGGCCTGTCTGAAGAAGAGCGTCGCGCTCTCAAGCGTCGTCGCAACCGCGGCCGTGGTCGCGCTCGCGTGACCGCCTAAACCACCCCGATTTCCGCCACGGCATCCCGTGCCGCTAAGGTTAAGTGCAGTTCATTTACCCTCAACGAAGGAGTACCCAATGAGCAAGCGTGGTCGTAAGCGCAAGGATCGCCGTAAGAAGTCCGCTAACCGCGGTAAGCGTCCTAACGCATAAGACAGATGCTGAAAGCCCGCCCCGGATTTTCCGAGGGCGGGTTTCGCACGCCTAGGGTCCACCGATTCTGGGATCACCGACAAGCCCGGTAGTTGCCGGGCTTTCAGCGTCTGTTGGGGGGTTATGGCATACGGAACTGCCTAGGGGTTCCTAGTAATACGTGGGCCTGCTTCAGTATGCCCAGGGTGGGACCCATTCGACTTTGCCTCTAATTCTTAGAAGTTTGCCGTTTCTTCGTTCATTACCATCATCATTTCTTCCGTTGTGATGGTCACACGCTGTAGTGAGATTTGAGGCGTTGGTTTCTCCGCCGTATTTCCAGGCCACTATGTGGTGAACCTGACACTCATCCGCACCTTTGAGGCAATGTATCCACGGACAGACCGGGTTTTCCGCCTTCGCCATGGTTCTTTGCTTGAAACTTGCGCTTCGTTGCGTGCGATAGAGGTTGACCGGGCCCTCGACGGGATGAATGAGGGTGGCGTAGCCGTGATCGGTAAACATCTGCTGCACAAGCTGGGCGCCGGTGATTTTGGCACCGTTGGTCATTTGTAGAACGATGTCGTCGCCTTGACCATCGACAATCTTGTCCAGCTCGTCCAGGTTGATCACCACATGGGTGGTTACAGCAGTGCCGTTGACTTTGCCAGTGCGCAAGAATTCTCTGACGGAGTCGATGGTGGGGAACATATCGCGAACTTGAGCAATTAGCTCAGAATCGCCAGTCAAACGGTAGGTCCACCTGTCCGTCTTGGAGCGCGTCAAAGCGGTGCCCTCTTCTGGTGGCTTAGGCGGGTCCATGAATTCCTTGGCCACCTGCCCAATCTTGCTAGCTGGTACGTCAGCACACGCGATGCGGAACTTGTAGCGATCCACGTGCTTCTTTATCCGGCTGGCTTTCTTCTCCATCTCCAGCAAGGTGGAGAGGTCATGCGGGGTATTGCGGGACTTGGCCTGGAGCTGGGTGTAGGGGGTTTCGCCGAAGTAAATATCGGACAGCGTGAGCAGCTCGCGGGAGAACTTCCGCGGGAAACCCAGCATTTGGAGATGCGCATTCGTCAGCGCCGCGACCTCGGAGAGTGTCTCCATGGGCGCGGTAAACGCTTGAGCTAAGGCATCTAATTTGTTCATGCCTTTAACGCTAAGCGGAGGATGTCAAGGCCCGCTAGAGAAAATTTTTAGCCTGTGGATAACTTTGCAAAAGCCCAGGTTATTGGCCGCGGCAAACTAGCGGTAGGTGCGGCGCGTCATACGAATTTGGACGGTAATGCGCTCGCGGAGGGTAGGCGGTGCCGGCTGATTGGAGCAACACTTCTTGACGTGCTGGCGGATGAACTCTTCGTCGCGAAGCCGCTCGTCGCAGGCGGCACACTCGGATAGCCGCAGGCGGATGGCGCGGGCGCGGGCGGGGTCGAG
The DNA here is from genome assembly GCF_000980815.1 of Corynebacterium camporealensis. Classification (NCBI taxonomy): domain Bacteria; kingdom Bacillati; phylum Actinomycetota; class Actinomycetes; order Mycobacteriales; family Corynebacteriaceae; genus Corynebacterium; species Corynebacterium camporealensis. The sequence continues at coordinate 669,933 of NZ_CP011311.1, read as the reverse complement.
GCAGTCATCGAAAAGCTCGCAAATCAAGGCCTCCACCTCAGCCTGGCTGCAGTTGCAGTTTCCATGCTCACAGGTCATTATTCCGCCTCCATATCGGGATGGTTCAAACCGATGCCTTGTTCTCTCGCTACGTCCTTCAACGCTTTTCGGAGCAATTTTCTTCCCCGATGCAGCCTCGACATCACGGTTCCGAGCGGAGTGCCCATGATTTCGGCGATTTCTTTGTAAGCCAATCCCTCGACATCGGCGTAGTAGACGACCATGCGGTAGTCCTCGGGAAGGTCGTTGACGGCATCGGAAATCGTGTCATCCGGGATGGATTTCAACGCGGCGACCTCAGCGGATTCCAAGCCCGTGGAGTCGTGGCCGGAGGTCGTATAGAGCTGAAAATCGCTCAACTCATCCGCCGACGACTCCGTCGGGCGCCGCTTAGCCTTGCGATAGGAGTTGATATAGGTATTGGTCATGATGCGATACAGCCACGCCTTCAAGTTGGTGCCCTGCTTGAAGGAATCAAAGGCCTTGAAAGCCTTGAGGTAGGTTTCTTGCACTAAATCTTCCGCGTCTTGCGGATTACGCGTCATGCGCAGCGCGCCGCCGTAGAGCTGGTCCAGCAGCGGCAGGGCTTGTTCCTCAAATGAGGCTGCCATCGACACACTCCTTGCTTGTTGAGTCCTAACCATTCTAGGCAATCAACTCGGGGTAATCGTTACGCACGTTGCCCACGGCCTTGTCCACCGACCGGGTCTGAAAGCCCCGCAGGCGGGAAGGCTCGAGCAACGTGGCGGCATCGTCAGGCGTGCCCTCCAGCCAAGTGCGGACCTCAGCCGGCTGCAGAAACAGCGGCAATCGACCGTGCAGCCAGGCCATTTCCTCGGTTGCCTCGGTGGTCACCATGGTCGCCGACAACCGGTCCAGGCCGGTCTCCCACAGGCCCGCAGCCCACAGCATGCCGTCGTGTTGCACAAAGTGCGGGGTCTTGCCGCCGTCGTCGTCTTTGTGCCACTCGTAGTAGCCATCCAGCGGAATCAGGCAGCGCTGGTTCTTAAACGCCGCACGGAAGGAAGGCTTGGACGCCACGGTTTCAGCGCGGGCATTAAACAGCGGCGGACCATCAAGGTCCTTCTTCCACTGCGGAATCAGCCCCCAGCGCGCGGGGTCGACTTGGGCGAGCGATTCCTGCACGCGCACCACCGCGACCATCTGGGTAGGCGCGATGTTGTAGCGCGGTCCCGGCAGGCCGTCGGGGGCGTGTGTTTCGGTGATGCCGGGCAGGTCGCCGACGGCATCGAGAAGCGACTCGCTGAACAATACAAATCTTCCGCACATGATCCCTATTATGGACTACATGTCTGATCTGTGGTCCGCACCGGTAGCAACGAGGCCTTTAAGCTGGGAAATGCGCGTTCCCGGCTCCAAGTCGATGACCAATCGCGCCTACATCCTAGCCGCGCTTGCCGATGGCCCCTCCACCATCACCGGCGCCTTAAAGTCCCGCGATACCGAACTGATGGAGGCAGCCCTGCAGGCCATGGGCATCGGCGTGGAGCACGACGGTGACACCGTGCACATCACCCCGGGCCCGCTGCATGGGGCTTCCATTGACTGTGGCCTGGCCGGTACGGTCATGCGTTTCCTTCCGCCTTTAGCAGCGCTTGCCGATGGCCCCGTCCACGTCGACGGCGACAAACAAGCCTACGCCCGCCCCATGGGCGCCATCTTGGGCGGACTGCGCGACCTCGGCGTGGACGTCGACGGCGATAGCTTGCCTTTCGACCTGCGCTCCTCCCAGGTTCCGGAGGGCGGCGAGGTCACCATTGATGCCTCGGGGTCGTCGCAGTTTGTCTCGGGGCTGTTGTTGTCGGCGCCGCGTTACCGGAAGGGCATTACCGTGCGCCACGAGGGCGGACCACTCCCCTCTTTGCCGCACATCGAGATGACCCTGGCGATGCTGGAAGACGCCGGCGTGCGCGTCGAGTCCGGTGAGAACCGCTGGACCGTGCATCCTGGCCCAATTGCCGCGCGCGAGTGGAAGATTGAACCGGACTTGTCCAACGCCACACCATTCTTGGCTGCTGCTGCGGTGGCTGGCGGCACGGTGGCGATTCAGGATTGGCCGGATTCCACCACCCAGCCTGGCGATGAGATTCGCGCGATTCTCTCGGAGATGGGCGTGGAGGTCTCGCGCGCCGACGGCAGTGTGGCGGTCCATGGTGGCGGTGCGCTGCAGGGCATCGAGCGGGATATGGGCCCGATTGGGGAACTCACCCCGACCGTTGCGGCGCTGTGTGCGCTCGCGGAGACCCCGTCGAAGCTTTATGGCATCGCGCATCTGCGCGGACACGAAACGGATCGCCTAAAGGCGCTGGCTGCGGAGATTAACGGGCTTGGCGGTAAGGTCACTGAGCTCGACGATGGGCTCTACATCGAACCGGCCCCACTGCAGGGCGGGACGTGGCATACCTACCACGACCATCGCATGGCGACTGCCGGTGCGATTATTGGTCTGCGCGTCGAGGGCGTGGAGGTTGAAAACATCGCCACGACCGCGAAGACGCTGCCGGGCTTTGCGGACCTGTGGACTGAAATGTTGGAGGCGAAGTAGCGTGGCTCGCAGCTTTCGCTCTTATGACGAATCCGATGTGCGCGTGCGCCCCGGCAAGGGCTCGCGGCCGCGTACGAAGGACCGCCCGAAGCACAAAAACGCCAAGTTCGGCATGGTGATTACCAAAGACCGCGGGCGTTGGGGCGTTGCACTTGACGATGGTCCCGTGGTCACCACCATGCGCGCCCGCGAGCTGGGACGCACCCCCATCGAAGTCGGTGACCGCGTGGGCGTGGTGGGTGATACGTCGGGTAAGAAGGATACGCTCGGGCGCATCGTTAAGCTTGCGGAGCGCACGTCGGTACTGCGGCGTACTGCGGATGATACGGATCCTTATGAGCGCATCGTGGTGGCCAATGCTGACCAGATGCTGATTGTCACGGCTGTGGCGGATCCGCCGCCGCGCTCGGGGTTTGTGGAGCGCGCACTGATTGCTGCGTTCGTGGGCAATGTCTCGCCAGTGCTGTGCCTGACCAAGACGGACCTGGCGGACCCGGCACCTTTCGCAGCGGAGTTTGCCGATCTGGATGTGCCCGTGGTGACTGCGGGCGTGGATGACTCGCTGGATGCAGTCTCCAAGGTTGTTGAGGGCCATGTGACTGCCCTGATTGGGCATTCTGGAGTGGGAAAATCGACGCTGGTCAACCGCCTGATTCCCGATGCGGATCGCGAGACCGGTGAGGTTTCGGCCGTCGGCAAGGGCAGGCACACCTCGACCCAATCCGTGGCGCTGCCGTTAGAGGATGGCTGGTTGATTGATACCCCGGGCATCCGTTCTTTCGGTCTGGCGCACGTGGACGCAGATACCGTGTTGGGCGTCTTTGAGGACCTGGCCGAAGCGACGGAGAATTGTCCGCGTGGATGCACGCACGCCGGTCCCCCAACCGACCCGGAGTGCGGGTTGGATGAGATTGAAGAAGATACTGCCTCGGCTAGGCGTCGGGACGCGGTGCGGCGCCTGCTGGCGGCGCTGCGCACCAACGTCGACTGGGAGAACTAGAGCAGTTCGATGAGGAAAGGCAGCTCAGTCGGGTCGTAGAAGGCCATGAAGTTGTCGAGGGCATCGCCAACTGCCAGCTCTGCGTCCTCATCGCCCAAGTCCGCAGTATCGATGGCGGTGATGGCGCGGGCGGTGTCCTTTTCGGATTCCTCGATATCGACGTGGATGGCGGCGACATCGTCGACCTCGATGGCTGCCGGTTCCAGGGCGACGACCGGCTCACCCATGTCCGGGCGTGCGGTGACGTTCTTGTCCGGAACATCGACGGAGATGACCACGCGGCGGTAGGGGAACTTGTCTTCATCGCCAATCGCGAGCAGACGCAGCGAAGCCATGGAGGCTTCCAGGAAGGCCGCGTAGGCGATTTCTTCTTCGTCGCCGGCGGTGTAGAACTCGCGCAGAGCCGGGGTGACCATGAAACCCCAGCCCGAGCGGGCGTGGAGTTTGCCGGTTTCCTGCAGCTCAGTGAGCATGGCGAAGGTGGCAGGCAGGTAGACGCGTGCCATTTAGAACTCGCCCTCGATATCAAACAGAGCCTGGATCTCGACGCTGCTGCGGTCAAAGACGGTATAGAGAATACCGACCATGCCGAAGTCCACGGCGGCGCGGACGTTGAGGATGCCGTCGTCGACCATGACGCAGTCGTTGAGAGGGAGCTCGATGGCATCGGCAGCTGCTTGGAATGCAGCGCGCTCCGGCTTTTCAGCTCCGACCTCACCGGAGAGGATGACCGCGTCGACGATGCCGCGGTATTCCCACTCGCGGATGGGCTCGGCGTCCGGGCCGCCTGGGTCGTTGGAAAGAATGGCCGTTGCCACGCCGTTAGCCTTGGCTGCGGCAAAGAGGCTGCGCCAGCGCTTGACGTCTTCTTCAGTGCCATCGAGTACGCCGACGTAATCGACGATCAGACCGCGCATAATCACTTGTCCTTTACGTTGTTCGTGTAGATAACCCCCGAGAGTATATCGAAGAAAATTTTTCAGCGCGCCCACCCCTTTCAGGAAACTCACAGTTGTGCTGCGAGCTCGTGTGGGCTGTGTCATGATGTGGGGGCGTCGCTTTGTTCTTCCGGGCTCAGGAGAGCCCATGTATGTTCCCATCCCGGGGTTTAGCCACTTGCAGCTTTATCAGCCGGCTGACCCAGTTCGTTATGAACGCGTGCCTACCGAAGAAGACTTGCGCATTCGGGAAAGAGCACGCGCACTCGTCCGCATCGCCGTCGAGGTCGCCGCGGGTGCTCGCCCACTGCGCCAAATTCGCCGCGAGACTTTCGACCCCGTCATTCGCCTGCACTTGATGGCCTGGTCACGCGGGCACGGCACTTCCTTGCGCAGCGTGCCCTGCGAATTGCGCAGCCTGCACGCCCGTGGCGGTGGCGAATTCTTCGGATCAGCCCAAATTGGCAGGCACAGTCATGCCTTCACGGGCACTTTTGGCAAGGATCGGCTGACCAGCTTTCGCCTGATGTGAAGCGGCGCGCTAGGGCGTGGCGCTGGTTTAGACGAGGCGGCCGATGGTGCTCAGGATTTCTGCCCAGTCGACAGAAGTCCAGCCGCTTACGGTCACGCCGAGCAGCATCGCGGTCGCGGTGGCGAGTGCGGCGGTGATGCCGGCAGGCATGCCGTGGTCGTCGGCTTCCGCTTCTCCGGCTGCGGTTTCCTCAGCTGCCGCCTCGACACACGGGGCGGTGACGCGGTTGCTCAGCTCTGCGCTGCGCTCGAGGGCATGCTGATAGGCCGGGAATTGCTCGGGGAAGGCGCCTTCGATGGGTTCGGTGGCGGTGCGCTCGGCAAGTACGCCGGTCTGCGCTGCGTCGACGACGTAGGCGTAGTCCTCAGAGAGGTGACGCAGGTAGGTCAGGATGGCGCGTTCGGTGACAACGCCTTGGCCTTTATCGACGGCGACTTCGCGCGGCTGCCAGGGAAAGTCGGCAGTCGGTGCATCAAAGTAGAAGCTGAATGCGGAATCGAGGTCGGCAGGCTGGAGGACCTCGAACTCGGCAAGCGCATCTTTGCGCTCAGCGGCGAGGTGGTAAATCTCGGTCGCGGCGTCCTGGTAGGACTGCTGCTCTTGCGGGTTGAGTTCAACCTCGCAGGTTTCTTGGCGAGTCTCGGCGGTCTGCTCCGGCGGGGAGGCTACAGCAACGGTGCTGCTCAGCAGGCTCGCAGACAGCACTGCGGGTAGACCCCAACGCAGTGAGAAACGAGACCACATAGCTAATCCCCTAGCAACGACAATGATGTTCCAATAATTCTAATACTTTAGACAGAAAAATGCCCAGTCGAGCGACTGGGCATTAAGTGAAGCGAGGTTTCGTCCCCGCGGAAGTCTTTTAGACTTCCGCGGTTTCTTCCTGCTTCGCGAACTGCTTGCGCAGCATGAACAGCTGGCGGACGGTTTCTTCCTTCACGCCGTCGTTCATGGCGTTGAAGAGGTCGCCGCCTTCTTTCTGGTACTCGACCAGTGGGTCGCGCTGGGCCATGGCACGCAGGCCGATGCCTTCCTTGAGGTAATCCATCTCGTAGAGGTGCTCGCGCCACTTCTGGTCGATGATTGGCAGGATGACCATGCGCTCGGTGTTGCGCATTTGCTTCTCGCCGCCGATGGAGGTGATGTGGTCTTCCAGCTCGTCGTACTGGGCGTGGGCATCGGCAAGCAATGCATCGCGAAGCTGCTCTGCGGTGAGCTCACCTGCCGAGCCGTACTCGCTGCCCTCGACGAGGGACTCGTGGGACATGGACGGGCCGTAGAGGGACTCCAGGGCGTTCCACAGCTCATCGAGGTTCCAGTCCTCGACGTAGCCGGTCGCGGTAGCGCCAGCGACGTAAGCGGAGATGGTGTCGTCGATCATGCTGCGGATGTTGTCCTTGAGGTCGCCGGCATCCAGGATTTCGTGGCGGGTCGAGTAGACGACCTTGCGCTGCTCGTTGAGGACCTCGTCGTACTTCAGGACGTTCTTACGCATCTCGAAGTTCTGGTTCTCGACCTGGGCCTGGGCGCCCTTGACGGAGTTGGAGACCATCTTGGAGTCGATGGGGACATCGTCAGGCACATTCAGACGGTTCATCATGTTTTCCATGGACTGGCCGACGAAGCGAACCATCAGCTCATCGCGCATGGACAGGTAGAAACGGGTCTCGCCCGGGTCGCCCTGACGGCCGGTACGACCGCGCAGCTGGTTATCAATACGGCGAGACTCGTGGCGCTCAGTACCCAGAACGTAGAGGCCACCGGCTTCGCGGACGAGGTCGCCCTGCTTCTTGGAGCGTTCCTTTTCCTCATCGATCTCGGCATCCCAGGCTTCCTGGTAGCGCTCTTCGTCCTCAAACGGGTCGAGGCCGCGGTCGCGCAGCTTCTCATCCAGGATGACTTCGGGGTTGCCACCGAGCACGATATCGGTACCGCGGCCTGCCATGTTGGTAGCCACGGTGACGGTGCCCGGACGACCCGCGCGGGCGACAATCTGGCCCTCCTGCTCGTGGTGCTTCGCATTCAGAACAGAGTGCTCGATGCCGCGCTTTTCCAGCAGCTGCGAGAGGTACTCGGAACGCTCAACGGAAGTGGTACCGACCAGAACTGGCTGGTTGTTCTCAACGTGCTCCGCAATATCGTCGACCACCGCGGAGAACTTAGCCTCCTGGGTCTTGTAAATGCGGTCGGAGTGGTCGGTACGCTGGTTCGGCTTGTTGGTCGGAATGGAGACCACATCCAGGCCGTAGATGGAGTGCAGCTCGGCTGCCTCGGTCTCTGCGGTACCGGTCATACCGGAAATCTTGTCGTAAAGACGGAAGTAGTTCTGCAGAGTCACGGTCGCCAGGGTCTGGTTCTCGTTTTTGATCTCCACGCCCTCTTTGGCCTCAATGGCCTGGTGCATGCCCTCGTTGTAGCGGCGACCTGCCAGCACACGGCCGGTAAAGCCGTCAACGATCATGACTTCACCGTTGCGCACGATGTAGTCCTTATCGCGGGTAAACAGCTCCTTGGCCTTCAGCGCGTTGTTCAGGTACGACACCAGCTGGGAGTGCTCCGGGGCGTACAGGTTGTCGATGCCCAACTGGTCCTCGACGTATTCCACGCCCTCTTCCAGCACGCCAATGGTGCGCTTTTTGTGGTCGACCTCGTAGTGGATGCCTTCGCGCATGCGCGGTGCCAGCTGGGAGAAGACACCGTAGAACTGCGACGAGCCGTCCACCGGGCCGGAGATGATCAAAGGAGTACGCGCTTCGTCGATAAGAATGGAGTCGACCTCGTCGACGATGCAGTAGTTGTGGCCGCGCTGCACGACATCGTTAAGCGAACGCACCATGTTGTCGCGCAGGTAATCAAAGCCCAGCTCGTTGTTGGTGCCATAGGTGATATCGCAGTCGTAGGCGGCCTTGCGCTCAGACGGACGCATCTCCGACAGGATGACGCCGACCTCAAGCCCGAGCCAGCGGTGCACACGACCCATCATCTCGGCGTCACGCTTGGCGAGGTAATCGTTGACGGTCACGATGTGCACGCCCTTGCCCTCTAGGGCATTGAGGTAGGCCGGCAGCAGCGAGGTCAGGGTCTTGCCCTCACCGGTGCGCATCTCCGCAACGTTGCCGAAGTGCAGGGCCGCACCACCCATGACCTGCACCTTGTAGTGCTTCTGGCCGAGCACGCGCCAGGCAGCTTCACGCACGGTGGCGAAAGCCTCGAGGAGGATGTCGTTCATCTCCTCCTTGCCCGCGAGGCGCTCTTTGAACTCGTCGGTCTTGGCCTTGAGTTCTTCATCGCTTAGCTGGGCGTAATCGTCTTCCAGGGCAATGACTTCATCGGCCATCTTGGCCAGGCGCTTGACGGTGCGTCCTTCACCGGCGCGCAGCAGCTTGGAGAGTCCAAACACTTGGGGTAGTCCTTCTCATCGCGACAAAATTGTTAACTCGAACCATTGTACGCACAACCCTGCGCCAAGACCCTTTGGGCTACTGGGTAATCCCTGAGAGTATTCAGAAATGCAACAACCCGCCCACCGGAAACCAGTGGACGGGTCGGAGAAAGAAGAAGGATTACTTCTCGTCTTCACCCAAGGAGATCAGACCGTAGTCGAAAGCGTGACGACGGTAGACAACCGAAGGCTTGTTGTTTTCTTCGTTGATGAACAGGTAGAAGTCGTGTCCCACCAGCTCCATCTCGGACAGAGCCTCATCAACGCTCATCGGGGTAGCGGAGTGCTCCTTGGTACGCACGATCTGACCCGGGCGAACGTCCTCGACGGTCTCGGCGTACGGGTCGACGTAGCGCTCTTCCTTGGCACGGTTGGCCTCAGCCTTGGCCACCATCTCTGCTGCCAACTCGCCGGTACCCTTCTGGGCACGGTGGCCGGACTTGACGTTCTCGCGGCGCACCTTCACCTTGCGCAGGGAGCGCTCCATCTTAGCCAGTGCAGTTTCGAGTGCTGCGTAGAAGGAGTCTTCCTTGGCCTCGGCACGAGCAATGTGGCCCTTGCCGGTCGCGGTGATCTGGATGCGGTCCGACTCGGAATCACGGCGCGGGTTTGGCTCGTGCTTCAGCTCGACGTGGAAGAAAGTCAGCGTCGGGTCGAGTCGTTCAATCTTGGCCAACTTCTCGGTCACGCGCTCTTGGAAGTGCTCCGGCACCTCAACGTTACGGCCGGTGATCGTGACCTGGGCATTGGTTGGCTGGGACATGAATTGCCTCCCTTATCTTGTGGGACTGAACAGAGTGCACAGTCTATAACCTTTGTGACCAGCACTTTCTTAAAAGATTTTAAGTTTTCGCGGGTCACAGTCGTTATCCCTTGTGACACCAACCATGTTACCAGTGGTCATAACCAACGGGACTGAGGGGGTTATTTTATGCATCGGCAAGCACGAGACCACCGCGAACCACCGCGCCCGCACCCCGCAACGTCGCCACAGCTGCCGCCAGCGTAGCACCCGTGGTCACCACGTCATCCAGCACAATCACCGGCCGTCCTGCCACATGCTTAACGATGTCCCGCGCCTGCACCGCATCCCGCATATTTTTCCACCGCTGGGCCGCATCCAGACGGGATTGGTCGGTCACTTGTTGCCGCAACGTCAGCGCGGGCAGGTAACTCACCCCGGGCAGATGCTTTGCGACGTAAGCACACCACTGCTCCACCGGATCCCCACCGCGGGCCCGGGCACTGCGCGGACGTGTCGGTGCCGGAACCAGACAGAAGTTTTCGGGGATATCGCCGCGGGCACGCAGGTAATCGAGACCGGCGGCAAAGACAGCGCCGATGTAGTCGCGCACGGCCTGGTTGTTTTGCTCCTTCATCGCAATAATCGCAGAGCGGCGGATGTCCGAATACGGGCCCAAGGCAAAGACCCGGGTGCCCAAATCTCTGGGGCGGTGGATGGGACTGGGTACTTGCTGCAGGTGGCATCGGCAAGCAGTGCACAGAATGTCGCCGGGCGCGCCGCAGCCCGCGCAGGACCTGGGCAGGATGAGCTCGCCGAGCTGCGCCCACCATGGCAACATGTCCCCTCCCCCGTAATGTCGTGCTAGTTAGCCACGATAGGTGCTGAGCGGCGGCCTTGCACGCCGGGGACTTCGCGCCAGAAGCTGGACTGGTTGGCTTCGGTATCCGCGCTGGGCAGTTCCAGCATGGCCTGGGAATCGGTGAGGTAGATCGCCGACGGCGAGACCTCGAGTGCGACAACCGGTGCGGAGACGTTGCCCGAGGCCATCGCGGTGGAGGCGGAACCGTCCTGCTCAATACGCCAGATGGGCGAATCGGTGTTGGCAGTGCCGACGATGAGCGAGCCATCCTGCTGCCAGTCCAGCGCCAGGGCGCTATCGCCGATGTCGGGGTAAATCTCGCGGACGCTGGCAATCCGGTACTCGCCGTCCTGGGAGCGGGCGACCACGCCGGTGTAGACACCACCGTTGATGATCATGGCTACGCGCGCGCCGGTCGAGGACAATCGCAGCACGGAAATCTCGCCGTCAATGTCATCGAGAGCGGAAGTATCGACCTCGGATTCGGTGATGCGCTGGCCTTCCGAGAGCTTGACGCGGACCACGCGGGAGCCATCGACAACGGTCCAGGCGGCATCGCCAGCCAGCTCGAAACTCGGTCGGGACAGCGTGCGTGCGGACAGCGATTCTTCCAGTCCCGCACCGATTTCGCCCATGAACAACTGCGAGTTGCGCTCGTCGAGCTTGCGCACCGCGGCCACCGCGCCCTGGGAGGAGACATCGGCAGACTGAATGTTGCCGGTAGCACCAGGGACTGGTTCGGTGCCTTCGGTGGTCACGTCGAGCAGGTTGCCACCGTAAAGCGCATAGAGATCGCTGACGGTGCTGGCAGGGTCGCGCGGATTGAACTCGGAGAAGTCATCGATGGTCATCTCCTTGAGCCCCTCGACCAGCGGGGCGCCATCGGCGATGACCTCGAAGGGGCCGCGGAAACCAGCGTTGTTCAGCGTCCAGACCAGCTGGGCTGCGAACTTGCGACGCTCCTCGCTATCCATGCTGGTCATGCCTGCGAAACGATAGGCACCGCCCTCGTAGCCGACGAAGCTGGCACCAGCAGGAATCATCGACACCGTACCCGGGCTCAAGGTATCGCTGGGGCCCTGCAGCAACAGCGTGACCAGCTCAGAATCCAGTGACTCGCGGTTGCTGGACAGCCAGCGACGATCGGAGGCGAGCGCCTCACCAGTGCGTTCGAAGAAGTACAGCGACTGGGCTTGGTACTGGTTGCGCAGTTCGGTGCGGTCAATAACGACCTCGGCAGGTAAGTCCGTGATGCGCCACTTGCCGTCGTTGTGGTGCATGGTGAACTCGGCTTCGTAGTTCGCACTTTCTGGGCTATATGCACCGCCTGTGCTTACCGAGCCAACCAGCTTGCCGTGGGCCTGGAAGACGCGTAGGTCCGTGCCGGAATCGGTAGTGACCAGGTCGATGCTGTCGAGAACCAGCATGCGGCCATCCGGGTTCCAGGAATCCGCGGCTTCGCCATTGAGGAAGCTGCGCGCTGCGCTGAAGTTACCAGTCGGCAGTGCGGAGGCGGAGAAGAAGTCACGCAGGAGCTGATCTGGCGAACGGGAGTCATCCGGGGTGATGACGGGTTCTTCTTCGTCGTGGTCTTCATAAGGGTGCAAGACCTGCGGGGTGGTGTTATTCGGCAGGGTTGAACACGCGCCCAGCGTCGTGGCAGCGACCACCATGACGGCAGCGAGTTGCAGCTTGTTCATCGCTGGGCCTCCTCATCAAAGTCCGGGTCTTCGCCGTGGATTCCCGTGCCGGTCTTGGGCTTTTTGAACTGGCCTTGACGTTCCGTGGGCTGACCTTGGCGCTCCGAGGGCCAGACGATGCCCGGGTCCGGGGTCACGGCGATGGCATCTGCCTGCGGGGTAGGTTCGCCGTCTTGGTTAGCGACAGGCTCAGTATCGGTCTGCTCGGCAGCCTGCGCAATTGCCTTCGGGGCATGCGGGACTTCCAGGGCAATCGGTTCGTCATCGAAGATGGTGTTGGGCTCGCGCGGCAGCAGCAGGCGGAAGCGGGAACCGACACCAATGTAGCCCTTGGCATCTAAGGTGCCGCCGTGCAGGACGGCGTCTTCGCGGGCAATCGCCAGGCCCAAACCGGTACCGCCGGAGTGGCGCTTGCGGGAGGCATCGGCACGCCAGAAGCGGTTGAAGACGAGTTCTTCTTGACCGTCCTTGAGGCCCACACCTTGGTCGGTCACGGCGATGCCGACGGCGTCGTCGGAAGCCACCATGTCCACGGTGACCGGCTTGCCTTCGGAGTGGTCAATGGCATTCGCCAGCAGGTTGCGCAGGATGCGCTCGATGCGACGGGAATCGCCATTCATGTTGACTGGTTCATCCGGCAGGTTGAAGTTGACCTCCACACCGAGTTCCTGTGCCAGGTGGGTGACCTGGCCCCACGCGGATTCGACGCAGGAGCGCACATCGATGGTGGCGATAGACAGGTCGGCCACACCGGCGTCGTGACGGGAGATTTCCAGCAGGTCTGCGAGCAGTTCCTCGAAGCGGTCGAGCTCGCGAGTCATCAGCTCCGAAGCACGGCGGGCATGCGGTTCCAGCGAATCCGGGTCGGAGGCAATCATGTCGGCTGCCATGCGCACTGTGGTCAGTGGCGTGCGCAGCTCATGCGAGACGTCAGAGGTGAACTGGCGCTGCAGGTCACCGTATTCCTCCAGCTGCGTAATCTGCTTGGACAGCTTGTCCGCCATGTCGTTGAAGGAGGATGCCAGGCGGCCCATCTCGTCATCGGAATCGACGACCATGCGCTCGCGCAGGTGACCTGCTGCCAGACGCTGTGCAATGCGCGATGCCGAACGAATCGGGGTAATCACCTGCTGGGTTGCCAACCAGGCAATGCCCACCAGCAGCACGACGACGACCACGCCGGCCGCGGACAACAGGCCGCGCATCAGCGCCATGGTGGAGGCCTCGGATTGCATGGACAGCACCAGATACATCTGGGTATTCGGAATATCAGAATCCACTGGTGTACCCATGACGAGTGCCTGGTAGTCGCGGCCATCGGCTTGGTCGATGCCGGTGAATTGGTAGGCCACGTTGCCATCGGCAACCAGCTGGCGCAGGTTTTCCGGAATACGATAGCCCTCCGGCGAGGTGGTCACCGAACCATCCGCGTTAGGCACCAGGATGACTGGCTCGAATACCGCCTGGGTTTCGGAGGTTTGCGTCGTCAGCTGCCCGAGCGAAGCACGCGCGGAATTAATGCGCACCTGCACGGAGTTCGCCGTACCCGTGGCATTGATTTGCTGCTCGACGGTGACGCGAGCGCGTTCAATTTCTTGACCGGCAGCGTTGATCTTCTGATCCACCAGGCGGTGAGTCAGCACAGAAATCAGCGCGTAGGCCAGGATCACCATGACCACCGTGGAGGCAATCAGGATGAGCCCGATAACGCGCGTTTGCAAAGACGTCCGCCAAGAATCAACGACGGAGTCTCTAGCGCGCTGCAGACGATCCAACATACAACCAGTCTTCAATTAAAAAGTACGGAAAACGACCCCGATATCAGGGTCGTCTCTATCAATTATTCGTCGGTCTTGCCAGTCTTATAACCCACACCGCGCACAGTCAGCACGATCTGTGGGTCTTCTGGGTCACGCTCAATCTTGGAGCGCAGACGCTGGACGTGGACGTTAACCAGACGGGTATCAGAGGCATGGCGGTAGCCCCAGACCTGCTCAAGCAGGGACTCGCGAGTGTGTACTTGTCCAGGCTTGCGCGCCATTTCCACCAGCAGGTCAAACTCCAGTGGAGTAAGGGAGAGCTCTTCGCCGTCTTTGCGGCGGACGGTGTGCTCCGGGACATCGATAAGCAGGTCGCCTACCTCCAGCAACTCACTGGAAGGATTGTCAGTGCGGCGCAGGCGGGCACGGATGCGGGCGATGAGCTCCTTCGGCTTGAAGGGCTTAGTGATGTAGTCATCGGCACCAGATTCCAGGCCGAGCACCACATCGACGGTGTCAGTCTTGGCGGTGAGCATGACAATCGGGACCGCGGACTCGCTGCGGATCGCACGGCAGATATCGACGCCATTCATGCCGGGCAGCATCAGGTCCAGCAGGATGAGATCCGGGTTGTGTTCCCGGAAGGCGGGCACGGCTTCATTGCCGTCCATGACCGGGATAGGCTGCAGGCCTTCTGCCTCCAGCACGATGGTCAACATCTCAGAGATGGCCGGGTCATCGTCCACGACCAGAATTTTCGGCGTCAACGTTCCTACTTCCCTATCAGTTCTTTAATAACCTGAATAATCCTATCGGTATCCGCGGTGGCGATCCACTGCCCCGCCCACTCACGCTCAGCTAATCGACGGTACGCCGCCGCAGTATTGGCCTGCAGATCAGCATCGCGTTCATACCGGTCGAGTTCCCGGGTGGCATCGGCAGCTGCGCGCTGCTCTGCCCTATCGGCTGCCACCTCCACTGCGGTATCTAAAAAGACCTGCAGGCGCGGCTTGGGCAGGCTCAGCTTGCCAAACTCCAGGTCATATACCCAGTCCATCACTGCGTCATCGCCAAGCCGGGCAGCCGAGTACGCCGCATTCGATGCCACGTAGCGGTCCAACAACAAGATGTCTGGCTGGGCGGCTGCCGCAGCGAGCTGCTCGCGCACGCCGTGGCGATCCAGGGCAAACAACGTGGCCATGGCATAGGCCGAATCAGTCATATCGCCCATGCGACCGTAGAGGGCTTCTTGGGCGAGCTGAGCGTGAATGGAATCGGCATAACGCGGGAAGCTTAGGACCGGAAACTCCCGGTCAAGTTCGGTGCGGAGACGATTTACCAGAGTGTTTTTGCCGGCACCGTCAATGCCTTCAATGCTGACGAGCATGCAGGAGCAGCCTTTCTGTAACTATATGTTTTAAGACAGTGCTTCTAGGAAGGGCTCGAGGTCATAGTCTTCCTCGACAGCCTCCAGGATTTCTGCTGCCTGCTCGCGCAGCTCTTCATCGCCTTCACCGACCAGGGAACGAATGAAAGGATAATCCGCTACGGAATCACCGGCGCTAAAGGGCGCTCCTGCCCAGATAGCAGCGATAGTGGCAGCAGCCTGGGCGTTTTCTTCTTCCTCGTCACTAGCCTGTCCACTGGTGGACAAAGCGACGGCGTCGGCAATCGCCTGCACGATTTCATCGTCTTCCAGATTGGACAGTTCATCGAGGAAATCGACGTTGGCTTCCACGTCAAAAACGTGCTCATCCCAGGTGCTCATTGCTTCTCCCTTCACAAGGTGTCTATACCACAATCAACGCGGCAAAGTAGCGGTCCTGCAAAAATTTCTGTTCTCAAGATGCAATGATCATGCTACTGTTGTTATCGTCTTGTTACCAGCGAAAGGGGAAAGCGGTGAAAGTGGTGAACACAGACTCGCGCCGAGTCATTGCATTTTTTGCAGTCGGCCTGCTCGCCGCAGTAGCCATTGGCTTTCTGGTGTGGCGTGTGAGCGTGCCCAACACCACTCTGGCTAATGACTCGACCGCCATCGAATCGTCTTCCAACATTGAGGCAACCAGTGAGGAAGAATCCACGACCAGCTCCTCGTCGAGCGAATCGGAGACCACCTCCTCCAGCCGGGACAACGAAGACGACCAGCGACCTGCGCAGCCACAACGCCAGGAGCCTGCACAACCTTATGCACAGGGCGAAGACCCCTTTCTTGCCCCGAACGCTGTAGTTAACAGTGGCGGCCAAGCTGCAGAGCCAACCCGCTACTACCGTCCGGATAGCTTGTCGGATCAGCAGCCTGCGCAGCCAACCCAGCCGCAGCAGCAGCCGGTGCAACCGCAGCCAACGCAGCGCCCGACCACCCAGGAACCAACCCCATCCTCGCAGCAGCCGGAGCCATCTGGCGAGGATCGCCCAACGGTTCCAGCCGAGCAGCAGTCGGACGAGGAAAAGATCGAAGTTACTTTCCCACCGGGCTTCCGCCCGGGTACGACCCCTGGTTCTTCTGCAGAGCCGCAGGATGCGCAGGAAACTCAGCGCACCCAGCAGAACGCTCCACAAGAAAACGACAACGGTGAGCAGCGCGCCCCAACCGCTGAGCGTGACACCACCGGCGGCCCACCTGCCCCAACGCCTACTCAGTAACAGCAATAAGAAAGGCGCGGTAGCAATCGCTACCGCGCCTTTTCGATCCCTATGCTGGGGCGAAATTGTGTTGAGCCGCGTTAAGCCCGCGCGATGAATAGCTGCGACTTAGCGGTCGCGTTAACGGTGACTTCGCCGTCGGAAGCTGGTACCCAGACGGCTTGGCCGGGGCGAAGGGTTTCGGTGTTCTCGCCGCTGGTGAGTTCGGTTTCGCCTGCGGTGTTGAGCAGGACTAGTGGGCCGTCGTGGGCGACGGCGGCGGTGCCGTTGGCTTCGAGTTCGAGGCAGTCGAGGCGGAAGTCGTCGACTGGGACTGGGTAGGCACGGCAGGTGCCATTCTCCACGCGGGCGCTGGTGCCGGTCTGGGTGTGAATCCGTGGGTCCTTGATGGCGACGTAGTCGAGCACCTTGACCAGTTCGGGAACATCGACGAACTTCGGGGTTAGGCCACCGCGCAGCACGTTGTCGGAATTGGCCATGATTTCCACGCCCATGCCGTGGACGTAGGCGTGCAGCTTGCCGGCAGCTAGGAAGAGGGCCTCGCCGGGTTGTAAGACGATGTGGTTAAGCAACAATGCGCCCAGCACGCCGACGTCATCCGGGTAGCGCTCATCTAGGTCGATGATGGTGCGCAGGACCTGTGCCTTCCAGTCATCGGCAGGCAGGTTCTCCAACAGCTTCTGCGCGGCATCAACAATGGCGTTGATGAGCTGCTTGCGGTTCGCCGAAGGAATCGTAATCCAGGTGGTAAACAGCGTGCGCAGATTGTCTGATTCGGCGTCCTCGCCTTCGACCAGCATCGCTTGGTAGCGGGCTAAGTCGGGGCAATCGAGGGCATCGAAAAGCTCACGCGTCTGTGCCAGCGGACGGAAACCAGCCATGGCGTAGAACTCCGTGAGCGCCACGATGAGCTCGGGCTTGTGGTTGTCGTCCTTGTAGTTGCGGTTGCTGGCCGAAAGGTCAATGCCCTGCTCGTTTTCGCGGGCAAAACCCTCCTCAGCCTGAGCTTTAGAGGGGTGTGCCTGCAGCGACAGTGGCTCTTCGGCAGCCAGCAGCTTCATCAAGAAAGGCAAGCGGTCGCCGAAGTCAGCCTGAACGCGCTGGCCCAGCTGGGTGTCCGGGGCGGCATCGATAAGCGCATTCAAAGGCTCCTCACCCACCGTGGAGGGTGCGGCAGGATGGGCACCGTACCACAGCTCCGCGAGGGGACGGTCGGCCTTCGGTTCACCGATAAGCTCCGGGATCATCGTACGAGAACCCCAGGAGTAGTGGCGCGAGGCGCTATTGAGCAGCTGCATGTACTTCCTTAAGCAATGTCGTAGGCGGTCGCGGCGTAGGCGCGCGTAACAAGCTGCAGCGCGCGGGCGAGTTCTCCCAGGTTGGGATCCGCGCTTGCCACAGCCATCGTGTTGGGCAGGGACGTTTCCTCCTGCCCCCATAAGACGACTTTTAACGGTACCAAAGGCTTGTCATCGGGTGAAGCATCCAGGAACGGGTCAAAGAATATGTCATCACTTTGTGACTTTGTCGCCTGGTTCATTGCCTGCACGCGCGGCAGGTCCTCCGGCGCGGTATAGGTGCCGCCTAAGCCCTGTGCTGCCCAGATGGCTGCGGCACAGCGGGCCACCATTGCATCGATAGGAATGCGGCGCTGCACATCACCCTGGGCACGCGTATCGACGCCATGACTGTGGACGACCTGCGCACCGTCCACGAACTCACGCAGCTGCCGCCCCGGATTGGTTGCCGCATCATGTTCTGGCGACAGACGAGTCAGTTCCTCATCGACGGCTGCGGCGGCATCGTTAAGCAGCTCACGCACGTACTCCGGGTCACGCTCCAACAGACCAATCACCATGGCCAAACCAGCAAAGAAACGCGCCGGCGACGATCCTTCCGCGGTCGGCAGGTGCGGTGCCACCAACACATCATCCGGGGCATCGTCCAGCAACGGACCGCGCGGTGGCCCAATCAAAATCGTGTGCGCACCGCGGCGATCGGCATTAATCAAGCTATGCGATGCCCACTCGCACTCCCCTGCTTCCCCGAGCACGACCACGATATCCAGCGCGCCGACATACTGCGGCAGCGATTCGGTGACCACCACCGGCAAACGCAGCGGTTCTGCCAACGCAATCGCAGCATGTGCTGCAATGCGCGCAATGGGATCAGTCGGCAACAAAATCAACGACCGGGGCTGCAGACCACTAAGCTGCCTTGCCCATTCTGGAACCGCCTCTGCCAGCAAACGAACCTGCGCCCCCTCGTGCGCAATATCGAAAAAGCGCACTGTTTCGGGGTCGTAGTCGCTACCACTGAAGTAATCGTCATCCATGGGCCCCAAGCATAGTAGCGACTACTACACTAATGGGCCATGACTAGTGTCACATACCCTGTCACCCTCATTGGCGGCGGTCCCGGCGCGTGGGACCTGATTACCGTCCGCGGCATGCGCGCCCTCCAAGACGCCGAGGTCATCCTCGCCGATCACCTAGGGCCCACCGCGCAGTTAGAGCAGCTTTGCGATGTCTCCAGCAAACACATCATCGACGTCTCCAAACTGCCCTACAAAAAGTCGATTACGCAGGAGAAAATCAACGAACTGCTCATCGAACACGCCACCGCCGGCAAGAAAGTCGCACGCTTAAAAGGCGGCGATCCCTTCGTCTTCGGCCGCGGCTTCGAAGAAATCCAGGCACTCACCAAAGCCAACCTCACCTTCGAAGTCATCCCCGGCGTGACTTCTGCTGTCGCCGTTCCGGGCCTGGCTGGCACACCAGTAACCCAACGCGGCATCGTCCACGGCTTCACGGTTGTCTCCGGCCACCTCCCACCCGGACACCCCAAGTCCCTGGTCAACTGGGAAGCCCTCGCCCAAAGCCGCGCCACCCTATCTGTCATCATGGGCGTGAAAAATGCCGCTGCTATCGCCGATGCGCTTATCGACGGCGGCCTACCCGGCACCACCCCTGTCGCCATCATCCAAGAAGGCACCATGGACGGCGAACGCAGCTTCCGCTGCCAACTCCAAGAACTCGGAGCAACCATGGCAGAAAAAGACATCACCCCGCCGACGGTCTACGTCATCGGCGAGGTGGCCGGGCTGACGCCCGGCAACCGAGCGAACTGATAAGGACTAACGTCCTCGCTGGCGGACCTTGGTGCCCTTGGGTTCGGAGTCGACCACGTTGCGCAGGGTGTGCGGCTCGGGGCGGCTGCGGTTATCAGAGTCCGCCTCGGCGGCACGGGCAGCGCGATTGCGCTGCACGCCCTGGAAGGTCAACAGCACGCCCAACATCAGCACGGTAATGACGACCGCTGGGGTGAGCCAGCCCGGAACGGACCAGCCGAAGTAGGTCTCCGTGCCGGCAGCGACCTTGTCGAAGTTCAACGCGACAATGGCGGTGCCCACGAAGCCACCCAGCATGACCGGGTTGAGGCGAGAGACCATCCACGCGGCAATCGGAGCGGCGATAACGCCACCGATCAGCAGGGCGACCACGGCGGCGAAGTGGGCGACGATGTCTTCCCACAAGCCGAGCACGAAGCCCAAGGTGGCACCAGCAGTGACGATAAACTCCGCGGTATTCACGGTGCCGACGATGCGGCGGGGCTGTTCCTTACCAATCGCCATCAACGTCGAGGTCGAGACCGGACCCCAGCCGCCGCCACCGGTGGCATCGACGAAACCGCCGACAAGGCCGAGGCTGGCCAGGAAACCAGTGGAGTGAGCGCGCTGGGCGCTCTGCCGACGGGTACGACCGCGGGAGAAACGCCAGATGAGGTTAATACCGATGCAAACCAGAATCAGTGAAGTGATAGGGGTTGCGGCATCGGTGGAGATATTCGACAGCACGGTTGCACCGGCAAAGGCGGCGATCGCGCCGGGAACGCCGAGTTTGAGGACAATCTTCCAGTCGACGTTGCCGAAACGCCAGTGGCTAATACCGGAAGCAAAGGTGGTGCCCAGCTCCGCGGTGTGGACAACAGCGGAGGCTTGGGCTGGACCGAGTCCGGCCAGGAGAAGCAGCGTGGTGGAGGTGACGCCGAAGCCCATGCCGATGCCGCCATCGACAAGCTGGGCAGCCAAACCAGCAAGGGCAATAAGAAGCAGAGTAACCATTACAGGCCTACTTTCTCGCGGTGATACGCGATGCCATCGACACCAGTGAGGTATCGATCCGCTACTACCTCCGCAAGCGCGGTACCCAACGGGCGCTGGTAAGCAGCGGGAAGTTTATCTAGTAACAAACCGTGTGCCACAAATAGCGGCAAGACGTCGAGATCTAATGCGTCCTCGCCACGGATCATCTCCGCCCCACCGCGGGTGGCAAAGGCTTCCTGCGTGGGAACGCCGGTGAGTTCTTCAACCTTGTTCGCTAGTTCCGCCACAGCAAGGTTGGCGTTGTCGTCCGCGGAACCGACCGAATAAACCACGTACTGGCGTGCTGGACGCGCGCGCCGTGCCAGAGTGCGGGCCATGTCCCAGCCAGTGCCCAGGCCCTCGGCGAGGTGGAGGTTGAGGCCGGAGGTAGCAGCGGCATCGTCAAGCGCGCGCGGCACATCGTGGCGATGGTGAAAGCCCTGGGTAAACAGCAGCGGTACGACGATGGCCTCGCGCTCCCCTGCTTCCGCCAACTCACGCGCAGCGGTGGTGAGGTCCGGGGTGTTGAACTCCAGGTGGGCGGCGCGGTAGTTGCTGGCCTCGGCCCGGCGCGCAGCTTCGCGGGTGAGTGCCTCGATGTCAGCGGGCGCCTGCGGGTGGCGGGAACCGTGGGACAAGGTAAGAAGTGCAGTCATGGCAATTAACCTCGTGCGGTGCTGTGGCCGCGGCGCTTAAGTGAGCGCTGGAGGGCCTCCTGGGAGGACAAGGTTGGCGATGGACGCACGGGGGCGTCGTCTTGGCCGTGGAACATCACAGAGAAAATGCGTTGGCATTCCGTGCACTTCCAGGCGAATTCGCCTTCCTCATCCGGGAAAAGCTGCGTGCCGGCGCAATAGGGGCAGTGCGCTGGGTGGTTGCGGTTGGGGTTGGGTTTGCGGCGGAAACTCACTGCAGGTCACCGTCCTCGGCGCGCAACACCCACTCGCGGAATTGTTCGCCGTCGTGGCGCTGTTCCTTGTACTTGGTGACTAGGCGGATGACGTAGTCGGGGACGTCATCGGCAAGCACTTTGTGCCCGCGCAGCTTGCGGCCAAAGTCCGGGTCCAGGCCGAGTGCACCACCAAGGTGGACCTGGAAGCCTTCGGTGCGGTTGCCATCGGCATCGGTGACGGTCTGGCCCTTGAAGCCAATGTCTGCAACCTGGGAGCGAGCGCAGGCGTTCGGGCAGCCATTCAACGAAATCGACAGCGGCACGTCCAGGTCGTCGAGGGTGTCTTCCAGAATGTCGACCAGCTCAATCGCACGCGCCTTGGTGGTGGTGTGCGCAAGCTTGCAGAACTCCAGGCCGGTGCAGGAAATGACGCCGCGACGGAATTCGGATGGCTGGGAATACAAACCGGTATCATCCAGCGCCTTCGACAGGTCGGCAATCTGGTCTTCTTCGACATCGAGAAAGAGCAGTTCCTTCATCGGGGTGGTGCGGATGCGGGTAATGCCGAAGTTCTCTGCCACATCGGCAATGGCGATGAGCTGCTCGCCGGTGGCGTGGCCCACGGTGGGCTTCACACCGACGTAGTACTTGCCGTCTTTTTGCTTATGCACGCCCAGGTGGTCGCGGTTGCCGGGATGAACCTTGAGCGGCAGGCCATCCTGCAACGGTGCGTCCAGGTATTCGTCTTCGAGTACCTGGCGGAACTTCTCGATGCCCCACTGGGCCACCAGGAACTTCAAACGCGCACGGTTGCGCAGGCGGCGGAAACCGTAGTCACGGAAGATACCGGCGACACCGGCCCAGACTTCCGGGACGCGCTCGAGTGGAACGAAAGCACCGAGCGACTGCGAAAGCATCGGGTTGGTGGACAAGCCACCGCCGACGAAGCAATCAAAGCCGGGTCCGTACTCCGGGTGGTCAACACCAACGAAGGCGACGTCCTGAATTTCGTGAGTAATGTCCTGGCGTGCATTGCCAGAAATGGCCGACTTAAACTTACGCGGCAGGTTGTGGAACTCCTCGCGCGGAAGGTAGTTATTCGCGATGTCCTCGATAGCTGGGGTGGCGTCGATGATTTCATCGTCAGCCACGCCTGCCACCGGCGAGCCCAGAATGACGCGCGGGACGTCGCCGCAGCCCATCAAGGTAGACAAGCCAACTGTTTCCAGCTTGTCCCAGATGGTCGGCACGTCTTCGATTTCAATCCAGTGCAGCTGGATGTTTTGGCGATCGGTAAAGTCCGCGGTCGAGCGCGCATAGTCGCGACTAATCTCGCCGACCACGCGCAGCTGCTCCGGGGACACGCGCCCGCCGTCGAAGCGCACGCGCATCATGAAGTATTTATCCTGCAGCTCGCTATTGTCGACCTGACCGGTCAGCTCGCCGCCTAAATCCTGCTTGCGCTGGGTATACAGGCCTAACCACTTAAAGCGCGGGGCTAGGTCATCCGCGGGGATGGACTCAAAGCCCTCCTTGGAATAGATATCGATAATGCGCTGACGAGCAGATAAGCCACCATCTTCCTGCTTTACTTCCTCGTCGTGATTCAGCGGCGCAGTGCCGTCAATCTTCCACTGCCCCTCAGGCTTTTTGGGGCGACGCTTGCGTGCAGTCTTGGTTGCAGTAGTCATGGCTAATTACCTTTCTTTGGATGACCACAACTTACCGGTCTAAAATTTATAGACAAAGTGGTCTTTTTTATTTTCAACAACTTTCGGTAGATAAGCAGGACTTTTACCTAGACGCTCCAAGAATGAAATTGGAAACCTTGCGCCAAACTAGACAGTACGGTTCGATATGCCAGGTACGTCACATACAACTTTGTCTACGAACTTCAACTAGCTGTAAAGGACATCTCCATGACTGAGCAACCATTGCGCGTCGCTGTAATCGGCGCAGGTCCGGCCGGTATTTACGCCTCTGACATCCTGGTCAAAAAGACCGGCGGCAACGTCCGGATTGACCTCATTGAGCAAATGCCCGCCCCCTTTGGCCTGATTCGCTACGGTGTGGCCCCGGATCACCCGCGCATCAAGGGCATTGTGAAGTCGTTGCACCGCGTCATGGAAACCGAACAGATCCGTCTGCTCACCAACGTCCACGTTGGCCGGGACATCACCGTTGCCGAACTGCAAGAACATTACGACGCCGTCGTCTTCGCCACCGGTGCGGTTGGCGACCGTGAGCTCAACATCCCCGGCGCGGACCTCGAGGGCGTGCACGGTGCAGGCGAGTTCGTTGGCTTTTATGACGGCAACCCGCGCTTTGAGCGCGACTGGGATCTATCGGCCAAGGAAGTCGCCGTTATTGGCGTGGGCAACGTTGGCCTGGACGTCGCCCGCATCCTGGCCAAGACCGGCGATGAGCTCAAGGTCACCGAAATCCCGGACAACGTTTACGACTCCCTGGCACAGAACCAAGCCGAGAAAGTCCACGTCTTCGGCCGCCGCGGCCCGGCCCAGGCCAAGTTCACCCCGCTAGAGCTCAAGGAACTGGACCACTCCCCGTCTATCAACGTCGTTGTTGACCCCGAGGACATCGACTACGACGAGGCATCGCTGGAGGCACGCTCGAACTCCAAGTCCCAGGACCAGGTCTGCCAGATTATCGAGCAATACGCCCTTCGTGAGCCCAAGGACGCCCCGCATACCTTGCAGATTCACCTCTTTGAACAGCCCGTGGAAATCCTCGGTGAGAACGGCAAGGTCACCGGCGTGCGCACTGAGCGCACCGAACTCAACGGCGACGGCAGCGTACGTGGCACCGGCCAGTACAACGAGTGGCCTGTCCAGGCGGTCTACTTGGCCGTGGGCTACCGCTCCGATGCCATCGAGGGTGTGCCTTTCGACGCCCAGCGCAACGTCATTAGCAACGACGGCGGTCACGTCGTCGACGAAAGCGGCGCTATCGTTCCTGGCCTTTATGCCACCGGCTGGATTAAGCGCGGCCCGGTAGGCCTGATTGGCAACACCAAGTCCGATGCCACCGAAACCATTGGCATGCTGCTTGACGATGCCGCTTCCAACAACCTCACCCCAGCCCGCGGCGGCGACATTACTGAGCTGTTTGAGGAACGCGGAATTGACTACCTCACCTGGGCCGACTTTGGCCGTCTCGATGCAGCCGAGCGCGCCCTAGGCGAAGCCGAAGGCCGCGAGCGTAAGAAGTACGTCGAGTGGGAAGAAATGGTCACCCACTCCCGCGCAACGGTTTAACGCTGCGCTGCAGCGAAAATAGTTTCGGTACGCTCAGTACCATGAGCGAGACACCGGAAATCCGCTGCAGTAATGCAGATCGTAATACCACCGTGGACATCCTCACTTCTGCCCTGTCCGCGGGACAACTCGACTTCCAAGAATTCGAGGACCGTTCCTCTGCGGCGTACAACGCCAAGACCAAAGGTGAGTTAGCCAAGCTCACCGCTGACCTGGATACGAGCTCGACTGACAGGAGCTCAACTGAAACGAGCCCGCAACGTCACTCCACACAACCGCCAGCGAAGCAACGCGCTAACTCGCTGGCGTTATTTGGTGGAAGCACCGTGAAAAACTGCGTGCTTGCGAAAAAGCACCTGAATCTCACGGCTTTTGGCGGCAGCGAGATCGACCTGCGCAACGTAGAACTGTCAGCACCAGTTACCGAAATCAACGTCTACGCACTCTTCGGCGGTACCGAAATCGTCGTGCCGGATAACGTCCGCGTCGAAATCGACGGTGTAGGCATCTTCGGCGGTTTCGGTTCCTCGGATGAACCGAAAAACTTCCCACCCAATGCACCTACCGTGCAGGTCACCGGTCTCGCTCTTTTCGGTGGCGTAAACGTAAAATTCGTCCGCGATTAACCAGTAAGCGCGGACGAATTGTTTGGAAGTACCGGGATTATGCGCGGATGATTCCTAGCACTTCGTCGACGATGGCCTGAACTTCCGCCTCGGTGGGGGCTTCGACGTTCAGGCGCAGTAGCGGTTCAGTGTTGGACGCACGCACGTTGAACCATGCGGTGGTGTCCTTCAGTTCCACGGTGACGCCATCGAGTTCGTCGACGGATTCGATTTTGTCCTTCAGGCCATCCAGTACGGCCTGAACGGTGGCCTTCTGGTCATCGACGGTGGAGTTAATCTCGCCGGAGGCGGCGTAGCGGGAGTACTGCGCCATCAACTCGCTCAGTGGCTTATCTTCCTGGCCGAGCGCTGCCAGTACGTGCAGGGCAGCCAGCATGCCGGAATCGGCGTTCCAGAATTCCTGGAAGTAGTAGTGCGCAGAGTGCTCGCCACCAAAAGCGGCCTTTTCCTTGGCCATCTGGGCCTTGATGAAGGAGTGGCCCACGCGGGTGCGCACGGCTTTGCCGCCCTTTTCCTCGACCAGTTCTGGCACGGTCTTAGACGTAATCAGGTTGTGGATGATGGTCGCGCCCGGGAACTTGTCCAGGTAACGCTCCGCCACCAGTGCGCAGATTGCCGATGGAGAGACGGGCTCGCCCTTCTCGTCGACGACGAAGCAGCGGTCGGCATCACCGTCGAAGGCCAGGCCGATGTCAGCACCTTCATCGACGACGAACTTCTGCAGGTCCACCAGGTTCTTCGGATCCAGCGGGTTGGCCTCGTGGTTCGGGAAGGTGCCATCCAACTCAAAGTAGAGCGGGCGCACATCGAAAGGCAGGCCCTCAAAGACAGCCGGAACGGTATGGCCACCCATGCCGTTGGCGGCATCGACAGCAACGACCAGCGGGCGCGAATCAGCCAACGGGACCAACTCGCGCAGGAAGTCAGCGTAGCCAGCCAGGACGTCCTTCTCAGTGATGGTGCCGGTGTCACCGGTGTATTCCGGTACGCCATCGATGAGCATGTCCTTGATGGTCTCCAGGCCGGTTTCCTGACCGACCGGGACTGCACCAGCGCGACAGAGCTTGATGCCGTTGTACTTCGCCGGGTTGTGAGAAGCGGTAAACATTGCACCAGCACAATCAAAAGTGCCGGCGACGTAGTAGAGCTCATCAGTAGAAGTCAGGCCCAGCTTGACCACGTTCAGGCCTTGGGCGGCCACGCCTTCGGCGAAGGCATCGGAAAGCTCTGGCGACGAAGGACGCATGTCATGGCCGATAGCCACTTGGGTCTCGCCTTCTTCGCGCAGGATGGAGCCAAAGGCGGCGCCGGTGTCACGGACGAGCTGGTCGTCGATATCCTCGCCCACAACTCCGCGGACGTCATAGGCTTTAATTACTGCATCAAGATGCTCACGGGTTCGCATAACCCGCGATTCTACTCCCCTTTAGGACTCATCCTCGGTTTCATCGCCTGTATCTTCCGGCGCGTCAGGAACGACCGATAAGTGCGCGCGGCGACGCTGCTTGAAATCACTGACGCGGCGGGTACGAAAGACCGGGTGGTTCGAGTTAGCCGGGTCCGCACCATCGAAGTTCGCGGAATAATCAATCGGGTCCGGGCCAGAGCCTGCTTCGGAGTCATCCACGAGGCCGGTGGTGACGCGGCCGCCTTCCTTCACAGCTTCGGCGAGTGCGAGGAGGTCATCGTCGTCGTCGAGCTCGACACGGTCGACACGGACCATCTCCCAGCCCTGCGGGGCAGTGATGCGCGCGGAGTGCTTCTCGCATAAATCCCAGCTGTGCGGATCAGATTCTTCCGCAAGTGGGCCTACTACTGCCGTTTGCTGGGCGTAGGCGTAGGTCAGCGTTGCTACGGCCGGCTGGCCGCAGCCTGGGCGAGAGCAATGGCGCGTTTCAGTCACGCTGTAGAGTCTAAACCCAAACTTGAGATTGATATAGATATAACGCGGCGCGCCCGCGCCTTAACTGCACTTAGCGGGCTTAATATAGCTGCCATGACCTTGCGAACCCGCCCTAATCGCCGCGGCCGCGGCCTGCGCGGGCCGCTTCTACCCCAGCAAACCCCGCGCTATCGCAGCCAGCGCGAACGCTTCGACATGGCCGTGCTCGAGGCCTATGCACCCATCCAAAACGCCTTTGCGGACCAGCTCACCGGACTGGATTTGGCCGTTGATACCGTCCCACGCATGCGCCTGCGCCCGGATATGACGGTGATGCCGGATGAAATCATCGCCGATGGACCAGTCCCGCTAGGCCGCATCGTGCCCGCCGGCATTGACTCCTCCGGACGCCCTACTCGCGCACGCCTTGTTATCTTCCGCATGCCCATTACCCAACGCGCAGCCACCGCGCAGGAACGCTACGATCTTCTGCGCACCGTGATTGCAGCATTAGTGGCGAACTACTTAAACCTGGAACCAGAGGACGTCGACCCGCGTTTCTCCTAGGACAAAGAAAACCCTCAGCCAACAGGCTGAGGGTGAGGTAAGTGGCGTTAGCCGATTTCCCGCTTGAGGCGGCGGCGCTCACGGTCGGACAGACCGCCCCAGATGCCGAAGCGCTCATCGTGCTCGAGGGCGTACTCGAGGCACTCATCGCGGACGGCACAAGCCTGGCAGATTCGCTTGGCCTCGCGGGTGGAGCCACCCTTTTCCGGGAAGAATGCCTCCGGGTCTGTCTGTGCGCACAGCGCCTGGTCTTGCCACTCTTGCTCGACGGCACCGAAGAGTTCATCGAGCGACATCTCTGCAGCAGCACCGCCACGGAGAATGGCGTTTTTATTAACCATATTGTCCACGCCGGGTCCTTTCTCCGAGGTTGGGTTGGTTACTTAGTGACACCGAGCCTACGCCTCCGCGGAAGGCAGCCGGTGCGTTAACTGACACTGATGTAATTTCACACCGGATCACTAAATATCGTCAACCCGAAAACGGCGTTTATTGGTCAAAGTCAGCAAAAGTCCAGCCCACGATCACCATGCGTCACATTAGTAACAGTGGCCCACCATTGGGGGTAGACCGTGGGGGTACTACATGTTGTGGCACCCCCGATCCCTGTCAACAATTTTCAGGAAACTCCGGCGTGTCGCGCCCAAAAATTACAGATAAAGGGATCTTTAGGCATCAGAGCTAAAGCGCACGCCCGCATCCGGAATCGTGACGCCGGGGAACACGCGCATGCCGTCGCGCAGTTCACAGCGGGCGCCGATGTGGGCGCCCTCGCCAATCACGCAGTTTTCAATCACGGCGTTGGCGCCAATGTGCGCGCCCGAGGCAATAATCGAGTTGGTGATCGTCGCACCCGGCTCAATGGTGGCGCCATCGAAGACCACGGTGCCGTCCAGGCGAGAGCCCGCGCCCACCACGGAGCCACGACCGACAGCGGTACCGGAGAGCAGGAGTACTCCCCCAGCCACGCCGGCAGACTCATCGACGATGGACTCGCCTGTCTGCCCCACCAGCAGCGGCGAGTGGGCAATGCCGCGCACCAGGTCGGAAGAACCGCGGACGAAGTCCTCCGGGCGGCCCATATCGCGCCAGTAGGAGTTATCCACGTGGCCGACAACCTTGCGGCCTTCTTCCAGCAGACGCGGGAAGGTCTCGCGCTCTACAGAGACAACACGGTCAGCCGGGATGGTCTTGATGACTTCACGGTCGAAGACGTAGCAGCCAGCGTTAATCTGGTTGGTCGGCGGATCCTCAGTCTTTTCCAGGAAGGCAGTCACACGGCCGTTGTCGTCGGTTGGCACGCAACCAAAGGCGCGTGGGTCGGCGACGTTGAGCAGGTGCATCGTTAAGTCCGCATCCTTATCCGCGTGGGTCTGCAGGATGCCATTGAGGTCCATGCCGGAGAGCACATCGCCGTTGAAGACCATGACGGTGTCCTGGCGCAGCTTGTCGTAGACATTGCGGATACCGCCGCCGGTACCCAGGGCGGTTTCTTCCACCACGTACTCGATTTCCAGGCCCAGGTCGGAGCCGTCGCCGAAATACTCTTCGAAGACCTCAGCCTTAAAGGACGTCGACAGCACGACGTGGTCGATACCGGCAGCCTTGATGCGTGCCAGCAGGTGCTGCAGGAAGGGGAAGTTCGCCGTCGGCAGCATCGGCTTCGGCGTACCGATGGTCAGCGGGCGCAGTCGGGTACCGCGACCGCCCACCAAAATCACGGCGTCAGTTTTCTTTCCCAGTTCGCTCATGACTCTCCTTAATTCCTATCTTTGTTCTGAGTAAGTTCGACGACTGTTGCCCGCGCCTTCAGCCCGGCGCGCAGTGCCCACCGCAAGGGCGCTTGCCACCAGTGCGGGTGCCGGTCGGCTTGGAAACGATAAGCCGATTCATGATGCGCGCGCAGCATTGCCCCGGCGTGTGCCTGGGTGGCATGGCCTTTGGCATGGGTGATGACAGCTTCTGGACAAAAGATGTTGCGCCAGCCCGCCCGTGCCAGACGGTCACCTAAGTCCACGTCTTCGAGGTACATAAAGTAGCGCTCATCAAATCCACCAATCTGGGCAAATGCTTTGCGACGCACCAACAAACACGACCCCGACAACCATCCGGCCGGGCGCTGCTGCGACATATCGTCATCGTCGCGATAGGCCTTCGACCAGGGGTTGGACGGCCAGATGTTGCCAAAGAGCGCATGGCCAATACCGGTGGCAATGGTCGGCACAGCACGCGCTGATGGATAGTTGGAGCCATCCGGTTCCACGATGCGCGGGCCAATCGCACCGGCATATGGCCACTGACGTGCGCACTCCAAGAGACGATCAATAGAGCCCGGGCTAAAGACCACATCCGGGTTCGACAGCAAGATGAACTCGGAATCATCCAGCCCCTGGGCCTCGAGATAACGCACGCCGGCATTCATGCCCCCGCCGTAGCCGAGGTTGCCGCCGGTGTTGAGAAAGGTGACATCGTCAAGCTTTTGCGCTGCAGCTTCAGGCACCCCGTCAGTGGAGCCATTGTCTGCCAAGACCACGCAAGTATCGGCAGTGGTGGCTGCATCCAGCGAGTCGAGGAAGTCGCCAAGGTAGCGACCGGGCGAATACGTCACGGTCACTACAGGCAAGCTAGCGAAATGTTCATTATTCACAATGCGAGTAGCTTACCCACCCCTGCGGGCAATTTGCTGGTAGAACACTGCGCGTTTGCCACAAAGGGCACTGCCGCTGCGGGTTTTTGGCCCCTGCTGTCCTAAACTATGGCGAGACAACTGCTTAGAATTCAGAAGGCCCTTATCTTGACTCACGAGAACACCCGTCGCTCCCGCGACATTCAGGCTGCTCCGTCGACCGCCGCTCCGGTCAAGCAACAAGGTTCTACCGCTGTAAAGAGCATTATTGCTTTGGTATCTGCGGTTATTTTGCTGGTGACCGGTGTGGGCTATTTCGCGGTCGGTCGCTTGGGCGGCGACCTGACCTCGGCTAGCAACCTGCGCTTAGGCGGCGGCGAGGGTTTCCAGGCAGATACTGCCGATGGCGCCGTGGACATCCTGCTGGTGGGTTCGGACTCCCGTACCGATGCCCAGGGCAACATGCTTTCCGATGAAGAACTCGACGCCCTGCATGCCGGCGTGTCTGATGGTGAGGAAAACACCGACACCATGATGCTGGTGCGCGTGCCGGAAGACGGCTCCCGCGCCACGGCCGTGTCCATCCCGCGCGATACCTACGTGGACCAGGGCGAATTCGGCAACATGAAGATCAATGGTGTGTACTCCGCGCACAAGCAGGACACCATCGACAAGCTCAAGGCCGAAGATCCGGACATGGATGAAAAGGAACTCGAGCAAAAGGGCGTTGAGGCCGGTCGTTCCGCACTGCTGGAGCAGGTCAAGGACTTAACTGGCGTGGAGATTGATCACTACGCTGAGATTGGCCTGCTGGGCTTTGTGCTGCTTACCGATGCCGTCGGTGGCGTCGATGTCTGCCTCAACAACCCGGTTGATGACCCGATGTCGGGTGCGAAGTTCGATGCCGGTGAGCAGACCATCTCCGGTGCCGATGCCCTGGCCTTTGTCCGCCAGCGCTACGAACTGCCCCGTGGCGACCTCGACCGCATCGTCCGCCAGCAGGCCTACATGGCCTCGCTGGTGTCCAAGATGCTCGATGCCGGCACGCTGACCAACCCGAATACCCTGTCCAAGATTTCCAATGCGGTGGAGCGCTCCGTCGTTATTGATGAAGGCTGGGACATCATGGGCTTTATTACTCAGCTGGCTGGCCTGGCTGGCGGCAACGTCACGTTTACCACCATCCCGGTGACCTCTATTGATGGCCAGGGCGACTATGGCGAGTCGATCGTGACCGTGGACCAGAACGAAGTCCACACCTTCATCGATGACCTGGCTCAGTCCAAGGAAGAAGCAGAGGCCGAAGAGTCCACCGAGGCACCAGCCGGCGAAGGCGAGGGCGAAGGCGAGCAGACCGACCGTGACTTCTCCCTGCAGGTACTCAACGCCGGTAGCACCCCGGGTCTGGCCGCTGGTGTGGCTAGCTGGGCCGAAGGTGAGGGCTACACCGTCTATGCCAGCTCCAATGCACAGCCGGGCATCTACTTCGAATCCCAGGTCGTTGCTGCAGATCCAGACGACCCACGCGCCAAGGAACTCGCTGAGAAGCTCGGCGGTGTGCCGGTGACCGCTAATGCCAGCCTGAATGACTCCACCATCATCATCGTGGCTGCCGACGACTACGCCGGCCCATCCGATGAGGCTGCAGAGGAAGCAAGCCCGGATGACGCTGTCGGTACCC
This sequence comes from Corynebacterium camporealensis, assembly GCF_000980815.1. NCBI lineage: Bacteria > Bacillati > Actinomycetota > Actinomycetes > Mycobacteriales > Corynebacteriaceae > Corynebacterium > Corynebacterium camporealensis. The sequence goes on along the minus strand of NZ_CP011311.1, from coordinate 638,013 downwards.
CGGGTGGTGACTTCGGTAATGCCGAGGTCGCACCGGAAATCGATGCTGGTGGCGACGGCCCTCGCTGCGTTAACTAACGCGCGTCTCTACGATGGGAGGGCATGAAACTGCTCTCCCACCTTCTGACAGATGACCCAGCCTCCCCGCGGCTGACGGTCTACAACGAATCGACGGGGGCGCGTTTAGATTTCTCCGCGCAGACACTGGATAACTGGGTGGCCAAGATTGCCAACTTCCTCGAAGAAGAACTAGAAATCGATGAGGCCATCTCCATCCAGCTGCCACCTACCTGGCAAGCCGCCGTCATTGCTTTAGGCTCGCTTGCTGCGGGCCCGCGCTACAGCTTCGGCCCGCTCGACGATGCCCAAGCAGTCTTTAGCGACCACGCCCAAGAACTTCCCGACGGCGTCGACCTGGTCATGGTCAACGACGATCCCTTCGGCCGCGGCGTGGAAGAAACCGGTGGCGAACTACCCGTGGGCGCCATCGACTTCGGCCCCACCGTGCGCTTCTACGGCGACCAATACTTCGGCGAGACTACTGCCCTGCCTGAGCTCATCAACACCGATCTCGCCCCGCAGCGCTACCTATCAACTGGTTGGAAGAACGACGAAGAATTCCGTCGCGCCGTCCTCGAGCCACTCGCTGCGGGCGGGTCTGCTGTGATTGTGACTGGCCCTGCCACACCTGAGCGTTTAGACGCCATTGCAGAAGCAGAACGCGTCGATGAGCGCCTGACTTAGCCCAGGTCAAGCATAGGAAAAATTAATCTCAAAAAATTTTGCTCCTCAGTGTGCGTTTTTAACCCATAGCCGTTAAAGTAGTGAGCGAGGTTGAGCGGCGGCCCGGTCCTCCACCCCCCGAGCGGATCGGGACTGCCCCGCCTCTTGTGACTGCCCCTTCGGCTCCACCCCCCCGAGTGCCGGAGGGGCAGTTACGTTTTCCAGTCACCCTTGAATTCCATGGATCGTTAAAAGCCAACGCCACCTCCCCATCCATCGCCTCCATTCGACGCTTTCACTCGCCGTCTTCATTAGGCGCTACAGGCTTTCAGTTTTATGGATAGCGGTATGAACTTCTTTGGCGCTACCCCACCTTTCATGCATAACTATTGCTAAATTGCGTCACTCGTATTCACATAAGGTGACAACTTTTTCACCCGACAATCCCCTTCCTGCCAACTGGAAACAAACTGTCCGCCAGTCAGGCCGAAGACACCACAGGCACAGATTTATGTCAGCTAAGTCACTTTAATGCCAGCATTTTACCCCCGGTTTAGGGTAATTTTGCCTTCAATCGGCCTCCATTGTATCTACAACAGATTGTTGAACGATTAGGTTTGCCTAAGTTTCATCTTCCGGGCTTTTCTACTTTCGGACACTCTACTTTTGGACACATGTCAACAAATTCATTAGCAGTTGAAAATATAGACAATCTGCTGGTGCGCAGCTGAGAAATGCGACTTATCGTAACCGTCATCCGCTCTGGCACAGGGCGTAGAAGTCACTTGTCCAAGGAGAATTTCTCATGTCTATCCGTCGTACAATGGCAGGCCTTATCGCAGGTCTGACCGCTGCATCGCTGGCTATTCCGAGCGCCGGCGCAGAGACCATCACCGAGTCTTACCCAGAGACTCCGGCTATCAACGCCAAGCTGCCTATCATCCACACCTCCAAGGGTTCGGATCACCAGAAGGCAAACATTCTTAACCCACGTCCTATCTGCAACCCGTGGGAGGACCACCGCACCGTGGTCTACCAGGCAACCGATACCTTCATGCCGGTGGGTACCATCTCCACCACCAACCAGACTCAGAAGGACATCCCGCTGCAGCAGGACCTGTCCAAGTCCCAGTCCATCTCCGTGGAGGTCAACGGTGACCGCACCGAGACCACCGGTATGAACGCCGGCTACGAGAAGGACGGTGGCTCCGTTGGTATCTCGCACGAGATCGCTAAGTCCATCGGCGTTTCTGCGTCCTACTCCCTGTCCTGGGAGGCTGGCCAGTCCATCGGACCTTACGATGTTCCGCCAAACCACACCGGTGAAGCCACCTACGGCTTCCGCGTGCTGAACATGACCGGCACCCAGCAGTACTGCAAGACCAACGGCACCTGGTCCACCCCGACCCCATGGTCTGCACTGCAGCCGGTCAAGAACGAGGTTCGCGTCAAGCTTTACGATGACCTCGCCGACTCCTGGGCACCAAACAAGGACGCCCAGAACACTGAAGAGGTCAAGCACGAAGACAAGGACCTCGAGGAAGACGCAGAGGTCATCAAGGACAACAAGGTAGAGCCTGGAGAGGATCCAGTATCCAAGGAAGAGGGCGCTGCCGAGGAGAAGGAAGACAAGGATAAGGCTGAGGAGCTGCGCGGCGGCGAAGAGCAGCAGAAGCTCGACCTCAAGCCATACCTGACCACCTCCGGTGCTAAGTCCCCGGGCTTTGCAGGCACCGTTGCCCTGCGTATCAACAACGTGGGTACCGACCGCTACTACGGCGAGTTCCCAGCAACCCGCTTCCAGGTCAAGGTCAAGACCGACAAGGGCCCAGAGGGCGTTGACCGCCTGATCACCCCGCGTTCCTCGAACGGTGCGCACATCCGCGACCTGGGCTTCGACGAGAAGTCCTCGACCCGCACCTTCGAGGTCACCCTGGCTAACCCGATTAACGCTGGCGATACCGTCCGCGTTGCCAACCTGGACTTCGGCGATGGCAACACCAAGGAAGGCCGCCTGCACAACTACATCGAGATCACCCAGGTTGAGCGCCTGGATGGTGACAAGTCCGAGTACAACGACCAGCAGGTCGACTCCCGCGAGAACACCCTCGATGACTTCGGCAAGAACCTCAAGGGCATCTTCTAAGCCTTAAACCACCTGTCGAATCACACACTTTTGCCACCCCTCGCTTCCAGGGGTGGCTTTAGTGTTTTCATCACCTAAGCGCATTTAGTAATCAGCCACTGATACGCCTAAGGTGTATGTGTTATGCCATTCACAAACGTCCAAAAGGGTGACACGCATGTGTGAAACTCAAACCACAGCGCCCACTAACAAAAAGCTCAATGCCGAGTGGGCCACCACACTGTTTGGTACAGCTGTGGGTGCAGGTATCCTCTTCCTGCCAATTTCAGCCGGTAGCTTTGGTTTCATCCCGCTGCTGGTTGCCACCATCCTCATTTTCCCTATGACCTACCTGGCCCACCGGGCCTTCTCCTGGGTCATCTCCTATGCCCCACTGCACGGCGAAGATGTGTTGGTCGTTTTGACCTATTTCTTCGGTCGCCGCAACGGCATCATATTGGCCATCATCTATTGGTTCACCATCTTCCCGGTGGTGCTGATCTATGGCGTATCTATTACAAATACGGTGGATAGCTTCATCGTCAACCAGCTCGACGGCCCGGAAATCCCCCGCTGGGTTCTCGCTCCTATCTGTGTCGGCCTGATGACTCTCGGCCTGGCGTTTGGCAACAAGATTATGCTCGCCATCGCACAGTTCGTGATCTACCCACTGATCATCGCCCTGGCTGTCGTTTCCATCTACCTCATCCCGCGCTGGGATATCGCTTCCTTCATGGAAGCTGGCGACCACAGCTTCGGCGGCATCCTTAAGGCCATCATCCTCATCTTGCCGGTCTTGGTCTTCTCCTTCTCCTTCGTTGCAGCAATCTCGCAGTTCTCGCTCGGAATGGAGAAGGAATACGGTCCGGACCACCAGCATGAGTCCAACAAGGTCATCCGCAACGCGACCTTGATGCTGACCCTGTTCACCATGTTCTTCGTCTGGTCCAGCGCCCTGGCACTGGGTGCCGACGGCATGCGTGAAGCCAACGACATGAACCTGCCAGTGCTCTCCTACTTCGCTAACGAGACCGGCACCCCGTTCATGGCCTACATGGCTCCCATCGTGGTGATCTGTGCCGTGGCGTCGTCCTACTTCGGCCACGCCCTGGGCACGGTGGAAGGTACCCAGTACCTGTTCAACTTGGCCGCTCCGAAGGCCAAGGAGAAGATGACCGAGCGTCAGCTCGACCTGTGGACCTACCTGTTCATCTTCATCACCACGTCCCTGGTGGGTATTTTCAACCCCTCCATCCTGGACATGATTTCGGTCGTGGGCGGTATCTTCTTCGCCTTCCTGACCTACCTGCTGCCGATGTACGTCATCCACAAGGTGGAGGTCTTCCGCCGCTTCCGCGGTCGCCCCACCAACTACTTCGTGACGATCATGGGCTTCATCGTCCTGTTTGCCACCATCTGGGACATGATTGGCGCCTAACCGCGCACAGTAAAAGGGCGGCTCCACTACGGAGACCGCCCTTTTTCTTTATCCGATTCTGGTCCAGCGCCCTAGCTGGAACCGTGGACTACTTACCCAAGTAGTGCAGCGCTGCGGACAGTAGCGCCTCCGTGCCGGTCTGCAATGTCGGCTGCAGGGTTGGTGCGAAGTGCGGGCTGTGGTTCGGGGCTTCCTCGCCCACCGGTGCACCACCGAAGACCCAGTAGCAATACGGGACCTCAAAGGCGTCAGGGATAATCGAGAAGTCCTCCGACGCAGTCATCTTCGGTGCATCACCAACCACGCGTTCCTCACCGAAGTGCTCAGTCAGTGCGCCGAGTACCTCTTCAGTGACCTCCTCGTCATTGTCAGTCAGCGGATACTCGTCGTGGTAGGTGAACTCCGGGTCGCGTGGGCTTTCCGATGCCGCACACTCCGCCTTCACAATCCTCTCCAGCGAGGCTGCAATCTTGTCACGGATCTCCTCGCTGTAAGCACGAATATTGACCTTCAAGGTTGCCTCGAAAGGAATCACGTTTGCCTTCGAACCAGCCTGGATGCTGCCCACGGTCAGCACACCGAACTCACTAGGGCTGAGCTCACGCGAAACCACGGTCTGCAGGCGCATCACAATCGAGCTGGCCAGCACCACCGGGTCAATGCTCTTGTGCGGCATCGAACCATGCGAGCCTTCACCGTAGAGCTTCACGTCCACACTCGTTGCCGTGGAGAAGAACGGTCCCTTACGCACGCCCACACCGCCGGCGAGCTCCTCCAGCGCGAACACGTGCTGGCCAAGCACAACATCCGGCTTGGCGACCTTATCCACCAAACCGTCATCCACCATCGCCTGTGCACCTTCTGCGGTTTCCTCACCAGGCTGGAAGAGCAGCTGCAGCGTACCGGACCAATCGTCCTGGTTGTCAGCCATCAGCTCACCCATGCCCAGCAACGAAGCCGTGTGTGCGTCATGGCCGCACGCGTGCATGACTGGTACTTCGTTGCCGTCGGAGTCCTTCATCGTCTGCGTCGATGCGTAATCCAGGCCAGTATCTTCCTTGACCGGCAGACCATCAAAATCCGCGCGCAGCATCACCGTCTTGCCGTCACCGTTTTCCAGGGTTCCCACGACACCGCCACCGACCTCGGTGACCTCATAGCCTAAGTCCTTGAGATGATCCGCAATCAGACCGCGGGTGCGCTCTTCTTGCATGCTCAACTCCGGATGCTTATGCAGATCGATATAAAGTTCTTCCTGCTTATCCTTGATCTTTGAATAGTCCATTGATGGTTTTCTCCTTTCTGCGCACTAGCCTAGACCTGCTTTGTCATACTCGCCTGTGCAGCTCACAGACACCTTTTAGGAAGTGGCAGCAAACATCCAGTTCACAGGCATTGCTATGGCAGACGTATTGCCCATAATGAATCTCGTGCGGATCGGATAGCGGTACGCATACGAGAGACCCTTGTTACGCAGGGTGGCCGAAAGGCCAGAGCGTGACACCTTGTAGAGAGAGACGTCGTCGGCCCCGGGTTAGTGCCCCGGGGCCGACGTCGTTTTTGCAGCGTACTACTGGGGAAGCTCCACCGGAGTACGCAGAAAGTCCGAAGGCGCGGTGTCGAAAGCGCGCGGGACTCTATTGAGTTGAATGGGGTCGGCGCAGACATCCTGCCAGGTGATTCGCGAGTTCTGGAGAATGTCCAACGCCTGGTCTAAATGGCGTGGTTCGTAGTTGTGCACACCGGTGATGGTGCGCCAGCCGCGGACGACCCACTCGGGGTCCAGCTGATGGATGGGTGAATCCGCAACTGAGCCGACCAGTACTGCAGTACCACCGATATCGAGGCACTTGATGCAGGCATCTACACCTGGGCCCACGCCGGACAGCTCCAGCGAGACGTCGAAGGAGTTCGGTCCCGGGTGGAACTGCGCCGAATCAATGACGGTGGCACCGAGTTCCTCAGCCCATTGGCGACGCTTTGCATTCGGGTCGACGGCGGTGACCTTTGCCCCGGCGCGCACGGCCACATCGACGGCGATAAGCCCGAGCATGCCGATGCCCATCACGAGTACGCGTTGGTCGCGTAGGTCGCCGGCGGCCTCAACCGCCGCCATGACGGTGCCGCCTGCACAGGAAGCAATGGATGCAGGCAGATTGTCGATGGCATCGGGAACCACAACGACCGGCTGGTTCTTCCGCAACAGGATGTGCGTGGAGTAGGTACCGGATAGTGGCCACTCAGAATGCAAGGATTCGTGACCGGTCTTCAGTACGCTGCGGCACTTGGCGGTGCGCCCGGCGCGACAGCGGTCGCAGTTCATGCATGGCGCGGTGACTGAGAAGGTGACCCGCTGCCCTACTTCGATATCTGGGTTCTGAGTAGCGATGACCTCGCCGACGCCTTCGTGGCCCAGGATGGACGGACAGGGCTGAGCGCGACGGCCGGATACCGTATGCCGGTCGGAACCGCAGATAGTCGCGGTGCGCAAACGGACTAGAGTTTCGCCTTCCGAGAGTTCGGGAAGCTCGATACTCTCGAGGTCGAAGGTATCGCCGCCTTCCCAGATGACTACGCGGGCTTTATCCATCGCGGCTCACCAGTTCGGTGACATCTGCAGCAGAGTCCAGGACGTGGTCAGCGCCGTGATTCTGGAAGTCCTCTGTGGTGAGGTGACCAGTCAGCACTCCTACGCTGGTGACCCCGGCGCGCTGTGCGCTTTCGACATCGGCTTGGGTATCGCCCAGGCTAATCACGTCAGCAGTATCGGTAATGCCGGTGTCGTCCATGACCTTCTGGATCAGCAATGGTTCAGGACGGCCAGAGGAGACTTCGTCGCCGGCAGCGGAAGCATCAATAACGCCGGTGTTCCAGCCCATACCTTCCAAGATGAGGTCCACGATTTCACGGGCGAAGCCAGTAGTCAGACCGATCTTGATGTTCTGTTCGCGCAGCTGAGCGAACATGTCCTCGATACCAGGTAGTGGCTGTGGTGGGTGCTCGGTGTAGGTACGGCGCAGTTCCTCGCGGAACCATTCCCAGGCCTTATCGTGGTTGCCCTGGTTGCCATTGCCGACCTCAAGCAGCTTTCCGATGGCCCAGTACTTTTCAGTACCCATGTATTCCTGGAAGGTCTCATCGCTAAACTCGGCGCCTTCGCGCTCGGCGGCCTGACGTAGAACGCGGTAGACCTCGTCGCGGTCATCGATGGTGGTACCAGCCATGTCGAAAATGGCGAGTTTCTTCATGTTGATTTCTCCTTGTAAACGTTGAATCTAGCGCACGGCTTTGCGCAGCCACATGGACAGCAGCTCGACAAGCAGGACGACAGCGACCATGAGGATGAGGATGTAGGTGACAACCTCGAACTGGTTAACGCGGGAGGCGTTGAGCAGCTGGAAGCCAATGCCACCAGCACCCACGACACCGAGCAAGGTCGCCGAGCGGATGTTGGTATCCAGCAGGTAGAGCGTGTGCGCCACGAATGCCGGGGCGGCCTGACGCAAGGTGGCCGAGAAGAAAATCTGTGCCTCGGTGGCACCGGAGGTACGCACGGCTTCTTGGACGTCCACGTCGGTTTCTTCAATCGAGTCGGCGATGAGCTTGGATAGCAGGCCGACCGCACCGAGAGCGAGAGCCAAGGTACCGGCGACAGCGCCCAGGCCAGAGATGACCACGAAGACAATCGCCAGGATGAGCTCCGGGATACCGCGGATGACCACGATGAGGGTACGGAAGAATCCGTAGACCGCCTTATTCGCTACGACATTGCGGGCAGCCAGGATGCCGATCGGCAGCGCGAGTACTGCGCCGAGGAAGGTAGCGGCCAGGGCGATGCGCAGGGTTTCCAGCAAAAGCAGGAAGAGGTCACCGGCCATGCCCGCAGCAGAAGGCGGGAAGAAGAGGGCGAGGGTCTCTGGCAGCTCGAGCAGACCCTGGAAGATCTGCTGTGGGTTCAGCTCGACGCGCATGGTGGAGGCGACCAGGAGTGCAAAGACAATCGCAATGGTGAGGAAGCGCTGGATGCGGGACCAGTTCCACGGTGGGGTCACGCCGACATCGACAGGCTGCTTCTCCTTTGGGTTAAAGATGTTGTCAGCCCAGGTGCGCGGTGCACTGGCACCGGACTTGCGCAGAATAATTGCGCGCAGGGCACCGGAGAGGAATTCCACGGCGATACACAGCACCAGCACCACGAGGGCAAGTGCCATGCCGCGCTGGTAGTTCATCATGCGCATGGCATCGGCAATCGCCAGGCCAATGCCGCCAACACCGACGTAGCCCAGCAGGACCGAGGTGCGCAGGTTGATATCAAAGCGGTGCAGCGCGGTGGCGATGATTTGTGGCATGAGCGCCTGCGGGATGGCACTCCAGATCTGCTGGGTGCGGGTGCCGCCGGTGGATTCGATGGACTCGCGTGGGCCATCGTCAAGTTCTTCGATGGCATCGGAGTATAACTTGCCCACCATGCCGATGGAGTGCAGGCCCAGTGCCAGGATGCCGCCAATGGCGCCCAGGCCGAACATACGCATGAAGATAATGGCCAGGACCAGGTCCGGGATGGCACGCATGAGCACGATGATGCTGCGGGAGGTATAGCGCATGCCCTTGTTTGGGGCGGTGCGCTGCGCAGCCCACACGGCTAGTGGCAGCGAAAGGACAACGGAGAGTGCCGTGGCCAAAAAGACAACGGCCAGGGACTCAAAAATCATGCTGGCAAGTTCTGCTACCGGTGGGAAATCCAGTGGGAACATGCGCGCGATGAATGCTTGCGCATTATCTGCGGACTGAGCCAAGGTGGCGATGTTGATGCCAATGGATTGGACCGACCATGCACCCAGTACGGCAAGCAGGATGAGGACTAAGGTCGCAGCCCAGCGGTTGATATCGACGGGACGCCTAGTAGGCGTGGTTGCTAGAGCTGTAGACATTTAGGCCTCCGCTGCTGCCGATGCCGTCGGAGCGGCAGGTGCCACTGCCACGGACTGGTAGATTTCGTTCGCAGATTCTGCGGTCATGCCCTCGGTGGAACGGTCGAAGCCGACCTTGCCGGACTGCAGGCCAATGATGCGGTCCGCGAAATCGACGGCGAGCTGGACCTGGTGCAGCGAAGAAATCACGGTCAGGCCGTCTTCGCGGCAAATCTGTTCCAGCAGTTCGATGACCGAAGCCGAAGAGACGGGGTCCAGGGCGGCGACGGGTTCATCGGCAAGCAGCACCTTGGGATGCTGCATGAGTGCACGAGCAATAGCGACGCGCTGCTGCTGTCCACCGGACAGGGTGTCGGCACGCTGGTGAGCCTGGGCAGCCAGGCCGACGCGCTCGAGGGTCTGCAGGGCTTCCTGCTTAATGGCCTTCGGGTACATCATCAGCGACAGGCGCGGGCCCTTGAGCTCGCCGAGTGCGCCGGTGCAGACGTTTTCGAGCACCGACATCGGGCCAACGAGGTTGAAAGACTGGAAGATGACCCCGACGTCCTTGCGTAGGCTACGCAGCTCGCGCTTGTTCAGCGAGTTAACCTCCTGGCTCAGCACGCGCACGCTGCCCTTGGTGGGTGTGTGCAGGCCATTGATGTGGCGCAGCAGGGTGGACTTACCGGAACCGGACAGGCCGAGCAGTACTGTGATTTCGCCGGTGCGGAAACCAATCTTGACGTTGTCGAGGCCGCGCACACCGCCGCCGAAGTCCTTAGTGACGTTCTGGATCTGGACGGCGTATTGCGCGTCGACTTCTTTTTGCAGTTCAGGGGTCATGGGAAAAGTCTTTCTTGTCTCGCAGGCGGAGTGTTTAAGCAATCGAGTCGCAGGCCTCAGCCTGGGTGGCCTCGCAGATATCGCGGATGGCGTTGAAGTCGGAATCCTCGACAGGCATGTAGCCCCACTCGGTTTCCTCCGGCAGAACGCAGTCGTCCTCAGATTCGCAGATGCCCTCTTCGACCAGGGTTGGCTTGTTGATCTTCTCGCGGAAGGTGGTGCCGATCTGCTCCAGCAGTTCTGCATCGACGGTCTCGGTGTTGAGCACTACCGGGTCCTCAGTAATCGGGTCGGATTCCCAGATGGGCTTGACGTCATCTTCGCTGAGCTGGCCGGAATCATTCAGGGTGGTCAGCATGGAATCGTGAGCGAAGGCAGCATCGCAGGCACCGTCCTGCAGTGCCAGCAAGGAGGCATCGTGGCCGCCGGTCATGACGGGTTCAATGTCAGCTTCGACATTCATACCTGCATCGATGAAGCCCTTGGTCGGGACCAGGTAGCCGGAGGTCGACGACGGGTCGACCAGGCAGACCTTCTTGCCCTGAAGATCCTCCAGGGAGGAAATGTCAGAATCAGCGGTGACGTAGGCCAGCGAGGAGTATGCCGGCAGGCCCTCATCGGTATCGGCCTGAGCTGCAACCGGCTCAATCGGAACGCCAGAGTCCTTAGCCAAGATGTAGGAGAAAGGACCGAAGCTGGCGATATCAATCTGACCAGCGCGCTGGCCCTCGACCACTGCGGCGTAGTCGGAGGCGTCCTGGAATTCGATGTTCACGCCGGTTTCTTTTTCCAGCATGGCAATCACGTTGTCGTAGGAAGACTGCAGAGACTGAGAAGACTCGGAAGGAATGGCGGCGAAGGTGAGAGTTTGGGCGTCGTCAGCAGAATCTGCCGAACCGCACGCAGCGGCAAAAGGAACGGTGGCCAGAAGGGCGGTGAGCAACTTGATAGACTTCAACGAATTGTCCTTTGAGCAGGTAGTGGGCTTGTTTCTGGATTTATTGTCACCCGACTTGTACAGCTTGTCTAGTCGTGTAGAAAGAGTTCATGTACAAGTAACCTGACGGTCATTTATGCCGTCGGGAGTTCATCTCCCTGCAACGCCACGTTGGCCAAACCGAAGGACATCGTCATACCAATACCCGAGGTTGCCGCCAGCACACAGGTCTGCTCATCCGGGCGCTCCACAATCAAATTGGCCAGCGGCGAATCCGCATAACGGCCCTGCCAACGCTGCAGCACACGCGGGGAATCAATACCCAACAATCCCGTCGTCTTGTCAATGAGCAACTGCCCCACCGTTTCATCAATAAACGGTTCCGGCGACAGGTCATATTCGTGCGAATCGCCCACCAGCAGTCCCTCCGGAATACCAGTGGCCATGAGGTTGGCAATGCAATCAACCAGTTCCGGTTCGCGCTGCGCCAAGTCTTGCTTGAACTTGTCGATGCTCGGCATCGCCGCAAAGCCGTCATAGCGCCCCAGTGCGGTGCCAGTCAGCATTGCCAGGTTCTGCGGAATGCGCTCCGGGCGCTCGAGCAGCGCCATGACCAGCGTGCACACCCGGATTTCATACCTGTCTGCGATCTCTGGGAACAGCTGCGTCATAAAGAAGTTCGGGCAGCAGATGACACGCTCCGCGGTAAACTCCCCGCGGTTGGTCTTCACGGTGCCATCAGCAACTTCCTTGACCTCGTGACGCCACTCGAAGCTCACCCCATTTTCTGCCAACCACGCCGCAATACGCGGTGCCGCCTCGCGCGGATTCACGCGCATATCCAGCGGCAAGTACGCGCCACCCAGGCTCTTTGCGTCCGGATTGCCGATGCCTTCGGCGATGGCCGAAGCATCAATCAATTGAACCTGCTCCGAACCACGGTGCTGCGCGAATTCTTCCAGGACCTGCAGTTCTACCTCAGACTGGGCAGGCAAATATGTGCCGCTTTCCGATGCCCACAGCCCCGTCGCCTCAGCCGCCTTCAGCCAACCTTCGCGCGAGGACCACACAGCATCTTGAACTTCATCAGCTTGTCCAGTGAAGCACGCATGTCCAAAGTTCTGAATGGATGAGCCCACCGGGCGTTCCGAACGATCAATGACACGCACCGACAGTCTATGCTTACGGGCCAAAAATGCACTGGCCAGGCCGATAATGCCTGCACCTACAACAATCACATCTGTTTTCATAAGGCTATTATTGCCCGCCGCACCCCACCTGTCGAGACTTGCCTAGACAGGTTAAACAAAGGTTCATCTTCTCTTAACCTACATAGGCAGGACAGATACTTTAGGATGGGAACAATCTCGTTGAAGCATCACCTATTTACGAAAGGCTTGTCTGCAACAGTGGCCCGTCAGCAGCAACACCAGGAAATCGCCGCAGACCTCCGCAAACAAATCCGAGAAGGAGAACTCGCCCCCGGCGCATCTATCCCCTCGGAAGCAGAGCTGTGCCGGCAGTACGGGTGTGCGCGCGGAACCATTCGCCAGGCTGTTGCCACCCTCCGCAACGAAGGGCTCATCTCCTCTGGACAAGGCCGTCGCTCGCGCGTGCTCGATACTGTGCCGACTCAGGACTTCGACGACATCATTTCCTTTTCCCAGTGGTGCCACAACTCCGGTATCGAGCCAGGCCAGGAAACCCAGTGGGTAACCCGCTGCCGCGCTAATGCGGAGATGGCCACTCGCTTGGAAATCAACACCGACGATCCCATCGTGTCCGTGCTGCGCCTGCGCCTTATGGACGGCACACCCGCCATGGTCGAGCGCCTCAACTATCCCCTTGAGGTGGGCAAGCACGTACTCGTCTTCGACCCGGATTCTGGTTCTATCTACCAGCAGCTCCTCAACTGTGGAGTGGATATCTCGCATGCCACCCGCACCATTGATGCTGTTGGCGCCAACGAAGAAGATGCCGAACTACTCGGTGTCACCCCTGGCACTCCCCTGCTGCGCGTGCGTCGTCACGCCTTCACACTCGATGGCACCCCAATTGAAGCTTCCGACGATCGCTACCTGCCACACATGGCTAACTTCACCGTCTCCGCAGTGCGCGGCACCCCGTCACCTGCCTCAATGGTGCGCGCCGACGCTTCCTAACAGCACGCACCCGGACCTACTCTAGGCCCGCTCCGCAACAACTCATACCAATTAGGCATAAGCCTTGTTCTCCGTGTGACGCACACTACACTCGTGGTCACCTCAACGACCCCGCCAAAAGAAGCAAAAAGAAACGGAGAATTCATGAACGACCACGATATTGTCCTGTGCTCACCACTGCGCACACCAGTTGGCCGCTTCGGCGGGGTCTTTAAAACCGTCCCCGTCCAAGACCTAGCCTCCACCGTCGTAAGCGCCATAGTCGAACGCACCGGCTTAAAGGCAGAAGATATCGACGACCTGATTCTTGGCCAAGCCTCCCCTAACGGTGCCGCACCAGCATTAGGCCGCATCGTCGCACTCGATACCGGCCTCGACTCCGTACCCGGCATGCAACTCGACCGCCGCTGCGGCTCCGGCCTACAAGCAATCGCTACCGCCGCCGCACACATCACCGCCGGAGCTGCCGACCTCATTATCGCCGGTGGTGCGGAATCAATGTCACGTACCGAATACACCGTAGATGCCTCCATCCGCTGGGGCGCTAAAGCCGGCAACCTGCAACTACGCGACCGCCTCCAAGAAGCACGCGAAACCGCCGGCGGCTGCCACCACCCGATTGCCGGTGGCATGATCGAAACCGCAGAAAACCTCCGCCGCGAAAAGACCATCGCCCGTAAAGCCCAAGACGAACTAGCCGCAAACTCTCAACAGCGCGCAGGCAAAGCCCAAGAACAAGGACTATTCGACGCCGAAATCGTCCCCGTCGCCGTCCCCCAACGCAAAGGCGACCCAATCATCGTCGACAAAGACGAACACCCACGCCCAGATACCACCACCGACAAACTAGCCAAACTACGCCCAGTCATGGGCACACAAGACAACGAAGCAACCGTTACCGCCGGTAACGCCTCCGGCCAAAACGATGGTGCCGCCGCCGTCATCGTCACCACCCGCGCCAAAGCACAAGAACTAGGACTGACACCCGTAGTCACTTTGCGTGGCTGGGCAGTAGCCGGTGTCGAACCAGAACGCATGGGCATCGGACCAGTCCCAGCCACCAACAAACTCTTTAAACGCCTAGGCCTTACCTGGGACGATATCGACCTCATCGAACTCAACGAAGCCTTCGCCGCCCAAGCACTCGCCTGCCTCGACGAATGGGGCATCGACGCTAACGACCCACGCTTAAACCCAGTAGGCTCCGGCATCTCCCTGGGCCACCCCGTCGGCGCCACCGGCGCCCGCATGGTCGTCACCGCCTCCCACGAAATGCAACGCAACAACCTCACAACCGGCCTCGTCACCATGTGCATCGGCGGAGGACAAAGCCTGGCAGCGATCCTGACCAAAGACTAAGCCGGCCGTATCCGCCCTAAACCTTTCCAGAAATCAGATAGACTATTAGTTGCGTATGCCACTGTTAACTGGCTCTTTGACATGTCTCTCGATGGATATTTAATCAATTATCAGCGTGTCAGAATGGCGAAAACAGGTTCCAGATCCACAATGCTCTGGTACCGGTTAAGACCTGGTACGCATGAGAGATAGAGAGAGCACGAGGGCCTGGACACACAGTCCAGGCCCTCGGTGTATCTTTACAGCCACAGAACACCTTATGGGAGCGATTAGGTAACCCACTTCTTGCTAGACTATGTAGTACTTCACATCCATTGTCACTGGCAGAAAGGCCATCGATGTACGACGACTACGACCGCAGTGAACGCAAAGAGGTTCAACCCTTCGCGGCTAGTCGCGGACCGAAGGTTATGAGCGCAGGAAAGCTCACTGCTGCAGCACTGGGAAGCGGACTCCTCGTCGCCGGCGGTTCTTTCTTTGGCCTGTCCTCTGTATTTGAGTCGCCGCAGCAGGAGGATTACATCGTCAAGCCTGCGACGCAGCAACCGACGGTAGAGATTATGGACCCGGATGATGTGCTCACGCCTGACGATGAACGCCGCATGCTCCGCGATATCGAACGCATCGATGTCGCCGAAGAAGTCGAGCAGGTCAACTACATGGTGTTTGAGACAAACGACGACAACGTCAATGACACTGTGGAGAATTACCTGCGCGACCACCACCCCGATCTCATCGGCGATGACTACTTCACTGATGGCCAACTCTTCGTTGGTGTCGGACTCGATCCGCGGCAGGCCTTCATCTTTGCCGGTGAAGATGTCGCTGAGGCCTATCAGCTTAAAGACGAATCAGATCACTTGGAAGAATCCCTCGATGCCATCAAGCCCGGCGTGCGGGATAACAACATCCCGGCCGGTCTTTTTGCTGGTGCCGATAACGCAGTGAGTGCAGAAAAACTCAGCGAGAGCACCTACGAGGAAGCTAAATCTGATCGCGACTTTGGTGTTACTGGTGGCGGTGTCGGTGCGGGTGTGGTTGCTGCAACCATCGTCGGTATCGGTGCTGGCTCCCGCCGCAAGAAGCAAAGCAACGTGGTCACCGCCCGCGAGGATTGGGATTACGTCTCCCAGACTTATGCCGATGTGGCTGCACGCCTGGATGCGATCGATATCCGTGCGAATTCCTTAAGTTCTGACCTGCTTAACGCGCATCTGCGCAGGCAGTGGGAGAAACTGCGCAAAGACTTCCTCAAACTCGACCGCAAGGTCTCTCCCATGAGCCAGCTCAGTGCAACCTCCCCCGATGAAGAATTTGAGAAGCACGCAGACAAGCTCGCCGAGACTGCGCAGACCTGTGAGCGCATGGAGGTGGCCGAGGAGAACATCGACAAGCTCTATGGCATGGAGCATGCCGACGCCGCCACCCGCAAGCACGAGCTCTACAAACTCGAAGAAGACCTACACGACGCCAGCGTCGAGGCAGGTGAGCATGCCGAATCGCTGCAAGAGGAACTGCGCATCCTAGAACGGGATGCACGCGAACTGAGCCACAATCCCACCCAGCCAGAGTTCATGGAGAACTACCTGACTTTGCTCAACCGCAGTTCGCGCGCCATGCATGCGCTGCAGAACCTGCTGCAACAGAAGAACAACGCTGACGAGACACCAAAGGAAGCAGATATCTACGACCGCGGCTTCTTTGCCGGTGCTGGTGTCTACGGGTTTATCCCCTACTACCAGCTCAGTGTCTGGAATTCGACGGCGCAATCCTTCAACTCCAACAGTTCTTCTGGCGGGGTCAACTCCAGCTTTAGCTCTGGCTTCTCCGGCTCAGGCGGTAGCTCGAGGTTCTAAACCGGCAGGTAGTTGCCAGGTTCGTGCCACTGTCGTTTCAGCGTGGCTGTGCATAATGAATCTCGTACGGCTGAGATGCGGTACGCATGAGAGAGATAGAGAACGCGAGAAGGGTCCGGATTCATTCCGGACCCTTTTCGTATCTCCAGACGGTGCGCTGCCCCTGGCTATGGGCCACGGACCCAGCGTGACCAAAACGAATCTAAATCGACAGGCAATTGCCAGCCTCATTCCACTGCCGTGCCAGCACCGGTGCGCATAATGAATCTCGTACGGCTGAGATGCGGTACGCATGAGAGAGATAGAGAACGCGAGAAGGGTCCGGATTCATTCCGGACCCTTTTCGTATGTCAGACTAGGGGTAATGACTGACCACGATCCCGACTTGAAGCTCAAGCTCAGTCGCAACAACGAAATCAAAATCCGCAACCGCTACGAAACCATCTCCATCGCCAATGACATTGCCATCGCGGTTGTGTTCATTGCCGGTTCCGTCGTTGGCCTGATGGGATACTCCACGGTGAGTACCTCTATATTCTTAGTGGGCAGCTTTGCCATGGCCGCCCGCCCCGCCATCCGACTCATGCGCCGCACCTATCTCCAACGCATCGGCGCTGATGAATACTCACAAACTTCAGGATATGACTACTAACGAGCTTTCTTCTTCCAGCTTAAGCCGCAGCGCACGCCGCATCGTCGCCATCGTGGCGGTGCTTAATCTGTTGGGCTGCTTGGTTGAGGCGTTTATCGCCGCGCGCATTGGTTCTGCTGCGTTGCTTGCCGATGCCGCCGACTTCCTCGAAGACTTCCTCATCAATGCCCTCGTGCTCACGGCACTGGGTTGGTCGGCTGCGGGGCGTCGCAAGGCTAGCTATGGCTTGGCCGGACTCATCCTTATCCCAGCGGGTGCGGCACTCGGCATGGCCATCTACAAGATTGTCTCTGGCGAACCACCGGAGGCATTCACACTATCGGCCACCGCCATTGGTGCCGGCCTGCTCAACTTGCTCTGTGCAATCCTTTTGGTCCAGTTGCGTTCCGGCAATGCACTCACCCGTGGCGCGTGGCTGGCCGCGCGCAACGATGTTGCCGCCAACGTCCTCATCCTGGGCGCTGGCGTGCTCACCATCTTCTGGTTCAGCATCTGGCCCGACGTCCTGGTCGGCGTGGTCATTGCGATTATTAACTTAAGTGCGGCGAAGGAAGTCTTCGAGCAAGCACGTGCTGAAGACCCCGAAATTGAGTAACTCTAGTTTTATGCAGTAGCATGAATTAAATGAGTTCTACTGCGTCCGCACCAGCTGACGATGTCACCTTCAAGCGCGCCTCCGCCGGTTCCACTGCCACCTGGGTTATCACCCTCTTTGGCACCGCGGTGGGCGCAGGCATCCTCTTTTTGCCGCTGAATGCTGGCTCTTTTGGCTTCTGGCCGCTGTTTATCGCCACGCTGATTATCTTCCCGCTGGTGTATTTTGCACACCGCACCTTTGCGCGCATCGTCAGTGGTGCTCCGGTCAAAGACCACGGCAAAGATGTCCTGGAACTAGTACGTAAGTACTTAGGCCCTGGCACTGGCTTCTTCGTGGCGTTGATGTACTCGCTGGCGAATATCCCCACGGTATTCATCTACGGC
Organism: Corynebacterium camporealensis; assembly: GCF_000980815.1. Classification (NCBI taxonomy): domain Bacteria; kingdom Bacillati; phylum Actinomycetota; class Actinomycetes; order Mycobacteriales; family Corynebacteriaceae; genus Corynebacterium; species Corynebacterium camporealensis. The sequence continues at coordinate 620,028 of NZ_CP011311.1, read as the reverse complement.
ATTAGTTTGACCAACGCTATTGACAGTTTCATCGTCAATCAGCTGAACGGCCCCTCGATTAACCGCTGGGTTCTCTCCATTGCGTGCGTGGGCTTTATGACCGGCATTTTCGCCATCGGACGCAAACCGATGCTGTGGTTATCGCAGATTTTGGTCTATCCACTCATCATCACTCTGTTTGCCACCTCGGTGTATCTGATTCCGATGTGGGATTTCGAGAGCTTCTATAACTTCGACTACGGCGATACCAACTGGCACGTCCTGCTCGGCTTCCTGCTCATCCTGCCAGTACTGGCCTTTTCCTTCTCACACATGGCGGGCCTGTCGCAGTTCTCTGTGGATATGCAGCCGACCTATGGCAAGCACACCGAAAAGCGTGTCACCCGCACAGAGCTCTACACCGCGCTACTGCTGGTTATCTTCACGATGTTCTTCGTCTGGTCGTGTGTGCTGGCCCTGGGTGCGGAAGGCATGCGCGAGGCCACCGAGCAAAACATCCCGGTGCTGTCCTACTTCGCCAACGTCACCGGCACGCCCGTCATGGCACTGATGGCTCCGGTCGTGGTCATCTTTGCCATCATGTCCTCCTACTTCGGCACCATGCTGGGCGCAGAAGAGGGCGCTTCCTACATGCTGCGCCTGGTCGCCCCACGCACGGCGGAAAAGGTTTCCCGCCGCACGTTGCTCAATACCGTCTACATCTTCATCTTCGTCACCGCGACGCTGGTCGCGGTATATAACCCATCCATTCTGGACTTGATTTCGATGGTCGGCGGCATCTTCGACGCCATCCTCATCTTCATGCTGCCGGTCTACATGTTCTCCCGCGTTAAGGAATACAAGAAGTTCCGCGGTGACCCCTGGAACATCTTCGTCTTTGTCTTCGGATTTATCATCCTGTGCGTGACCATCTGGGACCTGTTCTAGGCCCGCGCTCCTACTTGTCGTAGGTGTACCAGCCCTTGCCGGTCTTGCGGCCGTAATCGCCGCGCTCGTAGAGCTCAGTCACCGACTTCGATGGCAGCGATGCCGGGTCGCCGGTCTGCTCGTACTCGGCCTTCCGGATCATGTAGACCACATCCAGGCCGGTCATGTCCATCAGCTCAAACGGCCCCATCGGGTGGCGCAGTGCGGTCTTGGCTGCGACGTCAATGTCCTTGAAATCAGCAACGCCGTCTTCGTAGAGCTCAAGTGCTTCCGCGCGCAGCGCGTTGAGCAAGCGGTTGGCGATAAAGCCTGGCACCTCCTTGTTCAGGCGCACGACGTCTTTGCCCATCTTCTCGCCGAACTCGGCCACAGCGTCCAAGGTTTCGGTGGACGTGTGCTCGCCGCCGACGACCTCCACGCAGGTCATAATCAGTACCGGGTTGAAGAAGTGCATGTTGCATACGCGGTCGGGGCGCTTAGTGGAATCAGCCAGTGCGGAGGAGACGATGTTGGAGGAGTTCGTCGCGATGATGGCGTGCTCAGGGGCCACGGCATCGACGCCTTCGAAGATTTGACGCTTGATGTCGATGTTCTCGGTGGCGGCTTCAATGATGAGGTCGGACTCGGCGGCTGCGGCATCGCGGTCGGTGCTAAAGGTCAGACGTCCAAAGGCAGCATCCACGTCGTCCTGGGTGCGGCGGGACTTTTCGATGTCCCTATTCATACGCTTGTGCAGCATCTCTTCTGCTGCCTTGAGTGGCTCGTCTTTGATATCCACAACGAAGGTGCGGGCACCAGATAGTGCAGAGACCATGGCAATCTGTGCACCCATAGTGCCAGAGCCAATAACGGTAACGGTGTTAATAGACATGTCGATCCTTCTTGTTTATAGGTAACTAGTTGTCGAGGGACCCCTCGACAGCTAGTTACGGTCGTAGCGAACCTCGGAGAAGTCCGCGTGGCGTTTGTTGAGGAAGGCGCTAGTGCCCTCGTCGCGCTCGGGGCTGGAGTACAGCAGTGCTTGGGCGACGCGCTCGAAGCTCATGGCGGTGGCGTGGTCGAGTGGGCCCTTGGAGAGAATCTCGCGGGCCAGGCGCACTGCCAATGGTCCCTTGCGCTGGATGCGTTGGGCAACCTTGGTGGCAGTTGCGGCGAGCTCGTCAGGTTCGACGAGGTAGGTAATCAGGCCGGTATTCAGTGCTTCTTCACCAGAGAGCTTGCGGCCGGTAATGATGATGTCGGTGGCCATGCCGGTACCGACGATGCGGGCCAGGCGGTGGGTGCCGCCAGCACCGGGGATGATGCCGAGGCCGGTCTCGGGCAGACCGAAAAGCGCGTTGGTGGAACCGACGCGAATGTCACAGGCCAGAGCGAGTTCGAGGCCACCACCGAGAGCGTAACCACCGACGGCGGCGACGGTGGGCTTGTCGAAGTTGGACAGGACATCGAAAAGCTTTTGCATCTCGCCGTCCAAACCAGCCCCGGCCTTACGGACTGCGAGTTCATTAATGTCGGCACCTGCGACGAAGGAATCGCCATCACCGGTAATGATGACCACATCGACGCTGTCGTCGTCACGTACTTCCTCCAGGCGCTGTCGCAGCCCGACGCGAGCCTCGGCGTTCATGGCGTTGCGGGCCTTAGGGCGAGAAATAGTCAACGTGGCAATGCCGTTGTCGTCTGTGCGTTTCACAATGTCAGTCATAAAGTGTCCTTTCGTTGTCCCCAATCTAACGGGGTGATGTGTACAACAAGTTACCTTTGCGCATTTTCAATTAATCGACACCAGCGATGCATGAGTGCTGGTAAGCGCATAGATCGCCAAAGCGCTACCGCGTCTTTTTGTCGATGCGATAGCGCAGGCGATGCCTTCTACAGGTGGTTAATTAGGCGAACTGCAGGCCGTCGTAGCCTTCTTCACGCCAGTTCTCGAAGTACTTAAAGAAGGCGGTTGGACCGTAGGGGTAGCCGACGGAGCGCTGCTCGCGCTTGCCTGGTGCCTTGCCCTCATTGTTGTAGTAGCCCGGGGTGCACTCCGGGTCATCGTTCGGGCTGGAGTTTTCTTCCAGGAACTGAACCCACTTGTCCTGGGCGTCCTTGGTGGGTTCGATGGTCTCGTAGCCATTCTCCCGAGCCTTGCTCACCAGGTCCCGGATGGCCTTGGACGCGTAGATGTAGTTCTGCGGCACGTTGGAAGCCAAGTAGGCAGCCTGGATGGACTGCTGCAGGAAGAGATTCGGGTAGCCGTTGACCTGGAAACCATGCAGGGTTTGCAGGCCTTCCTCCCAGAAGTCATCGAGAGCCAGCCCATCGCGACCGATGATCTTCACACCCGGTACGCGGGAAAGGTCGCGGTTGTACTGGAAACCGGTGGCATAGATGATGACATCAACTTCGTATTCCTTGCCGTTGGCAACGATGCCCTTTTCGGTGATGCGCTCAACACCCTTGCCATCGGTATCCACGAGGTGGACGTTGTCGCGGTTAAAGGTCGGCAGGTACTCGTCGTGGTAGCCCGGGCGCTTGCACCAGAAGGGGTACCACGCCTTGAGCATTTCCGCGGTCTTTTCGTCTTTGACGATGCCATCGACGCGAGCGCGCACCTTGCCGCTGAGTTCCTCATCCGCAGCATAAAGTGCCTTGCGGGCTTCTTCCTTGTTCTTCGGCTTGTACTCCTTGAGGTAGCCGGCCACCAGCTCGCCGGTATTCGTCCACGCATCGTTGATCCAGTTCGGGGTGTGCTCCTCATTCAAGATGCCGGAGCCGAAGCGCCAATCCTCGAACCACTCAAGGAAGTGGTTGTAGAGCTTTTCCTGCCAGCCCGGTTCAGACTGCATCTCCTCGAGCCAGTCGTAGTGCAAAGGACCATTATCGCGTGCGCTGACAGCGGTAGGTGTGCGCTGGAAGACCAGCAGTTCCTTGGCGTCGCGGCCAAGCTCCGGAACGATCTGCACGGAGGTAGCACCGGTACCAATGACAGCCACGCGCTTGTCCTTGAGCTTGTCCATTGGCTCGGTCGCAGAACCACCGGTCACGGAGTAATCCCAGCGAGAGGTGTGGAACCAGTCGCCTTTGAAATCTTCGATGCCTGGGAAGTTGGGCAGCTTAGCGACGTGCAGAGCACCCAAACCAAGAGCCAGGAACTTGGTGGTGAACTCATCGCCACGTGCGGTGCGCACGATCCAGCGCTTCTTGTCTTCGCTCCACTCCACTTCGGTCACGCGGGTGTGGAACAGCGAATTCTCGCCGAGGTCGTACTGCTTAGCGATGCGATTAGCATGCTCCAGAATCTCTGGACCGTGTGCGTAGAACTCAGTCGGGGTGTACTTGGTCTCTTCGAGGAAAGGCAGGTAAATCAGCGACGAAGTATCACACATCAAGCCTGGATAGCGGTTCCAATACCAGACACCGCCAAAACCGCCGGCTTTTTCGACATAGCGGACGTTAATACCCGCTTCCTTCAGGCGAGCACCGGTCATCAAGCCAGCCCAGCCGCCTCCGACGAAGGTGAACTCGACATCGTCATACACTGGTGCGCGGTCTTCGACCTCCTTGAAGGGGTCCTGGTGCTCCGGGTCAATAACGCCTTCGAGGTTGGTGAACTGACCAACGCCTTCAGCACGCAAGCGCTTGATGCGCTCTTCTTCGTAACGGGACTTCAGTTCTTGATTAGCAGCCATGATGCTGCCTCCTTTTCTGGAGAATTTTGGATGGAAGATATGGAGTTGTGATTAGGGGTATCTACTAGCGGAACTTCGCGTAGCGGGCACGCACATCCGCACCAACGGAATCGGCGACGTCATAGCCTTCAGCGTCGAAGATGGCCGTAGGGCCTGGTGCGTCCTTGGTTGGTTCCCAACCGGGGTCGCCTTCCTTAACAAAGGACACCCAGGCGCCGTGCAGGGCATCGGCAAGTGCTTGCGGGGCGTTGTTGCCAACCAGGCGCTGCGCACCTTCGTCATCCAAGGTGTCGAAGACGAAAGACAGGTCCAGGGTGTGCAGCGCGCCCAAAGCGCCCTCGAAAATCGGGGCATCCCAGGTGAACTGGTAGCGCCACGTCGGCTGGGTATTACCGGTGTGACGGGCATCGATGAATTCGGCGAGTGGGACCTGGAACTTCCAGTCGTCGTAAGCGTGCTCGGCGACCTTGCCCAGGGTTTGCTCCTCACTGCGGCGGGCGGCTTCGGCGATTTCCGGAGCGATTTCGGGACGCCCGGTCAGTGCGGCGAGTACTGGACCCATGAGTTCCTCGTTCATCTGGGCTGCCAGGCCAGAGGCAACAATAAAGAGGCTGCCTTCGTCTTCATTGGTAGCAATCAGGACCGGAACGTCGTGGCCATGGCCCTCACGCAGGGCCTGAATCGGCGTAGTCGGGATGATGTCGCCATCGACGGTGGGCTGCCAGACCATGGAGGACAGATAGGCATCGTGAAGCTCGCCTGCTGCCTCCGGGGTTTGTGCATAAGCCTGGGTCTGCTTGGCGGCTTCGATGACTTCTTCATCACTGGCTTCTGCGATAGCTGCCGGGTCCGTACCGCGGCCGAGGAACTCCAAGAAACGAGCGGTAACAGCCTTGCCGGCCTCCAGGCTCAAGGAATTACCAGCTGCACCAGAGCTCAAAATTGCTTGGTGGAACAGGCCCTTCGCCGCCGGGGAGGTCAGCAACAGGCCAACGCTCATCGCACCGGCGGACTCACCTGCCACGGTGACCTTATTCGGGTCACCGCCAAACTGAGCAATGTTGTCTTGGACCCACTGCAGAGCTGCAATCTGGTCGCGCAGACCGTTGTTGGAAGACTTGTCGGTGCTAAAAGAACCCTCGACGCCCAGGCGGTAATTAATGGTCACGGTGACCACGCCATCGCGGGCAAAGCGATCGCCGCTCCACTGCCCTACTGAGTTCGAGCCCTGGCGGAATGAACCGCCGTGGATGTAGACCAGCACCGGTGCGGAACCGGCGGTGTCCGGGCTAAAGATATTGAGGTTGAGCGAAGAATCGTTCCCATGACGCAGCTCACGAAGTGGGTTGTCCACAATCGCCAGCATCTCTTTCGCGTATTGCTCTTGATTTACCGTTGGTCCCCACTCAGTGGCATCCCACTCGCCATCCCACTCGATTGGCTGGGGTGGAGCAAAGCGCAGCGAGCCCGTTGGGTGCTGTGCATAAGGAACACCCAAAAAGGCTTCTACCTTGGTATCTCCCACCGCAATCGTGGCGCCTTTGAGCTGGCCAGACGTTGTCGAAATCGTGCTCACAACAGCCCCTCTCTTGTGACCAGTACCAGTCACGTTGTCATAAGTGATGTAAGGCACATGGTCCCAACAGGGGTTCATATATGGCAAGAATTTTGCATTTCTCGCAACGATTATTGCCGGGAGTGTAATAATCGCGAACGGTGATTAGTCACGCATGCCAAAGGCAGTCTTCGCGCTTTCAATTGCGGGCGCTACCACGGGATTCTTACTATCGCGGCGCCAGACCAAACGCACCATGAGGTCCGGAGCAGGGTCAGCAATCGGCTTGAATACGACACCTTCCACGCGCGTTGATTTCGCCACGGAGCTCAACGTCAGAGTCACCCCGGCACCCGCAGACACCAACACCAAGATGGTCCAGGAGTTGTCTACGTGCTGGACGATGTTCGGCGAATAGCCTGCTTTACCCGTGAGCATCATCAACTGGTTGTGCAGTGCTGAGCCATAACCACCAGGCAGAGCGATCCAGTTTTCTTTCTCCAGATCTTTGAAAGACACCGCTTTCTCGCGTGCCAGACGATGACTATCCGGCAACGCGATCACCATCTTTTCGCTTTCCAGATCGAGATGATCAATAGAATCGGGAATCACGTTCCAGCGACCAATGGCGATATCCAGCGTGCCGTCAATAACCTGCGACAGGCCCACGTGCGATAGGCGCCCGGAAATCAGATTCACACCCACCCGCGGCATGTCCTTGCGCAGCTGCCTCGTCAACGCCAAAATGCCGCGCTGGAATGAACCACCCGTAAAGCCCATGGTGAGCTTGCCCGTGCGACCAGCCTTGGCATCGGCCATGGCGGTGTTGACGTCATCCGATGCCGCAACCAACGCGCGTGCCGGTTCAATCAGTGCCGCGCCCACCGGGGTGAGCTTCACATTCCTCGTCGAACGGGTAAACAGCTCAACTCCCCATTGCTTCTCTAAACCGCGAATGATGCGGCTTAACGGCGGCTGGGTCATATTCAGTCGCTGCGCCGCCCGTCCGAAGTGCAGTTCTTCTGCGAGAACCAAGAATGCCTGCGCTTGCGATATCTCCATGAAATACACCGCCTGTCATTGAATACAACACCGATCACGATTAATGCCGGTCCGGAATAAGAGTAGAAAAATATGTTACCCCAATTACACTTTCGCTCAAGTGCAATCGACGAAACATGAACTACGAAAGCAAAATCAATGACTGAAGTGACCGAAATTTCCGGGGGAACCGGGCCGCTTGAAGGAGTCGTCGTCGCTGACTTTTCTCGCATCCTCGCGGGCCCTTATTGCTCCATGCTGCTGGCTGACTTGGGCGCTACCGTCATCAAGGTCGAAAGCGCTGGCGGTGATGACACCCGCGCCTGGATTCCGCCATCATACGAGGGCAAGTCCACCTATTACCTCTCCATCAACCGCAACAAACACTCCGTGGTGCTCGACCTGCGCGATGAGAATGACTTGCAGACTGCCTATGACATCTTGGACCGCGCCGATGTCTTCTTAGAAAACTTCAAACCCGGCAGCTTGGCCAAGTTCGGACTCGGTCCGGAGCACCTTGCTTCACGATGGCCCAACGTCGTCCACGTCTCCGTCACCGGCTTTGGTAGTGCTTCCGGTGCCCTTCCCGGCTATGACCTACTCGCCCAGGCCATCTCGGGCTTTATGCACACCACCGGCCAAGTAGATGGCGATCCCAGCCGCGCCGGCGTGGCCATTTTCGACGTGATTACCGGCCTGCACGCCACCATCGCCGTGCTCGCCGGTCTGCTGGATAAACAGAAAGAAGGCTTAGGCCAGCACATTGAGCTCAACCTACTCAGCTCCGCTCTGTCTGCTCTGGTTAACCAATCAGGTGCTGCCGCCATGACCGGGGTTAGCCCCAGCCGCATGGGCAACGACCACCCCAGCCTGTTCCCTTATGGTCCCTTCGACTGCAAGGACCGTCCGCTGGTGATCTGCTTGGGCAACGACCGGCAGTTCTATCGCTTTGCCGAAGTCGTCGGTCACCCCGAATGGGCTGAGAACCCCGATTTCATCAGCATGGACAAGCGCAACCGCAACCGTGAGGACCTGCGCGAACTCATGGAAGAAGCACTCTCATCCAAGACCGCCGAAGAATGGTTTGGCATCTTGCGCGAGAACGGCCTGCCCGCCGCACCCATCCTCAACGTCGTCGAAGGCCTCGATTTCGCCGAAACACTCGGCCTCGATCCACGCATTACCGCCGGTGAAGGCGAGAAATCCCTGCCGGGTGTTCGCAACCCACTGAATTTTTCTCGTTCCGAGCTCCAGTACCGCCTTGCCCCACCTGAACTTGGCGAACACACCGACGCCATCCAGAACTGGATCGCGAATACCGAACCCAAGGGCGCTTCCTAGAGGAAGTGCAACAAACAACGAAGCGCAACAAGCAACGAAGCGCACGATACTAAGGAGACACCATGCGCGAGCCATCGCCATCCATTTACCACCCCGACTTCCTGCTGCTCGACAACGATCTTCCCGAGGACCTGATTGAGCTGCGCGACAAGATCCGCGCATTCGGCAAAGAGCACGTCCTGCCGGTTATCAACGGTTATTGGGAGCGTGCCGAATTCCCCCGCGAACTGCTCGAACCGCTGAGCAAGCTCGGCATCATCGGTACTTACATCCCGGGTTATGGCTGCCCCGGTCTTTCCCGCATGGGTGCGGGCATCGTTGCTCGTGAGATGGGCCGCATCGATGGCTCCCTAAACACCTTCCTTGGTGTGCACTCCAACCTGTGCATGGGTTCTATCTACATCCTGGGTTCTGAAGAACAGCGTCAGCGCTGGCTGCCGGACCTTGCTGCCCTGCGCAAGACTGGTGCTTTCGCGCTGACCGAACCCGACCACGGCTCTGACTCGGTGTCCCTGGAAACCTCCGCGTACCTCGATGGCGACCACTGGGTGATCAATGGCCACAAGCGCTGGATCGGCAACGGCCACGAAGGCGATGTCATCGTGCTCTATGCCCGCGACAAGGCGGATGGTGAGGTCAAGGCTTTTGTCGTCGAAAAGCAAGAAGACGGCACCTACCCAAAGGGCTACGACCCCACACCAATCGAAGGCAAGGTGGGCAAGCGTGCCATCCTGCAGGGCGATATCGTGATTGAAGACCTACACATCCCGGTTGAAAACCGCTTGGAAAATTGCGAGTCCTTCGCCGGCGTGAACCGCGTGCTGGCCCAAACCCGCGGTGGTGCATCCTGGGAAGCTGTCGGCCACGGCATGGAAGCCTTCGCCCTGGCTGCCCAGTACGCCCGGGAGCGCATCCAGTTCTCCTCCCCGATTGCGTCCTACCAGCTAGTCCAAGAAAAGCTGGCCACCATGCTCGCTCAGGTCACCGAAATGCAGCTGCTATGCCAGCGCATGGCGCAGCTGCAGGAATCCGAAGAATTCACCGGCGCCATGTCCGCGATGATCAAGATGTCCACCTCGCGCCAAGCCTTGAGCATCTGCCGCGAAGCCCGCGACATGATGGGCGGCAACGGCCTTCTGCTAGAAAACCACGTCGCCCGTCATCTCACCGACATGGAAGTCGTCTCCACCTACGAAGGCACCGACTCCATCCAGGCACTCATGCTCGGCCGCGAAATCACCGGCCTCTCCGCTTTCACCAACAAAAAGCGCAGTAAGTAGCAGTAGCCCTAAGCAGAACTACCAACGCCACTAGGACTCCAGAGGATCTACGGCAGCAGCGATGCTCCGTAGGTCCTATCTGTATGTCTGCGCACCTGGAACTGCAGCCCCAACGCGGTGATTACCCGCAGCGTTGATTCCAACTTCGCACTGCTTGAGCCCCGTTCAATGGCACGCAAAGTCTTTTCCGACATGTCCAACCGCTGCGCCAAATCTTTCTGCGTGACGTTGTACTCCCGCCGCTGCGCACGAATGGTTTGCCCGATTTCTACTGCAGCCTCCACTGCACTCCCCCGATTCATATAGCTTGCTCGCTCTACGCGAACAACGATACCGAAGGTTTTAGCACCTGCTGAGAAATTCATCTCGGGGCCGCTCTGTGTTCACTATCCGTTTTGATATGCGAAAGTTCCTAGTCACTTATATGTCGTAAGTTCACGACGTGACTTTGAATAGGGAACGCGCTGCATCCTCGCAGAAGCAAGCCGAACTGGAGAACAAGGCGAAAAAGGGCCGCCGCCGTGAATGGTGGTTGGCTGCTGCGCTGCTGGCGCCGAACCTGATTCTGCTGGCGGTGTTTACCTACCGTCCCCTGTTGGACAACATTCGTTTGTCCTTCTTCCAGTGGAATATCTCCAGCCCCACGTCCACTTTTGTGGGTCTGCAGAACTACATCGAGTGGTTTACCCGTGATGATACGAAGACGATTGTCTTCAACACCTTGGTGTTTACGTTCTTCGCGGTGATCGGTTCGATGGTCATTGGCTTGGCCTTGGCGCTGCTGCTCAACCAGCGAATTAAGGGTCGTAACTTCACTCGTTCGGTAGTGTTCGCGCCTTATGCGATTTCCGGCGCGGCCATTGGTGTGGCTTTCCAGTTCGTCTTCGACCCCAGCTTCGGTCTGATTCAGGAGATGCTGTCCTGGTTCGGTATTGATTCGCCGAACTTCTACGCAGTACCTGGCTGGGCACTGTTCATGGTCACCTTCACGTTCGTCTGGAAGAACTTGGGTTATACCTTCGTCATTTACCTCGCTGCATTGCAGGGCCTGGATAAGGAACTGGATGAAGCAGCAGCTATCGATGGCACCCCGTGGTGGCGCAAGTTCTGGCGTGTGACCATGCCGCAGCTGCGCCCGACGACGTTCTTCCTGTCGATTACGGTGATGCTCAATTCCGTACAGGTCTTCGACATCATCAACGTCATGACTCGTGGTGGCCCACAGGGTAACGGTACGACGACTCTCGTGTACCAGATTTACAACGAGACCTTCGTGAACTTCCGTGCTGGCTACGGTGCCACTGCCGCGACCATTTTGTTCCTCATCCTGCTGGTCATCACTTTGATCCAGGTTCGCATCATGGATAAGCGAGGTTAAGGCCATGTCTACATCTCAGCTCAACATGGTGTCCAACCAGTCGCCTGCCGCACGTCGGTTGAAGCTTGCCGGTGGTTACTTCGGAATCTTCCTCGTGCTGGTTCTCATCGGGTTGCCACTGTTCTGGATTCTGATGACTTCGTTCAAGGCACGCGGTGACATCTACACCGATCCGGTCAACTGGATTCCACCGACGTGGGAAACAGGTAACTACGTCGATGCCACCACCCGCGTTCCTTTCTGGACCTACCTGCGCAACTCGATCATCATCACCGCAGCACTTTCGATCATCAAGATCACCTTGGGCGTGCTGTCGGCATATGCGTTGGCTATCCTGCGCTTCCCTGGGCGCAACTTGCTGTTCATCGTCGTCATTTCCGCACTGATGGTTCCCGCCGAAATCACCGTGATTTCCAACTACGCACTGGTGAACTCACTCGGCTGGCGTAATACCTTCGTCGGCATCATCGTTCCGCTCGCAGGCGTTGCCTTCGGCACCTTCCTCATGCGCAACCACTTTCTATCGCTGCCTTATGAGCTGGTCGAAGCAGCCCGCATGGACGGCGCCGGTCCAATTCGTTTGCTCACCAAAGTCCTTCTTCCAGTCTCGTGGCCGACGTTGACTGCCTTTTCGGTCATCACCGTGGTCAACGAATGGAACACCTACCTCTGGCCATTCCTGATGTCCGATACCGACCGTGTCGCACCGCTGCAGGTGGGTCTGACCATGCTGCAAAACAACGACGGTGTCACCAACTGGGGACCAGTGATGGCAGCGACCATCCTCACCATCTTGCCCATGGTCATCATCTTCCTGGGCTTGCAAAAGTACATGATTCAAGGCCTGACCACTGGCGCCGTAAAGGGCTAGGGAAACCTACCCCGTCACGCTCGCCGTTGTTATTCCCACTACAAGGAGACTCTCATGAAGCGCCGTAAGTTCCTCGCTCTCGTGTCCACTGCTACTGCGTCCATGGCACTGGCTGCTTGTGCCGGTACCTCATCCACCGATCCTCAGGCGTCCAACAACGGAGGCGGCGAAGGTGGCGGCGACGTCACCGAGCTGACCTGGTGGTCCAACCACCCGGGTTCGTCTAAGGATGTCGAGTCCGAGCTCATCTCCCGCTTCGAAGAAGCCAACCCAGATATCAAGGTCAACCTCGTTGATGCTGGTAAGAACTACGAAGAGGCTGCACAGAAGTTCAACGCAGCACTCACCGGTGACGACCTGCCCGACGTTGTCGTGCTGTCCGATGTCTGGTGGCACAACTTCGCCATCAACGGCCAGATCGCAGACGTCGATGCACTTGCCGACGAAGCTGGCATCGACCTGTCCACCTACGTACAACCGCTCTACGAGGACTACGAGTACGACGGCGGCCACTTCGCACTGCCATTTGCTCGCTCCACTCCGCTGTTCTACTACAACAAGGAAGCCTGGGAAGCTGCCGGCCTGCCTGACCGCGGGCCTGAGTCCTGGGATGAAATGGACGAGTGGGCTGAAAAGCTCACCGAGGCTAACCCGGATATGAAGGCCTTCGGTTGGGGCGATGCCGTGGATTACCTGTCCTGGATCTTCCAGGGCCCGCTGTGGTCCAAGGGCGGTGCTTACTCCGACGAGTGGGACCTGAAGTTCACCGATGAAAAGACCATCCAGGTCGTCGAGTGGCTCAAGGAAACCACCGACCCAGACTCTGGTTACGCATACGTGGGCAACGACATGGCCATGGAGTTCGGCACCGGCCGCGCTGCTGCCACCGTGCTGTCCACCGGTGACCTGGCGGGTGTTACCGACACCGTTGATTTCGAACTGGGTACTGCATTCCTGCCAAACCCGACTGGTGAAGGTGCGTGCCCGACTGGTGGTGCTGGCCTGGCAATTCCGGCAGGTATCGACAAGAACCGTCAGCTGGCTGCTATCAAGCTCATCGACTTCCTCACCAACGAGGAAAACACCTCCTACTGGTCCCAAAACGTCGGCTACATGCCGGTGCGTTCTACCGCTGTGGAGAACGAGGACCAGAAGAAGTTCATGGAAGAAAACCCGAACTTCGCTACCGCAATCGAGCAGCTTCCAGAAACCCGTCCGCAGGACAACGCACGTGTATTCCTGCCGGGTGCGGACCAGGAAATCGGTGGTGCCTTCGAGAGGATCGTCACCAACCGCGACGATGTCACCGAGGTTCTCAGCGACCTGCAGAACACCCTGCAAAACATTTACGACAACCAGGTTGAGCCGATTCTCAACGGCTAAACCCTGACCTAAGAAAGGTAGTCATGGCAACTGTCACTTTCGATGGCGCCAGCCGCATCTACTCCAAGGATGACGAGCACCCGGCAGTCGATCGCCTCACTCTGGATATCGCCGACGGCGAGTTCCTCGTCCTCGTCGGACCTTCCGGCTGTGGCAAGTCGACCAGCTTGCGCATGCTCGCTGGCCTGGAGCCAACCGACCGCGGTTCCATCCAGATCGGTGGCGTGGACGTCACCGGTATTAGCCCCGCGGATCGTGACGTTGCCATGGTCTTCCAGAACTACGCGCTGTACCCGAACATGACCGTCGCGCAGAACATGTCTTTCGCCTTGGAAAACCGCAAGGTTGCCAAGAACGAGATCAAACAGCGCGTGCAGGAAGCAGCCAAGATTCTGCAGATGGAAGAACTCCTCGACCGCAAGCCTGCAAACCTTTCTGGTGGCCAACGCCAGCGCGTCGCCATGGGCCGTGCCATCGTGCGCGAACCCGCTGTGTTCTGCATGGATGAGCCACTGTCCAACCTGGACGCCAAGCTGCGTGTGTCTACCCGTGCACAGATTTCCGCACTGCAGCGTCGACTCGGTACCACCACGGTCTATGTCACCCACGACCAGACTGAGGCCATGACCATGGGCGATCGCGTCGCAGTGCTTAACGATGGCGTCCTGCAACAAGTCGCACCTACCCGCGAAATCTACGACTACCCTGCCAACATCTTCGTCGCAGGTTTCATCGGTTCACCTGCCATGAATATCTACAACCTGCCGCACGATGGCCAGGAGCTACACATCGGCAGCACCCGGATTAATATCTCCAACTACGACTTCGATGGCGTGGAGACAATTACCGCCGGTGTTCGCCCCGAGGACTGGCGCCTTGATTCCGATAGCAACCTGCAATTCACTGCTGCTCACATCGAGGAACTCGGCAACCAGACCTACGTCTACGGTGACCTGCGCGACCCCAACTCGCAGAACACCAGCGACGGTATTCTGCAGTCCTCGACCCGCATGGGCGGTCAGACCGGCATTCTCGTTAATGCTCGTGCCGACGTCAACGCAGGCGATACCTTCGGTATCTCCCCCGACCCGGAGCGAGTCCACCTGTTTAGCAACATCACCGGCAACCGACTGAATTAGCTCCTACGCTATTCCACTCTTTTTCGCGGCGTCTCCCTGACGTCGCGTCGGTACTCTGGATCTTGTCCCCGGTTCCCAAGCCCCTATCTGCCTGAAGGACAAGATATGTCTACCGCCGACTCTGCTTCCCTCATTGACGAAGTTCGCTCCCACCAAGACGAAATTGAACACGACATTCTTACTCTGGTGGACTCTGAGTCCTACAGCTATGCCAAAGAGGAACTCAACCGCACCAAGCAGCTGCTGCTAGATCTGTGCACCACCCGTCTTGGCGAGCCAGATTCCACCGAGCATTTCGAGCAAGAGTCGTACGGCGATGCCGTCCTGCTGCGTTACGAAGGCACAGGCAACAACACCCCGACCATTACCTTCCTTGGCCACTACGACACCGTATGGCCCATTGGCATCTTGTCCGAATGGGGCGAGCGCTACAGCACCGATGACAACGGCAAGCGCACTATCTCTGGCCCGGGCATCTTCGATATGAAAACCGGCCTGGTGCAGGCCATCTGGATTACCAAGCTGCTTCGCGAAGAAGAGCAGTACCCCACCATCCAATTCCTCTTTAACGGCGATGAAGAGCTTGGTTCTCCAAGCTCCCGCCCGATTATCGAAGACGTCGCCAAAGGCTCCGATGCCGTCTTCGTCTTCGAGTCTTCCGCCAACGGCAAAATCAAGACCGCGCGTAAAGGCATTGGACTTATCAAGATTGCAGCCACCGGCGTCGAATCCCATGCTGGCCTCGACCCCGATGCCGGCGCCAGCGCCATCAAGGCTCTCATGCAGGTGGGCCTGCAGGTCTCCGATCTTGCCGACCGCTCCAAAGGCACCACCATCAACGTCGGTCTTATTTCCGGCGGCACCGGCTCCAACGTCATCGCGGGCAAGGCTGAAGCAACCGTCGACATCCGCGTCGAAGACCCCAGCGAAATCGACCGCCTCAACGAAGCCTTCAAGGAAGTCCACTGGGACGACGACCGCGTCGACGTCACGGTGACCCCGAATTGGAACCGTCCATCGATGGTGTTTACCGAGAAATCC
The DNA here is from genome assembly GCF_000980815.1 of Corynebacterium camporealensis. Taxonomy (NCBI): domain Bacteria; kingdom Bacillati; phylum Actinomycetota; class Actinomycetes; order Mycobacteriales; family Corynebacteriaceae; genus Corynebacterium; species Corynebacterium camporealensis. Next base: position 604,392 of record NZ_CP011311.1, on the reverse strand, counting down.
CAGGAGCTCTACGCCCAACTAGAAAGCGCCGCCAAGCGCCTGGGCAAGACCATCGACCAAGCCCAGGTCGGCGGCGCCAGCGATGCCAACTTTGTCTCACCTCTCGGCATCCCAGTCCTCTGCGGTGTCGGCGCCAACGGCAGCGGCGCGCACGCCCGCCACGAGTTCATCTACCCCGACGACATCCCGTTCTATATCGCCCTACTCGTCGAAGCCCTGCGCAACTAACTAATCCCGAACTAAAACGGACCTAGATCGCACAATGCCTCCCCATATGGGGAGGCATTGTGCTTTAGCCTTCGCGCTCGATAGCTTCCTGAGTCATCGACTCCAGGACTTCTGCCACGTTCGGGTTGGTAACCGGAGTTTCTGCCGGATCCTCATCCGCCAAATCACCCAGAATGTTGCGTACGTACTCAACATCCTTGTCACCACGACCCGACAGGTTAACCAGGATGTTGATGCACTCATCGCCGGAGTCATCGGTAGCAACCGGCTCCGGATTCTCCGCGAGCTTAAGCGCATAAGCCAACGCATGCGAGGACTCCAGTGCCGGAATGATGCCTTCGTAACGCGACAGCATGCGGAAAGCCTGCAGCGCTTCTGCGTCAGTGACCGCTACGTACTGCGCACGACCGGTTTCCAGCAGGTAGGAGTGCTCCGGACCCACACCCGGGTAATCCAAACCAGCAGAGACCGAGAAGGAGTGCAGGACCTCATCGTCTTCACCCAGCAGCACATAAGAACGCGATCCATGCAGGAAGCCAATACGGCCCGCATTCAACGGCGCACCGTGCTTACCGGTTTCCAGACCTTCACCAGCTGGTTCCACACCAACCAGGCTGACATTCTCATTGCCCGGCTTGTCGGTCAGGTAATCGGCGAAAGCACCAATCGCATTGGAACCACCACCAACGGCTGCCACGACTGCATCGGGCAGACGACCAGTCAGTTCCAGCATCTGCTCCCGCGACTCACGCGAAATCACCGCCTGGAATTCCTTGACCAGCTTCGGGAACGGGTGCGGACCACACGCCGAACCCAGCAGATAGTGCGTGGTGGAGAGGTTCTCGCACCAGTCCATCAAACCGACATCGATAGCATCGCTCATGGCTTCGCCGTGCTCGTTATGCACCGGAACGACCTTCGCACCCATCAAACGCATGCGGTAGACATTCGGCTGCTGACGCGCCACATCCTTCGCACCCATGTAGATGGTGCATTCCATGCCCATCAGCGCTGCGACCATGGCCGTTGCCGTACCGTGCTGACCTGCACCGGTTTCCGCGACCAGTCGGGTCTTGCCCAAACGCTTTGCGATGAGCGCCTGCGCCAACACCTGATTTCCCTTATGCGCACCACCGTGGCACAGGTCTTCACGCTTGAGGAAGATACGCGCACGACCCTTGCCCTTTAGCGGCAGGTTCGCACATTCCGTAATCGGAGTTGGACGACCCAAGTAACGACGACGCAGCTCATCCAGCTCTTCCTCAAAACTCGGATCAGCCAGCGCATCCACGTATGCCTGCTCCAACTCATCGAGCACCGGATAAAGAATCTCCGGCACGTACTGTCCACCGAATTGCCCAAAGTAGGCATCAATCAAAGTCTCGCGGACTTCTTCCGGTGCAGGGTTCTCAGGGGTAGAAGACATAGGGACGTCCCTTTCGATGACGGAAATACTCAGCAATGCACCCAGGATGCAAGATCCCGGGTGTTTGATACTCAGTATTTTAGAGCCACACGCCTCCGATTGTGCCTACAAATGAGGTCAATTTAGCCCAAACAAGGTCATCCCGGATACGAAAAAGCCTCCCCCGAGGGGGAGGCTTAAGACTTAAGGCTTAGCGGAAGAAACCGAGAACCTTGTTGGTCAACTCGTTAAGAGTGCCCGGACTGAAGAAATTCAGCAGACCGGTCAGGATTGCGCCCATGCCAGCGGCACCGAGGATGCCGCCAAGCAGACCGGACAGCCAGTTCGAGCTGGAGGAACCAGCAGAAGAACCGGAAGAGCCAGAGGAACCGTTGTCAGAGGAGCCGTCCGAGGATCCATCATCGGAAGAACCGTTGTCGGAGGAACCGGACTCGGTGACCTCAACGACGCGGGAAGCGATGGTCTGGTTACCAGCGGAGTCGCTGACCTCGTAGGACACGGAGTAGGTACCCGGCTTGGAGGTATCCACGTTGCCGATAACGCGGATGCGGTCGGTGATGTCGCCGTCTTCTTCGTCGGTGGCGGTAATGCCCTCAAGCAGGTCGACGGTATCGCCAGCCTTCACGCGCAGTGGCTCAGTCGGCACGTTCAGGGTCGGTGCCGCGGAATCTTCCTCGGATGCTTCCTGCGCGGTGAAGTAACCGAACTGACGGGCGATGCCGGCAGAGTCAGCATCGGCATCAGCGTCGCGGGAGGTGGCGTACCAACCGTAGGACTCACCAGCGGTCAGGCCGGTCCAGGTGGTGGATGCGCCCCAGCCAGACTTAGCGGTGTCGGTGCCGATGACCTCGCCAGTATCGGTCAGTGCAACCATGCTGGAGGTCTCGAAAGAAGTGGTGCGGGTGTTGAGCTGAATCGGCAGACGCAATTCATCCTCGTGACCGTTGTAGCGCTGGCGGTCGTCGTACTCGGTGGCGTTGTGGTCATCGAGAAGCGGCGAGTAGGTGTTGATGGCTACCTCGGAGTTCTCCAGGTCGAACTGCAGCAGGCGCAGGTAGGAAGAACCGAAGCGCAGGCCGGTGTCGTCGCCGTACTCGCCGATTTCGGTCAGACCGAGCTCGTCAGAGCCAATCTCGTAGAACTGGTAGTCAGCAAGCAGCTCGATGACATGGTTGCCAGTCTGGCCAACGTCGTTACGGGTCACGATAGATACACCGTGCTCGTGGCCAGACAGCACCAGAGCGACGTTCGGGTTCTTCTCCACAATCTCTTCGAAGATGATGCGGCCATCGTGGGAGAAGTCAGCGCCGCGGCCATCCGGGTTGTTGGATGGCTTGTTGTACGCGTGGGTCAGCACGATGGCGTTGCGGTCGGAGTACTGCTTGAGAACTTCATCAGCCCAAGCAGCTTCTTCGTCGGTGACGTCGTAGCCCAGGTGCAGAGCAATGAAGTCGTGGCCTTCTGCACTGAACAGGTCGTAGTGGTTGTCGTTGTCGCCCTCGGCATATGGGTGGTAGGACGCATCGTGCTCAGCCCAACCGCCCTGGCCCTGGAGTGCCTGGTAACGCTCCGGACCGAAGTATTGGTTGTAGAGGTTATCTGCTCCTACCTCGCGGCCGGTGATGTTGTCGTGGTTGCCCGGCAAGACACCGTTAACGACGCCGGCATCATCCAAAATGGCCTGTGCCTCAGAGGCGACCTCGAATTCCTTCTTGGCGTTGTCCAAGTCGTTAGTCTCAGAAATCCAGTTTTCGATGATATCGCCCGTGTGTGCGGAGTAGACGATTTTGCGCTCGTCAGCGTTGTCGGCAACCCACTGGGTGGCAGCGGTGTAGCCTTCCTTCCACTTGGCGCGCTCCTCCTCGGTTTCCTGCTCGACAGCACCCTCAGAGAGGTACTGGGTATCGGTGTGGTGTGCAATGGCGAAGTCGTAGTCTTCGGCAAATTGCTCGTCAACAGGCTCGTTCAGATCATCGGCGAAGGTGTCGTAACCCAGCACCATGGTGTGGATGGACTCGCCGTCGACGTAGTCCTGGCCCAGTTCAGCGGTCAGAGAGACCTCAGCGTTGGCATTGCCTGCCGATGCCGCCTTCTCCTCCCATTCCTCTTCTTCTACATTCCACACGTAGAGACGAACCTCGCGCTTCGGATCCACGGTGCCCGACCAAGCAACGTCGTGGGTTTCAGCGGCAGCATCTTCCAGCTGCAGGTCGAAACGCTGGAAAGGCAGGTCGCGGGTCGAAGCGCTAGCCTGTGCTTCGGTGTTGCCCGGTGCCAGTTCAGTCTGGAAGTCCGCGCCCTCTTCGTAGTCGAAATCCAAGGACTCTGGAATCTCGTTCACGGTGCCCTGGAAACCACCCTGGGCAGTAGCGAGATTGGCTTTAGTGAAAGTCGTCTCGAGATCGCCACCGCTCGGATTTTCTGCGCGAGCGGAGATACCAACGCCATCTTCGCCCTGCTCGGTATCGGTACCAGCAGTACCCGGCAGGTTGCCAGAGGTAAAGTTGATGGACTCTGCAATCGGGTTGCCGAAGACATCGTGGCCAGAAATTTCCAGCGTGTGCTCGCCTTCTTCCAGACCAGCACCGATGGTCTCGCCGAGTTCCACCTCTTCCCCATCCAGGCGGATCTCCAGGTCACGAGCAACCAGGTCTGGGTTATTCAGCTCCACATCCAGGATGAACGGGCGGGTGATGTGGTCACCTTCGGCCGGAGTAGAGGATACGATGCTGGCGGATTCTTCGGTGGTGAGCTCGGCGGCATCGTAAAGCGAGGCAATATCTTCAGCCGACAGCGGCTCAGTCCACAGACGAGCAGAAGCAAAGGTGGCATCCGAGTAGAACTGCGGGGTGTTATCGCTACCGGAGTCGCCACCAATGATGAACTGCGTGGCACCATTTTCCGGCAAAGTCATCTCGCCAGTGGCCTCGAGGTTTTCAGCAGCCTGCTCACCATTGACGAAGAGCTGCGACTTCTCACCGTCGAAGACGCCAACCGCGTGGTACCACTGGCCTGGCTGCATCTCCATCTTGGCCTGCTTGTAGCTGCCATCAACGTGAACGGTGAAAGTCAGGTCATTGTCGTAGATTGCCAGTGCCCAGCCGCCGGATTCCTTGTTGGCGCACAACGACTTTTCGTTGCCGTCGAAATCACCGTCGAAGCGGAAAGTGCACTCGACTGCGAAGCCATCCTTGAGCTCGTCGAACTTGTCGCCGACCTCGAAGCCCAGCGCATCGCGCTGGCCATCAAAAGAAATAACTGGCTTGCCCAGAATTGGGTCCTGCTGGACTACCGGTGCGCCGGACTGGACCGGGTCAACGTCTGCTGCGATATCGCTGGCGGAGTTATCGGCCAGGGACATATCAATAACGTCTGCGACCGGTGCCTGCTGACCGTGCGCTACCGCCGGCGCAACGAAGGTAGAGCCCGCCAGGGACAAAATTGCCAGGAAAGAAACCTTGGAAGAGAAATGCTTGTGCATGAGAGTCTTTCGAGTAGAGAGAAAAGAGCACGTCCCGCCGTCCATGCCGCCGGGAACGCACATAAGGCTATGCACATTTCTTTACTTAGAGATTGCGCCTACATGAACACCTGACTAAGTCCATGCGCCAAAATTTAAGCAGTAGTAAATAGCAGATTAATAGGTTTCACAGTTCTCCCACCCCGCACAATTGCCCCACTGGTGAATCTAAATTCAGCCAGTTCGCCACTTCCCGCGCGCCCGTTTTGCACCCAAAACTTCCTCCCCGGCACACACGGAAGCATAAGGCGCAGCACAACCAAACCACCTCACTACACCCACTAGCCGGGAACAAGAGCCACGCCCACCCAGTCAACTCATCAACTACAGGCCAAAACATCTCCCACCCTGCACGAACGCGAGTCATCAACTCGCGTTCACCCCATAAGGAAGCGCACCACAATTGGGGTACGAGATAACTCGACAAGTTAGCCACAATATGATTTGGAACATATGATGTTGGGATACGTGATCGACAACACTAGGAACTTTTCATGAGCACTCCTGTTTCCGACCAACCCTCTTCCTCACATGCGGTGAGCGAAGAAAACACCAACGACGAAGGGAATACACAAGGCTCCGGCTTCAGCATGCGCTGGGCCATTACGCTGTTCGGTACCGCCATTGGCGCCGGTATCCTCTTCCTTCCACTCAATGCCGGTGCGTTCGGTTTCTGGCCGTTGGTCTTTGCCACGGTCTTTATTTTCCCGCTGGTGTATTTCTCACACCGCACGTATGCGCGCATCGTCAGTGGTGCCCCGACGAAAGACCATGGCAAGGACGTGCTCCAGCTGGTTCACCACTACATGGGTTCCAAGGCGGGCATTTTCATTGGTTCGCTGTACTGGCTGACCGTCTTTCCGACGGTGCTGATTTACGGTGTCAGTATCACCAATGCGGTCGATAGCTTCATCGTGAACCAGCTCAATGGCCCGGAAATCGACCGCTGGATTCTGGCGTCGGTATCCGTGTTCATCATGACCATCGCCTTCGCCTTTGGCCGCAAGCCGATGCTGTGGCTGGCCAACGTACTGGTTTACCCATTGATTGTCGCCCTGGCGGCAGTGTCTATCTACCTGATTCCGCGCTGGGACTTCCAGTCCTTCTTCAACTATGAGTACGAAGATGGCGCCTGGGGTATCGTCAAGGGCATCTTCTTAGTCCTTCCCGTGCTGGTTTTTTCCTTCTCGCACATGGCAGCACTGTCGCAGTTCTCCCTGGATATGCAGAAGGAATACGGTGCGAAGACCGAAAAGGTCGTCTCGCGTACCGAGTGGTACACCGCCCTGATGCTGGTTGTGTTCACCATGTTCTTCGTGTGGTCCTCCGTGCTCGCCCTGGGTGCGGACGGCATGCAAGAAGCCGCTGAACTCAACATCCCGGTGCTGTCCTACTTTGCGAACGTCACCGGCACCCCATTCATGGCGTACATGGCCCCGATCTTCGTCATCTGTGCCATCGTGTCGTCCTACTTCGGTCACCTCCTGGGTACCGAGGAAGGCACCGAGTACCTGCTGCGCCTGGCCTTCCCGAAGCAGGTCAAAAAACACAAGCGCAAGACCATGTTGGCGCTGATTTACTTCATCACCTTCGTCGGTACCACCCTGGTGGCAATCTTTAACCCATCCATCGTCAGCATGATCTCCGTGGTCGGTGGTGTCTTCGTCGCCTTCCTGGTCTACCTGCTGCCGGTCTACATGTTCAAAAAGCTCGACGTCTACAAGCACTTCAAGAACGACAAATGGAACTACTTCGTCTTCGGCATGGGCCTTGTCATCATGACCGTCGCCATCATTGATGTGGTGGGTTAACCCCGCAAAACACCCCCATCAACCGATAAAACAAGAATTCCACAGCCAAGTGCTTCGCCAACCTTGACACGGCACTTTATAATTAAGAGGAACTGAACCTCAGTAATCACCGGCTCGTTTCCGGTGAAGAATGCTCCAGTCGGCGCCCACTGGGCGTCGACTTTTCTAAACGCGAAAGTGTCCTATCCCAATGCAGAAGAACTACCGCGTCGGTATCGACGTAGGCACCCACTCCATCGGATTCGCCGCGATTGAGGTCGACGATCACGATCGTCCGATCCACATCCTCTCCGCAATGTCCCTCATCCACGACTCCGGTCTGGATCCGGATAGTAACAAGCGCGCTCTCACTCGACTCGCCGAATCCGGTGTCGCACGTCGCACGCGCCGCCTCTACCGCCGCCGTCGCAAGCGCATGGTTCGCCTAGAGAAGTTCCTGCAGCACCAGGGATGGGAAACCAAACCCTTTGAGGATTACTCTGACCCCTATATCCCGTGGAACGCACGGGTTGCTTTGGTCAATGGTTATATCGAGGATGATCAACAACGCGGTGAGTACCTTTCAATTGCTCTTCGACACATCGCTAACCACCGCGGTTGGCGCAACCCCTACTGGAAGACTCGTAGCCTTTACAGTCCCGAAGGCCCAAGTGATGCCTTTGAAACCATCCGTAAGGATCTAGAAAAGCGTGCCGGCCGCCCAGTCCCCAAGGACATCACCGTTGGACAACTCATTACTTTCGCTCGCATCGGTACTGACCGAATTCGCGGCGAAGCACAAAATAAGAAGACCGGACACAATAACCCTGCAATCCTCTCTGCCCGGCTGCATCAGCTAGACCACGCACGCGAAATTAACGAGATCGCAAAGGTGCAAAAGCTTGACGACGATCTTCGCAAGCACATTATCGACCTCGTATTTGCCGCTGAATCGCCCAAAGGAGCCCAACTTGGTCGCGTCGGTAAAGATCCCCTTCAACCAGGTAAAGATCGTGCACTCAAGGCAACCGATGCCTTCCAGCGCTACCGTATCGCAGCACTGACTGGAAACCTACGCATTCGCGGCACTCAAGGGAACGACCGACTTACTCGAGAACAACGCCAACTAATCTTCGACCACCTGGTTAATCTTCCCCACACCGAAGAACCTTCCTGGCTCAACATTGCTGAGATTCTAGGAATCGACAGGGGTGATCTACTTGGCACTGCAACCATGACTGACGACGGTGAACGGGCCGGCAGTAAGCCACCAGTGCACGACACTAATCGTGCGATCCTCAGTTCCAAGGTCAAACCACTGGTTCATTGGTGGAAGGCTGCTAACTTCGACGAACAAAAAGCCATGCTTAAGTCCCTTTCCAACGCAGAAGTCGATGACTTCGACTCTCCAGCGGGTGCCAGCGTGCAGGCTTTCTTCGCCGACCTCGATGAGAAGCAGCACGACAAGCTTGATTCACTGCACCTCCCCATGGGCCGTGCTGCTTACAGCGAGGACACGTTAGTTCGGCTCACCGAAAGGATGCTGAACAACAACCAGGATCTCTACGAAGCTCGCCTGGCCGAATTCAACATCGCCAAAGACTGGACACCACCCAAACCGCGTATCGGCGAGCCCGTAGGAAATCCCGCTGTCGACCGCGTCCTCAAGGCAACCGCACGTTGGCTCGAAGCAGCGCACAAAGAGTGGGGTGCTCCAAAGAGCATCATCATTGAGCACGTTCGTGACGGTTTTATCAGTGAAGCGAAGGCTCGCGAAATCGACCGTGACAACAACCGCCGCGCTCAGCGCAACCGTGAACTGTTCGGAAAGATGCAAAGCAAACTCGGTATCGAGGGCAAACCACGCTCAGCCGATCTCTGGCGCTTCCAGTCCGTCCAGCGACAGAACTGTTGCTGTGCTTACTGTGGAGACACCATCACCTTCCAGAATTGCGAGATGGACCATATCGTCCCTCGTGCCGGCGAAGGCTCAACGAACACCCGCGACAATCTGGTCGCTGTTTGCCACCGTTGCAACCTGGCAAAGAAGAACATCCCCTTCGCGGTGTGGGCCAAGAATGCCAACATCCCTGGTGTCAGTTTGAAAGAAGCACTGAATCGCACCCGCCACTGGGTTGAAGATACCGGTATGTCATCCAAGGATTTCCAACGCTTTGTCAGCAACGTCCGTGCACGTCTGAAGCGCACCAGTGTCGACGAACCACTCGATAATCGTTCTATCGAATCCGTAGCCTGGATGGCCAACGAGCTACGCAGCCGCGTCGCGCAACACTTTGGTGAATACGGAACCAAAGTCGGCGTTTACCGTGGTGAGCTAACCGCCGAAGCACGAAACGCCGCTGGAATTAGACGCAAGCTTCGTTTCATCGATGGCACTGGCAAATCACGCCTCGACCGTCGCCACCATGCAGTCGACGCTGCTGTCATCTGCTTTACCCAAAACTACGTTGCTGAAGTCCTCGCCAAACGCTCTAGTATGCGCCGCGCCGCACAGCTTAACCGTGAGCCGGAGCAATGGCGTGAGTTCACCGGCAGCACCGATGCGCACCGCGCTGCATGGAATGCATGGGTCAACAAGATGCACCTCCTTGCTAACCTTTTGCAAACTGCCCTTGATGAAGACCGCATCGTGGTTACCTCAAACCTTCGCCTTCGTCTGGGGAATGGTCGTGCCCACGAAGACACCATTGGTGAGCTAAAGAAAATTCGTGTTGGCGACGCTATCTCTGTCACTGACATCGATCGTGCCTCCACCGAAGCACTATGGTGCGCTCTCACCCGCGATCCCGACTTCGATCCAAAGGAGGGGCTGCCTGAAAACCCTCACCGCCGCATCCGCATTCATGGCACCTGGTATGACGCCGACGACCACATCGAGGTATTCCCCGTCGGCGCCGGCGCGATCAAGGTACGTGGTGGTTACGCCGAACTCAGCCGTTTCCACCACGCCAGGGTCTACAAGATCACCTCAGGCAAAAAGCCAACCTACGCAATGCTCCGCGTCTACACCACAGATCTCACTGCATACCGCAATGAAGACCTCTTCAGCGTAGAAATCAAGCCCCAGACCATGTCGATGCGCCAAGCAGAACCAAAGCTGCGCAAAGCAATCGCGGAAGGACAAGCCGAATACCTTGGCTGGATTGTCATCGACGACGAACTACTCATCGACACATCTTCATTTAACTCTGGACAGATTGCCGAGATGCAAGCTGAATTTGGCATGGTGAGGCGTTGGAGGCTCGATGGCTTCGTTTCTCCCTCAAAGTTGAGACTACGACCTCTCCAGATGAGTGGAGAAGGACTAGCCCCTGGGGCCAGCGCGGGTTCAAGAAAGATTGTTGACCAGCCCGGCTGGCGTCCCGCCGTTAATAAGCTGTTAAGTGCGGGTAACGTCACCATAATTCGACGAAATTCCCTCGGCCAGGTTCGCTTGAATAGTAATGCTCACTTACCCACCACGTGGAAGGTGGACTAGGGCGCATGCATCCCGGATGGCGTGTAGTTGATTTCTCTGATTTCAATGGCCAGCTTCGATATTCTCGTGGTCAACTCCTCGTTGAGCCTGAAAGCTCCCCTAAAACTGTGCTACCTCTAAGTCAAATCGCAGTCGTCTTGGTAGGGACTAAAACGACGCTGAGCGGCGCGCTTCTGCAAAAATTCAGCGAGTATGACATAGCTGTACTCGTCTGCGATTGGCGGCGCATTCCTATAGCCGGTGCGCTTCCCTGGAATAATCACTCGAGAATTGGTGCTCGTCACAAGGCCCAAGCTGAACTATCAGTACCTAAGAATAAACAAGCCTGGGCCCGAATCATTAAAGCCAAAATCTACGGTCAAGCTAAGGTACTACACTCAACAAATTATTCACCCAAATCTGATGAGTTATTTGAGCTAAGTAGGAGCGTACGATCCGGTGACCCAGACAACAAAGAAGGCTTAGCGGCAAGAAAGTACTGGAGTGCTATTAGCGGTAGCATCTCATTTCACCGTTTACCTGGTACAGGAGCTGACACCTGGAATTCCGCTTTAGACTACGGATACACGCTTCTCCGCGGATACGGTATGCGCGCGTGCACCTCAGCTGGACTTTCTGGTGCGCTTGGTTTGTTTCACAAGGAACGAAGCAATGCTTTTGCTCTTGTAGACGATCTCATGGAGCCGTTCCGCCCAATGGTCGATCAAATTGTCTTCAACTCAATCGAGCCTAATGGGGATTTTGATCGTCCTGACAAACAACTACTTAGTACAGGCCTTGATGGTGCCTTCTCCAAAGACGGGCGCACGCTTTCAACTGTATTCAACGATTTTGCTCAGCACTACGGGAATTATGTTGAAGGAAGAGTAAAAGACCTGAACGTTCCTAGATGGGAAGGCAGCATCGATGCCATCGAAGGACTCTGAGCCCATGTGGTGCGTGGTGATGTTTGACTTGCCAGTCCAGTCCAAAGTCCAAACTCGTGAAGCAAACCGTTTCCGGAACCGTCTTCTGGATCTAGGTTTTTGCCGCGCTCAATTTAGCGTCTATGTTCAGTATTTCCCTTTAGCGTCCCGTATTGCCACCACTGTTAAGAGCATCAAAGGAAATATTCCCCTCGGAGGAGACATCCGAATTGTGACCATTACCGATCACCAATGGTCGAAGGCACTTCGTTTTTCTAACTCCAAACCTTCAGATGTCGAAGAAAAGCCCTCCCAGCTAACAATTTTCTAGCAGCGATCATCAAGATAGACCCAGTACAACGCCCATTTTTGGGCGGAACTGAAGTCTATCAGGGTCTTTAGGAACTGAACCCCAGCGTGTAACGGCGCTCGTTACTCGCATTCTGAAGTCTATCAGGGTCTTTAGGAACTGAACCCCAGCAAGCCTGCCAATCGCACCCAAGATAGTTGAAGTCTATCAGGGTCTTTAGGAACTGAACCCCAGCTATCAGCGACCCTCCACGACACAGAACCGAAGTCTATCAGGGTCTTTAGGAACTGAACCCCAGCGTGTCTCCCCACGTGACTGACGGGTCCCGAAGTCTATCAGGGTCTTTAGGAACTGAACCCCAGCAGACGACTGATTTGCCGTCGATTTTCGCGAAGTCTATCAGGGTCTTTAGGAACTGAACCCCAGCCTATCCTGCGTGATTAATTGTCTGTTTCGAAGTCTATCAGGGTCTTTAGGAACTGAACCCCAGCCTGGCGCGGTGTTGTCGTTGCCCCCGGTGAAGTCTATCAGGGTCTTTAGGAACTGAACCCCAGCTGAGTTTTCTTTGATGGTTGCTGTTGCTGAAGTCTATCAGGGTCTTTAGGAACTGAACCCCAGCGTGCCGAGTTCGCTAAATGATTCCACGCGAAGTCTATCAGGGTCTTTAGGAACTGAACCCCAGCCTAGTGTAAGTGGCCCGTTGAAGTTGGTGAAGTCTATCAGGGTCTTTAGGAACTGAACCCCAGCCCTCCGGCACTTCCACCACGTGGTAAGGGAAGTCTATCAGGGTCTTTAGGAACTGAACCCCAGCCCACACCTTGCCGAGCTTATGGGTGTCTGAAGTCTATCAGGGTCTTTAGGAACTGAACCCCAGCGTCTTCGGCTTTAGGTGCGTGAGGTTAGGAAGTCTATCAGGGTCTTTAGGAACTGAACCCCAGCCACTTGAACCGTGACAATGGAAACTTCGGAAGTCTATCAGGGTCTTTAGGAACTGAACCCCAGCTGTTTGTTATTGGTTGGTGGTGTGTTGGGAAGTCTATCAGGGTCTTTAGGAACTGAACCCCAGCCCGGGTAAATAATTGGGATGCCGCGATCGAAGTCTATCAGGGTCTTTAGGAACTGAACCCCAGCTGCCAGGTATGAGGGTGATAAAAAACGGGAAGTCTATCAGGGTCTTTAGGAACTGAACCCCAGCGGACCATGCTCCGGACGTGGCTGTTTGTGAAGTCTATCAGGGTCTTTAGGAACTGAACCCCAGCTTAGGGTGATGTAGTTGCCGATTGGTATGAAGTCTATCAGGGTCTTTAGGAACTGAACCCCAGCGACAATGGTGCGGTGCCTTAGCGAATACGAAGTCTATCAGGGTCTTTAGGAACTGAACCCCAGCCGAGGTGGCAACCGAGGATAAGGCCCAGGAAGTCTATCAGGGTCTTTAGGAACTGAACCCCAGCAGAGCCAGTCCCACTTATCGGAAATCCAGAAGTCTATCAGGGTCTTTAGGAACTGAACCCCAGCGTGAAGCCTACTACCATGATTGCTTTGTGAAGTCTATCAGGGTCTTTAGGAACTGAACCCCAGCGTCCTCGCCGCCGGGGGCGAGCTGGTGCGAAGTCTATCAGGGTCTTTAGGAACTGAACCCCAGCCGCAGTGTGTCCGCCCGCAGGTGACTGTGAAGTCTATCAGGGTCTTTAGGAACTGAACCCCAGCCCGCATAAGCGAGGATGAGCCACGCGGCACATTTTATCGTCCTAACAGCTTGAGCGTGGGTTCAAGACCTAGATCGAAATCAACTCTTCGAGCCTGCTCAAACTACTTACAAGAACTCACTCTTCTGACTTGAACAAATACCCAAGAAACAACCTCAAGAAACCGTCCAGTTTCTCTCCCGTGCTTTCTACTGCAACTTCTCCGGCGGTAACGGGGCGCCCTCAGGTGGCAACACCTTCGGGTACGCGCGAGTCTTGGTGGAAACGCCTGGGCCTACAGCAGCTACTTCTTTGGAGTCGCCGTTAGGGTCAGCTTCGACCCCATTACCGTCGGTTTCGCCGCGGTATGGGGTGGGATCCCAATGGGTATTGACGAGTTTGACCTGGCTGATCCAGCCGAGTGCGAGCACGGCAAGGCCGACCAGGGCGATGAGGATGAGGCCGACGAAGCCATCGGCACGCGAGGCGAAGCCGATGAGCATGCCGAACCAGCCGAAGTCCGCATCACCGAAGGTGGTGTTCGCGCTGCCGAAGGAGCCCAGCACGCCGAGCAGGAATGCTGGGAGGAAGGTAATCAGCAGGCCGTTGGCGAAACCTCCGAAGGCAGCACCACGACGGCCACCGGTGGCGTTGCCGTAGACACCGGCGGCGCCACCGGTAAAGAAGTGCGGGACAAGGCCAGGCAGAATGAGTGCCACGCCAAAGGCCGGGTTGAGCCAGAGCGAGAGGACTGCCAGGCCGACCAAGCCACCGGCAAACGACGTGATGAAGCCGATGAGCACAGCGTTTTGCGCATACGGGAACACGATTGGTGCGTCCAGGGCCGGGATAGCGCCAGGAACGACCTTGGCGGCGATGCCCTGGAACGCAGGGACGAGCTCACCGAGGATGGTGCGTACACCGAAAAGAATCACAGCGACGGCAACACCGAACTGTAGGCCCTGGGTAACCGACTGCATGATGTAATCGCCGACGTTGTCAGCACCGCCTTCGAATGCGGTGAAGGCTTCTTCAGTACCAGCACGAGCGATAAACAGAATTGCCAACACGACGTACATCAGCGCCATCGACAGCGCGGTGGCAACCATGGAGTCACGCAAGAAGCGCAGCCCCTCAGGAAGTTTGAGGTCTTCAGTCGAGCGAGACATCTTATCGCCTTTGCCGCCGACGAGCTTGCCCACGGCACCTGCTGCCACGTAGCCTGCGGTGCCAAAGTGGCCGATAGCCACGGAGTCATCGCCCGTGACACGCCGCGTCCACGGGTGTGCGATTGCGGGAAGCGAAACCATCAAAATGCCTAGCAGCACAGCACCGAAGCCGACCACTATGCCGGAGGCATAGCCCGCAGGAGCCATGACCATCACCAGCATGGTCGCCATAAACAGCACGTGGTGACCAGTAAGGAAGACGTAGCTCATTGGGGTAAAGCGAGCCAGCAGCAACGAGACCACGAAGCCCAGAATCATCACCCAGGCGACCTGGCTGCCGAACTGTTCTTGAGCAATACCGACGATTGCCTCGTTAGTCGGCACCACACCTTGTGCGCCGGTTGCGCCCTGAATCATCGCACCCAACGGATCCAACGAAGCCGTTACCAGGCCAGCGCCGGCGTTGATGAGCAAGAAGCCCAGGGTTGCTTTGATGGCACCGCCGAGTACCTGACCAACGCCACGCCCCAGCGCTGCGAGGCCAACGGCGGTGATAATACCGATCAAAAATGCCGGTACAGAAAGAATTTGATTAACCAAGAAATTGGCTATTGCAACAACGATATCCATGATGAGGTCCTTTAGACGTCGTAAAGCTCGCGCAGAGCAGCGTCGATTTCCTGTTGATTGGTGAAGTCTTCGATGACGTAGACGGGGACGCCGACATCGCCAAGCGTGGCTGCAATCTCACCCGAGGTGAGCAGGAAGTCAGCTTCCTTTGCCCGGCCCTTCGCGGAAATCGTGTCGGTGGCCTCCACCGTCAGGTACGGACCCCAACCCCACACGTCGAGGACTTGCTCCAGGGTGTTCTTCAAAAAGAGTGACGTTCCCAGGCCGTTGCCGCAGACGGTGTAAATCTTGCCCTTGGATGCCACGGAATCCTCAGCCACCTGGTGCGTTGAGGACGCAGTACTTACCGATGCCCCCTTCACCTCAGCCTTGCTATCCCCTAGCGCCTCACGCAGTTCGTCAACGCTTTCGACAGTGTCCAAGCGCTCGCGCTTAGTCTTGTTGCCCAAGATCTTGGCCAGCTCAGACATCGCCTTGGTGTGGGCCTTGTCATCTTGGGCGGCAAGCGCCACCACTAGCGTGACCGGGTCATTGGTGCCGTGGCCAAATCGCACGGGCTCGTCGAGGCGCAACCAGGAAATAGCTGTGCGCTTTACTGCCTCCGAAGGGCGTGCGTGTGCAAACGCGAAGCCCGGCGCGACCACAATGTAGGGACCATTGTCCTCAACCGAGGTAATCATCGCTTGGGTGTAATTGCCGGTAATGGCACCGGTCTTTTCCAACAAGCCACCGGCGGTGCGGATGGCTTCTTTCCAGTCCACGGCGTTGCCGTGTAGCTCTACTGCAGAGTCTTCGAGCAATTCGCTCAGTTTCGACATACCTGCTCCTTATGGTTTGGAGCCGAGTTTTTCGACCCTCTTAACCTTGTTATTACCAGTTGGGCATATCTATGGACAATCCCCTAGTTCTAAGTTTTCGCGTACAACGGATCCCATGACTTCCGTTAACAACGAACGCCCGAACAAGACCGCTTTCATTACTGGTGCGACCCGTGGACTGGGCCGTGCTATTGCTAAGGAACTCTCGCGTGACCACCACATCATCGTTGGTGGTTCCAGCGAGACTGCCCGCGATGTAGCTGCTGAGCTGCCTAGCGCTGAGCCTTTCATCGCGGACCTGACCGATATCGCTGGCATTGAAAAGGCAGTCAATGAGCTCAACATTGACTCCCTTGATGTCATCGTTCACGGTGCGGGCATCGTCGCGCACAAGCCGACGACGGAGACCAGTGCTGCGGAATGGCAGCAGGCTTTTGATGTGAACTTCTTCGCTGTTGCTGAGCTAACTCGCTTGCTGCTGCCGGCATTGCAGAAGACCAACGGCACCCTGGTAGCAATCAACTCCGGTGCCGGTAACCACTCCGGTGTTGGCTACGGTCCTTATGCCTGCACCAAGCACGCGCTGCGCGCCTACACCGATGCGCTGCGCGAGGAACAGCGCAACAAGATTCGCGTGACCTCCATCCACCCGGGCAAGGCTGACTCGGATATGCAGCGCCAGATTCAGGCGGAGCGCGGCAACGAATACGACGAGTCGCAGTTCATCAAGCCGGAGTCCATTGCCCGCTCGGTGCGTCTCGCCGTCGACTTGGGCGAAGATTCCACCATCGAAGAGCTAGTTATCCGCCCCTCCAACGGCAAGTAACCCGGAACTAGCGCCCTAAAGAACCGATGGCAATGACATTGACGCCATCAGGTCGGCGGTAGGACATACCACCGCCGGTAACGACTAAAAGCTCGGTTGGTTCCTCGACAAAGGTAGCGAATTTCTGCAAGCTAGCAGCGGCCTGATCAACAACGTCGGGGTGGTGACCGAGCTTCACTTCGACCAAGATGGTTTGGTCGTCGACGGTAGCGATTGCGTCTACTTCATCGCCAGAAGACATACGAGCGTGATACACGGGTTCATTGGTTAACGCTCGCAGTTCATGAACCACCAATGACTCGAAAAGCTGGCCAAAGAACTCCCAATCTTTTAGCAGGTCATCGGGTTTCTTTTTCAACGCTGCCACGACAAGCGCTGGGTCCGCCAGGTGCCTCTTTGGAGCTTTACGTAAAGGCGTACGTGAACGCAACGACTGAGACCAAGCTGGTTGATCCTGGTTGATAAAGATTCGCTGCAGGGAATCCAGGTAATCAATTACTGTGTCACGGCTTAGCTGGGCATCTTTCGCAATTGTGGAAGAAGACTTCTCGGTGCCGACGCCGCGAGCCAGGGATTGAATCGTTCGCATAACACGGCTTGGGTCCCGTCGGATGCCATCAGGGGTTGCTACATCGAGCTCACACACCGTTCGCGCATAATCACGTAGGTTGGCCTGCGCGTCCTTCAGCGAAAGATCGAGAAACCCCGGCCAACCTCCACGGACGATTCTTTCTGCTAAGTCATTAATAGTTAACTCAGAGGTTGGTACTGCTGGCGCCTCCCCCTCCACGAGTCGAGACAGCGAGGCAAGCCCTGTGGATTCGCCACTTTCCGACAGGGTCATCGTGTGCATTGTCAGTCGCGAAAAGCGCCCTGCTCCTGAATGTCGCTGCGCAGCTTCGGAAGGAGCCGTTGAACCAGTAAGAATAAACTGGCCAGTTTCGCCACGCTTATCTACTTCGTGGCGCACGACATCCCAGAGTCGGGGCTGAGTTTGCCACTCGTCCAAGACCCGCGGTGCAGCGCCCTGCAGCACTAACGTTGGGTCGATTCCCATCGAGATCGAAACATCAGGATCAATATCGACCTGGACCTCACTGTTGCCATGATGTCGCGCTGTCTCAGTCTTGCCGCAGCCCTTCGGGCCTTCGATCAGAAGAGCCCCAGCACGGCGAAGAGACTGCTCGACAAATTCATCCGCCAACCTGGGGATATAATCTCTCTTTACCATTTTTAAGAGCTCCATCCGACACTTTATAATGATTTCATCCTACATTTTGTAACGATTCTATCCTACAATTTGTAACGGTTTCACTCGACACTTTGTAAAACGTTAGGCCAGGTAACCCTCGACGCTCATCAAAGCAATAAATAATGGTTACGAGTAAGTGTAGAAGGTATGGAAACAAACCCAGAGAAGATCATCGCCAACATGCTCGACGACATGGCCGAAATTGGGGACTGGATTAGTATCGCTGATGCTACGGCCACCAACGGTAAGAACTCATTTCATGCAACTCACGAAGACGTAATGGCAATCTTGACTGCAGTGAAAGGCGGCCAAACCATCATCCCGGGAAAGATTGAGGGACGGTTTCAAGACTTACCTAGCGACTGGGATCCATCAGAAATCACTTCAGAAGTCTTCGACAGTCCAGATCCAATTGCCGCTGTGATGACAGTCTTATTCCGGCCAACAGGTGACTGGCCTGAGCTCAAAGATGGAAATAGCACACCGGCATAACCATTCGAAGGAGGCATCACCACCACCGTCGACCGTCGTGCCTGCGCCGCACCCTCGGCACCGACTACGTCGTCATTGGCGACGAACCCCCAACCGCTAAGTAGTGAGCAGTCACTACGACATTAGACTTATACCCCGGCAGTATCACTACATTTTCATTAAGCATATGGCCTGGTCTTCTTGCTCTTCGATGAGCTAAAACATGCCGACAGGCAAATCCTTGGAGTGGAAACTTCTCAACGTTTCGACTACTTCAAAGGAGAGTGTCATGGAAGGAACGATGAAGGCGCAACGCCTCAACACCGAGACCAAGGAAATGCGGATTGAGGAAGTTCCGATTCCGAAGCCGGGTCCGAATGAGGTCCTCATCAAGGTTGCATACTGCGGTATCTGCCACTCCGATATTTCCTGATTAACGGCACCTTCAAGATGGGCTACCCGCCAGAGATCACCCAGGGCCACGAGTGCTCCGGTGAGATTGTCGAGCTCGGCGACGCTGTTACCGGCTGGGAGGTCGGCGACAAGGTCATCCCGTCTGCTGGTCGCTCCTGCGGCAAGTGCCGTCAGTGCCGCCGCGGCAACCCGGCACAGTGCCTGAATACTGAGCTTATGGCTTTCCAGTATGACGATGCTTGGGCACAGTACACCCTGTCCGGTGCTTCCGGTCTGGTTCGCGTGCCAGAAGGTGTGCCGATGGACCAGGCTGCAATTCTTGCCGATGCCGTCGCTACCCCATTTGGTGCCGTCAAGCGCACCGGTGAGGTCAAGCTCGGCAACGCGGTTGCTGTCTGGGGCCTGGGTGGCGTTGGTACCCACATCGTCCAGCTGGCCAAGCTGGCTGGTGCTGTTCCGGTCATCGGTGTCGACATCAACGATGATGTGCTCGAGCGCGCTAAGCGCCTGGGCGCTGACCACGTCTTCCGCTCCGATGACCCGGACCTGATGGACAAGATCGAAGAGGTCACCCGCGGCCGCATGATCGACGTGGCTTTCGATGCCGTCGGCATCCAGCCCACCATGAAGCAGGCTATCGACTCCCTCGACCGCGGCGGTCGCGCCGTCCTGGTTGGTCTGTCCGACCAGGAGCTCAACGCCGGCAACATGGAGCACTTCGGTCTGCAAGCTCTGCAGGTACACGGCCACCTCGGCTACAAGCCGGTGGATATCTACCTGCTCACCGAGCTCGTCCAGGCAGGCCGTCTCGACCTGTCCGAGTCCGTGTCTAAGATTCTGCCTCTCGATGACATCGAGAAGGGCATCGAAATCATGGAGTCTAAGGAGGGCAACCCGATTCGCGTGCTCATCGACCCGTGGGCAGACGAAGACAAGTAATTTCCCCGGCGCTAAGGTTATTCAGCACCATAACCGTGCCAAAATGGCGGCATACTAAAGCTTATCTTTAGTATGCCGCCATTTTCTTGCGATTTTTCAATAAAGCCACCAGTGACTTCTAAAATGATCTCCTCACGGACATTATGATGCATGACATTGACATCGATTTCAGCTAGTCACTACGCCCATACTCAATCCTTACCCGCATTGCGTAAACTAAAGTTTTAACCAACTTCCCTTACCCACCGTAACACTTCTATTCGAATGTTAACCTATACAAAATATTCGCTTCAAACCAATCCAGTAACGCAGGCTTTTATACATGACTGCGATACCATAACACCTTAAGAGCAGACAGGCAGTCAAAAATATAGCTGCAGCAATAGTCAGAACTCTAACAAGCCCGCCTAAATCTATGTAAACCCAACACTGTGGCGATTATAGCCATAGATCAAACAAGGACTACAACTCAAGGAAGTGATTTAAAGGACCTTTTTATTCTAACGAATCCGCTTGTAAAGCTGTACTGCAAAACATCAACAATGCTCGATTGGACTAAATTGAAAAATACTCAAAACCTAGATTTTAACTACACCGATCAAGAAGTTGAAGATGCCCTCCAGATCCTTAGCAATTCTTGCACTCATATTGAACAAGACTTCAATAATGCATACGGCAAATTAGAACAATGCTTGCCCCTTGCTAAAAGCTACGGATCCAAGGACGATTGCCGTCACCTAGAGGAAGCAATCAATGCCTATAAACAGACAAAGGAGCAATTTCCTCATTACATTGAGCGAGTAACGTTTTCCATGCACCCTATCTCAACCCCAATGATAAGCTGTTAGTGCACGCAGCACTTACACTGGGAGAATTACAATCCCTTTACCACCGTGCCCGCACGCAAATTGAGGATTACTTAGCCTCAGTCGATCCGAGGTTTCGACCCGAATTAACGACTTCACCAGAGAGTGAGGAAGTTTCCTTTCCTAGCCACCAATAAGGGGATCATCAAGGATGAATCCAGAAGGCGATTCTCGAACATACTACATACATTGGGTTTTAACCCGCTCCGATTACTAACCTAACCAATGAATTCCCCGGGGCGACCCCTAAATATTGAGTATACCCCGCCAAGTTTGCTAGTCTAAAGGGCCTTTGAGTTGCGATTGGTTGTAGTTCATGATTGGGCTTTAGGCAATCGTTCTCATCACTCCGCAGGGAGTGATGAGAACTCTTAAATCTATGGAACCTCTTGGTCCAACATATTGTGTTCTAGGCCCTTAATCTTTGCCTACGTACAATCACCTACTCCGCCGGCAGTAGCTCCGAAGGCTTACCCACAACGCTGACGAGCAGCACGTCACGGGCACGTGAAGCGGCGACGTACAGCAGAGCGCGCTCGCGTTGGAGTGCGTCTTCCTTTTCTGCATCTGCGAGTCCCTGGAGCAGGTACCCCTGTGGGAGGGACTTTGCAGATACTTCGCTGAGTACGACGTGGGTGAACTCCAAGCCCTTGGCCATATGCATGGTCATGACAGTGACTGGGTGTTCTTTGTCAGTCTTGCGGTAGGTGGTCATCGGTACGCCAAGGTTAGCCAGATGCTGGGCCAGTTCTAGCCTGCGGTTGTTAGTGCGGGTCAACACGCCAATGGAGACCTCGTCCCCATCGCGACCTTCCAACCACTCCTTGATGTGTGCGGCCAGGGCCTCGCCCTCTTCGGTCTTGCCTTCGGAATGCACGACCTGCGGTGCCGGGCCCCAACGCAGTGAGCGGTAGCCGTTGAGCTCATCGTTTTGTTCTTCGGAGTCAATCCATTCGGTACCTTCCAGGATTGCGGTGGCGTAGCTCAAGTTCTGACCCGTTGTGCGGTAGTTGATGTTCAACTTCGTCGTTGCGCGACCACGGGTTTCAATACCAAAGTCACGCAGCACCATGCGCTGACCGTAGATGCGCTGGTGGGAATCTTCGGCAATAAACAGGTCGTTCGGGCCTTCCTTTGCCACGGCGCGCAGGAATCGCCAATGGCCAGGGTGGAAGTCCTGTGCCTCATCGATGAGGACGTGGTCGAACATGCCGTCCCAGTCGCGTTGGGTGACAACGTGCGCGGCCACCGATGCCCAGGCGGCGAAGTTCAGCTTGCCTTCCATTGCGCATTGCGAGTGGTAGTGCTGCACAATCTGCCAGATGATCTTGCGTTCACCACGAGATAGTGGCGTACCGCGGCCGGTACGACGCACGCGCAGGTAGGACTTCTCGTCACTAATACCGTGGGTCAAGATGACTGAGGAATATTCCTGCGCCAGGAAGGTTGGATTCGCCTTCTCCTTCGAAAGCTCACGCCCCTTATGGAATGCGGCATCGCGCCAGAAATTCTGTTCTACCTTCGGTTCCAGTGCGCGAGGGGTGAACTTACCTTTCACACCTAAGGTCTCCCAGAGTGCAGTTTCTAGTTCGGAATCCTGCGCGTTCTTGAGCACTTCAAAGACCAGCGCATCAATGCCGCTGATCCACAGACCCGGCGCGCCATGGACGGAAGCCTCAGGGTAGTTCGGGTCGAGCTCATTCATCTGCTGCTTCAGCGAGTTCGCCAACTCACGGGTGTAGGTCGTCAGCAGAACAGACGCATTCGGGTTCTGGTCGAGTAAGTACTTGGTGCGGTGAATAACTACGACGGTCTTGCCGGTACCTGCACCACCGGTCACGCGGGCAGCGCCCTTGTGGTTCGCTTCCACGGCACGCTGCTGGCTGGGGTGCAGGAAGACTTTCCACTTATCCAGTCCCTCACGCAGTACCTGCTCGAGTTCATCTTCGCCCTCGACGGTCACGAAGTTCATCTTCGCCGCCGGGGTCTTCATACCGGCAATCAGTGCTTCATCGGAGTCTTCATCAGATTCCGTAGCCACAGAATCCGCAGACGAAGGCTCATCAGGCTCAGCATCTTCTTCAGCAGATGCCGCTTCCTTCCGGCGCAGATCAAGTTCTTCACGAACCTCATTCAACGAGCATCCTGCGAGCACGCCAGCAACGGCGACCTGAATCCAGGCAGGTTCGTCAGCCAAACCAGTATCTACTTCAGCTTGGCTTTCTGCCGAACTCAGCAGCTCCAGCACACCATCATGCAGACCCAGTTCAGACCCCAGCTGTTCAACGCTCAAACCGTTGTCTTCAAGCACCTCAGCTGGAGACGGTGCCGGCTTCTTAGCTTCCGCTTTCTCTTGCGCAGCTTGTTGGCGTGCAGCTTCAATCGCTGCTTCCCGCTTGGCACGCGAGGCGGCCTCAGCCGCAATTTCGGCAGCAGACTCCGAGCCCACTGCAGGAGTAGTCGCATCAATCAGCTCGGTAATGCCGTTGACCGGATTTACGCGCAGCGTCTTTTTCGTGGCCAGGTCGTAGGCATCGTCGTGATTAAGGACATCGACGAAGAGGTAGTGCTTCCGCTTGCCTTCGCTGAGCTCGAAGAGCACAGCACGGTACTGCTTGGTCACCCGCGCGGTACGCACGCGCTTATCAGCGGCGTTCTTTACCGGCTCAATATGCAAACCCGGACTGGTCGAGTCCTGGTTGAGCTTGGTGATGAAATCCCAGAACTGTTTTCCCAGCCCATAACGGTCTTCCACACCGTTATAGAAAGTCACGGGTGATGGCATGCGTATTCTCCTCGTTCCTGATTTTCTCTCCGCTATCGCAGTGCCTGGACAAATGCGTCTGGAGCAGTTTCGAAATCGGCACCAGCCACGGTGTACCCCTCCGCGGTAAGTTCTTCACCGACATCGTCGAGGTCTTCGGCAAAGAGCAGCACCGCCTTGGCTTCTGGCCACAGCGCAACCACTGGTACTTGGTTGACTTCGGCACCGATGTCATCTTCTGCTGGTGCAGCAACGCCGGCTTCGGCTAGTGCGCGCAGAGCAGTTTGGACTTCGTCTTCGCCGTCGAATTCGTCGACCACTGCTTCCCATTCAGCAGACAAGGAAGCAGTACTATCCGGTACCTCCTCGCTTACTGAAGGCACCACTGCGTCCTCGGCAACCACGGGTTCGACGATGGAATCTTCCACGGTGACATTCGCACCATCGGCGTTGAGGTAGGCCAAGTTGGATAGCTCAATAAAGATGCGCCAACCTTCCGGGTCCAGTTCCTGTTCCCGGTTATCAAGGCTGAGCGAACCGTTGGTCATGTTGCCATTCTTCGGCACCACAAGATTCACGCATTCGCGATAAGAATGCTCAATCGTGTCCTTCCCAGCACGCGTACCGCCGAACGCAGCTTCCAAGAACGCAGCCTGGCTCAGGCGCTTCCATACGTTGCCGGCCGTACCTTCAGGTTCACGCAGTAGCCACAGCAACTGCGAGAAAGGACCTTGGTCGAGCAAGTCCAGGCGGTCGTTGGAGATATCAAGTTCTTTGGCCAGAATATTGCGCATGCGAGCAGTCACCCAGGCAGAAGGCTGGTTGCCTTCATTGTTGCCACGGGCTTGCTGCCTATCGATGTCCTGCCACGTCAGAGTCCACGGCAAATAGCCCGAACGGTAGAGAGTATTGCGCTTCGCAAAGTCATCCCCTACGCGGTTGTGCACCTCACTGGCGTGGAAGGACGCACCATCCAGATAGAGCGCAATGTTGCGGACCTGGTTGTCTGCAGTTGAGAACACCACGTCAGGAACAGTTCCACCGATTTGGACTTGTTCTTCCATGACCCACTTATGACCGCTGCGTCCGCCGAAGTCAATATCCCAACGAGCATGACCACCAATGGTTTGCTCAATGACAGACGCGTTGAGCTTTTTCAGCTCCGCCCGAAGCTGTTCAATGAAGCGCTGCTCCAACTTGGAACGGCTACTACGCTCCGGAACCTCCGTGGTGATGTGGCCTTGCCAGCTCACCGCGAGTGGATCTTCATCCGCATCAAGGTGCTTAGTATCAGCCAGAATCTTTGCCAGTGCAGCAACAGCTGCCTGGCGGGATGTCTTATCCACCGCACCAGATACCGCGTAAGGCAGCAAGCACGACGGGCACGCCTGGCGTTCTTCATCCGCACAAGCACATGACACCAGTCGCTTGTACGCAACTTCCAGAAGACCTCGTACATGTGCCGGGTCGGTGAATTGTGCCAGGTAACCAGTACCACCCGGGATGGAGTCATGAACCAGCAACATGTCTTCAGGCTGGCCGTCAGACTCAGTGCGCACGATGGAGATGTTGAGGTGCTCCGGATTACCGCCGAGGTATTCCTTGAAGCCCAACAGCAACGCGGACACCAGTGACGGCAGCGTCGAGTCGTCCAGCATGCCTAGCATTTCCGGCAGACGAATGAGCACGCCCTGTGTGCTCAACGTACGGCCCAACGCGAAGGTCACGACCTGCTCGTCTTGTACATCACGTAATTCACACCATGGTGCGTGGTCACTCCAGTGGTTCTTGCCAGCCTCGGAATCAAGGTGACCGCAACGTTCACACACACGGAAGAGTGGTGCTTCGCGTTCGGAACCAGCCAGCATCTTCTTGGAACCACCGCCATGCTTACCAAGGTTCAACCAGCGCATATCCACACGCGGCAAATGCTCCATACCGAAACCAGAACCAGCCAAATACCACGCAGTACCGTGACCGCCTTCTGGAACGGAGAAGCTCAACTGGGTTTGGAACATCAGTGATCGGCGTTCATCATCTCTATCGCTAATCGCAGACCTCGATGCATCCACCGACGCATAGACCTTCGACATCTCAATGACATCGATGAGCTGACCGCGCTCTGCGAACGCCGGACTGCCACACGACGGGCACGCACCTGCGGCAGGCGCAGCGATTGCGTAGTCGTCATCCGTCGAGAGCACCGCACCTGTTGCCTCGGAGTACGAGCACTCCGGGCACAGTCGCCACTGCGTCAATGCTGAGTTGTGTGAACCAAGCTCGACTGAATCAATCTGCGCACCGATGCCCTGCACATAGAAGGTATTGCCCGGTGCAAGTTCGGTCAGGGCGGAAGAAACACCACGTGAGTAGTCATAAGAGCTGGTATCGAATGCGCCCTTCTCCTCATCAAATGAAGACACCGACAGATGGAACTCCACTGCGTCATCCAACAAGGTGAAGTTCGGCAGCAGGCCTACACGTTCAAGTGCTGCAATCCAGTACTCTTCGGTGTGCTTTTCGATTTGCTGGTTCGCAAAACGCAACGCCGCACGAGTTGTATCCCGCATCTTCTGCAGCTGCTCATCGTCGATGCCAGTGCTCAAACGAGAATCGATGTCTTCTACTCGCTCGCGCAGAATCGCCTGACGATCAAAGAGCTGGTACAGAGTATCGTTCCAGTCCTTGCGGGCAGCGCGCAGTTCACCAAGAAGTCCACCTTCACTCGCCCACTCCCGCAGCTCATTCAGCACGTCTTCCGAGGTGTGCCGAGCCAGAGTCGAGATAAAGGAATCTAGTTGCGCCGTCAGGTCTTGTGACGCCAACTCTTCGAGCACACCAACGAGGTTTTCTTCGCGATCGCTAAAGACGTTGCGGGCGTTGTGCAATTGACCCACTCGAGCCTCAACCTCATTGCTATCGATGAGGTACGCAATGAACTGGCGGTGCATAATGTCGCGCGCTGACAGATACGCTGCCGGCGTCGTGACCGAACCAGCAATGGTCTCAAGTGGGTGCACGAGCTTGGTGAGAGCGGTACCGCGACCACGCACCAAAGCAATAATGAGCGAGTTACCAGTAAGACGGCCTGCACGGCCCACACGCTGTACGTAGCTTGCAACGGTTCGCGGCAACGACGACAGCATCACTGTGGATAGATCACCGATGTCGATACCCATCTCGAGGGTCGGTGTTGCCACCAGGACGTTCGGCGCGTCAGCTTGCTGCTTTTCAGCCGGTAGTTTGAACTGGTCTTCAATCTCCTTGCGCTTAGCGGTAGGAACCAGACCGGTGTGCTCCGCAGAGACAACGGTCCGGGTGTTCCGTGAGCGGTACAGCTGCTGGTAGTAGTTATCCTCAATCGCAGTTACTTCGTAACGGCCTGGGCACGACAACGTGAAGCAGGGAGCTCCCTGCAGAGCAGAACGAGCACTCGAATCGACGCCGACACGCATGTGGCACGCCGTGCACTCGAGAATCTCCGGATTGCTCTCCTGGCCGACCACAATCTTGCTGGGTTCCAGGTAGTACATCCGGCCGCCGCTGTTCGTCGGCACGGAACGAAGAACTTCAGCGAGCTCCAGTTGACGGAACAGCTCGCTTACCGCGTTTGCCGCAGCGAATGCCGAACCAGTCGAGACTGCCAGTGCCTGCTTGGTCCAACGTGCATACCAGCCCTGTTGAGCATCTACCGGCATGCTTTCCGAGTTGTTCTTCTTTGCCTGATAGCCCTTGAGCTTTTCACCCGAGCGAGGGAAGCTCGGCGAGTTGCCACGCGCAAAAGCCGGAACACCTTTGGCACGCGCATCACGCTTGTTGAGCATGTACGGATTGCAGTCATTGCGTAGGTATTCCTTGAACCACGGGTGGTAGATACCACCCTGAATGCGCATCTGTTCCAATACTCCGCGCGCCCACGCCAGTACTTCGTCATCCGTTGCCATGACTTCAACCAGCGAGCTCTTTGCTGCATCCAGCAAAATATCGTCGGACACGTCAACACTGGTCGACAACGAGCCGGTGGATACCAGCGAGCGAGGAAGGTCTACGCGGTCACCGAACTGGAGTGCCAGGTCCAGGTTCAGTCGTTTTTTCAAACGATCCTTTGCATGACGCCGCTGGTCACTCGTAGCGTCTTTATCCCATACAGGTTTGAAGGTATGAACTTCAGCCAATTCGGGTGGGAGAAGCTCATACAACGATCGTGCCTCCGCAGCGGGGTCCTCTTCAGAGCGTGCATGCTCGACCATTCGTTCAGCTAGGAGATCCAGCGTCACCCATGGCACATCGCCTTCGTTTTCATCCTCGTAATAGGAATCCACTGCTCGCCAGATGCGTGCACGCAACGCGAAAGCACGGGCGCGGTTCTGCATGAAGCCGGCACGGTATGCCGCATCCTGAACAGAATCGGCAAAGACCAGAGTCTTCTTCTCTCCGTTATCGAGGCTGTCCATACCGAAGAGATTGCTCAACGCAACCGATAACAAAGTAGCTACCGATGAGCCAAGGAAACGAATGGCATCGTCTTCGCCACAGGATGGACAGGACTGCGCCTTGGCACGATCTTCGACATCGTCGCCGACATATACCAATACTGGTGCGACCGGATCTTGTTCTTTGACTTGGTCGCTCGGTTCCGCATCTGAAAGTTCAGGCGTAGCCAAGTTCAGCCAGCGTACGCGCGAGTTTTCTTCTTCGCCACGCACTGCACCATCAATTACTTCGCTGGTGGCATCAATCAGAGGGCGCTGGCGCTCTGGTCCACGACGGAATAGCTGACGAATCCTTGCCGGATCAGTCTCGTAGGAGTCACCACCGGGTTGAGTACCCAACATCCAGCCAGAGCGACCACAACGACGGCAATAAATAGCAGGCAACCACGAATGCGAAGTATCGATATGCCCAGTGGGAAGAGCTACCTTGCCGTCATCAGACCAGCGGAACATCTGCGATCCACCTGAGCCGTCATCATCACCGTCAGACTCAGATACAGATCCCACTGCCCGATCAATTCGAGAAATCTCACGGACCCACAAATGTGTTTCCACACCGGGAATCTTCTTACCGTCCCAACCGCGCTGCGCACCAAATTCAGCACGCAAGTACGCCAGTTCGGAAAGTACGATTGCGAGGAACTCCAAACAGAGCTCTCGATTACCGCGCAGAACTTTTCCATCAAAGACCTGCTCGACCAGCGAAGGGACAGTGCTGTGTTCGCCATCCGGAACTAGGGATTCATCTTGTCCCAATGGAACTGGTGATGCCGCTGCCTGCAGAATGGAGAGCACTAGTTCATTGCCTGCCATGGCGGCAATTGCAGACTCAATCGATGCTTCATCGCAGCTCAGAACTTGCGAACACATTGCTGTATGAACAGCTGCGTCGTAATCGTCAGCAGAGGTCGCGACCTGGTCGACAACGGATTTCATCACATCTACTGATGGCCCAGTACTAGAGACAATTGACTGTCCAACCAATTCAGGGATGGTTTCTTGCCACTGAGGAACAGTTAGAAGGGTCTCCCCCACGACTGATGAAGGCTCAAGACGCTCACCAAACACCGTATAGGCGAAGTCCAGCATGTCAGTGGCACCAGCGGAGGAAGAACCAGCCTTACCTCCCAAAGTTGCCGACGTAGCCACCGGCGTCACTCGACCCAATGGCAGCTTTGCTTGTTCTGCGGTCAAGAAATCTTTGGGTTGGTGCTTCTTCAGCATCAAGCCAAGGCGACGCAGCAACATCGCAACGTCGGTGCCTTGGGCAGCGTCATAGGTGTGGAACTCGTCGAGCACCAAGTACTGCAGAGTTTCAGCGGACTTCTCCCAGAGCATCTGGTCTGCATCACGAAGCAGCAATTGGTCGAGCATCTTGTAGTTCGTCAGCAAGATGTCGGGCGGAGAGTCACGGATAACCGAGCGATCTGTAATCAGTCCCCTCTCTGAAACCACTCGCCTACCACCGGTGGCAACCTCACCGGTATACAGACCAGCGCTCACACCCGCCAAAGCCGCTTCTTCGCTTAATAGCTTCGCCAAGCGACGTTCCTGGTCAGTTGCAAGGGCATTCATCGGATACATAATGAGCGCCTTAATGCCCTTGCCGCCTACTCGACGACAATGGTCCAGGATCGGATACAAGAAGGCCTCCGTCTTACCCGAACCAGTGCCAGTAACCACCAATGTCGGATCCGGACGCTTCATGTCTCCGGTGGCTGTATCACGCGATGATAAGCGCGCGAATGCCTCAGCCTGATGCCGGTACGGTTGGAATCCCTTCGGGAGCCATCCCAAAATCCCGTCCCAATCCTTACGTTCCGCAGCAGCATAAGGCAGTCGCGTACGCACATAAGGACCGTAGAACATGCCGCCCTTCGGGTCCTGCAGGAACGCACGTAACTGCTGTGCGGTTAAGTCCTCTGCCAGCGAAAAGCTCGTGGTGAGATACTCCGACAAACCATCAGAGATGTGGTCAGCTGCGTAAGTAGGAATAAGGCTCGACATGTTCTACTCCCGGTTAGCTTTCATCCAACATCGAAGCATAACGCTCATATGCTTCGGCCAAGTCTGCTTCACGGTCCAAAGGCGCAAATGGGTACTCAAAGACGTACTCGACCTCCGACTGGGGATGAATCCACGTGCGGTCAGCCTCGGAAAGTGTTTCTTCTCCTTTAGCCTTCTTTACAAGTTTGAGGATCTCGCTTGGAACCTTGCGCCCATTGGCATCATAAAGGTCAGTTTGATCGTAACGGCGCATCACTGGGAATTGCGTGCGGTAAATCATCAACAGTTCTTCTAACGTCACCCCTAATGACAAAGCCACCATGGCATCGATTTCATTCTGCGCTTGCCAACGCTCCTTGGCGTTTCTTAAAGCGGCATTTCCTGTCCAAGGAGTCTTTGTCTCCCACTCCCAAATCTCGGTATATGCCTTGGTCAAACAATTTAACTGCAGGTACTTCTCAGCCAATTCAATTTCGAAATGCGACGCCAAAGGCAATGCTTTAACGGTACTGGGATGTAAATCACCTGGGTTCGAAGAACGCACGAAAAAATCAATAACGAACGACGACAGGGTCGCTCCAAGAACCGGAAGTTGATGCGCGTCCCGAGGCAGCCCTGCGGATTGCACAGGGTGCACATGCAACGTACCCGGAGGAATCAATGCAGGGTACATCGTTCTAAAGCCCGTTGTCGCAGCCATACGTCGCCACGCAACTCTGTATTGATCAGCAACCAGAACTTGTTCACCGTTAACTTCCCAAGTTCCATAGTCGAAGCGATAGGTACTCCGACCATGCTCTGGGAGATACGCGGTAGCCGGAATAAAGTCCTCAGGCATTGCTTCGAGGTCAATCTCGGACCAATCCTGATTGTGCTTCATCGTTGGATTTGGCTGCTTAATCATTGGGGTAGACACACCAAGATGCGGCCCCTGGAGAATGACGTCATCCCACGAATCGGGGTGCTGCCAAGACGAATCGAAGTAACCTGCCTTTTTGTCAGCTGTCTCGTGCCAACCACCAGAAAAGCTCAGACCAAGTGATTTCACGCGGGGAGCGTCGGCAAGCTTTGCCAGAACACCCGCTGCCTCACTGTTGACGGAGTACACAGTGCGGGTCTCCAAAAGTGGTGTGCCTGGCTCCTCAAGAATCGAGTTCCAGACCTTCAGCATTTCCTCATCAACAGTGATGATGCGATCACGGTGCGGGCGCAAGTCCCAATTGTTGTTGTCGTCCTTAAAGCCCGGCAGGGGTCCGGAGCCATCGTGAACGAGCGAATCGATTGCAGTTCGAGGATGGTACATCGACGCTGCGGCAATAAACGACGGCGTTGGCTGCGCAGCACCATAAACGTGGATGCCGTAAGAATTGTGGTGATCGACATCGAAGAGCACTAACTCATTTACGAAGTGCCAATGACGACGCAGTCGCAAATATGCGCCTGCACGCAGCGGTGCAGCTTTCTTCTCGGTGAAGTGTGACTCAGGGTGGATGAGGGAGATCACGCCATCGGCAGCAGTGATCTGCCAAGTACGCTCCATGAAGCCGCGGTAAAGATCGGGCTGTTGGCCTTGTAGGTGTGGGTAGCGGGCGACATCACCAAGCACTGCGGAAGTAACCACAGAGTCAGCGATACCTTTGAATAGGGTTTCGCGGACGCGTTGGTCATCGGCAAGCTTTGCTCGGCGTTTCTTCTTCTCTGCCTGGGTGGGCTTAAGCGCCAGATTGAACCACGGGTCGTGCTCGGACAGCAGGGCATCGACATCGGTACGCGGACGAACCCACGGCGGATTACCAACCTGGAAGTCGAAGCCGCCGGTAGACATCACTGGAGCGAAGTCGAGGTCCCAGTGGAAGAAGGCTTGTTCGTCGGAAACCTTGGTGGCGGTGTTCAGCCAGGGATGATCGTTAAGGACATCATCGAACGGTCTGCGGCCAGAGGACGCGCGGTCGAGGGATTCGACATAGTCGAGTTCATCCCAGCTCAAGTCGAAGCCGAAGGCTTGCTGGGTTTGGTTGCGATTGGCCTTGCCCGGGTTCCAGGTACCCAGGAGGTCTTGCATGGCGGCGAGGTACTCGTCCATGTCGGGAAGCTCGTCGACAGCGGTGACTGGCCAGTACCACAGGGCATTCCACACGTTCATTGCGGTGCGCAGGCGCAGGTACGCACCGTCGAGATTGTGCAGGAGTTCCTTCTCAATCTGGTCGCGGGTGACGTTCTTCGCGGTGGAGTGGTTCTCACGTCCCCACAGTGGCAGGTCGCGGCGAATCTGGTCTTCAGCGATACGCAGGCGAACCAGGGAAAGCTCCCAGAGGCGTTCGGCCTGGTTAGAGATGGCCTGGGCCTGCTTGATTTGGGCAGCGGTAAGTCCCTTGGCGATGTTCTTACGCCAGTTCTTCATCGCCTTGATTTCATCTGGTGCGATGTCTTTGAGGTCTTTGGCATCGGCAGCTGCACCCCAGCCCTTAGCAGGTACGAGGAAGTGGAAGATGGAGCCTTTGGACTTCAGCGCAGTGTTGTCGTCACCGATGTGGCTGGCCAGTTCTTGAACTGGGTGATGCTTCGGCGTTGCGGTGAGGTACTTCTTGGTCTTTAAGTCCTTGACGTCGAAGGTCGAGCGGGTGGCACCGACCAGGGAGTTACCGTGGCGCAGGTGTAGGCCGAACCACGGGGCTTTGAGTTCCTTGGTCATGGTGTTGAGCCACAAGGAGATCTCGGCAAGTTCGACGGCTGTCTTGTTCAGGTCGACGCCGTAGACCTGGTGCAGAGCAATGTAAGCCTTGACGCGCTGGAGTTCCTGGGTGCGCTCGTCGCCAGGGATTTCTTCGCCGAGTTCCTGTTGTTTCTTCTCTAGGTAGAGCTCGGCAAGTTGGTTGACTGCTTCCACGGCGAAGGCGCCTGAGCCCATGGCCGGCTCACAAATGGTCAGCGTGAGGATGTCATCGGCGGTGTCGATGCGTCCGGTCTTTTCTAGTTCCTCGATAGCCTGGCCGACAGTGAACTCGGTAATGACTGGTGGGGAGTAGAAGGACGCGGAACGCTCACGGTCACGGGAAGACTGGCGGTAGACGAAGCTGCCGCGACGGAAACGACGGGGGCGGCGCTCAAGACCACCGTGTTCGGCTTCTTGTTGTTCGTAGACCACGCAGTCATCGGGAAGGTCGTTGACCTGGTGCTCGGGTACGACCCAGGAGCCCTTCTCGGGATTGCCGTGCTTGGCTACTTCGACCAAGTCTTCTTGGGCGATAAAGCCGGTATACGACATCAGGCCCTCGTAGACCTGCCCAAGTTCGGTCACACCCAGGGTGGCGTAGGAAATGAAACCACGATCGGCACCGCGCTTTTCCTTGGTCAGCAGCAGGTTGCGCAATACGTTGTGCAGCGCCAGATTCGACAGCTGAACCTCATCTATATAGGAGGTGGCTTCGCTCTTGAAGAGGTCTGCGTCGAGGTTACGGAAGACGAGTCCGTCGTCGGTGCTGCCGGTGGTGATGTCCTGTTGGTGTTCGTCATCAAGCTGGGCTTGATGCCCGTTGTTGACCAGGTTGAAAAGCAGCTGCAGGCTCTCGTAGAGGTGGGTGCCGTTCTGGGCGCGCTGCGAGGTTGGTTCACTGAGAATCATGTCGCGCAGGCGGGATACGCCGTAGCCTTCGACGTAGTCGGCATCGCCGGTCGGCAGGATCTGCAGCTCCGGGGAGGACTCAGCGAAGAGCAGGAAGAGAATGCGGTAGAGGTAGCGCAGGGCCTGGTTGGCTAATTCATTGCCTTCGATATCTTCTGCGCTGAGGTTCTGTGCGGCACGACGTTGGAGAACATCGTTGCCGATGATTTCGATAGAGGCCTTAATGGCACCGCGAAGTTCCTCCGAGACCTTGACGGAGTGTTCGCGGGCTTGCTGGAGGGTATCGAGCCACCAGGTGGTGCCGTCGGCACCGCGCATGACGTGTTCGGCAGCCAGGATGGCCACGATGCGCGGGAGTTCGCCCTTGGCGCGCTGGTCGTTGCGTTCAATGGCCAGGCCGACATCGACGGCGAGGTAGCGGCCCAATGGCCAGGATTCGCGCTCGGCAAGAATCATCCAGTTACCGGCGTGGATGACGATAAGTTCCGGTGCTTGTTCAGCCAGGAAGATTTCACCGACGAGCTGATACGCGGTCAGGTCCTGTTCCTTCTCCCCTAGCGTGGGCTGCTCGCCGAGGAGTTCTAGCGTGGTGAAATCTTCCAGTGCTTGGAGTTGCCCGGCACGCAGGGAGACAAAGGAACCGCGCTCATCCATGGAAGCGGTGAAGGTCAATGGCTGGCTATTTCGGGAGAGTTCAATCTCGCGCTGGCGTGGGTAGCCGAAGGCCTGGTCGATGAGGTCGTAGACCTGCTCGAGTTGTTCATCGCTAGCGTTCTCACCGAGTGCGGAAAGCTGCGTCTGGATAGCCTCACGACGAGAAGTCACGCGTGCCAATGGGGATTCCGCGTTGAGTTGGACGCGGCCTTCTTTTTCGGCCTGCTTGGCTTCTTTGTCGGTGTTGCGCCACTGCTTGGTGGCATCATCGACGCGCTTGGAAAAGGAGCTGCCCTTTTCGTCGGTGGTCAGGTAATAATCCGAGATCCATTCCTCGACGTTGACGATGGAATCGAAATCTGCCATTGCTTCTAGCCTCTACTGTTGTGAGTTTCGGTGAGTATTGCTCGGTTCTTCGTGCTTAAGCCTTGGTTTAAGCACGCTTGCGCGGGAGGATGACCACCAGCGGTCTGACCAGGCTGCGCTGCGGAGTCATAGAGACCAACAGTTCGCTTTCTTGCTGGATGAGTCGCTCGGTATCGCGAACCAACAAGGTGCGCTGGCTGTGCCCGTGGTCTTCCCAGTCCTTGCGGCGCCTCTTCCAGGTGTCGATGCGCTGGTTGGCTTTTTCTTGTGCAGCGCCCTTGGTCATATCCAGACTGTCCTCTGCTGCGCTGACTGCGGCGGCGATTAGTGCCGTGGTGTCTTCTGGGGTTTCGAAGTCACCCGGGTTAATCGCGCGGTCTTGTAATCCGACCTCACGCAGCCAGGCATGAACGTCGGCAATACCGGTGGACTGTGCGGTCTTGGTGCCGTCCTCGGCGCGTAGGAAAGGCAATTCCTTCGCGGAGAGGAACACACGGGAGACCACCTGACCGCGGGAGTTGGTCAGCGTGCCCATGAGTAGGACGGTGGGTTCGGTGACATCGCCAAGCACTGCCGGGATTTCACTTTGTGGCATCGAGGCCAGCGCCCTATCCGCAGCCCATTCGGTCACCGGGTGTAGCGGGCCTAAGAAGTGCGCACGCGGCCAGGACTTCTGCGAATCGCCCTCGCGTGCGGCGCGCAGGTGCTGTTCGCCCTTCGGAACAGACGTTGCCAGCATGAGGCGTTCGGCCACCTTGCGGTAGGAGACGTAATCCTGCGGCAGGTAATCGAAGCGTCGCTGCAAGTCCTTCGGTGGGGTTAGTTCCACGATGTCGTTGTCGTGTTCGACGTATTCGACACCGCCCGCCTGAGACTTGGCGAAGGCCTGGTCGTTGAAGGCCTCGTTGAGTGCGTCTTCAAGGTACTTGTTCTCCGCGGCATAGAGGCTGCGGCGGATCGAATCAGCGGCGGGGTGATCGCTAGGCGATGCACCGTTGCTATCGGAGTCCTCGTTGGCTTCGGCGCTTTCCTCTTCAGCTGCCAACAGCAGGGCGAAGATGTCGTCGGTGTCGTCGTCTTGTGCAGCTGGTTCGCTTGGCTGCACCTTGGCATGCGCTCCGGTGACGATGTCTTCGGGGCTGGCCACGACTTCTTCGAAGTCGCGCTCGCGGGTGAGGATGCGACGGATTTCGTCCTCCTCCGCTTTAGGGTTGTGCTTGCCCATGAGGGGTGCGGCATCGCCAAGCAATTGATTCGCGGAGTACTCGCGTTCAATCAGGCGGGTGAGCACGTGGAGTTCACCAATAGAATCGGCGTCCTGCGGGTCGAGCAGCAATGCGGTGATTTCCGGGCTGTGCTCCTGGCCGTAGCGGTCGATGCGGCCATTGCGCTGCTGGATGCGAATCAGCGACCAGGGGATGTCGTAGTGGACCAGGTGGTGGCACTGGGAGTGCAGGTTCACACCTTCGGAGGCGACATCGCCAGTAATGAGGATGCGCAAGGGGGTGTCTTCGCGCTTGAATTCGTCGATAAGCGCGAGCTGCTCCGTATCGGGCAGGCCACCGTGCATGACCTTGACCGCGCCCTTTCCCAGCTTGAGGTGCTTGTCCAGGTTTTCCTTGAGCCAGTGCAGGGTGGCTACGCGCTCGGAGAAAATTACAGCGCGGCGCTCCGAGCCCTTCTTCACGCCGATTTCTTGGAGGTAATCGACCAAGGCGATGAACTTATTGGAGTGTTCCTCGGTGACCTTGGCGTTAAGCTCCGCCAGGTGGTTGAGGTTCTGCAGCTCAGTGGACTGGTCATCTTGCTGCTCGAGGTTCTTGCGGCGGTTGTCGATGGTCTCCTGGAGTGCCGCCGGGGAGGACAGGAAAGCCTTGACCAGGGTCCAGGGGAACAGGCGCTCGCTGCTTAAGTTGTTCTGCACCCAGGTGCCGGCCAGCTCGCGGGCCACGGCGTTTTCTTCCGGGGAGGCTTCCACCGGGATGTTGCGCGGCTCCTTGCGCTGCGCCCACTTCTGCCCCACCACGGACGCCACCTCAGGGGAGTTGCGGTGGCGGCGGATAATCAGCTTCTTGGCCGCCTGCATATCGATACTTCCATCCTTGCGCACCGACAACGGGTCCAGCAGACGCAGAATCTCTTTGAAGGAATCCTCGCGACCATTGTGCGGGGTGGCTGAGGCCAGGATGAGCGACTCCGTGGTCGGTGCCAGGGTGCGGGCCAGCTCATTGTTTTGCGAGCCGGCGTTGGTGGCGTTGTGAATCTCATCGATAACCACGGCATCCCAACGGGACTTTTGCAGCTGCGCGCGGTACTTCGGCGACTTCAACGTATCCATCGAGACAATCACGCGCGGGAAGTACGAGAAAGGGTTCTTCGAGGCGGGTAGCTTCTGGCGCACCTTCTGAATGCCCTGGGAATCCAGGCGCACCAGCGGCACGGCGAAGCGCGTCCACAGCTCCTGTTGGAACTGCTCCATCACGTGCTTTGGGGTAACCACGAGGATGCGCTCACCGCGGCCGCGGCGGATAAGCTCGGATAAAATCATTCCGATTTCCAACGTCTTGCCTAGGCCCACTGCATCGGCGAGCAGGACGCGGGGGCGTATGCGGTCATCGGAAAGCGCAGTGCGTACCGCAGACAGCTGGTAGTCCAACGGGTCTGCCAACATCTGTGTGGCGACTTCCAGGTTCTCCTGATACAGCGGCACCGGCGTACGGCGCAGGGTCGATTCCAACCACAGGCGTGAATGGCGGAAGTGCGGGGAATCATCCGGCTTGACCGTCACATCCGCCGGGTCGAAGACCTGAATTTTATCTAGCGCAGTAAAAAACGTCGCAGTCTGGTCGCGGACGTAATCACTCACGCCACGACAGCGAATGCGGAAACCATCCGCAGTCTTGCTCACGTTGTTGACCAGCCACTGCTCATCGCGGCACTCAATAGTCACACCCGGCGCAAGCTGCGAGGTGTCCTGGTTCTGCACTGACTCATCGACGGCGGTTGGGGTATTAGCCATGCATTGAAGCTATCAGCGGCAGCCGACAATTTCTTTGTGTTGAGTGTGATGTTTGCGAACGGGTTTGCGAGGTGTGGTGCTGCACAGGGATTGGCATAATGGTGGTAATACAAATCAGCCTGCTGAAAGGAAGAGCGATGGCTGCGACTCAACCGCGATCGCAAGTGATTGCCCGCTCGTCTGATGGCAGAGTCATTCGAAAGACGAAGATTCATCACCCCGGTGGCGCTGTTAGGCAGGCTTGGAAACAGACCGGCACTGCAATGCGTAATGCGATGAATAAGAGCGGTTCCTCTACTTCTTAGGCTTTAGTTTCCTGGCGAGTCCGTTCTCCTTACTCGGCGGAGTCAGCAGGGTTTGTTACTGCCCAAGCGCAGTCCAAACGCACCAATCCTGATTTTATTTCTCTAACAAAGTAACTATTCCCAGCGCATGTGCGGATAAGATAGTAGATACTCTCATCTCTTCTCTCTCAGGAGCACCCGATGCGTACCTTTTCTCGTGCCGCACTTGCTGTGAGCAAGCCTCGCACTACTGTCCCCTGCTGTTGCTAACGCTGCACCAGCCCCAGGAACCGGGGTGGAAACCCGTACCACCAGCAATAACTTTGTTGCTGTCCCCGCTCAGTACAACTTCAACGACGCCTACTCCATTGGCGAGCCAGCTCTGCGTCAGCTGCGCCGGGATATGTGGGATGAAAACCCGCCCTTCAATGGCATGCCACTGCAGGTCTACCTCAAGCGCCGCGCAATCACTAATAAAGAGCAATACGCCAATGACTTTGTGATGGACGCACAACTGTCCAAGATTGCTGTGCAGCGCAGCGCTGAGTACATTCCCAGCGTGGGTCTTCGCCACCGACGTCCAGCACAGTCGTGCACTAAGGCCCAGTACAGGAGCAATGGCTGCCTGAAGGAAGATACTGCAACCATTAACGGCTACGGCGGTTGGGGCAACAACCTCGCAGGTGGCCAAGGCAACTGGAGCCTGAAGTACTTCATTCAAGACGGATGGGGCAAGGGCGAACTTGCTGCGCTCAAGCGCGCCAACGGCAACTTCGATGACGGAAACGGACACCTCCACCACTTCCTTAATCCTGACAACAAGTACGTTGGTCTGGGCATCGTCAAGATGAAGGTCAACGGCCAGATCCATACCGCGGCTGCGTCGACTTTTGCTAAGAAGGGTTCCGGTACGCCGAACCGCTTGCCGGATCAGCGCATTGAGGACAACCTGTACCGCGCCGCGTTCGCTGATGAGAATTCGACCGGTATCGTGACCTTCGACCCGAACACCTTCCGCGGCCCACAGGGCGGCGGTGGCGGTGGTTCCTCCATTGGTGTTGGTGGCGGTGTCATTGGCATCGTGACGACCGTGATTTCTATTTTGAGCATTGTTGGTTTCGTGGCTCAGTTCATTCCGCAGATTCAGAACACGATTCGTCAGTTCCTGTAATCGTTGCTTTCAAGAGTCGGCTCCTTTTAGGGGCCGGCTCTTTTGTTTTGTGTTGTTGAAGTGCTGCTGGGTTGGGTGCTTAGCGATAAGGTAGCGGAAATACTGGCTGCTGAAGGGAGGAAGTTGTGGTTGAAGGGGGCATCGTAAAGCGTGCGACGCTACGCCGTGCCGTGGTGGGCTCGATGGCTGGGTCGATTGTGGAATGGTATGAATTTTTCATCTACAGCACGGCTGCGGCACTGGTGTTTAGCAGGACGTTCTTCCCGGAGTCGGATAATCCGCTCGATGCGGTGCTGGCGGCGTTTTTGACCTATGCGGTGGGCTTTGTGGCGCGGCCGCTGGGTGGGATTGTCTTTGGGCAACTCGGCGATCGTTATGGGCGCAAGAAGTTGTTGCAGGTCTCGCTGCTGACCATTGGTATTGCGACGTTTCTCATGGGTTGCCTGCCGGATTTCAGCGTGTGGGGTTATGCGGCGCCGATTACGCTGGCGCTGCTGCGTTTCGTGCAGGGCTTTGCCGTTGGTGGTGAGTGGGGCGGTGCGGTGCTGCTGGTGGGTGAGCATTCCCCGCCGGCGCAGCGCGGTTATTGGTCCTCGTATCCGCAGGCAGCAGCGTGTGCGGGCAATGTGCTGGCTTCAGTGGTGCTGCTGACTGCAAATAGTTTGCTCTCCGATGCCGCCTTCCTCACCTGGGGCTGGCGCATCGCCTTCTGGTTGTCGGCGGTGGTGGTCATCGTCGGGTACTACATCCGTACGAAGGTTGAGGATGCGCCCATCTTCAAGCAGGCTGCTGCGGAGCGCGAACGGCGTCGCGATGATGCAGTGGGCTTTGGTGTGGTGCTGCGCGAGTACCCGGTGGTGGTTCTGAAAGCTGCGGTGGTGCGCGTGGGTGAGAATGCTTTGTACTTCCTCATCGTGGCGTTCAGTCTGACCTACTTGACGCTGTCGGATTTGTTGAGCTCCCAGGACGTGTTGCTGATTCTGCTGATTGGCAACGTCGTGCAGTTCTTCGCGATGCTCGTGGGCGGTTACCTTGCCGACCGCCTTGGCCGGAGACGAACCTTCTTGCTGGGTGGTGTGCTGTGTTTGGTGTGGGCGCCTTTTTATTTCCCATTGCTCAATACGGGTTCTTTCGCGATCGTGTTGTTTGCGATGTTGTGGGGACTTATTCCGCAGGCATTCATGTCCGCGACGGTGGCGTCGCTGTTTAGCGAGATGTTCCCTACCCGCGCCCGCTACTCCGGAATCTCGGCTGCGTACCAGCTCGGTGCAATTTTGGGTGGTTCGCTCTCCCCTATCATCGCCACCCAACTGTGGAGTGCGACCGGGACGTGGTGGCCGATTGCGCTCTACATCTTCGTCGTGCTGGGCATCTCGTTGCTCGTGTTGGTGCGCAGCGTGCGGGAGACTTCTGGTGTGCGGTTGGAAGATGTGGATGACGAGGCGAAACAGTGGACTACGTGACACTGTGGATGGCCGGGGTACGTTGATTTATCCACTCCTCTAATAGTGCAGCTCCTGTAATGTGGGTCACACAGCTTTTAGCTGTTCGCCCCTTCCCTACTTACTTGGAGGCTCACATGAATCAGCCCCTACACACCGCGAAAGATGAGTACAGCGGTCGCCCTATCACTCAAGACGCCTGGACTGCGTTGGAGGAATACCGCACTACTGGTGCGGTGAAGTTTGAATCGTTGGAAATTCCTTTCCTGCGTGACTTCTACGTCGAATCCAGCAGGGCTGCTGCGCTGCAGGAAACTGTCGAAATCGAGGTCACTGATTACGACCGTGGCGATTACCGAGTGCGTTTGTATGACCCGCGTCCTGTGGAGCAGCGGGATGATGAGACTCCCGCAATCTTGTTCGCCCACGGTGGTGGGTGGACCATCGGCAATTTGGAAACGCATGATTCTCCGGCGCGTCGTCTAGCGATTGCATCTGGATTCCCCGTGGTGGCTGTCGACTACCGTCTTGCACCGGAACACCCCTACCCGGCTGCGATAGAGGATTGCTGCGATGCGCTGCGTTGGCTTGCGGATGCTTCTTCAGAACACGGCGTAGATGCTTCTAGCCTCAACGTGGTAGGTGATTCCGCGGGTGGCCAACTCGCTGCGGTGCTCGCTAATGAATGTGCCGACGACGATTCACTGCAACCGTTGCTTACGCAATCGCTCATCTACCCTGCCGTTGATCTGACTGAAGAGCGCATCGCAACCGGTGGTTCCTACCAGCGTATCCAGGAAGGGTACCTGTTGGTTAAGAGCACCTCTAGCTGGTTTATCAATAACTACGTCAGCGAGGTCGATGACCGTAGTGCTAGCGATATCAGTCCTCTGTACGCGGACCTTCCTTCTTCGTTACCTGCCACGTACATCCTTACCGTGGATAATGACCCGCTAGCCGATGAAGGAATCGAATACGCCGGGAAGCTTGCCCTCGCTGGTGCGAAAGTCACTCACCGCCATCTGCCGGGTTACCACCACGGCATCATCAACTCTGCTGGTACAGTTCGTGCAGCTGAGGAAGAACTAGGCAACATTGCGGAGTTCATTCGCAAGCACAATTCCTAGCTCTTCCTTTTGAAAGGAATCTCATGACTAAGTGGAATACCGAAGGCAAGACTGCGGTGATTACTGGTGGCGGTTCGGGCCTAGGCCTTGCTGCTGCCACGATGTGGGCTGCGAATGGCGGTAACGTCGCTGTTCTTGATTTCTCGGAAGACAGGCTTGACGCGGTGCGTCAAGCGCTTGGTAAGGAAACTTTGGCTATCCAGACCGATGTCACCGATTCGTCCTCAGTTGATGCTGCCATTGCACAGGTGCTTGAACACTTCGGCACGATTGACGCCTTGGTGAATTGTGCGGGTAACTCGCGTCCGGGTCCTACTGCTGAAGTAAGCGATGGTGATTGGACCGGTGTGATGGGTGTGCACGTTGATG
This sequence comes from Corynebacterium camporealensis, assembly GCF_000980815.1. Classification (NCBI taxonomy): domain Bacteria; kingdom Bacillati; phylum Actinomycetota; class Actinomycetes; order Mycobacteriales; family Corynebacteriaceae; genus Corynebacterium; species Corynebacterium camporealensis. Next base: position 562,326 of record NZ_CP011311.1, on the reverse strand, counting down.
GGGCTTTCCGTGTCTGCCGGGCAGCCTTCCCAGCGCTGAAGCAATCTAAGGGCGCTATCGTTAATATCTCCTCGATTGCTGGCACGTTGGGCATGCCGGGGCGTGCGAGTTACAACACTGCTAAGCACGCCATCAACGGTCTGACGAAGTCTTTGGCTGTCGAGTGGGCTAAGCACGGTATCCGCGTGAATGCGGTGGCACCGGGCTATAACGAGACAGCGTTGACCTTGAAGCAAATTAATGAGGGCATTCTGGATCCAACTCCGGTCAGCGAACGTACTCCTTTGAACCGATGGGGTAAGCCCTCGGAGATTGCGGATTGTATTTGTTTCCTGGCAACGGAAGCGTCGTCTTATATCACCGGGCAATCGATTCGCGTTGATGGCGGTATGTCAGTGGACGGTAACTGGTACAAGTAAACGATTTCTCGCACATTAAAAGGAGGTAAGCCTTACGGCTTACCTCCTTTAATTGTTGCTAGTTCTGGCGATGCTACCAGTTACTTTTTGTCAGCTTCGACATCCTCGTTGCTCAAAGGCTCGACTTCATTTTCCTCTGGGATGAGGTGGTGGTCGGGGTCTTCTTCCACCTGTGGCTCGTCGTCCTTCAGGTAGCGCTTCTCCACCAGCAGGTACAGGATGACGCCGACCAGCAGGGCGTAGACTGCACCGTGCAGTGCCAGCACGACTGCCACGACACCAGCAACGCCGGTTTCGACAGTGGACTTCAGCTGCTCCAGGCCAACCTGGATACAGACGTACGCGGTAGCCAGCATGGTCACCGACAGCGCGAGTGGCTGGAACGGCTGGAAGAAGGTGATGACCGGCAGGATAAACAGTGCGAGGGTACACGCGATGTGCAGGGTGCCGCCGCCACTGTAAATCGAGTCCATTGCCTTGCGGCCATGGGCATAACGAGCAGAAACGGTGGCCTGGATTGCAGTCCAGATGGGGCCACCCTGGCCAGGGCTCGGAGCGAACAGCGCCATGATCAGGTTACGGAAAGAGGTCACCAGGTGCAGGCGGTCGATGTTGTAGTCGATCTTCTCGTCCTGGCGAACCTCATCAGCGCGGGCGTTCAGGGTCTTACCGACGATGATGTCGCCGTAGGCAATGATGTAGGAAATAATCGCGGTCGGGATAGCTGCAAGGAAGACTTCCATTGCAGGGAATCCCGCAACGAATGGCGAGTACTGCCAGAGTCCTGCGAAGTCCGGTACGGTCACGCCCCACTCGACGTTAGGACGCGGGAACTCGTTGGTCACGAACGCAACGGCGATAGCAGCAGTCAGCGCCGGAACGATGCCGTAGTTCGAGGTAATCTTGGCGAACTTAAAGCGCTTGGTCAGCTGGTCAAAAGACTCCGAGAACATGAAGTACACGGTCAGCAGCGCAGCCACAATCATGGCGATGGGCGCCTCCAGCACGGTACCGCCCTCACCGATTTCACCCATCAGTGCCGCGATACCGGCACCAAGGATAATTCCGGCCTGCATAGAGTTCGGAACAAAGCGCAGGATCTTCGAACCGGTCTTGGTGATACCGAGGATGAAGAAGATGCCAAAGACGATGATGTTCAGCGCGATAAGCGCCTGAATGGATTCTTGCCCTGGCTCAAAGTCGCCGAGATATGTCGCCACAAGGGGTAGTGCAGGAGTAATCCAACCTGCGATGTAAGGAGCACCCAGCAGTGCCGGCAGCAGGTTGCCGAAGCCGTGGGCAACAACGCAAATCGCCAGAGCGATTTCATAAGGAACGCCCGCGTGTTCCTCAAGGTGAGGAATGATAGCCATGGCCACCACGACCATGATGATGCCCTGCACGATTTCTGCTGTTTCCAGTCGGTAATGCACCAACGGCAGGCGTACCTGGAATGGCCCTAATGGCCAATATGGCTGTTCACCGCCGTGTTCTCTCTCATAGATTGCCATGATTTATCCAATGCGTTCGCGGCTGTCAGCACCGTGGTCTGACGCCTGAGCTATGTAAGTTATGTCGATGCCAGGCGGCAGTTGTCGGAGCAACTGCTGCCTGGCATTTCGCCCTTAGTCAAAGGTGATGATCTGACGCAGGACCGTTCCATCCGAGAGCGCATCCATCGCTTCGTTGATTTCATCCAGCTTGATGTGGGAAGAAATCAGGCCTTCAGCGTTGAGCTTGCCTTCGCGCCACAGCTGCTCGTACTTCGGAATATCCTTGCTTGGGACCGAAGAGCCAAGGTAGGAACCGTGCAGGCGACGAGCCTGTGCGGTGACAACGAGCGGGTCGATGACAATCTGGCTGTTTGGTGCCGGCAGACCGACCGTCGCGGTGATGCCACCAGCGCGGGTGACCTTGAATGCGGTTTCGAGTGCCTTCGGATGGCCGGCAGCCTCGATAACTCCGTCGAAGACCAGGCCCTGCTCTTCTGCTTCCTGTGGGGAGTAGACCTCGTCAGCGCCGAGTTCCAGAGCGGTCTGACGCTTAGACTCCTGCATATCGATGCCCACGACCTTCTTCACACCGAGGCCAACTGCGGTGATGATGGCAGCCATGCCCACGCCACCAATACCGACGACGGCAACAGTGTCCTCCGGACCAGGCTTGATCTCGTTGAGCACTGCGCCGCCACCGGTGAGGATGGCGCAGCCAAACACTGCAGCAATATCGGAAGGAACGTCGTTGCCAATCGGAACCAGGGACTCGCGTGCAGCAACAGCGTGGGTAGCAAAGCAAGAAACACCAACGTGGTGGTGAACTTGCTCGCCATCGCGGTGCAGGCGGCGGGTACCGCGCATCAACGAGCCTTCTTCGTTGTAGATGGTGCCGACCGAACACGGCATCTGGCCGTCGGTCTTGCACTCGCGGCACTCGCCACAGCGCGGAAGGAAGGTAAACACAACTTGCTGGCCGATCTCCAGGTCGTCGACGCCCTCGCCGACTGCCTCAACGAAACCTGCGGACTCGTGACCCAGCAGCATTGGAAGCGGGCGCGGGCGGTTGTTATTCACCACGGACAGGTCGGAATGGCAAACACCGGAAGCGGCAATCTTGACCAGAACCTCGTTCGGGCCTGGTGCATCCAGTTCCAGCTCCTGCACGTTAAGCGGGCGGGATTCAGCGTAGGGGCGTGGAGCGCCTAGGGTTTCTAGAACTGCACCACGGATCTTGATGCTCTTTTCGGACAACGGTCTCACTCTCCTCAACTAAGTGCGTGTGTTACGCGACAGCTCGTCGGTAGTGAGACTAAGATTACAAATTTACAAACAGGAGACTAGCTTAAGTTTGTATTAAAAAGTACAAAGAAAACCGATTAGAGTTGACAATCCTCTATTTGCACAGACGAAACCACAGAACAGTAAGCGCTCCTTGACGCCGAACTTTGAACTATGCTCCGCAATTCAACATCAGTGCCCCAGAACTTCTCATGGAGAGCAGTTCGCTCAACTCGACTAAGTCAATCAATTTCTACTGGATAGAGCCGTTTGGACAGAGTTCCTGCGGATAGATCTTTCTGATCCGCACTCTGCAAGCTGCGACACCCACCACAGTCACCTCAAGTTATCGCAAGGCATTTTCCACTCCTGAAAGCATGTCCGAAAACGGTGACTCCCCTGAACCCTTTCCGAGCAGTACGCCCCTCTCCATCAGCCCCATGCCTGCAAAGCAATAACGATACCTGCACGCGGAATGCCTACGCTCATTTCGTTATACAAGGGACCTTCCCATTCGCACCGAAAAGCAGCACCACTCTAAGCGGCCAATGACATGAATATGCCATCGGCCGCCAAAAGCCTGTTTAGATCGCAATGTTCACGGTAATTCCTGCCTTAACCGAAACACCGATATGCAAACTTTCCAGAAGAAAGTACTCCGCCCATCTCGAATGATCAACCAACGCTAGGAACGGAACAAACGAATCTATGCTTCACGTAGTTTCGCACGAAGCATCTTTCCGGTAGCAGTCTCGGGAACCTTATCGATAAACTCAACCAAACGTGGATACTTGTAAGCAGCCATGTTATCTCGAGCCCACTGAACGATATCATCTTCAGTGACAGAGGAAGATGCATCTTCTCTCAAGACAATGAAGGCTTTGACCGACTCACCGCGGACGCGATCTGGGACTCCGATGGCGACAGCTTGCTTAACAGCTGGATGGTCCTGAAGATACTTTTCCACTTCTTCCGGGAAGACTGAATACCCATTCGATTTGATCATTTCTTTGAAACGTCCATCAAAGAATAGATACCCGTTTTCATCAATTCGGCCCATATCGCCGGTGTAGTAACGCCCATCTACCATCGCTGCATCAGTAGCGTCGGGCTTCCCCTTGTAACCAAGGAAGACGGCAGGACTCTTGATACTAATCTCGCCTAATTCGTTTGGTCCGAGAATTCTAGAACGATCTTCTGGATCAGAGATTTGGATATCTGTGCAGAATGTCGGCAAACCGGTGCTGCCCCATACAATCCCACCCGGAGGCGTCATCGTATCGGCTGTATGAGTTTCGCTCATACCATAGGCAAATTCATAGAACTTCTGCCCCGTAGCAGCCTCCCATTCGTCCGAGAGACTCTCGGTGATCTGCGATCCAAAGCTCGTTCCAATGCTTTGTCGAAGAATGGAGAGCTCTTTACCACGACCAGTCGACAGAATTGCAGCATTGATTGGCGGGGTGGTGTAGGAGAAAGTCATTCCATGCCGTACGGCCAAGTCAACAAAGTCTTCAGCATCAAATCGCGCTTGCAGGACCATAGTAGCGCCAACAGAGATTACCGCTGTCATACCAACAACCATCCCGGCTACATGGAAAATCGGCATCGTGGCAGAAACTCGATCCCCGGAAGTGTATTCAAAATTCGCAGCGACGCAATTAGCTTTGAAAGTGCAATTTCGATACGAGAGCATCGCGCCTTTAGGCAATCCGCTCGTACCCGAAGTGTAGATGATTAGCGAAACATCTTCCGAGAAATGTACGTCCGGGCAAAGATGCTCTCGGTAGGACTCTGCCTCGCTATTATGGCTTACTGCCTCCTGCCAAGTTAAATGAGCAGCCTTAGGCTCATACCGTGCAGGTGGAGCGAAGCGATATTCACTCGAATGAGTTTCCAAATCAAGAACATCGTCAAAGCTCGTCACGATCAAAGTGCGAACTGAAGTTGAATCTAAAGCCTCAAACTCATGCACCAATTCAGAGCTTGCAATCAGAGCAACCGCTTCCAAATCTTCCAACTGGTACTTGAGCTCTTTAGATTTGAGCATCGGGTTGCAAGGGCTGATCACAGCACCAAGCTTCTGAGCCGCAAAATAGGTAGCAACAAACTGGGGGCAGTTTTGCATATATGCAGCAATTACATCGCCTTTCCTTACTCCCTCCATTGCCAACCGCAGGGCGAGCAATTCTGCAGTCTCGTTTAACCATTTGTAGCTAAACGATGAACCATAGAACAGGATCGCCTCCTTCTGTGGGTCTTGCTCAGCAATGTCCTCGAGGTACCGAACAAGCGGTTCCTCCCTGTACTCGAACGTGCTGCAGTTCTTTTCGACTATCTTGTTCATGTCAACCTACTTTCCGGTAAAGACGGGGTCTCGCTTTTCAGCAAATGCCCTTCTACCTTCTGCATAATCTTCAGTGAGCGTTCCTGTAACTGTGGACTGTGCCTGAACTACCCAGGCGGACCTCTCGTCCAAAGAATCCGAAGCATCCATGGCTTTTTTCATGAGTCCGATGGTCTTCGTGGGAAGCTGAGCAATCTTTTCGGCAAGATTCTTCGTCTTTGATTCGCGCTCATCTGCTTCAGTAAGTGAGTGCACTAGTCCAAAAGCCTCAAGGTTTTCTACTGGAACGATGTCTCCTGTGAACAAAAGCCGTGAGGCAAACATCCGGTTAGTTAACCGAGCCAGTAAATGCGTACCGGAGGAGAACCCTCTCAACACGAAGGGAAGTCCAATCCCGCAGCCCTTTTCAGCAATAAGCAAATCGCAGGACAAGGCAAGCTCTAGTCCTGCCCCAAGGGCATAGCCATGAACGCTACAAATGATCGGCTTGGGGCATTCTCGAAACGCCTTACACGCCTCTGGGTAACCGCTTAGGTACTCAACAAACTTATCCTCAGGAACAGGATACTTTGAAGTCCCCATGTCAATTAGGTCATCACCGGCACAGTAGGCTTTGCCTTTACCGGAGAAGACGATGCACCGAACCTCAGGTTGTACGGACCACTCTCGAACGGTTAGCTCAATCGAGCGCAACATTTCAAAGGTCAGTGCATTACGGCTCTTTTGCCGATCGAGATAGATATACCCCACATTGTTTTCAACGAAACTTTCAACGTTAGAAGACATGTTTTATCCTTTCACACCCTCTAGTTTTGTGTGTTTTTCCAAACTTTCGACGATTGATGAAGGAATTGGAGCGGGAGACCGAGAAACTGAATCGACTTGAACGTAGGTCGCTTCGGAAATCGCCTTGAGGTCCCCTTCTTGCCTCATTTCCTCATACAACGTGAAGGAACTATTGCCTACACGCGCTACCCACGTTGAGACTTCAACCAGTTCAACCCAGGTGACTTCTGCTTTGTAGGTAATATTGCTTTGGACCAAAAGCAGATTCCACGGTGCTGGAGCCAAATCAGGCACGAAAAGCTTGAATATTTCGCGTCGGGCGTCCTCAAACCACACTGCATAGACCGTATTGTTTATATGTCCGGCAGCATCATTCTCTGAGTAACGGGGTCTTATAAGAGTCTTATACATCGTTCTAAGAAGCTCCTCTCAAGAAGTCAACAGGTTTAAAAGCACTCAACTACGTGTTGAGTTCTTTTTCGAACCTTTGTACTTCTTCATCGGTTACTTCACGCTCGTGCGCAATCGTAAGCCTTTCCAGTTCGCTGGAGTTCGCCGGCTTAAAGATGAATGCACAAACGACGCAAGTAATTGCGGATAGCGGCAACGAGTAGACCACTTGCGAAAGGGTAGGCAGGTCGAACCCGAACAACAGAATGAGGTACGAAACACCACCGACAGTTGCACCAGCAAAAGCCGCAGTTCCTCCAATCCTTCGCCACCACAGTCCCAGCAAAGTTGGGAAGAACAAGGACGAAGCCAAAAGGCCCATAGCCGCTGTGTACAGGAGGGTTAGGAATTCTGGCGGGTTCAACGAAAGGACGAGGGTAAGGACACCAAATCCGAGAATACCCAGCTTTGTAATTCTCCTTTGCGCAGCATCCGACGTATTGGGACGGATTTCGCCGATCAAGTCGTACGACAATGCCGCTGCCAAAGCCAGCAGCATCGCAGAAACAGACGACATAACAGCAGCGAAGATTGCAGCAAATGCAAGACCACGAACCCAATCCGGCGTAGCCTGATCGAGGAACAGCAGGAATGCAGCGTCATTATCCTCTAGTTCCGCGCCACCCGTAAGAATGATCGTGCCAGCAATAACAAAGACACAAGTCACGACGCCTGTAACAATGTACAGGCCTAATCCGAGTGCGAGCGAAGCTCGACCAGTTCGCTCATTCTTTGCCGCAAAGATTCGCATCACGGTATGTGGCAGGACTGCGTTACAAGTAGCCCAAATCAAGAAGGCACCAATATAGGAAATCGGACTATACACTTCGGCCTGAGTCCACTCTGGCTTAATACCTTGGGCGACTTCATAGACCGAAAGGCCACCGTTGGCATTGATTGCAATGAATCCTGTAATGAGCACGACGGCAATCATCATCATGCCTTGCAGGAAGTCCGTCAGGGTCACTGCTTTCATGCCGCCTGCAAATGTATAGAAGACGTACACAGCTCCGATCAACAGCACCGACCAGCCGTAAGGAATGCCAAAGATCTGTTCACCGATAAGGCCACCGATTTTCATCTGCGCGACAATGTATGCGCTTAGGGTGCCAATAAGAACTATCGGAACTACAAGGTTCATCCAACGGTGATTGTAGCGAGCCTTCACCAGCTCAGGTACAGTCGCGACATTCATGTTTCGCATGATCTTCGCTAGGAAGAACGTCGTGATCAGGTAGCCAACAGCGACACCAGCATTGTAGGCCGTAATATAGCCCCAACCGCCTTGATAGGACAGCCCAATATTTCCGAGCATCGTACCGCCCGTAGCGAAGGCCGCGAAGATGGCAAAGCCATTAATCCAAAAGCCGGCACCTCCGCCACCAGTAAGGAAGTCCTTGGCAGATCCTCCCTTACTCTTACGGTGCGCGTATAGACCAATTGCAACCGTTGTTGCCATGTAGACAAACAAGATTACAAGCGCGAGAACGTTTGCACTAGACATTGTCGCGACCTCCTCGCTCTTGGCGATCTGGCTTGAGGTCAATAATCAAAACCGCCAGGCTAACCAGCATAATCACAACTAGCAGGTAGTTCACCAAGACGGTTTCTCCTACCAGCGTATTAAAGCTCATAGGCAAGAAAGCAACTACCGATAAGCACAAAATTCCAATCGTTGACCACAATCGAAAGGCTTTGGGCTTAAAGAAACCCAAATCATTGGTCACGTATTCATCACGTTTCATAGCATGTTCCTTCACTTTCACGTTGCATCAGTTGCGGAGAAGGAAGGAGCTCGCCGAGACAAGAAAGCATCAATGCCTTCCGTGCGATCGTCACTGGCGAACGCCAACCCCTGATAAAGTTGCTCCTTCTGGTGTCCAGAAGGGTTGATTTGTTTTACTGCACTGCGCGCAAATCGGATCGCAGTTAAAGATTTGGCGCGAAGCGTATCCGCAATTTCGATAGCTGAATTGAGCGGGTCTTCGTCCAAACGGCATACAAGCCCCATTTCAAATGCTCGTTCTGCAGACAAACCTTCGCCGCTAAGAATCAAGTAGGTAGCCATCGATTCATTAAGAAGGCGGGAAAGTCTTTGCGTACCGCCGGCGCCCGGGATAATTCCAAGTCCTACTTCTGGAAATCGAAATTCCGCTGTAGGAGAAGCGACACGAAGATCACACGCCAAAGCCAACTCGAATCCACCCCCAAACGCTATGCCGTTTACTGCGGCAATGCTGGGCTTGCGATAGTTGTCAATACGGTCGAACAAACCCGCCATTGGGTATCGCTCCCTGACCTCTTGGTGGCTCAAAGAAGCTAACTCTTGTAGATCTGCTCCCGCAGCGAAAGCTCTTGTCCCAGCACCGATAAAGATCACTACGTCGATCTCATCGTCATATTCCCACTCATCAAGTGCAGCAGAAATTCGATCCATCACCTCAACATTGAGGGCATTAAGCTGTCCCTCTCGTTCAATAGTGAGAATTCCAACGCCGTTTCTCTTTTCTGTAGTTACTTGGCTTGGCATTACTTTCCTCCTTTCTTATATTCGTAGAAACCGCGCCCCGATTTCTTACCGAGATGGCCGGCTTCATACAGCTCCGACAAAGTCCGTGAAGGCCCATCCTTTGCATCACCGGTATCTTCTGCCTCCAACTTCTTGATCTTGTAATTGACATCAATGCCGGTGAGATCCAAGAGTTCAAACGGCCCCATCGGGTGATTTAACCCCTGCTTGACCGCTGTATCGATTGCTTCGACGGAAGCGACCCCTTGCTCCTTTAGGTAGATAGCTTCATCGAATATGGCGGACAGCACACGATTGGCAATGAAACCGAAGATTTCCTTTTCAATTAAGACTGGGGTCTTGCCGAGACTCCTAGCAAATTCAATCGCAGTCTCAACATGCTCAGTATCCGTATGCGGCCCTTGCACAACTTCGACCAGCGGCATAATCAATGCTGGATTAAAGAAATGAACATTCAAGAGGCGTGAAGGATTAGAAACGCTGTCCGCTAATTTCGATGACACAATGCTTGATGAGTTTGTTGCTAGCACTGTTCCTGCATCAACCAATGAGGACACCTGTCGGAAGAGCTCTCGTTTCGCGCCAAGGTCTTCGACAATTGCTTCGATTACAAGGTCAGCCTGCGCACATGCCTCTGAAAGGTCGTTGTAGAAAGTGAGGTTTGAGAATGCTTCCTTGACCACTTGCTCTTCATACCGCCCCTTCTCCACGAATCGATTAGTTAAGGACTCAAGGCGGCTAGAGGTTGCACTCAGTTGGTCCACGTTAATGTCGTAAAGTGCAACGGTATAACCATTTAGGGCTGCCGCCATCGCAATTTGGCCGCCCATTTCTCCTGCGCCGCAGACCGTAACGTTTGTTAGTTTCTGCATTTCTATTCTCCTTTGACTTTGATCTCGGTTGCGATTCCTTGCCCGCCACCAATGCAGGCACTTACGATTGCGCTGCCACCTCCTCTTGAACGGAGCTCACTTATTACCTTTTGAACTAAGATGCAGCCGGTAGCAGCTATCGGATGTCCATGCGCAATAGCCCCACCATTTGGATTCACTTTTTCTACATCGAGCCCTAGCTCTTTGATGCAAGCGAGCGTTTGAACAGCGAAGGCCTCATTGATTTCAATGAAGTCGTAGCTATCAATGCTCCGACCAGTTCTGCTCAGAAGTTCTTTAATAGCGGGCACTGGCCCCAACCCCATGGTGTTGGGATCCACACCTGAGACCACCGTCCGACCGACCTCAGCGAGTACAGGCAAGTCCCGCTCCTTCGCTAAGGATGAGCCGGTCACTACCACGGCCGCAGCACCATCATTAAGACCTGAAGCATTGCCAGCCGTCACTGTCCCTTGCACGTCAAATGCAGGACGCAGTTTGGAGAGCTTCTCAATACTCGTGTCCGGTCGCGGGTGCTCGTCCTCGGTAAACTCTTCACCATGAGGCAATTCCATAGCGATGACGAAATCTTCGTATTTCCCTAGCTCTTTCGCTCTTTGATAACGCTCCTGACTCCGAAGTGCGTACTCATCCTGCTCACCTCGGCTAATTGAGAACATTCTCGCTACATTTTCAGCAGTTTGCCCCATAGTCGGGTCACCAACTGCCTCGGTAGAAAGCTCTCTACGCAAAGGCTTTACCGATGTGAAGTCGAAGCTTCGACGTGGTGGTGCAAGCTGTAGAGGTTCATGCGTCATACTCTCCATCCCACCTGCTACGTAAATGCCATCCTGGGTTTGAGAGAGGCTTGCAGCAAGGGTTACAGCGTTAATTCCAGAACCACACTGACGATCAATAGTCAGCGCGGGAACATTAGTGCCATACCCTGCTTTTAAGGCCGCCACCCTCGCAGGGTTCCCATAATGCGAAAGAGTATTTCCCAGAATTACATCGCTGATGTCATCACTGCCGCTCGGTAAGGCCTCACCGAGTTTCTTAAGGACTTCGGCTCCAAGCCCTACACCGTCAAGTGATGCCAACGCCCCTTTCTTCCTGCCAATAGGGAGTCGCGCAGCCGCAGTTATGACGGGTTTGTTTTCACTGCGCTTTGCAGACTGAAGACCCATACCAATCCTTTCTGTGAAGTTTCGTTAAGAGTGATGTCAATCACTTAGCGAACAGTATTGCATCCCACGCCACAGCGGACTAGTGTTTTAAATTACAATTTCGCCGACGAAAATTACTATTTGCACACCCATGAACCAACAAGCACCGAACCAAGAGATAAATCTGCACCTGCAATCCGCGCTTCGGCTACCGTCCGCCCGTTTCCGCCAATCCATCGAACACCTGAAGACGGATTCCGAGTCCGCACCTTTACGCCGTTCTCTCATTACGGTGAACAATTTGGCATCAGAAAATAGAACCCTCAGACGGTTAGTAAATGAGCTGCAGGAGGTGGCTTACGAAGTCAGCCTAGAAGCTTCAACCGATCTAGCTTTGCCGCGAATACTTGGTCTCACACGACAGTTGCTAGGTGTGGACGCAGCCTACCTAGTGGAAGTACAGTCGGGTGAAGAAGCCGTTTCTTCCATTTTGATGTCAGACGGCATTTGGACACAGGAATTTCAAGAAGCTACTTCCAGCAACTCGGGCCTCGCCAATAGAATCTTCGAATTGGATAGCCCTCTGCAAGTAGCAAATTATCTAATGGACGACACGTTCATACGCAGTGAAAACCTTGATAAGGTAGTGAAACGAGAAGGATTTCGCGCTTTTCTAGGGGTCCCTTTTGACACTTCGGATGATTTTGGATACATCCTTTTTATCGCTGACCGCCATGAGCGCGTGTACCCCTCGTCAGATATCTATGTTCTAGAGAAAATCGCCTGGTACAGTTCCGCCATTCTGCGACTTTGCGACAGAGAAAGCAATCATTCTAATAAAATTTCCAGGTTAAAGTCAGACCTCACTACCAGAGAAAAAACCATCGAGAGGTTAGAAGTTAACGCGTCTGAGCTCAACAAATTGTTCGAGCTAGCTAACAGACCCGATCCAATACAAGAGATTTTGACCTACATCGAAGCGCGGTTTTCCTCGTCGATTAATCTCATAGATCTCACTAGTTATTCGAAAGCTTCGAACCCTACGTTAAGCAAAAAGTTGTACAGTGAGTTAAAAGACTGGCTCCAATCTGTGGACGCGGCGGGAAAATTTAGGACGTTCAGCTTCGATGGGATGGCCTTTCAATCATGGGCGCTATTTAATGGGGCCAGCCCTTGGGGAGCCCTTGTAATGGAGTCCCATGGTGCTGACTCCTTCCAGCCACTTTTAGTTCAAAAGGCAGCACGGCTACTAAGCTTTCCCGGTATCTTATCGCCCAAGCGGACTGATGAATCGCTTTCATGGGATAGCGAGGCTCTATTTCATCTTCTCCGATTTGGCTACTCGTCTCTTCCCGAGGCACTCAAACAGCGACTTCAATCCATATCTATTAGCCCTGGTCGATCTTGCAAGATTATTGCCCTTCGGTGTGACTGGCATTCTTGGGGAGAAATCCATCAATCAATTTACGATCTACTTCCGTCGGGTGTTATCTATTACAAGTCATCCAATATGGTTTACTTTTTCGCCACAGCTCAGCGCATAGATCGTGTTGTATCTCTACTAAACGACATATTTACCTTTAAGGAGAAAGGGCTTTTAGGCTTCGTCTCAGATCAGTTTGATTGTTCTCAAGATCTCGAGAACATAACTTATTCTTGCCACCGTTATCTAAACGCTGTCACTCATCTACAAGTGTCCACCAAAAATGTAGTGTTCTCAAAACAGAATTTGCCTTTTTGGCTATTGGCCCTGGGCAATATCTCAAGAGAAGATCAGATCGCCTTAATCAACGAGACTCTTGGCCCCATTTTGGAACATGACAAAATGCATGGATCTGATCTCTTCACTACCTTGAAATTGACGGCTTCCTACGAGTTTTCAGCATCAAAGGTAGCTCGAGAGCTAAATCTGCATGTCAACACTATTCGGCAACGTCTACGAAAAATCGATGAAGTTTTAGGCGACGACTGGAGAACAGGGCATGGTCTTCTGAATTTGCATTTCGCTCTTGTTTCAAAAATTACTTCCGAAGAGCCACTACTCGCCTTAGACTGATTCAGCGTACGCCAATTCTCTGTACAGCCACTTAAACTAGTTGCAAACTATTCACCATACGTCTGTCGCGCCTAAGATGACGCTTTTAGAAGAAGTACAGCACTTCAAAATGGTTTACTCAGACCTCACTCCGACCGCCTGCCTCCAAAAATTTGAATCGCTACCGTAAATAGTTTTCTGCTTTAGCTTTTCGTTGAGCGTTGCCGGTCAATAGCCATTCCAAGCACAAGCAGTTCTGCTCTGACTGAAGGATCGCCGAGGTCGACCTCGAGGACTGATTCCAGGGTGGATACGCGTTTGCGTAGGGTGTGCCGGTGGACGCCGAGGATGTCGGCGGCATCGCCAAGATGCATGCCATGCTGGAGCAGGACTTCGAGTGTGCGGCGGAGGTAGGTGTCGTGGGATTCGTCGTAGGCGTGTAGTTTGCCCCAGGTTTCTTGGACGCGGCTGCGCAGGGCGGGGACGTCGGCGGCATCGTGTAGCCAGTTAAAGGCGCGGCTTTCCACGCCGACGATGGAGCCAGTCTTCACGCGGAATGCGATTCGCTCTAGTTCGCCGATGAGTGATTGGGAAAGTTCCGCCCACTCGACGGGGCCTCCGACGACGATGCGCTGGCGATGCCTTAAGTCGCTGAGTAGTTCTTTCAGTTCCTTCATTGAACGGCCGCCGCGGAAGAGTACTAACTGTGTGCAGTCGTCGAGGTTGAGGCTGAAAAACATGCGGCCGGCTTGTTCGAGGCGCATATCGAGTTTCTGGTGGAAACGGTCACGGGCTTGGACGTCGTCGGACTTCACGAGGGCGGGACGAATTTTGCCGGTGGCATCGCTAGCAGAGGCGATGATGTCGCGGAAGGTATCGGTATCGCCGGTCCAGCCGAGCTGGATGCCCAGAGCCAAGGTGTTGAGTCCGTTTTGTTTAAAGCGCAGTTCTGATGGTCGCTGCACGAGTAGTTCGCACAATCCGGCGGCGTGTTTAAGCAGAGTTCGTCCGTAAAGATCGAGGCTTTTCTCCGTGGAGGCAATAAGCCCTTCGTGGTAGTCGCCGCGGGTTGTCACCGTCACGCTGAGGACGGTTCGTCCTTTGTCCGAAAAGGCGCTTCCGAAACCACGTTTCATGACTTCAGCGACGAGTTCGCGGTCTTCTTTAGTGATAGCTTCCGGCAGTGGGTCACGGGTAGGTGACACCACGGCAGCTTTAATGCGGCTGTCCGCGTCCGCGAGATAAATGCGGCAGTCCAAGGTCGTCGCGACTGAGCGCAGCAGTGGGCGCAGGCCTTTCGATGCGGCATCGCTAAGTTTGCCTAAGTCTTTGATGAACTCTTCCCGGCGCGCACCCCGGCGACGGGACTGTTCTTTGTAGGCAGCAGCCGAGATGGACACGAAGGGGATATGCAGGGGCACTTCAAAGAGGGTGAGCTCGTGTGCCTTGGCGGCGTCGATAAGTTCGCGGGGTGGTTTATCGAAGTACAGGCCGGTGCCGAATCCGATACCAGTGATGCCGCGCTTGGCGAGGCGACGAACATAGTCGGTAAAGCCCGCGGGATGATCTTTAAACGCGAGTCCGGTCAGGAGTACTACTCCCCCAGGGCCGATGAATTCGGTGGGGTCTTCGAGTTCACAGGGGTGCGCGACGTGAAATTCTTGGCCGGCTATGTGCAGTGGGCGCAGTTCTAAGTCGCGTTGCGCGAGCAGCCAGTCGATACTGAGCAACTGGATTTCATCTTCTACCAGCTGCTGAGCAGCCCCTACAGTCTTCCAGTCCTCCACCTATGCCACCTATATCCAAGCTGTACAAAAACGTCTCTGGAATTGTCCAGAATGTTAGTTCCGTAGCTTACACAGAATGGCCACAATTGACTCCATCACATAGCCAGCCCGAAAGGAGCGACATGCAAGATATCTCTCACCGCCTCCCCCAGGAGCGGAAGGTTAACTCTTCCATTCCCGGCCCGGAGAGCAAGAAGCTAGCGGAACGGGCTGAGAAGTCCCTGCCACGTGCGCTTGGCCCAGGTCTTCCGGCCTACATTGTCGAAGGCGACGGCGGCGTTCTGGTCGACGCCGACGGCAACTCGCTCATCGATTTCGCCTCCGGTATTGCAGTGACCTCCGTGGGCGCTTCCAACCCGCGCGTTGCTGAAGCTATTGGCGAGGCTGCCAAGCACCTGACCCACACCTGCTTCCTCAATGCTCCTTACGAGGGCTTTGTTGCGGTAGCAGAAAAGCTCAACGAGCTGACCCCGGGCGATCACGAGAAGAAGACTGTTCTGTTTTCCACCGGTGCAGAAGCAATCGAGAACGCTGTGAAGATTGCTCGTAACCACACCGGCAAGAACCGCGTGGTTGTCTTCGATTCCGCATTCCATGGTCGTACCAACCTGACCATGACCATGACTGCAAAGAACAAGCCTTACAAGGCTGGCTTCGGAACCCTGGCATCTGACATCTACCGCGTTCCGGGTTCCTACCCGCTGCGTGATGGTCTGTCAGGTGAGCAGGCTGCACAGCGCACCATCCGCGCCATCGAGCAGCAGGTCGGCGCTGACGATCTCGCAGCTGTGGTCATCGAGCCCATCCAGGGCGAGGGCGGCTTTGTCGTTCCGGCGGAAGGCTTCCTGCCGGCACTGCAGAAGTGGTGCAACGACAACGGCGTTGTCTTCGTCGTCGACGAAATTCAGGCTGGCGTGTGCCGTACCGGTAAGTGGTTCGCTTCCCACCATGAGGGCATCACCCCGGACCTCATCACCACTGCGAAGGGCCTTGGTGGCGGTATGCCAGTATCCGGTGTGACCGGCCGCGCCGAAATCATGGATTCTCCTGGCCCAGGCTCCTTGGGTGGCACCTACGCAGGTAACCCGGTGGCGTGTGCTTCCTCCCTGGCTGCTTTCGCCGAGATGGAGGACAAGGACCTCAACTCCCGCGCACAGGAAATCGAAGGCATCATCCGCGAAGAGCTCGAGCCGCTGCTCGAACTCGACACCGTAGCTGAGATCCGTGGCCGTGGCGCCATGATTGCACTCGAGCTCGTCAACGCTGATGGCACCCCGAACGCTGAGCTGACCGGCAAGGTGGCTGCTTCTTGTAAGCAGCAGGGCGTCGTTGTTCTTACCTGTGGCCTGGATGGCAACGTCATCCGCCTGCTGCCGCCGCTGGTGATCAACGAGTCCACGCTCCGCGAAGGCCTCTCCGTACTGGCTTCCGCTATCCGCGAGAACTAATCGCTCCCTATTTCCCACTATCCCTATTTGGCTCCCCACTATCCCTAATTGGAGGACACTATGACCGAAAAGCACATTTACGACGCAGTCATCCTCGGCGCTGGCTACGGCGGCCTGGGCATGGGCGCACAGCTGCGCCGCGATGGCCTGGACAACTTCGTCATCCTGGAAGCTGCCGATGAGGTCGGCGGCGTCTGGCGCGACAACACCTACCCGGGTGCTGCGTGTGATACCCAGGCACTCATCTACTGCTACTCCTACTTCCTGAACCTCGGCGTATCCCGCATGTTCGCCGGCCAGGACGAGATGCTGGCTTACCTCAAGGACATGGCAGAAGAGTTCGACCTCTACTCCAACACCAAGCTCAACCACCGCATCACCCATGCTGAGTGGATTGAAGATGACAAGCTCTGGGCGATTGAAACCGACCAGGGTGAGACCTTCTACGGCCGCGTCTTCGTCGGTGCATGGGGCCAGCTGTCCCGCCCGAAGTTCCCGAACTTCAAGGGCCGCGACAAGTTCCAGGGCGTGCAGTTCCACTCCGCAACCTGGGATCACTCCGTAGACCTGGCAGGCAAGAAGGTTGCCACCATCGGTAACGCTGCTTCCGCAGTCCAGCTGGTGCCAGAGGTAGCTAAGGTCGCTGAGCAGCTGACCGTGTTCCAGCGCTCCGCAAACTACATCCTGCCGCGTGACCAGATCATCTTCTCCGAGAAGGAGAAGGAAGAGTTCAAGTCCAACCCGGATTCCTACCGCAAGATCCGCGAGGAAATCCACGAGGTTCGTGAGGCTGGCTTCGAGCGCACCCGCCAGGGCACTGACGCTGCTGAAGAAGGCGTCGAGCAGGCTATGGCTCACCTGCGCAACCAGGTTGAGGATCCGGAGCTCATCGAAAAGCTCACCCCGGACTTCGCCTTCGGTTGTAAGCGTATTCTGCGCTCCGATGAGTTCTACCTGACCTTCAACCGTGACAACGTCACCCTGGAGACCGAAGGTATTGAGGAATTCACCGAGAAGGGTATCCGCACCAAGGATGGTGTCGAGCACGAGTTTGACGTCATCATCTTTGCTACCGGCTTCCACGCTCAGGAATTCCAGGGCAAGCTGCCAATCATCGGCCGTAACGGCCAGGACCTGCGCGAGCGCTGGGGTAATACCCCAGAGGCTTACCTGGGCATGGCTGTCGATGGCTTCCCGAACTTCTTCATGCTCTACGGCCCGAACACCAACCTGAACCACCACTCCGTGGTGGCCATGCTGGAAGAGCAGGACAAGTACATCCGCCAGGCTGTCGAGTACCTGCGCGACAACCCAGACACCGCTCTGGACGTCGACTCCGAGGTGCTGGAGAAGTTCAACGAGCACGTGCAGGAAGAGCTCGAAAACTCTGCCTTCAGCGCTGATTGCTCCTCCTGGTACAAGAACGAAGATGGCAAGGTTATTAACAACTGGTCCGGCAACGTTGCTGAGTACCAGGACCTGACCCGCGAGCTTGATTTGGCAGACTACGGAGTGAAGTAATGACTCAAAAGATGCACACCTTGAACGATGAGTACTCTGGCCGTCCAGTAACCGCAGACGCTTGGAAAGCACTTTCCGGGTTCCGCGAAGCTAGTGCCGTTGCCTTCCATAACTACGGTTATGACGAGGTACGCGAGCTGTACGTGAAATCCTGCACGGCCAATGGCCTGGAGGAAAGCGAGACGCTGCGCCACGTGGACTTCGACGTGAAAGATTTCCGAGTGCGTCTTTATGATCCGCGTCCGGAGTCGGATCGCAACGATGAGACTCCGGCCGTGCTCTTCATCCACGGTGGCGGCTGGTTGATGGGTAACTTGGAAACCCATCATTCGGCAGCTCGCCGAATCGCACTGGAGACTCGTTTCCCTGTCGTAGCGGTTGATTACCGGTTGGCCCCGGAGCACCTCTACCCGGCTGCGCACGATGATTGCCGTGACGCACTGCGTTGGCTGTCTGACAGCAACGCTGAGCATGGCTTGAACGTGAGCAACATCAGCTTGGTCGGCGATTCCGCCGGCGGTCAGCTGGTGGCCTTCTTGGCCAACGAGTTCACCGGTGACGATTCGGTAGCACCGATTAGCTCCCAGGTCCTCATCTACCCAGTCGTAGACCTGACCGAAGAGCGCCTGAGCAAGGGTGCGTCCTACCAGCGAGTCACCGAAGGTTTCCCGCTGGTAGCCGATACCATGCGCTGGTTTATCGACACCTACCTTCCAGAAGGCCAGGATCGCAGCACCGCAGACTTGAGCCCACTGCTGGCTGAACTGCCAGAGAACCTCCCGCCTGCGATTGTGTTGACCATGGACAACGACCCGCTTGCTGACGAAGGTGGCGAATACGCTGCCAAGCTGGCCCAGGCCGGTGTCGAGGTCATCTACAAGCACCTGCGCGGCTATCACCACGGTTTGTTTACCTCTGCCGGTGTGATGGCGCGTGGAGAAGCTGAATTGAGCAACATTTCTAAGTTCATCATCGAGCATGCCCGCTCGAGCGAAGAAGACCTCTAACCCCTCTTAACTGGACTTCGCCGCAGGTGCTGCGGTGAAGACCAGTTTTTTCATACCTATTCCCTTCTCATCCTAGAAAGACACCACAATGCTTAAACGTTCATTTGGTATCGCGATGGCCTTTATTGGCGTGCTCGCGGGTGCCAGCTTCGCGTCTGGTCGCGAAGCACTGCAGTACTTCGTGGCCTTCGGCAACATGGGCATCGTCGGTGCGGTTGTCACCGCCCTGGCCATGATGATTTCCGGTATCACGATTCTGCAGCTCGGCTCTTACCACCGCGCTAAAGAGCACACCACGGTCTTCGATGCCGTCTCTACCCCTATCGTGTCGAAGCTGCTGGATATCTCCACGCTTATCTGTTTGTTCTGTATTGGTTTCGCCATGTTCGCTGGTGCAGGTACCAACCTAAACCAGCAGTGGGGCTGGCCAGTCTGGATTGGTGCCGGCCTGATGCTGGTTCTCACCCTGCTTACTGGCCTGTTGGATGTGGATAAGGTCACCATCGCTATTGGTGCTATTACCCCGTTCATCATTGTCTTGCTGACCATCGGCACCCTGTACACCGTGTTCACCGCTTCCCCGGACTGGGCAACCCTGAACCAGCAGGCACAAGACATCCCAACCACGCTGCCCAACTGGTGGGTCTCTGCGATTAACAACGTCGGCCTCAACGTCATCGTGGTGGTATCCATGACCATCGTTATTGGCGGTAACTTCCTCGATACTCGTGAAGTTGGCCTGGGCGGCGTCATGGGCGGCCTGTGCTTCCTGTTCCTGCTGGCTGTACTGGTCGGCGGCCTGTACATCTCCATTGGTCCAGTTACCGAAGCAGAAATGCCAACCCTGGAGATGATCTCCCAGATTCATCCGAACTTAGGCGTGCTGATGGCGATTGCCATCTACGGCATGATCTACAACACCGCGATTGGTATGTTCTACGCCTTTGCCAAGCGCCTGACCCGTAAGAAGCCGGAGAACTTCTACAAGGTCTACGTCATCTCCGTGCTGATTGGCTTCGTTCTGTCCTTCATCGGCTTCAGCAACCTCGTTGACTGGGTCTACCCATTCCTGGGCTACATGGGTATCGCGATCATGTTCATCATCGCTTTTGCGTGGATCAAGAATCGCAAGAAGTTGGAGAGCGAGTCCGAGCTGCGTCGCCGTGCACGCGAGCTGCTGCGCAAGCGCTTCGAGGATAAGGATTCTCTGACCGAAGAGGAAACCCGCGAACTGGTTGCCATTGCACGCAACTCCTCGATTCCGGAGTCCTCCTTCATCACCGAAATCATGGCTGAGGTCGATACGGATGACCCCGACGCCCAAGTCCAGATCGGTAAGTTCCATGCGCTTATCACTGGTAAGCAGGCAACGACCCCGAAGGGATCCCGTGCCGCTAAGAACCGAGCCACACCAACTGGCTCTCAAGAGTAAGTGACCACTATGCAAGGACCATGAGGGGCTATATTGTCTCTGATGGTCCTTGTTTGATTTAGAAGGCGTGCTGATATGTCTTTGCTGAGATATGTCCTACGGCATCTCACCACTGGATCCCGGATTCCGGATGCGTTGCGCTCGCAGTTGAATGCTGAAGAGATTGCGGCTCTGCGGTCTTTGGAGGCTGCGATTACTTCTAATCAGAAGTGGCGCATCATGTCGATGCAGCTGTTGGAAGTTGCGCAGTTGCTCAATAAGGATAAGCCGGCGCAGCAGGTGTTTCGGGACATCGTTAAGCATGCGCGCACCTTGCTCGGCTCAGATATTGGCTACATCAGCCTGAATGACCCAGATAGTGGCAAGACCAATGTGTTGACGACCTCTGGTGTGGTGACTGAAGAATTCCGCACGATTCGCATGCCGATGGGTACTGGTGTCCTCGGCTTGGTGGCTGCGACTAATGAGCCGGCGTGGACGTATGACCATGCCCAAGACCCGCAGGTTACTCACGTGGATTACGTGGACCATGCCGTCCAGGCAGAGGGCATCCATGGCATTTTGGGTGCGCCGGTACAAATTAACGGTGAGACCATCGGTGCGCTGCTGGTGGGTGATAGGCATCCGCGCAACTACACCACCGAAGACATCACGGCGCTGACGATGCTGGGGGCGCTGACGTCCGTGGCGTTGGAAACCTCCCGGGTGATTGAGGCACAGCAGGAATCCGTGGCGGCGTTGACGGCGGCGCAGGAAGATCTGGAAAGCAACGTGGCGGACCTGCACCGGCTAAATCATGCGGGTACGGCGTTGTTGCAGGTGCTGTCGGCCAAGCCGACCTTTCAGAAGCTTGCCGATGTGCTGTCCACTGAGTTGGAATCGCCGGTGGCGTTGTGGAACTCCGCGCAGGAGCGTTTTATTGGCGCTGATTTTGAGGGCCGTGCGCTGGACACTGCCGGGTTGGATGTAGATAGCGTGGGTGCGACGCCGGTGGACTTTAATGGCCGTCACCTGGGCACTATCTACATTGAGCGCGATGCCAATGAGGTGGAATCCCGCGTGATTGACTACGCCTCGGCTGCATTTAGTGCCATTGCGCTTTTCGATGAAGCCTTAACCTCAGCCACCAGCCGCAAAGTCGACGATCTCGTCTACGCGGCTGCCATTGGCACTATCGGTGAGCAGGAAAAGGCGCGTTTGAAGCAGATGACGCGCATTGACCTCAACGAGCCCGATGATTTGTACTTCGTAGGCCTCTACATGCCTTCTGGGAATCTCTCGCGGACGAAGTTGGAAAAGCTGGTCCGCGGTGAAGTCGCGCTGACGAAGCACGATGAGCATTTCTGTGCACTCGTCCAGCCGCGTTCGTCGATTAAGGATGCGCTGCGCGACGTTCTAGATCCAGAAGAAACGGCCTACGCATCGGCAGTTGCGTTGTCCTCGACTACGTCGGCACAAGAAGCCCACGATATGACGATGGAGTACCTGCGCGCAGCGATGTCTTTAAAGGTGAGCAACCAGGTGGTCTCGGAAGAAACCTTGGGCGCACTGGGGTTGATTCTGGGGTCGGATTCGCGGGCTTTGGACTTGTTGACCACGCGTGCCGTCGGTGCGTTGTCGGCTTACGACGACGAGCACGATACCGACTTAGAAGAAACGCTCTACCAGTACTTTTTGTCCGGCCAGCGAGTCTCCGCGGCGGCGAAGGCGATGTATGTGCATACCAACACGGTGCGCCAGCGTTTAGAGCGCGCCACGCGGCTTCTGGGACCGGGCTGGGATACCGGTCAGCGCAGTTTGGATATCCAAATGGCGCTGAGGGTGCGGGCGTTGGGACGGGGGCATCGTTAAGCACTGCGTCTACATAGGACTGCACATACCGAAAGTAATATGGTGTGTTTTTCTACATATCAAAGCGGTGTGGGATATATGTGTGAAGAGTAATCTGAAACGCACTAAAGCACGAGGGTAATCTGCATCTCTCCCCGGGCTTTTCGTTGCGACAGATTGGAATGAATATGTCTGAGTCTCTCAAGATCCGCGGCGCAGTCCTGGAACGCGCAGCGGCACCCCGCCCCTACGCAGAATCTCAGCCGATCAGCATCAGCGAGCTCGACCTTTCCGCCCCTGGCGAGGGTGAGCTGCTGGTCAAGATGACCGCTGCTGGTCTCTGCCACTCTGACCTTTCCGTGGTCAACAACAACCGCCCGCGTCCGCTGCCGATGCTGCTTGGCCATGAGGCAGCAGGCATCGTCGAAAAGGTCGGCCCGGGTGTGACCCGCGTAAAGGAGGGCGACAATGTCGTGATGACCTTCCTGCCGCGTTGTGGTGAGTGCGATGGTTGTAAGACCAACGGCAAGATGCCCTGTGAGGTTGGCACCAAGTCCAACAACGAGGGTTCGCTGATTAGCGGTTCCCGCCACCTCACCCGTGAAGGCGAGACCATCCAGCACCACATTGGTGTCTCCGGCTTTGCTACCCACGCTGTGGTTTCTGAGCTTTCCGTCGTGCCGGTGGGCAAGGATGTTCCTGCCGATATCGCTGCTATCTTCGGCTGCGCGATTTTGACCGGTGGCGGTGCAATCATCAACGAGGTCAAGCCGGGTCCGGAAGACTCCGTTGCCGTTGTTGGCCTGGGTGGTGTCGGTATGTCCGCGATCATCACCGCCAAGGCTCTGGGCGTGAAGGAGATTGTGGGCATCGATATGCAGCAGGACAAGCTCGACAAGGCACTCGAGCTGGGCGCTACTTCCGTGATGACCTCCCCGGAGGCTGAGGAATCCGGCAAGCGATTCAACGCTGTGGTTGAGGCCGCCGGTCACCCGAAGGCCCTGGAGACCGCCTACAAGATCACCGGCCCGGGCGGCCTGACCGTCACCGTGGGGCTGCCTGCACCGGGTTCTATCACCGGTATTGACCCGCTCACGATGACCAGCGAGGCCCGCCGCGTCCACGGTAGCTACCTGGGTTCTTCCATCCCTACCGAAGACATCCCACGCTACGAGCAGCTGTGGCGCGAAGGAAAGCTCAATGCCGAAGGCCTGATTTCCTCCCACATCAAGCTCGAAGACATCAACGAAGCAATGGACAACCTCGAAGACGGCCTGGCCCTGCGCCAGATCATCGAATTCGACTAAGTCGCCCCTTTTCCCCTATCTCTCCTCTTTTTGCTTGACCCCGCATCGCCTCCCCTAGGTGGTGCGGGTTAACCGCATATTCCCAGAAAAGAGAAACCGTATGTCTCAAGATCTCGCTGATAACGAGGGCATCGGCAAAGAGTCACCGCACTGGAAGGCCGGTCCCTTCCAGATTCGACTGCCCTTCGTGCACTACCGCATTGAGTGGCCTGACTACGCACAAGGTCTGTTCATGTGCGTGGTCGACCTCGGTGCTATCCCGCTGATGACCCAGGCATTGGGCATGCCTTTCGAGGTCGCCCTGGCTGTCGTTATTCTCAACGGCCTGCTCTACCTGATTCACCACCTGCTGGGCGACCCGGTAGTTCCGGGCTGGATTACCCCGGCTATTCCGCTGCTGATTGTCTACGTCGAAAGCTTCGAGGAGGGCCCAGAAAGAGTCTGGGCGCTGATTAGTTTCCAGCTGATGTTAGGAATATTCTCCATCACGCTGGGTCTTACCGGACTGGCCTCCAAGGTCGTCCGGGTTATCCCCTCTGGCCTGCGCGCGGGCATCGTGCTTGGTGCTGGTATCGCCGCTATCTTCTCTGTGTTTGGCGACGAAG
This sequence comes from Corynebacterium camporealensis, assembly GCF_000980815.1. NCBI lineage: Bacteria > Bacillati > Actinomycetota > Actinomycetes > Mycobacteriales > Corynebacteriaceae > Corynebacterium > Corynebacterium camporealensis. Next base: position 538,010 of record NZ_CP011311.1, on the reverse strand, counting down.
GCCACTTCCACAACTTCCCTGTCTCCATTGCCGTCGGCGCAGCAATCGCCTTCTTCTTGATGTACTCGAAGCTGTTTGCGAAGTTGCGCCAAAGCAACGCCGGCTGGCGCTTCATCGCCTCCCTGGGCATTCTGCCGGCCATCTTCGTGGCCATCTTCGTCGCCCCGCTGGCAGGCGAAGCACCGTGGCCGGATATCGAGATGGGCTTCTCCAACCCAGACTTTGTCACCTTGTGGAATGAGTACACCGTCTTCGGACTGGGCTTCCCACCGGCAATGATGTTCCTGACCGCCATCCCGACTGTGCTGGCGGCCTACATCGTGGTCTTCGGTGACGTCCTGCAGGCCAACGCCGTTCTGAAAGAAGCTGACCACGTGCGTACCGACGAGGCCGTGGTCTACTCCCCATCCCGCGCTCACCTGCTCTTCGGTGGCCGCAACATGCTGATGTCGATCATCGGCCCGGACATCGCAATGTGTGGTCCGCTGTGGGCTGCAATGCACGTCGTGATTGTCGAGCGCTACAAGCAGGGCAAGCGCGCCATGCGCTCCATCTTCGGTGGCGCTGGTTCTTTCCGCTGGGGCACCAACACCGGCCTGCTCCTCCTACCGATCATCACCTTCGTCGAACCGATTCTGAACGTCGGCCTAGCACTCACACTGATCATCCAAGGCTTCGTGTCAGTCCGCGTCGGCATCATGGAAGCAAAGAACCAAAAAGACCTCGGTATCGCTGGTGTGACCGCCGCCGTGCTGGCCGCCCAGGGCGCAACCTGGGGCTTCGCCGCGGGTCTCATCATGGTCGCTGTGGTCTACGGCCGCGACTTCTTCCGCGATGAACGCGACGGCACCATCCGTTCTTTCGACGAAATCGACCCGAACGAAGGCTTTGCCGATGCCACGGAAGACTTCACCAAGCTCGCTGAGCTCAACGAAGTCGATGAGCACGGCCGCCCCATCGACCCCAATGCCCCGAAACCCGATTCCAACGAGAAATAACTCTCGTATTCCCTGAAAGGAACCCTTATGACCGTCAGCATTTCTGAACTGCTCGAGAAGGTACCTACCAAGCTGCTTATTGGTGGCAAGTGGGTGGACTCGTCTTCTGATGAGACCTTCGATGTAGAAAACCCGGCGACTGGTGAAGTCATCGCTACGCTGGCTTCTGCTAACTCCGATGATGCCAAGGCTGCTCTGGATGCTGCCTGCGATGTCCAGGACGATTGGGCACAGACCTCCCCGCGCGACCGTGCGGAGCTGCTGCGCCGTGGCTTTGAGCTCGTACACGAGCGTGCCGAAGAATTCGCTGCCCTGATGACCCTGGAGATGGGCAAGCCACTGGCTGAGTCCCGTGGTGAGGTCACCTACGGTGCGGAGTACCTGCGCTGGTTTAGCGAGGAGACCGTACGCGATTACGGTCGCTCCCTAACCGCGCCGGAGGGTACTCTGCGCATGATTACCCGTCGTAAGCCGGTTGGTCCGTGCCTGCTGATTACCCCGTGGAACTTCCCACTGGCGATGGCTACCCGCAAGATTGCTCCGGCGATTGCTGCTGGTTGTGTCATGGTGGTCAAGCCAGCGAAGCTCACTCCGCTGACTACTCAGTACTTCGCACAGACCATGATTGATGCTGGCGTTCCAGCTGGTGTTATCAACGTGGTTGCTGGTTCTTCTGCCTCTGCGATTTCTGAGCCGCTCATGGCAGACTCCCGCCTGCGCAAGGTCTCCTTTACCGGCTCCACCCCAGTGGGCAAGACCCTGCTCAAGGCTGCTGCCGATAACGTGCTGCGTACCTCGATGGAACTGGGCGGCAACGCGCCGTTCATCGTCTTTGAAGATGCCGACATCGACCAGGCAGTCGAAGGTGCCATGGGTGCCAAGATGCGCAACATTGGTGAAGCCTGCACCGCAGCGAACCGCTTCATCGTCCACGAGTCTGTCGCCGAGGAGTTCGGCCGCAAGTTCGCCGAGAAGATTGCTGCGCTGAATGTCGGCAATGGCCTTGATGAGACTGTCACCTGCGGTCCGCTGGTTGAGCAGAAGGCACTCGATAACATCACCTCGCTTGTCGATGACGCCGTCGACAAGGGTGCCACCGTCCTCACCGGCGGCAAGGCCCTGGACAAGGATGGCTACTTCTACGCACCGACTGTGCTTTCCGATGTCCCCCGCAGCGCCCGTGTCGCCCAGGAAGAAATCTTCGGCCCAGTTGCACCGATTCTTACCTTTAAGGACGAGGCAGAAGCAATCCGCATCGCCAACGACACCGAATACGGCCTGGCTTCTTACGTCTTCACGGAGAACTCCGATCGCCTCTGGCGTCTGTCCGACGGCCTGGAGTTTGGCCTCATGGGCTTTAACGCCGGCGTTATCTCCAATGCCGCTGCACCGTTTGGTGGCGTGAAGCAGTCCGGTATGGGCTGCGAAGGTGGTGCCGAGGGCCTGGACGAGTACACCAGCGTGCAGTACCTCGCCCTGCGCGACCCCTACGCCTAAACCGCGAGCGCACTAGCGCAGTTCGAAGGCCCCAGGCGGGCATGGATGAAAATTTCCCTGCTCCCCTGGGGTCTTTTTATGTAACCTGAGTCACATGACAAATAAGCCATTTCACACTCAGCACGATGAATTTTCTGGTCGCCCAATTACGGAAGATGCCTGGCCAGTAGTCAAGGAATTCCGCGACGCCGGTTCGGTTCGCTTTGAAAGCCTGGAGGTGCCAGTCCTCCGCGACGTCTACGTTGCATCCGCACAAGCCACCGCACTGGAAGAAACCGCCCCTGTCGATACCACCGATCTGCGCGTCGATGAATTCGGTGTGCGCATCTATGAACCACGTCCGCACGAAGCCCGCACTGCGGAAACCCACGCCATCTTGTTCATTCACGGCGGCGGCTGGGTAATGGGTGATTTGGCCACCCATGATTCCCCGGCGCGTCGTCTAGCAATTGCCACCGGCTACCCCGTGGTGGCAGTCGACTACCGCCTCGCACCGGAGCACCCTTACCCCGCGGCGGTCGAGGATTGCCGCACCGCGCTGCGCTGGTTGTCCGACTAGTCCGCGGAGCATAATCTCCACGTCACCGGCGTCAGCGTCGTTGGTGACTCCGCGGGTGGACAGCTCTCTGCCATTCTCGCCAACGAGTTCACCGGTGATGATTCTGTCCTGCCTTTGCACGCCCAAGCACTCATCTACCCGGCAACTGACCTCACCCAGCAGCGCCTCGATACCGGCGCGTCCTATCAGCGTCTGCAGGAAGGTTTCCCGCTGGTCAAAAGCACGATGGATTACTTCACCACCAGCTACCTGGCCAACGATGAAGACCGCACCGCCAGCGACATCAGCCCGCTCTTCGCGGAGCTTCCGGAGAATCTCCCACCGGCTTATGTGCTCACCGTGGATAATGACCCACTTGCCGATGAAGGCATCGAGTACGCCGCCAAACTCTCCCACGCCGGTGTGGATGTGCGGCATCGTCATCTGCGCGGCAACCACCACGGCATCATCAACTCCCCCGGCGCGGTCAAAGCCGCCGAGGAAGAACTCAACCACATCGCCCGTTTCATCCTGGAGTATGCAGACGAATAGAAACGACCAAACACAACAGTTCAGCCCGGCGGCTCTATTAGGCTGAATGCACAACTAACCCTGTGGAATTAGTCCCGCCAGCCTTTGAAAGAATGTCCGCCATGAACTTCGACCTGATTATCCGAAATGTGCATCTGCCCGAGGGCCTGCGGGATATCGCGGTGTGGGCTGGTCGTATCGTGGCGATTACCCCGCCGGGTGAGATGTCCTTGGCCACGGGGGAATACGACGCGGGCGGAGCCTGGGCTTTCCCGGGCTTTAATGATGTGCACTCGCATTCGGTCTGGTTCGGCGAGACGCTCATGGAAATCGACGTCAGCAGCGCGACGCGCTGCGCGGATGTCTACGATGCCATTTCTGCAGGCATGTCCAATGAGCACTGGGGGATTGCCTCGGGCTTTTTGCCCTCTGCGCTTTCCGATGGCCCCCTCGACATCGAGATCCTCGACCAGATTTCCGACGGCCATCCTTTGCTCATCAAGCACAACTCCGGCCATGCCATTACGGTGAACACCCAGGCACTTGAGCTCGCCGGAATTGGCGCCTACCCCACCACGACGATTCCCGGCGGCACCATCAACACCGATGCCAACGGCAAGGCCACTGGCGTGCTCGATGAGAACGCCATGCGCCCTATCAATGAGCTGCTGGAGCCCAAAAGCGAAGCTCATCTGGTCGAAGCACTTACGCGTGCCTCACAGGTCTACGCCAGCCAGGGTTTGACCTCTATTACCGATGCCGGAATCGCCGGCGGTTGGATTGGCCACAGCCCTCTCGAGCTGGCCGCCTACCAGCGCGCCCGCGAGGAGGAAGCCCTGCTGCACCGCACGCAGGTCATGATTACTTTCGACGTCCTCCACCCCGTCAATCACCACGCCGACGATCCCGCAGCCTTCACCATGGATGCGGGTCTGCGCACCGGGCTTGGCGATGACCGCCTCCAAATCGGCCCCGCCAAAATCTTTACCGACGGCTCTTTCTCTTCCGAAACCGCCGCCTTGCACGAGGACTACTGCCACTGCGCGGGCAACTCCGGCTATTTCCAGCGCGATCCTGAGCTCATGCAGGCCGAAGCCCTCCAAGCCGCGGCCGGCGGTTGGTCCCTGGCTATGCACGCACTTGGCGATGCCGCCATCGACCTCGCCCTCGACACCATCACCAAAGCCAATGCCACCTTTGGCCGTCCCCGCATCCCGCATCGCATCGAACACGGCGGCATCTGCTCCGACGAACAACTCCAGCGCATGGCCGACGAAGGAATTGCGCTTGCCACCCAACCGCGTTTCCTGCCGACCTTCGGCGATCACCAGGCACGTATCCTCGGCAAGGATCGCTACCGCATCGCTTACCCTGCTGCCCGCGTGCTCAACGCCGGTGGCATTCTGCCCGGCAGCTCCGATCGCCCAGTTGCAGATGGCCACCCACTCAAGGTCATGGAATCCTTCGTCCAGCGACTCAGCGCTACCGGCCAGTGCTACTCCCCCGATGACCGCCTGACCATCGCCCAAGCCATCGACGCCTATACCGTCGGCTCCGCCGCCGCCACCGGCTGGGCCGGCGTCAAGGGGCGTATCGAACCCGGTTACCTTGCCGACATCGTGCTGCTCGACCGCAACCTGCTTGACCAAGCACCCGACGAAATCGCCAACGCAGAAGTGCTTGCCACCATCCGCGGCGGCGAGTTCATCTTCAAAAAATAAGCATCAAGTGTGCTTAGATTTCTAGCCAGCCTTCTTCGATAAGGAAGTCGCGGGCGACTTGGGTGTAGTCTTCGCCGTCGACGTCGACGCGGGCGTTGAGTTCTTGCATGCGTTCGTCGGTGAGGACATCGTTAAGCGGTGCAAAAAGTTCTTCCAGCTGTGGGTACTCCTCGAAGACCTCGGTGCGCACGACCGGGGATAGGTTGTACTTGGGGAAGAACTCCTCCGGGTCTTCCAGCACGGTCAGGTTCAGCGCGGGGATGCGGCCGTCAGTAGCAAATACCGTACCGAAGGTGCATTCACCGTTAGCGATACCGGCGTAGACCGCGCCGCTGTCCATCTGCTTAAGTCGCTCACGTGGCGGTGTAGGAAGCCCATAGCTGTCCAGCAAGGTCATCAGGCCGTCGTTACGCGCGATTACCTCAGCATCCGCACAAAAGGTTTGCTCTTCTTCGGGGACGTTGTGGATGTCGTCGACGCTGGTGATGCCGTACTCTTCCGTGGTTTCGGCGGTCGCACCAAGAGCGTAGGTGTTGTTCATTGGCGCGGGAGGCAGCCAGGTCAGTCCGTGTTCTTTGTCGGCTTCTGCGACGGCGCGGAATTGTTCTTCTTCACCGGCTACTGGTTCGTCCTCGCCGAGATAGGTAATCCAGGCGGTACCGGTGTATTCCGGCATGACGTTGATATCCCCGGTTTCGAGTGCTTGACGAGCCGACGACGAACCCGGAATATTGGTCAAATCCTGCACATTCGCACCGGCAGACCGCAGCATGATGGCGTACATCTTGCCCAAGATGATGTGCTCGGTGAAGTTCTTCGAGCCTACGGCAAGCGTGGCGCCATCGAGATCAACGCCTTCCATTTCGCCGCGCAGTTCGCCGGTAGGGACATAACCACCCGCGGTTCCCAGGCCACAGCCGGCCAGAACACTGGAGGCGGCGATGGTCAAAGTTGCGATGAGCTTTTTCATGACAACATCCCCTTCGGGGTGAGTGCGACCTCTAAGACGCGACCAATCCACTCGACTGCGAGGGCGAGGGCGGCAATGAGCAGTGCGCCGGAAATCAGAATCGAGTTGCGATACAGCGTGATACCTGCGGTAATCAGTCCGCCGAGACCGCCGGCGTCAATAAAGGTGGCAAAGGCACCAGCGCCGACCAGCAGCACTAAGGCGGTACGGATACCAGTCATGATGACGGGCAGGGCTAGGGGCAGTTCGACTTTGAAGAGGACTTGCATCGGGGACATCGAGAGACCGCGGGAGGCTTCGACGAGGTCCGAGTCCACACCACGCAGGCCAGCAATGACGTTGGCCAGTACCGGCAAGAAAGCGTAGAACCACAGGCCCGCAATCGCGACGGTTTCGCCAAAGCCGAGCCAGATAGCCAGCAAGACGATAACACCGATGACCGGGGCGGCCTGACCAATATTGGCAATACCGACGACGATGGGGCTTAAGGACTTAGTCGCCGGACGCGTCAAAATCACGCCGAGCGGTACCGCGGTGAGAATCACCAAAATCGCAGAAATAATGACCACGTAGAGGTGTTCACCCGTCATGACCAGCACGTTATTTAATGCCAGGGTGCGGGCCTCGATGTCATCGTGAGCTGCATTCGCATTCCAGATCAGCCAACCAACAACCGCAACGATGACCAGGATCGGAATACCAATGATGAGGTAGCGATTTTCGCCTTTGAGCGCTTTAAACTTCTCCACTATCAGCCGCCTCCTCATTGAACTGGCGAATGTAGCCATTGACGGTGTCATAAGGCAGCACGCCAATGAACTTGCCGCGGCTGGTGACCAGTGCGCCGCCGTGGGCGGATGCAAGCATGGCCGACATGGCATCGGAAAGCGAGGAACGTGCACCGACCACCGAGACCAGGTCGACGTTCGGCTCCTGGATGGTATCCATGCGCTCGACCTGGCGCAGGCCGTACCACTCGTGCGGGCGGTCGTGGTCGTCCAGGATGACCACGGAATCCTCCCCTGCCTCACGCACACGCTTTGCGACTTCCGCAGCATCCTCACCAATGTAGGCCCGCGGCGGCTGAATCAGCTCCATCTCGGATACGCGACGCAGGTTCAGCTGCTTGAGTGCGGAACCGGAACCGATGAAGTCCTCCACGAAACTGTTCGCCGGGTTGGCCAGGACGTTTTCTGGGGCGTCGTACTGGCTGATCTTGGCACCTGGTTCGAAAATCAGGATGCGGTGGCCGAGCTTCATAGCCTCGTCGATGTCGTGGGTTACGCAGACGATAGTCTTGCCGAGCTCCGACTGAATAGAGACCAGCTCATCCTGCAAACGGGCGCGGGTAATCGGGTCGACCGCGCCGAAAGGCTCGTCCATGAGCACGACCGGCGGGTCGGCTGCCAGACCACGTGCCACGCCGACGCGCTGCTGCTGACCACCGGAGAGCTCACGCGGGTAGCGGTCGCGGTAAATCGACGGATCCAGACCGACCATGTCCAGCAGCTCATCAGTGCGCTTGGTGATCTTTTTCTCGTCCCACTTCTTCATCTTGGGAACGAGCGCGATGTTGTCGGCAACCGACATGTGCGGCAGCAGGCCACCGCCCTGAATTACGTAGCCGATATCGCGGCGCAGCTCCGTCGGGTTCTTCTTGGTGACGTCTTCGCCGTTGATAAGAATCTTGCCGCCACTGGGCTCGACCAGGCGGTTAATCATCTTCAGTGAAGTGGTCTTGCCACAGCCCGACGGACCGACGAAAGCGACGAGCTCGCCTGCCGGAATAGTCAGATTGAGGTTATCCACCGCCGGTTCGTCCTGACCGGGGTAAGCCTTAGTCACGCCTTCGAAGACGATCTCTGCCCCCGACTGGTTGTTCTTTTGTTCGTTGCTCATGCGGTGAGTCCCTTCGGGGTGGTGAGTTTTTGAATGCCGGCGAGAATCACGTCCACGACGAGGGCGATGATCACCACGCCGATGGTTCCCACCAGGGCAAAGTTAATAGCGTTAGCGCCACCAATCTGGCTAAGACCGGAATAGATGTATCCGCCCAAGCCCGGGCCGAGTGCGTAAGCCGCAATCGCTGCGATACCCATGGCCATCTGTGTGGAGACGCGAATACCAGTCATGATCACCGGCCATGCCAGGGGGAGCCGCACGCGGAACAAAATGGCTGCTGCGGACATGCCTTGACCTTTCGCAGATTCAATAATCGCATCGTCGACGCCCTGTAATCCCACAATCGCATTACGCAAAATAGGCAACACCGCGTAGAAGACCACAATGAATACCGAAGGCACCGTACCGATGCCGAACAAAGGAATAGCCAAACCCAAAAGCGCCAGTGCTGGCAGGGTCAATCCGATTGACGATAACGAGTTAGCCAGTGCCGCAGCTCGTGGTCGCTGTGCCACAAAGACCGCAATGACCAATGCGATCACAAAGGCAATCAGGACCGACTGCAGAACAAGGCTGGTGTGCTGATAGGCCCGGAACGCGACGTCTTGCCATCGCTGGGCGAGGAATTCTCCCATGCCTTCACCAATCAAATAAATGTATCGAAAGAAGTTTCAATTCCTCCAGGATACAAAGGCTGCGGCTTTTTCGCCCGCGTATCAGCACAAACGCACTAATTTACCCCTATCTGCCCTATCGAAAATCTTTACCAGGGACAAGCATTTGGTCTAGCCCTTTATAGTACCTGTGCTGACGTCTGGGGCATCATCGTTGCGTGGTGCAGCAACGGTTACTTCTTGGTGATCGCCTTTATGGCAGCCAACACGCCGAAGTAAATCGTCACGATGGAGACCACCATCCACAAGATGGCAACGATTCCAATGAGTGCGTCGTCGGTGTTTGTGCTAGCTCCAATTCCGATGCCGAAGAACAACAACGCACTAGCAAAAGCACTGATGCCGAACTTGTTGAAGTACTTCCTCGCTTGGCTCTTCTCCCGCTGTGCAGGATGCGCTGGCTGCGGGACCGGAACAGCCGGTTGTTGATAGGGCGCTACTTGGTGCTGCTGCAATGCAGTCTGCCGATCCACGTTGAACGGATGCGGACTATAGGGCGCGGCCTTTACTTCCTGCTTGATCGGATACATCGGGTCGCGGAGCTCTTCAGCCTTTTCGAGTAGAGCAGCGCCAAAGTCTTCATCGTAGACGTCAGCATCTAGGCCGGCCTCATCACTAGCAATGGAATCATCGCTGCCGGTGGGCCGCGCAATAGAGGCCATCACGTCTTCGTTGGTCAGAGTCGGGGTGACGGGTTCTTCAACGGTCTCCTCTTCGTTGGCGTTGTTGGCCTCGGCGACCTGCTCGGCGATCTTCTGAGCGGCCCAGGCGGTGAAGTCCTCGGTGCGCACGACGGGTTTGTTGTGGCGACGGGCCAGATCGGTCTTGCCGTCGGTGGCATCCAAGTTGTCGCTGACCAGGACGTCGCAACGCGTCTTGGTCACGGCTTGTTTGTACTCCAGGCCTAAGTCCGCACACAGAGCTTGCAGTTGCGGACCGTGGGTAAACAGGTGTCCTTCAACCACGACGGAGCCACGGAAGGCCACGCGCATGCCGGGTGTCAGCGAGGATGCCTCGATGACCTCGAGGTCGTCGTAGAGATCGTCGAAGCTGGGGGCATCGTAAGGCACGGGCTCTGGTTCACGAGGTGGCGCAGGCTCATTAGCTTCCACGGTCTGAGAAGGTACTTGCTCAGACCGCCACCAGTTCTCGAAGTCCTCCTGAGCGATAATCGGCTTGCCAAAAGCGCGGGCGTTTTGGGCTTTACGGGACATCGAGGAGATATCGCCGGCGACCAGGACGTCGCAACGGGATTTGGACACGGCCTTTTTGTACTCGAGATTGCGGGCTTCGCAGATTTCGGTCAGGCGCTCATCATCGGCAGGTCCGTCGAGTAAGTTGTTGCGGCCGGTAAACGCAACGCGGGTGCCCGGCTGCAGCAGGGTATGCACGTCCGGTCCATCGTTCAGCGGCGCGGGAATGGAGATTGGATAGTTGGTAATCGCAGCAGCACGGTTGAGGACTTCGTCGCGCATATCCTCACTCCAGCGGCCGCGGCTAATGGCCCAATCGGCGAGCAATTCGGCGCATTCTTCCACCTCAGCCACGCTTTCCGGGTGGCGTTCCGCACCCGACATCGCAGCCCAGGCATGGTCGGAATCGGTGGCGTGGGTGGCATCGAGAAGCATGCTGCTTTGCGATGCCCACCCCGGCACCCACACCGCACCCTCAGCATCCACATCTGCGGGCGGAACAACCTGGCCGCGGGTGGGATTGATGAGGCCGTTTTCGTACGCCTGCGCAAGCTGTGCGCAGCGTTCCTCAACGGTACCGCTGAGGTCAACGTCGAAGTCGTCGGCGTCGTAGCCCACGCCGAGTGCAACCTGCATGCCGCGTTCTTGGTGGCGAACGGCGCGCTCGAGCATGGCAAGCCGGTCGCCGACGACGATGCCACCTTGGGCCTGGCGCAGCAGCAGAGGCCAGAAATCGGCGAGGGAAGGTGCCATCGCTAAGCCGCCGGCAGGGATGTTGTTGACCTCGCCGAACTTACCCAGGTCAGCCATGGGGTTGATCCAGCTGCCGAAGTCCGCAACGCGCTGGCCATCCTGGTAGATGACCGCGTGAATACGCGCGATATGTTCACTGACGCGGAAGTTCACGCCGTCGAAGGAAAGGAAGACGACGCGACTATTGTCCACGCCGGTGGCGACCTCGCGGCGAACCTTGCGAACTAGTGCATTGTTGGCGCGGATGTGGCGCGGTTCGACTGGTGCGCTGAAACGCAGGTTCTCCAAGTCGACGGCACGGGAGAGCGCGACGTAGAACTGTCCGTCGGTGGTCGTGCCGCCTTTGAGGTAGATGAAGCACTTCGGGATGGTCTTGCCCTGGGCTTTGTGAATCGTAATGGCCCAGGCCAAAATCACCGGGAACTGCGTAATCGTTCCGACGACCTCGCTGCTAAGGTGACGGCCTTCCATGTTCGGTCGGCGGATTTCCCAGGTATGCAGTTGCAGGGTGACGGTCTGACCGGTGTCGTCGAGGCGGACATCGATTTCTGTGCTGGTCGCGCGAGTAATCTCGCCGAAGCTGCCATTGACGAAGCGCCCCTGCGGGTCATTAATCACCGTCATCACACGCGCCCCGACGGCGTAGTGGAGTTCATCGGTACCACTAAAGGAGCTGTCGTCGGCTTCGCCTGCGCGTATAGCGGTGTGGGTAAATTGCTCGGAATCCAGGCGATCCAACTGCGCCTGGTTGATTTCCGCAACGGTCCTCTTCCGAGAGGTCAGCGTCACCCAGTCGTTCGGGGCTTCGAAGTCCTCGTCGACGCATTCGTTGAGCAGATCCAGCGACTCCTGCCCCACTGCACCCTCGCGGACCTCGTTGAGGATATTGAGGAACGTCGGGTCCTTCTGACGCCAGACCTGGGTGAGGTTGATGTCTTCCAGCTCAAGCTCGCTGTAGCAATGCGCATCGAAGAAGAAGGGGCTGGGCCAGTGGGCATCGAAAAGCTCTTGCTCATCTTGGGTGACCACAGGCGGCAGCTGCAGCAGGTCGCCAACCAGGATGAGCTGCACCCCACCGAAGGCTTGCTGGTTGTGACGAATACGCTTGAGCGCGCGGTCCATCATGTCGAAAAGATCCGCACGCACCATGGACACCTCGTCCACGACCAGCACATCGACTTTCTTCAGCACATCCCATACCTGCGCGCTGGGCCTCCACTGGCCACCACGCTTATCGATGTCCTCCGGGAACATCCCCGGCCGGAAACCAAACGCCTTGTGGATGGTAAAGCCCTCTACGTTGAGCGCTGCCACACCCGTTGGCGCGGTAACCAGCACGTTCTTATCCCCTACCTGGTCCAGATACGTGCGCAACAAAGTCGACTTACCCGTACCCGCCTTGCCAGAAATCAGCACATTGCGACAGGAGTTCATCGCATCGAGTGCCGCAGCAAACTCTTCAGTAATCTGAATGCTCATCGAAGTAGGGGCCTTCCGATAGGGACAAGAGATAGGGACATCTTATCTAGATTCGTGCACTACGTCACAGGTTGTAGGCGGTTGACTGGGGGTTAGCTCATCGCGTCAGCGCACTGCGCAGTCCAGCCGGAAGTACCGTCCGTAAAGAACGTCGTTCCGGTCTGGTGCAATCTCGTATCACCACAGGCACGAATCGTCTTGTTCATCTCGTAGGGCTCGGTTTGACCAGGAGCCTCAGTAAAGCCAACTACCGGTTCATCGTAGAAGAGTCCATCACCCGGCATCGGATAGGTTTCCTCATAGATGGTCTCGATGACCTGGCGCCGCTCCCCTTGTGGCTCTTCATTCAGTTGCTGCGCTGCTGGTTCTTCAACCGGCTGTTGTGCTGCGGGTTCTGCTGACTGCATTTCAGAAGTTGTGGTTTCCGTACTCGACTCGGTCGACTCCACAACGGAAGAAGTACTGGATTCAGGGGCTTCCTCCGGTTCCGCAGATGACCCACATGCAGCAAGAGCACCCACGGCGAGAAGAGAAAGCAGAGATAGAGGAATCGACTTAGACATCGACGTACCTTTCGAGAGAAGAGAGCGCAGCAAGCGCTGCGTTGATTTAAAGATACGAAACGACCCGGACATCGATGTGCGCTTCTCGAACGTTTTGGCGTACGACTAATCGCCAATTTGAAAATGCGAATGGGGTAGTTCGCGGCCTGCGAATGGGGTACTTAGCCACATATCCCCAGGTAAACAATTATCTATTTTTACTACATGTGGCTAACTAAAAGATTCACAAGTAGACACACATACGTTCGCTTCGAGCGGTTTCTTTTCCTATGATCAGGAAAGACCCATTGGGAGGGACATGAAATTCTTCAAGGTGCTCGGCGGCGTGCTGGCAGTTGGTGCGGTGGTCATCGGAGGCGTGCTGCTTTATGATGCCTCCACCGACCACCCCTACACCGTCTCCTACATCGTCGATGGGGACACCCTCGATGTAGAACACCGGGGTGACACCATCCGCGTGCGTTTGCTCAACGTGGATACGCCGGAGCTCGCACGCTTTGGCAACCCGACCGAGTGCATGGCCGAGGAAGCAACCGCTTTCCTGGAAGAACTCCTCCCCATCGGTACTGAGGTTGAACTGCAATACGACGAGGAACGCACCGATCGTTACGACCGGACGTTGGCGGCAGTCTTCAAAGACGATGTCTTCGTCAATGCTGAAATCGCTGCTGCTGGTTTAGGCACTGCCCTGGTAGTGGGCGAAAATGACCGCTTCTACCCCGAGGTTGCCGATGCCGTTGCGCAAGCCGAAGCCGAAGGACTCGGCATCCATGGCGTGGATGAAAACTGCACTCCGCTCTAGTTAAACTGCCGCAGAATCTTTTCTTGTGGTCGCCAATAACAAGCGCGTTCCGCAGTGAGATAGCGCAGATGCGGTGAGGTTACTTCATCGATAGCCTTGATGTATTCCGGTACCGTTTCCCGCGGTAACCGCAGCCCCATCGTGATGTGAGGAGTCCAGCGCTCTCCCCGACCATCCGGATTCGCAGCACTTAACTGACGAGCGGTTGCTTCGAGTTCTTCATCGGCTTCCAGCAACCACGCCACAGTCTGCTTTCGCTTGGTACCGAATACGACGGTGCCCACCCGACGCAGTTGACTCGGAACCAGTGGCGGCAGCAATTCCTGAGCTAGTTCCACCACGTCCGGATCCATCTTTGGGGAGAACGTCACCGTAATGTGTGGAGTTTGCTTTTGTTCCGGCAGGCCACGTTCAGCAAGCTTGGCGAAGACCTCCCGAATCTCCGCTTCCTGCTCTTCCGGCAGGTAGAACAGGATGTTCTCGGGCGAACCTGCCATACTGCCTCCTCATTCAAAGTGGTGACACCGTCAGCGTACAAGAGCCGACAGAGTTATGTTTCGTCTCCACTCCGCGCCAAATTCACAAGCATTCACAAAATTCATAAAGTTCACAAGCGTTCATAAGGGCGCTGCCCTAAACTGTTGACTATGCAGCCAAAGAATCCGTTCAAAGCCTCGCTTGGAGTTAACCCACCCCTTCTGGTCGGCCGCGATGAAGCGATCCAAAATTTCCAGTACGCACTTGATGATGGGCCGGGAGCACATGAAAGAATCTCCCTTGTCGTCGGCCCACGAGGCATTGGCAAGACGGTCCTACTCAATCGTCTTGAAGACGTTGCTCGAGAAAACGGATGGCGCGTATTGAGTGAAACGGCAACCACCGGTTTTAGCGAGCGGCTACGTAAAGCAATCATCCAGCAGCTGAGCATCAACCGTCGCGAAATTAAGGGATTACAGCTTTCCCTCCATGGGTTCGGATTGGGCGTCGACTGGGACACCACGTCTCTAGAAAACTCTTCATACTCTTTGCGTTCAGCCCTAAAAGACCTTTTTGCTTTCCAACGTGAACAGGATCGAATCGCCGGCCAAGCGCCGACTGGTGTGCTCATCACCTTGGACGAGATGCATCACCAGCACAGCCAGGAGGTCATAGAGTTCGGAGCCACAATCCAACATCTCGTTCGCGAAGACGAAGAAATCGCTGTCGCTATGGCTGGCATCCCGTCGTCAATCAAGCCGCTCCTAGCCAGCCATGACTCCTCGGGCAATACCAACCCGGTTACGTTCCTAAGAAGAGCAGAGCGTTTGGAACTTGGGCGTGTGTCTGACGCAGATGTGAAGGCGGCACTTGAAGAGCCTCTAACCACCACGCCATTTGAATGGGAACCAGACGCTCTCGAACTAGCTGTAAAAGCTTGTCAGGGTTACCCGTTCATGATTCAACTTGTCGGTCTCTGCTGCGTGCGAGCCATCGAGAACAACCGTATTACTTACGACGCTGCCCGAAAGGGCATCGATCAGGCACGAGTAAAACTCGGTCGACTCCTGCATTACCCCGCTTTAGAAGAACTCTCTGATGTCGACCGGACGTTCCTGCTCAAGATGGCGCAGGACGATGGCCCTTCCAATACTTCTGATATTGCCCAGCGTATGCGACGAAAAGCAGCATATATTGGCAACTACCGACGTCGACTTATCGACGCTGAAATCATCGTTGAAGCGGGCCACGGCAAAGTGGATTTCGCCCTTCCCTATCTCCGTGACTTCCTGCGCGAACACGCAGCCAACCTGATTTCCGACTATTAAGGCTCAACACGTTTAGGGAATACTGCCCCACCCCGCCACTGTTGCACCGGGCATGACTGATTCTTCGCTCTTTAGCCCGCTGCGGGTGGGCCGTTATGACTTGAACAATCGCGTGACGATGGCAGCGTTGACCCGTTCGCGGGCAGGCCGTTCGGGTACGCCGACGCAGTTGCATGTGGATTACTATTCCCAGCGCGCAAGTGCGGGCCTGATTGTTACTGAGGGCACGTTTCCGGCGGTCAATACCCGTGCGTTCCCTGGCCAGGCAGGTATTGAAACGCCTGAGCACCAGGAAGGTTGGCGCAAGGTTGCCGATGCCGTCCACGCCCGCGGTGGCACCATCTTCATGCAGGTGATGCATGGCGGTCGCTTGTCCCACCCGGAGTTGTTGGATGGCCAACAGCCGGAGGCCCCGTCGGCGATTGCGTCGGGTACCGCGGTGCGTGATTGGGAGTCCCGCAAGGAGTGTCCCGTGCCCCGCGCGTTGGAGCACGATGAGATTCCGCGCGTGGTTGATCAGTTCCGCCAGGCAACCCGACGCGCGGTCGATGCCGGTATCGATGGCGTGGAAATCCACGGTGCGAATGGTTATATCCTGCACCAGTTCTTAGGCCCCACGTCGAATCACCGCACCGATGAATACGGCGGTTCGCCGGAAAATCGTGCGCGCCTGCTGGTGGAGGTCGTGCGTGCGGTCGCTGAGGAAATCGGTGGTGACCGCGTCGCGTTGCGCTTGTCCCCGCAGCACAACGTCCAGGGCGTGATTGAGGACGATGAGCAGGATGTGCAGGCGACGTATCGTGTGGTCATCGATAGCTTAAGCGAGCTGAACTTGGCCTATATCTCTTTCTTGCACGCCGAGTGCGACGGCCCGCTCATTACGGATCTCGCCACCCGTGCGCGCAGCAACGGGGTCACCAAGGTCATCGGCAATAATGGTTTCGCCGCGTACACCCAGCTTGACGATGCCACCTCCTTAGTCAATCTGTCCCACATCGATGCCGTGGCTGTAGGTCGGTTGCTCATCGCCAACCCGGACCTCGTGGAGCGCTGGCAGCAGGGTCTCGAACTCAACACGCCGGATGAGTCGACCTTCTATACTGGTGGCCAACACGGTTACACCGACTATCCATTCGCAGGACAGGTGGGTACCCCACGGAAGGTGGGTGCCCCCACCTTCCGTAAACAAACGTAACCGTCTTCACAAAAGGTCGTGACGCGGACTACACTGTCCTTCATTAAGGATTGTTCAACAATTTGAGGGATGGTGTTGCATGTCCTCTTTACACATTGACCTGAACGCTGACCTGGGCGAGACCACTGCGGGCAACCCGGTGGCCGACGACCATGCGATGCTCGGGATGGTCTCTTCCGCAAACGTGGCCACTGGTTTCCACGCCGGTGACCC
Organism: Corynebacterium camporealensis; assembly: GCF_000980815.1. Taxonomy (NCBI): domain Bacteria; kingdom Bacillati; phylum Actinomycetota; class Actinomycetes; order Mycobacteriales; family Corynebacteriaceae; genus Corynebacterium; species Corynebacterium camporealensis. The sequence goes on along the minus strand of NZ_CP011311.1, from coordinate 521,176 downwards.
GCAGTCCATTGCGCGCACGCTTGGCGATGCCGCCGAGGCCGGCGTCGTCGTCGGCGCCCACCCGGCCTACAACGATCCGGCAGCTTTTGGCCGCCGCTTCATCGATTACTCCCCGGAGCAGCTTGCCGACGAAGTCACCTACCAAATCGGCGCCCTCGACGCCTTAGCCCGCGCGAAGGGCACGAAGGTGCAGTACGTCAAGCCGCACGGCGCGCTCTACAACGCGATTGTGCACCACAAGGAGCAAGCCCAGGCAGTTATCGATGGCATCAAGGCCTACGGTGACCTGCCGGTGATGCTGCTTCCCGGCGGCGTCGCTGTGGACCTGGCCGAAAAGTCCGGCCTGACCGTCGTGCGCGAGGCCTTTGCCGACCGCAACTACAATCCGGACGGCACCCTGGTCTCCCGCACCCTGCCCAACGCCGTGCTTCACGATGAAAAAGACGTAGTCAACCGCGTCATTGAAGTCGCCGAGACCGGTTCGATTACCGCTGTGGATGGCACCAAGCTCGCCGTCGATGCGCAGTCCGTGTGCACCCACGGCGACTCGCCAGGTTCGGTGCAGCTGCTGCGCAACGTTATCGATGAGCTGCACCGCCGCGACATCGACATCCGGAGCTTTCTGTAATGCATATCAACGCTGTAGGTTCCCGCGCGCTGCTAGTCGACCTGGATAACCTCAACCAGGTCATGGACTGGCATGCTGCGCTCACCGCGCAACCGCTGCGCGCCCAAGTCGATTGCATTGCCGCTGCCACCACGCTGCTGCTGACCTTCGAATCCCCCAACGCCGCCCGCGAGGCCGCCGAGAAGCTGCACGATTTCCACCCCGGTGCCGCCAAGGCCGCAGAAGCCCGCACCGTGGACATCGATGTGCTTTACGACGGCGAAGACGTCGACGAAGTAGCCGACCTGCTGGACATGTCTCGTGAGGCCGTCATCAAGTGGCACACCTCCACCGAGTTCACCGCTGCTTTTGGTGGTTTCGCCCCGGGCTTTACCTATTGCACGCCCACTAACCCGGACAATGCGCTGGCCATCCCGCGCCGCTCGAACCCGCGTACCGCGGTTCCCGACGGCGCCGTCGCCGTGGCCGGTGAATTCTCCGCGGTCTACCCGCGCGTCTCCCCCGGCGGCTGGCAGCTGCTCGGCCAGACCAATACCCCGATGTGGGATTCGCATGCCACCCCTCCGGCGCTCGTCCAGCCCGGTGACCGCGTGCGCTACCGCGCCGTCGACTCACTTCCAGAGCTCGTCGACCACCACAATCAGGCCAAGCGCTCCCCCGCGCGCCTGCCGCGCATGGAAGTCCTCGATGCCGGCCTGCTCACCTTGTTCCAGGACCTGGGCCGTCCCGGTTCCGGCGACCTCGGTGTCACGCCCTCGGGTGCGGCTGACCGGGCATCGGCAGCTACGGCGAATATCGCCGTGGGCAACTCGCGCAACGCCACCGTGCTCGAGAACATCGGCGGCATGAAACTGCGCGCGCTCACCGACACCGTCGTGTGTGTCACCGGCGCCCAAGCCCGCGTCCGGCTTGGCGAGATGCCCGTCCACCTCGCCCGCCCCGTCCTCGTCACGGCCGGTCAGGTCATCCGCATCGACCCGGCTGGTCTGGGTATGCGCAACTACATCGCCATCCGCGGCGGCATCATCTCCGATTCCGAGCTCGGCTCCTCAGCCACCGACGTGCTGTCCGGACTCGGCCCCGACCCGGTTTCTGCCGGCGATGTCATCGGCGTGCTGCCGCGTTCGTCCGGCATGACCGACGCCCAGCTGACCAACCCCCTGCGCGTCCAGGAAGGTCCTGGTGGTCGCACCGCTGCCACCTTGCGCTGCGTACTCGGCCCGCGTGACGACTGGTTCGGCGACAACGTCGCTACCTTCTTAAACACCACCTGGACCGTCTCGGGTGATTCCAACCGCGTCGGCCTGCGCCTGAACGCCGGGGATACCACCGTTGCCCGCGTCCGCGACGGCGAGCTGCCGTCTGAAGGCATGGTCGCCGGTTCCGTACAGATTCCACCGAATGGCCAACCCGTCATCTTCATGCGCGACCACGCCGTGACCGGCGGTTACCCGGTCGTGGCCACCGTGGTGGAAGAAGACATCGACGTCGCCGCCCAGCTACCGCCCGGCGCACAAGTGAAATTCGAATTAGTGGGAGAAAACCGTGAAGATTAATACCGTCCTGATTGCCAATCGTGGCGAAATCGCCGTGCGCATTGCCCGCGCGGCCCGTGATTTGGGCATTAAGTCCATCGCCATCTACTCCGAAGCCGACGCTGGCGCCCTGCACACCCAGGTTGCCGACGAAGCCTACGCCCTGCCCGGCAACACCGCCGCCGATACCTACATGAACGTCCCGGCCCTGCTCGACATCGCAGTGCGCGCAGGTGCCGACGCCGTCCACCCCGGCTACGGCTTCCTCTCTGAGAACGCCGAGTTTGCCCGCACGGTTACCGATGCCGGCATGATCTGGGTTGGCCCCCAGCCTGAAGCCATCGAGCTGCTCGGCGATAAGATTGCCGCCCGCCGCGTCGCCGAAGAAGTAGGCGCCCCACTCGCCCCAGGTACTTCCGACCCGATTGATGACTGGCAAGAAGCCCACGCCTTCGCCGAAGAACACGGCCTGCCAATCGCCATCAAGGCTGCCTACGGCGGCGGCGGACGCGGCCTGAAGGTCGTCGACAACTTCGACGAAATCGAAGGTGCCTTCAACTCCGCAGGCCGTGAGGCCCAGGAGGCTTTCGGCCGTGCTGAGTGCTACGTCGAGAAGTTCCTCACCAACCCGCGCCACGTCGAGGCCCAGGTGCTTGCTGACACCCACGGCAACGTCGTCGTGCTCGGCACCCGCGACTGCTCCACCCAGCGTCGCTTCCAAAAGCTCATTGAAGAGGCCCCGGCGCCTGCGCTTACCGATGCCCAGCGCAACGGCATCCACGAAGGCGCCCGCGCCATCTGCGCCAAGGTCGGCTACACCGGTGCCGGCACCGTCGAGTACATCGTCTCTGAGGACGGCACCATTTCCTTCCTCGAGGTCAACACCCGTGTCCAGGTCGAGCACCCGGTTACCGAGGTCGTCACCGGCGTCGATATCATCGCCGAGCAGTTCCGCATCGCCGCAGGCGAAAAGCTCTCCTGCATCCAAGACGGCGAGAACATCGATCCAGAGATTCACGGCCACGCCTTCGAATTCCGCATCAACGCCGAGGACATCCTCAACGGCTTCGCACCCTGCCCAGGCACCATCGTCTCCTTCGAGCCACCAACCGGCCCAGGCATCCGCGTCGACTCCGCAGTACGCAACGGCTCCATCATTCCGCCGTACTACGATTCGCTCGTGGCCAAGCTGATTGTGTGGGGCCCGAACCGCGAGGTTGCCCTCAACCGTGCGCGCCAGGCTCTGCGCGAGTTCGACATCACCGGCGTGCGCACCGTGCTGCCTTTCCACCGCGACATGGTCGACGAGCCTGCCCTGGTCTCCAACGACCTGGGTCTCTACACCGACTGGGTCGACCACAACTACCGCCCATCCGCGGCCAACCAGGTCGAGAACGTCGAGGCCATCTACAACCAGCGCCGCAACGTCGCTGTGGAAATCGACGGCAAGCTGGTCAACATCGGTGTTCCTGTCGAGTTCTTCAGCGCCAACGCCTCCGCCAGCCCGCAGACCGCACCGTCGACCGCTGGCGCCCAAGCTGCCGACGACAACGCGGTGACCTCCCCCTTCGAGGCCAACCTCGTCGCTTGGAACGTCTCCGACGGCGACAGTGTCGAAGAAGGCGATGCCATCGCCACCGTCGAGGCCATGAAGATGGAATCTGCCATCAAGGCCCCGCGCACCGGCACCATCAAGCTGCTCGCCTCCGAAGGCGACCGCCTGGATTCCGCGACGGTGATTGCCACCATCGACTAATCAATTAACGCAGCAGGTACTCCCTGAGATGCGGCAACCTAAACTCCACGAGCCCAAAGCTTGGAGCTTGGATTAAGTCTCGCTCAATCAGGGACCTACGTGCCATGGACAATGAGTTAGCGGCCGCGCCCAGATGCTTTGCCACCTGGCCGGTCGCTACTGCTTTTTCACCGCTTTCCGCAGAGATCTCTGCCATCGCAAAGAGATACTCCATCTCCCGAGGTGGAACGTGCTTCAATGCCACCGAGTGGATCTGCCTGCCCATTTGGCTCACCACTGTGGGCTCGACCTTGTCAATAAGTTCTTCTGTGATTAGGTCTGTATTGGCTCTTTCTGATTCCAGCCACACCATCGCACCCACCAATTGCACGAGGAAGGGATAACCCTGAATTAACGACACCGCGCTTTTCAAAGCATCGTCAGCAATATCTTTGCCGTTGTTGCGAATAGTCGTCGTTAAAACTTCCGCGACCGCCTCATCTGAAATTGGTCCTAGCTCAATACGATCTGCACGACGCATAAACGTCGTACCGTCGTGTTCTAGTAATTCCTCAATGCCCTTGGTTAACCCCGCCGCAGCGAAGGCAATATCCAAATCATCGCGCAACACGTCTTGGATCGCGGTGGCGAGAGCAGCTACCTGGTCAATCGGTGCAGCCTGCATTTCATCGATAGTGATAAGGACTCCAGCCCCCTGTTCACTGACAGCAACGACAAGCTCCCGCAGTCGCGTCTCAATGGTCGGTACAACTTCACTGGGCTGGTTTTCCGTCGAGATCGATCCGATTCCGGCAACAGAGATTCCCGATACCTTGCGTCCTGGCTCGTTGGCTGTGTAATCCAACTGTTCTAAAGCTTTGGGCAAGGCCGTATTCGTCAGCTTCTCTTCGAGCTTCTTATTCGCTGTAGCTCGAACAACAACCCAACCATTGGCCTTAGCTTGTTCCTCAAAGGCGTTCAACAACACAGTCTTACCAACACCGCGAGGGCCGCTAATGAGAACTGCTCGCTGCAAACTACCGATTCCCGCGAGAAGACCATACGTAAAGTCCCCTACTTCGTCGTCACGGCCAGCCAAGACGGCTGGTGAACTACCGAAGCTAGGTCGAAAAGGATTGTTGCTAACCATGTTCGTCCTCTTTAGATATTTTAGATTTGGTAGACAAATTTTAGATCCTTTAGATCTCGCTGTCGACTTTAGATCTTTTAGATCCTTTAGATTTCGCTTCGCGATTTAGAACTTTTAGATCCTTTAGATCTTTGACAACATCCGGCGCGGAGCTGTTATGTTCGTTAAACTTCTTTCTCATGCTCTCCCAGTCCGTAGCCGTGGCCCTGCGTGAGGCCATTTCTGAAGGCGAATATGAACCCGGTCAGCAGCTCAGCGAGGTAAAGGTCGCTGAGCGTTTTAACTGTTCCCGCAATACGTTGCGCGAGGCCTTCGCCAAGCTCACTGCAGAAAGGCTCGTAGAGCGCATCCCCAACCGCGGGGTGTTTATCGCAACCCCGGATGCAGACTACGTCCAGGACCTCTACCGCGCCCGTGCGGCCATCGAGCCTTCTGGTGTGCGTTGGGGCTACTTCCCCAACCCAGAGGAGCTCGTGGAGCTTACCCAGTCCGCGATTCCGCACGCGCTGCGCGGCGAGCACCAGATGGTCTCCTCTATCAATCAGCGCTTCCACCGCAAGCTGGTTGCCTCGCTGGACTCGCCCACCCTCGACGAAGAGATGGGCAACCTGCTAGCACGCATGCGCCTGACCTTCCTGTTGGTCATTCCGCTCTACCCGCGCCTGCACGCAGACCACATTGACGGCAACATCGAGCTGGCCAAGCTCATTGCGGCTGGAAAACGCCAAGAGGCCGCCGAGCTTTCGCACGACAGCCTCGAGCGCACCTGTGTGCGCATTCTCGACATCCTCTAAGACGCTTAAGGAATCAGATACTCCGAGTCCTTGATGTCGGTGACCAGCATCTTGCCGGGAGCGTGAGTAATCGCCAGGCCCGGCTTGGAATCCATCACCGCAGCCTGCGGGGTAACGCCGCATGCCCAGAACACCGGGACGTGGTTGTCCGGGATGTCGACGGCTTCGCCGAAGTCGGGCATCGATAAGTCTGCAATGCCTAACGATGCAGGGTCACCAATGTGCACCGGCGCACCATGCACCGACGGGTAGCGCGAGGCAATGCGCACGGCATCGACGACGCGATCTTCCGGAATCGGACGCATGGACACCACCATCGGGCCGGAAAAGACACCAGCGGGCTTGCAGGCGCGGTTCGTCTTGTACATCGCAACGTTCTTGCCCTGCTCAATGTGCGGCAGCTTAATACCGGCATCCTGCAGGGCGGTCTCAAAGGTAAAAGAGCAACCAATGAGGAAGCTGACGATGTCATCGTTGTAGTACTCGCGGGCATCGGCAGGCTCTGCAACCAATTCGCCGTTTTCAAACACGCGGTAGCCCGGGATGTCGGTGCGGATATCGCCGCCCGGCAGCAGCTCGGAGGAGTACTGCCCGGCTTCCAGCACGCCCACAATCGGGCACGGCTTCGGGTTACGCTGCGCAAACAGCAGGAAGTCGAAGGCGTATTCCTGCGGCACGGCCAACAGGTTGGCCTGCATGAAACCTGGGGCATGACCCGCGGTGGTAATCATGTCGTGCTGGCGGGCGTACTCGCGAACTTCAGCTGGAGTCATAGACATAGTTTAAGCGAACAGCTCCGTAATGCCAGAAATGGAATTGATACCGATGTAGATTTCCAGCACCAGCGCAGCAGCACCGGCAATCAACAGCCACATCGGCTGCTTTATGCCCTGCATGAGGTCGCGGCGCTTGAAGGCAACCCACATGACCAGCGCGAAGGCAATCGGCAGGATAATGCCGTTGAAGGCACCTGCGAAAATCAGCAGGGTCTGCGGTGCGGAGTTCATAATCGCAAACAGCGTTGCACAGACCACGATGAAGCCGACGGTCAGGAAGTTGCGGGTACGCGGTGCGACCTTCTGGGTGGTCACGAACGAAATCGAGGTGTAGGACGCACCAACCACAGACGACAGACCAGCTGCGAACAGGACGACACCGAAGGCACGGAGGCCGAATTCGCCGGCGGCGTGGTAGAAGGCATCGGCAGCAGTGTTGTCCTCAGACAGGGCCACACCGGTGCTGACAACACCCAGCACAGCCAGGAAGAGCAGCACGCGCATAATACCGGTAATGATGATGCCCAGCACCGAGGTGGTAGTGATCTGGCGAACGTGATCCGGACCAGCCAGGCCGGAGTCAATCAGGCGGTGTGCACCTGCGAAGGTGATGTAGCCGCCGACGGTGCCACCAATCAGGGTGGTGATCACGAAGAAGTCGACTTCTTCTGGCATGACGGTCTGCTTCAGGGCCTCGCCGACGGGCGGCTGGCTGACAATCGCCACGTACAGCATCAGCAGGATCATGATCGCGCCCAGTGCGGCGACCAGGCGGTCCAGGGCCATACCGGCGCGCTTGGACAAGAAGATAAACACCGCAATCGCGGCGGCAATCACGCCACCCCAGCGGGCATCGATGCCCAGCATGGCATTCAAGCCGAGGCCCGCACCGGCAATGTTGCCGATGTTAAAGACAATGCCACCAATAAACACCAACACGGCCAGGAACCAACCCAGGCCCGGCAGGACGGTATTACCCAGCTCGTTCGCGCGCATGCCGGAGACACACAGCACGCGCCACACGTTAAGCTGGATGGCGATATCAACGATGATAGACAGCGCAATCGCAAAAGCGAAAGCCGCACCCATCTGAACGGTAAAGACCGAAGTCTGGGTCAAAAAGCCTGGGCCAATAGCCGAGGTCGCCATGAGGAACATGGCACCGGCCATCGCACCGAGACCCTTAGGCGGGTTCTTCGCCGACTGTGGCGAAGCTGAGGATGTTTCAGCACTCACTTTGCATTCCCTTCCGTGATGCACGTCGCACATTCAGTTGTGATGCGCATCATCCTAGGGGTTGTTCAACAATCTGCCAAGAGCCTGTGACCCCGACGGGGGTAACCGGCGTGCTTTACTGGAGGAGATGGAAGAACTCGAGCTGTCCGCACTCACCGGCACGCAATCGCGAACTTACGGCACCCGTAAAGTCACCGCGGAGATGCGTTCTGCGCCGGTCCATGTCGCGATCGCGCTGTGGGATGAGCGCTGGGACTCCGCCCCGAACGGCAAGGTCGAAGGCTGGGTCATTGCGGTCAATACCAAGAAGACTCGCTTCATCCGCAAAGGCCAGCTTCGCGATGGCAGCGACATCGTCCGCGCCACCGTCCGCGAACTCGAACGCGCCTTAAAGAACATCAAAGGTCGGGTGTGGATTGTCACCGGCCGCCGCCAAGCCGCGCTGCGTGCTGCGCTAGAAAAACGCGGGTACACGGTGACAGGAAGCTTTGCGGAGGAGAATAGGGCATCGTCAAGTGCGAGCTCCGTGCGCTCCCAACAGGCCCGGCGCGTGGCCCGTCAAGCCAAGAAGGAAGGCGAGGCGCCGCGGAAGAAAGAAACCGTCGCGAAGGAAACCCCACAGGCGCACTGGTGGCCGAACTTCTCGCAGGCCTCATCCTGGGAGGACAACGCCACGGTGCGCATAGCTACCGATGCCTCCTCCGACACCGTCTTCAAAGGCTCCGTATGCTTCGTCGTGGGCAATGGCGATTACCGACTGCGCACCTACAAGACCACCGCCGGCACTGATGAGCTCGAACTCGAAGCGCTAACCTTGGCGTTGAAATACCTGCTCAAAGTCGGTGCGTCCAAAGCGATTATTGAGTGCGATTCCGTCGCCGCGCTGGAAGCTGTCGACCACATCGTCCACCGCCAAACCGCGAAAGCCAAGCGCCCCGGCCGGCGCTGGCGCGGACTATCCTCTGGTTCGCGTTCGCGCTTCCAACAAGCCTGGCACGACATACAGGACTCCTGCGAGGTGGATATCCGCCGCGTCATGGGTCATTCCGGCGACCCGCTCAACCGCGCGGCCGACCAGATTGCGTACATGGGTCTGCGCGCGATTGCTCACCCCCGCAAGCAGGCGCAGGCGACGTTGCAGCGTGGCATCGCTAAGGCTCTAGAGCGGCTTTAATCCGCCGCCACACAATCCGTGCTGCCGAATGCGGCGTCGCAAAAATCTCCCGAATGTAGTTGCGCGGCTTCAATGCCCACGGGGTTGCCGTCAGGTGCAGTTTCACCGGAATACCTAAGTGCCACGCCCACAACCGCGTGCGCAGACCGTGAAAATCATTGGTCACTGTGTGCAGCACCACCGCGTCCGGAGCCAGGCGCCGGGCATTCTCCAAGTTCTCATTCGTACTCGAGGCCGCCCGCTCGCAGATAATGCGCTCCGCCGGAATTCCACGCGCTTCCAAATAACGCCGCATCGGATCTGCCTCGCCGTAGCCGGAAACAATGATGTCTCCGGGGTAGGTTCGCGCCATCTCTAGCGTCTTGTTCAGGCGCGTGACAAGCAGCTTCCCGGGTTCCCCATTGGTCACCCGCGAGCCGAGAACAAGAAGTGGCGCGTGCATAACCAACTAGTTTAGGCACGCTAGGCTAGAGCGCATGAATAAGTTGGTGGTCGTCGGCTCGATTAATGCCGATGTGGTGATTCATACGCAGCGACATCCCCAGCCCGGCGAGACGCTCGTCGGTTCCGGCGGGCAGGTCAGCGCTGGTGGCAAGGGCGCGAACCAGGCCGTTGCGGCCGCGCGCCTGGGTGCGGATGTCTCCTTCGTCGGCGCCGTTGGTTCCGATGCTTATGCCGAACCCGCGATGGCACACATGGATTGCGTTGACACCACCGCCGTTGAGGTCGTCGACACCAACACCGGCCTCGCACTCATTACTGTCGATGCCGCCGGCGAGAACACCATCGTCCTCTCCCCTGGTGCCAATGCGCTTGTCGATGCCCCCTTCGTCACCAACCAGTCCTCCTTGGTTGGCTCCGCCGACATGGTGCTGTTGCAGGGCGAAATTCCTGCTGAGGGTTTCGCCGCAGCTGTCGATGCCGCCCGCGGCCGCGTCGTCGTCAACCTCGCCCCGGTCATCGCCGTGGACAAAGACGCATTGTTGAAGGCCGATCCGCTTATTGCCAACGAACACGAGGCGGGGTTGATTCTCGCCCAGTTTGGCGGCCCTACTGAGGGCAGCCCACGCGAGCTTGCCCAAGGGCTTCGCGATGCCGGCTTCAACTCCGTCGTGCTCACCCTCGGCTCGGCAGGCGCCTTGGTCGCCGAGGACGAATTCGTCGAAATTCCCACCCCGAGCGTCGACGTCGTCGATACCACTGGTGCAGGCGATGCCTTCGCCGGCGCGCTGTGTGCACGCCTGCTGCAGGGCGACACACTTATCGATGCCGCCTTCTACGCCGCCCGCGTCGGCGCCTTTGCCGTCACCAGCAATGGCGCCCAGGCTTCGTATCCGAACCTAAAGAGCGAGCTTCCGGGTTAGTTTTCTTCCCCCAAAAGGCGGGCGCGGAGGTTCGCGTCCTTCTGCTCTACTTCTTTGGCCATGTTTTCTTGGTAGGCGGCCATCTTTTCCACCAGCTTCGGGTCGCCGGCGCCCAGGATGCGTGCGGCAAGCAGACCGGCGTTCTTCGCACCGCCAATAGAGACGGTGGCGACCGGTACGCCACCAGGCATCTGAACGATGGACAGCAGCGAGTCGAGTCCGTCGAGGTCCTTGAGTGCGCGCGGAATGCCGATAACTGGCAGCGGAGTGGCTGCCGCGACCATGCCCGGCAGGTGAGCTGCACCGCCCGCGCAGGCGATAATCGCCTTCAGGCCGCGGGTGTGGGCTTGCTTGGCATAGGCAAGCATCTTCTCCGGGGTGCGGTGAGCGGAGACGACACCGACTTCGAAGGGGATGCCGAATTCTGCGAGTACTTCGGCAGCGGGTTCGACGGTGGGCCAATCGGAATCTGAGCCCATGATGAGGCCTACTTGAGCCGACATAAAAGGTCCTTTCGGTAATTTTCTAGTCCCACTTCGCCGCGACCAAGAAGTGGGCGGCGGTGCGGGCGATGCGGCGGGTTTCCTCGGCATCAGTGCCGACGACGTTGACGTGGCCAATCTTGCGGCCGGGACGGTGATCCTTGCCGTAGAGGTGAATCTTGGCCTGCGGGTAGGTGCGCATGACTTCGCGAACGCGGTCGCGCATGGGCATCTCCGGATCCTCCGGTGCGCCTAGCACGTTGGCCATGACGGTGTACGGGGCCAGGGTCTCGGTGGAGCCGAGCGGACAGTCGAGAACTGCACGCAGGTGCTGCTCGAACTGGGAAGTCACGCAGCCGTCCTGGGTCCAGTGGCCGGTGTTGTGTGGGCGCATCGCCAGCTCGTTGACCGAGACATCCTCGATGCCGTTGTTGTCGAAGGCGAAAAGCTCAACGGCGAGCACGCCGGTAACGCCGAGCTTCTCGGCGACGGTGCGGCCGATGCCAGCGGCCTTCTCGGCCATCTCTGGGTCGAGGTCGGGTGCAGGTGCGATGGCTTCGGCGCAGACGCCGTCGCGCTGGACGGATTCGGCGACTGGCCAGGCGCGGACCTCACCGCCCGGCGCGCGGGCGACCAGGACGGAGAGTTCGCGGGTCAGGGCGACTTTTTCTTCGGCGACCAGCGGGGTGTCGTTGTCGAGAAGTTCTTTGACCAGCGATTCGAACTCGGCTGGGTCGGGGAACCAGACGCCCTTGCCGTCGTAGCCGCCGCGGCGAGCCTTCAGACAAATCTGGCCGTGGACGTCCTCGGAAAAGGCGCGGGCATCTTCGACGGACTCGATGGCCTTAAAACGCGGGACCGGAACGCCGAGTTCTGCCAGCTTTTCACGCATGACGAGTTTGTCCTGGGCGTGAATCAAGGCGGAGGGTTGGGGTTGGACGTTGAAGGAGGCATCGATAAGCGCGTGCAGATGCTCGTTGGGGACGTGCTCGTGGTCGAAGGTGACGGCGTCGCTGCCTTGGGCGGCATCGTAAAGTACGTCGTAATCGTGGTAATCGCCGAGAACGCGGTCGGGAATGACCTGCGCGGCGGAATTCGACTCCGAGCTGGCCAACACCCGCAGGTGGATATCCAGCTCCGCGGCGGCCGGCTGCATCATGCGGGCCAATTGACCGTCGCCATAAACAACAACAGTGGGCTTAGCTTCGTTAGTCACGCCCCTAATACTAGCCCCCGGGCATGCCGAAGCGGCGGCAGGGCAAAGCCCAACCGCTGCTTAACAGGCAGCTGCCCAGGGCGGGACCCACTGGATTTTTCCATTCACCCGCGCCAGGCGACCGCGCTTCGGCGGGGCATTCGGGTCATCGGCATTGACCCGGTTGTGGTACTTGCATGCGGTGGTGAGGTTCTTCGGGTTGGTCTCCCCGCCTTGAATCCAGGCTTGGAGGTGGTGAACCTGACACTCATCCGCTGGTTTATAGCAGCCTGGCCAGGGGCACATCGGGTTCTCGGCGGCGGCCATCTGGCGCTGTTTCCAGGAGGCGAAGCGCTCTGCGCGGTAGAGGTTAATCGGTCCTTCGACCGGGTGGATGAGGGTAACGAGGCCGCATTCGGCTAGCGTGCGCTCGACAAGCTGAGCGCCGGTGAGCGTAGAGCCATTGGTCAGGCGAAGCGTGACTTCTTCTTCGTCGAAGCAGACCTTGACCAGCTCGTTGAGGTTAATCACGACGTTTGTGACCACCTCGGACTTGGCGGCGCCGGTGCTAAACAGCTCTTCGACCTCGGTAAGGGTCTTGGCTTGGTTGTGGAGTTCGGCAACCAGGTCGGATGGGCCGGTCACTGCCCAAGTCCAGTATTTCTTGCCGCGGCGCAAACGCACGCCGGGTTCTTCCTTCTTTTCTTTCGGCGGCATCTTCTCGCGTGCCAGTACTTCCATCTGCACGGCGTCGGCGCGGGTCTGGCACATCTGCAAGCGGAAATTCCAGGCCACGGTTTGGGTTTCAGCGCGACGCGCGTAGCGCTCAATAACCTCTAGCGTCGGCAGGTCGTGATCATTCGCGCGGGCAGCGGCGACGGCCTGGCGCTGTTTCTTGCTAAAGCGGGTGGTGCCGAAGTAGACATCGACAAGTTTGCGCACACGCTTTGCCACCGGTACTGGCAGCAACTCCACGCGGGCAGGCTCAGCAGCGGCCTCTGCGAGAAGGTCCATCGCAGAGCCCAGCGCTGTAGCCAAAGCCGAAATCTTACTCATGACTTCTACGTTAAGAAGTCAGATGCAACCCCCGAAAGAGAAAATTTTTTGCCTGTGGATAACTGCCGTTCTGCCTGGTCAGAACGGCAGGAAAAGTTAGGGCCAGCGGGGTTCGTTGATAATCGCCTCGATTTGTTTGCTCTTCGGTACTTGCGGGAAGAACATTGGGCGCTCAAAGCCATGGATGGCCAAGGAGATGCCGCCGCGGCGACGGCGTGCGCCGCGAATATCGGACAGCGGAATGGAGTCGATGTGCTTGCCCTCGCGGGCGATGACGCGACGATTGGTCACGATGAAGCGTTTGCGGCGGGAGTGGTAGACGGGCATCGCAAAGCGCCAGGTAATTAAGGCTGCCCAGATGACAACGATGGCGTTGCGCAACATCGCATCGATGCCCTGCATATCGGCCCAACCGATGGCGATCCAGGCCAAGCCGGTAATGAGGATGAGCTCGAGTAACGGGAAAATGAGCGCACGGAAAGGAGTCGTGACGTCTGCACGCACGACTTCGCCGCGTCCCATCTTCATTAAGCTCATGCATCCTCCGCTGGTCGCAGGTGGGTGATGTCCCCAGCGTAGTAGAACTTTCCGCCGACGTTAATGCTGCCATCCTCGCCGATGCCGTCGGCGCGACCAACGATGTCACCGCCGGGGGCTTCCAAGCGGACCTGTTGGCCGAGCGTGGAACAAACTGCGCGGTAGTCATCGAGCAATTCCGGAGACTGGGATTCCCACTGGTCCAGGCGGGTGGACAGGTTCCGTAGCAACGACTCGGCGACCACAGTGCGGTCGGTGGAGTGTCCTTCCAACAGCAACGAAGTAGCGTGCGAGACGGGGAGCTGCTCGCGGGTCAAAGAAACGTTCAGGCCGATACCTAAGACGACACGGCCGTCGCCTGCGCGTTCGGCGAGGATGCCGCAGAGCTTTTTGCCGTCGTAAAGCACGTCGTTGGGCCATTTGAGCACAGCGCCGTCGACGGTATCGGTCACGGCCAGGCCGGCGGCCAAGGGCAGGGTGCCCAGGTGTTCAACGGATTCTGGAAGCAGCATGACCGAGGTGATGAGTTGGGCATCGGCAGGTGCGCTCCAGGAACGGCCCAGGCGGCCGCGGGCGGAGGTTTGCACATCGGCAAACAGGACGGCGCGGTTCAGCGGTGCGGCATCGTTAAGCAGGTCTGCGTTGGTGGAGCCAGTTTCGCGGACGTGGTCAATGCGAGGAAACTCTAAGGCCAAGGCGTGGCGCAGGTGCGCGATATCAAGTCCGGTCATGGGCTTAGAGAATACCCGCCGAATCCGCCACGTGCTGCTAGGGTAAGCGCATGGCAAAGGTCACTTTTGAAAAGGTCAACATTACGTATCCAGGCGCATCGACGCCGACGGTAAAGGACCTGGACTTAGATATCGCAGACGGTGAGTTTCTGGTGCTCGTGGGCCCGTCTGGCTGCGGAAAGTCCACTACGCTGCGCTCTTTGGCGGGCTTGGAGCCAACCTCCGGTGGGCGGATTTTGATTGGTGATAAAGACGTCACCGGTTTAGAGCCCGGCCAGCGCGATATTGCGATGGTGTTTCAAAATTATGCGTTGTACCCGCACCTGACTGTGGCGGAGAACATGGGTTTTGCGCTGAAGCTGCAAAAGCTTCCTAAGCAGGAGATTCGCGCCAAGGTGGAAGAGGCCGCGGAGATTTTGGGCCTGCAGGATTATCTGGAGCGCAAGCCGAAGGACCTGTCGGGCGGTCAGCGCCAGCGCGTGGCCATGGGGCGTGCGATTGTGCGTAACCCGCAGGTGTTTTTGATGGACGAGCCGCTGTCCAACCTGGATGCGAAGCTGCGCGTGCAAACCCGTGCGGAACTGGCCAGCTTGCAGCAGCGCCTGGGCACCACGACGGTGTATGTGACCCACGACCAGGTCGAGGCGATGACCATGGGCGACCGCGTGGCTGTGCTCAAAGATGGCATTTTGCAGCAGGTGGCACCACCGCGCGAGCTTTACGATGCCCCCGCCAACGAATTCGTCGCCGGCTTCATCGGCTCGCCTGCCATGAATATCTTTGACTACGACGGACATCGCGTTGGTGTGCGCCCGGAGGCAATGACGATTGGTGCTGCAGGCCCCGCGGTGTTGCACGGCGAAGTCGACATCATAGAAGAACTCGGTGCCGAATCCTATGTTTATGCCCTGACACCTGAGGGGCGCATGGTGGCCCGTGCCGAGCACGGTGAGGTACCCCACCGGGGCGACAAGGTAGACATGAGCTTCGATCCTGCGGCCGCGCATCGCTTCCATCCGGACACGGGGGCACGGATTTAAGGGGTGTTTTCACCCCCATTTCGTAGGAATAATTGGAAATTGGTTCGGTTCTGGTTGGAAATAACTTATTTTTGAGTCACCAGATGTTTTCCGAAAGGTGTATTTCCATGAAGAAATCCTTCCTGCGCTCCGCGCGCACTGGCGCTATCGCCACCACCGCTACTGTTGCCCTTGTATTGGCGGGTTGTTCCTCTGATGATTCCGCATCGGAGAACGGCGCTGCCGGCGGCGACGATGCCAACGGTGGTGACGGCCGCGGCCCCATCACTTTTGCGATGGGTAAGAATGACACCGACAAGCTGATTCCGATCATCGAGAAGTGGAACGAAGAGCACCCGGACGAAGAGGTCACCCTGAGCGAGCTGGCCGGTGAGGCTGACGCCCAGCGCGAGACCCTGGTGCAGTCCCTGCAGTCCGGCAACGCTGACTACGACGTCATGGCTCTCGATGTCACCTGGACTGCGGAGTTCGCCGCAAACCAGTGGCTGCAGCCGCTTACCGATGACTTCGAGACCGACACCTCTTCCCTGCTGGATTCCACCGTGGAGTCGGCAACCTACAACGACACCCTCTACGCCCTGCCGCAGAACACCAACGGTCAGCTGCTGTTCCGCAACACCGACCTGGTCGATGAGGCTCCGGAGACCTTCGACGACATCCGCTCGGCATGTGAGGCACTCGAAGAGGACACCGACTGCCTGACCATGACCTTAAAGCAGTACGAGGGCCTGGCCCTGAACACCGCAGGCTTCATGGAAGGCTGGGGCGGTTCCGTGCTAGACGACGATGGCAACGTCACCGTGGATTCCGAAGAGTCCAAGGAAGGCCTGCAGGCCATGGTCGATGCCTACGAAGACGGCACCATTTCTGCTGATTCCACCGCAGCTACCGAGGAAGAGACCAACATGACCTTCACCGAGGGCGATACCGCCTTCGCTGTGAACTGGCCGTACATGTTCGCCAACTCTGAGGATGCAGGTCTGAACTTCGAGGTGCAGCCGCTGGTCGGCAAGGACGGCGTTGGTGTCTCCACCCTGGGTGGCTACAACAACGGCATCAACATCAACTCCGAGAACAAGGCCACCGCACTGGAGTTCATGGAGTTCATCATCAACGAAGAAAACCAGAAGTCCTTCGCTGAGGCTTCCTTCCCGCCGGTTCTGGCTTCCATCTACGACGATGAGTCCCTGGTTGAGCAGCACCCGTACCTGCCGGCTCTGAAGGAATCCCTGGAAAACGCCGCACCGCGTCCGGTGTCTCCGTTCTACGCAGCGATTTCTAAGGCTATCCAGGACAACGCTTACGCAGCGCTGACCGACGGCAAGTCTGTCGACGATGCCACCACCGACATGAAGGCAGCCATCGAGTCTGCTTCCCAGGGGTAAGTCCTTAGGGAAGACTTCCATGTCGCTTAAACGGGAGAACTGAAAATGTTCTCCCTTTAGCCCTCGGCGCCGGGATCTCACCGGTGTCGGGGGCTATGATTTTTATCACTGGTGAACAAGAAAGGAATCAGCGTGACTGCAACTAAGGTTCCTCAGCCGCGCAAGTCCAAGCAGAAGGGCTCGCGGCGGTACGGGCATGTGGCCATGCTCATCGCACCGGCGCTCATTGCGTTGGCGGTGGTGATTGGCTATCCGATTATCCGCGCTATCTTTTTGTCCTTCCAGGGCAATAGGCAGCTGAATCCAGAAACGGGCCTCTTCGAGGAAGGCGGCTTTGCCGGCCTAGAGAACTACCTGTACTGGATTAACAACCGCTGTATGGACGCCACGGGTATGGCGTCTGCCTGCCCGCCGGGTGTGATTGCGACGGACTTTTGGCCCGCAGTGCGCGTCACGCTGTTCTTTACTGTCACCACGGTGTTGCTGGAAACCATCCTGGGTCTGTTCATGGCGTTGATTATGAACGGCAACTACCGCGGTCGCGGTCTGGTCCGCGCGGCGGTGCTGATTCCGTGGGCCATTCCGACTGCGGTGACGGCGAAGCTGTGGCAGTTCATGTTCGCCCCCGATGGCATAGTGAACTCTCTTCTCGATGCCAACATCGCCTGGACCACCGACCCCTTCTACGCGCGCATGGCCGTAATTATCGCGGACGTGTGGAAGACCGCGCCGTTTATGGCGCTGTTGATTCTGGCAGGTCTGCAAATGATTCCGCGGGATGTGTATGACGCCGCGAAAGTCGATGGCGCCAATCGCGTCCAGACCTTCTTCCGGATTACGTTGCCGCTGGTGCGCCCCGCGCTCATGGTGGCAGTACTCTTCCGCACCCTGGACGCGCTGCGCATGTACGACCTGCCAGTGATTATGATTTCGGCCTCCTCCAACGCCCCGACTGCCACGATTTCACAGCTGGTCGTCGAGGACATGCGGCAGGGCAACTTCAATTCCGCCTCGGCGCTCTCAACGCTGATCTTCTTGCTGATCTTCTTCGTCGCATTCATCCTGGTGCGCTTTTTGGGCGCGGACTTTTCCAAGCAGAAGGGAGCCTAAATCATGCGTAGTTTCGGTCATTACGCAGGCATCATCTTCATCATGTTCTGGGGTCTCGCGCCCTTCTACTGGATGGTGGTTACCGCCTTACGCCACAAGGACTACACCTTCGATACCACCCCATGGCCTACCCACATCACGCTGGATAACTTCCGCGACGCACTGGCCACCGACAAGGGCAATGACTTCCTCGGCGCGCTGGGGAACTCGTTGTTCATCTCCCTGGTCACCACCGCGATTGCCGTGGCCATTGGCGTGTTTACCGCCTACGCCCTGGCCCGCTACAACTTCCCGGGCAAGGGCATTGTCACCGGCATCATCCTGGCAGCCTCGATGTTCCCGGCCATCGCTTTGGTCACCCCGCTCTTCCAGCTCTTCGGCAGCCTGGAATGGATTGGTACCTACCGCGCGATGATCATTCCGAATATTTCTTTCGCACTGCCGCTGACCATCTACACGCTGCTCAGCTTTTTCCGCCAGCTACCGTGGGAATTGGAGGAAGCAGCCCGGGTGGATGGGGCATCGCGAAGCCAGGCATTCCGGCTGATTTTGCTGCCGCTGGCCGCACCAGCGTTGTTTACAACCGCTATCATCGCGTTTATCACGACCTGGAATGAGTTTATGTTGGCCCGACAGCTATCGACGACCGCGACCGAGCCGGTCACCGTGGCCATCGCGCGCTTTTCCGGTCCTAGCTCCTTCGAATACCCCTATGCGGCCACGATGGCTGCGGGCGCACTGGTGACCATCCCCTTGGTCATTATGGTGCTGGTCTTCCAGCACCGCATCGTCGCAGGCTTGACCGCCGGCGGAGTAAAGGCCTAATGCGCCGCGAACTACTCTGGGATACCGCACTCGGCTTCTTAGGCTTCTTCGCCTTAGTGGCCGTAGTGCAAGCAGTGATCAATATATTCCAGCCTGACCCGGCTATTTGGCCGGGGCTAGTGGCCGCAGTATTCTGCGGACTTACTTATTTAACCTGGCGAGCTAAGAGGAAGGATCTCCAATGAGCTGGCACGACAACGCAGTGTTCTACCAAGCCTTAGTAGGTAGTTTCCACGACCACCAAGGCGAAGGCGTGGGCACCTTACGCGGTGTGATTGCCAAATTGGACTACCTCAAATGGCTCGGCATCGATTGCTTGTGGCTCTCGCCTTTCTACGCTTCCCCGCTGCGTGATGACGGCTACGACATCGCCGACTACTTCGACATCCATCCCGATTACGGCACGATGGACGACTTCGACGAGCTCGTCGAGGAAGCCCATGCCCGCGGCATTCGCATCATGACGGACCTGGCGCTCAACCACACCAGCGACCAGCACCCGTGGTTCCAAGCTTCCCGCAAGGACCCGGACGGACCCTACGGCGACTACTACGTCTGGAGCGACAACCCGGACCGCTACCCGGAAATCCGCATCATCTTCACCGATGTGGAAACTTCCAACTGGGCCTGGGATGAGGAGCGCCAGCAGTACTACTTCCACCGTTTCTACTCCCACCAGCCGGACCTCAACTACGACAACCCGGCCGTGCACGAGGAAATCTTTAAGATCATTTCCTTCTGGATGGACAAGGGCCTCGACGGCTTCCGCCTCGATGCAATTCCCTATCTCTACGAGCGCGATGAAGTCGGCGGTGAGTCGCTGCCGGAGACGATTGAGTTTATTGAGTCAATTCGTGCGTTCATCGATAAGCACTACCCCGAAGCCATCATGATTGCCGAAGCCAACCAGCCCCCGGCGGAGACCATGCAATTTTTTGGCGAGGGCAATCGCTTCCACATGGTGTTTAACTTCCCGCTCATGCCGCGGATTTACCAGGCGATGGCGATGTCGGATGCCACCCCTATCTACGACATCCTCGGTGAAATGCCGCCGCTGCCGAAGGGCTGTGCGTGGGGCAATTTCTTGCGCAACCACGACGAGCTCACCTTGGAGATGGTGGATGCGGCTAATCGCGAATTGCTTTACGATGCCTACCTGCCCCACGAAGGAATGCGTGCTCACGTGGGCATCGCTAGGCGTTTGGCACCGTTGATGCAGCATGACCAGCGCCGCATCGAGATGCTCTATGCATTGCTGCTGGCCCTGCCGGGTGCCCCATTTTTGTACTACGGCGATGAGATTGGCATGGGTGATGCCCCGCAACTGCCGGACCGTTATGCCGTGCGCACCCCGATGCAGTGGGAACCGGGCCCGGGTGCAGGATTTAGTACTGCCCTGCAGACCCGCCGCCCCATCGTCGGTGGCGAAGGCACCTCCGTGGCCGAGCAGCGTGACGATGCCCATTCGCTGCTCAACCGCGTGCGCGAACTAATTGCAGCGCGCAAAACCTCGCCCGACCTACACGATGCCGAACAGGACATGGAACTGGTCGAGACCGGCGAGAAGGCCGTCTTCGGTTTCCAACGCGGTAAGACGCTGTGCCTGTTCAACTTCTCCGAGGAACCAGTGGACTTAGGGCCGGTGGAGTTGGATGCTTTTGGCTACGCGTGGGTGCCAGTGGAGGCCTAGACACGCCACAGACAGAGAAAAATGTGAGGGATTATTCACGTTTGACCAGCGGAAACTAGTTTTGTGATGGAAATCACTTTGCGCAAATGCTGTACGCGTAGGCTAAAAGTATCTATGATTCCAAAACATGACCATTTCCTCACATTTGCCGGAACTCGATAGCTTGAACGACGTCACGACCACCGCGGAGAAAATCGCGGAACTGAAACGTCGGCGTGCCGAGGCCAAAGCGCCGATGGGCGATGCTGCCCACGAGAAGGTGCACGCCGCCGGTCGACTCACCGCGCGCGAACGCTTGGATTACCTGCTCGACGAGGGTTCCTTCGTCGAAACGGACATGCTGGCCAAGCACCGCACCACCGACTTCGGCATGGGCGCTAAGCGTCCGTCCACCGATGGCATTGTCACCGGCTGGGGCACCATCGATGGCCGCGAAGTCTGCATCTTTAGCCAGGACGGTACCGTCTTCGGCGGTGCGCTCGGTGAGGTCTATGGCGAAAAGATGGTAAAGATCCAAAAGCTCGCCGTCACCACGGGCCGCCCCCTGATCGGCCTGTACGAAGGTGCCGGTGCCCGCATCCAGGACGGTGCGGTCTCCCTGGACTGGATTGCGCAGACCTTCTACCAGAACATCGAAGCATCCGGCGTCGTCCCGCAAATTTCCGTCATTATGGGCGCGTGCGCTGGTGGCAACGCCTACTCCCCTGCCCTGACCGACTTCGTGGTCATGGTCAAAGAAAAGTCCAAGATGTTCGTCACCGGCCCGGACGTCATCAAGACAGTCACCAGCGAGGAAGTCACTCAGGAAGAACTCGGTGGCGCTGATATCCACATGGCCCAGGCTGGTAACTCCCATTACACCGCGTCCTCCGACGAAGACGCCCTGGATTGGGTCCACGACCTGGTCGGCTTCCTGCCGTCGAATAACCGCCAGCGCTCGCCTTTCGAGCCTTATCCGCAACTCGACGAGGAAACCGCCGACGACCTCACCCTGGATACCCTCATCCCGGATTCGCCGACCCAGCCTTATGACATCAAGACCGTCATTGAGGCCATCACCGATGACGGCGAGTACCTGGAAATCCAAGCCGACCGCGCGGAGAACGTCGTCGTGGCTTTCGGTCGCATCGAAGGCCAGACCGTTGGCTTCGTGGCCAACCAGCCGCAGGTCCTCGCCGGCTGCCTGGATATCGATTCCTCCGAGAAGGCCGCACGCTTCATCCGCACCTGCGATTCCTTCAACATTCCGCTGGTCCTGCTTGTCGATGTCCCCGGCTTCCTCCCTGGCACCTCCCAGGAGCACGCCGGCATCCTGCGCCGCGGTGCGAAGCTGCTCTACGCCTACGGTGAGGCCACCGTCCCGAAGATCACCGTCACCCTGCGCAAGGCCTACGGCGGCGCGTACTGCGTGATGGGCTCCAAGGGCTTGGGCGCCGACGTCAACCTGGCGTGGCCGACCGCGCAGATTGCCGTGATGGGCGCTGCCGGTGCCGTGGGCTTCATCTACCGCAAGGAAATCAAGAAGGCCCAGGAAGGCGGCATCGATGTTGCCGAGCTGACCAAGTCCTTCGAGCGCGAGTACGAAGACCAGATGCTCAACCCGTATAAGGCCGCGGAGCGCGGACTTATCGACGCAGTCATCCTGCCTTCTGAAACCCGCACCCAGATTGCCAAGAACCTGCGCCTGTACTCCGACAAGAATGTTGCTCGCCCGGCGCGCAAGCACGGCAATATTCCGCTCTAAATTATTCGATAAGTATTTACTTTCTGGTCATCCCAGCGCTACCCCAGGGGCTTAATCTCTCCCAGTGACTGATTAATCCCTCTGTATATAAGGAGAGCACTGTGGCACTGTCCCGACGTAATTTCTTGGCCTCCAGCTCACTGCTGGCGGCCGCAACAACCACCGCGGTGGCGTCAACTTCCCCCGCTATCGCGGCGCCGCTAGCTGCCGCTCCTCAGCTAGCGGCGAAAGACAACTCCATAGAACTCAATTTTGACCGCTCTGGAGCATTCAAGGTCATCCAGTTCAACGACACCCAGGACAATCACCTCACCGATACCCGCACCATCGAGTTCATGGGCAAGGTACTCGATGAGGAAAAGCCCGGGTTCGCGTTGATCAACGGCGATGTCATCAACGGCGATCCTTCCACCGCGGAGGAGGTCTACCAGGCGATTAACAACGTGGTTCTTCCCATGGAGGAACGCGGCATCCCGTGGGCGTTGACCTTCGGCAATCACGACGAAGATTCCGCTGAGGACAACAACACCGGTGTGCGCCATGCGCAGATGGTGGAGTTCATCCGCAGCTACCGCCACAATTGCAACGCCCCGGCTGAAACTGGTGGCTACGGCGCATCCAATACGTTGCTCACGCTTCACGATGCCCACCGCCCCCGCTTCGCCTTCTGGCTTCTGGACTCCGGTCGCTACCGCCCAGATGAACTAGGCGGCCAGAACGCCGAGGAACTGCCCAGCTACGACTACATCCACCCGCAACAAATCCAGTGGTATACCCAGGCATCCGATGCCCTAGCCGAGCAGGCTGGCCACACCATCGAAGGACTTATGTTTTTCCACATCCCTACTTTTGAACACCGCGACATGTGGTTCGGCGGGCCGTACAACGACGGCCTCATCGACCACAAGCGCGCTGTGGAAACGCATGGCATCGTCGGCGATAAGAACGAAGACGTCTACGTCGGCGCCTTTAACTCCGGTATCTATGCCGCCGCCCAAGCCCGCGGCGATATCCGCGGTATGTACTGCGGGCACGACCACATCAACACCTACATGGGCAACTACTTCGGCATCGAGCTCGGCTACGGCCCCGGCACCGGTTTCGGCACCTACGGGCTTGCCGATGGCACCCCGAAACAACACACCCTGCGCGGCGCCCGCGTCTTCGAATTCAACGCGAATGACGCCGCCGTCTACACCGGCACCCGCACCGTCTTCGCCAAAGACCTAGGCGTTGACATGTCCATCATCCGCCAAGAACTCGACGCTCCCGCAAAGTTCCCCGGCTACGTCCGCATCCCCGGGGCCGCCTCGCACCCAGATGCAAGTTCCGATAATCCAGGTTCATCGCTATCATCCAGCGGAAGTTCCACTGGAAGTTCCCGTTGATTGCTGCGATAAGAGAAAGGGCTTGTAGACTCGAGCACTATGACTGATCCGAAAACCACTGCTGGGAAGATCGAGGGGCTGGCCCGCCGCCTCGAGCAGTCGCGTGCCCCGATGGGGTCGCAGGTTCTGGAAGATACCCACTCCGCAGGTCGCCTCAGCGCCCGTGAGCGCGTGGAGGCTCTCGTCGATGCCGGCTCTTTCGTCGAAACTGACGCCCTGGCGCGCCATCGCTCGACCGCGTTTGGTCGCGAGCACGACCGCCCGTATACCGATGGCATTATCACCGGTTACGGCACGGTCGAAGACCGCAAGGTCTGCATTTTTAGCCAGGACGCTACGGTCTTCGACGGCACTTTAGGCGAGGTTTACGCTGAAAAGCTCGGCAAGATTTATGAGCTCGCCATGAAGACTGGTGTGCCGGTCATTGGCCTGTATGAGTCGACTGGCCCACGTGTGCAGGAGGGCATCGTCACGCTTGCTGGCTACGCACGCACCCTGGCGCAGATTACGCGCGCCTCCGGCCTGATCCCGCAGATTAGCGTCGTTGTTGGTGATACCTCTGGTGCGGCTGCTTTTGCGCCCACGCTTGCCGATGTCCTCATCGTCACCGAAGGCACCAACCTCCACCAAGCTGCCGGTCACATCGCCGGTGCGGAGCCTGCCGAGTACGGCAGCGCCGCCGTCCACGCGAACGCGGGTACCGCGCACCTGGTGGCCGAGGACGACAAGCAGGCCGTATCGCTGGCCCGCGATATTGCGGCCTACCTGCCGGCCAACAACCGCGCCGAGGCCCCGCGCGTGGCTGCCGAAGTTGCCGAAGGTTCCATCGCGGACAACATCGGTGAGCGCGAGCGCCCACTGAACGCGGTTATCCCGGACAACGCTGCTGAGGCCTACGACATGCGCGAGGTCATCAACACCGTCGTGGATCCGGATACCTTCTTTGAGCTCTCCGCCCAGGCGGCGGAGAATATGATCACCGGCTTTGCCTACATCGAAGGCCGCGTGGTCGGCATCGTCGCCAACCAGCCGCTGGTGCTGGCCGGCGCGATTGATTCGGCTGCCTCGGAGAAGGCCGCGCGTTTCATCCGCACTTGCGATGCCTTCAACACCCCGGTGATCCAGTTCGTTGACTCCCCCGGTTTCGTGCCGACGCCGGAGGAAGAAAAGTCGGGCCTGCTGCGTCGCGCGTCGAAGCTGGCGTTCGCGCAGGCTGAGGCCACCGTCGGTACTCTGACTGTGATTACCCGCAAGGCCATCGGTCCGGCCTATGTCTTCATGGGCGCTAAGGACCTCGGCGCAGACTTGGTCTACGCCTGGCCGACCGCGGAAATTGCAGTGACCCAGGCCTCCCAGGCAGCACTCGCCATCTACGGCGACGATGCCGACGAGCAGCGCGAGGAAGAACTCGCCGAGCAGTTCCTGCATCCTTATGCTGCAGCAGAGCGTGGCCTGGTCGATAGCGTCATCGAGCCAGCCGCAACGCGTGGTTATCTCGCTGAGGCCCTGCGTCTGCTCGAGCGCAAGATCGTGTCCCAACCGCCGAAGAAGCACGGCAACATCACCCTCTAAAAGGAGCACAACATGTCCGCACCCGCTTTCCAGATTGTTAAAGGTTCCCCGAGTGACGCTGAGGTCGCCGCACTGACCATGGTGTTTACTCAGCTCTCCCAGCAGGCCCGCGCCCAGGCTGCCGGCGCTGGTGTGGGCGAACGCAACCTCTGGGGACGGTTGGAAGATCGCTACAGCCAGTACGGCGCGCAGGAGGTCTTCAACCCCTCTGCGTTTCGTAACGTGCGCTACTACTAATGCGGATAGTTCTCGCTTCCCAGTCGCCTTCCCGGGCGAGCATCCTGCGCTCCGCGGGCGTGGAGCCTGTCCTGCGGCCTGCCGATGTCGACGAAGAGACCATCCAGGCAGAACTTGCCGGCCACCCTCCCGCGGAGATTGTCGCTGCCTTAGCCACTGCCAAAGCCGAAGCGGTGGCTCCGGACGTTGCCGGAGCCACCGAGGGTGATGGAGACACCGTCATCATCGGCGGGGATTCCATGTTGCTGCTCGACGGCGAACTCCAAGGCAAACCGCACACTGTCGACAACACCATCGCCCGCTGGCGTGCCCAGGCCGGCAAACAGGCTGAGCTGCTCACCGGTCACTGCGTCATTTACGGCGACCAGCGCCACGTCGAGACCGCACGCACGGTGTTGCGCTTTGCGCCGATTAGTGAGGTGGACATCGCAAAGTATGCTCGCTCCGGTGAGCCACTGCAGTGCGCAGGTGCCTTTACGCTGGAGGCCCTGGGCGGTTGGTTTATCGACCGTATCGAGGGCGATCCCTCCTCGGTCATCGGGCTGTCGCTGCCGGTGGTGCGCCGTGCGCTGTATAGCTTCGGATTCAATGCTTCGGACTTCTGGGAGAACTCCTAGCTTGCAGGTAGGCTGGCGCCATGGAAATTAACGACATGTTAGCCCCTGACCCGATTCGTCTGC
Organism: Corynebacterium camporealensis; assembly: GCF_000980815.1. Lineage (NCBI taxonomy): Bacteria > Bacillati > Actinomycetota > Actinomycetes > Mycobacteriales > Corynebacteriaceae > Corynebacterium > Corynebacterium camporealensis. Next base: position 495,112 of record NZ_CP011311.1, on the reverse strand, counting down.
CTGCCGATCCTGGTGCCGACTCCACCGACGACCTGCAGGCTGGTCTTATCGGGCACCCTAATTCCCCACTGCTGTGGGCACTGCTCGCCGAGAAGGAACTCGAGCGCCTGCGCTCCGATGAGGCCCTGCCGACCGCGTACATCACGGCTTACGCTTATGCCCGCACCGGCTACCACCGCAGCCTGGACCGCCTGCGCGCCAACGGCTGGAAGGGCTGGGGCCCGGTTCCGTTCTCCCACGAGCCGAACCAGGGCGTTCTGCGCGCCATCGCCGCACTCGCCCACACCGCACAGGCCATCGGCGAGGACGATGAGTACGACCGCCTGCGCCAAATGCTTTCCGATGCCGACCCCGACTCCGTCGCCGCCCTCCTCGACTAAAAATCCACCCCGCGCCTACTGAACTTGAACTAGGCCCGGGGTGTTTTCGTACCACTTTCTCTTTTCGCGAGCAGGTTTTCGCCTACTTCGCGTTAAACTGCGACACCCTGCGCTACATCTTGTTGTGCAACTGTCCGGAGATATCGGAGCTGTTCTGTGCGATGCGAATGAGGGCAACAATTCCTTCGAAGAACACTCGCGAGCCAAGAATCCAGAGCCAGGCCGGAATCCATCCCGCAACTATGACAAGCAGCCAGAGGAAGAACATCACGACGCCACTGCCGAAGTCATCGAACAATAGCTGCACGAAAGCTACGAAAGTAAACAGGATGAAGGCGAGCCACACCACAACCGCCAGGGCGATGCTGATGATGTAAAGAATCCGCACCAGACCAATGGTCATGAAATTCTTAAACTCAAAGTCCCATAGGCGTTCAAAAAGAACACCGTGGCGCACGTGCCTGTTGAAGAACTTCTTCACGCCTGATTCGTTCGAGTCAGGCGCATTATTTGGCGCAGTAGTGGTCGTCGTCGAGTCTGCCTGCTGCGGTTGCTCGGCTTGCTGCGCTGGCTGCTGCGGCTGCTGGAATTCTTCCGGGATGCCCCAGGAATACGGCTCAGAGTTGTTCTCCGCCATGAGTGAACCCTTCTCATTCGGGAATAGAGATTGAACGTTGATTCACACTACTAATTTTTCTTCTTCCTGGCGCGGGTTTCGTTAAGCCTTCCGCCGAAGATCGCGAAAGCGGCCAGTCCGCAGACTGACCGCTATGCGGGAAGTAAAATCTTTAAGCGTTCTTCTTTTCCACGCGAGAGATTGCTTCAGCGGCAACCTTTTCCTGGATGCCCATGTCGAGCTCAGAGGTGAAGCCGACGCAGGAGCAGTTGATCTCGCCGAGAACGTAGGTGTCCTCGCCGTCTTCGCCGTCGGCAAGCATGAAGTCAGCGGTCCAGATTAGCGGAACGTCGTCGGTATCGCCCAGCTTGTCGGCGATGACCGGGCGAGCCTTTTCGAACATCTCGAGCAGCTCCGGCCAGGACTCCGGCTTGTCGTAGGTGTACTTTGCACCGGAGAACAGGGTTGCGGAGAAGCTGTCGCCGCCCTCAGCCGGCTTCTTGTGGACGATGAAGACCGGCTCATCGCCAACGAGCAGGATGCGGATTTCGCCCTCGACGATGCGCGGCATGAAGCACATATCGACCAGCATGCCGTTGTCGCCGATGATGTACTGGTCACAGAAGTCCATGAAGTCGCCCAGCTTGTAGTCGTGGGTCTTGTTGTCCACGGCCTCGGTGCACTTCAGTTCGGTGTCCAGCGGCAGGTCGGTGCCCGGCTCAACGGACTGAGCCAGGTCAGCATCTGCCAGACGGACGCGCCAGATGCCCTCACCGGTGGAGCCACGGTTCTGCTTCAGAACGCGCTCACCGTAGGACAGGGTGTTCGGGAAGGTCTTGTGGAAGTCCTCGACCTCGTAGTATGCGGCGGTGTCTTCCGGAACCAGCGGGGTGTCGTTCAGCTTGACCAGGGCGTCCTTGGCGCCGTAAGCCATCATGTCAGCTGGGGTAGACATGCCAACCAGGCCTGCATCGGCAAGCTTGGTGAGCAGCTCGAAGTAGCCCTTCTCGCCACCTGGGATGTTGCCCGGGTTCACACGAGAGATGTAGGCGTCGAAGTTCTCAGAAACCTTGGTGTAGATGTCATCAGCGTTGTCCGGGTGGAAGTAGATGACCTCGGAGTGCCAACCCGCGTCCTTGATGGCGTTGACAATTGGCATCGTGTCCTTGCGGTGGCCGTCTGCGCCCTTGTCGGAGCCGCCTTCAACCTCAAATACGACGATAGCTTTGTGCACTGCTTTTCCCTTTCCTTCGGTGCGGGGTCGAAGGGAGGGCACCTCGCGCACCCTTCCCCATACTTTTAAACATATCCCAGGTGTAGCAATCTCGCCGCTTGATTAACCCCGCCTTAAAACTGCCTTAAAATCGCCGCTCACAGGCCCAAAATCGCCCTGGACTGCACACTTGTTATAACCAGCACCGCATAGACCATACTTAGCGGGGTAAAATGTATCCAATCCCACAAATTAGGACCCTTCGTGATCACTTTTAGAAAATCGCGATACAGTAGGTAGCTAAGAAAACTAACGCGCGACGTGGCCAATTGTTCTTTTAGATGGCGCCGCGCCTTCAACAAAACAAACCCAACCACGAAAGGCAGACGAACCGTGGCAGAGTTCGACCCCCATCCCCCATTTCAGGAATATGCCGAGCCCGGCAAGTTAGTCTCCGCGCCGTGGTTATCCGCCCGCCTGGGCATTAACGGTTTGCGCGTCATTGAGGTCGATGAAGACGCCCTGCTTTACGATATCGGCCACATCCCCACCGCCACCCGCATCAACTTCCAAAATGAACTGATGGACCCGGTCACCCGCGACATCGTCGACGGCGAGGCTTTTGCCCAGCTGATGTCCGAGAAGGGCATTCGCCGCGAAGACACCGTCGTGCTCTATGGCGATAAGTCAAACTGGTGGGCCACCTACGCGCTGTGGGTCTTTGAAAGCTTTGGTCACCCGGATGTGCGCCTGCTCGACGGCGGCCGCGATGCCTGGATGAGCGAAGAGCGCGATACCTCTTACATGGTCCCGGAGCACCCGACTAGCGATTACCCGGTCGTCGAGCGTGACGATGCCGCCCACCGCGCCTTTGTCTCCGACCTACTCAACAACACTGATGCCACCATCGTCGATACCCGCCCACCTGAGGAATACGCCGGCCAGGCCACCGAGCATTCCGCCCAGGGCGATTCCCCTTATGGCACCACCATTCGCCACGGCCACATCCCGGGCGCCATCAACCTCGAGTGGGACCGCGCGACCTATCCGAACGCCTGCTTCCGCCGCCTAGAAGATCTCAAGACCAACTACGGCGCGCTCACACCGAGTGATGAGACGATTTTGTACTCGCACGTCGGCGCGCAGGCCGCCCACACCTGGTTTGTTCTAAAGTTCCTCATTGGCTTCGACAACGTGCGCACCTACGACGGCTCCTGGGCTGAGTGGGGCAACATGGTTCGTATGCCGATCGAGCGCTAAAAAGCACTAAACTAGGTTCCAACACGCCGAACACGACCCGCATCGCCGCAGGTGCGGGTTATTTTTCTGCACAAAATTAGAACTTGACGGTTTACTCATGTTTGAATGTGTAAGAATAGTGTGCAGTCCAATAGTTCAAGAAACAGGAGGGTTCCTGCCGTGGCAGTAGAAACCAAGAAGATCACCAAGGTGCTCATTGCTAACCGTGGTGAAATTGCAGTCCGCGTGATCCGCGCGGCACGCGACGCCGGCATTGCCTCCGTTGCGGTATACGCCGAGCCTGACGCCAAAGCACCATTCGTTGCGCTTGCCGACGAAGCCTTTGCCCTCGGCGGCCAAAACTCTGCCGAGTCCTACTTAGTCTTCGACAAAATCCTTGACGCCGCGCAGAAGTCCGGCGCCGATGCCATCCACCCGGGTTACGGCTTCCTGTCTGAGAATGCCGATTTCGCGCAGGCAGTTATCGATGCCGGCCTGACCTGGATTGGTCCCTCCCCGCAGTCCATCCGTGACTTGGGCGATAAGGTCACCGCGCGCCACATCGCACAGCGTGCCGACGCCCCGATGACCCCGGGCACCCAGGAGCCGGTTGCCGATGCCGCCGAGATCCAGGCCTTTGCCGACGAGCACGGCCTGCCCGTGGCTATCAAGGCTGCCTTCGGCGGTGGCGGCCGCGGCATGAAGGTTGCCCACACCCGCGAAGAAATCCCGGAGCTGTTTGAGTCCGCTACCCGCGAGGCCGTTGCTGCCTTCGGCCGCGGTGAGTGCTTCGTGGAGCGCTACCTCGACCGCGCTCGCCACGTTGAGGCCCAGGTGCTTGCCGATCAGCACGGCAACGTCGTCGTCGCTGGCACCCGCGACTGCTCCCTGCAGCGTCGTTTCCAGAAGCTGGTCGAGGAAGCCCCGGCTCCGTTCCTGACCGATGAGCAGCGCTCCACCATTCACGAGTCCGCCAAGCGCATCTGCCGCGAAGCTGGCTACTTCGGTGCCGGTACCGTCGAGTACCTCGTTGGTTCCGACGGCCTGATTTCCTTCCTCGAGGTCAACACCCGCCTGCAGGTTGAGCACCCGGTCACCGAGGAAACCACCGGCCTGGACTTGGTCCGCGAACAGTTCCGCATTGCTGAGGGCGAAGAGCTCACCTTGAGCGAGGACCCGGCACCGCACGGTCACTCCATCGAATTCCGCATCAACGGCGAGGATGCCGCCGCAAACTTCATGCCAGCTCCTGGCACCGTCACCGCCTACAGCGAACCGGCAGGCCCGGGCGTCCGCGTTGATTCCGGCGTAACCGCTGGCACCGTCATCGGCGGCCAGTTCGACTCCATGCTGGCCAAGCTCATCGTCTCCGGCCCGGACCGTGAGACCACCCTGCGTCGTGCAGCACGTGCCCTGGACGAGTTCCAGGTCGAGGGCCTGCCGACGGTCATTCCTTTCCATCGCGCCATCGTCGACGACCCGGACTTTGCTGCCCCGGAGGGCAACTACCGCGTCTACACCAAGTGGATCGAAGAAGAGTGGGATAACCAGCTGCCTGCTGCGGAGCCTGCTGCCGATGCCGACGACGAAGAAGTCCTGCCACCGCAGAAGTACGTCGTTGAGGTCGACGGCCGCCGCATCGAGGTCGCCCTGCCAGGCCACCTGGTACTCGGCAACGGTGCTGCTCCGCGCAAGAAGAAGAAGCGTCGTTCCGGCGGTTCTGGTTCCGCCGCATCTGGCGATGCCGTCGTGGCACCGATGCAGGGCACCGTCATCAAGCTCAACGTGGAAGAAGGCCAGGAAGTCGCCGAGGGTGACGTCGTGGCAGTTCTGGAAGCGATGAAGATGGAAAACCCAGTCAAGGCTCACAAGTCCGGCACCGTATCCGGCCTGAATGCCAGCGAAGGCGGCCAGGTCCACAAGGGCGATGCCCTCATGGAAATCAAGTAGCAGGATTTATCGGTAGGTTGGAGTCTATGACTATCAACGACTCCACCATCGGTGTCCGCCTAGCCACTGACGAAGATCGCACCTACTTTTCGCGTCTGCTCTACCTCGCCAACGTCTTTGGCGACGAGCAGTCCGAAATCAAAGACTGCCACCTTCCAGACTTGGAAACCTACATCGATGACTGGTCCCCGCGCATCGACGGCGGCGTGATCGCCCTGTCGGACTTCAAAGTCCCGGCTGGTGGTACGTGGCTGCGCTACTTCACCGGCGAACGCAAAGGCGATGCCTACCTCGCCAACCCGGAGAAGGACTCCACCGACCAGTCCCACTGGGCCACGAAGTACGACCCGGAGTCCATCCCGGAGCTGTGCATCGCAGTAGAGCGCCGCTATGCCGGCCTCGGCGTCGGTGCCCAGTTGCTGCGCAACGTCTGCGACCTCGCCGCTGAGCAAGGCGCCCCCGCCATTGCGCTGTGGGTCGATTCCGAGAACGACCGCGCCTCCCGCCTCTACCGCAAGGAAGGCTTCGAACCCATCGAGGTCGAAGGCCAAAAGCCCGGCCAGATGGTCAAGTACCTCTAAACAAACCTCAAGCCCGCGTCACCATCATCCGGTGCGCGGGCTTTCTGCTGCCCTCTAAGTCCCAGCGAAACGCCAAAAGCCCGCGGCACCGAGGTGGTGCTCGCGGGCTGCTACGTAAGTGCGGGCTAGGGCTTACTTCGCGCCCTACTTGATGACAGCGATGAGGTCGCCGCCTTCAACCTTGGTGGCCTGGCCGATAGCAACGCGCTCGACGACGCCATCCTTGGTGGCGGAGATGGAGGCTTCCATCTTCATGGCCTCGATGACGGCGATTTGGTCGCCGGCCTTGACCTCGTCGCCAGGCTCTGCGGTCGGGTTGACCACACCAGCGAACGGAGCGGCCACGTGGCCGTCGTTGGACGGATCAGCCTTCTCGACGGTGGCGACGGTGGACTCGACGTTGTTGTCGCGGACCTTCATCGGGCGAATCTGGCCGTTGACGTTCATGACAACGTTGCGCATACCCTTCTCGTCCGGCTCGCCGACAGCGTCCAGGCGCACGACCATGGCGTTGAGCTCGGAGCGGTCGGTGGAGTCCTTCGGGAAGAAGTGCACAACCTTCTCCTCGCCCTCGGTCAGACCGTAGAAGAACGTGGTGTCGGTGAGAGCCTCGGTGTTGCCGTACTTACGACGGAACTCGTTGAACTCCTCGAACTGCTTCGGGAAGAGCAGACGGTTCAGGCTGTCACGACGCTCCTTGGAGTTGTCGGAATCCAGGTGCTGAACTTCTTCTTCCGGAACCTCGGTGATCTGTGCGCCGGTTTCTGCACGACCGTCCAAAACCTTGTCGCGCAGCTCCGGCCAGCCACCCGGAGGGGTACCGAGCTGGCCACGCAGAAAGGCGTTAACGGAATCCGGGATGTCGTACTTGGTCGGGTTGGCCTCGAAGTCAGCCGGGTCGACACCTGCACCCACCAGGTGCAGCGCCAGGTCACCGACGACCTTGGAGGACGGGGTCACCTTGGTCGGGCGGCCCAGCATCTCGTTTACTGCGGCGTAGTTGTCCTCGATGACCTCGAAGCGGTCGGCCAAACCCAGGGCGTCGGCCTGCGCACGCAGGTTGGACAGCTGGCCACCCGGAATCTCGTGCTTGTACACGCGGCCGGTCGGGCCAGGAATACCGTTTTCGAACGGAGCGTAAAGCTGGCGGACAGCCTCCCAGTATGGCTCCAGGTCGGAGACCGCCTGCAGGTCCAGGCCGGTATCGCGGTCGGTCTGGGAGAACGCAGCGACGATAGCGGACAGCGACGGCTGGGAGGTGGTGCCTGCCAGCGGTGCGGAAGCGCCATCGACAACGTCGGCACCGGCCAGCGCAGCCGCGTAGTAGGTAGCCAGTTGGCCACCAGCGGTGTCGTGGGTGTGGACGTGGACCGGCAGGTCGAATTCCTTGCGCAGGGTGCTGACCAGCTTGGACGCAGACTCCGGACGCAGCAGACCAGCCATGTCCTTAATGGCCAGGATGTGGGCACCGGACTCGACAATCTGCTCTGCGAGCTTCAGGTAGTAGTCCAGGGTGTAGAGGTCTTCCTTCGGCGAGCACATATCGCCGGAGTACGCCATGGCCACCTCAGCCACGGTGGTGTTGGTCTCCAGGACGGCGTCGATGGCCGGGCGCATCTGGGAAACATCGTTAAGCGCGTCAAAAATGCGGAAGATATCCACGCCGGACTTGGCTGCCTCCTGCACAAAGGCACGGCAGACCGAATCCGGGTACGGGGTGTAGCCGACGGTGTTGCGGCCGCGCAGCAGCATCTGGATGTTCTGGTTCGGCATGGCCTCACGCAGCAGGTCCAGGCGAACCCACGGATCCTCATGCAGGAAGCGCATGGCGACGTCGTAAGTTGCACCGCCCCAGGCCTCCACGGAGAACAGCTCCGGGGTCATGCGGGCCACAGCCTCAGCGGCAGAGACCAGCGCGGTACCACGCACGCGGGTAGCCAGCAGGGACTGGTGAGCATCGCGGAAGGTGGTGTCGGTGACAGCCAGCGGCTTCTGGTCGCGAATCTTTTCTGCCCACGCCTTCGGGCCCAGCTCCAGCAGTTCGTCGCGGGAACCGCGCGGCAGCTCAGCGTTCTTGTCCAGCTCCGGCAGCTTATCGAAAGGACGCAGCGCAGTCGGACGGTCACCATTCGGCCTGTTAACGGTGACATCAGCGATGTACTCGACGATACGACCGGACTCATCGACAGCCGGCGGTGCCTTCAGCAGGTCAGCGTGGTCGTTGATGAAGCCGGTGTCCACGCGGGTGCCGGTGAAGTCCGGCTCACGCAGCAGGGCGCGCAGGAAGCCGATGTTGGTGGCCACGCCGGAAACGTGGAACTCATTGAGCGCACGCTGTGCACGGGCGACAGCCTGCTCGAAGTTCTTGCCACGGCAGGTCATCTTCACCAGCAGGGAGTCGAAGTTCGGGGAGATTTCCGCGCCGACAGAGGTTGCGCCGTCGAGACGCACGCCTGCGCCGCCCGGCGAACGGTACGCGGTCAAGGTACCGGTATCCGGACGGAAGCCATTGTTCGGGTCCTCGGTGGTGATACGGCACTGCAGGGCCGCACCGGTCAGGGTGATTTCATCCTGCACCAGGCCAAGGTCCTCCAGGGAAGCACCGGCAGCAATCTGCATCTGGGACTTCACGATGTCCACACCGGTGACCTCCTCAGTCACCGTGTGCTCCACCTGCACGCGCGGGTTCATCTCAATAAAGACGTGGTTGCCGCGCTCATCCACCAGGAACTCGACGGTGCCGGCACCCTCGTAGTTGATGTGCTCACAGAACTTCACGGCATCTGCACAAATGCGGTCGCGCAGTTCCGGATCCAGAGTCGGTGCCGGAGCAATCTCGACGACCTTCTGGTGACGACGCTGCACCGAGCAGTCACGCTCGAACAGGTGAATAACGTTGCCCTGGCTATCGGCCAGAATCTGGACCTCAATGTGCTGCGGCTTAATCACTGCGGTCTCGAGGTACACGTGGCCATCGCCAAATGCTGCCTCAGCCTCGCGGGACGCCTCGGCACACTTCTGCTTTAAGTCCTCTGGCTTTTCGATGAAGCGCATACCACGGCCACCGCCACCAGCAACCGCCTTAACGAAAACCGGGAAGTTGAAGTCCTTGGAGTACTCCTCCAGCTCATCCACATCAGTCGACGGCTTGGAGTCCTGCAGGGTCGGCAGACCAGCTTCTTCAGCAGCGGTTACAGCAGCTGCCTTGTCACCGGTCAGATCCAGAGTCGATGCGGTCGGGCCAATGAACTTGATACCCGCCTCATCACACGCACGTGCCAGGTCAGCGCGCTCGGAGAGGAAGCCGTAGCCCGGGTAGATAGCATCCGCGCCCGACTTCTTAGCAGCACGGATAATCTCTTCGATATCGAGGTAAGCCTTAACCGGCTGGCCCTCCGCACCGATGCGCACTGCCTCATCCGCAAAAGCGCGGTGGAAGGAGTTGCGGTCCTCGCGGGGATACACAGCAACGGTAGTAGCACCGGTCTCAAAAGCTGCACGGAAAGCACGGACAGCAATTTCACCACGGTTTGCTACGAGAACTTTGTTAAACGCGGGAAGCGCAGATACAGACACTTCGGGAAGGTCCTTTCAATTACGTCAGCAGGTTGCAAAGCGCTCAAAGTGATAAGCGGCGCAACGGGCCAGGACGGGTGATACACACCTCAGATTAGTTGCCCAGAACCAAAAATTCTACCAGTTTTATCGCCCGATTTTCCGATTCCACCCTCCCCACCACCCGCCAATCTGCAAAGTTTGCAAATTTACGAAGCTTGCCCAGCACTGCTTTACGACGCCCTCCCAGCCCTCCTTCAACCACCAAGCCTTTAACCACCAAAAGCTCCCCCATTTGCCCGCATGCCTCCTCCAACCAGCCCGAACGTCACCCGGCTGCCATTTCACCTCGCCGCAACCAAATACTCCATACGACCCCTGCCGCCACCCTGCGAACCTGGCCCACGCAATCCCGCAAACCAGCTACCTACCCGTGAAGTACCCCCTCCCCCGGCGCGAAGAAAAACGTCAATCGCAAGCCATAAGAACCGCCCTCACCTCACCCCAATTAGGGCAAGCAACACCGCCCTCCGCGGCTCTCAACCTGAGAAGTACAAAATGACCACCGGTGAAACAACTAAGCATTGGTGAGATTTCTAGTCGCGGCCCGAGCAATCAGCGCAACACTCGGGTGAGTTTTGACCCCATCTCACCGCCAGATTAAAAAAGCCCATCCCCTATTAGACTGAGTTTCTAGCCCTGAGGTTCCCGGATCGGTCGAAATTGAGGACAATCCCACTTTTCCTTGCCTAGCTGGGCAAATGCCGCTTATTGTGGCTGACATGACAACCTTTGAGCACAGCATCAGCGCAACGAGGCACAGTGGCCTCGACACGCTTCGTGATGCCATGGATAGGCCGCACGCAGTCGCGGCTGTGCTCGACATGCCGCGCTTCGAGGTAAAGCGCTGGGCCAAGGTCGCGCAGGTATATTTTGGCCCCACCCGCTTTAGTGCGCGCCAACGTGAGGCCCTGCGCGCGGCGGACGGCTATTCGGTCAACCGCCTTGTTCGCATTGAAACCTACGTGCAGAAAATCGACAAGCCTGCCGAGCAGTGGCAGTTCCGCCTCGAGCTGCTCAACATCGAAGGCTCCATCGATGACATGCTCGATTACGCCAAGTCGCACATCGAGGACTACGTCACGCCCAAAAAGCCCGAGCGCGGCGTCGATGTCCGTCAAAACGACGAGGACACCTGGACCCTGCGCGTGCGCGACAAGGCCAGCTTGATTTCCCAGCTCGTCGAAACTCTCGACAACCTCAACAAGCCTGACACCACGCCTGACGATGCCTGCCCCGCCCCACCAGCACGCTCCCAACGCCGTGCCGACGCACTCTGGGAGCTTCTCGATGGCAACACCGGCATCCAGCAGCCCGCCTTCCGCACCATCATCGCCATTGGTCTCGATGACTTCTTACGCATTACCTCCGGCCAGGGCGACGACGTGCGCCTGGGTTGCTCGAACGGCACCATCATGACCGGTGCGGAGTGGCTGTCCCACCACCTGGCAGGCCGGCTGGGCGAGGATATCTTCGCCGGGCTCTTCCACCCCACCGAAGGCCCGGTCAACCTTTATCAGTGCCGCTCGGCGAACTTCAAACAACGCCTCCTGGCTATCTCAGAGCAGCTGGTCTGTGCCTGGATTGATTGCAAAGAACCAGCCAACAACTGCGAAGTCCACCACATCAAAGGCCATAAACACGGCGGGGAAACGAAACCGTCCAACCTGACGATGTTGTGCAGATATCACAACGGCGTCCTAGGCAGCATCGACCCGGATAACTTCCACGGGCACAGACCCCCACGAGGCTGGATCGATCGCACAAACGGCCACGTGGACTACCACCCACCGGGGAAGAAACCTCCCCGGCAAAACTCGCACCCGGCTGCCCAACGCGGCGCCATGCACCTAATTTAAACCCCTGCACGCAGCAAAAAAGGGAACCACCATAAGGTGATTCCCTTCCTTGAGATGTCGCTAGTTCAGCGCGCGAAGATTAGATGCTCTTCGGCGGAACCGGACGCTGATCCTCGCCGTTGTAGGCAGACAGCGGGCGAATCAGAGAGTTGTTCTCGTTCTGCTCCACGATGTGTGCGGTCCAGCCGGTGATGCGGGACATCACGAAGATCGGGGTGAAGAACTCGATGTCGAAGCCCAGGATGTAGTAGGCCGGGCCTGCTGGGAAGTCCAGGTTCGGACGGATGTTGATGGAGGTGTTTTCGTACATGGTCTTTGCCATGTTCTCGTACATCTCCACCCACTGCTCCTGGCCGTGCTCCTTGGCCAGCTCCTTGAAGGCAGCTTCCATGGTCGGAACGCGGGAGTCACCCTTCTTGTAGACGCGGTGACCGAAGCCCATGACCAGTTCCTTGTTGGCCAGCTTGTTCTTAGCCCACTCTTCAGCCTTAGCCGGGTCGCCAACCTCGAGGAAGTTGTGCATCACGGCCTCGTTAGCACCACCGTGCAGCGGGCCCTTCAGAGCGCCGATAGCAGCGGTGATAGCGGAGTAGGTATCGGACATGGTCGAGGTGACCACGCGAGCTGCGAAGGTAGAAGCGTTGAAGGAGTGCTCAGCGTAGAGGATGAGCGACTTATCGAAGGCCTCGATGTCCGCACGGTTGAGAGCCGGGGAGCCTTCTTCCTCGCCGAAGACCATCCACAGGAAGTTCTCGGCAAAGCCCTTCTTACGGGAAGGCTCGATGTAGCCCTCGCCGCGGCGGCGACGGATGTCCAAAGCGATGATGGTCGGAATCTTGGCCATCAGCTCAAGAGCGGTACGGCGGATGTGCTCGGAGTCCTTGGTGTAGGCCTCCGGATCCTGGGAGCCGATAAACGAGATGGCGGTACGCAGCACGTCCATCGGGTGGCAGGACTTCGGCATCGAGGTAATCAGGTCGATGACGTGGCGGTCCAGGTGGCGCAGGGCCTTCTCACGAGCAGAGAAGCGCACGAGCTCGTCCTGGCTCGGCAGTTCGCCGTTCCACAGCAGGTAGGCAACCTCTTCGAAGGAGCAGTAGCGTGCGAGCTCCTGCACCGGATAGCCGCGGTAGGTCAGGGAGTTGGTCTCCGGAACGACCTTGGATACGGCGGTCTCGTCAACGACGACGCCATACAGGCCCTTACGAATCTCCGGGGTGTTGTCAGACATTTTGTTTCTCCTTTTTACTTGGAAAGCGTGTGTGCTTTGGCTTGGGAGCCTTGTGGCTCAGGATGGGGCACCGCTTGCCGATGCCCCGATAGACCTACTCGAAAGTCGGCTTGTAGGAGTCCTTGGAATAGGTAAAGACTTCCTGGTCAAAGGCGTTGTACTCGTTGTAGCGAACCAACTCGTACAGGCGGGAACGGTGCTGCATGCGCTCGAGCCACTCCTCGGACTGCAGGCCTTCATCGGCCATGTCGCGGAGGAACTCTTCGGTAGCACCCATCGCCACGCGGAAGGTGGATACCGGCCAGATGACTGCGTTGTAGCCCAAGTCCTCAATCTGCTTGGCGCTGAGCAGCTCGGTCTTGCCGAACTCGGTCATGTTTGCCAGCAACGGGGTATCCACAGCTGCGCGGAAGTTCTCGAAGTCCTCTGGCTTGTACAGCGCCTCGGTGAAGATGAGGTCTGCACCAGCATCGGCATAGGCCTTGGCGCGGTCGATGGCGTCGTCGATGCCGTTGACACCGGCGGCGTCGGTACGAGCACAGATGATGAAGTTTTCATCGCGACGCTCGTTGACTGCAGCGGTGATGCGGCGAACCATCAGGTCCTTGGAGACGACTTCCTTGCCGTCCAGGTGGCCGCAGCGCTTCGGGTTAACCTGGTCTTCAAGGTGGCAACCGGCCAGGCCGGCGTCCTCGAGGGCGACCACGGTGCGTGCTGCGGACATGGGCTCGCCGAAGCCGGTGTCGGCATCGACAAGCACTGGCAGGTCGGTGGCACGAGCGATCTGCTTGGAGCGCTGTGCAACCTCGGTCAGGGTGGTCAGGCCGATGTCCGGCAGGCCCAGGTCGTTGGCCAGCACAGCACCGGAGATGTAGACACCGCCGAAGCCGCCGATGTCCTGAATCAGGCGTGCAGTCAGTGGGTTGAAGGCGCCTGGCAGGGTGGTCAGGCCTTCGCCTTCGATTGCTGCGCGGAAGTTCTTGCGCTTTTCAGCATCAGTGATGGTGGAGCCGAATAGTCCGGCCATTTAGAACACTCCCTTCGGGGTTTCCGGAGCGGCGGCGATAGCGTCGTCGTCCAGTACGATGTTGAGCTCACGCAGGTCGGTGAGGTTTTCCAGGTTCTCCGCTGCAGCCAGGAAGCGGTCCTGCTCTTCCTTGCTGACCAGGCCCTCGGCCAGGGTGCGGAACTTGTTGATGTACTGCTCACGAGCAAATGGGCGAGCGCCCAGCGGGTGAGCATCGGCAACGGCCATCTCGTCCTCGACCACGGTGCCATCCTTGAAGGTGATAACGGCCTTGGCGCCGAATGCCTTCTCGTTCGGGTCGTGGGAGTGGTAGCGGCGGGTCCACTCCGGGTCCTCGACGGTGGAAATCTTGTGCCACAGCTCGATGGTCTCCGGGCGGTTAGCGCGCTCCGGTGCGTAGGAGTCGACGTGGTGCCAGGTGCCATCCTCGAGAGCAACGGCGAAGATGTACATGATGGAGTGGTCCAGGGTCTCACGGGAGGCGTTCGGATCCATCTTCTGCGGGTCGTTCGCGCCGGTACCAATCACGTAGTGGGTGTGGTGCGAGGTGTGCAGGACGATGGACTCGACGTCCTTGGTGTCCAGGCCCTTCTCGGCCAGGGTGTCCTTCATGCGGCGAGCCAGGTCGATCGGTGCCTGAGACTGGTACTCCGCGGAGTGCTCCTTGGTGTAGGTGTCCAGGATGGCGCGCTTTTCTTCGCCGTCGGCAGGCAGCGGCACGGTGTAGGTGCGCTCCGGGGAGTGCAGCATCCATGCGATGAAGCCGTCTTCGCCTTCCCAAATCGGAGCCGGTGCGCCTTCGCCACGCATTGCGCGGTCGGTAGCCTCGATGGCCATCTTGCCAGCGAATGCCGGTGCGTATGCCTTCCAGGAGGAGATAAGACCCTTACGGGACTGGCGGGTTGCGGTGGTGGTGTGCAGCGCCTGGCCAATCGCCTGGTAGATGGTGTCAACGTCCAGGTCGAGCATGGTACCGATACCAGCAGCAACCGATGGGCCCAGGTGAGCAACGTGGTCGATCTTGTGCTCGTGCAGGCAGATGCCCTTGACCAGGTTGACCTGGATTTCGTAGCCGGTGGCGATACCGCGGATCAGAGCCTTGCCGTCCAGGCCCTTGTGCTGAGCGACTGCCAGCAGCGGCGGGATGTTGTCGCCCGGGTGGGAGTACTCAGCTGCCAGGAAGGTGTCGTGGAAGTCGAGCTCGCGAACGGCGGTGCCGTTAGCCAGTGCTGCCCACTCAGCGGAGTAGTTGCCATCGACGCCGAAGATGGTAGCGCCACCTTCGGAGACCGGGTGTGCCTGCGCAATAACGCGGGCGGAAGTGACGGGACGGCGTACCACGGAAGCAACGGCCACAGAGGCGTTGTCGATGATGCGGTTGATGATCATGTCCTTGGTGTCAGCAGGGACCTCAACCTTGTCGGCTGCAACCTTGGCGATCTTGTGTGCCAGGTGCTCTTCAATCGGAAAGTCCTCAGCGGACTTATGGGTACGTACTTCATGGTTGATCATGTGTGCCTCCTCTGCTCGGCAAACTAACGCGATTAATTTCACAATAATTTGTCAGGCGTGTCGTATGCCACTGGCAAACTTTGTGTAATCCTGTTGCATGAGGTTCGATGATTTGCGAAACTTGTGTAATAGGCAGGTCAAGGGCAACAAAGGGGAAACAGCAGCAGTGAGCAAGCACTACGCGGGGGCACGAATCCACGCACTGCGCAAGCAAGAGGGCCTCACCCAGGTAGCAATGGCTCAGCAGCTGGGCTTGTCGACGAGCTACCTCAACCAACTCGAAAAC
Organism: Corynebacterium camporealensis; assembly: GCF_000980815.1. Taxonomy (NCBI): domain Bacteria; kingdom Bacillati; phylum Actinomycetota; class Actinomycetes; order Mycobacteriales; family Corynebacteriaceae; genus Corynebacterium; species Corynebacterium camporealensis. The sequence continues at coordinate 479,603 of NZ_CP011311.1, read as the reverse complement.
GACCAGCGCCCCCTTACTGTCACTGTGCTCATCCAGCTCTCGCAGCGCTTTGGAGTGGATCCTTCCTACTTTTCTTCCGACCAGGTTCTGCGCCATATCACCGAGTTGCGCAGGCTTTTCCCGGAAGCCTCCGAGGCCACCTTGTCGGATTTGGCCATCCGTTTTCCTGAGCTGATGCCCAGGCTTATCGATGCCGCCGCCTTCCAGCCCTCGCATACCCCCAGCCCATATGAAGCCGTCCGCGATTTTTTCTACGACGCGCACAACTACATCCACACCCTTGATGTCGCCGCCGAAGAACTCGCCGGGCATTTGGGCATGCGCGTGCTGCGCCGCGGCCGCTTGGCTGCCCGCCTGCAAGAAGAACTAGGCGTCAACACCCGTTTTTCTAGCCCCACCACTACCGGCCGGCGCGTCTTTAACCCCGAGACCCGCGAACTTCACCTGCAAGCAGGACTTACCGAAGCCCAGCTGGTCTTTGAAATGGCCCTGCAGTATTGCCTGCTTGCCTATGCGGACGTGTGCGAAGACCTAGTGCAGGAACTGCCCGAGGGAGAGGCTCGGGACATCGGCAAGCTGGGCTTGGCCCAGTACTTTGCCGCCGCGGTGACCATGCCGTACACGCAGTTTTTGGAAACTGCGGAAAGTACCCGCTATGACATCGATGTGATTGCCAAGCAGTTCGGCACCGGTTTTGAAACCACCGCGCAACGCTTATCGACGCTCCAACGCCCCCACAACCGCGGCATCCCCCTCTCCTTCATCCGCACTGATAGGGCCGGCAATATCTCCAAGCGTCAGTCCGCTACGGCGTTCCACTTCGCGCGCGGCGGTGGCTCCTGTCCGCTGTGGGTGGTTCATCGCGCTTTTGAAACGCCGAATCGCATCACCCGCCAGGTCGCCTCCATGCCCGATGAACACACCTATTTGTGGATTGCTCGTTTCGTGCAAGGCCCTGCGCAAAGCTGGGGTACTCCGCGCAAGGAATTCGTCGTCGGGCTGGGTTGCGATATCACCCACGCCGACAAGCTTGTCTATGCCGATGCGCTCACCTTGACCCCGGCTGCCGCCACCCCGATTGGCCCTGGTTGTGCCGCCTGCCCGCGCGAAGGCTGCCCGCAACGCGCCTTCCCGCAGGATTCGCGTCCGATCGCTCTCGACCTCAACACCACCACGAACAGCGCGTATAACACCGCTTAAGCTCCGGCAGTTGACGGTCAACTGCCGATTGGCCAGCAGATGTCAGGTCCATGTGGCATCCTATGGGTGTGATTTAACCCACTGATAGTTTGTGCACTAGAAGGTCCACCCGATGACGAGCCCCTACGGAAACCCCAACGAGCAGCGCCGCTCCTCGCCTTATGACTCTTCGCTGCCGCCTGCGGACCCGACCCCGCAACAGCCGCCACGGCGTGCGCCGCGGAAGAAGGGCAAGGACTCCAAAGAACGCGCGCTGAAGTGGGGCGTGGGCATCTTTTCTGTCGTGGCGTTTATCGGAATCTTGTTCGGCATGTTTGGCGATAACTCCGGCAGCGGACCCGTCAGGTACAGCTCTGAGGAACCTTCAGGGTCGTCCCTACTTGCCGATAACGATCCCAACGACCAGGACGCAGCCTTAGCAAAAGCAGAAAGCTACATGAGCTATTCCAACTTTTCCAAAGAAGGTCTGTTCCGTCAGCTGCATAGCGAACACGGTGAAGGCTTTTCCGATGAGGCTGCCCGCTACGCCGTTGACACCATCGACATCGACTGGAATGAAAAGGCAGTAGCATCCGCGAATGCGCACACCAAAAACTCCGATATTTCCCGTGCAGGACTAGAACATCTCCTCACCAGTGACCGTGGCTTAGCCTTTACCGAAGAAGAAACCCAGTTCGCCCTGGACAACATGGAACCTGTCGACTGGAACGAACAAGCATTTAAGGCTGCCCAGCAGGTCTACGACAACGGCACTCGTGACCGAGAAACCCTTCACCACATTCTCACGAGTGATACTGGAAAGCGCTTCACAGAAGAAGAAGCCGAGTACGCCATGGACAAGTTAGGCGTCTAGCCATGACGAGAACCACCACCGCTCTCCTACTGCTTGGAATCGCCCTTATCGCAGTCGTTGCGGTTGCTGTTGTCAGCTTCGGCGACGATTCCGAGGCCTCCACTGGGCAGCCGTCTACCCCGCCGACGACGAGCTCTCAGGCAGCACCGCCCTCCACTGCGCCCGAAGTCAGCCGCGACGAGGCCATCGAGCGGGCGCAGCTCTATGTTGATTCCTCGGCCTTTTCCTACGCTGGCCTCTACGAGCAGCTTACGAATGAGGTTGCTGAGGGGTATCCTGCGGACATCGCAAAGCATGCGGTGGACAATGTCGAGGCGGACTGGATGGCCGAAGCTGTGGAAGCTGCCGAGCAATACCAGCGCGTGATGCCGATGCCGCGCGAGCAGCTCTACGAGATGCTGACCAGTGAATATGGCGACGGATTCACCCCGGAAGAGGCCGAGCATGCCCTTGCCGCGGTGGGCATGTAATTCCTTTTTAGTACGGGCATTCGAATACTGGGAGATTCATGTCCGGGGCGCATGAGAGTTTTTAAGTGTTCCCTCACCGAGGGGAAACATTCCTTCACTCACAGAAAAGAGACTCTCGTGTCTAACCCATTCTCCTCTCCCCAGTTCGAGTCGCAGCCGCAGCAGCCTGCCCCTGGCTATGCCGCATCGGTTGCAGCGGGCGAGGAGCCTCAGAAGAAAAAGGGCGGCTGCCTGAAGTGGGGCCTGGGCATCTTCGCCGTACTGGTCATCGGTGGCGCTTTGACCAACTTGGGCGAGGACTCCGAGGACACCACCGGCCCTGCTGAGAACAGCGCCGTGGTGGAAGAAGTCGCCGATGAGCAGGCAGGCGATCCGGCTGCCGATGAGGCCGTGGACGCTGAAGCTGAGGAAGCACCAGCTGACGATGTCCCCCTCGAGTACAGCAACGCACTGCGTGCGGCACAGAACTACGTCGATATCATGCCCTTTTCCTACAACGGCCTCTACGACCAGCTGACCAGTGAGTACGGCAGTGGCTTTACTCCGGAGGCTGCGCAGTACGCCGTCGATAACGTGGACGCTGACTGGATGGCCGAAGCAGTCGAGGCTGCCGAGAACTACCAGGAGACCATTCCGATGTCTCGTGATCAGCTCATCAACCAGCTCACTAGCGAATACGGCAGCCAGTTCACCTGGGAAGAAGCCGAGCACGCCGTCAACTCGATTGGCCTGTAGTCCTCTCCCCTAAAACCTGAGAAGGGCCCCTTGCGGGGCCCTTTCCTTATGGCGGGGGAACTTCACGACCAGCGTTTAGTTCCTATTCGAGGTCGTCGTGGGCGACCAGGCGGCGGGCTGCCTCGGTGATGGTGCCGGACAGCGATGGATAGACCGCGAAGGAATCGGCCAGCTGGTTCACGGTGAGCTGGTTGGTCACAGCGACTGCGACCGGCAGGATGAGCTCGGAGGCGGTCGGGGCGACGATGACGCCACCGATGACGCGACCGGAGGACTGACGGCAGAACAGCTTCACAAAGCCGTGGCGCAGCGAGCGCATCTTGGCACGCGGGTTGGTGTTCAGCGGCATGGTGATGGTGCGGGCGGCGACCTCACCGTTTTCGATTTCGTCCTGGGTAAAGCCGACAGCGGCGATCTCCGGGCGGGTGAACACGGCGGTTGCGACGGTCTTCAGGCGCAGCGGGGAGACACCCTCGCCGAGTGCGTGGTACATCGCGACGCGGCCCTGCATTGCAGCTACCGATGCCAGCGGGAACAGGTCCGAGCAGTCACCCGCAGCGTAGATACCGGTGATGTTGGTACGGGAGACGCGGTCGACCTGAATGTGGCCGGAATCGGTGGTTTCCACGCCGACGTTTTCTAAGCCGAGATCCTGGGTGTTCGGGATGGAACCAATCGACATCAGGGCATGCGAGCCCTTGATTTCGCGGCCGTCCTGGGTCTTGACCAGCACGCCGCCATCCTCGGTGCGGGTGACGGTTTCGACGCGGCAGTTCTTCTCCAGCTCGACGCCGCGCTCGGCAAGTACGGTCTCGAGGGTGTCGGCGGCGTCGGCATCGTCATGCGGCAGAATGCGGTCGCGGGAAGCCACCATGGTGACCTTCACGCCAATTTCTGCGAACGCGGAGACGAACTCCGCACCGGTCACACCGGAACCCACGACGATGAGGTGCTCCGGCAGCTCGGTGAGGTTGTAGACCTGCTGCCAGGTCAGGATGCGCTCGCCGTCTGGCTTGGCGCCCGGCAGGATACGGGGAGTCGCGCCAGTGGCTACGAGAACCAGATCGGCGTCGAGAACTTCTTCCTCGCCGCTGTCGTTGTGCACGGCAACGACCTTGTGGCCGCCGAAGTGCTCAGCGTTCTGGTCTTCCGGGAAGTGCGCACGGCCGTTGATGACGCGGGCACCGATTTCGCCCATGCGGTTGTAGATGTCCTCGGACTGCTTGTGCGCCAGGTCGAGCACACGCTGGTTCAGCTGTTCCAGCGGCATCAAGGTATCGCCGTGGCCGGTGTTCAGACCCATGTCGTCGGCACGACGCAGGTCGGTTTTAATGTTGGCACCTGCAATGAAGGACTTGGAAGGAACGCAGTCCAGAATAACGCCGGAGCCACCCATCCCCTGGTCCTCGACGACGGTGATTTCTGCGCCATACTTGGCACCTGCATGTGCGGCCTCGTAGCCGGCGGGGCCACCGCCGATGATGACGATTCGCTTGGCCTTATTAGACACTCAAAGCTCCTTATAACAATGCTTCACTGCTTAAAGTCGCTTTCGAGTCTAACGCCTAGCACCCCTAATGGCCCATCCAGCTAGCTTTCAGCCTGTTGTGAACCAGAGAATTGCTCCACCACGGAGCCGAAGAACTTCACGCCGACATCAATCGCACGCTCGTCGACGACCAGGTCACCCATGTGCAGATCGTGCTGCTCGCCTTCGCCGGACCAGCAGCCCAGACGCGCCATAGAACCGGGTACTTGCTCGAGGTACCAGGAGAAATCCTCACCGCCAGAGGACTGCGGGGCCTGCACAACCGCTTGCGGGTCGATGGCCTGAGCGGCAGAGGCAAGCAGGGCGGTGGCGACGTCATCGTTAAGCACTGGCGGCACACCGCGGTGGTAGGTCAGCTCATGCTGCACCCCGGTGGGTGCCAGAACCTGGTCGACCAGCTCGGAGAACAGCGTCTGAATCTCGCGCCAAATTGCAATATCAGCAGTGCGCATCGTGCCCGACAGGTACGCCGATTCCGGCATCGCATTCGGGGCGTAGCCGGTATTCGCCTGGCCAAAGACCAGGACGGTGCCGGTGCGCGGGTCAACGCGGCGCGACAACAGCCCCGGCAGGTCAGTGATGACCTTGCCCAGGGCGTAGACGACGTCGGAAGACAGGTGCGGGCGCGAGGTATGGCCGCCGGGGCCGGTGAGGTTGAGCTCGACGACATCGGTAGCTGAGGTAATAGCGCCGGCGCGCACGCCAATCCGGCCCACGCGCAGCTTCGGCTCCACATGCACGGCGTAAATGGAGTGCACGCCTTCGAGCGCACCCCACTCGATAACGTCGGTGGCGCCGCCGACCCAGACTTCCTCGGCCGGCTGGAAGATGACGCGCACACCGATTTCCAGCGGCTGCACGCGCTCCAAATCCGCCAGCGCACACGCCAGGCCCAGCGCAATCGTGGTGTGAACGTCGTGACCGCAGGCGTGCATCACGCCCGGCTTTTCCGAGGTGAACTCCAAGCCGGTGACCTCGATGACCGGCAGGGCATCGATATCTGCACGGAAAGCCACGCGACCCTGCTCGGTGTCGGGACCAATGTCGACCAACAGGCCAGTTTCCGGGAACCGACGCGGATGCAGGCCGTATTCTTCCAGCACGCGGCACAGGAAGTTCGTCGTCTCGACCTCCTGGTTGGAAGTCTCCGGATTCCGGTGAATGTGGCGGCGCCAGGACACAACCTCCGCGCGGTGGGTATCAAACCACTCGCTAACGAATGCTGAGATCATGGCTACCTCCCTGATGCGGCTTTAAGAAGCAAGTTCTAAAGAAGCATACAACTAGACCAAGCAGTTCAGTAAGTCGCCCCCGCTTAGGTTTTGCTTTGCTCCAGCTTAAAGCGGAATTCGTCGAGCAAAAATAATTGCTGATCCACGTGCTCCTGACTAAAAGGAGCCACGTGTTTCACACTCGCCACGAAAGTTTCCGGCACGTCCATCACGGGCAACAGCACCACTGGTGGCACGCGGAGTGCCATCGCGAGTTTGTACACCGTCGATAGCTGCGGATCCGCCATCGTCGTGGCGTTGTTGTCATTGCGCTCCAAGTTCGAAATTTGATTCCGCGATACCCCAGATAACTCCGCCAAGAGCTGCTGGGATATCCCGCGGCGTTTCCGCGTGGCGCGCAGGTTACACGCAAAAGTGTGGGCATAGCCTGCCCACACCAATCCCCCGTGGTACATGTCTGATTCCCCCTCAAATATTTCAGACTCTGTACCCGACACCGTAGCTTAAAAGTCGATGTTGCGTGGTCCGTAGAGGCGGTCGCCGGCATCGCCAAGCCCCGGCACAATGTAGGCATCCTCGTTCAGCGAAGGATCAATGGCCGCGGTGACCAAACGCACCGGGAGGCCGGATTCAGCCAGCGCATCCACGCCCGGTTGCGCCGAGACCATGCAAATGGCGGTGATATCCGTCGCGCCGCGGTCGGCCAGCAGCTGCAGGGAGTGCAGCAGCGAACCACCGGTGGCCAGCATCGGGTCCACCACGAAGACGGTGCGGTTGCTCAAATCCTCCGGCAGCGCCTCCAGGTACGGCACCGGCTGATGGGTTTCCTCATTGCGCGCCATGCCAATGAAGCCGACCTGGGCATCCGGAATCATCGCCAGTGCTGGGTCAATCATGCCCAGACCAGCGCGAATGATCGGCACGATAATCGGCGGGTCCTGCAGGCGGGTACCTTCGGTGGTCGCGACTGGGGTCTTGAGTTCAAAATTTTCAACCGGCAGGGAGCGCGATGCTTCGTAGACCAGCATGGTGCCTAAGTCCTTCAAAGCCGCGCGGAATGCCGTGTTGTCACTGCGCGCATCCCGCATCAACGTCAGACGGGAGGCGGCCAAAGGGTGATCTACTAGGTGGATATCCATGGAACCTACTTTAACTTTTTGGGAACCGTTTGGTCATTTTGGCAGTCCAATAGAGTATGACTACTTTTGCTTTTGATTTTGACCACGTCCGCCAACTCGCCAACGATCTGCACACCGGTGCGCAAGGCACGACTCCTGCCCTGCCCGCACTGCCTGACGATGCCACCATCGGCCACTTCACCCAAGCCCTTGGCACCGCAGTCCGCAACGTCCAAGACCGCACCACCTCACTGCGGGCAGACGCTGCGGCCGCGGCAGACTTCAGCTTCCGCATGCTTGACGATGCCACCCGCATCGAAACCGACCTCACCTCCGCCTTCGATCAGGCGGTGCGCGCATGATTGCCACCGCCGTCAAAGAAATCTCCAACCTGGCACCGGCGACTATTCCAGACGTCGACTTACCGAATGTTCCGGATGTCGCCGCCGCCGAACCACTCGCCCGCATCGCCCACGGCAATCCCGAGCCGATGCTCAATTCCGCCAGCCAGCTACAACTCGATGGCGATGCCATTCGCTCCGCGGTCGCGCGTGCCAAGCAGCTGTGTCAGGCTGCCATCCAGGACCTCATCGGGATTGGGTTGAACCTCATCAAACGCGGCATTCCCGTCGCTATTGGTCTGCTAGTTCCGAATCCCGGCGTTCAGGCTGCGGCGCGTGCCCGCCTGGAAATGCTCGCCGCCCAGCACCTGGCCCAGGGCATGGCGCGCATCAAAGACCTTGCCGGTGAACTCGCAGGCCTGGCCACCGAACTGCTGCCTATTGGTCAGCGCGAGATTGCCCCGACCATTGCCAATTCCGGTGCGGGTTCTGCTCCCCCGTCGATTGAACCGCCGACATCTACTTCGTCGGCCTCCGACGTCGTGGAACCTGCTGACACGGAGTCCGAGGGCGGATCCGCGCAAGGCCAAGCCGCCGTCGATGCTGCCCTGTCGCAGGTGGGCACGCCCTATGTCTGGGGAGGAACTGGCAACGGTGGCTTTGACTGTTCCGGGCTGACCCAATGGGCCTGGGGGCAGGCTGGGGTGGATTTGCCGCGGACGGCGGACCAGCAGGCCATCGGAAAGCAAGTAAGCGCCGAGGAGCTGCAACCGGGTGACTTGGTGGTCTGGGATGGGCACGTCGCGATGTATAAAGGCGGCGGCGAAATCGTCGAGGCCGGCGACCCCGTGCAGACGAATCCGCTTCGAACGTCAAATATGGGGATGGCCTTTCAGGGGTTCTGGAGGCCGACCGGGTAAACTGTGCTGCCATGAACGCACGCGCAATTGTTCCTGTTCAGATTTCGTTGACCGAGGGCGACTTCTACACCCTCTGGGCGCCTAAGTGGCGCCAAAATGGCACGGAGTGGCAAGCCTTTTTAGGCGATGACGAATCCGTACTGGCCTTCGAAACCCCAGCACAACTGCTGTGCTTTATCGAATCTGGCACCAAGCACGACCTGCTCGACCACCCGGATTGGGACAAGTGGAATGCTCGCGATGCCCACCGCGTCGAGCCGAAGGACCGCGACGTCTACGACCTCATCGGTCTGCCGGAGGCCCTAACCGGTCGCCCGAGCCACGAGAACGTCTCGACGGTTGCCCGTAACTTCGAAATCGCCGAATCGCTCGCCGCGGTCACCGGCGCGGAGCACACCACCATCTTCTTCGCCTCGCACTCCATTTTGGGCAACACCGCCCGCGGTGCGGATCACTACACCGGGGATCAGGGCATGAGCGAGTGGTCCGGTGTGGGCCGCGTCGTGGTGCAAAATTGGGCGAAGGTCATCGAGGAACTCGACAAGCACGTGCGCGTGGTTGCCGCCGATGAGTTCGACTCCGAGAAGGTCAAGGACGCCGAGGGCCGTATCGCCACTGCTGCCGCCGCTGCCGCCGAGGCCCGCGAGCGCGCCGCCGAAGAGCGCAAGGCCCGCGATGAAGCCGCCGAAGAGCGCAAGGCCCGCGATGAAGCCGCCGATCCTTATGACAAGTCCGTGTGGGCTGCCGCGGGTATTGACCCGATCAAGATCACCATCGATATGAAGTCGGTCTACACCCTGCGCACCTACATCGACGGCTCCCCGGTCTTTTTGGGCAAGTGGGGTGAGATGTTCACCTTCCCGACCGGCAAGCACCTGGTGCGCTGGATTCGCGACAATGACGACCACGACCTAGCACGCCTGTCGACGTGGGAAGAGATCGTCACCGCTGCGAATGCCGGCGAGCTAGAAGTGACCGTCCACCCGGATAACCTGTATTCCTTTAACGGTCTGGTGCGCGATATCGAAAAGGGCCCCGAGCACGTCGATTCCGACCAGATGAACCGCTGCTACGAAGTCTGTGCCGACGCCGCCGACTGGGCTGGCGATGACTCGATTAACTCCTACATGCTGTCCAAGCCGCGCTTCCAGGACTACTTGGGCTACATGCTCGGCTCCACCGAGCACGCAGGCTACGTGCCGTCCAAGCCCTACAACGAGCACGCTGAGTCCTGGAAGGGACTCGAGGAGATGCTGGTTAAGCGCTTCTCCAAGTTCTAAGAGCGGAGGTCGCGCATCATCTTCTGCGCGAGCGGCTCCGACGACGCCGGATTCTGACCGGTATACAGGTTGCGGTCCACCACCACATTCGGTTGCAGTGGGTCCGCAGCCTCATACTTTGCGCCCAACTCGCGCAGGCGGGATTCGAGCGTCCACTTAGCGACGTCCACCGAATCGCCTTCTTCAGTATCACTAAATCCGGTCATCTCCCAGCCCTTAAACGGCCAGTTATCGCCCTCGGCCGTCGCCAGAAGTGCGGCGGGTGCGTGGCAGACCAGACCCAGCGGGCGACCATTGTCGAGGAATGCGCGGATGATGCGTGCGCTCTCCGCGTCGGAGGACAGGTCCTCCATCGGGCCGTGTCCGCCCGGGTAGAACACCGCGTCATAATCATCCGGATTGACCTCGGCCAGGTCCAGCGGATCCTCCAAGGCCACACCGATTTCGGCGAGGTAATTCTCCTGCGCCATCTGCACCTGTTCTGGAAGCACGTCCAGGCTCATTTCGTCGACGACCGGGGCCTTGCCACCCGGGGTCGCGAAGGTGATATCCCAGCCGGCGGTGCTAAACACGCGGTGCGGCGCGATGAGTTCTTCGGCCCAGAAGCCGGTTTCGCGCTCGGTGCCATCGGCAAGTGTCCACTTGTCAGCGGCAGTAACTACGAAAAGTATGGAAGTCATGGTTCTCCTTTAGCTGTCGCTTTCGTTCTCATCTGCGTCGACGTTTTCGTCGACGCCGCCATCAAATTCTGCGGACAATTCTTCGTACGCAGGCAAGATGGTTTCTTCCAGCAGCTTCTGGCGTTCTTCTTCGCTGGCGAATGAGTTCTCGATGGCCTTGACGGTCAGGTCGAAGAACTCTTCGAGGCCGTAGCCGAAGGTTTCGGTGAGTGCACGCAGCACTGCGCTTGCCGATGCCCCCTTGCCCGCCGGCGCAACCGCACAGGTAAAGCCGAGCTGCTGCAGCAGCGGAAGCGGATGGTCGGGCAGGTTCTCATCGGCAGTTAGCGCGAAGCAGACGGCGATGTGGCGATCGCGGACCCAGGCAGAAGCGTTGCCGGGGTGGATGCCGTCGAGGTCGGCGCTGAAGTCATCGATAAGCTGTGTTGCCTGGCGCAGACGAATCGCACCGTTTTGAACAGCCTTGACCACGTCTTCGAACTCGGCGCATTCGACATCGACGCTGAAAGGCACGAAGTTCTGGCGCAGCTGCTCGGCAACCTGCGGCTCGACCTCACCCTGGAGGTAGGAACCAACGACGACGTCGCCCTGGCGGGCCATCGCAAAGGTGCCCGGCAGCAGCAGGCGCGCGTTGAGCTCAGACTCGGCAACAGTGGAAATGGCTGCTTCGGTGGCAGCGTCCGTCCCGAAGGAGTAGTCCTGCGGATCGAAGTCGATTTCGGCGTAGACGACGTTATCGTCGATAAGCGTGTGCAGGTAGTCACCCAATTCGGCGCTGAGTTCCGCCGGGGACTCGGGCTGCCCGGTCGGCTGGAAACGCAGGTCGAGGACTACTTTGGGCAGGTTGGCGACAATCTCAGAAGCCGCATCTTTGTTTTCGGGACTAATTAAGGGCGCGTCATGCATGCAGTCCATCGTAGGCACGGGCCTAAGATGTGTCATGTCATGAAAAGAATTATCAGCGTGCTCGCAGCCGGTGCACTTCTACTCGGCCCCGCCACAGCCGGCGCACAGGAAATTGAACCCGCGGACGACGAAGCCGTGGAGGAGACTCCGACGCGTACTGAGGCACCGGATACCGACACCTGCCCCTGGCGCCTGCAACCGCAAGAGCCAGTGACGACTTCGGAGCGTCTTGCCCCAGGGCAACAGGCCCCTGCCCCGCTGCCGCCGGTAGAAAGCGATGAGTCTTGCGGCATCACCGCACCGGAGGGCTTCGAAGTCGACGAGGACGTGTTGGCTGCAGCCTGGATGATTTCTGATCTGGATACCGGCGAAATCATCGCCATGAAAGACCCCAACGGGCGTTACCGTCCGGCCTCCACGATTAAGGCATTGCTGGCGATGGTCGTCCTACGCGAGGTACCACTGGATAAGAAGGTGACTGTCTCCGAAGAATCAGCCGCGATTGATGGCTCCGCGGTCGGCATTGGCGCAGGTGGCGAGTACACCATCGAAGAACTTCTGGCCGGTCTGCTCATGGCCTCCGGAAACGATGCCGCCCACGCCCTGGCCCAGGAAGTCGGCGGCGACGAAGCCGCGCTGAGCAAAGTCAACGCCCTAGCCCAGGAACTCGGCGCGACCTCTACATACGCCGCGAGCTACTCCGGCCTCGACGCCCCAGGCATGCAGACCTCCGCACGCGATATGTCGGTTATCTACCGCGCCGCCTTCGCCGAGCCGGAGTTCGCCCGCTTAGTCGCAACCGATCACCGCGACTTCCCTGGTTACGGCGACGTCCCCGGCTACGAGCTGTGGAACGACAACGGGCTCTTCCTCAACGACCCCGACGGCATCGGCGGCAAGACCGGCTACACGGATGATGCGCACCACACCTTCGTCGGCGCGCTCGACCGGGACGGACGCCGCCTGCAGGCCATCATCTTGAACACCACCGTCGACCACGGCCCTCGCGCCTGGCAGCAAGCCCAGATGCTGCTCCACGAAGCCTACCAAGTCCCCGCCGGACAAGGCGTAGGAACGCTCATCCCGGAACCGGAAGAAACCGAAGCACCAGAAACCACGGAGCCCGCCCCGGCGAGTACCACCCCACCGACCGTCATGGCGCAAAACCTCACCCAATCCCGCTGGTTGGGCTGGGGCGCAATCGGACTAGTCGGCGTGCTGATTGCTATCGCTGTGGCTTTCTTACTACCTGGGCGTTCGCGTCGCGGTCGTGCTTCCCGTGGCCGTCATGCTCGTCGATAGACAAGCTGTAACCAATCGCGGCGACAAAAGAGACTAGCTGGCCGATACCCGGCACCATCGACACCAGGCGCCACCAGTTGCGCTTCGCGGACTGCTGCAAGCTTAGTTTCTTACCGGTCGTGGCATCCTGCACGCGGTAGCCAGCCATAAGCTTGACCGGGCTGCCGCCAGCATAGGTTTCAAAACCGACCACATACGCAATCAGCACGAGCGTATAGACCACCCAAAAGCCCACGGTGTTGATGGTTTCGTTGATTCCTAGGCCCGCGGCAATAACGCCGGCTGACATGTTGAACAGGAAGTAATCGCCCACGGCCATCCAGTTACGCGTTCCACTCGGCACGCGCTGCGGCTGCGCGACGGCATCCATCTGCGCTTGCTGCGAGACCGCCGGCACCGGGCCCTGTGGGTGCGGTTTGAAAGGATTGTGCGCGTACGGCGACTCGTTCTTGGTCGGATCCTTTACTGCTGCATAAGGGCTGCTTTGCGATGCCCCCTGCATCCCCGCCGACGCCTGCATCTGCGGCCACTCCCCGTGACGACTAAGGTGCTCCAGATCAGACCAGCGGATGGACTTGCCGGAGTTTAAAGCGGCATCGTAAAGCTCGCGCGTTTGTGGGTAACGCAGCACCCGGGCTGCCATGCCCATCCCCTGCCGTTCTGGGGAATCCTCGGGCACACCGAGTGTAGCCTTGCGGGAGTCCTCCGCGGACAAAAGAATGTAGAGCCCATCGCAACTATCACTAGGACGCAGGTCGTAGTGCTGATACAAATTTGGGACGAAAGGCGATGTGCTCATATCAGCACATCATAAATGCCTTTCGCCCCTGATGCAGCAAGTGCGTTTACTTACGACGCAACAACGCAATCGCGCCGGTAGCCACCGCGCCAATCGCAGCGCCGACACCGATGCTCAAGCCGGTAGAAGGCTGCTCCTTGATTTCGTTGCGCACGCGGATAACCGCTGGTTCCGGAACGTTCGGCTTGACCAGTTCCATGGACTCTTCGGTCGTTGCGGTCCACGCGGACAGGTAGAGCACCACGCGCCAGATCAGGTACATCACGACCATCAGGACGATGACCGGGCCGAAGACCGCACCGGCCGGGCTGCCGGTAGCCGAGGACAGAATCACGGTGGACAGCTGCTTGAGGACCTCCATCGCAATCGCACCGAGGACTGCGCCCTTGAAGCCGGACTTCTTCGGGACCTTGGTGCGCGGCAGGACGACCAGCAGCCACCAGAAGACCAGGAAGTTGGCCAGCAGACCCAGCAGCAGGCCTACGCCGAAGATGACCCAACCCATGCCCGGGAAGGATTCGATGCCGACCCATTCGAAGATGCGCTGGGTCAGGCCCGAGGAACCGGCGGCGGTGATACCGAAGGCCAACAGCAGGGCGACCAGCAGACCAATCAGGCCCACCAGGTCAGAAAGCTTCTTACCGATGAAGCTGCCGCCTTCATTGGCGTCAATACCCCACATCGCAGAAATGCCGATGCGCAGGTTATTCATCCAGCCCAAACCGGACCACAGGGTGGTCAGACCGCCGATACCGTACATGGCACCGCGCTGGTCGATGGCGGTCTCCAACATCTGGCTTAGCTGCTCACCGAGCTCGCCATCCACGGAACTGGTGATCTGGTCCTGCAGCTGCTGGAAGAGGTCCGGGCGATTCGACAGGAAGGTCGCGATACCCGCGATGGTGATCATGAAGATCGGGAAGATTGCCAGCACCGAGTAATAGGTAATACCCGCGGAGAACTGGTTACCGCCTTCAGCGCCGTAGCGATCTTGCATGCGCATGAGGTGGTCGACGGTTTCGGAGCGATCGCGCACCTTGTCGACAGCGCCCGGGTCATCAGCGTTAACGCGCTCGATGCCGTAGTCGTCTGTCTTGTCTTCGTTTGTTTGCGTACTCGTGGCCACTAGGTTGTCCTTAAGCTTTTCAATTTCGGGGCAATCATTTCACGCTGCGGCGCGCGGGAAGTGCACGCCCAGGATACTCGCATTAACGCATACGTGGTAAGAAGCCGACGTTGTCGTAGACGCGGTCGAGCAGCGGCTCGGCAATCTCGCTGGCACGCTGTGCGCCCTTGGCCAGAATGCGCTCGAGTTCGCCGCGGTCATCCATGAGTTCGTCGTAACGCTGCTTCAGCGGCTCGGTAAATGCCTGCAGCGCATCGGCAGTATCGACCTTCAGGTGGCCATAGCCTTTGCCTGCATACTTATCGACGAGCTCATCTACCGACTCCCCCGTCAGCGCCGACTGAATAACCAGCAAGTTGGACACACCCGGCTGCTTCTCGCGGTCGAAGGCCACCTCACCGAGGTCATCGGTCACGGCGGACTTGATGCGCTTGGCAGAGGTCTTCGGCGGGTCGAGCAGATTGACGATGCCCTTCGGGTTCGCACCCGACTTCGACATCTTCGCGGTTGGCTCCTGCAGGTCGTAAATCTTCGCTGCACCTTCTGGAATGAAAGGCTCCGGCACGCGGAAGGTCTCGCCGTACTTGTTGTTGAAGCGCTCCGCCAGGTTGCGGGTGAGCTCCAGGTGCTGGCGCTGGTCCTCACCGACTGGCACGTAGTGCGGGGAGTACAGCAAGATGTCGGCGGCCATGAGCATCGGGTAAGTAAACAGACCAACGGTGGTGCGGTCGGTGCCCTGCTTGGCGGACTTGTCCTTAAACTGCGTCATGCGGGATGCCTCACCGAAGCCGGTCAGGCACTGCAGGACCCAGGTCAGCTCCGCGTGGGCTGGCACGTGCGACTGCACGAACAGAGTGGATTCGTCCGGGTCAATGCCCAGGGCGATAAGCTGTGCGGCACCGGCGACGGTGCGCTGACGCAACTCGGCCGGGTCCTGCTCCACGGTGATCGCGTGCAGGTCCGGGATGAAGTAAAAAGCATCGTAGGAATGCTGCAGATCAATCCACTGCTTCAAAGCTCCTAGGTAGTTACCCAGGTGGTAGGAATCCGCAGTGGGCTGAATACCGGACAGGACGCGGGAGGCAGTATTGCTTTCAGTCATAACCTCCTAGTCTACTGCCAGGTCCTTGCCATGGCAGAGTTAAACCCCCTGACCGCGCGCCAGTAGCGCAGCGGGAGGGGGTAAACCTTTGAAGGATATCGACTAGAGCTTGCGAGCAGTCGGGCTCTTGACATCGAGAGCCACTGCCAGAGCAGCCACCATGAAGGCGCCGCCGATGCCCTGCAGGGTAATCGGTGCCAGGAAGGCAAAGGATGGGCCTACCACGGTCCACCACCAGATACCGAGAGCCAGCAGCACGGCACCGAGAACGAAGTAAATAATTGCGCGGGTCATCGAATCTCCAGTCTTTTGCCAGAAGTTTTTAACGCCGTAAGTCTACCAATTCTTGGGACGCTTGTGAATAACGGGGGAAGCCTTCTTCCGCCTTTTCACCTTCCACTGCTGCTCCGGATCCAGGTGCGCAGAGCCCCGGGAGTGTTTGCCGGTCTTGCGCAGATAGTTCGAGTAGCGTGCGGCATCGAAACGCAAGGTGCGTCGGGCCGCACCTGCTTTACGACGCGCCGCCCGCGCCCCGTTGCGCACAATCCGCGCCGAGAGCCGCAGACGCGGGTCCACCGGTTGACCAGCACCCTGGTATTCGAAGACGGGCAGGCCCTTCTTGAAGTAAATCGAGGCCAAGCGCGCACCGAAGGCAACGAACAGCGTGGCGATCGCGGCCAGCTCCGGCGGCACGGTGAGCTGAATGAGCCCCATGTACAGCGCGGAGGCCAACACCGAAATCGAGGCGTAGAACTCACCGGAAAAGACCAGCGGGACGCGGTCGGAGAGCAGGTCACGCAGGATGCCGCCGAAGACACCCGAAATCACCGCTGCCACGATCGCGATGAGGTAGCCGTGCCCCATCGCCAAGGCGGCTTGCGTGCCGAGAATCGAAAAGACTGCCAGACCCAACGCATCCAGCACCAAAAACAGGTGCCGGAAGTAGTGCATCAGAAAAGAGGTGTAGACCGTAATGATTGCGGCCGCGAGCACCACCAGCAGGTAGACGGGATGCTCAACCCAGGTCAGCGGGTAGTTATCCAGCACGATATCGCGCACCGTGCCACCACCCAACGCGGTAATGGAGGCAATCATCACCACGCCAAACAGGTCGAGTTTCTGCCTACCTGCGGACAACGCCGCCGTCATCGACTCAGCAGTAATGCCGATGACGTAGAAAACCGTAAACAGCGGCGACATTTACTTGTACTCAACCAGCAGCGGCGAGTGGTCGGACCAGCGCTGCTCCACCGACGGTGCCTTTTCCACCCAGCTGCGCTCTGCGCGATCCAACATGTTCGCCGTGGCTGCCTGGTAGTCGATGCGCCAGCCTGCGTTGTTGTTAAACGCCTGACCACGGTAGGTCCACCAGGTGTACGGGCCGTCTTCGTCCGGTGCTAGACGACGCGCCACATCAAACCACTTTGGCTCCTCCGCCGGCTGCCAGTCGGTGCGGGTGTCGTAATCGATAACACCGAACCACTCGCCCAGGCGCTTCTTTTCCTGCGGCTGCTCGTCCGGGAACGTGCCAAAGACGTGGTCCATGAACGCACGCTCCTCCGGCAAGTGGCCGGACTTCTTCTCGTTGGATTTGTTGTTCTTCAAATCCTGCGCGCGGTGGCAGATATTCCAGTCGCCACCGATGACCATGTTCGGGTACTCCTCCGCTGCAGCCTCCAGCACCGGGGCGAACTCATCGAGGAAGCGGTACTTTTCATCCAACTTCGGCGAATCCGTATCGCCAGACGGCAGATAGAGCGAAGCCACGCGCACGCCGGCGGTGGTCGCAGCGATCCAGCGACCGGAGTCGAGGAAGGAGCCGAAGCCGATTTCGACATCGTCAAGCGGTGTGCGGGACAAAATGGCCACACCCGCACGCCCCTTGGCAGCAGCCTCAGCCTGAGCCAGGTGCCAGCCGTTCTCCAACGACGGCGCCAGCGCCTTTTCCGTCTCCTTCGGATTGGCGCGCACCTCCTGCAGCAGCACAATATCGGCGGCCGTGTCCTCCAGCCACGCATTCATTCCGGGGTTGTTTTCATTGCGCTGCTTGCAGGCAGCACGGATACCGTTGACGTTCACGCTAGCGATAGTTAAAGACATGCCCACCAGCATAACGAGGCGGCCCCGTTTAACCCTTCTTCGCGGCCAGCTGCGTGATCACCCACACAACAATCGCCGCAACCGCCAGGCCTGCACCCGCCAGCGCCGGCGAGGCATAACCCAGGCCCGCGCCCACGACGACACCGCCCAGTGCCGCGCCGAAAGCGTTAGCCATGTTCAACGCCGAGTGGTTCAGTGATGCGGCGAGCGTTTGGGCATCGCCAGCTACGTCCATCAGACGCACCTGCAGGCTAGGCACCAAAGTGGAGCCGAAGAAACCAATCAGGCCGAAGTTCAGCGTGCCCAGCCACGGGTTCTGGGAGGTGAAATAAAAGCACACCAGCACCACCACAATCATGCAGAGCGCAAACAGAATGCCCTTTTCCAGATTGCGGTCCGCCAGCTTGCCGCCGAAGAGGTTGCCGCCGACCATGCCCAGGCCATACGCCATGAGCACTAGCCACATCCACTGCTCGCCCATCCCGGCGCGCTCCGTCATAGTCCAGGTGATGTAGGTATAGACCGCAAACATGCCGCCGAATCCGACCGCGCCCATAATCAGCGTGAGCCATACCTGCGGGCGTGCAAATGCCCCGAGCTCCGTGCTTATCGATGTCGCCGGCATCCTCACCATGTGCGGCATCAGCACCCAGAGTGCGGTAAACGTCGCAAGGCCAATGCAGGCAACCAGCACGTACGCCGCATGCCAGCCCAGCGCCGAACCCAGGGCTTGTGCCGCGGGGACGCCTGCCACCGTGGCGACGGAGAGACCCATGCCGACCAGTGCCACAGCTTGGCCGCGCTTGCCCGCCGGGGCCATCGAGGCGCCCGCCAGGCCGGCGACGGAGAAATACGCACCGTGGGGCAGACCGGCGATGAAACGGGCCAGCATCAATACCGCGTAATTATCCGCCACGACGGACAACGCATTGCCGAGGGTGAATGCTGCCATGAGCAATAACAGCAGTCGGCGGCGCGGCATCTTGCCTGTCACGGCGGTAATCAGTGGTGCGCCAATGACCACGCCCATCGCGTAAGCCGAAATGACGTGGCTGGCCTGGTCTTCGGCGATTCCGAAGTCGGCGGCGATCATCGGCAGCAAGCCCATGGAGACAAACTCCGTGGTGCCGATAGCAAATCCGCCCATGGCTAGCGCAATCATCACTACTATGCGACGGCGGTTCGTAATCTCCGTCTGCAGCGGCTTCGGGCGTCGATGTAGCTGAGCTTCTTCAATAAATTTCACTCTCCGCAGGATACTCAGGCTCACCTGGGAGAAAAAAGCCAGCGGGAGCAACCCAACAGCGCGCTCGACCTTATGAGAACAATCACATGATTAGCCGGAGTAGGCAAGGCTATACTAACCTATTGCGAATACTGTAAGCCTTACCTAACTTCAAGGGGTGTTCTCATGCGCTCTCGTTCCATTCTCGCGGTGGTTGCCGCAACCTCTCTCGCCTTCGGTCTCGCGGCGTGCTCGTCCGACTCCGCTTCGTCCGACGGTGCCGCCGATAACACCGTTGCCGCCGATAGCGCGCAGTTCCCCGTGACGGTGGACCATGCTTTCGGCTCCACCACCATCGAGGAGGCCCCGGCGCGCGTGGCGACGGTCGGTTGGGGCAACCACGAGGTCCCGCTCGCTTTGGGCATCACCCCGGTCGGCATGTCCAAGGCCACCTGGGGCGATGACGACGACAATGGCATCATGCCGTGGGTCGAGGAGAAGCTCGACGGCGATAAGCCTGCGCTTTTCGATGAAACCGACGGCATCCCTTACGAAGAAATCGCCAACACCAACCCTGATGTCATCCTCGCCGCCTACTCGGGCATCACGCAGGAGGACTACGACACCTTGTCCAAGATTGCGCCCGTCGTGGCCTACCCGGACATCCCGTGGGGCACCTCGCTGGAGGACATGACTGCGCTCAACGCCAAGGCTTTGGGCAAGGAGGACGAGGGCCAAAAGCTTATCGATGACCTCGAGACCCAAACCTCCGACGCCCTCTCTGAAAATTCCGAACTGGAGGGCAAGAAGGTCCTGTTCACCGCCTTTGGTGGTGCGTCGGATGATTCCAAGATTGGTTTTTACACCAACGACGACCCGCGCATGAGCTTCCTTACCTCCCACGGCATGGAGGCGCCTGAGGTCGTATCCGACTACACCGAGAAGTCGGATGAGTTCTGGGTCGAGGTCTCCACCGAGGAGCCAGAGCTTTTCGATGACGTCGATCTCATCATCGGCTACTCCACCGGCAACGACGCCGACGATAAAAAGATGCTCGAGGACATGCAGTCCGATCCTCTGCTATCCAAGATCCCCGCCGTCGCCGAAGGCAACATCGTCTTCCTCCCCAACGGCCCGCTGGGTGCAGCCGCTAACCCGTCGCCGCTGTCGATTCCGTGGGGTATTGACGACTACTTCGCCGCGCTTGCCGACGGCCTGGAGAACTAACAATTGCGTAAAACCCTCATCGTGGGCGGACTGCTGGCCGCCACCGCCGTCGCGGTGGTGGCTTCGGTCATGTTTGGCGTGCGCAGCATCTCCGCCGCAGAAGCCCTCGCCGCGCTGACCGGGTCGACGGATACCGCCGGTGCGGCCGCCGCCTCCGTGCGCTTGCCCCGCACCGTGCTCGCGCTCGTCGTTGGCGCCGCGCTCGCCTGCTCCGGTGCCGCCTTTCAGGCCGTAACCCGCAATCCTCTTGCCGACCCCGGCGTCTTCGGCGTCCTTTCCGGCGCCTCGCTGGCCGTCGTCATCGGCATCGCCTTCTTCGGCCTGCACGCCACCGTCCCCACGATGCTGGTCGCCATCCTCGGGAGTTTTGCCGCCGCCTGCTTCGTCTACTTCATCGGCAGCCGCGGCGAAGGTGGCGCCAGCCCCCTCAAACTCGCCCTGGCCGGTGCCGCCACCGCCGCCGCAGCATCCTCCGCCGTCAGCGCCATCCTGCTGCCCCGCGCCGAAGTCATGGAGCAATTCCGTTTCTGGCAAATCGGCTCCGTCGGCGGCGCGCAGTGGCACAGCCTCGCCCTCGCCTCCCCGCTGCTTCTCCTCGGCGCCATCCTCCTGCTCACCTGCTCCCCAGGCCTTAACGCCCTTGCACTTGGCGATGACCTCGCCTCCTCCCTCGGCACCCACGTCGCCCGCACCCGCCTCCTGGCCACCACCGGCGCCGTTATCCTGTGCGGCGTCGCCACCGCCCTAGCCGGCCCCATCGCGTTCGTCGGCCTCGTCGTCCCGCACATCCTGCGCCTCCTGCTCGGCACCGACCACCGCTGGCTCCTGCCCGCCACCGCTCTTGGCGGCGCCTTCCTCCTGACCGCCGCCGACACGCTCGGCCGCGTACTGGTGCGCCCCGAGGAAGTCGCCGTCGGCGTCATGACTCCTTTCATCGGCGTCCCCGTTTTCATCTGGATTGTCCGACGAACGAAGGTGCGTGAACTATGAGCTTGTCTACCCAGCTTCGCCAGCAACGCCGCGCGCTCTACCGCAGCCACTACCTCCGCCTCGCGCTCCTTTTCACCGCCGTCGTGGCGCTGTGGTTTATCAGCCTCATGATCGGCGAGACCTTCTACAGCCCCGCGGACATCCTCGGCGCGCTGACCGGCCAGACCGTCTCCGGTGCATCCTTTACCGTCGGCGAGCTTCGCCTCCCGCGTGCCACCGTCGCCGTCGCCGCCGGCCTCGCCTTCGGCACCGCGGGCGTTATTTTCCAAACCCTGCTGCGCAATCAGCTAGCCTCGCCCGACATCATCGGCATCTCCGCCGGTGCAGCCGCAGCCGGTGTCACCGCCATCGTCTTTTTCCAACTCAGCCAAACAATGGTCTCCCTTATCGCCCTTCTCTTCTCCCTCCTTATCGCCGCCGCCATCTACCTGCTCTCGCTCAAATCCGGCTTCACCGGCACCCGCATGATTCTCATCGGCATCGGTTGCGCCGCCCTCCTGCAGGCCTGGACCACCTTCGTGCTATCCCAAGCCAACGCCTGGGACCTACCGACCGCCACCCGCTGGCTCACCGGCTCGCTGAACACCATGAGCTGGGAACGCGCCGCCCCGCTGCTCGTTGGCGTCGTCATCCTCCTGCCCCTACTGGTCTGTCTTGCCCATCAGCTCCGTCTGCTCCAGCTTGGCGATGCCCTCTCCTCCACCCTCGGCATCCCCCTTAACCTGGTGCGCATCACCGCCATCGGCGGCGCCGTCCTACTTATCGCCTTGGCCACCGCCACCTCCGGACCCATTGCGTTCGTGGCGTTTATGGCAGGGCCCATCGCCAGCAGATGCTTCCGCCCCGGCCCGTCCCTCATCCTGCCCGCAGCCCTCACCGGAGCGCTCATTGTGTTGGCTGCGGACCTCGTCGGTAACTGGGCGTTTGGCACCCACTACCCCGTTGGCGTGGTCACCGGCATTATCGGCGCACCCTTCCTTATCTATCTATTGACCCGTTCCACCCGTTAGGAGTAAGACCTTGGCACCACACTTAAGCGCGCAGAACCTCCGATTGGGCTATGGGGACCGGGTGGTCATCGATAAGCTCAGCATCGACATCACGCCCGGAAAAATCACCTCGATTGTCGGGGCAAACGGCTGCGGCAAATCCACCCTCCTGCGAGCACTCGCCCGTCTGCACACACCCCTCGACGGCGCCATCACCTTAGACGGCGCGCCTTTGGACAGCATCGGGGCGAAACCTCTGGCCCGGCAGCTGGGTCTACTGCCCCAGACACCGCTCGCACCGGACGGCATTAGCGTTGCCGACCTCGTGGGACGCGGACGCACCCCACACCAAGGCTTTTTCGGGCAATGGCGCGCAGAAGACTACGACATCGTCGCCGAATCGCTCGAAGCGACGGGGCTGGCGGACCTGGCGGAACGCCCCATCGATGAGCTGTCAGGCGGACAGCGCCAACGCGCCTGGATCGCCATGGCCCTGGCCCAGCGCACCGATATTTTGCTTCTCGATGAACCCACCACCTACCTCGACCTCAAACACCAACTCGACGTCCTCGACCTGCTCACCGACCTCAACCACCGGCGCGGCACCACCATCGTCATGGTCCTCCACGACCTCAACCTGGCTGCCCGCTACAGCGACGAGCTCATCGCACTTGCAGGCGGTCGCATCGCCGCCACCGGCACACCGCACCACGTGCTCAACGAAGCACTTGTCCGCGACGTCTTCGACATCGATTCGCACATCGTCGACGACCCCACCTCCGGTCTGCCCGCCGTAATGCCCATGGGCCGCCACCACCGTCGCCAACCCGAGGAGCAGAAGTGAGCTTTATCCCCTACCTCGCTACGGTCATCGATAGCCAGCGCATCTCCCCGAACTTCCAACGCGTCCGCCTCTCCGGTCTCGACAACATGGGTCCGGCCGTTCCGATTCGCGACCTGCGCATCAAACTCATTCTGCCCGGCCCACATGGCCTTATCGACCTGCCCGAAGACTGGTTTGGCACCTGGCGCGCGGCCGATCCCGCCACCCGTGGGGTCATGCGCACCTATTCTGTGCGCGCGCTTTCCGATGGCCTCCTCACCATCGACTTCGCCCTCCACCACGGGCCTGCCTCCCACTGGGCCACCCACACTCGTCCCGGCGACCAGATCCACGTCATCGCCCCCACGCTTAACGACGACTCCGGATCCGGCATCGAATTTAATCCCGGCAACGCGCATACCGCACACCTCTATGGCGATGACACTGCGCTTCCCGCCATCGCGCAGATACTCACTGAATGGCCCGCAGGCCTGCGCGGCACCGTGCATCTCGACCTGCCTGACCCCGCTGACCGCCAGGAGCTACTCCGCCCCGCAGGCGTCGACATCCACTGGCCGGACCGCACCGGCCCGGCGGGCACCGCGCTTATCGATGCACTCGCGACGCAACTGGGGCAGACCCCAACTGCGGCGGACACCACCGAGGATTCTGGCCCCGGTACGTTTTGGGAAACGCCGAACTACTCCTCCTTAGGGGAGGAATTGGACAGCCCGACCACCGCCGAGGGTGAGTATTGGTGGATTGCGGGGGAGGCGGGCATCGTTAAGCAGATGCGCCGAATGTTGGTCCGCGACGCTGGCATCCCGCGAGCGCAGGTGTCATTTATGGGGTATTGGAAACGCGGATTTGCTGAGGGAAGCTAGAAAAACCGGTAGCCTAGTAGGTTGAATCATTTTCTAGATTTAGGAGAACTATGTCGAAGATTATCTGGACTCGTACTGACGAAGCCCCACTGCTGGCCACCTACTCTTTCAAGCCGGTCGTGGAGGCTTTTGCTTCCACCGCAGGCATCGATGTCGAAACCAGCGACATCTCGGTTGCCGCACGTATCGCCGCTCAGTTCCCAGAGCGTCTGACCGCAGAGCAGAAGGTCGACGACCACCTCGCTGAGCTGGGCAAGCTGGCTAAGACTCCGGAAGCTAACATCATCAAGCTGCCGAACATCTCTGCATCCCTGGTGCAGCTGAAGAAGGCTATTGCCGAGCTGCAGGAAGCTGGCTACGACCTGCCGGATTACCCAGATAACCCGACCTCCGATGAGGAAAAGGACATCCAGGCTCGCTACGACGCCGTCAAGGGTTCTGCTGTGAACCCGGTTCTGCGTGAGGGCAACTCCGACCGTCGTGCACCGGAAGCGGTCAAGAACTTCGTGAAGAAGAACCCGCACACCATGGGCGAGTGGTCTTCTGATTCCAAGACCAACGTCGCCACCATGGCTGACAACGACTTCCGCCACAACGAGAAGTCCGTCATCATTCCGGAAGAAGACACCCTGAGCATCAAGCTGGTCACCGCCGATGGCGAGCAGACCCTGCTCGAGGAGCTGCCGGTTTTGAAGGACGAAGTTGTCGACGGCACCTTCATGTCCGCTAAGGCCCTGGATTCCTTCCTGCGTGATGCTGTTGCTCGCGCTAAGGAAGAAGGCGTGCTCTTCTCCGCTCACCTGAAGGCCACCATGATGAAGGTCTCCGACCCAATTCTCTTCGGCCACGTGGTGCGCGCTTACTTCGCTGACGTCTACGACAAGTACGGCGACGAGCTGCTCGAGGCTGGCCTGAACGGCGAGAACGGCCTGGGCGCAATTTACGACGGCCTGTCTTCCCTGTCCAATGGCGACGAGATCAAGGCTGCCTTCGACAAGGCTCTGGAAGAGGGCCCGGACCTGGCTATGGTTAATTCCCACAAGGGCATTACCAACTTGCACGTGCCTTCCGATGTCATCATCGACGCCTCCATGCCAGCCATGATCCGTACTTCTGGCCACATGTGGAACAAGAACGACGAGGAGCAGGACACCCTCGCCGTCATTCCGGATTCCTCCTACGCAGGCGTCTACCAGGCGGTTATCGAGGACTGCAAGGCCAACGGCGCCTACGACCCAACCACCATGGGTACCGTGCCGAACGTTGGTCTGATGGCACAGAAGGCTGAGGAGTACGGCTCCCACAACAAGACCTTCAAGATTCCGGCTGCAGGCACCGTTGAGGTCCGCAACTCCGCTGGCGAGGTTCTCATCTCCCACGAGGTTGAGGCTGGCGATATCTGGCGCGCATGCCAGACCAAGGACGCCCCGATCCAGGACTGGGTCAAGCTGGCGGTTACCCGTTCCCGCATTTCCGGCATGCCTGCTATTTTCTGGCTGGACCCGGAGCGCGCACACGACCGCAACCTGACCGAGCTGGTTAAGAAGTACCTCAAGGACCACGACACCGAGGGTCTGGACATCACCATTGCTTCCCCGGTTGAGGCAACCAAGACCTCCGTCGAGCGCATCCGCCGCGGCGAGGACACCATCTCCGTGACCGGTAACGTGCTGCGTGACTACAACACCGACCTGTTCCCGATTCTGGAGCTGGGCACTTCTGCAAAGATGCTGTCTGTTGTTCCGCTGATGGCAGGCGGCGGCCTGTTCGAGACCGGTGCGGGCGGTTCTGCTCCGAAGCACGTTCAGCAGGTGCAGGAAGAAAACCACCTGCGTTGGGACTCCCTGGGTGAGTTCCTGGCGCTGGCTGAGTCCTTCCGCCACGAGAACCAGTCCAACGGCAACGAGAAGGCCGGCGTGCTGGCTGCTGCTCTGGACCGTGCTACCGAGCGCCTGCTGGGCGAGGGCAAGTCCCCGTCCCGTAAGGTCGGCGAGATCGACAACCGTGGTTCCCACTTCTACCTCACCACCTTCTGGGCTGAGGAGCTGGCAAACCAGACCGACGATGCTGAGCTGGCTGAGCAGTTCAAGGAGATCTCCGCCGCTCTGAACGAGAACGCCGATGAGATTGCACAGGCACTTATCGACGTCCAGGGCTCCCCAGCCGACTTGGGCGGCTACTACTGGCCAAACGAGGAGAAGACTTCCTCGGTGATGCGCCCGGTCGCTAAGTACAACGAGATCCTGGAGAAGCTGCAGAAGTAATCTTGTAACTTCTCACTTCTGGCCCCGACCTTTGTGGTCGGGGCCATCTTGGTTTTCGAACTTGGTTAGGGTGGCGAGTATGGAGCTTATTAAGTTTGGACATTCGACCATCGCGATGCAGGCCCCAGAGGGCCGCATCCTCATCGACCCGGGCAGCGCCACCGACAGCGCGTGCTTGCAAGATGCCGATGCCGTCTTGCTCACCCACATCCACCCTGACCACTTTGACGTCGACGCCGTGAAGGCTAGCGGACTGCCGGTCTGGGGACCGCAGGACGTCGCCGACAAGCTTGGCGAGACGAAGGGTGACTGCACCGTCGTGGAAAGCGGCGACGAGTTTGAGGTGCTGGGCCTGCGCATTCGCGCCGTGGGCGGGCGCCACCACCCCATTCACCCGGAGGTGCCCCGTCCGGTGAATCTTGGCTATTTGGCCGAGGGCGTGCTGCACCCGGGCGATGAGTTCATCACCGAGCTGCCGGGTGAGGTGCGCACACTGTTGCTGCCGATTGCCGGTCCGTGGGCACGCAGCACCGAAGCTGCCGACTACGCCCGTGAGCTGTCGCCGGAGATGGTCGTACCGATTCACGATGCCGTCCTATCGGAGTTCGGGCAGAACTTCACCGACAACGTGCTGGGCAACAAGCTGGCGCTGCCGGGCTACTTCCGCCCGGAGCTGGGCCAGCCTTTCGAGGCCAAGTAAACAAAACTACCTGTAGGCACGCTGAAGGGGCGCGCGAGGCGCCTCAACTGCGTGCTTGGGGTGTCGATTTAACCGTCCGGCGGGTCCGTTGACTGGTTCCGCGAGACGTAGTCGTGCGGAACGGGTACGGGTGGGTCGCCGGTGGAGGAACGGCCGACGAAGATGGGGCGGCCGCCGCGGGGTGGTATCCAGGCGACTCGGCCGTTGATGCGGGTCATGCGGCCGCGGACCTGGGGGATGTCGACGTCGTCTTCGTTGGCACCGTTATGGTGCGGACACAGCGGGATGAGGTTGGAGATATTCGTCTCCCCTCCCCCGTCCCAGGATTTCAAGTGGTGGAACTGACACTGGGAGGCGGGTACGCGGCAGCCGGGCCAGGCGCAGTGCGGGAATTCGGCCATGAGCATCGCGCGTTGCTTTTCGTTGGCGAAGCGCTGGAAACGATAGAGGTCGACGGGGCCGTCCTCGCGGCCGATGAGCGTGACCAAGCCCTGGTCGAGGAAGGCGCGCTCGATGAGTTCGGTGCCGGTCATGGTGGCGCCGTTGGTCAGCTCCGCGCGGATGTCGGTGTTGTCGCCGCGCAGGAGGCGGCAGTAATCGGCAAGTCCGAGCACGGCCATGACAGACGGGGTGGTGCGGGCGGTGGGGTTGTCGCCGAAGTAGCTTTGGATGAAGCTCTCGGCGGGTTTCTGCTGGTCGATTTGCTGGAAGATATCGGTGAGATCGGCGGAGTTGCCGGTAACGCGGAAGGTGGCCAGGCCGTTGTCGTGCTGAGTGATATTCGCCTTCTCGGTGGGTTCGCGCTTGGGCCTGAGTTCGCGGAGGCGGCGGCGCGCGAGGGAGGCGCGGTTGGCATCGTCAGCTGTGCAGAGTTCGATGCGCAGGTTCCAGGCGTCGAGCTGGTTCTTGATGCGTCCGACGAAGCGTTCAATCTCGCGCAGCACGGTCAGCGCGAGACCGCGGGCGCGGGCCATGCGCACGGCGGTGTCCTGCTTGCGGGTGTATTTGGTGGGGCCGAAGTAGATGAAATAGAAGTCGAGGAGTTCGGCGGCATCGGCAGGCGTGCTGCCCATGGTGGTGAGGTCGTCGGCAGACATGCCTTCGCACTCGGCGACGAGGTCGATGCCTCGGCCGAGTTCTGCGAAGTAAGTCTGTAAGCACATGACTCACACGCTAAGAAACCGCGCAAGTACCGACAAGAGAAAATCTTCGAAATCAGCCAAATCTGTGGATAACTGACGCCATTGAGTCAAAACTGCGAGTTATCCACAGGCGAAAATCGGATTCTGTGGCGTGAAAAGGGCTAATCGTGTAGAAGGCCTTGGAGCCTTTTGAGGCGCTGGAGGCTGGGGCCGTCGAGGCCGGCGAGGTGAACTGTCTTGCCCTTGGCATCGAATTTGCGAGTGATGGAATCCAGGGTGGCAACAGTCGAGGCGTCCCAGATTTCGGCACCGCTTAAGTCGATGACAATCTCGTCAGCAGTATCGAGGTAGTCGAATTGGTAGACCAGGTCGTTGGACGAGGCCCAGAAGAGTTGGCCGCGCACAAAGTAGGTGCGCGGGGAATCCGAGTCGGACTTGGTGACGGTGACCAGGTGGGCGACGCGGCGGGCGAACATGAGCGAGGCGGTGACCACGCCGAGGACAACGCCGATGGCGAGGTTGCCCGTGCCCAGGGTGCCGACCATGGTGACAAACATGACGATGGTCTCCGACAGCGGCATCACACGCAGGGTGCGCGGGTTGAGCGAATGCCAGTCGATGGTGGCAAGAGATACCGCGATGAGCACGGCGGCGAGGGCTGCCATGGGGATGTGGCCGACGACATCGCTAAGCAGCAGCACGAGGATGAGGAGGAAGAGGCCGGATAGCAGCGTCGATAAGCGGGTGCGGGCGCGGGATTCGCGGACGTTGATCATGGTCTGGCCGATGACGGCGCAGCCACCCATGCCGCCGAAGAGACCGGCGACGATGTTGGCGATGCCTTGACCGTAGGCTTCGCGGGTTTTGTTGGAGTGGACGTCGGTGATGTCATCGACAAGCTTGGCGGTCATGAGTGATTCCATGAGGCCGACGACGGCGAAGGACAGGGCGTAGGGGGCGATGATTTCTAGGGTTTCGAGGGTGAGCGGGACATCGGGAAGCAGGAGCGCGGGAAGGGTCGAGGGCAGCTCGCCCATGTCGGCGACGGTGGGGACGCCGGCGTTGGTGAAGTAACTAACCACGGTGACCGCGATGACGGCGATGAGCGGGGCGGGGATGGCAGTGGTGAGCTTTGGCCATGCGAGCATGATGACGATGCCGAGCAAGGCTAGTGGGTAGACCGCCCAGGGGACGCCGATGAGGTGGGTGAGCTGGGCGAAAAAGACGAGTAGGGAGAGGGCGTTGATAAAGCCCAGCATGACCGAGCGGGGAATGAAGCGTTGCAGCTTTGCGATGCCCACCGCCCCCAGCAGCAGCTGCAGCGCCCCACCGAGCAGGACGGTGGCGATGAGGTACTCGACGCCGTGGTTGGCGACGACGGGTGCGACAACGAGCGCGATGGCGCCGGTGGCAGCGGAAATGAGGGCGGGGCGGCCGCCGCAGAAAGAGGTGACGACGGCGAGGATGACGGAGGTGTAGAGGCCGACGGCGGGGCTAACACCGGCGAGGATGGAAAAGGCGATGGCCTCCGGGATGAGGGCTAGGCCGACGACCAGGCCGGCGAGGACCTCCGTGCGCAGGCGCTGGAAAGAAGAAAAGGCGTGCGCTAGGGAGGCCCAGGTGCCGGTGGGCGCTGGCTGCTGTGTCATAGAGCCATATCTTAAGCCTTGGTGTTAGCCGGCGTTGCGCAGGGCGGTGGCCAGGCCGTTCATGGTGACCTGGATGGTCTTGGAGACCAAGAATTGGTCGTCGCCGCCGCGGTAACGGCGCAGCAGCTCAAGCTGGATGGCATTGAGCGGGAGCAGGTAGGGGTAGCGACGGCGCAGGGAGCGGGCCTGGCGCTGATTTTCGGAGACGAGGTCCTTATTGCCGGTAATGCGCAGGTAGACGTCGCGAGTGAGCTCGAATTCGCTGGCGATGAGGTTGTAGATGCGATCGGCAATCTCGGGGTCGTCGACGAGGTTGGCATACAGGCGGGCGAGGTTGATTTCGGCCTTGGCCATGACCTGAGCCATGTTGGAGAGCACGGAGCGGAAGAAGGGCCAGGAGGTGTAGAGATCCTGGAGTTCGGCCCAGCGGTCGTCGGGGTTGTCGGCGGCGTCGACCCAGCGGGAGACGGCGGATCCGACGCCGAACCAGCCGGGGATGTTGGTGCGCGACTGCGACCAGGACAGCACCCAAGGGATGGCGCGCAGGTCGGAAATGGCGGTGGTCTGCTTGCGGGCTGCGGGGCGGGAGCCGAGGTTGAGGTCGCCGATTTCGTGCAGCGGGGTGGACTGG
Organism: Corynebacterium camporealensis; assembly: GCF_000980815.1. NCBI lineage: Bacteria > Bacillati > Actinomycetota > Actinomycetes > Mycobacteriales > Corynebacteriaceae > Corynebacterium > Corynebacterium camporealensis. The sequence continues at coordinate 449,366 of NZ_CP011311.1, read as the reverse complement.
GTGAAGTACTCGATAAAACCGGGGTCTTCGATGAGTTCGGCGTAGCGGCGGCCAGACTCGGCGGCGAGTTCGCGCATGATGGCATAGGCGCGGTCAGGGTCGGCGATGGGCTCGGTATCCAGCAGGGATGCCTCGAGTGCGCCGGAGACGAAGGCTTCGAGGTGGCGGCGGGCGGTTTCGGGGGCGCCGTACTTGGCGGAGATGACTTCGCCTTGTTCGGTGATGCGGACCGAGCCGCTGACGGCACCCTTAGGCTGGGCGAGGATGGCGTCGTAGGTGGGGCCGCCGCCGCGGCCGACGGCGCCGCCGCGACCGTGGGAGAGGCGCAGTTCGATGTTGTGGGTGGTGCAGAGATCGACGAGGGCGAGTTCGGCATCGTAAAGCGCCCAGTTTGCCTGGAGGTAGCCTCCGTCTTTATTGGAATCGGAGTAGCCGAGCATGACTTCCTGGATGTCGCCGCGGCGGCGCAGATGTTCGCGATACAGCGGCAGGGCCCAGAGCTTGTCCAGGATGCCAGCACCAGCCTGGAGATCGTCGATGGTCTCAAATAGCGGGACGATGTCCATGTCCTGCAGGCCGACTTCCTTGAGCAGAATCATCGGCTCGAGCAGGTCGGAGGCGGCACCGGTCATGGCGACGATGCAGTGCGAGATAGCGCGCGGGCCGAATTCTTGGACGGCGGCTGCGGCGGCACGGAAGATGCCGAGCTCCTTGGTGGTGATTTCGCTGAACTGCTCCTCAGCGCCTGGGAACAGCAGCGGGCGTGGGGTGGATAGTTCGCTGGTGAGCAGCTCAACTTTGGCGTCTTCGGACAGCTCGGCGTAGTTCTCGCTAAGCCCCGCGGCGCGGAAGATTTCGGTGAGAACGGTTTCGAAAGATTCGGAGTTCTGGCGCAGGTCGAGGGTGTAGAGGTGGAAGCCGAAGGTCGTCACAGCAGAACGGATGCGGGCCAGCCGGTCGTCGGCGATGATGTCGTCGTTGTTGCCGCGCAGGGAGCGGTCGATGACATCCAGGTCGCGGAGGAAATCCTCCGGAGCAGCATAGGGTTCAACGGATGCCTCGGAGCGCGGGTCCTCGACGCGAGCGAGGGTCGCGCGCATGCGGGCGCGGATACCGTAGATGGCGCGACGGTAGGGCTCGTCGACGCGGGATTCCCAGTCGTTGTGGGCGGCATCGGCAAGCGCGAGCAGCTCCGTGGAGCAGGAAGAATAGCGGTCGGAGAGCGATAGCTCGCGCTCTAATTCGCCGAGCTCGTCGACGTAGAAGCTCAGCACCGTAATGGCGGCCTGGCGGGTGGCATAGCCCAAGGTGTCAGCGTTGACATAAGGGTTGCCATCGTGGTCGCCGCCGATCCAGGAGCCGGGCCTGACGACGGGAGCATCGGGAAGCTGCAGGCCAAAGGTTTCACGCAGGCCGTGGCGGACGGCGCGGTTGAGGGCAGGAACCTGGTCGAGCAGGGACTTTTTGTAATAACGCAGGCCGACATCGACCTCGTCTTCGAGGGTCGGGCGGGCGATGCGAATGAGCGCGGTCTGCCACAGCAGGGTCATGCGCAGGTACATTTCGCGTTCGATGTCTTCGAGGTTGCCGCCGCGGTGGACTTCGACAAGCAGTTCCTTGATGCGGGTCTGGGTGTCGAAGACGGTGCGGCGGCGGGTCTCGGTGGGATGGGCGGTCAGCACCGGGGCGACATGGGCGCCGCGGACGACCTGGGCGGCATCGGCAGGCGAGACGCCCTCGTCGCGCAGCTTGGCAAAAGTCTTGCGCAGCGACACCGGGGCGTCAGTGGACTCATCATCGAGGTCCTCCGCCAAATTTGCCAACAATGCAAAGTAACTAAAAGAACGCGCAACGAGATTGGTCTTAGTGATGTCCAGATCGCGGAAAATCGCCATGAGATCTTCGGGCTGGGCGTCGCCGTGGGCTACATCGAAAGCCATCCGGCGGGTGGATTCGACCAGCTCAAAGACTTCTTCGCCTTCCTGCTGAGCGATGACCCGACCCAGCACGCGGCCGAGCAGGCGGATATCTTCACGAACTTGATCCGGAGCAGCTGACACGTCGATGCCCTTTCCATAGCGAGTTTTGCGGAATTAACTCACCAATGTATCCCATATCACTTTCCTGCGGATGGTTCTTAATACAATGGATACGCACTCTGAAAGGATTTTCTCTATGACCCCTCCCTCTCAAGGCCCTGGACGCGGCGGCGCACTGGCCGCGTTGATTATTTCCATCGTGTTGCTCGTTGCGGCCATCGGCGTCGCGTTGTGGGTGTTCCTCTCCCCCGGCGGCGGTGACGACATCGCCCAGCCGCTGACCCAAGACGAGGTCACCACAGAAAACGCAGCAGAAACCACTGAGGAAACGACCGAGGAGGCCACGGAGGAAGAAACCGAAGAACCAGAGCGCGTCACCGAAACTGTCACGGAAGAAGCCGAGCGTGACGACGACTTCAGCGCCCACCCGGGCCTAAGCGCTGCGGGCTGGGACTTTACCCCCGGCACCCGCTGTAGCGGATCCGAAACCTTGCTCTATGCCGGCACCGGTGGCGACGGCACCGTGACCGTCTGCCAGGATGGCTCGGGCAACATGACCTACCGCGGCCAGATGTTCGGCGGCGACTACTCCACTGGCGTTTCTGCCGGCGGTTCCAATCCTGCCGCGGGCCGCTACGTCGTCCCAGCGGATCCTGCGACCATCATCATCGATGGTGGAACCCTGCGCGTCACCCAGGGCGGATCGACGCTGAATCAGGCAAGCTTCTCCGACTACTACAACAGAGGTTAGCCAGCGCCTAACCTCCGGGGCCATAACGAAATCTATTGACCGCTCTGTCTAATTTTATTCACTCTCCACGCTGGGGTTTTGAGTGAAGTAGATCGAGTTACATACCGCTTGGTCTAGTGTTGCGGAGCATGACGACGAAATACGACAACTCCGCATCCGAAAACTGGTCCCTCGCTACTCGCACGCTGCACGCTGGTCAGAACCTCGACGGTTCGACCAACGCCCGCAACGTCCCGATTTACCAGACCACCTCCTACGTCTTCGATTCCGCTGAGCACGCCGCCGCGCGCTTCAACCTGTCGGACCCGGGCCCGATTTACACCCGCCTGACCAACCCGACCCAGGACGCACTCGAGGCACGTCTGGCATCCGTCGAAGGTGGCGTGGCCGCCGTGGCTTTCGCATCGGGCCAGGCTGCTGAGACCGCAGCGATTTTGAACCTCGCCGCAGCTGGCGACCACATTGTGACCTCCCCGCGCCTCTACGGCGGCACCACTACCCTGTTCACCGTCACCCTGCAGCGCCTGGGCATCGAGGTCTCCCTGGTGGAGAACCCGGATGACCCGCAGTCCTGGGCGGACGCGGTGCGCCCGAACACCAAGGCTTTCTACGGTGAGACCTTTGGCAACCCGGTCGCTGACGTGCTCGACATCCCGGCTATCGCGGAGGTCGCTCACACCAACCAGGTTCCGCTGATTGTGGATAACACCATCGCTACTGCTGCCCTGGCCCGTCCGCTGGAGCTGGGCGCAGACATCGTGGTTGTTTCCACCACCAAGTTCTACTCCGGCAACGGCTCGGCTGTGGGCGGCGCAATTATCGATGGCGGCACCTTCGACTGGACCGTCGAGCGCGACGGCAAGCCAGTCTTCCCGTACTTCACCACCCCGGATGCCGCCTACCACGGTCTGGTCTACGCCGACCTGGGCGCCCCAGCCTTCGCGCTGAAGGCTCGCGCGGGCCTGCTGCGTGACACCGGTGCTGCGATTGCCCCGTTTAACGCCTGGATTACCCTGTCGGGACTGGAGACGTTGACCCTGCGCATCGCAAAGCATAATGAAAATGCTCAGGCTGTCGCGGAATTCCTGGAAGGCCACGACAAGGTCGCCAAGGTCAACTACGCGGGGCTGGATTCTTCGCCCTACAAGGAGACCAAGGAGAAGCTCGGTTACGACTACACCGGCTCGGTGCTGTCTTTCGACATCAAGGGCGGCAAGGACGAGGCCTGGGCATTTATCGATGCCCTTAAGCTGCACTCCAACCTCGCCAACATCGGCGATACCCGCTCCCTGGTCGTGCACCCGGCAACCACCACTCACTCCCAGTCGGATGAGGAGGGCCTGCGTGTGGCCGGCATTAACCAGGCAACCATCCGCCTGTCGGTGGGTCTGGAAGATATCAACGACATCATCGCCGACCTCGAAACTGGCTTCGCAGCCGTCTAAATAACCCATGATTCCGGATTTGGTTGAGGCAGGCACGCTGGGCCGGGTGGGCATCGGCAGCTATAGCACCGAAGCAGGCGTCACCATTGACGATGCTGAGATTGCCTACCAGCGCTGGGGCAGTTTTGCTGGCGATGCCCACGGCAACAACAACATCCTGCTCATCGAACATGCCCTCACCGGTGATTCCAACGTCGCCGACTGGTGGGGCGACCTGGTCGGCCCGGGCAAGGCGCTCGATACCAACCACTGGTGCGTGATAGCCACGAATGCCCTGGGCGGCTGCGGTGGTTCGACAGGACCTTCTTCTCCTCATCCGGATGGCGGGCGCTGGGGTTCGCGTTTCCCGGCGCTCTCGATTCGCGACCTCGTCCACGCCGAGCACGCATTCCTGAACAAGCTGGGCATTTCCCGCGTCCATGCCGTTATCGGCGGTTCCATGGGCGGTGCGCGCACCTTGGAATGGACGCTGCTGTATCCGGATGCCCTCGACGCGGCGTGCGTGATCGCCGTATCCGCCCGTGCGTCTGGCTGGCAGATCGGAATTCAGACCGCGCAGATTTCTGCGATTGAACGCGATCCTTTCTGGCACGGCGGCAACTACTACGCCACGGACAAAGTGCCTGCCGACGGCCTTGCCGCCGCCCGCCGCATCGCGCACCTGACCTACCGCGGTGAGCTCGAAATCGACGAACGCTTTGGCACCCAACCCCAACGCGGCGAGAACCCACTGGGGCCTTACCGCGACGACAACCAGCGCTTCGCCGTGAATTCCTACCTGGATTATCAGGCCAGCAAACTCATTGAGCGTTTCGACGCCGGCTCCTACGTCGCCATGACCGAGGCTCTTAACCGCCACGACATCGGCCGCGACCGCGGCGGACTCAACAAGGCGCTTGCCAGCTCACAGGTCCCCACCATGGTCGTCGGCGTGGATACCGATATCCTCTACCCCTACCACCAGCAAGAACACCTCTCTCGCAATCTTGGCAACCTGCTGGCGATGGCCAAGGTCGTCTCCCCTGTCGGCCACGACGCCTTCCTCACCGAGTCCCGGCAAATGGATCGCGTCCTGCGTAACTTCCTGAGACTCTCCTCCCCCGACGGCCCCGCGCCGGAGCCGCTGGAAAGCGAGTACTACATCTAACTTCCCAGGGCGTCGACGGAGTAAGCCAGGAAGACCATCAGTCCGCCGAGGGCGGCGGTGTAGATGGCGTCGAAACTGCGGGAACGCACGGCAAGGATGCCGACGCGGCTGGAGTCACAGGTCAGGCGCACAACGGATAGCCATAGCAGCGACAGGCCTAAGACGAAGGCGGCACGGCGCCAGTGGTTGGTGATTGCGAAAAAGCCCGAGGCAGCTACGCCGATAACCACGAGTGCGATGGCCACCCACTGCACCGCTGGTGACAGCGGTGACGCCGGCAGATCAACGTCGTGCGGATTGGATAGCTGGGCGCGCATTTAAGCTTCGGCGGCCATCTTCTCGGCGGTTTCAACCACGTTGTAGACCAGGAAGGCGCGGGTCAGCGGGCCGACACCACCTGGGTTCGGGGAAACGTAGCCGGCTTTGTCCCAGACGTCTTCGGCGACATCGCCAGCCAGCTTGCCGTCCACGCGGGAAACGCCGACGTCGAGGATGGCAGCGCCTTCTTTGACCATGTCAGCGGTGAGCATGTGGGGCTTGCCAGCGGCGGCGATGATGACATCGGCCGCGCGGGTTTCGGCAGCCAGGTCCTTGGTGCCGGTGTGGCACAGCGTCACGGTGGAGTTTTCGCTGCGGCGGGTGAGCATCAGGCCAATCGGGCGACCGACGGTGACGCCGCGGCCGATGACGACAACCTTCGCGCCATCAAGTTCGACGTTGTAGCGGCGCAGCAACGAGATGCAGCCATTCGGGGTACACGGCAGCGGAGCTTCCTCATTGAGCACGAGCTTGCCCAGGTTCACCGGGTGCAGACCATCGGCGTCCTTGGCCGGGTCGATCTTTTCCAGAATGCGATTTTCATCCAGGTGCTTCGGCAGGGGCAGCTGCACGATGTAGCCGGTGCAGGCGTCGTCGTGGTTGAGCTCATCGATCACTGCTTCCAGCTCTTCCTGGCTGATATCCCCCGGCAGGTCCTTGCGGATGGAGTTGATGCCGAGCTGCTCACAATCGCGGTGCTTCATCTTCACATAGGAATGCGAACCCGGATCATCGCCCACCAGCACGGTTGCCAGGCCCGGAGTAATCCCTTGTTCTTTGAGCTTTTCTACGCGCTTGCTCAAATCCTCGAAAATTTCATCGCGGTACATCTTGCCATCTAGTTTGGTTGCGCTCATGGCCTCCATCCTAGACTTATGCACATGAGCAAGCTGCACATCGTCTTCGATAATCCTGTGATCCCCACCAACACCGGCAACGCGATTCGCACCGCCGCGGTGACGGGGGCGAGCCTGCACCTAATTGAGCCGCTGGGATTCAACTTCGACGACAAGCACTTAAAGCGCGCCGGCCTGGACTACCATGACTTGGCTGACCTGCAGATTCACTCTGATTTCGACGCCTGCATGAATGCGCTTCCCGATGCCCGCGTCTTCGCCTTTACCACCCAAGCCACCACCTGGTTCACCGACGTTGAATACCAGGAAGGCGATGTGCTCCTCTTTGGCACCGAACCGACCGGCCTGCCGGAAGAACACCGTAATCACCCGCGAGTCACGCAGGAAGTCCGCATCCCCATGGTCCCGGCGCGCCGCTCGATGAACCTGTCTAATTGCGCCTCCACCGCCGTGTACGAAGCATGGCGCCAGCTAGGGTTCGACGGTGCGGTCTAAATCACAAAATTTAGACTAGACAAACCCACCTTTGGTAAGCGTAACCTAAGCTTAAAATAGTTTCGCTGTTAAAGAAGGTGGTTGCTCGTGACCGTCACCAGCCAATCCGCCGCGACCCTCCCCATCGGGTGCACGGTTACCTTGGGCCCGCAGTGCCTCAACTGCGACGCCTCCCTCGCAGTTCGCCTTGGTGAGCTGGGCATTCGCCCCGGCGCGACCCTGACTTTCGGCCCGCGCGTGGCCGGTGGGGCACGCCTGGTGTCGGTGAGCGGGTGCAAGTACGCCATCGATAAGCACACGCTCAATTCCATCGCGGTGTAGACATGAGTGCACCATCCTGCCATGGCGATCCTGGGGGTTCGCTCGCGCCTGCCGATGCCCACATCGTCGCCCTCGTCGGCGCCCCCAACTCCGGCAAATCCACACTTTTTAACGCACTGACCGGCGCCCGCGCGCAGACCGGCAACTGGCCCGGTACCACCGTCGAGGTCAGCCGCGGTGCCCTGCGCACCGAGCATGCCACCTACGACCTCATCGATTTCCCGGGCACTTATTCTCTCGATCCGCTGAGTCCGGATGAAGAATTAACCCGCAACATGCTCATCGATTGCCCCGCATGTGAGCGCCCTGACGTGGTCATCGTCGTCATTGATGCCACGGCTGTTGCCCGCGGGCTCAACGTCGCCCTCCAGCTCGCCGAGCACCCTTATCGCCTGGCCATTGCCCTGACCAAGACTGATGTTGCGGCCAAGCAAGGGGTCACCGTGGATGCCGCAATGCTTGCCGATGCCACCAGCATCCCCACCTTCGTCATCAACGGCCGCCACCGCCAGGGCCTGGACGAACTGCGCGATTACCTCCAGCATGCCCTGTGTTCCGAGCCGGTCGTGTTGCGGGAAGACACCTCGCTCGAAACCCGCTTTGCTGACCTCGATGCCGCGGCGAAGGCGTGCGTGCACCAGGTGGAGTCCAAGCCGACGCTGAGCCAACGCCTTGACTCCGTAGCCCTGCATCCGGTTGCCGGTCCCCTGCTGTTTATGGCCGTGATGTGGGTGGTCTTCCAGATCACCACCACCGTCGCAGCACCCTTGCAGGACGGACTCGAAGCGCTTGTCAGCGGACCGCTAAGCGATGCCGCCCGCTCCGTGATCACCCAACCACTGCTGCAAGGGCTCATCGTCGACGGGCTCATCGGCGGTGTGGGCATGGTGCTCACCTTCGCCCCGCTGATGGCATTGATGTTTGCCTGCCTGGCCTTTTTGGAAGACTCCGGCTACATGGCCCGGGCCGCCGTCGTCACCGACCGCGTCATGCGCGCCATCGGATTACCGGGCAAGGCATTTATCCCGATTGTCGTGGGCTTTGGCTGCAACGTGCCTGCCATTTCCGCCACGCGCGTGCTGGGCAATCGCCACCACCGCATCATGACCGCGTTGCTCATCCCCTTCGCGTCCTGCTCGGCGCGCCTGGTGGTCTTCGTGATGCTGGCCTCGACTTTCTTCCCCGAGCACGCCGGCAGCGTCGTTTTCGCCATGTACGTCATCTCCATTGCCCTACTCGTGGGCGTCGGACTGATTCTGCGTAAAACGCTCTGGCGCGCCATCCCCCAAGAACCCCTGGTCATCGATCTTCCGACCTACCAACTGCCCACCGCGCGACTGACCGCCGCGGTCACCTGGACCCGCCTGAAAGGCTTCTTGCACACTGCCGGCGGCATCATTGTTGCCACCGTGGTCGCCGTGTGGTTGCTCATGGCGGTGCCGGCCGGGGCATCGTCAGGTATGAACCCGGAACCCGAGGACTCCGCCTTCGGTGCAATCTCGTCGACCATCGCGCCGGTCTTCGCCCCAGCAGGCTTCGACTCCTGGTCGCTAACCGGCCCGCTGCTGACCGGATTCGTCGCGAAGGAAGCACTGATTTCCACCTGGGCACAGACCTATGCCGTCGACGATGTCACCGACGCCGAACCCGACGAGCAAGCCTCCAGCCCGCTTAGCGAACACGTCCGCGCCGACTTCGAACAGGCCTCCGACGGCCACCCGCTCGCCGCGGTGTGGGCCTACATGCTGTTTCTGCTCGCCTACACCCCGTGCGTGGCCACCCTGGCTGCCCAAAGACGCGAAATCGGCTGGCGCTGGACGATGTTCGGCTTCAGCATCCAACTAGCCTCCGCCTGGGTGCTCGCCGTGGCCGCCTTCCAAATCCTGAAGGTGTTCCTCTAATGAATCCTCTCGCCGCGGTTCGCTCCGCCATCACCCAGGGCGCGACTTCCCGGGCACAGCTTGCCGATGCCACCGGCCTCGAACCCGGCACCATCACCCTCATCCTCGAGCATTTGCAGACCACGGGTGAGTTGGACGTCGAAAAGCTCGGCGGCTGCCCCAGCACCGGCTGCGGTTCTTGTGCACTCTCCTCGCACTGCGCTGGACCAACGCGTGGGCCGGTGCTGCTTAGTCTGCGACGGCGTTAAGTTCGGGCAGGTCACGCTGGCGGAGGTGCTGGAGGAGGTCGTCGGCGTCATCGGCAAGCAAATTTCTGCCCATCATGCCCACTGGACCCGTAACCAACTCAAAGCGGACTGATGCCAAGCCCAACAACTGGTCGATGGGGCCTTCCTTGTAGGTCAGCTCCTGAATGTGGCTGGTCTCGATGACGGCCACGCGGCGGCTCAAGCGACCATCGTGGGTAATGGCAATCTCCGGCAACAGCGTAACTGCCTGCTGCGCGCGGTCAATCGGGCTTGCCCACCACGCTTTGCGCGGGGAGGTGTACGTCGGCTGGGTATGGCCCTCCGGTTGGGCATAGGCCTCAATCTCTTCCGCAGTCAGCGGGCTGACCAGCTCGTAGACGCGCATCGCTTGTTCCCTATTACCGACCGGCAAAATACGCGTCGACCCCGACTGCTTGTCCGTCGCACTGCCATAACCTGCGACGTTGACGCGGACTTCGTACCATCCGGCCATACGCCACAACAACGGCTGAGTGACCTCCACGGCATGGATGCGCTCCAGGCGAATGCTTTGGCGACGCCTATCCGCCAGACCATAAGCAATATTGAGTACCCTATCGCCGCTGTCATTGGTATCGACGTTTGCGTTATAACGCCAAGAGGCATTCACACGTCCCCACACCGCGGGAACCGAACCGACTAAGAACGCAATCATCGCCGAAGCGCCCAGGGGGCTCCACCAGAAGAACGCGAACAATGCGATGACCAGGAATGTCGTAAAACGCAACGCCTCCGACGCCAGCGTCCGCGTGGTCGGAATCGGCGACACAACTTCCTGCGGCTGGCTCGCACGCGGTGCTTCTTCTACTGCTTCGACGCCGGTTTCCTGCTCGATGTCTTCTGCTGCATCCCCTTCTCCGCTTTGGTGCTCGACGTTGACGTCGAGCGGCGCGGTAGGTTCACCCGCCACGCGCTTGAGGATGTCGCGGCGAAGTTGTTCAGCGTCGTCTTTGCGCAGGTAGGCGACCTCAATGGAAGAGGAATTGCCGCCGGCGGTTTCGACGCGGACGGCGGCGAGGCCGAAGATGCGGGCGATAAGAGGCTCGACGACATCGACAGCTTGCGTGCGGTCATAACGAGCCGTGCGCAATTGCGTGGAGATGAGGCCGCGGCGCAGCGAGAGTTCTTCATCGCTCAGCATGTAACCCATGCGCCGCCACCACAGGCCAGAGACCCACCAGATGAGCAGGCACACCACGACGAAAATGCCCAGGCCAATGAGTGTTCCCCAGATGGCTTGGGAGTTGCCGCTGAAAAAGTGCGCGATATCCGACAGTGCCTGCAGGTTGAGATTAACCACCAGGACTGCGAGCAAGGCCAAGATGACTGACCAGAACTGCAGCAGCGGGGTGAGGCGATGAACGCGATGGTATTCGTTCACAGACCGCTCATCCTCTCCCGGGCCTGTTCTGCCAGGCGTTCGCGCAGCGCATCAGCCTCTTCGGCGGGCAAGCCGGGGACTGATGCATCCGTGCCTGCCGATGCCGTATGCAACTCCACCGTCTTCAACCCAAAAGACCGCTCAATCGGGCCGGCCTGCACATCGACGAACTGGATACGGCCATAAGGAATCACAGTAAAGCTATGCCACAGCTTGCCGCGGGTAATCAGCAGCTCATCGGAGGTTTCCAGCCAACCGGTATTGCGCACCTGCGCCGGAATGAGCCAGACCAGCCACAAGCTATACGCCACGAACACACCGGTGGCGATATACCACCAGTTACCCCACAAAAACACCGCGCCCAGACTCAGCGCGATGAGGATAACCATAAAGATCAGATTAGAGATATAGCGCGCGGGCACCAGCTTCGGCGAGACCGGGTTCATATCGGCAGCGGTTTTCATGCGCTTAGCCTAACATCCGTTCTTCCTTGCGCTCGACGTGTAGAAATCTACGCGAACGCGTTAAAATATAAACATGCTGCTGCAGAATCCTTTCGCCACACTCGCGCCGACGGGCGTGGATTCTGCTGTGCTCAGCGTGCTTGCTGGTGCCGATAATGTCTTCACTCCACGTGAGGTGCATTTCCTTGCACCTAGCGATGCATCCTTGAGTGCTATCCGCAATGCCTTAGTCCGCCTGCGAGATACCGGTATTGTCATTGAGCATTCCATCGGCCGCAGCCTGGGGTATTCACTCAATACCGAACACATCCTTGCACCCGTAGTCCGGGAGATTAGCCGTGCCCGCGAGGTTCTGCTGAACAACATCACCGCAGCCATCAATGCATGGCACCGGGAAGTTACCTGTATTCTGTTTGGTTCCGCAGCCCGCAATGACATGCACACCGATAGCGATATCGATCTGCTCTTCCTCGTACCTGAAGCTGATGATTCCTTCGAAGAGCAACTGAGCTCCTTATGCGAGGCCATCCACTCCTGGTGTGGAAACGAGGTCAATCCTTTAGTCTTGGACTACGACCACGTCGCTGACTCGCCAGTCCTGCACGAAATCTGGCGAGATGGCATAGCTTTGGTCGGGGATAAACAACTACTCAATGAGCTTTCCAGCGATTAGCGGAAGTCGCGGGAGCCGCGGGAGAGCCACTCGCCCATGACCAGGGGTTCGAGTTTGTCGGCGGTGACGGTCACGGCGCCGGAGGCATTGCTGACGATGCCGCGCACAATCAGCGCTTTCGCCGTGCGGGCAAGCACTTTCTGTCGTTCCCACAGCCCGGGGGAAATCATGATGTTGCTTAAGCCTGTTTCATCTTCCATGCCTAAAAAGATGACGCCGGCGGCAGTCTGCGGGCGCTGGCGGTGCGTGACGATGCCCGCCACCCGCACCCGGGTGCCATCTGCCACCTCGCGGAGGTTGGCGGAGGTGAGCACGTGGGCATCGGCAAGCTGTGCGCGCACGGTTTGGATGGGCTGCAGATCCGGGGTCACACCGGTGCTGGCGACATCGGCAGCCATGAGCTCAAACGCGGACATACCCGGCAGGGCGGGTGCGGAAATGGCAGAAAGTCCAGGTAGCATGTCTTCTTTTTCGGTTGCGGCCACACCGGCCTGCCAGAGAGCCTGACGCCTATCGATGCCAAAACAACTCAGCGCACCCGCACTCGCCAGAGCCTCAACGTGCTCGACGGATAGGTCAGCCCGGCGCGCGAGATCGGGAACGCCCTTGTAAGGCGCGTTCGCTTCGACGCGTTCGGCGGCTTTGTCCCCTAACCCTTTGATGAGGTTCAGCCCCATGCGGATGCGCTGAGAGTCGAGGCAGCGAGCTTCTTTGCCGGAGGCGTTGACATCGACAGGCAATATCTCGATGCCGTGGCGGCGGGCGTCCTGGATAAGCGACTGCGGGGAGTAAAAGCCCATCGGCTGCGCACGGAGCAGACCGACGCAGAATTGTGCCGGGTAGTGATATTTAAACCAGGCAGAAAAATACACCAACGAGGCAAAAGACTGCGCGTGGGATTCCGGGAAACCGTAAGCGGCGAAGGCGACGATTTTCTGCCATAGGCTATCGGCAACCGGGCCGGTGATGTTGTTGGTGCTGGCCAGCCCGTCGTAGAAGCGCTGTTTGAGCGCGGCCATACGTTGCGGGGAGCGTTTCGAGCCCATCGCGCGGCGCAGGTCGTCGGCTTCCGCGCCGGTGAACCCGGCAGCTTCCACGGCAACCTGCATGAGTTGTTCCTGAAACAGCGGGATGCCCAGCGTCTTGGCCAGGGGCTTTTCTAGCACCGGGTGGTCGTACGTAACGGCCTCTTCCCCATTGCGGCGGCGCAGGTACGGATGCACGGAACCGCCCTGGATGGGGCCGGGGCGAATAAGTGCCACTTCGACGACGAGGTCGAAGAAGCACTGCGGGCGCAGACGCGGCAGGGTGGCCAACTGCGCGCGGGATTCGACCTGGAAAACACCAACCGCATCGGCACGACAGAGCATGTCGTAGACCGGCTTTTCATGCAGGTCGAGCTCCCAAAGGTTGATCTTTTCGCCAGTGGTTTCTTCCACCAGATCTTGCATGTGATGGAGCGCTTCGAGCATGCCCAGACCGAGCAGGTCGAATTTCACCAGACCCGCCGCAGCGCAGTCGTCTTTGTCCCATTGCAGAACACTGCGGCTGTCCATCCGCGCCCACTCGATGGGCACGACATCAGCAATCGGACGGTCACACAACACCATGCCGCCGGAGTGAATGCCTAAGTGACGCGGCTGGCCGAGGAACTGTGTGGCAAGCTCGTCGACGTCCTCCGGCGGTGCATCCACACCCTTAGCCCAGGCATCGGCGGTGCCTTGGGGATAGCCGAGGGCGCGGGCGGCATCGCGAAGCGCACCTTTGCGCCGATACGTAATCACATTCGCGACCAAGGCAGCGCGCTGGCGGCCGTGGGTACGGTAGACGTACTGGATGACCTCCTCGCGGCGGCCGGATTCGATGTCGATGTCAATATCGGGCGGGCCTTCCCTATCGGGTGAGAGGAAGCGCTCGAACAGCAGGTTGGCGGAGACTGGTTCGGCATTCGTGATACCGAGGGCGAAACAGACCACGGAGTTCGCTGCCGAACCGCGACCTTGGCACAAGATGTTTTCGCGCTTACAGAAATCCACCAGGTCACAGACGATGAGGAAGTAGCCGGGAAAGCCGAGCTTTTCAATGACGTCGAGTTCGTGTCGGATTTGTGTTCGGGCTTTCTCCCACAGTTCGGCTGTTCGGCTGGCGTAGCGGTCTTTAGCGCGCTGCCAAGTCAGCTCGCGCAGAAAGCTCATTTCGGTATGGCCTTCGGGTACGGGAAACCCGGGCAGGTTGGGTGCTAATGCTTCCCAGGTAAAAGAGCATTCTTTGACGATGTTGACCGTCTCCGCGATGAGTTCGGGCCGGTTGGGCAGCAGTTTTTCCATCTGTTCGCCCGAGCGCAGCCAGCCAGCGCCCATGGGGTGGAGCCGCGGGGCGGCCTGGTCGAGGGATTGTCTCTCAGCCAGGGAGTGCTTGGCAGCAGCCAGTCGTGCGCCCTCTTTGGTGGCTGCGGCAGGCCGGGCGCTGACGATGGCGCGGAGGTTGTTGTATTTATCCAGCTCAGCGTGCCTGTCGGCATCCTGGGGTGTCATCGTGCAGTCGTATTCTAAAACCATGCTGTCTATTTTTATTCTTTCGAGCATGTTATCGATTTCGTCTAGCCACTCCCACCCGAGCACGAAAAGGCAATGGTCTTGCAGGTAGTCCAGAATCTCATCGAGCGGCGGGTAGAGAACCTCACCTTTTTCACCGGCATCCATGCGGGCTTTGGAGATAAGCCGCGAAAGGCGTCGGTAGCCTTCCGGGGTGCACGCAAGGACGGTCAGTGGGGCGTGCGGGAGGGTAAGTTCCGCGCCGAATACGGCGGGCATGCCAATCTTTGCGGCAGCTTCCGCGAACTTCATTAGCCCATAGAATCCATCGCGGTCTACCAGGGCTAATCCTTCCAATCCGAGCTCTGCGGCGCGGGCGACGAGGTCTTCTGGGTCCGAGGCGCCGTCGAGGAAGCTAAAAGAGGATACGGCGTGCAATTCCGCGAAGGGAACGCGGCCGCGTTGGTAGCTGGTCTGCTCCGGCGCGCTGGACTGGTGGTTAACCGGCACAGGTTCAGGCCCCGGCCGCGAGGATAAGATGCGCTCGAGCCTGGACCACGGGAGTGCCGCGCCGCCATGAAACCTCATGGAGACATCCTATGGTCGAATATCTGTTCTATTCAAATGGCGAAGTGCAATCGGGGCCACTAGACAAAGCTGTTCAATGGTTGTTAGATTGTTTGACAATATTCACCGACTTCGACCACACAGAAGGGACTGCCCATGCAGATCCGCCGCGTACTGGCTGCTTCCGCTGCTACCGCTCTTGCCGCTACTGGCCTGGTTGCTTGCTCCAACGACGAGGAAGCCACCACCGAGGGCGCCTCTGAGGACTCCACCATCGTTATCGGCACCACCGATGCCAACATGGAAGAGTGGTCCGTCTTCCAGGACCTGGCCGAAGAAAATGGCTACGACATTGAACTGGAGAACTTCTCCGACTACAACACCCCGAACCAGGCTCTGAACGAAGGCGAGCTGGACGCTAACAAGTTCCAGCACCTGAAGTTCCTGGCAGAGTTCAACCAGGGCAACGGCACCGACCTGGTTCCGCTGGCCTCCACTGAGATCTACCCGCTGGCTCTGTACTGGCAGGATCACGACTCCCTCGATGGCATTGAGGGCGAAGAGGTCGCCATCCCGAACGACTCCACCAACCAGGGCCGCGCTATCAACCTGCTGGTCCAGGAAGGCCTGGTCACTCTGACCGAAGAGGGCATGCTGACCCCGACCCCGGCTGACATCGATGAAGAGGCCTCCAAGGTTTCTGTCCGCCCAGTGGATGCTGCACAGACCCCGTCCGCATACGGCGAGGGCGCACCGGCAGTGATCAACAACTCCTTCCTGGAGCGCACCGGCATCGACCCGCAGTCCGCTGTGGCACAGGATGACCCGGACTCCGAAGAGGCAGAGCCGTACATCAACGTTTGGGCTGTGCGTGCCGACGACGTCGACAACGAGACCCTGAACGCTCTGGCTGACCTGTGGAAGGACCCGGCTGTTGAGGAAGCTGTCATGCGTTCCTCCGGTGACACCGCCGTCGCCGTCGACCGTCCGCGCGAGGAGCTGCAGGAGATTCTGGACCGCCTCGAAGAGGAACTGTCCTAAACTTCATCTAGGTTTACCCCGCACCCCGTCGAGGTACTCGGCGGGGTTTTGCCCTGTTTCAACATATTCAAAGGACTTCACGTGACCCAGCACATTGGCACACGGATTGAGTTCCGCAATATCTCCAAGGTCTTTAAAAACAACAAGACCGAAACCAAAGCGCTTGACGATGTCACCTTGACCGTCGAGCCCGGAGACATCATCGGCATTATTGGTTACTCTGGCGCCGGTAAGTCGACGCTGGTTCGCCTCATCAACGGCCTGGACACCCCGACCGAGGGCGAGCTGCTTCTCGATGGCACCAACATCGTCGGCATGTCCGAAAAGCAGCTGCGTGGCATTCGCCGCAACATCGGCATGATTTTCCAGCAGTTCAACCTGTTTAGCTCGCGCACCACTGCGGGCAACGTGGAGTACCCGCTGCGTCTGCAGGGCATGGGCAAGGCAGAACGCCAGAAGCGCGTGCAGGAACTGCTCGACTTCGTCGGCCTGGGCGATAAGGGCAAAAATTACCCGGAGCAACTTTCCGGTGGCCAGAAACAACGCGTGGGCATTGCCCGTGCGTTGGCCACGAATCCTTCGCTCTTGCTTGCCGACGAAGCCACCTCCGCCCTGGATCCAACCACCACCCAGGAAGTCCTCGACGTGCTGCGCCGCGTCAACCAAGAACTCGGCCTGACCATTGTGGTCATTACCCACGAGATGGAAGTTGTCCGCTCGATTGCCAACAAGGTCGCCGTCATGGAATCTGGCCGCGTGGTCGAGGCCGGTAGCGTCTACGAGGTCTTTTCCAACCCGCAGACCGCCGTGGCGCAGAAGTTCGTGGCGACTTCGCTGCGCAACACCCCAGACGTTGTAGAGGCCGACGATCTGCTCGCACACGAGGGCCGGTTGTTTACCGTCAACCTCACCGAGCACTCCGGATTCTTTGAAGCTGCCTCCAAGCTTTCCGATGCCGGCATCAACATCGCCGTCGTCCACGGCGGTATTACCACCTTGCAAAAGCACTCCTTTGGCAAGCTCACCGTGCGCCTCAACGGCCCGGATGAGTACATCGATGAGTTCTATCAGAGCCTTTCTCGCACCACTGACATTGAGGAGATCCGCCGATGAACGTCACCTATCAGGCACAAGCCGATTGGGATCGCCTAGGCGATACCCTGCTCGAAGCCGTTGCCGATACCCTCATCATGGTCTCTATCACCATGGTGATCGCCGGCCTACTCGGCCTCGCACTCGGCATTTTGCTCTACACCACCCGCCCCGGCGGCATCCTCCAGAACAAGCCGGTCTACCTGCTGATTAACGTCGCAGTGAACTTCGTCCGCCCGATTCCGTTCATCATCTTGCTGGCGTTTGCACAGCCACTGACCGTGGCCGTGATGGGCGGATCGATTGGCCGTAATCCGGCGACTTTCGTGATGTGTATTGCCGCCACCTTCGCCGTGGCCCGCATCGTGGAGCAAAACCTCGTTGCCATCGACCCCGGCGTTATCGAAGCCGCCCGCGCGATGGGCGCAAGCCCGTGGAAGATCATCACCACCGTCATCGTGCCGGAAGCTCTCGGCCCGCTGGTGCTCGGCTACACCTTCCTGTTTATCGGTGTCGTCGATATGTCCGCGATGGCCGGCTACGTCGGCGGCGGTGGCCTGGGTGACTTCGCCATCGTCTACGGCTACCGCGCCTTCGAGTGGGAAGTCACCGTCGTGGCCACGCTTATCATCATCGTGCTGGTCCAGGCCGCACAGTTCTTCGGCAACTGGCTCTCGGCAAAGATTATGCGCCGCTAGCCACCCACACCTGCGAGGTCTTCGGCTCATCTCCACACGACGAGACCACCCCGTCGACCTCGCGGCGCTGTAGGGCCACTTCCCAGGTACGCCCATCGGGATGCGCCACATGCACCGGCCCCTCGCCCGGGTCACTGACTTCAAGTTCGCCGTATCCCAACTTCTCGCCCGCTGTCAGCAGACGGCGGGCGATTTCTAATTCCGCCACCTGCTCCCGCGGTGTCAGCAGCCCGCTGCCGCGATTCGCCGGAAAGAACATCTTCCCCTCGCGCGCTTTTGTCACCAACTCGCGCGCGGCCTCCTGATTAAGCCGGCCAAAAGAGTATCCCCAGGGCAGCAACAACAACGCCGGTGCAAAGCGATGGCCTTTCATATGCGAAGTCTCCCACACCATCGACCCCGGAAACTGCTCATCCAAATAGGCTGCTAGCGGGCGCCCCTTCAGCGCGCAGCACGCATCGCGTTTGGCATGCGTGCAGACTAGGACCAAGGGGTCATCGATAAGCTTTGCCCCATTGCGCCCCGGCGCGGTTAGGTCTAAATCGAGGATGTCCTCGGGGGCATCGAGAAGCACTAGCTCTGTGACCTGCTCCTTGGCCCACACCAGATAACAGCGGTGCAGCTTGCCGATGCGCCGTCCCGCCCGACCCGGATGCCGAATCAACTGCAAACCAGCCACACCTTTAAGCTTTGTGCGCAGCTTGTCAGTGAGTTCTGCGCCGAAAGTATCGCCGTCGAGAATATCGCGGGACCAGCCACCAGCGGATTCAAACAGGACGTATACCGATTCCTGCTTCGCCGTTCCCGGCAGTGGTTCAACGGCAATATCTGAACAGCGAGTATCAGTCATGACTGTTACTTTAACAACGATATGTCACCAACCGGGTGCCCTCATTGGGGCTGGGCAGACAAACCTAATATTCTAGAAAATGATGCATGTTTCCGCTTTACGCTTTACCACAGCTGTGCTTGCCGCAGCTGTCCTTAGCGTAAGCTGCGCCAGCAGCGCGGATAATGCCGATCCGAAGCTGTCTACTTTAGATATCGAAGCCGAGAGCCCCGCCGTAACACCCGAATCCACCGCCGCGGGCATCATGCCTTTAGGTGCGGCGAATAAGGAAATGAAAACCCAGCGCCCACCTGCCCCGGCGCAGCTGGTCGTCACGGATGTCCGCGTGGGCAAGCATCCTGGTTTCGAGCGCGTCGTTTTCGAATTCGCCGGCAACGGCACCCCTGGCTGGTTCGTCGACTACACCGATACCCCATCCCAACTCGGCTCCGGCAACGCCATCGAGTTCGACGGCACCACCGCTTTGAATGTCAACATCGATGGCACGACCTATCCTTTCGAGCTCAACATCCCCGACCCACACATTGGCGTCACTGAGGGAACCGGCGACATGATCACCGAAGTCATCCCGACTGGCACGTTTGAAGGCCGCAGCCAATTCGTCGTCGGGCTGAACAGCCCGCACCCCTACTCCGTGCAGGTCCTACGCGGACCTTCCCGCCTAGTCATCGACGTCCTCGAGTCCTCCTAGGAATACTCCGCTTCGATGTGCCATTGGCCGTGTGTCCAGGCCAGTAGCCAGGCTTTCTGGTTCGCGCCGACTACTTGGAGGCGTGCCACACGGTTGTTGTGAGGTGTCCACCAGCCTTCATCGGCAGGCCAAGGTCCCGCCCACGCTTCCACCGCCTGCAGATCTTGGCGTACCTGCACCCACGCCGGGTCCGCGGACAACAAGGCCTCGGCCGTGACGAACACGGCGTGCCCGGTGGCGTCGTGGATATCGGCGGTGCCCTGCCCCAATAGCGCCGGCAGCGGTGCAGGAATCTGGCCTTCCCACGCCTGCCCGGCCTCCGCGGGCTCGCCGTAGGGCACCAACGCGATCCGTTCTGCCACACCGCGCCCGCCGCGCAGCCTGGGCTGCAGCACCTTATCGATACCCAACTGCGACTGCACGCGCTCAATCACCTGCTGTGCCGCATTATCCTCCCCGCCCCACAGGCCCGCGCCCTGCGGAGCGGCAACCTCCACTGGCTCCAAACGCAACCGGATGATGCAGGCTGCCTCGCGACGCTGCCGCAACCACCCATCGAGCTGCCAGCGCACCCGGTCCGCAGTCGCACGCTCCGTCAGCGCCTCCCGCGTGCGCCACACACGCTCGATCCACTCACCACTGCTGAGTTCTGCGGCCACGCGCAGACGCAAACACGACAATCCGGCCGCAGACAACCGCTGATGCAAGCGCGCGGCCAACTGCCGCGCACCAAAGGCTGCGGCATCCACGCGGTCGATTTCCTCTTCGACCTCCACCGCTAAATCCGGGCGCGCCAACTCCGGTGCCACGCGCCTATCCGGTTTCGCCCGCGCAATCTCGTGTGCGCGCAGACCGGGCTGGCCAAAACGCGTCGTCACCTGCCCCACCGACAAGTCCGCCACATCCCCTAGCGTTCGCACACCGAGCTGCTGGAGTTTGTCCACCACCGCCACATCGCAGCCCAAAGCGACCTCCGCGGACAACGCATTGACGGGCTGCGGTGCTAAAAACTCCCGCGACCCACCCCGCGGCACGACCGCACCCCACTCCTGCGCACGCGCAGCAATCAACGCGGTGGCAATCTCATCGGCCACGCCCAGTTGGGAGTTGAGGTTGCGGGTGGCGGTGGCATCGATAAGCATTTCTAGCGCTACGTCCTCGCTGCCGTGGAAGCGCCCGGCTGCCGCAGCATCGACGATGACCAACCCGGGACGTAAAACCTCCACTGCAGAAGCCACCGCATCCAGGCCGTCGGCAACTTCGCTAAAAAGGGCACCGTCGTGGTCGGGGTTGGCATCGATAAGCTGCAGCTGCGGACATAGTGCCTGGGCCTGACGCACGCGCATGCCCCGGCGTACGCCGACCTGACGGGCAGCGCTATTGCAGACTGCAATCTGGTGCTGACTGGCCACCGCCGCAGGGCCGTCCAGCTGCGCGGCTTGAATCGGCCAATCCGGGAACCACAATGCTGCGACCCTCATACCGCAGCCAGCCTTCGGCGCGCACCGCAGGTAATGGTGCCGCGGGCATCGCGATGCCCCTTCGACCGCACGCGCACCGCAATATCGAGACCCGTAATCCGGCCGGTGCCGCGCCCGATGCCGCGGTAGGTGTGCACGGCGGCATCGATAGCTGTGGGCGTTCCCGGCAGGCGCGGGCCCACGCTGAGCACGCAGGCCTGCCCGCCGCGCAGCTTGGCCAGGATGGGTCGAGCGCGCATCGGCGATAACTCGCCTGCCGGGCCATGCAGGACGACTAAGTCCAGCCCTTCAGCCAGCACGGTGGCTACCTGCCAGGGATCCGGGCCCGGATCGGGGACAGCAACGACCTTAGAGACATCCCCTGAATCGGCTATATGTGCGAATGAGAGCAGCGGCCAGCCAACCACGCCGACGTGTCCGCCGCGCGCGCTAAGATGAGCTATGAGTTCAGCAACAAACATCGGACAGGGTGCGCACTGGATAGCCTGGTGGCGCGGCAAACCCCCAGTTGGCAGCAGGTTATCGAGCGGGGTGAAGGTCTCCACGACCTCCTCTTCGGCCACCTCGGGAGCAGTTTCCATCGCCTGCATGCGCGCCCGCAACGTGGCCACGGTATCAGCCTTGGAACCACCCGCCACCGCCTGCAGTGTCCGAACATCTGTTTGAATCATGGGTTTTAGTATGGCCCTGTTTTCGCGCAAGCGCAACATGGTAGCGTTACCGGCATGAACAACCCTGTGGCCCATATGCGCGAACACCTCACCCCCATCCCCACTCCCCTCTGGGTCCGGCTGGGCACCTCCATTTTGTTCGGCGCGGCAGTTGCAGCATTAGCCAGCAGGCTGAGCTTGCCGATGGCCATCGGTTCCGCCCTGCTCTTCCTCACCGCTGGCTTCGTGCTGGTTTTTGCCGACCCCTACCGCCGGGAGATGCGCGAGTTTGCCGATCGCCACAACGTCACGATGCTGCCTACTATTGGCCAGTTGGTTCCGCTGATGTTGTTGTGGTTCGTCGTTATGTGCGCGCCGCTGTTTACCCTTCCCGCGTGGGGTGCGCTCATTGTGTGGGCGGTGGTCTTCGGCGTGAGCTTCTTTGTCTTCCCCCACGTGGATGGCAGCCGAAAATTGGCGTTTGCATAAGAGCTCTAGGGCCGAAATCTGTGGATAACTGCGGTAGAAATCGGCCGATCAATAGTTGGTGCGGACCAGAATTCCACAGATTTTAGGCTGTTCGTAGATTTTCTCTTGTGGGGGTTGCGCTTTTCTTTTTAGCGTGAAGGCATGAGCTTACAGACATACCTTCGCGAACTCGGCACCGGAATCTCCATGGTCGCCGAGTGCAAGGGCATGTCTGAGCACGATTTGGCTGAACTGGGCGCGGACCCGCAAACGGCTGAGGGCATGTTGCATCTGTACAAGGTGTATTTCGGCCAGACTGCCTATACCCGCAAACAGCGCACCGCCCGGACCGCGGCACGGGGTCATACTCTGGTGACGTTGCAGGTCATTGAAAAGTACGTCGGCCGCATCAAGCACCAGGTGGCGGCGTGGGACCTGCGTATCTTGTTGTGCAATACTGCCGCGGCGCGGATTCCGGCGGTAGCGCGGAAGAAGATTCGAGAAATTCAGCCGCCCAAGAGTCCCGATCCGGGCGTGCGCATTACCCGCCGCAAGGACGGCAACCACACGATGTCGATTACCGATAGCTCCATGGCCATTGCCGATATGGCCGGCCAGCTCAAGAACCACGACAAGGATCCGCTGCAAGCTATTCGCGATATCTTCCAAGGCACCGCGGCTGGTCCCGCCCCGCAGGTGCGCACCAATGTGGTGATTCGCCTCGACCAGCTCGACCGCATCATCAACGGCGATGGTGAAGAAATCCAGCTTGAGCTCACCAATGGTGCGACGATGTCCGGTGCGGAGCTGGTGCAGCGCACGCTTTCCGATATCGGGCTTATCACCCTCATCCACCCTTATGCCGGGCCAGTCAATCTCTATAACTGCGAGCGCTTTGCTTCCACCAAGCAGCGCGAGATGCTTTCTGCCGAGCACCCGACATGTGCATGGCCTGGCTGCCACGCCCCGGCGGAGAACTGCCAGTTCCACCACCTAGACCGCTACCAAGATGGCGGGCCGACGAACCCGGCCAACATGGTGCCGTTATGTGGCTATCACAACGCCGCCAACGACGATGACCCCACCAAACCAACGGGCAAGGGCAGAATGGCGCGCATCGATGGCCGCGTGGCCTGGCTTCCACCCTGGGCCGGACCGCCACGGTTTAGCCCCAGCCCGGCGTATCCGGACGACAAGCGCCCTGATACATCGAATAAGGAAAAGGCGCCGCCAGATGGCGACGCCTCAACCTAGGAGACTTACTCCCACTCAATGGTTCCCGGTGGCTTGGAGGTCACGTCCAATACGACGCGATTGACCTCTGCCACCTCATTGGTGATCCTTGTCGAAATCTTCTCCAGCACCTCATAAGGAATGCGGGTCCAGTCAGCCGTCATGGCGTCCTCGGAGGACACTGGGCGCAAGACGATCGGGTGACCGTAGGTACGGCCGTCGCCTTGAACACCGACGGAGCGGACATCGGCAAGCAGAACGACTGGGCACTGCCAGATCTCATCGTCCAGACCAGCCTTGGTCAGCTCGGTACGGGCGATAAGATCGGCTGCACGCAGAGTCTCCAGGCGATCTTCGGTAACTTCACCGATGATGCGGATGCCCAGGCCCGGGCCCGGGAAGGGCTGGCGGCCCACGATTTCTTCGGGCAAACCCAGCTCGCGGCCCACGGCGCGAACTTCGTCCTTGAACAGCAGGCGGAGTGGCTCGACGAGTTCGAATTCGACATCGTCAGGCAAGCCACCGACGTTATGGTGGCTCTTGATGTTGGCAGCGCCATCGCCACCACCGGATTCCACCACGTCTGGATACAAGGTGCCCTGGACCAGGAAGGCGGTGTCTTCGCCAGCGAGTGCGCGGTCGACGGCGCGCTCAAAGGAGCGGATGAACTCTGCACCGATAGCCTTGCGCTTGGCTTCTGGTTCGCTAATGCCTTCGAGCTTGGACAGGAAGGCTTCGCGCTCATCGGCAGTAATCAGCTTCGCACCGGTCGAGGCGACGAAGTCCTTTTCCACCTGCTCGCGCTCCCCGGCGCGCAGCAGGCCGTGGTCGACGAAGACACAGGTCAAGCGATCACCAATGGCGCGCTGGACCAGCGCTGCAGCAACCGCGGAGTCCACGCCACCGGACAGACCACAAATCGCGCGGCCTTCGTCACCGATCTGGGTTTGGATATCGGCGATAAGTTGCTCAGCGATGTTATCGGCAGTCCAGTTCTGCTCCAGACCAGCGATCTCGGTGAGGAAGCGAGTAAGCACTTCCTGGCCATGCGGGGAGTGCAATACCTCCGGGTGGTACTGCACGCCAGCCATCTTCTTAGCCGGGCACTCCATGGCGGCCACCGGAGCACCGGCCGTGGAGGCAGTGACCTCGAAGCCTTCTGGTGCAGCTGAAACAGCATCGCCATGCGACATCCACACTTTGTGGGTCTGCTCAAAGCCCTTGTGCAGCACGCCGCCTTCCACATTGAGGTCGGTGCGACCGTACTCTCGCTCACCGGTCGAGGACACGGTGCCGCCCAGGGCGTGGTTCATAGCCTGGAAGCCGTAGCAAATGCCAAAGACTGGAACACCGAGCTCGAGTAGTTCTGGCTGCAGCGCCGGAGCACCATCGGCGTAGACGGAGGAGGGACCACCAGACAGAATCAATGCGGCCGGATTTTTGGCCTTAATGTCCTCAATCGAGGCGGAGTTCGGGACAACTTCAGAGTAGATCTTTGCCTCGCGCACACGCCGCGCAATCAGCTGCGCGTACTGGGCGCCAAAGTCCACTACAAGTACGGGATTAGGCGTTGTCTTAATCTCGGTCTTAGTCACGTCCATTAGCTTATCGCACCGCCAATCCGACCTTTTGGAAGGTCTTTAAGTCGGTATAACCGCACTTGGCCATGGCACGACGCAGGCCACCGGCCAGGTTGGACTGGCCGAAAGGATCCGACGACGGTCCGTGCAGGAGCAGCTCTAGGTGCAGATCTTCTTCCGCGCCGTCGAACTGGGCGAAACCACGCGGGAAGCGTGGGTGGCCAGCAGTTGCTGGCCAGTACCAGCCCTTGCCACCTGCTTCGGCTGCGGCAGCCAACAGGGGGCCGAGCACGGCGGCATCGGCACCGCAGCCAATGACCTTGGCGATATCGCCGGAGTTGCGCAGTTCGCCATCGGCCAGGATGTGCACGTAGCGGCCACCGGTTTCGTCCAGGTAGTCGCGGCGGGCAGCGGCGGCATCGGCAATTGCGGTCGCCAGTGGCACATCGATGCCGACGGTCTCCGGATTGGTGTTCACGCCACCGCCAACGATGACACCTGCGGCACCGGTACGCATCAGGTGCAGCGCGGTGGTGTAATCGGCCACGCCACCCGCAATGACTGGGACCTCGAGGGAACCGATGAATTCCTTCAAGTTGAGCGGCTCGCCACCGGTGGCGACGTGCTCAGCAGAAATCAGGGTGCCCTGGATGAACAAGATTTCTGCACCTGCCTCGATGACCTTCGGGGCGACCTCGCGCGCATTTTGCGGCGAAACACGCACGCCGACGGTCACGCCGGAGTCGCGGACTTGGGCGATGCGTTCGGCGAGTAAGGCATCGTTAAGCGGTGCTGCATGCAGGCGCTGGATGACGGAATTGTCGCCGGCGGCTTCGCGGATTTCTGCCAAGGCGGCGTCGAGATCCTCATGGCGGCCCCACAGGCCCTCAGCGTTGATCACGCCCAGGCCGCCCTGCTTGCCCATCTCGATGACGAATTCTGGAGTGGCCAACGCGTCGGTCGGGTGGGAGACGAAAGGCAGGTCGAAGGTGTAGGCGTCGATATGCCAGGTGGTGTCCACGTCCTGGGAGGAGCGGGTACGGCGGGTCGGGACCAGGGAAATCTGGTCTAAGTCGAAGGTACGGCGCGCCTCGCGGCCGATACCAATTTCTACAAAGTCACGCATGACTGCTCCTTAGCGGTAGTTCGGCGCCTCGAGGGTCTGCTGCAGGTGGTGCGGGTGGGATTCCTTCAGGCCAGCAGCGGTAATGCGCACGAAGCGCTTGGTCTTGAGCTCCTCCAGGTTGGCCGAGCCGGTATACCCCATCGATGCGCGCAGGCCGCCGATGATCTGGTGGGTAATGGAATCGATTTCGCCGCGGTAAGGAACCTTGCCTTCCACGCCTTCTGGGACGAGCTTGTCTTCGCTCTTGACGTCTGCCTGGAAGTAACGGTCCTTGGAGTAGGAGCGCTTCTCGCCAGACAGGCCACGGCCCTGCATAGCGCCCATGGAACCCATGCCGCGGTAGCGCTTGTACTGCTTGCCGCCGACGACGACGATGTCGCCTGGAGCTTCCTTGGTGCCGGCGAACATGGAGCCGAGCATGACGGTGTCAGCACCTGCGGCCAGGGCCTTAGCGATGTCGCCGGAGTACTGCATGCCACCATCGCCGATGATTGGCACACCAGCAGGTCCTGCGACGGCGGCGGCTTCCATAATGGCGGTGATCTGCGGAGCGCCCACACCGGCAACGACGCGGGTAGTACAGATAGAACCTGGGCCGATACCGACCTTGATGGCGTCCGCACCAGCATCGATCATGGCCTTGGCAGCCTCGCGGGTAGCCAGGTTGCCGCCGATGACATCGACCTTGTCTCCGAAGTCGCGCTTAATGCGGGAGACCATGTCGAGCACGCGGTTGTTGTGTGCGTGGGCGGAGTCGACAACCAGGGCGTCCACGTCGGCATCGACAAGCAATGCTGCACGCTCATAGGATTCTTCGCCGGTGCCGATGCCTGCGGCAACCAGCAGGCGGCCGGAGGCATCCTTGGAGGCGTTCGGGAACTGCTCAGTCTTGACGAAGTCCTTGACGGTAATCAGGCCGACCAGCTTGTTGTCGTCATCAACAATGGGGAGCTTTTCTACCTTGTTGGCTGATAGCAGCGGCAGGGCTTCTTCCTTGGTCACGCCCTCCTTGGCCACTACCAGCGGCATCGGGGTCATGATCTCGGAGACCTTGCGGTCGAAATCCGGCTCAAAGCGCATATCGCGGTTGGTGCAAATACCAACCAGGGTGCCGTTGTTGTCCACGACCGGCAGGCCAGAAATACGGAAACGAGCGCACAGGGCATCAACTTCCGCGATGGTCATATCCGGCGACGCGGTAATCGGGTCGGTGACCATACCGGATTCGGAGCGCTTCACGATTTCCACCTGCTCCGCCTGCGCCTCCGCCGACAGATTGCGGTGCAGCACGCCGATACCACCCTGGCGCGCCATGGCCACTGCCATACGTGCCTCAGTGACAGTATCCATAGCTGCCGATGCCAGCGGAATACCGAGGCGAATATTACGGGTGAACTGCGCCGAGGTATCTACTTCCGAGGGAATGATGTTCGATTCCGCAGGCAGCAACAACACATCATCAAAGGTCAAACCATTTAGTAGGACCTTCTGTGGGTCATCTCCGCCAGTTGGGATGTGATTAGCACTCATGGGTTCTCCTTCAAGGACCAAAGGGGTCGCACTTATGCTCAAATCGTAGTGCCCCAATTACCCATTTTCCTAGCCAGCCCGCGTGTGGGGTGGGAAATTGCCATGAAGGTAGAGAGGCAATAGGCTCGCAGGCGTGAACTTTTTCGCCAATATGCCCCGCGATCCTTTCGCCGACGACCCCAACGACCCTGCGTCCTTCCTCGAAGAAGAAGAGCAGGCCGTCCCGCTGACCGCGGAGGAACGTCAGGCAGTCATGCAGGACCTGGCGCTCATCCAAGAGTTCGCCCGAGTACTAGGCCCGCGCGGTTTCGACGGCATCGTGTTTTTCTGCGAAGACTGCGAGGACAACCACTTCTACGAGTGGGACATCATGGTCGCCAACATGCACGCCACGTTGAATAACCAGCTCGCCCCCGTCCACGAGCCCGGCGCTGAGCCTGACCCGATGCGTTACGTCCCGTGGGAGTATGCCGCTGGTTTCTTGGATGGTTTGAACTCCCGCTAACAACTTACGGTAGTTGTTGCATAAAAATCGCCCGGCCTCCTGGTGGAAGCCTGGGCGATGATTTAGTTTTGCGGTTCTGGTGACGGTTCCGCCGTGGGCAATTCGGTGGGTTCCTCGTCCTCTCCCCAATCCGGCAGCGGGATAAGCGGCTCGCGGGTGGTTTCGGTGACCGTGACCGTTTCGCGCTCGGTGACGTGCACGGTGGTTGTCTCCGTCTCCGGGGCCGGGGTGTCGGTGACCGTGGCAGTTTCGGTTTCTGGAACCGGTGCTGGCGCTGGACGCTCAGAGGTTGGCTCCGGGGTGCGGGTCGGCTTGTCGCTAGAACGCGAGCCGTCCATGATGCGGCGGGCCTCGGCCAGCAGGGCACGCGTGCCGTCCATATCCCCTTCGGCGGCACGGGATTCCATCTCATCCAAGGTGGAAGCCAGCTCGACGTTGGCTTTGTCGTTGCCAAACATCTGCTGGTTGAGCCCGTACAGCGGCGAGCCTGGCTTGGCGTCCATGATGACCGCACCGGAACCGGCGATAAGCAAGGTGGCAGCAGCCGCACCAATGAGGCCATGCATGATCGGGCGCGGGCGACGGCGACGCCGTCCAGTAGGCAGCGCAATGACATTGTCCGCACCTTCGATGCGCGGAGCCGGGGGCATCTGCTTTTCGACGTCATCACGCAACTCCAGCAGCGCCCCTGCCAACGGGTCTTCACCGTGGCTGGGGTCGTTGCCCTGGGAAAGCTCGGTCAAAAAAGCATCATCGTCCAGCAGAGGCTGCAAAAACTCTTGAGCATCGCCGCTGGGGCGGGAATTCTTATCCTGTGCCATGGCCTACTCCTTTCCTCGAATCCGGTCTCTATTCAGGTTGCTGCGCAGCGAGTTTCTTACGCAGTTGCGCGAGTGCGCGGTGTTGGGCAACGCGAACAGCTCCCGGGGTGGAGGCGACTACCTCTGCGGTTTCTTCAGCGGTCAAGCCGACGAAAACGCGCAGGATAACGATGTCTCGTGCCTTATCACTTAACGTATCGAGCAAAGCCCTGACTCTGTTACTTCCATCCTGTTCAAGAGCTGAATCTTCCGGATTATCGTCACGGGCGACAGTCTCCGGCATGTCTTCGGTCGGGCTGGAGTGATCTCGACCCATGGCGCGGTGCGCATCGGTGACTTTGTTGAAAGCAATGCCGTAGACGTAGGCCATGAAGGGGCGACCCGTATCGCGGTAGGAGAAAATCGACGTCGAAAGCGCGAGACAAATCTCTTGGGCGACATCTTCCGCAGTAGGTTGGCGATACCCGCCGATACGCGCACGGCAATACCGCAGCACCTGCGGATATACCAGCTTGAGGATGTCTTGGAGTGCGCGCCTATCGCCGTCGACAGCTAGCGGAACCAGGTCCGCTAGTTCCTGTTCGGCATCGCTCACTGCAGTTTTCCTTCACTACATCGGGGTAGGGGTTTATGCACAGCTATTGTTACACACCGGTGCATACAACCCTATTTTCGGCGTTAAAGAGAAAGTTCATAAATAGTTCACTTTCTGAATTTTTCCAGGTAAACGCCGGCGCACACGGGGCCAGGCACGCTAGGGCACCGAAATGTCAACAGTTAGTAACTTAAAGTTTACCGAGGCGGCGCACACTACGAACGTTGTTATCGGATACTTGTTCCACCTAAGGAGTTACGTTCGTGTCTCTGCCGCATTTGCTTCCTGGCCCCAATGCTGATTTTTGGGAATGGCAGCTACAAGGTGCTTGCCGAGGAGAAAACTCAGACGTCTTCTACCACCCCGACGGAGAACGCGGCCGCGCCCGCATCCGCCGCGAAAACCGCGCGAAGGCCATCTGCAACCAGTGCCCCGTTCTCGAGCTGTGCCGCGAGCACGCCCTCGAATCCGCGGAGCCTTATGGCGTCTGGGGCGGCATGAGCGAATCCGAGCGTGTCGCTGCACTGCGCTCGCGTCGCAAGGCACGCGTAAAAGCGTAGAAACGTACAACGTTTCTACGGGGGGGTATGAGCGTCAACGCTCCTACAAGTCCCATCGGAATCTGCTGCTTTAGTTGGCAGACGCATACTTCGCTAGGTGGTGACCCGTGACTGACTCGGGGTGGGTAGTCAGTTCTTCCGGGGTACACGCTGCCACCAGCTGGCCGCCGTCGCTGCCCGCGCCTGGGTCTAAGTCGATGATGTGATCTGCATGGGCAATGACCGCCAGGTGGTGTTCGACGCAGATGACGGTCGTGCCTCCCTCGACCAGGGAGTCGAGCAAAGCCAGCAGCTTATCGATGTCCGCCAGGTGCAGCCCCGTTGTCGGCTCATCGAGTACCAGGATGTCGGCTGAGGGTTTCTTTTCTGCCATGTGCACAGCCAGCTTGAGGCGTTGACGCTCGCCACCAGACAGCGTGTTGAGTGCTTGGCCAAGTGGGAGATAGCCGAGTCCGACGGAGACGAGGATGTCGCAGATGCGCTTAGCGGGATTAATGCGGTTCTCGCGGCAGAAGGTGCCTGCCTGTTCGGCAGGCAGGTCCAACAGGTCGGCGATGTTGAGGTCACCGAGGGTGTAGGTGAGGACCTCCGCGGAAAAGCGGCGGCCTTCGCAGACCTCGCAGGTGACATCGACGCCAGACAGGGCGCCGAGGTCGACGTGGACGGATCCTGCGCCGTTGCAGTTGGGGCAGGCTCCTTCGGAGTTGGCCGAAAAGAGTGCGGGTTTGACGTCGTTGGCTTTGGCGAAGGCTTTGCGGATGGAGTCGAAGGCGCCGGTGTAGGTTGCGGGGTTGGATCGCCTCGAGCCGCGGATAGTGGATTGGTCGACGATGAGGACGCGATCGGCAATATCGTCGGGCAGGCAGGATAGCAGGGAGGATTTGCCGGAACCAGCCACGCCGGTAATGGCGCTAAGGACGCCTGAGGGGACGTCGACGTCGATGCCGCGGAGGTTGTTGGCGCGGGCATCACGAATCGGAAGTGTGCCGGTGGCGCTGCGCGAGGTCGTGTTCAGCGCGACGCGGTCGTGGAGGTGACGCGAGGTCAGCGTATCGGCGTCGGCGAAGTCGGAGGCGGGTCCGGCGAAGACGACCTC
This sequence comes from Corynebacterium camporealensis, assembly GCF_000980815.1. Lineage (NCBI taxonomy): Bacteria > Bacillati > Actinomycetota > Actinomycetes > Mycobacteriales > Corynebacteriaceae > Corynebacterium > Corynebacterium camporealensis. The sequence goes on along the minus strand of NZ_CP011311.1, from coordinate 418,169 downwards.
GCCGCCATGCGGGCCGGCGCCGGGTCCGATGTCGACGATGTAATCGGCAATCGCGATGGTCTGCGGTTTGTGTTCCACGACGAGTACGGTGTTGCCCTTGTCGCGCAGGCGCAGCAACAGGTCGTTCATCTTGTCGATGTCGTGTGGATGCAGGCCGGAGGTGGGCTCGTCGAAGACGTAGGTGACATCGGAAAGCGCGGAACCAAGGTGGCGGATCATGCGGGTGCGCTGGGCCTCACCGCCCGAAAGCGTGCCCGCGGGTCGGTTGAGGCTCAAATAGCCCAAGCCGACTTCGATGGCGTTGTTCACGGAGGCGGCGAGGTGGGCGGCTGCGGGATGGTTGATGCCGGATAGCCAGGTGGCGACATCGACAAGTTCCATATCGCACACGTCTGCAATAGAGGCACCGTTGAGGTAGGACTCGCGGGCGTGCTGGGCTAAGCGGGTGCCGCCGCAGTCGGGGCAGTCGATGAAGACGACAGCGCGTCCGACGAAGGCCTGCATGTGCTTTTGCAGACTCTCGATGGGGCGCGACAACACGTTGTTGCGCAGGCGCGCCACGAGCGCCCCTGGTAGGAAGCGTTAATACCGTTGACTTTGACCTTGACGTCATCGAGGTAGAGCAGGTCGTGGAGTTGGTCATCGGTGAAATCTTGGATGGGCACGTCCGCCGGGTACAGCCCGGATTCGGCGTAGGCTTTCCACATCCAGGAGTCGACTTTCATGCCGGGGTAGATGATGGCGCCATCGTTAAGCGAAAGCGAGTAGTCGAGCAGCTGGTGGGTATCAATATCGGAGACCTGGCCGGTGCCTTCACAGCGCGGGCACATACCGCCGGTGCGGCTAAAGCGGCGGACTTCCTTGGTGCCGTTGACCTCGATGGCACCTTGGCCCGAGGCGGAAGGCACGTTGAAGGAATAGGCCGCGGGACCGCCAGCAGAAGGCTCAGCCAAGCGGGAGAAGAGAATGCGCAACCCGCCGGTGATATCTGCGGCGGTGCCGAAGGTGGAACGGCTATTGGGCGCCAAAGGTTCTTGACCGACCACAATGGCAGCAGTCAGCCCGGAAAGCTGTTCAACATCCGGGCGCGGTGGGGATTGCATGAAACCCTGCACGAAACCGGGATAAGTCTCATTGACCAGCGAGGACTTGCCTGAACCAGACACGCCGGTAAAGACGGTGAGCTGGCGTTTGGGAATATCGACGGAAATACCGCGCAGGTTGTTCTCGTGCGCGCCGCGCACCTGGATGAACTCAGCAGTTGTCATCCATCTGATACTACTAATCCCTCCGCCACCAAGTTGGTGACGAAGGGATGTCGTAGCGGAAAAATTAGTGCTGGTGGCCAGCCGGCTCTTCGGTCTCGGCAGGCTTTTCCACCACGGAGGCTTCCGTGGTCAGCACCATGCGAGCCACAGAGGTGGCATTAACCACTGCGGAGTGGGTGACCTTCACCGGGTCAATGATGCCGTTGTCCAGCAGGTTGCCGTATTCCAAGGTGGAGGCGTTGAAGCCCTCACCGTTAGGCAGGTCAGCGATACGGGAGACGACAACGGAGCCATCCAGGCCAGCGTTGTGCGCAATCCAGTAGGCCGGGCGGGTCAGTGCGCGGGCCACAGACAGCACGCCGGTCTGGGCCTCGCCCGTAAACGACTCCGCGTACTTTTCCAGCTCGCGAGAAATCTGGACCAGCACGGAACCACCGCCAGCGATGACGCCTTCTTCGACCGCAGCGCGTGCGGCGTTGATGGCATCTTCGACGCGCAGCTTGCGCTCGTTGACCTCGGTCTCGGTAGCAGCGCCAACGCGGATAACCGCCACGCCACCAGAGAGCTTCGCCAGGCGCTCTTCGAGCTTTTCCTTATCCCAGGTGGAATCGGTGCGCTCGATTTCGCGGCGCAGCTGCTCGCGACGCTCCTCGACGGCCTCAGCAGTACCGGCACCATCAACGATGACGGTATCTTCCTTGGTCACAGTCACGCGACGTGCCGAACCCAGAACCTCCAGGCCGACCTCGTTGAGGTTGACGCCGACCTCCGGGTCCACGACGGCGGCACCGGTGACAACCGCCAGGTCATCCATAAAGCCCTTGCGGCGCTCACCGAAGTACGGTGCCTTGACCGCAGCAATCTTGAGCACCTTGCGGATGGAGTTGACCACGAGTGCCTGCAGCGGCTCGCCCTCGACGTCTTCAGCAATAATCAGCGTCGGACGGTTGGACTCAGCGATCTTCTCCAGCAAAGGCAGGAAGTCTGGCAGGGAGGAGATTTTGTTGCGTACCAGCAGGATGGCGGCATCGTCAAGCTCTGCGTGGTTGGTCTCTTCCTCGGTGGCAAAGTAAGGCGACAGGTAGCCCTTGTCGAAGGAAATACCCTCGGTGACATCGACAGCCGAGTCGATGGTCTGGGACTCCTCGACGGTGACCACACCGTCCTTGCCGACCTTCTCCATTGCGCCAGCGACCATCTCGCCGACCTCGGAATCGCGGGAAGACACGGTCGCCACCTGGGCAATCTCCGATGCGGAGTTCACCGGGGTCGCGCGCTTCTTCAGCTCCTCAACGACCTTTTCAGCAGCCGCTGCGATACCGCGGTTGAGCTCGACCGGGTTAGCACCGGCAGCAACGTTGCGCAGGCCTTCAAAAATCAGCGCCTGTGCCAGCAGGGTTGCAGTCGTGGTGCCGTCGCCAGCAATGTCGTTGGTCTTGACGGCTACGGACTTCACCAGCTGTGCGCCGAGGTTCTCGAAAGGCTCGTCAACATCGATATCGCGAGCAATGGTCACGCCATCGTTGGTCACGGTCGGGCCACCAAAGGCCTTCGACAGGACCACGTTGCGGCCGCGTGGGCCCAGGGTGACCTTGACGGCATCGGCAAGCGTGTCCACGCCGCGCTGGATGCCTTCGCGGGCCTCCTGATCAAATGCAATCAGCTTTGGCATAGGTTGGCCTACTTCTCGACGACTGCGAGCAGGTCACGAGCCGACAGCAGCAGGTACTCCTGTCCGTCGTACTTCAGCTCAGTACCGCCGTACTTGGAAAAGACCACGGTGTCGCCTTCGTTGACGCCCACCGGGATAACCTCGCCCTTGTCGTTGGTACGACCCGGGCCCACTGCAACGACGGTAGCTTCCTGCGGCTTTTCCTTAGCGGAATCCGGGATAACCAGGCCGGAAGCGGTAGTTGCTTCAGCCTCGATGATCTGCACGAGGACCTTGTCCTCCAGTGGCTTGATGTTTGCCATGATGTTTCCTCCGTCTAATTCATAGGGTGCATGCGTTTATCGCACGCGTGTGCCGGTTGCGGATGTCCAGCACAGCCGTCGTCGCGGGTGAACAACTGTGGGTCAAACAACCTGACTAGCACTCTACCCCCGAGACTGCTAACCCTTCAACAACGCGCCACGCACAGTCAGTACGCCCTCCGCGAACAGCGCAGTTCCACCCACAACTGCGCAATTAAAGAGGTGTTGGCTAGGCCTGCTTGTCGGAGTTGCGCACCGCGTTGTGCCAGAGTTCGTATTCTTCTGGGTAGTCCTCGCGGTAGTTGTTCAGCGCGCGAATGCCGTGCTCGACTGCGGCGATGACGGTCTCGATGTCGTCGTTACCTTCCGCGTCGACGAAAATGACCGGACCGGAAATCGCGCGAATCGGGTCCTGGAGGAAAGACGCATTGCCGGTATCAGCGGCGTTGCGGGCCAGTGAGGCCACCGGGTTCGGTTCTGCACCCTCAGCCTTGGCTTCCGGATTAAACAGTGCAGCATAAGTGCTGCCGTCTTCTTGGAAGACCACCGAGACACGGTCTTCTTTGTCCCCTCCAAGAAACTCCTGGGCGTGATCGAGTTCGAACTCAATCTGGCGGCGGGTCAGGTCAGGGTTTACGAGGAATCCAGCGGTCATGGCGCTCCTTGGACGAACCAACAATAGTCGTCCACACCATATAACCGCCCCCACTACCTCGCATCTGGAGAAAGGCGAATTCTAGGTAAACAGCGTCACGAAACTACGTGACGCTGTTTACCTAAGCGACACTGGTGACCAGAGGGGTTTCGACCTCGAGTTGGGTGTCCGTGCCGACGCTCAAGTCGGAGGGCTGGGCTCCTTCGTGGATGAGCTGGGCAGCCAGGGCGGCAATCATGACGCCGTTGTCGGTACAGAGCTTAAAACGTGGGACACGCAGTTCGACGCCGGCGGCTTCGCAACGCTGCGCGGCAAGCTCGCGCAGGCGGGCGTTCGCGGCCACACCACCGCCGAGCAGGAGGGTCTTGGCACCGGTGTCTTCGCAGGCGCGCAGGGCCTTGGCGGTAAGCACGTCGGCGACGGCTTCTTGGAAGGAGGCACAGACGTCCTCGACGGAGATGACGCGGCCTTCCTTCTCGGCACGTTCGACGTAACGAGCCACGGAGGTCTTCAGACCGGAGAACGAAAAGTCGTGGCGGTGTGGGCCGCGCAGGTCCTCCGCACGCGACATGCCGCGCGGGAAATCGATGGTGGGCTCACCGCGGGCAGCCAACTTATCGATGACCGGCCCACCCGGATAGCCAAGACCGAGCAGGCGGGAGACTTTGTCATAGGCTTCGCCGGCGGCATCGTCAAGCGTGGAACCCAACTCCCGCATCGGCTTGCCGACAGCCTGGACCTCGAGCAACTGGGTATGACCGCCGGAGACGAGCAGCGCGATGGAATGCGGCAGCTCCTCGCCCTCGAGATTCGCCACGGCAACGTGACCGCCGAGGTGATTGACGCCGTAGAAAGGAACGTCCCAGGCAGCGGCGTAAGCCTTGGCGGCGGAAGCACCAACCAGCAGCGCGCCGGCGAGACCCGGGCCCACAGTGGCAGCAACGGCATCAGGCTTGTCGATGCCCGCTTCCTTCAACGCAGCATCCATCACCTGCGGCATGGCTTCAAGGTGCGCACGCGAAGCGATCTCGGGAACGACGCCGCCGAAGCGGGCGTGCTCCTGCATGGAGGAGGCGACGGAGTCGGCGAGGATGCGGGTGGTGCCGTCATCGGAAAGCTCGACGATGCCAACGCCGGTCTCATCGCAGGAGGACTCGATACCGAGGATGATCATGAGTTGTTCCTTTCGCTGCTGCGCGGGCGGATCATGGCGTGAGCATCAGCGCCAGAAGGCTGATAGTAATTGCGACGGATGCCTTGCTTGCTAAAGCCGTAGGCCTCATACAGGGCAATGGCGGGTTCGTTGCCGACGCGGACTTCCAAATAGACCGGGGCCTTTTCTAAATCCGCGATGTGGATGATGTTGTCCATCATCATCCGGGCTACGCCACGACGTTGGGCTGCGGGGTCGACACCGATGGTATGAATTTCGTATTCCGGGTCATCAGCGGGGCCTAGCCTGCCGATGCCCGCATACCCCAGCAACGTACCAGCCTCGGCAACCTCGCCTTTATCATCTTCCACGCCCAAGTAGAAGTTAAAACGACCGGCCATTTCTTGGCAGAAGATTTTCTCCGACCACGGGGTTTCGCCGGGAAAGAGTACTTCTTCTAATTCGGCGCAGCGGGCAGCGTCGTCGAAGGTGAGCTCGCGTAGCTTCACAGCTCCACCTTCGGAATCGCCGGCGACTGCGGGCGGGCCTTTGGCTCCTTTGCGTCCGGGCGGCGCAGGTACAACGGCACGAGTGGTTCCGGGGTGGAATCCAAATCAGCGACGGCGACGAGCCCTGCTGGGCGCGGGTTCGCGGCCTGACGAGGAAGGTCGGCTAATTCGACAGGCAGTCGCGCTGCCAAGGCATCTGGAATGATGATGCGGTTGACCTCAGCGGATAGTTGCTCTGGGGCGATGACCTCAGGGCCGAAGGTGCGCTCCGCACCGTCGTAGACCGCAAAGTAGACCTCCTTGCGGCGGGCATCGCTGGTCACCAGTAGCTTTTCGCTGGGGAATTCTGCGGCAATAGCATGCGCAATCGCATCGTGTGAGCACACCCCGTGTACCGGGATGCCGAGTGCCTGGCCTAAGGCCTGCGCCGATGCCATGCCGACGCGCAAGCCGGTAAAAGGTCCCGGGCCACAGCCTACGACGATGGCGTCGAGGTTGTTGAAGTTTAAGGAGGCATCGGAAAGCAGTGCTTGCACCGTCGGCACAAGCTGTTCGTTGTGGGCGCGGGTATCAGCGATGATGCGCTCAGTGACCGCGCCGGTGTTGGTATCGACGATGCCGGTGACCAGGTCAGTGGTCGCGGTGTCGATGGCCAGCACGCGCATTTAGCCCACCAGCTTCCAGGTGTTGTGCTCACCGCGCTGGAAGGTCAGCGGCTGGTTACCCTGCAGCATCGGCACACCAGTGGTGTCCTGGCCCTGCTGCTCCATGAACTGCATCTGCAGGCCAATCATCTCGCAGACCTCAACCTCGTTCGGGTTCAGCTCCTCAACGTAGAGAGAACCAGTGGTCGGGCCAAACGCAATGGCATAAGAGTCACCTTCCGGAACCGCACCATTTTCCAAGGAGAACTCCTCCGGGTTCAGGGCGCTCGCGCTGAGATCCTCTTCGGTGGTGCCCGAGCAGACAAAGCCGATGGCCTGGTAATCAGGGCCGTAGACATCCATCGGGACCAGAATCATGTTGTCCAGATTGCCCGGCGCCGACTCCAGCGTATTGCTGAGGTTGCCCTCGAGGTTGTTGTCCTCGCGCATCATCGACGAGGCGACCAGCACCATCATCACCACCGCAAACGCAGCAATGACAAGAGCAACAAAATTACGCGCGGCCTTAGTCATGGTTCTCCTTATAGACAATTGCTCACAGGGATCTAACTTTCCCGATGCTACCCGCGTGTTGGGGGAACCCCCAACACGCGCAAAGAGAAGGAACGCTAGCCGACCCAGTTCCAGGTGATAACGCGCGCGTCCTCGGAGCTGGCGTCTTCGGCTTCGCGGTCGATTGTCACCGCAAGATAGGTATCGGAGAGTTCTTCGGCTAGGCCTCTTCCCCACTCAGCGACGACGACGGCCTTGTCGAGGTCGGTATCGAGATCGAGGGCGTCGAGTTCGCCGAGTGGGTCGCCGCTGCCGGATTCGTCGATGAGCCGGTAGGCATCCACATGCACCAGGGCGGGGCCGCCGCAGAGGGAGCGGTGTTCGCGGGCGATGACGAAGGTCGGCGAGGTTACTCGGCCTTTGACCTGCATGCCGCGGGCCAGGCCCTGGGTGAAGGTGGTCTTGCCGGCGCCCAAGGGTCCGTCGAGGATGACGACATCGCCAGGCTCGAGCGCAGCACCTAGCTGGGCGGCAAAGTCATGGGTGTCTGTGACGGTGGGCAGTTCGATGCGTCCGGAGCGGGCGAAACTATCCTGCAAGGTCGACGCCTCCTTCGTAGACGCAGCGGCTGCGACCGCCGGGCAGGCAGAGTACCTCGTAGTCGATGGTGCCAAGTGCATCGGCAAGTTCGGTAGCGCTCATTCCGCCTTCGCCGAATAGGATGGCTTCGTCGCCGGCGACGACGTTGTAGGGGTTCTCGCCCAGGTCAACCAGAATTTGGTCCATGCAGACGCGACCAACTTGCGGGTAAAGCTTGCCGCCGATACCGACCTGGAGTTTGTCCTGGGCACTGCGGGGGACACCGTCGGCGTAACCGGCGGCAATGACGGCGAGTTGGCCGTCGTGTTCTGCTTCCCAGGTCAAGCCGTAGCTGGCAGCTTCGCCGGCCTGGATGGGCTTGACGTTGCTAACCGTCGAAGCCCAGGTCATGGCCGGGCGCAGGTCCGCACCACTATTGACCGGGTCCAAGCCGTAGCAGGCAATGCCAACGCGGACCTGTTCAAAGTGGGAGGAAGGACGCGCCAAAGCACCCGGGGAATTGGCCAGATGGTTAATCGGGCAGTCCAGGCCACACTCGCGGGCGGTGTCGATGGCGCGGCGGAAGGTGCGCTCTTGGGCATCGTTAAGCGGATGCTCCGGCTCATCGGCGCAGGCAAAGTGCGACATTAAACCAAGCACGGTGATGTGTGGGGCATCGGCAAGCAAGTGGAAAGTCTCGCGCCACTGCTCTTCATCGACGCCGGAGCGGTGCATGCCAGTTTCGACCTTGACGTAGACGCGGACCGGGGACTCGGCGGCGACGAGGGCCTGGGCGTGCTCGAGGGAAGGAATGCCGATGTCGATGTTGGACGCCAACGCGTCAGTGAGATCCTGGTTGGGATCCCACATCCAGCCCAGAATGGGCAGGTCGATGCCGCTGCGTCGTAAAGCAACGGCTTCTTCTACGGTGGCCACGCCGAGGGCATCTGCCCCAGCTTTAGCCATGATCGGCGCAACTTTCAGCGCCCCGTGGCCATAAGCATCAGCTTTGACCACGCACATCAGGTTGACCTGCGGACCCACCATGTCCTTGAGGACTTTCACGTTGTGGGAAATCGCATCCAGGTCAATTCTTGTTCGCAACATGGGCACTATTGTGCCACTGGCGTCAACAAGTAAAGCCCTCGCCTCCTCAAAATGAGGCGACGAGGGCGAAAAATTTATTCGACCGTAACCGACTTGGCCAGGTTACGTGGCTGGTCGACGTCGTAACCCTTGGACTCGGCGACGTGGCAGGCGAAAATCTGCAGCGGAACCGTCGCGAGCAGCGGCTGCATCAGCGTCGGCGACTGCGGAACGCGAATGACGTGGTTGGCGTAATCCTCCACGGCGTCGTCGCCTTCCTCGGCAATGACGATGGTGATCGCACCGCGGGCGCGAATCTCCTGGATATTGGACACGACCTTGGAGTGCAGCACGTCGCGACCGCGCGGGGACGGCACGATAACGAAGACCGGCTGGCCTTCCTCAATCAGTGCAATCGGGCCGTGCTTGAGCTCACCTGCGGCAAAGCCCTCGGCGTGCAGGTAGGCGATTTCCTTCAGCTTCAGCGCGCCCTCGAGTGCGACCGGGAAGCCAACGTGGCGGCCCAGGAAGAGCACGGACTCGGCGTCCTGCATGTTCTTCGCCAGGGTGGCGACCTGGTCGGTGTTGTCGATGACCTGCTGAATCTTATCTGGCATGTTGCGCAGCTCAGCCAGGATGGCCTCGACCTCATCGGCGAACTTGTTGCCGCGCAGCTGTGCCAGGTACAGGCCCAGCAGGTAGGTCGCAGTGATCTGCGCCAGGAATGCCTTGGTGGAGGCCACAGCGATTTCCGGACCGGCGTGGGTGTAGAGCGCCGCATCGGATTCACGCGGAATGGACGAGCCCTGGGTGTTGCAAATAGCAATGACCTTCGCGCCCTGCTGGCGGGCGTGGCGCACGGCCATGAGCGTATCCATGGTCTCGCCGGACTGGGACAGTGCGACGACCAAGGTCTTTTCATTCACGATCGGGTCGCGGTAACGGAACTCGTGGGCGAGCTCGACCTCGGTCGGGATACGGCACCAGTGCTCGATGGCATAGCGCGCCACGTGACCGGCATAAGCCGCAGTACCGCAAGCGATGACGATGATCTTGTCAATCGACTTCAGCAGCGATTCTTCAATGCGCAGCTCATCGAGAGTCAGCTTGCCCTGCTCGTCGAAACGACCCATCAGGGTATCGCGCACAGCGGCTGGCTGGTCGTTGATTTCTTTTTCCATAAAGGAGTTGTAGCCGCCCTTTTCAGCAGCAGCTGCATCCCACTTGATCTCAAATGGCTTGCCCTCGGCCGGGTTGCCCTCGTAGTCGGTGATGGATACCTCATCAGCGGTGATGGTCACGACCTGGTCGTTTTCCATCTCCACGGCGGACTTGGTGTAGTCGATGAAGCCCGACACGTCCGAGCCGAGGAAGTTCTCGCCCTCGCCCAGGCCAATGACCAGTGGCGAGTCGCGGCGTGCAGCCACGATGCGGTCTGCCTGCTCGGCATGGATGGCCAGCAGGGTAAACGCACCTTCGAAACGCTGCGCGGTCAACTGCATCGCGCGGGTGAGGTCACCTTCTGCTTCGTTGTGGAAAACGTCGCCCAGCAGGGTCGCTGCAACCTCAGTATCGGTTTCAGAGATGAAGTTGTAGCCCTTGGACACCAGTTCCGATTTCAGCTCAGCGAAGTTTTCAATAATGCCGTTGTGCACCACGGCCAGCTTGCCGCTATCCACCACGTGCGGGTGAGCGTTCAGGTCGGTGGGTCCACCGTGGGTTGCCCAGCGGGTATGGCCGATACCCAGCACCGAATCCGGCAGGGGGCGCGCAGCGATTTCTGCATCCAGCGCAGAGACCTTACCTGCCTTTTTGCGCCATTCAATCTTGTCGTCGGCATACATAGCCACGCCAGCAGAATCATAGCCGCGGTACTCGAGGCGACGAAGGCCCTCTAAAACAACATCCAGAGCGTAGTAGTCACGGCCGCTTCCAGGCTGACCTACATATCCAACAATTCCACACATAGCGCATTAGTTTAACAGGCACGACGCCCTCTACATGTCCTGGCGGCTAGTGAGGTGGTCAAGCTCGCATTGCTTGCCGATGCCGACTTGCTCACCCCGTCTTCCCCGGAGCGCGGTTACTTTCAGATATTCTGGTAGTCGTGTCTGCGAATTTGAATAAGCATTTAGGAACGTTGTCCAAGCGCGGCCCGCACCGCGTACTTGTCGGTGACCTGGATTATGCCGGTGTTCATGGCAAGGTTTATACCCCTGCGGAGGGCGAAGGCCTACCCGCAGTGGCCTTTGGCCATGACTGGATTAAGAAGGTCAAGGATTACCACGCCACCCTGCGCCACCTGGCTAGCTGGGGCATTGTCGTGGTGGCTCCGGATACCGAAACCGGTTTCTTCCCGAACCACCGCAACTTAGCTGCCGATATGGAATCTGCCCTGCAGATCGCCGCGGGCGTCAAGCTCGGCGCGGGCAACATCACTGTCTCGGCTAAGCGCCTGGGCATGGTGGGCCACGGCATGGGCGGCGGCGCTGCCGTGCTGGCTTCCGTGGATAACTCCAAGGTCCGCGCAGTTGCCGCGCTTTACCCCGCCTCCACCGCACCGTCGGCGACGAAGGCTGCCCGCCACTTAGACGTTCCCGGCCTGGTCATTGGCTCTTCCCGCACCGATATCTTCGGCGCTGGCAACCCTGCCAAGCTGGCTTATAACTGGAAGGGCAAGGTCGCCTACCGCGAAGTCGACAAGGGCACCCAGCAGGGCTTTACCGAAGACACCTTGAAGAAGCTCGCCATTGGTGTCGGCGCTTTCCAGGGCGGCCCGACTGAAACCGCCCGCGGCCTGCTGACCGGCTTCCTGCTGCACCAGCTGACTAGCGAAAACAAGTACGACGACTTCTCCGCACCTGATGCTGAAGGCAAGAAGTTCGAAAGCTTAACCGGCGAAGACCTCGCCGAAGCCGCCGGCGTTACCCGCGACGACTAGTCACTTACTTCAACTTATTTTCGTCGCAGCACCGACTGCACCTGCCTCGACCCGCTTCTGCGGGCCGGGGCAGTATTCATATCCGCACCATTAATCCGCCGGCGATCCGTAGCACTCTCCCGCGACGCTGCATGCGGTGCCATGCCTGACGATGCCTGCCTCCCCGGCACCGCACCTTCCCGGCGCGCTTGTTCCGTTGCCTTTTCCGCGGACTTTTCTAGCTCGTCTTGGGCTTTAGCTAGTGCTTTTTCAAATTGCAGCAGCCGCTGCGCAGTACGCTCACGAAACCCGCGTGCGAAATCTTCAAATTCTGCAGCCACTACCACTGCCCTGCCTTCCGAGCTCGATTCTTATCCTCTTCCTGGTTTTCTTCTGGCGCCGGTTCAGCCGGCGGTTCTGGCGCTGGCGGCGGTGGTGCTGGTGCCTCAGCCGGTGCTACCGGAGCAGGCTCAGGCGCAGGAGCCTGCGCCTGCACCGCCTCCATCTTCTTCGGTGGCGGATCAGGTTCAGGCACCTTATCTAAGTCCACCGGCGGCCCCGGCTTCACCGGTTCCTCTGGCTCCGGAGCAGGTTCTGGTTCCGTCTTCGGTTCCGGCTTAGGCTCTGGCTCATCAGCTGGTTCTTCCGGTGGGCATGGCTCTGGCGGAATTGCGCCTTCCAGGCACTCCAGTGCTGCTACCGCAAGCGCACCCAAACCAATAAGTGCTACACCAGCACCCACAGCACCTAAGCAACCGCAACAAGACACCTCCGGCTCACACTCAGCCGGTGGCACCGGTTCCGGACACGGCTCCTCAGAAACCGGCTCGGGCTCTGGTTCTGGCCTCTCTGGTGGGCAAGGCTCTTCCACGACAGGAGGCACCGCTGGAGGTGGAGTCTGTTCCTCCGGTGGACAGGGGTCCGGCGCGTCCGCCGGAACAGTCGGAGGTGGCGTCGGTTTTGGTTTCTCCGGCGGGCAGGGGTCCGGCGTATCCGCCGGAACCGTAGGAGCTGGAGCCGGTACCGTGGGCGGAACCGTTGGAGGAGGTGAAACTGGTGGTGGCGTCGGCTTCGCTGGTGGAGCCGGGGTTGTCGGCGGAACCTCGGGTTTCGCCGGCGGGGGTGTTGGCTTTACTGGCTCAGGTGGGCAGTCGGCGGGTTGGGTTGGTGGTTCTGGCTTCTTACCGGTGGGAGCAGGTGGTTCTTCCTGGCAGTCGACGGGTTTGGGTGGTTCGGGGCAGGCTGCGGGTTTAGTGGGTGCGGGGCACTCGCCGTCGGCAGGTTCGGGTGCTTCAGGTGGAAGTTCGCGGTTGCAGACTTCCTCGCAGCGGCGCTCGAATTCGGCGTAGCAGGCGTCGAGAGCTTCGTCGCGCTCATGGCAGGTGTTCATGATGTGACTGTTGGCCTCATCGATGAGGCGGCCGCCGATCATGGAGATGATCGGTTTGATGAACATGCCCAGTGGGTGGCGCGATAGCACCATAGTCAGCACGCTAAGCAGCGGGGTGATTGCGTTGATGATTTCGCCGAGGGCGGATTCGGATACACCGACGACGTCGTCGATAGCGCAGGCGCATTCCTCGGCAGATTGGCTGAGGTGGTCCGCGTCGCGGCGATTTTGTTCGTGGTCTTCTTGGACGCGTGACAAGCGCTCTTCTAAGGCGCCATTGCCCACGAGCATGCTGGTGCCGGCAAGGACATCGCTAAGCCCGGGCCCGCCGCGGGAGGGACGACGTCGGCCCACGGCATTGTTGGTGTGATTGACCAGGTCGGCGGAGTTGATGCCGTCGGCGGCACCGATGAGCTGACCCAGGGTGTTCATGGGCATACTGGGGCCGGGATAGTGTCCGCCGCTGGAAAGCTGGAATTGGGCGACTGCCCGGGAGTAATCGTTGAACAGGCTGGAGGTTACCGGGCTCATTGGACCCCGCCTTCCTGCCACCGGGAAGAAAGGTTGCGGGAGTGGGCCGAATCGACGTCGTCAAGCGTGGTGACCTGCGCTAAGGCAGACTGGGCGGTGGATTGTAGGTTGCCGATGCGCCAGGCACCGCGCTCGTGCAGCTGCGCCAGCATGGACTGGATGCGTTGGCCGTGACCAGCGAAATCCCGGCCCGCCGAGGACACCGGGAAGGCAGGCAGCTGTGCGTTGTGTGCCTGTTGTTGCTCGCCCGCACCATCGATGGCGTTGCATAACAGCCGACGCGCGGCGGCTATATCGACAAATATTTCGGACACGTCGAATCCCCCTTTGAAGGAAAGAACCAAAAGTTGCTCACCCATATTGGACTGAGCAAATCACCAATCGGTTCCCGGAAACGTGAAAATTTTTCCGGACCTGCAAAGAGGGATTGACTAAAAAGTGAGTTTATACTGCGGCAACGATGGCAGCGAGCTTGCCTGCTACCTTGCGGGCTTGTTCCTCGCTGGCAGCTTCGACCATGACGCGGAAGAGCTCCTCGGTACCCGATGGGCGCAGCAGGACGCGGCCGGTATCGCCCAGCTCTGCTTCCGCTTCCTGAATTCCATTCTTGACCTCGTCGGAGTCCATGATGATGGACTTGTCGGAGACCGGCACGTTGATAAGTACCTGCGGCAGGACGGTCATGACGGAAGCCAGTTCCTTCAGGGACTTGCCGCTCTTGGCCATGCGTGCCATCAACGACAGGCCGGTGAGGGTGCCGTCGCCGGTGGTGCAGTCATCGGGAAGCACGATGTGCCCGGACTGCTCACCGCCGAGGGAGAAGTCGCCGCGGTTGAGCTCTTCGAGGACGTAACGGTCGCCCACGCCAGTGACGCGGACGTCGATGCCTTGTTCATCCATCGCGAGCTTCAGGCCCAGGTTGGACATGACGGTGGCCACCAGGGTGTTGAAGCGCAGGTCGGATTCTTCCTTCATCGCGACTGCGAGAATCGCCATGATTTGGTCGCCGTCGACGACGTTGCCTTCGGCATCGACAGCCAGGCAGCGATCGGCGTCGCCATCGTGGGCAAGGCCTAAGTCCGCGCCGTGCTCAACGACAGCTTCCTGCGTCTTTTCGATGTGGGTGGAACCGCAGTCTTCGTTGATGTTGAAGGCATTGGGCTTGTGGTGGATGGCGATGACCTCAGCGCCTGCTGCTTCGTAGGCGCCGGGAGCAACTTTTGACGCTGCACCGTTCGCGGCATCCACCACGACCTTAATTCCGGAAAGATCCGCAGTCACGGCCTCAGCGAGGTGCTTGAGGTAGCGCTCGCGGCCATCGGGAGCTTCAGAGATAATGCGGCCGAGCTTGGTGCCGGTCGGACCATCCTCGGTGAGTTCTTCCATGGCGGCCTGGATTTCGTCTTCCACGGTATCGGGCAGCTTGCGGCCGCCAGCGGAGAAGAACTTGATGCCATTGTCTGGCATCGGGTTGTGGGAGGCCGAAATCATCACGCCTAAGTCGGCGCCGTAGTCGTCGGTAAGAAATGCAATCGCCGGGGTCGGCAGCACGCCCACTCGCAGCACATCGACGCCGCGGGAGGAGAGGCCAGAGGCAATCGCAGCGTCCAACATCTCACCGGAAACGCGCGGGTCACGGCCGATAATCGCGAGGGGCCGACGCTCATAAGACTCACGCTGGGAGGTCAGCACCTGCGCGGCCGCTTGGCCCAAGCGCAGGGCGAGGATAGGAGTGAGTTTCTTGTTCGCGAGACCGCGAACGCCGTCAGTTCCAAATAGTCGGGTCATGGAAACATTATGCACTCTAGCCCCACTAGTGCGCACGTTTCTCAGCGGAAGTTGTCTGCCCCCCAAATACCAATAGGGCTATAGGTTTCCGGTAGGGTTAAAGGGTCCATTTGCTGAATTAACAATTCATCTCGTATCACAACCTAGTGAGGAAAACGACCGTGACCACTGATCACGCGCCTGATCCTGATCCGAGAAAGAGATCCCCGAAGCGCTCTTTCTCCAAAACTATTTCCCGGGCTCGCAATATTCACCCGGCTTTGATTCCCGGTATCACCGTGGAGGACACCAAGGCTAAATTCCCTACAAAACAAGGGTGTTTTGGTCGTTGCCCTCATCGTCACGCTGGCAGTGCTGGCCTGGGCCATTATTGCCCCAGACAACCTGGCGGAAACCGGTACCAACTTACAGTCCTGGGTGGTGGTCAACTTCGGTTGGCTGTTTACCTCCATCATGTTGGCCTGCCTGATCTTCTTGTTGGCAATTGCGATTTTGCCCACCGGCAAGATTCGCCTCGGCGCTGATGATTCCGCCCCAGATTTCTCCCGAGCATCCTGGATTTCCATGCTCTTTGCTGCGGGTCTGGGTATCGCGCTGGTTTTCTACGGCCCCATGGAGCCACTCACCCACTTCCTGACTCCACCGCCCTATGAAACCGTCGAGGCTGCAACACAGGACGCCGTCGTTCCAGCCATCGTGCAGGGCATGCTCCACCAGGCAACCCTGCCGTGGACCGTCTACGCCTTAGTGGGTGGCTCACTTGCCTATGCTGCTTATCGACGCGGCCGCCTCCCGCTCATCTCTTCCCTGTTTGAACCAGTGGTTACCAATGCCAATAACCGCATCGCTGGCAAGATCATCGATGTCTTCGCCGTGCTGGTGACCTTGTTTGGTACCGCGACCTCTCTGGGTATTGGTGCGCTGCAGATTCGTACCGGCACCTCGATCGTCACCGGCCGTCCGCTGGAGGGCAACGGCATCATCGTGGTCATCATCTCCGTGCTGACCGTGCTGTTCATCATCTCGGCGATGACGGGTATTCAAAAAGGCATCCGCATGATGTCGAACCTGAACCTCGGCCTGGTCATTGGCCTGGCAGGTTTCGTGCTGATTACCGGTCCGACGCTCTACCTGCTGGACCTGGTTCCAGCTTCCATCATGCAGTTCTTCGATCGCTTCATTGACATGATGTCGATTGCACCTTCCCAGGGCCCAGTTGAGGAAGAATTCGCCCTGGCCTGGACCATTTTGTTCTGGGCATGGTGGATTTCTTGGTCGCCGTTCGTCGGCATGTTCATCGCGAAGATTTCTCGCGGTCGCACCATCCGCGAGTACGTCGCCGTGATTCTGCTGGTTCCAACCTCGCTGACCACCGTGTGGTTCGTCATCTTTGGTGGCACCGCCGCTAAGTCTGAGCTGGATGGCAACCCCATTCCGATTGAGGGCTCTGGTGAAAACGTCATGTTCGACTTGCTGGGCTACCTGCCGCTGTCGGGCTTTACCAACATCGTGGTGCTCATCACGATTGTCATCTTCTTCAACACTGCCGCTGACTCCGCGACCAACGTGATGGGCTCGATGTCTCAGTCTGGTCGTCCGGTTCCGTCCACCCCGATGGTCATTATTTGGGGTTCTGCACTGGGCGCTATCTCGCTCTTCCTGCTGCTGGCTGGTGGCGAAGACACCTTGAGCGGCCTGCAGTCCATCATGGTTTCGGCTTCCCTGCCATTTACCATCATCCTGATCGGCATCATGTACTGCTGGGCCAAGGACCTCGCCCGCGACCCGGTCATCCTGCGCCAGAACTTTGCGACGGCCGCTATCGACCAAGGCGTGCGCCGCGGCCTGGACGAGCACAACGGCAACTTCATCTTCGGTGCCGACCCGGTGCCGCAATCCCAGGGTGCCGGTGCCGAGTTCGAAAAGGACGATCCGAACTTGTCCGAGTGGTACACCGAAGTTGCCTCTGAGGAATATCTCAGCGAGCAAGCCAAGGAACGCGACAAGCAAGAAAAGGAACGCGAGACTTTTAAAGAAAGCCTCGATGCCGACGGTCACGCGCAACCTGTCTCCGAGGCTGATGAGTCTGCACCACCAGAGCAGACCGACACCCCTGAGAAGAACTAGCTGTCACCACAGGGCATAGCAAAAGCCGCTGTCCTCCGGAAGGAGGTACAGCGGCTTTGATGCTTGATAAAGCGAAAGATTAACGCTTGGAGTACTGCGGGGCACGACGTGCCTTGTGCAGACCAGCCTTCTTACGCTCGACGGCACGGGCGTCACGGGTGAGCAGTCCAGCCTTCTTCAGGGCGGAGCGGTCAGCCGGGTTGTAGACGTTCAGTGCACGTGCGATAGCCAGACGCAGGGCGCCTGCCTGACCGGTCGGGCCACCACCGTTAACGGTGACCTTCAGGTCGAACTGGTTCTCGCGCTCCAGCAGGGTCAGCGGAGTGAGGATGTCCTGCTGGTGCAGCTTGTTCGGGAAGTACTCAGCCAGGGTGCGGCCGTTGACGATGATGTCGCCGGAGCCTGCAACCATGCGGACGCGAGCGACTGCGCGCTTACGACGACCGATGGTCTGGATCGGACCCTCGTGGACCGGTGCCTGAGCCTCTGCCTCAACCTCAGCGTCTGCGGACGGTGCCACGGAGTCGCCGATGGTGTTGGTGAATTCCTCGGTAGCGGCGGTTGCTGCAGCGATGTCGGCAGCGTCGGCTACGTTGTTGTCGATGTTCTGCTCGCTCATTACTGTGCCACCTGCTTAAACTCGAAGGTTTCCGGCTTCTGGCCGGCGTAAGGGTGCTCCTCGCCTGCGAAGACATGCAGCTTCTTAGCGGAGGAACGGGACAGCTTGTTGTGCGGCATCATGCCGGTGACTGCCTCTTCAACAACGCGGACCGGGTTGGCGTCCAGGGACTGACCCAGGGTCATGGACTTCAGGCCGCCCGGGTAACCGGAGTGGCGGTAGCGCATCTCGCGCTCACGCTTGTTGGAAGAAATGTGGATCTTGTCAGCGTTGATGATGATGACGTGGTCACCGCAATCAACGTTCGGTGCATACTGTGGCTTGTGCTTGCCGCGCAGCAGGTCTGCCACGGTGGAAGCAAGCTTGCCCAGCACCACGTCGGTAGCGTCGATGACGTACCACTTGCGGGTGATGTCACCGCTCTTTGGGTGGAAAGTAGACAAAATGACTCCTTGAAAGTCTGTCTCGGGACTGCCGGCCATCGCTAAGTATCCATTCCCTTGAAACCACAGCGGCCGGTGGAGACCTGTGGCAAGTTCTTCAGCCAGCGGATTTACTCCCGCTCAGCTGAGCGAACACATAGGCCACCTATCCTAGTGGCTTTTGCTACCAGCTCCAAAACGCCGAAATCGCCCGGGAGCGTCGCCCTGCCCTCCCGAGCACGGGTAGGACTGTAGGCCCCGAACGATTCCAACGATGATTTCCTTATGGCGTCGCTGAGTGCGCTTTAGCGCACTCAGCCCCAGGAGGCGGCAGCGCGGCGGTTGACGTCACTCATGGCGTCGTTGCCCTGGCTGACGGTATTGGAGATGGTGGCCAGGACGGTGTTGAGCTCTGCGGCGGCGTTGTCCCACTTAGCCTGGGCCTGTGCATACGCTGCGGCGGATTCGCCTTCCCAGGTAGACACCATCGGGTTGATGGTGGCCTTCAGGTCGCCGAGCAGGCCGTTGATGCGGCCGGAGGTGGAGTTGATGTCAGCGGCAGCTGCAGAGATGGCACCGAATTCATACTTGATTGCAGACATGATTCCTTGTCTTTCCTTATCGTGAGTCGGATTCGCTTTCCCGCGAATCTGGTGAGTGAGTTAGGGAATTGTGGTTTAGAGTGCGAGACCCGCGCCGCCGACGTTGGAGAAGGCTTGTGCGTTCTCAGCTTCGACGTGGTCGAAGTTGCGGGCGTTGCTGCGGATGTTGTCGGAGATGGAAGCCAGTGCCTCGCGCAGCTGCTGTGCGGAGGTGTTGTAGCGCTGCATCAGGTTGTCGAAGGAGACCTGTGCGTTGCCCTGCCAGTTACCGCGTACGGAATCGACCACGCCCTGCAGGCGGGTCAGCTCACCTTGAACTTCGTCATTGGTGGAGTCAACGCGGCCGGCGGTTGCGACCATTACATCGGCTTCGGTCTTGAAAAGCTGAGTCATAGAAATGCCCCTCCTTGGGCAGTAAGTAGAAAGAGTGTGTTTCCCCCGAAAAAGCACCGTTGTGCTTTCTCACCCTTATTGGACTGAAGTTTTCACCGATCGGTTCCCGAAAGTTCCAAACTTTTTCTAGTCTTTGTCTTCTTCTTTAGCTTCGCCCTGCTGAGAGACCCTTTCGAGGCTGTCAACAGCCATGCGGCAAGCAGCGTTTTGTGGAGTCGTTGGTTCCACGCGCGTATGGCAACCGACTGAAAGTTGCTCATCGTCATCAACCCACGTGGTCCAGGTGACCACGGATTCATCACCCTTCGGCTTTTCGCTGTAGCGCAGCTTCCCTGCTTCTTCTTCGGCACCGTGAAGTTCGTCGTCTTTGTCGACTTCTGATTTGATCTCGGCAAACAAGGCATCGGCAGGCACGTTGTAGAGCGGGTCCGCAGCTAACAGCACGCGCAAATTCGGATCCCCACCGGTTGCGGTAATCAGCCCATCGTCGATGCTCGTGCGAAACCCTGCGGGCAGAGTCACTCTGAGCCCTTCGACTTCGATGTCGGAAGTCTCCGCGGGTTTGTTTGGTGCTTGTTCAGGGTCTTGTTCTGATGATTCTGGGCGCTCCTCGCTGACGGCAGCCAAGGAGGAATCCGTGGCAGCCGCAGTATCGCCGTCGTTGCGCATGGCCCACCAGGACACGCCCACTACTGCCAGGATGACCGCAGCGATGATCACGTGGAAAGGATCAATCCAGGACACGCTGCGCAGCACACGTTGCTTGAGTGGTGGTTCGCGCAAGGCATGAGCGGGGCCAGGCTCGTGGGCATCGGAAAGCTCGGTGCTCGCGGCAGTGTGCAGTGGTGGGTTGTCGGCTGCGTCGACAACAGGAGTAACCGCTGTGGTGGGCGGCGTTTCGGTGTCGACGGCACTTGCTGTTGCCACTGGTTGTTGGGCAGTCACGCTGACGCCTGCGGCAGAAAGCTGGCGTTCCAGGATGGTGACGGCTTCGATGGAGGCTTCAGTGACGGAGGGGTCGGCGATGACTTCGGCGTCGACATCGGGCCAGTTCTCGCCGCAGATTTTCTCGGCCTGTTGGATGGTGTCTTCGAGCGCCCATCCTTCGACGATGCCGGTGCCGGGCAGGTCATAACGGTAGACGGTTTCGGGACCTTCGAAGACGGTCGCGGCATCGAGAACGGTAATGGTCACAGTGGTCATGGTTATGCGTCCTTGTCTTCTTCGTTGTCGGCGTTGTCTTCGTTTTCCACGTCGCTGTCATGGATTGCGACCTGCACCAGTCCTTGGGAGCTACCGCGCAGGCTGTAGTGCGCACGTCCCGGTGGTTGTGGTGTGGGTTTGATGCCGAAGATGGCGCCTTCTTCCCTATCGGCGTCATGCAGAAGGACGGCGGGTTGGCCGTCGCGCAGTGCCGAGAGGAATTGGCCGTAGAGGGCCCGACCGATGCCACCGGATTTACGGGCGGCGATAACATGCATGCCGATATCGCGTGCATGCGGCATCAATTCCACCAGCGGGGCTAGTGCCATGTCGTTGACCAGTTCCAGGTCGTCGATGACGATGTAGATTTCTGGGCCTTCCCACCAGCTGCGCGCTGCTAGTTCGGCAGCGGTGATATCGGGGCCAGGAAGACGGGAGCGCAGCGTGTGCGCGGTGTCGTTGAGTGCGGATTGCGTCGCTGACGATGTCGCCGCATAGGCCGCCACCATCTCTTCATCCAGAGTGCCCAGGTGGGCACGCCTTTCGTCGATGACCACCAAACGGGCTTCGTCGCGCGGAAGCGCGCTGATCCCAGCCATGATGGTGGCCAGGGTGTTGGACTTGCCCGAACCTTGGGAGCCCACGCAGACCACGTGCGGGTCAGTCGCGGGATTCCAGGCGACTGCATCCAAGTCCGGGCCGCCGATACCAAGGGCGATGCCTTCGTCGACCGCCGGGACGGTGTTGAGCACGGCCGGGATCATCTTCAGAGCCGGAACTGGCTCAGCATTCGCGTGCAAGGAACAGATGTGGGCTAAGTCCTGGTTGGATGTGTGCGCGATGGCAAGCACCTCAGCATCTTGGTTCAAACCGGCACCGGGGCGGGCGGGAAGTTTGAGTTGGGCTTTGCGGTCGATAAGCGAGTCCATTGCTTCGCCGAGGCGTAGTTCGAGGCGCTGGGAAATCAGGTCACGAATGGCAGGCCGCAGTGCCGTCCAACGTGGAGTGGTGATGATGACGTGGATTCCGGCAGAAGGACCATCGGCAACCAAATCGGCGATGGGTTCGGCCAAGTCTTCGAACTCAGCACTCGTAGTTCCGATATGGTGCCAGCCGTCAATGAGCAGGAAGGTCGCACGCGCTTCGGGGCGGCGGATAAATCCGGCGATTTCATCGACAATGCGGCGAATCTTTTCTGCTTCCCCGCGTCCGGCAACACCGGCCACGTGTGGGAGTCGTTCCAGCGTGGACAGCTGACCGCCGCCGAGATCGATGGCGTAGAAACGCACGTCATCGGGACTGCAGGTCGCGGCCAAGCTGGCGGTGAGGGTGCGCAGCGCACCGGACTTACCGGACTGCGGTCCGCCACAGATAGCCAGGTGACCACCCGAGGAATTCAGGTCGAGAATCAATGGGTCCTGGCGTTGCCGGTAGGGGCGGTCAATCAAGGCGATGGCGGCGTTGAGGCCGTGGAGTTTATCCATCACTGGTGCGACCACGGTCGGTAGTTCGACGACGTCAGGTAGTGGTGGCAACCAAATTTGGTGTGCAGATTGTTCACGCAGCTGGGCTGTGCTGGCTGCGGCGGCCACGACGGCATCGAGAAGCGTGGTGGAATGATCCAGCTCCACCGCGGGACCTTCTTCAGTGGTGCGGGTGGACCAGCTGTTGAAGATTTCCACGCGGCGGCTGCTGTGCCCGCTGGCAGTTGCGCCAACCCGGCGCGCGAGTGGTCCGGAGACGTAGCTAGCCTGCATGCGCACGAGTTCTTCGGCATCGGTTTTTAAGTAACCCGAGCCAGGTTTCGCGGGCAGATGATAGGCATCGGTCACGCCGAGAACCTGCCGGGATTCGCCCGCGGAGAAGGTCTTGAGACCAATGCGGTAGGACAAGTGCGAGTCCAATCCGCGCAGACGGCCTTCCTCCAGGCGTTGGGAGGCAAGCAGGAGATGGACGTGGAGAGAGCGACCCAGACGACCAACGGCCACGAAGAGTTCGGCGAAGTCGGGGTGCTGGCCAAGTAGTTCGGAGAACTCATCGACCACGATGACCAGCGCGGGTAAGGGGCCGAAGTCCGCCACGGCATCGGCATCAGCGTTGAAGTCACCGACGTTGGCGAAGTTGCCTGCCTTGCGCAGTAGTTCCTGGCGGCGGTTCATCTCACCAGAAATGGCATCGCACATGCGCTCCACGAGGGGAGCTTCGTCTTCGAGGTTCGTAATCACCGCGGCGGTATGCGGGAGCGATTCGCAGCCTAAGAAGGTCGCGCCACCTTTGAAGTCAACGAGTACGAGGTTGAGTTCATCCGGGCTGTGGGTGGCCACCAGGGAGGTCACCAAGCTCCTGAGTAGCTCAGACTTGCCTGAACCCGTTGCCCCGATGCACAAGCCGTGCGGGCCCATGCCGCCGTGGGCGGATTCCTTCAAATCCAACATGACGGGTTGGCCGGAAGGCTCAATGCCGATGGGCACCCGGAGGCGTTCTTCGGGGCTGCGGCCGGGCCACATGGTGGCATCGGAAAGCTCTGCAATATCGCGGTAACCAAGCAGGCCCAACAGGTCGGAGCCAACGCGGCTGCGGGTGGCCTGTTCTTCGGGGCGGCGGAAACTGGCCAGGGAACGCGCCAGCAACACCGCGGAAGCCTCATCTAGTTCGTCGACCGCGCCTAAGGATTCCTCTCCGGCCGCAGTGACCACATGCAGGCCTTCCTCCGCACGCAGGCACAATCCTTCCTGCTCAGCACGGATGCCCAGCGCTGAGTTGGGTTGGGAGCCGACATCGATAATCGTGGTCACCGTCGGGTCATCGAGGAACTCCTCCACGCCGGTGGTAGGCACGTTATCGACAATGATGATGCGAAAGCGCGCCTTGTCCGGTTCCCGGGCATGCGGCAACCATTTCAGCCACTCCCAGCTTTTACCGATGGCCTCCACCCCGACGGTTTCGGGGCCATGGGCGACGGTGAGCTGGGCGACCATGGCGCGGGCTAGTTCCCGGGCACCATCGCCAGTAATGCCCAGAAAGCGAAAGGCTTGCAACTGAATAATCACGGGCATATCCGGCAGCGTGCCCACGGCATTGATGACCTGACGCAAACTGACCGCACACACCGGGTCGAGGTCTTCTGCGGCACCGGAATCGGGCACCTGCACCGGGGTGCACAACGCCGCAGGCCCCGTACCGACGCGGACTTCCAAGGCATCCGGGTCCTCCCCGGCGCGCTCCCACATCCGCTCACTGCCCACCAAGGCGGCAACCTCCCCGGGCGGTGGATTGCGGTATTCCTCGTGTTCGCGCTGGCGCTGGCCATGTTCCAAAGCCTTGGCACGCAGGGCCTTTAAGTGCCGCACGTAGGTCCGCCGGGTTTCATCCGGGTCCTCGCTGCTGGATTGCGGGTTGAACATCATAAATACGCTGGCCAGCATCATCAGCGGAAACAGCAACATCATTGGGCTGATCTGCCGATCCGGGCCCGCACCCAGCACCAACAGTGCCACCATGCCAACCATGGCCACCACCATGACGATGGGCAGAACCAACCGAATCAACGGCACCGGCTGCGGACGCGCGGCTTCTGGTACCGGTTCTGCCTCCAAGCTTGCAGTCGGCAATGGCGGTGCTGGCACCCGCTGACTGTGCACGCGCGGGCTAACAACGCGTTGTGAATCTAGCCCCAGCATGGGCATACCTCCCCGAATCTTCCCCGCAGCGCCCCACCGGCCCCCTGCCGGAAGTTTCCCCGCGCCGCGGTGGACACGTAGCCACAAGTAAGCCACAATGAACCACATTGGGCAAGGGGGACAGCCCAACAACCAACACTATTTTCGGGGGAAAATTCACCATGACCGCGGCTTTTGCCACCCATAGCATCCGTTTAACATTTCGTTTCCACGTCGGTGATTACTACAAAGAAGCCGACCTGGCCTTACCTGCTACCTCCAGCATCGGTGAATTACTCGGCGAGGTCATGGACTTACTCTCGGTGCCCAGCCTGACCAAGACCTGGAAGGTCACCACGGTTGGCGGGCGAGCTATCGATATGACTACCCCGCTCCATCAAACTGGCCTGCAAGAAGCCAGCATCCTCATTCTGCGCCCGGAAGAACCCACCCCGGCACCGGTGATCCGCGATGCTGCTGAAGCATTAGCTCACGATGCCGCCGAAGCACACCTGGGCCAATTACCCACCTGGTGGTCCATTGCGGGCATGGCCGGGCTTATCGTGCTGGCCTGCGCTTTCTTGCCTCCCGTGGGTGCCGTGGCTGCAGCGACCTTTGCCTGCCTGTTACTGGCCCTGTGGCGTAGCCACGCCGCCTACACCTGCCTGTTCCTCTTGGGCTGCACGGTCTCGGGTTGGCTGGCAGTAGGGCCCACGCTTGACGATGTCCCCCTAGCCACCGCCGCTTCCATCAGCTGCCTAGTCACGGGCACGGTCGCACTCCATCTCACGCAGCGCTCCACACCCCGGATTACCGCCACCGCACTCACACTGGTCGCACTCACTATTCCCGCCGCCCTAGGTTTCTTCCTGCCCGGCCCTGGCACGCAAGACTCCCCCGGCATCGCCGCGGCCGCACTCACCCTTGCCACCCTGGTCATCCTGCTAGCCACTGCACCAGGTTTAAGCACTCGACTTGCCGGACTCAAAGTTCCGCAGCTTCCCACCGCCGGCCAGGACCTGGCAGTCTCCGATAGCACCCAACCCGACGTGGATGACCGCGCCCGGCGCGCCGGGTGCATCTACGACGGCATCTGCCTGGGCATGGCCGCTGTCGGTAGCGCCGCCGTATTCCTCCTGGCACTGACTGGTACCGCCGACCCGGGCTCCCCACTCGCCACTCTGGTGGGCACCGCCCATGCGGGAACCGGCTTTGCGTTTGCCCTTATCGTGGCCCTGACCGGCGCCGTCATCCTGCACGCCGGGCGCCAGGGACGTGCTTATGCCAGCATCGCGCTGATGTGCTTAGCGATGGCCTGCTGCCTCGCCCTATGCCTACTTGCCGCACTCACCTGGTCTAGCACTTCCGATCCCGGATTCGGTACCTGGGCCATGGCACTTATCGCCTTCGCCATCCTCGCCGCGATCATCAGCCTGCCCCTGTGGGCACGCTTTATCCCACAGTGGGAACCCACCACCATCGTCTGGTGCGAACGCCTCGAAGCACTCGCCATCGCCGCCTGTCTGCCACTAAGTGCCCACCTGGCAGGCATCTTCCTGCTGATTCGGGGGCTGGGCTAATGCGTCGACACCTCGCACTAGGTCTGACAACCACTGCTCTACTCGTCTGTACGCCCGTAATTTCACATGCCACCGAACCGGATACTGAGTGTGCCATCGGCAAGCGCAGCAGCACCGGACCACAACCGACCTCTGAGCAACGCGAATACCGCGAACGCTTGCACTCGCTTGCAACCGGTAAGGACGTCAAAGTCGCAGTCATTGATACCGGCGTTGCTCAGCATGAACAACTACGCAAGCTGGAAGGTGGTGCCGACTTTGTCACGCCTGACGATGCCGACCCACACTTCGATTGCGATGTCCACGGGACCGTGGTCGCCGGCATCATCGGCAGCAAAGACCTAGGTCTTGCACCTGATGCGCAGCTGCGCTCGATTCGCCAATCCAGCGCCCACTATCGGCAGCCAGACAACGAAGAGGAAGAAGCCATCGCTGGTGCCGGTTCTGTGGCGACCTTGGCCGATGCCATTCACGACGCCGTTGACCATGACGCTGACATCATTAACGTCTCGGTGGTCTCCTGTGTGCCGCAGGAACTTAACGATGCCGTCGACCTCTCCCCTCTCCATCACGCCGCAGGGCGTGCCGAAGATAAAGGGGCACTGATCGTTGCTGCCTCCGGCAATGCCGCCGAAGCTGGTTGCCAAGCCAGTGACATCGTCTACCCGGCCGCGCTCGACACGGTGCTCGCAGTGGGTGCGATGGCTAATGACTACGACCTAGCGGAGTATTCGATTTCCGCCGACGGCGTGGTTGCACCCGGACATGTTCCATTGGGATTAAGTCCCCAAGGCTGGGCCACTGCGAAATCTATGCCTCAAGGTGCTGGCCACGAAGACGCCGAATTCCATGGCACGTCTTTTGCCGCACCCATCGTCAGCGGAACCTCGGCAATACTTGCCGAGCGTCATCCCGATGCCAGCCCAGCCGAACTGCGCGAATTATTGTTATCCGCTGCCGAACCCGGCCACGGTGTCATCGATCCGCTGGCAACGCTTAGCCATCAACCAGCAGACTATGCCGTCGAAGAAGAGGCACTGCAACTGCGTCCCGCCGTTCAAGAATCCAACGTCGCTCGCCACCGGGCGGGAATTATCGCAGCAGGCTGCGCAGTGCTGTTGGGACTAGCGGCTATCTGGCGCGGCCTGCGCCGTCGCTAGGCGCGGTGCCGAAAGCACCGACTCTGCCGAGCAGCGAAGGTGCTTACCCGTCGCTGCTTGGCGCGGCTAGTGCGCGGGCTCGTGCGAGTTCGCTGCCTTCGGGAAGTAGTCGCACGATGGACCACGGTGCTTCGGCGCCGATGCCGGTGCCCAGCGCTTCAAGTACCAATGGATCGGGGACGCTATGACGCTGGCCGGTAGCGGAGACGACATGGTAGCCGTGACCAGTGTCCACTCCGACGCCGCCTTCGTCGAGGCCACCGAAAC
The DNA here is from genome assembly GCF_000980815.1 of Corynebacterium camporealensis. Taxonomy (NCBI): domain Bacteria; kingdom Bacillati; phylum Actinomycetota; class Actinomycetes; order Mycobacteriales; family Corynebacteriaceae; genus Corynebacterium; species Corynebacterium camporealensis. The sequence goes on along the minus strand of NZ_CP011311.1, from coordinate 391,127 downwards.
GATCGGCAACGCTGTCGCCGGACAGTTCGACAGTGCCGCCTTGGGGTGCAACCAGGGTGGGTCGGCCTTCGGAATCGCCGCAGAGCCAGCCTTCGTCTTCGCTCAGGAAATCCAGTGGCTGTTCTGGCAGGTGGAAGTTGGCGGTGGCATCGGAAAGCGCTGCTACTTCCTTCGGGTCAGCGGTGGTGGATTTGGCACCGTAGCCGCGCAGCATCTCAGTTTGGGATTCGGTGACTTCGACGACACCGTCGCTGCTGCGGGCCCAGAGGCCTTGACCGGTATCGATGATGTCGGGTGCTTCACCGGGGAAGCTGAACTGTGGGAGTTCCTCGATGGTGTTGAGAAGTTCGACCGGCAGTGGCCAGACGGGAGTGTCTTCTTCGACCCCGAGTCCGCGGCGCAGGACGCGGCCTTGGGTGCTGGTGGCCTCCGGAAGTAGAATGCGCCCTTCACCGCTGAGCAACCATTGCTTGTCGTCTGCCTCGACGACCGCGCCGCGGGTATCGCCCAGGAGGTCCTGGGGTGGGTCGGCAAGCACGATTACTTCACCTTCATCGATGACTTCGTCGCTAATACCGCTGGTGCTGTTGCCTTCGGGGTTGTCTTCGGTGCCAGCAAAGCAGGCTGCCCATTGGGTGTCGGGTTGGCCAGGTTCGGGTGCGAGGAAGCCGGGTGCATCTTCGATGCCGAGTGGGAATCCTAGTTGGGATTGCGCGAGGTGCTCATCACCGATTTCTGCAGCAGGTGCGGTATCCCCAGCGATGATGCGGGCGGAGCTGAGGTTGGACACGGGGTGGTAGGAGTCGTCGACAAGCACGAAGAGCTGGCCCTGGGCCGAGCGCACGATGGGTGCTTCGCCGGGACGTGGATTCGGCTGCAACCAGGCGAGCAGGCCGGCGCCCAGGCCCACGAGAACGACGGCAACGATGCCAATGAGCAGGGCCCGGCTGCGTTTGGCCAGTGGGTCATGAATCATGCGAATATCGCCGAAGACCAGACCATGTTCGACGCGGCGAACGAGAAACTTATGCCCGGTTACCTGTGCTTTTGTCGTTGGCAGCGCACGCGCCATGGATCCCCCTTGAAGTTGGTGTTTCCGTACCCCCTACGGAAACTGCTGCGCACAGACTATGACACGTCGTCAGGCTTCGCCACTGGAGAGCGCTTATCGCGGGTAACTTCCGCGCGGGCGGCTAAGTCTTTGTCATCCGGGTAGTCGACGGCAACAAGGCTCAGACCGTTAGCTGGAGCAACCGGGATTTGGGAAGAGCGCTGGGTTTCTTGCAGCATGGCAGCAGCGAAGTCGACGTCACGGCGACCTTCGCCCACGCGGGCGCAGCACCCGACCAGGGAGCGGACCATGGACCAGCAGAAGGCATCGGCGACGACGTGGGCTTCATACAGCTGTGGCTCGGTGGGAGTGGAGATGTCCCGCCACTCGAACTCCTCGAGGTCGCGCACGGTGGTGGCATTCGGCTTGGCTTTGCAGAAACCAGCGAAATCATGAAGGCCCACCAAAGTGGTGGCGGCTTCTTGTAATTTGTTGACATCCAGTGGCTTGGGCCAGTGCGCGGTATCGCGTACGCGGGTGGGCAGTGGTCCTGCCGGGTGGGTGCTGAGCCGGTAGATGTAGTGGCGTCGTAAAGCAGAAAAGCGGGCGTCGAAGCCTTCGGGGGCGTAGTCGACGTGGTGGACGCGGACATCGTCAGGCAGCATGCGTCCTAAGCGGCGGACCAAGCGGGTGGGATCGCCATCGATAGAGCGCTGATTGAGCCCTTCCGAATCAATGTCGAAGTGGGCGACCTGCCCGGCGGCATGCACGCCAGCATCCGTGCGGCCAGCAACAGTAAGTTCAATGGGCTGGCGCAGGATGAGGCTTAAGTTGTCCTCCAGGACCTGTTGAACCGTGCGCAGGTCACCTTTCTGGCGGGCCCAACCGTGAAAGTCAGTGCCGTCATAGGCCAAGTCGAGTCGCAGGCGCACGGTATCAGTCATGGGCGTTGATTTTACCTTTCGGTGTGGTGGTTATTGGTGTGGGTAAGGCGAAACCCCGCCCCTTCCACGTGGGAAGGAACGGGGTTTCGAAAAGTCGGGAGAGTTACTCCGGGGAAGTTTTTACTTCTCCTCGGTGGACTCTTCCTTGGACTCTTCTGCAGCGGTTTCCTCAGCCGGGGTCTCCTCGGCCTTTTCTTCCTCTGCAGCCTTGGAGGCAGCAGCGCGGGTTGCGCGGTTAGCCTCAGCGGTAACGGTCTCCTCGGTCACCAGGGAAATCTGGGACATCGGAGCGTTGTCGCCGGTACGGTTGTCCAGCTTGATGATGCGGGTGTAGCCACCATCGCGGTTAGCGAACTGCGGGCCCAGCTCCTCGAACAGGTGCGCAACAACATCCTTGTGCGGGATGAGCTTCAGCACTGCGCGACGGTCAGCCAGGGAGCCGGACTTCGCCTTGGTGATGATCTTCTCGGCGTAAGGACGAAGCATCTTCGCCTTAGCGTCGGTGGTCTTGATAGCGCCGTGCTCGAACAGGTTAACGGCCAGGTTGCTCAGCAGGTGACGCTGCTGAGCCGCGGAGCCGCCGAGACGGGCACCCTTCTTAGGGGTTGGCATTATGTACTCCTCGTGTACGGGTAAAAGGTGAGCGCGCGGGATGAATAAACATTCCCGCTATTCACAGGTGCTTAATTACTCAGAATCTTCTGCAGCCGGGTCCTTGAAGTCACCGGTTTCTGCGTCATAACCCTCGAGCTGGGTTGGGTCGAAGTCCTCAGGGGTGTCCTTGAGAGCCAGGCCCAGGTTAGCCAGCTTGATCTTTACCTCGTTGATCGACTTCTGGCCGAAGTTACGGATATCCAGCAGGTCGGATTCGGTGCACTCAGCAAGCTCACCGACGGTGTGGATTTCCTGACGCTTCAGGCAGTTGTAGGAACGAACGGAGAAGTTCAGGTCCTCGATCTGCATGCCGTAAGCAGCGATGTACTCGGTCTCCTGCGGAGACGGGCCAATCTCGATGCCCTCGGATGCAGTGTTCAGCTCACGCGCCAAGCCGAAGAGTTCGACCAGGGTGCCGCCGGCAGAAGCCAGGGCATCGCGAGCAGAAATCGAGTTCTTGGTCTCAACGTCGATGATCAGCTTGTCAAAGTCGGTGCGCTGCTCAACACGAGTTGCCTCGACCTTGTAAGAGACCTTGAGCACCGGGGAGTAGATCTGGTCGACCGGGATGCGGCCGATTTCCCCGGAGGTTGGTGCAGCCGGCACGTAGCCACGGCCGCGCTCAACGACGAGCTCCATATCCAGCTTTGCGGTGTCGTTCAAAGAGCAGATGTACAGATCCGGGTTGTGGATCTCTACGCCTGCTGGCGGCTGGATGTCACCAGCGGTAACAACACCCGGGCCTTCCTTGTTCAAGTACATAACCACCGGCTCGTCAGAGTCGGAGGAAAGAACCAGTCCCTTGATGTTGAGGATGATCTCGGAGACATCCTCCTTCACACCGTTGATGGTGGTGAACTCGTGGAGTACACCATCGATCTTGACGGAAGTCACTGCGGCGCCCGGGATGGACGACAGCAGGGTGCGACGCAGGGAGTTACCGAGGGTGTAACCGAAGCCCGGCTCGAGCGGTTCGATGACGAACTTCGAACGAGACGAGTCGATAAACTCCTCAGTAAGCTGAGGGCGCTGGGAAATGAGCATTGAAATTCTCCTTTTCGGCGACCGCTATATGACGCCGGTAGAGGGTTATAAGTGAAGTAGGAAATAAATCCAGGCTGTAGCACGCGACCGTAAGGCCGCATGCAAGGCCGGTTTACTTCGAGTAAAGCTCGACGATGAGCTGCTCCTGCAGCGGAACGTCGATCTGAGCGCGCTCGGGCAGCTGGTGCACGAGGATGCGCAGGGTGGACGGAACGACCTGCAGCCATGCCGGAACGTTGGCATCGACGAGGCGATCCTGTGCCTCTTCGAACCATTCCATCTTCTGGGAACGCTCACGGACATCGATGATGTCGTACTGGGTGACCTTGTAGGAAGGAACGTTGATCTTCTTGCCGTTCACGGTGAAGTGACCGTGGGACACCAGCTGGCGAGCCTGACGACGGGTGCGTGCCAGACCTGCGCGGTAGACCACGTTGTCGAGGCGGGACTCCAGCAGGACGACCAGGTTGTCACCGGTCTTGCCCGGCAGGCGGTTAGCCTCGGCGTAGTAACGACGGAACTGACGCTCCAGCACACCGTAGGTGTACTTTGCCTTCTGCTTCTCCTGGAGCTGCAGCAGGTACTCAGATTCCTTGATGCGGTTGCGGCCAGCCTGTCCCGGAGGGTACGGGCGGCGCTCAAATGCCATGTCGCCGCCGACCAGGTCAACGCGCAGACGGCGGGATACGCGGGTAGCGGGGCCAGTATAACGAGCCATTTTCTTACCTCTTTCTTTCCCTAGACCTTGCGGCGCTTGGTCGGACGGCAGCCGTTGTGCGGCTGAGGGGTGGCATCCGTAATCGAGGAAACCTCGAGGCCTGCAGCCTGCAGGGAACGGATGGCGGTCTCGCGGCCGGAGCCCGGACCCTTGACGAATACGTCAACCTTCTTCATGCCATGATCCATTGCCTTGCGAGCAGCGTTCTCAGCAGCCATCTGCGCAGCGAACGGAGTGGACTTGCGGGAACCCTTGAAGCCGACGTGGCCGGAGGATGCCCAGGAGATAACAGCACCGGACGGGTCGGTGATCGACACGATGGTGTTGTTGAAGGTGGACTTGATGTATGCGTGGCCCTGGGCCACATTCTTCTTTACGACGCGGCGTCCAGAACGACGCGCGCCGGAGCGAGTCTTTGGAGGCATAGGTTACTTCTTCTTTCCTGCGATCGTCTTCTTCGGACCCTTACGCGTACGAGCGTTGGTCTTGGTGCGCTGGCCACGGACTGGCAGGCCACGGCGGTGGCGCAGACCCTGGTAGCAGCCGATTTCAATCTTGCGGCGGATGTCAGCCTGAACCTGGCGGCGGAGGTCACCCTCGACCTTCCAGGTAGCTTCAATCACGTCACGCAGCGCCGACAGCTGGGAATCGTCCAGGTTGTCGGTGCGCAGGTCAGGAGAAATGCCAGTCTTTTCCAGCAGTTCCTTGGCACGGGTCGGCCCGATGCCATAGATGTAGGTGAGAGCGACCTCCATGCGCTTGTTGCGCGGGAGGTCAACACCAGCTAGACGTGCCATGTGGCGTGTCCTTTCGGGTTGTTACGGTGGTTTTCTCCCTATCCGTCCCGCGCCATGCAGCGCTTCGCCCGGACCGAGCCGGATCATTGGGCTACTTAGTAGCACGGGCTCAGGCCACCGTTGCCTGAGGTGGGAAGGGCACGCAGAGGTGCCCCTGGGTAAGGAGGCTTACAGTGTTTACTTGTAGCGGTAGACGATGCGTCCGCGGGTCAGGTCGTAAGGAGACAGCTCTACGACAACGCGGTCCTCTGGGAGGATGCGAATGTAGTGCTGACGCATCTTGCCCGAGATGTGAGCAAGTACCTTGTGTCCGTTGTCCAACTCGACACGGAACATTGCGTTTGGCAGGGGTTCGATAATACGACCCTCGACCTCGATTGCGCCTTCCTTAGCCATAACCTCTACTTTTCTGGTGACAGACAAGTTCTTGTCACCTGCATGTTGGGAGTCTACTGCGCGGTGATACAGCGTCTTTTGTCGACTCTATATACACCGCCGTCCAAGCATACGCTGCACAAGGCATTTTTCCAAACTGATCACGAAAAAATCCCCGTCCCACTCCGTGTTGCTCACGGGGTGGAAGCGGGGATGCGATAAGTGCGCCCTATCTGGGATTAGTAGATGTAGACCTTGTCGCCGATGTTCAGGTGAGCGAAGTAGCGCTCTGCAGCACCGCCTGGCAGGCGGACACAGCCGGCGGAATCATATGCCGGGTCACCCATGTGGAAAGCGTGACCGTTGTTGGTGAAGTACACCGCGTAAGGCATCGGAGCGTTGTTGAACTCGTAGGAGATTTCATCCTTGACCTTGCGGGTGACGGTGAAGGTACCGCGCGGGGTGCGCTCGGTCGGGTTGTTGCGGCCCGGTGCCATGGACGGGGAAACGTAGGTGACGGTGCCGCGGCCATCCTGCAGCCAGGTGCGACGGCCATCGATGTCCACGCACACCTTCGCATCAGCTGGGCAGGAGCCCGTGTCGAAGTTTCGTGCACGGCGGTCAGCCTCAGCACGCTGTGCAGCCTGCTGTGCGCGGGCGCGCTCAGCGTTAGCGCGCTCTGCGTTAGCGCGAGCAGCAGCGTCACGGGCAGCACGCTCTTCTGCCTTTTTCTCCTGAACCAGGCCAGGGAAGACAACGTTGAGCAGGTTGTCGATGTGCGGCTGAATGGTCTTCGCTGCAGCCGGATTCAGCTTCTGCAGCTCACGCAGCACGTCGTTGCGAGCGTTCCAAGCCTGGTCGCGGGTGTTACCGAAGAATTCTTCTACCTGAGCGCGAGCCTGGTTGACCCGAGAATCAACCTGGGACTGGATGTCAGACGACATGCGCTCGAAGTTCGGCATTTCTTGAGCAGATGCGGACTGGGACGAAGCCAGCGGGGCTGCAATCAGGGTAATCGCAGCCACCATTGCGATGAGAGCACGACGCATTTTCAGCGACGCGGAAGATAGGGTGAACTTAAGCATGCACAAAAGTATAGACCCTTGGCTCTTAAGTGCCTACTTAAGACGAAAACTTTTTCTCAGCTTAGTAACGCGGTGTGAGAATACGCGGGCCATCAGCGGTGGCTGCCACGGTGTGCTCCCAGTGCGAGGCCCAGGAACCATCGATGGTCACGACGGTCCAGTCATCCCCTAAGGTGCGGTTATCCTCAGTGCCCAGCGCCAGCATCGGCTCAATGGCTAATACAGAGCCTTCTTGAATCTTCGGGCCCTTGCCCGGCTTGCCTTCATTCGGCAGGAACGGATCCATGTGCATCTCGCGGCCAATGCCGTGGCCACCAAAGCCGTCGACGATAAACAGGTCAACACCGAACTTTTCTTCGGCCCGGTCAGTGGCTTCTTCGAGTGCCCAGGAGACATCGGTAAGTTTATTGCCCGGCACCATGGCCTTGAGGCCTTCCATGAGGACCCACTCGGCGGCATCGTTAAGCGATTGCACCTCCGGGGCCAACTGCCCCACGCCGAAGGACCACGCACTGTCCCCTACCCAGCCATCGAGCGTGGCACCACAGTCGATGGACACCAGATCGCCCTCTTTGAGGACGACCTTCTTGCTGGGGATGCCGTGGACGATAACGTCGTTAACCGAGGAGCAAATAGAGCCCGGGAAACCCTGGTATCCCTTGAACGTCGGGACGGCGCCGTTGGAACGGATGAATTCTTCAGCCACCGCGTCCAACTCCAGGGTAGATACGCCAGACGCCGCAGCAGCGCGGACTTCTTGCAAAGCCTTGCCGACGATTTCGCCAGCGGCCTGCATAGCGTCTAGTTCACCCGGAGTACGAGCAGGGATGCGCTTGCTGCGGCGTCGAAACACCATTGGGCCTACTTACCCATAGCTTCGAGGGCACGAGCGTTGATCTCTTCAACCTCGCCCTCAGCCTTCACGCTGATGATTTGGTCACCGTAGTGCTGGATGAGCGGGAAGGTCTCATCGCGGTACACGCCCAGGCGGGTACGGATGGTCTCTTCGTTGTCATCGGCACGGCCACGGGCCAGCATGCGCTCAACGACGACGTCTTCAGAGACCTCGAAGTTCAGCACGCCGTCCAGCTTGAGGCCCTTCTTCTCCAGCAGGTCGGTGAGAATCTCAGCCTGCTCGACGGTACGCGGGAAGCCATCCAGCAGGAAGCCTTCTGCGGCATCGTCTTCGTTCAGGCGGTCTTCGACCATGCGAGCGGTGACGTCGGTAGGAACCAGCTTGCCGGCATCGATGTAGGACTTAGCTTCCTTGCCGAGCGGGGTGCCTTCGCCAATGTTGGCGCGGAAGAGATCGCCGGTAGAGATGTGCGGGATGTTCAGCTTCTCGCTGAGGATTGCTGCCTGAGTGCCCTTGCCAGCACCGGGAGGGCCGAGGAGTACGTAACGCATTACTTGAGGAGTCCTTCGTAGTTGGATTGCAGAAGCTGGGACTCAATCTGTTTGACCGTAGTCAAGGCGACCGAGACCATAATCAGGATTGCGGTACCACCGAATGCAGCGGTACCACCCGCAGAGGAATTACCGACGCCAAGATCCAGCAGGATGTTCGGCAAAATGGCAATAGTTGCGAGGTAGATAGAGCCCACGAACAGCAGTCGGTTCATCACGAAGCCGAGGTACTGCGCGGTCGGGCGGCCCGGGCGGATGCCTGGGATAAATCCACCATACTTCTTCATGTTATCTGCCTGCTCGGCCGGGTCGTACTGAACCGATACATAGAAGTAGGAGAAGAAAATGGTGAGCAGGAAGTAAGCCAGGATGTACTGCCAGGACGATGGCGACTGCAGGTGTGCAATCACGTTGCGCTGCCACCAGTTATCGGGAGTTTCGAAGGTATTCGAGTTCACGATCTGGGTGATCAGCACCGGCATGTAAATCAGCGAGGAGGCGAAGATGACCGGGATAACGCCTGCCTGGTTGACCTTCAGCGGCAGGTAGGTCGAGGAGCCACCGTACTGGCGACGGCCGACCATACGCTTGGCGTACTGGACCGGGATGCGGCGCTGGCCCTGCTCGATGAAGGTAATACCGATAACCAGAGCAATCAGGCCGGCGACGACCATGGCGAAGACCAGACCGCCGTTGTTCTGGAGGATGTTCGCACCATCGGTTGGAATACGGGTCGCAATACCGGCGAAGATCATCAGGGACATGCCGTTGCCGACGCCCTTTTCCGTGATGAGCTCGCCCATCCACATCACCAGGATGGCACCGGAGGTCATGGTGACCACCAGGATGATAAGCGTGAAGATGTTGCGGTCCGGGTCAAGAACCTCGACGCCCTGGCCCAGCAGCTGCTGGCGGTCTGCCAGTGCCACGATGCCTGCGGACTGCAGCAGCGCCAGCGCGAGAGTCAGGTAGCGCGTGTACTGCGTCATCTTCGCCTGGCCGGACTGGCCTTCCTTCTTCAATTGCTCGAAGTGCGGAATGACCACGGTCAGCAGCTGCACGATAATCGATGCCGTAATGTACGGCATGATGCCGATGGCGAAGATAGACAACTGCAGCAGCGCACCACCTGAGAACAGGTTGATGACGGAGTACAGGTTGCCCGACTCTTCGGTCAAGGTGCGCAGACGCCCAGCGATCGACGCGTAATCGACGCCTGGCGACGGAATTTGCGCGCCGATACGGTACGCAATGATCATCAACAGCGTGAAGATGATCTTTTTGCGCAGATCGGCGTCCTTGAAAGCCTGAATAATGGCGGACACTATATATTCCTCCTGACCTACCTGCGAAAAAAGCGCGCAGAAAGGCCACAATCATTTACCCTCCAGCGGGCCCTAACAGAACCCGCCGAGGAAACGGAACAAGTTTGACCTCACTACCCTATCAGCACCGCACAAGATATAAACACTCGACGGCGTTTAGCGTTCATAATAGTTTCGCCATGAAGTGCACTACGTTACAACTAAGTTGCCAATAGCTGTCAGTAAGCTGTATGTACTAGCGGAATAATGCAATTTCCCTGTGAGGGCATAAGAAAACCCCCGTCCATTGAACGGGGGTTTGTCTCGTGAGGCTACCTAGTCATTACTTGGTAGCGGTGGTGGAACCACCGGCGGCCTCAATCTTCTCCACTGCAGACTTGGAGAACTTGTCGGCAGTGACGTTCAGCTTGACGCTGATCTCGCCATTGCCCAGCACCTTAACTGGCTGCTTTGCGCGAACCAGGCCAGCATTCACGATGTCAGCCACGGTGATGTCGCCGCCATCCGGGAATGCCTTGTTCAGGTCGGATACGTTGACGACCTGGTAGGTGATCTTGTTCGGGTTCTTGAAGCCGCGCAGCTTCGGCAGACGCATGTGAATTGGCATCTGGCCGCCCTCGAATGCAGCCGGGACCTGCTTACGAGCCCGGGTGCCCTTGGTACCGCGACCGGCGGTCTTACCCTTGGATGCCTCACCGCGACCAACGCGGGTCTTCGGCTTGTTGGCGCCTGCGCTTGGGCGCAGGTCGTGCAACTTGATGATGTCAGCCATGGTTTACTCCCCTGCCACTTCTTCGACGGTGACCAGGTGACGCACCTTCTGAACCATGCCGCGCACGATCGGGGTGTCCTGCTTGATAACGGACTGACCGATGCGCTTGAGGCCGAGAGCCTCAATGTTGGCGCGGTGGTTCGGCTTGGTGCCCACAAGGCCCTTTACCTGAGTAATCTTCAGAGCCATTGCTTATGCCTCCTGACCTGCGCGCTTGCGCAGCATACGGGCCGGGGTGACCTCTTCGAGAGACTTGCCGCGACGTGCAGCAACCTCTTCAGGGCGAACCAGCTGCTTGAGGCCGTCCACGGTTGCGCGGACGACGTTGAGTGCGTTGTCGGAGCCCAGCGACTTCGACAGGATGTCCTGCACACCAGCGCATTCGAGCACCGGACGAGCAGCGCCACCGGCGATAACACCGGTACCAGGTGCAGCCGGCTTCAGCATCACGATGCCAGCGGCGTCGCGACCCTCGACCGGGTGGGTGATGGTGCCGGCAATCATCGGGACGCGGAAGAAGTTCTTGCGAGCTTCCTCGGCACCCTTCTGGATGGCAGCCGGGACTTCCTTGGCCTTGCCGTAGCCGACGCCGACCATGCCCTGGCCGTCGCCGACGACGACGAGAGCGGTGAAGGACATGTTGCGGCCACCCTTGACGGTCTTGGAGACACGGTTAATGGTGACTACGCGCTCGATGTACTTGTCGCGCTCGTTGTCATGGTTGTTGCGGCGATCGTTACGACGATCGTTGCGGCGGTTACCGCCCTTGTTCTCGGCGGAGCGTCCGCCGTCACGCTGTTCACGGTCCGACATTAGGCGTTCCTTCCGTTGATGTTTCCGTTTGCGTTAATCATTAGAACTGCAGACCACCTTCGCGTGCGGCGTCTGCCAGAGCGGCAACGCGACCGTGGTACTTGTAGCCAGCGCGGTCGAAGACGACCTTTTCGATGCCAGCAGCCTTAGCGCGCTCGGCGATGAGCTCGCCGACCTTGGCAGCCTTGGCCTTCTTGTCGCCCTCTACTGCACGCACGTCAGCTTCCATGGAGGAAGCAGCGACCAGGGTGTGGCCGGCCAGGTCGTCGATGACCTGGACGTGCATGTGGCGAGAGGAGCGGTGCAGTACCAGGCGTGGTGCCTCTGGGGTGCCACGCAGGGTCTTACGGATACGGAAGTGACGGCGTGCGCGTGCTTCGCGACGACGGGACGAGATGTCCTTGCCGATTGGATTGCGCTTGGTGTTTTCAGTGTTTGCCATTGCTTACTTACCCGTCTTTCCGACCTTGCGACGGATCTGCTCGCCTTCGTAACGAATGCCCTTGCCCTTGTAAGGATCGTCCTTACGCAGACGGCGGATGTTAGCGGCGACCTGTCCGACGGCCTGCTTGTCAATACCAGTGATAGAAAGCTTGGTTGCGCCATCAACGGCGAAAGTGATGCCTTCCGGAGCCTTGATCAGGATCGGATGCGAGTAACCCAGGCTGAATTCCAGGTCCTGACCCTTCAGCTGCACACGGTAGCCCACACCGAAGATTTCCATCTTGATGGTGAAGCCCTCGGTCACGCCCTGAACTGCGTTGTTGAGCAGGGAGCGGGACAGACCGTGCAGTGCGCGGTGCTTGCGGTGGTCGTCCGGACGGGAAACCGTCAGAACGCCGTCTTCCACAGCAGCGGTGATCGGCTGCGGAACGTCAACGGTCTGGGAACCCTTCGGGCCCTTGACGTCGACGACCTGGCCGTTGATGTTGATTTCGACGCCGTTAGGTACGGCGATCGGTGCTAAACCGACTCGAGACATGTGTCAAACCTCCCTTTACCAGACGTAGGCGAGAACTTCTCCGCCTACGCCCTTCTCCTGAGCCTGACGATCGGTCAGCAGACCGTGGGACGTGGAGATGATAGCCACGCCCAGGCCGCCCAGAACCTTCGGCAGGTTGGTGGACTTTGCGTACACACGCAGACCCGGCTTAGACACGCGACGCAGACCGGACAGGGAGCGCTCACGGTTGTTGTACTTAAGCTCGAGAGACAGCTCGTGGCCCTCGACGGAGTAGTCAGCGATGTAGCCTTCCTGCTTCAGGATCTCAGCAATGTTTGCCTTGATCTTGGAGGTCGGCATCGACACGACGTCATGGTGCGCATGGTTTGCATTGCGCACGCGCGACAGCATGTCGGCAATAGGATCAGTCATGGTCATATGAAGTGACCGTTACCTTTCTCGTTGCGGTTCCCTCACAAACTCGAAGTTTGCCCACCAAAGCGTTTTCCGTGTGATTTCGGGCTACTGACGCTCCCTGCGGTCAGTACCGCAAGGCGCTCGCCACCCTTTGATGCATACGACGGTCCGCTATTTAAGGCGGGGGGCCTACAACAAAGTAGTTGTTCAATTCTTGCTCGGCTTGGCGCAAAGCTACAGGATAAAGGCAGTTTTAAGGCGCAAAAGCCCGCCACTGCGTCATTCCTGCGCAGCTTGCAATCAAGTCCGACGTTCCACATTACGTGCTTCACCCCCATTAACACAACCCGCGACCGGGACTTTTCTTTTCTCACCCGCATGCCGATTCGCGCCCTCACCACTGCGAAAGGTCTAATGCAGTGCTTGGCGACGATGCACATCCCTTTTCCCCTGCACAGGGGTTGTGGAATGGGCCACTTAGCCAGGTATTATGTCGTTATGACTACCCCTACAGATGTATCTCGGACCAACCCAAAGGCCAACGAGTTCGATAACCCCCAGGTAGGCCGCCGCGTCAAGTCTGCGGCGGGCCTGGGAGGCGTACTGCACGCTATGGAGCATGCAGCACCCAACCGCGCCATGCTGCCCCTGGTCAACCTCAACAAGGACAGCGGTGTGGACTGCCCAGGCTGTGCCTGGCCAGAACCGCCGGTCGGTGAGCAGGGCATCGTCGAGTTCTGCGAGAACGGCGCTAAGGCTATCGCCCAGGAGACTACTCCCAAGCGCGTCAGCCGCGAGTTCTTCGCCAACACCACCGTCGAACAGATGCGTGAGATGACCGACTACGAACTGGACCAGCTGGGACGTCTGCAGGAGCCGATGCTCTATGACCGCTCCACTGGCGATGGCAAGTATCACCCTATCTCCTGGGATGAGGCCTTCCGCATTATCTCTGAAGAGATTAAGGCAACCGAGCCCAACCGCAACGTGCTCTACACCTCCGGTACTGCCGTCAACGAGTCTGCATTCTCCTTCGGTGTGTTGGGCCGCCGCATCGGCACCAACAATCTGCCGGACTGCGCGAACCTGTGCCACGATTCCACCGGTGTCGCACTGGCAAAGGTCGTCGGCGTCGGTAAGGGCTCTGCCACCATGCAGGACCTCTACAACACCGACCTGGTGATCTCCGTGGGCCAGAACCCCGGCACCAACCACCCGCGCGCGCTCGGTGCTTTCGAGCGCATGAAGGACAACGGCGGCAAGCTGGTGGCCATCAACCCGCTGCCAGAAACCGGCCTGATGAAGTTCCGCGATCCGCAGGACCCGAAGGGCATGCTGGGTATCTCCAAGAAGCTGGCCGACCAGTACGTCCAGGTCCGCCTCGATGGCGACCGCGCGCTCTTCCAGCAGATCAACCGCGAGGTCATCCGCCGCGATCTGCTGGATCATTCCTTCCTGGAGCGCTTCTGCTCCAACGTGGATGAGACCATCGAGTACCTCAACTCCCTGGACCCGGCCCTGCTGGAACGTGGCTCCGGTATCCCGCAGTCCGAAGTCAACGCCATTGTCGACCGCGTGGAGAAGGCCGAAAACGTCATCCTAGCTTGGACTCTTGGTGTTACCCAGCACAAGAATGCAGTGCAGACCATCCAAGAGATGATGAACTTCCTGCTGCTGACTGGCAACATCGGCAAGCCTGGCGCCGGCTCCTTCCCGTTCCGTGGCCACTCCAACGTGCAGGGCGACCGCACCATGGGCATCTCCGAGAAGATGCCGGAGCCGTTTCTGGCCAAGATGGAGGAAGAATTTGGCTTCGACGTTCCACGTGAGCACGGCTACTCCTCCGTGGAAGCAGCTGCAGCACTACGCGACGGCGACGTGGACGTCTTCATCTCCCTAGGCGGTAACTTCATCCGAGCACTGAGTGATACCACCGCCTGTGAAGACGGCATGGCACGCACCAAGCTGTCGGCACACATGCTGACCAAGCTCAACAACACTTGCGCGTGGCCAGGCGAGCGCGGTCTGATTCTGCCGGTGCGTTCCCGTACGGACTATGACCCGCAGGCGTCCGGCCCACAGAAAGTCTCGGTTGAGGCATCGGATTCCACCGTGTCTTCTTCCAAGCCATCGCGAAAGGCCAACCAGGACTTGGACCTCAAGTCTGAGGTCGACATCATCTGCTCCATTGGTCGCGAGACCTTCGGAGATGACTTCTGGCAGCCGATGATTGACAACTACGACGTCATCCGCGACCACATTGAAGCTGTTATCCCAGGCTTTGAGAACTACAACGAGCGCCTGGAACGCCCACGCGGTTTCATGCTCCCGCACGCTGCTCGTGAGCGCATCTTCAACACCGATAACGGCAAGGCACAGCTGACCATCAACGACACCGCTGTCATTGAGCTGGACGACGACCAGCTGCTGCTGTCCTCGGTGCGCGCACACGACCAGTACAACACCATCTCCTACGGACTGAATGACCGCTACCGTGGTGTTCGTGGCGGCCGTCGTGTCCTGTTTATCTCCCCCGCTGACCTGAAGAAGCGTGGTCTGAAGGACGGCGACATCGTCGATGTTGTCTCCGTCTACGACAACGAAGAGCGTCGTGCTCCGAACTTCCGCTTGGTGGAGTACAACACCGCTCGCGATTGCGTCACCGGCTACTTCCCGGAGCTCAACGTGTTGGTTCCCCTGTCCCAGCATGCTGACGGCTCCCACACCCCGGTGTCTAAGTCCCTCGTAGTTCACTTGGAGCCGCAGGGCCGCAACGCCAACGACCTCTAAGCTGTCAGGTCGCTTTCGCCCCCACTCGGTGCCTGCGCACCGGGCGGGGGCGCTGGTGTATCTAGCAGCGCCCTTCCTGCGACTAGAGTGGGTGCACATGAGCGAAAATACTGAGAACCAAGACCCCATCCAGACTGCCCACGAGTGGCTCGTGGAAGCTGCGGAAATCCTGGGCCTGGATAAGAAGGAAGCCACGGCCCTTACCCGTGAGCTGCTCGATCTCACCAAGGACGTCGCCCATAACCGCTCCCGTCCTGCTGCCCCGCTGACCTCTTATCTGGTCGGTTTGGCTTCCCAGGATTGTGAGGAGGCCAAGGCGAACATCGCTAAGCTGCAGGAGCGCATCCAGTAGTGGCAGGACGCGCAACCTCTAACTTCCCGGTCACCCGGGTGCGCCTGGACGATGACGGCAACCTCACCCAGGTTGATACTCGCGCTGATTCTGTTGCAGGTGAAGAGCCTTTAGAAATCCGCGTGGGCGACCAAACAATTGCCACCACGATGCGCACCCCGGGCAACGATATCGAGCTTGCCCACGGCTTTTTATACTCCGAAGGCCACATCAGCTCCGCGGAAGACATCACGACCGCCCGCTACTGCGCCGGTGCCACCGTCGATGGGCTCAACACCTATAACCTGCTGGACATTCAGCTAGCCAAGAAAAACGTCATTGGGCTGCAGGACTTGCGCTTAAGCTTGACGACGTCCGCCTGTGGCGTCTGCGGCACCTCCTCCATTGAGGAGATGAAACTGCGCCTGCCACACTCATTGCCGGAAGTCCCCGTCGACCCACAGCTGGTCGCCACCTTGCCAGAAAAGCTCCGCAAGGAACAAAAGCTCTTCCGCAAGACTGGCGGCATTCACGCCGCAGGTGCTTTCCGTCGCGATGGCACATCCGTGGTGATCCGCGAGGACATCGGCAGGCATAACGCAGCCGACAAAGTCATCGGCCACCTCCTGCTGGAAGGCATGCTGCCTGCCCACGACCTCATCCTCGTAATGAGCTCTCGCGCCTCCTTTGAGCTCGTACAGAAAGCCGCCATGGCTGGCTTCCCCACGCTTATCGCTGTTTCCGCCGCGTCTTCCCTCGCCGTAGAAACCGCCCGCGCCACCGGCATGGGCTTGGTCGGCTTTGCCCGCGGCGATCGCTTCAACCTCTACTCCGGCGAACTACAACGCTGAGAAAACCCGGTTCCTCACCACGAAAGGTGAGGTAACCGGGTTTAGTCATTAAAAGTAAGATGCTTAGTCGCGGTAGACGTCCTGGCCCTTGTTGAGGTAGGCGTAGACGCCACCGATGAGGAAGCCGCCACCGACCAGGTTGCCCAACCAAACCAGGGTCCAGTTGAGGGCCACGTTGCCGACAGTCATCGCGGAGGTCAGCGGATCCGAGGCGAAGAAGGTCAGGGTGAACAAGCAGAAGTTCGCAATAACGTGCTCGAGCCCCATGCCAACGAAGGCTGCGATGATCGGCAGAATCACGAAGAACTTGGACACGACGTCCTTGGCAAAGACCGCACCGACGACGGCCATGTTGACCACAAAGTTAGCCAGGATGGCCTCGACGAACATGCCGCCTGGTTCCTTGGTCAGCTTGCCTTCCGACAGCGTGGAAATCAGGTGGGTGGGATCCATACCGCCGAGCTTGGCGGACATGCCCATCGCTGCAGCAAAGAGGATGCAGCCGACCAGGTTAAATACCGTGGTGACCAGCAGAAGCCACAAGCCCTTACCCCAGCCGACGTGCTTATTGATAGCGCCGTAGACGACGTACATCATGTTGCCGGTAGCCAGCTCCGCGCCGAGCAGAATGATGGCAAACAGACCCAAGCCGAAGAGCAGGGCGAAGACAACAGAGCCCAAGCCCGGGAAGAGTTCTTCCACCGCCTGACCAACCACGCCGGCGAATGCCGTGCCGATAGTCAGATACACACCGGCCAAGATCGAACGGGTAGCAAAGCGACCAAAGGATTGGTCGAGCAGAGCGACTTTCTTATTAATGGCGCCCGCAGCTGCTTCGTTCAGCGACATAGCATCATCCCTCCAGCTTAAGTTAAGAATTCCTCCATAACACTACTTCGCGCCCTAGTTCCTGAGCAACGAACAGGGGCACCCAAGCCAAATCAAAATGAAGAGCACCTGCCCACTCATTCCTGCGCCTTCGCCCATAGCACGCGACTATTAATAACCGTTTTACTTTTTCAGCGAATGTAATCTGGTTTACTTAACGCAACCTGTCATGACGAAGGTTGAGTACACAAGGACGACCATGCACACGAAGAATTTCCGGCTATATCTGTTTTCTGACGTGATAGCTCAGATCTGCGGAGTGGCGGCAGGAATAGCGGTGCCGATTGTGGCGTTCAGATTTTCCGGCAGCATAACGCTAGCTGGTGTGCTGGGAACCATTAGTGGTCTGGCGGCGCTACTCGGCGGAATCATTGGCGGTGCAGCCGCTGACAAATACAACCGCAAGCCCGTAATCATGGGCGCCAATGTGGTGGCGGCGCTATGCAATCTGGGCTTAGCCTTCGTAGTTGTTCAAGGTGAAGCTACATTTAGCGCGGGGGCTTTTGCCACATTGCTGGGCTTATCGATGTTCGCCCACTCCATCGGCCAAGCCAGCGCCAATCCCTCGCTGCCCCAATTGGTTGCCGCAGAAGACATAGCCACCGCGCAGGGCTTTATCCAGGCCCGCATGCAGTTCGCAGGGCTTATTGGCCGTTCATCGGTGGCGTGCTGTTGGATATCGCTGCCGCATTCCCCTTCGTCGTGCTTGCGGCAGGTAGTGCATTAACAGCCGCCTTCTACATCTTCATTGATGCAGAGCTCAATCCACCAACACGTTCCAGCACCACCATCATCCGCACGACGGCAGAGGGACTGAGTTTGGTAGCGCGTTCTCGGATGCTGCGGCGACTGATCGTGATGCAGATGGGTTCCAACTGTGCAATTAACGGCGCGCTGTTTCTCACAATCCTGTCACTGGAGGCAAGTGGATACGCGGGCTGGATCATCGGTCTGGCACGCACGGCCATCGGAGCCATCGGTATTGCCGGTGCACTCACCACACGCTTTTTCCAGAAGACTTTTTCTTTTGCCGCATTGCAGGTCGGTACGACTTTGTGGATTACGCTCTGCATTACGGTCGCAGCGCTGACTGAGGCCACACTCTGGATGGTGATCCCACTCGGCCTGTCTGTACTGACCGCACCCGCGGCCGGGGCAGTCATCTTTGCCACACTGCACGAACTCATCGCCGAAGAAGCTTTCGGCCGTGTCACCACTATTCAAAACACACTGGTTACGTCGATTTCGGCAATGTGGGATACTCCGCTGGGTGCCATTGGTCACCGCTGGACGTTAGCCCAGGGCCTATGGGCATGTGCTGGCATTGGCGCACTCAGTGTCATCCCTGCCTTGCTATTCGTCCGCGAAGTCAACAATCAACAAGGCCGTTAAAACACCAAAATCCCGACCTCAGTGAGGTCGGGATTAAAGCTTAAGTAGCTTTACTTGAACGGGAAACCCAGCTCGCGCAGGAGCTTGCGGCCCTCGTCGTCGTTGGTTGCGGTGGTCACCACGGTGATGTCCATACCACGCGGGCGATCCATCTTGTCGATGTCGATCTCGTAGAACATGGACTGCTCGGACAGACCGAAGGTGTAGTTGCCGTGGCCGTCGAATTGCTGGTCGGACAGGCCGCGGAAGTCACGAATACGCGGCAGTGCGATGGTCAGCAGGCGGTCCAGGAACTCCCACATGCGGTCGCCACGCAGGGTGACGCGGGCGCCGATCGGCATGCCCTCACGCAGCTTGAAGTTTGCGATGGACTTCTTAGCGCGACGCAGCTGCGGCTTCTGACCGGTGATAGCGGTCAGGTCAGCAACAGCGCCGTTGATCAGCTTGGAGTCACGTGCAGCTTCGCCAACACCCATGTTGACGACAACCTTGGTAACGCCCGGGATCTGCATGACGTTGTCGTAGTTGAACTCGTCAGCCAGGGTCTTCTTGATCTCTTCGCGGTAACGAGCCTTCAGGCGGGGGGTGTAATTCTCGCTCATTTTTAGATGTCCTTCCCGTTGCTACGCGCGATACGGACCTTCTTGCCGTTTTCGTCGAAACGGTAGCCCACGCGGGTCGGGTTGCCCTCGGAGTCAACAATCGCAACGTTGGACACGTGGATCGGAGCTTCCTGGGTTACGATGCCGCCGGACTCAGCGCCACGCTCCGGCGCGGAGTTAGCAACATGCTTCTTGATGCGGTTAACGCCCTCAACGAGGACCTTGTCGCGGGACGGGTATGCTTCGATGACCTTGCCCTTCGCGCCCTTATCCGGACCCGAAATGACGATCACCATATCTCCCTTATGAATCTTCATAAGACTAGATCACCTCCGGTGCGAGAGAAACGATCTTCATGAACTTCTTGTCACGAAGCTCGCGAGCAACCGGGCCGAAGATACGGGTACCACGCGGCTCGTTGTCGCCCTTGAGAATGACAGCTGCATTCTCGTCGAAGCGGATGTAAGAACCGTCTGGACGACGGGTTTCCTTCTTGGCGCGAACGATGACAGCCTTAACGACGTCGCCTTCCTTCACGTTGCCGCCTGGGACGGCTTCCTTCACGGTGGCGACGACAACGTCACCGATGCCAGCGAAGCGTCGGACGGAGCCGCCGAGAACGCGGATGACCAGGATTTCCCGGGCACCAGAGTTGTCGGCGACGCGCAGACGCGATTCTTGCTGAATCACTATGGGTCTCCTGACCTGGATTATGTGCGTCAAGATTTCCGGCCTTGACACACGCGGTCTACTTGCTTTGCAGCATAAGGTTCAGCAACGAACATGAGTCGAGGGGTCTCGGCGCGGGGTTCGGAAACGCACCACCGGCCGACCGGCCTTATGCAACCCAAGCATTCAACCACATTCTGGCCGCTAAAACCAAATTTCCCTCCAGTCACACAAACTTCCCGCCACTCGCACCCCGACATGCATGACACAATTCACAAAAATAGGTTCAGCGCAGGTAAGCCTTACCTAAATGAACGCGGACTGGCACCGCCACCTCTAAAGTAAGCCTAACCTCACTCAATTACTGCTACGGTTGCCGCCATGCCGAAACCATTAAACAAATCGCACTTAGTGGGCAGTGGTGAGACACCTGCCGATTTTCTGTCCGCAGTGCAGGAAGCAAGCACCTGTGCAGCACAGCACCTTTATGCTGATTCACCACCCTGCCAGGACTTTCAGGATGCCATTGCAGCGCTTCACGATGTCGACTTCCGCCAACCCTGCAGTTCGTTCTCCGACTGCTTAAGCGAACTGGAAGAGTTGTGGCTTAAACAAGCGGTGTTCTATCACCACCCGCGCTACATCTCGCATCTCAACTGCCAGGTTGCTATTCCAGCTGTTGCTGCTGAGGTCCTCGCGAGTTCACTCAACACTGCCGTGGAGTCCTGGGACCAAGCAGGGCCTGCCGCAGCCATCGAGCAAAAGCTCATTCGTTGGGCAGCAGACCTGGTCGGTTTCGGTCAGAGTGCACAAGGTGTCTTTACCACCGGTGGTACTCAATCAAACCTGCAAGCGCTTACCGTTGCCCGCAACCAGGCCCTGCAGGAGCTTCAAGCTCAGGGCTATTCCCACTTCGAAGCCTTAAGCAAACTTCGCATTCTGTGCACACCGAGTGCGCACTACTCCATCGCCCGTGGCGTCGAGCTACTGGGATTAAGCCCCGACAGCATCGTCGAGATTTCCGAGGACTTCCACGGACAGATGCGTCCGTTGTCGCTGGAAGCTTCCTTGCGAGAAGTATGCCGGGCGGGGAAATACCCCGCCGCGGTTATCTGTACCGCTGGAAGTACCGATCGCGGCAGCATCGATCCGCTAAGCGAAGTCATCGATATCGCACACCATCACGACGTGCCCGTCCACGTCGATGCCGCCTACGGCGGTGCCGGCCTGTTGGGCCCGGAATCCGCATCGTTGTTCTACGACATCGAAAAGGCGGACAGCGTCACCCTGGATTTCCATAAAGGCTTCTACCAGCCAGTGGCCTGTTCCTGCGTGCTCTTTGCCGAAGGCCAGCGACTTGAACACATCCGATGGAATGCCAGCTACCTCAACCCAGCTGAGTCTTCTCGGCCCAACCTCGCGGATATCTCACTGCAAACCACCCGCCGCTTTGACGCGCTCAAGCTCTGGGTCACGCTGCGCACCATAGGTCAAGAACGCATCGGTGCGTCCTTCGATACCTGCTGCGCGTTGGCCCGGCGCGCAGCTGCCCTTGTCGACGACTTCCCCAAACTTCAACTGTGGGAAACCCCGCAACTGAGCACTGTCTTGTTCGAACTCCAGGCAACAGAGTCCGCCGACTCCCCACATCCCGCTGAGTATTACCGCATCCGCGATGAGCTCTTTGACTCAGGTCAGGCCGCAGTGGCGGTGACTGAAATACACGGCACTCCACTGTTCAAGTTCACAATTCTCGACCCGACTCTTCGTGATGAAGACATCCAGGCCGTGCTCAATGCCATCGTTCGTGCTCACTCGGAGGCGTTGATTCGTACTCGCTAACTTGCGAATCCGCCCTCACCTCTTGCTGACGCACACCTCTTTAATCTCCAACGAAAGGACTTTTCCGTGTCTGATTCTTCTTCTTCTTCTGCTGCTGCATCACACTCATCGATGCCTACCTTCGACATCGTCGGAGTAGGTGTCGGCCCCTTCAACCTGGGGATGGCTGCGCTGTGTCAGCCCTTAGTAGAATCCGGGGAGCTTAGTGTGGCGTTCTTTGAGCAGCGCTCAGGGTTCATCTGGCATCCCGGGATGTTGCTTCCAGAAGCCACTATCCAGGTGCCCTTCATGGCCGACCTGGTCACCATGGCTGATCCAACCAGTCGCTATAGCTTCCTGAACTATCTCAAACAGTCGGGGCGAATTCACCAGTTCTACATCCGGGAGGACTTCTACCCGCTGCGTAGAGAGTATTCCGACTACTGCACCTGGGTGGCAGGGCAGTTAGACAGTGTGCATTTTGATTCCCGTGTGAAGGCAGTGCGCCCGAATCCGGAAGGCGATACGCCATGGCTTGTCGATGTCACCGGACACGGCACCATCGCTGCCCGCCACGTGGTCAGTGGTGTCGGCACAACGCCCTTCGTACCGGAGGAGCTGCATCCCGCACTCGATGCCGAGGGAGTTATCCACTCCGCAGACTATCTGCACAACAAAGAATGGTTGGCCAAGCAGGCATCGATAAGCATCGTTGGCTCCGGGCAGTCCGCCGCGGAAATCTATGCCGACCTACTTTGCACCACCGAAGCCCACGTGGATTGGTTTACTCGCTCCGAGCGCTTCTTCCCTATGGAATACACCAAGTTGACCTTGGAGATGACCTCGCCGGAGTACGCCTCTTACTTTCGTCGCTTGCCGGAGGCGAAGCGCGATGAGCTCAACCGCAACCAGCGCAACTTATATAAAGGCATCTCCGGTGAGACCATCAATGCCATCTATGACTTGCTCTACCGTTTGAGTTTGGATGGCACATCCCGCACCACTCTGCGAGCAGGAGTCAGTGCTGCCTGTGCACCCAACGAGCAGGCAACGGATAGCTCCACTGGTCGGCACCGGTTGCGCTTACATCACGCGGAGACCGACACCAGCGCAGTACATGCGACTGACGCGGTCATCCTGTGTACCGGTTATAAGGCGCCACAGATGCCGCAGTTTTTGGAGCCTTGCAGCGAGTTCATCGCAAAGGATGCCACCGGTCGGATGGACGTCGGTGAGCACTTCCAGGTAGATGCAGACAACACTCTCTTTGTGCTTAATGCTGATGAGCACGTCCACTCGCTCAACGCTCCGGACCTGGGCATGGGACCGTGGCGCAACTCGATCATCCTGCGCGAGATTTGTGGCCGGGAGGTTTACCCGGTGGAAAAGAACATCGCTTTCCAGACGTTTGGGGGTTTCTAAATGCACACGATTACTACTCACCGCGGTCAATTCCATCTGCGTCCGGTCCATCCGCTTGCCGATGCCGCACTGCTCACCAGCTGGCTGACCTCCGTGCACGCAAAGTTCTGGGACAGTCTCGATGCCACTGAGGAGTCCGTGGCGCAGGAGTACCAGCGCATCGCTAACAGCGCCGATGAGGATGCGTGGATCATCGAACGCGACAGCACTCCGCTGGCCCTAGTGGAAACCTACAACCCCGCACGTGTACTGCTGCGCGAGCACGTCCCGCACCAGGATGGCGACATTGGCATGCATGTCCTTCTTGCCCAACCTCCAGCGCACCCAGAGCACGGGCTTTCCGATGCCCTCTTCGCCACCGTCATCTCCTGGCTTGTCGATGTCCGCGGTTTCACGCGTATCCTCGTTGAACCCGATACAAGCAACGACAAGATTCTGGCGAAGAATGCCCGCGCTGGTTTCCGGGATTATCCAGGACTCGAGGCTGCGGACCTGGGTACCAAGACCGCACGCGTGCAGTACTGCACCCCAGACGCTTTCGCGTGCTCCGAACTAGGCGCGCTGGCAGTTCCCACCGCCACGTCATCAACTGCACCTGCAACTGCTGCAACCGATGGCCACCTGCAGGTCGCTTATCTGCAACGCGCGAATCGCGAAATCTTGGCGAAGATGCTGCGTGAATTCCACCACGAAAGGTTACTGCCAGCTACCAGATTGGGCCCGGCCCAGTACTTGATTGAGCTGGGTGGCTACGAATTTACGTTCTTAGCGCATACCCACTACCTCGAGCATCTGAGCATCGACGTCGATTCGCTCTGTGCCCGTGGGTATGCGGATTTGCCCGGAATCGGTGAAGTTATTGCTGCCGCCGCACCAGAACTTGGAATCCCCGCGCACTTCCTGCACGACTACTTAGAAGAAATCTCTGCCACAGTCACCGCGCGTGCGCGCGTTCTCGCGATGCCTCGTCTCAGCAGCTCCACTCTCGCTGAGACCTTGGCTACCGAAACTGATACACCACACCAGCAAGCCAACGCATTCCAGTTGTGCGAGTCCGCCATGTATGAAGGACATCCTGGCTTTGTCGCAAATGCTGGTCGCGGTGGTTTCAGCGAAGTCGATGCTCGTCGCTATGCACCAGAGATGGGGCGTTCTACCTGCCTGGAATGGGTCGCCGCCCGACGAGACAAACTCACCAGTGCTGCTGTAGAAGACTTGGATCTAGAAGAGTTCCTCAACCAGCAAGCACCGCAGGACTGGAAGGAGCGTCTTCGCGCACGCGATATTGATCCCGCGGATTACCTGCCGCTTCCCGTGCATCCTTGGCAGTGGCAGATGCGCGTTGCCACGAACTTCGCCGATAGCTTCCTCAACGGCGACCTTATTCACCTAGGCACCGATACTGCGGTTATGCATCCGCAGCAGTCACTGCGTACCTTCTTTAACCTCAGCGATCCCGCCGCACCCTATGTGAAGACCGCAGCATCGGTACGCAACATGGGATTCCTGCGTGGGTTGAGCCCAAAGTACATGTCCACTACCCCAGCGATTAATGAGTGGTTGCAGGACACTCTCGGAAACGACGCTGACTTCCACAACCACAACGTGCGTTTGCTCCCTGAGATTGCCGCGGTGGGTTTCCAAGGCGATATCTACCACTCGAGTTTGCACAGTGGAGCTTCCTCTGACGACCAGCACACGAAGATGCTTTCCGCGCTCTGGCGTTCTTCGCCATTAGAGAAACTAGAGCCAGGCAAAGCGGCGATGACCTTGGCTGCAGTCTTGCACGTCGATCCCGCTGGGAAACCTTTGGTAGGTGAGCTCATTGCGCGTTCGGGGCATAGTGCTGCCGACTGGCTGCGTGCACTGTTGGATGTGTACTTCCGCCCGGCAATCCGCGCTCTGGCCGGTTTCGACATTGTCTTTATGCCGCACTCAGAGAACGTGATTGTGGAACTCACCGAGTGCCTACCCACCGGCTCCTGGTTCAAGGACTTAGGTGAGGAAGTCGCCGTGGTCAACGCACAACGCGAGGTGCCGGAAGCCTTCGCCCGCATCCAAGCTGACGATGGCTCCTTCGACCTCGAACAGCGGGCGCTGTCCCTGCATACCGACATCATCGATGGCGTTTTGCGCCACCTGGCTGCGCTCATGGATGACCACGACATCCTGCCAGAAGAAGAATTCTGGTTGGCTACTCGCGCCTGCATTGAAGACTACGAGGCTGAGTATCCTTCCGGCCTTCCTCTCCTGGCCGAGGACTTCCAGCACTCTTGTCTGAATCGTCTACAGCTGCGCAATCCCCACGGGATGGTGGACCTAGGTGATCAGAACTCTTCGCTGATGATCGCCGGTCGCATCGCGAATCCACTAGTGCAAGTGTCACCACAGGCAGCTCAAACACCCGTCATGGCTGCCCAGAGGTAGACCTAGTGATGTAAATGACCAGGTAACCAGGAATCTGCTGCACACATCCTCGTTAGTATGGACATATGCAGATTCTTGTCTCCGGCGAAGGCCTCGTCGATCTCGTGCCCACCGCTTCTGGCGAACTTTCCGATCTGACTCCCTCTTTGGGTGGCGGTCCCTTCAATGTGGCTGTTGCCGCTGCACGTTTGGGTGCGCAGGTCGGTTTCCAGTCGCGACTGTCCACTGATGCCTTTGGTGATGCATTGGTCAAGCGCCTCGAGGACGAAGGTGTCGATACCTCCCTGGTACAGCGGGGTGACGAACCGACGACGTTGGCGGTTGCTTCGCTTGATGAGGGTGGCTCAGCAACCTACTCCTTCTATAACGAAGGCACCGCAGATCGCCTGGTGGAGCTAGTAGCTAACGATGCCCGCGTGGCCTACTTTGGCACCTTGTCCCTCGCCATGGAGCCAGGTGCCTCCCGCTACGCGGAGGTGCTGCACACCATGGCCAAGAATGGCTCGCTCATTGCAGTTGACCCGAACATCCGCCCGGATACTGATACCGCTGAGCACCGTGAGTTTCTGCAGGCATTGCTTGACGATGTCACCATCCTCAAAGTCTCGAACGCCGAAGCAGAGTTCCTCGGCGTGGAGTCCCTGAAGAAGGTGCCCGTCGTCGTGACCACCCACGGTGCGCACGGCCTCAGCGTCCGTGCGGGAACGACGGAACTCGACGTACCGCCGGTCAAGGTCGATATCGCGGACACCATCGGTGCCGGCGATGCCGTGATGGCAGCGCTTTTGACCAAGATTGCCGAGCGCAACTTTGACGCCGCAGACCTAGAACAGCTCAGCGCGTATGACTGGCACGAGATTCTCGAATTCGCGGCATCGACAGCCGCGCTGACTATTGCGCGTACTGGCGCTGATGCCCCGCGCCGCGCGGAGGTCGATGAACTGCTCTAACGCAGCCTTTGGGGACTACACTAAACCAAGTTCATCCCCAAAGCGTTAGGAGCCACCATGCAACCAGCCGCCTACCCCAACCGCTCTTTAGTGCTGCACGGCGTGCTGTTCGTTCTGGTGTTTTTGTCCTTCGTACTGCCCGTACTGGCAGGCACTTCCGCACTGTTGCCGGTATGGCTATCCGGCGGGCTGTGCATCATCTTGAGCATCCTCGCCATAGTGGATGCCTCCCGCGGCTTCTTCGCACCTAAGCAGCAACTCCAGCGCAGCCTGCGTGGCCTGTCTGGCATTGGCGCCATCGCGCAGATCATCGGCTGGGCGCTGTGGCTCTACATCTTCGGCAACGTCGAATCCGTCGGCACGGTCCCCTACCGTGTCGGTACCTTCTTCCTGTCCATGGCCACGGTGCTTTCCCTGTTTGTCACCATCATTTCGGCCATGGATGGCCGCCGCCGCTAGCGCGCATCGACAAGCGCGCATCGACAGTCGATGCGCGTTAAAAACGAGAAAGGCTCGTAACCACCCTGAGCGGGTAGGTTACGAGCCTTTCCTATCGGCTGTGGAGAGCCTTCAGCTCTCTCTTACTTGGCCTTCTCTACGATCTCAACGAGACGGTAGAACTTGTCCTTGGAAAGAGGACGGGTCTCAGCAATGCGAACGCGGTCGCCGATGCCGGCGGTCTCGTTCTCATCGTGCGCCTTAACCTTCTTGTTGGAGCGCATGATCTTGCCGTACAGGGCGTGCTGCTTGCGGTCTTCGAGCTCGACAACGATGGTCTTAGCCATCTTGTCGGAGACAACGTAGCCGATGCGAGTCTTGCGTGCGCCCTTGACCTTCTCCTTCTTAGGAGTTGGAGCCTTGCTTGCTTCTGCCATGATTAAGCCTCATCTCCTGGGTTGGTAGAAAGACCGAGCTCACGCTCGCGCAGCACGGTGTAGATGCGAGCAATGTCGCGCTTCACGGTGCCGATGCGGCGGTTGTTGGTCAGCTGACCGGTGGCCTTCTGGAAGCGCAGGTTGAAAAGTTCTTCCTTGGCGCTGCTCAGACGGTCTTCCAGTTCAGCCTTGTCGAGCTCGCGGAACTCGTGAGCGGGGGTACCGGTTGCCATTAGAACTGGTCCTCCTTCTTGATGATACGAACCTTGCAAGGAAGCTTCTGGCCAGCGCGGCGCAGAGCCTCAATTGCAGTGGCTTCGTTAGGGTAGCTCATCTCGAAAAGAACGCGGCCTGGCTTCACATTGGCCACCCACTTCTCGACCGGGCCCTTACCGGAACCCATACGCACGCCGAGCGGCTTCTGGGTCAGCGGACGGTCCGGGAAGATGTTGATCCACACCTTGCCACCGCGCTTGACGTGGCGGTTGATGGCAATACGTGCGGCCTCAATCTGACGGTTGGTGACGTAAGCCGGCTCGAGAGCCTGGATGGCGTAGTCACCGAAGTTGATGCGGTTACCGCCCTTGGAGACACCGCTACGGTTCGGGCGGTGCTGGCGACGGTACTTAACGCGCTTAGGAATCAGCATGGATTAGCCCTCCTGCTTCTGCTGTGCGCGCTGACGACGCTGGCCGCCACGACGCGGACGACCACCACGGTCGCCGCGGCCACGGCCCTGCGACGGAGCGTTCAGTTCGGACTCGCGTACGCCACCGACGACGTCACCCTTGTAGATCCACACCTTGACGCCAATGCGGCCGAAGGTGGTGTGGGCCTCTGCGGTGCCGTAGTCGATCTCTGCGCGCAGGGTGTGCAGCGGAACGCGACCCTCGTGGTAGCGCTCGTTGCGGGACATCTCGGCGCCGCCCAGACGACCGGACAGCAGGATCTTGATGCCTTTGACCTGCGGCTGACGCATTGCAGACTGGATAGCCTTGCGCATAGCGCGGCGGAAAGCAACGCGGTTGACCAGCTGCTCAGCTATGTTCTGAGCAACCAGGGTGGCGTTAGCGTCGACCTGCTTGACCTCGAGGATGTTGAGGGCGACCATCTTGCCGGTGAGCTTTTCCAGCGCACGGCGGATGCGGTCGGCCTCAGCACCGCGGCGGCCAATCACGATGCCCGGACGGGCGGTGTGAATGTCAACGCGGACGCGGTCACGGGTGCGCTCGATGACAACGTCGGCGATGCCGGCGCGCTCGAGACCCGTTTCCAGGTACTTACG
The DNA here is from genome assembly GCF_000980815.1 of Corynebacterium camporealensis. Classification (NCBI taxonomy): domain Bacteria; kingdom Bacillati; phylum Actinomycetota; class Actinomycetes; order Mycobacteriales; family Corynebacteriaceae; genus Corynebacterium; species Corynebacterium camporealensis. The sequence goes on along the minus strand of NZ_CP011311.1, from coordinate 362,479 downwards.
AATCTTGATGTCTTCGGCTACGTAGTTCGCGTAGTCCTTATCGGCGAACCAGTGGGTCTTCCAGTCGGAAGTGATGCCCAAACGTAGGCCGTGAGGATGGATCTTCTGGCCCATTACTTGGCCCCTTCCTGCTGGCTCTCGACCACCACGGTGATGTGGCTGGTGCGCTTACGAATCATGAATGCACGGCCCTGTGCGCGCGGCTGGAAACGACGCATGGTCGGACCCTCGTTGGCGTATGCCTCGGAGATGACCAGGGTGCGCGGATCCAGGCCGAAGTTGTTCTCGGCGTTAGCAGCTGCGGAAGCAACTACCTTAGCGACTGGCTTAGCAGCGCCCTGCGGGGCGTACTTCAGGATGGCCAGGGCTTCGCTGACGGACTTACCGCGTACCAGGTCGATGACGCGGCGTGCCTTCATCGGGGTGACGCGAACGTAGCGGGCCGTGGCGGATGCGGAGGTGATGGTTTCACTCATCGCTTATCGACGTCCCTTCTTGTCGTCCTTGACGTGACCCTTAAAGGTCTTGGTTGGTGCAAACTCACCGAGCTTGTGGCCGACCATGGAGTCCTCGACAAAGACCGGTACATGCTTGCGACCGTCGTGGACGGCGAAGGTGTGACCGATGAAGTCGGGCAGAATGGTCGAACGGCGAGACCAGGTCTTGATGACCTGCTTGGTGCCTTTCTCGTTCTGAGCATCCACCTTGTTGAGGAGGTGCTCATCGACGAACGGGCCCTTCTTAAGGCTGCGTGGCATTGTTTACCTCCTCTTAGCGCTTCTTGTTCGGGCGACGACGGCGCACGATCATGTTGTTCGAGTAACGGTTCGGGTTGCGGGTACGACCCTCCTTGGTGCCCCATGGGGACACTGGGTGGCGGCCACCCGAGGTCTTACCCTCACCACCACCGTGCGGGTGGTCGACCGGGTTCATGACAACACCGCGGACGGTCGGGCGAACGCCCTTCCAGCGCATACGGCCTGCCTTGCCCCAACGGATGTTCATCTGGTCAGCATTGCCGACCTCACCGACGGTAGCGCGGCAACGGATATCAACGCGGCGGATTTCGGAGGACGGCATACGCAGGATGGCGTACTTGCCTTCCTTACCCAGCAGCTGGATGGAAGCACCAGCGGAGCGAGCCAGCTTAGCGCCAGCGCCCGGCTTGAGCTCCACAGCGTGGATGGTGGTACCGGTCGGGATGTTACGCAGCGGCAGGTTGTTGCCAACCTTGATATCTGCGTTAGCACCGGACTCGACCTCGGTACCCTGCTTCAGGCCCTTCGGAGCAATGATGTAGCGCTTCTCGCCGTCTGCGTAGTGCAGCAGTGCGATGTTTGCGGTGCGGTTCGGGTCGTACTCGATGTGAGCGACCTTTGCCGGGATGCCGTCCTTGTCGTTACGACGGAAGTCGATCAGACGGTAACGGCGCTTGTGGCCACCGCCGATGTGGCGGGTGGTGATGTGGCCGTGGTTGTTACGACCACCGGTCTTGCTCAGCGGGCGCAGCAGGGACTTCTCCGGAGTCGAGCGAGTGATTTCCTCGAACTCGGAAACGGAGGATGCGCGGCGACCCGGAGTTGTCGGCTTGTATTTACGAATAGCCATAATTCTTCCTTACTTCGTCTCCGTCTTAGGCCTGTGCGCCAAAGACGTCGATGGAGTCGCTGCCTTCACGGAGCGTCACGTAGGCGCGCTTGGTGGACTTACGCTGGCCGTAACCGGTGCGGGTGCGCTTACGCTTACCTGCACGGTTAACGGTGTTAACGGAGTCGACCTTCACGCCGAAGATCTGCTCTACGGCATCTTTGATCTGGGACTTGTTGGAGTCGGTGGAGACGTAGAACGTGTAGACGTTCTGCTCCATCAGACCGTAGGACTTCTCGGAAACGACCGGTGCGAGAACGATGTCGCGCGGGTTTGCGATCTTAGCCATTACTTCTCCTCCTTCGCCTCATCGTTAGCGCCCTGAGCGCGGGTGATGAAGCTGTGCAGTGCCTCCACAGAGAACACAACGTCGTCGGAGTACAGAACGTCGTAGGTGTTCAGCTGGCCGGCATCGAGCACGTGGACGTTCGGCAGGTTGTTGGCGCTGCGACGAGCATTGATGTCTTCGCGGCCGACAACGAGCAGGACGTTCTTGCGCTCGGTGATGTTCTCGATGAAGGACTTTGCAGCCTTCGTCGACGGGGTCTGGCCAGGAACCAGTTCCTCGATGACGTGGATGCGCTCGTTGCGAGCACGATCAGACAGTGCACCGAAGAGAGCAGCCTTGATCATCTTCTTAGGGGTGCGCTGTGCGTAGCTGCGCGGAACCGGACCGTGGACGGTGCCACCACCGGTGTAGTGCGGTGCGCGGATGGAGCCCTGGCGTGCGCGGCCGGTGCCCTTCTGACGGAAAGGCTTACGGCCACCGCCGCGGACTTCACCGCGGGTCTTGGTCTTGTGGGTGCCCTGGCGAGCGCCTGCGAGCTGAGCGTTAACAACCTGGTGCATCAGGGCTACCGATGCCTCGGTGTCAAAGATCTCAGCAGGCAGCTCGACGGAGCCGTTGGTCTTACCCTCAGCGGTAAGGACGTCTAGCTTGAGGTTGCTCATGCGTGTGCACCGCCCTTCACTGCGGTCTTGACGGTGACGAGTCCGCCGCGTGCACCTGGGATAGCACCCTTGATGAGCAGCAGGTTGGACTCGGCATCGATCTTCTGAATCTTCAGGTTCTGGGTGGTCACGCGGTCCTGGCCCATGCGGCCAGCCATGCGCTTACCCTTGAAGACGCGACCCGGGGTAGCAGCGCCGCCGATACCGCCGACGCGGCGGTGAGCAGCCTGGTTACCGTGGGCAGCGCCCTGGCCAGCGAAGCCGTGGCGCTTCATAGCACCAGCGTAGCCGTGGCCCTTGGAGGTACCGGTGACGTCAACGAAGGTGATGCCCTCGAAGATGTCGACCTTAACTTCCTGGCCGACCTCGTATGCGGAGGTGTCGTCCATGCGGATTTCGGCTACGTAGCGACGCGGGGTCACGCCGGCCTTCTTGAAGTGACCGGAAGCAGGCTTGTTTGCCTTGCGGGGGTCGATGTCGCCAAAGGCGATCTGGATGGCGTTGTAGCCATCGGTTTCTGCGGTGCGAATCTGGGTGACAACGCACGGCCCAGCTTCGACGACGGTAACCGGTACAACGCGGTTGTCCTCGTCGAAGACCTGGGTCATGCCGAGCTTCTTGCCCAGAATGCCCTTGATCTCGTTTTCACTCATTATTAGTTCTCCACCAAAGTTCTAATCGTCGATCACTGAATGTTCACGTCGACACTTGCCGGAAGATCGATGCGCATGAGAGCGTCAACGGTCTTCGGAGTCGGGTCGAGAATGTCGATGAGGCGCTTATGAGTGCGCATCTCGAAGTGCTCGCGAGAGTCCTTGTACTTGTGCGGAGAACGAATAACTGCGTACACGTTCTTCTCGGTTGGGAGCGGCACAGGACCAACTACACGGGCACCGGTACGGGTAACGGTTTCGACGATCTTCTTTGCGGAAGCGTCGATTGCCTCGTGGTCGTAGGCCTTCAGCCGAATGCGGATTTTTTGTCCCGCCACGCTTATCCTCTTCCTCGCTTCCCCACTTTCACATTCCCGGCGTATCCGGGGCGTGAAGCGGTGGGAATTGCTTCTCGATTTCTCTATAACGTTGTCCGGGCTTGAGGCCTGGCACAACGCCAGTTGTCTGACTGTCATGACGACCAAGAGATGCGACTGGCAAACCAGATGCAGTGCTCTCGACGGGGTACAAGACCCGTAAGTCAAAGTTTCGAAAGAGGACGGTGTTCACGCATTACACGTTTTGGAACACTCTTCGTACAAGCTTTGCTTTAGCAGAGCTTGTACGTCCTATTCGTACTGCCGCTGTTTATTTGCCATGCCCCTTCTCCGGTCTTCATCTCGGGATGTCTCTACTCAAACGCGGACCTAGCCCGATCAGAAGGCCTTCTCATCCAGCTTGCTTCCGTAAGGGAAGTTCGCGGACTGCGAAGGTGTCATGTTCGCTTTACCAGCAACAACGCGACTTCATCTGAGCCTTGCGACCCGGATGTCATCCCGTTGCTGTGTTAAAGCAACCCTTGTATTTAAGCACGTAACGAGCTGTTTTCCAAACTTCTGCTTTAACAGTGGGCAAAATCACAAGCGTCAATCCAGGTTACGTTTCGGAATCAATCTAGATCTGGCCCGGCAGAATCTGTGGAATAGGCCTAATCTCGTTGTTATGCCGCTCGTGCGGCAGCAACCGTTGCAAACATTTTGTGGAGAAAGGTGGCCGTTATGGCTAACAACAACGAGAAGAACAACACCCCGGCTGTCAACGAGGAGCAGGCTGTACCGGCGCGCGAGGTCAACGAGAACCTCGAGACCGAGTTCGGTACCACCACCATTGATGACGCTGTTGTCTCCAAGATCGCTGGCGTTGCTGCCCGCGAGGTTTCCGGTGTTGCTGCCCTGGGTGGCGGCGGCGCTCGCATGATTGGTTCCATCCGTGAGTCCTTCGGCGCTTCCGAGGACGTTCGCCAGGGCGTGTCCGTCACCGTTGCTGAGGGTGCTGCTTCCATCGAGATCGCCATCATCGCTGAGTACGGCGTTGCTATCCACGAGCTGGCTGAGGCTATCCGCCGCAACATCATGAACGCTGTTGAGCGCATGACCGGCCTGACCGTCACCCGCGTCGACGTTGTTGTTCACGACGTGAAACTGCCGCACGAAGACGCTGAGGAAGACTCCACCGACAACCAGGCTGCTCTGAACCAGGGCCAGAACTAAAACATGGCGAACTCCCGAGCCCGCTTCGAGCTCGCGCAGGATACGGCGCGCGCTATTGCCGCTGCGGCTACGGCCGTGCCGGGGGTAGCCCAGTTGAACGGTGGTCGCTACGGCGAGAATGCCCTTCTCTACGCCGGCCACCGAGTCGTTGGCCTCAAACGCCCCAACCCGCGCGATGACTCGCACCTGCAGGTGTTCTTCGACTTAGACCTCGACGCAGACGTTCCTGTGTTTGAGGCAGCCAAGAACGTTCAGAAGGCAGCCATGCGGGAGTGTGCAGAGCTCAAGCGTGTCGATGCCCACTGTGTCGACGCCGTCGTCAGCTCCGCTCCCGGAAGCAACTAAGGAAGCACAATGAAGAACTACACAACTTTGGGAATCATCGCCGGTTTGGTGCTGGCGTTCTTCCTCAGCCTGGGCTGGTGGCCGGTACTGCTGGCAGTGCTGTTTGCCGCTATCGGCGGTGTCATTGGCGCGCATTACGATGGCCGCATTGACCTGATGGCGGTGTGGAATGGTCTCATCGGCAAGGAGAAGGGGCGAGGCTAATGGCAGACTCGCCCAACTCCGGTGCCCCAGCGCCCAAACCTGATGCTGACGCCGTACGTGTTGTACCGGTCGCAGATCCGAAGGACAAGGGCCAAAACCGTTTCTCACTGCGGACTTTTGAGCACCTCGTCGGCGCTGCCATCAACACCGTTCCCGGCACTACTCCACTGGATGCGAAGCTCGCGGGCCTGGCAGGCCGTGGTTTCCCACGCCTGGTAGTCCAGACTGACCCGGACCGGCAGGTCGTTGCTGTCGATGCCACCATCGCCGTCATTTGGCCTTCCCCGGTCACCGGCGTTGCTGAAGCAACTCGCAGCGCTATCTCCGAAGCCATCCGGGAGCAGACCGGCTATACAACCACTCGCGTCAACGTCAACGTTGGTGCTGCCGTCCCCGGTGAGCGCGTCTCAGCTACTGCTGTCGATGCCCGCCCGGACATCACTGCCTGGACCCCGCCGAGCAAGGACTTCCGAGTTCGCGCACCGCAGACCAAACAGGGTGTTCGCGTGCGCAACATCGATAGCACTCCTTTCCCCCGTGAGGCGTGGACTCCGGATACTCCGCAACCGCAGCCTCTGCGTCAGATCGACCGTGGCAAGGAACCACACGTTCGCAGCATCGACTCTGAACCCCGGGAGATGCCCGAGGTACCGATTCGTACCGCACCGGAACAGCCACTGCGCAAAGTCCCGGACCCCGCACCCGAACAAGTTTGGGAACCACGTACTCCGGAACCAGCAATGCTGCGCCCGTGTGGTGACGTCATCCCCGCGGCACCACAGCGTCGCGTGAGCACCCCACCACCAGTGCCGGTGCGTTCCGTACGTGCACCACAGCCGCGACCACTTGCCGATTTCCAGGTCATTCCGGCAAATCCACATCCCACGCGCGTAACGATTCCGCGACCGGAGCCACTGCGCGCCATCACCATTCAGCCCTACTTAGGAGGTAGCCATGGATAAACCAACTGGTTTCGGGCAAACGCCCCAGGCTGCACCGGCCGTACGCGGCTGGAGCGTGTTTCTCGGAATACTGCTCATCGCACTCGGTGTTGTCGGTGCGCGTGAGACCTGGGTCGTAGCCTCTGATACGAACGCCGGCTCTTGGTTCCAGCCCTTCTTCGATGTCATGGCCAATGACAACGTGGAGACCTGGATGGTCTGGGCTGGTGTCGCTGCCATCATCGTTGGCCTGATTCTGCTCATCGCGGTGTTCAAGCCGCGCCGCAAGACCCACACCCAGATCGAATCCGACAAGGCATCGATGTGGACCCGCTCCGTCGACATCGCCCGTCGCTCCTCGGCAATTGCTCGCGATGTCCCCGGTGTTGCCGGTGCTAGCACCCAGGCAGTCGGCCCGAAGGTCACCGTGACCGTCGAAGGCGATGTGGACGATGCTGAACTCAAGCAGCGCGTGGAAGACTCCGTTAACCACGCACTATCTGAGGCCGCCAACAACCCGCAGGTCTCCGTGAAGGTTCAACCACAGCAGGAGGTGGGCACCGGTGTCTAGAGCACTTTCTGTCATCGACCGCATCATCTTGTTCCTACTGTCGGTCATCCTCATCGCACTAGGCCTGTGGCCAATCCTCATTCACTTTGAGGTGGGCTTCGCCCAGGACTTGGCTGAATGGGTCGACCACGACGTCTGGGCCGGGGTTCCGGAACAGTCCTGGTGGGTTTGGGCCTTAGGTATTGGCTCTGCAGTCTGCATCATCTTAGGTATGTGGTGGGTTGTCGCTAACTTGCGTCAGCGCCGCTTCAACAAGGTGCATTCTGAGGCTTCTAACGATGAAGGCGCCATCGATACCCAAATGGCTGCTGTCTCCAGCGCCATTGCCGAAAGCATCGAGAATCACTCCGGCGTGGAGAAGGTTCAGCGCCAAGTCGCCTACCAGCGCAAGCGCCCCACGATTACCTACACGATTACTGCAAGTCCCGACCTGCCGTACTCCCGGCTGGAAGAGCTTGCCGAAACCAACGAGGAAGACTTCCGCGCCGCCTTCCCGGATGCGGATGTCGATACCGTGTACAAGCTGCACTATTCCAAGGTGCGCGCCTCTAGCGTGTAGCCGGCGCCGCCTCGGCTACGAGGACTTCCTCAACTGCCGCAAAGGTGCGCTTCTCGCCGCCCTTGAGCGCGACCACCAGGTCCGCGCCAGGGCGGCATTGTTCTATCTGCTCCCATGCAAAGACCTCATGCACCAGCTCCCGCCGCAACTGACGGAAGTAGTGCAACCGGTGGTCTAGCAGGAACAATCCATCCGCCACACGAATGATCAGGGCCCTATCTCCTATCGCCTTCTTCTTTAGCCCCTCCGGCGATCCCGCATCAGCCAAACGCGTTAACGAACGAACAACGCCCAGCCGGTGTTCAAAGCCTTCAGCATCAGTAATCACCAACGTCCTTCCCGGACCAGTGGGGCGCAACGACAAGTACTCCCACACCACCGGTTGCCGCTGCCCATCAGGACCCGGGCGCCGCACGATAACGTGCGAGTCATCGATAGTGACGCGTTGCTTCTCCCCCGCGAGCAACCAGCGACCCACGACACGACCACTGTCGTCCATCGGCAGCAACGGCGGATGCGTATACGACATCGCCTCTAACGCAGCACGAGTTTGTTCATCAGGGCTTCCCCACCCAATGCCCTGATTAGCCAGCATCGCCACAATGGTGCCGAGCTCTAAGTCCGGCTGACCTTCCCAGGCGTCGCGCAGCGCGGCCAGAGTCTTATCGATACGAGTGGGATCCTGCATAGCCCCCAACACTAGTAGACGGCGTCGCCGAGGCTGCGCCTAGCCATAGCGCTCCCTTGGGTGTCCTTTTGCCCCGCGTACCTGGCTGCCGCCCGCGGAAATTGGGGGAAACGTGTTGGAAAAGGACAGGCTGCCCTCAACGGACGACCCCAAAACGAACTTAGGCACAGAAAAAGCCTCTTCCCAGTGGGAAGAGGCTGATTCTAATTAAGCTCTACTGAGCGTGTCACTTACTTGATGACCTTGGTAACACGGCCAGCGCCGACGGTGCGGGAGCCCTCGCGGATAGCGAAGCGCAGGCCCTCGTCCATAGCGACCGGCTGGATGAGCTCAACGGACATGTCGACGTTGTCGCCAGGCATGACCATCTCAACGCCGTCCGGCAGCTTCACGACACCGGTAACGTCGGTGGTGCGGAAGTAGAACTGCGGGCGGTAGTTGTCCATGAACGGGGTGTGGCGGCCGCCCTCTTCCTTCTTCAGGACGTAGACGGAACCCTCGAACTGGGTGTGCGGGGTGTAAGCGCCCGGCTTGATGCAAACCTGGCCACGCTCAACCTCTTCACGCTTGGTACCACGCAGAAGCAGACCACAGTTGTCGCCAGCCTCGGTGTAGTCCATCATCTTGCGGAACATCTCGATACCGGTAACGGTGGTGGACATGGACTTGTCCTTGATACCGATGATCTCAATGTCCTCGTTAACCTCGAGGCGACCACGCTCAACACGGCCGGTAACAACGGTACCGCGGCCGGTAATGGTGAAGATGTCCTCGATCGGCATCAGGAACGGCTTGTCGGTCTCGCGCTCCGGATCCGGGATGGAATCGTCGCAAGCCTGCATCAGGTCGACAACAGACTGTACCCACTTCTCGTCGCCCTCAAGAGCCTTCAGAGCGGAGATGTGAACGATCGGAGCTTCCTCGTCGAACTCCTGCTCAGCCAGCAGCTCGCGGATCTCCATCTCGACCAGCTCGATGATTTCCTCATCGTCAACCATGTCGCACTTGTTCAGTGCAACCAGGATGTAAGGAACGCCAACCTGGCGAGCCAGCAGAACGTGCTCACGGGTCTGCGGCATCGGGCCATCGGTTGCAGCAACAACCAGGATAGCGCCGTCCATCTGAGCAGCACCGGTAATCATGTTCTTGATGTAGTCGGCGTGGCCCGGAGCGTCAACGTGTGCGTAGTGGCGCTTCGGGGTGGAGTACTCCACGTGGGAGATGTTAATGGTAATACCGCGCTCCTTCTCCTCCGGAGCCTTGTCGATCATGTCGAACGCGAATGCGGTGTTCTCCTCAGGGTACTGGTCAGCCAGAACCTTGGTGATCGCTGCGGTGGTGGTGGTCTTGCCGTGGTCGACGTGTCCGATGGTGCCGATGTTCACATGCGGCTTCGAACGCTCGAACTTCTCCTTTGCCACTGTATGTCCTCCTGGACTATATGGTGGCTACGACCTTCGCAGCCACGTGGTTGACAGTTGTCATTGGCACCCGACCTCTTATTAGGGCCAAAGCGCTAATGACGCTTTCTTTACGTGCCAGTTACACGATCCTAGAGTTCCGCCGCAGTTTTTTCAAACTGCCTAAATGGGAGGTAACCCCCGCGAAAACTCGCGGTCGTTGCCCCTCTACAAGAAACTAAGAAAGGATCTAGGGAGGGTAACGGCCAGCTCAACACTTCGTAGTAACTAGCAGACGAAATGCTCAGCTAGACCGCTACCCAAAGCGTGTCCTGCGGTGCAGGTGCGCCCACTGGCGGGGACGCACCGACCTTACAGGATTAGCGTGTGGTGATAAGCGTTAGCTCTTAGCGCCGGTGCGCTCTTCGATGATCTCCTGAGCCACGGAGGACGGAACCTCAGCGTAGGAGTCGAAGACCATGGTGAAGTTTGCACGGCCGGCGGTGGCGGAACGCAGGTCACCAATGTAGCCGAACATCTCGGACAGCGGGACCTTAGCCTTGACGACCTTAGCGCCGGAGCGGTCTTCCATTGCGAAGACCTGGCCACGACGGGAGCTGATGTCACCGTTAACGGTGCCCATGTACTCCTCAGGGGTAACAACCTCAACGGCCATGACCGGCTCCAGCAGGACCGGCTTAGCCTTAGCAACAGCTTCCTTCAGCAGCTGGGAACCAGCCAGCTTGAAGGCCATCTCGGAGGAGTCGACGTCGTGGTAAGCGCCGTCCTCGAGGGTTGCCTTGATGTTGACCAGCGGGAAGCCAGCCAGGTAACCGTACTGCATTGCGTCCTGGATACCAGCGTCGACAGACGGGATGTACTCCTTCGGAACGCGGCCACCGGTGACCTCGTTCTCGAACTTGTAGGAAGCGGACTCGCCCTCTTCCAGGGTCTCCGGGTCCGGGTTGTACGGCTCGATGGTGCAAATGATCTTTGCGAACTGGCCGGAACCACCGGTCTGCTTCTTGTGGGTGTAGTCCAGGGACTCGACCTTCTTGCGGATGGTCTCGCGGTAAGCAACCTGCGGGTTACCGATGTTTGCCTCGACCTTGAACTCGCGCTTCATGCGGTCAACCAGCACGTCGAGGTGCAGCTCGCCCATGCCGCCGATAACGGTCTGGCCGGTCTCTTCGTCCAGCTCGACGGTGAAGGTCGGGTCCTCGGCAGCCAGCTTCTGAATAGCGGTACCCAGCTTCTCCTGGTCGGCCTTGGTCTTCGGCTCGATGGAGACCTTGATAACCGGATCCGGGAAGTCCATGGACTCGAGGATGATCGGGTTGTCCTTGTCACACAGGGTGTCACCGGTGGTGGATTCCTTCAGACCAATGACGGCGTAGATGTTGCCGGCGTCAGCCTGCTCAACCGGGTTCTCCTTGTTGGCGTGCATCTGGAACAGCTTGCCGATGCGCTCCTTCTTGCCCTTGGTCGAGTTGAGTACCTCGGTGCCCGGGGTGACCTGGCCGGAGTACACACGGACGAAGTTCAGCTGGCCGAAGAACGGGTGAGCTGCAATCTTGAAGGAGAGCGCGGAGAACGGGGACTCTACGGAAGGCTTACGGGTCAGCTGGGTGTCTTCCTCACCAACAGCGTGGCCGATAACCTCGCCGACGTCCAGCGGGGTCGGCAGGAAGTCAACGACAGCGTCCAGCAGCGGCTGGACACCCTTGTTGCGGTATGCGGTACCGCACAGAACTGGGTAAACCTCGGAGTTGATGGTCAGCTTACGGATGCCGGCCTTCAGCTCCTCGATGGTCAGCTCTTCGCCGCCGAAGTACTTTTCCATGAGCTCTTCGTCGGATTCAGCAACGGTCTCGACGAGCTGCTCACGGTACTGCTCTGCCTTCTCCTGCAGGTCAGCCGGGATCTCCTCGATGGTCGGCTCAGCGCCAACCTCAACCTTGCCGCGCCAGGTGATGGCCTGCATGTTCAGCAGGTCGACAACACCGTCGAAGTCATCCTCAGCGCCGATCGGCAGCTGCATAACCAACGGCTTAGCGCCCAGGCGGTCGATGATGGTCTGAACGGTGAAGTAGAAGTCAGCGCCCAGCTTGTCCATCTTGTTCACGAAGCAGATACGCGGAACGTCGTACTTTGCAGCCTGACGCCACACCTGCTCGGACTGCGGCTCCACGCCTTCCTTGCCGTCGAAGACAGCAACTGCGCCGTCGAGCACGCGCAGGGAGCGCTCCACCTCAACGGTGAAGTCAACGTGACCCGGGGTGTCGATGATGTTGATCTGGTTGTTGTTCCAGAAGCAGGTCACGGCAGCGGACGTAATGGTGATGCCGCGCTCCTTCTCCTGCTCCATCCAGTCAGTGGTCGAGCCACCGTCGTGGGTCTCGCCGACCTTGCGGTTGATACCGGTGTAGTACAGGATGCGCTCGGTCGTGGTGGTCTTACCAGCATCGATGTGGGCCATGATGCCGATGTTGCGGACCTTCTTCAGGTCCTTAAGCACTTGTTGTGCCACAGTATTACCCCAACTTAGTTAGTCGTCGACACTGCTCAGCTGTTGGGAGCAGATGCCTTTTATGGATATGTCTCGTACAATTTTGCCACTACTGGGCCGTTTTGGCAGCACCGCAGCCACGAAGTGGCACCGGGAGCTACTCTATAGCCGAATTTCTTCCCTTACAACCCTTTGCGCTGTGATTATGGCAGCTTAAAGGTCATAAAAATAGCCCGCACAACGCATCAGTTTGCCTCCTTGCGGCCCGTAACCGAGGTTACGAGCAGGAAGCAGACGTTCTATATGTCGTTGCACGGGCCATCGGCATAAGCCTGAACTACCAGCGGTAGTGGGCGAAGGCGCGGTTGGCCTCGGCCATCTTGTGGGTGTCTTCGCGACGCTTCACGGAAGCGCCGAGACCGTTGGAAGCATCCAGGATCTCGTTAGCGAGACGCTCAATCATGGTGTTCTCGCGGCGCTGGCGGGTAAAGGTAACCAGCCAACGCAGGGCGAGGGTGTTAGCGCGGCCCGGGCGAACCTCGACCGGGACCTGGTAGGTAGCGCCACCCACGCGGCGGGAACGAACCTCAAGATCCGGGCGGATGTTGCCCAGAGCCTTCTCGAGGGTGCCAACCGGATCGGTGCCGGTCTTCTCGCGGCACTGTTCCAGTGCGCCGTAGACGATACGCTCAGCGGTGGACTTCTTGCCGTCCAGCAGGACCTTGTTCACGAGCATGGTGACCTGCTCGGAACCGTAAACCGGGTCCTTAACTACTGGACGCTTTGGAGCAGCATTCTTACGCATTTTTGATTACTGTCCCTTCTTTGCGCCGTAACGGGAACGAGCCTGCTTGCGGTCCTTCACACCCTGGGTATCCAGAGCGCCACGGATGATCTTGTAACGAACACCCGGAAGGTCCTTCACACGGCCGCCGCGAACGAGCACCATGGAGTGCTCCTGCAGGTTGTGGCCCTCGCCTGGAATGTAGGCGGAAACCTCGATGCCGGAGGTCAGGCGCACACGGGCGACCTTACGGAGTGCAGAGTTCGGCTTCTTCGGAGTGGTGGTGTACACGCGGGTGCACACGCCGCGACGCTGAGGGGAACCCTTCAGCGCTGCGGTGGCGACCTTAGCGCGCTTCGAGTGGCGGCCCTTGCGGACCAGCTGCTGAATAGTTGGCATTACCAGTCTTTCTTTATGACTTCTTGAGAGTGGCTGGGGCTAAAGACGCTCAAACATGCAAAAATGGGGACTCTTTTCCGGGGTCCTGCCGCATGTCCAGAACGTCGAAACAACCAGCCGGTTCTTTCCGTTCAGACTTTTCGCTCAAGATAAGCGAAACCTCTAACACCCTAACACCACACACCACAGATTAAGAAATCGCGCGTGTCGCAAGCGACTAAAACCTGCTTTTACGTGCTACGCAGGCTTGTTCGCATCAGCAAAGCGGTAGTACTCACTGTTGCGCAATTTGCTTGCTGCAGCATCATCAACCACCACTGTTGCGTGCTGGTGGAGCTGCAGTACCGAACCCGGGCAAAACGCTGACAATGGCCCTTCGGCCAGCGCGGCCACGGCACCAGCTTTACCTTCGCCCGTTGCTAGCAACAGCAAGTGCCGGGCCCGCTGAATGGTTCCCAGCCCCTGGGTCAGCACGTGGCGCGGGACATCCTCTTCGCCACCAAAGAAGCGGGCATTATCTGTCACCGTCTGCGGGTGCAGCGTCTTAATGCGCGTGACAGAACTGAGCGAACTGCCCGGCTCATTAAAGCCAATATGGCCATTCGTACCAACACCCAGAATCTGCACGTCTACTCCACCGGCATTAGTAATCGCCTGCTCATAGTCCTCACCGGCAGCTCGGTAATCCGTATTCGTGCCATCCGGGCTGTGCACCTCGGCATCTGGAATATCAATATGGCTGGTCAGTTCGCGGCGAATTGTGGAGTAGTAGGACTGCTCGTGTTCACGCGGCAGGCCCCAGTATTCATCCAGCAAGAATGCTTTGCATTCCGCGAAAGAGAGCCCTGCCTCACGATGTCTGCGAATCAACTCCTGGTACGTCGGATTCGGCGTGGAACCTGTGGCCAGTCCCAGCGTCTTTCCTGCGCGCACATAATCTTCCAGAATGTCTGCTGCCTGCTGTGCCACCGCTGCCGCATCCGGGCGAATCAAAATCTCCATGTCAATCCTCTCTGCTTAATTCTCTTCCAGCACTAATCACTCTGCGCACCCGCAGTTGCTCATCCAGGCCCACTAAGTTCGCACGCTTTCCGATGCCCACCTCACCCAGCGTGGCTGCCTGATGCCACCCGGCATCGTAAAGCACGCGCGCTGCCGTAGTAGAGGTAAAGCGGACTGCTTCAGACAGACCGTGGCGCCTGGCAAAGCGAGCGAACTGCTCTGCCAGAGTGGACGTACCACCGGCAATCGAGCCGCTATCCACGCGCGCGACGCCATCGGTGACCTGCACGCGCAGGTGGCCAAGTTTGTACTCGCCGTCGCTTACGCCGGCTGCTTCCATCGCATCGGTAATCGCAAATGCGCGTCCGGAATACGCCATGTCGACGGTGCCGTCGGCTAGGTGCACGCCATCAGCAATCAATTCGATGTAGGCCTCCCCCGCCTTCGCCGCGTTGAGCAGCGCTGCGACCGCGCCTGGCTCGCGATGATGGACCGGGGGCATTGCATTAAACAGGTGCGTTGCCGTCACCGTCACCCCGCGCTCACGGGCCTGCGCGATCACCGACGCAGTCAGTTCATAATCAGCGGTCGTATGTCCGAGGCCGGCAATAATGTTGTGATGGGCGCACAAATCCAGAAGCTCTGGTACGGCTGCCGTTTCTGGTGCAAATGTGATCGCACGAAGGTGTCCACCTGCGACATCAATGACGGAGGCAAACAACTCCGGGTCGCCCTCCACGATGCGGGAGGGGTCCTGCGCCCCGCACTTGCCCGCATTCACAAACGGGCCTTCCATATGGATACCTGCAATGTCGCCGGACTCCGCTAGCTGCGCCAGAATTGCTGCTTGCTCGCACAGCTCAGCACGGTTTCCGGAGACCAACGATGCCAACAACGTCGTCGTTCCGTGGGCACGGTGGAAATCTGCCGCCTGTCGGCATTCCTCCAACGTCCCGGAGGGAAATGCACCTAAGTTTCCGCCATGGTTATGCAAGTCCACAAAGCCCGGCACCCAGGTGAGCTCCTCGTCAGTACCTGACGACGCCCCCGACTCAACCTCGGCAATGTACTCACCATCGATGCGTACCCGACCAGTGAACTCGCCATCTGGTCCCACAAAGCGTCCGCGCAGCTCACTGATTTGTTCTGCAGCAGCAACGTTCATGGCGACCATCCTTTTCTTGCCATCAAGGCTTTCATACCCACTATGCACTATCACTCATCATACGTCTATCGTTTAACACAAAAGACCTGTTTGCAGCGCACATATGATGTATTATCAGCCACATAATAGGTGTTCTACCTTCCCCTCAATACTGCCAGGAGATCGCATGCCTGCCACTCTTTCTTTCGATATAGGCGGAACCAAAATCGCTTATGGATGGGTGGATGATGCAGTACCCACTGAAGTCTTTGGCGAGGGGCGACTTCCCTCCCAACCGCCAGGTTCTACCGTCGCAGAACAACTGCATGTGGCATTAGAGCTTGCTCTTGCTGATGCTGATACTGCTCCAACTCGCATCGCTATTGGCGCACCGGGGATCGTCCTTGCGCCCCAAGGCGACATTGTGTCCGCTGGCCCCACGGTGCCTGGCTGGGCAGGAACGGACTTGCGTGCCATCGTCGCCAAGCACAGTGATGCCCCAGTGGCCTGCCACAACGATGTGCGCATGTGGGCCTGGGGCGAGCATCATCTTGGTGCCGGGCAGCAACTTTCTGGGCGCGTGCTGTATCTCGCATTAGGCACTGGCGTAGGCGGCGCAATTGTCGACGACGGAGAAATCATCGGTGGTCCCACTGGAAGTGCTGGCGAGTTTTCAGAACTGGTCACTGCAGACTTTCGCGGATACGCCGATCGTGCCGAAAACATCGCCGCAGGCCCATCGCTTGCCCGCTATTACGCCGTGTTGAGCAGAGAACCTGATTCCCACCAGATCCCGTGGACCTCGCCGGCCGCCTGTCCTGTCGATCTTCCGGAAGTCATTCACCGCTATCGCGATGGCGATGAACTCGCCCGCAACATCATCGACGGAAACCTCTACGGCTTAGGGCGTACGTTAGGTGGCCTCGTCAGCGCTTTTGATATTTCCGGGATCGTGCTGGGCGGCGGTGTCTGCGGTATTGGAACACTCATTACTGATCCCCTGCGCCGCGGCATTAAGGATGCCGCTCTTGCCCCTAATCGCGATATCCCTGTGTTGGACAGCGCACTGAGCGGTAACGCCCAGCTCATTGCTGGCGCGTCCTATGCACGTGAACACGCCCTTTAATAACTGGAAAGGAATTCCCCATGACTTTTGATTTTCACGCCACCACGCTGGAGGACAAGCGTGCGGAGCTCATCGAGATTATTCGTGGCCAGCTCATTGTTTCTTGCCAAGCCGCAGACGGTCATGCACTGCGTGATACTCACGCGCTGACCAAAATTGCTCGTGCCTGCGTCGACGGTGGTGCACCCGCGATTCGCTGTGGTGGCTACGGCGGTGTCGAAGATATCTCTTCTATTGCCCAGGAGTGTAACGTTCCGGTCTTTGGATTGACCAAAGAAGGCGATACCGGTGTCTACATCACGCCCACCAAAGAATCGGTCAAGGCCGTTATCGCAGCAGGAGCTGCTGTCGTGTGCGCTGATGCTACATCGCGCCCGCGTCCGGATGGGTCTACCTTCGCCGATTTGGTAGGAGTCGCCCACGCTGAAGGCTCTCTTATTATGGCCGATTGCGCCACCCCGGAAGATATCGCGAATGCGCATGAAGCTGGTGCAGATCTGCTGTCTACGACCTTGGCCGGATACACCCCTGACCGCGAGAAGACGACGGGCCCTGATTTTGATTGCCTGCGCGAGGGCCGCACGCTCGTCGGGGAGGACGCATTCTTGATCGGCGAAGGCCGATTCCATACCCCTGCTGATGTTGCTCACGGACGCCTGGCAGGTGCCGACGCAATTATTGCCGGAACCGCGATTACTGACCCAGGCTTTATTACTGCCCAGTTTGCGTCGCTGCTGCGTTAGGCTTCGTTGGCTTTGATAGCTCGGCGCAGCGGCTCGTAGTGCTGATCGACAAGGCGGCGGTACTCTTCGACGTCGCCGCGTCCCAATGCTTCGACGATGTCAGCGTGGGTATCGATGGTGGCTTCGATATCGCCGGGCATCGCCACTTTGAGCTGCGGGACGACCTCCATGTGGATCTCCCAGAACGCATCAGAGAACTCCCGCAGCAGCGGATTGGAGACATTCTCCAACAACGCCTGGTGGAAGCGCCGATCTTCTTCTAAGAAGGGCCTGCCCGCACGGCCGGCCGCGCGCATTTCACCAACGATGCCTTCGAGTTCTTGCGTATCTGCTTCGTTCCACTGCTGCGCTAATTCTTCGGCCACGCTGTAATCAATCGTGCTACGCACATCGACGACATGCTCCAGCATGGGCAGTGAATCAGCGGAGCTCAGCATGATGCGCAATACCATGCCGCGCACCAACGGCGACAGCGACATCTTCGAGACATAAGTGCCGTGGCCATGGCGGACTTCCACGATGTCAAGCGAGCTCAAAGTGCGCATTGCCTCGCGAATAGAGGTACGAGAGAACCCGAGCTCGTCACACAAAACAGCCTCGCTCGGCAGGATATCGCCTGCACTGAGGTGGTTGCTGCGGATATATTCGATAATCCCTTCTTGTGCCTGAGTAGCAGCGCTACTGGTCTGCGGCATCGCGTCCTCCTCCGTAGCGAACTGTAAAGACAACAGCCCGCAGAATGTTTCTAACAGATAACATCATACTTCAGACCAATACATGGCCTAATCGCTTTAGCCGATAACTAGATCGAGGAAGATCGTGTTTTACCTACACCCCGAATTGCATGCCAATGTCACTGCCCCGAAACAGACGACGTGGGATGTGGAATCCTTACGCGCAGAGGGCGAAGAAATTTTTGCTTCTGCAGCAGATGACAGTGACAACTCGTTGCTGAGCGTTGCTGAAGCACGCGGGATAACGCTGCGCATCTTCACGCCCCCTTCAGCCACCCCGACGACTCCGGTGATGATTGCTCCACACGGCGGCGGTTACGTGGCCGGCAAAGCTATCTACGACGACGCTCGTAATACTGAATTAGCGCAACGACATGAGGTCATCGTGGTCTCGCCCGACTACCGCTTAGCACCGGAACACCCCTTCCCCGCCGGCAAGGAGGACGTGGCCGCCGCCTTTGAATGGGCAGCTAAGCACTATCCGGATGCGCCGTTACTTGGTTACGGCGACTCCGCGGGTTCCGGTTTGTTGTACACCGCACTCGTGGACTTTCTTTCTGTGCCCGGACGGTCGATTGCCGGAGCGGTCTTCCTGGAACCCTGTCTGGATCCCACCCTGGATACGTCGTCCATGTACAGCTTCGCCGAAGGACCTATCTGGACGCGCCGAGCTGCTGAGCATGCCTGGCGCGCGTACTGCGGTAGCACCTCACCGGAGGAGGTGTACCCGCCCGCATCCGAAGCAGTAGCTCGCATCCATGCTGCCGCGAATTCATTGCCAGCGTGGTACGTGGTGGTCAATCCCGTCGATCCGCTGCGTGACGAGGGCATCGATTTCGCCTTGAATGCAGTCGATGCTGGAGTGAATTGCCAATTGCACATGTGGGAAGGCACGTTCCACGGTTCCCTGGATTACCCCATCGATAGCCAGCAAGAGCGACAGGCAAGCATCGGACGCTTCCTGCGCAACGCAGTTGCAGATCACTCTGCGAAGTAGCTGAGTGTCATTAACCCCAAGCGGGGGCAGGAACACTAAAACATGATTCCTCCCACACCCGAGGATTCATTCTCCCTGCGCAGAACGTTGACCGAAGATCTGACTCTTAGAGGCGCTACCTGCAGTTTCACCTGTAGGTAGCGCCTGTTTTCACATGCGTAACAACGACAAAAAGACACATCTCTACCCTTTTTGTTCATCGTTTCCTCCCCTCTAGTGGGGCTAAATTTCTCAAACGGGGTTCAGCATCAGACGTCATACCTATATCCTGAAGATGAATCACACGACTACCCCCAGTGTGATTCAGGCAATAACAGCATCGACGTTTCCCGGGAGGACCCCATGTTGCACTACTCAGTAAGCGGGTGCCCGGGTAAGCCTGTGCTCGTCTTCCTCCACGGCGTAAGCAACTCCAATCTGTGGTGGGCAACATTAACCCGCCAGTTGGAAGACGACTTCCATGTTTTTGCCCTTGACTCTCTCGGACACGGACAATCCCGCCGCTTTGAATCCACTGAACTCAGCGATCCCTTCGGCGCCTCTGTTGCTGCAGCAGCCGAGGCCGTGGACTACATCCACCACATCACCGATCAGTCCGCTGTATTGGTAGGTCATTCCATGGGCGGTGCAATCGCCACAGTGCTGGGTGCTAAGCATCCTGAGCTGGTACGCGGACTTCTGCTGGCAGATCCCGCCTGGCTCAGCGCCGCGCAACGTCGGGCTTATGCCGATGGCGTTACCGCTGCATTGGAGCGTACGGATCGCTGGGCTACTGACCCCGCCACCGCAATCGTGGATAACTCCACGCTGCGCTCGGAGTGGAGCAAGCAAGAACAGATTGGCTGGGTCTGGGGACAGGCCAATGTGGATCTCAACTTGATTGCCACGGGCATCGTTAGCTTTTCCGATGAATGGACTGACCTGGTTTCTCAGTTGCGAGTCCCAGCGCGCATCATCACCAGCGACGGGCCAGATTGTTTGGTGCGCCAAAGCGGCATCGACAAGCTTGTTGCGCTAGGCAACCCACTGCTGAGCGGACGTTTATTGCCGGGTGGAACACACTCCATCGTTCCCGAATTTCTCCCTGAATTCCTCTCAGAGCTAAAGGAGTTTGTTGCCAAAGCTCCTTTCAGCCTGGAGGCATAACTAGATAGCCCCTAATTGGTGCATCCGCGACGGCGGGCCGCACCGCACGACCCCTGTGAAAGAGGTACTGAAAATGAAGAACGCAAAGCGCGGGTTGACCGCCGTCGTTGCTGCGATGGCTTTGACCCTCACCGCCTGCTCCGGTGGTTCTGATTCCGGCGACGCCGCTTCCGGTGGCGAAGGCGGCGGCAAAGGCGAACTGCACCTGGGCGTGGCGTACGAAACCACTAACTACCACCCGTCTGAGACTTCTTCTGCTCTCGCACTGGGCACCAACTGGCATGTGATGGAAGGTCTGTACGAGTTCAACATGAACGACTACTCCACCTACCCGGCACTTGCTGCTGGTGAACCAACAGAGGTCTCCGACACCGAACTCGAAATCGCCCTGCGCGACGGTGCGAAGTTCTCCGATGGCACTGATGTCACCGTGGACGACGTGGTTTCTTCCTTCGACCGCGCTATGGAAGACGGCAACCTGTATGCCACCATGCTGGACTTTATCGACTCGGTGGAAGCTAAGGATGACAACACCATCACTATCAAGCTGGACCAGCCTTTCTCCTTGGTGGAAAACCGCTTGGCCGTGGTCAAGATTGTTCCGGAATCCGCAAGTGATGAGGACCTTACCCACCAGCCGATCGGCACTGGCCCTTACGCTTATGAGTCCATCACTGACTCCCAGATCACCGCGATTCCTAACGAGCACTACAACGGTGAGTACCCAGCTGGTGCTTCCAAGCTGGTCTGGGACGTCATCAAGGATGACACCGCACGTAACACCGCCGCTAGCGCCGACGAGATTGACGTGATGGAGGCTGTTCCGGCTGAGTCCGTTGACATGCTGGCTGCCGCCAACATGACCGTCGATGAAGTCGATGGCTTCAACCTGCCGTTCCTGCTGTTTAACACTCAGAAGGAACCGTTCAACGACCCGAAGGTTCGCCAGGCATTCTTCTACGCCATCGATACCGAGAAGTTGATTTCCAACAACATGGACGGCAAGGCCAAGCCTGCTAAGTCCTTCCTGCCGGAGTCGCACCCGAACTTCCACGAGGCGTCCACGGTCTACAACTACGACCCGGAGAAGGCTAAAGAACTGCTGGACGAAGCTGGCGTCGATGACCTGTCCATCACTCTGGTCAACACCGACCACCCGTGGATTGAGAGCCTGGCTCCGCAGATTCAAAACGATCTGAAGGAAGTTGGCATCGACACTGCTTTGCAGTCTGAGGCTTCGGCTTCGTTGTACTCCAACCATCTGGATGTAGACGACCCAACCTTCGACGTTGCTCTGGCACCGGGCGATCCTTCCGTCTTCGGTAACGACCCGGCCCTGCTAATCAACTGGTGGTACGGCGACAACGTCTGGACTCAAAAGCGCAGCTTCTGGCAGGAGTCTGACCCGGAGGCTTACCAAGAGCTCAACGACATCGTTCAGGAAGCAACCACCCTGGAAGGTGACGAGCAGCAGCAGAAGTGGAACGAAGCTCTAGACCTGCTGTCTGAAGAGGTCCCGATCTACCCGCTGTTCCACCGCACCATGATTACCGCTTACAACGCCGATAAGGTCTCCGACTTCAAGTCCATCGGAACCACCGGCCTGTGGGCTGTCCCGGCGCAAGTCAGCGAATAAGACTCAGCGCCCCCGCATTCTGCAAGCCACCGTCGCTGGCTTGCCCGCCGCGCCGGAGCCTGTCGCCACACAGCAGGTTCCGGCCCGGTACACCCCAAAGATTTCAGCTCTCGTTACGCCGCATACCGGCGCGACGCGCAGCCTTCATAACTAAATCAATTCTTGTTGTCCTCATACAGGAGCGCGTTCCCGATGAACAATCTAATCCGACTAATCGGCCGCAGGATTATCGCTCTTCCCATCATGGTCGTGGGTGTGACTTTCCTGGTCTTTGTGCTGATGTCATTGTCCCCCATCGATCCCGCGTATTCAGCTCTGGGTGACTCCGCTACTCCGGAACAGCTAGAAGCCTACCGCGTGGAAAACGGTCTTTATGACCCCTGGATCGTCCAGTTCGGTAGCTATCTGGCTGGCATGCTCCAAGGCGATTTGGGTACCTACGGTCAAAATGGCGCCTCCGTGGCAGAGAAGGTCTTTGCGGCCCTCCCGGTCACGTTGGAATTGACCTTCATGGGCCTGATTATCGCAGTCATCTTCGCTTTCCCACTCGGTGTGCTTGCTGCGTTGTACCGCGACAAGTGGGTCGACCAGCTGATTCGCGTTATCTCCGTTATCTGCATCGCGATGCCTTCTTTCTGGCTCGCTATCCTGCTGGTCCTGGTATTCCTGGGCAAGCTGCCCGTGGCAGGAGCACTGCCTTCCCCGACTGAAGATTTCGCCGGTTGGGCAGCTCGTATGTTCTTGCCTGCAGTTGCCTTGGCTGTTCCAGTTATTGGTCAGCTCACCCGCGTGGTACGTACGTCCATGGTGGAAGAACTCGACCGCGACTACGTCCGCACTGCACTTGGTGCGGGTATTCCAAAGACCACCGTGATTGCCCGCAATGTGTTGCGCAACGCGCTGATTACTCCAGTGACTGTGCTGGGTCTGCGCGTTGGTTACCTCATGGGTGGCGCGGTCGTTATTGAGATCATCTTCTCCCTGCCGGGTATGGGCCGTGTGCTTATCGACGGCATCTCCTTCAACTGGGTCACCGTGGTGCAGGGCGCAACTCTCGTGGTTGCCATCGCCTTCATCATTGTCAACATCATCGTTGATCTGCTCTACATCCTGATCAACCCACGCATTAGGGCGGTCTAGTCATGCGTAAAAATCTTGCTACCAAGCTTTCCGATCCCAACACCACCCATCGCTTTAAGGGGTGGAAGCAGATGCGCCTGGGTTCCAAGATCTCGCTCGTCGTGTTGGTCCTGGTTGCACTCAGCGCCATCTTCGCTCCCCTGCTTGCACCTCACGATCCAACGTTCATCGACATCAAGGGCCAGCCGCCCAGCGGTGAATATCTCTTCGGTACCGACAACCTGGGTCGCGACGTGTTGTCCCGACTGCTCTACGGCGGTCGTTACTCCCTGGCAGTCGGCATTCTTGCCACACTGACTGCACTCTTCTTCGGTGCTCTCTTTGGCTCCCTAGCCGCGGTATCGCGCAAGTCGGTCTCTGAGGTCATCATGCGCATCATGGACGTCGTCATGTCCGTGCCAGGCATCGCCCTGGTTGCGGTTGCAGTCGTCGTCTTCCGCGACCCGAACCGCCCGGGCTTCATGCTCGGCGTGATTATCTTCTCCATTGCCTTCGTCTACATCCCGCAGCTGACTCGTATCGTGCGCGCAAACGTGCTTTCTGAGTACGGCGAGGATTACGTCAACGCAGTGGTCGTCTCCGGTGCTCGTGCACCGTGGATTCTGGTCAAGCACGTTGCTCGCAACTGTGCAGCACCCGTCCTGGTGTTTGCTACCGTGCTGGTCGCCGACGCCATCATCCTCGAGGCATCCCTGACCTTTATTGGCGCAGGTCTGCAAGAGCCGGTTCCTACGTGGGGTAATATCCTGTCTTCCGCACAGCAAGGCGTGCTGCGCGGCGAATGGTGGCAGGCACTGTTCCCTGGCCTGATGATCATGATTACCGTGCTCTGCCTCAACATCTTGTCCGAGGGCATTACCGACGCCATGGTCGCTGCACCGAAGGGCCCCTCCTTCGACGACCACGATGTCGATGCTGCCCGTGAGGCCGACAAGCTGCTGGTTGACCCGGTTCGTGCATACGCCGTACAGCGTGAGTCCCTCGAAGAGAAACTCGCCGCGTTGCGGGAGGTTGAGGAGAAACGACAAGACCGCTTCTCCCCTGCCCCGAATACAACGCCACTGCTCGAGGTCAAAGACCTCTGCATCAAGTTCCCACGCCACGGTGACGTCAACGTCGTAGACCATGTGTCCTTCTCTGTCGCTGCCGGCGAGACCATGGGCCTGGTGGGTGAGTCTGGTTGTGGTAAGTCCATTACCTCGCTTGCTGTGATGGGCCTGCTGGATCCTTCCGCCGACATCAGCGGTGAGATTATCTACCAGGGCCAGGATCTGCTCAAGATGCGCGCTGAAGAGCGCCAGAAGCTGCTGGGCAATGAAATCTCGATGGTCTACCAGGACGCGCTGTCGGCGTTGAACCCATCGATGTTGATTCGCACCCAGATGAAGCAGCTAACCTCCCGCGGCGGTACCCGCAGCACTGAGGAACTGCTTGAGTTGGTCGGTCTGGACCCGAAGCGCACGCTCGAGTCCTACCCACACGAGCTCTCTGGTGGTCAGCGTCAGCGCGTGCTCATCGCTATGGCTCTAACCCGTGACCCACAGCTGGTCATCGCCGACGAGCCGACCACTGCACTGGATGTGACCGTGCAAAAGCAGGTCATCGAACTCATCAAGGAACTCCAGCAGAAGCTGGGCTTTGCGATGGTGTTCGTCTCCCACGACCTGGCACTGGTTGCTGAGGTCGCCTACTCCATCACCGTGATGTACGCCGGTCAGGTCATCGAGCAGGGTTCCACCAAGGAACTGCTCACCGACCCGCAGCACGAATACACCCGCGGTCTGCTGGGTGCAGTTCTCTCCATCGAATCCGGTCACGGCAAACTCCATCAGGTACCAGGTGCTGTGCCGTCGCCCGCGGACTTCCCCGACGGCGACCGCTTCGCACCTCGTTCCTCGCACCCGTCGGTGGGTCTGCAAACCCGCCCTGTGATGCGCGAAGTACCTGGCACCATGCACGTCTACGCAGACCTTCCCGACGAGTTGCACTACGCAGCCCGCAAGGAAGCTGCAGGCGAGCTCGACGGCCCACAGCTCAGCGACGCCGAGTACGCCGCAATGGGAAAGGAAAAGTAAATGAGCACTCCTTTGAAAGCTAGTTCCGAGCCCATCATTGAGCTCCGGGACGTCAAGGTACACTTCAAGTCCCGTACCGGCCCCATCTTCAAGCCGAATTGGGTCAAGGCAGTCAACGGCGTGAACCTCAAGCTCCACCAAGGCGAGACCATCGGTCTGGTGGGCGAGTCCGGTTGTGGCAAGTCCACCACCGCAAACGTGATGTGTGGTCTGCAGACACCCACCGATGGTCAGGTCTTCTTCAAAGGCGAAGAGGTCACCAAGCGCACCCCGGCTCACCGCCGCAAGATGGGCCGTGTGGTCTCCGTGGTCTTCCAGGACCCCTCGACCGCATTGAATGCCCGCATGGCCGTTCGCGAACAACTAATCGACCCACTCAACGTGCACAAGGTTGGTACTCCGCAGGAGCGTCAAGAACGCGTCATGGAGCTCATCGGCTTAGTCGGTCTTCCTACCTCCGCACTCGATGCCCTGCCGGGCCAGCTTTCTGGTGGCCAGCGCCAGCGCGTCGCTATCGCCCGTGCTCTCGCTCTCAAACCCGATGTCATCATCGCCGATGAGCCAACCTCGGCACTCGATGTCTCTGTGCGCGCGCAGATTCTGAATCTGCTGACCGAGCTCAAAGCGAAGCTGGGGCTGTCGATGGTCTTTATCTCCCACGACATCCAAACGGTGCGCTACATCTCCGACCGCATCACCGTGATGTACAAGGGCGAAGTCCGCGAAGATGGTCCAGCTGCTGAAGTCTTTGCCAACCCAAAGGACGACTACACCCGCAAGCTGTTGGGTGCTGCTCCATCCCTGTTGCACCCAAATCTTTAAAACTGTGAGCGTGTCAACGCTCGTCATCTGGAAAGGATGAGCATGTCTATCCCTACCCAGGGAGTTGTCCCACCCGTCGTCATTGCCCGTCACCCTGACGGCACTCTGGATTCAGAGTCATACGCCAAGAACCTGCAGCGGCTTATCGATGCCGGCGTGCACGGCCTTTTCATCCTCGGTTCCTCCGGCGAAGGTGCATTTGCCACCAATACCGAGCGCGAACAGATCATCTCCGAGACCATGGACGTCGTCGATGGTCGTCTACCCGTGCTGGTTGGTTGCATCGATACCCAGACGGCTCGCGTGATTGAGCAGGTCAAGGTTGCAGAACGCTACGGCGCTGATGGCGTCGTGGTTACCGCTCCCTTCTACGCATTAGGTGGAATGGCACAGGTCGAAAACCACTTCCGTGCCATCCACGAAGCCAGTGAACTACCCGTCTTCGCCTACGACATTCCCGTCTGCGTGCACACCAAGTTGCCAGTAGAGATGCTGGTGCGCTTGGGTAGCGAAGGCGTTCTCGCTGGTGTGAAGGACTCCTCGGGCGACGATGTGTCCTTCCGCAACCTCGTGCTGGCTAATCGCGCAGCCGGTCATCCGCTAGCGCTATTTACCGGCCATGAAGTTGTTGTCGATGGCGCCTACCTGGCAGGTGCCGATGGCTGCGTGCCAGGTCTCGGCAACGTCGACCCGCACGCTTACGTACGCCAATGGGCTGCCTTCCAGGCTGGCGACTGGGATACCGTCCGCGAGGAACAAGACCGACTGGCCGACCTCATGTTGGTCGCACGCCTGGCAACATCTGTCGCCGGCTTCGGTTGCGGCGTAGGCGGCTTCAAGACTGCCCTGCAGCTGCTCGGTGTCTTTGAGTCCAATACGATGCCAGCCCCAGTTACTGCGCTTAATGCACAAGAAACTGAGGCTGTACGACAGGTTCTTAAAGCCAATGAACTGCTCTAACTAGCTCAGTATTCATCAGCGACAGGACCCGAAGGCCCGGTCACATATTTACGTGGCTGGGTCTTCGTCCCATTTCCACACAAATTCTGCATCGACGGCGAGGGTGTCGAAGTATTCTTTCTCCTGCTCTTCCCAGGTCTCAAACCACTCGTCGTAGTCGGGGTCGCGCTTGATGGCGCGGGCGCGGCGTTCATCGCGCGGGCCGTCGATTTTTACGGTGATCACTGCGCCGCGTTCCTTGGCGGCTTCGATGTTGTCGTCGGTGACGGTGCCCACGCCCTCGACGACGAGGCTGTCACGCACATCGAGGCTGGCCCAGTCGCCAGGGGCACCAGCTTCCCAGTTCCACCGCCAGTAACCGGGGTTCATCCCGCGCAGCACTTGCTCGTGCACCATGCGGGAGCCTTCTTGCAAGCCATACCAGCCAGGATAAAACTCATCGAGGTGAACTACGCGCCACCCCGTTCTTTCAGCTAAAACACTGGCTGCGAGCGTCTTGCCCGCACCAGACGGTCCGTCAATTAATACGGTTACCGGTTGCATGGGCCGTTTTCGCGAAGCGACGGCCCTTTCAATGTCATTAAGTAGGCGGTCTAAATCACTATCTACAGTCATAATCCAAAGAATCTCCAGGAATCAGTAACCACCGAAACTACCACCGGCACGGCTGCGAGTCCCACCACTACCACCATAACTAGGTAGTCCTTGCGCACAAGTGTCGATGATCGAGCCCACGTTCGCTGGCGCGTCCCAACGCGCGCAAAGCCACGAGCTTCCATTGCGGTGGCTAGTTTTCCGCCGCGCCGTAGGGCGAGAACCAGGAGGGCAAAGGCCATCGTCGCTAAGCGTTTGATGCGTCCCTCATCCGCCAGGCCGCGTGCCCTACGGGCTAGCGAAAGCGTTTCCCAGTCGTTTTGGAGCATCGCAAACATGCGCACCGCTGCAACGGCACCCAGTACGAATCGCGGCGGTAAGCGCAGAATCTGGCACAGCGCATCGCCGATCTCCGTTGCCTCCATATCGCGTGCCAGCACAATCATCGGCAGCGCAACGGCGAGCACACGCAGGGTAATCGCAATGGCTAGCTCGACGGAGTTCTCACTAATCGTGATTGCCCACCAGGAGAAGTAGATTTCTCCACCCGGGTCTCCGTAGAGCAACATCGACACACCCGATAGCGCCGCCAGGACGAAGAGGAACCAACCCCGGCGCAACAAGTCCGCGGCACCCACCAGCGGCGCGAACACCGCCACAATGACCAAAGCGACCGCTGCTGACACCCAGTCGACCGATAGCAGCAGCGGTGTGGCAAAGACGGCCATCGCGAAAATGCGCGTTACCGGGTTTACGCCGGCTAAGAGGTTTACTCGCGTGTTAGCCATTGGACACCTCCACGCGGTAGTCCCCCAGTGCTGCGATAAATTGCGGGTCGTGGGTCACCGAGGCGATGGTGGTGCCAGAATCGGCAAGCTCGCGCAACAGACGCACCAACTCGGCAAAGGTTTCCGGGTCCTGGCCGTAGGTGGGTTCATCGAGAAGCAACACCTCCGGGGTGGCGACAAGTGCCGCGGCGACAGACAATCGGCGCTTCTCCCCACCCGACAAGGTAAAAGGATTAGCGTCAGCGACGTGTTCTAAGCGCATCGAAGCCAAAAGCCTATCGATGCCCGCGTGCTCCTCATCCACGCCCATCACCCGGGCACCAATCTCCATTTCCTCGCGCACGTTGCGCGCAATGAAACTGTGCTCCGGATTTTGAAAGACAAAGCCAATGCGGGTGGCCAAATCCTTCGACGACCATTGATGGGGCGCACCCTTGACCGACCCGCGAATATCAGCTGCTACCTGCACCTTTCCCTTGCGTGGTTTAAGCAAACCACCCATGGTCATCAACCATGTGGACTTGCCCACGCCATTCGGCCCAGTAATCACCGTCGAGGCACCGCGCGGCAACACATAGTTTCGTGGTGGTCCCCAACGGGTCAATAGGTCCTGAGACGCAAGAGCCGGAGTCTGGTGTCCGTTTCCAATGTCTTTTCGCGCCGACGGTAACTGCGGCACGGGACGGGTCGCGAGGACATCGGCGACGGGGCCTTCGCTGACGATGGTGCCCTGTTCCAGACAAAGGGCGCGGTCGAGGACGTGCTCCCAGGGCTGCGCGTTATGCTCGACGACGATGAGTGTCGCGCCGGTGTCAGCGACGATGCGGTCGACAGCGTCGATGACAGACGCAGCTCCCGCGGGGTCGAGGTTGGCGGTGGGTTCATCGAGAAGCAGCACGCCTGCGCCCATGGCGATAACACCGGCAAGTGCCAGGCGCTGTTTCTGGCCACCAGACAGCCGGTCCGTGGGGTGGTCCAGTCCTACCTCGAGGCCAACAAGGTCCACAGCGTGGTGGACGCGGCGCCAGATCTCGTCGCGTTCGATGCCGAGGTTCTCGCAACCAAAAGCAACGTCGTCGCCGACACGACCGTAGACAACCTGCGAGTCGGGGTCTTGGAGGACCAAGCCGACGGGGACGTCGCGGCCGGGTTGCTGGGTGTCGCCGTAGGCATCATAAAGCATGATGCTTCCGGACTGCTGGCCTTCATCGTCGCCGCCGAGAACTCCTGCAATAGCGGAGACCAGCGTCGATTTGCCAGAACCAGAATCGCCGCACAGCAGCACCCGTTCACCGGGCTGAATATCGAAATCAATGTCCTGCAGCGCAGCAGTGCTGCGGCTTGCGTGCTTCCAACCATAACCCCGGGCGCGAATGCCCGTGGCCGCCACTTAACGTGCCTCCCGGCCTACCGCGAAGCGATCCAGCACGCCGGTGCGTGCCAAAGCTTGGACCAGGAAGTAGCCTACGATGCCGGCGATGACGATACCCGAAATCGAGGTCGCGATGAGGTAGTAGATGTTGAACTCCAGGGAGCGTGCCAGGTTGCCGGAGGTAAACAGCTCGAGGATGAAGGCACCTACGCCCGCACCCAACCCGGCGAGTGCAGCAACACCAAGGTTGAAACGCTTGTAGAGGAAAATCGCGAAAATGATTTCCGCGCCTAGCCCCTGGGCCAGACCGGAGTAAAGCGTGCCGATGCCCCACTGCGAGCCGAGTGCTGCCGAGACAGATGCTGCAAGCGTTTCGACGTAGATGGCCGCACCCGGCTTGCGGATGACAAGGCCACCAATGACACCGGCAATGAGCCAGCCACCAGTAGCAATGCCACCAAAGCCAGGGGTGAGCGAATCCATGGCGAGGAACCATGCGTAGCCAACAGAATTCCAAACCAGGAACAGCAGGCCGCAGGCCACGCCCAACACGGAGGCCACCACGATGTCGATGACGCGCCACGACAGCGTGCGCTGCGGTTTAACAGAAGCGGTGGCAGGGGATGAAGATACAGAGGTACCCAAAATTTCTATCCTTCCTATCGCCGGTATTACCCGGATCAGGTTCGACGGTTCTACAGGCGGTCTCGTCTGTAGTCTCAGCCCCCAGCGCGGGAGCACCCGTTAGATTGCCGCTTCAGCATAGCAAAATCCCCGTTCTATACCCCTTAACAGGGCCAGAACGGGGATTTTCGCGTTTACCGCTTTAGAACGGGAAGTCCTCATCCAGCGGGACGGAGGCGCCGGTGAACTCGGCAAAGCCGTCATCGCCGTAGATGGAATCGCCGTAAGTCGGGATGGAGTACGCAGCGTTGCGTGCGGCCTCGGTCGGCTTGACGGAGATGTTGCGGTAACGAGAGATACCGGTACCAGCCGGGATCAACTTACCGATAATCACGTTCTCCTTCAGACCGATGAGCTTATCGGAGCGCTTGTTGATAGCCGCGTCGGTAAGCACACGCGTGGTCTCCTGGAAGGAGGCTGCGGACAGCCAGGACTCGGTAGCCAGGGAGGCCTTGGTAATACCCATGATCTCCGAGCGCAGCTGAGCCGGCTCGCCACCTTCGGCAACCTGTGCGGCGTTGATCTGCTTGGCCTCAGAAAGGTCAACCAGGGTACCCGGCAGGAACTCAGTGGAACCTGCATCGATGACGGTACCGCGACGCAGCATCTGGCGGATGATGATCTCGATGTGCTTGTCGTGGATGGCCACACCCTGGGTGCGGTACACGGCCTGCACTTCGTCGATCAGGTGCTTTTCGACGCCACGGCGGCCCAGCACCTCCAGCACATCGTGCGGGTCGGCAGCACCGCGCATGAGGCGCTCGCCGGTCTCCACGTGGTCACCATCGCGCAGGGAGCGCTCGATCATGGCCTCTGGGTTGGACTCCATCGGGCGGCGGACCTGAGCCAGGCCCTGACGCTTCGACAGCTTCTCGTAGACAACATCGTCGGAGCCGTCATCCGGGTGGATGGTCAGGGTCCAGAAGTTGCCCTCGTCGGACAGGGACACGGTGCCGTCGACAGAAGCGATCGGTGCGCGGTTCTTCGGGTTACGAGCCTCAAACAGCTCCTGAACACGCGGCAGACCACCAGTAATGTCGCCACCGACACCACCCTGGTGGAAGGTACGCATGGTCAGCTGGGTACCCGGCTCACCAATCGACTGTGCAGCGACGATGCCGACTGCCTCGCCGATGTCGACCAGCTGACCAGAAGCCATGGACTTGCCGTAGCACTTAGCGCAGACACCAGCCGGGGTCTGGCAAGTCAGTACGGAACGGACCTTCAGGTCGGTAACGCCAGCGTCCAGCAGCTTGTCGGTGAGTTCCTCGGTGAGGTCCTCGCCAGCAGCGGCGATGACGTTGCCCTCGTCGTCCTTGACGTCGGAAGCGATGACGCGGCCGGAAGCGGAGGTCTCCCACAGCTCGTGCAGGGTAGCCTTGCCGCCTTCGACAGCCGGAGCCTCGCCGATCGGGACGCGCACGCCCTGGCGGGTGCCACAGTCCTCTTCGCGGACGATGACGTCCTGGGCCACGTCCACCAGACGACGGGTGAGGTAACCCGAGTCGGCGGTACGCAGTGCGGTATCGGCCAGGCCCTTACGGGAACCGTGGGAGTTGTTGAAGTACTCCAGCACGGACAGGCCTTCACGGAAGGAGGTCTTAATCGGACGGGTGATGTAATCGCCGTGCGAGTTCACCACCATGCCCTTCATACCGGCCAGGGTCCAGATCTGACGCATGTTACCGGCAGCACCGGACTTCACGATCATCGGAATTGGGTTGTCGTCCGGGTACATATCCTCGACCGCGTTACCCACGGTGTCGGTTGCATCCTTCCACAGCTCAACCAGACGGTCGTAGCGCTCGCGCTCGGTCAGAGCACCCTGCTCCCAGTACTTGCGCTCGATGCGCTCTGCTTCCTTCTCGTAGGACTCGAGCACCTCGGTCTTGTTCGGCAGAACCAGCACGTCGGACATGGTAATCGTCACGCCGGAACGGGTTGCCCAGTAGAAGCCAGCGTCCTTCATCTTGTCCAGGACCTGAGCCACAGTGATCATCGGGTACTTGGCTGCAAGGTCGTTAATGACATCGCCCAGCAGTACCGAGTTAGCCACGCCGCCCTTACGGACCATGACGCCCTCGAGGTACGGGTAGTTCCACGGCAGCAGATCGTTGAACATGATGCGACCCAGGGTGGTCTCTGCCAGCCAGGCATCGCCCTTGTTCCAGCCATCCGGGAAGAGCTCGTTTTCGATCTCTGCCGGCGGGCGCAGGTGGGAGATGCGGACCTTGATCGGAGCCTGCAGGCCGAGCACACCGCGGTCGCGAGCCATGATGGCCTCGGCGTAGGAGGAGTACACACCCTGTGCCGGACCGTTCTCGTCGGCCTCGCGGTAGCGACCCTCGCCACCGATCTCGTCCTCGGACTTGTCCATGGTCAGGTAGTACAGACCGGTGACCATATCCAGACGCGGCATGGCCAGCGGCTTACCGGAAGCCGGGGACAGAATGTTGTTGGAAGCCAGCATCAGCACGCGGGCCTCAGCCTGAGCCTCAGCGGACAGCGGCAGGTGAACTGCCATCTGGTCGCCGTCGAAGTCAGCGTTGAACGCCTCACAAGCCAGCGGGTGCAGCTGAATAGCCTTACCCTCGACCAGCTTCGGCTCGAAGGCCTGGATACCCAGACGGTGCAGGGTAGGTGCACGGTTGAGCATCACTGGGTGCTCAGCAATGGCCTCTTCCAGAACGTCCCACACCTCGGAGCGCTGACGCTCCACCATGCGCTTCGCGGACTTGATGTTCTGTGCGTAGTCGTTTTCGACCAGGCGCTTCATGACGAACGGCTTAAACAGCTCGAGAGCCATCAGCTTCGGCAGACCACACTCATGCAGCTTCAGCTGCGGACCGACAATAATAACCGAACGGCCGGAGTAGTCCACACGCTTACCCAGCAGGTTCTGGCGGAAGCGGCCCTGCTTACCCTTCAGCAGGTCAGACAGGGACTTCAGCGGACGGTTGCCCGGACCGGTGACCGGGCGGCCGCGACGACCGTTGTCGAAGAGCGCGTCCACAGACTCCTGCAGCATGCGCTTCTCGTTGTTCACGATGATCTCTGGTGCACCCAGGTCGATCATGCGCTTCAGACGGTTGTTGCGGTTAATCACACGACGGTAAAGATCGTTCAGGTCGGAGGTAGCGAAGCGGCCACCGTCAAGCTGAACCATCGGGCGCAGCTCCGGCGGGATCACCGGGATTGCGTCCAGAACCATGCCTGCCGGGTCGTTGCCGGAGCGCAGGAAGGCTGCAACAACCTTCAGGCGCTTCAGCGCACGCATCTTCTTCTGGCCCTTGCCGTTGTTGATGACCTCGCGCAGGGACTCAGCCTCTGCCTCGAGATCGAAGTTACGGATCAGGGTCTGGATAGCCTCAGCACCCATGCCGCCGGTGAAGTAATCCTCGTAGCGGTCGACCAGCTCGTCGTAGATGGTCTCGTCGATGATCATCTGCTTCGGAGCCAGCTTGATGAAGGTATTCCAGATCTCATCCAGGCGTGCGACCTCGCGCTCGCCGCGCTCACGGATGTGCTGCATTTCCTTTTCAGCAGCGTTCTTGATCTTCTTACGAGCATCAGCCTTGGCGCCTTCAGCCTCCAGCTCAGCCAGATCTTCTTCCAGCTTGGCGGCACGCTCAGCAATTTCTGCCTCGGT
Source organism: Corynebacterium camporealensis (assembly GCF_000980815.1). NCBI lineage: Bacteria > Bacillati > Actinomycetota > Actinomycetes > Mycobacteriales > Corynebacteriaceae > Corynebacterium > Corynebacterium camporealensis. The sequence continues at coordinate 328,666 of NZ_CP011311.1, read as the reverse complement.
GTCGTCTTCTACGTCCTTCTTCTCCAGCAGCATTTCTGCTTCCAGAGTGGACTGGTCCTGGTGGCGAGCCTCTTCATCCACAGAGGTGATGATGTTGGCTGCGAAGTAGATGATGCGCTCCAGATCCTTCGGAGCGAGATCCAGCAGGTAGCCCAGGCGGGACGGAACGCCCTTGAAGTACCAGATGTGGGTTACCGGAGCGGCCAGTTCAATGTGGCCCATGCGCTCACGGCGCACCTTGGACTTGGTCACCTCGACGCCACAGCGCTCACAGATGATGCCCTTGTAACGCACACGCTTGTACTTACCGCAGGAGCACTCCCAGTCGCGGGTAGGACCGAAGATGCGCTCGCAGAACAGGCCGTCCTTCTCCGGCTTGAGCGTGCGGTAGTTGATGGTCTCTGGCTTTTTGACTTCGCCCTTGGACCAACGACGAATGTCGTCGGCGGTGGCCAGACCGATGCGGAGCTCGTCGAAGAGGTTTACGTCGAACACGTAAATTCTCCCTTTCATCCTCGAATACGAGGAATTGATGGCTTTTAAGATTTATACGGTTAACGCCCGCCGCCAGCCGGTAGGGCCGGCGGGGACCGAAATGTCATTTCGCGGTACTAGGCGATGTCAGCCGAGGAACCCTCGTCGCGGGACAGGTTAATGCCCAGCGACGGGCTGTCCATGTCGTCCTCATCGGAACCGGACAGCTCCATCGGAGTGCCGTCGGTGGAGAGAACCTCCACGTTCAGGCACAGCGACTGCAGCTCCTTGAGCAACACCTTGAAGGACTCCGGAATGCCCGGATCCGGGATGTTGTCGCCCTTGACGATTGCCTCGTAGACCTTCACACGACCAACCACGTCATCGGACTTGATGGTCAGCAGCTCCTGCAGGGTGTAGGCAGCGCCGTAAGCCTGCATTGCCCACACCTCCATCTCGCCGAAGCGCTGGCCACCGAACTGGGCCTTACCACCCAGCGGCTGCTGGGTAATCATGGAGTAAGGGCCGGTGGAACGGGCGTGAATCTTCTCGTCGACCAGGTGGTGCAGCTTCAGCATGTACATGTAGCCAACCGAAACTGGGTACATGTACGGCTCGCCGGAGCGACCATCGAAAAGCTTTGCCTTGCCGTCGCCGTCGACCAGCACGTCGCCGTCGCGGTTCGGGCGGGAGGAAGCCAGCAGGCGGCCGACCTCTTCGTTGGAGGCACCGTCGAAGACCGGGGTGGCGGTCAGCGAGTCCGCTGGGACATCGTAAAGCTCTTCCGGCAGGGTCTTGAGCAGCTCTTCGTTAGCCGGATCGTCCACGTCGACCTTCCAGCCAGCGTGAGCCAGCCAGCCAAGGTGAACCTCGAGCACCTGGCCGATGTTCATACGACGCGGCACACCGTGGGTGTTCAAGATGATGTCGACCGGGGTGCCATCCTCCATGAACGGCATGTCCTCAGGCGGCAGGATCTTGCCGACAACACCCTTGTTGCCGTGGCGACCTGCCAGCTTGTCGCCGTCCTGGATCTTGCGTTTCTGGGCAACGTAGACACGAATCATCTCGTTGACACCAGGTGCCAGATCGTCGTCTTCCTCGCGGGAGAAGCGGGCAACGCCAATGACCTTGCCGACCTCACCGTGCGGAACCTTCATGGAGGTATCGCGGACCTCGCGAGCCTTCTCACCAAAGATGGCGCGCAGCAGGCGCTCTTCCGGAGTCAGCTCGGTCTCGCCCTTCGGGGTGACCTTACCGACCAGGATGTCGCCCGGGCGAACATCTGCACCGATGCGCACGATGCCGCGCTCATCCAGGTCAGACAGGACATCTTCGGAGACGTTCGGGATCTCGCGGGTGATCTCCTCCGGGCCCAGCTTGGTGTCACGAGCATCAATCTCGTGCTCCTCGATGTGGACAGAGGTCAGAATGTCCTCTTCCACAATGCGCTGGTTGAGGATGATGGCGTCCTCGTAGTTGTGGCCTTCCCACGGCATGAACGCAACCAGCAGGTTGCGGCCCAGCGACATTTCGCCGTTGTGGGTACCCGGGCCATCGGCAAGCACCTGGCCTGCTTCAACACGGTCACCAATGGACACCAGTGGGGTCTGGTTGTAGTTGGTGCCCTGGTTGGTGCGCTCGAACTTGCGCAGCATGTAGGTATCGCGCTGGCCCTCGTCGTCCATGATGGTGATGAGGTCAGCGGTGACGTTTTCCACGACACCAGCCTTCGGGGTGATGACCAGGTCGCCTGCGTCGTAAGCAGCGCGCTGCTCCATACCGGTGCCCACGAAAGGAGCCTCGGAGCGAACCAGCGGGACAGCCTGACGCTGCATGTTGGCACCCATCAGTGCACGGTTAGCATCGTCGTGCTCCAGGAACGGAATCATGGCGGTTGCCACAGAGACCATCTGGCGCGGGGAGACGTCGACGTAGTCCACGCCGGAAGCCTCGGTCACGCCGATGTCGCCGTCCTTCAGACGGACCTCGATGCGGTCGCCGATGATGTTGCCCTCAGCGTCCTGCTCGACCTCAGCCTGCGCAATTGCGAAGCGATCCTCTTCATCAGCGGTCAGGTACTCGACCTGGTCGGTGACCTTACCGTCGACAACCTTGCGGTACGGGGTCTCGATGAAGCCGAAGGAGTTCACGCGTGCGTAGGAGGCCAGGGAGCCGATCAGGCCAATGTTCGGACCCTCAGGGGTCTCAATCGGGCACATACGGCCGTAGTGGGAAGCGTGAACGTCGCGGACCTCAATGCCGGCGCGGTCACGGGTCAGACCACCCGGGCCCAGCGCGGACAGGCGGCGCTTGTGGGTCAGGCCCGACAGGGAGTTGTTGTGGTCCATAAACTGCGACAGCTGCGAGGTACCGAAGAACTCGCGGATGGCAGCAGAAACCGGGCGCACGTTAATCAGGGAGGTCGGGGTAATCGACTCAGCGTCCTGAGTGGTCATGCGCTCACGAACCACGCGCTCCATGCGGGACAGGCCGACGCGCACCTGGTTCTGGATCAGCTCGCCCACGGTGCGCAGACGACGGTTACCGAAGTGGTCGATGTCGTCGGTGTTGATGGAAATGGTCTCACCGTTCGGAGCCTGCATCTCGCGCTCACCGACGTGCAGACGCACCAGGTACTCGAGGGTGACGGCAATGTCTTCCTCGGTCAGGGTCATCAGACCATCGTGATCGCCGCCCAGGCCCAGCTTGCGGTTGACCTTGTAACGGCCGACCTTAGCCAGGTCGTAGCGCTTTGCGCGGAAGAAGGAGTTGTCCAGCAGGGACTGTGCGAGCTCGCGGGTCGGCTGCTCGCCTGGGCGCTGCTTGCGGTAAATCTCCAGCAGTGCCTCGTCGGTGTTCGACACACCGTCGGACTCCAGGGTGGACATCATCAGCTCGGAGAAGCCGAAACGCTCACGGATCTTCTCCTCGGACCAGCCCAGTGCCTTCAGCAGCACGGTCACTGGCTGACGACGCTTGCGGTCGATACGGACACCCACGGTGTCGCGCTTATCGACGTCAAACTCCAACCATGCACCACGCGACGGAATCACCTTCACGGAGTGCAGCGGGCGCTCCGTGGACTTGTCGATGGTCTGGTCGAAGTACACACCCGGGGAGCGCACCAGCTGGGACACGACGACACGCTCGGTGCCGTTCACGATGAACGTGCCCTTGTCCGTCATCAGCGGGAAATCGCCAATGAAGACGGTCTGGGACTTAATCTCCTTGGTGTCGTTGTTAATGAACTCCGCCGTCACGTACAACGGCGCGGAGTAGTTAATGTCCTTTTCCTTGCACTCGTCGACCGTGTTCTTGGTCGGCTCAAAGCGCGGCTCGGACAGGGACAATGACATGTTGCCCGAGTAGTCCTGAATCGGCGACAGCTCTTCGAGGATGTCCTCGAGGCCGCTGGTTACGCGCGCGTCTTCGCCGCGCTCGGCCTGCTGCTTTTCACGCCACTCCGGCGTGCCGACGAGCCACGAAAAAGAGTCAAGTTGTAGATCGAGGAGGCCCGGTAGAGCGATAGGCTCGCTAATCTTCGCGAACGAGTATCGCTTCGGGGCTCCAGGGATATTGGCCACTGACTTGGTCTGGCGGGAGACTGCCAAGATGGGTCCTTCCAGCACCTCACGCGGATTGCTTCCTCGCCCTGGCCGACGAGGCGCAAAACCGCTGGTAATTTTAGCATTCGGTCTGCTGTGGAATACCTGGGTTCAGAAAGCACAAAATCACCTTGTCAAGTGAGGTTTTGCCATCACCTACTCGAAAGGCTAAATGTGCACCGAAGATCCAGATTCCAGCGCAAAGAAACAGCCTATACTAAACCAGCTGGCATGTAAAGGTGCGCGCAACCCACCCCTGGTGTTGCAGCGCATTTCGGGGGAATCATCTACGTGGTTCCGCAAAGCGCTTCCCCAGCGCTTTGTTCCAAGGGCAGCCTACCATCATCCTCGCGATATTCCGCAAGTGGACGCGTGCCTATTTGCTCACAGGCACACTATTTCCCTTACGATGGGAGCCCTTAGGGCGCTTACCCTGGGACTTCTTGCCACCAAAAGCTCCAAATGCACCCAGCAAACCAATCAGAATCAGGATGGCGCCGACGATAATCGCGACCCAGCGTGCAATATTTGCCGCTACTGGATTGTGGAATTCATCGGCCTGCGCCAGCAGCTCCGCGCGCTCTTCCTCACTGGTGGCACCCTCAAAGACGAAAGCACGCTCCTTTCCGACGCCCGCCCGGTCACCGTAGTAATCATCAATCGCGACCTCTAGACCGACAATCATGCCGGTCTCCTGGTCCACGAAGTAGTCACGCGTGCCCGAGTGGTACAGATAGCCCTGCTCGGTCTCGCCTTCTTCTTCGCCTTCCAGCTGCGTCGTCGTACCCAGCGCGGAGTACAACGTCGCCACGTTCACCGGCTCAATTTCCTGGTGGTAGCGGTAGACCGTACGGCCCTCGATGTCCATTTCTTCCTGGAAGACCGCATCGCGCGCCTGGCGCAGCGTCGGGTCAAAGACCGGGTACGTGGTCTGCTCGGCATCGGCCGGGAACTTCATCCAGTAGCCCTCAATCGGGACTTCATCGCTCGGGCTGGCAATCGTGTGGCTCAAATTCGCCGGCGTGACCGCCTCACCGGTCAGACGATCCATGGAATAGGTCCACACCTTTGCCGAAGCCAAATCCTCCAGTCCCTCGCCCTGTCCGCGCATCGTCGACTCACCCACACGAATAGTCGCATTGTCCTCATCCGCCGGATTCTGGACATCCATGTGCAGCTGATAAGTCAGCGGGCCCTCATAAGGCTCCTCACCTTCCTCACTCAAAATGCGCGCGTGCCCCGACTCGTCGTGCAGCGTCCACGTCGACTTCTCCAAATCCAACGGCATACGCGCGTTGTAGTTCAGAAAAGCCGGCGCCACGATACCTGCAGCCACCAAGGCAACACCGAGGCCGAGCAGGAGCACAGAGAAAATACGGGACTTGGGCAACATGAGGCCTTATTCTACAGCCCGAATCCTTCCAAACCTGCAGCCACCGCCCCGCGCGTACTGCAGTGTTACGGCCGCAGCTCACACCCCTCCTGCACATCCCCACACCTGGAAACCCACACCACTCCGACCAGAAGACATCACTCTGACCAGCACTAACGCACCATGCTTATCGATGCCCACTCATACAACCCGACTACCCCACCGAATCGAAGCCAAAATTCGGCCGAATCAGCGCCAAAATGACTCCAGAACCCCACACCTAATCCCCGAGACCATTGGATGAATATGTCTGCTACATCAGACATGTACATTCGAACCCGAAAACGGGAAAATCCCGCTGCACCGAAACGGTGAGCGGGATTTGAAGTCCAAGTGAAATTACTTGAGCTCGACGGAAGCGCCAGCCTCTTCCAGCTTGGTCTTAGCAGCCTCAGCGTCATCCTTGGATGCGCCCTCGACGATAGCCTTAGGAGCGGACTCAACCAGTTCCTTAGCTTCCTTCAGACCCAGGCCGGAGACGATCTCGCGGACAGCCTTGATGACGCCGATCTTCTTAGCGCCAGCGTCGGTCAGAACGACGTCGAACTCGGTCTTCTCTTCCTCAGCAGCGCCGCCCTCAGCCGGAGCGCCAGCAGCAACGGCAGCAACCGGAGCAGCAGCCTCAACGTCGAAGACCTCTTCGAATTCCTTAACGAACTCAGAGAGCTCGATGAGGGTCATTTCCTTGAAAGCTTCAATGAGCTCGTCCTTGGTGAGCTTAGCCATGATGGCCATCCTTTCTGTGCGGAACCTTTGCGGTTCCAAGTTGTTGGTTTGTGTGTGGGCGCAACCCGTCTGGGTTTACGCGAAATTAAGCTTCTGCTTCCTTCTTGTCCTGCAGCGCAACAGCGGTGCGGACCATCTTGGTAGCAGGGGCGTTGAATACAGCCGCAGCCTTTGCCATAGAACCCTTCATGGCACCAGCCAGCTTCGCGAGAGTGGTCTCGCGGTTGTCCAGCTTGGCGATGGCTTCAACCTGTTCAGCGGTCAGTGCGCCGCCGTCCATGTAGCCACCCTTGACGACGAATGCGTCATTGTCATCAGCGAACTTCTTGATGACCTTTGCTGCATCCACTGCCTCGCCCTTGATGAACGCAATTGCGGTCGGGCCAGTCAGCTGCTCGTCAAGACCTTCGATGCCAGCTTCCGCGGCAGCGATCTTGAAGAGGGTGTTCTTGGCGACGGAGTAATCAACATCGAAACCCAGCTCGTTACGCAGTTCCTGCAGCTGAGCAACAGTCAGGCCACGGTACTCGGTCAGAACGACAGAGTTGGCGTCAGCCAGCTTTTCCTTCAGTGCTGCAAGGTCTGCAGTGTTCTTTGGGTTTGCCATGTGATTCTCGCCTCCTTCCAAAACATCTCTAAATGATTCCGCGGGGCTTGTCTTGGCATCCACGATGCGCAAACAACAAAAGCCCCGTGCAAGAGCACGAGGCGCACAAATCTTTTCAAAGATTAAGGTGCAACAAGCGTCTCCTGCGTGGGCCGCCCCATTACGGGGACCTTCGATTCAGGCGTTGACCTGAATGACCGACGGTCTTCGGTGAAACTTGAGCTCGGCCAGCCGGGCTGACCGTTCAAACTTCGCTAGTTACCCTACACTGCACTTCCACATACGCCAAAACGCTTGCCGAGCAACTTAGTTACTCCAAGCTTGTACGGCACCAGCATGGCCGGTGAGCACCGTAAATACGATGACCACCAGTGCGCCAATCACGCCGAGTACTCGCAAGATGATGCACAGTGCACGGTTATCGACGAACCTGCGCAGCAGCATGTCGCCAAAGAAAGCACCGAGCATGACCAGCTCGCCGCCGAGCATGAAGTTGGCATAGAGCAAGTGGTCGGCCAGCGGACCCGGGCTGGACTCACTGAGCCCTTGCATCGCCAACAGCTCCTCGCCACTACTGCGGGAGACAATGGTGGCAATGAAGCCGATGACGCCACTGACTGCGGTGAGGATCTGGAAGCCCCGGGAGGTGGAGCGCAGTGCCCACCAGATGATGAGAAGGGCAGCTACTGGAGCAAAGGCAACTGCGAAGTGGACGAACATGGGGTGGGCTGGAATGCCAGCAATCGTTGTGAACATTCTTGAAGTATGCGCCTCGCATTTGCGCTGTTAAACGAAGTACATCCTTGCCTAATCACCACCCGACCTGGTCTTTTTCCATCCTCACAGCAACCTAACGGCTAGTGTCCAAGAAACTAGTGATCCCCACCCAGCCAACCTGGGTTATTTGCCAGCTCATTGCGGGCATTTGTCCACCCCAAAATTGGCTTTTTCACGCAGGCCGGCACATAAATCGCTACTATTGGACTAATGACTACGCAGCGTATCTTCGACCGGGATAATCCACCCATCGGCAATACTCCGCTCATGCGTCTGGATGCGATTAATCCCCGCGATGACCTTTCCTTTTACGTCAAACTCGAGCAGTTCAACCTTGGCGGTTCTGCAAAAGACCGCACCGCCCGTGCCCTGTTAGAAGATGCCATCGCCAACGGTGACATCGAATCGGGATCGACTTTGATTGAGTCATCGTCAGGCAATTTGGGCATGGCACTTGCCCGACTGGCCCCGCTGCACGGCATGCACTTTCACTGCGTCGTTGACCCGCGCGTGAACGAGTCCACCGTCGCGACCATGCGTGCCTACGGTGCCGAGGTCGAAATGCTCGACCACCCGGATCCTGAGACCGGCGATTGGCTCACGGCTCGCCGCTCCCGCGTGCAAGAGCTTCTCGATGCCATCCCCAACTCCCACAACCTGGATCAGTACTCCAACCAGGCCGCATTCCAGGCCCATTCCGAGGGCACGATGACCGAGATTCTGGAGCAGCTCGGCTTCGCTCCCTCCCACCTGTTAGTTGCCATGAGTACGACCGGCACGCTGGGTGGATGCGTCCGCAAGCTGGACAGCGTCGACGCCCATACGAAAACCATCGGCGTGGATGCGGAAGGCTCCGTCCTCTTCGGCGGCACCCGCGGCACTCGCCTCCTGCCTGGTTATGGCGCTGGTGTGGTCACCGATCTGTCCACCCAATTCGAACCCGACGGCATCGAGCGCGTACCGGACCTCGACGCCGTCATCGCCGCCCGCCGCCTCGCCCGCACCGAGGGCCTATTGCCCGGTGCATCCGGTGGCGCCGTCATCGCTGCCTTCCAGCGCATGGCCCCTGAACTTCCCGAAGGTGCCCAGGTCGTCGCCGTGCTTCACGATGCCGGCCAGCCCTACCTCAACACCATCTACAACGACGACTGGGTCACCGAACACTTCCCTATTGACCAGGATGAGCTGCACGCCCGACTAGAAAATCCCTCTCATGACTAACACCCGCATAGCGATTATTGGCGGTGGTCCACGCGGCCTCTGGGCCGTCGAAGAACTCATCAATCGCGCCACTCGCCCGGTGGATATCACCGTCTTCGACCCCTACCCCGCCGGGGCGGGCGCAGTATATCGCCCTGACCAGCCGCACTGTTGGCGCCTCAACGTCGCCAGCAGCATCGTGAAGACTCACCTGGGCAGCTTCAACGACTGGCGGCGCGACCAGGGCATCGACAGCACCGATCCCTTCCCGCCGCGCGCACAGGTTGGCGAGTTCCTCATCGATAGCTGGCACGCCGCCATCCAGCGCGCCCCAGATAGCATCAGCGTGCGCCACCTGCCCCGCACCGTCGCTACAGTTACCCGCGAGAACGACGAATTCCTCGTCGATGACCAGCCCTTCGACCACGTCCTGCTGTGCACCGGTCACGACCATGACCACCCCGGCGCATTGCATCGCGAGCCCAGCGAAGTGCCCGTCACCGGTCTTTATTTCGGCGCGCACCTGCCGCGTAATCCCCGCCGCATCGGCGTGCGCGGCGCCTCGCTGACCTTCATCGATGTCTGCTTGCGCTACGGCGAAACCGCCGAGGTTATCTACCCCGTTACCCGCAGCGGCCGCTTCATGGAGGTCAAACCCGACCCCGCGCGACCTGGCCCGGAGTTCTCGGAGGAACTGCACGAGCGCGCCTACAACGCCGTCAACGATGCCGAGCTGCGAGCAGTGCTTATCGATGCCGCACTCACCCTCGGTGACTTCCACACCGACGACCTGAGCGCCGTCCTCGATGGCAGCGACTTCTCCGGCGATAGTGTCGGCGAACTACGGCATTCCCTCCAGATTGCCGAAGGCACTGCCCCACTCAATCCCGCCGCAGCCATCGGCGCGGCTTTCCGCGGGCTGTTCTCCAACTTCGTGCAACGCCACGTCGACCACGGCATCGTGCCAGGTTTCCGCGAGCTTTCCCGCACGCTGGAACGCGTCGCCTTCGGACCACCACCAGTCACGGCACGCAGGATGCTGGAATTTATCGACGCCGGCACCATCCAACTCGACTACTTCACCTCGCCTGAGACCATCGAAGCGTGGCAGAGCGGCGACAACAGCGCCCCGGAGATTGACCTGCTTATCGATGCCACCATCGCCCCGCAAGGCAAACCCGCACCATTTCAGGACGTGCCCGGTACCGTCGCTATTGGCCGCATGAACGAAATCGAACTGCCCGGGCATGACTCGCTCAGCAGAAAAGACCACGACCAAATCCCGCAGTGGGCGGAGAAAGTAGCCAACCCATGACCGACAAGATTTTGCCGATTCACGGAACCGTTCCTCTCGCCGCGCGCTGGGAGCCCTGGATGCAAGAGCTACTCAGCAATCCAGAGCAGGTCCGCGCGCTCACCCAGGAGTTCGGCTCCCCAGTTAACGTCCTGGATGCCTCACCGCTGCCGCGTAACGCCGCAGAGCTTATCGATGCCGGCACCTCCCGCGGCGTCAACACCAAAGTCTTCTTTGCTCGCAAAGCAAACAAGGCACTGACCTTCGTTGATGCTGCACGCACCGCAGGACATGGCATTGATGTCGCGAGCCGCGACGAGCTTCTCCAGGTCCTCGATGCCGGCGTGGAACCCGAGCGCATCATCGTCAGCGCTGCCATCAAAACCGACGAACTCCTTCGCATCGCATTGGACGCCGGCGTGGTGATTTCGTGTGATTCCCGCGCGGAGCTAGAACGCATTGGGCGCTTGAATTCCTCCTCCCTGCGCGACGGCATGCCGTCGCGCGCCCGCCTCGCGCCGCGACTAGCCCCCGATCCATCAAAGCTGCCGCCTACGCGTTTTGGTGAGCTGCTCGGTCAGTGGAAGGACGCGCAGTGGCCAGAAGGTGTTGAGGCTGTGGGCGTGCATGTGCATTTGCACGGTTATGCGGAAGCGGATCGTCGTCTAGCACTGGGCGAAGCAATTTCCTTGGTCGACCACCTGCGTGCGCAGGGCCAGCCGACGAAGTTCATTGATATCGGCGGTGGTGTGCCGATGAGTTACCTGGAAGATCCCGCGCAGTGGGAGCACTACCAAAAGCGCATCCAAGCACAGCGTGACGGCACCGGTGAACCGTTTACGTGGAAGTCTGACCCACTGAGCAATACCTATCCCTTCTGGCAGACTCCGACGCGCGGTGAGTGGTTGGGCCAGCTTCTCGATGGCGATACTCCCGAGCACGGCACCACCAAGGAAGCGCTCAGGCAGCGCGATATTGCGCTGCACCTGGAACCTGGGCGCAGCCTGCTCGATGGCTGCGGCATAATCCTGACCGAGGTGTCTTTCCTTAAGTCACGCTCCGACGGGCTGCCGTTGATTGGTGTGGCGATGAATCGCACGCAATGCCGCACTGCAGCGGATGACTTGCTGCTGGACCCTGCGCTCGTGCCGACCGCAGGTGATGTGGAACGTGAGCCGCGCACCGGTTTCATGGTCGGTGCCTACTGCATCGAAGATGAGGTCATTTTGCGTCGCAAGCTCGATTTCCCGGACGGCGTCGCGGTCGGCGATACGATTGCCATTCCGAATACCGCGGGCTACTTCATGCACATCCTGGAATCGGCCTCGCATCAGATTCCGTTGGCGAAGAATATCCGTCGGAATTCGGCGCAGGAATGGGTACTCGACGCCATCGATGTTCGTTAGTTAGAGCGGTTCGTGGTCTAGGGTGTACGCACCCAGGGACTGATACTCATCTTGGGGTTCGCACTCCTGCATCTCGGCATCTGGTCCGAAGAGGGAGAGGAATTCCTCGGCGATGTCTTCGGCTTCCTCGTGGTTCTGTGCGCTGTTACCGCTCACGTATCCGACGGCTTTGTCGCCTTCTAAGACTTCGCATTGAACGGTAAATGTACCGATATCATCCCGACCCTCGTCGTCGGCAGCAACGTCGCCAGTAGCGGCTGGCGACGGCGCTGGTGCGGCGGTCTCTTCCGCGTCTTCCCCGCAAGCTGCCAGACCGAAAGGCAGCGCTAGGGAGAGCAGTGCGCTAGCGAGCGTCTTGGTTGTCTTCATGTCGGCTCCTTGGACTTGATGGGAGCCAGTATAACTACGGGCGCATGCCTTCGAGATACTTTCTGGTGATGTGCAGCTGCACCCGGCGGGCTGCCCAGGGGGCTAGTTTTGCTGGCCACCAGGCGTGACGGGAGAAGGCGCAGCACTTACCCATGACGCGGCCGTCATCGTGAAGCTCAACGATGAAGGCCTCTTCCCCGCACTCAACGTGGCCGGGCAGGGTGCCGTAAACGAGCACCGCACGGTTGTTGGTGCGCTCGCGTTGCAGGATAAGACACGGCGAAAGCGTCGGACCAAAGCGCAGCATGACAGCATCCTCACGCTGTGGGTGCGGGCTGACCTCCACTCCAGCGCGGGCGTGGGCGCGGAAGCTGAAGAGGTTATCGGCTGCCGCCTCAAAAGTTGCCTTGCCATGTCCCAGGAGCAGGGATTCGTTGGTGTGCTGCCAGGTTTTCAAGGGGGCATCGGAAAGCTTCAGGCTCGCACCGCGCAGATGCGCAGGATAAGTAAGGCACATAGCCCAAAATTGTAGCGGGCATAAAACGCCGAAAACCCACCCCGCAGGATGGGTTAGCGCTGGATGTAATTAGTCCAGGTAGTTCTTCTGCACCGAACCGTCGACCGGGATGCCCGGGCCGGAGGTGGTGGAGATGGTAGCGCGCTTGATGTAAACGCCCTTTGCGGATGCCGGCTTCAGGCGCTGGATCTCGTCCATGAGTGCGCCGTAATTCTCAGCCAGCTTCTCAGCGTCGAAGGAAGCCTTGCCGATGATGGCGTGCAGGTTAGCAGCCTTGTCAACGCGGAAGGAGATCTTGCCGCCCTTGACCTCGCCGATAGCCTTAGCAACGTCAGCGGTGACGGTGCCGGTCTTCGGGTTCGGCATCAGACCACGCGGGCCCAGGACGCGAGCAACGCGGCCGACCTTAGCCATCTGGTCCGGGGTAGCGATAGCAACGTCGAAGTCGATGTTGCCAGCGTTGATAGCCTCGAGCAGCTCCTCGGTGCCAGCGATGTCTGCGCCAGCTTCCTTAGCAGCGGTAGCCTTCTCGCCCTCAGCGAAGACAGCAACGCGAACGTCCTTACCGGTGCCGTTCGGCAGGGAGACGGTGCCGCGAACCAGCTGGTCAGCCTTGCGCGGGTCAACGCCCAGGCGGAAGACGACGTCAACGGTGGCGTCGAAGTTCTTGGAGGAGGTCTCCTTGGCCAGCTTGACGGCCTCGATCGGGCGGTACTGGCGGGACTTGTCCACCAGCTCAGCAGCGGCCTTGTAAGCCTTAGACTTGGTGCTCATTATGCAATTCCTTTACTCGAATTGGTGTGGTCAATCGGGCCGAAGCGGGCCCTACCACGCGCCAGGGATTATCCCTGGAGCGATGTAATTTTACTTAGCCGGGATACCTTCAACGGTGATGCCCATGGAGCGAGCGGTACCAGCGATAGCGCGGGCGCCGTTGTCGATGTCACGAGCGTTGAGGTCCTCGAACTTGGTCTGTGCAATCTCCTTGCACTGATCCCAGGTCACGGAGCCGACCTTGTCGGTGTGCGGGACGCCGGAGCCCTTCTGGATACCAGCGGCCTTCAGCAGCAGCTTGGCAGCCGGCGGAGTCTTCAGCTTGAAATCGAAGGAGCGATCCTCGTAAACGGTGATCTCAACCGGCACGACGTTGCCGCGCTGGTTTTCGGTAGCGGCGTTGTAAGCCTTGCAGAATTCCATGATGTTGACGCCGTGGGCACCCAGTGCCGGGCCAACCGGAGGTGCCGGGTTAGCAGCGCCTGCCTCGATCTGCAGCTTGATGAAGCCAGTTACCTTCTTCTTCGGAGCCATCGAATTACCTCAATTCCTGTGGTACCGGGTCACTGCCACGATGAATAACAGTGCCCGTCCGGATGCCCTGTTGCAGGCCACCGGGGGATTTACGTTTGTACATGTGTGCACGAAAAAGGCGCACGGCGTTCCAGTCTAGAACACCGTGCGCCTTAGATCCAAATCCTCACGCCGCGGCAAATTCGCAGCGTGTGTTGGAAAAATGCCTTAGGAAATGCGCTCGATCTCGGTCGGGGACAGCTCCACCGGGGTCTCGCGGCCGAAGATGGACACCAGGCCCTGCATCTTGCCGGTTTCCGGGTCGATTTCGGAAATAGTAGCGGACACCGATGCCAGCGGGCCGGACAGGATGGTGACAGCCTCGCCGACCTCGTAGTCGTGTGCGTAAGCCTTCTTCAGCTCCTTCTCCGGCATGGAGACAACCTGCTCGCCTTCGTCCTTGTTGGCGGCAGCCTCGCCCTTGGAGGCAGCGGTGTCGTTCGGGAGCAGGAACTTGGCGACGTCGCGAATCTTCACCGGGGTTGCATTACCCTCGTTGCCCACGAACGAGGTCACGCCTGGGGTATCGCGGACGACGGACCATGCGGCATCGTTAAGCTCCATGCGCACCAGGACGTAGCCCGGCAGCAGCTTCTTCTTGACGAGCTTCTTCTTGCCGTCCTTGTTGGCCTCGAGAACCTGCTCAATCGGAACGACCACGTCGAAGATGGAGTCTTCCACCTCGAGGGTCTGGGCACGCATGTCCAGGTTGGTCTTCACCTTGTTCTCGTAACCGGAGTAGCACTGAATGATGTACCACTGGCCCGGCAGCTTCTTCAGCTCACGCACGTACTCGCGCAGACGCTTGCGGTACTCCGCATCCGGGTCAGTCTCTTCAGCAGCTGCCAGAGCCTCTTCCGGGTTTGCCGGGGCTTCTTCTGCGGCAGCCTCTGCCGGTACGTCCTCGGCATCCTCTGCTGCGGACTCATCCGCCGCGGTCTGGGCAGCATCGCCTTCGGCGTCGGCTACGGCTTCTGCGGCCTGGTCCTGGACGCTGCCGATCAGCTCGGCCTCCACCGAAGTCTCTACGGTTTCGACGTTCTTCTCGTCGCTCATGGTTTACTCCATCTTCTCGTGGGGCTCGTCGGGTGTTTACCCGCCAGCCTAAGGCAAAAAGTATCCCGCCGTTTCCTGTGCGGAAACCGGCGGGATGAAAGACTTATAGGTTTGTATCCTACTAAGGAGTGAGCACCTGCTCAACTCCCAGGCCGACCAGCGTGTCGACGCCCCATACCAGGGCGGTCATGATGATCAGGAATGCGAAGGTCACCAGGGTGTACTGCACCATCTCCTTCGGAGTTGGCCAGACCACCTTCTTCATCTCGGTGGCGACCTCACCCGGGAAGGCGCCTACGCCGCCGCCGGGGCTCTCCTCGGATTGTGCGCGGGTATCGCGCTTCGCCTCGTAGGCCTGCGACGTGGTGGTATCCGCAGCTCCCGAAAGCTGGCGCTTACCAGTAGGACGCGGTGCGCCTGCCTGTTCATCGCTCACGGCGGTTGTCCTCCTTGGAGACTGAACGCTGAAGGCCATATAAGCCTGCTTAACTTTGACAACTCTAGCAAAGGTCAAGACAAACAAAAAGCCGACCACACGAAGTGGCCGGCCTATTTTGCAGGGGCGACAGGACTCGAACCTGCAACCTACGGTTTTGGAGACCGTTGCGCTACCAATTGCGCCACGCCCCTCTACACCTGGAAACCCTACCAAAGCAGGATGTCCTTGTAGCGATGGCGAGAATTGAACTCGCGACACAGCGATTATGAGTCGCTTGCTCTACCACTGAGCTACACCGCCATATTCACTTCTCAGAAACAAATGTCCTGAGACATGAATGGAGCCCCCTGACAGAATCGAACTGTCGACCTTTTCCTTACCATGGAAACGCTCTGCCGACTGAGCTAAGGGGGCATATCCTCGCCGTAGAACTCAACAATATTTCGTTGTGCTCTCCGTTGCGGACTTCAAAAGAGTAACCCGACTTAAGCTACGAACACAAATCGCCAGCGTATCGCATATTTTCATACACCATGATTGCACGCTTAAACCTACCTTCTTTGTGCAGCTGCCACAGTCAGCACCTCGCCACTCCCCGAGTGTCCATTTGCTCCGCGTTTCACCCCAAAACCTCGCCCGGATCCCAGGAACGCGCGCGAATACGACAAGCTGCCCCGAAAGCAACCCGAGCCACTCTCCTAGGTGTCCATTTGCTCCGCGTTTCACCCCAAAACCTCGCTCGGACCCCAGGAACGCGCGCGAATACGACAAGCTGCCCGGAAAGCAACCCAGTGCCCCACCCCACACACAGGCCCGAACAACCCGTAGAAGACACCAACGCAGTGAAGAGTTAAAACCAAAAAGAACACCCCACGGATTTCCGTGGGGTGTTGGTGGTGCCAGGTAGAAGATTCGAACTTCTGAAGGCAATGCCGGCGGATTTACAGTCCGCTCCCTTTGGCCGCTCGGGCAACCTGGCATGCACTCTGTGGTGCGAGAAGTAACTCTACTACACGCGTCCCCTTCGGGGGCAAATCGGCAGGTTAACCGACTCTTTGCACGGTGTAGTCAGCAAGCTGGTGCAGCGCGCACGTCGCAGCATTCTGAGGCAGGGTGTGCAGTTCAGCATCCACTGCATCGAGGTACTGCTGTACGACTGCCATGGCCTTAGCACGGCCATTGGAAGCATGGAGAAGCTCCAGTGCGCGGCCGACATCGGCATCGGACGTCAGCGGGCCAGTCAACAGGGCGCGCAGCTCCTCACCTACTTCGTTGTCCTCTTCCAACGCATAGAGCACCGGCAGAGTGAAGACACCTTCACGCAGGTCAGTACCCGGGGTCTTACCGGAATCACCCGGGTCGGAGAAGATGTCGATAATGTCGTCAACAATCTGGAAAATCATGCCCACATAGGAACCAATGCGCTTCAAAGCCACAGCATGTTCCGGGCTAGCGCCAGCGTGATAAGCGCCCAAGTAGGACGACGACGCAATCAGCACCGCAGTCTTTTCCTTGATAACCGCCAGGTAATGCTCCACTGGGTTGGCCTCGCCGGCGCCTTCGGTCTCACGCATCTGTCCGGTGACCAGCTCTTCGAAGGTCTCCGCGAAGTGCGAAACGGTATGCGTATCGAGCTCACTCATCAACCTCGATGCGTGAGCCAGCAACGCATCGCCGGCCAAAATGGCGACGGAATTGTTCCAGCGGGAGTTCGCCGATTCCACGCCGCGACGGCGGTCAGCTTCGTCCATGACGTCGTCGTGATACAAGGTGGCAACGTGGACCATTTCCACGGAAGCAGCAGCCTTAATAACGTTGGCGTTGTAAGGGTCAGTGCCGTATTCCGAGGCCAACAGTGCCATCACGGGGCGGAATCGCTTGCCACCCGCGGCGACTAGGTGTTGAGCTTTGTCGTAGACAAATGCTTCACCGCGGTTAATTTCGGTTTGCAGCAATTCCTCAACCGCCGCCACGCCTTCGTGCACGCGAGCGTTGAGCTGCGAGTTGCCCAAGTCGACGGAGTTGTCGCCGTTGCTCATGAAAAGAAGGTCCTTGCTCCTAGTTACCTGATAATCCTTTACTAACCTAGTCCACTACCTAGGGGGAAACATAGTCGAGGCGGCTTAATCTGCAACAATGGTCGACATGCCCAAGCTTTTCGATGTCGCCGTCGTCGGCGCCGGGCCTTCCGGCTCAGCCGCTGCCATCCATGCCGCCCGCGCTGGCTGGGAGGTCGCACTTATCGATGCCGCCGAGTTCCCCCGCGACAAGACCTGCGGCGATGGCCTCACCCCACGCGCCATGCACCAGCTGGATCTGCTGGGCATCAAGGTCAATCCGACCTACCGCAACCAGGGCTTGAAACTGCACGGCTACGGCGGTTCTGTTACCGCACCGTGGCCTGATACTTACCCCAGCACCGAAGGCACCGCCCTGCCGCGCACGCTTTTCGATGCCCAACTCCGCCAAGCAGCCCTCGACCACGGCGTCACGGCCATCCACGGGTCCGCCGCCAAACCAGAGCTTGACGGCAATCGCCTCACCAGCTTCCAAGTCGGCGACGACACCATCCAGGCGAAGTGGACGATTGTCGCCGATGGTGTGCGCTCCACCTTCGGCAAGCAGCTCGGCCGCACGTGGCACCAAGGCGAGGTCTTTGGCATCGCCGCACGTAGCTACGCTGATTCCACCCACGCCAGCGAGCCGTGGATGCATTCGCACGTGGAGCTTAACGATGAATCCGGCACCGTCCAACCCGGCTACGGCTGGATATTCCCCCTCGGTGAGGAACTCGGTCAGGTCAACATCGGCCTCGGCGCCCTGTCGACATCGCAGCGCCCCGCCCGCATCAACACCAAAAAGCTTCTGCAACACTACGCCGCGCAACAGCGCGAGGCATGGGGCCTCGGCGAGATTGAAAAGGTCGCCTCTGCCCTACTCCCGATGGGCGGTGCGGTGTCCAACGTGGCGGGTGCGAACTGGATGCTCATTGGCGATGCCGCTGCGTGTGTCAACCCCCTCAACGGTGAAGGCATCGACTACGGCCTGGAAACCGCACAGCTAGCCGTGGAGATGCTCGACGAGCGCGACTTCACCCTGCTGTGGCCAGAAACCTTGCGGGCCCACTACGGCGAAGCTTTCCTGCTTGCGCGCACCGCGGCACGCCTGCTGACCTATCCACAGTTCCTGCCTTTCGCAGGTCCAGTCGCACTGCGCGGCCCAGTCGGCAAGGCACTCATGCCTGCTGCAGCTCGTCTGATGGGCAATCTGATTACTGACGACGACCGCGACCTCATTGCCCGTGCCTGGCGCCTCACCGGCCAAGGCGTGGCCAAGATACGCCGCGATACTCCCCTCTGGAGCCCGGTGAAAGCTGAATAAGCTTTCGTCCCTTTGACGAAGCCGGAGGTTTACTCCTCCGGTTTCGTCGCGGAATGCATGGCCACAATGCCGAAGGTGAGATTCTGCCAGCCTGCGCCGGTCCAGCCGTTGCGGTTAATGGCGGCGGCGAGTTCTTCTTGTTCAGGCCAGGCGCGGATGGATTCTGCCAAGTACACGTAGGCATCTGGGTTCGACGAGACCAGCTTGGCCACTGGTGGCAGCAGGCGGGTCAGATACTCCTTATAGAGGGTGCCGAAGATCGGCACGACTGGCTTGGAGAATTCTGCCACGGTGAGACGACCGCCCGGCTTGGTGACGCGGGACATTTCGCGCAGGCCGAGTTCGAAGTCGTGGATATTGCGCAGGCCATAAGATATGGTCACCGCGTCAAAGGTGTTGTCAGCGAAGGGTAGTTGCATGCCGTCGCCAGCAACTTTGGGGACGTCGCGGTCGCGGCCGGCGGCGAGCATGCCGCGGGAGAAATCGCAGGCTACACACCAGGCACCTGACTTGGCGAGCTCCACAGTGGACACCGCGGTACCCGCGGCGAGGTCGAGGACTTTCTCGCCGGGCTGCAGATTCAGGCGCTCGCGGGTGCGGCGACGCCAGCGGGCGTCTTGCCCGAAAGCGAGCACGGTATTGGTGATGTCGTACTTCTCGCCCACCGCGTCAAACATGCGCGCGACGTCGAGGGGCTGTTTATCCAGATCTGCCTTAGACACTTGGCCTAGTTTAGGCCACGCGGGCGCCAAGAGCACGCGCCGCCCAGCGCGGCAGCTCCGGGCGCTGTCCCAGAATCGTCAGCGGGACGCGACGAGTGTCTTCCAAGACTTCCTCGTAGTAGCCCAGTAGCTGCTCACAGAGTGCGGTCCAGGTCTTCGAGGAAATGGACTCGCGGGCGTTTGCGCGCAGCTCGTCGTGGATTTCTGGGTTGAGAAGTGCGTCGACGGCGTTGGGAAGGTCTTCGATGAAGGTCTCGACATCGAGAAGCAGGCCGTTGTAGCCCTCCTCGATGAGATCAACCGGGCCACCGGCACGCGGACCAATGGTCGGCACTCCGGAGGCTTGGGCTTCCTGAATGGCCTGGCAGAAGGTCTCGAATTCGCCAGCGTGGACGAAGAGGTCAAGGCTGGCATAGGCCTCAGCGAGTTCGGTGCCGTTGAGGGCGCCGACGAAGATGGCATCGGGAAGCTGTGCTTCCAGCAGCGGACGCTCCGGACCGTCACCGACGATGACCAGCTGGATATCCTCGCGGCCATTGAGTGCGGAGAGCCGGTGCACGCCCTTCTCAGCAGCCAGGCGGCCCACGAAGCCGACAGCCTTGCGCCCCTCGGTAATGCCCCAGGACTTACGGAGCTTCTCAGAACGGCGGCTGGGGTTGAAGCGCTCGGCATCGACGCCGCGGCCCCAGTGGCGGACGTTTTTGATGTTGTGTTTTTCCAGGTCCGCGATGGTCAGCGAAGACGGAGCGAGGGTCATCTGGCAGGCATTGTGGATGGTGCGCAGCCACTCCCACACGCCATAGGCCAGCGCGGAGGCGTGGTACTTGGTGGCGAATCCAGCGACGTCGGTCTGGTAGAGCGCAACCGCGGGGATGCGCTGTTGGCGAGCAGAGAAGGCACCCGCCGCACCCAAAACGAAGGGGCTAGCCAGGTGCACGATGTCCGGTTTGAACTCGCGCAGTGCAGCATCGACAGCGCGGGTGGGCACGCCCACCGGAAGGGAGTCGACGAGGGGGACTTTGACCGTCGGCACGCGCACGATTTTGAAACCGAGGTAGTCCGGGATTTCTTCTTGCTTTTCGCGGGCACCCGGCGCGATGACGATCGCGTCGTGCCCGGTGGCGTGCAGGTGCTCGAGCACGCGCAGGACGGAATTGGTGACACCGTTGACGTTGGGAAGGAAGGACTCAGCCACAATCGCAACTCGCATGGTCCCTATCATTCCCCATCTCTTGGTACTTCTCGATGAAGCCTATCCGAACTTTCGGTTAACTTTTCCTTATCGGCAGGTTTACCCTGCTGCTTTCGGCCTACTCGGCCCACCAGCCACCACGCGCCGACGGCAATCAGCGTGGCCACGGCAGCACTGGAGAGCGCCGGAATCACCGATAAGGTCCATTCGCGTCCCTCCACCTTAACTAAGTCCGGGTCATCGGCGGCATAGATCACCCACACCTGCTGGCCCTCGCCTAATCCGGTCGGATACAGCAGACCGGTTTGGGGTGAGTGGTACACCCCGTCGGCATCCTGGAAGTCGACGTTGGTGCGGCTCCAGCTGACATCGGTCACCGTCGCCAGGGCACGCGCGGGTTCGCGGTCGATGGCGCGGTCATTGAGGAAAGGACCTAACACCATGGCGACAGCCCCCAGCATGGCAGCGGCGTAGAGCACCAAAATCAATTGGTACAAACGCCGCCTTAAAATCGCTGGGGTAATTCGCCGCATTAGCTGCCTACCTTGGTCGCGATCTCTTGATGCAGCTCGCGCAGGCTCTTACGAGTGGTGTGTGCTTCCACCACGGTGATGCCGGTGGAATATTCCTTCAGTTCTGCCAAAACGTCGAGCAGTTCCTGCGGAGTGTCGGCGCTGCGGTAGTCCGCACCGTAGGCATCGGCAAGCTTTTCGATGTCCACCTCACACGGCGTGCCAAAAGCCTGCTCAAAGGATGCGCGCAAGGAAGGCTGACCCTGCTCGAGCAGCTCGAAAATACCGCCACCGTTGTCATTGGCGACCACGATGGTGAGATTTTCCGGTCGCCTCTGGTCCTGTGGGATGAGCAGGGAGGATGCATCGTGGTAGAAGGTGACATCGCCAAGCAATGCAATGGTGCGGGGCGCGCGCCAGTCTGCCGCGTGCAGGGACTGGTTGGCCAGGGCCACGCCAATGGCCTGCGCGATGGTGCCATCGATGCCGGCTGCACCGCGCGGGGCAAAGGTATCGACGCCATCAAAAGGCAGACCAATCAGGGAAGCATCGCGCACCGGGTTGGAGGCACCCAGCACTAACGTGTCGCCGACGGCCAAGGTATCGCCCACGGCGGCTGCGGCATGCAGGCCGGTAAAGCCGTGCTCGTCGTTGTCGAGGGTCTCGCGCACGGCCTCCGCAGCCATATCGGAAGCGCCCTGGCAAATCTTCATCCAGTCACTGGTGGGCTCACCGCTGGTTTTCACGGTGGTGCCCAAGGTGGCGTGCTCACCGCGCGGGTTGGTGAAGTCCGGGGTCTGGGACAGCACAATCAGGTCAATGTCCGGGTCATTAATGAGCGCCAACACCCCGCGGTGCAGGGTCGGATGACCCACGACGATGACCTGCTCGACCTTCGTGTTGACCACGTAGTCATTGGCGCTGACCTGCGCCTTGCGGAAGATGTGTGCCGCTGCCGGATGGACCGGGTAATAGGGTGCGGGCGCACTGGGTTCCGCGATGGTCGGCACGTCTTCAAGTCCTGGCACGGGCCACGCCTCATCACCGGCAATAACCAGGGTGTTCTTCTCCAGGTCTACGGCGACCTCACCGTGGTTGGAGGCTGCCGGCAGCTTCGCCTTGCGCTGAAAGCTTTCGGACGGGGTGCTGGGCAATTCGTCGTCGACCAGCGGGGTATCGAAAGCAACGTTGATGTGGATCTGGGAATCGGTGGCCAGGCGCTGCGCCATAGCCAAAATGTCATCGCCGCTAGTGACCTGGGTAGTCGGGGCGAAATCCCCGAAAATGCCCTGCTGGTCGATGGTCTGGGAGGCACCCGTGCCGACCATACGTTCTGGGCGATCCGCGCTAATGACCGCCAGCGGGGTATGCGAGTGCGCTGCTTCCACCATGGCCGGCAATGCGTTGGCCACGGCGGTACCAGAGGTCATCACCACGCCGACTGCGCGGCGCTGCACCCGGGCCATACCCAAAGCACAGAAGGCGGCGCTGCGCTCATCGATACGCGTATGCACCCGGATGTCCTCACGCGCCAGCAGCGCTAAGGACAGCGGCGCATTGCGGGATCCGGGGCAGATAATTACGTCGTTGAGGTGGCGGGCGAGCTGTGCGGCCACGGCCTCGGCCAGCTTCATCGATTCATTCATGCTGACCGATCTTACTAAGTGAAATTAGACGGCTGGACTCGGTTCGTTCTCACCTAAGAGATCGTTGAAGAAGCCCTCGACATCGAAGCCGCCACCTTCGCCCTGATCCGGCTGGTACTGCTCCGGAATCTCGGTCGGAATGTTATCCGGCAGCAGGTCGCGGACATCATTGGCCGACTCGGTGGTGGTCTCGGTTTCGGTGACCGTGGTCGGAACCTCAGTCGTCTCGGTCAGAGTCGTCGGCTCCTGCTCGGCCTCTTCCGCGTCATTCGCAGCAGAACGCCATAGGAAGAACAGCACACCAATAGCCAGCAACGCCAGGACCGCGAGTGCTGCCAGCACACCGGTCATGCCGTTCTTGCCCGAACCGCCACCCTGCGGTGCGGAGTAACTCGACGGCACCGGCTCGTACTGCTCGTCCTGCTGATATCCCTGGTTGTATCCGTTCTGCGGATACCCACCCTGCTGGTAACCGCCTTGCTGATAATTCTGGTTGTAACCGGGCTGGTTAAAGCCACCCTGCTGAGAACCACCTTCGCCGGGGAAGTACTGGCGCGGGCGGTCGTCACCTGCGCCGTTGCCCTCGACGCGCCCGATGTGCCGGGTCTGGTCAGCGTCGTAGTTGTTGTCGCCGCGACCCGGGCGGCCGTTGTTGCCGTAGTTATTGCTCATGCAACCAGAGATACCGCATTTTGCTGGAAGATTACAGCGAGCGCGCGTGAAGCGCCCTGCCAGTCGGGGTATCGGTGGTGGCCAATTCAGCTGGTGTGGCATCGGCAATAACCTTGCCGCCATTGGCACCGGCACCCGGCCCCATCTCAATCACCCGGTCCGCACCAGCGATGACAAAGGGGGCGTGCTCAACGACGATGACGGACTGGCCGGCATCGGCAAGCTTGTGCAATTCCGCAGTCAACAACTCCACGTCCGCCGGGTGCAGACCCGTCGTCGGCTCATCCAGCAAGTAGACCGTATGACCCCTGCGCGCGTTGCGGGAACGCTGCAGCTCCGTGGCGAGCTTAATGCGCTGGGCCTCGCCACCAGATAGCTCCGGTGCGCCCTGGCCCAAACGCAAATAGCCCAAACCGATGGCCTGCAGTGTTTCAATCGCGCGGTAAATCTTCGGCTCATCAGCAAAGACCTCTGCGGCCTCATCCACGGTGAGCTCCAAAATATCTGCCACCGTGTAGCCATTCCAGGTGACCTCTAAAGTCTCATCGTTGTAGCGACGCCCCTTACAATCCGGGCACTGTGTATACGAGCCCGGCAAAAAGACCAGCTCGACTTCGATCTGTCCCGCACCACCACAGGTCGGGCACTGACCTTGTTTGACGTTGTAAGAAAAGCGCGAGACCTTCCAGCCGCGTTCCTTCGCCTCAGCCGTACCCGCAAACAGCTTGCGCACACCATCAAACAACCCGGTATAGGTCGCCAACGTCGACCGCGGCGTACGACCAATCGGCTTCTGCGTAATCTGCACGACGCGCTTGACCGCATCCAGGCCATCCACGCTTCTCACCGTGTGGCCGGATTCCTCGGCCGCACCAGAAGTTTCGGAAGATTCCGAAGAGTCGTCTGCGTCGGTAACAGCAGTCGCCGACTCACGCAGCACATCTGCGAGCACCGTGGACACCAGCGTGGACTTACCGGAACCGGATACGCCTGCCACGGCGGTGAACTGGCCCAGGCCGAAGCTTACGTCGAGGTTCTGGAGGCTACGGATATTGATGTCGTGCAGGGTGAGCTCGCCGTGGGCTTCTCGGGCGGAATCATTAAGCTCCAGCTCGCGGCTCGCCAGGGCTGCACCGGTGGGGTTGTCAGTATCGGTGTACTTCCCCAACGGTCCTGAGTAGAGCACCTGACCGCCGCCCTCGCCGGCGCGGGGGCCGACATCGACAAGCCAATCTGCTTGGGCGACTAAGTCCATGTCGTGTTCGACCAAGAGCACGGAGTTGCCCTCATCGATAAAGCGGCGGCAGATATCGATGACCGCGGCACGCTCCTGCGGGTGCAGACCAGCAGAAGGCTCATCCAGAACGTAAGCGACACCAAACAAACCAGTGCGCAGCTGCGCAGCCAAGCGCACGCGCTGTAATTCACCCGCCGACAAGGTGCCGGCCGGACGATCCAGGCTCAAATGTCCTAAGCCCAACTCCAAAGCGGACGACAACGTCGGCACAATCTGTTTGAGCAACAACGCTTCCGCAGACGTCTCATCGTCCTGGGCGTTCTGCTGCTTGACCAGTACCGAATGGAGTTCGTCGAGGGGGAGTTTGCCGAGGGCATCGATAGGCAGCCCCGCGTAGGTTACCGCCAAAGCCTTGGTATTCAGGCGGCGGCCATCGCAGGTCTCACACGCACGGGATTCCATGTACTGCAGGGTGCGGCGGCGCAAGCTTTCCGATTCCGTCTCCCGCAACGTCTTATTCAAATAACTAGCAACTGAGCGCCACGTGCCCTCGTAATTTCGCTGAATCTGGTCCGCACCACGCAGCGGCTTCACCGTGACCACGGGACGCTCTTCCGTAAAGAGAATCCAGTCGCGGTCTTCCTGGGACAGCTCCTGCCAGGGCGAATCCAAGTCGTAGCCGAGAGTCTGCAAAATATCGTGGAAGTTCTTACCGGCCCACGCACCCGGCCAGGCGGCAATCGCGCCTTCTTCAATCGACAGCGTCGGGTCCGGCACCATAGAGGCTTCCGTCGGCTCATGGACCACACCAGTGCCCTGACAATCCGGGCACATGCCTTCCGGCGTATTGGGCGAGAAAGAATCCGAGTACAACCCGTCTGGATTATCCCCGGCGCGCGAATACAACAGGCGCACCGTATTCGACATCGACGACAGCGTGCCCACGGTGGAGCGCGCCCCACCCCCACTTGTCGATTGCTGCAACGCCACCGTCGGCGGCAAACCCGCAATCTCTTCTACCTGCGGGTCGACTGCCGAACCAATCAACCGTCGCGCAAAAGGTGCCACCGACTCCAAGTAGCGACGCTGGCCTTCACCATGAATGGTGCCAAAAGCCAACGAGGACTTACCCGAGCCGGACACACCCGTTACTGCCACCAACTGCCCACGCGGAATCGACACATCCACGTGCCGCAGATTGTGCAGGTGCGCATCACGAACGGTGATCATATCTGAAGTAGCCATACCCACCAGGGTAACTACTCCACGCGACCACCCTTATCCGCACGACGCTGTTCCTCCAACAACTGCCGCGTCTTACGCACATCCTTGGTCAGAGACACCAGCCACACGATGATGCCCACCACCACAGCCAGGAACAACAACACCAACATCAGCTCATAAGGGCCCATACTTCACTCCCGTCAGTCGTCTTACTTGGCCAAGCACACCACCTTCATATAAGGCAGTAATTACTTCTCTCACAAATATACAGGTTGCATTATGGTTACGCAGCTGCTTAACGATGCCGCCCCCGCCCAGGGGCCGCACACCCCTTAACTAAGCAGGGTCCCTAACCAGCCGACGAGCCAGCACCACCACGAAAGGCAACGGGAAAAGGGTGTTCACAAGCACTTTCAGCCAGGTCTCCACATCCTCTAACCCCAGCGCCGACTCCAACCCGATAGCCGGTGCGACAACTTCAGTAAACCCCCACACGATCGCCTGAGAGGCAAGCCACAGGCCCAGCAGGTACAAGATAAACCAACGCGACAACATAGGGTCAGCTTCCAACAGCAAGAAGATACTAATGTCTTCTTTTTATATTTATCCTAGGCGAATGACAATAGGTGTACGTGAAAACTCCTACCCCATCACTCAACTTAAATAGTGCCCACGGCCGGGTTGAGAGCAGGAAATTTAATCAGAAACGAGCTGGCCATTGCTGATAGACTTAGCGGTCTATTATCAACAATCTGCACAGTCTATGAAGCGAGGCAGAAATACATGACTCAGCACACCGCATCTATTGCTCTCGTGGGACTTGGCCCGCGTGGCGTATCGACGTTAGAACGGCTTATCGCTTACCTCAATAGTGCTACTGAACACCCAGATCAGTTAGAGCTGCACCTTATTGATGACGCTCAACACGGTGGCGGCAAGATTTGGGATATTAACCAGACCAAGGTGTTGTGCATGAACACTTTCGCCCACGGCATGACTTTGTTCTCTGAGCCCGGTGCGACAGTTAATGCCCCTGTGGTTGAAGGCCCCACTATTTACGAATGGGTTCAGTTGCTCCTGGACCGAACTGACAATATTGCGCAGCCGAAACTCGATTACGTCGCTGACCACCCATTAGATAAGGGTGTAGTGGACGAGTTCGGTCGTCACTACCTCGAATCGGTACGTCCGGAGTCTTATCCCCTGCGTGCTCTATACGGCCATTATCTACAGTGGTTTTTCCGGTCGATTCTGTCCGATGTTCCGGAGTGGGTCGAGGTCACAGAACACTTTGCCCGTGCCACCGAGCTTTCCGACGAAGGCGATCACGACGTCATCTCTCTAAACAACGGCAAGACGATTACCGCGGATGCGACGATTGCAGTCACCGGTTGGCAGAACCAGGGTTACACCGGGCAGGAAGACTGGATCCGCAAGACCATGAATTCACATCCGGATTTGCGTTGGATTCGTGCCGACAACCCTATCGACCAAGACATTGATGGAATTCGTGACAATGAAGAAGTACTCGTGCGTGGTCTCGGCATGGGCTTTTTCGACGTCGCAATTTTGTGCACACAAGGCCGTGGTGGACAGTTCGTAGAAGACGACTCCAAGCCCTGGGGACTGCGCTACGAGGGCACAGGTAAGGAACCAACCTTCTATGCCTCTTCCCGCCGTGGTTATCCCTTCATGCCACAGTCTGATGACCGTGGCCTGCCACAGCCTGCAGGCATTCCGCGACTGCGCGAGACAGTAGCGGAACTCTCTGATCGTGAAGCTATCAGCAGTATCAACTATGACACCGAGGTCTGGCCTTCCGTACTGCGAGATGCCTACCAGGCCTACCTGGAAACTCTTAATCGAGTTCAGCCGGAAGCCATCCGCACCAGCCTCGAAGAAGCAATTGCTGCACTTGACGATGCCGAGATCAACGCCGCCGCTGTCTTCAACGGAATTAAGGCAGTCGATGAGGTCATCAAGACCCACACCACCCAAGACTTCTCTTTGCTGAAGTGGATTCATCTACTACCAGCGCACTTTGATACCCCTGCGGAACTCAACGCTTACTTGGTTGAGCGCATGGTCGAAGATCTTCGCGATTCTGAGAAAGGCCCGGACAGCCCGGTACGAGCTGCGCTGTGGTCTATCGGTTTTTCCCGTAAACCCACTCAGGTTCTTGGTGCCGAGGGTCGCTACAACTTGGAGTCCCGACACCACATGTTCTCCAAGGCCGTGAACTTAGGCCAACTCTCGTGCTCCGGTCCCCCGATTTTCCGTACGCGCCAGCTGCTCGCACTTGTCGATGCCGGCATTGTTCACTTTGTCGGCGGTTACCCACTGCTGGATACCGACCGCAAGACCGGTGAGTGGACCATGAGCTCACCGTCGTCTGGTGGCTACCGTTTCCGCGGAACCACGTTGCTCGATGCATGGGTGCACAAACCGGATATTCGACGTCGACCGGCCGATGCGTTCTCAGCATCGCTATTAGATTCCGGGCGTATCCAGCCCTTTACCGAGCCTTCTGCCGAAGGCGCTGATATCCCGACTGGTTCCCCAGCACAGGATCCACAGTCACGCCGCACCATCAATGCTTCAGGAAAGGCTGATCCACGTCTTCACATCGTGGGTATCCCAGCGCACGCCGAGTATCCAGACACGACGATTTCCCCACCTCTTCCGGGTACGGACTCCTGGTTCCTCCAGGAGACCGATAAGGCCGCGGTCAGCGCCGCGCGCCTTGTATTAGGCCAGTAGGCCTAACAAATGCTCCCGCTCGTCACCCTTCGGGTTGGTCACATCGAGGTCTTCCACGATGGTTGCTTCCGGCCCGGGTGACATCACGAGCACTCGATCCGACAGCACAATCGCCTCATCAACGTCATGGGTCACCATGACGACGGTGCGGCGATTTGCTTCCCATACCTCCAGCAAAAGCTGCTGCAGCTGTCGACGCGTCAACGCATCCAGCGCACCAAATGGCTCATCCAACAGCAAAATATCCGAGCCCACCGCGAACGCACGGGCTAAGCCAACTCGCTGCTGCATGCCACCTGAAAGCCCGGCTGGACGACGTTCTCCGGCATGGCCCAAGCTCACTGCTTCCAAATAGCGTTCAGTAATGTCCTTGCGTTCTTGTTTTGACAGTTCAGGACGAGCCGAACGCAGACCAAAATCAATATTCCCGCGTGCTGTCATCCACGGCAGCAGCGCATGGTTTTGGAACACCACGCCGCGGTCTGGACCAGGCCCTGTAATTTTCTCACCGCGTGCGCGAACCTCACCTGTCGTCGGGAAAGCCAACCCTGCAAGCATGCTGAGAATCGTCGATTTACCAGAGCCCGATGGCCCCAATAGCGAAACGAATTGACCTTCCTCAATTGCGACGGATGTGTCACCAATAACCTGGGTTTCTACGAAGGTCTTAGTAATGTTCGAGATTTCAATATGAGACGTGCCGTTAGTCATAGCGAACAACTTTCTGCAGAGAAGCGACCAAGTAGTCAAGGATGAGGCCAATCAGGCCAATGAGAACAATGGCGACGACGATGGCGTCGATATCAAGTTGGTTCCACATGTTCCACACGAAGAAGCCCACACCCTGTCCGCCAACCAACATTTCTGCAGCAACGATGACCAACCAGGACGTCGACAATGACTGTCGCATACCTGTCACGATGCCCGGCAACGCCGCAGGTGCAGTAATAAAGACCAAACGCTGCCACCAATTCGTACCCAGCGTTGCGGCAAGATTCTTGTATGTCGGATGAATGCCTCGCACTGATTCAATGGTGTAGAGCAACGTCGGCCAGAGCGCAGACAAGACGATCACGAACACCGCGGTGTTTTCAGCATCGCGCAGCAACGCCAAACCTAAAGGCAACCAAGCTAGCGGCGAGACGGGACGCAAAATCTGTGCAAAAGGATCCACTGCTTTGTGGAACAGCGGCGATGAGCCCAGCCAAAATCCCAACGGAATAGCAATGACCATTGCAATCAAGAAACCCACGAGCACACGTAGCAATGACGCAAGCATGTGCCAAAAGATACCCACTGATGCAGGACCATCGCGATAGAAAGGATCAGAAAGGATCTCTACTGCACGTTCCCACGTTCGTGCTGGAGTCGGGGCAATATCAGAGAGCCACCCTGCCGATGCTGCTGCCTGCCAGATGGCAATAAACAGCACAAAGATACCGACACCGATGGCAGTCGCCTGCAAATTTCTTTTCATGGTTGTCCTTACTCTGTCGGTCGGGCCGGATCGAAACGACGACCGTTAATCGTCAAAGCTGCCGAGCTGGTATCTGCTTCTCGAGGAAGAACTGCTTGAGCGGCTTCCTTAATCACAGCGTCATCCCACGCCAATGGATTGGTTCCCAGCTTTTGTTTTGAAAGCTGCGCTGCCATCCACGTAATGGCGGTCTGCGAAGTCGCACCGCCAAAGTTGATCACGTTCGGATCCACATGGTGCTCACCGTGCCAGTCGGTGTAATCCCCCAACAGCGCCGGCTCAATGAGTTCCGGATTCTGGTTGAGGTACTTCTCTTGCCCCAGCAAAGGTGCGGCCTCTGCAGCATGCGCCGGATTATCAACGAACTGCGCGCCTTCATGCAGGGCAGCCACAATGCCATCGCGTACTTCTGTAGGAATGTCTTTAGCTACCGCTACAGAACAACAAGGGTGCTGGTCCCACATCTCTTTTGTCGGAACAAAAATCCGTCCCGCCCCGGTGGCCAGTGCACGCTGGTTGAAAGGCTCTGGACCGATAAATCCATCGATGGTGCCAACTGAAAGTTGCGCCACCATATCTGCGGGACGCAGCAATCGCAGTTCAAGATCGCGCACCGGATCTACTCCATTTGCGCTCAAGTAATCGCGCAACAGCAAAGAGTGCACTGAGTACTCAAAAGGGATACCAAGCACCATTCCCTTGAGATCCGCTGCTTCTTGGACATTCGGATTGTGCTCCGCCGCCAAAGCTAAAGCTTGGCCGTTTGTGTTTTGTGTAAAAGCCAATTCTGTCGGGCGCGCTGCGGATGCAAGCCCTGAGTCAATAGCAATCGGCATCGGGGAGAGCATATGAGCAACATCTAGCTCACCTGTTGCGTAGGCCGTCCACAAATCTGCCCAACCGGCGAACTTGCGCAGTTGAACGTTGATGTTGTGCTTAGCAAAAGCGCCTCGAGCATCTGCTGCCAAGAGTGGTGCCGAGCAAGCAATCGGCACAAATCCAATCGTGATGGTCTTTGCCGCTTCAGTGCTCTGAGAACAGGCACCAAGGGCTGCCGCAGACCCCAACGCGAGTGCTGCGCGGAAGAACTGCCGCCGGGAGTGAACCATATATTCTCCCCTTAGTAGACAAAGCGGTATGTGAGCGAATACCGACTCTATGCGGGCACTACGACACTGTCAATAAAGAGATTCAGCAGGCTGCTGAATTTTTATAGACGCCTTGGTCTACATAGAGCAGTACAAGAGGTGTAGTGTGGTCGCTACGCCAATGAAGTCTTTTAGCTAAAGGAGAATCACTGTGTCTGAGTTGACCCCCAACCATGAGGCCGGTCAGGCTATCGAGCCAATCGACAACGACAAGCTCAAGGAGCTTGCCCAGAAGAACATCGATAACCCAGCAGGCGGCGTGAAGCACATTCGCACCCACACTGAGGCTGACGGTTACTTCCGCAACAACTCTGAGGTACGCGGCCACATCATCAAGGTGGGCGAGCCACTTCCATTGCTGGGCGATGACTCCGCACCGAACCCCACCGAGGTCGCCCAGGCCGCTCTGGCTGCCTGCATTAACGTTGGCATCCAAGCAATCGCACAGCACCGCGGTGTCACCCTGACCAAGATTGATTTGGACATCGAAGGCACCATCGATATCTCACCAACCTGGGGCGTTGGCGATACCGGCGAAAACAAGCGTCCGGGTGTCTCTGACGTGCACGTCAAAGTGGACGTCGATGGTGATGCAGACAAGGAGACCCTGCAGAAGATCGTCGACGACGCTATCGAGTGGTCCCCGGTGGTCAACACTTACACCCGCCCAGCAAACCTCACCCACGAACTGGTTTAAGGCTTTGCGCCAGCTCACTAGCTGACAGCACAAAGTCCCGGCCGAACTCCTTCAGCGTCTACTGATTAGGGTTCGGACCGGGACTTTTTCCAGTTTTCGGAAGCTACAGCACGTCCCAGCATTCCTTCGCCCGCTTAAACCACCAATCCTTACGGTCTGCTGGTGCCGAGAGTTCGGTCAGACGATCCGACTCCGGTGCAAGGTGCTCGACGCGCAGATGTCCGTCCTCAATCTTGCGCGGTGCGGTGACATCTTCAATGAACAGTGAGCCGGTGGCTAGGCCTGCGGCGGCGGGGACGACGTCGACGTCTTCGTCATCCAGAATCTTCGGCAGGGCGGCGACGGTGGCCAGGCCCATGCTGATACCGACGGAGGTATCCAAAGCGGAGGCCACCGTGATATCCATGTGTCGTTCGCGCAGGTGCTTCGCAATTTCTAATACGCGGCGCACGCCCCCGAGTGGCGCGGGCTTTACGACAGCGACATCGGCAGCCTGCAATTCTGCGACGCGGTAAGGGTCGTCGACTTTGCGGATGGATTCATCGGCAGCAACACGCACGAACAGGCCGTTTCGCATGAGTTGCTTGCGTACTTCGACGAGTTCTTCCGCAGTCGCGCAGGGTTGCTCCATGTAGTCCAGGGGCATCAGCGCTTTGGCGGCGGCGACGGCTTCGTCGACGGACCAACCGCCGTTGGCATCCACACGGAGGACGGGTACTTCCCCACCGCGGGCGTTGACGACGTCGCGCACAGCATTCACGCGAGCAATGTCGTCGTCCAAGGTTTGGCCTGCTTCAGCGACCTTAATTTTGAAGGTGCGGCAGCCCGGGTAGCGGTCCATGACTTCTGGGACCTGTTCGGCAGGAACGGCCGGGATGGTGCCGTTGACTTCCACCCAGTCACGCTGGGGTTCCGGGAAGCCTTCGAAGGCTGCTTCTAATCCGGCGCGCAGCCACTGCGCGGACTCAGCAGGGCCGTACTCCAGGAAGGGGGCGAACTCGCCCCAGCCGGCGGGGCCATCGATAAGCAATGCCTCGCGGGTGGTGACCCCACGAAACTTCACGGCCAGCGGCAGGCTAACCACGTGGGCGCGTTCTAAAACCTCGTTGATGTCTGGTTTCTGCATTCTCCCAGACTAGCTAAACCCAGCTTGTCGTTTAACCGAGCGTAGAATCGCCAGCAACCACAACGAAGGAGGCCACCATGTTATTGGCGGAAGCTTTGGCTGAGCGCGCCGCCGCCCAGCAGCGCCTGCAGACCCTGCGCGAACGGCTGCTGAACACCCTGCGTATTCAGGAAGGCGATACTCCGGAGGAGGATCCGGAGGCAATGCTGCGGGAAGTGGAAAACATCGGTAAGCGCTTGGATTATCTGGTCCAGGCCATCAACCGCACCAACATGGCCACGCCTTTCGATGAAGGCACGCTTTCCGATGCCCTTGCGCTACGCGACGGCTACAAACGCAACCGCCGCTTGTGGGCCGAGTTCGCTGAGAAGGCTTCTGCTCGCCAGGAGCGCTGGACCCGCTCGGAGGTCAAATTCATCAGCACCTATTCGGTCAAGAAGCTGCGCAAGCATGCCGATGACTGCGCCCAGCAGTTCCGTGAGCTCGATACCCGCATCCAGCAGGCCAATTGGTCCACGGAACTTATTGAGAAGTGAGGTTAGAGGGCATCGCTAAGCGATGCCCGTTGGTAGCCCACAACAATCAGCGAGTGCGAACCCCGCCTGACGGGTTAAGGCAGGCACACTGGCGCCCATGGCGATACACGGGCCAAGGAGTTCTAATCTCCTTGCCGCATTGTTGACCTCGCCGCATTGCGCACACCAGCACACAGTGGTTACCGCCACTGGCATTGTGCACAGTTCACTACCGCCGCACTGGGATTGTTGTGGGTGAGGGTTGGGTCTGGGGACACTAACTTCACTTCTTTTCCCGCTGGTCTACGCTGGTAGCTTATGAGCACGGCTAAGCATAACTACAGCACCGCTAACCCCTTCCGCGCCGAGTTGTGGCAGGAGGTGGCCGGTTTCGAGGACCTTACCGACATCACCTATCACCGCCTGCGTGGCGATAAGCGCGCCGATGGCATCGTGCGCATCGCCTTCGACCGCCCGGAGGTACGCAATGCCTTCCGCCCACACACCGTGGATGAGCTTTACCGCGCACTCGATCACGCCCGCCGCACCCCGGATGTCGGCACGATTTTGCTCACTGGCAACGGCCCTTCCGAAAAGGACGGCGGCTGGGCCTTTTGTTCTGGCGGCGACCAGCGCATCCGCGGCCGTTCCGGTTACCGCTATGCCACTAAGCACGCGCATGACGATGCCACCGCCGACGAATCCACCGTCGATACCGCCCGCGAAAAGGTCGAGGGCGGCCGCCTGCACATCCTGGAAGTCCAGCGCCTGATTCGCACCATGCCGAAGGTCGTGATCGCTGTGGTCAACGGCTGGGCCGCCGGTGGCGGACACTCCCTGCATGTCGTCTGCGATATGACCATCGCTTCCCGCGAGGAAGCCCGCTTTAAGCAAACCGATGCCGATGTCGGCTCCTTCGATGCTGGCTATGGCTCTGCCTACCTGGCAAAAATGGTCGGCCAGAAATACGCCCGCGAAATCTTCTTCCTGGGACGCACCTACGATGCCCAGCGCATGTTTGAAATGGGTGCAGTCAACGAGGTCGTCGACCACGCCGATCTCGAAGATGCCGCCATCCAGATGGGCCGGGAAATCAACACCAAGTCCCCCACTGCCCAGCGCATGCTCAAATTCGCCTTCAACCTCACCGACGATGGGCTCATGGGCCAGCAAGTCTTCGCCGGCGAGGCCACCCGCCTGGCCTACATGACCGACGAAGCAGTCGAAGGCAAAGAGTCCTTCCTAGAAAAGCGTGAACCCAACTGGGATCAGTTCCCGTACTACTACTAAGGAGCAGCCATGGGAGTCATGATTTTCAGCGGCATCATCGCCCTGCTCGCCCTTGCCGCAGTCTTAGCCAGCCGCTTCTGGATGCTGCGCCGCATCCGCGACGCCGAAGAAAACGAAGAACGCCCCTTCGACTACGACGACGAGCTGAAGAACCCTTACGAGGAGTAAGCCGCTTAGACGGTAGTGGGGTCTTCCAACGTGGCGGCATGGTGCGAGACGCGCAGTACCAATCCGACGATGATGTAATTCGCCATCAGGGAAGAACCACCTGCTGACATAAACGGGGTGGTTAAACCCGTCATCGGGATAAGCCCGGAGATTCCTCCTGCGACGACAAATACTTGTAGCAGGAGGATAAGCGCGAACCCGGAAACCAACAGCTTTCCGAAGCTATCGCGATTCGACATCGCTGTAGTCAACATACGGATGACCAGCAGCGTAAACACCATCAGCACTGCGCTAAGCCCAATAAGCCCCAGTTCTTCACCGACTGCACCCAAAATGAAATCGGAGAACGCCAACGGAATAAGTTCCGGGTGACCGTGTCCAAGGCCCGAACCCGTAATGCCACCGGTCGAGAGACCAAACAAGGACTCGGATAGCTGATTGCCGGTGTTGTAATAGTCCGCCAAGGGGTCCCGCATGTTGGCGATACGCGTTTGAATCTTGGTCGACACCTTCGCCACTGCTAAGCCGCCGATGACCAGCGCGGCTATACCTAACAACAACCACGACGTCCTGCCCGTTGCGATGTACAACATCCCGAATACCGTCAGAAACAGCAACAATGCAGGGCCAAAATCATTAGTCGCGGCCATGACCAGCAACGCGATGAAGCACATCAGCCCAATCGGGGCAATATCGCGCAAGCGTGGAAAACCAGGCCCAGAAACCTCTTGCCCGCTACTGCAAAGAAAGCCCGCTTCTGGCTAATCAACATGGCAAAGAAGATAACCAGCAGTACCTTGGCGAACTCACCCAGCTGCACAGAAAACGAGCCAATCTTGATCCAGATCCGCGCATCCGACTCCACAGGTTGTGGCGATACCAGCGGTGCCGCTAGGAAAATTAAACCCGCCAACCCCAGCAAGTAGGAATAACGCTGCAGCACCCGGTGCTCCCGCACCACCACTAAGACAGCAACAAGCAGTCCTAGACCGACAATCGTCCACAACAGATGCCGCTTAGCCAAGCTAAAGTCCAACGCGACATCCAGCCGACGCAGCATCACCAACCCAATCCCGTTGAGCAAGAAAGCCGCCGGAAAAATCACTTGGTCAGCTTTCGGCGCCAGAAAGCACAGCGCTACATAGACCACCAGGCCCAGTCCACACAGAATCACCGGAACCCGAAAGGCCGGCCACCCTAGCTCCGAGTCATCGCGTGCCAGCTCAACGAGCAGGCTGCCCGCCACCACGATGAGAGCAACCAAACACAGCAGTCGCGCCTCCCGCGGGCGCGCCGGAGCAAGTTCGAGCACCACAAACCTTTAATCAAATAGCAAATTTCATATGAGAGTATCCCACGCACAAATCGTTTTCAATAAATTTATGTAGCTGCACAGCACAAACGGTTCACCCCGTCCCGAACAAACGCACCACCCACTGCAATCCCAAATTCTCTTTCGTGAATGCTACGACCTAAAATCTCTCGTCAACGCTCACCAACCAACCATCCATCCCAGTAAAGTTTTCAACCCTGGCAATTCAATAATTGTTGCCTGGCAGGCAGCCTCTCAGTTCGACATTGGCTTACTTCACCCCTAAAGTAACCGGCATGAAGATCGGAAATTCAGTCCTCATGCTCATTGCCCGCCTGATTGTCGGCGTGGTGCTCATCGCCCACGGCTGGCAGAAATTCAACGAGTGGACCATCTCCGGTACAGCTGAAAACTTCGCCGGTATGGGCGTTCCCCTGCCAGAGGTTTCCGCAGTCATTGCCGCTTCCGTCGAACTTGGCGGCGGCATCCTGCTCATCATTGGCCTGCTCACCCGCATCGTCGGTGTGCTCGTCGCCCTGGTGATGCTCGGTGCCGGTATCTTCGCTGAGCACTTCTCCGCAGGCGTCTTCGCCAGCGATGGTGGCTGGGAGCTCGTCGGCGTTATCGCCGCAGCCGGTCTCGCCTTCGCCGCTGCTGGTGCAGGAACCATCTCCGTCGACAAGGTTCTCCTCGGCCGCAAGTAGTCTTTCCTTTTCCGCCGCCCTTCTTTTTAGGAGGGCGGCTTTTGCTTTGCGATGTCCTTATGGCCCACGTTTCTGCAAAAAATTCGACGATCGCGCCGACTTTTTGCTCAAAAACGACATCACTGCGGACGGCTTGGAAATCCCCGCGACGCAGAATGCAGCTACTAGAATCTGGCGCGTGTCTCATATCCTGCGCCCATTGCCCGTAGACCCGCATGACCCGGCTGCCATCCTGCCGGATTTGGAATCGGCTATTGCTGGTCAGACTAGTCTGCTGCCGCTGCCGGGTGCGGATAGTTCGCGTTCGACGCTGCTGCGCAACACTCAACGCGTGGGCGAGCCTATCGATGACTCCATCGCTTTGGTCGTCTCCACCTCGGGGTCCACAGGTCAGCCAAAGGGCGCGCAGCTGACACCGCTGAATCTGGTGGCTAGTGCCGATGCCACACATAAGCGTCTGGGCGGGACGGGGCATTGGTTGCTCGCGATGCCCGCCCATCACATCGCAGGCATCCAAGTCTTGGTGCGCTCCCTAGTCGCGGGCGTGGATCCGTTGTGCCTGGATGTCTCACGTGGTTTCAACATCGATACTTTTGCGCGTGCTGCGGCGGAGCTTGACCGCACGGGTGAGCGCACCTATACCGCGCTCACCCCGATGCAGTTGGCTAAGTCCATGGACTCGCTCGCAGGCATCGATGCGCTGCGTACTTTCGATGCGATTCTGGTGGGCGGTGCAGCGATTAATCCGCAGCTGCGCGCTAGTGCAGAAAAGATGGATATCACCATTGTCGCCACCTACGGTTCCAGTGAAACCGCTGGTGGGTGCGTCTACGACGGGCGTCCGTTGGCGGGAACGCAGGTGCGCGTGCAGGATGGTCGGATTCATCTCGGCGGGCCGACTATTGCGCAGGGTTACCGCAATTTGCCCGACCATCCGGCCTTTAAGAATGAAGGCTGGTTCATTACCTCCGATGCCGGTGAAATCGCAGGTGACGTTCTGCGCGTGCAGGGGCGCCTGGACAACATCATTGACTCCGGCGGGCTGAAGCTTCACCCGGAGGTACTCGAAGAAGAACTACTCAAGGTGCCCGGTGTGGAAGAAGCCTGCGTCGTGGGTGTTCCCCATCCGCGTCTGGGTCAAGCCATCGTGGCGGCCTATACCGGTCCAGCACAGTGGAGCGATATCTTCGTCGCACTCGAAGAAGCAGAGGTTCCTCGCTGGCAGATTCCGAAGGACCTCAAGCAGGTTGATGCCCTACCCACGATTGGTCCGGGCAAGGTCGACCGCCAGGGAGTGGCAGCGCTTTTTAATACTGCTCAATAAAGGACAGGTGCTTATCGGTGTAGCGCTGGCCTTGGACGGGGTGTTCGGCAAGAACTTCATCGACGCGAGTGCATTCTTCGGCGCTCAATGGGGTGGCGGCGTTATTCTCCTTGATGCGCTCTAAATTCGTCGAACCTGCGACCGGGATGATGTCCTCGCCTTGGGCAAGCACCCAACCAAGGGCGAGGTTGGCGCGGGTGCGGCCGAGTTCGTCGGCAAGCTGACCTAAGGCATCGCTGAGTGCCTGGTTAGCTTGGAAGTTCTCCGGGTGCAGGCGTGGCGAAGAGGAATCGGCGTTGGGGGTGGCACTACCGGCAAAGAAGCCCTTGCCCAGTGGCGAATAGGCCATGAACTTCGCGCCAATCTCGCGGCAGACGTCGAGGACTTCCTCCTCCGGATCGCGGGTCCACAGTGAGTATTCGCTTTGCACGACAGAGACCGGGCAGACGGCGTGGGCGCGACGGATGGTCTCCGGGCTGGCTTCACACAGACCAAAGGCGGCCACGTCGCCGGCCTCGATCAGCTCGGCCACCGTTCCGGCGACGTCTTCGATGGGGACGTCCGGGTCCACGCGATGCTGCAGGTAGTAATCCAGGTGTTCGCGCTGCAGGCGCTGCAAGGATCCATGGGCGCTCGCGCGGATGACCTCCGGGCGGGAGTTCAAGCGGCCGGTGGGCGTGGTGCCGTCGATTTCCCAGCCGAATTTGGTGGCGATGGTGCCGTGGTTGCCGAGGGCATCGCCAAGCATCTGCTCCCCAGTAAAAGGTCCCTGGATTTCCGAGGTATCAAACAGTTCCACCCCGGCATCGAAGGCGCCGCGCAAGACGTTGACCATCTCCGGTCGGCGCGGGGAATCCGGGTAGGAGTGCGGGGTCATGGAGGTACAACCAAGGGCGATCATGGTGCCCAGGCTACCTACACGCGCACGGTGATGTCGCGTGCGGCGACTTCGGCGAGGGTGAAACGACCGCCGTCGACGAGGTCGATTTCCAGCAATCCCGCCGCGGCCGGAGCAGGGATAACCAGCTGAACGCCGGGGTAGACGCCGTGGCGATCGAGCAGGCGCAACAGGTCCGGGTCAGCGTCGTTGACCTGTTCCACAGTGACTGGGGTGTTTACGGGGGCATCGGCAAGCAGGAGCTCCGATAGGGCCTCCGCTGTACCGTCCGCGCCCGGAATCGGATCGCCGTGCGGGTCGCGGGTGGGATGGCCCAGCAGCGCATCGAGGCGCTCCACGAAGCGGTCCGAGCAAGCGTGCTCCAGGACATCAGCCTCCGCATGGACTTCATCCCAGGAATAGCCGAGCGTTTCCACCAAGAAGGTTTCCACCAGACGGTGCCGGCGCACCACGCCGACTGCCAAGTGGCGGCCCAACGGCGCCAAACGCACACCCGAGTAGCGCTCATGAATGACTAAATCCTGGGTGGCCAGGCGTTTGACGGCTTCTGAGGCCGTCGGCAGTTTCTGCTCTGCAGCCTTGGCCAGCTCCCCGAGTGCCATTGCGGACTCGCTACCGTGACGTTCCTCATGGTTCCAGAGAATCTTCAGGTAGTCCTGGGTGCGCTCGGGCAGCTGGCTTAATTGCATGCCCGTCATTGTATCGAGACCCTTGCGCACGCTCCGGGGAAAGGTGTAGATTCTCGAGTGTTCAATGGATTGAACTTTCTAATTCAACTCAATTAAGGATGTCTTTCATGCGTCACTTTGCGCGTTCTGTTGCCGCCTTTGCGTTGGCGGGAACCCTGACTGCCTGCGCTTCCGAAACCCCGGATGAGGCCGGGGCGCTGCATATCTTCGCCACCACGGGCTATCTCGCCGATGCCGCTGCCAACCTTGCACCTAATGCCGAGGTCACCACCATGGTTGGCCCCGGCGGCGACCCGCACACCTACCAGCCCAGCACCAAGGACATCGAGGCCATGCGCGATGCCGACGTGGTGCTGTGGAACGGCCTGCACCTCGAAGCGCAGATGATTGACCAGCTCGAAGCCATGGGTGAAAAGCAACTGGCAGTCGGTGAGCACGTCGACCAGGACGAGCTCCTCCCCTGGCCCGCCGAGGGCACCAATGGGGAGCAGCTCTTCGACCCCCACATCTGGAACAGCCCCACCCTGTGGACCCAGGCTGTCGATGCCATCGGTGACAAGCTCGCGGAAATCGACCCCACCCGGGCTGGCGAGTACGACGCCGCGGCGCAGGATTACTCCGCGCAGATTTCTACGGCCGCCCAGGACGCAGAAGCAATGCTTGACGATGCCTCCCCACGCATCCTCATCACCGGCCACGATGCCTTTAATTACTTTGGCCAGACGTTTAACTTCGAAGTCCATGCCACCGACTTCGTCACCACCGAGGCCGCCAAGTCCCCGACGGAGATTTCCCAGCTCGCCGATACGATTGCCGAGCACAAAGTACCCGTCATCTTCCAAGACAACCAGGCCAACCCGCAGGCAATTACCGCACTGCAGGAAGCCGTCAATTCCCGCGGCTGGCACGTCGAGATCTCCGACCAAGAGCTCTTCGCCGACACCCTCGGCCCCACCGCGCCGACTGATACCTACCTCGGCGCCTTCGAGCACAACGCCCGCGCTGTTGCGGAGGCACTGGACTGATGTTGGATATTGCTCACCTGACCGTCCGCTATGGCAAGAACACCGTCCTCGACGATCTCTCCGTGACGTTTCGCGACGGTGCCATCACCGGGCTTATCGGCGCGAATGGCGCGGGCAAGTCCACCCTGGTCAAAGCGGCAGTCGGCCTCATTGACGCCCCGGGCGCCACCATCGAGCACGCCGCCCCGCTGGGATACATGCCCCAGCACTCCGCAGTGGACTGGGATTTTCCCGCCACACTTTCCGATGTCGCCCTCATGGGACGCACCACCCACCTGCGGTGGTGGCAGTGGCCTGGCAAACACGACAAAGCCATTGCCCGGCGCGCCTTGAACCGCGTCGGCCTAGCCCACAAAGCCACCGACCCGATTAGTGCACTCTCCGGTGGACAACGCCAGCGCACCTTGCTCGCCCGGGCACTCGCCGTCGAACCGCGATTGCTCATCCTCGACGAACCCTTCGCCGGCGTTGACCGCCTCAGCCAAGACACCATCATCGAGGTCCTGCGCGAACTCAACGCTGCGGGCACGACCATCGTGTTGGTCCACCACAACCTCGCGGAAGTCGCCGCGCTCTGCGATGACGTCGTCTTGCTCGGGCCCGAAGGCATCATCGCCGCCGGCCCGACGGAGACCACGCTGTCCGATGACACCGTCGCCCAACTGTTTAGCCTGCCCACGCCATGAATCCACTGCTGTTATTCCAGGACTACACCTTCGCCCAGACACTTACCGGCACGCTCATCGTCGGCGTCTGCGCCGGGGCGCTCGGCCCGCTAGTTTATCTGCGCCGCCAATCCTTGCTTGCCGATGCCATCTCCCATTCCAGCCTGCCTGGCCTGCTGACCGCCTTCGTCGTGGCCACCTGGCTCGGATTCAACGGCCGGAATTCCTGGTTGCTGGTTACCGGCGCAGTGCTCAGCGGCCTTATCGCCGTTACGGCAATCAACTACCTGCCGCGCATCGCACCGATTCGCCAAGATGCCGCCATGGCCGCAGTGCTGACCACCTTCTTCTCCTTAGGCATGCTGGGGATGCAATACATCGCCCGCACCCCACTGCCCGGCAAGGGCGGCATCCAGGACTTCCTCCTCGGCAACGCCTCGACGCTGACCCGTTTAGATATTCTTTCCGCACTCGTCATGGGCGGTGTCGGTCTGCTGCTTCTTTCTTCGGTACACAATTGGCAGACCGCCGCCGTCTTTGACGTCTCCTTTGCCCGCGCGCAAGGGGTACAACTCCATATTCTGTCCGCACTGACCTTCCTCGTGCTCACCGTCGTCACCGTCAACGGCGTCAAAGTCGTTGGCGTGGTGCTCATGGTCGCCGTGGTCATCTCGCCTGCAGCCGCCGCCCGCCAGTGGGTCACCCGCCTGCCCGCCTTCATCGCAGTATCCGCCCTGCTTGGCGGCATCAGCGCCGCAGTCGGCTCCTACCTATCTATTCTGTATTCCCTGCCGACCGGGCCGGTCATCGTGGTGGTGCAGGCGGGCATCGTCAGCTTCGCCCTGGCCACGTCCCCACGCCGGAAGAAGGTGGCAGCATGAGCCTCGCCCTATCAGCCTGTCTGCTCGCCATCGCCACCGCCCTGGCCTGCGCTATCCCCGGTGTCTTCGTCGTGCTCAAGAACCAATCCATGGTCATCGACGGCATCGGCCACGCCGTCTTACCCGGCATCGCCGTCGGCTACCTCTTTACCTCCGACATCGATTCACCAGTCCTTTTAGCCACCGCAGCCACCGGCGGCCTGCTTGTCGCACTCGGCACCGAATGGCTCCAGCGCACCCGCCTGGTTGCCGGCGATGCCCCCTTAGGGCTCATCTTCCCCGCCCTCTTCGCCGCCGGTGTCCTGCTAATTAGCACCCGCATGAGCCACGTCCACCTCGACGTCCACGCCGTGCTCATCGGCGATCTCAACCTCGTCGCACTCACCCACCCGGGCTACGCCGGCATCCTCGCCACGCTCGCCGCCCTCAGCCTCACCTTTATCCTCATCTTCCTGCCACGCTTGACGACGTCCGCCTTCGACCCCAACTTCGCCCACACCTGCGGCATCCGCACCCGCGCACTTCATACCGCGTTCATGGCCATCGTTGCCTGCACTGCCACCGCTGCTTTTCATGCCGCCGGTGCCATGCTGGTCATCGCTCTGATGGTCCTGCCAGTTCTCTGCGCCCGACTGCTCTGCCACCGGGTGGGACAGCTGTTGTGGATAAGTTGTGTCATCGCCAGCTGCGGTGCCGTGCTGGGATTCTGGACGGCCTACTATGCCAACGTCGCAACCTCTGCTGCGATGGCGGTGACCTATGCCGGGATCTTCCTAGTGCTCTTGGCGCTTAAGCGGCCGTGGCACAATGTCTGATATGTCTGTTTCGAAGTATCCGGCTACCGCCCAGGATTGGTTGCAGGGTGCGCGCCCGCACACCTGGGCGAATGCTTTTGCCCCAGTGCTTGCCGGAACCGGCGCCGCCGCGGCTGCCGACTCCGCTCATCTCGGACGCGCCTTCTTAGCGCTGGTCGTGGCGTGGTCGCTGATTATCGGTGTCAATTACGCCAACGACTACTCCGATGGCGTGCGCGGTACTGACGATGACCGCTCCGGCCCCCAGCGCCTGACCGGCGGCGGCCTGGCCAAACCCGCCCACGTCAAGATGGCCGCCTTTGGCTGCTTCGCCGTGGCCGCAGTCTTTGGCATCGCACTGTCCCT
This sequence comes from Corynebacterium camporealensis, assembly GCF_000980815.1. NCBI lineage: Bacteria > Bacillati > Actinomycetota > Actinomycetes > Mycobacteriales > Corynebacteriaceae > Corynebacterium > Corynebacterium camporealensis. Next base: position 284,989 of record NZ_CP011311.1, on the reverse strand, counting down.
GGCAGCTAATGCCGCATGGTTCATCCTCATCGGCGCGCTGTGCATTGCCGGCGCGTGGTTCTACACCGGCGGTTCCAAACCCTACGGTTACCGCGGTTTCGGCGAGATTGCCGTGTTCATCTTCTTCGGCCTTGTTGCCGTGCTCGGCACCGAGTTCACCCAGGCCGGCCGCATCACCTTAACCGGTCTCGCCCTGGCCGTCGGCATCGGCGCGATGAGTGCCGGCGTCAACCTGGCCAACAACATCCGCGATATTCCTTCCGATTCCGCCACCGGCAAAATCACCCTCGCCGTGCGCTTGGGCGATAAGAACTCCCGCAACCTGTTTACCGGCTTGCTGCTCATTCCGGTGCTGCTCACCGTGGCTATCGCGTTTGATTCCTGGCTAGCACTGATTGCCCTGGCCTACTTCCCGCTCGCCCTGCCTGCCGTGCGCACCGTCAACCGCGGTGCGCAGGGCCGCGACCTTATTCCTGTCCTCGGCATGACCGGCCGCGCGATGCTGGTCTGGTCCATCCTGTCCACGATTGCATTGGCGGTTGTTCACTAAATGCTCGGCGTTATCACCGGATTCGCGATCATCCTGGCCGTCATCTTCGTCGGTTGGATCCTCGCCCAGACCAAAGTCATCAGCACCGACCGTGAGCGCCTCGTGCTCAATCGCGTGGCCTTCTACGCCGCCACGCCCGCGCTGCTGTTCTCCTCGGTCGCCCGCTCGGAGACAGGCGTGCTGCTCTCCCCGGTCATCTTGGTGGTCATTGGCGCAACCGTGGTGATTGCTGCCATTTATGCTGTGTTCTTTTGGCGCCGCGGACTTGCCGATGTCGCCACCGGCGCCGCCGCAGCCTCCTACTTCAACTCCGTCAACATCGGCCTGCCAGTATCCACCTACGTGCTTGGCGATGCCACCTATGCCATCCCCGTCGTCTTCATCCAAATGGTGGTCTTCACACCACTGATTCTCGGCGCCCTCGGCGGCAACTCGCTGCTCAGCGGCATCAAAACCGGTCTGCTCTCCCCCATGGTCGTCGCCTCCGTGCTGGGCTTTATCGTCGCCTGGCAGGACTGGACCGTCCCCGATCCGGTTATGGAGCCCATCGCCCTCCTGGGCGGCGCCTCAATCCCGATGATTTTGGTCAGCTTCGGTGCTTCGCTGAAGACCTCGGGCATACTTTCCGATGCCGAGTCCCGCCCAGCCACCATCACCGCCACCGTGCTCAAACTGGTTGGCATGCCCGCCATCGCGTTTATCATCGCCCTAGTCGCCGGGCTTAGCGAAGACCACATGTACGCCGCGGTCATCCTCTGTGCGCTGCCCACAGCGCAGCAGGTCTACAACTACGCCGCGACCTTCCAGCGATCCACAGCAGTGGCCCGCGATACGGTCTTCCTCACGACCTTCGCATCACTCCCCGTGATGCTCCTGATTGCTTTCTTATTTGGGCGTTAGCGACCGGCAAGCTCCGACTTCACCCACGCCTTGTGTTCCTTGCGCTGCTGCGAGTACTGCGCCAGCGTCTGGGTGGCTTCAACGCGCAGCTTGCTAAACATCAGCATCGACAGCGGCAGGGCCAAGAACAGTGCCAGCAGTGCGGAAATCATCAGCGGCACGGGCAGGCCCAGCAGCATGACGATGCCTTGCAGAATCACCGTCAGCGCAATGAAAAGTCCTAAACGGGCGAAGCCGTACTTGATAAGGGCGACCCGCGAGCGCTTCTTCAGCTCCGGATCCGGCTCGGGTGGCCGGGTATTGGTCTGATTCTCAGTCATGGGTTACCACTTTCCGCATTGGGCCCAGCTACCTTGTAAAATGGCTCGCATGGGCCGGATTTTGTTGTTTATCCTCATTGTCGTTGCCGTCGTGCTGCTGTGGAAAGCCTTCGGCCCTTCCTCATGGAAGCGCAAAGAAGTCGACGAGGCTGCTCCACCGGCGATTAAGGGGCCGGATGATGATGAGGAGTTCCTCTGGAACATCGAAAAGCAGCGCTTTAAAGAACGCCGCGCCCGCGAAGCCGAAGAGGAAAAGAGGCGTCGCGAGCAAGGGGACGAGGAATAGAGCTTAACGCTCTTCTTTCGGCAAGAACTTCATCTCCAGCCCCAGCGCGGAGGCGACGGCGGTAATTTTTTCCCAGCGCACGCCGGTACCGCCGTGTTCAATGGTGTGCAGCGTCGAACGCGAAACTCCAGCCTGGTCGGCTAGGTCTTGTTGCAGCACGCCCATCTCTCGTCGACGCGCCGCGAATTCCGCGCCGATCTCAATCAGTTGCGGGTTATCACCCGCAGGCTTGCCTAGCTTGTGTCGCGGTCTATGCTGATCTACCACTTAATTCAACCCCGCATAAGAGTGCAGTCCGGATACAACCATGTTGATGAAGAACAAGTTGAAAATCATCAACGCCATGGCAGCTACGTTAATCCATGGGGCGGCCTTGCGCCATGAAGGCGTGGCACGGGCGTGCAAATATGCGGCATAAAGAATCCAAGTTGCGAAGGAAACGGTCTCCTTCGGGTCCCAACCCCAGAAGCGGCCCCAGGCGGATTCCGCCCAGATAGCGCCCAGCACAATGCCCAGACCCAGGGTTGGCAGGGTCACGACAGCCAGGCGGTATGCCAGCTGGTCGAGCTTGCGTGCGTTCGGCAACGGCTTTGCGATTTTACCTGCAAAACCGCGCTCCTTATTCTTCGGCTGCCATTCACGCAGCAGGTGCAGCAGCGACGCAATACCGGAGATAATACCGATGGAAGCGCCCAGGGAGACCACGGTGACGTGGATGGGCAGCCATGCGGACTGCAGCGCCGGGACCACCGGTGCGGACTCGGCGTACAGGCTGGTCGAGCCGTAGAACATCAGCGCCATGGTCGGAACCATGATCCATGGCCACAGGGTGCGCCATTCCTTATGCTGCATCGCGATAGCGGCAATGAGCATCACGCCGACGGTAACGACCAGAACGTATTCGTAGAGGTTGCCGAACGGGAAGCGCTGGGTGGCCAGACCACGCAGCACCACTGCGACCAGGTGGATAGCAATAGCGACCCAAATCAGTGCCTGGGTCATACCACCGAGCTTGTCGGCGCGGCGCTCGCGATGAGCCATCTCCTCGTCGGAGACGTAGTCCTCCTCAGCCTTGGAGCCACCCTTGGGTGGCTCCGCGACCGCGACGGAGCCCGAGGCGCTTGCAGCAACAGCTTCCTTGCTCTGCTTACGCGAGCGATGGCCGTCAATCACGCTCTGGATGCGGCCGTAGTACACCATGGACATCACCAGGGCCAGCGCGTACACCACAAACGACGTCTGAACCGCAATGTCCGAAAAATTGGACAAGTTCTGATCAACCAGCATGGATACAGAATAGCTGTAGAACGGCCGGAACCCAACTTTAGTTGGATAAATTACCCACTAATCGTCGTGTACATAAACCTTGTCTTCTTCCACCTCGTCCGGATCCGGCAGGTGCAGCAGCTGACGATGCAGCTTGTAGAACTCCTCGTTCCAACCCGCACGGTCGGTACGTGCCAGACCGGCCATCTCCACTCGGGTGGTGCCATCTTCCTGCGGGAAGAAGCGCACCCACACGCGACGACGCTTAATCAGCAGCGAGAACACCAGCGACACCAGCATCACCAGGGTGGAGACCAGGACCCACTTCTGGAAGGGGTCATAGGACACCTGGTAGTTCGCAAACTCGGATGCGCCCTCGAAGGTGATTTCCGTGCCATCATCCAGCGTCACGGACTCACCCTGCGAGAGGTTCACGCGGTCAATCTTTTGCAGCAGACCGCTGTGAATCAGACCCTGGTCCAAAGAGAAGATCGACTGCGCCGAACCGGTATCCAGACCGGCATCGCCGCGGTAGATGTCAATCGCCATCGCCGGATCATGCAGTGCCGGGAACGACGACGTCAACAGCTGACCGTTCTCGCCTTCCCACTCCGCGGTCGGGGCAAACAGGCCCTCGACGGCAATCTGGTTCTGACGACGCTCATACAGATCCGGGTACATACCCGCCGGCGGGTCGAAGCGCATGGCGCCCGACGACAAGAAGAAGGTCGGGTCATCCGGGCTAAACTGCCAGGTCTGAGTACGAGACTCGCCATTCGGCCACTCGACGGTAATGGTCGGTGCATAGCCGTGGCCCTGCAGGTAGACGCGGTTATCGCTGAGACGCAGCGGGTGGTTGACCTGCAATTTGTAGTCTTCCCATTCGCTTTCATCTTTGTAGATGTCCTCGCCCTCGGCATAAGAGACATTCGAGGTAAACATCTCTGCCTGGCCATTCGGCAGGTAGTCCGCGGTGAAGTCATGGGCGACCATGCAGAAGGGGTGGAGGCCGGTGCCATCGAAAAGCGGGCCTGCGCGGAAGGAGTCAAAGTTGGACGTCGAGGTATTGCAGAACTCAGTGGACTGATCAATCTGGATGCCCTCGCCCTGCGAACCGGACTCGGTCACCACGATGACCTGGCCTTCGTAGTTGACCATCCGGCCAGCAGCAATCGTGATTAGCATGGCTACCAAGGCGATGTGGAAAATCAGGTTTGCCAGCTCGCGGCCGTAACCGCGCTCTGCGGAGAAGGACACCGCACCGGCACGGTCCTCGGAAGGCTCGTACTCAGCCACGCGCCACTTGCTCAACATCTCGCGGGTGCGCCCCGAAAGCTCCTCGACACTTTCCGACGCATTGCTCTCCGCATGCACCGGCATACGGCCTAAGTACTTCGGCGCACGCGTCGGCTTCGTCTTCCACGCTTTGTAGTGATCCCAGGAGCGCGGCAGGATGCAGCCAATTAGCGAAATCGTCAGCAAGACGAAGATGGCTTGGAACCAGACGGAGGAAAAGACATCGAAAAGCTGCAGCTTGTCATAGATTTCCGCGACGCGGCCATTGCTTTCGATGAACTCGTTAACGTTCGACTCGTTCAGCTCGCGCTGCGGGAGCAGCGAACCTGGGATAGCAGCAATAGCCAGCAGGAACAGCAACGCCAAAGCGGTGCGCATGCTGGTGAGCCATCGCCAGGCTTTGCGAATGTACTTCACGTAAATCTCCTAAATCAGGGTCGCACCGTACTCGACGGTCCACTGACGAATGAAGTTAATAAAGTGGCCCCACGCACCAGACAGCAGCGCGATGCCCACCAGAATCATGGTGATGCCACCGATAATTTGAATGGTGCGGGAATGCTTACGCATCCATGAAATAGTACGCATAGCTCGCGCCGAGCCCAAAGCCACGAGCAAGAATGGCAGGCCCAGGCCCAGGCAGTAGCCCACAATCAAAATCGTGCCACGCACGGCAGTCATGCCCTCAGTGCCGGCGGAAATGGAAATAATTGCCGCAAGAGTTGGGCCCAAACATGGCGTCCACCCCAGCGCGAACACGCCACCGAGCAGCGGCGCGCCCACCCAGGTGGTCCAGCGCTTTGGCGCCATACGGGTATCACGCTGCAGAAACGGCACCGCGCCCATGAACACCAGGCCCATGAGAATCGTGATGACGCCACCAACGCGCATGAGCGTTTCAGAGTTAAGGGCTAATAATGAAATTGCACCAAAGACCGACACTGTCGCTAAAATAAAGACGATAGTAAAACCCAAGATAAATAGCCCTGCTGCGCCGACGACCGCCCACTGACGACGCTTACCGACCCCGACGCCAACGCCCTCATTGCTGTAAGTGACTTCACCTCCGACGACACTGGCAAGATACGAAATGTACCCAGGCACCAGAGGAATCACGCAAGGACTAGCAAAACTCACTAAGCCAGCTAAAGCGGCCAACAAGATAGCAGCGAGCAATGGCCCCTCAGCGATAGCTGAGTTGATCGTCTGACCAAGTTCATTGATTTCCATTTGCCCTCTGCAAAAAGCTGCGTTTCGGATTCATATTCTCGCCAAACTCCTACACCATTTGGACGAGCAACCCGTCTAAGGCTACTAAACCTTTCGATGGATCTGAAACCTGCACCCACCCTAAGCAAGCAGAGAATTTTAAACTATCCATCAACGTGCCCCAACATGACGTCTACCTACCAATAAAGGCCTCAGCCCAAGCACCAGGCCCCAACGCACAAATCCCCATTAGCCGAGGGCTGTTTTCGCCTCAACTAATGGGGAGAGCCCCAATAGGGGGGAGCAAATCGCGCTTACTTATTTAAGCAGTTGCATACTTATCGACAATCTGTGCGGACTTCACCCCGAACGGGCATCCGACCGAAGCAACCTGCCCGACCCTTACACTCTTGCTCTTACGAGACAACACCGGCTTGCAATTTGCTTTAACCTTATAGCCACCAATGCCCTGCGCACACTTTCCATATGCAGTCTTACCGCTGATCCACGTAGAACATTTCGAGGGAACATTTCCCGGGGCATATGCATTTGCCATTGGCATGGCCATAAACGGCATGGTCAGTGCGATGATAGCTGCTGCAACTCTCTTCATGAGTCCTCCTTCAAGTTTTGAATGCAGTACCCATTATATAAATTTCCATGTAATGCACAAGAATTGTTGATTTTTCTCACATGGATCGTGCAGATCGGCGGGTTGAATCAGAAAATCCTCAATCGACTGACCAGATTGTCCGGAAGTAGTTACGTCACTCCTCGGAAAGGCGATCGATTACGTCAAGCAATTCAGACGCCACGATCGGCCGAATGAAAACAGCAGCCTGACGATGATCTTCATCCAGAATCACCGTGCTGGGAATCACTGAAGGTGGAATTCCGCCCAACGAGGCCGCCGTTTTGAAAGGTGGATCGTAGATCGATGGGAACGTTACGCCGTTGTCTTCAATGAAGTCGCGTGCGATCTGCGGGTTATAGTCCCTTACGTTTATCCCAAGTAACGTTCCCAGATTCCTTGACTGCAGTTCCTCGTGAACTTGTTGTAGATCATCGATTTCAGCACGACACGGCGCGCACCACTGACCCCAGGCGTTCACAACAACGATTTGTCCAGCAAAGTCTGACAGCTGGAGCTGGTCCCCTTCCTCCATGAGAGATTCGCCGCCGAAGGACAAAGGTTCTTCTCGATCAGCAGGCTCGATGTAATGTTCGAGCTTGCCGTCAGGCGTATAGATGTCATTGCCAATCTCACCAGAGACCGCGTTTTGAGCATCTTCTTCGTTCATGCATGCCGCAAGTAGCCCTGCTCCACTAACAGCGGAAAGGGAAAGCAAGAATTGCCTTCTTGAGAAATTACCCATACTTTAAATCTCCTGCGCAGGCGCGGAATAGTAGATGTCGGTAATGCCCTGATCCTGGAAGACCAGGGAGGTCACAGAAGCCAGGTCGCACTCGCGGTTCCACGGTGCGTGCGGCAGGCGCAAGCCCATGACGGAGCGCTGGACCATAACGATGGGCAGCTGGTGGGAGACCAGAATTGCCTCATGGCCTTCCGCTTCCTGACGAGCACGCTCCACCGCATTCATCATGCGGTCCGCGATGTCCTCGAAAGGTTCGCCCCAGGACGGACGCAGCGGGTTGCGCAGCAGCGGCCAGCGCTGCGGGTGCCACAGTTGGGAGCGCCAGCCCTTCACGCGCAGGCCCTCAAAGCGGTTGCCGGACTCAATCAACGTCTTATCCACCGCTACGTCCAGGCCGGTGACCTTGGAGAAAGGCTGCGCGGTTTCCTGGGTGCGCTGCAACGGCGAGGCCGCCAGGTAGGTCACGTCGTGGCCGCGGAATTCCTCCGCGGTGCGTGCTGCCATGGAGTGTCCCCGCGAGGACAGGTGGTAGCCCGGGATGCGCCCATACAAAATCCGCTCGGGATTGTGGACCTCACCGTGGCGAACCAGATGCACGATGGTGGTAGACACAGCGTTTCTCCTTGGATTCTTATTCAGGGCGCTCAGCGGCAGCAGCGGCAGCGGCTGCAGCCGGCAAGGCGGCTTCGATTACAGAGAAATCTTCGTCGTTAAGCGCGTCAGAGACAAACCAAGTCTCAAATGCTGACGGCGGAACGTAGACGCCACCTTCCAACAGCGCGTGGAAGAAGGGCGCGAAACGCCAGGTATCGGCAGCCTGCATGTCAGCGAAGTTGTTGCCCTGGCCCTCCGCAAAGCGAATCGAGAACATCGACGACGCACGCTGCATATTGTGCGCCACGCCTTCTTTGGTCAGTGCCTCAGAAATCATGTCACTTAGACGATCGGCGTGCTCCTGCAGGCGCGGGTACACAGCCTCATTGGCCAGCTCCAGCGACTTCAGACCAGAAGCCATCGCCACCGGGTTACCCGACAGGGTGCCTGCCTGGTAGACCGGACCGGTCGGTGCGAGGTATTCCATGATCTCCTTGCGACCACCAAATGCCGCAGCCGGCAGACCACCGGAGACAACCTTGCCGAAAGTCACCAAGTCACCAGCGACCTTGTCCACGCCGTACCAACCCTTATGCGAGGTACGGAAGCCAGTCATGACCTCATCCAGGATGAGTAGGGCGCCGTCGTTGTGGGCGACATCGGCAAGCGCTGCGTTAAAGCCCTCGACCGGTGCCACGGTGCCCATGTTGCCTGCGGCAGCCTCAGCAATGACGCAGGCAATCTCGCCCGGGTGCTCGGCAAAAGCCTCACGCACGGCATCGATATCGTTGTACGGCACCACGATGGTATCCGCGGCCGACGCACCAGTAACGCCCGGGGAATCCGGCAGCGCAAACGTCGCCACGCCCGAGCCTGCCGATGCCAACAGCGCATCCACATGGCCGTGGTAGCAACCCTCAAACTTCAGCACCTTGGCACGGCCGGTGTAACCGCGCGCCAGACGCACCGCCGACATGGTGGCCTCAGTACCGGAATTGACCAGGCGCACCTGATCCACGGCGGTACGCTCCACGATGCGCTCAGCCAGCAACGCCTCGGCCGTGGTTGGGGTGCCGAAGCTTAGGCCATCGGCAGCTGCCTTCTGCACCGCCTCCACAATCTCGGGATGGGCGTTGCCATGCAGCATCGGACCATAAGAGCTCACCAAATCGACGTACTCATTGCCATCGACGTCCCACAGGCGCGAACCCTTACCGCGCGCAATCACGCGGGCTTGGCCACCGACCGAACCAAAAGCGCGGACGGGGGAATTCACACCTCCCGGGGTGACCTTGCTGGCGCGGTGGAACCACTGGGCGGACTCGTGCACGGGCTGCTGCGAATTAGACATGTCCATCATTGTATCGACTCCGTCGCCCTGCGCGAAGTGGCGGTCTGCGTTAGGGTAAATGTGAGATTTCGGGGGTAGATTTAATGAAAATTCGTGTTGTCCTGGCCACATTGGCCTCCATTTCCGCGCTTTCGGGGTGCATGCCGCCTGACGATGCCCCCGTCAACCCACCCACCACCTCATCCTGGGAGCCCACCGTGGCACCACAGCCGGTGGCACGCTTGACGATGTCGCCTTCGTCCTCTGCGTCATCCTCTTCCTCTGTGGCTCCAGCTGAACCTGTTGCTGAGGCTGAACCTATGCCTTCGCCTGAGCCCGCCCCAGCGCCACCACCGCGCACGCGGCAGGCTGCACCACCGCCGCCACCGCCACCTCCGGCGCGGCCTGCACCACCTCCCCAGCCGCAACCGGCCGCACCGCGCGGCCCGCAGATGCCGCAGCTACCGGAAATTGAGCCTTTGTATCCGCACGAGATTGAGGCGATGGTCAATGACCATTTGCCGTTCTAGCTAATTACTTTCAGCCCGACGATGCCGCCGATGATCATCGTGACGAAGACGAATTTGAGGATGCTCGCACTTTCCGCACCGATAGCGATGGAATAAAGCACCGCGGTGGTGGCGCCGATGCCCGCCCACACCGCGTAGGCAGTGCCGACGGGAATCTCGCGCATGGCCCAGGCCAGCCCGCCCATCGAAATCGCGCAGGCGACTAAGAACACCAGCGACGGGGTAAGGCGCGTAAAGCCTTCTGAGCGGTCCAGCGCTGCCGCCCACACGGCCTCGAAAAGTCCAGAACCGATAAGAATAATCCACGCCATGGCTACTAAACCTACTTTTTTGGCAGACTGGGCGCCATGAAGATTGCATTTTTGGGAACTGGACGCATGGGCACCGAGCTGGCCCGCCACTTGCTAGACGACCACGACGTGGTGGTCTGGAACCGCACCGCCGAGCGCGCCCAACCGCTTGTCGATGCCGGCGCCACCCTCGCCTCCTCCCCCTCCGAAGCCGTCGCTTCTGCCGACATCGTGGTGAGCTCACTGTTTGGCCCGGACAATGTCCGCGAAGTCATCGTCGAGCCTGGTCTGATTCCTGACGGTGTCACCTGGATTGATACCACCACCGTCTCCCCTGACGATGCCCGCTCCTTCGCCGAGGCCGTCGACTCTTATGTCCACGCGCCTGTCGTCGGCAGCTTGGGCCCGGCCCGCGACCGCCAGCTGGGTACCTACGTGGGCACGCCTGACGATGACCGACGCGAACAAGCCATGTCCCTCGTCGAAGCCTGGGCTGCCCCGGAAAAGCTCATCGGCGTCGAGACCGCCGCTACTGCTGCCACCGGCAAGCTGTTGGCCAACCTCGCACTCGCCGTTACCGCTGAGGGCCTTCTGGAAGCGCTCTACCTCGGCGAGTCCGAAGGCCTCGATTCCGAAGTCGTCTTGGAGATGCTCGACATCACCGGCCTGGCGTTTATGAAGAACATGAAGGGCCCATTCGTCACCGGCGAGCGCAATACCGACCCCGGCGATTTCACCGTCGATGCCCTGTGCAAGGACTCCAAGCTCATGGAGCGCACCTCCACCAAGCCACTGCCCGCGGTTGCCGCCGCCATCGAGCGCTTCGAAGAACAACAAGAAATGGGTCATGGCGATCAGGACTTCTCGTCCATTTTCGTCTTCCGCAACAAGGGCTAAAAGCAACTTTCGTTTTTAACTTGCGAACTGGGCTTTTGCCGACTTATCCACAGGCTAAAAATTTTCTCTATCAATGGGGTTGACACCCATTTACGCTAGGTGTCATGACCTCGTTACAAGGATTTATCGCCGCGCTAGGCCCGGGCATGCAGGTAGCTACCGATGCCCAGGGCCACAGCGCGCATGACCTTGTACGCATGGGCATGCCCGACAAAACGGCACGCTCTATCCACCAAATCGCCCAACACTTCTACGGGCCTACTAAGTTCACCAGCTACCAACGCGACTGCATCAAGCACGCCTTCGAGCGCAACCACTCCGTGCCCACCCTCGAAGTCATTGTCCGCTATTCCCTGCGCGCGCCCTCTCTCAAGCAGGTCTGGCAGCTGTGTAAGCAACTCTGCCGCATGCCCGCCGATACCCTGGCTATGGAAAAACTTGCCAAAGCCAAACTCAAAGAAATGCGCGATACCCCCACACGTCAGCGTGGGATTACCGTTTACCGGCGTAAAAACGACTTGTGGACCATGGCGATTACTGGCACCCAGGCTGAAATCGCTGACATCGAAGGCGCCCTGGATAAAAAGCGCCCGGTAGATTCTTTCAACGAGATTTTCTTCGGCCACGTCGGCGCTGAGCCCACCACTGCGATTACCAACGTTGTCATCAACTTGGATGAGTTGGCAGAAATCATCGAAGGCAACGGCGATGAGATTAAACTGCGCATGACCAATGGTGCTGTGATCACCGGTGCGGAATTCGTGCGTCGTAAGTTTGCCGAGTATGGCTTTGTCACCATCATCCACCCGGTTAAAGGCCCGGTAAACCTCTACCGGACCGAACGCTTCGCCAACGACAAGCAGCGCATTATGGCTGGTGCTGAGAATCCGACCTGTCCGGGGTATAAGTGCAACGCACCTGCCGATCAGTGCCAAATCCACCACATGCAGCCCTGGAAATATGGTGGTGAGACTAACGCGGAGAACTTAACGGTGGCGTGTAAGTTCCACAACGGTTGGAACGATGACGACGCTAACGCCCCGCCGAAGCACGGCCGTTTCGAAAGACGAAACGGCAAAGTCGTCTGGCTCCCGCCCTGGACAAAAAGAGCCGGCGACCCATAGAATCCAGGCCCCCTGGCTTCCGCCCCACAAGGAAATCCCACAACACACAAAAAGCCCGTGAGCAGGCATGCCCACGGGCCAGGAGGCGTTTTCCTATTCCCGACTACTCCACCAGAGCTGCAGCGGACTTGCGTGCAGCGGCGATGACGGCTGGGACGCCGACGCCGTCGGCCCAGGCGCCGGTGGCGTCGAGACCTTCGACATTCGCGAGTGCGTCGTGCACTCGCGCGACGGTGTCGAGGTGGGTTTCATCGTAACGCGGGATGCCGCCAAACCAGCGCTGGGTGTAGATTTCGCTCACACCGGTAGCGCGGGCATCGAAGCCGGTGATCTTTTTGAGGTCGTCGAGGGCGTAATCGACAAGATCGTCTTCTTCCGCGCGGGTGATCTCATCGTCGCCGAAGCGGCCGAAGGAGGCGCGGACGATAAAGCCCGGGCGTTCGCCAAGATGCGGCCACTTATTCGACGACAGCGTAAAGGCCTTCGCGTGCAGGCCGGGTTCGTCAGCGGCGACTAAAATACCCGTCGCTTCCGGAATGGAGTTGCCCTCCGGATCGGTGTTGGATTCGAAGTTGAAGCCCACGACAGCAGAGGAAGCCAGCTTGATCTTCTTCAGCTCCTCGGCAGCGGACGGGGCGACCTTAGTCAGCAAGCGGGCGCTCGTCGGGGCCGGCGTGGTGACCAGGACGCGGTCGAAAGTGCCCAGGTCCTTTGGTGCGCCCTGCACGTGGAAGGTATCGCCTTCCGCGGTGATGCCGGAGATGAAAGTATCCAGGTGAATCTGCGCGCCGGACTTTTCGGCCAGGGCTTCATACAGGCTGGCGTAGCCGCCGGCGAAGGTGGCGAAGACGGGGCCATCGGCAGGTCCGCTCTTGCGACCTGCGGCGACGGCCTCGACTGCGGCAGAGAGGGTGACCTCGCCATCAGCGGCCAGGGTGTCGAGCGCTGCGGCGAGCTGTGGGACGGTGGCGCGCAGGCCCAGGTCATCCGCGGAGCAGGAGTAAACACCGCCCAGAAGCGCGGACACGACGTGGTCGACGACGTCATCGCCGTACTGCTGGCGCACCAACTGGCCCACTGACACATCGCCGCCTATCTCCCAGGTGAAAGGCTTTTCGTTGGCAATCTTCTCATTCGTTGCTGCGGAGAAGAAGTCCTGCGGCTCACCTGGAATGCCCATCACGCCGCCCTGGGGCAGGAAGTGCAGCTCGCCACCGGTGTAGACGCGCGGGCGCAGACCAGATGGGGTGACCAGCTTGTCGCCCAGACCGAGCTCTTCGAAGAAAGCCACGGCGTCGCTGCGGCGGGCGACGAAGGCTTCGGCGCCCATGTCGGTGGGGCCGTCGTTAAAGGGCACGGTGTGCAGCTTGCCGCCGATGCGGCCGGCAGCTTCGAAGACATAAACCTCGTGATCGCGGAGCTCGTATGCGGCGGTCAGACCTGCAAGTCCAGCGCCGATAATCGCAATTTTCATTAACCCTCCTCGTGAATGATGGCGACGGCGCGGGTAATGGCGTCGGCGTCAGTCGTGGGCAATACTCCATGCCCCAGGTTCCAAATATGGCTATCGATGTCGCCAGCGTCCTTCGCGGCAGCCACCTCTTCGCGAATACGGCGCACAGCAGAACGCACGGCATCCTCGCCAGCAAAAAGCAGGGCGGGGTCGAGGTTGCCCTGCAGGACGCGGGCATCGACACGCTTGGCGGCATCGTCCATGCGCACGCGGTAGTCCACGCCCATGACCTCCGGGCCGGCCTCCGACATCGCGCGGAGCAGTTCACCAGTTCCGACGCCAAAGTGGATGCGCGGGATTTCGCCTTCCACGCTGGCGAGAATCTCCTGCGAGTACGGCAAGACGAATTCGCGGTAGTCGCGTTCGTTGAGGTAGCCAGCCCAGGAATCGAAAAGCTGCATGGCCTCGATACCGGCATCGACCTGGGTGCGCAGGAACTGCGTAATGGTCGGCACCAGGCGACGCATCAGTGCATGCCAGGTCTCCGGCTCGGCGTGCATGAGCGCCTTGGTGCGCTCGTGGTTCTTCGACGGGCCACCCTCGACCAGGTAGGAAGCAAGGGTGAAGGGGGCGCCGACGAAGCCGATGAGTGTTTGGGCATCGGAAAGCTCGTTGCGAATGAGCCCAATGCCTTCCTGTACCTCCGGCACATCCGTATCCAGGATGGGCAGCTTTCCGATGTCCTCCTTACTCCGCACCGGCGCATCCATCACCGGGCCGCGACCAGGCACGATATCGACGCCGACGCCAGCAGCCTTCAGCGGGACGACAATGTCGCTGAACAAGATGGCGCCATCGACGTCGTGGCGGCGGACGGGCTGGAGAGTGATTTCAGCAAGCAGTTCCGGCATGAAGCAGGAATCCAGCATGCTGATTCCCTCGCGGACTTGGCGGTACTCCGGCAGTGAGCGGCCGGCCTGGCGCATGAACCAGACCGGCGGGCGAGAGGGGCTGTTGCCGTGGGCGGCGGTGAGCAACGGGGCATCGGAAAGTGGTGACATGCCCTTTATTATGAATCAAAAGTTGGACTCGGGGCTAATTAGCCTTCCCTGAGAAAGGTGGTCGACTCCGGGCGGAAAAGCAGCAGCAGAGCGATAACCAGCAGGATCGGGGTGATAATCAGCGTGATGCCGCCGATGCCGAGCGCGAGGGCGGCGACGTTGGTAAACAGCGTCAGGGCGGCGACGATAACGCAGATGCGACGGGCCCACAGCGAACCCTGGGGTAGCTGAGCGGCGAAAATGGCCATGAGGATGGCACCGACGGTGTTGACCACACCGACGGTGATGCGGTTGGTGCGGAGGAATTCCGGGGCTTCCGGCACGGGGGCGCCAGTGCCGAGGAAGCTGACCATGCCCGTGGTGAGCATGATGATGGCCGCAGCGAGCAGGACCCAGTAGGCGGCGCGGAGGGCGCGGGGGCAGCCGTTATCGGGGCGCAGGGCGCGGCTGGCGCGGCTTAAGCGGTTGTAGTCGCTGGGGCCAGGGCGATTGTCGCGGTCGGGGCGGCCAGGGCCAGGGAACATGCTGGTCATTACTTAGCGTCTTCCTTGTCGCGCTCTTCCTGCTTTTTCTGGCGCTCTTTTTCTTCCTTGGCGCGCTGCTTTTCGCGGCGAGCTTCCTCGAGTTCTTTCTCCATCTGGCGCATCTGCTCCAGCTCGCCGGTGTAGTCGAGGGTTTCCTGGCGGGTGCAGAAGATAATGCCCATAATCGCAGCAACGCCGATGAGGATTTGGATAGCGCCGTCGATGAGGAAGAGCCAGTCCGGGGCGTCAGAGCCGGCGGGCGTGGCGATGAACACCAGCAGCAGGCGCATGGCGAAGTAAATCGAGAACACGAACCACAACCGGCGGGCGGTGGCGGCGCGCTTGGTGTTTTTCGCCAGCACCCGCAGCATCCAGGCCAAAATCGCGATGATGATGAGCGAAATCACCGTCGAGAGCACCAGCGATCCGTAGGCCGCCATCTCGATGGCCGCGTCGGGGAGGTTCTCCCCTGCCTCTTGCGCCGTGGTGCGGGCAGCACCCAGCAGGGCTTCGCGGTTAAAGAGCGTTAAGCCCACGCCGAGCAGCTGGTGGACGACCTCGAGGATGACCACAGCGAGCCACACCTGCAGCAGCAGCTGGACGGTCTCGGGGCGCTTGGCTTCGGATGCTTCGGGAGTAGGTGTGCTCAAAATCTTCCTTCGGGGTTGCTAGGGGCAAGGTTAGAGCAGGCGCGCGGCGTCGGTGGCGAAGTAGGTCAGAATCTGCGAGGCACCGGCACGCTTGAAGGCGGTCAGGGACTCGAGCATGACGGCTTCGCCATCAATCCACCCGTTCTGGGCGGCGGCCTGAATCATCGCGTATTCGCCAGAGACCTGGTAGACCGCGACCGGCAGGTTGGTGCGCTCGGACGCCGCGTGCAGGACATCCAGGTACGGCAGGCCGGGCTTGACCATGAGGATGTCAGCGCCTTCGGCTTCATCGAGGTCCATTTCCAGCAGCGACTCGTGGAAGTTGCGCGGGTCCTGCTGGTAGGTGCGGCGATCGCCTTGCAGGGAGGAACCAACGGCCTCGCGGAAGGGACCGAAGAAGGCGGAGGCGTACTTTGCGGAGTAGGCCATGATGCCGACGTCGGTAAAGCCTTCGCCATCAAGTGCTTCGCGGATGCGAGCGACCTGGCCGTCCATCATGCCGGACGGGCTGACCAGATGAGCGCCGGCGCGGGCTTGGGCGAGGGCCATTTCGTCGTAAAGATCCAAGGTGGCGTCGTTGTCCACGCGGCCTTCGGAATCCAGAACGCCGCAGTGGCCGTGGTCGGTGAACTCATCGAGGCAGGTATCGGCCATGATGATGAGGTCGTCGCCAAAGCGCTCGCGCAAAGAAGCCACGGCGCGGTTCAAGATGCCGTCTTCCTTCGCGGCCTGGGAACCGGTGGCGTCCTTGTCGGAAGGCTGCGGCACGCCGAACAGGTCGACGCAGCGCACGCCGGCCTCGAGCGCCTCTTCAGCGGCGCGGGCAAGCGAGTCGAAGGTGTGCTGGTAAACACCCGGCATGGAGGTGATTTCGCGCGGTTCGGACAGGCCGTCGGCGATGAACATCGGCAAGATGAGGTCTGCCGGGCGCACGGTGGTCTCAGCGACCATCTCCCTAAAGGCAGGCGATTGACGCAGACGACGCGGACGGCGAGTCGGCAAGGTGGCCATGAACTTGTACTCCTTCTAGCAGAGAGGTTTATTTCGCTACCTTGTCGACCTTAGTAGCCTTCTTTCGGGAGCGGCGCTTCTTCCGCGGAGCAGGCAAGTTGCCAGAGGCGCGGAGGGCGGCGACGTGGTCGGCGAGGGCATCGACAAGCGTGGGCACCGACGCAACTTCTGGGACCACGTCGACGCGCAGGCCCATCTCCTCCGCAGCGGCGCGGGTGGAGGGGCCGATGCAGGCGATGATGGTGCGCGAGTGCGGCTTGCCAGCGATGCCAACGAGGTTGCGCACCGTCGAACCAGAAGTAAAGGCGACGGCGTCGAAGCCACCGGTCTTAATCATGTCGCGGATTTCGGCCGCAGGTGGGGCGGCACGGACGGTGCGGTAGGCGACGACATCGTCAACCTGCCAGCCCAGCTCCTCCAGACCGGTCACCAGGGTCTCGCCCGCGATGTCGGCACGGGGCAGCAGGATGCGGCCGACGGCGTCGATATCCTCGACGTAGTTCGGGAAGACCTCCACCAGGCCCTCGGCGTTCTGCTTCGTTGCTGGCGGCAAGAGCTCCGGCACCATGCCCTTTTCGCGAATAGCGTCGGCGGTCTTCTGCCCCACGGCAGCCAGGTGCACGCCAGCAAAATCGCGGGCGTCCAGGCCGAGGTCATAAATCTTCTTCCACACAGCCTTCACGGCGTTGACGGAAGTGAAGATGACCCACTTGTAGCGGCCCTCGACGATGCCCTTGATGGCACGGTCCATCTGCGCAGGGTTGCGCGGCGGCTCGACGGAAATGGTCGGCACGGACTGCGGAATCGCGCCATAGGACGCCAGGCGGGCCGACATCGGGGCAGCCTGCTCCTTGGTGCGCGGGACCAGCACGCGCCAGCCGTACAGCGAGCGATTTTCCCACCAGGAGTACTTGGTGCGGTCATCGATGCTGCGGCCCAAGGTCACCACGAGGGAGCCGGGGAGCTGTTCGGCATCGAGCTTGCCCAAGGTGCCCAGGGTGGTCTCGTGTGTGCGCTGCAGGCGGGTGGTGCCGTGCACGGTGACAAACGCGACGGTGTCCGCACCCATGCCGTGTTCCTGCAGCTTTTCGGAAATCTGCTGCAGGTTCTCCGCGGTCGCCTGCAAGACGATGGGCTGGGTCGCGTGTGCGAGCGCCTCCCAGTCGGCGCCATCGGTGACATCGGCTTCGGTGTAGGTCGAACCGAGGGCCAGGCCGGCAAAAGACGGCACGGTGGATGGCAGGGACATGCCCGGCACGACCTGGAATTCCAGACCGGCCTCGCCAACGGCGTTGATTTCGGCTTTGATGGAATCGCGGTTCAGAGGGTTGCCGGTGACAAGACGGATGACGTCGTTGCCGTGGGCATCGGCAAGTGCGTCCTGCAATTGCTTCACGATGTCCCCTTCGCCCACCTCACGCACATCCGCCGGTGTGGGCGGTGCGGGACGAGGCGGCTTACGACGCGCACCTGCCTCCTTGGCAGCAGCACACATGCGCTCATATTCCTCTTCGGCGGCATCCAGCAATTCCTGCGGCACCGGCAGCGCGGAGGCGACAATATCGCGCACGCCCGGCATCACGGACGGGTCGGTGATGACGATGGCGTTGTGTGCGAGCACCTCGCGGGCGCGGATGGTCAGCAGGTCGGGGTTACCGGGGCCGGCGCCAACGAAGACGATTTTTCCCATCTCGGAGTGGGCGGCTGGCACGGCATTGCTCATAAGGTTCTTTTCTAAGTCTGGGCACTAAAAAGGACAAACTAGTCTTCTAACGACCAAATCCCAGGACTTCTAAACGCCCTGGGATGCCCTTAAGGGGGCCGTGTTATCGGCCGGGGAGGTCGTATGCTAAATACACCTTAAATTATTGCGGCTTAAAGCAAAAATTAGTTGCCCAGCAGATCGGCTGCGCCGTCGTCGAAAAGCTGGGAGGCAACGGCCTCACCGAGCGCGCGGGCATCAGATGCGGGGCCGGTGGCTTCGCGAATGAGCTGGCGGGAGCCGTCGAGAGCGAACACGCCGCCGCGGACGGTCAGCTCGCCGTCGCGCAGGTGTGAGGTGGCCGCAACGGGGGCAGTACAGCCTGCTTCGAGGCGGGCCAGCACGGCGCGCTCACCGGTGGCGGCGGCGGTGGCATCGGCGTCGACGAGGGCGTCCAAAGCTGCAGCGGCTTCGGTGTCGGCGGTGGCTTCGATGGCAAGCGCACCCTGGGCCGGGGCAGGCATGAAGGTATCCGGGTCGAAGACTTCGGTGGCGCGGTCGGCATAGTCGGCGCGCACGAGGCCGGCATAAGCCAGCACGACGGCATCCAGCTCGCCAGAGGTCACCTTGCCCATACGGGTATCGATGTTGCCGCGCAGCGGACGGATATCCAGGTCCGGGCGGACGGCGCGCAGCTGGGAAATACGGCGCGGGGCGGAGGTGCCGACGCGGGCGCCCTCAGGCAGGTCGGCCAGCTTCATACCGTCGCGCGCGATAAGCGCTTCGCGGGTGTCCTGGCGCTCGGGCACGACGAGGCGGAAGCGCTCATCGGCAGCAGTAGGCAGGTCCTTAAAGGAGTGCACGGCGATGTCGCACTCGCCGCTAAACAGCGCCTCGCGCAGGGCCTGGGTGAACACGCCGACGCCAATGCGCTCGACTGGGGCCATGTTCACATCGCCTGCGGTGGTGACGATGTGCAGCTCGGCGGGGAAGCCGGCATCGATAAGCCAGTCGCGGACGTGGCCCGCCTGGGTGGTGGCGAGCTTGGAGCCGCGGGTACCAATCTTGAACATCTAAGCGTCCTTCCTCTGGGTCATATTCGGCAGGTCGGTGGCATCAACGGCAACACCGCTGCCTTCCAGCTGCAGGCCAAACAGTTCCTGCAGCGCATTTTCGTGGCTGACACTGCCGGAGCGCTCAGCCAGTTTCTTCGCCCGCACAGTCGGTTCGTGCAAAAGCTTATCGACGACGCGCTTGAGCGCCCGATTCACATCCTCGAGCTGCTTTCCCTCGAGTTCCGGGTGGCGTTGCGTAAGGCGGCCGAGTTCGCACTCGACGAGGTCAGCGGCGCGCTGGTGGAGTGCCGAGACGGCCGGGACGACGTCGCGTACGCGCTGGGCGGAGGCGTAGGATTCCAGCTCCTCGTCCACGATGCGGCGGGCCTGGGCGTGTGGACTGGTGCCGGCGGCGAGTTCGGTATCGGCTGCGGTCAGCGACTTCGACAGGCGCTCGATGTTGACCAGGTCGACGTCCTCGTGGTCGGCGGCCTCGTCTTCAATGTCGCGTGGCAAGGACAGGTCGATGAGCATGAGTGGGCCGCGGGCATACTTATCGATGTCCGCAGCAGTAATGGTGAAGTTTTGGGCGCCGGTGGCGGAGATGGCCAGGTCGACATCGGAAAGCGCTGCGGCACGGTCGGAGAAATCGATGACCTCAGCATTCACGCCTGCCTCGTGGGAATGGCTAGCCAGGCGCTCGGCGCGCTCGCGGGTGCGGTTGGCGATGACCAGCGTGTCCGCGTTGAGGCGGCCGGCGTGGGTGGCGGCCAGCGAAGCCATGGCACCGGCACCAAGGATGAGCACGCGCTTGCCTGCCAGATCCTCGAGGTCGAGGCGCTGCAAGGCCTGGTCGAAGGCGAAAGAGACCATGGAGGACCCGGCCTCGTCGATGGCGGTTTCGGAGTGGACGCGCTTGCCGGTGCGCAGGGCGGACTGGGCGAGGGCGTGGATGCGCGGGCCGACGGTGCCCTGCTCGGCGGCAGACTGGTAGGCGGTGCGGACCTGGCCGATGATCTGCTGCTCACCGATGACCATGGAATCCATGCCGGAGGTCACCGTCATGAGGTGTTCAGCGGCGGCGTCGGCGTAGCGGACGTAGAGATAGCTGCGGAGGCGCTCTTCGTCGACGCCGGAGACATCGTGAAGCACGGTGATGACGTCCTGGACGCCGGTGTGGAAGGAATTGGTGACGGTGTAGACCTCCATGCGATTGCAGGTGGAGATAATCATCGCCTCCGATAGGGAACCCGCATTCACCAGCTGCGCGCAGGCGTCGTGCTGGACGGTGTCATCCATGCTGAGTTTTTCCAACAGGGATACGGGTGCCGACTGGTGGGACATTCCCACGACGAGCACACTCATGCAGATTCCTCCACGGTCCTATCAACCCTTTGATTGATCTAAATCAACCAAAAGACTAAAGCTTTTCTCAGGAAATGTCGAACTAGCCACGCTTAAGCTCAGCGGCTAACTCATCGTTGTCGACTTCCCAGCAGGCGAATTCTTCATCGTCAATCACCACAACAGGCACGCGGTCGCCGTATTCCATGGCCAATTCGGGGTCGGTGTCGACATCGCGAAGCTCGAGGTGCGCCCCCGCGGCCTCCACAACGGGGGTGATTTGGGCGTGGACACGTTTACAGGAACCGCAGCTGTCACGGACCATCAATTCCACTTCGCGCACCGGGGGCAACTCCTCATCAAGACGATGTCGGGCAAAAGCACTACTATGGACACGATAGTCGCAACCTCGATGGAAGCAGTTGATGTGTCGGACTTAGTCCCCGGTTTTCCCGAGTCACCGCGCGAGTTTTTGGCCAACTGGACCGCCTCGCGGGGCAACCTGCGTAATTTTCTGGAAAATCAAGCGCTCGCGCCTCTCGATGCCGAATCCCAGCGCGAAGCCGGCGCCGCCGCTGCCGAAGCCGCCTTGTCGGAGTTTGGCATTGACTTGGATGCGTTTAACTCCGGTGTGGATTCGGTCAGTGGTTCTTATACGGCCGCGGGTGCGCAGCGCATTACCAACCCCGACCCGGACGTGCCGCAGGACCCGGGCGCGGCGGCGTTTTTCGATGTGGACAACACACTGATTCAGGGCTCGTCGCTGGTGGAGTTTGCTTTTGGTTTAGCCCGCCGTCGCTATTTCCGCATCTCGGAAATAGCCCCGATTGCATGGAAGCAGTTGAAGTTCCGGCTGTCTGGCAAGGAAAATGCTGCCGATGTCGCCGCCGGGCGCACCCAAGCCTTGGAATTCATCAAAGGCCGCAGCGAGGCGGAGCTGATTGAGCTGTGCGAGGAAATCGTCGATGAGAAGATGTCGCGCAAGGCCTACTCGGGCACGACACAGTTGGCGGAGATGCACTTGGCGGCCGGCCAGCAAGTCTGGTTGGTGACCGCTACCCCGGTACAGCTCGCACAAGTGTTGGCCAGGCGCTTTGGCTTTACCGGCGCTTTGGGCACCGTCGCGGAAGTTGAAGACGGCAAATTCACCGGGCGCTTGCTTGGCGATATCCTCCACGGCCCCGGCAAAATGCACGCCGTTGCCGCCCTGGCCACGATTGAGGGCCTGGACTTGCAGCGCTGCACCGCGTATTCGGATTCCGCCAACGACGTGCCCATGCTGTCGATGGTCGGCACCGCCGTTGCCATTAACCCCGATGGCAAGCTGCGCCGCATCGCCCAGCGCCGCGGCTGGCTCATCCGCGACTACCGGTCTATCCGCAAAGCCGTGCGCACCTACGGCCTGCCCGCACTCGCCACCGCAGCATTCTCCTACGGCGGCTGGCGTCTGCGTCGCCCCAAGAATCGCCCTGCAACGCCTCCGCAGTAGGCAAGCCAGAAAACGAGAAAGTGCCCTGCCGAAAGACAGGGCACTTTGGGTAGCTGGGGTTTACTTGCCCAGCTTACGACGCTGCACGCGGGTGCGGCGCAGCATCTTGCGGTGCTTCTTCTTGGACATGCGCTTGCGGCGCTTCTTAATCACAGAACCCATATCGGTTTCCTCACTTTCGAAGTGGAAGTACGTACTTGAAACCTGCCGACACCAGCCTCAAAGCCCTCAAGGTGCACTCTTTAGGGCTTCCCGCTTCCTTCTGGAGTTTTCTTTAGAAGGCGTCAGAAGGAGCGGAGCGGGCCGTTAAAGTCGACACGAATGCGTTATATTCTACCCAGCTGGCGCACCAGCACCAAAAAGAGACAGCGCCCACCACCGCGGACCAAGCCGATTCGCAGTGGTGGGCGCTGGCTTTATGCCAGGCACCTTTAGGCTCCGTAAACGGAGGCCTCGAGGTATTCGTTAACAGCGTTCTCGTGAACACGGAAAGAGCGTCCCACGCGAACGGCTGGCATCTCGCCTGCATGAACCAATCGATAAACAGTCATCTTGGAGACACGCATAATCTCAGCGACCTCCGCGATGGTCAGAAAGGTTCCCTTGTCTTCATTTGCCATAAATATCTAACCCTTCAGCCCGTGGCGCGCTGTAGGCTTCCCCTCCCACAGGACTATCACGCACGTGCTCGTTCTAGCCTAGCGTGAACCCTGTGACCAATGCGACCCACGTGCCAACTTTTTTCCCATGAGTCTCTAACCTCCGCTGGGCACCTGGTATCACTTTCGCAACAATAGAAAAGACACCCCCAGTAGGGGGTGCCCTGTAACGGAACGCGAGGGCGCGCTCCGTTGCGGAACGGTAAGCCGTTAAGGCTTACCCCAGCTCTTTGGCGCGCTGCTCGCAGGCCTCAGCGGCACGGAAGAAGGCGCCGCGCAGGCCGGACTCCTCCAGTTCGCGGAGAGCGGCGACGGTGGTGCCGCCTGGGGAGCTCACGCCGGCACGCAGATCGACTGGGCCCTTGCCGGACTCGGCCAGCATGGTGCCTGCGCCATACGCGGTGGATGCGGCGAGCTTTTCGGCGGTGGCGCGGGGAAGGCCGAGTTGGACGCCGGCATCGACAAGCGCTTCGGTGACCAGGAAGTAATAGGCTGGGGCGGAGCCGGCCAGGGCGGTAGCGGCATCGATAAGCTTTTCTTCCAGGAAGACAACCTCACCGACAGCTTCCAGCAGCTCCCGGACCCCTGCCTGCTGGGTGTCAGTGACGTGCTGGCCCGGCGCGCAGGTGCACATGCCGCGGCGCACCAGCATCGGGGTGTTCGGCATGACGCGGACGACAGGCACGCCATCGCCAGCTGCCTGCTCGAGGGTCTCCAGCGTCAGGCCTGCAGCCATCGACACGACAACGGTGTCCTTGCTGAAGTCCAGGTTCTCCAGCAACTCCACGATGGCGTACGGCTTCACGCACGCGAAGACGTAGTCCGCATCCTTGGCGGCTTCTGCATTGTCATCGGTGGTGTTGACCCCGTAGGTCTGCGCAATCTCGTTGCGGCGCTCCTCGCGACGGTTGGTCACCGTAATATCCGCAGCGTTGTACTCTGCTGCCACGAGACCCGATACAAGGGCCTCACCGATTTGTCCTCCACCTAATACTGCAATTTTAGTCATGCATACCAGCGTGCCAGAAAGCACGAAACCCGGCCACCATGGACGGTGACCGGGAATGTGAAAGGTGTATTAGACCAGCAGCAGCGGGCCGAAGGTCAGGACGAGGCCAACGACGCCTGCCAGGCCCATCGACAGGCCATCGCGGTCAGTGCGCAGCGCATGGACGATACCAACCATCGCCGCAGTCACACCGATAGCCAGCAGGCCCACGATGCCAAGCGCGAAGCGGTCCCAGAGCACCTGGAAGCCCATGAAAATCACCGCGCCGAGCACAATGCCAATCAGCGCCAGCAAAATCACAGAAAATGGCTTAAGCTTTTCCTCTTCCTGTTCCTCTTGCTCAGAAGCCGCCGGCTTCTGCTCGTCACGCACGACGGGCAGCTCACCGGTGTCGCCAGCCTTGCTTGACGATGCCCCCGCTACCCCAGCACCTGCAGCACCCGCTGCGGCAGCCTTGGTCTTGGTGTCAGCCTGCTGCTTCTGCTTCGGCTCCTCAGTAACCTTCTGGATTTCCGTCGTGTCATCCGAGGAGGGCTGGTTCTCTGCAGTCGGCTTTTCTTCCGGCTTCGCTACCGGAGATGCGGTTCCCGCAGCTGCAGCCGCAGCCGCTGGCTTGCCCGCATCCTTGACCTCCGGCTTCTTCGGCTCCGGCTTCTTTTCGGCAGGCTTGTCTGCCTTCTTAGGCTCGGGCTTCTTTGGCTCAGGCTTCTTGGCAGCCTCCTTGGGCTCAGCCTTCGGTGCGGAATCCTTTGCCTGCGCAGAGTCCTCTTTCTGCGCGGACTCGCCCGGTTCCGGGCGATCTGGGGCGGGGATAACAGGCGCGGTCTCGTCGATGGGGACGTTGGAGTGCTTGGACTCCTCGGGGCGAGCCTTAACCTTGGACAGGTTTCCGGTCAGCTCGGATACGGAGATACCGCCGTCCTCGAGGCTGCGGCGGCGACGGCGGCGGCTCGGGGCAGACTTATCGCCGCGCTCTTTTTGTTGGCGCGCCAAAAGCTCCGCGACGGTTAACTGTTTCTCGTTAGCCATGGTGCCTTCCTATTCCAATCCCTTATCGGTCCGGCGCAGAATGACGCCTTCACGCAGTGCCCACGGGCAGATTTCTAGTTTATCGATTCCCAATGCACGCATGGAAGCCTCCGCGACTAAAGCGCCGGCGACGATCTGGTGCGAACGATCGGAGCTTACTCCTTCGAGGTCGGCGCGGTCGGCAGCGGTCATGCGAGAGATAAAGGAAATCAGCTGGCGCAGACCCGGTGCGGTGAGTGTGCGCTTAACAAAAGGGCCAGCAGACGACGGTGCGGCACCGGTCAGGCGCGCCAGAGTGCGGAAGGTCTTCGAGGTACCTACCGCGAGACCATAGTCGCCCATGGCCTTCATCTGGTCGGTGGCAGAGACTAGCTCGGCGTCGATGTAGTCGCGCAGCATGTTGACTTCTTTTTTGCCCGGTGGGTCGGTATCGAACCAGTTGTGGGTCAACCGGCCAGCGCCGAGGTCCAAGGAGAAGGCCAAGTCGGGGTGTTCGTCGGTACCGGTGGATAGCTCCAGTGAGCCGCCGCCAATATCGAGATTGGTGATGCGGCCGGCGGACCAACCGTACCAACGACGCACCGCCAGGAAGGTCAGCTGTGCTTCTTCAACACCGCTGAGGATTTCCAGGCGCACTCCGGTCTGCTTTTCTACTTCGTCGAGCACGTACTCCGAGTTCCCTGCAGAGCGCACTGCAGAAGTAGCAAAGGCCATGAACTCATCGCAGCCGAGCTTTTGGCCTAGCTCGTTGGCTTCTTCGACAGCTTTGACCAGTCGCTTTAAGCCTTTGTCGTGGATGTTTCCCTTCTTGTCTAGCTGTTCCACCAGACGCAGAGGGGTCTTCCAGTCACTCATTGGGGTCGGGCGACCACCGGTTGCGGCATCGACCGCAACCAGATGGACGGTATTGCTTCCGACGTCTAATACACCTAATCGCACACTCCCAGCGTAGTAGGTCTACCGTGGTGAAGTGTGAATCGCCCAAAATCTTCTGAGGTATATCTAGGTTTCCCTGCCAGCTCACCGGCTGCGGCATCGATTCGTGCAGGCCGCGAACTCGCCCCGGATTATCCCCGGGAGTGGTTCGAATTTA
Source organism: Corynebacterium camporealensis (assembly GCF_000980815.1). Taxonomy (NCBI): domain Bacteria; kingdom Bacillati; phylum Actinomycetota; class Actinomycetes; order Mycobacteriales; family Corynebacteriaceae; genus Corynebacterium; species Corynebacterium camporealensis. Next base: position 258,942 of record NZ_CP011311.1, on the reverse strand, counting down.
CTGATCCGAATGACGAGCACCATGTCATTTCGGTGGACCTGACCTGGGTTGAGTCGCACTACGCGTGTCAGTTCGGTACGGCGTTGTGTCCGGGCATCGATAAGCAGCAGCCCGATGTGGGGTGCTGTGTCCACGGTGCGTTTATGGCAGATGAGCAAGACCGGGACCAGCTTTACGATGCCGTCGCCGAAATGCCCGCCAAGTACTGGCAACTGCGGCCCGAGGGCACCGATGAGTTCTTGGAGAACTCCACGACTGCCGATTTGGAGCCGTGGCTGGAGTGGGATGAACTCGACGGCGATGATGGCGAGCCGGAGCCGGCGCTGAAGACGCCGATTGTGGATGGCGCGTGCATTTTTGCCAACCGCGCAGGCTGGGAAACGGGCACGGGTTGTGCGCTGCACCAGTGGGCGGTGGCTGAGGGGAAGGATTTGACCATCGTGAAGCCGGAGGTGTGCTGGCAGTTGCCGCTGCGCCGCCATGAAGAATACGAAGAGCGCCCGGATGGCCAGGAGATTTTGCGCACCACGATTGGGGAGTACGACCGCCGCGGCTGGGGCGATGGTGGCGAGGACTTTGATTGGTACTGCACCACCGATGCGGCGTGCCACAATTCGCCGGAGCCGATGTGGAAGGCGCAGGAAAATGAGCTGGTCGGGCTGCTAGGCCGGGAGTGCTACGACATTCTGGCCGAGCACTGTGCAGCGCGCGCGGAGGCAGCCCGCCACGGGGTGGTCTGGACCAAGCACCCCGCCAGTGAAAAGGCTGGGCGTTATAGCTCGAACTTGTAGCCCAGGCCGCGCACGGTGACCAGGTGCTTCGGGCGCGAGGGCTGCAGTTCAATCTTGGAACGCAGGCGCTTGACGTGCACGTCGAGGGTCTTGGTGTCACCGACGTAATCGGCACCCCAGATGCGGTCGATGAGCTGGCCGCGGGTGAGCACGCGTCCGGCGTTGCGCAGCAGGTATTCCAGCAGGTCGAATTCCTTCAGTGGCATGGATACCGGTTCGCCGTCGACGGCGACTGTGTGGCGTTCGACGTCCATGCGCACGCGTCCGCCCTCCAGGATTTGGTCGGGCACGAGTTCTTCGACTGCTGGCTCGGCAGGAGCAGCATTGCTTGACGATGCCGCATCCGCCCCACGGCGCAGCACCGCCCTAATGCGCGCAATGAGCTCGCGGGAAGAATAGGGCTTGGTCACGTAATCGTCGGCGCCGAGTTCCAAGCCGACGACCTTATCGATTTCGGAGTCACGCGCGGTGACCATGATGACTGGGACGTTCGAGGTGGCCCGCAGTTGTTTGCAGACATCGGTGCCGGACATGCCCGGCAGCATAAGGTCGAGGAGAACAATGTCGATGTCGCGCTGGTCGAATTCTTCCAGTGCGGTGGGTCCGTCGTTTGCGACGATGGGTTCGAAGCCTTCCTTTTGAAGCAGGAACGCTAATGGATCCGCCAATGACTCTTCGTCTTCGACGATGAGAATGGTGGTCATTGTGTTTTGTCCTTTCGACGGGCTGCGACGCGAGCAACTGCACGCGGCAGGCCAGGGGCAGCGGCTGCTACTCCGGCCTCTTCTTCATTATTCTCTATCTTCTTGCCCACCGAGGGAAGTGGGTCTGAATAAATTGGAAGTTCAATGCTAAAAGTCGAACCCGTGCCCGGGCGCGACCACAACCGGATATCGCCGCCGTGGTTGGCTACCACGTGCTTTACAATTGCCAATCCTAAGCCAGTGCCCCCGGTCTGCCGTGACCGGGCCTTGTCAACGCGGAAAAAGCGCTCGAAGACGCGCTTTTGGTCCTCCGGGGCGATACCGATGCCGCGGTCAGTCACGCGAATCAGAATGGATCCCGAATCGGTGATCTTCTGGGTAATCGAGACCGGCATGGTTTCTGGCGAATAGCTCACCGCGTTGGAAATCAGGTTAGAAATAGCGGTAACGAGCAGGGATTTATCGCCTTGGACCTGGACGCCGGAAGGCTTGCCGCGGGCGATTTCGATGTTGTGGGCTTCGGCGTTCATGAGGTTGCGGGAGACGGCTTCATCGATAAGCGTATCGACCTCGAGTGGTTCCATCTCCGGAAGGGCCTCGGCCCCCTGCAGCTTGGACAACGAAATCAGCTCGTTGACCATATCGGCCATGCGCGCTGCTTCCTTTTGCACCTTGGAGCCGAAGTATTCGACGTGTTCGGGATCCTCGACGTCCTGCAGCAGCGCCTCGGCCAGCAGTGCGATACCGCCGACTGGAGTCTTAAGCTCATGGGAGACATTGGCCACAAAGTCGCGGCGGGCGGATTCCATGCGCACGTTCTCGGATTCGTCGGTGCCGTAGACGATGACGAAGCGGTCATCGTTAAGCGTCAGCGGCTTCACCACAGCCTTGACCTGGGTGACGCGGTTGCCGGTGCGCCGGCGAGGAATCTCCAGGTCGCAGGTGCGGTCTTCTTTGTCCTCGAAGACTTCCTGGGCGACTTTCCAAATACCCGGGTTCATAGCGCGGTCGTGGACTAAGGACATGTCGTGGGCGGCCGGGTTGGACAAGATGACATCGCGTTGCTTGTCCACCACCGCGATTCCCGTCGGTGAGCCCTGCACCGCCAAGTGCAGCACCTGGCTAACCGTGGTGACCTGGTTAGATTCTGACACGCTGGCCTTGCGGTAGCGCTCAATGCGCCCGCGCAGCCAATTAAGGATCGGCAGAAACAGTGCGGTGATTAAGACACCGGCGAAAAACGCAAGCGTGACGTTCACTGTTTCACCCCTAACGTGCCAGACCCCGGGGACCACTGGCTCCCCGGGGTAAGAGTTGGTTTAAAAGATAAGTTTACTTGCCACCCTGGGCAGCAACCGCAGCAGCACCTGCTTCGGCAGCTTCTGGGTCAAGGTAGGTACCACCAGCATTGACCACAGCGCCGTCGGCGTCAATCTCGTAGACCAGCGGGATGCCGGTGGGGATGTTCAGGCCCGCGATGTCGTCATCAGAGATGTTGTCCAGGTGCTTGACCAGCGCACGCAGGGAGTTACCGTGTGCGGCAATCAGGACGTTCTCGCCCTTCTTAGCTCGCGGGAGGATTTCTTCCTTGAAGTAAGGAATGAAACGCTCCACCACGTCCTTGAGGCACTCGGTGCGCGGCACGGTGTCCAGATCGGCGTAGCGCGGGTCCTCGGACTGGGAGTACTCGGAAGAATCATCCAGCTCCGGCGGCGGGGTGCCGTAGGAACGACGCCATGCCATGAACTGCTCTTCACCGTACTTATCCTTGGTCTCTGCCTTGTTCAGGCCCTGGAGTGCACCGTAGTGACGCTCGTTGAGACGCCAGTCGCGCACGACTGGAATCCAGTGACGGTCGGCGTGGTTCAAGGCGATGTTGGCGGTGCGGATCGCACGACGCAGGAGCGAGGAGTACAGAACATCCGGCAGGATGCCCTCTTCCTTCAGCAGCTCGCCGGCTCGCTTAGCTTCGCCCTCGCCCTTTTCGGTCAGGTCCACATCGACCCAACCGGTAAATTGGTTGGACTTGTTCCACTGGGACTGGCCATGGCGCAGAAGAATGAGCTTTCCGTTAGTCATACCTTCAGCATGCCACGAAATGACCCGCGGCGCTGAAGTTTTCTGCCTGCCTACGCCCTTAGTTGCCGCTGGCCCGGCGCGCGTGGCAGTCGGGTACGTCAATCTGGATGGCTTCGGCATAAATCTCGGCTAACTTGCTTGCCGATGCCGCCCAACTGAACTTCTCCGCATGCCCTACGGCTGCTTCGCCCATGCTGATGCGCAGGGGGTCATCGTCAAGCAAACGCTCCAGCGCATCTGCCCAATCCGTAGCTTCATGGGAGTGGACCAACAGGCCGGTCTGCTCGTCGGCAACCGCGATGGACAGCCCACCGACCGCGGCCGCAACCACCGGGGTGCCGGAAGCCTGCGCTTCCAGGGCAACGAGACCAAAGGATTCGTTATAGCTGGGCACGGCGACGATGTCGGCGGCGCGGTAGACATCGACAAGCTCTTCCGGCGGGCGGGCAGCCAGGAAGCGGATGTGCTTTGCGACGCCCAACTCCCGCGCCAAATTCCTATAGGTTTCCGGCGTGGAGTTCGCACCCGAGGGACCACCGCAAATGACCACGCGCAGGTTGCGGAAGGGCTCGCGCTGAAACAGCTCGGCCGTGGCGCGGATGAGGACTTCTGGGCCCTTGAACTTTTGCAGCCTGCCGACGAAAGCAATGACCTTCGTGTGCAGCGGAATGCCTAGGTCACGCCGGGAGCGCTCGGTGTTGCGGTCCGTGCCCGGGGTAAACAGCTCGACGTCTGCGCCGGGGGAGACGATGCGGATGCGGCCGGCGGGGGCATCGTAATGCTCGGCTAAATCCTTGGCCTCCTGCTCGGTGTTGACCACCAGGAGATCAGCGTTGTCGACCAGCTGCTGCTCGCAAATGCGGCGGGCTTCTGATTCCAAAGTGTCGTCTTCGGTGCGGTGGGCATTTTTCACCGCGGCCAGCGTGTGCGCAGTGTGCACCAGCGGAATGCGCCAGAGGTCGCGCAGCAGCCATCCCACCTGGCCGGATAGCCAATAGTGGGAGTGGATGGCGTCATATTTCAGGTCAAAGCAAGTGGCGAACTGCACCATACCGCCAGCGAACGCGGCCAGCTGGGTGGGCAGGTCTTCTTTTTCTAGACCTTCATAGGGCCCGGCGATGATGTTGATGACGCGCAGGTTCTCTTCGACCTCCACGACTTCGCCCTGGCTAGGACGAGTCGCGCGGGTATAGACGTCCACCTCGACGCCCTGACGTGCCAGCTGCTTCGCACTATTGAGCACGTAGACGTTCATCCCGCCGGCATCCCCCGAACCGGGTTGCTCCAACGGGGAGGTATGCAGAGAAACCATCGCTATTCGCATGACAGTTCATTGTAGCTAAACACTAAGTCGTTATACTGGCCACAGCGAACAACTTACGCCTCCGAAACCTGCGTATTGAAAGGTCTTTTTATGTCGGCTTTTGAAAGCAAAGCATGGCTCCAGTACTACCCGGAATGGACGCCACACCAGCTGGATTATGGCGAGACCACCTTGCTGGATATCTACGACAACAACCTCGCCATTAATGCCGACAAGCCCGCGACCTACTTCTTTGGTCGCACCCAAACCTTTGCTGACCTGGACCGCCAGGTCCGCCGTGCTGCTGCTGGCCTGCGTGCCTTCGGCGTGCGCCCCGGTGACAAGGTTGCCCTGGTGGCCCCGAACTGCCCGCAACAGGTCGCCGCGTTCTACGCGGTACTGAAACTCGGTGCCGTCGCTGTCTTGCACAACCCGCTGTACACCGCCCACGAGCTCGAAAGCCTCTTCCAGTCCCACGGCGCTCGCATCGCCATTGCCTGGGACAAGACAGCTGCCACCCTGGAAAAGCTGCGCGGTACCACCAACTTAGAAACGGTCATCTCTGTCAACATCATCGACGCGATGCCAACGCTGTACCGCACCGCGCTGAAACTGCCGCTGCCGCCGGCGAAGTCGCTGCGCTCCAAGCTGTCTGCCGATGCCCCTAACACCGTCCCGTGGGAATCCCTCATCGGTAACGCCATCGGTGGCGACGGCGCGGACCTGGAAAACCCGGAGATCACCAAGGACACCATCGCCCTGGTGCTCTACACCTCCGGCACCACCGGCGCCCCGAAGGGCGCACAGCTTTCCCACGGCAACCTATACTCCAACGTCCTGCAAGGCAAGTACTGGGTACCGAAGCTGGGTGACAAGCCAGAGCGCATGCTCGCCGCACTGCCGTTCTTCCACGCCTACGGCTTAACGATGAACCTCACCCTCTCCCAGCTCATCGGCGGCGAGTTGGTCCTGCTGCCGAAGCCGGAAATCCCGCTGCTGATGCGGATCATGAAAAAGCACACCCCAACCTGGGTGCCGGGCGTGCCCACGCTCTATGAGCGCATCATCGACAATGCGGAAAAGGAAGACATCGATCTCGACGGCATCCGTGCCGCCTTCTCTGGTGCTTCTACCCTGCCGGTAGCCACCGTGGAGAAGTGGGAAGACTACACCGGCGGCCGCCTGGTCGAAGGCTACGGCCTAACTGAGTGCTCCCCAATTATCGTCGGCAACCCAATGACCGACGACCGCCGCCCGGGCTATGTCGGCATTCCTTTCCCGGATACCGACGTTCGCATCGCCAACCCGGACAACCTGGACGAAACCCAGCCGGACGGCGTGGAAGGCGAAGTGCTGGCCCGCGGCCCGCAGATCTTCCACGGCTACTTGGATAACCCGGAAGCTACCGATGCCGCCTTCCACGACGGCTGGTTCCGCACCGGTGATATGGGCATCATGGAAGAAGACGGCTTTATCCGCCTGGTTTCCCGCATCAAGGAAATCATCATTACCGGAGGCTTCAACGTCTACCCGGGTGAAGTCGAAGAAGTCCTGCGCGCTCACCCGGACATCGACGAAGTTGCCGTCGTCGGCCGCCCGCGCGAAGATGGTTCCGAAGACGTCGTCGCGTGTATCGACTTGGCCGACGGCGCCGCCCTGGACCCAGAAGGCCTCAAGGAATACTGCCGCGAGCGCCTGACCCGCTACAAGGTCCCGCGCACCTTCTACCACTTCGAAGAACTGGCCAAGGACCAAATGGGCAAGATCCGCCGCCGCGAAGTTCAGCAGGATCTCATCGAGCGCATCGAGCAGGGCAACGCCTAGACCTTAAAGGAGAGTTCGTCCCTCGGAACGGCTTGCCGTTCCCTCAAGAGCAACACAGAAATTGCCGGGCACCCGCCCGGCGATTTCTTTATTCTGAACAGGAAAACCTGACACAACCCTCAACATTTTCTGTAATATACAACACAAGCAAAGTGCGAAACGATATACTGAGCCGACAGAAAATATTCCATTTGGAAAACGAAAGGCTCAGACCATGACGGCACCGAAGACCAAGGCCTGGCTTCAGCACTACAGCCCCTGGACCCCAGAGACTCTCGACTACGGTGAGACCACCCTGGTGGACCAATACCACGACACGGTCGCCGCGCACCCTAATCGCACCGCGACTTATTTCTTCGGCCGCACCACCACTTACAGCGAACTCGACGCCCAGGTCCGCGCCGCCGCAGCCGGCCTGAAGGCCTTCGGCATTCGCCCGGGCGACCGCGTTGCCATCGTGCTGCCAAACTGCCCGCAGCACATCGTGGCATTCTACGCAGTCCAGCTCCTGGGCGCGACCGTCGTTGAGCACAACCCGCTCTACACTGCACACGAGCTCGAGGGGCTCTTCCAGGACCACGGCGCCCGCGTTGCTATTTCTTGGGACAAGACCGCCCCTACTCTGGAGAAGCTGCGCAACACCACCGATCTGGAGACCATCATCGCGGTCAACATGATCGAAGCCATGCCGCGCACCCAGCAGCTGCTACTGAAGATTCCGCTGCCTCCAATCGCCTCCAAGCGTGAAATGCTCTCTGAGCCTGCCGAGAACACCGTGCCGTGGTCCACCCTGATGTCCACTGCCATCGGCGGCAACGGTCGCGACCTGAAGCTTCCCGATGTCCATCGCGACGACATCGCTCTTTTGCTTTACACCTCCGGCACCACCGGCGCCCCGAAGGGCGCCCTACTCTCCCACGGCAACCTGGTATCCAACTGCACCCAGGGCAAAGCCTGGGTGAAGGGCTTAGGCGATACCCCGGAGCGCTTCCTGGCAGCACTTCCAATGTTCCACACCTACGGCATGGTCATGGCCGGTGCCCTGGGCGTATCCATCGGTGCTGAGCTCATCTTGCTGCCCGCACCACGCATGCCACTGGTCATGGACGTAATGAAGAAGCACACCCCAACCTGGGTTCCGGGCGTGCCCACCCTCTACGAGAAGATCATGGAAGCTGCCGACGAAAAAGACGTCGACTTAAACGGCATCCGCAACTCCTTCTCTGGTGCTGCTACCCTGCCGGTTCCGACCGTTGAGGAATGGGAATCCCGCACCGGCGGCTTACTCGTCGAAGGCTACGGTCTGACTGAAACCTCCCCGGTGCTCTGCGGCAACCCGATGAACACCAATCGCCGCCCCGGCTACGTCGGCCTGCCTTTCCCGGATACCGAAATCCGCATCGCCAATCCGGAAAACCTCGACGAGGACATGCCCGAAGGCGAACCTGGTGAGGTCCTCGCCCGCGGACCGCAAGTCTTCCAGGGCTACCTCAACAACGAAGAAGCCACCAAGAACGCTTTCCACAACGACTGGTTCCGCACCGGCGACATGGGTGTCATGGAAGACGGCTTCCTGCGTCTGGTCTCCCGCATCAAGGAAATCATCATCACCGGCGGCTTCAACGTCTACCCCGGCGAAGTCGAAGAAACCATCCTCGACCACCCGGACGTCACCAACGCCGCCGTGGTTGGCCGCCCGCGCAAAGACGGCTCCGAAGACGTCGTCGCTTGCGTCATCCTCCGTGACGGCGCCGCCCTCGACCCCGAAGGCATGAAGGAATTCTGCCGCGAGCGACTCACCCGCTACAAGGTGCCCCGCACCTTCTACCACTTCGAGGAACTCGCCTCCGACCAACTGGGCAAGATCCGCCGCCGCGAAGTCCAGCAGGACCTGCTCAAGCTCATCGGCGAAGACACCAACTAAGCGCCCCACCCACGAACAAACAGTTCGCTAAGCAACAAAGGCGCCGCGCATCCTTTTAGGATGTCGCGGCGTCTTTCCTCTGCACGACAACCTCAACCTCAGCATGACTACGACCAGGAAAGACCGTGTCCAAATAATCACGCACCTGGGCCTATGGCTCAAAATGTGTTGGTGGATCCGCCTGTTTTCGATAGCTGAGCACTTCGTATAAGGAATTATTCCCTTACTTAGAGTGATTACGGCGTCTTCCTGCCGAAATACCCGCGCCATGACTTCAGTATGGTAAGGCGTCTTTGATTATTAGGGGATGAGTACAAATCATCCCTCATGCCCGATGTGCCACAGTCGGTGCAATAAACACGGCAGGACCAGCAGCAATCGTCAACGCTGGCGCTGTACACACTGTGGCTTTTCTTTCGTCCGCTCCAACGAGCAAGCTGAATACGCTAAGTGGTTCCGCATCTTCATTAGCTGGCTAACCACCGGCCGCTCTCTTGCTGATACCGCAGCAACACATAACACCAGCACATCAACGCTAAAACGGAAATTCACCACGTTCTGGCTAGTGCAACCACCTAGACCAGTTGATCCCCACCGCGTCTACACACAAATCTTCCTCGACGGCACCTACATCAACTCCTCGTGCCTGCTAGTGGCATCCGATATCAACCACGTCATCAACTGGTTTTGGTGCCACACCGAATCAGAATGGTCCTACGGCCGACTACTCGACACCATGGCCCCGGCAGATATCGCCACCGTCGACGGCCACAACGGCGCACTCAAAGCCATCACCACCCAATGGTCCGATACAAAAGTCCAACGCTGCCTGGTCCATGTTCAGCGCAACATCACCGAAGCAACCGGACGTAAACCTCAAAACCCCGATGGGTAAAGCACTACGACGACTAGGCCTTGACCTGCTGAAAGTACGCACCGAAAACAAGCAGCAGACTGGGTGCTCAAACTCCACAAATTCAACTACCTGTTTGGCAATAAGCTCAAAGAACGCACCTACGTCAAAGACGTTCCGTTTGAACAAATCCCAAAATCCAAACGCAAAAACAAAAAGTGGTGGTACACCCACTACCGACACCGCACGGCCTACAACCTGCTGGAAAAGCTGGTCAACAACGACAACCTCTTCCTGTTCATCACCGAATCACACCAGCAACCCCACCAGGACAACGAGACAGCCCTCAAACGCACCACCAACAGTTTGGAAGGCGGGATTAACTCGCCGTTGAAAAAGCTGTTGTACGACCACAGAGGCCTAAGCCAAGAACACCAACGCCTAGCCTGCGACTGGTGGCTGTACCTACATACACAGCTGCCTGACGATCCGGTAGAAATCGCCAGGCAGCAAAACTGGGGCAAAGACGCACTGACCAAAGCACAAGCCCTTGCCAACCAGGAAAAACGAGCCGCTAACGGCCATGACGACGGCCGTCCAGCAACCCTAGACACCGCCATAGACAGTGCCTACAACCACTCTATGGGAATCAGGAAAGGGCAGATGCGCTAAACCCCACCAACACATTTTGAGCTATACGACGACACGCCGTAAAACAACACATTTTGAGCTATAGCCCGTTGTTATTGCCCTAAAACGGGCGAATACGACGGGGGTCCGAACTTCCGGGGGAGGACCTCGGACACACACGCCGTCGCATTCGCAGTGACAGTATGACACGGGGTAGGCAACCTCGCATCTTTTAAATGAAATGTGTAGTTGAGCTGGGCTTTTGTGCGTGGTTTTGGCAAAAATTGTGCGGATATGGGGCGTAGTGGCTAGTATCAATCGCTAACGTGAGAAAAACCTCACATTTCGAGCGAGTTGCGCGGCTTTTTCGTGTTGCGTGGGTTACGGTGTCGTAACCCGGTTTGATTAGCGCGATCAAACTAACTGTGTGAATTTGTTGCCTACTGCAAAGAGGGACCATGTCTTTGACTCCGATTCTTTCCATGCCCCAGCCCGCCTTGTTGTTTGCCGGGCAGGCTTCTGCCTGGCAGGACACCCTGGCCCAGGCTGGACAAGACCCTGTTACCGCGCAGCGGGCACGGGAGCTTATTGAGGGCGTGCAAGAAGCCACTGGACCGGCAGCGCGTGTCATTGCGTCGACCTGCCCGGGTGCTGTGGAGCGTCTGCTGGAACTAGTCGAATCTGGTGTGGGCGAGTCGAGCTACTCCCCTGCCGCGATTGATGCGCTGCCTGCAGTGAGCATTCCGGGCATTGTGCTGGGCCAGATTTTGGCCGCTGAGCACCTGTCGTCGTTGGGTTTGGTGCCGGCATCGGCGCTGGGTCATTCGCAGGGCAGCCTGGGTGTGTTGGCGGCATCGGAGCCGGAAACGGCGCTGACGCTGGCAGTGCTGATGGGTACTGCGGCTACCGCGGAGTGGGGTACTGATACCCGCAGCCACATGCTGTCGGTGCGTGGACTCTCCCGTGAATTCGTGGAATCGGCGCTGACCGGAACGGCAGCGGTTGCGGTGATTAATGGTCCGCAGCACGTAGTGGTTTCTGGCCGTCCGGACGACCTCGCCAAGGTGGAAGCCGCGCTGGATGCTGCAGCTTCCACGGAAAATGAAGCACTCGATGCCGGTGTGCGCGGTGGTGACGTGCTGTCGCCGCGCTTTGATTACTTGCCTGTGGCACTGCCTTTCCACAACTCGGTACTGACCTCCGCAGCTGAGCGCACTGTTGAGCTCGCACGGCAGTGTGGTGTGGATGAGGAGGTTGCGGCATCGCAAGGCACTGCCATCTTGGTGGAGGTGCATGATTGGCCGCAGGCTATTGCCGATGCCGTGGAAGCCGGATGCACGGATTTCGTGAGCTTAGATGCCGCGTTGGGCAAGTTGACCGCGCCACTGGTGGCCGGCACTGGTGCACGCATGGTGGATGCTTCCAGCGTCGGTGCCCGCGATGCACTGGCAACACCTGGCGTGCAGCTGGCTGAGGCAACCGACTACAAGGATTTCGCACCGCGCCTGATTCGCCTGCCCGATGGTAAGACCTACACCCAGACTCGTTTTTCGGATCTCACTGGCCTGTCGCCCATCATGCTCGGTGGCATGACGCCGACTTCTGCCGATGGTGAGATTGTCGCCGCGGCTGCTAATGCTGGTCACTGGACTGAGATGGCCGGTGGCGGTATGTATTCCGAAGAGGTCTTTAGCCACCATCGTGAGGTACTGGAAAAGCACCTGCTGCCAGGCCGTACTGCGCAGTTCAACACGATGTTCTTCGACCGCTTCCTGTGGAACCTGCAGTTTGGCCAGACCCGCATTGTGCCCAAGGCTCGTGCGGCTGGTGCACCGTTTAATGGTGTGTGTATTTCCGCAGGTATCCCGGAGGTCGACGAAGCAGGTGAGCTCATTGAGCGTCTGCATGCCGATGGCTTCCCGTACCTGTCCTTCAAGCCCGGTACTGCCGAGCAGATTCGCAGCGTGCTCGCTATTGCGGCAGCGTATCCGAATGAGTCCATCATCATGCAGGTCGAAGACGGCCATGCCGGTGGTCACCACTCGTGGGTGAACCTCGATGACATGCTGCGCGCGACCTACGCTGAGATTCGCGCGCATGAGAATGTGATTTTGGCTGTCGGTGGCGGTATTTCCACCCCGGAGCGCGCCGCGTCGTACCTGACCGGTTCCTGGTCTGAGGGCTACGGCCTGCCAGCGATGCCGGTGGATTCGGTGTTCATTGGCACCGTAGCGATGGCCACCAAGGAAGCCAAGGCCACCGATTCGGTCAAGGAACTGCTGGTTAACACCCCGGGTGTCTCCCCGGACGATAACGGCGGTTGGGTCGGCCGCGGTACCGGTGCTGGTGGTGTGGCTTCCTCCCAGTCGCACTTGCTTGCCGATATCCACGACATCGACAACTCTTTCGCCGCCGCGTCCCGCCTGATTACTGCTACCCCGCCGAGTGAGTACGCAGCCCGCCGCGATGAAATCATCGAGGCACTCAACAAGACCTCGAAGCCTTACTTCGGCGATGTCGAAGAGATGACCTACGCACAGTGGGTTAAGCGCTTTGTGAAGCTCGCGCACCCATTCGTGGATCCGACCTGGGATGACCGTTTCTTCGATCTTCTGCACCGCATTGAGGCCCGTCTTAACGATGCCGACCACGGTGAAATTGAGACTCTCTTTGCCTCCATTGACGAGGTCGCCGATGCCCCGGCTGCTGCCGAGAAGCTCCTGGCTGCCTACCCGCAGGCCGAAGAAATCACCGTTTCCCCGCGCGATGCCGCGTGGTGGATTTCCCTGCACTATAAGCACGTCAAGCCAATGCCGTGGGTGCCGGCTATTGATGGTGACCTCAAATCCTGGTTCGGCAAGGACACCCTGTGGCAAGCTCAGGACGAGCGTTACGACGCCGACGAAGTCCGCATCATCCCTGGCCCTGTCGCCGTTGCGGGTATCACTAAGAAGAATGAGCCGGTCGCTGAACTTCTCGCTCGCTTCGAGTCCGCGGCGACGGAGTCACTGCAGTCCGCCGGTGTTGAAGAACTCGACGTCTTCTCCCGCCTGACCGCTGCCGAAGATGCCGCAGCGTTTATCCGTAAGGCTCCTACCCTGCTCTGGCACGGCCACCTGATGGCCAACCCGGCATACGCCATGGATGACGACGCTTACGAGCTGCGTCAGGACGACAACGGCGACTGGGAAATTGTCATCAACGCCGATTCCTACTGGGATCACCTCCCTGCTGAGCAGCGTCCTTTCTACGTCCGCGAAGTCACCATTCCGCTGGAACTTCCCTCCGATGTCGCCACCGGCGGCAGCCCGGTCGTCTCCGACGAGCGCCTCCCGGATGCAGTCTTTACCCTGCTGTCTGGCCTGGCCGGTGTCGGCTCTACTGCCGAACAAGGCGATGAAATCACCGAGATGCCCGTCATCGAGGAAGACTCCGTTTCTGAGGAGCCCCCATTCGGTCGCGCTCGCTACTCCTTCCACCTGCCGCCATCCCTGCTGCAAGCACACACCAACACCACTGGCGCAGCACTGCCTGCCAGCGACGATGCCGTTATCGGCACCCCAGACGTCCTGGTCGGACCATGCTGGCCGGCCATCTACACCGCACTGGGCTCTGGCCTGCTGGAAGACGGCTTCCCCGTCATCGAGGGCCTGCTCAACGCAGTCCACCTCGACCACGTCATCGACCTGCGCGTACCCCTGCACTCTCTGGCTACCGGCCAGCGCATCAACGTCGTCTCCCAGTGCAGCGCCATCGACGAGTCCGCCTCGGGCCGCATCGTCACCGTCGAACTCGAACTCACCGACACCGACGGCAACCTGGTCGCCACCCAAATGCAGCGGTTTGCCATCCGCGGCCGCCAGTCCGGCACCAACGCGCCGGCGCCTGCTCCCGAATGGGGCGGAGGACTAGAGTCCTCCGCCGGGGTGGAAACGACTCCGCGTTCCTTTGTCGACCGCGCTGTGGTGACCGCTCCTGCGGATATGACTCCGTTCGCGATTGTCTCGGGCGACTACAACCCGATTCATACCTCCACCAACGCAGCGCAGCTGGTCAACCTTGAGGCACCGTTGGTCCACGGTATGTGGCTGTCGGCTACTGCGCAGCACCTGGCTGCAAGGCACGGTGAGGTCACCGGTTGGACCTACTCCATGTACGGCATGGTGCAGCTCAATGACGATGTTGAGATCACCGTCGAGCGCACCGCTCGCGTGGGTATCCGTGCTGGTCTGGAAGTCACCTGCCGCATTGACGGTGAGGTTGTCTCCCGTGGTCAGGCATTGGTTGCACAGCCGCGTACCGCTTACATCTACCCAGGCCAGGGCATTCAGTCCGAGGGTATGGGTCAAGGCGACCGCAATTCCTCGGCAGCTGCTCGTGCAGTGTGGCGTCGCGCGGATGAGCACACCCGCAACAACCTGGGCTTTAGCATCCAGCGCGTCATCGACGACAACCCGACCACGCTCAACGTACGTGGTACTACCTTCCGCCACCCAGAAGGCGTACTGCACCTGACCCAGTTCACCCAGGTCGCACTCGCTGTGGTTGCCTACGCACAGACTGAACGTCTCCGCGAGGCGAACGCTCTGGGTGAGGGCGCCTTCTACGCTGGCCACTCCCTTGGCGAGTACACCGCCCTGGCATCCCTGGCGAATATCTTTGACCTCGAAGGCGTTATCGACATCGTCTTCTCCCGCGGTTCTGCCATGGGTGAGCTCGTCGAGCGCGATGCCGACGGCAACTCCAACTACGCCATGGCCGCCCTGCGCCCGAACATGATTGGTGTTTCCGGCGACGAGGTCGACGCCTACGTCGCTCAGGTTTCGGAGCGCACCGGTGAGTTCCTGGAGATCGTCAACTACAACATCCGCGGTCAGCAGTACTCTGTCGCTGGCACTAAGGCTGGCATCCGCGCACTTGTCGATGACGCCACCTCCACCACCCCACGCGCCGCCATCATGGTCCCGGGCATCGACGTGCCATTCCACTCCTCGGTGCTGCGCGATGGCGTTCCGGCCTTCGCAGACAAGCTCGACGAGCTTTTGCCGAACGAGCTGGACCTCGATGCTCTGGTGGGACGCTACATCCCGAACCTGGTTGCTCAGCCTTTCGAGCTGACCCAGGACTTCGTCGATACCGTCGCCCCTCTTGCCCCATCTGGAAAGCTCGACAACCTCGATGCTTCCTCCCTCGAGCCGCAGCAGCTCGCACGCCTGCTGCTCATTGAACTGCTCTCCTGGCAGTTCGCCTCCCCAGTCCGCTGGATCGAGACCCAGGAGCTGCTCTTCGACCGCGTTGATCAGCTCATCGAAGTTGGCCTCGCCTCTGCCCCAACCCTGACCAACCTCGCGACTCGCTCCCTCGACGTCGCAGGTGTCACCGGCATCGACGTCTACAACGTCGAGCGCGACCAAGACCAGGTCATGCTCAATGACGCCGTCCCAGCGCCTGCTGCGGAGGAACCCGAAGCAGCAGCTCCGACCGATGAAGCAGAAGCTGAAGCTTCGGCTGACTCGGCCCCGGCTGAAGCTTCCGCTCCTGCGGAATCCTCTGCTCCACAAGAGGCTGCACCAGCGCCTTCCGCACCGGCTGCTTCTGGCGGTGCCGCTCCGGAGCTTCCGTTCGGCGCGGACGACGCCATCATGGTGCTCTTTGCTTTCCACAACAAGCTGCGTGTGGACCAGATTCTCGACGGTGACACTGTTGAGGAGCTGACTAATGGTGTGTCTTCGCGTCGTAATCAGCTGCTGATGGATATGTCCTCTGAGATTGGGGTTCCGGCCATTGATGGTGCAGCTGATGCGGACGTCGCTACGCTGCGTGGACAGGTTGCTACTGCGGCGCCGGGTTACTCCCCGTTTGGTCCGGTGCTTTCCGAGGCGCTGACTGCGCGACTGCGCCAGCTCTTTGGTGCAGCTGGCTTGAAGCCAACTGCTGTTGGTGACCGTGTGACTGGCACCTGGGGTCTGCCGGCGTCCTGGACGCCGCATGTGGAGGCAGAGATTCTGCTGGGTACCCGTACTGAGGACTCGGCACGTGGTGGTGAGTTGAACTCGCTGCCGACATCGGCAAGCTCTGCGGCTGACGCCAATGGCATCATTGACGCGGCAGTTGAGGCTGTAGCTGCTGCCCAAGGTGTGTCCGTCTCCCGTGATGCGGGCTCCGGCGGTGGCGGCGGTGCCGTTGTGGATTCCGCGGCACTCGATGCCTTCGCTGAGACCGTGACCGGCGAAAATGGTGTACTGGCATCCACTGCGCGTGAGGTACTCGCCAAGCTGGGCCACGTGGACGTGCCGGAACCGGCGGATAACTCCGGTGCCGAGTACGCGGAGGTGCTGACCACCATCGAAGGTGAGCTCGGCAGCAACTGGCAGGACCTGGTGCGTCCGAACTTTGATGCCAAGCGCGCCGTACTTTTCGATGACCGCTGGGCCTCCGCACGCGAAGAACTCGCACGACTGGCACTCGGCTCCGATGAAGCACCAAAGCGCAATGGCACGACTGACCAGTGCGAGGATGTCTCCTCCCTGCTTAACCGTTTCCGCGGTACGGGTGAGACCGTCGCAAAGCAGGCGCGCTGGTGGGCACAGCAGACCGATAACCCACTGCTGGCAGAAATTGCTGCGGTGGCCGAAGAGGCACCGTCCGGTGACTGGGCTGACGAGGTTGCGCTGGTCACTGGTGCGGCGCCAGGCTCGATTGCCACGGCGATTGTCGAAGCGCTGCTGGCTGGTGGTGCCACGGTGATTATGACCGCGTCCCGTGTGGATCAGCGTCGTAAGGAATTTGCACGCAAGCTCTATGCCGAGCACGCCACTGCCGGTGCGGCGCTGTGGCTGGTGCCGACGAACCTGTCGAGCTACCGCGACATCGACAGCCTGCTGGACTGGATTGGCACGGAGCAGAAGACCTCTGTCGGTACTGAGGTGAAGGTGACCAAGCCGGCACTGACGCCGACGCTGGCCTTCCCGTTTGCCGCACCAGGTGTCAGTGGCTCGCTTGCCGATGCCGGCGCACCAGCCGAAAACCAAGCACGCCTGCTGCTGTGGTCACTGGAGCGCACGATTGCAGGACTGTCCGCACTGGCGCAGGAGTCGGCAAGTGCCACTCGCTGCCACGTGGTGGTGCCGGGCTCGCCGAACCGCGGCATGTTCGGTGGCGATGGTGCCTACGGTGAGGCGAAGGCTGCGTTGGATGCGGTCATCGCTAAGTGGGGCTCCGAAGCCGGCTGGCCTGCTGGTGTGACCTTGGCGCATCCGCGTATTGGTTGGGTTGCGGGTACGCACCTGATGGGTGGCAACGATGTGCTCGTGCCGGCTGCGGAGAAGGCTGGCATTCACGTCTGGACGCCGGAGGAGATTACTTCTGAGCTGCTGGACCTGGCTACTGCTGAGTCCCGCGAGAAGGCTTCTGCTGCTCCTTTGGATGCGGACCTGACTGGTGGTCTGGAAAATATTGACTTGCGCACTTTGGACCCGGAAGTTTCGACAGAAACTTCCGCGGAGGTCCCGGCCACCATTGCTGCGCTGCCGAACCCGGCGCGCGTGGTGCAGCCTTCCGAGGTGGAGGTCGGCAACATCAGCACTGACCTCGAGGACATGATTGTTATCGCCGGTCTCGGTGAGGTCTCCTCCTGGGGTTCGGGTCGTACCCGCTTTGAGGCGGAGTACGGCATGCAGCGCGATGGCCGTCCAGAGCTGAGTGCTGCGGGCGTGCTGGAACTGGCGTGGATGACCGGCCTGGTGCAGTGGAGTGAGGACCCGCGTCCGGGTTGGTACGACGCTGAGGGCACCGAGATTGCCGAGGAAGAGATTTACGATCGCTTCCGCGACGAAGTCATCGCCCGTGCCGGTATCCGTCAGCTGACTGACAAGTACCACCTGGTGGACCAGGGGTCGATTGACCTGACTGAGGTTTACCTGGACCGCGATGTGTCCTTCGCTGTGGATTCTGAGGCCACCGCCCGTGACATTCAGGCTGCGGATCCGGAGTTCACCCGCCTGTCTGAAGAAGATGGCGAGTGGCAGGTCACCCGCCTGCAGGGTGCTACCGCGCGCATCCCGCGTAAGGCAACCTTGAGCCGTACCGTGGCCGCCCAGATGCCGGACGACTTCGACGCTGCACGCTGGGGCATTCCGGAGCACATGCTGTCCTCCCTGGACCGCATGGCGGTATGGAACCTGGCCACTGCTGTCGATGCCTTCATCCAAGCCGGCTTCTCCCCTGCCGAGCTGCTGCAGGCTGTCCACCCGGGTCAGGTTGCCAGCACCCAAGGCACCGGTATTGGCGGTATGGAGTCCCTGCACAAGGTCTTCGTCTCCCGTTTGCTCGGTGAGGATCGCCCGTCCGACATCCTGCAGGAAGCACTGCCGAACGTCATTGCGGCGCACACCATGCAGTCGCTGGTCGGTGGTTATGGCTCCATGATTCACCCGATTGGTGCTTGTGCGACGGCGGCGGTGTCGATTGAGGAGGCCGTCGACAAGATTGCCCTGGGCAAGGCCGACGTCGTGGTTGCCGGTGGTATCGATGACGTGCAGGTCGAGTCCCTGACCGGCTTCGGTGACATGAACGCCACCGCGGAAACTGCCGCGATGACCGAGCAGGGTATCGATGACCGCTTCATCTCCCGTGCGAATGACCGTCGTCGTGGCGGCTTCCTGGAAGGTGAAGGCGGCGGTACCGCCATCCTGGTCCGCGGTTCCCTGGCTGCGGAGATGGGCCTGCCGGTCCTGGCTGTCGTTGCTCACGCTGCGTCCTATGCTGATGGCGCGCACACCTCCATCCCGGCTCCGGGCCTGGGCGCACTGGGTGCGGGCCGTGGTCGGGAGAACTCCCGCCTGGCACGTTCGCTGCGCGGACTGGGACTTACGCCTAACGATGTCACCGTCCTGTCCAAGCACGACACCTCCACCAACGCCAACGACCCGAACGAGTCGGAACTGCACTCCCTGCTGTGGCCTGCAGTCGGCCGCGATGAGGACAAGCCAATGTTTGTCATCTCGCAAAAGACCCTGACCGGGCACTCCAAGGCAGGTGCAGCGCTCTTCCAGACCGGCGGCATCATCGATGTCTTCCGCACTGGCAAGCTGCCTGCGAATGCCTCCCTGGACTGTGTGGATCCGCTCATCGAGCCGAAGGCAAAGAACCTGGTCTGGCTGCGTTCCCCGCTGGATATCGCAGCGCACGGCCACCAGGTGAAGGCCGCCGCGCTGACTTCCCTGGGCTTCGGCCACGTCAGTGCCCTGCTGGTTTACGCCCACCCGGGTGTCTTTGCCGCCGCGGTTGCCCAGCAGCGTGGTGCAAAGGCTGCCATGCAGTGGCAGGAGCAAGCTAACGCCCGACTTGCCGATGGCCACGCCCGCTTCGAAGCCGGCATGCTCGGCCGCGCACCACTATTCGAGACCATCGAATCCCGTCGTCTGCCAGCAGGTGACGATGCCAAGAAGGCCGAAATCGCCCTCCTCCTGGATGACGATGCCCGCCTCGGCGCCGATGGCACCTATCCGGCCTAAACTGGCTAGGTAAAAAGAAGGAGTAGCTTCGCGCTACTCCTTCTTTCGTTGTTTATCCTCTGCTCCCCACGCCCGGATGCAGCACAATGATGGGAGCACCATCTACTGAAGGACGTAACATGAGCGCTTATTTCGTCGGCCAACTCTTTATGGCGTTTGCAGCCTTTGATTCTCTCCTCCAGGCTTTCCGGGCCATTCGCTCTCAAGGACCCTGGGTGCTCTACACTCTCGCTGCGGTTATGTACGGCGGTGCAGCACTGCTGCTAGGAAATGATTCGATCGCTATTCCGCTTATTCTTGCGGTGCTTGCCATGCTCACATTCGTGGTTGCCCGACACCGAAGCAGCGAGGACTAAGGACGAAGCTTCACTGCTTGTCGGTGCTGGCTTCGTCCGAGTTGGCATCTGCGGATGCCACATCCTTGGCGTCGCGGCTCTCACGTGAGATGTCACGGCTATCGGACTCGAGATCCAGCTGCTTTTGGACTTGGGCCTCGGCAGCGGAATCGTCGCGCGGTGGGACCTGGATGTGGCGCTCGGATTCCAGGCCTACCTGAAGTTCCTTGACGCGCAGAACCTCTGCATCGATCTTGATGCCGATGATCAGGATGATATTCATGACCCACACCGCCAGCAGGACGGCCATGACGGTACTAACGGCGCCGTAGGCGCTGGCTCCGGCGTAGAGACGCAGGTACAGACCAAACAGGGACCACACGGCAACGCTCAGAGTCAGGGCGAAAATCGCGCCCGGGGTAATCCAGCGGAACCGAATCGGACGCACGTTCGGCGCGAAGTGGTAGAGCACTGCAATGAGCACCAGGACCAGCAGCACGGTCAACGGGAAGCGGACCCAGGCCCAGATAGGCAGGAAGATGCTGAGCAGGAAGTCCAGCAGGCCTTCTAATCCCAGAGGTTGAGCGAGGGGTTCGAGTACGCCGGTAATGACGGTATCGCGAAGCAAGTTCGCAAACAGCACCAAGACCAGGCCGAGCACCAGGAAGATGGTCAGGCCCCACATCGTGGCCCAGGTACGAATCAGCCCGCGGCCTTCAATGCGGCCGTAGACCAGATTGCCCGTACGCGAGAAAGCGCGGACATACGCAGAGGCAGAAAACAGCGAGACCAGCACTGAGATCACCAGTGCCCACGTGCCTTCTGCCGCGGAGCCAATAATGGAACTGACCAGGTCGAGTGCCTGCGGAACCAGGTCCGCTGGCACGTATTCCTCAATAAAGCCGGTGGTCAGGTCGAGGACCTCGTCTCGTCGTGAAGCAAACAGCAACGTGGCCAAGGAATACAGCGCCAGCACCGTCGGAGCAAAGGCCATGACGGTGAAGTACGTCATCGCCGCCGCGCGGTCGCCTAGTGCCTGGTAGAGAAAGTCCGTCCAGGTGCGGCGCAGCACCAGCTTCCAGCTGCTCCACGACAACCGGACTTTCTTCTTGCCGGTGTCGAAGGCATCGTCGTAGCCATCCACGTCGATGAATTCCGCAGAATTCGCCGGCGCGATCTTCGATGGTTCATCTCCTTCGGAGACGGGTGAGGCCGTTGAGTTCATGCCTTCAGAATAAATGCAGTATACGTCCAGGTCCTGCCAACACCCCGGCGCGGAACGATATACTCGCTTGGTATGGCTGACAAACTCAACGTAAAGTCCTTTGAACTCGACCACCGACTCGTCGATGCACCCTACGTACGCATCGCCGACCGCACTGATCTCGGCGGTGGCGTGGAGATCATCAAATACGATCTGCGCTTCTGCCAGCCCAACGAAGACCACCTGGATACCAAGGCGCTGCACTCCGTCGAGCACATGATGGCCAACTTCCTGCGCAACTACACCGACCGCCTCGTCGGTTTTGCCCCCATGGGCTGCCGCACCGGCTTCTACGCCATCACCAATGGCCTGAAGCAAGACGACTTCCTGCCTGCCCTGGAAGGCGCACTCAACGACATCCTCAATGCCACCGAGGTCCCTGCCGCCAACGAAAAGCAGTGCGGCTGGGGCGCACACCACGACCTCGAAGGTGCACAAGCTGCCGCCCGCGACTTCCTCGCGGCCAAGGACGAGTGGCTCACCGTAATGGCAGAGTAATTCTCCTGCTAGCCACGCCTTAAGGCATCAGTTATAGTGGCAGCAGAACCGCCTGTTACGACAGGAGAGGAAGAGGGCCCTGGGACCCCAGCCGGACGACTGGACCCAAGGCCTTCGCTATTCCTAATAGTTTTTGCGTGCAGACACTTCTGCAGGTGTCCTTTTGCTACGCGAGTTGGGCGGAAATTTGGCTCGCGGGCGAGAAAGTGGGGCGAAAACGACACCCCGCGGCCGTGAGGTTGGCCGCGGGAGTGGCCGTAGGGTGGGGATTTTAGAACTCGAGGTCGATCCAGACGGGTTCGGGGACGAGCTCGACGTTGAAGGCTTGTGCGACGCCGTCGCGGATGTCGCGGGCTAAGGCGACGATGTCGTTGGCGGTGGCGTTGCCGCGGTTTGTCAGGGCCAGGGTGTGCTTGGTCGATAAGGTTGCGGGACCTTTGCCGCGGTAGCCTTTGGCGAAGCCGGCGCGCTCGATAAGCCAGGCGGCAGAAAGCTTTTCGGTGGGTTCGCCATCCGGGTTCTTGATGTCGTCGTGGGCATGCACGGGGTGACGGGGCATGCGGTCGGCATCGGCGTCGCCGCGCTCGGAGCGTACTTTGTCTTGGATGGCATCGGCGATATCGCTGGTGACAATCGGGTTGGTGAAAAAAGAGCCGGCGGACCAGGTGTCGTGGTCTTCGGGGTCGAGCACCATGCCCTTGCCGCGGCGCAGAGCCAGGACTTCGTCGCGGACTTCGGCGACGGGGCGCTGTTCGCCAGGCGTCTGAGTGAGCTGGCCAAAGCGCAGTGGGGTGGATAGGCCGTCGGTGGTGAGTTTGAGTTCGACTTCTAAGACGACGGCGCGGCCGGTGAACTTCAAGTTGGAGTAGCGGTAAGCCAGGTCGAGGTCGGAGGCGTCTTCCCAGGAGACCACGCCGGTGTGGCGGTGGTAGAGGCGAACGCGCTGGAGGACGTCAGAGATTTCCGCGCCATAAGCACCGACGTTTTGGACCGGGACGGCGCCGACGGTGCCGGGGATGCCGGAGAGGCACTCAATGCCGCCAAGGTTCTTCTTCACGGACTGGGCGACCACGTCGTCCCAGTTGGCGCCGGCTTCGGCGCGCAGGATGCCGGAGTCCTCGTCGATGGAGACGTCGGCAAATTCCAGGACCACGGCGACGACGTCGACGTCGCCTTCGGCAACCACGAGGTTGGAGCCGCCACCGATGACCACCTGGCGTACTTGGGCCTCGTCGAGGATGCGGAGGGCGTCCACGGCGGCATCGGCAAGCGTGCAACGCACCGTAAGCGCAGGAGTGCCGCCCACGCGCAGGGTGGTGAGATCAGCAAAAGTTGTCTCGGTGTCGAGATCCACACCGTTAATTGCGGCCAGCTTCTGGGTCAGGAATTTATCAAGCACGCCTACCAAGGTAGTCTGTAAATCATGTCAACCCGTAGCGAAAACACCGTAACGATTAATCAGCCCCTCGAGAAGGTGCACGAGGCACTGCTCACCGAGGGTTACTGGGAGTACATCGTGGAGAACCTGTCGCCGGATCCGGGCCAGGTCCACGACTTCACCGACAACGTTGCCATCCTCTACGAAATCCTGCCGACCACCCTGCTGCCAGAGGCAGTGCGCGCGATGGTGTCCCAGGATCTTAAGGTCAAGCGCGTTGTGACCGTCGGCAAGCTGGACGGCAATGCCGCAGACGTCAACTACACCGCTGACGTGAAGGGCACCCCGGTCGACTTCAAGGGCGATATCTCCCTGACCGGCGAGGGCGATACCACCAAGCTGTCCTACATCAACGAAATCTCCGTCAACATCCCGATGATGGGCGCTGCCATCGAGCCGAAGGTCGGCGACGCCCTGGGTGAGCTGTTTACCAACGAGGGCAACCTCACCGAGCAGTGGATCGCTAACCACTCCTAAAAGGCTTCCGTAGCTTTAGCCATGGCCGATCACGCACATAATCTGCGCGCTAGCGCGAGTGCGGGTCGGCCTTTTGGCGTTATTACCCGCGGTACGACGAACCAGAATCGGCTGCGCCGTTGTGACCGTTGGGTGGCCGCGCACCCCGAGATTGGGCCGTTGTTGCGTGGGACGTCGCGGCCGCTGGCTCTCGATGTCGGCTACGGCGCCTCGCACACCACCACTGTGGAGTGGGCTAACTGGCTGCGGCGGATTAATCCTTCCGTGGAGGTTGTCGGGCTCGAGATTGATCCCTCCCGAGTGCTGCCGCCGCGGGACGGCGTGCGCTTTGAGCTCGGCGGCTTTGAGCTGGCCGGTTATCGTCCGCAGTTGGTCCGCGCGTTTAATGTGCTGCGCCAATACGATGTTTCCCAAGTCCAGGAAGCCTGGGATACCGTCTGCGCTGGGCTGGCCCCGGGCGGGTTCTTTATTGAAGGCACCTGCGATGAGCTTGGTCGGCGCAGTGCCTGGATTCTGCTGGATAAGGACGGCCCGCGCACGTTGACGTTGGCGTGGGATCCTTTCGACGTCGAGCGCCCCTCGGATTTGGCGGAGCGCCTGCCGAAGGTACTCATTCACCGCAATGTGCCAGGTGAGGCCATCTACGACCTGCTGCAGGCTGCCGACCGCGCTTGGGATCACAACGCCGGCTGGGCACCGCATGGTCCGCGGGTGCGCTGGCGCATGGCGCATCAATTGCTTGCCGATGCCGGCTATCCCCTCCGCCCCATCCGCCGCCGGTTGCGTGACAATTCGCTAACTATTGACTGGGCGGCTGTGTGTTAATTGGCTAGATTCCGTCCCATGCGTCACACTGTTAAGCATGGCTGCTAAGAAATCCGCCGGTTCGACGGCGTGGAAAATCATTGTTGGAATCCTGGTCGCACTGCTTGTCATCGTGCTGATCGCCGAGTTTGCCGTGCGCTGGTTTGTCAGCAGCCAGATTAACGATGACTTCCACGAAACCGCCCAGGCCGAGGGCGTCCAGGTCTCTGAAGACCCGGAGGTCTCCTTCGGTGGCACGCCACTGCTGTGGGGTATGGTCTCCGGCACGATTTCGCAGATGAACATGAAGACCCCATCCACCCTGGAGGTCAACGGCACCGAGATTAAGGGCCAGCCTGCTGCCGACGTAGAGGTCTCCGACCTGCACGTCCAAGACCAGGTCGCAGGCCAAATGCGTGCCACCACGACCGTGCCGGATGAGTTCTTGCTGGCTACCTTCCAAAAGAACATTGCGGACCAGTCTGGTAGCGAGAACCTCGGTAACATGGTCGTGACCGACATCCGCGCCGTTGGCGAGGACAACGTCCTAGAAATCGAGTTCGCCGGTGGCATTGCACGACTGTCGCTGAAGCCAGAAGCTGTCGATGGCCAACTGCGCCTCACCGCTGAGAACACCGCCCTGTTTGGATTCAACCTGCCAGACCAGGCCTCGGATGCTGTCTCTAATGCACTGCAAAACGGCATGGAAGAACAGGTCGTCGGCGACATGCGCGTCGAAGATGTCTTCGTCGATTCCGGCCAGCTGCGGCTAACCGTTGCCGGTGAGAACATCCCGCTCCAGGACGTCGGAACGCAGTTCACCGAAATGCAGCAGCAAGCGGGCTAAGCCGCTTGCTGCTGTGGGGGACGGGGCCTACGCGCCGTCCGCTTAAGCGCCGTCTGGGAACTCCACGGTGTGGAGTTCCGTTTCCGGGCTCTCCTCTCCCGGCTGAGTAATGATGACATCGAAGCCCGCTTGTTCGGCGGGCTTTAATGCTGCTTCGGTGTAGAGAAGGCCTAGCTTTGCCGGGTTGGGGCAGGCTTCGCGAATGGTGACCAGATCGGCGAGTAGATGGTTGGCGTCGTCGATGGTGTCATCGACGCTGACCCAGACTTCGTCGGCGCCCATCTGGACGGCGAGGCGGGCCTCAGAGGCCTTAATCAGGCTGTGGTGACGGCCGGTGGGATAACCGGCCACCGTGACGATGCGTGTGGCCCCAGCGGCCGCAGCGGCGCTGATATAGGTCGGTGCAACGAGCACCTCCGCACCGTTGGCACGCTGGGTGATGGTGGGGGCATCGGCAAGCAGCAGGTTTAACATGCTGGCTTAGTAGCTGTAGTCGCCGCGGATAATCGCGCGCAGCTGCGGGTGCACGTCGAACCAGTACACGCCGACGGCCACGGCACCCACCCAGGCCAGGATGGGGAAGCCGGTAAACAGCGCAAAGGATGAACCTGCCAGGATCGCAACCCAGGTCCACTTGGTTTGGCGATCGCCGGCGCGGAAAGCATCCTCGCGGGTGCTAGCGGCAACGGCTGCACCAATCACGCCCGCAATAGCCAAAATGCGGAACAGGTAAGTGTGCAGGTTTAAAACGATGATAAAAAGCGGGTCCATTAGTGGGTGAAGGTCCTAATTTTTAAGGCTGGTTCGGATTGTGCTCGCCGCCTTCGACGACTTCACCTTCGATGATGTCGTCAGCCGCGCGGTCATCCTTGATGTTATCGCCTGCACCTGCAGTTGCCGAATTCTTCTCGGCGCGGCGCTCCTTAGCCTTGTCGACAGCCTCGCCCACAGCGGTGCGGGACTCCTGGTAGGCAGCACCAATCTTGCCCTTGGCTTCAGAGAAAGTCTCGGACTCGCGGGTGCCGTCAGCAGCGCGCTTGATGGACTCGCCCCAGTCCTTAGCCACGCCGGTCGCGCGGTCGATGAAGGACTCCTTGCCGTCCTCAGCGTTCTTGGCAGCCTGGTCGGCAGCTTCCTGGGTGGCGGAGTCAGCGCCAGCGGCATCAGCCTTATTGGCGCGATCTTCCTTCAGGCGACCGCTGAAGTCCTTAGCGACCTCAAATGCGGAAGCGCCAGCATTCTTGATGCTGTCGAAGACCTTGTTGTTGTCGTTGTTGCCAGGGGTCTGCTCAGCCATGGGATTCTCCTTGTAGTTAGCGGGCAGTTGAGATATTTAGATTCCAAAAATCAAGTGATTGACCGTATAGATCACCAATCCTGCCATAGCACCGACGATCGTGCCGTTCAGACGGATAAATTGCAGATCTTTACCCACCATCAGCTCAATCTTGTCGCCGGCTTCTTCGGCATCCCAGCGCTCGATGGTCTCAGAAATGATGTTGGTGACCTCACCGGAATAATTCTCGGCAAAGAAGTGCACGGCGGAATTCAGACGCTTGTCCAGGTTGTCACGCAGCTCCGGGTCGGTTTGGATGTTGTTGCCCCACTCCAGGCACAGGTTGACCACCTTGGTACGCAGAATCGAGGTGTGATCCTCGGCCTGGTTAATCAGAGCTTCGGAGACGGTCTCCCACAGCGATGCAGCAGCACCCTGGACGGGGCCAGAGCCCATGACGTCCTGCTTTAAGGATTCGATGCGGGCCATCATGGTCGGGTCGTGCTGCAGGTCATCGGCAAGCTTTGCGATGCCCCTCCGCACCGCCTGGCGCGCCTCATGGTTGTCATCTTCTTCGACGTCTTCAATCCACAGCACCAGCTCGCGGTAGACCTTCTCGCCCACGAGGTTGCGGGCAAAGCGTGGTGCCCAGGTGGGCATGCGCTCATCGATAAGCTGCACGACCTCATCTTCCATGCCCAAGATCTTCTTGTGGCCCCAGCCGATGACCTCGTCGACAACAGGCTCGACCTTGCCATCGGCAATCAGGCCCTCGAGCACGCGGCCCAGCGGTGGCCCCCACTGCGGCTCGGCCAGCTTATCGATGAGCTGGCTTTGAATAATCGCCTCTGCCTCCTCCGGATCGAAGGCGCGCACGGCATTCGCGGTGAGGCGACCGACCTCGCGGGAGACCTTCTCCGCGTTGGGCTCTTGGGCGAGCCACTGCCCTGCCTTGACTGGCAGCTGGGCTTGAGAGACCTTCTCGGTAATGAGCTCGGCGTTGAGGAAGTTCTCGCCGACGAATTCGCTTAAGGCACCGCCGACCTGATCCTTCTTCTTTGGAATCAGCGCGGTGTGCGGAATCGGGATACCGAGGGGGTGGCGGAAGATAGCGGTGACTGCGAACCAGTCTGCCAGGCCGCCGACCATGCCCGCTTCCGCGGCCGCGCGCACGTAGCCGACCCACACTGGTGCCCCGCCAGGCTGATTCTGCCACCAGGAGCAGGCCAGGAAAATAATCGCGGCGATAACCAGCAGCGCGGTAACGAAGAACTTGTGGCGAAACAGCGTCTTCCGGCGCTGCGCTTCGACCTCCGGGGACGGGCCCGGAACGGCCCGGCGAGTGGGAGCGGTCATGCAATCTCCTCTTTAGGGGTTAGCTGGTCTTAAAAAGCTTATAAAAGCACTAGTCCCCGCCGCCCACGAGGGACGACGGGGAGGAAAGTGTTACACGCAGGAACTAGTTAATGCGACCGGTTTCCTTACGGTACTGCCTGTAGTAGCGGCGACCGAACTTCACCATCACGATGGAGGCAATGCCAATGACAACGGCGGCGATTGCGCCGATGAGGATGTAGGTCATCGCGTTGTGGGTACCGGAGGTACCGAAGGGGTAAATCTCGATGCCCAGGCCCCAAATCAGGATGCCCAGAGCCGGCAGCACGGAAAGAATCAGACCCATGCCAACCCAGGTGGAGGTGCGCAGCAAGGAGGAGTGCGGCGCGGTGTAGGACACCGGGTCATAGCCCTCGATGTAGGTGTCCTGAATCTTGCCGGAGAACTCAGGGTAAGTCTCGGCAGAGTGGTCAGCAACTGCGTGGTTGGTAGCGCTCATGACTGAAGCTTTCTCTCGTTCCTAGTATTCCTGGTATTGACTCTATCTTAGTCGTCCTTGCCGCGGAAAGCAGCTCGTGCGCGCTCACGAGTAACAGCACTCACAGCAGTCAGCGGGATGCCAGCCGGGCAGACATCTGCACACTCGCCGAACAGCGAGCAGTGGCCGAAGTTCTGCTCCAGGTCATCCACCATGGAACGAGCACGGCGACCGCGCTCTTCCTGGCCCAGTGGCATGAGCGACAGGTGAACCAGCTTCGCACCGGTGAACAGGTGGGCTGCACCGTTCGGGCAGGATGCCACACAAGCACCACAGCCGATACATGCGGCGTGGTCCAGGGAGTACTCAGCGGTCTCGTGGTTCAGGTGCAGGGTGTCAGCATCCGGTGCGGTACCGGCGTCCATGGAGACGTAGCCGCCCTGCTCCATGACGTGGTCCAGCTTGGCGCGGTCCACAACCATGTCCTTGATGATGGGGTATGCAGCGGAGCGGAATGGCTCCAGCTTCAGGGTGTC
Source organism: Corynebacterium camporealensis (assembly GCF_000980815.1). NCBI lineage: Bacteria > Bacillati > Actinomycetota > Actinomycetes > Mycobacteriales > Corynebacteriaceae > Corynebacterium > Corynebacterium camporealensis. The sequence continues at coordinate 230,031 of NZ_CP011311.1, read as the reverse complement.
ACCATCATTGAACTGGAACAGGCGCTGCTGGCAGGCCGGGGTGTTCTGGCCCGGGCCGTGCGGACGGCCGTTAACCAGCAGACCACAGGTACCACAGATGCCCTCACGGCAGTCAGATGCGAAGGCGAAGGGCTCCTTGCCTTCCTCGATCAGGCCGTCGTTGACGTGGTCCAGCAGCTCCAGGATGGACATCTGCTCTGCAGCGTCGTCTACCTGGATGGTTTCGAACTTGCCTTCTTGCGTCGGTCCGGCCTGACGCCAGATCTCAAGTGTCAGTTTCATTACTTGTAGTTCCTTGTCATCAGCGGGATCGAATCAAAGTACAGAGGCTCTGCGTGGCGAACGAACTCGCCTTCCTGAGCGCCTGGTCCCCAAGCGGAAACGAAGCACCAGTTTTCATCGTCACGCTCTGCCTCGCCGTCCTCGGAGAGGTGGTCGTCGCGGAAGTGCGCACCACAGGACTCGTCGCGGTCCAGGGCGTCGATGCACATGAGCTCACCCAGGTCGAGGTAGTCAGCAACGCGCAGACCGTACTCGAGAACCTGGTTCATGTCGTCAGCCTTGCCCGGGATGCGGACGTTAGCCCAGAAGTCAGAACGCAGGTCGCGAATCTTCTGGATGGCGGTCTTGAGGTCCTCGACGTTACGGGACACGCCGCAACCCCAGTACAGGATGTCGCCGAGCTGGCGGTGGTAGTACGCCGGGCCGTGTGCGGCCTCGCCCTGCACCGTCATCAGACGCTCAATGCGCTGCTGTGCGCGCTGTACTGCTTCCTGAGCCTCTGCGGAATCCTCGGCCAGCTTGGCCTCACCCAGGTGGTGAGCCAGGTAGTTCGGGATGGTGAACGGCAGGGTGAACCAGCCGTCAACAGATGCGGACAGCAGGGAGTTAGCGCCCAGGCGGTTAGCACCGTGGTAGGTCCAGGAGCACTCACCGGCGGCGAACAGGCCGTCGATGGCGGTCATCTCGTTGAAGTCGGTCCACAGGCCGCCCATGGTGAAGTGGCAGGTCGGTGCAATACGCATCGGGGTCTCGTAAGCGGACTCGCCGATGGCCTCTTCGTACATGGAAATGAGGTTGGAGTAACGCTCACGGATCTTGTCCTTGCCGAGGCGCTCGATGGCGTCACGGAAGTCCAGGTACACCGAGTTGTGCAGCGGTCCAACGCCCAGGCCCTTGTTGATCTGCTGGGAGATGGCACGAGATGCCACGTCACGCGGAACCAGGTTGCCGAAGGCCGGGTAGCGGCGCTCCAGGAAGTAGTCGCGCTCCTCTTCCGGAATATCCTTCGGGTCGCGGTCATCACCTTCGGTGACTGGGGACCAAATGCGGCCGTCGTTACGCAGCGACTCGGACATCAGAATGGTCTTGGACTGCCACTCGGAGTTGACCGGCAGGCCGGTCGGGTGGAACTGCACGAACGCCGGGGAAGCAATGTATGCGCCCTGCTCGTAAGCACGCATCATCGCACCAGCATTGGAGTTCTTTGCCAGGGTGGACATGTGGTAGACGTTGCCGTAACCACCGGTACCGAGGATGACTGCGTGGCCGGTGAAGGCCTTCAGCTCGCCGGTAATCAGGTTACGGGTAACGATGCCACCGGCACGCTTGGTGCCGTTGTCGTTGTAGGTGATGATGTCCTGCAGGTCGTGGTGCGCGAACAGCTCCACGTTGCCCAGGCCAATCTGGCGGTACAGCGCCGAAGTGGTGGACAGCTGCAGCTGCTGACCTGTTTGACCACGGGTGTAGTAAGTACGAGAGACCTGTACACCACCGAAGGAACGGGTGGCCAGGGTGCCGCCGTACTCACGGGCGAACGGTGCACCAATAGCGTTCATGTGGTCGATAACGCGCGGGGACTCGGACGCCAGGCGCCAGCAGTCGGACTCACGGCAACGGTAGTCGCCGCCCTTAACGGTGTCCTTGGTGTGGCGGTAAGCGGAGTCGTTGTCCACCTTCTTGGAACGGGAGGAGTTCACACCACCCTGTGCAGCAATCGAGTGCGCACGACGCGGGGAGTCGTGGTAGGTGAAGACCTTCACGTTGTAGCCCAGCTCGCCCAGGGAGGCAGCAGCTGCGCCAGCGGACAGGCCGGTACCAACAACCACGATGTCGAACTTACGACGGTTCAACGGAGAGACCAGCTCCATGTGGTCCTTGTGGTAGCCCCACATGTCCTTCATCGGAACACCGTGTGGCTCGTTGGACTCCAGGATGTTACCGACGCTCACGCCCGCAATAGTGGACTTCGGGTGCGTGAAGTCAGGGTGCTCACGCTTCAGTTCAGTGTTAGTCATGGGTGATAACTCCTTTAGCTAACCCAGCCCAGGGCGACGGACAAAGGCATAACGATGTTGCCGATGCAGACAACTGCCGGGATGATGTAAGCCAGCACCAGGAAGGTCTGGCGCCACTTTGCACCGGTGATGCCCAGGTCGGAAGCCGCGAGGCGGATGCCGTGGGTCAGGTGCAGGAACAGGCAGATCATTGCCAGCACGTAGATGATGGTGACCGGCCAGCGGCTGAAGGTCGCGATCATGTTGGCCTTGACAGAGCCGTGTACGAACTCCTCCGGAGCAACCGGGGTAACGCCCATGGTCAGGTCCAGCAGGTGGAAGACCACGAACAGCAGCAGGAAGACACCGGTGACCAGCATGGTCTTGGTGGCGAAGGAATCCATGCCGCCCATCAGGTTGGAGCGCTTGAACTTACCGCGTGCCTGCTTGGAGCGGGCGGTCAGTGCGAACGCACCGTAGATGTGGATGAGGACCGCAGCGATCAGAACGATACGGATGATCCACAGCAGGGTACCTGCCGGCAGCAGCGGCTCGCCCATGGTTCGCAGGAAGGAACCGTAGACGTCGAGGGCTTCCTCGCCGTCCTTGGCAGGCATGTACAGCTTCAGGTTGCCGGCCATGTGGCCGACGACGAAGAGAGCAAAGAACAGGCCAGTGATGGCCATACCCAGCTTCAGCGCCCAGGTGGGCACTCCTGGCTTCTGACGAATTGGTTCATTAGTGATGCGGCCGTGAGCGAGAGCCTCACGGTCAGGATTTTTAACAGTCATGACACCTCCATAGTCCCAATCACCATACGACGGCCTTAGCGCTGGCCACTACTTCTATTCGGAACAATTATGGAACGCTTGTCCTGTTCCCCTTAGCTGGGGAAATTAATTTAGGTAAGGATCGGCTAAGGTTTTTGTTCCTAAAACGCCACTACCTTTACTTGTGTTATTTACGCAATATGAGTGTTGCGTATTGTTCAGCAATATGTGAGCTTGATCACCCCCGTGTTACGGAAGTGACTGATTCACCCCTTAATGTGTCAAACTTTCGTGGGGTTTTAATCAGAAACCCCATACAACTCTCAGCTAGGCGAAGCTTCTTCACAAAAGGTTTGCAAAATTGCTGTTACAGCAGTCACACGCAGGTACTCTGTGGCGCATGAGCAAAACCTACGTTGGCTCCCGCCTGCGCCAATTGCGCCGCGAGCGTGATTTGAGCCAGGCTTCACTCGCCGCCACCCTCGGGCTGTCCGCCAGCTACGTCAATCAGATTGAGCACGACGTACGTCCCTTAACCGTGCCTGTGCTACTGCGCATCACCGAGGCATTCGGCGTGGATGCCACGTTCTTCTCGCGTGACGATGACTCCCGCCTCCTGGCCGAAATCCAGGACGTCATCCAGGACAAAGAGCTCTCCCCCTCCCCCGTGGAGCTCCAAGAGCTCTCTGAGCTGGTTTACAACCACCCCACCGTGGCGCGCACGCTTGTCGATGTCCACCGCCGCTACCGCAACGTCCGCGACAAACTCTCCCTGGCTACCGACGCCCGTCGCACCGCCACGGCTGCCCAAGCACTGTCAATGCCGCACGACGAAGTCCGCGACTTCTTCTACGCACGCCAGAACTACCTCGACGACCTCGACCACCACGCCGAGGAACTCGCCGGCGAGCTAGACGTCACCCGCTTCCAAATCCGCGATACCGAACGCGCCATCGCCGCTCGCCTGCGCGACAAGCACAACGTCGACATCATCACCACCGACCAAATGGACGGCACCCTGCACCGCTTCGACCGCGAGTCCGGCACCTTCCGTCTGGCCAGCCGCCTGACCGAAGGCCAGCGCGCCTTCCGCATGGCTGCCGAGCTCGGCTTCCTAGAGGCCGGCGAAACCATCAACGGCCTCGTTGCCAACGAACCTTTCACATCCCAGGCCTCTCTCGACCTGGCCCGCCGTGGCATCGCCAGCTACTTCGCCGCAGCCACCGTGCTGCCGTACTCCTCTATCCACCATGAGGCCGAGCACTCCGGCTACGACGTCGAATACCTCTGCCAAGTCTTTGGCGTCGGCTACGAAACCGTTGCCTCTCGCCTGTCGACCCTGCAACGCACCAACCAGCGCGGCATCCCCTTTACCTTCGTGCGCGTCGACCGCGCCGGTAACATGTCCAAGCGTCAATCGGCTACCGGCGTGCACTTTTCCAACTCCGGCGGCACCTGCCCGCTTTGGAACATCTACGAAACCTTCTCCCGCCCCGGCGTTATCTGCCGCCAGCTTGCCGAAATGCCGGATGGCCGCAACTACCTCTGGGTATCGCGCGCAGTTCGCCACCACCAGGGCCGCTACGGCGATAACAGCAAACTCTTCGCCATTGGATTAGGCTGCGAAGCCCGCCACGCCGACCGCACCGTCTATGCCGCCGGCCTTGATCTCACCGACATGTCCGCTGCCACCCCGATTGGCAACGGCTGCCGCACCTGCCCCCGCGTCAACTGCGCCCAACGCGCCTTCCCACCAATCAACGAAACACTCACCATCGACGCACACCGCTCCGCCGTGGCTCCTTACTAAACCACCGCGCACTCACGAGTGACAGCGTGCCCTCGGCGGCGCGTCATAAAACGCCGAAAGCGGCGCCCCGCAGGGCGCCGCTTTAAGCTTGTTGTCTCTGTTTAGAGGTTGATCATGTGGCCACCGATGCCCTCGGCAGCTTCCTTGATGGCCTCGGAGAGGGTCGGGTGGGTGTGAACGTTGCGTCCGATTTCCTCAGCGGTGAGGTCGAAGCGCTGTGCCAGGGTCAGCTCCGGCAGCAGCTCGGAGACGTTCGAGCCAACCATGTGGCCGCCCAGCAGCTCGCCGAACTCGCCGTCAGCAACCAGCTTCACAAAGCCAGCGGTCTCGTTCAGACCAGCAGCCTTACCGTTAGCGGAGAACGGGAAGGAAGCGACCTTGATCTCGCGGTCGGAGAACTTCTCGCGTGCCTGCTCCTCGGTGTAACCGAAGGAAGCAACCTGTGGGTTACAGAAGGTAGCGCGCGGCATCATCTGGTAATCGCCGAGCAGCTCAGTCTCTGCATCTGCGATGGTCTCAGCAGCAACCACGCCCTGTGCCTCAGCAACGTGAGCCAGCTGCAGCTTCATGGTGACATCGCCAATTGCGTAGATGCCATCAACGTTGGTGCGCATACGCTCATCGACATCAATGGCGCCGCGGTCAGTCAGCTCAACACCGGTGTTTTCCAGGCCAAAGCCCTTCACGCGCGGTGCGAAACCGATGGAGACCATGCAGCGGTCCACCGTCAGGGAATCGGTCTTCTTGCCATCCTTGGACTCGACCTCGACGGTCACGTCGTCGCCGTTGTCCTTGATGGAGGTGGTCTTGTAACCGGTCAGCAGCTTCACGCCGAGCTTCTTGTACTCGCGTGCGATTGCCTTGGAGACATCCTTGTCCTCGTTCGGCAGAACGCGGTCCATGAACTCCACGATGGTGACGTCCACACCGTAGTTAGCCAGAACGTAAGCAAACTCCATACCGATGGCGCCAGCGCCCACGATGACCATGGAGTCTGGAGCTTCCTCGTCCAGGATCTGCTCTTCGTAGGAGACAATGTTGCCGCCGATTTCAACGTCCGGCAGGGACTTAACCACAGAGCCGGTGGCGATGATGCAGTTGTCGAAGGTGATGGTCTTACCTTCGTCGTCGCCCTCGGTGATCTCGATGGTCTTGTCATCCTTGAAGGAGCCCAGGCCGTTGATCTCGGTGATCTTGTTCTTCTTCATCAGGTAGTGCACGCCCTTGACGATGCCCGCAGAAACCTTGCGGGAACGCTTGTGGGCAGCCTCGAAGGACATCTCAACATCACCGGAGATGCCGAAGTCCTTGGCCTGGTGGTTAAAGATGTGGGCAACCTCAGCGTTCTTCAGAAGCGCCTTGGAAGGGATACAGCCGACATTGAGGCACACGCCGCCCCAATACTGCTTCTCCACAACGGCAACCTTCTTGCCAAGCTGTGCTGCGCGGATGGCGGACACGTAGCCGCCAGGGCCCGCGCCGAGTACTACAACGTCAAAATGTTCTTTAGTCACGTCCTACAGGATACGTAACTTTATTACGTGTGTCTCCCATCGCCTCGAGTTTTCTTTGCTATTGCCCTCACACGTAGGCACGACAAAGCCCGCCGAGTCCTTTAAATAAGGAGGATCCTCAATGGATCCTCCCCTTAGGAAGCAGCGGGCTTTTCTGAAAATAGTGCCAGGCTTAGAACATGCCCAGGTTCAGTGCGGCAACGGAGGACATGGAAGAGCCCATGTGGATCCACTCGCCGAGGATTTCGTTGATCTGGACGATAAAGGTATCGATTGCGTTCATGCTGCACTCTTTTCTGCAAAGTTTGGGGTCGGCCGCCAAGACTGCGGCGCGGGCTTACACACATTGTTTAACGAAGTGCTGGGAAAAGACGTTACATCTGCTGCACTTGCCAGACTCCGACGCTGGAAATTATGACACAATAATCACTTGCGCACCACCATTTGCGCGTTATTCCTGATAGATTTAGTCCCCACACGGCTAATTCTGTGCAGTTCGCCCCTGCTTACCCCCGCGAATTATCTAGCTGTTGCTAACACGGAGCAAGCAGAGGACGATGTCTAAACAGAAAGCTAGCAAGATTTCTTAAGAAAAACACTGTCCTGACAGGAAGTTACTCTCATGCGACCTATCCGCTCTCTCTCCGCGACTGCGGCGGCTATTGCTATTGCAGCTGGCGCCGTGGTTAGCCCTGTCGCTCTGGCTTCTCCGGTAGCTGAGCCGGTGGCACCGGAAGCAGAGACCGAGGTCGTCGAGGAGGTCCGCGCAGCGGATACCACTGATCAGGATTCCCTGCCGACTGGGGAAGAGCAGCAGTAAGCCGCTTATCTCGAAATATTCATTTCCAACGTAGAAAGAGAAGCTATGAAGCACTTGAGCAGCATCATCGCCGCGGCCGCTGTGACCGCTGGCTTGGTCGTAGCCCCGATGGCGGGCGCAGCAACGGTTACCCCGCAGCAGGTTGCGGGCAAGACCCCGCTGTCGCAGATCTCCGAGCTGGAGGTCACCCCAGAGGTTGCTGAGACCAAGTGGTACCAGGAATACAAGGACGACCCGCGCGTGCTGAAGCTGCAAGCTTCCTCCCCAGCCATGGACGGCCGCCAGGTTCCGGTCGCAGTCATCAAGGCTGCAGAGCCGAACCGCCCGACCCTGTACCTACTCAACGGTGCAGGCTCGGCTGAGCAGGACTCTGACTGGCTCGCGCTTTCCGATGCCGTCGACTTCTACGCCGACAAGAACATCAACGTCGTCGTTCCGCAGGCTGGCGCTTTCTCTTACTACACCGACTGGAACCAGTCCCCGAACCAGGGCTACCTGAAGGGCCCGCAGAAGTGGGAGACCTTCCTGACCAAGGAGCTGCCGGGACCGCTCGAGCAGCACCTGCAGGCTAACAACAACCGCGCTATCGCTGGTATGTCGATGTCTGCAACCTCCTCCCTGCTGCTGGCTCAGCACAACCAGGGCTTCTACGACGCTGTCGGCTCCTTCGCCGGCTGTGCCGCAACCGCGTACCCGATTGAGTACGAGTTCATGCGCCTGACCGTCAACCGTGGCGGTGGCCAGCCAGAGCAGATGTGGGGCGAGATGGGCTCTGCCACCAACCGCTACAACGACGCCATGATGAACGCCGGCAAGCTGCGCGGTACTGAGCTCTACATCTCCTCTGCCTCCGGTCTGGCAGGCGAGACCGATATGCCGTCCTACTACACCGCACAGGGCATGCACCCGCTGGCTGCTCTCATGGGAACCACCACCCTGCGTGTGGAAGGTGGCGTCATTGAGGCCGCAGTCAACCACTGCACCCACAACCTCAAGGCCAAGCTGGATTCCGAGGGCGTTCCGGCAACCTATAACTTCCGTAACGTAGGTACCCACTCCTGGCCGGGCTGGCGCGAAGACATTCGCGAGTCCTGGCCGGTCTTCGAGCGCGCTTTGAATAAGTAGGCACGCTGACCTGAGGGCGGTAGAATCGCAGCATTATGAAGCTGCTTTCTACCGCCCTTTCGCATCTCCGCCACCCCCAGCGCGATAGCTACACCGGAGTCGAGTACAACCTCGGCTTTCGCATTAGCCATTACGACTTGGAGCTGACCTACCGCGTCGAGCCCAACCTGCTACAGGGTGAGGCGCGATTGCAGGTGCGGGTGGAAGAGAACATCGATAAGCTCACGCTCGATTTGGGCGGAGCCATGGTGGCCCGACGCGTAACTGCCGAAGACGCCCCGCGCGTGGCGAAGTTCCGCCAGTCCGGTGGCAAGCTGCGCCTGCGTTTTGGCGAAGAAATCCCTGCCGGCACCGACTTTGTCCTGGTCATTCGCTATGGCGGTAGCCCGCGACCGATTCGTACCGCGTGGGGTGAAATTGGTTGGGAGGAAACCGAATCCGGCGCGCTGGTCGCCAGCCAGCCCAATGGTGCGCCCAGCTGGTTCCCGTGTGATGATGCGCCGTCGGAGAAGGCCACCTACGACATTGCCATTACTGCCGATGACCCCTTCGTCGTCATCTCCAACGGCGAGCTGGTCTCCCGTAAGGCAGCCAGTGGTTCCACGACGCGCTGGCACTACCGCACCGAACACCCCATGGCGACTTACCTGGCCACCGTCCAGGTCGGCGAATTCAGCGAGTTCCGCTTAGGTCCCACCACCCGCGCCTGGGCGCCGCCGCAGCTCAAAGAACGCATCACGGAAGAGTTTGCCCGCCAGCAGGAGATGCTGGATCTCTACTCCGGGCTGTTTGGCGAGTACCCCTTTGCCGAATACCAGGTCGTGGTCACCGAAGACGAGCTGGAAATTCCGCTGGAGGCGCAGGGTTTGTCTATCTTCGGCGCCAACCACGTCGAGGGAAACCACCGCTTCGAGCGCCTCATTGCCCACGAGCTCTCTCACCAGTGGTTCGGCAATTCGGTCGGTGTGAGCCAGTGGAAAGATATTTGGCTCAACGAGGGCTTTGCCTGCTACTGCGAGTGGCTCTGGGAAGAGCACAAGGGCACTCAGACCGCTCATGAGTGCGCGCGCTCCCACTACGCGGTACTTAGCCGCAAGCCGCAGGACATCGTGCTTTCCGATCCGGGCACGCGCGATATGTTCGACGACCGCGTCTACAAGCGGGGGGCACTTACCGTTCATGCGCTGCGCCGCTTGCTTGGCGATGACCACTTCTTCCCCGCCATCCGCTCCTACCTGCAAGAAAACCAGCATGGTGTGGTGGATCCGGAAGAGCTCATCGTGAAGCTGAACCAGGTGGCAGGGGATGCCGGGGTGAGTGAAGGGGACATCGATAAGCTGCTGGCCCAGTGGCTGAACTCTCCTGCCCTGCCGAAGTTTCCGGCTTAACTGCGACTAGAATTACGCGCTATGACTTCGATGTTGGTTACTGGTGGTGCGGGTTTTATCGGCGCCAATTTTGTGCACCTGCTGCGAAAGAGCCGTCCTGAGGTCGACGTGACGGTGCTGGACAAGCTGACCTACGCAGGCAACCGGGCGAACCTGGCGGGCACGGACGCGGAATTGGTCGTCGGTGATATTGCCGATGCCGATACCGTCGACCCGCTGGTCAAGCGCGCTGATGTCGTGGTGCACTTCGCCGCGGAATCGCACAACGATAATTCCCTGCGCGACCCGTCGCCGTTTATTCAGACCAATCTGGTGGGCACGTTTACGCTGTTAGAGGCTTGTCGACGCCACGATGTGCGCTTCCACCACGTCTCCACCGACGAGGTCTTTGGCGATCTAGAAATTGGTGCCGATACCAAGTTCCGAGAGGACACTCCCTATGCGCCCTCCTCGCCCTATTCGGCTTCCAAAGCAGGCTCCGATCATCTGGTGCGCGCGTGGGCACGGTCTTTTGAATTGCCGGTGACCATTTCGAATTGCTCGAATAATTATGGTCCCTACCAGCACATTGAGAAGTTCATTCCACGGCAGATCACCAATATCCTGGATGGCCGCACACCGAAGCTGTATGGCACGGGTGAGCAGGTTCGCGACTGGATTCATGTCGATGACCACAACCAGGCCGTACTCGACATCCTGGATAAAGGCGTGCTGGGCGAGACCTACAACATCGGCGCTGACCAGCCGGATATCAACAACCGGGAGGTCATCGAAGTCATTTGTGAACTTATGGGGCATTGCGATGCCGACGGCGCACCGCTGTATGAGCACGTTGCCGACCGCCCGGGCCACGACCAGCGCTACGCCATGGATGCCACGAAGTTGAGCCACGATTTAGACTGGCAGCCAGGCTATACCGATCTGCATGCGGGGTTGGAGCAGACCATCGAGTGGTACCGCACGCACGAAGACTGGTGGCGTCCGGCGAAGGAAGCAATCGAAAACAACTACGCGAAGCAGGGACAATAAATGCACATCGAGTCCACGTCCATCGACGGCCTGTTGCTGATTCACCTCGACGTCCACGGCGATAACCGTGGCTGGTTCAAGGAGAACTGGCAGCGCGAGAAGATGCTGGCCGAAGGCCTGCCGGATTTCCGCCCGGTGCAAAACAACATCTCCTTTAACGCTGAGCGTGGCGTGACCCGTGGCCTGCACGCTGAGCCCTGGGACAAGCTGGTCAGCATCGCCCATGGTCGCATCTTTGGCGCCTGGTGCGACCTGCGCGAAGGCTCTGCCACCTACGGTGAAACCGTCACCGCTGAGGTCGGCCCGGATACGGCCGTCTTTGTCCCGCGTGGTGTGGCCAATGGCTTCCAAGCACTCGAAGACAACACTGCGTATTCCTACCTGGTCAACGACCACTGGTCCCCGGATGCCCAGTACACCGCGGTCAACCTCGACTGCATTGACTGGCCACTGGAGCCGACGGAAATCTCCGACAAGGACCGCGCACACCCACAGCTTTCCGATGTCACCGCCATGCCGCCTCGCCGCATCCTCGTCACCGGCGCTAATGGCCAACTCGGTCGCGCTCTGCGCCGTGTGTTAACCAATGCGGAGTTTTGCACCCGCGAAGACTTCGACATCACCAACCCGCCGACACGCCCCTGGCGGCAGTACTCCGCGATCATTAACTGCGCTGCCTACAACGACGTCAACGGTGCCGAAGAGGACCGCGCTGGCGCCTGGGCGGTCAACGCGGAAGCACCGGCGAAGCTCGCCCGCATTGCTGCCGAGCACAACCTGACTTTTGTGCATGTCTCCAGCGACTACATCTTCGACGGCAGCCAGGAAGTCCACACCGAAGAAGAACTTCCTTCCCCACTGTCGGCCTATGGTGCATCCAAGGCTGCGGGCGAAACTGCCGCGCGTACTGCCCCGCGCCACTACGTCATCCGCACCTCGTGGGTCTTTGGCGATGGTCCAAACTTCATGGCCACCATGCGCTCGCTTGCTGAGCGCGGCGTTGAGCCCAAAGTCATCCACGACCAGCGCGGTCGCCCCACCTTCGCCGAAGACCTGGCTAAGGGCATTGGCCATCTACTCAAGACGAATGCCGAGTACGGCATCTACAACATCTCTAATTCCGGCGATACCGTCGGCCGCGACGAACTCGCCATGGCTGTCTTCATCGGCATGGGCCACGACCCATCCGACGTCACGCCAGTGAGCACCGAGCAATACCGGGAGATTGCCGGACTGGAAGCACCCCGCCCGAAAGAGTCCACGCTGAGCCTGGACAAGATTGAAGCCACCGGCTTCCGACCCTCCAACTGGCGTGCCGCACTCGCCCTCTACTTGGACCTCTACCCCGCTTAACCTGGGGTTTCAAAGCATAACACCCAACATAACACTTTACTTCCCACGTGTTATGTTAAGTGTTATGTTGAGTGTTAAGTTGCCGGGAAGGCAGCTGCATTAAACTGGTTGGTCATGAAGGGCATCATTCTCGCAGGCGGTTCTGGCACTCGCCTCTACCCGATTACCAAGGGCATCTCGAAACAGCTCATGCCCATCTACGACAAACCGATGGTCTACTACCCACTGACCACGCTGATTCAAGCCGGCATCCGGGAAATTCTCATCATCACTACCCCGGAAGATGCCTCCTCGTTCCAACGCTTGCTTGGCGATGGCTCCCAGCTCGGCCTCATGCTCTCCTACGCCGTACAGCCCCGCCCGGAAGGTCTCGCCCAAGCCTTCCTTATTGGTGAAGACTTCATCGGTGATGACGACGTTGCACTCGTGCTCGGCGACAACATCTTCGACGGCCACGGCTTTTCTTCCGCACTGGCGACCTCCCGCCCGAGCAGTGGCGGCACTATCTTTGCCTACGAAGTCTCCGACCCACAGCGCTACGGCGTCGTCGAATTCGATTCCTCTGGCCAAGCACTGTCCATCGAGGAGAAGCCGGAGCGCCCTAAGTCCAACTTCGCCGTGGTGGGTCTGTACTTCTATGACAATGCGGTCGTGGACATCGCCAAGTCCATCACCCCTAGTGAACGCGGCGAACTAGAAATCACTGCCGTCAACGAGGAGTACCTCCGCCGCGGCCAGCTGCACGTCCAAACCATGCAACGCGGCGACGTCTGGCTGGATACCGGCACCATCGACTCCATGAGCGAAGCCGCATCCTACGTCGAAGTGCTCCAAAAGCGCACCGGCACCATTATCGGTTCACCAGAAGTAGCCGCCTACGAAGCAGGTTTCATCTCCCGCGAAGCACTCCTGGAACTGGCCGAGCCGCTGCGCAAGTCCGGCTACGGCACCTACCTCGCCGCAGCCGCCGAAAACTAGCCTCACCGACCAATAAGATTTGTCCCATATCTACGCAAAGTTGGTCAGAATCGCAGAAAACTGGCGAATTCGCGGAGCAAAACGACACGGTGAGGTTCTGCACTGCCACACCGCGCGCCGATCAAAGCCAAAGGATCACGAAAGCCCCAACCACAATGGGTTGAGGCTAAGCGCGTTAAGGCTTAGTAGCCGCGCTCGATGTATTCGTCGATGCGGGCGGCTTCGTCGCCGACGGTGGTCTCATCGCCGTGGCCGGGCTTGACTACGGTCTTGTCCGGCAGGTTGAACACCACGTTGCGCAGGGACTCGATGATGACATCGAAGTCCGAGTACTTGCGGCCGGTAGCACCCGGGCCGCCGCTAAACAGCGTGTCGCCGGAGAGCAGGGTGTTCTCGCTCGGGATATGGAAGACGACGCAGCCTGGCGAGTGACCCGGGGTGTGGAAGACGGTGATGTCTTCGCCGCCGAGCTGGAACTGTTGGTTGTCTTCCAGCTGGTGGTACGGGGTATCGCCATTGGCTTCGACCCACAGCATGTCATCGTCCGGGTGCATGTACACCGGAGCGTTGAAGCGCTCGGCAGCTTCCGGGGCGAGATCGCAGTGGTCGTTGTGGCCGTGGGAAAGAAGGATGCCGTCGACGGTGCGGTCGCCGACCTGGTCAGCGATGGCATCGAGGTCGTGGGATGGGTCCACGATGTAGAGGTGGGCATTGTCGCTGCTACCGGTGGCCAGGAAGTAGACGTTGTTGTCCACATCCCACTCGCCGCCGTCGAGGCGGAACTTGCCAGAGGTAACAATCTTTTCAATCTGCATGGGGAGACTCCTACTTGAACTCAACTACAGAACGCAGAACTTTGCCGGCCTTCATGGTCTCGAAGGCTTCCTCGATGTCATCGATGCCGATGCGCTCGGAGACGAACTTGTCCAGCGGGAAGTTACCTGCCTGGGACAGTGCGACATAAGCCGGGAAGTCACGCTCGGGCAGGCAGTCGCCGTACCAGGCGGGGCGGATGGAACCGCCGCGGCCGTAGAGGTCGATAGCGGGGACGTCGATGTGGTCAGTGAGGTTTGGCACGCCCACCATGACCATGCGGCCGGCGTGGTCGCGGGAGTAGAAAGCCTGGTGCCAAGTCGGCTGGATACCGACAGCGTCGATGGTGACGTCAGCACCGAAGGAGTCGGTGAGCTCACGGACCTTCTCAATAACTTCGTCTTCGTCCAGGTCCTTGGAGCAAACGATGTCGGTAGCGCCGAACTCACGGGCGGTCTCGAGCTTGGACTCGTCCAGGTCCACGGCAATAATCTTGGCGGCACCGGCCAGCTTCGCACCAGCGATAGCGGCAGTGCCCACGCCACCGCAGCCAAAGACTGCGACGGACTCGCCAAGCTGAATCTCACCGGTATTCACGGCAGCGCCCAGGCCTGCCATGACGCCACAACCCAGCAGGCCGGCAGCGGCCGGGTCGACGGAAGGATCAACCTTGGTGCACTGGCCCTCGTGGACCAGGGTCTTTTCAGCAAAGGAACCAATGCCCAGTGCCGGGGTCAGCTCAGTGCCGTCCTCTAAGGTCATGGCCTTGGAGGCGTTAAAGGTATCGAAGCAATACTTCGGCTCGCCCTTCTTGCAGGCGCGGCACTCGCCGCAGACTGCGCGCCAGTTCAAAACGACGAAATCGCCTTCCTCGACGTGGGTGACATCTTCACCCACGCTCTCTACGACACCTGCGGCCTCGTGGCCTAGCAGGAACGGGAAGGCGTCTTCAATGTCGCCGTCGCGGTAAGCCAGGTCGGTGTGGCAGACGCCGCACGCCTGAATCTTGACGACGACGTCGTTAGCACCGGGCTCCGGAACGACGATGTTAACGGTTTCGACTTCTGCGCCCTCGGAACGGGCGATGACTGCTTTCACTGTTTCACTCATGCGCCCGAGCGTACCAACATTTTCAAATCAGCCGCATTAGTGAAAATCGCTGCTCTTAGGAGCGAGCCAGCACGTTGGCCACATGCTCGTGGCCACGGGCGTTGATGTGAATCGGCAAATTGCCGTCACCAGCAGTGAAGTCGATGAGACCGGCCCACATGCGCTGGTTTGCCGGAGCACACATGCCGTTGTTACGGGTGTGCGGCTTCATGTCCACGAACTGGGTACCGGTGGCACCCGCCAGGTCGACCTGCATCCACTGTGCGCGGTTTTCAAAGTCACGCACCATCGGCAGGTGGGTGCGGTCCAGTGGCTGCGGACCAACGTGAATCAGGCAGTAAGAATTACCGGAGCCAATGGTCGGGTAGCCGACAATCTGGATGCGAGCATTCGGAGCAGCGCGCTTGATGCGCTCGATCTGCGGCTTGGTAGTGCGCACGAAGCGGTCGCGGATCTGCTGCATGCTCAGGTTCATGTTGTTGTAGGTGTCGTTGAAACCAGAGGTAAATACAACACGCTGGGTTGCAGGCGAGAGAGCACCAGAGTTAATAGCCTGGTCGACCTGCGAGAAAATTTGTGGTCCCGGGGACATGGATACTGCACCAGAGCAGGAGAAGTCACGAACCGGCAGGCCCAGCTTGGCGCCGGTGCGCTTGGCGTAGTTAAACGACGACGGGCAGTCATAACCAACCGGAGTGCCGGAGCTGCCCCGGGTCCAGCGATCCTGCAGGTAGACGCCTGCGTCTGGGTCGGCAAGCACGGAATCGCCGAATGCGACGAGGTTGCGTTCAGCAGCAACCGCGTTCGGAGCAACGGCTAAACCTGCGACGCCGAGAATGCTCGCGAGGACGGTAACGAGCGTCTTTTTAATTTTCACCCTTGCACTCCTTGTAGAGAGAAAAACTTCTGTAGAGGAAACAATAACACGCCACATGAGTTAACATCTGACACACTGACAACATATGATACGTCAGGTACCACTGCTGTCCACAAAAGGATTTATCGTCTCATGGCCATAAACGTTTCAGAGCTTGCCCTCCAGGCTAAGGCTCTCACACGCTTTGTTCCCGCTTTGGTGAACTCCGGCATCGTCAGCCCCCATGGCGGCCCCAGGGCGATGATCAACCTGCTGCCAGTGCTTGCTCGCTACCGCTTCACTACCGCCCGTGAGCTGGAGCAGGGTTACTTAACCTGCCCGGAGCGCCTCGCGCTTATCGATGACGACGGCACCCTGACCTACCGCCAACTGCGCAACCAAACGCGCACCTTTGCTCGCTATCTGCAGTCGCTTGACCTGCCTGAAATTAAATTGGGCATCATGGCCCGCAATGGCCGCGGCATCATCGAACCCCTCGGCGCCAAGGGCTATACGGGCGGTTCTGTCTACATGCTCAACATCGGCTCCTCCCCGGAGCAGCTCGCCGGCTGCATCAAGGAAACCGGCATCAACGTCCTGGTCATCGACGACGAATTCCTTCCTCGCCTCAACGACGAGTTCTACGATTCTCTCCACGTTGTCGTGGGCCACTACTCCGGTGCACCGCCGGAGGAGCTGCCGCGTCTGGAGGACATCGTTAAGCATCCGGAAGCAGTGGATAACGTAAAGCTTCCCACCTTCCCGAAGCACGGCTACATCGTGCTGATGTCTTCTGGCACCACCGGCATCCCGAAGGGAATTTTGCGCCCGGAGCCGACCCTGCCGGTTGTCGTCGCTTCCATCGTGGGTGCCATGCCGTGGCGTGCAGACCAGCATATTCAGCTCACCGCCTCGATTTTCCACACCTGGGGCTGGGCGTGCCTCAACATTGGTCTGGCTGCGCGCAACACGATTGTCACCCACCGCGTCTTTGATGCCGAGCAGGTTCTCGACGACATCGAGCGCTACAGCCTCGATGGCCTGATTTCTTCGCCGATCTTCTTCAAGCGCATGGTCGAAGCCGACCCGGACGGCAAGTACGACACGTCGTCGCTGCAGTTCATCGCTTCTGCTGGCCACGCCCTGACCCCGCAGATTGTCGCGGAAACCAACGAGCGTTTCGGCCCGATTCTCTGCAACGTCTACGGCTCGACTGAGCTCGCCCTGGCGACCACCGCAACCATGGAACAAGTGGCCAAGGATCCGACCATCGGCGGCAAGATTGCTTCCGGCACCAAGCTGGAAATCCTCGACGAGGATGGCAACCCCGTTCCCCGCGGCGAGGTCGGTGAGATTTACATGACCAACTCCACCGCACTGGTTGGCTACACCAAACCGGGCAAGGAAGTCCACCGCGTCCGCGGCCTGATTTCCATTGGTGACCTGGGATATATCGACGAGGACAACTGCCTGCACGTGGTCGGCCGTGCCGATGACATGATCATCGTCGGTGGCGAGAACGTCCACCCCCAGTCCGTCATTGAGGTCCTCGAGGCAATGCCAGGCATCCTGGAAGTCCACGCTGGTGGTGTCGAAGACGATGAAACCTTCCAGCGCATTGCCGTATGGGCCGTGCCTACCGATGACTCCGACGGCAAGGCTCTCAGCGCCGACGGCATCCGCGACTGGGTCAAGCGCTACCTCGCCGACCACTCCATCCCGCGCGATGTCCACTTCCTGGACAAACTGCCCCGCAACCCCACTGGCAAGGTCGTTCCGCGCCTGCTCAAGCACAACGATTAATGCTTAGAATGTGGGCATGAGAACTTTCACTCTTGCCGAAGCCTCGCAGACTGATCTTTCCGACCTGGTCTCTTACAGCGAGGCCGGTGAGGTGATCGCGCTAACCCGCAATGGCAGCACCGTGGCAGAAATTGTTCCTGCCGCCGAAATGGCTCAGCTACGCCGCACATGCAAGCTGCTTCACGATGCCACTCTCACCCTGGGCCGTATGGCGACAGATTCCGGTGCACGCACCGAGCTTGACGATGTCATCACATCCCTCGGCCTGAACCGCAACGAACTGGAAGCAGAACTTAACGACGAGCTCGCCGAGCGTTAAAAGAGCCGGTCCAGCACGTTTTCTGCCGAGATAAGGCACATCGGCACACCCACTCCGGGCTGCACGGTCGCGCCTGCGTAGAACAATCCCGCGACCTTCTTGGAGACATTCGAGCTACGGAAGAACGCTGATTGTGCCAGCGTGTGCGCTGGGCCGATGGAACCGCCTGACCAGGCGTGATAGTTGTCAGCAAAGTCGGCCGGTCCAATGGTGCGGCGCACAACGATACGCTCTGCCAAGTCCGGGATTTCAGCCCACTGGGCAATCTGCTCAATGGCTGCGTCGGCAGCGCGTTTTACCGCAGCGCTTTCCGATGCCCCATACGCATCACCATGGCCCACCACCTCTGCTGCTGGAACCGGGATGAGCACGAAGAGATTCTCGTAGCCTTCCGGTGCGACCGAATCATCGGTCTGCGAGGGCTTGCACACATAAATCGAGCGGGAGGACTGCTGCGCATGCGCTTGCACGTCATCGCCGTAGACGACCTCGAAGTCTTCTTCCCACTTTTCAGAGAAGAACAAGTTGTGGTGATCTAACTGTGGAAGGTTTCCTTCCACACCAAGCAACACCAGCGTGGTGCCCAATCCTGGGTCCCGGCGCGCGAAGTAGCGTTCGGGAAAGGTGCGTTCTTCTGGTTTGAGCAGCGCATTTTCGGTGTGGTGCAAATCCGCACACGAGACCACAATGTCCGCGGTCAGCGTTTCGTTCTGTCCCTCGTGACGCACGCGCACTCCCGTGGCACGACCATCCGACGTGGTGATTTCAACAGCTTCAGTGTCGTAGCGGAATTCCACGTCGCGTTCGCGGGCGAGGCGCTCCATCGCATCAATCAGGCTCGTAAACCCACCCTGCGGGTACTGCACGCCGAGTTCTAAGTCAGTGTGGCTCATCAAGTGGTACAGACTTGGTGCGGTCGCTGGCTGTGTGGACAGGAACACCGCTGGGTATTTCAGAATCTGTTGCAAGCGCACGTCACTGAACTGGCTATCCACATAAGAATCCAGTGACTGGAAGAGCATGCGCACAAAGCGCCCAGCCTGCGCGAGTACTTCCCGGTTCAGGAAAGGCGCGGGCGTCGTGTAATTCGTATACAGCAGGTGCTGGAGTGCGGTGTCATAAATCTTCTTCGCGCTATCGAGGTAGTTCTCCAAACGCGCACCAGCACCGGGTTCTACCGATTCGAAGAACTCTGCAACTGCTTCCCTGCCGTGCGGAACATCAAGTGGTGTCTTTCCTTCCGGGAACACGCGATAGCCCGGGTCCAGCAGCTGCAAATCCAATTCTTGGGCGGTAGACGTGCCCAGCAGATCAAAGTAGCGGTCGAAAGCTTCGGGCATCAGATACCAGGACGGGCCGGTCTCAAAGCGGAAGCCATCAACCTCTAACTCCCCGGCGCGCCCACCCGCACGCGGGCCGCGTTCAATGACGGTGACGGCGATGCCGTGTTCTGCCAGCAGTCCCGCTGTAGCAAGCCCGGCCACACCTGCACCAATCACGAGTGCGCTATCAACCTCTGCTGGTGGCTTCGGGGCCAGCCCGGGCAGTGTCATGATTTGTCCTTTCCGGAGGTAGTCCGCGGTGCTTGGGCGATCGCTTTGGCGATCAGGAAACGCTTACGGCCAGTAGGCACACTGACTCTTTCGCGCAGGAGCTGCTCGACTGGTGTACGGCGAATCCTTTCGTTGAGCTCGCCAAACAACGCCGCTGTAGCCATCACGCCGGTGCGTGCACCTAGTGGCAGATCCCCAAAAGACCCGCGTGCAATGTCTAGTTCCGCATCGACTTCGGCCACGATGCGCAGCTTGCCTGCCTCATCCAGGTGGATTTCCTCACCCGCTAAGTAGGTTCGCCCTAATTCGCCGTAGTCTTCGGCCAAGTCGCGCAGGAAATTCACCTTCTGAAAAGCCGAACCCAGGTTCCGCGCACCGCGTTCCAGCCGTGCCCATTTGGCGGCACTGACCTGGTGACGTTCCGGACCAAAGAAGCACGCCAAGCACAACAGGCCGATGACTTCAGCTGAGCCATAGATATACCGCTGCAGGTTCTCCGCGGAAAAACGGGTGCGATGCAGATCCTGCCGCATCGAATCGAAGAAGGCTGCCAGGTGGTCGTCCTCAAATTCGCAGCGCCTGGCGGTTTGGGCAAAGGCATGCAGAATCGGGTCAGTGTGGAAATACACCCCGGCGGCACCGCGCACGGCAGCTTCGTAGTCATCCAGCAGCTTGCCGATGACCGACACCTCATCCGTATCCAGCGCCTGCGCTGCAGCACCATCGACGATTTCATCGGCAATCCGGACTACCGCGTAGAGGTTGCGAATATCTCGGCGCACATCCGGTGCAAGCACTGCCGTGGAAAGGCCAAAGCTCGTCGAATAGCTTTTCACCACCTGCGCTGCCGCGCGATCAGCCATGGCGTTGTAGCGGCGCAAAAATACCCGGTCCAGGGTGTTTTCTTGCCTACTCACGAAACCTTTTCTCCCATCGCGCGGTGGTGCCAACAAAACTGCAGCGGCTTAAAGCCATAGACCTCAAGTTTAAGCCGTAGACGCAACCGCAGATCACTACACCCACCATCGCAGCGCTTAGAATGCAGTGTCACACAAGGCAAGGAGGGTAAGCATGCGCAAGGTACTGGTCATCGGCAGTCCCGGCAGTGGCAAAAGTACCTTCGCACGCGCACTCGCCGCAGCCACCGGCCTGCCCTTGGTGCACCTGGACAACCTGTTCTGGAATACCGACCACACCACCGTCGGACGCGAGGAATTCCGGCGCCGTCTACAAGAGGTTTTGGGCCAGAACGCCTGGATTATCGACGGCAACTACCCCTCCACGCTGGAGCTGCGCCTACAACACTGCGATACCGTGTTCTTCCTCGATTACCCCGTGGAGCACTGCCTGCGCGGGCTTGAACAACGCCTGGGCCAACCCCGCAGCGATATGCCCTGGGTCGAAGAGGAACTCGACCCCGAACTCGTGGCCACGGTGAAGGAATTTCCCACGGCGACGAGGCCGGACATCGTCAAGCTTCTGCAGGCCCACCCCAATGTGCAGGTGCATCGCTTAACGATGCCCACCGCACCAACAGATTTTGAGCCATAGCGTTTGTAAGACATAAATAAGACTTTTGGAGCGGGCATGGCTAAACCCCAGCGCAGAGACTATGTTCTACCTGGGGTTATGGAGCCGCTTGCGAGAATCGAACTCGCGACCTTCTCATTACGAGTGAGATGCTCTACCGACTGAGCTAAAGCGGCAGCGCGCATATGCGCACACCGGATTCTAGCGCAGGGTTGCTGACTTAAAGAAATCAGGACGCCGCGATGTCGCTAGCGCACGCCATAGGCTTGGCGCAGGCGGCCGACCAGGCCGTCGAAAGCGACTTGCGGGGTCACGTTGAAGGTCAGTTGCTCGCGGCAGGTGCTGATGGCGGATTGGCAGTTGAGCAGGGATTCTTCGGAAAGTTTCTCGGCTAGCTCGCCGGAGAGGCCGGAGAAATCGGGGTGGACGAGTTCGACGCCGGCGCCGACTTTCAGCATGAGTGCGTCGCGGTACAGGCTGGAGAGATCGACTAAAGCGAGGTCGAGGCCATCGAGAAGCCGGCGGCGTCCACGCTTTTTCTGCAGGTCTTCCAGTTCTTTGACCGCAGAGCGGACTTCGCGCTGCGCTTTGGCAGCACCTTTGCCTTTGGCACCGGCGCCGTAGGCTTGTTCGACCTTGGCGACTTCGGCGGCGTCTTTTTCTTTGTCGCCTTGTTTGGCGTCGTCATCGATAAGTTTGATGAGCGCGGTGACCGCCTGGAAGGCCTGGGAGCCATGCAGGATGTCCTCCGCCAGATTGATGGCCAGGGCGCGGCGCTTTTGCGCGTTGGTGTCACGCACCAAGCGACGGGCGCGGCCGACGTGGCGCTGGGCAGTAACCGCGGCCAGGCGAGCATCGTTATCGCTGGCGCCTTCGGACACGAGCTGCTTGACGATGCTTTCTACCCCCGGTGCGGGGATATACAAATGACGGCAGCGTGAGCGCAGGGTCTGGGAGAAGTCCTCCGGGTCATCGGAAGGCGCGCACATGATGATGACTGTGCGGGCCGGGGGCTCCTCCACCGTCTTGAGCAACGCATTGGCCGCTTGGGAGCTCAGCCGATCGGCGTTGTCGAAGATGACCACACGCCACGGGGCGACGGTAGGCATGGATGCCGCGCGCCCGATAACCTCACGCACGGTATCGACCGCGATGATGGATTCTTGCGGATGAATGAAGACTAAGTCTGTGTGCTGCTGGTTTTCTAACACGGCGCGGCAGTCGGGACACTGGCCGCAACCGACCTGCTCCGCACTCGGGTTGCTGCACATCAGTGCGGCGGCGAAGTTCAACGCTGCGATGGAACGGCCCGAACCGGGTGGGCCGCTAAAGAGCCACGAGTGGCTCATCGCGCGGGGATCGGCGCCCGGCAGACCACGGGCGGCAGCGGCGGCAGCAAGGATCGTCTCAGCCACCGCCGGGGTATCGGCTAATCTCTGCGCAACGCTTCCGGTATTCACTCGCCCTAGCCTACTGCTGTCACTAAAGTATTAAGGCATGAACAGACTACTGCGTGGCGCCCGCTGGCTCATGGGCACCCAATGGCCGATCTACGCCGCGCTAGTTCTTGGATCCAACATCGTTGGCGCCATCGCGATTATGACCTTCGTGGTGTTCTTCCTCCCCATGCCGGAGATTGAAGAATTTACCTCACAGACCGACAACCTCTTTCTGATCGGTGCGATCTACCTGATTTTCGCCGTCATCATCGGCATGGGTGTGACGTTGTTGCTGTTCCGGCCGGTTTTAGATTGGCAGCGGGCTCCGTCTGAACACGACCCGAATATGGTGCGCAACCTGGTGCTGCGCATCCCCATCTACCAAGCCGGTGTGGCCGCGATTGTCTGGGCGATTGGCATTATCATCGCGGTGATTATGACCTGGCCGGTCTCCCCGCGACTCAGTCTGGTCGTCGGCGTTGCTACGATTCTCGCTGGCCTCGTGGTCATCATCTTGACCTACTTGCAGGCCGAACGCCTCGTGCGCCCGGTTGCAGCACTGGCTGTCGCCCGCCGCTTCGAAGACTCCACGCTGGAGCCACCGATCAAATACCGCCTGACCTCCACGTGGCTGATTACCTCTGCTGTTCCGCTCTTCGGCATCATTTTGGTGTTGCTGGGTCAGCGTTCTGGCCTGTTTAGCGACAACGCCACCGACATCATCCCGGCGATCATCGCTCTGGCGCTTACCGCTCTGGGTACCGGCTGGATGGGCACGTCCTTCGCCGTAATGAGCGTGGTCGACCCGATTCTGGAACTCCAGGACGCCATCAACCGCGTGCGCCACGGTGAGCACGATGCCGAGGTGGATATCTACGACGGCTCCGAGCTGGGTGTGCTGCAGGCCGGCTTCAACGAAATGATGCGCGGCCTGCGTGAGCGCCAGCGCGTCCGCGATATCTTCGGCCGCTACGTCGGCACGGAAGTTGCCCAGCGTGCCCTGGAAGAGCGCCCCGAGCTCGGTGGTGAGGACCGCCAGGTCGCCGTCATCTTCGTCGACGTCATTGGCTCGACGACCTTCGCGGTCAACCACACCCCGGAGAAGGTCGTCGAAGAGCTCAACAAGTTCTTCGAGCACGTCGTCACCGTCGTGCACCGCAACAAGGGCATCATCAACAAGTTCCAAGGCGATGCCGCTTTGGCTGTCTTCGGTGCCCCACTGAACGTCTACGACTCGACTTCTCTGGCTCTACAAGCAGCCCGCGAACTGCGCCAGGAACTGCGCGGTCTGGAGCTGCAAGCAGGCATCGGCGTTGCCGCCGGCCACGTCGTCGCCGGCCACATCGGTGGTGCCGACCGCTTCGAGTACACCGTCATCGGCGACGCCGTCAACGAAGCCGCACGCCTTACCGAACTGGCCAAAGACACCCCCGGCCAAGTGCTCACCAACGCCGCCACGCTGAAGACCGCCAACGAAACCGAACAAGCCCGCTGGACCTATCTGAAATCCATCGAGTTGCGCGGCCGCCGCCGCATGACCCAACTAGCACGCCCCATCCGCGCCACCCTCGCCGAGCGCGCCCAGAGCTAAAACCAGATCGCCGAATCAACAATCACCACAGATGCGCTGCAAAAGTATCGTATTTTGATATTTTTGCAGCATGAAGATTGTTGAGGCGACCGAGATGGTCCTCAGTCTCGCCTCCCAGCAATGGGGAATGGTGACTACGGCTCAGGCAAAATCCGCAGGAGTTACTTCCCTCATGCTCGGCCGCTTGCAAGACAAAGCCATTCTGCACCGAGTTCGCTCGGGTGTGTACATCTCTACCGCCGTTGGCTGGTCGGCTGCTACTGAAATCCGTGCACAGTGGCTGGCCCTTGAGCCGAAGACGATGGCAGTAGACCGCCTCACAGAAATCCCCTCTGCTGTGGTGTCGCATGAATCAGCTGCCGAACTACACGGCATTGGTGATCTTGAGACTCCGCGTATTCGTTTCACCGTCCCCAACAGACGCCAAACGCGACAGCCTGACGTCGCATTCCGCACCGCTCAGCTCACTGCCGACGACTGGATGCTTATCGACAGCCTTCCTGTAACAACTCCGGTTCGCACGCTCATCGACCTCGCCCGCGCCGGCCACGAACCCGACCATCTCAGCGACGTAGTTCGCGATATTCTGCACCTGCGCTTGGCTACTCGCGCTGAGCTTTCCGATGTCATTACTGATTTTTAAGCCTGAGCGATCACACAGCACCTATTGCTCACGTAGGTTATTGTTCTACCCATGACCTCGACCCAACCGACCAAACGAATGATCGTGCCGGATGTGGCCCGTGGCCTGTCGCTGCTGGGTATTGCGCTGGCGAATATTACTTCTGCGTGGATTGTCACTAGCGACCGCACTGCGTCGTACTTTGGTGGCATTCTGCGTGATCATCTGATGGTCCCCAACATGTGGGACCAGGTCACCGTCATCATTGCCGCGCTGTTTTTCCACATGCGTGGCCTGCCAATGTTCTCCACGCTTCTAGGTTTCGGTGTGGGTCTGATTGCGATGTCGCTGTGGCGTCGCCGCTTTCCGGTCGGGGCGGCGAAAAGGGTCATCGTCAAGCGTTATGCCTTCCTCATGCTCTTTGGCGCGCTGCACTGTTTGTTCCTCTTCTACGGCGACATCATGCTCTTTTATGGCGCAGCCGGCATGATCATCGCCGCAATGCTGACCTTGAGTGACAAGGTAATCCTGCGCATCGCCTACATTCTGTTGGGCATCTCGCTGTTTTTCGGGCTCATCATGGGCATCGTCGGCTTCTTCATCCCGCAGCTGGCCGGAAACGTCACCATGACGCCGGAAGATATCGGTATGTACTCCGGCATTGATTCTTATGGCAGCCTGCTGCTTTTCCAGCTCTTCATGCTGGTAGTGCAGTTTTTCAACATCATCCCGTCGTTGTTCTTGCTCTTCCCAGTCATGCTCATAGGTTTCGTGTGGGCCCGCCGCGGCGTGCTTTCCGATGTCCGCGCCCACCAACGCGAGCTCAACATCTGGGTCTTCATTGGCATCGGCGTCATCTTGCTTATCGGTTTGCCGTGGGGCCTGGCCGAGATTGATTTCCTCCCGGCGCAGTGGTCTGCCGGCTTTATGATGCTCAATTCCTTCTTCGGCGTGCTCACCGGCCCGGCCTTCCTGGCGCTGCTGGCACTGATGCTGCAGGGCGTGCAGGAAAAGATCTGGAACGGCGTATCCACCCCGTGGTACCTGTGGGCATTCGCCGCACTGGGCAAGCGCTCCATGAGCGGTTACGTTGCCCAGTCCGTGCTGTTTTTGATGATTGTCTACCCCTTCACCCTCAACATCGGACCTGAATACGGTGCCTTCGGACAATCCGTCATAGCCTTCTTAGTCTGGCTCTTTACTCTGGTGCTGGCCTGCATGCTCGAAACCATGAACGTGCCTGGCCCGTTGGAGTGGGTCCACCGCCGCCTGGCCTACGGAAAGACCCGGCGAGCAGAACTGCCGAAGCGCTACGAGCAACAGCAACCACCCGCCGGGCCTACCGCCTAAACGAAGGCGACTACTTCCGTCGCGACCCTGCCTTCACGACGTTCTTCGTACCAGGTGAAGGCTTTTTCGTTGCCTTCTTGCCGGTCTTCTTGCTGGACTTCTTCGTCGGTTTCTTAGTCGACTTCTTCGATGCCTTCTTAGTGGCCTTCTTGCGGGTCGACTTCTTGGTCGACTTCTTCTTGCCACCGTCGGCAGCTTCCTTGGCGCGGCGCTCGGAGAGCAGTTCGTTGGCGCGGGCATCGGTAAGCTGCTCCGGGTCATCGCCCTTGCGCAGGGAGGCATTGGTGGTGCCGTCGGTGACGTAAGGACCAAAGCGGCCGTCCTTGACGGTCATCGGCTTGCCGGAGACATCGTTGTCGCCGAGCTGCTTCAGCGGTGGCTGGGCAGCGGCACGACCGCGACGCTTTGGTTCAGCGTAGATGCGGCGGGCCTCATCGAGGGTGATGGTGAAGATCTGCTCTTCGTTCGCCAGCGAGCGAGAGTCCGAACCCTTCTTCAGGTACGGGCCGTAGCGACCGTTCTGCGCGGTGATGACTTCGCCATCGTCGACACCGACCTCACGTGGCAGCGACAGCAGGCGCAGTGCTTCTTCGAGAGTGACGGTGGACGGTTCCATCGAGGAGAACAGCGAAGCCGTGGCAGGCTTGAGCTTTTCTTCGATGTAGGACGCGACGCGCTTTTCCTTCTGCTTGGCAGCAGTCTTGGTTTCCCAATTCTTCTTGCGCTTGCCTTCAGCAGCGCGCTGGGCGTCTTCTTCGGCGCGTTCCTTAGCGACGACCTCTTCGGCTTCAGCCTCGGCCTTCTCGCGTTCATCGTCACGCACCTGCTCGGTGACGTAAGGACCAAAGCGGCCTTCCTTGGCCAGAACCATGCGGCCGTTCTCGGGGTTCTCGCCGAGCTCGCGGCCACCCTGCGGGGTAGCGAACAGCTTCTCGGCGAGTTCCTCGTCCAGGCCGTCCGGGGTGACGGTCGCAGAGAGGTTGGCGCGCTGGTATTCCGGCGTGCCGTCCTCGTTGGTGCCGACGACGCGCTCGATATAAGGGCCGTAACGACCGACGCGGACGAAGACGTCGCGGCCTTCGGAGTCGGTGTAGAGCAGCAGGGAGTTGACCTTGCGGGCATCGATAGCTTCGAGGTTGATATCGATGAGCGACTTCAGACCACCGTGGCGCGCGATGGATGCGGCCTTCTGGTCGTTGGCCTGCTCGTTGCCGAAGTAGAAGCCGTTGAGCCAGTCCGTGCCGTTTTCGTTGCCGGCAGCAATCGAGTCGAGCTCATCCTCCATCGAGGAGGTGAAGTCGTAGTCGACCAACTCGGTGAAGTTGTTTTCCAGCAGGCCAATAACGGCGAAGGCGACCCAGCTTGGGACCAGGGCGTTGCCGCGGGAGACGACGTAGCCGCGGTCCTGGATGGTCTTGATAATCGACGCGTAGGTCGATGGGCGACCGATACCGAGGTCTTCCATCTTCTTGACCAGGCTGGCTTCGGTGTAGCGTGCCGGCGGGTTGGTACTGTGACCATCCGCGGTGACTTCCTGAGCCTTGAGCGCATCGCCTTCGTTGAGGTGCGGCAGACGGTTCTCATCCGTCTTGGCGTTGCTGCCATCTTCGTAGGCGCGCAGGAAGCCCGGGAAGGTAATGGTGCGGCCGGTCGCGGAGAACTCCACGGCGCGGTTGCCGTCATCGGTAGCTGCGTTGCCTGCCACGGTGACCTTCATGGAAGTGCCCTTGGCGTTTTCCATCTGGGAGGCAACGGTGCGCTTCCAGATGAGGTCGTAGAGCTTGAACTCCTCGGCATCGAGCTGGCCTGCCAGCTGACCCGGGGTGGCAAAGGACTCGCCAGCCGGGCGGATAGCCTCGTGGGCCTCCTGGGAGTTTTTCACCTTGCGGTCGTACACGCGTGGCGAGGAAGCCACGTACTCGGAGCCATAAATGGTGGTCGCAGCGTTGCGTGCGGCATCCAGGCCCTGCTTGGACAGGGAGGTGGAGTCGGTACGCATATAGGTAATGTGACCGTTTTCGTAGAGACGCTGCGCAATACGCATGGTGCGCTCTGAGGTGAAGTGCAGGCGGCGACCGGCCTCCTGCTGCAGCGTCGAAGTCATAAACGGCGGGTAAGGCTTGCGGGTATAAGGCTTGTGCTCAACCGCTGCGACCTGCATGTCCGCGCCCTTGAGACCAGCAGCCAAAGACTTGGCGACCTGCTCGTTGAGCACGACGACATCGTCAGTTTTGACCTCACCGCGGTCATCGAAGTCGCGGCCTTGGGCGACGCGCTTGGCATCGACCGTCGCCAAGCGTGCTTCAAAATCTTGCGGGTTATCGCCCTGCAGCTTCGCCGAGAGATCCCAGTACTCAGCGGAGATAAATGCCATGCGCTCGCGCTCGCGCTCGACGATGACGCGGGTGGCCACGGACTGCACACGACCTGCCGACAGACGCGGCATGACCTTCTTCCACAGCACCGGGGAGACCTCGTAACCGTAAAGACGGTCGAGGATACGGCGGGTTTCCTGGGCATCGATGAGGTTCTCGTCGAGCTCACGAGTATTCTCCGCTGCCTCCAGGATGGCGGACTTGGTGATCTCGTTGAACACCATGCGGCGGACCGGAACCTTCGGCTTCAGCACCTCAAGCAGGTGCCACGCGATGGCCTCACCCTCACGGTCGGGGTCTGTTGCCAGGAAAAGTTGGTCGCACTCTTTGAGCTTCTTCTTTAAGTCAGCGACCTTCTTCTTTTTATCCGGGCTGACCACGTACAACGGCGCGAAGTTGTCATCCGGGTTCACGCCGAGGCGTGCCCAGGATTCCTTCTTGAACTTCGCGGGGACATCGGCAGCACCGCGCGGGAGATCACGAATGTGGCCGACGGAGGCTTCCACGATGTAGTCATCGCCCAAATAAGGCTGGATCTTTTTCGCCTTCGTCGCCGACTCGACGATAACCAGGGTTTTTCCCTGACCGGCTGCTGGTGGCACTGCGACTTCATCCCTTTCGATGACGTGGAGAACAAGCTCGATTGGTGTAGTAGTTCCGTATCGAGTCAGCGGAACTGCGGCCAATTGCCCTTAGCGTACACAGTATCTGCTGCAACTTTATTAACACTGTACTTAATGGGGCTACCTCATCCCCCTAACCCAGGTAACCGCACAAGGCGTGTAATCTGCAATTTGGACGCCGCAAAACCTGGTTTCGCGGCATAAAGGTTCAAGGAAGGGAGACTACGTGGTCGACACAGTCGTCATGTGGATTGAAACCCTCATGGCTACCGACTGGGTCTATCCCATCATCGGCATCCTAATCTTCTTGGACTGTTTCTTTCCTGTTCTGCCCTCGGAAATTCCTTTGAATATGGTCGGCGCCTGGTCCGGCTCCCAAGGATTCCCGCACGTGCCGACGATGTTCTACGTCGCAGTCTTGGCAGCCATTGCCGGCGATAACTTGTGCTTCATGCTGGGCACACGCCTAATGCCACTGGTCAATCGCGTGCAAAAAGGCTCCAAGGCCTACTCCGGTCTAGCCTGGGTCAAACGCAACATGAAACGCAGCGGCGGTGCCGCGATTATCATCGCCCGCTTCATCCCGTCTGCGCGCCTATTCATGACTATCCTGCTGGGCTCCATGCGCTACCCGTGGCCACTGTTTTTCTTCTTCGACACCATCGGTGTCATCATCTGGGCATTCCAAGCCCTGGCCATCGGCTACGTCGGCGGCATGGCCTTCTCCGATAGCCCTGCCATCGCGATGGTCGTCAGTATCATCGCCGCCGTCATCCTCGGCCTCGCACTCCAAAAAGCACAGAACCGCATCCTCGAGTGGTGGGACACCCGCCGCGGCTTCGCCGCCACACCTTAGTACAGAGCTAAGCCCCATCCGACTCTGCCCACTGACCGATAGTGAAAGCGCTATTTCTGTTTTAGACTTATCTATAACAGTCAAAGAATGATTAGCGCTAAGGGCACCCAGAGAATGAAGACGTGGCAAACAGTGGCAGCCTCCCTCTTCTTTGGTGTGTTCCTCTACTTTGCAACCTTGGGAAACCTACTCGCTGCCCTCGTTCCACTCCTTTTCTTGTCGTACTCATTGCTTTATCTAGTGCTACTTTCAAGGCAGCCAACAAGCAGGACAAAGCTCCGATCGCCATGATCGTCATGCTGATTGTTCTCACCGTGCTGGCTTATCTCTTCCCCGAAGAGCGCGGGTATGCAGCATCGCTAACCATTGCTGGCGTTGTTCTGGTGCTCGCTTTTCTTGCGCTGCGCGGAAAGAGTGCGCAGACCGTTAACCAGGCGCATTAGCCGCAGGCCTTAAAACGCCAAATCCATCCTGCCAATAAAGGAGGACGGATAGTGGTCGAGCTTAGGAGCTCTTTAAAGTCTTAGATGACCTCAACGCCTTGGGCCTGTGGGCCCTTCGGGCCGTCGTTGACCTCGAAGGAGACGCGCTGGTTTTCTTCTAGGGTGCGAAAGCCCCTGCCCTGGATCTCGGAGTAGTGTACGAAGATATCGCCGGAGCCGTCCTCCAGCTCGATGAAGCCGAAGCCCTTCTCCGCGTTGAACCACTTAACGGTTCCCTGTGCCATGGTGTGTACCTCAATTGTCTTGCTTGTAAAATCGAACGACCGTAGCTGGCCATTCCAGGTAATGCATCCTTGAGCCAGTCACACTCTGCGCAAAGAAAATCATCGTCCACTAGTCAGTGTGACAGCTTTCTTCGCAAAGCGATAGCCTAAACCCAATATTCGGCAGAAAGGGGGTAGCCCATGGCAGATTCGTCTAACCCCATTGGCGCAGAACTCCTTGAGTTCTTACAGCGCCGCTACCCCGAATCCACGCTCACCTACTCTACGACCATCCCGGCGCGCCCCTCGCAGCATGCGCCGTGGCCTAAGTGGGTTCTGCCAGAGTTAAAGGATGTGTTGGCTGAAAGGGGCATCGATAAGCTTTATGCCCACCAGGCAGCAGTGGCTGAGCATGCCTGGAATGGCGAGGATGTCGTGGTGGCCACGGGTACCTCGTCGGGTAAGTCACTGGGTTATTTGCTGCCCATTTTGTCCCGCTTGGCCGAAGAACCGACGGCCTGCGCGCTGTATCTCACCCCGACTAAGGCGTTGGGGTCGGACCAGCTGCGCGCGACCGGCGAGCTGACCCAGGCTATTCCTGCGCTGAAGTCGGTTGCCCCTGCGCCTTACGATGGCGACACGCCCCACGAGGCCCGCTCCGGCATTCGGGATCAGTCCCGCTTCATTTTCGCCACCCCGGATATGCTGCACATGTCGGTGCTTGCCGTCCATCCGCGGTGGGCACGCATGCTGCGTCACCTGCGCTTTATTGTCATTGATGAGTGCCATTCCTACCGCGGTGTCTTCGGTGCGAACGTGGCGTTGGTGCTGCGTCGTTTGCTGCGATTGTGTGAGCATTACGGCTCCCACCCGGTGGTCATTTCGGCCTCGGCGACCATGCGCGATCCCGCCCGCCATGCACAGCGCCTGACTGGCCGGCCCACCGTGGCGGTCACCGAGGATGGCGCGCCCACCGGTGCCCGTACGGTAGCCCTCTGGGAGCCGGGGCTTATCGATGCCGAAGGGGTCAACGGCGCACCCGTCCGCCGCGCCGCCACCACTGAATCCGCAGGTCTTATGGCCAGTCTGGTCGCCGAGGGTGCCCGCACGTTGACCTTTGTGCGCTCCCGCAGTGCCGCCGAAGTTGTTGCCATGCGTACCGCTGAGGAGCTTTCTGGTGGTCTGGCCCGCCCGGATTTCGCACGCCGCATTGCTGCTTACCGCGCCGGCTACCTTGCCGAAGACCGCCGGGCATTAGAGCAGAAGCTTGACGATGGCTCCCTCCTCGGCGTCGCCACCACCTCTGCCTTGGAACTGGGCATCGATGTCGGCGGCTTGGATGCCGTCGTCATCGCTGGCTTCCCGGGCACCGTGGCTAGCTTTTGGCAACAAGCCGGCCGCGCCGGTCGCCGCGGTCAGGGCTCCCTGGTCGTGCTCGCGGGTCGCGATGAGCCCATGGATAACTACCTCATCCACCACCCCGAGGCCCTGCTGGATTCCCCACTAGAAAACAGCGTCTTCAACCCGGAAAACCCCTACATCCTCTACGGTCATATCTACTGCGCGGCCGTGGAACGTCCCTTGCAGGATGACGAAGTCACCGCCTTTGGTGCCGACGACGTCGTCAATAACCTCGCCGACGAAGGACTACTGCGCAAGCGTTCCCGCGGTTGGTTTGCCACCCCACTTCCTGCTGGTAGCAGCGAACTCACCCCAGAAACCGCGCATACCTCAGTGTCTTTGCGCGGTGGTTCGGGCGAAGAAGTCATGATTGTCGATAGCTCCGATGGTCGCCTGCTCGGCACCATCGACGCCGCCCGCGCTGCTGCCCAAGTCCACCCCGGCGCGGTCTACCTGCACCAGGGCGAATCCTTCATCATCGAAGACTTACTTTTTGATGACTACCTTGCCCTCGCTAAGCCCGCCGTCCAGGAGTACTCCACCGTGGCGCGCTCCACCACGGATATCCGCATCCTCGGTGAAGCCGAGAAACTCTGTAACTACTCCCCTGGCCTGTGGGTCGCGCAGGTCGATGTCGAGGTCACCCAACAAGTCACCGGCTACCAAGTCCGACTTCCCGATGGCACCGTCGGCGACGACGTAGCCCTGGACATGCCGCAACAACGCCTGGTCACCCAAGCAGTCGCCTACACCATCGATCCCCTCGCCCTTGCCGAGATGGGCATCGCCGCTGCCGAAATCCCCGGCACCCTGCACGCGGCCGAGCACGCCGCCATTGGACTATTACCCCTGCTGGCGACCTGCGATCGCTGGGACATCGGCGGCGTCTCGACCGCCGAACATGCCGATACACACCTGCCGACCATCTTTGTTTACGACGGCCATCCGGGTGGTGCTGGCTTTGCCGCCGAAGGGTATCGCCGCTTCCCCGAATGGATCGATGCCACCTACGAAGCAGTCAAGACCTGCCCTTGCGAAGCCGGCTGTCCTTCCTGCGTGCAATCACCGAAGTGCGGCAACGGCAACAACCCCCTGGACAAACAAGGTGCCATCCGCCTGCTTGGTGCGCTGGTCACGATGACAGCACAATGATGCGCAGCACCCTCGCACCACGCATCATCACGCTGGAAAGTTAGATCGGACCGGCCTTAGCGCTAGCCTCCTTTCCCCGCACCGAAGCCGTGACAATCACGTCACGATCCTCTTCGCGGCAGTTGTCTAATTGAGCATCGTTAGCTGCAGCAATCTCACCAGCAGCAGCACAGGCATCCTCACCAGTGGCATGTGCCCACGCCCCGGCAATGGCTGCCATATCCGCTGCCACCTGCGCTTCATGCCGCGCAATCACTTGGGCACCCACAGCCGCCACCACCAACAACAAGCTGGTCACAGCAGCAATGATGCCCACTGAGGTCACCGTCGCATAGCCGTTGTCGTTTCCCAACGACAACGTGCGAGAAGGAAAAGTGTTCGCCCTATTCACGACCGGCGACCTCCGCGGGGAAGACAGCGTGTGCGCTCATCTCCCCAAACACAGCGGGCACGGTGGCCTCCGCGGTCACCAATCCCCCGTTGTCAGAGACAGTGACCGTGGTGCCTTCCCGCGGCGGCTGATACTCGATGCCAATGGCATGCGAACGGGCAGCCGCCCCAGCGGTATCCACTGCCGATAAGTGTGCTGCCAGCGTGGCAATCGCGCCGATTATTCCAGCGGCCAAAATCACCAGTGAACTTAAAGCAAGGGCAGCTTCCACAGTCACCGAACCAGAGTCATCGCGTATCAGATTCATGATTTAGCTCGGCGTATTAGATAGCGCGTCAGTGATGATAGACTCCATGGCATCGGAGACACCACCGCCGTTAATTACCAGGTAGAGCACCGCTGCTAGCGCCGCTGCCGCCAAAGAACCCATGGCGTACTCAATTGTTGACATTCCCAAATCATTATGAATTAGGGTGCAAATTCGCTTGTGTGCTGCTTCCAGATTGAGAACGATGTGGTTGTACATGTTGATTCCTTTTCTTCTACGTTGCGTAGAGGTCAGTTGATTTCAGAGTGGTTAGTTAGAGGATCTGCATGCCCAGGCCAATGACCACGGGCACGAGTCCTAGGACGATGAATGCTGGCAGGAAACACACGGCCAGCGGGAGTGCGATAAAGACTCCGGCGCGCTCAGCTGCTGCGGTGGCATGAGCTGATGCTTCAGCGCGCAGGGCCCGGGTGTGACGCGAACAGCCAGCAGCAATTGCTGCACCGGACTGCCCTGACATCACGACGAGAGTGGCCAGCTCCGCGAGATGCGGATGTTCCCGCAGTGGTTCCCAAGCGCCCTGGTTGCTGGCACCAACGCCCAGTAGAGCGACGGTGCGTTGCCAATAATCGGCGGTGTCGGTACCTGCTACCTGTGCCACCGCACGGGCAGCGTGGTAGGTCGACAAACCAGAGCTCAGGCATGCTGCAAACAGTTCAATGTCTGCTGCAGCAGCTAGTGGATCCCCCGAAGGAGCGTGCTGGAAACGCTCGCGAATTTTCCCCCACCAGATGGCCACTGGACCATCCCGCGGGGTCTTTTGCGCCGCGGTGATATCAGCAATGCGCTGGGCGATCGGTGGTACAGGAGCAAGTGCAAGCAGTACTGCACCAATAACAACGAAGATCATGGTGCCGCCTTTCGGATAATCAGCCGTGACCAGGCGAACCCGCCGCAGGACAACGCGGTACCCACCACAAGCAGCACGCCGCCTAGTCCGCCGCCGAGCAGGAACCCGAGTGGATCCGCGCCCATGGCACTGCCCATGCCGATGCCTGCGAGTGGCAAGCAGGTCAACACCAAGGCGGTGGCCTGTGGCCCTTGCAGGCTGGCTGCGGTTTCCTGGGTATGGCGGCGAAGTGTGTCGAGCCGGTTCGCGGCTTGTTCCAGAAGGCCCGCAAGTGCTATGCCGTGTTGTTCGGACAGCCGGGCGAGTTTGCCCAGTGACTTCAGTTCCGGGTCGGCATCGGCAAGTGCGCTGTGGATACTCCCGCCGCGGCGGGCGAGCACACTAGCCGCAGCAAGTGGCTGCCGGATGTGCGGCGGTGCAGTATCGGGAAGCATCTCCACCCCGCGTGACCAAGCACCGGCCAAGGTGGCCCCGGCGCGTAGGTCGGCGGTAGTCACGGATAAGAATGCAGCAACAGCGCGCTGACCGCGACGCCTGCTGCGGGCAGCCAGCACATCCCGGATGTACCAGGTCGCGCACACGCCAACGATGATGATGGCCAGAGCCAGGGTGATGGATCCAAAGGAGAAGAACACCAAGCAACCAGCAAAGACGCCAACTAAGACCCAGAGTCCGTTGTGACTGCCGCGGGGGCGTTCGGCTTCCCGGCGCGAGGCTTTGGGCGGAACCGACAAGCACGCAGCGGCAAGGAGCAGGAAGGTTATTGCACTAGGCATGGCAGACCTCCTGGGCGAACTCGTCGAAGCCATCGAGTGCGCCATCGCGATAGGTCCACACCACACGTGCGGTGACGGGATTACCTTCCAACACACCGATTTGAGCCAGACGACGTACACCTTCGATGCGTTCCATCGTCAGGACCACCCGTACGGCAGCGGCGACCTGAGAATGCAAACCGACGCGATCCAATCCGCCGAGTGCCGCGAGTGCTTCCATACGAGCGGGAACCTCCCGCAGGGAATTGGCGTGCAAGGTTCCGGCACCGCCGTCGTGACCGGTATTGAGTGCGGCGAGTAGGTCGACGACTTCCCCACCACGAATCTCACCGACGACGATGCGGTCCGGGCGCATGCGCAATGCTTGGCGCAGGAGTTGGGACAAGGTGATTTCGCCGCTGCCCTCAGCATTCGCCCGGCGCGCCACCAGTGACACCGTGTGCGGATGAAAAGGTGCGAGTTCGGCGGTGTCTTCAATGATGAGGATGCGCTCGCGCTCGCTGACTTCGCCTAGCAGTGCAGAAAGCAAGGTGGTCTTGCCGCTGCCGGTGCCACCGATGACCAGGAAGGAGACATGCTTATCGATGATGCCGTGCATGACATCGGCAAGTTCTGCCGCGATGGTGCCGTTGTCGATAAGCGTGTCCAATGTCGTTTGGGCTTGGCGCAGCACGCGCAGGCTTAACGTGGTGCCGTCCACGGCAGGTGGACTGAGCAGGGCATGAATGCGCAGGCTGGTTCCATCGGGGCGCTGGATGCGTCCGTCGGCGAAGGGTTGGGCGTCATCCAAGCGAGTACCGCTCACCGAGGCCAAGCGGGTGGCCAGGCGACGGACTTCGCCGTCGTCGTTGAAACGCAGGTCGGATTTTTCTAGTCCTTCACCGCGGTCGAAGAAGACCTGGTCAGGACCGTTGACCACGACGTCGGTGACACCGGGCTGGTTCAGCAGGTGCTCGAGTTGGCCTAAGCCGGTGTTGTCCAGGCGCAGTCGACGCAGCAGGTCGAGAACGTCGACGTCGCTGATGACGCCGGCTTCCTCCCGGATGCGACGTGCGAGGTCACCAGGATTATCGGCCAGGTCGGGTTCGACGGCAACGATGTGGTGCAGTCTTTCCAGTAGGTCACTCATGCCCGCCACCCCGCTTCCGTGGCGACGGTCGCTGCCACCTTTTTGAGTGCACGCGGTAGTTGTTGCGGCAGGCCGCCGAGTTCGCATGCGCGGGTGAGCCCGCGGATATTAGGCAGCTGCGCAATGACGGGTGCGTGGACGATCTTTTCAACTTCTTCCACGCTTAGGCCCGACCACTGCCGATGGCGCAGAACGACGGAAGCAGGGATTTTGTGAGCCCGTAAGTCGGCAAGTAACTGTGTGGCGATGGCGGCGGAACGTACTTCGGCAGCGACAACGACCACGACGTGAT
The DNA here is from genome assembly GCF_000980815.1 of Corynebacterium camporealensis. NCBI lineage: Bacteria > Bacillati > Actinomycetota > Actinomycetes > Mycobacteriales > Corynebacteriaceae > Corynebacterium > Corynebacterium camporealensis. Next base: position 193,103 of record NZ_CP011311.1, on the reverse strand, counting down.
CGCAGGCCGGCGGGATGGACTCGCGTGGGCAATCCACGATCCGCACGCCGGCGAAGGGGCGGACCGCATCAATAAAGGTATGCACGGTGGCCGGGTCGACCTCCGCGGTTCCGGTGACCGTGGAGCGGGCGGCAGATAAGACAGCAACGCCATCGGCGCTGCTCGGCAAAGCGGTGCGCAGGTCCGCCGGGTCGATGCTGCCATCGCCGACGTTGAGGTCCGGCCAGCGCGCACCGGGTTGGGCTTCTAATCCAAGTAGCAGGTCCAGGCCGCCGGAGTTGGGGACGGCATCGATAAGTAATGCTCCTGTGTGCCGTGCTAAGGCCGCGGCCAGGGTGGAAGCTCCCACGCCACCGCCGGCACCGGTCACCGCGATGTTGAGTCCGCCGTGCTGTTGGCCATCGCGACGGTGCAGGTCACCTAGGGCGGCGAGTAATTCTTTGGCTTCGGCCGGTAATAAGAAGGCCTCATCCGCATGGCAGCGCAAGGCGGCTTCGTAATCCAAGGGCCCGGGGTCCGCGCCGACGAAGAAGACGGTGGGGCGAACGGGAAGGGTGGCAACCAGGGAGGCCATGGCGGCATCGACAAGCACGGCCCGGGCACCCTGGACTAAACGAGCGACGTCGCGGGGGTCTTCGACCTGGATGACCTCGGCAGATGTGGCCGCAGCGGCATGCAAGGCTTCAGCGCGGACGAGTTCCTCCCCAACCGCGACGGCGATGTGAGCTACGTGTGGTGTGTTCATGCCTTTAAGCCTGGCGCGGGCATGTCAAGGATTACTAGGGGAAATTTTTCAGCCTGTGGATAACTCCCAAAATCTGGCAAAAATTGGCCCATTTTGTTGACGTAACAACAAAAATCTGTGGATAACCCCGTCACATCAGCACCCATAACGGTAGACTTTCCACCCCAGCACAGTTAACATCTTCCTCAATAGTCACAACCCCGCTGGGTGACGCTATCCCCAGCTTGAGGAACCAATGCATTCGCAACTTTCTTCGCCGCAGCAGCCTGCGGCCGGCAAGACGGTCGCGGCGTTTTTCGATCTGGACAAGACGATCATCGCCACGTCGTCAGCTTTTGCGTTTGGCAAAGAATTCCTGCACAACGGGTTGATTTCCCCAGCTACGGCACTGCAGATGTCGCTGACCAAGGCCAGTTTCATGCGCTCCGGCCACTCCGATGAGCAGCTCAATAACACCCGCGACCAGCTCACCTCCATGGTGGCGGGCTGGAACGTGGACAGGGTCCGCACCATTGCCAAGGACACCCTGCATTCGGTGCTTACCCCGGCTATTTATGCTGAGGCGCGCGAGCTTATCGATGCCCACCGCAACGCCGGCCACGAAGTCATCATCATCTCCGCATCGGCGACCGTGCTAGTGGAGCTCATCGCGGAAGAACTGGGCATTGACACCGTCATTGCCACCGAGCTGGAGGAAGAAGACGGCCACTTTACTGGTGAGGTGCTGTTTTTCTGCAAAGGCGATGCCAAAGCTGAGGCTTTAGAGGAGCTATCTAAAGAGCACAACATCGATTTAGATGCCAGCTACTCCTATTCTGATTCGATTACTGACCTGCCGATGCTCGCGCGCGTCGGCAATCCGGTGGCCGTCAACCCCGACCGGCATTTGAAGAAGCACGCGCTCGAAGAAAGCTGGGAGATCCGTACCTTTAAAGATCCCGAACCACTGTTTGTCATGCCTGGCGCGAAAGAAATCGGCATTGGCGCCTCCGTCGTCGCCGCCCTCGCTGTGGCCGCGGGAATCTGGATTGCCCAGCACCCGAATTCCAACAGTGCCTAAAATCCCTGCTTAGAGACTGCGCGCGATGCCGTCGGCCTCCTGCGCACCGTACTCCCAGGCCTCCAACAACACCACCAATAGTTCCGCTGGGTATTGGGCATACTTTGCGATGCCCTCTTCTAAACGCTGGGTATTCCTATTCAGATACAGCTCCGGGATGGCGAACCCGCGTGGGTCAAAGCCGGTGTGTACGGCAGCCACGCGTCCGGCCACGCACGCCACCAGCAGGCTGTTGTCGCCAAAGAACTGGTTGGCCATGATTTCTGCGGTGATCACTACGGGCAGGAGCCGGTCAAAGTCGACGCCTTCGCTACGACCGATGAGCCGGGCCAGGGCTTGTAGCTGAGCCGAGTTCTGCTGCGGTGCGCCAGTGCCGCCGGCGGCGACATCGATACGCGCGAGCACCTGCAGTGGTGAGCGGGCAAAGGTGCGCACGGTGGTGCTGGCTAGTTCGGGGGCGAGAACAGAATAAGCGCTAATTGCTTCGGCCAGCGGGCCTTCTTCCATATCCGCCGGTTGCGGGTTACGGACTAGACCTTTGCCTTGTACGCCGAGGCTTGCCCGCGCGCCGCGTAATAAAGATTCAGAAGAAATAACCTCTGGCTGACGCAGCCCGGAGGGGCGTCGATGTACCCGCGCGATGGCGGCACCGGCCTGTTCGGCTGCCTGCGCCACGCCTGGAAGGTCCACAAGCGGGGTTAGCGGGTCATTTCTTTGCATATCAATTAGGATAACGGGAGTGGCGCGACCGGTACCTAGGTGGGATCTTCGCGTAGTATGGCCTGTACGTAATTTTAATAAGCACTAGGAGTTTAAAACCGTGAGCAACGACGGACTTTTCACTGACGGGAACGACAACCTCGCACCGAAGGTTAACTCGATCCCGCTTAGCGATGTTGACACTTCCAGGTCCGGTGAAGCTTCCTATGGCCAGCTGGTCTCCAATGCTACTGAGCAGATGTCGCAGCTGGTGCGTTCGGAAGTCGAACTGGCCAAGACTGAAATCGCTGCTTCTGCCAAGAAGGCAGGCATCGGTGCAGGCATGTTTGGTGCTGCTGGCACCATCGCTTTGTACAGCTCTTTCTTCTTTTTCTTCTTCCTGGCAGAGCTGCTGGCCGTCTGGCTGGACCGCTGGGCAGCCTTCCTGATCGTCTTCCTCATCATGATCGTTCTGGCCGCCGTCGTCGGCTTCGTAGGCTTCAAGAACGTTAAGAAGGTCAAGGCCCCGGAAAAGACCATTGAGTCAACCAAGGAGCTTAAGCACCTGGTTCCGGGTAAGGCTAAGCAGTCCATCGACCGCTCCAACGCCAGCGGGATGTACACCTAAATAGCTGCCGTGTAGGCCTTCCCATACTTTCTCCGCCCGGGTTTTCCCGGGCGGTTTTTCATCGAAAGAACTTCTATGGCATCCACCACCTCGCCTTCTGTGATTGAACTCGACGGCCCCTTTGCCCACGAGTTCGTCCACACCCGCGGCGTGCGCTTGCACGTGGTCACCGCAGGTAGCAAGCAGGACCCTTTGGTGGTGTTAGTCCACGGTGGTTTCGGAGGCTGGTTTGATTTCCGCGAGGTCATCGCCCCGCTGGCTGACCAAGGCTTCCACGTCGCCGCGGTCGATCTGCGCGGCACCGGTATGTCCGATAAGCCCCCGGTGGAGCCCGGCCAGGACATCCGCACGCTGGTGGGCGATCTCACTGGCCTGGTCCAAGCCTTGGGCCATACTTCTGCCTTCTTTATTGGCGATGACACCGGCGGCGCCGTTGCCTGGGCCGTGGCCACCTCCCGTCCGGAGCGCACCCGCGGGCTGGTGTCCATTGCCGCAGCTCATCCCGTCGATATGCGCCGCTCCATTGCCGCGCGCCCCTGGGATTTCACCTGGATTTCCCTGCGCGCGCTGACCTGCCGCGTCTACCAGCCTTTCGGCCGCACGTCTTATCTGCTCAGCCCGGCCACCTATCGCAAGGCCCTGCAGCTCAACGTGGAGCCCACGCTTTCCGATGCCACCTTCAACCGCAGCCTCGAACTACGCACCCTAGCCTCCCAGATAGGCAATGCACATCGGGGAATCTTATGGAATCACCGCATGCTCACCGCCGTGGTTCCGTTCAAATGGGTTGATACAAAAGCCCACTGCCCGGTGCTGTTTTTACACGCCGATCAGCAGCTGTGGAAGCCGGTCATTCGCCGCGCTTCCCGACGCGTCCGCGGAGATTTTGTATCCCAAAACATTCCGGGCACGAAGAACCTCCCCCACTTAGAGGACCCGGAGCAATTCGTCCACGTCGTCAGCCAGTGGCTGCGAGCTACATAACTTGCAGAGTTCATAGTGTGCCACCCCACTAAGGGGTGGCCATTTTTTATGCCCACATCACCAAAGGTGCAGGTTAATGGAACGTTAACTAGTATGCGACAGAATTGTGAGAATACATACTATCCATTCGGTTGAATGTGCCTGACAGCACAAGGTAATTTATTCTTTAACCTGTTCACAGGCAACCCCCATTTCTAGCAACTATCTGGAGGTCACCCCTCATGACGATCAAGAAGACGATCGCCCTGTTTTCCACTGCTGCGCTTACCCTAACCCTCGCAGCCTGTGGCTCTGAGGGCGAAGATTCCGCCGACGGTGGCGCAGCCGGCGACGGAAACGGTGGCGGCGACAACTACGTGCTGGCTGACGGCACCGAGCCGCAGAACCCACTGATTCCGGCTAACACCAACGAGACTGGCGGCGGCAGGATCGTCGATAGCATTTATGCTGGCCTGGTCTACTACGACGCAGACGGTGAGACCCACAACGAAATCGCGGAGTCCATCGAGGCTAACGACGACAACACCGAGTACACCGTCACCCTGAAGGAGACCACCTTCGAGGATGGCTCCCCGCTGACCGCTCACAACTTCGTTGACACCTGGAACTACGCGGTTGCCAACGACCAGCTCAATGCTTACTTCTTCGAGTCCATCGAGGGCTTCGAGGAAGGTGCTGAGTCCATGTCTGGCCTCGAGGTCGTCGACGACTACACCTTCACCATTAAGCTGAGCCAGCCGGAGGCTGACTTCCCAGCACAGCTGGGCTACTCCGCCTTCTACCCGCTGCACGAGTCCGCACTGGATGACATGGACGGCTTCGGCCAGGACCCAATCGCCAACGGCCCGTACAAGCTGCTGGAGTGGAACCATAACCAGGACGCTATCGTCGTTCCGAACGAGGAGTACTCCGGCGACCGCGTTGCTCAGAACGATGGTGTGAAGTTCAACTTCTACGCCGACCAGGATGCAGCTTACGCTGACCTGCTGGCTGGCAACCTGGACGTTCTCGAGTCCATTCCGGACTCCGCATTCGACGTCTACGAAGCTGACCTGGGCGACCGCGCTGTCAACCAGCCTTTCGCTGGCTTCCAGTCCTTCACCATCCACGAAGAGCTCGAGCACTTCGAGGGCGAGGAAGGCAACCTGCGCCGCCAGGCACTCTCCCACGCAATTAACCGCGAGGAGATCACCGAGACCATCTTCAAGGGCACCCGCACCCCGGCCTCCGACTTCACCTCTCCGGTCCTGCCGGGCTTCTCCGGTGATATCGAGGGCAACGACGTTCTCGAGTACGACCCGGAGAAGGCGAAGGAACTGTGGGCTGAGGCCGACGAAATCAACGAGTGGTCCTCCCCGTCCTTCGAGATTGCCTACAACTCCGACGGTGGCCACAAGTCCTGGGTTGATGCAGTATCCAACTCCATCAAGAACACCCTGGAAATCGAAGCAGTGGGCGCTCCGTACCCGGACTTCAAGTCCCTGCGCGATGAGGTCACCAACCGCGAAATCGACACCGCGTTCCGTACCGGCTGGCAGGCTGACTACCCATCCATGGGTAACTTCCTGGCTCCGCTGTACCGCACCAACGCATCGTCTAACGATGGTGACTACTCCAACGAGGACTTCGACCGTCTCATCGACGAGGCCCTGACCGCTGACTCCCTGGAAGATGCTCAGGAGAAGTTCAACGAGGCTCAGGAAATCCTCTTCGAGGACCTGCCGGCTATCCCGCTGTGGTACCCGAACACCACCGGTGGCTACTCCGAGAACGTCGATAACGTGACCTTCTCCTGGAAGCAGCAGCCGCTCTACTTCGAGATCACCAAGGAGTAATCCTTAAAGCTAGGCCAAAGCACTAGCGTGATGCTCAAAGGCTAGCCCCACCGCGCCCCTTAATCCGGGTACGGATGGGGCTAACTTTCTGCCCACACTGTGTACTTCCTGTGCCCGCATACCCCATGTGCGCCACCCCCAACTGCACGTAATACACCGTTTTGCATAATTTGTTTTAGCTTCTTAAGCTGGCCTTAATCATTTCTTGCCTATCACTCGTTAGAAATGAATCTCGGGATTGTGAAGCATTACATAAAAAGTGGACATCTTGCGATGTCTCACAGACTAGGATGCACATTGTCTGTTAGGTTCCCGGCCTGTCAGATCCCACGTTCTCGTTCTCTCCAGGCTTGCTAAGCCATAACTAGAAAAGGACAACCCCTATGTTGCGCTATGTCGGGCGACGAGTGCTGCAGATGATCCCGGTGTTCTTCGGAGCCACCCTGCTCATCTACGCGCTGGTCTTCTTGATGCCGGGTGACCCTGTTGAGGCACTCGGCGGCGACCGCGGACTTTCCGATGCCGCGCGAGCCCGCATCGAGGCTGAGTACAACCTCGATCAGCCTTTCATCATGCAGTACTTGCTCTACATCAAGGGCATTTTCACACTGGACTTCGGCACTACCTTCTCTGGAGTCCCAGTTACTGAGGTGATGGCCAACGCCTTCCCGGTGACCATCAAGCTGGCCTTTATGGCAATCTGCTTTGAGATTATCTTCGGCATCACCTTCGGCGTGCTTGCCGGTATCCGCCGCGGCGGCATCTTCGACTCCACCGTCCTGGTTGCCTCCCTGCTGGTGATTGCTGTTCCTTCCTTCGTCATCGGCTTCGTCTTCCAGTTCTTGGTCGGCATTAAATGGGAGCTACTCCCCGTCACGGTCGGTTCCCAAGAAACCTTCAAATCGCTGCTCATGCCAGCACTGGTGCTCGGTGCGTTGTCGTTTGCGTACGTCATTCGCCTGACCCGCCAGTCCGTGGCAGAGAACCTGCGCGCTGACTACGTGCGCACCGCACGCGCGAAGGGCCTGTCCAACGGCACCGTCATGGTGCGCCACGTGCTGCGTAACTCCCTGATTCCGGTGGTCACCTTCATCGGCGCCGACCTCGGTGCCCTGATGACCGGCGCGATTGTTACCGAGGGAATCTTCGGCATCAACGGCGTCGGCGGCACCATGTACCAGGCCATCCTGCGCGGTGAGCCCACCACCGTCGTGTCGTTTACCACGGTCCTCGTGGTCATCTACATCGTTGCCAACCTCTTGGTTGACCTCCTCTACGCAGTTCTCGACCCAAGGATCCGCTATGCCTAACTTCGATAACACCGTTCTGCGTCCCGGCCAGGAACACTACATCGCCGAAACCGACGAGACCGGCCTGGGCGCCGTGGACGCCGTCAAGGACGAGTCCGCTCCTTCTTCCCAGTGGGGCGAGGCCTGGCGCTACCTGCGTCGCCGCCCGCTGTTCTGGGTTGCTGCCACCATGATCGTCATCGCCGTGCTCGTGGCACTCTTCCCTGGCCTATTCACCAGCGTCGACCCCCGCGCCTGCGAGCTGTCCCGCTCGCTTGCCGACCCAGAGCCTGGCCACCCCTTCGGCTTTAACCGCCAGGGCTGCGATATCTACTCCCGCGTTATCTACGGCGCACGCGCATCCGTGGCCGTCGGCGTGCTGGCTACCGCACTCGTCGTCGTGCTCGGCTCCATGATTGGCGCTATCGCCGGCTTCTTCGGCGGCTGGATTGACTCGGTGCTCTCCCGTATCACCGACATCTTCTTCGCTATCCCGCTGGTGCTGGCTGCCATCGTCGTTATGCAGATGTTCAAGGAGTACCGCACGATTATCACCGTTGTCTTGGTGCTCGGCCTCTTCGGCTGGGTCTCTATCGCCCGTATTACCCGCGGTACCGTGATGTCGATTAAGAACGAAGAGTACGTCCAGGCCGCCCGCTCTGTCGGCGCATCCAACGGACACATCCTGTTCAGCCACATCCTCCCGAACGCCGCCGCACCGATCATCTCCTATGCCACCGTGGCGTTGGGTACCTTCATCGTTGCAGAGGCCACCTTGTCCTTCCTGGGCATCGGCCTGCCTCCGACGTTCGTGTCCTGGGGCGGCGACATTTCCGACGCCCAGGCCTCCCTGCGCGTGGCCCCACAGGTCCTGTTCTACCCTGCCGGCGCGCTGGCACTGACCGTATTGAGCTTCATCATGATGGGCGACGTCGTCCGCGACGCCCTCGACCCGAAGGCGAGGAAGCGCTAATGAGCCACCCAATTTCCCAGAACGACAACACCGACAACTCGACTCCACTCCTGGAGATGAAGGACGTCAAGATCTCCTTTACCTCCTCCACCGGCGTCGTCGAGGCTGTCCGCGGTGTGAACCTGTCCATTTACCCCGGCCAGTCCGTGGCTATCGTGGGCGAGTCCGGTTCCGGTAAGTCCACCACCGCGATGGCCATCCTCGGCTTGCTGCCGGGCACTGGCAAGGTCACCGGTGGCCAGATCCTCTACGAGGGCCAGGACATCACCGACTACGACAACAAGAAGTTCACCGAGCTGCGCGGCAACCAGATTGGCTTGGTCCCGCAGGACCCGATGTCCAACCTCAACCCAGTCTGGCGCATCGGCACCCAGATTGAGGAGTCCCTGAAGGCCAACAACGTCGTCGAGGGCTCCAAGCGCCACGAGCGCGTCGTGGAGCTCCTCGAAGAAGCAGGGCTTCCCGATGCCGAGCGCCGGGCCAAGCAGTACCCGCACGAGTTCTCCGGCGGTATGCGCCAGCGTGCGCTCATCGGTATCGGCCTGGCAGCCCGTCCGAAGCTACTCATTGCCGACGAGCCCACCTCCGCACTTGATGTGACCGTCCAGAAGACCATCCTGGACCACCTCGAGCACCTCACCGAAGAACTCGGCAACGCCGTGCTCTTTATTACCCACGACCTGGGCCTGGCTGCCGAGCGCGCGGAGCACCTCATCGTGATGCACCGCGGCCGCATCGTGGAGTCCGGCCCGTCGCGCGAGATTCTCCGCGACCCACAGCACCCTTACACCCGCCGTCTGGTGACCGCTGCACCGTCGCTGGCCTCCTCCCGCATTCGTGCCGCCCGCGCTGCTGGCGTGGAGTCTTCCGAGCACGTCGCCTCTTCTGCCGATACTGATGCTGCAGCGCCTAGCGATGCCGTCATCAAAGTCCGCAACCTCAACAAAGAGTTCGACATCCGCGGCCAGCGGGGTGAGAAGAAGAAGCTCAAAGCAGTTGACGATGTCTCCTTCGATCTTCGCCGCGGCACCACCCTCGCCCTGGTCGGTGAGTCCGGTTCCGGTAAATCCACCGTGGCCAACATGGTGCTCAACCTGCTCGAGCCCACCTCCGGCACGATTGAGTACGAAGGCCGCGATACCTCGAAACTGTCGAAGAAGGAACTATTCAACCTGCGCCGCAATATGCAGGTTGTGTTCCAGAACCCCTACGGCTCGCTGGACCCGATGTACTCGATTTACAAGTGCATCGAGGAGCCTCTGGCCCTGCACAAGGTCGGTAACCGCAAGGAGCGCGAGGAGCGCGTGGCGAAGCTGCTCGACATGGTCGCCATGCCGCGTTCTGCCATGCGCCGCTACCCGAATGAGCTTTCTGGTGGTCAGCGCCAGCGCATCGCCATCGCCCGCGCCCTGGCTCTCAAGCCGGAGGTCCTCGTCCTCGACGAGGCCGTCTCCGCACTCGACGTGCTGGTTCAGAACCAGATCATCCAGCTGCTTGCCGAGCTGCAGCGCGATCTGCACCTGTCCTACCTGTTCATCACCCACGACCTCGCGGTAGTCCGCCAGACTGCCGACGACATCGCGGTGATGAAGAAGGGCGCCATCGTCGAGCAGGGCACTGCCGATCAGGTCTTCGACAACCCGCAAGAGGAATACACCCGCAACCTCATCAATTCGGTTCCGGGCCTCAACATTGAGCTCGGCACCGGCGACAACCTCGGCCTCACGGAGTAGGGCTTACGCCCCTACTCCAAGGAGCCGACATACTCCGGCCCTACGGCCTTATTCCGGGGTTGTGCCTCCAATATTCCTTTTCTCCGCACTAGATGATTGAGTCCAAGGGTGTGCTGGGGGTTTAGTGGTCATAGGCGATCAGTGATCGCAGGGCAGGTTGGCCGGTGGCGTGGTTATGCCAGATCGCTGCGGTTAATGCCAGCAGGCGTTTAACGACCTGGCAGACCAACCCACCGGCAGTGCGGCTGCCGTGTTGTTCAAGATGGAGCTGGCTTTTCATCGTGTTGAACACCGACTCGATAGTCTGCCGCAATGGTTTCAAGAATTGTTTTCCTGGCCTGGGTTTTTCCCCTTTCCGGGCCGGGCGAAGCAACTCAACGCCACCAGTTGTCAGCTCGTCTTCCAGCCAGGCACCGTTATAGCCCTTATCCGCCATGATGACCTGCCCGGTCGACACAATCACCGGAACAGTCTCCAGTATCGCCAGCAGTGTGGCGCGTTCATCGGCTTTGGCACCAGTGAGTGCGTAGCCAACCGGCAGCCCATGCAAAGTACTAATCAGGTGGAGTCGGCATCCCCAGAAAAACCGTGAGTGCGAGGCGCAATAGCCGTACTCGGCGTAGCCGGCCAGGTCGGAGCGTTTCACTGTTTCCCGGGACCGGCCGCATTCAACCGGGGTGGAGTCCACGACCCAGACATCATCATTGAGCAGGCCAGTCGAGGTGGCCAGGTGGGTCATCACGTGCTGCATCACGGTGGTGAGTTTCCGGAGTCGTTTGTTGTAACCGGATTGCTGTGGGATGTAGGGAAATGTGCTGGTGAAGCGTTTTCTGGCGTGGCGGATGAAGTGGCGTTGGGAGGTGTATCCCTGAAGGGATTCCATCACGGCCAGGGTGATGATTTCAGCATCGGTGATCTGTGGTTGGATCCCGATCTTCGGGCGTGGTGGGAGGAGTTCGGGATGGGCGTTGAGGTAGTCATCGCAGGTGGTATAGAGTGCTGTTGCGAGAGTGTCTATGTTGTTTTCCACAAATTCAATCATGGGCACTCTCGCCCTTTTTTAGCGGTAGCCACGCACTGGGGACCCTTGGACTCAATCATCTAGCGGCTTGCCGCTAGTGCGCTACGCACTCACCAGTATCGACCGGGCGCTGCAAAGCGTCGAGGTCTCCGATTTGGGATTTAATCTCGTCGGCGGTGAGTGCGTATCCCGTTTCAGTGTCATCCACGGATGCGCCGAAGATCATGCCGAGAACGTCGCCGTCGGTGTTGAGAATCGGGCCACCAGAGTTGCCCTGACGGATATCGCCGCGGATGGTGTAGGCATCGCGTTCGACGCGGCCGGTGGAGTAAATATCCGGGCCCGCAATCGTGATGCGGTCGCGGATACGTGCCATCTCGGCGTTGAAGGGTCCGCTTTCGGGGAAGCCTAAGACCATGGCGTCATCGCCAGTAACAGCCGGAGTATCGGCCCAGCGCAGCGGTTCCACGTCCACGTCCGGGGCGTGCAGCACAGCGATATCGACTTCCGGGTTGTAGTAGACCACAGTGGCTTCCTTAATACCCAGCGAGGTATCCAGGCGCACAGTTTCCGTACCAGCCACAACGTGCGCGTTGGTCAGCACGTAATTATCGTCGATGACAAAGCCGGAGCCCATGAGCCGGCGGGAGCAGACTTCGGCATCGCCAAGCACGTGAATAATGGACGGCCGCAGCGCCTCAACTAATTCCGGATCGGAGATGTTAATCTGCGGGGCTTCAACCTCCTGGTCCCCACCCGGTGTCTGCCAGGGCGAGACCAACGGCGGCAATCCGGAATCATTCAGCAGTGCCGCCACGCCATTGGGCAACGCGGCCAATTCAGCCGGGGCAATCGCGTTGAGCTGGCCCAAAATCCGCGACTCACGCAGCGACTGGCCAAAGTTACCGGCCAGATTCGACGCCAGCGGAATCGAAATCATCCAAATAACCAGCAGCGCTGCCATGGCCTGGAATAACGAGCCAAAGAAAGAATCCACCCGCTGCGTCTTCCTCGCGCGCATCTGATCGCGCAACCCCGACCCGATACTCGCGCCGATGACCTGCCCTAAGCCCACAAACAGCACCAGCACACCAATAGCCAGCAAAAAGCGCAGGCCCGCTTGGTCGGTCAGCCGCATCGCAAAAGGCACGATGGAAATACCCAAAATCAGGCCGGTGACCACGCCGACGAAGGACAACGCCGCGGAGATCACGCCTTGTCGCCAGCCAGAAGCCAAGGCGACGAGGACAGCCACGACGATCAGTCCATCGATGAGCAAAGGTGACATCAAAAGAAAGAATCCTTTAGGGAGGAAACAGGTTAACTAGCCCATCTTCTCATTATTTTTCGACGCAGCGAGCGCATCACGCAGATCGACTACCGAATTGTTATCCCAATTGCGCTCCCAGCCAGCATGCTCCAAGAGCGCGGACAGAATCCCGCCGGTAAACCCCCACACCAAATAATCATTCACCGTAAAAGCCGGCCCGGTCCAGTTCCCCCACGCGATCTGCAGGCGATTTTCCGGCGCGGCTAACTCCGCAATAGGAGTGGTGAACACGTCGTCGGTTTCTTCCAGGCTCGCCGGGTACACTTCCCCGGGCTGGTGCCAATACGCCAACACGGGACTCACGGGCGCACTCGACGAGCGCACGCGCAACTGTCCCCACTGCTCCAACGGGGTGACAGTCCCCCGCTGCAGTCCGGTTTCTTCCCACGCCTCCCGCAACGCGGTATCGACGACGTTGATGTCTTCTGGGTCGCGCCGCCCGCCCGGAAACGCAATCTGCCCGGAGTGCGAGCGCATCGTCGGTGAGCGGTGGGTGAGCAAGACTTCGGCATCGTCAGCTGCACTGCCCTTGAGCAGCACCAACACCGCGGCTTCGCGCTTGGTAGGAGCCGTGCTTTCCGATGCCCGCACCCCCATCCGGCGCCGCGTCTTCGCCACATCCAGCCCCATGGCGGGCCGAATCCAGTCCGGGGCTAAATCCGGGTGCAGCGTCGTCATGCCAGGGCCTCCTCCACGGCGTCGACGATTTCTTCAGTGGACTCAAAAGGCTGAATGTAGCGGCCTTTGATTTCACCGTCTTGGAGCACCAGCGTAATCGGAATCACGTTGGGAAGCTCCAGCGTGCCCGCAAACGTGTTATCAGTGTCCTGGTAGCTGGGCAAATGCACCCCAATGTCTTCCAAGAACGCCGCGCCGTTGCCGGGGTTTTCATCGGCATGCACGCCCACGACCTGCCACTCCGGATGGGTGCGCGCGACCTCTTCCAAGTGCGGCAACTCCGCACGGCAGGGCTCACACCACCAGGCCCACAGATTGACCACGGTGACCCCGATATCCGCCGGCGGCTCAGTCGCCTGCGAGCCTAAGCACTCCAGCTCCACGCCTGCGACCGGGCCAGTCGGGCAGTCCGGACGGGACGCAATCGGCGCAGCCTGCGTGGTTTCCTCGGCAGGTGCGGCCTGGTCAGCCTCGTCGCCGCCCAGCAAGACCGCGGCACCGCCGGCTGCCAACACCACGACGGCGGCCGCACCCACCACGGAACCGACTACGTACTTATTCATGCAGCCAGCTTAGGACACAACTTCGCAATTACGCATTCCTCACACAGCGGCTTGCGCGCCTTACACACCCGCCGCCCATGGAAAATCACCCGGTGGGAAAACTCTGTCCATTCTTCTTCGGGCACTTGCTTTGCGATGTCCCTTTCCACCGCCAACGGCGTCTTCGCCTGCGTGAGTCCCATCCTGCGCATCAATCGTCCAAAGTGCGTATCGACGGTGAGTCCTGGGAGGTCGAAGGCATTTCCGCGTACCACCAATGCCGTCTTGCGGCCCACCCCCGGCAGAGAGGTCAACTCGTCTATACCTGTTGGTACTTCACCGTTAAAATTCGCCATCAGCCCCTCCCCGATGCCGAGCAGATGGCCGGCCTTGGCGCGCTGGAATCCCAGCGGGCGCAGAATTTCTTCCAAGTCCGCGCGGTTGGCGGCGGCGTAGTCAGCGGGTGTGGGATAGCGCCGGAACAGCTCCGGGGTGACCTGGTTGACCCGGGCGTCAGTGCACTGTGCGGAGAGTACCGTGGCCACGAGCAGCTCGAGCGGGTTAGAAAAGTCCAGCTCGCAGCGGGCGTCTGAGTATTCTTGGGCCAATGCGTTGTTAATGGCAACGGCGCATTCGGCCTCGTCTATGCTGGGCGATGTCGAAGTCATGTCTACATCTTAGTAGGATATAAAACCATGGTCTTATTGGTAGTCTTGGTCCCATTGGGCATCGCCCTCTTCGCCATATTGATGGAGAAGCTGGAATCCGCTGTTCTGTCCAACTGAGCCCTTACCTGTGATTAAATTTCACATCCGTAACAAAAGTGACAAATTACACTGTAAGATGGGCTGCGTTACTTTTTAGTGGTACGCACCACCCTGCTTAATCTGCACATCGACTTCAAGGAGTAAAACGTGGAAGGCGTCCAGGATATTCTGTCTCGCGCCGGTATCTTCCAAGGCGTTGATCCCGTAGCTGTACAAAACCTTATCGAGCAGATGGAAACCGTGCGCTTCCCGCGCGGAACCACCATTTTCGAAGAGGGCGAACCAGGCGATCGTCTGTACATCATTACCTCGGGCAAGATTAAGCTGGCTCGCCACGCCCCGGACGGCCGCGAGAACCTGCTGACCGTGATGGGCCCGTCCGACATGTTCGGCGAGCTGTCCATCTTCGATCCGGGCCCGCGTACCTCGTCTGCAGTCTGTGTCACCGAAGTACACGCTGCGACCATGAACTCCGAGATGCTGCAGCGCTGGGTCGACGATCATCCATCGATTGCACAGCAGCTGCTGCGCGTGCTGGCACGTCGTCTGCGCCGCACCAACGCTAACCTCGCAGACCTCATCTTCACCGACGTCCCCGGCCGCGTGGCTAAGACTCTGCTGCAGCTGGCTAACCGCTTCGGTGTCCAGGAAGGTGGCGCCCTGCGCGTCAACCACGACCTGACGCAGGAAGAAATCGCCCAGCTGGTCGGCGCTTCCCGTGAGACCGTCAACAAGGCTCTGGCGACCTTCGCTCACCGCGGCTGGATTCGCCTCGAGGGCAAGTCCGTGCTCATCGTCGATACTGAGCACCTCGCCCGCCGCGCCCGCTAAACCGCGCGAAGCACAGCACCGCACCTGCCACCCCGGCCGGTGCGGTTTTGCTTTGTCTTTTGCACCACTCAACAAGAAAACCCCCAGCCCGCAGGCCAGGGGTTCGACGTAAAAAGCTAACTAGCCATTTGCGTCCAGATACTTCAGGGCAGTGCGCGTGGACTGCTCTGCTGCGTGACGCAGTACTGGGTCGACATCGTCGTACATTTCGTCGACCAGGGTCTTCAGATCGACGTCGTCGCCCAGACGGCTGCGGACTTCCTTGATCTGATCCAGTCGGTAGTAGCGACGGTCGATGTACTTGCGGGCGACCTGGGAGGTGTCCTCCAGGTCCGGACCATGGCCCGGGAAGAGTGCGACGTCCTTGCCGCGCTTTTCCAGCTTGTCCAGGGTCTCCAGGTACTCCTTGAGGTCACCGTCGGTCTCCGAGAGCAGCACCGTGTGGCGGCCGGCAATCGTATCGCCGGTCAAAATGCCCTCTAGGGTGGACTCGCCAGCTACACCGCTGTAGACGAAGAAGCAGGTCGAATCGGCGGTGTGACCCGGGGTGTGGACGACCTCGAGCTGTGGGGTGACGCCGTCTAGGGTGACGATTTCGCCATCGGAAAGCGCTTCTGCCCCATTGCAGTAGTTCGGGTCAAAGGCACGAATCGGTGCGCCGGTCAGCTGACGCAAGCGCTGTGCACCGGAGGCGTGGTCGTCGTGGCGGTGAGTCAGCAAAATCAGGCCGACCTCGCCCGCACGGGCGGTGACCACGTTGAGGTGACCCTCGTCCTCCGGACCCGGGTCGACAACGATGGCCTTGGCGTCTTCACTAGCGCGCACAATCCAGGTGTTAGTGCCTTCCAGTGCGGTGTAACTGGGGTTGTCACACAACACGACACCCACCGACTGGCTCACTGGGCGTAATTGGCTATATGCAGGATGCTCCATGATTCTTAGCCTATCGCATTACTGGGCAGTTTCTACGATGAGTTCGATCTCAACTGGCGCATTTTTTGGCAACACGGCCACGCCAACTGCAGATCGGGCGTGTTCGCCCGCCTCACCGAAGAGTTCACCAACAAAATCCGACGCGCCATTAATCACGGCGGGCTGCTCGTGGAAGTTCACATCGGAAGCCACAAAGCCCACGATCTTCAGCACGCGGGTGACATTGTCCAGCCCGACAACCGAATCCACGGCAGCCAAAGCGTTCAAAATACAGGTGCGGGCATAGTCCTGAGCATCCTCGACGGACACCTCGGCGCCGACTTTGCCGACGCCGGCCAACTGGCCATCGATAAGCGGCAGCTGCCCGGAAGTCCACACCTGATTGCCCACCTTGGTGGCAGGCACATAGGAAGCCAAAGGCGCAGCTACGTTAGGCAGCTCATAGCCCAGCTCCTGCAAGCGTGCGAGGTGGCTCATTACTCGACCTCACGCTTGAAGTAGGCGACCACGTTTTCCGGGTTCATGCCCGGGGTGATGGTCACGAGCTCCCAGCCGTCTTCACCCCAGGAATCGAGGATCTGCTTGGTCGCGTGAGTAAGTACAGGTGCGGTTGCGTATTCCCATTTAGTCATGGCTGCCATTCTATGCGATATCCGGCAGCCACAAGAACTAAATTCCGACGAGCTCTCCGCCCTCAGCAAGGTAGTGCGCCCAATTAGTAATGTGCGGGTTCTTACGCAGCAGGGCACGGCGCTGACGCTCGGTCAGGCCACCCCATACGCCGAACTCGACGCGGTTATCCAGGGCATCTGCGCGGCATTCGTTCAGCACCGGGCAGTGGCGGCAAATAACAGCCGCCTTGCGCTGCTCAGCACCGCGGACAAACAACGCATCCGGGTCCCCATTGCGGCACTTGGCTTGGGTGACCCACTCACCACGCTCAGAGTTGTGAATCTTGCGATTCGAGGCGGTGGACGCTTTTACTCCGACGGTCATGGCAGGAGGACTCCTTCCCAGGCGGCATAATATGTAACACACGTAAGTGTATTCACATGGTAATTAGGTTGTCGAACACGTCACACTTTAGGGGGGAGTGGAATGTTTCCTGCTGATAGGTTGACCAACTACTCTGTTGTGCGTGAGTACTACGAAATCGCTAGGCAAAATCGGACTGGCCACCGTGTTGGTGGGCGTGCTGACCGCGCTGACCATCGCCCCCTTCGCGGGGTTAACAGGCGTTGTGGTCGCCCGCGCAAACGACACGATGCAGTCCGATTTGCAGGATCTCACAGCTGGCGATGCCCCCGGGGTCACCACCATCCAAGACTCCACCGGCGAGGATCTGGCATACCTTTATAACCAGCGCCGCCACCCCGTGGAATTTGATGCGATTTCGCAGCACATGAAAGATGCCATCGTCGCCATTGAGGACAATCGTTTCTACGAACACGACGGCGTCGACCTGCAGGGCAACCTGCGCGCACTGTGGACCAATCTCGCTGCAGGCGGTATTTCCCAGGGTGCTTCGACGCTGAATCAGCAGTACGTGAAGAACTACCTGCTGTTGGTCTCCGCCGAAACCGACGAGGAGCGCGCCGCTGCCACCGAGCAGTCGATTCCCCGCAAGCTGCGCGAGATGAGCATGGCCGCGGAGATGGACCGGGATTTGAGTAAGGAAGAAATCCTGGCCAATTACTTGAACTTGGTGCCTTTCGGTAACCATGCCTACGGCGTGGAGGCCGCCGCGCGCACGTACTTCGGCCACTCCGCCGCGGACCTGACCGTCCCGCAATCGGCCCTGCTCGCGGGCATCGTTCAGTCCTCGGAGTACCTCAATCCTTACACCAACCCCGAGGGCGCCACCGAGCGCCGCAACCTGGTCCTGCAGGCTATGGCTGACAACGGCTACCTCGACCAAGCAGCTGCCGATGGCTTCAAGCAAGAGGGCCTCGGCGTGCTCGATTCCCCTGCATTGCTTCCCGATGGCTGCATCGGCGCCAACGACCGCGGCTTCTTCTGCGACTACGTTCTCGAATACCTCTCTGAGAAGGGCTTAGATGCCGAAGAGCTCTCCCGCGGTGGCTATACCATTCACACCACCTTGGACCCGCAGGTCCAGGACGCCTCCCTGCAGGCAGTCCAGTCCCGCACCTCCCCGGATGCGGCAGGTGTGGCTGAGGTGATGAGCGTCGTTAAGCCTTCGCGCACCGACCGCGACGTCCTGGCCATGGTCTCCTCTCGCGAATACGGACTAGACCTTGACGCCAACGAAACCCTGCTGCCGCAGCCTTATTCGCTGGTCGGCAACGGTGCCGGTTCGGTGTTTAAGGCCTTTACCGCCGCCGCTGCCCTCGACGCAGGCTATGGCGTGGAAAGCGAACTCGACGTTCCCGAGCGCTACGAAGCAGAAGGCCTCGGCTTCGGCGGTGCCGAGGACTGCCCGCCGAGTCGCTACTGCGTGGAAAACGCAGGCACCTACCCTGCCACCCTGACCTTGCAGGACGCGTTGGCGCAGTCGCCGAACACCACGTTTATCAAGCTCATCGAGCAAGTCGGTGTCGCGCCTGTGGTCGACATGTCCGTCAAACTGGGCTTGCGCTCCTACAACGACCCTGGCTCCTACGACGGCGACTCCTCGATTGCCGAGCACGCCAAGGACGCCAACATGGGTTCCTACACCCTGGGCCCAACCGCGGTGAACCCACTGGAGCTGTCCAACGTCGGCGCCACCATCGCCGCGGGCGGTCGCTGGTGCGAGCCTAACCCCGTCGAGTCGGTCACCGACCGCAACGGCAACGAGGTCTACCTGCCTGCCACCGAATGCGAGCAGGCCGTCGACCGCGAACTTGCCGATGCCCTCTCCAACGCCCTATCCAAAGACACCGACAACGGCACCGCCGCTAACTCCGCCCGCTCCGCAGGCTTTGGCGCACAGGTCGGTTCCAAGACTGGTACCACCGAGTCCAACCAATCCTCGGCCTACCTGGCGTTTAACAGCGAAATTGCCGCCGCGCCGTACATCTACAACGACGGCACCTCGACCACCCCGCTGTGTAGCGGCCCGGTCCGCCAGTGCGGCAGCGGCAACCTCTACGGTGGCCTAGAGCCTGCTCAGACCTTCTTCGGCCTGGCCAATTCCATCCCCCAGGTCAGCCGCGGTGGCCTGCCCGGCTACGACGACAAGTACAACGAGGGCACCTCCACCCCGCTTCTCGATGACCTACGCGGCAAATCCGAATCCGAAGCCCGCCGCATCCTCGAAGACGAAGGCTACACCGTCAAAACCGCCCGCGTCGTTGGCGGCAACGTGCCTTATGGTCGCGTCGTGCGCGCCGTGCCATTTAACGGACCTCTCCGCGATGGCTCCGAGGTCACGCTGCAGCTTTCCGATGGCTCCTCGGCCTCCAACACCCCCAGCTCCGGCACCGCGGACGCCAACTCCACCGGCAACACCGACGGCGGCGGCAACGACCCAGCCCCGCGCCGCAACAATAACGGCCCGAGGTCAAACAACCCCGGACCGTCATGGCCTTCGCAGGACGACATTGACTCCTTCGCCAATGATGTCCGCAACTTCTTCGGGCTCTAACGCACCGCGTTAGAGCGTGGCAATCGCCGCTAAAGCGCTGAGGGGTTAAGCCCCGCTGGAAGGCTCAGCTCAGCGGGCCCCACAGCTTTCTCTACTGAGAAAGCTGCTGCTTGACCGCCGCGGACAGGCGCTTGCCGTCGGCGCGGCCCTCGGCCTTGGCCTGGGCGACCTTCATGACCGAGCCCATCTGCTTCATGGTTGCGGCCTCACCGCTTTGCTTTTCAACCTCGGCAATGGAGGCGGTGACCAGGTCGGCGATGCCTTCATCGTCAAGCTGCTCTGGCTGGTACTCGGCGAAGTACGGGACTTCGGCGAGTTCGGCATCGGCAAGCTCAGGGCAGCCATTGTCTGCGTAGACATCCGCGGACTCGCGACGCTTTTTGATTTCACGGGCGATGACCTTAAGCACGTCATCGTCAGTTAGCTCGTGTCGCGAACCAGTGGTTTCTTCTGCCTGGATAGCCGCCAGCAGGGCACGAATCGCAGTCGTGCGCGGCTTGTCCTTTTCCTTCATCGAAGTCTTGAGATCTGCACGGATGGTTTCTTTCAAGTTGCTCATGCACCCCAATCTACGACAGGTAGGGTGGAATGGGTGAAGTTATTACCTGTTTTGGGCGGAATCGCCGCCGCTGGCCTTGGCACCTTAGCGTGGGGATATTCCGAGCTAACCAAGTTTGAGCTCAAGGAATACACCCTGCCCATCCTGCCGCCGGGCACCCTGCGTGGCGAGGACGAATTCCGCCTCCTGCACATCTCTGACCTGCACATGATCCCTGGCCAGGAAACCAAAATCGCGTGGGTCTCCGCGCTAGATTCCCTAGAGCCGGACCTGGTGGTCAACACCGGCGATAATCTTTCCGACCAGGCCGCCGTCCCCGACACCCTGCGCGCACTGGGCCCACTGCTCAGCCGCCCGGGATTGTTCGTCTTCGGCACCAACGATTACTGGGCTCCGCGCCCGGTTAATCCCTTCAAGTACTTGATGCGTTCGAAGCGCGAGCCTTCCTATATTGATCTGCCGTGGAAGGGCATGCGCGCTGCATTTATCGAGCGCGGCTGGCGCGATGCCAACCAAGCTCGCCACGAGTTCAAGGTCGGCAACGTACGCCTGGCGGTCGCTGGCGTCGATGACCCGCACCACGACTTGGACGATTACGCCGAAGTCGCCGGCCCGCCGAACGAGGACGCCGACCTGTCGCTGGCCCTGCTGCACTCACCGGAACCGCGCGTGCTGGAGAAATTCGAAGCCGACGGTTACCAGCTGTCCCTGTCGGGCCATACGCATGGCGGCCAGATTTGTCTGCCGGGTTCGAAGGCGATTGTGACCAATTGCGATATCGATAGAAAACGCGCCCAGGGACTGCATCGCTTTGGCGATATGTTCATGCATGTCTCTAATGGTTTGGGCACGTCGAAATTCGCGCCGGTGCGTATTTTCTGCCGTCCCTCGGCAACCCTGCTGCGTCTCACAGAAGCCTGCTAATTTTTCGGCTCAGGCTCGCTGACCTGCGATTTGGATATTGCGGGGGCTACGCGTTAAAGTATCCAGGTACCGCTTCAGCGGGTACCGGGATATGGCGCAGTTTGGTAGCGCGCTTCGTTCGGGACGAAGAGGTCGCAGGTTCAAATCCTGTTATCCCGACCATCACCCCATCTGGTTCGCCAGGTGGGGATTTTTACTGCCCAATTCTGCCTCTTGAATTCCAGGGCCCTGTGCAAAACGGGAAACGACGCGGCGCCCCTACAGCAGCCGCGTCGCCCCTATTCCCTATCACTCACTACAGATAAAAATCTGACCGCCTACCCCCTAAGTAGGCGACGTGAGCATCACCTACTCTAGCACTCGTGAAGGCCGTCGACGCAACGCAAAATTAAACTCACAGCCTTCTATTATTAAAGTGCTAAATTCTTATCGCCGGCTTAAGAAAGCTGCACCAGACCCCAGGACAGCCACGGCGCCGAGCACACCTAACGATGCCCACAGCATCCCACCTGCGCCATCATTACCCGCCACGGTCACTCCAGTAGTCATCCAGTGCAGCGGCAGCACGCTGGCGGCAATCTGCCAGAAGCTAGCGATGCCCGTAGTCGTCGCCGCCTTCCATACCCAGCCCACCACGGCGAGCTGAATCAGGTTGGCCACGGTAATCACCACAGCACCCCACTTCGGCCCGCACAGAGCCAGTGCGGCGCGGGTGAGCATCGCCGTGGCCAGCACACCCAGTCCCAGCACGCCGGCGGCCCAGCCGGTGGCTTCCCAGGTCCAGCCGGTCGCAAAGAGTGCGAGCAGGCCCACGCCGACGCCCGCGGCAAGAATGGTACCGAGCAGTACCAACCACCAGCGCTTGCGCACCACGCCCAGTGCGACACCGCCGGCAATGGTGAGCAGGCCAATAAGCAGGCCGGTAATGGGGCTTAACGCGCGAACGGGTTCGGCATCCTCCTGTGCGACGGGCAGTACGCGGAGAATGTCGAGGATATTTTCCTGGTTGGTAGAGGCCATGTCGTTGATGCGCTGGGCGCCATCATCCAACTGGCCGACACCGTCGAGTGCTTCGCCGACACCGCCGTCGAGTTCCCCAATACCGGCATTGAGCTGCTTGGCGCCCTCCACTGCCTGGTAGATGCCATCGTGGTAGGCATAGCCTGGAACAGAGAGCTGGTTGGCCAGCTCCCGCGAGCCGTCCTTCAAGCGGTTCAGGTCACCGCCTAAAGATTCATTGATATCGAAGGTCTCCACCTGACCGCGCAGGCCGCGCAGCTGGTCGCGAATCTCTTTGGCCTCCGGAGTTGCTACGCCGTGCAGGTCTTGGAGCGTGCCATCGATAGCTTCCAGAATTTGGCCCTGCACCGCACCTAAGCCCAGCACCTGGTCCACAGCACCGCCGACGTTGTCTGCAAGTTCGTTGGCGCCGCTGCCCAGTTGGCCGGTGCCGGCTTGGAGTTGGGTCAGGCCATCGACAAGCTGCTGGGAACCAGCAGAAAGCTCATCGATGCCCCCGCCGAGTTCTTCGGCACCGCCGCGGAGTTGCTCGGTGCCATCGGCAAGCTGCTGCGAGCCAGTGTCCAACAGGCTGGAATTGGCTTGGGCGACGCTGGCTTTGCTGCGGGCATCGGCAAGCGCTGCTTCAGGGCTCTCGCCTGCCGACGGCGCACCCGCCACCTCTTCCTTAGTCCAGGCCTCAGCCGGCTGCCAGCCCGTTGCCGCCATCAAGCCCGCGCCAATAAGCAAGGGCACAATAACGAGCAAACTCAACAGCCCGACCTTAAGACGAGAAGGGCGCGAGGCAGCAGAATCAAACACGGCGGTACTCATGCTTAAAATCTATCTTTTAGCAGCTCGCCAGCTTTTAAGGCGCGCGGAAAACAGCGAAAACCCTCGCCACCACACAGGGTGAAGCGAGGGTAATTCGACTAAAGCGCTAGAGCTTACTTCTTCTCAGCAAACAGCTCGCGAACGCGCTTGCCCAGATCCGGGTGAACGTTGGTCCAGTACTCGTAGACGCGCTCCTCGGTCTCCGGGGACACACCAGCCATAGCGTTGGTGATGTTGTCTGCCAGACGCTCCTTGGCACCATCGTCGTAGACGTTCTCGTAGAGGTCACGTGCCTGTACGAAGTCGTCGTCCTCCGGGTGCTTGACGTAAGCAGAAGCACGGACGAACTCGGAACCGTGAGAATCCGGGGTCACGTACAGATCCGGAGCGGTGACGGTCTCAGCCTCTGGGGTGTGGTCGGTGGTGTCACCGTCGAGCAGGCCGTTGCCCTTAGCGTGGCGGTTCGGGGAGTAGACCGGGTCCTGCGGGTCATTGAACAGGTAGGCCATTGGGCCCTCGTGCTCGTAGGTGTTGACCTGGTTCAGCGGCTGGTTAACCGGCAGCTGCTTGTAGTTCGGTCCGATGCGGTAGCGCTGCTGGTCAGCGTATGCGAACACGCGAGCCTGCAGCATCTTGTCCGGGGACAGACCGTGGCCCGGAACGATGTTGGACGGATCCAGAGCAACCTGCTCAATCTGTGCGAAGAAGTTGCGCGGGTTGCGGTTCAGGACGAAGTAGCCGACATCGTGCAACGGGTAGTCCTTCTTGGACCAGGTCTTGGTCAGATCGAACGGGTTGAAGCGGTAGTTCTCAGCCTCGTCGAAAGGCATGATCTGAACCTTGACGTCCCAGACCGGGTAGTTGCCCTCTTCAATAGCGTTGTAGAGGTCCTCGCGGTGCAGGTCCGGATCGGTACCGGCCTTCTCGGTGGCCTCAGCGTCGGTGAAGTTCTCCACGCCCTGGCGGGTCTTGAAGTGGTACTTAACCCAGAAGGCGTCGCCTTCCTCGTTGACCCACTGGTAGGTGTGGGAGCCGTAGCCGTTCTGGTGGCGGGTGGTCTTCGGGGTACCGCGGTCACCCATCAGGTAGGTCACCTGGTGAGCGGACTCCGGAGTACGGGTCCAGAAATCCCACTGCATATCAGCATCGCGCAGGCCGTTGGTGCCCAGGCGCTTCTGGGAGTGGATGAAGTCCGGGAACTTAATGCCGTCACGCAGGAAGAACACCGGGGTGTTGTTGCCAACGATGTCCAGGTTGCCGTCCTCGGTGTAGAAACGCAGCGCGAAGCCGTGAACGTCGCGCCAGGTATCCGGGGAGCCCTGCTCACCAGCAACGGTGGAGAAACGGCCCATCATCGGGGTAACGGTGCCCTTCTGGAAGACCTTTGCCTTGGTGTAAGCGGACACATCCTCGGTGACGTGCAACTCACCGAAGGCACCGTGGCCCTTAGCGTGCGGGGTACGCTCCGGCACGCGCTCGCGGTTGAAGTGCGCAAGCTTTTCGATGAGGTGAACATCATTCAGGGTTACCGGGCCCTGCTGGCCGTAAGTAATAGAAGTGTTCTCGGATGCAACAGGCTGGCCGGACGGGCGAGTGGAGTTCTCGCCACCGGCAGCGCGCTGACCCTTGTTGAGTACCTTGTCTGCAGGAAAATCAGTCATTTAGCTAGCCTCCTAGCTCGTGGGGAGTTGACTCGTCCCATCCTACGCGAATTTATAAGCTCCGACAACGTCACTCAGAAAACTAATAGGTTTTCCACTAAAGCCAGGCTCACCTTGCCACCTGGTAAATTCAGCAAGGTGCAACACCACTCCGAACACGACGATGCCCGGGTCACCGAGCTGGCACTGAAAGCCGGCCGCGGTGACCGCACGGCGTTAACGGAGTTCATCAAAGCCACCCAGGATGACGTGTGGCGCCTGCTCGCCCATCTAGGTGGGCCCGAGCTTGCCGACGATCTGACCCAAGAAACCTATCTCCGCGTCATCGGCGCCCTGCCCCGCTTCGCCGCCCGGTCCTCTGCGCGCACCTGGTTATTGTCATTAGCCCGCCGCGTGTGGGTCGACAACATCCGCCACGACATGGCCCGGCCCCGCAAGTCCGCGACCCAATATGAAGACGTGCCGCAGCAAACCACCGCGGCTGAAAACTGGAGTGAGTGGATTGACGCCCGTGCGCTTATCGATGCCCTGCCCGCCGACCGTCGCGAAGCACTTATCCTGACCCAGGTGTTGGGGTATACCTACGATGAGGCCGCCAAGATTGCCGGCGTGCGCGTGGGCACCATTCGCTCCCGCGTGGCCCGTGCGCGCAAGGACCTCATCGAGCGCGCTTCCGACTAGCCCGCGGGAAATGTGCCCCGTGCCGTTTCCTGAGAAATTGTTATATTCCAGTGACCGAGCTAAATCCCTAGCTTAACTAGGAAAAATTCACACCTGTAAGCCCGTACGCATGGAGTTTGCTGGAGTTTCAAGTTCCTATTTGTTGTGCATTCCCACTACTATGGAAGGTTGCACACACATGCACAATCGAACGTCGATCCGAGCCCGCATTCCTGCCCGAGCGGGCTCGGCTTGTGTGAGATAGAGAGTCTTTTCCCTCATGATTAAACGCGCTATAGCCATTTCGATGGCGTTTATCGGCGTCGTCGTTGGTGCTGGCTTCGCCTCTGGCCAGGAGGCAATGCAGTACTTCGTGGCCTTCGGCAACATGGGCCTTGTTGGCATGGCCCTGTCGGCAGCCTTGATGGTTATCGCAGGTATCGCCTTTTTGCAGCTGGGTTCTTACTTCCAGGCTGATGAGCACACCGCGGTCTACGACAAGGTCTCTGGCCCCATTATTTCCCGCATTCTGGACTACGGCACCCTGCTGACGCTGTTTTCCATTGGCTTCGTCATGTTCGCCGGTGGCGGCTCAAACATCACCCAGCAGTTCCCGTCGGTCCCGATTTGGGTGGGCGCCCTGTCGATGCTGATTCTGGTGCTGCTGGTCGGCCTTCTCGATGTCGATAAGGTCACCACGGTTTTGGGTGTCGTGACCCCATTTATCATTATCTTCGTCGGCTTTGCGACGATCTATGCCATCGTCACCACCCCCATCGACTTGGATGCCTTTGACGCGTACGCAGTCGAAAACGTCGATGCTGCTATTGGCAGCTGGTGGCTGTCCGCGCTGAACTACACCGGCCTGAACGCCATCTGTGCAGTATCCATGGCCATTGTTATTGGCGGTAACTTCCTCGATAACAAGACCGTGGGCCTGGGCGGTATCTTCGGCGGTATCGCGTTTGTGTTCCTGCTGGTTCTGCTGGTGACCTCCCTGTACTTCGTGGCACCGGACGTCAACGGCCAGGACCTGCCGATTCTGAAGCTGATTACCGACATCAACCCGATCCTCGGCTACATCATGACCTTTGTTATTTACGGCATGGTCTTTAACACCGCGGTCGGTATGTTCTACGCGATGGCTAAGCGCCTGACCCGCGACAACCCGCGTCGCTTCTACCCGGTCTACGCCGGTGCCTGCATCATCGGCTTTGCACTGTCCTTCGTGGGCTTCCAGGAGCTCGTTGGCTTTGTCTACCCGATCCTGGGCTACATCGGCCTGCTGATGATTGCCGTGATGACCATCGGCTGGTGGCGCAACCGCAACAATCTGTCTGCTGAGGCAGAGCGTCGTACCCGCGCCCGCGTCCTGGTTCAGCGCAAGCTGGATCCGCGCGAGCGTTTCACCAAGAAGAACCAGCGCGAGCTGCGCACCCTGGCTCGTACCTCTAACATGGCCACCCCGGCCTTCGTCAATGCTGTTGCTGAGGAAATTCATGAGGACCTCGAAGCTGACGATGAGCTCGAAGGCTACGACCGCAACTCTCTCGACCCATCTGTGGTCTACGTGCAGCACACCAAGCCGGAAGTTCCTTCCGATGACGCATCGCCTGCCGATGCCGCCAAGCAGGACGACAAGTCCATCAAGGAAGACTTGGACTTCGGCAAGTCCCGTCCCATCTCTAAGGACGACGCCGTCGAGTAATCCACGAGCGGATTCCTCGACGGGGGTAAAGCCCTAAAGAAAATCCGGGCCCTAGCAACTAGCTAGCAACCCGGATTTTTCGATCTGGCGCGGAACTTCCTCACCGGAGTTGTTGGCTAGACCAACAACTCCGCGATTTGGATGGTATTCAGCGCAGCGCCCTTGCGGAGGTTGTCGCCTGCGACGACGAGGACGAGGCCCTTGTCGTCGGCGATGGACTGGTCCTGGCGGATGCGGCCAACCAGGGAGTCATCGCGGCCGGCGGCCTGCAGCGGGGTGGGGACGTCGACGACGGTGACGCCGGGGGCATCGGAAAGCAGTTCGCGTGCCTTATCAGCAGTCAGTGGGTTGTCGAACTCTGCGTGGATGGTCATCGTGTGGCCGGTAAAGACCGGGATGCGCACACACGTACCGGCAACGAGCAGCTCCGGGATGTCGAGAATCTTGCGGGATTCGTTGCGCAGCTTCTGCTCTTCGTCGGTTTCGTTGGATCCGTCCTCGACGAGGTTGCCGGCAAAAGGCAGAGCGTTGTACGCGATCGGGGCGACATACGGACCGAAGTCCTCGTTATCCAGGCCAGAGCCGTCGTGGACGAGGTCGACGTTGTGCTCACCAATCTGGTAGACCTGCGCGGCCAGGGTCTCGACACCGGCGAGACCGGAGCCAGACACTGCCTGGTAGGAGGAGACGTGGAGGCGGTGAAGGCCGGCGGCATCGTGAAGCACCTTGAGCACTGGCATGGCAG
Source organism: Corynebacterium camporealensis (assembly GCF_000980815.1). Lineage (NCBI taxonomy): Bacteria > Bacillati > Actinomycetota > Actinomycetes > Mycobacteriales > Corynebacteriaceae > Corynebacterium > Corynebacterium camporealensis. Next base: position 165,376 of record NZ_CP011311.1, on the reverse strand, counting down.
CCATGGTGGTGCAGTTCGGGTTCGCGATGATGCCCTTCGGGGTGTTCTTCGCAGCCTCCGGGTTGACCTCAGAGACAACCAGTGGGACCTCGGGGTCCTTGCGGTAGGCCGAGGAATTATCGACGACGGTGGCACCTGCCGCAGCAAACACCGGAGCCCACTCACGCGAGGTCGAACCACCGGCGGAGAACAGAGCAATATCGACGTCTGCGACAGAATCCTCAGCGACCTGGGTCAGGTCCTCGACGACGATCTTGTCGCCGCGGAATTCCAATTCGCTGCCAGCAGAACGCGGGGAGGCGAAAAAGCGCACCTTGTCTGCTGGGAAGTTACGCTCTTCCAAAATCGAGCGCATCACGCGGCCAACCTGTCCGGTCGCGCCGACAACCGCAATAGTGGTCATTGTTACTCCTTAGAAGCTATCGACCGGTACCGGCGTAGACGACTGCTTCGTCATCGCCGCCCAGCTGGAACTTATCATGCAGCGCACGTGCTGCCTTGTCAACGTCTGCCTCGCGGGTCAGCACCGAAATGCGAATCTCGGAAGTGGAGATCAACTCCATGTTCACGTTCACATCGCGCAGAGCTTCGGTGAAGTCCGCGGTGACACCCGGGTGGGACTTCATGCCGGCGCCGACGAGAGAAATCTTGCCGACTTGGTCGTCGTAAAGCACGTTGTTCCAACCGCCCTCGCTTTGCAGCTTGGTAAGAATCTCCATCGCGCGCGGGCCATCGGAACGCGGGCAGGTAAAGGTGATGTCCGTGGTGCCATCCTCCAGCGAGGAGACATTCTGCAGCACCATGTCGATGTTGATTTCGGCCTCGGCAATTGCGCGGAAGACCTTAGCGGCCTCGCCCGGTTGGTCCGGAATACCCAACACGGTGACCTTAGCTTCGGACTTGTCAGTTGCTACGCCAGTAAGTACTGCTTCTTCCACAGGAATATCCTCCATCGAACCGGCAATCAGCGTGCCGGGGTCATTGCTATAAGACGAGCGAACTCGCAAGGGAACATTAAAGGCACGCGCGTATTCGACACTGCGCAGCACCAGGATCTTCGAGCCAACAGCGGCCATTTCGAGCATTTCCTCGAAAGACAGCTTTTCTAGCTTCTGCGCATCCGGCACGATGCGCGGGTCAGCGGTGTACACGCCATCAACATCCGAGTAAATCTCGCAGACATCGGCGCCGAGTGCCGCTGCCAGGGCCACCGCGGTTGTATCGGAACCGCCGCGACCCAAGGTGGTCACGTCGCGAGTTTCCTTATTCACGCCCTGGAAGCCAGCGACGATACAAATCTTGCCGTTGTCGAGTGCTTCAGTAATACGCCCCGGGGTGACATCCACGATGCGCGCATTACCGTGGCGCTCCGTGGTCAGCACGCCAGCCTGCGAACCGGTAAAGGACTGTGCCTCCGCACCGTAGGATTCCACGGCCATCGCAACGAGAGCGTTAGAAATACGCTCGCCTGCCGTGAGCAGCATGTCCATTTCGCGCTGCGGGGGAACAGGGTTGACCTGGGTTGCTAGATCCAGCAGGTCATCGGTGGTATCGCCCATAGCCGAGCAAACCACAACCACGTCGTGGCCGGCCTTCTTTGTGGCCACGACGCGCTCCGCTACCGCGCGGATGCGCTCTGCCGATTCTAGGGACGAGCCTCCGTATTTTTGAACGATGAGTGCCACGTTCGGGTTGCCACCTTTCTTCGCGGCATCGCCAGCGGCGAATACCTGTCATGTAGTAGTCAATTTCCCATGCTACAACCTGTATTGCGTCTGACCCCCATTGTGCCCCAATACTGCATTTTCAGCCCCGTTTTACTAGCGTGGTTGGGGTGTTAAATACCTTGATCGCCATTGCCTTCGCGCTGGCTTCGGCGATTACGGTGGCGTGGGGCACGGTGGTGCGCCATCGCATAGCTCGCGATGCCCCCGGCCACGTCATGGCGACTGCCATCCGCCGCCCCCTGTGGTGGGTTGGCACCTTTGCAGCCCTTGCCGCTTACGGCCTGCAGGTTATCGCACTCGGCTTTGGCACGTTGCTGGTCGTCCAGCCCATTTTGGTGCTCTCACTCATGTTCACCCTGCCTCTGGCTTCCTGGTACGCGCGCCGGCCGATGCCTTTCCACGAGGTCTTTTGGTCTTTAGCTTTGACCATCGCCGTCGGCGTGCTGGTGGTCTACGGCCGCCCCACTGCCGGCGACCCACTTCCTGCCTGGTCTCAATGGTGGCCTGCCCTCCTCTTCGGCGTGGTCCTCATGTCAGCCCTGGGAGCTGTTGCTTGGCGATGCCCCCAGCACCGCGCCTTAGCACTCGGTACTACCTGTGGCGTTTTATACGGTTATGTCGCACTGCTTTCTAAAGCGGTGATGGATACCTATCTGCATCTTGGTTTAGGCGAGTTGTTGAGCTCCTGGACGCTGTACACGCTGATCGGCTTGGCGGGGTTGGGCACGATTGTGCAGCAGTATTCTTTCCAGGCCGGCCCACTGTCGAGCTCGTTGCCGGCGATGACGATTTTCGAGCCGATTGTAGCTTTCGGCTTAGGTTATGTCGTGCTTGGTGAGCATTTCCAGGTCGAGACGGCCGCCGGCTGGGTGCTCATGGCCGGTGCGCTGGCGTTAATGGTGACCTCGACGATTGTGTTGTCGCGCATGCCGGTTAAATAGCCCATTCGAACACGGCGAGCATGTAGCCGGAGAACCAGGCGCCGAACAGCGCCCAGGCGGTGGTGAAGGTCCAGGCCCAGGGGGTGGGCAGGCGTCGGAAAGCAGCGATGACCACGGGGATGAGGATGATTGCTGCGGGAAGCAGGAGGCGCGGGCGGGAGTGCATGATGCCATCGGCAGCTAGGACGTTGATGCACAGTGCCAGGGCGAATACGGCAACCGGCAACGGTTGCCGACGCCAGGTCAGCGCCAAGGTGAGCGGTACCGCGAGGATGACCAGGGTGCTGAGCAGATAGCCGGCGTTGGTGGCAGTCGTCAGGGTCTCGCCGACCCAGCGGAGTGTCGCGAGTCCGAAGTCGAAGCCGGAGTCCCAATGCTCGGATTGGTTGGCGAAGTACCCGTCCACGCTGCCCAAGCGCCAGCTGGCCCACGCAATGAACGCCACGGGTGGGAGGCTGGCCAGAATCAGCGCTGCCCACGCGCGCCAGTTTTTCCGCGCCCAGAGTAGAACGCAGATGCCGAAGGCGACTAAGAGTGCGGCAGCGGTTAGTCGGACGGTGCCGGCTGCGCCGATGAGTACTGCCGTCAGCCACCAGCGCTTGTCTTGCAAGGCAATGAGTGCCCAGACGCTTAGGGCGCAGAAGAGCGCCTCAGTATAGGGCATGAGGAAGACTGTGGACATCGGTGCGCCGCAGACCACGACGGCCGCGGCGAGCTGAGTACGGGTGCCGCCGCCTTGTTTGTCGCACAACCACATCACGCCCATGGCGAGTGCAATTGTGGCGCCGAAGTTCAGGATGAGCGCTGCGATGGGGCTGCCCCCGAGCAGTGCCAGGAGTGCTGGAAAGCCGGGAAAGAACGCATAGGAACGCTCGCCGGTATAGCCCTCGGTGGCGATGTCGAGGTAGTAGTCGGCATCCCATTGGGTAAGCAGGTGGGTGAGGGAGGCATCGTTAAGCACTGCGAATGCAAGCAGGACAACGATGCGCAGAGCAGTTAGTCCTGCAACGACCCCGGCGGCCCTCCTCAACAGCATTCCTCCACCCTACCGCGTTCCAATATGTGAGATTTGTTGCCAGTGAGTGGGAAGCGCGGTATTGTGTTCTGCATGACAACGCGGCTGCACCTTCTCCTTATTCGCCGCGGCGGGATTTCGGTCTAGTTGTAAACGGCCAGCGCCCCGTCGCGGAGTTCGGTGACGCTACCGCCAGCTGGCCGTTTCCACCCAACGAAATTTTTTAAGGAACCCGCACCTATGTCTCCGCAAGATTCTTTCATTTCCGCACCTCGCGAAATCACCACCCCTACCGGCCCGCGCAATGAGAACCAGCCAGCCTGGAACAAGCAGCGCGGCTCGACGATGCCTTTTGAGCGCTACCTGCCTTTTGCCAAGGAAGTAGAAGACATCGTACTGCCGGACCGCACCTGGCCAGATAAGAAGATCACGACTGCCCCGCAGTGGTGTGCTGTCGACCTGCGCGACGGCAACCAGGCCCTGATTGACCCGATGAGCCCGGAGCGCAAGCACCGCATGTTCGACCTGCTGGTGCGCATGGGCTACAAGGAAATCGAGGTTGGTTTCCCCTCTGCGTCCCAGACTGACTTTGACTTCGTGCGCGAAATCATCGAGCAGAACAAGATTCCGGATGATGTGACCATCCAGGTCCTGGTCCAGGCCCGCGAGCACCTGATTCGCCGCACCTTCGAGGCCTGCCAGGGTGCCAAGAACGTGATTGTGCACTTCTACAACTCGACTTCGAAGTTGCAGCGTCGCGTGGTCTTCCGCAAGGACAAGCCAGCGATTAAGAAGCTGGCTACCGATGCCGCCGAGCTGATCAAGTCCATTGCCGCCGACTACCCGGAGACCAACTGGCGCTGGGAGTACTCCCCGGAGTCCTTTACCGGCACCGAGCTGGAGTTCGCCCGCGAGGTCTGCGATGCCGTGGTGGATATCATGGACGCAACGCCAGACAATCCGATGATCATCAACCTGCCGTCCACGGTGGAGATGATTTCGCCGAACGTGTACGCCGATTCCATCGAGTGGATGCACCGCAACCTGGCACGCCGCGATTCCATCATTATCTCCCTGCACCCGCACAATGACCGCGGCGAGGGCATTGCTGCAGCGGAGCAGGGCTACATGGCAGGTGCGGACCGCATCGAGGGCTGCCTGTTCGGCAACGGTGAGCGCACCGGCAACGTTGACCTGATCACGCTGGGTCTGAACATGATGACCCAGGGCGTGGACCCGCAGATTGATTTCGCAGACCTGCCGACGATTCGCGAAACCGTCGAGTACTGCAACCAGCTGCGCGTTCCGGAGCGCCACCCCTACGGCGGCGAACTGGTCTTTACCGCCTTTTCTGGTTCTCACCAGGACGCCATCAACAAGGGCCTGGACGCACTGGCTGATTCCGTGCGCCCGGGTGCGAACAACACCGAAGTTCCGTGGGAGGACCTGCGCGAGGCTATCTGGGAGGTTCCGTACCTGCCTATCGACCCGAAGGATGTCGGCCGCGACTACCAGGCTGTTATCCGCGTGAACTCCCAGTCCGGCAAGGGCGGCGTGGCTTACATCATGAAGACCGACCACGGCATCAACATGCCGCGCGCTATGCAGGCAGAGTTTTCCACCGTGGTCCAGGAAGTCACCGACTCCGAGGGCGGCGAGGTCAACTCCAAGGCGATGTGGGATATCTTCGCCACCGAGTTCTTGGATCGCGATACCCCGCTGGAGCAGGTCAGCTTCCAGGTCACCAACGCTGAGGCCGAGGATGAGCTGGCGCGTATTAGCGCGGAGGTCGTCTACAAGGAAGAGAAGAGGACGATTACCGGCTCGGGCAACGGTCCGATTGCGGCGTACGCGAATGCGCTGGAGGACCTGGGCATCGATTTCGAGGTCATCGATTACTCCCAGCAGGCCCGCTCTGCTGGCGATGACGCCGAGGCAGCCTGCTACATTGCTGCCGATGTCGACGGCAACAAAGTCTGGGGCGCCGGCATCGCCGGTTCCACCACGCGTGCGTCCATTGACGCGATTACCTCTGCGGTAAACCGCGCTCTGCATTAACGCGCGCCTGAACCCAAGGCCACGTGGGCAAGCTACTAGAGTATAGGCAATGAGTACTCCGGAGTTTCCCTACGTGGCCTTGACTGTGTTGACCACGGGAATTCACCCCGCTACCGGGCGCATCGTTGCTATCGATGCCGTCGCCTTCAACGACGCCGGCGAACTTGGCGATGACTTCCACGCAGTGCTCAACCCCGATAGCGATCCCGGCCCCCGCCACCAGCACGGCCTTACGCCGGAAGAGATTTCCGGCGGCCAGTCTTTTTCGCGCATTCTGAAACCGCTGGATCGTTTCTTGGATGGTCGCGAGCTTATCGTGCACGATACTCCGTATACCTGGGGATTTATCGTCTCCGAGGCCCGGCGCGCGATGATTGCCGCGGCACGCCAAAACCGTGCGCGCAACCGTAATCGCAATCGTGGTGGGAGGCGTCGTCGCCAAAAAGTCGGTCACGTTCCAACACCCTCGCGGATTATCGATACCTTGGCCACCACCTACCGCCAGGGCCTGCGTTCCAACGACATTCGCTTGGCTGCAGTCGCGCAGGCCAATGGCGTTAATGCCCCCAGCCCGAAGGCCAACCTCGAGCGCGCCCAGCGATCCGAACGCGAGACCTCCCGCGAGTCGACGGAGCTGCTTATTACCTTGGCCCGCGCGCAGAAAGCCGCGGGCGTCGTGAGCAGTTACGTACCGGATGACCTGCGCGCTGACCGCTTTGGGCTGCAGCGATCGCATGTGCGTGTCGATGCCGCCGAAGCTCCCCGCCAGCACCACAATCCCGGCGCGTATCGCCCGGGCAAGGAGCTGCGCCGCGGTATGGAAATCGTCGTCGCGCCCGAGATCGAAGCCGACCCGGATGAGATCATCGCGGCACTGACCAAGGCGGAGCTGAATTACAAAGAAAAGCTCTCTCGGGAAACCTCGCTGGTGGTGTGTAATGCGACGACAGATCTCGTCGGCAAGCCTATGCACGCCCAGCGCAAAGACATCCCGCTGATGGCAGACCAGGCTTTCCTCAATGCCTTAGAGCGCATCGAAGGCCCCATCGACCCACCGGCTGAGGACAAACCGAAGGGTCCGCCGCAGCGCGGGCAGTCCGGTAAGCCGCGGCCGAATCAGAAGAAGTCCGGCTCGGGCCGCAGGAGGCGGCGTCGGGGTGGCCGGGGTCGTCGGAAATCCGGCGGCGCGGGGAAGAAAAACACCGACTAGCATCTCGCCCCGACTACCCTAGGGGCATGAGTTTTAAACTACGAGGAGCGTTGCGCAACCTGCGCACAGGCGCTGCCACCACCGCCGCGAAACTGGCGACGACCGCCTCGCGGGCCACCGGCCGCGGTGCAGGCGGCATGATTGGCGGATTGGTAGCTGGGGCGATTGACCCGGGCATCATGAAGCATTTAGGTGGTGGGCGCCCCGCAGTGCTGGTCACCGGCACCAATGGCAAGTCCACCACGACCCGCATGCTGGCTGCCGCAGTTCGCACCGAGCACACCGTGGCCACCAACGACGGCGGCGACAACATGGACGCCGGTATTATCTCCGCACTCATGGCGGGCAAGGACGCCTCGCACCTGGTTCTCGAGGTCGACGAGCTCCACGTACCCCATGTGGCCGACAACCTCGAACCGAAAGCGTTGGTCCTGCTGAATTTGTCGCGCGACCAGCTCGACCGTGTTGGTGAAATTAACAAGATTGAGCGCGCCCTGCGCTCCGCTGTGGAGGCTCATCCGGACATGCTGGTTATCGCCAACTGCGATGACGTGCTGATGACCTCGGTGGCCTATGACGCGAAGAACGTCATCTGGGTATCCGCGGGCGCTGGCTGGCTCGGCGATTCCGTGACCTGCCCGCGCACCGGAGGCCATGTCGTGCGTACCGACGACGACTGGTACGCCGTAAAGAAGCTTCCCGATGGCCGCGAGTTCCGCCGCCCCACGCCTTCCTGGAGCGTCAACGACGACGGCATTCACTCCCCTGTCGAGGTATCCGAACTACACCTTGCCCTACCAGGGCAAGCTAACCGCGGTAATGCGGCGCAGGCGGTGGCTGCGGCGGTGGAGGGTTTTGGCGTCGATAAGCAGCGCGCGGTGAAGGCTACCGAATCGGTCGACGATGTGGCGGGCCGCTACTCCACTATCCGCTGGGGTGATAAGGAGATTCGCCTGCTGCTGGCGAAGAACCCGGCGGGTTGGCAAGAAGCACTCTCCATGGTCGACCGGAGTGCTGACGGATTGGTCATTGCCACCAACGGTCACGTCGCCGACGGTATCGATATGTCCTGGCTGTGGGATGTGAAATTCGAAGACTTCGAGTCCCTAGAGGTCAAAGCCGCCGGCGAGCGCGGCACCGACCTGGCCGTGCGCCTGGTGTATGCCGATATCTCACACGAGCTGATTGCAGACCCGCTCGATGCGATTCGCGCTTGTCCGGCAGGACGCGTGGAAGTCCTGGCCAATTACACAGCGTTCCGCGATTTGAAAAAGGCCCTAAACAAGGAGGTCGGCGATGAATAAGCTGCGTATCGGGCTGATTTTGCCAGACGTATTAGGCACCTACGGCGACGACGGCAACGCCCTGGTCCTGCGCCAGCGCGCCCGCATGCGCGGGATGGATGCAGAAATCATCCAGCTCAAGCTTGGCGATGCCGTCCCCGACGACCTCGATGTCTACACCGTCGGCGGCGGCGAGGACACCGCACAGGTCTTAGCCGCCGAACACCTCATCAACGACGGCGGGCTCACCCGCGCTGCTGCGGCCGGACGCCCCATTCTGGCCATTTGTGCGGGTCTGCAGGTCCTGGGCGAGTCCTTCCGGGCATCTGGGCGAGTCATCGATGGCGTGGGGCTTCTCGATGCCACCACCGCCACCATGGCCGAACGCGCCATCTCCGAAGTCTCCTCCGAGCCCACCGGCGCTGGCTTCACGGCTGAGCTCACCGAACCTTTGACGGGCTTCGAAAACCACATGGGTGCCACGATTTTGGGCCCTGCGGCTCAACCGCTGGGTCGTCTGATTCGCGGTACCGGCAATGCCGATACCGCCGCCACGGCCGACCTGCACGATGCCGCCAAGCAGCGCGCCGCCGAAGGAGCCGTCCAAGGCAGCGTCGTCGCTACTTACATGCACGGTCCCGTCCTCGCGCGTAACCCCCAGCTTGCCGACCTCCTACTCGCCAAAGCACAGGGAAAGAAGTTGGCGGATATGGAGCCGTTGGAGATTCCGGCCATCGAGAAGCTACGCGTCGAGCGCCTCAACGCCTCGGGCCCACCGCGTAGCCAAAGGTAGGCAGCACGAAAGAGCCATCGTGGATACCACGGTGGCTTCTTTTTGTAGTGGACTCGGCTCAGCAGGCGCGATTCACACGCGGATCAAGTCGTGGGCGCCTAATTTTCCAACCGGATGATTGTTTCTTCTAGTCGGCCCGCCCCAGGCTGGTTGGTAGGCCGGTCTGCCCTTTTCACGGGTTATCCAGCCATAAGGTGCATTGTCGGGAGGTCCGGTTCCGGCTTTGCCGTTGTGATAGGGACATAACATCGTTAAGTTCGCCGGTTCGGTATTCCCGCCGTACTTGTGGGCAAGGATGTGGTGGACTTCGCACCTATCGGCAGGCACGTTGCAGTCCTCCCAAGCACAGACGAGCTGTTCGCACATCGCCAGCAAGCGCTGCTTAAAATCCGCAAAGCGCGTCTGGTACAAATTCACCGGACCCGCCGTCGGGTGGAACAGCCCGGCGAAGATGTCTTTATCCATCTGGCCATTCATCAGCGCGTTGAGCCACTCGGCACCACGCATCTGCGTGCCATCCGAGCAGCCCAATATGACCTCATCGCCTTTCCCGTGGAGAATCTTCCACAAATCCGGCACGCCTACCGCAATCACGGTGCGGTATTTCTGCACCACCAACGAGTGGTTGTTATCGAGCATGGTCCAGAAGGCATCGACAAGCTTGCGCTCGCGTGTTTCAGGCCCTTCCGGCATCAGCGGCTCCAAGGTCTTGAGCAACCGCGAAATCTGCGTCGCCGAGCTGCGAATATGCAGCGTCCACGTATCCGCAGTGTTCTGACTCAAACGCACGCCAGGTTCTGGCTCCGCAGGCGGATCCTCGCGTTCCAAGTCTTCAAAAATCGCCTTACCAACCCGCTGGACGTTTTCAATCGAACCGCCCGCCTCCAACAGCTGCAGGCGAATCTTCCACTCCTGGCCCGCATCCTTGGCCTTCTTGGCAAAGCGCTCCACGATATCGAGTCGGTCAATCGAATAACCCTCCGCGGCCGCAACAACTTTCCGCTGCTGCTTCGTATAGCGCGTCTGCCCGTAATAAACCTGACCAATCTTCGCCCAGCGCTTCACCTCAGCCAAACGGATATCCAGCGCTGCCGCCACATCGCGTGGGGCGCGCATGCAGAACTGCAGCATCGATAGCCCGGTGTGCCGGGCGTCGTAAAGCTGTTCTGCGGTGTTCATGCCACCCAAACTAGCGGCACATAACCCCATTTGACCAGCAAATATGGGATTTCTCCCAATATTGCGGTCCCGGGGAACCGAAAGGCAGTTTTCTCAGTCTAATAGGGGTTAGGGTTTTTAAATCGACAACCGACCACTCAGCGCACGCGACAGGGTCAGCTCGTCGACAAACTCCAGGTCACCGCCCAAAGGCATACCCGATGCCAGGCGCGTAATCTTCAAATCCGGGAAATCGCGCAGCAAACGCACCAAATACGCCGCGGTCGCCTCGCCTTCCGTGTTCGGATCCGTAGCCAGGATGACTTCCTTAATTTCCGGGGAATCATCGTAAAGCGGATGCTCCGGCGTGGAATCTGCCAACTCGCGGTCAGGCAACACCCCGCCGATACGCTGCAGCAGCGGCGAGATATTCAAATCCTTCGGCCCAATATTCGACAGCGGATCCAACGCCCCGCCAAGCACGTGATAGCGCCCCTGGTACTCACCGGTGCGCTCAATGACCTGGATGTCCTTCGGCTCCTCGACCACACAAATCGTGGACGCATCGCGCTGGGAATTAATACAAATCCGGCACACGTCCTCACGCGAAATATTGCAGCAAATCCGGCAAAAAGTCACGCCATCGCGCACCGCGGCCAAAGCATTGCGCAGCCTATCGATGTCCGCCGGGTCCTCGTGCAGCACATGAAACGCAATCCGCTGGGCAGACTTCGGCCCAACCCCGGGCAGGCGGGAAAACTCATCGATGAGGTCCTGCAGTGGTCCTTCGAACACGACACGCTCCTTGTCTAAAAATCTCCCGCTAACTATACGCGGGCCCACACAGCACAAAAGCCGCACCCCGCATAGGGGCACGGCTAAAATTTCAGCGCGGATTTACTGCGGCATACCCTGCGACAGCGGGCCAATCTTGTCCTGGGCCAGCTTGCCGGCAGCCTCATGCGCGTCGTGGAATGCGCCGACGATGAGGTCCTGCAGGGTCTCCACGTCCTCTGGGTCCACAACAGACTTATCGATGCTCAAATCCTTCACCTCAGCACCACCAGTCATCGTCACCTTGACCAGACCATTGCCCGCGGTGCCCTCGACGGTGGTGGCCAGGATTTCTTCCTGTGCCTTCTGCAGCTCGGCCTGGACCTGTGCGGCCTGTGCGAGCAGTTCGTTCATATCTTGTGGCTGAGTCATGATTTAGCCCTTTCTTCGTGAATAATTTCGCACGCCAGTGTACCTGCCTACGCCCGGCGCGCTCCGAGCTCCCGCTCCAACAACTCCATCGCAACTTCCGTGGCGCTGCGGTGGTCGTGCTCGCCTGCGGTTTGGGCGGCTTCCATCATGTCGCGTTCCTCGTCATCCCGCGTGTACGGCTCCGGCGGGGCTTCTTCCGGTGGGGCTTCCACCGGAGGTGCCTCCTCTGGAGGCACCGGGACATCGTCAGGCGCGGGCTCGTCGGGCAAAGGCACGCCATTGCTAAACGATGGCGCCTTCGCATACTCCTCGTCCCTCTGCTTCGCCGATTCCGTCGCCTTCGCAATGCGGGAGCGCCAGCCAGCCTGTTTCGGCTCCGGCTTCTGCGGAGCCTGCTGACGTGGCGGCTCCTGACGCTGGGGCTGCGGGCGCTGCGGTTCTGGCTGGGGCTTAGGACTCTCCGACTCCTTGTCGTCGGCAGTTTCGCGCGCAGGCGGGTTCGGGTTCCAGGTCTTTTTCTCCTGCGGCTGCGGCGCTTCCTCAAACCCGGCGGTCTTCGGGTCGGTGCCAATCACGCAGTGAACCTTAAGCTCCTGGTTGAACTCGTCCTTGAGCACCTCAACGATGACGTCATTATTCGACGGCGCATTGATACGTTCTGCCAGCGCACCGGTCGTATGACCCAGAACGAGGGTTCCGTCGCGCAGGCCGAGGATGCGGGCTTCGGCAAGCATGATTTCTGCAACCTTGTTGCGCTTTCCGATGCCCGCTCGCACCCCCTCCCAGCGAGCCTTAATCTGGCCCAGCAGGTCCTCTTCATTCGCCGGCGCAGGGTCAGCCTGCGCGTCAGCCTGCGGTTCGGACTGTGGCTCGGGCTGTGGTTCCGGTTTCTGCTCTGGTTGCGCAGCCTGCTGCGCGCCCGTGGGTCGGGGTTGTCCCCAGGTGTCCTGCTTCGGTTCCTCGGCAGGCTGTTGCTCAGGCTGCTGCTGTGGCTCGGGCTTTTGTTCTGGAGCTGGTGTTTGCTCAGGCTTTTGCTCGGGGGCAGGTTTCTGCTGCTCCCGACGGTTGCGGCGGTTAGCGATGATCGCGGCAGCCGCTGCGGCTGGGTCCTGGGCATTGGCGACTGCGGAGGCGCCAGGTTGGGTTGGCACGGCGCCGGCGGCGGCGCTAGGGGCAGCGCCGGAGCTTGAGCCGGCGGTGGAGCCAGACGCCGGGGAGGCGCCGGGGGTGGCAGGCGAGGTCGCACCTGCGGCGTTGGCGCCGGCGGCGGACGGTGCCGGGGCGCCGGCGGGAGCGGCGTTGATGAGCAAGTGGGCGCAGAGGATTTCCAGCAGCAGGCGTGGGGAGGTTGCGCCGCGCAGGTTGGAGATTTGCTCGTTGACGGTGGTTGCCAGGTAGGTCAGTTGGGGGCCGGTGAAACGAGAAGCTTGTTCGGAAAGGACAGGCGCGCGGTCGGCAGGCGCGGTGACGAGGCCAGACGTGATCGCGTCGGGGACGGCTTGCAGGATCATAAGATCGCGGAGGCGATCAAGTAGATCGATGGCGAAGCGGCGGGGGTCGTGGCCGGCTTCGATGACGCGATCGACGAGTTGGAAAAGCCCGGCTTTGTTCTGATCGGCAAGGGCGGCGATGGTGTCATCGATAAGCGTGAGGTCGGTGACGCCAAGCAGGGGCCGGGCAAGGTCGTAGGTCAGGCCGTCGGGGCCAGCGCCGGCGAGTAGCTGGTCGAGGATGGACAGCGTATCGCGCGGGGAACCACCACCGGCCTGGATAACCATGGGGTAGACGGAATCTTCGACGGCAACGCCTTCGGAGGCGACGGTGCGCTCGAGTAGGCCCTTCATCGCCGGTGGGGTGAGCAGGCGGAAGGGATAGTGGTGGGTACGCGAGCGAATCGTGCCGATGATTTTCTCCGGCTCGGTGGTCGCGAAGATGAAGATGACGTGCTCTGGGGGTTCTTCGACGACCTTGAGCAGCGCGTTGGCACCGGCGCCGGAGATCATGTGCGCCTCGTCGATGATGAAGATGCGGTAGCGCGACTCGGCAGGTGCGTAGTAGGCGCGGTCGCGCAGCTCACGCATGTCTTCGACACCGTTATGCGAGGCGGCGTCGAGTTCGGTGACGTCCAGGTTTCCCGCGCCACCAGGAGCGAGAGAGACACAGGACTCGCAGACCCCGCACGGAGTCGAGGTCGGGCCCTGCTCGCAGTTAAGCGAGCGGGCCATAATGCGTGCCGAGGACGTTTTACCGCAACCGCGCGGGCCGGAAAACAGGTAGGCATGGTTGATGCGCCCTGCGTCGAGGGCGGCGGACAAAGGCGTGGTGACCTGCTCTTGGCCTACCACTTCCGCAAAGGATGCTGGACGATATTTCCGGTATAAAGCCACGGTTAGTCAGTCTACCGCTTAGCCCTCGCGCGCCCAGTCGAGCAGGTCAATTCCCTGCTCAGCTACCGCCTCCTGCAAAGCACCCAGGCCTTCTTCGACGGCGTAGGCGTATTCCGAATCAGTAAGCATGAGCAGCTGGCAGACCAAGGTGATACGCCCGTCTTCGGCCACCTGCGGGGTTTGCCCGCCCCACAGATACGGCGCAATCAACGCGCCGTGGTGAACGCTTAATTCATCCGCGGACAAAATACTGGGCAGCAGGACGCCGGGTTGGGCGGGGATGACGCCTTGGGCATCGCGCAGCGTGCGCGCGGCGCCAGTCACCGCGGCGGCGACACGGGAGACGGGCACGCGGCCAACCGTTAACAGCTCGCAACGCACGTCCTCGCCCTGCTCGGCAGGGTTCTCGGTGGCGCGGCTGAGCCCGGTGTCGACCTGGCTGAAGGTGGTGGTGACGGCGAGGGATTGGGCATCGTCAAGCGATGCGGTACCCAGGCCGGAGGAATACTCCAGCTCAACAGGAATGACCTGGCCGAGCCAGTATTCAGTCTCTGCTTGATTGATGGTTTAAGCCTCCAGCTTCTCCAACGCGGCGAGCAGAACACAGGTCGCAACGCCATCCATGGCGGTCTTGACCTCCTCCAACGGCGGCAGCGATGGCGCGAGACGGATGTTGTGGTCGCGCTCATCCTCACCGTGCGGGAACGCGGATCCGGCCTTGGTCAGCACGATACCAGCGTCCTTGGCCAGCTCCCACACGCGGGTCGCGGTGCCGTCGATGACGTTCAGGGAGATGAAGTAGCCGCCCTTCGGCTCAGTCCAGGTCGCAACATCGTACTTGCCCAGGCGATGCTCCAGGATGTCGATAACCGCCTGGAACTTCGGCGCAAGCAGCGCTGCATGACGACGCATCACCGCACGCACGCCTTCTGCCGAACCGAAGAACTCATAGTGCGCGAGCTGGTTGATCTTGTTCGGACCAATTCCGCGGATACCGGCGTGGCCCAAGTACCACTCGAGGTTCTCCGCCGAAGAGTTGAAGAAACCAACACCACCGCCGGCGAGAGTGATCTTGGAGGTCGAGGACATCGCCCAGAAACGATTCGGGTTACCGGCCTGCTCCGCCATGCGGACGATGGGGAGGACCTCGGGGAATTCGTCGGTAAGCGTGTGCACCGCGTACGCGTTATCCCACACGATGCGGAAGTCCGGTGCGGCAGTCTCCATCGCCGCGAGCGCCTCGGCCTTCTCCTTGGTGATGACCGAACCAGACGGATTAGCAAAGACCGGCACCAGCCACATGCCCTTGACCTGTGGATCCTTAACCAGTTCGCGGATGGCGTCGACATCGGGGCCATCGTCAAGCATAGGCACCGAAATCATCTCAAAGCCGAAGTGCTCAGAAATAGCGAAGTGGCGGTCATAGCCCGGGGTCGGGCAAATCCACTTCACAGTCTCCTCTTCCGACCACGGGCGCTCGGAGTCGTTATTACCGAAGACATAGGACCACGACACCAGGTCAAACATGATGTTCAGCGAGGAAGAATCGCCCGCCAGAACGTGGTCAGCATCAGTGTTGGTCAGCTTCGCCCACAGCTCGCGCAACTCCATGATGCCTTTGAGGTTGCCGTAGTTGCGCAGGTCATTGCCGGCGGCATCGGTGTAGTTGTTGGCCCCGGGCAGCTCCAACAGGTCAGCGGAAAGGTCCAGCTGCTCCGCCGAGGGCTTACCGCGAGTCAGGTCCAGCTTGAGGCCCTTGTTCTTCAAAGCCTCGTAGTTTTCTCGGACCTGTGCTGCCAGCTCAGCGCGTTCGGCCTGTTCAAGATTAAGAAGCGACATTAATGCGTCAACCTTCCGCAGATAAAAATAAGTTCGACGCCTCATTGTAGTGAGTTTCCCCTGTACTCACTAGCCCCCGTGCCGAGCATCACCAGGCATAAAAAAGGGGACCCCGCGCACCCGCCAGAGCCTCCTGACCCTTGCTGCATTCCTGCCCTGGGGGAGTTCAGAGGATGGACGCCACGCGGAATCCTGCCCTAAGCCTAACGCGTTCGCCCCGCCGCGCCAAATCTTTCTTATCCGGGGCTCATGCTTTGCGATGCCGTGCGGCACCAACAGCGCCGCACCAAGCCGATCATGCTTAAACACCCATAAAACCGCTAAAAATGCTTGCTGACCTGGCGATTGGTAATGCAATTGCCAAGGCTGCTAGAGTTTCTTCTCGGAGGATTCGACTAGCGGCCTATGTCACACGCCTGGAACGCGTGCGGGGTTCACGCCCCTCGTGGGTTCAAATCCCACATCCTCCGCCAAGGAGAAAGCCCTGGCTCTTCGGAGCCAGGGCTTCTTGCATATCTAGGTCACGTTGCAGGTTTAGGGGATTTCTGGGGGTTCGTAGCCGTCTTCGGCGAGCCACTCGAGCTGCGGGAGGGTGTTCATTGACCACTCGGTGCGGCAGTCGAGGAAGGCGTGTTTGATGTCGATGTCGTCGAAGCCGCCATCGCGAAGGTACTGGCGAAAGCCGTTGGGGCCAGGTTCTTTGACCCAGAGCCAGACGTAGTCTTCTAAGGTGTTGTCGCCCAGCACGTCTTCGAGGCCTTCGGGAACGAATTCCCGCCCGGCGCGCACGCGGTCGGCTAGGTCCTCGTCGAAGAAATCGTAGAGGTAGTCCAGCGAATCCGGGTCGTGGGCGTAGTCATAAGCCGGGTAAGAATCCATGTCTTCCCAGCCTAGTTATGAAGCAGACCAGTAGTAGGGCTCAGTCGACAGCTGCGAGGGGTCGAACTTCTCCAAAAGCTCGTTAGGGGTACTTGCGACATAACCCAGGGACGCGGCCATTTGGGTGATGACGTCCGCTGGGGTGCGGTCGCGGAGTAGTTCGCGCAGGGTGACGGCGCCGTCGCGCTTGGAGAGGCGCTTGCCGGCATCGTTAAGTACGAGTGGCACGTGGACGAACTCAGGCACGTCGAAGCCGAGTAGCTTAGCGAGGTAGGCCTGGCGAGGCGCCGAGGAAAGCAAGTCGTCACCGCGGACGATCTGGTCGACACCCTGGTAGGCATCATCGACGACGACAGCGAGGTTATACGCCCAGTCCTGGCCCTGGTTGGCGTTGCCGCCGCGGCGCAGGATGAAGTCATCCACATCGCCGGTATAGGTGCCGTGGAGTTGGTCGTGGATGGTGAAAGACGAGGCATCGGTACGCAGGCGCAGGGCGGGGACGCGACCTTGGGTTGCGAGTTCTTGGCGGCGTTGGGCGCGCTGGGCATCGGAAAGCTCGCGGCACGTGCCGGGGTACTGGCCAGGGATAGCGTGCGGGGCGCGGGCGGCTTCCTGGATGTCCTTGCGCGAGCAGTAGCACTCGTAGACCGGCAGGCGCTCCAGGGCGGCGGCGTAGGCATCGTCGCGCTGGTGCTGGTAGAGGACCTCACCGTCCCAGTCCAGGCCCAGCGTTGCCAGGTCCTCGAGCTGGCGCGTGGCGGATTCCAGGGAACTGCGCTGGGTATCGATGTCCTCAACGCGCACGATGAAACGGCGGCCGGAGTGGCGGGCGAACAGCCAGGCCAGGAGTGCTGTGCGCAGGTTGCCAAAGTGCAAATCGCCGCTGGGGCTGGGCGCATAACGGCCAGCAGGAGTCTCAGTCATGCATTCCAGGATACGGTTCAAATTGGCTGGGTCTGAACGGCGTGGAAAGATATGCGTTTATGGCAAATCAATCGGCAACCGCAACCACCAATTCCGGTGGCGAGAGCATCCGATTCATCCCGGTACAGTCCACCCTGTACCCGTGGCTGGTTACGGTGTTCGTCGTCGCTTTCATCATCTCGAACATCACCGCCAGCAAGGGCGTCCAGCTAGGACCGCTCATCACGGACGGTGCGTTCTTTTTGTTCCCGCTGTCCTACATCATCGGCGATGTGCTGTCCGAGTGCTATGGGTTCAAGTCGACCCGGCGCGCCATTTACATTGGCTTTGCGATGGCCCTTCTCACCGCCATCTGCTTCTACATCGCCATTTGGCTACCCCCGGCGGACTTCTACGACGGTCAAGAGGCCTTTGCCGCCACGCTGGGGCTGCTGCCGCAGATTCTCCTGGCGTCGCTGGCTGGCTACGTGGTGGGCCAGCTACTCAACGCCTGGACGCTGACGAAGATGAAAAAGCGCCAGGGCGAAAAGGGTCTGGTCTCGCGTCTGATCGCCTCGACTGTCGTGGGTGAGTTCGGCGATACACTGCTGTTTTGCGCTATCGCCGCACCGATTATTGGTGTGAGCACCATCGGTGAGTTCGTCAACTACGTCCTCGTGGGCTTTGTATGGAAGACCCTGATTGAGGTCGTCCTGTTGCCAGTGACCACACGCGTGATTGCGTGGGTCAAAAAGCGCGAGGACTACTTACCGGCGTAGTAGCGACCCAGGAATTCGTCGCGGTAGGCCTCGTAGTAGCCGCCCTCAATGGAGGCGCGGATGTTATCGACGAGGCGGATCATGAACTCCACGTTGTGCATCGTGCACAGCGTGCCTGCCAGGAATTCCTTCGCCTTGAGCAGGTGATGGATGTAGGCACGGGAGTAGTTCTCGGAGACGTAGCCGCCGAATTCTTCGTCAACACCTGAAAAGTCCCGCTTGAAGCGCGCGTTGACCAGGTTGAGACGCCCATCGAGGGTATACACGCCACCGCGGCGGGCCAAGCGGGTCGGTGCGACGCAGTCGAAGGTATCGGCACCGGCTTCGACGGCCGTAAACAAATCGTCGGGTTCGGAAATACCCAGCAGGTGGCGCGGCTTATCTTCGGGCAGCTCATCGCAGACCCAACCGACAATGGTGCCCAAGTTTTCCTTTTCCAAAGCGCCACCGATGCCAAAGCCGCCGAAGGGGCGCTTGCCTTGGTCGCTGGCGGCATCGGAAAGCTGCATCAGGCCCCGGGCTGCCTGACGACGTAAATCTTCATACTGCGCGCCTTGCACCACACCCCACAGCGACTGCTTGGGGCGGTGGGCACGCTCGCGGGTAAGCCGATCGTGCTCGTCGAGGCAGCGCTGCGCCCAGCGATGCGTACGGGCAACGGATTCTTCCTGGTACTGGCGGGTATCGACCAGCGTGGTCAGCTCGTCGAAAGCAAACATGATGTCCGCGCCCAGGCCATGCTGAATCTGCATGGAAAACTCCGGGGTAAAGCGGTGCTTGGAGCCATCGATGAAAGAGCGGAAGTCCACGCCGTCTTCATCGACTTGCGCCATGCGTTCTTTCTTCGCGGCGCGAATATCTTGCTCGGTGAGGTTCGCGACATCCATGGCCAGAACCTTTTTAAACCCCACACCCAGCGACATCACCTGGAATCCACCGGAGTCGGTATAGGTCGGGCCCTGCCAGTTCTCAAAGGCAGCCACTCCCCCGGCCTCATCGACGATGTCGTGGCCAGGCTGCAGGTAGAGGTGATAGGCATTGGACAAAATAGCCTGCGCACCGGTGCTGCGAATCTGCTCCGGGGTCAGCGTCTTCACGGTTGCCTTGGTGGCCACCGGAATAAACGCCGGGGTCTGAATATCACCATGCGGGGTGTGAATAACCCCCGTGCGGCCATGCTTTCCGGGCCCCGACTGCTCGAGCCGGGTACCAACCTGAAAGCTTAAGTCCTGAGTAAGGTCGGTGGATTTTTCCATGGACTCAAGTCTATGTGGCCCGCTCTCCCCCACGCGAACCCCGCGCAGACAAGCCCCAACAAAGCACAGAAAACCGCAGACACACTAAAGGCCCAAGCCCCACTAGGAGACTTGGACCTTCTGGCTACTTAAGCAACCCTACGGCGTGCAACGCCTGCACCAGCGCCAACTAGCACCATGCCGAGCAACAGCACCCAGGTAACGCCCGAACCGCCGGTATTCGGCAGCTCGCCCTGGCGATAGTTAGCTACTGCCAAGAAGATGGTGTCTTCGCCCTCAGGACGTGACGCATCCTCACCCGGTTCTACGAAACCGAAGCCGTCTTGAACCACGACTACATAGTCAACGGAGGTGAAATCAGCTTCACCTGGTCCCGACTCGAGACTGTCGCTCTTTACAATCTGGAACTGCACCTGCTTCGGCAACAGCATGTAGCCCTGCGGGGACTGCACCTCTACCAACCAGTAATCCTTACCAATTTCCAGGTTCTCTGCACGGAACGAATAATTACCGTTCTCACGAGTCATCTCAGCCTGGTAAATAGGCTCAACGCCTTCACCCGGCGCCTGATCGTAGAGCGCAAAGGTTGTACCAGCAAGCTGCTCATCCGGGATGGCCTGCTGAGCACCGTCTGTACCAATATTGCCGTACTTATCAAGCACCAAAGACACACGCTCGTCCTCTGGCGGAACAATCGGGATACAACCAGTGGAATCCGTAGTACCCATGCGAGCCGAGTTCACAGCATCACCAGCAGCACAAGTTTCAGGATCAACGTCTTCACCAATAGGGAATTCCTCGCGATATGCTTCCCAATTCATCTCGTACGTCACCGAAACGCGGTACACATGCGCAAAGTCGCTTCCCTGTCCCGGCCTGATCGTACGCAAAGCCTGAGTAGGCTGATGGTTTTCACGCACGTTGCCATCTACCGCAGCACAGTCAGTCACATAGAAAGGCTGACTGAGATCATCACGCTGTGGAGTTCGCGAAACCTCACACAGTGGCGCACGACTGAACTGCTGCTGACTATTACCAGTCTTAGCCACGTTTTGGTCAGCGTAATCAACACGAATCTTGGTAATCGTTGCAGCATCCGGAAGCTGCGGCGTATCAACTACCTCTGGGTAGACATAAGGGTTCAGAAGGTCAGCACTATTAATCGTGATGTCATAAGCAGCCGTGTACGTCGTATCCGAATCAGATTCGTTGTCGACGATGTCCTCCGCGGTAATCTCACCGTCATCGTTCATGTCGACAGGCTGCTTCTCCATCATTCATCCATCTGCAGAGAAATCATTCCCAGGATTCGCATCATCATCTTTATTGAAGACACGAAGTGTGTTCGGTACACACGATTCGCCTGCTTTTAGATAAGCCCACAGATAGAACGTTAATGATGTCCCAGCTGGCATGTCGGCTACAGTCGCGCCGAATACATAGCGTTTAGTTACCGGATCTTGGAAGCCCTCCGGAAACTCAACAAGAGTTGGAGCTATCCCATCGCGTTCATAGAACCCAGCAAATCCTGGATTTTCATATTCGCGAGGAAGGTAGTCTCGCCAAACAAAACCGCTAGAATTACCTGGACCTTTATTCTTGATGGTTAACTGCCACAACCGCATATTCGGATTAGCCTCACGAGGCAATCTAGGAAGGTAATCTCGGTCGCCTTCAGGCAGATCTTGCCTACGCTCAAGTTCCTCCTGAGACAGCATTGTCTTTGACGCAACTAGATCAGAAGGAACAAGATCCTGGTTACCCGCACTGCTTGCAGCGTCAGTGTTGTAAGAATGTGGCAGGTTGTCATAAACAGCGAACAAACGAACCCTGGGGTTGTCCCCAGCAGGATCATCTACTGCAAACTCGACGCCTGCTTTGCTGCCTTGCAGACCACCTTCACCGAAACCCAAGTGTCCGTTGCCATATGCCCATGCCTTTCCCCACGTGTTGACGTTTCCACGGCCAGAACCTGTGATTCCCGGGAACCTACCACCAGCTTCCGTTACGAACTCCGATCGGCGTACCGGAATATAGGTAACTTCTCCGGTATCGATGTTTACCCGCTCAAAGACTTCGAAGTCAGCTTTTGGTACGCCAGCACGGTTCCATGGGAAGTTAGTTGACCGACTGGCCAATCCCCAGGCAAATTGGGGATAGTCAGGGATTACCGCGTAGTCTTCACTAAAGAATCGCTGAACTCGATAAGTTTGACCATCCCTGACAATCGTGTCGCGGAAGCTTCCAGTACCCGAAACAATCTCTGATACTCGAGAAGACAGATTCACACGATAAAGCACCTTATTACCATTAGATGACGTGTTAGCAACGTAAAGCGACTCATTCGACCGGATATCAATGAAACCAACGTTAAGCAAGTGGGAGTCATTGTCAACATTTGGGTCTTCAACAGCGCTCAGAAATCCTTGCCCCCGTTAGGACCAACGATGGGGCCGAGGTTGTAAACATTGCCATTACTTGGGTCAATCTGCAGCAAATGTCCCATTGGATAACAGTAGTGGTATGCGTTAGCCCCACCCTTGGCATCGGCAATCTGAGAAACCGCATAGAGCCAGTTGTCTTCGGTGTTATAAGCTAATGCATTATAAACCCACTTCGATGGCTGGCCAATAGGCTTATAGTTTTCTCTACCGTCCCA
This sequence comes from Corynebacterium camporealensis, assembly GCF_000980815.1. Classification (NCBI taxonomy): domain Bacteria; kingdom Bacillati; phylum Actinomycetota; class Actinomycetes; order Mycobacteriales; family Corynebacteriaceae; genus Corynebacterium; species Corynebacterium camporealensis. Next base: position 143,283 of record NZ_CP011311.1, on the reverse strand, counting down.
CTGACGGTGAAGCTGAGTCTTATCGTTATTTCTCACGTCACCACCGGGTGTAGCACTGACGTATACCGCCGCACCGGATTCCCGCTCTTCGGGAGTCAGTTGTCGCGGCCCATTCCTATCGACAATCGCCGTCGATGAGTCATGTGCAAAACATGCAGGATCTGACGGAGACGGCGATTCGCCGCCTTCACCAGGATCTTCCCCGCCTCCAGAAGAAGGATCGACAACAGTCACGTCACTACTGAAGGCTGCAGCGCCTGCGGAAGAATAAAAAGCGAACCTAACAAAGTCGCCGTCTTGCACTGTTAGGCCGGGTACATTGCGCACGTCGAATACCGCAGTACCGCCCGGGTTTCTGCCGTTGGGAGTCTGCACGACATACTCGTCCAAGACAGGCGAGCTTGCGACTGGGGTATCGCCACGGAAAATCTGGACCCTGTACGGGCCGCTGATTGCGTGGTTAGCGTTCGTGCTTCTCGTTGAGATGGTGAAAGTATCCAGTTGACGGCTTTGGCTGCCACCACCACTAACGCGGTACTGGAGCGCACGGATAGCACTTCTATTCGTAGGGTTCTTATAAAGCTCTGAGTCAGCACGAGAACCAGTATCCGCACTGCCCATTTGCTGGAACGTAGGCGGTTGAGTTTGGGCCTGCGCGGTGGGCGCGGGCTGTGCGATGGCGATAATGCCGACTAATAACGCTACGACCCCGAAGAGTGCGAATACACTTCGCCAAGAGATCCTACGTGCCACGGGTGTTCTCCCATTGTCTTTGCGCCCACGGCAGTGCCGCTAACTAATCTTAGGTTTAATCACCATAAGTTTAGTTATTTTTAAGGTTTTTGGCGAATGGCACGCAGTAATCCTTACAACCTGCTGTTTTCCAGGCACCCCAAGGGGGTAACTTAGCTTTTGTTAAGTTCTAGCTCGCTTTGAGCTTCGCGGTGCTTCTGCTTTTCCTCCCACTCCTTCTCCAGGGCGGTGCCCTCGATGTCGAGTTGTGGGAGGATGCGGTCGAGCCAGTGCGGCATCCACCAGGTGGCCCGGCCCATGAGGAACATGGTGGCAGGGACGAGGGCCATGCGGATGAAGAAGGCATCGAAAAGAATGCCTGCGGCGAGCGCGAAGCCGAAGATCTGGATGAACGGCAGTGGCTGGTTAATAAAGGCCACGAAGACCGAGATCATAATGATGGCGGCGGCGGTGACCACGCGGGCGCCCTGGGTAAAGCCGGTGATGGTGGCTTCTTCCACGGCATTGTACTTCAGGCCGGTGCCCTCGGGGTGCTGGGATATGTGCTCGCGCATTCTGGTGACCAGGAAGACCTGATAGTCCATTGCGAGGCCGAAGGTCACGCCGATGAGGAAGATCGGCATAAACGAAATCAGCGGACCAGGGGCTGGGACGAGGCCCCAGAGGCCTTCCTGCCAGACCAGGACGGTCAGGCCGAAGGCGGCGCCCACGGACAGCAGGAAGCCGAGGCCGGCGACCAGCGGGACCAGGAGCGATCGGAAGACCAACAGCAGCAGGACAATCGCGAGGCCGACCACGATGGCCAGGTACGGGCCCATGGCGGATTGGAGGCGCTCGGTGATATCGACCTGGACGGCGGTGAGGCCAGTGAGGCCGACCTCGGTGCCGGTGACTTCTTCGATTTCGGAGGTAGCAGCACGCAGGGCGTGGGCGACCTGAACGGTGGCGGCCTCGGTTGGGGAGGTCTCCGGGGTGACCATGATCTGGGCGGCGCGGCCGTCGTCGCTTAGTCCGACGATCTGGGCGTGCTTGACGCCGCCGACTTCCTTGAGCTGGTCAGCGGTGTACATGTAGGAGGCCAGTGCGGCCTGATCCGTCGGGTTGCCGTCGCCCTGGGCCTGTACTAGTGGGGACAGGGCTTGGGAGTCGGCGTTGACGTCGGCAGCATCGACAACTGCGAGGAAAGGACCATTGACGCCCGGGCCGAAGCCCTCGGCGAGCAGGTCGGCGGCCTTGCGCTGGGTGGTATCCGGGTTGGAAGTGGTATCGGCAGGCAGGGCGAGCTCCATGTTGAGCACCGGTGCGGACATGGTGCCCAAGGAGAGCACGACGATGGCCATGACCAGGCCCGGGACCTTCTGGACGAAGCGGACCCAGCGGCTGCCCATGGTCTCGGAACGGCGGACCTTGCCCTTGCGGTTGGGGTTGCCGGCAACGCCGGGGACGCGGCCCTTGAAGGCGCGATCGCCAAGCAGGCCGAGCATCGCCGGGATGAGGGTGAGCGCCACGAGGACGGCCACGGCGACGGTGCCGGCGGCGGCGAGACCCATGGCGGTCAGGAAGCCAATGCGGGCGATGATCAGCGCGAAGAGCGCGATGAAGACTGTGGCACCGGCGAATACGACTGAGGAGCCTGCGGTACCGACAGCCATGCCGGCGGCTTCAGGTGCGGACATGCGTTGGCGCTCGGAACGGTAGCGCGAGAGGATAAACAGCGCGTAGTCGATGCCCACGGCCAGGCCAATCATGACGGCCAGGACCGGGGTCATGTTGTTCAGCTCGACCCAGTGGGTGGCCATGAACATGCACAGCACACCGAGGCCCACGCCGACGACGGCGGAAATCAGCGGCATGCCGGCAGAAACCAGGGAACCGAAGGTGAAGATGAGCACCAGGAAGGCCACGGCCAGGCCGATGATCTCCGAGGTGGTGTTCACGGTAATCGCTTCGCCGAAGCCGGCGCCGCCTGCTTCGACGGTAATGCCCTGCTCGCGGCCCAGCTCCATAGCTGCGGTGACGACGTCCTTTTCTTCCTGGTCAACCAGGAAGGGGTTTTCGGCGTCGAAGTTAAAGGAGGTATAGGCGATGGTCTCATCATCGTTGACCATCTTGAGGTTATCGGCGTCCTCGCGGGCGGACTCCTCCGGCAGGCCCATGCTGGTGAACTGGTCAATCACGCCCTGCTCGATCTGGGGAGAGACCTCAAGGGGGTTGCCGAAGCGGAGGTCATCGCCAAGCGTGAGGTTGTCCTCGATGTACGCGATGACGTCATCGATAGCAGCGGAGTTTTCCGGATCAGATAGTGTCTCGCCCTCCGGGGCCTGGAAAACCAGGTTGACCGTGGCGGCATTCGCTGGGTTGCCGCCCTCGGGGAAAAGTTCCATCGTGCGGTAGGTCGCGTCGATGGAGGGGGTGCCCTCGATGGCGAACTCGTCGGTCATGGGCTTCATCAACGAGATCGCTGCGCCACCTGCTGCTGCCAACAGCAGAATCCAGGTCACGATGACCTTCCACTTGTTCAGAAAGGACCAACGTCCAAGCCGGTAGAGGAGTTTAGCCACAGAAAATACCTTCGGTTGTGGTTGAAACAGGAGGGGCGAGAGAGAAGAACCGAATCTATTCTAGTGATCCTGGCTGAAAACCAAAGAATAGCTCCAGCCTGTCATCCAGACTGGAGCTATTTCACAGAGCGGTGGCGGCGGGATTTGAACCCGCGGTTGGGGGTTACCCAACAATCGCTTTCGAGGCGATCACCTTCGGCCGCTCGGACACGCCACCGCCAACCAGCTTAAAACAGCGGCGGCGGTGAACAAAATTAGTCGTTCTTCAAGTTACCGATAACCTCGTTGACCTTGTCCTTAGCGCCCTCTACGGCGTCAGAGACCTTCTCCTTGGCGTCAGCAGTAGCCTGCTCGCCCTTGCCCTCGTTGGACAGCTGGTCGTTATCGGTAGCGTCGCCTGCGGCTTCCTTTGCCTTGCCGACCAGGTCGTCCTTCTTGTTCTCGAAATCTCCCATGATTTCCTCCTCAAATCGTATTTGGATTGTTCTGCGATCCACCCTACGCGGATTCAGCGCAACGTGTTGAAAAAATTTCTCAACAACGCCTGGCAATCTCCTTCGAGTATTCCGGCGCGAACTTCGGGGATATACAATGCGCCAGGGGCGCGGAGGACATCGACAAGCGAGCCGCACGCACCGGTCTTGGGCTCGAAAGCGCCAAAGACAACGCTGCCGATGCGGGCTGCCTGCAGGGCCCCGGCACACATGGCGCAGGGCTCGAGCGTGACGACGAGCTCACACCCAGTCAGGCGCCATCCATCGCCGTGGACCTGGACGGCGGCGCGGATTGCCTCAATTTCTGCATGGGCGGTGGGGTCTTGGAGTTCTTCGCGCCGGTTGACGCCGCTGGCCAGTTCGGTGCCGTGGGCATCGTAAAGCACTGCTCCTACTGGCACATCCCCTGCCGGAGTGGTCGCAGCGACTTCCAAGGCCCGGCGCATGCGGTCTTCGGCGCGGGTTTGGCCCTCACTGATCAATGACGTCCTCGAGTTCGTCGCCAAAGCCCAGCTCGCCGGCGATGCGCAGAAGCATATCCGACGGCCAATCCTCGTCGTTGTCGATGATGTAGCCCAGCTGATCTTCGCTCAAGCCCAGGTCAGCGAAGATATCGAAGTCACCGTCGCCGTAGGGCTCTGGATCCTCGTCGTCATCGTCGTCGGGGAAATCCAGGTCGGCGGTATCGAGGATGTCTTCAGCGAAATCGTCGTCAAGCGCGTACGTGGCATCCGAAATCAGCAACCGCACCCCGTCGGGCACCGGGCGCACGGCAACGAAATATTCATCCTCCACGCACAGCAGCGCAAAGGCTGCACCCTCCGAACGCAGCGACCGCACCGCAGCAATCGCGGTATCGATTGTTTCGAAGTCATCGTTGTATTCACGAACCTGCCATTGCCCCTCATTACGGGCAACAGTCACCGCAAAAGAGTACGTGTTTTCGCTCATACTTCGAGAGAGTAGTCGGGTTGTGCCAGAATTGTCACTGTGAGTTCTCGAGATGTCCAACGCCCCATTTGTATTATCGGCCTCGGCTTGATTGGCGGCTCCCTGCTGCGCGACCTAGCTGCCCAAAAGCACGATGTGTATGGCTATAACCACTCCACATCGGGTGCCCGAACAGCGATTAAGCAGGGCTACGACGTCAGCGACAATCTCCCGGAACTGCTTGCCCGCGCTGAAGAAGAAGGCGCGATGCTGGTTCTCGCCGTGCCGATGAAAGCTGTGGGTGAGGTCCTCGATTCCATTCAGGAACACGCCCCTACCTGCGGCATTACCGACGTTGTCTCGGTGAAGACTGAAGTCCGCGACCAGGTGCGCGAGCGCGGGATGGAAGACCGCTATGTTGGCGGTCACCCGATGGCCGGTACGGCGAATTCCGGTTGGGACCACTCTCAGACCGGCCTTTTTAAGCGTGCTGCCTGGGCAATTACCTACGACTACGCCACCGAATGTGAAGCGGCGGGTAAGAAGATTGACCAGTTCTGGGTCGATCTCTTCGCCGATGTCACCCGCATGACGCAGATGGTCGGCGCGGAAGCCATTCCGGTGCGCGTGATTAACCACGACGCTGCCGTCGCGCGCATTTCTCACCTGCCGCACGTACTCGCGGAAACCCTCGCCGTCGTCGGCGATAACGGCGGCATCCTCGCCCAGTCCCTCGCTGCCGGCTCCTTCAAGGACGGCACACGCGTGGCTGGCACTGCCCCGGCACTAGTCCGTCAGATGTGTGAGACCAATTCTGTTGCGCTGGTAGAAGCTCTCGATGAGGCCCTGGAACTCCTCCAGGAAGCCCGCGACTCCTTAGCCGCTGAGAAGCCTTCCATTGCTGAGCTTGCCGATGCCGGCTACCGCGCCCGCACCCGCATCGAAGCACGCTCCGGCGCACGTAAAGAATCCGTCTCCCCGCTGAAGATTTCTTCACGGCCAGTCCTACGCCTCCACCCCGGCGCGCCCTCCTGGATCGCCCAGTTACGCCAATCTGAGTCCCTCGGTGGACGGATAGAGATTTTCTAGTCGCGGAAGTTTTGATCCCGGCGCTTGCGCGGACGCGCCGGATCATTGGATTCGCGCAGCACCGGCAGCGCAATCAAACCGCAGACAATCCCGACCGGCAGCAGCCACAGCATGCCGGAAATCAGCCACATCGCCAAGCCCAAAATCAGCCCAGCCATAAACGCCGCCGTCACCTTCTGCTTAGTCATTGCGGGCCTTCCTTTCGCGCGTGTGAAGTCCCTTCAGGCTAGCAAGGGGGTGAAATCAGGCAACACGAACCCCACGCAAACTACGCTGCAACCCTCGCATCGTGACATTTTGACCCCCAGAAAGTGTGCATGCAGCACTTTCCATCATGCGCAACCACCAATTTCTGTCACCGCTGGTTAACAACAGTTTTTCAATCCAAACCCGCACTTTTCGGGATTTCTAACCCGCACATTTCGAAAGTTTCAACCCGCACTTTTCCGAAAGCAAAGTTCACCGCTCCCCTACGCACAGCTCATCTTCACGTCGCACACGAGACTGCCCGACCGCCAACAAGATGAACATGTTCAAGAAAACGTTGGCCAGAGACAAAATATCGATAAGACCACCAGCTAGCCCTAAAGGTGTAGATAAGGCCAAAAGCGCGGCTAAGCAAGTGCTCACAATCGCTGCTACAAAGACCCACCTGGAAGTAGTTTTCCTATAGCGGTACAAAGCGCCCCAAACGATCACAACGATTCCAATTTGAGCGATGAACGAGCTACTACCCATATCCATGTTCTAGAAAGTTCTTCTTTTAATTAACACCGTCTAACGTAGGGAATACAGTGCTTGGGGCACCTTCGCAAATGAGTTTAGCCCGCCTCAATCCATCCGACAATCGCTATAAGGTCTCCATTTCGGGTGAACTATCGTCGACGCATTCCCTTGGAATCGGCTTTCCGGCGTTGTGTGGCCTTGTGGCGACTTCCGCGGTCCACGGTGGCGTGGGCCTTGCGCTCCTTTCCCAAGCGCACCAGAACCACCCAGGAAGAAAGACCCCTGTCGTTTTCCAACCGTTTCCTGGAGATTTTTTCGATCTCAGAAGGGTTTTGCGGAGCATTAGGACATCGCTAGCTTCTCTTCCTTTATCGGAGGGCTTCATATCGGGTTTGTTCGCAGAAGGCGAGGACAAGGTCCCTCGTCATGAGTTGGAAGGGTCTACAGGACGGAAGGCGCCTGTAGGCCCTCTCCTGTATCTGCACCACGTTGTCCGTGCTGCGCTCTAATAAATGGCGGCTATTCGCTGACTTGGGGCGCGAACAGCAAAAATCCCAGATAGAATTTCGCTTCTACCTGGGAGTATTGTGCGCCCGGAGGGATTCGAACCCCCAACCTTCTGATCCGTAGTCAGATGCTCTATCCGTTGAGCTACGGGCGCTAACCGTCGCGTGCTTGCCGTGCGGCTTGCTGTGCAACGAGAAGTAACTATACCCAGCGTCTAAGAATCTGCCAAATCCGCTGGTTAACGTGGATTTTAGCGGGTGTTCATGAAGTGGTTAGAAAGCGCCTGGAAAGGCCGAAACCCCGCGTGGTGGGAACCAGGCGGGGTTTGAGGCGAGTGTGGTGCAGCGTTAGGGGCGCGTGTACCGAGTTAGGCGTTAGACCACCAGGCCGAAGACTGGGATAGCCAGCAGGTAAACGGTCAGGGTAATCAGGACGGTTGAGATGATGTTGAGCCAGATACCCCCCTTGATCATCTCGCCAATCTTGACGTGGCCGGAGCCGTAGGCAATAGCGTTCGGCGGGGTTGCGACCGGCAGCATGAACGCACAGGTTGCAGACAGTGCGACCGGGATGGTCAGCAGCAGGACGTTCATTTCGGAAGCCTCGGTCAGGCCGATACCAACGGCGACACCGCCCATGATTGGCAGGAAGGTCGCAGCGGTTGCGGTGTTCGAGGTGATCTCGGTCAGGAAGAGCACCAGCAGGGCAACTGCGGCAATCAGCAGGATCATCGGCAGGGCGGCCAGGCCCTTGGCCTGCTCACCAATCCACAGGGACAGACCAGAAGCGTTGAACATTGCGGACAGCGAGAGGCCGCCGCCGAAGAGCAGGAGCACGTCCCATGGCATTTCGTTTGCGGTCTTCCAGTCGAGCAGGCGGGTGCCGTGCTTCGGGTCAGCTGGAATCAGGAACAGCAGGATGCCGGCAGCGATACCGACGATAGCGTCGTCGTAGTTGGACTGGTCGCTGACGAAGAACGGGATGGCAACCCAGGAAACAGCAGCGCCGACGAAGATGATGCCGGTGATGATCTGCGGACCGGTCCATGGGCCCATGGCCTTGATTTCGTCGTTGATGAGCTCACGACCACCTGGGATTTCGGTCATCTCTGGCTTGAAGACGGTAATCAGCAGGAACCAGGCGATGAACAGGAAGATGATAGCCAGCGGCATTGCCACGATCATCCAGGTACCGAAGCCCAGGACGATGTCGTGGGAGGTCTCCATGTAGCCCTTTAGCAGGGCGTTTGGCGGGGTACCAATCAGGGTACCCAGGGAGCCGATGGACGCAGAGTACGCGATACCCAGTATCAGGGCGGTCGCGAACTTCTTCTGGTTCTTCATGCCGCCGACGGTTTCTGCGGTCAGGGCCAGCACGGAGGTACCAATCGGGAGCATCACGACGGCGGTTGCGGTGTTCGACACCCACATCGACAGGAAGCCGGTGGCCAGCATAAAGCCCAAGATGATGCGCTTGGGCGAGGTGCCAACGAGCTTAACGACGGCCAAAGCCATTCGGCGGTGCAAATTCCATCGCTGCAGTGCCAGGGCGATAAGGAAGCCGCCCATAAACAGGAAGATGGTTGCAGATGCGTACGGCGAACCAACTTCGGAGATAGTGCCGACGCCAGCCAGTGGGAAGACCACCAGCGGCAACAGTGCGGTCGCGGCCAGCGGAATGGCCTCGGTCATCCACCAAACACCCATGAGGATGGTCATGGCGGCAACCGCACGCAGGGCGTCGTAAGAGTACTCAACCTCCGGGTCAGCACCGGTGGACTGCAAAACGGTTTCTACTGCATTAGTCGGAAAAATGAAGAACACCAGAGCGGCAAGAGCCAGGCCGACAAAGATGCCAATTGCTTGACGACGCCATTCCAGCGTCTGTGGGCCGAGGTCGTCTTCACCTTCGGTGTGGGAAGTCGACTTATGAGTGTGCGGGACAGTCATAGTCACGCGCTCCTTCACAAATGTAGGGGTTTCACACTGCCCTCACACAGCGCTATAGCGCGCATCAAGTGGTGGTTTGAAAGTTATTCAGATCACCGCAGGGCATGCATGAACCATACAAAACAACATTCACAGAAACCACACGTTTCGGACAGGACTACCCCCGACATCCCCCTGGAGAAAAGTACGTTTCCCCCAGGAAACTACGGCATATGGTGTGTAAAGCTCCACCCCACGCTATGCAGAATCCCACACTTTCCTACAAGCCAAGCACCGTTTTTGCGATCAGGAAATAGATGATGAGACCCGTGGCGTCGCAGAAGGTAGAGATAAAGGGGTTGGAAAAGACGGCCGGGTCTGCGCCGATGGTCTTGGCCAGAATTGGCATCATGCCGCCGACGGTGGCGGACATGGCACACACCAAGAAGAGGGTGGCACCGATGACGATGCCGATGTCGCTGCCGTAGACCAGCGTCGCTAAGCCCAGGCCAAGCAGGCCGAGGACGGCGCCAAGCAGCATGCCGACGCGCAGTTCGCGCCAGATGACTTGGAGTATGTCTTTGCCGCGGACATCGCCAAGCGCGAGTGCACGGGTGACCGTCGTGGCAGCCTGGTTGCCGGTGTTGCCGCCGGTGCCGGTCAGCAGTGGAATAAAGAGAGATAGCACCACGGCGGCGGCCAGGGTTTCTTCGAAGGCGTCGAGGACCTGCACCGTCAGCAGTGCGGAAATGGCGAGCACGAGCAGCCACACGATGCGCTTGCGCACCAGGGTCAGCAGCGGCGTCGACATGTACGGCTGCTGAAGCGCCTCAGTACCACCAGCACGCGCGCTGTCCTCGGTGTCTTCTTCCTCAATAATGTCGGCGGCGTCGTCCCAGGTAAGCAGGCCGACCAGGCGGCGGGAGTCGTCGACGATGGGCAAGGCGAGTTCGTCGAGGGGCAGGAACCAGCGAGCGGTTTCCTCGGCATCGTCATGCGAGTAGGCGAAGATCGGCTCGTGCATGATGTCTTCGACCTTGGCTTCAGCATCGGCCCTAAGCAGCTGCCGCAAGCTGACGATGCCCACCAGTCGCCTATCGCCACGCGTAACGGGCAGCAGATAAATGGTCTCGACATTGTCGGCCTTGGTGTGTAAGTACTGGAAGGCCTCTTCGACGCTCATGCTGGCGACGATTTCGGGAACCTCCGGCGACATGCGACGACCGACCGAGCCTTTGGGGTAGCCCAGCACGACGCCGGTGACGTCGCGCTCGAAGTCGTTCAGGGAGCTCAGCAGGCGATCGGCGATTTCGGCGGGCAGCTCATCGAGCAAGGATACGCGGTCATCGGGTTCGAGGCCGTCGAAGAATTCAAAGACTTCGGCATTGCCCAGCTCGTCGATGATGTCGGCCTGCTGGCGCGAGTCAAGCGCATCGAAGACCTGAATGGACTTGGTGCGCGTCAACAGGCGCAACGCCACCGCGGAACGAATGGCATTTTGACGCTCGACAACATCAATGAGGTCCTTGAGCGGCACCTGGCGCAGGAGGTTCTGCAGCTCGGGAGCCTGATCTGGATCGATGGACTCATCTTGTTTAAGCCAGCGCTCGAGTCGCTCGATGGTCTCATCGATCGTGTACGCCGTTCCCAATGGTTGCGTGTTCTCAGCCATGGCTTGCCTTTCTGCCTCGCGCTAGCCCACTTAGTCTAAAGGTATAACCCAAGGACAATCCCGATCGCCAACACGGAGGTTAACCCCGCCAGCACGGCCAGTACTCCCCCGCCGGGTAAGGGACGGGTGTGGGCGAGGGAGGCATCGATAAGTACTGCTCGACGACGTACTGCCCACACCAGCCAGCAGGCTACGATGACGAGCAGGATGCCGATGGCAGTGAGCGAAAAGCCGACGATGCGCGCCGCGGTGACCATAATCAGGATGAATGCGAGTGCGGTGCGCTGCCAGGACAGCCGGGTGCGTTCGGGCTGGAGGCCGGGGTCGAAGAGCTGACTAGGCAACCCAGCCGCCAATCAACAAGGCGATAGCAACCACGGTGAGCAGCCCCACGAGCAGCGGCAATGCACGATTGAAGGGCAAAGGCTGACGTGTGCGCATGGCTTTCTCGGAAGCTTTCCAGTGGGCCCAAGCGACCAAGGGCAGGCAGGCGGCGGCAATAAGGAGCAGCGAGGAGACAATCACCCGCAGGGTTGCAGGCAGCGGCAGGTCGAAGGCTTCGAGTGCCACACCGCCGGCAATCAGCGCCAGCGAGGTGCGAATCCAAGCGAGGAAGGTGCGCTCATTGGCCAGGCTAAAGCGCGCGTCGGGTTCTTCGCCCTGGCCATAGACCGACTGCGGGAAACGAGCCACCGGTGCCTCCTTATAAATAAATATGCACCGCCACTGTACAACGCGAAAGGTTGTGTGGCGGTGCGAGCAAAAGGTATTAGCCGCGGACTTGTGCGAGGTAGCGATAAATCGTGGGCTCGGAAACACCTAGGCGATGCGCTGCGGCGGAGATTCCACCTTTGAGCAGGAAGAAGCCATTGGCTTCTAGGTCGGCAACAACTTCGATGCGCTCATTCGACCGCATGCGATCAGTCGGGATATCGCAGGTGCTCAATGCGGAATCCAGCATGTTGTCGAGCAACTCGTTGACGCTGGAGCCTAAGACTTCGACGGCGTCAGCATCGGCAGGGGCTGCTTCGACCTCCGGGCGCGGGGTGGGCTGCGGATTGCGCGGGAGCTTGAAGGCGTCCATCTTATCCGGCATCGAGGACATGTCCTCGCCGAGGAAGTGGCCGACGGCTTCTTGGATATTGACGATGTCAGTCATATCGACGTTGATGCACAGCATGCCGCGCAGGGCACCGTGCTCATCGCGAATGAAGTAGCTCGACGAACGGCAGGTGCGCCCCTGATTATTGACGGATTTATAACCAGTCAGGGAGGGCACGCGGGTTTGTTCGGCCTGGCGCATAAACCACAGCGCGAAGTTAGTCACCGGCCCGCCGACGACGCGGCCGCTGATGTGTCCGTTGGCAATAGCGACGATGGACTGCTCTGGATTATCCAAATCATGCAGCACAAGTTCGCAGTTAGGGCCGACAGCCGCGCCGAGGAACTCCACTAGTGGAATGTAGCTTTCCACCACGGGGTTGGAGGACGATGCCGCCGTAGCTCGTTCATTCTCCATACTCTTTAGCATGGCACATTCTCCTCCTTTGGAGAAATTTCTGTCTAATAGTAGATACCCCGGGGTTGATGTCATCTCAACTCCCCGGGGCATCTGTGTGAGGTGTCAACTAGTGGCAGGGCAACGCGGTCTTTTGGCCCACGCGCGGCTTCACGATGAGCGCAAGACCACCCAGGGAGGTCTCACGGTAGCGCTCACGCATATCGCGACCGGTGCAGTACATAGTCTGTACAACCTGGTCGAAGTTGACCGACGGTTCGGAGTCGCGCTGGAGTGCCATGTTGGCGGCACTGACGGAGTCCACAGCACCCACGGCGTTGCGCTCGATGCACGGAATCTGCACCTGGCCACCGACCGGGTCGCAGGTCAGGCCGAGCTTGTGCTCCATAGCAATCTCTGCTGCGGAGAAGACCTGCGCTGGGGTGCCACCGAAGAGTTGTGCGAGGCCGCCGGCGGCCATGGAGCAGGCCACGCCGACCTCGCCCTGACAACCTACTTCGGCTCCGGAGATGGAGGCGTTCTTCTTGTACAAAGAGCCGATAGCAGAGCATGCCAGGAAGTAATCAAGCATCGTGTCTTCGGGCTGACCCTTCGGGATGCGATGGAAGCGCTCGTAGTAAGCAAGCACTGCCGGGAGGATGCCGCAAGCACCATTGGTCGGGGAGGTCACCACGCGACCACCTGCTGCGTTTTCCTCGTTAACAGCCAGGGCGTACATGTTCAGCCAGCTCATCACGGGCAGGTCGAACGTGCCGTCTTTTTCTTCCAACTGCTGACGCAGGGTCGCTGCGCGGCGGCGCAGCTGCATCGGACCAGGCAGCACACCTTCGGTATGCGAGCCACGCTCGATGCCTTCACTCATCACGTCCCACACCTTCTTCAGGTGCGCACGGGTTTCCGCTTCTGGGCGCAGGGCCTTTTCGTTTTCCCAGATAACCTCCAGGATACTCATGTGCTCGCGTTCGCAAATCTCCATGAGCTCTTCTGCGGTCTCGAAGTCGAAGGGGACCTCGATGACTTCGTCGGAGTCTTTGCCGAAGTGCTCTTCATCAGTGATGAAGCCACCACCAATGGAGTAGTAGGTCTTGCTCAGAATGTAGCGCTGACCTTTGTAGGCGGTAATGGTCATGCCATTTTCGTGCAGTGGCAGCGAATCCCGGTTGAACAAAATCGCTTCGTCTTCGGGGAAGTTCACCGTGTGCTTGCCATTGGCGATAGGCAGGCGGCCAGTCTCATTGACCTTGGCCAAGAACAGCGGATACATATCAATATCCACGGTTTCTGGCTGGAATCCCGCCAGACCCAGCGTGACTGCCTGGTCGGTGGCATGGCCCTTACCCGTTAAGGACAACGAGCCATAGAGCTTGACGCGAATATCAGTGACTTCGCTCATGCGGCCTAAAGCTTCGAGCTCATCAATGAATGCCAGTCCAGCCTTCATCGGGCCAAGTGTGTGTGAGGAGGAGGGGCCGATACCAATCTTGAACATGTCGGTAACGCTGACGTACATCGTCTTTTTCCTTTTCTACTGAAAGTTCGAACTTCTTTGAACGTTGTTTGTCTTAGACAAACAACTGGATGATGTTGTAGAAGATGGTGCCGAAGGCGATGATGCCGATGCCCAGGGTGAAGTAATTGGACAGGTGGCCGCGGTACTTCTTCAGTGCCGGGACCTTCATGATGGCGACCATTGGCATGATGAACAAGATGATGGCGATGGTCGGACCACACATGGTCTCAATCATGCCCAGGATGGATGGGTCAGCCCAGGCGACCAGCCAAGCAGAAATCAGCATGAAGGCCAGGGTGCCGAGTGCGAGAGCCTTGTTGCGGTCGAGCTTGCCCTTAGAGGACTTCACGACGATGCCTTCGAAGCCTTCAGCAGCGCCCAGGTAGTGGCCGAGGAAGGACTTGGCGACAGCGATGATGGCGACAATCGGTGCTACCCACTGAATCAGCGGGGAGTCGAAGTGGTTGGCCAGGTAGGACAGGATGGTGATGTTTTGTTCCTTGGCGGCGGCCAGGTCGGCCGGGCTCAGCGACAGTGCAGTCGAGAGGATGAAGAACATCACGACGATGACCATGAGCGACTCAGCAACCAGGAGAATCTGGCCGGTCTTCTTGTCAGCCCAAGCACCATACTTCTGACGGCTGTCCACTGCGAAGGAGGAAATGATTGGCGAGTGGTTGAAGGAGAAGACCACAACCGGGATGAGCAGCAGCAGGGTCAGTGCAATCGACTGGCCGGAAGCTTCAGCGGCAACCTCAGGGTCGAAAGTGGTGAACAGTGCGGTGTTCCAGCGCGGAATCAGTACCAGGGACAGGCCCACCAGAACGGCGATGAACGGGAAGACCAGGACACTCATGACGTTGACGACGACTTGCTGACCCAAGCTGACCACGGCAATCAGACCGCCGACGAGCAGCAGGGACATCAGCCAGCGCGGCCACGGTTCAACACCGAGCTGGTTCTCCAGGAAGGAGTTAACGGTGTTGGTGATGGTCACTGAATAGACCAGCAGAATCGGATAGACGGACAGGAAGTACAGCACCGTCATCACGGCACCGGCCTTTGGGCCGAAGTGCTCCTCGACGACAACAGTCAGGTCGCCTTCCGGGTCAGAACCGGACAGAACGAAGCGGGCAAGGCCGCGGTGTGCCCAGTAGGCCATTGGCAGTGCGATGACTGCCATGACCAGGATCGGGATGATGCCGCCGATACCGGCGTTGATGGGGAGGAAGAGAACGCCGGCACCGATGGCGGTTCCAAAGAGGCTCAGGGCCCAAACCATGTCGGACTTGTTCCACTTTGGAAAGTTTTCAGGGTGATCAGAAGCAGTATGTTGCGAAGTTTGTGCGAGCCGGGATTGTGAGGCGGCTGGCTCAATGGTGTGTGACATGCGAATCGTCTTTCTTAGCCCTTAGTGGCTATTACCCGTTTCAGCGTTTCGCTGGGGTGCGCTCCGCTGAAAAATCCTTGACTCTCAACCTCTCGGTTGTGAGATAACTTTTTATCGCGATAATTAAACTTTAGCGTTTTGCTTCATAATTGTTCAACAATAATGACACATGTCACTTTGCCCTAACCCCGCTAAACCTGCAGGTAGACCCCAGAAATACTAATAGGACGTTCGGTACGCAACCCTCCACAGGCCCGTATGGTGCGCGTACTTGATAATAGCTTTTTATCACCAAACGAAAAACGGGCCCGATCCCACACCCCGACACCACTTCCCCACTACCCCCGCTGCGACCGCGTCGCAGCCTAATAATCACCCCACTGCCGCGATTTGCAACGGCTCTCATGACGGGTTCACACCCCAGCGACAAAGCCAGGAACCCGAGGTTTGACCTAACTTTGACCAATCCACCTTGAGTCAAGGGCGCTTAAGTAAAGAAAGTGTGTCTGCCCCACCCGAACAGCCTCCACGAGAAGTACTGCACCACAACCCTTGAAATGGGAAAACATGAAGAAACCTCAGGCAGTTTATTACCTGAGGTTTCTGTGCGGCGGAGACGAGAGGATTTGAACCTCCGGACCTGCGCAAGCAAGTCAACTCCTTAGCAGGGAGCCCCATTCGGCCGCTCTGGCACGTCTCCAGCGTCCTATGAAAGGACGTAAAAGACTCTACCTGACGCACTCCAGCAGACAAAAATTTCGGGCTCCAGTTAAGGCCGGACTGCCGAGCAGAGTAAAGAGCGCGCCAAGTCACCACGCGCGATGGGCACAAGCCCTAAGGTAGAAGCATGATTCGCTCCGATCTTCAGGCTATTCCTTCTTATAAACCCGGCGCGCGTAATCCAGACGCCGTCAAGCTGTCTTCGAATGAGTCCACGCACCCGCCCCTCCCGGCGGCCGTGGAGGCCATGCAGCAAGCAGCACAGGGTGCCAACCGCTATCCGGATATGGCAGCGGTGGATTTGAAGGATGCGCTGGCAAAGCACTTGCAGCTGGGCAGCGAGCAGATTGCTGTGGGTACTGGTTCCTCAGCACTGTGCCAGCAGTTAGTGCTGGCTACTGCGAAGCCTGGTGAGGAAGTTATCTTCCCGTGGCGTTCCTTTGAGGCCTACCCCATCTTCGTGCAGGTTGTCGGTGCGACCCCGGTGCAGATTCCGCTGACTGGTGAGCACGGTGTGGACCTGAAGGCGATGGCAGATGCCGTTACGGACAAGACTCGTCTCATCTTCGTGTGCAATCCGAATAACCCGACTGGTTCGACGGTGACCCGTGCGGAGTTCGAAGAGTTCCTCGATGCTGTGCCGCAGGATGTCGTCATTGCATTGGATGAGGCTTACTACGAGTACAACAACGCAGCGGATACTCCGGTAGCTACGGATTACCTGGATCGTCCGAACATTGTTGGTCTGCGCACGTTCTCCAAGGCTTATGGTCTTGCGGGTGCGCGCATGGGTTACGCATTCGGTAACCCGCTGCTCATTGAGGCTATCGACAAGGTATCGATTCCGTTCTCCGCCAGCGCGCTTGCCCAGTCCGCAGCGATTGCCAGCCTGCAGGACCAAAACGAACTGCAGAAGCGCGTCGAAGAAACCCAAGAACAGCGCGACGTTCTGGAGAAGGAACTTGCCGCTTACGGTGTTCCGCACTCCGAGGCGAATCTCATTTGGGTTCCGGCAGAAAACATCGCTGACCAGGGCACTCCGCAAGAAATTGCAGAGCGCCTGACTGAGAATGGCGTCGTGGTACGTGCCTTCAGCGAAGGCATTCGCATCACGGCCACCACGGAAGAAGAAACCCAGACCTTCCTTAAGGCCTGGCGCAAAGTTGTGGCTTAACCACCTGCGAAAGGCGGCAGGACATCAACACGGCTAATGCCTTCCAAGGAGGCATCCAAGTCGTCGGTGCCCTGCCCGTCCAGCAGGAAGGAACAGCGCTCCAATACGTCCGCTAAGGGCATGCCCGCGGCAGTAGTACCGGCATGGGCATCGCCTAATTCAGCAACCAGGTCGCGAAGTGTCGCCGGGGCAAAAACCTGCTCAGCAGCGGTGCCTGCGGCCTGGCGGGCGGCGGCAAAGTAGTGGACGTCAAGCATGTTCCCCACTATGCCAGTGTGATCCTTAAAATGGCAGTTACTCGCTGTCTAAAGGAGCATCCATGCGCACCTACGAAGCACACCTCGCTGCCGTCGAAGCGGCTTTCCCCACCCCACGGGTGGTAACGCTCCCGCTTACCCAGGCTGTCGGCCTAGCCATCGCAGATACTCTCACTGCCCAATGGGATATGCCGCGTTTTCCTAACTCACAGATGGACGGCTACGCCCTCCCCCACGCTCAGGGTGGCACTTTCACGGTCGGCAAAACCATTGCCGCAGGAGTCGATGCCCCAGCACTCACCGACAACGTCGCCGTTCCCATCATGACCGGCGCCCGCGTACCAGAGAACACCGCAGCCATCGTTCCGGTAGAACACTCCCAGCCCGAGCATTTCGCCAACGAAGGCGAAGAGGTCCAAGTACCTGCCTGCTCGAAAGGCCAGTTCATTCGCGAACAAGGCTCCGACATCAAGCAAGGAACCGTACTCATTGAAAAAGGCGCGCGTCTGAACCCAGCGGCGATTGGCACGCTCGCAGCACAGGGCCTGAAAGAAGTAGAAATCCAAGCCCCGGCGCGCATTCTGATTCTTACCGGCGGCTCGGAGATTGGCGGCGACGGTCCTGCACAAATCCCAGATTCCAACGGTCCGCTGCTGGCGGCACTCTGCAAGGACTACGGCATCGAGGTCGCAGGATTCCTGCGTACCAACGACGATCCGGAAGTTTTACGCCGGGATGTCGAGCAAGCCATCGCCGAACACCGCCCCGACGCCATTGTCTCCGCCGGCGGCATTAGCCACGGCAAGTTTGAGGTCGTTCGCCAGGTCTTTAACGAACACGGCTGGTTCGGCCACGTTGCCCAGCAGCCCGGTGGACCGCAGGGGTTGTCCTCTTACTTGGGCGTGCCAGTCATCGCACTCCCGGGTAATCCGGTCTCCACGCTGGTTAGCTTCCGCCTGTACGTGGCACCGATTCTCGGCACAGTGCCTAAGCCCTACCTCTCGCACGTCACCGCGGCAGTCGAAGGCCTCGAAGGCAAGGAACAATTCCGCCGGGCAGTGCTCTACCACGATTCCGCAGGCATCCCCCGCGCCCAGCTCGTCGGCGGTGCCGGCTCGCACCTACTCGCCCAGGCCATCGAAGCCAACGGCCTCGTCCGCATTCCTGCCGATAGCCGCCTCAACGCCGGCGACGACGTCGAAGTCCACCCCTTCTAAGGAACCTCTATGACCCAACCACACCGCCGCGCCATCGTCATCGTGGCGTCTACCCGCGCTGCCGCAGGTGAATACGACGACCGCTCCGGCCCTATCCTCGTGGATTTCCTGCGCGAACAAGGCTTCGAGACCAACGATCCCCGCGTCGTACCCGATGCCGACATCGACGCCGCCGTTGACCAAGCCTTCGCCGAGCGCCCCTCTGTCATTCTCACCTCGGGTGGCACAGGGGTTAGCCCGGACGATAGGACGGTAGAGTCAGTCATAGAACATATTCCCCGGCAGCTTCCCGGAATAGTCCAGGCCTTCTATCAACAGGGGGCAGGGCTACCCACCGCGATGCTCTCGCGTAGCATCGCCGGGGTCAATGACCATACCTTTGCCATGGCGCTTCCCGGTTCCACGGGCGCTGCCAAGGACGGCTGCACGGTACTTGCACCAGTACTGCAGCACCTGATTGCAACGTTGGAAGGACGCAATGAGCACTAACCCTGCCGACCCGAGCTACGTCGCCCAAGACACCGGCGTCCTGCTCGGTGCAGAGATCAGCAACCAGCCCCTCCAGGCTCCAGATATCTCCACCCCAACCATGGGTGCAGTAGTGCGTTTCGATGGCATCGTGCGCAACCACGACGGCGGCCACGGTGGCGTGGAACTGCTCACCTACACCTGCCACCCCAGCGCCCCGCAGCGCATCCAGGAAGTCGCTGAAGAAGTCCTCAAAGACCACCCGGATGTACGCCTGTGGTGCGCACACCGCATCGGTGATCTGCAGGTTGGCGATGCCGCCTTCATCGTCCTGGCTGCCTCCGCCCACCGCCAGGCTGCTTTCGATGCCGCCTCCACCCTTGCCGATCGCGTCAAAGCCGAAGTACCTATCTGGAAAGAGCAGCAATTCAATGACGGCAACGCCACCTGGGTGGGTCTGGAATGAGCACTCGTTACGCCCGCCAGGAAGCCCTCTGGGGCGACGAAGGCCAGCAGAAGCTTTCCGATGCCACCGTCGCCGTCATCGGTGCCGGCGGCCTAGGCTCCCCTGCGTTGGCCTATCTTGCTGCCGCCGGTGTCGGACGCATCCTGCTTTTCGATGACGACCGCGTCTCCCTGTCCAATCTGCAACGCCAGGTCATCCACAGCACCGACACCATCGGACAATTAAAGACCGACTCTGCGCAGGCCACCCTGCGCGCACTCAACCCCGAAGTTGAGGTCATTACCCACGCTCGCCTGGAGTCCGCCACTGCGCTGAAGCAACTCGAGGGCGCCCAGGTCATCCTCGATGGTGCCGATAACTTCCCTACCCGCTACCTTTCTTCCTGGGCTGCCCACGAACTCGGCATCCCACACGTCTGGGGTTCCATCCTGGGATTCGAAGCACAGCTGTCAGTCTTTTGGTCTGGTCACGGACCGGTTTACGAGGACGTCTTCCCCACCATGCCCGCTCCTGGTGCTGTACCCTCGTGTGCCCAATCCGGCGTACTCGGCCCCGTGGTCGGCACCGTGGGTTCTGCGATGGCACTGGAAGCACTCAAAATCATCACCGGTACCGGCACTCCACTGGTAGGCAAGCTCGGCTACTTCGATGCCCTCAGCGGCACCTGGGAGTACATCCCACTGCGCGCTGGCGGCCACGTTCCCCAGCAACCGGACGATGCTCCCGAAGTGCGTTCTCTTCCTGCTAACACCCCTATCATCGACGTCCGCACCGCCGAAGAACGCGAACAAGCAACCATCCCCGACGATGAGCACCTCCCCCTCGATGAGCTCTTAGCCGGTAAGAACCCGGAGCATCTCAACCAAGATGAGCAAGCAGTCATCTACTGTGCCTCCGGTATTCGCTCCGCGCAAGCCGTCGCCGTACTTCGCGAGCGCGGCTACAAGCACGTAGTATCCTTGCGTGGCGGAATTCAAGCCTGGCAAGAAGAAAGCGCCGCCCTACAGGACGACGCTTAAAAGGTCTGCTTAGGATTCTGGTTCTTCGCGACGGCGTCGCAACAGGAATCCACCGAAAAGTACGAGTGCCAAACCAGCAATCGCGATAGCGATGACGCTGGCACCGGTTTCTGCCAATCGCGGTAGACCAGGTTCGCGCGGGGGATCTCCAGGCTCACCCGGAGTGCCTGGTGGTGTTCCTGGTTCGCCAGGTTCACCCGGCTCTGGTGGTTCAGTCGTGCTTGGCGGTTCCGAAGGATCGCCTGGTGGTGGATCATCGGGATCTCCAGGCTCACCTGGCTCATCCGGTGTCGTTGGCGGTGGCCCATCTGGATCATCCGGCTCGCCCGGCTTACCAGTCAAGTCCGACTTAGCGATCATCTCTGCTTCGTAGTCCCAGCCGTCGCTGTAGACATCACCAAGTGGAAGGGTAATGAAGAACGGCGAACCGTAACGCCAGGTGAAACCTGGAATATCCGGTGGGGTTTCGGTCACGTAGTACAGACCAATCGGCAAACCTTCGAAGAATGCTGCACCACGTTCATTGGTTACTGCGGTGTAGGTCGGGCCGACAGTTTCCGGCTTACCGTCAGAAGCCTTAAAGCTTTCGACCATATCCCAACCAGCCTGCGTGGTGAGGTCTACGCCAGCAACACGTTCCAGACTGAACGTGAATCCAGCCAATCCACCATCTGGTAGTTGACCCGGTGGAACATCGTCATAAGGGTTCTTCTCGGACTTGTAGATAACCAAATCTACAGTTCGAGAGCCATCGATATCTGATACGGACAGCTGAGTGATGTTGCCAGTGACAGTCCGATTATCCGCTGATGCGACTGGCGGCACCATGAGTGCTACGGCTAATGCTGCCGCGACAAGCTTAGTTTTCTTCATCGATTTCTGCCCCAGCTTCAGCCTCTGCAGCTTCGTCATTGGCTTCAGCTGCGTCTTCTTCAGACTTATTCTTCTTTGCCTGACGGCGGATCCACCAGATCAGCAGCAACAGCACGAGTGCCGCAGCAGCAACAACCAGCCACATCCACCACTGCATCTTGAAGCCAGAGGCATCTTCCAAAGCCTGCAGGTCTTCTTCATCCATTGGTACGCGTTCTGCGTGCACCAGCAGACGGTGGGTATTAATGCCATACGGGGTACAAGTAATAAGGGTGAGCAGGTCGCGGCCTTCTTGGTCACCCAGCGAATCTGTTTCCTCCGGCAAGACGACATCGATGTCATAGACCTCGTACTTCATCTTTTCGCCGAAGGTGCTGACGTAAATCGCATCGCCTTCTTTAACGTCGATGAGATTGTCCCACAACGTGGCATTCGTCAGGCCGGTATGACCGGTAATCACGGTGTGGTTACCTTCGCCACCGACAGGCAAGGCACTACCAAACAGATGGCCTAAGCCCTTTTGGAGAGTCTCTTCATCCGTACCGTGATAGACCGGCAACTTAGAGTCAATTGACGGAATGGTTACCTGGCTCATCGCCGAAGCCCCCTTCAAGTGGTCAAGATACTCCTGGTAAGCTTCGTTGTCTTTGCTCACGCGTGCCAGCCAAGGGTCCAGAATCGGACCGCCCTTGTTCGCGGCGTTGTATTCACGCGCTTCTTCAACTGCACGAATCAATGCTTCAGGATCATTTTCCTGCTGTTCACGCATCGACTCGTCATAGCGGTCAGCAATTTGCCGCTGTACATGGTTGTTCCACTGCGTAGCTACAACCGGGTACAACATGACTGATAGACCGACGAGGATCAGCAATACCGGAAGGAAGACACGTCGGAACAGCGACATCTCTTCTTTCTTGGCATGCCTCGCCTTGACTGCCGTGGCCCCCGAACCGGAGCGCCGGTTTGGCTCGCCACCAGGCATAGTCATGGTCATGTGTACTCCTCAAATGAGTAATGAAATTATGTAATTCAAAAAGTGCCGGGGCACCTCCCCGGGGAGGGGCTAAGCCCAACTAGGGGCTCAGCCAAATATGTAATGCGGAAGCTGCACTACGAGCAAGGCTTAGGCCTTAGCAGAGTTGCGACGTGCAGCGTATGCACCGCCACCGATAATCAGCGCGCCCAGAGCGATGAGCAGGCCAACACCCATGCCACCGGTGTTCGGCAAGCGGTTCTCGTCGGTGAAGTTTTCGATGGTTGCGGTGTACTGGATCTGTGCGGTTGGTGCGCCGGTCTCAGGGTCAACGTCGCCGCGGTTCAGCTCGAAGTGAACCAGAGCATCGTTGCCGACGTAGCCGTCTGGAGCATCGGTCTCCAGCAGGCAGTAATCAACGGTGGTGTCGTCAGCGTTGTTAGCGTAATCAGTGACGTGGATACCGGAGATGGTCACCGCACCGTCCGCATCGGTGGTCCACTCGGTCTGACCGTTAACGTTCAGCGGCTCGGTGCCGTCAACCTGCACCCAACCATCGCCCTCTGCCTGGCACTGCAGCAGCTGGAAGACTGCGCCTTCCAGAGGAGCCTCGGAGTCACCGTCGATCTTGTTGATGTTCAGGTTGCCCCAGTAGGTGTGAACGTCGTCAGAGGTGGTCTCGGTGTCGCCGGAGCCGTTGTTGACGATCAGGGTCGCGTCGTTCGGAATGTGCTGAACAGCCTCGGTCGTACGAGTCGTGATGGTGGTCTCCACCAGATCGCCAGCCTCGATGGCGTCGAAGCCTGCCTGGGTAAATTCAACCAGGATGTTCTGGCCGGTAATCGAGACGTTGTAGTGGGTGCCCGCGGTCAGTGTTGCACCATCCTGGATCGCAACCGTGATCTCAGCACCAGCTGCATCGAGAGCCTCATGCAGCTCATCCTGAACGTTGTACTTGGTCAAAGTGCCGGATGGCACGCCGGTGGTGATGGTTTAGTTGTAGTCCTGGCCGGCCTGAGCGTTGATATCTTCAACGGTCTTCTCGATGGTGACCTCGGAGTTCTTCGGGTAGGCGTGGACATCGTAGATCCAGCCATTGTTATCCGGGTTGGTCATTGGCAGGTAGACCAGGAACGGCTGGCCTGGGACCAGGCCAGAGTTTTCAGGAACTGCGGTCTCAGAGACCTTGTACAGGCCCTTTGGCAGGTTAGTGAAATTCGCAAGACCTGCGTCGTTGGTCACGGCAGTCCGGGCAGGGATCGCACCTTCGCCTTCCCAAGCAGTTGCCTCGCTAGCATTGGTAATGCCTGCGGCAGCTTGCCAGTCAGCAGCGGTGTTCAGTGGGCGAACCAGTTCGAGCGTGTACTCGACGCCCTCAACAGCGGTGCCTGGAACGTTTTCCATGACTTCACCGGTCGCCTGCTGATCGGTCTCAGCACCAATTCGCTTGTGCAGGTTCAGGTTCAGCTGCTGAGTGTCGTCGATGGTGGAGACGCTCTGGGCGGCGGCCTGTGGAGCTTCGTTGATGGCCATACCGAAGGCGCCGGTGGACAGGGCTACAGCGAATGCTGCGGAGACAGCTGCGGTCTTCTTGGAGTAAGTCTTAGTGCGTTGCATGGTGCTTCCTTTCAGCTAAGTGCAACAAAGAAGTTGAGTGGAGATGAGCAGAAGCGCCACTGTGACTGCAATCGCTCGGGAACATTAGGGGGAATCGGCAGTCGTAGATCCAGTGGCCCATCGCGCTGCCTAGGTCGGTTGAACATCGTGCTATTCCCCGTTCTGGCCTTGGTCAGCAGGCAAACTGTGGCCAGAAAATACCTGAGAGTTGTTTAGATACTGAGCCTCAAGCTTTGGGGAGCCAACGAGGGCAATCTCCTTAACAAGATGACGGATCCGTGGGGAAGCGCTTGCCCCCCTTAGGGCAGCGCTTCGTATTGAACTGCAACATGGCAGTGGTATAGCCACTTCTGATTGGCTGATACCTAGCTATCGTCACCTCACCCCGGGTGACTACGCACAGCGCACACCTAGGACTGCGTAATAAATTTTCCTTATGTCTAGGATGCGCTTAATTCTAATTCCAACCCAACATTCCTTAAGGATTCTTTAAGTTTCATCCACCTGGAAAAACGCTGATACGGCATACATCACCCCCTACCCCCGCAAGAAGTCATACTTTTGTTGTTGATAGATCGACTACTTTTACGATTCAGTCCTGGTGAGAAAATTAAAACATTAAAGCTAATCCAGAAATGGGCCCTGCAACCTTTCAGGGCCTAATCTTGAAATTCCTCAGCTTAATTATTTATGCACGTGTCAGCGGAATTAAATTATCACCGATTTGTTCAACATTTCCACTGGAAAATGATAATTATTTCGCAGTTAGGTGACGTCTCACATATTTCTAGGCCAAATTAGATTTGGGAGCCTATTCAGAAATCGATTTCATCTAGCTCCCTCGCCTCCCGGGCATTAATCACTGCCATTTCGGTTCACCTGACCGCGCTCAATCCCCGAAAACTAAGAAACCGACGAGCACCTCACTGATTTCTCAGCGTTCTGCTCGCCGGTGGAGTCGGTTGGTACCGATTTGGTTGGCGGAGATGGCGGGATTTGAACCCGCGGAGGTGTAACCCTCGCTGGTTTTCAAGACCAGTGCATTCGGCCGCTCTGCCACATCTCCTGGTGCGCTGGGACTGCATCTGCAGGTAGCGCAACGCCTGACAGCTTACCCGAGTGCCCTTCCAAGCTAGAAAACGGTAGGTACGGTGGAAGGGCATGAGAGCTATTCAACAAATTGACACTGACGATCCCCGTTCCCTCGAGCTTGGTGACGTAGACAAGCCGGAGCTTTCTTCTGGTGAGGTACTCATCAAAATTCATGCTGCTGGTGTGAACCGCGCAGACCTTCTGCAGGCACGCGGTGCGTATCCGCCGCCACCAGGTGCTTCCGAGATCATTGGTCTGGAGTGCACCGGCACCATCGAGGATGCTGGCGATACTGACTACCAGGTTGGCGACAAGGTTGGCGCGCTGCTATCCGGTGGTGCTTATGCCGAGTACGTTGCTGTGCCGGCAGGCCAGCTTCTGCCCATCCCGGAGGGCTACTCCCTGACTGAGGCAGCATCCGTTATTGAGGTTGCCTGCACTGTCTGGTCCAACCTGGTCATGGAGGCTGGTCTCCACGAGGGACAGACCGTACTGATTCACGGTGGTGCTGGTGGTATCGGCACGTTTGCTATTCAGGTCGCTAAGGCGCTCGGCGCCAAGGTGGCGGTTACTGCTGGCTCCGAAGAGAAGTTGGAGACCTGCCGTAAGTACGGTGCGGATATCCTCATCAACTACCGCGAGCAAGACTTCGCAGAAGAGTTGAAGAACAGCTGCGATGTGCTTCTCGACATCATTGGTGCGAAGTACCTCAAGCAGAACCTCAAGGCGCTGGCGAAGGATGGCCACATGGTCATCATCGGTATGCAAGGCGGTACCAAGGCTGAGATTAACCTCGGTGTGCTGACCTCCAAGCGTCTGACCGTGCAGGGTACGACGCTGCGTTCACGTAGCCCGGAGGCCAAGGCAGAAATCGTCGCCGATACCGTCAAGCACGTGTGGCCATGGCTGGAGGACGGGACCGTCAAGCACCACCTGCACGGCACGTACCCACTGGCAGAAGCTGCCAAGGCACACGAAGCACTGGATTCCGGTGAAGTCACCGGCACTTTGGTGTTAACTGTCGCTGAGGAGTCTTAAGCCAGCGATGCCACGACGCGAACCAAGTGTTCAATGTCGTGGTAGGTGTTAAACGGTCCTAAGGCAACGGTGACGGCGCCGCCGATTTCGTCGACGCCCATCTCGGTAAGCAGTGGGGTCGACGGAGCCAGGGTGGTCACCAAGCCATTGTCAAAGAGACGCTGGTGCACAGTGGCTGCTGGTACACCGTTGACGGCGAAGGTCAGGCGTGGGATGCGATCCTCGGATGCGCCTGCGGCTGCTTCGCCGGTCACGCCGATGATGTGTACCGCAGTCAGCGTGTCCAAGTAGAAGTACAGGTCGCGTGCTAGCTCATCCATGTAGGTCTGCGTGGACTCCATGGAGCGGTGCAGACGGACACGCCGAGAGCCGCGGTCACCGCCAGCTAAGGAAGCAAGGTGGTCGGCTAGTGGGCCCACGCCGCCGGCCAAACCACAGGAGACGGGAGTCTCAATCTTTTGTGCGGTGTGTTCAGAATTAACCGGGCTTAAGGCATCGAGGCGACGGAACATCGCGGTATCGCGGAAGACCAAGGCTGCCATCTGCGGCCCGCCGAGTTGGCTGAGATCCAGGCCTAAGATGTCGGCGCCGAGGTCGCCGAACTCGATAGGCCGGTACGGCGCGAGCGCGGTGACGTCCAGCAGGGTCCAGGCGCGGGAGCGGCTGCGAACTTTCTCGATGATCTCCTTCGTCGGGGTGACGGTGCCCAAAAGTTCATGGGCGGCGGAGAAAGAGACGAGGCGGGTGGAGCCATCGACAAGCTCTGCGTACTGGAACGCAGGCAGCTCACCGGTGCCCAAATCAGGTTGAGCCCAGCGGACCTCAGCATCAACCTCAGTAAAGGCCGAGTAGAGCGCTGGAGGATCCAGCTTGGACAGCACCACCGAAGAATTACGGCGCACCAGCGGGCCCAAGGCGCGGGCCAGCGACTGGTAGAGCACCGGCAGGGAGGGGCCCAAGACCACGGTGTCAGCCTTAGCGCCGCAGATATCGGCCACAGCCCGGCGCGCGGACTCGAAGGCCAAATCGCCTTCCAGCAGGCCCGGACGCAACTGTGCGGAGTGCGCGCCGGCGGAAGCCTCCTGGACTGCCACGGCGGTCGACATGCGGAAGGAACGTGCAACACCGGCACTCACGCGCTCAGCAACTTGCGGTGCCGCGTGCGCATTCAGGTAGGTCCACCCGCCTTCAGTCAGCCCCGTGTAGAGGCCACGTACGGCAGCTACGTCATACGCAGCAGGCAACCCTTGCGGCATGCTTTTTCGTCCTTCCCAACCTGAAGTTCTCTAGCCAAATAGCCAATCGCTTTCCTACTCTATACGTGTTCATACACTGATACCCAAATCTTAATTTTCCCTGGATAATCGCACTTTATCCCTATAGTTTTCTCTCAGAGTGAGCAGCGGCGCACAGGGGGCGGCGGCGTGCCTTTCAGGGATTTCTGGCTTGCGCGCTAAGGTGTTGTGCGTGCAAGAGAACAACTCACTGCAGGCAGATATCGCCCGCATGACCTCCGCGCCTGAGGAGGGCGAGACCCCGGCATCGAAGTCGATGACCATCGGGGCAGCGTTCCGTGACCTCATCCAGGGCGCAAAGCAGCGCGAGCTGTGGTTCATGCTGGGCCTTCAAGACATCAAGCAACGCTATCGTCGTTCGGTGCTCGGTCCGCTGTGGATCACCATTGCTACCGGTGTCATGGCGCTGGCCCTGGGCTTGTTGTACTCGATGCTGTTCCAGATCCCCGTCGCGGAGTTCTTGCCGCACGTCACGGTGGGTCTGATTATGTGGAACTTCATCTCTGGTGCAATTAAGGATGGCTCGACCATCTTCATCGAGAATGAAGGCCTAATTAAGCAGCTACCTGCAGCTTTGTCAGTACACGTGTATCGCCTGGTGTGGCGGCAGACTCTGTTTTTGGCCCACAACATGGTCATCTGGGTGCTGCTGATTCTCATCTTCCCGCGCAACCTGGGCTGGGAGTTCTTCCTGTTCATCCCAGGATTGTTCTTGCTGATTATTAACGGTGTGTGGGTCACGATGTTCTTTGGCATCGTCGCTACCCGCTTCCGCGATGTTGCTCCGCTGCTAGAAGCACTGACTCAGCTGCTGTTCTACGTCACCCCGATTGTGTGGATGACCAAGACTCTGCACGAGCAGGGCGGCGCTGTCTCTGAGCGAGCTCGCCTGGCAGAGATCAATCCGCTCTACCACTATCTGGAAGTTGTCCGCGCGCCCATGATTGGTGAGCCGGTAGCAACCTACCACTGGTGGATCGTGATTGCTTGTACCGTCGTCGGCGTTCTCATCACCCTGCTGGCTATGCGCAAGTGGCGCTTCCGTGTGAGCTACTGGGTCTAAGGGGGATTACTCATGGTTTCTATCGATACGTATAACGCCTGTGTGGACTTCCCTATCTTCGATGCGAAGTCGCGTTCGCTGAAGAAGGCTGTGCTGTCGTCGGCTGGCGGTGCCATTGGCAAGACGGACAACAACACCGTCGTGGTGGAAGCACTCAAAGACATCAACCTGCACTTGCGCGAAGGCGACCGTGTGGGCCTAGTCGGCCACAACGGTGCTGGTAAGTCGACGCTGCTGCGCCTGCTGTCCGGTATTTATGAGCCCACTCGTGGTTCCTCGGAAGTACACGGTCGTGTGGCACCGGTCTTCGACCTCGGCGTGGGCATGGACCCGGAGGTCTCCGGCTACGACAACATCATCATCCGCGGTCTCTTCTTGGGCCAGACCATCAAGCAGATGAAAAACAAGATGGATGAGATCGCTGAGTTTTCCGAACTCGGTGACTACCTGGCCATGCCGCTGCGTACCTATTCGACTGGTATGCGCGTGCGTCTCGCCCTTGGCGTTGTGACCTCTATTGAGCCGGAAATTCTGCTACTCGACGAAGGCATTGGCGCCGTGGACGCCGCGTTTATGGCTAAGGCCCGCGTGCGCCTGCAAGAACTGGTGAAGCGCTCCGGCATCCTGGTCTTCGCTTCCCACTCCAATGACTTCCTGGCCCAGCTGTGTAACACCGCGCTGTGGATTGACCACGGCCAGATTCGCTCCGTCGGCGAAGTCGCTGACGTCGTCGGTGAATACGAAGGCCCTGAGGTGGGCCATCACGTGCGCGAGCTGCGCAAGCACTTCGAAGCCGAAGACAACACTGGCAGCTCTGAGCCGGAGGCTTAAATTTCGTCGGCGCCCAGGAGGGCGCGCAGTTCGGGCGTGCAGCCGGTGACCGTGGTTGTGATTCTGGACTTGTAATTCTCTTTGCGCAGCACTGCTTCTTTAAGCGGTCCTTCGACACCATTCGGCCCAAAGGCCGCGGTGTTGGTGCTGTCTATGGTCTGGTAGCCGAGTTTCTCCGACACCCGTGCTGAGGCGGCGTTCTCGGGGTGCCAGGCGCTATGCAGTGTCGTGGTGTGTAGGTGGTCGAAGCAGAAATCAGCGATAGCTTCCCGCATGAGCGTGCCGTAGCCGCAGCCTTGGTAGTCGTAGTAAATCCATGAGCCGGTGCTGACCTGACGAGTGGTGGCGAAGTTGCTGGCGCGGCAATCGACCACACCGATGATGGTCTCTTGTTCTTCTTTGGCCTCTTGTTCTTGGTGCTTGATGGCCACGACGAAGTCTAAGGACCACTCTTGAGGACTGGCGTCGATGCGGTGCTGCCAGCGGAAGCGGGCGGAGTTGAGCGGGTCGGCATCGTAAAGCCAGGGGAACGCATAGGGCGGAATGCCAGGGCCGTAGATGTCGTGCGGGGTGGCACCGTTGAGGGCGGCGATGTCGTCGTCACGCATGATTCTTAGACGAAGTTCTTGATATTGGTCGTTGTCATGGTGATTGTTGTCGCGATATGCGACAACCTCCAGGCCGAATGGGGGCCACAGCTGGCTTAGGGTGGGGTGCTCTGTGTGGAAGTCCATGTCCAAAGCCTAATCCGGATGGGTGAATGGCAGAATAGTCACCATGACTGTCACCCCTCTGCAAAGCAGCGGAACTACTGCCGCGGTAATCGTTACCCACCAGCGCGTGGAGTTGCTGCGTGCCTCATTAGAGCAGGTTGTGAACCAAACTCATCCCGTCCAATGGGTGATTGTGGTCGATAACGGCGCCGAAGATGCCGTGCGTGAGCTAGTGGAAGAACTCGCCGGTGAGCGTGCCGTGTATGTCCCGTCCCGGACGAACCTGGGTGGTGCAGGTGGCTTTGCACTCGGCTTTTTGTACGCGCTGTCTTTGGGCGCGGATGCCATTTGGTGTGCTGATGATGATGGTCGTCCGGCTGATTCCGCGGTGCTGGCAGAGCTCTACCGGGTAGCCGAGAAGCACGGTCTGGATGAGGTCTCACCTGCGGTGTGCAACATCGATGAGCCAGCGCGCTTGGCGTTTCCGCTACGCCAGGGATTGGTGTGGCGTCGCTACATGAGTGAGCTGGAAGGTGACTTCCTGCCCGGTATTGCTTCGTTATTTAATGGTGCGCTGATTTCGGCCACCGCGATGGAAGTAATCGGTGTGCCCGATTATCGCCTGTTCATCCGTGGTGACGAGGTGGAATACCACCGTCGTATTGTCAATGCTGGTCTGAACTTCGGCACGGCACTGACCACGAGCTATCTGCACCCGGATGGCTCGGATGAGTTCAAGCCAATTCTGGGCGGCAAGATGCATACCCAGTACCCGGATGGCGAATTCAAGCGCTTCTTTACCTACCGCAATCGCGGCTACCTGCTGTGGCAGCGCGGCATGCGCAAGCTGCTACCGCAGGAGTTTGCGCGCTTTGGCTGGTTCTTCATCGTCCAGCAGCACGACCCGAAAGGGTTCTTGGAGTGGCTGCGCCTGCACAACCGAGGCCGGAAGGAAGATTTCCGTAGGCCGAATTAGTTCTTGAGGGTTTAGCCCTTAGGCGGGCTCGCCTTGGTCGATGATTTTTGTCTTCTTCTTGCCCTTTTTGCGGAAGATGATCCAGCGTTGCACCAGGAAGTTAGCCACGGTGGCAGTGCCTTGGGCGATGATGAAGGCCAGCACCAGTGAGATGTTGGAATCCCAGCCCCAACGGTCGTCGAAGAAGTCGAAGAGCCGGTTGTACATCAGCATGTTCACCGCGAAGGTGACGCCATAAATTAGGGCAACGGCGGCGAAGCGTCGTTTGGATGCTTGGGCGTGGAAGGTCCAGCGGCGGTTGAGCAAGTACGCCACGGTGGTGCCGACGATGAAGCCGGCGGCGCGGGCACCGTTTTTGTCCAGGATGCCCAGTCCCAGCTGCATGATCCAGGTGATAGAGACATCCACGATCGCCGAGATGACACCAGTAATGGCGAATTTGGTGCTTTGAGCGCGTAAGGAATCAGAACGCGACAGGCGTCCGGCGGCGTCGTTGAACTTAGGGCTCATAGATTCCTTTGTGGATGTGCTGGCTGGTTTGAGTTCTTACTTGGCTTTGAAGATGAACAGGCGCTGGATGACGAAGTTAGTGATGGTGGCAACGCCTTGGGCGATGACGAAGGCGACGGTGTCTTTCCAGCCGCCTTCCAGGCCTAAGGCGATCAGGGGGTTGTTGAGCAGCCAGTACAAGACGTTCTGCACAAAGAAGGTCGTGGCATAGAGTATGCCGACGGTGACGGCGGTACGGCCGTCGACTTTGGCGCCGAAGGTCCAGCGCGCGTTGGCCAGGTAGGCCGCGATGGTGCCGAAGACCCAGCCGACAGCCTTGGCCGCAGAGCGGTGGAGGCCGAAGTAGGTCAGCAGCATGGTGATGCTGTAATCCAGTGCTGCGGTGAATACGCCCACGGCAATAAACCGTGACATCTGCGTTTTCAGCGAGGAGGAGCGCACCTCAACATCGTTATGGGTATTAGTCACGGCTCAATAGACTACCCGCGTAACAGCGCGCGGTAAATGTCGAGGCGATCGACAGGTGCCAAAGGCGAGGTGCCATAGGCGCCGATCTCCTCTAAAACGGCAAGAGAATCCTTGCAGAGTGTGCGGATGCCATCGCCGGTCAGGTCCTTGCCGTCATCGTCGACCCAGCCGAGTGCGGACATGGTGGTTTTAATAACCGAGTCGGTCATTTCCGCACCGCCCATGCACGCTAAGCCTAAGGCCATGGACCAGAAGGCGTCTTCGCCTTCGGCGGTGGTTTCTTTAGGAAGGGTCTTGAGCTTCTGTACTACGTCGGGTGCGAGCCGGACGACGCGTTGGAAGTCCATTGCTTGCAGCAGCGGCACGAAGTCGAAGAGTTGGGAGCGCTCAATCAGCCGACGTGCGGGGCGGGTGACTTGGGATAAGACTTCGTCGATGGTGTCTTGGCCGGTCAGTTCGGCGTTGACGGCGGTGATGTCGAAGTGCTCAAAGAGGCGTCCGGCGCCGCCGACGCACAGGGCACGCGGGGTGCCGGCGTCGCGGGGATAGATTTCTTCGACAACGAGTTGGAAGTCCCACAGGCCCCAGACGAAGTCGATCTGGTCGCCTTCTTTCCACAGGAACTCCGAGACCTGGTGTTTCGGGTCGATGCGGGCGCCGCGGGCGGCGCGATGTTCATAGAAGTGCCAGGGGGAATCTTCGTCCGGGAAGCCAAAGCAGGTGGCAATGACGTTGTGGAGCTCATCGAAGGTCAGTGCATCGGAGAAACCGATCTGACGCAGGACCTCCGCATCGGAGCGCACGTTGGCCACCTGGCAGATGATGGTGAGTGGTTCCCTCGTCAAGGTGATCGGGGCATTCTCACGGCGGGCTCGCGCCCTGCCTATGTCTGTCACCCCTGCGTTCATGGGTTCCACCCTACGCATGTTTGACCAACTAGGCCGTGGCGTGGCGGCGGGCCTCAGCTTCGGAGAGCCAGAAAATAAGGGTTGCGCCGAGCGCGCCGAGTAAGGTCCACGGCTTCGGGAAACCTTCCTTGCGCATGCGTTCTGCCAGCTTGGCAGCGAGCCTTCTACCGACCAGCAGGCCCAGGATGACAGCAAGCACGGTGCCGATGGCCACGGCCCACTGCTGTGGTTCGTTCTCAGCGGTTTGCTCGATGACGGCTTCGTCGTCAACTTCGTCCTCGTCTTGGGCATTGGTGATAGCGACCAGGGCACCGAAAGCGGCGAAAGAAAGACCATAGGTCACGCGCAGGGTCGTCGGA
This sequence comes from Corynebacterium camporealensis, assembly GCF_000980815.1. Lineage (NCBI taxonomy): Bacteria > Bacillati > Actinomycetota > Actinomycetes > Mycobacteriales > Corynebacteriaceae > Corynebacterium > Corynebacterium camporealensis. The sequence continues at coordinate 110,167 of NZ_CP011311.1, read as the reverse complement.
CTTTTGATCCAGTCCGGGTAGGACAACATCACGCCCAGGGCGGCAGCTTGAGTGATGCGGCCTTCGAGCGTGTCGTCCAAGGCGTAGTTATCTTGCTTGTTTGTCATAGATCCCACTCTAAGCGGCGCTAAGATCTCCTGCATGTACTCCTCTAAGAACGAGCACCTCACCCCGGCCCAGCAGGCAGCCCAAGATGACCGCAGCGACGATGACCTGCGCACCGGCCACTTCATGGCCACCGAGCACACCTCTGCCCCACTGGATGGGTTCATGACCCGCCTAATGGCCCAGGAGCTGCCGATTCTGGATTCTGCTTCGCGCAATAGGGTTTATGAGATTTTGCGCGAGTACGACGGCCCGGAAATCACCAGCCAGGAAGAGCTGCCAGACGAAATCCGCGACATTATGGATTTGTATTAGTCCCGGCGTACCTGCAGCAACTGCTGAGGAATCAGCGCTGCGTTGGCTGTGGGCGGAGTTGTCGGCGGTGCTGGAGTCTGAGTAGTTCCTGGGTGTTGACAAACTCACGGTCGTGCTTGCGCGGGTACAGCCGTGGCGGCGGTAGGCTGAAGGATCGAACTATCCGTCGAGCAAAGAAATCTGAGATGGAATTACACACCACTGAAAAATCCCTGCACGGCTGGGGCCGTACTGCCCCCTCGACTGCGCACGTGCTGGCCACCGAGGACGTTGAGGTCATCAAGAAGGCCGTCAGCCAGGTGGCTGAAGACAACGCGGATAAGCCCTCGCACCTGCGCCGCGGCGTGATTGCCCGCGGCATGGGCCGTTCCTACGGTGACCCGGCACAAAATGGTGGCGGTTTGGTCATCGATATGCAGCCGCTAAACAAGATCCACTCCATTGACCCAGAATCCGCTGTGGTCGATGTGGATGGCGGTGTCACCCTGGACCAGCTGATGAAGGCGGCACTCCCCTATGGTCTGTGGGTTCCGGTGCTGCCGGGTACTCGCCAGGTCACCATTGGTGGTGCCATTGGTCCGGATATTCACGGCAAGAATCACCACTCCGCAGGCTCTTTCGGTGACCATGTGGTCTCCATGGAGCTGCTGGTTGCCGATGGCCGCGTGCTCCACCTCGAGCCAGAAGGCTCTGACGATGACCCATCCGGCGACCTGTTCTGGGCCACCGTGGGCGGCATGGGTCTAACCGGCATCATCCTGCGTGCCAAGATCCGCATGACCAAGACGGAGACCGCCTACTTCATTGCGGATACCGATCGCACGGACAACCTGGACGAGACCATTGCATTCCACTCCGATGGCTCGGAGCACAACTACACCTACTCTTCTGCCTGGTTCGATGTGATTTCCCCGGAGCCGAAGCTGGGCCGCTCGACGATTTCCCGCGGTAGCTTGGCCACCCTGGACCAGCTCGAGGAACTGGCACCGAAGCTGGCGAAGGACCCGTTGAAGTTCAACGCCCCGCAGCTGATGACCGTGCCGGATATCTTCCCGTCCTGGACCATGAACAAGCTGACCTTATCCGCTATCGGTGAGGCCTACTACATGATGGGCGCCCCGGCGCGTAACCAGGTCAAGAACTTGACGCAGTTCTACCAGCCGCTCGACCTGATTGGTGAGTGGAACCGCGGCTATGGCTCCAAGGGCTTTTTGCAGTATCAGTTCGTGGTTCCGACTGAAGCGGTTGAGCCTTTCAAGCAGATCATCCGCGATATGCAGGCTTCCGGTCACTACTCCGCGCTGAACGTGTTCAAGCTCTTCGGTGAGGGCAACCGTGCACCGCTGTCCTATCCGATGCCGGGTTGGAATGTCTGCGTGGACTTCCCGATCCGCCCGGGTCTGGGCGCTTTCCTGGATGACCTGGACCGCCGCGTGATGGAATTCGGTGGCCGCCTGTACCTGGCTAAGGAATCGCGTACTTCTGCAGAAAACTTCCACCAGATGTACCCGGGCCTGGAAGGCTGGCTGCAGACCCGCAATGAGATCGACCCCACCGGCGTCTTTGCTTCCGATATGTCGCGTCGCCTGGAGCTGCGCTAATAGCGCAGTCGAATTTTTCAACTTTTTAGAAAGGTAGAACATGCTTAATGCAGTAGGCCAGGCACAGCACATCTTGCTCCTGGGCGGTACCTCAGAAATTGGTCTAGGCATCGTAGAAGAGTTCTTGCATCGCGGTCCGGCCAAGGTCACCTTGGCATCGCGTGCATCCTCGCCGCGTATCGATGCCGCACGTGAGAAGCTCGCGGCTGCGGGCGCCGACGTTGAGGTACTGGACTTTGATGCTTTTGAGTTCGATAAGCACCCAGAGCTCATCGACAAGGTCTGGGAGCGCGGCGATGTCGACATTGCCGTCGTTGCCTTTGGCACCTTAGGTGACCAGGAAGAACTCTGGCAGGACCAGGCCAAGGCTGTAGCTTCGGCACAGACCAACTACACCGCACCGGTCTCCGTTGGTGTGCTGCTGGGTCAGCGTTTCCGCCAGCAAGGCCACGGCACCATCGTCGCGCTGTCCTCTGTCGCGGGTATGCGCGTGCGCCGTTCCAACTTCGTTTACGGCGCGTCCAAGGCCGGTGTCGATGGTTTCTTCGTCAACCTGAACGAAGCCCTGCGCGATTCTGGTGCCCACGTGCTCGTCGTACGCCCGGGCCAGGTCCGCACCAAGATGTCTGCCGATGCCGGCGAGGCACCGCTGACCGTGGACGTCAAGGATGTCGCTGAGGCAACCGTTTCCGCTGTGCTGGAAGGCAAGGACAATATCTTTGTTCATCCGCTCTTCCGTTATGTGTCGCTGGCCTTTAAGTTCATTCCGCAGGCCATCTTCCGCAAGCTGCCCTTCTAGGCGCGCCTGTTATCAACGGCGCGTGCAGTTATGCGAAACTAAAGGGCATGACTAGCACCGCATATCAGTCGCCGATCCGCGCAGACCTCACCACCGAATACAAGGTGGACCGGCTTCCGCGCACACAAGCTCTGCTCGGTATCGGCGCAGCCGCCCTCGGGGGCGGCTTTATTACTGTGCTGGGCTGGTTGGTCTTCCGCAGCGTCGACCTGCCTGCCTTTAGTACCTCCCTGGTCACCCGTGCCCTCGCCACCTTGGGCATCGTGCTGACCATGCTGGTCGTCGGCGTGCTGGCTATTTTCTGGCTGCGCGATTCTTATCCCGATGCTAAACCGCGCCCGAAGTGGCGTACCTGGCTGACCTACGCCTTTACCTATATGTCCCCGGCGCTGTTGGTGCTGGCCTCGGTGGGCATTCCACTGTCAGCTACGCGTTTGTGGCTCGATGGCATCCAGGTCGACCAGACCTTCCGCACGCAATTTCTCACTCGCACGACGGAGTCGGCGAGCTATGCGGATATGAACTACGAGGGCATGCCGACCTTCTACCCGCTGGGCTGGTTCTGGCTAGGCGGTCGCATGGCCAACCTGCTGGGTGTTCCCGGCTGGGAGGGCTATCAGCCCTGGGCGCTGGTATCCATCGCGGTGGCCGGCTGTATTCTCGTGCCCCTGTGGCAGCACCTGACTGGTTCCCTGCCGGTGGCCACGGCCATTGCGCTGACCACCACCGCGGTCACGCTCACCCTGGCTGCCGAAGAGCCCTACTCCGCCGTCATCGCCATGGGCGTGCCTGCCATTGCGGTGCTGTGTGCCCATGCCTTTACGGGCTCCCGCTTTGCGATGCTGGGCATCACGCTCTACCTCGGCATTTCCGCCACCTTCTACACGCTGTTTACTGGCGCGGTATCGCTGCTGGTGGTCAGCCTCATCGCGATTGTGATGGCCCTTTTCGATCGCGACTGGCGCCCGGTGTTGCGCCTGGTCATCGTCGGTGTGGGCTCGCTGGCCATTGCCGCGATTGCGTGGGCCCCTTACCTCATTGAAGCAATCCGCCACCACGCGCCGCTACAGTCAGTGGCCCAGCACTTCCTGCCGAAGGAAGGCACCCAGCTGCCCGTACCTTTCTTGTCAGTGTCGGTTATCGGCCTGCTGTGCCTAATTGGCCTGATTTACCTGGTGCTGCGCTGGCAGGACGGCGAAGTCCGCGCGCTGGGCTTTTCGGTCTTCGGCATCTACATCTGGATTGTCACCTCCATGGCGATGACCCTGGCCGGTACTACCCTGCTGGGCTTCCGCTTGGAGGTCATCGTGGTGCTCCAGCTGGCCACCGCAGGTATTTTGGCGCTGGCTGAGCTGCGCCTAGTGGGCATCGAAAAGCTCTACCCAGACCGCTTCAGCAACCGATTGAACAAGCAGATCACCGTCGTGTTGGTCATGGTGCTCTCTCTGGGCGGTATCTACTACGCGCAGCAGATTCCGGCAGCCAATGAAGAGGCCATCGACCACGCTTATATGGATACCGATGGCTACGGCGAGCGCGGCGACCGCTACACCAGCGATTCCTCCCGCGATTACCTGGACATCCGCGCAGCTATCGATGCCGCCGGTTACGAGCCGACCGAGACCACCGTGCTCACCGATGAGCACCTATTCATGGCGTACAACCCTTACTGGGGCTTTAACGCGTTTACCTCGCACTACGCCAACCCGCTGGGTGAGTTCACCACCCGCAACGAACAGATTCGCACCTGGGCTGCCGATTCGTGGGAGCAAACCCCAGAAGAGTTCAGCGAGGCACTTGATTCCACCCAGTGGAATGGCCCGGACGTTCTGCTCTTCCGCGGCGATGTGGAAGACCCGGGCGATGGCTTCAAGCTTCACCTCGCCGAGGACATCTACCCGAATCACCCGAACGTGCGCTACACCGCCGTGTTCTTCAACCCGGAGGTCTTCGAGGAAGGCTTCACCCTGGAGCAAGTTGGGCCATTCGTGCTTGCTATTCGCGATAAATAACACTTTCGACTCCCGCCCGGCCGGTGAGTGCCGGGAATGCGGGCAGGTACCGTAAACTATTCGCGTGTCAATTAGCGTTCCTGTCCGAAATCGAGAGTCCCAGCCCCGCATAGCCACCAGTCCGAAGTGGCTGCGCCTAGCGGCCATCATCACTGGTCTGTTGGGCTTTGTGTGTTTTGTGGCGACCCCGCTGCTGCCGGTTAATCAGACCCAGTCGTCGTTTAGCTGGCCGCAGGATGACTCACTGCAATCCATTAATGCCCCGCTGATTTCCGTCGCGCCGGAGAAACTGGACGTCAACATCCCGGTCTCGGCTGTCGACGATCTGCGCGAGGGCCAGGACCTGCTCTACGGCTCCATTCCACCTGAGTCCAAGGAAGCCTCCAACCGCGGCATGTTCGTCCGCGCCGGTGAGGACGGGCTGTCCGTATCCTCCCTGGATGAGGTGCTGCTGAGCTTAAGCCCGGAAGAGGTCGACGAGCTCGAGCCCGACGATGTCCTGCGCTTCCACTCCGACGGCGACGAAACCACCGTCGAGGTCGGCAGCTTTAGCGAAGAATCCGACGACGATCTCCGCCCGCAGGTCACCGGTGTTTACACCGAGCTCGACGAGGGCGCAGATGCCCAAGCGCTTGTCGATGCCGGCCTCAGCGTCGACGTCGAAGTCAACTCCCGCTTTACCTCGGAACCGACCGTGCTGAAGTCCATGGTGATGATTCTCGGTCTCATCATGATGCTGGCCAGCTTGTTCTGCCTGTGGCGCATGGACCGCCTCGACGGACAAAAGCCCGGCTTTATGCCAGCCACCTGGAAGCAGATTCGCCCGCTGGATGGCGTGGTCGCTGCCGTGCTGGGCTTTTGGTACATCTTCGGTGCGAACACCTCCGATGACGGCTTCATTTTCACCATGGGTCGGGTCTCTGAAAACGCGACCTACATGGCGAACTACTACCGCTGGTACGGCGTACCAGAGGCACCTTTCGGTTCGCCTTTCTACGACATCATTGCTTTCCTGGCCCAGATTTCGGCCTCCTCGGCCTTCGTGCGCCTGCCGTCGCTGATTGCAGGCATTCTCATCTGGTTCATCCTCTCGCGCGAGATTCTCCCGCGCTTTGGTGCCATCATCGATGAGCGCCGCGTGGCCCACTGGACTGCCGCGATGATGTTCCTGGCCTTCTGGCTGCCGTACAACAACGGCACCCGCCCAGAGCCCATCGTCGCGTTCGGCGTCATCTTTACCTGGGCCTCCTTTGAACGCTCCATCGCCACGCGCCGCTTGCTGCCTGCGGCCATCGGCACGCTGGCAGCCACGATCACCCTGGGCGCCGGCCCGACGGGCCTCTTCGCCGTCGGTGTCTTCCTGGTCTGCCTGCCGCGCCTGTTTGGTTTCTTCAACGAGCGCGTACCCGCCATGGGCGGCGGTGCCACCGGCTGGCTGACCATGGTCGCGCCTTTCCTGGCCGTCGGTACGGCCATTCTCACCTTGGCCTTTGGTGATCAGACCTTCGCCTCAGTCATGGAATCCACCCGCGTGCGCTCCACCGTGGGCCCATCGATGCCGTGGTATGAGGAATACGCTCGCTACTCCACCCTCTTCCAGGAGTCCGTGGATGGCTCGCTGACGCGTCGCTTTGCGATGTTCACCATGCTCTTCTGCCTGGTGCTCATCATCTACGCCTACCTGCGCGATCGCCGCATGCTGGGCACCAACCACGGCCCGACTCAGCGCATGCTGCTGTTCGTAGCCCTGTCGATGTTCTTCCTGCTGTTCACCCCGACCAAGTGGACCCACCACTTTGGTATCTACGCCGGTGTCGCAGGTGTCATCGCCGCACTCGGTGCGGTCGTGCTCTCGCAGTTGGCGCTGCGCTCCCCGCGTGCCCGCACCTTTGCCATTGCCTCCGTCGTCCTGCTCATGGCCTTCTCCCTGGCTGGCTGGAACGCTTGGTGGTACGTCTCCTCCTTCGGTATTCCGTGGTGGGATCGCACCGTCCAGTACAAGGGCATCGAAGCAGCCACCGTGGTTCTGGCCATTGGCCTGGTCCTGGTCGCCATCGGCGTCGTGCAGTCGCTGGTGCACAACTACCGCGCCCGCCGCGCTGCTGAGACCGACCACGCGGAAGACTTCCAGGAAGAAGAAGCCGCCCGCGTCTCCCGCTGGGCCGGCGTGGTTTCGGCACCGATTGCGGTGTCCTGTGCGCTCATCGTGGCGTTCTCGTGCGCGTCCTTCGCCAAGGGCTTTATCGAGCAGTCTGATTCCTACTCCGTCGGTAAGGGCAACTTGGCCACCCTGGCGGGTAACCGCTGCTCGCTTGCCGATGCCACCCTCATCGAAACCAACACCAACGACTCCTTCCTCGAGCCCGTCGAGGGCGAGCTGGGCGAATCTCTGATTAACCCAGAGGAGAACTTCAACGGCTTCGACCCGAACTTCATCCCGGAATCCATTGAGCCGGAGAACATGAACTCTGCATCGGTAGGCGCCATTGCGAATACCACTGGTGGTGGAGGCGGCAACGAAACCGCTGCTAGCCGCACCACCAACGACGGTGTGGAAAGCAACGAGCCTGCCCCGGATGCCGCTGCCGAGCAGACCGAGAACACCTCGGCCGGCGGTGTGCGTGAGACCCTCGGCGTCAACGGTTCCAACCGTCAGCTGCCTTTCAACCTGGACTACACCAAGGTCCCGGTCTTGGGCTCTGACTTCGAAGGCCAGCGCGGTACTTCCGAGGTCACCACGCAGTGGTACCACCTGCCGGAAGAGCGCGAGAACACCCCGGTGCTTGCCGTCTCTGCCGCCGGCGATATCTACCACCACGACGTCAATGGCGTCGAGCAGGATGGCCTGGAGCTGACCCTGGAGTACGGCACCCTCGGCGAGGACGGCGAGGTTTCCAACACCGGTGAAGCAGAGCTTTCCGATGTCGGCGCCACCCCACAGTGGCGCAACCTGCGCTACCCGCTCGATGAGCTACCAGACGACGCCAACGTCGTACGCCTCGTGGCCGTCGATGACTCCACCTTCGAAGACGACTGGCTGGCCTTTACCCCACCGCGTGTTCCGGAGCTGGATACCATCAACAACCAGTTCGATTCCGAAACCCCGGCTCTCCTGGACTGGTCTGTGGCACTACAGTTCCCGTGCCAGCGCACCTTCGACCACTTCGCTGGTGTGACCGAAATTCCGGAGTACCGCGTCCTGCCGGATGCCTCCGCGGAGTCCATGCTGACCACCTTCCAGTCCTTCGACGGTGGCGGTGCGATGTCCACGGCAGAAGCAGTGAACTACTCCTACGAGATCCCGAGCTACCTCAACAACGATTGGGCGCGCGACTGGGGCTCTATTGAAAAGTATGAGCTGCGCACCAACTCCCAGGGCGATGCCCCGGTTCCTGCCGACATCAACCACGAGGAAATCACCCGCAGCGGTTGGTGGAAGGAATCCGAGATGAAGATCCGCCCTGAGGACTGGCGCGAAAACCGCTAAACGCTGCGGAGATACTCCGCAGTAGCGCGAATGCGCTGGCGCGCCACCGCCGGGGTGGAAATCCGGTGGCGTGCCACATACTCCTCATAAGTCGCGGAGTCCGTCAACGTCACGGGCTCCGCGATTTCGTCTTCCGTAGCCGTCTGCACCAATGCATTCGAAAGCTCCCCCGGCACCTCATACCCCGCGCGCAATTCATCGGGAAGATTGGCCAACGCACCGAAGTCTGGGAAGGTGAGCACGTAGGCATCGGCAGGAACGAGCGCTGCCAGCGCCGCACCGGAGGAATAGCCCCACAGCGTCACCGACTTCGCGCCCTGGGCCTTGGCATAATCAACTGCCTGCTGCACCGCAGCGACCATATCCGCAACGGTGTGCTCCGGGGCGAGCGGATAATCCACATCGATAATCGTGGTTCCCGACAGTTGCGCTGCCGCGGCGACCTCCGGACGCCACTGCATCTCCAGCGCCTGCCCCGAACCGCGCCACCAGCCACCGGAGTGCAACGACACCGCCCACTTGCCAGTAGGCTCCGGCGGCACAAACACCTGGCCCGCCTCGGTATCGCGCACCTCAATCTGGTCGGTGTAGACCACTCCCGGAAGCGAATGATCCACCCCGCTACCAAGAACCAACATCGCGGCGTGCGTGATGCGATCGGGCAGCTTCGCACAGTAATTATCAGCCTCCGGCGACCCACCCCCTACCCACGGCGGCTGGAAATCCGGCAGCTCATAGTGCGCATCAATATAAGAGCCCAGCTGTTCCAGCTGCTCTTTCTCACTCATCTGCCGGTCGTGGCCACCGATGTACCACTCCTGGCCCTCCTCTAGCGGACGGGCATTATCCTCTACCGATTTGTTCTCATTAGACATGCCCTGAGAATACCCGCGTCATCTCTGCCGCTGCGGGCTCGCGCAGATACGCAACGGTCATGCACCCACCGCCCTGCTTCTTCCTGCGCTAGTCAGGCCAGCTCAGCCAACTTCGTCATGGACCCGCAGCTGTGCCATGTCTAAACCGACCTAGCTACGGAGTCAACTACTCAACATAAGCAATTGAGCTAAACCATAAAAGACTCCTTGTGTCACACTAGTGGACGTAGTCTTTCAGCGCACAACATGTCAGATTGAAGACCGGAACTCTATCCAGCCCCCTTATACGGAACAAACTTCAGACACTTCATTCTTTGCTAATTCAAGATTTATCCAAGACCACTGCAGGTTCAGAGAAAACGCTAGGCCTAAAGGCTCCTTGACTCCTATGTAGTGGACATATTTACTTCGCCAGAGAGGAAACACGTAAAATAGGCGCCGTCACAACACCAGCATTCGCAATCACTCCCTTATGGGTACTCATGCACCCCTATGGAGAAGCCCTTGGCGTATGGTGGTGGCCGTGCCGCAGAAGTCTCAGTCTGGGCAGCCGCGAACATTACTCAGAGTAAATATATCGCCCTAAAGGTTGGTGCGACAGAGGCGTCAATCCGCTTTCCGTGGGAGTCTCTCCTGCGCACTACACCAATGGGTGTGCGTGATCTAAGGAGGACGGAAATGCTTACAAAGAGGGAGAGGCATCTCAATCTATTTTGGCTTGCCCTGCTGGCCACGCCCAGCGCCGCCAACGTCTACTCATGCATCTCAACAAGTGAGAACGTTTTTCTACATCTTTAGGTTACTTGTCTTTACTAATCCTGTTCGTAGCTCTTGCGTACTTTCTCAAGGTGCGGTCAGGATGCAAGCCCGTAACCTTTATGAATAAATCGTTCCTCCCCCTTCTACTGAGTTATATCCCCAGCATTATCGGAAATTGGAACAACGGTCTTTCTTTAACAATTCTGGTCATCCCATTCATCGCCTATATATTTTTCCTGCCAATGAGCGAATTCAAAAATGGGCAAGCTTGACTCCAGACAAAGCAGAGCACCCTTAAACGGTTCGATTACTACTGCCCTCATTGGTAGTTGAAGATGTCACGCCATCAACAACTTCAGCCTGACATTTGGACATCGCCCGCTCACCACAACTTCGCATATGAGGTCAGCAATCGTCGACCTTCATCGCTTTCAAACGGGCTAACGCTATCCAAGAATTCAGGGATCTTCAACTTGCGCACCAACTTCACTAGCGTGCCCACGGAGACTCCCGACTCACCACGCTCCAGCCGGGCAATAGTCGACTCGGATACCCCAGACTTCCGAGACAGCTGCGCACGCGTCAATCTCCGCAGCTTGCGCCACTGCTTAAGGTCTTCACCCAGATTCCCCAAAGCCTCATTCTGGCGGCGCTGCTCTAAAGACACGAACTTCTTCTTTTCAGCAATGACCTTCCCTCCCACGCAGGTTCTCTATCCATAATACGACTAAACAGAAGCTATTTTTAGTCAGATATGACATATTTAATCCAGGCTATTTCGTTTGTTTCGTTTACTGGGTAGCCCGGAAGCATGACTCAAACACAGAAGAATCAACCAACCGCTGACCACACCGCTCAAGAAGCTCTGGAGCGACTCGATGCTGCTTTGGCCGCTAAACCAAAGCAGGACAAAGTTCCCGTTACCGTGGAAGAGCGCTTAGAGGCCATCCTCATTCCGCGCACGGTAGCCACTAATTTGAGGAAGCTCCTCGCGAATGCGGCTAAGGGAGTCGACGTCGACATCATCCCTGCTCAAGGAGAAATGACCACCCAGCAGGCCGCCGATATCCTTAACGTTTCGCGCCCTTACGTAGTCAAACTCATCGATGAAGGTGTCCTCCCCGCCCACAAGGTCGGCACGCACCGACGCATCGCCACAGAGGATCTTTACGAGTACAAGCGAGTCCAAGACATCAAGGTCCGTGCTGCATTAGATGAGCTCACCAGACTCGATGAAGAGATGGGGCTATACGAGTGAAACGGCTAACCGTACTCCATGCCGAAAACATTATTTACCCGACTTAACTCACGGTATACTCACTCCACATGCTCCTCTCTCACCACACGACAGCTCATAGTTAATGAAACTCCGCATTACGGTTTCAGTTCTCCTAATAACGGCAGTGATAGTCGGATCACTCTTAATCTGGAAGAGCACTGAAAATTCCGAAACTAGTGAAACGAGAAAGTCCCAAACAGCCACCTTTGTCGGGGTTTCAACTGAAACAGCTGGAAATCTAACCTCTAACGACAGAAACAATATATTTTGGACCTCTGAGGCCGACGACGAAGGGGCTGTGGCCTTCACAACGGCACCTGTTTACTTTCCGTCGTTGCTTAGAATAGAAACAGGATTTGCAATCCCCGATAGCGATTCAATCTTACTGCTACATCAAAATCTTCGCGATAAAGATGTCTATCCGATCCCTGGCCTAAACACAAGGACGCAAAGCTCTTCAGCCAGTTCCAGCAATAGGAAGCACGGAGTCTACCTATTCAACATTGGCAACTCCACAGCGCCTAACGCCAGAAAGTTAATCTCTTTTAATTCTGATCGTTTTCGAATTGTGGACCGCGAAAAATACGTCAGCGCCCTAACAGCGTGTGATGATGGCACCGTAAAATGGATGATGGCACCGTAAAATGGCTAGAATTCACACCCGACAATACTACCGCCGCTCAAGGCCCTGGGACAGCACAAATTGTAACTTGGCGCGCAGATGACACTCTTGAATTTTCTAAAATTTCATGGGAATTTTCCCGCGAACCAGGACACGAGAATCAGCTATCCTGCACTTCATCCTTAAGTAGAATCATCAGCGAAGATGATAGTGGAAACCCGCTGGTGCTGTTGTTAGAAGACCGGGGAAAAGTCACACATGTCAAGGATGAAATCAAGATTTCTAACCCCTCTCTACCAGCAATGGCTAGATTTTCAACCGTGTTTCAAGAAACGTTCTATTCGTTCGATGAGCAGAACAATTTAACTGCTATAGACCTTGCAACCGGGCGTCTTATCTACAAGAAACAAATAGACGTTAAGGGACCTTCCCCCGTCTCTATTACTTTCGATAACGATTATGCGTTTCTCGTTATTCGCCCGGATCGCTTCGATAACAAACAAGCAGTTCTGCCGATAGATTTGAAGAATCCACAGTGCACTGGGGCCGTTACTCCGCTCCTAGGATACGAGGACACTTCCCAAATCTCTAAAATCAAACGGCTTGGAGATTCTTTTATGGTCGCTACCTCGGTCCTTCCTAAGGACTCTGACTTTACTATTAACTGTGAAGGACCCTAACCAGCAATTAGGGTCCGGAACGAAAACAGCAAGCAGGCGACACTATACGTATCGCCTGCTTGTGTGTGTTTTGCGTTTTACCAGATGGTGACGCGCTTATCTGGTGCGAGGTACATCGGGCTGTCTTCGGGGACGTCGAAGGCTTCGTAGTACTCCGCGACGTTGGCGGCAATCAGGTTGCAGCGGAACTCGGCTGGCGAGTGTGGGTCGATGGCCAGGTACTGCTGTGCCATCTCCGGACGAATAGCCGTGCGCCATACGCGTGCCCAGGCCAAGAAGAGGCGCTGCAGGCCGGACCAGGTCTGCTCGGCAAGTTCTGGTTCGGCACCCTCGGCGGTGAATTCTTGCTTTTCACCGTGTGGGTCCAGGCCGTTTTCCTTGCAGTAGTTCTTGTAGGCCACCACTGCGATACCCAGTCCACCCAGGTCACCGATGTTTTCACCTAAGGTGAATTCGCCGTTGACGCCGGTGGACTCGATGCCCTTTTCCTTCAAAATGGTGGGCACCTGACCGTCAAACTGGCTGACTAGTTCCTTGGTCAGCTTCTCAAAAGCAGCGCGGTCCTCATCGGTCCACCAGGAGTTTAAGTTGCCCTTGCCGTCGTATTGCGAGCCCTGGTCATCGAAGCCGTGGCCGATCTCATGGCCGATGACGGCACCGATAGCACCGAAGTTCTCCGCAGCATCCGCGTCCGGGGAGTAGAACGGCGGGCGCAGGATGGCAGCCGGGAAGGTGATGTCGTTGACCGTCGGGTTGTAGAACGCGTTGACGGTCTGTGGCGAGGAATGCCACTCGTCGCGATCGGCAGGCTTGCCAATCTTGCCCAGCTCATAGTCATGACCGAAGGCAGCACCCACGCGGGAGTTCTGCACCAGGTCCTTACCCTCGGCAGAGAACTCCAGGCCACTGAAGTCGCGCCAGGAATCCGGGTAACCAATCTTGGACTTAAACAGCGAGAGCTTTTCCAAGGCACGCTCGCGGGTCTCCGGGGTCATCCACGGCAGGGACTCGATGCGCTCGCGATACGCAGAGGTCAGGTAGTCGACCAGCTGGTTCATCTCCTGCTTGGAAGAATCCGGGAAGTGCTTCGCGACGTACTTCTTGCCCACTTCTTCGCCAACGAAGCTTTCGACCAGGCCGAGGGCGCGCTTCCAGCGATCACGCTGAGTGGTCGCACCAGACAAGCGGGTGCCGTAGAACTCAAAGTTCTTCGCGCTGACTTCTTCGGTCAGCACGGCAGCGCGCGAAAGCAGGATGTGCCAGGTAGCCCAGAGCTGCCAGTCGGCCATATTGTCGGAGCTAAACATCTCTGCGAAGTGCTCCAGATAAGACGGCATCATGTTGATGACGCGGTGCTCAGGCATACCGCCACCGCGCAGCATGACCTGCACTATTTCTGGAAGATCAGCAAAATTAGTCGGGTTATAGGTCTTGAGCGCATCGCGAGTCGAAACCACATCCCAGTGGCCGGCAGCCAGCTCCTTTTCCAGCGCCACGATACGGGTTGCGGCAGCCTCCGCACCCAAACCGAACAGGCGGGCTGGTTCTAAGAACTCCAGCATCTGCGCAACGTGCTTCTCATAAGCTTCCAGCGTCTCGGCATGCGCAGGGTCGCGGTAATAAGCCTCATCTGGCAGACCCAGACCTGACTGAATGACATAAGGCAGTGCTTCTTCGGAGCCAGAATCCTTCGAGACCCAGAAGGTCACCGGGGCACCAACGCCCTCGCGTTCTAAAACACCAATGGTGCTGGCCAGCTCCTCCATATCAGCGGAGGTCAGGCGGTCCAGGTCGGCATCGATAGGCTCGAGCCCTGCCGCGTTCAGCGACTCAGTATCCATGAAGGATTGGTAAAGCGTACCGGGACGGCCGTCATCTTCCTTAACGATGTCATGCACCATCTCCTCGGCTTCATCCCGAAGCCCATGGAAGGTGCCATCTACTGCGCGATCGGCTGGAATCTCGTGGGATTCCAACCACGGTCCGTTGACAAACTGGTACAAATCTCTCATGCCAGCCACTCTATGCGAACACAGGTTAAGGTGTGGGCATGCCCCAGTACAGATTTTCTCCCCAACGGCCCCAGCGTATGTTCTGGGCAGTCACCGGGTTCCTGGTTATCTTGCTGGGCACCCCTGCTCTCTTGGCCGTCGCGTTGCCCACTGACACTCAAACTAAACCGGAAGAAGTGGTCATTTCTGGCCCCATGTCGGAGTGGAAAACCTCAGTTCCGGGCCTCGAATGCGAGCCTGACCCGATGGCTATCACCATGAACGGTTGGTACTGCGACGATCTCTACATCCAAGGCGCGCAGACCATCGACGTCGACGATGATGCACTCGCCCTCCAGCGCGGCGTTCGCGCCTACCAGATGGCTGAGATGCCCGAGGGCGAGGTCTACGAGGACAACGGCACCTTTGCGCTTTACGATGCCCCCTCCCGCACCCTCGCCTTTTCCTTTCCGCATCAGCAAGACAACATCGACCAGCAGGTCTTTCTCACCGGAAGTCCGGAAAACATCCTGCCTGTTGCCGAAGACATCTGGGACACCTTCACCGACGACCAGCTGCCTGAGGCAGTAGTCAAGGAGCTGCCATGAATACCTTCCTACGCGTCTTCCTCTACATCTTTCTGGCCATCGGTGGCGTCATCACAGCAAGCAGTCTGCTCTCCCCATTGATGATTTTGTCGGTGCCCCTTACCCTGCTCTGCCTGGCTATTGGCACCATCTACGTCGCCGTCGTCCTCGTTCTGCTCAAGCTCTCCCCATTGTGGGCA
The DNA here is from genome assembly GCF_000980815.1 of Corynebacterium camporealensis. NCBI lineage: Bacteria > Bacillati > Actinomycetota > Actinomycetes > Mycobacteriales > Corynebacteriaceae > Corynebacterium > Corynebacterium camporealensis. The sequence goes on along the minus strand of NZ_CP011311.1, from coordinate 94,855 downwards.
AAGCCCGCACCGCTGTGGGTAACCGCTTCGCTGCTGTGGGGCGGTGGCATGAGCATGCTGCTCGTCATGCCTTCCTCGCTGGGCGTTAGCGAGCTAGCCAGCGCCTATGGCCCCGACGCACTGGTGATGTCCTGGGCCGGCGGCTACCCGGAAGAAATCGCCAAGGCCTTCGGCATCTTCTTCATTTTGTTGTGCTTCCGCCAGTTCAACCGCCCCTGGCACGGTCTCCTCGTCGGCATCGTGGTGGGCTTGGGCTTCGAAATTAACGAAAACATCTTGTACGCCACCATGGGCGGTCCGACCCATCCCACCAGCGACTTGCTGGGTATGCTCACCACCTGGGGCGCACGCCTGCTTGCCGGACCACTTCTGCACGCCATCTTCTCTGGACTGGCTGGCTGGGGCATCGGTTGGGCACTCTATGCCGCCAACTGGTCAGCGGCCAAGCGCATCGCTGCTGCGGCCGGCTGGACCTTCGTGGCATTCCTGCTCCACTTCGCATGGAACTTCATGCCGACTTCCGATGTCGCCTACCTCATCCAGATCGCCGTGCTCTCGCTGACTATCTACCCACTGTTTATCTGGGTGATGTACAGAGCTTGGACCATGGCCAACAACGACCGCAGCTACAGCTACAGTCCCGGAGCAGTCAGCGTACTTAGCAGACCGTAGAAGAACCAGCCTGAGTCAGCGCCTGGTTCACGGCAGCACAGGCCTGGCGTTCTGCCTGGGCTGCGGCATTGGTCGCATCATCTACCTGACGATGGAACTGCGGCGGCACTACCTGCTTAATCTGGTTACCAACCTGCTGGCTCGACGTGCCTGGAACCTGAGGAGCGGACGGTGCACCAGGGCGGACTGCGCCGCGGACATCGGCAGTGTGCGCACCCGCTGGACCATAGGTATTCGCAGCAATGCTGAAGCCCGGACCACGCGAGACGGTGGCGTGCACGCGACGGTTATCCGCCCAGCCAAACTTGGTGCCGGTGACACCAGGGACGTGTGCGGTTCCGAAGTCCTGGCGGTAGCCATCGGCAGCAACAGGTGCTGCGTTGTTCATGCCACGGAAGAGCGGTGCGGCAGCCGGATCGCCATAGACGGCGTTGATGAACTTGGTGACGTCCTGGGTGGAGGTCGTCGAGTTACCCCAGAAACCATTGCGGTGAGTATTCGGCAGACCGTACTGACGAGCCACCGAGTCGATGGCCTGCGGATAACGACGATCCAGGTCAGTCGCAATGTTGTCATCGCTGTAGCGGATCATTTGTTCCACGCGTGCTTTATCGCCCGGGGCGCCGTGCTGCATGACCCACATGCCCAAATACAGCTTGGACAGCGACAATGCCGGGCGGGACTCGTGGCCATTCGCGGTGGAAATGGTGTGGCCATTATCCAGGCGCAGAGTCATCTGGGTGCGCGGTGGCACCTTGTTGGGATCAAAGTTAGGGGCGGCGTGAGCGACCGGGGCTGCGAGAACAGACAGGCTTAATGCCAGGGCAGCGCCCTTAAATGCACGAGAGAACATGGATAAATCATAAGACTTTGTTCTCCCTTGGTCTAGCTAATCCTCAATTTTCGTTGCTCGTGCGAAGCACCTGCCGCAGGTCGGCAGCATCTAATCCGTGCTTGCTGAGTATTGCACGATCCCTTGTGTAGCTAATACCTTCGGCGTCCCAATAGGGTTTCGCTCGAGCAAAATCATGGGACTGCCCATCCGCGCGCAGTACCCGCCACCAGGGAAGATCGCTGCCATGCCTACGCATAAAGCTGCCGATGTAGCGGGCACCCGTACCGGCAACCTTGGCGATCTCCCCGTACGTAGTCACGTTGCCGGGCGGGATGGCGGCAACGATGCGATGAATCTCGTGGAGGTTAGGGCTCAAGATTCAAAATGTCGTCGGATTCTTGTGGTTCTTCCTCCGGTGCGTCCTCGACTTCGCAGATGGTGATGGTGGCACCGGTCGAATCGGACAGCACACACAGCTTGCCGAAGGGCGATTCCATCGGCTCGCGAATCACCTCACCACCTAGCTCCACGGCCTTCTTCGCGGCTGCCTCGACGTCGCGAACGCCGAGGTAGGTCTGCCAGAAGCTCGGCACCTGTGGTGGGAAGTTGCCTTCAGCATTCCAGAAGCCTGCAAAGGCTGCGCCCTCTTCTTCTGCCGTGGCGTATTCCAAGTTTCCTTCAGAGCCAGCACCGCGGATTTCCCAATTGAACAGCTCCCCGTAGAAATCCAGCGCCTTGGTGAACTGCGTGGTCGCGGTGAGCTCATGCCAGACCGGAGTACCAGGCTCACCGGCAGCGATAAAGTGTTCTGCCGCAGCTGGCTGGATAAGGCCAAAAAGACCTCCTGCGGTGTCGACAAGCAGAGCCATGTAGCCCAGGTGGACTGGTTGGGCATCGACAAGCATACGCCCGCCCAGTTCCTGCGCACGTGCGCAATCGCCCTCAATGTCCTTGGACAGGAAGTAAGTCACCCAGGTATCGGGCATGGTGGCTTCTTCTGGCTGCGGAATCATGCCGCCAATGGGCAGGCCCTGCAGGCGGGCCATGCGGTAGCCGGTGTCATCGTCAGCAGTGACCTCCCAGCCCAGCACCTCTTCGTAGAAGTAGGCGGACTTGCGGGGATCCGACGAGGTCAAGTCAATCCAGTAGGGCATTCCTACTTCGGCTTCAAAAGCTGGCATGTTTACAGGTTCCTCCACTTTTCCGGGTCGAAATCGTCGTCAGCGGTGGCCTCGTCAAAGTAATCGTCGTCGTCCTCGCCCGGCGCGGCCACGCGTGCGCAGGCATCTTCAATGCAGACCTCATCGCCTGGGTGCAGGGCTGCACCACGTCGGGTTACTACCTCCCCATTGACGGTGACGGCACCAGCGTTAATGAGCTCTTTGGCTTCACCACCAGTGGCCACGAGGCTGGCAAGTTTAATGAACTGTCCGAGCTTAATGCTCTCGCCGGAAATAGGTACCTCTAGCATGCCGACCAGCTTACTTAGGTGGTCCGGCGCAGTCGCACGGCGGTACCCGTGGCGGTGACCAGCAGGATGTTGTTGTAGGAATCCATGGCCTCGTTGTACTGGTCGATGACCGAGTAATTAAAGGAAATGCCAATCACGCCATCTGCGCCCAACTCCTGCCCACGGTGCCAGAGCTCATTGAGCGCGGATTCGCGGACCTGGCCCGACTCTTGCTCATAGGGTGGCAAGCGCTTGGCAGTCTGGAATGCAGCGCCCAGGCTATTTTGGCTGCTCAAATAGGTGGCGGTCTCACCTGCAATGACGCGGATGTAGTCGGTGACCTCGTGCCCATCGACACTGTCGGAGGTAGTAAAAATCATGCCGCCATTCTAAAACACCGTGATAGCGCCTTCGTAGACCATGAAGGCACCAAAGCCGACAAAGATAATGCCGGCCAGCACGTCGAGGTGTGCCGAGTACTTCGCGAACCACCGCGCCGCCGCGCGCACCACCAACGCAAGCGTAGAGAACCACAGCAGCGACATCAGCGACAAAATCACTGCCACCGCGACTGTCCACGCAATGGACATCTCCGGGCGAATGAACTGGGCAAATACGGCACCAAAGAAGACCAGCGCTTTGGGGTTCGACAGGTTAGTCAGCAAGCCCAGGCGAAACGCCCGCCCGTTGGTCATGCCCTCGATGTCGCCAGCGTCAGTAACTTCGTCGGTGTAGTCCTCCACACGCTGGGCTTCGTGGCGGTTGCGCAACACCTGCACACCACCGCGCAGCGATTGTGTACCCATCCAAAAGAGGAAAGCACCACCGATGATCTGCAATGCGCCAAGCAACCCTGGTCGCACCGCAATCAGCGCCGACAGGCCCGCCAAGGACGCACACAACCAGAACACGATGCCGACAACGATGCCCACTGCACAGAGCAGACCCGCGGCCTTACCGCGTGGGGAGACGCGAATAATCTGCACCACGTCAGGGCCCGGCGTGACGATGACCGCAGCCCACACGCCCATCAGCGTGAATAGTGCGGCTAGCGTCATGCCTGGTCCTTACTTTTGTGTCTGGCTTGGTGTCTGTGGAATTGGTCTGGTTTATTGTGCGGGACGTGGGTGGATATAGCAAAGCGAGCAGCACTGGGATGATGCTGCTCGCTGTGTGGCCTTGGATTTCCTTATGGCCTTTGGATTACTAAATCTGTGATTTAGTAATCCGCGCCCTTGATGGCGTGCTTGTGGTCGCGGACGGTTTCGCCTTCTGCGTAGAGAGGCATGTCCTCGCCGGCCTTGTACCAGGAGGTGTACTCCGGCTCGAGTGGGGACTTGCCTGCGATGAGGTCAGCGGCTTTCTCACCGACCATCATGACTGGGGCGTAGATGTTGCCGTTGGGCACGGAGGGGAAGACGCCAGCATCGGCGATGTAGAGGCCTTCGATACCCCAGACCTGCATGGTCTCTGGGTCGACGACGGCCATCGGGTCATCCTTGGTGCCCATCTTGGTGGTACACGACGGGTGCAGGGCAGTTTCGCCGTCGTTGCGGACCCATTCCAGGATTTCCTCGTCGGTCTGGACGTCGGAGCCCGGGCTGAACTCACGGGCGCCTACTTCTTCCATGGCCTCGGTATCGAGCAGGGAGCGAGCCACGCGGATGGCCTCCACCCACTCGCGGCGATCCTGGTCGGTGCGCAGGTAGTTGAACAGGATCTCCGGCTTGTCGTGGATGTCCGCGCTCTTGATGCGAACATGGCCCTTGGTATCGGAGAACATCGGGCCCACGTGCCACTGGAAACCGTGCTTGACGTCGGCCTTGTTGCCGTCGTAACGCACTGCCATCGGCAGGAAGTGGAACATCAGGTTCGGGTAGGCCTCGTTCTCGTTGGAGCGCACGAAGCCGCCACCTTCGAAGTGAGAGGTAGCCACCGGACCGCGGTGGGTCAGCAGCCACTGCAGACCCATGAACGGCCAGCGCCACTTTTCCAGGTAAGGCTGGGAGGAATCGGTGGACTTGGTGGTCTCGTACTGGATGTAGACCTCCAGGTGGTCCTGCAGGTTCTCACCCACGCCCGGCAGATGCTTGACGACGTCAATACCGTGCTTGCGCAGCAACTCCTCATCACCGATACCGGAGACCTGCAGCAACTGCGGGGTGTTGATTGCACCAGCGGACAGCACGATCTTGTCGGCGAAGACGCGACGGGTCTCGCCTTCCCACTCGTACTCGACGCCGATGGCCTTCTGGCCATCGAAAAGCACCTTGGTGGTCAGCGCACGAGTGCGGATGTCCAGGTTCTTGCGGTCCAGGTTCGGGTGCAGGTAGGCACGCGCAGCGGACCAACGACGGCCGTGCTTGATGTTGCGGTCGAAAGGCGCGAAGCCTTCCTGGCGGTAGCCGTTGACGTCATTGGTCAGGTTGTAGCCGGCCTCCTGGACGGACTTAAACAGTGCCTGGAACAGCGGCGAGATTGCCGGACCGCGGGACAGGTACAGCGGACCGTCGTGACCGCGGCGCGGATCAGACTCATCCGAACCAGCAGCGGTTTCCATCTTCTTGAAGTACGGAAGGCAGTGGGCGAAGTCCCAGTGCTCCATACCCGGGTTGTCGCCCCACTTCTCGTAGTCCATCGGGTTGCCACGCTGGAAGATCATGCCGTTGACGGAAGAAGAACCGCCCAGCAGCTTGCCACGTGCGTGGTAGACGCGACGGCCGTTCATCTCTGGTTCCGGCTCGGATTCGTACATCCAGTCGTAGTTCTTCGCCCCGATCGGGAAGGAGAATGCCGATGGCATGTGGATGAACAGATCCCAGATGGAATCCGGGCGTCCAGCCTCCAGGACCAGCACGCGGGTATCCGGGTTCTCAGTCAGGCGCGCGGCAACGACAGAACCTGCGGAACCGCCACCTACCACTACGACATCGCTGACTTCGTCGGTGACGTTTTTATGCTGCTTCTTACCCGAGGTAAGCTTTTCGACTTTTTGCGCCACTGCGTCAAATACGCCCATATTCATCCCCTTTTGTGACGTGATACATGTTTATTTCCCCAATTGTCATATAAAACACAACGCGGTTTCATATGCTGGGGATTGCCAATTTTTTCAATTGGACACCCCCTAAATAGTACCTAAACCAGATTTAAAATTCACAGTGGGGTATTCTTTTACCTGCCCGAACGTTCGCCCATGCCAAAAATTGGCCGGAAGGGGCTTGAAATATCTCTCTTGTGTGTTCCCGGTCACCAGCTTTTTGTGGTGGGTTTCATAAAGCGTTCGTTTGCCCTATACATCCCACAATTTCTAGGAATTACATATGGATAACTCTGGGTCCTCTGAGGCCGCAACGACTAGGAAGTCGCGGCGTTCTCAGTATCAACCTCGCGCTATCGTTGGCTCCTACCGTGCCGAGACCGGATCGGACGTCGGCGCGGATCAAGTCGAGACTCCCAAGGCCAATTGGCCCGTACTGATCACCTCCGCCGTACTCATTTTGGCCGTGGCACTGTATGCCATCATCGGCCGCGACCACGCGGAAGAAACCCTGGGCAACGTCACTGCCTGGATTGGTACCAACCTCGGTTGGTTCTACGTTGTCACCGCCACCATCGTGGTCGTCTTCGTGCTGTTCATCGCCTTTTCCAAGGCCGGCAACATTCGCTTAGGACCAGACCACTCCCGCCCGAAGTTCAGCACCTTTAGCTGGGTGTCCATGCTCTTTGCCGCAGGTATTGGCGTCGACCTGATCTTCTTCGCCGTGGCAGAGCCGGTCACCATGTACATGATGCCGCCGCAGGCAGAGGCCGAGTCCGTCCAGGCCGCCAAGGAAGCTGTCGTCTACGCGATGTTCCACTACGGCATCACCGGCTGGGCCTTCTATGCCCTGATGGGTATGGCCTTCGGTTACTTTGCCTACCGTTTGAACATGCCGCTGGCTATTCGCTCGGCGCTGTACCCGCTCATCGGCAAGCGCATCCATGGCCCGGCTGGCGATGCCGTCGACGTCGCCGCCATGCTCGGCACCGTCTTCGGCGTGACCACCTCGCTGGGTATTGGCGTGGTCCAGCTGTCCTACGGCTTCCACCTCATCTTTGGTTGGGAGCAGGGCTTTGGCCTGCAAGCCGGCCTGGTCATCGTCGCCGTGGCAATTGCCACCATGTCTGCTGTCTCGGGCGTGGATAAGGGCATCCGCTTCCTTTCCGAGCTCAACGTCTGGCTGGCTATTGCCCTGATGGTTTACGTCGTGGTCTTCGGTAAGACCGCCTACCTCTTCAGTGCTATCACCACGAACATTGGCGATTACATCGCTAAGTTCCCGAGCTGGACCATGGAAACCTTGGCCTTTAACACTGACCAGGCTGCCGCCGGTGAGTGGATGCAGGCCTGGACCCTGTTTTTCTGGGCCTGGTGGATTGCCTGGGCAACCTTCGTCGGTCTGTTCCTGGCTCGTATTTCCCGCGGCCGTACCCTGCGCCAGTTCATCTTCGGCACCCTGACCTTCCCGTTCCTGTTCATCCTGCTGTGGATGTCCTTCTTCGGTAACACCGCACTGGATATGGTGCGCTCCGGCGACTACCCGGGCTTTGCCGAAAAGACTATTGAGCTGCCAGAACAAGGCTTCTACGACATGCTGGGCCAGTTCCCGGCCTCTACTGTGGTCATTTTGCTGACCACCTTTATTGGCCTGCTGCTCTACATCACCTCGGCGGACTCCGGTGCGCTGGTGATGTCGAACTTCACCTCCAAGATCACCGATAGCCGCCAGGACGGCCCTGCGTGGCTGCGTATCTTCTGGTCGGTCACCGTCGGTATCTTGACCCTGGCGCTGCTGCAGATCGACGGCATCACCACCGTCCAAAACGCCACCCTGGTGATGGGCCTGCCCTTCTCCTTCGTGGTCTATCTGATTATGTTCTCGCTGTGGAAGTCCCTGCGCCTGGAGGGCATCCAGATGGAAGCTCGCCAGACCGCACTGCACGGCGCAGTGGCAGGACGCACCAGCCCACCGGGCGAAAACACCGACCTGTGGAAGCACCGCCTGGATCGCGTGAACTCCTTCCCAGACAAGGCAGAGATGAAGTCCTACCTCGAGGACACCGCCATCTTTGCCCTGGAAAAGGTTGCCGTCCAGATGCGCGAGCGCGGCTACGATGCCATCCTGCTCACCAGCGAGCTTCCCGATGTCGCCCTGCCCCAGCTCGACCTACAGGTCACCCTGGAGCACGAGCGCAAGTTCCGCTACCAGCTCTTCCCCGTTGCCTGCGAGCGTCCGGACTTTAGCCACGGCGAAGACCCCGAGTACTACCGCCTGGAGGTCTACGACCTCACCGGTTCTTTGGGCTACGACGTCTACGGCTACTCCGAAAACCAGATCATCAACAACGTTCTGGACCTCTACGAGCGCCACCTGGCGTTCTTGCACATCCAGCAAAACCACTCCGGCGATTCTGACCTCTCCGATGGTGCAGAACCAGAGATGACCTGGCGCGAAGACAGCTAGGTCCACTCCGGACTAGGCTGGCGACCAACACCCATATTGCTAAGAAAGGTTGCTTTTTGAGCACTCAGAACACTTTGTTCGACCCGACGCAGACGGAGTACCTCCGCGCTGTGCATTCCGGTGATTCCCCGAAGTCGCTGTTTATCAACGGCCAGTGGGAAGCCGCCGAGGCGGGCAACACCCGCGAAATCATCTGCCCGGCTGACGGTACTTCCGTCGGCTTTGTCTCCGAGGCATCGGAAGACGACACCATCCGCGCCATCAAGGCAGCCCGTGCTTCCTTCGAGGCCGGCGAGTGGGTCAACACCCCAGCCATCGAGCGCGGCAAGCTGCTGGTTCGCGTCGCTGACTTCATCCGCGAGCACAAGGATCTTTTCGCCAAGGCCGAGTCCGCCGATACCGGCAAGCGCTTCGAAGAATCCCAGGCCGACATGGATGACATCGCCGGTGCTTTCGATTACTTCGGCACCCTGGCCTCCCACCAGGCTGGCCGCGTGGTCGACCCAGCCGATCCGAATCTGCGCTCGCGTATCGATGCCGAACCCATCGGCGTCTGCGGCCTGATTACCCCGTGGAACTACCCGCTGCTGCAGGTGTCCTGGAAGGTCGCCCCGGCCCTGGCTGCCGGTAACTCCTTCGTGCTCAAGCAGGCCGAGCTCACCCCGCACACTGCGATGCTGCTGATGTCTGCACTGCAGGAAGCAGGGCTTCCCGATGGCGTCGCCAACCTCATCACCGGCGCCGGCGCCGAATGCGGCAACCCACTGTCCCAGCACCCAGAGGTCGACATGGTGTCGTTTACCGGCGGCCTGGCTACCGGCAAAATCATTGCCCGCAACGCAGCCGAGACCATCAAGCGCACCGCACTCGAGCTGGGCGGCAAGAACCCGAACGTCATTTTTTCCGACGCTGACTTCGACATCGCTGTCGATAACGCTCTGAACGGCGCATTCTTCCACTCCGGTCAGGTTTGCTCTGCTGGTTCGCGCATCATCGTCGAAGAGTCCCTGCACGACAAGTTCGTCGATGCCCTGGTCGAGCGCACCAAGCGCATCAAGCTCGGCGGCCCGACCGATCCGCAGGCTGAAACCGGCCCGCTGATTTCTGCCGAGCACCGCGACAAGGTCGCCGCCTACGTCGACACTGCACGCGAGCAGGGCGCACAGATTCTTACCGGCGGCCGCGCTGCCACCAGCGAAGACAGCACCGGCGAGACCGATCTGGGCAAGGGTATCTACTACCTGCCGACCATCATCGACGGCGCTACCCGCGACATGAATTGCGTCCACGATGAGGCCTTCGGCCCCGTTGTCACCATCGAGACCTTCACCACCGAGGATGAAGCCATCGAGATCGCCAACGACACCGAGTACGGCCTAGCCGGTGCAGTCTGGACTTCCGATGCCGGCCGCGCCGAGCGCATGGCCCGCGCGATGCGGCATGGCACCATCTGGATCAACGACTTCCACCCGTACCTGCCGCAGGCGGAGTGGGGCGGATACAAGCAGTCCGGCAACGGCCGCGAGCTTGGTCCAACCGGTTTGGCCGAGTACCAGGAGCACAAGCACGTTTACCAGAACCTGCAGCCTGCAGCCTGGGACCAGTTCGGACTGAACTAGCTCCTAGCTCTGGGTGCGCGGCTTGATAGTCATCGTGTCAATGTTCATGTGACCAGGCAGGCTAGCCACCCAGCGCACTGCCTCGGCGATGTCTTCGGCGACCAGGTTGACCTGGCCGTCGTAGACCGCCGCGGCGCGCTCGCTGTCGCCGCCAAAGCGAATCAGCGAGAACTCCTCGGTTGCCACACGACCTGGGTCAATCTCGGTGACGCGCACGTCATGATTTTCTAGACGCAGCGCACGCGAAATCACGCGCACACCGTGCTTGGCGGCGTTGTATCCCGACCCGCCTGCATACACATCCCAGCCGGCGACCGAACCCATATTGATAATCAGGCCCTCTTCCGACGCTTCCAGGCGCGGGAGCAGGGCCTGAATCATGCGAACAGTGCCCAGCACGTTGGTCTCGTACATCCACTGCCAATCCTCGATGGCAGTCTCAATCAGCGGCTCCATGCCCTTGGCACCACCAGCGTTGTTGACCAGCAGGTCCACCCGATCCAACTGGCCCACAAACTTCTCGACCGACTCATCCGAGGTGACATCCAACGGCAACGCCGTGGCACCAATCTCGTTGGCCAGTGCTTCCAGCTTTTCTTGACGACGGGCACCAATGACGACGTTCCAGCCATCGGCAGCTAATGCTCGCGCACTTGCCGCACCAATACCTGACGATGCCCCAGTTACTACAGCTACTTTCCTATCGCTCATACCGCGATAGTAACTGCCTGCTCCAACTCAGAAAGCATTTTTTCCAACTGTTCTTCCTGCTCGGCACCACACATCTCATCCGCACCCAGGTCAATGTTCACATCGGTACCCAGCAGCGGCATCTTAAAGTTCTGCACCACGGGCTTCCACGCCTCAATCGCGTACTTGCCCCCGGAGTAGCTATAACCGACGAAACCGACCGGCTTGTTCTTCCACTCCGCACCTAATGAGTCCACCGCATTCTTAAACGGCCCCGGCACTGAGTGGTTGTACTCCGGGGTCACAAAGATAAAGCCCTCGTACTGGTCAATCGCATCCGACCACTCCTGCACGCGGGCATCCTCATAAGACTTATCTGCCGCCATCGGAACGGTCTCCGCACTCAAGATGGGAACGTCGAACTTCTCCAGATCCACCAGCTCATAATCGGCATCGCGACCTGCTACCTGCTCAGCCACCCACTGCGCGACCTCTTCCCCGGCGCGCCCTTTACGAGTCGAACCGAGAACAATTCCAAACTTAGGCATAAGCATCCTTCACTTTAGGGTTAAAACTTCAACCCTTAATTTTACTGCTTGGCGCCTACTTGCCTAATCGTGATGTTGATTCGCCCTTCGCGCAGGCCACAGCATTCCGGCAACGTCTCATCGTTCACGCGCACAATCCCGTGGTACGCAAAGCGCTTCGGCCCACCAAAGACCACTAAGTCGCCCGAACACAGCGTCACATCATCCCAAGGCTTGTTGCGATTGTCGGTATTACCCATCCGAAACAGCGCCTCATCCCCAATCGACACCGAAATCACTGGCGCTGCGGATTCCTCGAACTCATCGACATGCATACCCATCGCCGAACCCGGCGGATAGTAATTAATCAGCGCCATCTCCGGCACAAAATTATCCACCCACGGCTCCAACTCCGGCGCGACCTCCGCCGCCGCCCGCAACGCAGGATGCGCCAACTCCTGCAACGACTCCGGCATCGGCGGCACCCGCGTACCCTCAATATTGTCTACATAACGATAGCTCTGATAATGCCAATACCTGCCCACATGCAGCTGATGCACACTCATCTGCCCCGACTTCAGCTGCGGACGCACCATCGCCATCGGCGTGCCCGCATAGGCCCGCGCAATCTCGCGAAATTCTTCCACCAAAGCACACTGCTTATCGATGCCCAACCACCCCGGCAAGTGCCCCACCCCCGGCGCCACCTTCACATTGGGCCGCGACAAAGAATCAAACAACATGCCCCGAGCCTAACCAAACCCGAGACCTCAACGCCTCAAATAAGTTTCACTGCAACGTTGCAAAAAATGACGTTGCCCCTTATCCCCAGCTCAGCCCCTAAAAACAGTCTACACTACAAACGATCATCACTCAGTTCATGGTTGAAGCTTTTTGTGCCTTCGCACTCATCCGCAGTCTCGTAATCCGACTTCATATAAGTTTTGTCGCAACGTCGGAAAAAATGACGATCCGATCTGAGAAGTAGGCATACTGGAAGAATCTGCAATTGAGAAAGGATCTTTCCGACGTATGAACGAACTTCGCGAGCAGATGCGTAACTCGCAATGGCACATGCCTGCTTCTGGTCCAGAAAATGAGCGCACCTTCCGCTTGGTCAAGGAATTCAATGACTTGGGCAACTGCGACATGAAGCGAGGAAAAGAGAACCTCACAGAGCTGTTCTGCAATAGTCCGGCAGCTCCCCAAGGACACGCACCACTGAACTTGGAGTTCGGAGACAACGTCGAATTTGGCGAGGGCTGCTTCTTCAACTTCGGCACGACCATTCTCGCGCAGGCGAAAGTCAGCTTTGGTGCAAGAACGATGATCGGTCCGCACTGCAGCTTCATTACCGTGGGCCATCCCGTCGAAGACCACGCCATGCGCGCTGAGGGATGGGAAATCGCGCACCCCATTACCATCGGAAAGAATTGCTGGTTCGGCACCAACATCACGGTGCTTCCCGGTGTGACCATTAGCGACAATTGCGTGATCGGCGCGGGCACGCTGGTAACCAAGGACGTGCCGTATAACTCGCTGGTTCTGGGCTCGCCCGGAAAGGTCGTGCGCACCCTCGATGTTTAATCTCGCGCGCATTGGGGAAGGTCTTCCGGTAGCTAAGACCATCGACAGTTTGCCCAGTGAAGGCAACGTCGTCGTCCAGGCCCCACCTGGTACCGGTAAGACCACGCTCATTCCGCCAGCACTCTCCAACCAAGTGGAGGGTAAAGTCCTGGTGACAGCACCGCGTCGTGTGGCAGTACGTGCTGCAGCCGCCCGGCTTCGTCACCTATCTGGCACCCCGAAAGCCGTCGGTCATGCCGTACGCGGCGACTCCCAACCCGGCACCCACGTCGAATTTGTGACCCCAGGTGTTCTGCTGCGCCGTCTCATTCGCGACCCCGAGCTCGAGGGCGTTTCCGCCGTTGCTATCGACGAGGTCCACGAACGCCAACTCGACAGCGACCTCGTCCTTGGCATGTGCCTGGAACTCGCTGAACTCCGTGAGGACTTCCGCGTGGTTGCGATGTCTGCAACTGTCGATGCCCAGCGCTTCTCCCAGCTCATGGACGCACCCGTCCATGTCACCGAGGCCGTCACGCATCCCCTCGACATCTCCTATGCACCTGCGCCGGGCAGGGCTGCCGGCACGCGGGAGTTTTATGCGCATGTGGCGAGCCAGGCGGCATCGCAAAGCAGCTCTACCTTGGTGTTTGTCCCCGGCGTACGGGAGGTCAACCTGGTCTGCGACTTACTCAATGGGCACAACGTGTTTCCCCTGCATGGCCGGCAGACCACCGCGGAACAAGACGCCGCACTCTACACCGACGAGACCCGCATCGTCGTGGCCACCTCGATTGCAGAATCCTCGCTGACGGTGCCCGGAGTGCGTGCAGTTATCGATGCCGGCTTATCCCGCGTCCCCCGGCGCGACGCCCAACGCGGCATGTCGGGCCTCGTCACGGTGTCAACGTCGAAGTCCAGCGCGGACCAACGCGCCGGTCGTGCCGGCCGCGAGGCACCTGGCACCGTCGTGCGCTGCTACTCCCAGGACGACTACCAGCACTTCGCCCCGCACATCCAGCCGGAAATCAAAAGCGCCGACCTCACTCAGGCTGCGTTGTTCCTGCGCTGCTGGGGTGCGGGCCCGGACTTCCCGCTTCTCGATACCCCACCCACCTCCGCACTACAAAAAGCCAACACCACCCTCGACCGCATTGGTGCCACCGAAGAATTAGCCCTCCTTCCCACCGAGCCCCGCCTCGGTGCAACCCTGCTGAAATATGGCGCGCGGGCGGCAGGGACCATCGCCAAGCTCAGCGATAATCCCAAACATGAACAGAAACGCCTAGCCAAGCTGGTGCCCGACAAAGGCCCAGCCGACCCCGGCGCGGTAATTGCGACCGCCTTCCCCGAACAGGTGGCCAAACGTGTAGGCGACGACTACCTCCTGGCCAGCGGCACCCGTGCACGACTCCTCGATAAATCTGGTCTTAAGGGCAGCCCGTGGCTCGCCGTTGCGGAGGTCTCGCTGTCCAATGCCAACAACGCCATCATTCGCGCAGCTGAGCGCATCAGCGAAGAGGATGCACTCGATATTGTTGGCGTCACGGAGGAGGTCACTGCACAACTTGTCGATGGCAAAATCCGCGGCCGCAAGCTTCGTCGCGCCGGGGCCATCGAGCTGAGTTCAACTCCCATCAAGGTCACGGGCCAAGCAGCTGCCGATGCCCTTGCGACCGGCATCCGCACCCAAGGCCTCGACCTGTTCCGCTGGTCAGAGAAGGCAACGAACCTCAAACAGCGGCTGGACCATCTGCACGCGCACTATGGTCAGCCCTGGCCGAACGTATCCGAAGCAGACCCTGCCGAGTGGCTGGGCCCGGAGCTGCGCCAGATCGCCGATGGCACTCCCATCAAATCGATTGACCTCCACCCTGCCCTGCAACGACTACTGCCCTGGCCGGAAGCGACGCATCTCGATGAGCTCGCTCCAGAATGCCTGCCGGTGCCGTCTGGTCGCACGGTTGCCCTGGACTGGTCTGGCGATCGTCCCGTGGCCAGCGTGAAGCTGCAAGAGTGCTTTGGTCTGGCCGAATCACCGGAATTCTGTGGGCAGCGCGTGCAATTTCATCTACTCTCCCCTGCGGGACGACCCCTCGCGGTCACCGACGACCTGGCTAGCTTCTGGGCCGGTCCCTATGCGGGCGTTCGCGCGGATATGCGCGGGCGCTATCCCAAACATCCCTGGCCGGAAGACCCGTGGAATGCGCCGGCGACGGCTAAAACCACTGCTGCCATGCGAGGTACACGCTCATAACGACCACCAGCGTGAGGAGTGCGTAGCGAATCAGCTTGGTGCCGCCACTTAAGACGGTACGGGCACCGAGCTGGGCACCAATAACGTTCGCGACGGCCAACACGATGCCGAGTGTCCACCAGACATGGCCGCCAACAATAAAGACGACGAGCGCACCAAGGTTCGTTGCCGTATTGACGACCTTCGCCATCGCAGCCGATTTGAGGAAGTTCTGCGAAAAGATGAAGGTAAACGCCATGATGAGGAACATGCCGGTGCCGGGGCCAAAGATACCGTCGTAAAAAGCGACGATCGCTGCAGCAACGAGCGCGGCAATGGTGCGCCAGCCGCCACGCATGCCTTCGGATTCACTCGCACCGAAACTCGGCTTGCAGGCAACAAAGATGCCAACGGCCACCATCAACACGATGATGAGCGGGCGCATGATGTTCTCATTCAATGCGGCGGCGACAGTGGCGCCCAGCCCCGAACAGACGGCGGCAATCGCGGCGAGACCAACGAGTTCGCGCCCCGGGGGACGCACTTTTCGCACGAGCGTGAATGCTGCCGATGCAGTACCTGAGACTGCGGCAACCTTGTTGGTCGCCAGTGCAGTGGCAGGAGCCAGTTGGGGCGCCACGGCAAGAATGAGCGGAATCAGGACGAGTCCACCACCGCCGATGAGGGCGTCGACCCAGCCGGCAACGAGAGCACCGCCGACGAGAATCGCCCAGCCGCCTGCAGCTAATTCCATTGACTACACTCTTTTCTATGTCTGTCATCACACGTTGGGCCATAGTTGCCCCGGCCTCTCTCGGGCTGGGATGGCTATTTAGTTATCTCAACGTGCCTGCTGCATGGATTCTAGCGGCCATTCTGGCATCGGGAGGCATGGCACTAACCACCGGCAGAGAACTCCCGGTCAACGACAACTTCTATGCCCTATGCCGTGGCTTTATCGGCATCATGGCGGCAGTGCCACTGACGATGGTTCCTGCAAAGCAGCTCCTGCCGTATCTGCCCGCTGGCATCATTATTGGCCTCATTACCGTGCTTGTTGGTGTTGCCGGTGGTGTTGCCCTGCATCGAAGTCAGCCGAAAGACATCAGTTGGGAAACCGGCATCCTCTCGATGCTGCCTGGTGGCGCATCGATGATGCCTGCCCTGGCAACCGAGCTGGGCGCAGACTATCGCTACGTCACGCTCACGCAGTTCCTGCGCTTGCTGGTCGTATCAGTCACGTTGCCGCTAGTCGTGGCGTTCCTGGACACTCCAGGCGCAGCCAACGGTATCTGGGGAACCGCAGAGGGCAATCCCTGGTGGATTGTGGTGCTGATTTTTGTGGTGGCGCTGCTGGGTGAGCGCATCGGCAAGCTTTTGCACCTGCCTGCCGCGGCCGTGCTGGGACCGCTGCTGCTGACCGTGGCAGTGTCATTCGTCCTGCCAAACCAATATTCCATGGAGCCATTGCCGGTCCTGCAGATTATGGCCTTTTTGTCCATTGGCTGGGTCTGCGGCGGCGGACTATCGGTGCCCACGCTGAAGGCTTTTGCCAAGCAGCTACCGATTACGTTTGGTTCTATCGCAGCGGTGATTCTGGCGTGTGCTGCAACGGCCGTCCCCCTGATGATGGTGCTGAATATCAGCTACTTTGAGTCCTACCTGGCGACATCGCCAGGCGCACTCGAGACCGTCCTTGCCCTCTCCGCCGAGGGAGGGGCAGGACCGGCCGTCGTCGCGCTGCAGCTTATCCGACTGATCCTGGTGCTAATCATTGCCGGATACTTGCCGCAGCTGCTGCGACTATTCCGTCGGCGTTAGTCCAGGATGGATTCGCGCAGAACCGACATAGGGACAGAACCCAGTGCCAGCGCGGAGGAGTGGAAGTCGCGGACGTCCATGCCCTGCTCGACGGCGGCATCGCGAGTCTGCTGCCACAGACGCTCGCCAAGCGCGTACGACGGAGCCTGACCCGGCCAGCCCAAGTAACGGTTGACCTCGAAGTTCAGGTTCGCGTCATCCATGGCGGTGTTTTCGCGCATGAAGGTCTTGACGTGGGACTTATCCCACTTCGCAGAATTCGAGCCATCCGGGATCTTTTTGCCCAGGTGCAGTCCGATATCCACGATGACGCGTGCTGCACGCAGGCGCTGGGAATCCAGCAGGCCCATGCGGAAGCCCGGGTCATCCATGTAACCCAGTTCAGCCATGAGCTGCTCAGCGTAGAGCGCCCAGCCCTCGCCGTGACCGGAGTTCCAGGTCACCGCACGACGCCACAGGTTCAGGTCATCCTGCACCAGCGCGGTACCAATCTGCAGGTGGTGGCCCGGTACGCCCTCGTGGTGCACCGTCGTCAGCTCCTGCCAGGTGTGGAAGCGATCCTGACCTTCCGGCACGGACCACCACATGCGGCCTGGGCGCGAAAAATCATCGGCAGGCGGGGTGTAGAAAATTCCGCCGGTACCAGCCGGGTCGATGCAGCACTCGATGTCGAGTACGTCTTCAGGGATGTCGAAGTACTTGCCATTGAGCTCGGTGATGACGCCATCGGCAGTCTTTTGCATCCACTCAACCAGCTCGTCGGTGCCGTTAAGCGTGTAGCGCTCCTCGTGGTTGAGCTTGCGCATCGCAGAGCGCACGCCACAGTCCGAACCATAGAGCTGGTGAGCGATTTTCTCCTGCTCAGCGCGGATTTCCTGCAGGCGCTCCCAAGCCCACTTGTAGGCCTCATCCAGGTCGACGGTATCGCCCACGAACAGCTTGGAGAAGCGCTCGTAGCGGTCACGACCCACCGCGTCCTTGTTCGAGGACTGCGGTTGCAGATCATTGGACAGCCAATCAGAGAAGGTGCCAAAGGCTTCCTTGGCCTCTTCCACCTCGGGGCCTTCGACGCCAAGATTTTCCAGCATGGAGTCGGCATCGGCAAGCTTTTCGCACTGCACGATGACCTCGGAAATCTGGCGGTGCGGAGGTGCCATACCCTGCGAAGATGCCTCCTGCAGGGACTGCTTGTGGCCCTCCAGCGCGCCCTTCACCTTGGACAGGCGGGAACGAATAGCCTCGCGCTCCTCGTCAGTGTCGTGCGGCATCAGCAGCAAAGTATCGCGAATGGTCTGCACCGGGGACGCGATGTTGTTCAGCTGGCGGATGTCCTCACCGTGGTGGTGCAGGTCGAGCTCCAAACAGAGTCGATCTCGCAGCACGGCAGCGGTGACGTAGTCGACGTCATCAAAGTCGTCCTCGTCATCGGACTGGTCGGTGGTGTCATCCAATGCGTCCAGGTCAGCGACCATTTCCCGGGTACGGTCAGCAACAGCCTCGTAGTACTCCGGGGAGAAGTCTTCCAATTCACCCTCGTAGCCCGGAATGCCCCACTCGGTAGCTGCCGATGGGGTTAGTTCTGCCAGGTCGTGGGCGAAATTATCACACGAAGCGTCCAGCAAAGATGGCTCACGCTTAGCGTTTAGCTCTGCACTCATGTGAGGGAAGTCTATCCACTTCTTGCAGGGAGGGCCAACCAATTGCCGGGATGTTGCCAGCTTGTTAACTAAAAGTTGTCCCACTTTCGACCTGGATAAGTCCATTGTGCGAATTTATCCAGCACAGAGGCACAATCAGAATCCAGGATGAGACAGTCAATATATCGCTGCTGAACAAACCCTGCCTGGGCCATCGTGGCAAACATGTCATAAAACGGCTGCCAGAATCCCGCCACATTCAGCAACGCGACCGGTCCTGTGTGGTTGCCTAGCTGCTGCAAAGTCAGTGCTTCGGTCAGTTCCTCCAGCGTGCCAATGCCTCCGGGCAGACAAATAAAGCCCTCGGCCAGGTCTTCCATGCGCGCTTTACGCGTGGCCATCGTTTCCACTACTTCTAGGTGCGTCAGGCCCGGATGCGATAGCTCCAGGTTCACCAGCTGCTTCGGCATGACCCCAATAACCCTGCCGCCACCAGCAAGGCAGCTATCTGCCACTTCCTTCATCAGTCCGACGTTGCCGCCGCCATAGACCAGCTCGATGCCCCGGCGCGCCAGCTCCGCACCTAACTCACGCGCAGCATCCACATATGCCGCATCGTTTCCGGTCGAGGATCCGCAATACACCGCAATGGACTTCATAGTTTCCACCTTAGAACTAACCTGGAGGTTATGACTGACTCACTCGGCTTAGCCCAGCGCATACTTAACGATGCCCAGCGCATCCACATCTTCAGCGGCGCCGGCATGTCCGCCGAGTCCGGACTCGACACCTATCGTGACGCCCAGACCGGCGTGTGGTCCCACGTCGACCCGCAGGCCATGGCCTCCATCGACGCCTGGGCCCGCGACCCGGATCCCATGTGGCGCTGGTACAAACACCGCGCCAAGATTGCAGCAGCAGCCACCCCAAATGCAGGCCACCTTGCCATTGCGAACTGCTCCCGCACGTCGGTGACCACGCAAAACATCGATAACCTGCACGAAAAGGCCGGCTCGGAAGACGTCATTCACCTGCACGGCTCGCTGTTTGAATACCGCTGTTCTATGTGTGCGCGCCCTTATAAAGGAGACACCGACGTTCCTACCCCACCTGCCTGTCCTCTCTGCGGCAACCTCGTGCGCCCCGGTGTGGTCTGGTTCGGCGAACCCCTGCCACAAAAGGAGTGGGCCGCCGCGGAAGAAGCAATGACGCTTGCCGATGCCGTCATCATCGTCGGCACCTCCGGCGTCGTCTATCCCGCCGCGGGCCTTCCCATGCTGGCTTCTGCACCCATTATCGAAGTCTCCCCCGCCCGCACGGACCTCACCCATCTAACAACGGCATATATCCAGGGCACAGCGGGTACAATACTTCCAGAAATCCTTCCTGACTAGACAATGCTGTCTCATTTGCGCAATACCTGTTAGACAATGCAGTCTGTGCGCCATATACTAATTTCATGATCAAGCCCGGCCCTGCCTTCACCCGCCCGCGTATCCCGGCGGCGAAGTGTCTGCAACTGGTTCGACTGAACCCCATCATCACCCGCAGCGAACTCGTCGAATCCACCGGGCTGTCCCAGCCGACAATCACGCGCGCCACCACTGCGCTGCTCAACATTGGCCTCATCCAGGAGCGCCACGACCTCACCCGTTCCCAGGGCCGCGGTCGCCCCACCGTGCCGCTGGAGTCCGCCGAGGCACCGTGGATTCTCGCAGGTATTGCGGTCGGCACCGAGGCCACCTACATCGCCCTCTACGACACCATGGGGCGCTTGCTTCGCGATGACGTCGTCAACACCCACGTCGCCAGCCTCAGCCAAGCAGACTTCATCGAATACATCATCGCCGGAGTCAACAAACTGCTCGTTGACCAGCGCCATCGATTGGTCTCTGTTGGCGTCACCACCTCCGGTCAGCTCGACGACCGCGACCGCGTCACCGCACCCAACCTGGGCTGGCAAGGCTTCGACATCCGCTCCCGCCTGGAGTTCCAATTCCAGGTACCGGTCACCGTTTCCGCGGCCGTTCCTGCAATCCTTGGTTCTGAAACCCAAGGCACGCCCACCAACGTCGATGAGACCGTCCTGGTGCTCTTTGCCGACGACTCGCTGGGCGCAGCACTCTCCGATTCCGAGGGCGTGAAGCAAATTCGTCCGCTTCCCCAGGTCCGCTCCTCGCTGTTGGGCAACGGTCGTGCCGAAGAAGTCCTGACCACAGCACACATCGAGAAGGTCATCAAGGACTCTTCTGCCGATGAGCGCAGCATCCTCAACGAGCGTGCACATCAGTTAGGCACGCTGACAGCTCAGCTCATCGATAAGTATGCTCCAAACACCGTGGTCATCGCCGGCTCTGCCTTTGCCGATGACTCCGAAGCACCCCGCCGCTTCGCTTCCGTGGTTCGCAAGCACGCACAGTCCGTGCAGCTGCGCATGATTCCCACCCACCGCGAAATCGTGCGTGCCGTCTCCCGCGCAGTCGCACTCGACCCGCTGCTGCGCGATCCGATCGAACTAGGAAAGGTCGCGCAGGCACTCGAGGACCGTCTCGCGGTCTCGAAATAAGAAGGCGTTGAGCCCCGCCTCGCGCGCACCTTCGACATAAGCTTCGTTGTCGTCGAAGAAATAGGTCTCCTGCGGAGTACCGCCGAGGGCATCGACAGCTACGCGATAAGCCTCCGGCCGCGGCTTTGCCACCCCAATATCGCAGCTCAAGGCCACTGCTGCACAGTGATCGAGCCACTCATGGCGCTCGCGCACGAGCACCGACAGTGAGGTCGGCATATTCGACAAGATGCCGACCGTGTGCCCGTCGTCAATGAGATCATCGAGAAGCTGCACCATCTCTGGGACTTCCTCGAGTAGGCGCGAGTTCTCAAACTCAGCAATCGCTTTCGGGTCTTCGTCCTGCGCACCACATTGTTTGAGCACGTCACCCCAATAGTGCTCCACGCTGGCAATACCCGCATCGTAGTCTGGGCGCAGGGCATAGTACGCGGCCCAAAAGTCCTCACTGGAAGCTGGCGCTACGCGTTCTTCCAGCGCAATCAGGTCCTCAGGTGACGGCGCACGCATGAGCACGCCGTACATATCGAAAAGCAGCTTGTTAGACATAACGAGCCTGAGCCGCAAGGGCTGCACTACCGACGAACAGGCCGCTGATAAACATCGCAATCATGACCTGCGGGCTACCCAGGGGCACCAGCATGATCGATAGCACCGCACTCAGTACCAACAGTCCCCCAACTGCATACAGCGCCCGCGAGAGGCGACTCTTAGCCAGCACGCGCGCACATCCCAGCAGTGCCACGCCCACGAAAGGCCCTAACATCAGCGCCGAAGAAAACAGGAACGTGCCCAGCGCTACATGCGTAGACGCCAAGGACACCCCGGCGGTAAAGCCCACGGCCAACACGGCGAGCAGGACTAGTCCGCCACTAACGATGTACTTCGGCTGCACAGACATAAAGACAATCCTCCCACTTCGAAGGCTCGAAGGGGAGGAAAGCTTAAATTCTTAACCAGGTCGTTATGCGCGCTCAGCGCCCAGCTTGGCGTCGATGCGCAACAGGCCGGAGCCATCGTTGCCCACCAGCTTGATCTGGTCGATAATCTCGGAGACGGTTGCCTCTTCCTCAATCTGCTCGTCGAGGAACCAGTTAATCAGGGTGCGAGAATCCAGGTCCTCGACCTCATCAGCGGTACGAGCGATGTTGCGGATCTGCTCGGAAACCTTCTGCTCGTGAGCCAGGGAAGCCTCGAAAGCGTCCAGCGGAGTAGCAGCCTTCACGGTGCCGACCGGGATGTCGGTCAGCTCGACGCGGTAACCGCGGTCCAGCAGGTGCTCAGCGAACTTCTGTGCGTGCTCGCGCTCTTCCTCAGCCTGAGCGTAGAACCAATCGCGCATACCTGGCAGGGACTGGTCGTCCATCTCATAAGCCAGCTGGGTGTAGATGAGAGCAGCGCCGTGCTCGTTAATAACCTGTTCGTTCAGTAGAGTCTGCAGCTTCTCGTTCATGTTCTAGCTACCTTCCTTCGTGAGTCTTAGTCTGACAACGTGTGAGACCCAGAATACACACAAAAAATTTTTGCGCTAGGAAGGCGATCTTTACCAAACATGCACGTCACACACTATTTTAGTGTGCTTTACCTAAGTTAAGTGACCCTAATTTTTCGGACTAATTACTGGTAAGACCGACCATGCGAAGTTGATCCACAGGTCCGTTTTCTTCCACGAGAAGTCCGGTTCGAAGATGGTCGTTGGCTTTGTATAAATCACCATCGACTTCACTTCTTCGGCGGTTTCCTCCAACAAGTTCACCACCAGATCCAGTGTCTTGCCGGAGTCGGCAACATCGTCGACAACTAATACACGCTTGCCCCGAAGCGACTCCGTATCCAACTGCGGATTAAGAATCATCGGCTCGGGAAGCGTCTGCCCAATGTCGGTGTAGAACTCGACGTTGATGGCACCCATCGCCTTAATGCCCACCGCATATCCGACAGCACCCGCTGGAATCAGACCACCGCGCGCGACGCCAACGATGAGGTCTGGCTTCCAGCCTGAATCCACCAGCTGCTGTGAGAGCTCGCGGCTAGCGGTACCGAAAAGTTCCCAGGTCAGGTCTTCGCGTTCTGCAGTCACGAGCAGTTCTCCTTGAGGGTTGGGGAAATAATTTCCGCTAATTTTACCCTCTAACGGAAAGGCACCTCACCGATGGTCCTACGCAGCTTACGAGTGTGCAGACGCTGCGGATTGCTAGCCAACTGTTCCACTGCGCGCACCGCACACATCACGTGCGCTTCTTTCGAGTTCGAATAAAAAGCTTGCGCCTGCGCCGGCAACTTCGGAACGGCATGCAGCGGCAGATCCGACACCGACAGCAACGTGCCATAAGGCACCCGATAGCGATAACCATTCGCCGCCAGCGTGCAAGACTCCATGTCCACCGCCACTGCCGTCGAATGGCTCAGCCATTCCCACAGGTCGCGGGAGGTGCGCCATTCCCAGTTGCGGTCATCGGTAGACAGCACCGTGCCCGTGCGCATCAGCGAGTTCTCTTCGCCATAGACTTCCTTCACGGACGCCTCCAGCATGCGCTGGACCTCCGGAATCGCAGGAATCGGATTCTGCGAACCAATCTTGTCGTCCAAGATGTGGTCGTCGCGCTGGTACGCGTTACCCAGAATCAGGTCGCCAATGCGCATGCGGCCATCCAGACCCGCGCAGTGACCAATCATGATCCAGGCCTCCGGGCGCAGCACCGACAGACAGTCAGTGATGGTCTTCGCATTCGAGGGGCCAACACCAATATTGATCATCGTGATGCCGTCGCCACCTGCGGTAATCAGGTCGAAGCGCGGCATCTGGAAGCGCGAAGTCAGCGTCAGCTCATCCACATCCAGCGTGACCGCATCATTGGAATGAATCGTCTCGCCGTTGGGCAGCACCAACGCCGTATAACGCGAATCCTCCCGGGTGAGCTCCCGTAGGCCAAACTTCACGAACTCCGTCGTGTGCATCGCATAGTTGGTAAACAGAATGTATTTCTGCACCGTATCGACATCAATGCCGGTGTAGTGCTCGATGCGCGCACACGCAATATCGAAACGCTGGGCACCAAAGTGGAACAGCGGCATTTCCTCGCCGTGGAAAGCCCACCACTCGCCATCGATAATCGCGTCATTGACTTCATCGAGCGTCGGGCGTGCAACATCGCCCCTGTCCTGCGGAACCTCGCCGACGTTGCGAATGTATTCCGGTGGAATTTGAACGTCAGAATTTCCGACGTAAATATCGCAAGGATAATTCTCCGTCAGACGACTCAACTGCTCGTGCAGGTAGCCCCGCAACAACCGCGGCTTCGACAACGTCGCACTATAAGGACCTGCCTTATCGACGTATCCATAAGGCTGCGAACGATCAATCGGCCGCCATTCGCGCACCTCCACCGTAATTTTCGGATAAACAACGTGCCGATAGTCATCCAAGTCGCCAGAGTCCAGCGCCTTTCGCGCCAACTGGCAAGAATTGTCATAAAGCTCAATGAGGCGCTCAATCGCCTCATCTACAGTGGAAACGTGTTGCAAGTGCGACATATGCGCGAGTCTAAGCGATACCCCTGTCCAGCGCACGGACGATGCCGTCCTGGAAGGCGAGGGCGCGCTCGGCTTCATTGATAAGCGCTGCACTTTGCTGTTCATTCAAGCCCAGCTTATCGATGCCCACCCCACCCAACACATGCTGATGCGCCAACACCTCCACCGCATGCTCCGGGCAGGAAATCTCTTCCAGCCGACCTACATACGCTGCAGTTTCGGGAAGAATGCGCACCTTATCCTTCCAATCCCCACCGATCGCAGCAGCCAGGTCAGCCTCAATGCGCAGGCGATGCTCATTGACCGAACCGACCGCCCGCTCGAGGGCGTCATAGATAAACCACAGCTGTCCTTGCAGCTGTCCGACCGCAGCAACCATGGCTTCTCCTTCTCTACGTTTTACGAAAGCCCGTCGACAGTTGCCGACGGGCCCTCTCCCCATGACTAATCTTCGGTGCCCGCCAGGAAGTGGAGCGCATCCTAACAAGCAACCGCCCGTGATTAGGCAAGCCTTAGTTTATAAAGGGTAGGCAATGCTCGTCAAGAGTCGCAGCCAAAAAAGTTTTTTCAGTAAACTTGGACGCTATGGCCCGGGAACCTTTGGCAGAACTACGCAGCACGATTGCTGATCAACTCGAGCGCTTTTGGCCCCAAGAAACCGACACCCCGCGCTTCGGCATCATCGCCCCTGCCGCGCCCAACGCCCTCAAAGACGACGTCGCCGACGAAATCGCACACCGCCTGCATCGCGACGGCAAAGACACTCCGGACTGCGCCGAACCCAGCACCCTGCCCCTTGGCGCACGCATCAAACCCCGCGGCGTCTTCGAAGACGACTGGCGCGCCCGCCCCACCAAACGACACCCCTGGCCAGTGATTTTGGTCCACGGCACCTGCGATACCAAGGGCATCTGGTATCGTCTCGGCGCCCAATTACGTGCCGATGGCTGGTGCGTCTTCGCCCCCGATTACGGCAACCGCGCCACCGGATCCATCCCCGAATCTGCACAGCAACTCGGCGCCTACATCGACACCGTGCTTGCCACCACCGGCGCTGAACAGGCCATCGTCGTCGGTCACTCCCAGGGCGGACTCATCACCCGCTACTGGATGCGCACCCACGGCACCGCCGACCGCATCCACCACCTCGTCTGCCTCGGGTCCCCCAACCACGGCACCACCCAAGGCGGCATCGCCAGCCCTCTGGTTCGCACCCTGCGCCGCGAATCCATCATGCGCTCCGTCATCGACGGCTGGTTCGGCCCCGCTGGCATGCAACAAGTCGTCGGCAGCGAACTACTCGAAGAAACCAACCACGACGGCGACCTCGAACCCGGAGTCACGTACACCTGCATCGCCACGCATAGCGATGCCATCGTCGTCCCACCCGAAACCTGCTTCCTCGACGACAGCGGCGTCCCCGATGGCACCGTCCGCAACATCTACGTCCAAGATTTCGACCGCTTTGCGATCGTGATGCATGAAGACCTGCCCATCGATAAGCGTGTCGTCGCCATCATCCGCACCGTGCTGGAACAGATCAAATAACCCTAAAGCTCCAGCTCATCGAGCACTGCATCAAAGGCCGGACCGACCTGGGTGCGCCACAGCGTATCCACGCGAGCATCGCCACGCCCTGGCCCACCATTGATGACCGCAACCCTCTTGCCTGCCTTGAGTGCATCCAACACGAAACGGTACCCACTCATCACCGCAAGCGAGGAGCCTGCCACCAGGACCGAGGCGGAATCGTCAAGTAATGCGTACGCCGCCTCCTTCCGCGCGACCGGCACCGGCTCACCAAAATAAACCACATCCGGCTTCAACAAACGCGACCCACAGCGCGTGCAGCCGACCATCTGAAATGCCGCAACGTCCTCATCGTTCAGCGCCACGTCACCGTCCGGATTGACGTCATCAGCAGACACAATGAGCCGCTCCAAGTAACCCGGATTGGCCTTAGCCAAGCGCACATCGAAAGCCCCGCGCTCCTCCTGCTGGCCACACTCCAAACAATTCACCGACTCCATATCGCCATGAATCGTCACCAAGCGCTGCGTGCCGGCCTCTTTGTGCAGGCCATCCACATTCTGAGTCAGCACACCACTGACCAACCCGGCGCGCTCCAACTCCACCAGCGCATAGTGCGTCCGATTCGGCACGGCAGCATCCATCACGCGCCAACCCACAAACGACCGCGCCCAATAGCGATGCGACGCCGCCTGGTCATAGCGAAACTCCTGGTAAGTCATCGGACGATGCCGCGACAACGACCCCTGCGGCCCGCGATAATCCGGCACACCCGAATCCGTCGACACGCCCGCCCCAGTCAGCACCATCACCTTCCCGGCGCGCAACTGTTCAGTGACCTCCTGCAAGGCCCGCGTCGGCTCAGTGGGCTCCGTCGTTTCCTCCACCACCCGCGCAATCGAACGCAACGCAGACTGGTGGGCAAGTTCCGCTGCAGAATCCATATCTCCCAATCTAGGCATATTTAGTTAACCTATGGAGCATGACGCTTTACGATGACACCCTCGCCCTCCTCCAAGAACTCATCCAAAACGCGTGCGTCAACGACCTCACCGCCGATTCTGGCCAAGAGGTCCGCAACGCCAACACCCTAGAAGAGTTCTTCGCCGGCGAGAACGTCGAGATTGAGCGCTACGAGTCCCACCCCGGTCGCGTCTCCATCGTTGTGACCGTGCCTGGCGATCCGAACAAGGAGCCGCTGACCCTGCTGGGACACACCGACGTCGTACCTGTCGATGAACCCAAGTGGACCAAACCGCCATTCACCGCCCACATCGAAGACGGCATCCTCTATGGTCGCGGCAGCGTCGACATGCTCTTTATTACCGCCTCCATGGCAGCCGTAACGCGTGAGATTGCCCGCCGCGGCAACCCGGGCGGCACCTTGGCCTTTGCCGGTATGGCTGACGAGGAAGCCCGCGGTGGCCTGGGCATTCGCTATATTTCCGAAAACCACCCCGAGGCCTTTTCCTGGCGCAACTGCCTGTCGGAGACCGGTGGCTCCCATCTGCCGGGCGCCGTTGCCTTTAACGTCGGCGAAAAGGGCGCTGGCCAGCGACGACTCCACGTACACGGCGATGCCGGTCACGGGTCGACGCCGTATGGGAAGGACTTTGCCATCGTCAAGATTGGCGAGGTCGCCCGCCGCATCGCTGCTGCCGAGCCACCCACAGCCTCCAATGAGATTTGGGAAGGCTTCGTCCGCACCTTCCGCTTCGATCCCGACACGGAAGCCGCGCTTATCGATGGCACCGGCGACTACTCCCAGTTCGGCAACCTCGCCGCCTACGCCCATGCCTTTAGCCACACCACCATCTCGCAGACCGTCCTGCGTGCCGGTGGCGCCATCAACGTGCTTCCCTCCCACGCCTACCTCGAGATGGACGTGCGCCCCTTCCCTGGTCAGACCCAAGAGGACCTGGACGACTTCCTGCGAACCGCACTAGGCGACCTCGCCGACGAAGTCGAAATCGAACACCTCATCACCGAAGATGCCACCGAATCGGCAACGGACACGCTGTTGTGGGGCGACATCGTCAAGACTGCTCAGGAGTTCTTCCCGGACAAAGATGTCGTGCCCGTCCATGCCACCGGCGGTTCTGACCTGCGCTTTGCCCGCCGCCGCGGGGGCAATGCATATGGCTTTGCGATGCACGCCGAAGCCCGCGACATGGCCAGCGCCAACTCACAGCTCCACAGCCACGACGAGCACCTCTACCTCGAAGACCTGGAACTGACCGTTTCTGCCTACGAAAAGCTAGTGACGCGATTCTTAAGCCACTAAACTATGAGGGCATGAATCTAACTCACCCAACTGCCCCAGCACCCTTCCCTGGCATCACCCTGATCGAAGACTTGATCGAACAGCTTTCCGAGCTAATTCAGAACCTTTCGTCGCTGAGCTTTTAGCTCTGGCGAACAGGGAAAACGCTGCTCACACTGCAGATGTCCGGGAGATAGTCTAAGCTAGTTTTCGAAAGTTCGTTCTAACGATACTTAGGTTATCTCTCATGTCAGAGCCTTATTACTCACACCTTAGCCCGACCGATCCAACCGCATTAGCAGCCCAAAGACTCCGACAACAAGAAATCGATTTCTGGGAATCCCATGTTCCAGATCTCGAAACTGATTTCGAATTAGCCACCCAACGTCTCTACTCCCAAACCGGAACCGGCCAAAACCGCATCTCTAAGATCTTTTGTGCCTTCCACCGCTTAACCGAACTACCCAAGCTCGAATCCCTGCAGCGCGCACAGTGCGTGCTGGACCTCGATCGGCTCATTGCTATCGACACCTCGCTCAACAAGTTGGGCCAGCCGCTTCCCGATGTCCTCGAGCGCATCGACGAGCTCCTCGTCAGCTATTTAACCCCAAAGCGTGCCAACCAGGCCCCACCGACCAAGGCGAACCTGAAGCGTCGCCTCAACGACATCGTTAACGCAGTCGATGACACCATCACGCTGGAAAATCCCCAGCGCAAGCCGCGCTACGAGGTCACTCCGCTCGGTGATCGCACCTCCATGTTGACGCTGGAGGGAGATACGTTGTTGATTGCGAGCATCGATAAGCAGGTGCGCCTGGTTGCCGAGCGGGAGGAAGTCACGCAAGCCGAGGCGCTCATCATGCTGATTACCGGCAAGGCCAAGCCAGACCCAAACGTGGTCATCAATGTCTACAAGAACGAAGACATCCCGAATGCGCCAGCGTTTGTGCCAGGCCACGGCTGGATGACCGGCGAGTCCCTGCCGGAAGGTACCCGCCGCGTGATGGACCCGTTCATGGAAAGCCCGCGCTATATCACCCCAGAGCAGATTCGCCGTTTCGTCGAAGGTCGCGACGGTACTTGCCGCTACCCGGGCTGCAATCGCCGCGCGGAGTTCTGCCAGACTGACCATCGCGTCAATTTTTCCGACGGTGGCCCGACCGCGCCGCACAACCTCGCGTGCCTGTGCCAGCATCACCACAACATCAAGACCGATGGCACGGCGAACTACATCATGGACCCGTGGACTGGCGATATCGTCTGGCTTTTCGACGATGGCACCTGGAAGACCACCGAACCCACCGGTCCCCTAGCACCGCGACAGAAGAATTGGGCGCAGACGTTTGCCCAGGCCGTCGCCAGTCGCCGGCGGTTTGCCTACGACGCAGCACATCCCGAACAGGAGCCAGATCCAGAACCGACCGTCGAAAAAGATGACGTTCCCCCGCCGCCCTTCTGATCGGGGGTGTCCAAAAGTACCCAAGTTAGCCGACCCTAATTCCATATGCTGGGAAAAGGGCTATCTACTTTCGTACACTCCTGGTGTGTCCTTTGGTGTACCGGTTTTCAGGCCTAAAAAGCCTGCTTAAGCTATGAATCGCCTCCTCAGAAACGAGGAAGTTTCCAATCACATCCACTCAAGGAGTACACCATGATCACTGACATCGTCGAAGCAATCTTCAGCATCATCAAGGAAATCCCGGAAATGATCGACGCCTTCTCCGGCATGGAGCTGTCCTCTTCCTCCGAGGCTGCTACCGAGGGCGCTGAAGCTGCAACCGCTGCCTAACTAAGAGGGTCTAACCTTTCCAGGAATTCCGTCGGCAAGCATTGCTTGTCGACGGCTTTCTGCTGCCCAAATCCCGAACCTGCAAAACAAAAATGAGGTCGAAACCAAACGGTTTCGACCTTGTGGTGTGATGTTCACGATGGCAGCTCAGCATGGCTTTTCAAAAAGCGTATCCCGTACTGCGGATATGAATTCTCCCGAGAATTAACTACACCCACACCCCACCCTTGTTGGCACAAATACAGCCTTAAAATCACCGTCTCACCGGTCGGCGACAGCGTATAACACAAAGAGGTGACATGAAAAATGCCCACCTAGAAAAGTCCAGGTGAGCATTAGAACATACGTTTAAGATTATTTCCCAGACAATTAAGTCCGGGGCGGCACCTTGGCCAGGTCTCGGCCAGTGTCCTCACGGACCATGCGGAGTCGTCGTGTCATCGAGTCCTGACCTGCGGTTTTCCGCTCAAATTGCTCTTGAATTGCCAGGTTCGTCGAGGCCACCCACAGCGCGAGCGTGATGTAGAGCATCGGCTCACGCCGAACACCACGCTTGAACGATTCCATGCCAGTAACGTGCGGGGATTTCATAATTGAAAAACGTTGCTCGGTAATAGCACGGGCTGCCTCATAATAGGTTGCGTGCTCCCAGGATCCAGGAACCAGACCCCACTGGGCACGTTTCCACTGTTCAGAGGTAAACGTGTGGGTAATGCTGGATTTTGAGCAGCATTTATAGTGATCTGCACTCCAGCTAGGTGAAATCTCCGGGGCATCCTCGGATGCGAGCGTCATCGACGCCGGTTTAAGCGGACATCGCACTCGCCCCTGCACGGCAGGGCAGACCAAATCGATTTTCACCGGCTTCTCTGAATTGTCTTCCTGCTTACGAGGGCGGCCACGGCCTTGACGCGCCCGATAAGGCCTCGAATTAGTCCCCATGATCAGCGGGAATAGAGCTTCGAGTCGAGCATCGTGGCGCTCAAAACCATCGTCCTCTCCAAGCAGCTCCATCGTGCGTCGAACTATTTTGCCGTCACCTGCGATCCCACGCGCAGCAGGACAATAAAACTCACCAGCGATTTGCAGTGGCCCACTAGCAGGTTCTTCACCTGCAGTGCTGTCAGATGCGAAAACGGTCCGCCAGGATTTGGGATAGCGAACCACCGGAGCATAGCCTGCGGCCAGCAATTCATCGTTGAAATTCTGCTTAACGTTATACCCCATATCGACGGTCAGCAATGGCAAACGGCCACGCTTAATGCTCTGATCAAACCCATTTTCTTGATGAAAACGAATAGCACGCGTCAAACCCTGCACCGAACCTGAGCTTGGTTTATCAATCGAAATCCCCGTAATCACCGGCGCAACCGAGTAGACCGCTTTTGGTGGTCCGACGCGGCACACCGCAGTGATGCCAACGGCCACACCTCCTTTGGTACTACGCCGGGTACCCAGCTCGGAATGCAAGGAATGATCCTCGCGATCGCGGATATAATAGGCACCCGAGTACGCGGCACCGCGACGTTTCGTATCGCGGCTGCCTAGCCCCATAGACTGGCCTGCCAGGTCGATGATGGTCTCGTCAGCGATGATATCGCCGCGATATCCCTTGGTTGCTTGCTCGTGAATTGAGCCTGCCACCAAGGCGTTGACAACTTGGTGGAGCCTTTCAGATGCAACCTCAGAGGCTTGTTCTTGCTCCGGAGAGCGCGCGGCCATCATTCGACGATGATCCCCATTTTTCACACGACGCGCAGGAGCGTCCGGCAGTGAATCAAGTGGCTCAATTCGTCGCGTCAGCCACATGGCAAAAGCGCGATACGAGCCCTCGCAGCAAGAAAGATCTAGATCAAGCCGGGCCTGCTGAACAGGGTCCAGGGTCCATAGAGTGCGCCAGATCTCCGCCATCGAGGGCACACGCCGAATCCCAATCAAAGCCAAACCCACAGTAAGCACACCCAGCATCGAATACTGTGGCCCGGTGGATTTGCGTCCGCCCACGCCACGGTCCTGGTGAAAATAGAAATCAATCATTTGGTGAGCACCGGATTTTTCAATCACAGCCGCGCAGCTGTCCACATAGTCCGGCGAGATCATCACCCTCTGCTCCTGCATCGCAACGGTCATCAGCCGTCCACCTCCTCACAGTGCAGCAAGGCTTTTGCCTCGTCTTCCGGCGAAAACTTGGGCAGATCCGCTTCCAGATCATGCAAACCCGCAGGTCAGCAATGCCTGCCATTTTCATCAGCATTGCAGCCGGGACCCCCGGATCAGAGGCCAGTTTTACCACCCAACGGTTTCGCAGCGCCGCCGCATTAAATCCAGGAAACCCCTGCTCAACGAGCTCTTCCGCCACATGACAGATCGCATTTCGAGGCATGGTTTCCCCCACGATAGGAAACACGTAACCCTGGCCGACCTCGCGTGCCCGAGTCAAAAGACGATGCCCTCGAACCGGACACACCACCGGCACCACGCGGGAGATAACTCCCTTTTTCCTCACAGCGATCTGCACCACCGTGCGTTCTGCCAGCTCAAGAGGGGAAATGTCGCTGCCCCGCAGTTGGCGGATCTCCTGAGACGACAAGCCCGCCCCGGTAGTGAGATCCAAGATCGTCAGCAGTTGCGCGCGCAGCGTCGGTCGGAGGTTCGGAGCAATCGCATACAGCTCGGTCTCCAGTGACAGGCGCGCGGCCGGGACCGCTTTGCGGCGCGGTCCTCGTTGACGATGTGGTTCAGGAAATTCGTGAGGGTACAGCGTCCGGCCTGCCGCATAGAGGATCGTCCGGTATGTGCGCTGTGACCTGCGAGAAAAGACGTCATCCCGGAAAAGCCATTTATCCACTGCAGGGCGCGTCAGCGCTCGTTCTTCGTCAACCGAGCCGAAAACAATCGCCTCATCGTAGAGGTATCGCGCCACCACGCGGGTCGCCTTGGCATCAGCGACCTCGTCTATAGCTCGGGTGTGCGCTTGGACAAGCGCTGCACGGTCAATGGCGTCACTCCGCAGTGGTCCCGCTGGACGCTGGATTCCGAGCTCCTTTAGTCTCAGATAGCGATCCGTATCAGGCAGCGTGCGTCGAGTAAGTCGCCGCACCCTCGACGGCGACGCTTGACCGATCGCCGCAACAGCTGGAGTATTCCGGTGCTTTGATTTCTCGACGACTGCGGGTGCTGCTGCAAGTGCAGTAAATCTACCCACGCGGGCTCACCACCCTCAGGCTTGAGGCGTTGGATCGAGTGGCACTGTTGCTAAATATTTTGAGGCATGACAAGATAGACGCATCTCCATTCATGTAACTTGCAGTGAATTGATTGGATTCTTTCGCTCAACGTTTTGCAGAACGTCGGCGACCACAGGGCGCGATCTTGCAGGATCGGGCCCTGATTGTGTTTCGGATTTGTCCGATAATTGCTATTTAGGTCGGCATGCCCCCTTTTGCCTCTTGCGAAACTCTAGTTTCGCCATCGAGCACATCAAGCTCTCGCAGCCAACGCGCCATTATTCGCGACATTGAGCAGCCGATCTCTGCCGACTCAGAAGCCAGGCGTTGAACAATAGGTGCAGGAAGCATCAGCTCAACACGAACAAATTCGTTCGCGGAGACTACGCGTGTTTTTCTCCGGCCAAAATGCGGGGGCGGGATTTCCATGAAACGAGCTCCTTCTACACCATCTGAATAACGATCCAAAGATCATTTTCCGGTTTCCCGGCAACGGCAAACGTTTGCCGCACGTTCACGATGGTTTCTCCCGTTTTGGGGTGGTTAGTCCCAGGGTCGCTTCACGTAATAGCCAGTAAGCACAAGGACCCCAAGCTGACTACACCTTGAAGGTCATTATGCACACTACCGGATGGAACCGGCACTCGCACTAGAAATCAGGAAAAGAAATCACAATGAGGTGTTTTCCCAGGTAGTGCAATAATAGATCCACAGAGTTGCGGTGCAATATGCACCAAAATTCTTGAAACAGCAGCTTCAATGGTGCTGTTGCAAAGTTGGGGCAGTAGGAAGAGCGACGTGAAATAATCACAGCCATGGGCATCTTCTCCGGTCGTCATTTCCCCCGTGAAATCATCCTGTGGGCGGTCCGGTGGTACTGTCGCTACGGGCTCAGCTACCGCGATCTGGAAGAAATGATGACCGAACGCGGCGTACCGGTCGATCACAGCACCATCTACCGCTGGGACCAGAAATATGCTCCTGAGCTGGACAAGCAAACACAGTGGTACCGACAAGTCCCGGATTGGCAGGCCCGGTCCTGGCGGGTGGACGAGACCTATATCCGGGTCGGCGGCAGGTGGTGCTATCTCTATCGGGCCATCACCGCGGGCGGGCATACCCTGGATTTTTACCTGTCCCCAAAGCGTAACGTCGCCGCAGCGAAGCGTTTCCTGGCCAAGACCCTGAGGTCGAACACGATAACCGGGTTCCCGCGGGTGATCAACACCGATAAAGCACCCTCCCTGGCCAGGCCAATCGCCGAGTTGAAGTCAGAGGGAATCTGCCCGCAGACCGTGGAACACCGGCAGGTGAAATACCTCAATAACGTCATTGAAGGAGATCATGGGCGGCTGAAACGGATCCTCGGACCAAAGGGGGCGTTCAAAAACCGGACCTCGGCGTA
Organism: Corynebacterium camporealensis; assembly: GCF_000980815.1. NCBI lineage: Bacteria > Bacillati > Actinomycetota > Actinomycetes > Mycobacteriales > Corynebacteriaceae > Corynebacterium > Corynebacterium camporealensis. The sequence goes on along the minus strand of NZ_CP011311.1, from coordinate 59,981 downwards.
CCGGACGTTGAAAGGGATGGAAGCGATGCACACATTACGGAAAGGCCAGGGCGCGATGTTTGCCTACGGGCACCCGAACCCGGACGCGGTGATCGTCAGCCGGGTGTTCGAGGCTGCCTGAGAACGCCGACCCGCAGCGAGCATCAGAGGATGAAAACTGGGTCGTCACGGCTCTCCGCCTGAAGTTTGCAACAGCACCATACTCGGCAACCTTCCATCTCTTCAGCCGTCGGTAAGCATGTGCGGTGACCTCTGATATCGGCTTGTCGATCATGCCGGTGGCATGTAATGGCAACCGGGCCAGGCTTTTCGGGGCCCGGGTCGGTGGGGTTTTCATCGCCTTGTAGTGGTCCCAGGAGCGTGGCAGGATACAGCCGACCAGGGAAATGGTCAGCAGTATGAAAATGGAATTGAACCAGGTGGATTCGAAGACGTCGAACAGCTGCAGTTGGTCGTAGATTTCCGCTAGGCGGCCGTTGTTGGCGATGTAGTCGGCGACGTTGCCTTGATTGAGGCTGCGCTGGGGCAATATGGTGCCAGGGATCGCTGCGATGGCGAGGACGAACAGCAGGACTAGCGCGGTGCGCATGCTGGTCAGGCCAGTGCCAGGCCTTCTTCAGATACGTCCATAGGGTGCGCATCAGGGTGGTCATGAGTGTTCCTCTTCCAGACCCCAGCCGGCACCGGGCGGTAACGGCTGCAGGGATGGGGATTAAGTCGGTGTGACCGGTGGGGTGACCGGTCAGGTGTTAGATCAAGGTAGCGCCATATTCGACGGTCCACTGGCGTACCCAGTTGATGAAGTACACCCACGCCCCGCTGGCCAGGGCAATGCCGACGGCGACCATGAGCACCCCGCCGAACATCTGGATCTTGCGTGAGTGGCGGCGCAGCCAACCGACGGTGCGCATTGCGCGCGCCGAGCCGAAGGCCATGAGCAAAAACGGCAGTCCCAGGCCCAGGCAGTAGCCGAGGATGAGGATGACCCCACGCACGGCGGTCATACCCTCGGTGCCAGCCGAGACAGAGATGATCGCCGCGAGCGTGGGCCCCAGACACGGGGTCCATCCCAGAGCGAAGACCCCGCCTAACAGTGGGGCTCCCAGCCAGGTGGACCACTTCTTCGGAGCCATGCGGGTATCACGCTGCAGGGCAGGGACCATGCCCATGAACGTCAGCCCCATGAGGATGGTGATCACCCCACCGATGCGCATCAGGGCCTCGGCATTGAGCGTGAGCATGCTGATCGCCCCGAAGACAGTGACCGTGGCCAACACGAAGACGACCGTGAAGCCAAGTATGAACAACCCGGCGGCACCGGTCACGGCCCACTGGCGTTTTTTGGTCACCACGGAGCCGTGCTCGGAGTCATAGCTGATCTCGCCGCCGACCACACTGGCCAGATACGACATATAACCAGGGACCAACGGGACCACACACGGGGAGGCAAACGAGACGAGGCCAGCGGCAGCAGCAGCGAGGATGCCGATCAGCAGCGGCCCGGTGGCCGCAACGTCAGCGAACTGCTGGCCGATCACCAGCTGCGCCATCACATCAACGGTCATGGTGCTGGTGCCTCCTTAGCCAGTGGGAGGGCGACGTCGAGGACGTCCTCGGCGTCGACCTCCCGGAGGAACACCGCTGCGGGGCGGTGCTGCTTGTCCAGGATGATCGTGGTCGGGATGACCGAGGTCGGTACCCCTCCCAGGGCCGCGGCGGTACGAAACGGCGGGTCGTAGATCGACGGGTAGGTCACACCGTTGTCGAGTTTGAAGTCCTGGGCGATGGTCTGGTTGTAGTCGCGGACATTGATGCCCAGCACGGTGCCGCCGAGGGGTTCGAGCGTCTCCTGGACAAGCTGCAGGTCATCGACCTCCGCGCGGCAGGGCGCACACCACTGCCCCCAAGCGTTGAGGACGACGACCTCGCCTTCAAAATCAGACAGGCTGATCTCCTCACCCTCCTCCATCAGCGACGGGCCGGAGAAGTCCGGCAGCGGGGCACGTTCCTCCTCTGCGTAGATAATCTCGGTTTGGCCTCCTGGTGAGTGGAACTGGAAGGTGCCCCCGACGGCGACGGCGTTTCGGGCGCCGTCGCCTGAGGAACAGGCCACCAGGGTCACGGCGGTGCGCACCGCGGCAACCGCTGTGGCGGCTCTGCGGGGTGTGCTCGGCATGGATTAGATCTCCTTATTCCGGGGCGGTGGGGAAGAAGACGGTGTTCTGGTTGTCTCGGAAGACCACAACACCGAGGAAGGTCATCGTGCTGCCCGGTAGGTGGTCTGCAGCGACTCTGCCCACCTCGGCACTCAACCCTGCTGTGGGGGTTACTCGTAGCGAAGCGAGCTGACCATCCCGGTTTCCATGTGATAGGCGTTATGGCAGTGAAATGCCCACTCCCCGGGGTTGTCAGCGATCAAGTCGGCGATCATGGTTTCACCGTGGCGGAGAAGGACGGTGTCCTTGCGTAGTCCGCCGCTGCCGGGCAGCGCCCACGTGTGGCCGTGGATGTGCATGGGATGGGGCATCATGGTCCTGTTGCGCATGACCATCCGCAGGCGCTGGCCCTCCTGCACGGTCGCGGAGGAGGATTGGCCGTCGGTGAGAATGCGCCATTCATACGGCATCATCTGCCCGCCCAGGTCGATGCTGACTTCTCGGTCTGGTGTGCCCTCGGGCAGGAGTGCACGGTCTGCTGGCTTCAGGGAGGACAGAAGCAGTCCGGTGGACGACAACTCGGGGAAGTCGACATCGGGGTGGGGGGCCTGGCCGCCGGCGGTGCGGATGACGGCGAAGGCGCGGTCGTCCTTACCCACCGCCAAAGCCGTGAGCGGGAAGATGCCGTCGCCGAGGATGACCTCGACGTCGACACGCTCGCCCATCGACAGGTAGATCGATTCGGTCTCCCAGGGCTGGACAGGGAAGCCGTCGGTGTGGGTGACGGTCATGCGGTGACCACCGAGGGCCACCTTGAAGATGGTGTCACCGCCGGAGTTGATAAACCGCAGGCGGGCCTTGTCGCCTGGGCGAGCCTCGAAGGTCCGGTGAGCACGGGGGATACGTCCGTTGATGAGGTAGTGCGGATACATCACATCGCCGGCATCCCCGCCCAGCACCCGGTCCGGGGTGCCGTGCATCATCTGGCCGTGACCTCCCATTCCCATCCTCCCGTTATGGTCGCCCGAACCCATTCCGGTGAGCTTGTCGAGCTCATCGTCGGGAGTGCCCTGAATACCATCGACCCAGTCGTCGAGCACGATGGTCCACTCGACGTCCTGGTCCTCAGCGTCTTGCGGGTCGCGGACGATCAGTGGGGCGTGCAGGCCACGATCAAGCTGCAGGCCGGTGTGGGAATGGTAGAAGTAGGTGCCACCGTGGGGGACTTCAAAAACATAGGAGAAAGACTCGCCAGGTTCAATGGGGTCCTGGGTCATGCCGGGCACACCGTCGGCTGCGTTGTGGAGTGCGATGCCATGCCAGTGGATGGAGGTGCTTTCAGGCAGTTCATTGGTGATATCGACCTGGAGGACGTCGCCGGCGGTGGCCTCAATGGCCGCATCCCCGGTGTCAGAGACGTATCCCCACGTCTTGGCTTCGATGCCGCCGATATCAAGAGAGAGGGGCCGGGCGGTTAGTGTCCGGCGTACCGTCGGCTCACCGAGCGCAGTAGGGGTGGGAGTGGGGCGAAGGGAGGAACCTGGTGCCGAGGCAGCGGGTCCAGGGTCGCTGGTGCAGGCGGCCACGGCCCCGGTGCCGGCGAGGACGAGCCCGCCGAGCAGAAACTGTCGTCGGGAAAATCCGTTTATCATGATTTAACCTTTCTTGGTGTTAGATTTCAGTGATACGGGAGACACGCGCAGGTGAGGACCCTGCTGAGCCATCACGTCAGGTGCAGGTCTGTGACACAGGTGGCACCGTCGTCGGCGGTGGAAAACTCCGTGGTGCCGGTACGCCCCTGGTAGCTGATCTCAATCAGGCCGGTGACATCATCGGGAAGCCAGAAGCCAATAAACCCGTTGTCGTAGGTGGTTGTCTCCTCGTCCACCAGCACCTCACCGGTCGCCTCATCGGTGATCGTGACCTGGATGTCCTCATTGTCGAGTTCCCCCCGGCAGGTCGTGAGGCTGTGGTAGAAGCAGTCGTGGGTGGAGGTGAGATAGGGTGCGATCGAGACATACGTCTGATTGTCGGGAAGATCGACCACGACTTCCTGGCCATCGCTCGAGAGCAGCAGTTCATCGGCACGCACGGAGGCGATCAGATCCGTGGGACGCTCAGTGACCTTCTGCCGGTCGAGGTGATCAATGATCTCCACCGCGTCCATGGCGGCCAGGCCATGGGTAGTCAGGAATGTATCCTGGGACACCGTCCCTTCGGCGGTGAGTTCCGGGTCGGTGGCCGAACACCCCGTGAGGGCGAGGGCAAGGGCGGCGGCTGCGATCGCTGCTCGTTTCACGTCAATCTCCTTGGATCGTGGTAAGACGGTGAGAAGACACCGCCTCAAGGTCGATGCCATACCTTTATCTAGCACGGGTGCCTGACGGCCCAGAAATTAAAAACCCTGCTCACAGCCTTATAACAGGGCGAAAAGGGGGTGAATTCGGTGGGCTGGGTCACCACCGGGACACCACCCCACAGCCGTGGGCGATGTCCTTCTACCCGCCCCGGGTATGCGGTGCAGGCAGTGAAATCCCTGGTGGCGCCTGCTGAGCTGACCAGGGGAGGCGATGCCGCCGACCCGGGGTGGGGCACAGGGGTGACGGCGGTCGAAGGGTGATGTTTGAAGATTTGATGAAGATTTCCCGCCGGGCACTGAGCGAGGGTGGTATTCCCCCCTGGCCGGAACGATACTAGGGCCTATGGCTGACCGCACACCGACCACCGCCACGCCCCCGGGGCGGGTGCTGGTCGTCGATGATGAACAACCCCTAGCTCAGATGGTGGCTTCTTACCTCATCCGGGCCGGCTTCGATACCCGCCAGGCGCACACCGGCACCCAGGCCGTGGACGAGGCCCGTCGCTTTTCCCCCGATGTTGTGGTGCTGGATCTGGGGCTGCCCGAACTCGACGGCCTGGAGGTGTGCCGACGGATCCGCACCTTCTCGGACTGCTACATCCTCATGCTCACCGCGCGTGGCAGCGAGGACGACAAGATCAGCGGTTTGACCTTGGGGGCGGATGACTACATCACCAAACCTTTTAGCATCCGGGAACTGGTGACCCGGGTGTATGCGGTGCTGCGCCGCCCGCGCACCAGCACCACCCCACCGCAGGTGACCACTCCCCTGATCGTTGGTGACCTCATTCTTGACCCCGTCGCCCATCAGGTGCGGGTGGGGGAGACGACCGTGGAGCTCACCCGCACGGAGTTCGAGCTGCTGGTTGCCCTGGCCCTGCGCCCCGGCCAGGTGCTGACCCGCCACGACCTGGTCTCCGAGGTCTGGGACACCACCTGGGTCGGTGATGAACGCATCGTCGATGTCCACATCGGCAACTTGCGTCGCAAGCTCGGCACCGACACCCGGGGCCGGGGGTTTATCGACACCGTGCGTGGCGTGGGCTACCGGGTGGGGCAGCCATGAATCACGGACCCGGCCTGACCTTCCGCTTCCTGGCCGCCCAGGTGTTGGTGGTGGTGATTAGCCTGCTGGTGGCCGCGGCCGTGGCCACGATGGTGGGTCCGATCCTGTTCCATGATCATATGTTGATGACCGGCCGGGAGGACCCCTCGCTGGAGCTGTTCCATGCCGAGCAGGCCTACCGGGGCGCCAACCTGATCACCTTGGCCGTCGCCCTGCCCACTGCCTTGATCAGCGCCCTGCTGGCCAGCCTGTGGTTATCGCGTCGTCTGCGCACCCCCCTGCAGGATCTCACCCGCGCCGCTACCAGCCTGACGGCCGGCAACTACCGTATCCGCGTGCCCGCCGGAGAAGCAGGCCCCGAGGTCACCACCCTGGCGCATGCCTTCAACACCATGGCCGACCGGCTGGAACACACCGAACAAGTCCGCCGCCAGATGCTCTCTGATCTGGCCCACGAAATGGGTACCCCCTTATCGGTGCTCACGGTCTACCTCGATGGCCTCCAGGACGGGGTCGTGGACTGGAATAATGCCACCCACACGATCATGGCTGACCAGCTCACCCGCCTGACCCGGTTGATGGAAGACATCGACGATGTTTCCCGGGCCCAGGAACACCGGATCGATTTGGACCTGACGGAGGAAGGGCTCGGGGATCTGCTCCATACCGCCGCTGCTGCCGCGGGGGAAGCTTATGCTGACAAAGGCGTCGATTTACAGGTCGAGACCATTACGGACACTATCCGGGTGCTCGTGGACCGGCAACGCTTCGGCCAGGTGATGAGCAATCTCCTGTCGAACGCGCTACGGCACACCCCGGCCGGCGGGCAGGTCCGGATCAGCGTCCATCGACAGGGGGCGTCGACCGCGCTCATCCACGTCGCCGATGACGGCGAGGGCATCCCACCTGACCAGCTCGGACACATCTTCGAACGCTTCTACCGGGGGGATGCCGCCCGCAGCCGGGACGACGGCGGGGCCGGTATCGGTCTGACCATCTCCAAGGCATTGATCGAGGCCCACGGCGGCACTCTTACCGCCACCTCCCTCGGACCCGGTCGCGGAGCGGTGTTTGCCCTCCGCCTCCCGCTGTCCCCTCCCGACAGTGAGGAGGCTGCTCAGTGACCACACCCTGCCCCGCGTGAGGGCCGTGCCCTCCACCCATTGAAAATATACCCCTGGGGGGTATACGCTAGAGAGTAGCATCACCGCATCCCACCGACCCGTAGGAGCTTTCCCATGATCACCTCCCCGCCCCGCCTCTTGCCGATGGTCTCCCACGGCTGCAGCTGTTGCGGACCTGCCTCACGTGCCGACAGCGCCTCCATCCCTGCCGCTAGCGACTCGTCAGCAGGAGGGTCCTCCCCTAGCTACCAGGTCACCGGCCTGACCTGCGGGCACTGCGCGAAAAGCGTGACCCTGGCTCTTCAGGCCCTCCCCCAGGTCGACGACGTCCAGATTGATCTCGCTGCTGGTGGTGTTTCCACCGTCACGGTCACCGGTGTCGTACCTCCGGAGATGGTTCGCCGGGCCATTGAGGAGGCCGGCTACGCCGTCTTATCCTGATCAGTTTTACCCATCATCTCGACCCCGACCGGGTTGAGCGAAAGGAACGTCATGAGCACTCCCAATCATTCGGGCGCTCACCATGGTGATTACCCCGCTCCGGAAACAGACCACACCCACCACCCGGATCATGCCAGCCATGAACACCACGCAGATGCCGACACCCACGGCCAGGCGATGCCCCACGATCACCCGCACTCCGCCCTGGACGAAGACCACCACGTTCATGGTCACGGCGAACACGCCGGACACAGCACCGCAATGTTTCGGGGCCGCTTCTGGTGGTCGCTGATTCTGTCCATTCCCGTCGTTATTTTCAGCCCCATGGTCGCCCACCTGCTCGGCTACCACCTCCCGGCATTCCCTGGTTCCACCTGGATCCCCCCGGTGCTGGGCACGATCATCTTCGTCTACGGCGGAATGCCTTTCCTCAAGGGCGGATGGAAAGAACTGAAATCCCGCCAACCCGGGATGATGCTCCTGATCGCCATGGCCATCACCGTGGCGTTTGTGGCCTCCTGGGTCACCACTCTGGGGCTGGGCGGTTTTGAGCTGGACTTCTGGTGGGAGCTGGCCCTGCTGGTGACCATCATGCTACTGGGGCACTGGCTGGAGATGCGCGCTCTCGGGGCCGCGTCCTCCGCGCTTGACGCGCTGGCTGCCCTGCTGCCGGATGAGGCCGAGAAAGTCATCGACGGAACTACCCGCACCGTGGCCATCTCCGAGCTGGTCGTCGACGACGTCGTGCTGGTGAGGGCCGGTGCCCGAGTGCCGGCCGACGGAACCATCCTCGACGGAGCCGCCGAATTCGATGAGGCGATGATCACTGGCGAATCCCGTCCCGTCTTCCGCGACACCGGTGACAAGGTGGTCGCCGGTACCGTGGCCACCGACAACACCGTCCGCATCCGGGTGGAGGCTACCGGCGGGGACACCGCCCTGGCCGGGATCCAACGCATGGTTGCCGACGCCCAGGAGTCCTCCTCCCGGGCCCAGGCCCTGGCGGATCGGGCGGCAGCGTTGTTGTTCTGGTTCGCGCTGATCTCCGCTCTGATCACCGCGGTGGTGTGGACCACCATCGGCAGCCCAGACGATGCCGTGGTGCGCACGGTTACGGTGCTAGTCATCGCCTGTCCGCACGCCCTGGGCCTGGCGATTCCTCTGGTCATTGCGATCTCCAGCGAGCGGGCCGCGAAATCCGGGGTGCTCATCAAGGACCGGATGGCGCTCGAGCGGATGCGCACCATCGACGTGGTGCTCTTCGACAAAACCGGCACCCTGACCGAGGGTGCGCACGCGGTCACCGGTGTCGCCCCGGTGCCCGGTACTTCGGAAGGGCACCTGCTGGCCCTGGCCGCCGCCGCCGAGGCCGATAGTGAACACCCCGTGGCCCGCGCCATCGTGGCTGCCGCGGCCGCACACCCGGAGGCCTCACGCCGCCCACTGCGCGCAACCGGTTTCACCGCCGCCTCCGGCCGCGGGGTCCGGGCCACTGTCGATGGCGCTGAGATCCTCGTGGGTGGGCCGAACATGCTGCGCGAGTTCAACCTCACCACCCCGGCCGAGCTCACCGACACCACCAACGCCTGGACCGGGCGTGGGGCCGGCGTGCTCCATATTGTCCGCGACGGTCAGATCATCGGTGCCGTGGCCGTCGAGGACAAGATCCGCCCCGAATCCCGCGCCGCCGTCAAAGCCCTGCAGGACCGCGGGGTGAAGGTCGCGATGATCACCGGTGACGCGCAGCAGGTGGCCCAGGCAGTGAGCAAGGACCTGGGGATCGATGAGGTCTTCGCCGAGGTCCTGCCCCAGGACAAGGACACCAAGGTCACCCAGTTACAGGAGCGTGGCCTGAGCGTGGCCATGGTCGGTGACGGTGTCAATGACGCCCCCGCTCTGACCCGCGCGGAGGTCGGTATCGCCATCGGTGCCGGCACGGATGTGGCCATGGAATCTGCCGGGGTGGTCCTAGCCAGTGATGACCCGCGGGCAGTGCTGTCGATGATTGAGCTGTCCCAGGCCAGCTACCGCAAGATGATCCAGAACCTGATCTGGGCCTCTGGCTACAACATCCTCGCCGTGCCGCTGGCCGCCGGAGTGCTCGCCTCGATCGGGTTCGTGCTGTCCCCGGCCGTGGGCGCGATCTTGATGTCTGCCTCGACCATCGTGGTGGCCCTGAACGCCCAGCTGTTGCGCCGCATTGATCTGGAGCCGGCTCACCTGGCTCCGACCGACGGGAAGGAGGAACACAGTGAGTCGATATCCCCCGTAACCGTTACTGACTGACCTTGTCCCTCGACTCCTAACTCACACCACCTTTGAAAGGAACACTCATGAAACGCAGCATTACCCTCGCCGCCTTGGTACTGACCTCCACCCTGGCGCTGACCGCCTGCAGCGACGCCGCCGACAACTCCGACGATGCCGACACCACCAGCACCACGACGGCAACCGCAGAGACCCACGAGACCCACCAGGAAGACTCCACCACTGCCGACGAAGAGCACGGCGGGCACGACCACCCTGCCGACGGCGGGGCACCGCCGGCAGGCATTGAAGAGGCCGAGGATCCCACGTACCCGGTGGGCACCGAGGTCATCCTCACCGCTGACCACATGCCCGGCATGGACGGCGCCACCGCCACCATTTCCGGGGCGTTTGATACCACGACCTATTCGGTCAGCTACACCCCCACCGAGGGTGGGGCCCCGGTTACCGACCACCGCTGGGTCGTCCATGAGGAGCTCGTCGATCCGGGTCAGGCCCCCCTGCCCGACGGGGCGAGCGTTGTCCTGGATGCCGAGCACATGTCCGGCATGAAGGGTGCTGAGGCCACCATCGATTACTCCACCGAGGAGACGGTCTACATGGTTGATATCACCGTCGACGGGATGACGATGACCAACCACAAGTGGGTCACCGAGAGCGAGATCCAACCCGCCGAATAGTCCACCCACCCTGAACCGCGAGACCAGACAAGGCACCCGCTCCAAGGTCGGTCATCAATCGCTGCCGACCATGCCACAGCACACCAGCCACACACGGAACCTGCACGCCCACAGGGCCCACGCTGAGGTAGGCCTTCTGTGTCACTGCTTCTCTTAGTCAGGGGAAATATGCCCTGGAATGACCCTGGTGACAGGAGTTCATTCCAGGGCTTTGTCTCTGCCCACAGGCCAGTTCCTGGCGGGTGGATGAAACCTATATCCGGGTCGGCGGCAGGTGGTGCTACCTCTATCGGGCGATCACCGCCGGTGGCCAGACCCTGGACTTTTTACCTCTCTCCGAAGCGGAACGTGGCCGCAGCGAAGCGTTTCCTGGCCAAGGCCCTCAGATCCAATGCGCCAGCCGGGTATCCCAGAGTGATCAACACAGATAAAGCACCCTCCCTAGCCAGGGCAATCGCCGAGTGGAAGTCCGAGGGAATCGGCCCGCCAACAGTGGAACAACGGCAGGTGAAATACCTCAACAACATCCTGGAAGGCGACCATGGTCGGCTGAAGCGGACCCTCGGGCCGAAAGGCGCGTTTAAGAACCGGACATCTGCACATCGGACGTTGAAAGGGATGGAAGCGATGCACTCATTACGGAAAGGGCAAGGCACGATGTTTGCCCTCACGGGCAACCGAACCCGGAGGCGGTGATCGTCAATCGAGTCTTCGAGACGGCCTAACAACGCCCACACGCAGCGGTCATCAGGGGATGAGAAACTGAGTCTTCGCTGCTCTCCGCCCAACTTTGCAACAGCACCCTCCAAGAACGATTCAAGGGCCTGGCCCCGATGCAGTATCGGAACCAGGCCCCCGCAAAGACCCTAACCATTTAGAATTAACCCAGTCCAGAAAATGGGGGTCAGTTCACTCGGGATGGGCTTATTAGAGGCCGAAGGCGCCGCCGCTGACGAGGATGAAGATGCCCAGGCCGATCAGGACGATCGGGAACAGCACGTGCTCCCAGCGCTCAAGGACTTCTGCGATGGGCGGGCGGGTGGCCACGAACTTTGCCAGCAGGACCAGGCCTGCCACCAGGACGAGGAAAACGATGCAGTAGATGATGACGTCGGCAGTGTCCACGTTGAGGAAGACCGGAACGTAGACGCCGATATTGTCGCCACCGTTGGCAAACGTCACACCGGCGACGGTCATCACACCCACCTTTTTCCCGGCGATCTTCGCATCATCATCGTCGTCATCATCGCTTCGCCAAGCCTGCCAGGCCGCCCATAGTCCCAGGGCCAGGGGAATTAGTCCGAAGTACGGGATCGCCTCAGCAGGTAGGAATGCTCCTGCCCCCAGCATGACCAGGACTGCGGCCGCGAGGATGCCCATGAAGCCGAGGTACTGCCCAGCCAGAATCCGAAGCGTGGTCCCTTTTTGCCCCGCCCCGCGGGCAAAAAACAGCGAGAGCACAATGATGTCGTCGATATTGGTGGCGATAAACAGACCAATCGCCGACAGTAGACCGGTTACCACTACGCACTCTCCTGTCCAGTGACACACCCAGGTACGGCGCATCCGGCGTCGATGCATTCGACGTTGTCATCGACGGCCAGGGTGGTATCCAGCAACGCGTTCAACGCCTGCGCCAGATGAGCATCAACGATCTCGTAGCGGGTCTGTCGCCCCTGCGGTTCGGCGACAACAATTCCGCAGTCCCTCAGGCAAGCGAGATGGTTCGACACGTTCGAGCGCGTCAGTTCCAGATCCTGGGCGAGAGCGGCCGGGTAGGCCGGTCCCTCCAGCAGCGCCAGGAGAATGCGGGAACGAGTCGGATCCGCCATGGCCCGACCCAACCGGTTCATCACGTCTAGTCGAGAAGCAATAGTCAGCATGTGCTGAACTATACAGTTGTTGCTGAACTAACTTCAACATGGGATGGCGTTGTTGCTAGAGGTCGTCTGCACTTTCAGGCTGAGGCCTTCACTGCGCAGGAAGGAAGCGGCCGCCTAGTTGGCGGTGTTCCCGACGTGATTTAAAGGTGAGGGCTATTGCCGGCAGCTTCCGGCCCAGGCCAGTGGCGGCCCACGTACCGATCAGGGTGTCCCACTTCCAAGGAAGTGAGACACCCTTAATGAAACCAATTGAAAATACACAGCCCCAGGAGAGGACTGTTCCACAAGCTATTCCAACGAATTGACTCGCGAAACCTGCTGCAGAATAGACTTCCGGCACGCTGTGGGTCATGGATATTGGTAACGCCCGGGTTTCCACCGCAAAACAAGACCTCGACCGTCAGATCGACGCGCTCCGTAAAGAAGATGTTGCGGATAAATACATCTACGTCGACAAGAAATCCGGATCCACCACGAATCGGCCCGGACTCCAGCAAGCCCGCGCGGGAGATGTCATTGTCGTCCACACCCTCGACCGGCTGGGCCGCACCGTCCGTGACACTCTCAACCTGATCCATGACCTTCAGGAGCGTGGGGTAGGGGTGCGCACCTTGACTGATCCCATCAAGGTCAATTCCTCGAATCGGTGCTGTTGCAAAGTTGGGGCAGTAGGAAGAGCGACGTGAAATAATCACAGCCATGGGCATCTTCTCCGGTCGTCATTTCCCCCGTGACATCATTCTGTGAGCAGTGCGGTGGTACTGCCGCTACGGGCTCAGCTACCGCGATCTGGAGGAAATAATGACTTCAGCGGGGCGTGCCAGTCGATCACAGCACCATCTACCGCTGGGACCAGAAATATGCTCCTGAGCTGGACAAGCAAACACAGTGGTACCGACAAGTCCCGGATTGGCAGGCCCGGTCCTGGCGGGTGGACGAGACCTATATCCGGGTCGGCGGCAGGTGGTGCTATCTCTATCGGGCCATCACCGCGGGCGGGCATACCCTGGATTTTTACCTGTCCCCAAAGCGTAACGTCGCCGCAGCGAAACGTTTCCTGGCCAAGGCCGTCAGACCAAGACAACAAGCGAGATGACTTATTGACACCATCGAAAACAAGAGTTCGACAGGCGAGAGCGGGAGTTAGGATGTAAATCCCCACACTTGCAATCCTCGACCGCTAAAGTTCAGAAAAAGAAAGAAACCGGAGGTCACAAACCCTTTCGAGTTTGTGACCTCCGGTGTAGCAGTTTGTTGAACTGCTCGTGGTGCCCGGGGCGGGACTTGAACCCGCACGTCCTATAAGGACACTGGCACCTGAAGCCAGCGCGTCTGCCAATTCCGCCACCCGGGCAGGGTATTGATGTCTTGGCGACTTGATTAAGATAGCACGACCCCTACAGACTTATACAAATCCGCAGGCCAAAGCGTAAAAATTCCGCAAAAACTGGGGGGATCTTGGGAACTTAATGCGCTGCGTCTACGTTTCTTTAGGGGTTAGCCCTATAATAGACAAACCAATTGGACTACAGAGTATGGAAAAGGAGGCCTGCCTATGGCATTGCTTGCCAAGCTGGCCAAGTGGGACTCCGCCATGCAACGCGGCCTGGATAATGGCATGGCCTTCGTCTTTGGTGGGAAGGTCGTTCCCGCAGAGATTGAGGAATTGCTGAAACAGGAAGTCCAGGACAACCTGGCCCGCGGCGATGATGATCGCCTCTATAGTCCAAACGTCATGTTGGTTGGCGTGTCCTCGAAGGACTTGGAGAACTTGTCCCAAAACCGAGAGCTGCCAGCCAACATCGAAGACCAGCTCACTCGCTTCATTCGCAACAACGGGTGGTCGCTTGCGGCCCCGGTGGTGGTGCGGATTGCGGAGGAGTCGGCGCTGCGTACTGGACAGCTCCGAGTGTCGTCTTTCATCGACCATGAGCCGAGCGAAGAGACCGGTTTCGACGCTATTTTCCATGAAGATCACGATCAGGAGGACTCGATGACCCAGCCCGATGAGGCCGCAACCACTGCGTTTATCGCCCAGAAGCCCGAAGAAAAGCCGGAACCGCAGGGCCCCGCGGTCAATTTGATGCTGCAGGACGGTTCCTCTCGCGTGTACCACGTGCATGAGGGTTCGAACATTATTGGTCGTTCCAATGATGCACACCTGCGTCTGCCGGATACCGGTGTGTCCCGCCAGCATGCGGAGATTACCTGGAACGGCCAGGATGCTGTGCTCGTGGACCTGCAGTCCACCAATGGCACCACCGTGAATGACACGCCTATCGAAAACTGGCTGCTTGCCGATGGCGACGTCATCACCCTGGGCCACTCCCACATTGAGGTCCGCATCACGGGCCTCGACGCGTAATAAATTTAAAAGATAAATTTAGAAGCAAGTAGAGTTTTAAGAAAGGGAGGTCACCATGGATTCCGTCGTGTTGCTGGCCTTGCGCATCGGTTTGCTGGTGCTGCTCTGGCTGTTCATCCTGGTGGCCCTCAATGCCATGCGTCGCGATGCCAACAAGGCAGCGGGCGTGTACCAGGCCTCGTCTGCGCCGCGTCGTTCGGACGCGCGCAAGGAAACCCCACGGCAGATTTCTATCGTGGATGGCCCCCTGCGTGGCAGCCACATGGAACTCGGCCGCCTGGAGGATTGCACCTTGGGCCGTGCGCAGGACTGCGACTTTGTAACCGGGGATGATTACTCCTCGGGCCATCATGCACGTCTGTTCCGTCGCGGCAGCGAGTGGTTCGTCGAGGACCTGGAGTCGCGCAACGGCACTTTTGTCAGTGGCGTGCGTATTGATCAGCCGGAGCGAGTTGGTGTGGACACGGACATCAAGCTCGGCCGCACCACCGTGAGGTTGATGGCATGAGTTTGAGTTTGCGTTTTACAGCGGCCTCCGACCGGGGTTTGGTCCGCGACAACAATGAGGATTCGGCCTACGCAGGTCCGCATTTGCTGGTGCTTGCCGATGGCATGGGTGGCCACGCCGCAGGCGAAGTCGCCTCCCAGCTGATGGTCACCCACCTCGAGCACTTGGATAAGGACCCAGGCGACAACGATATGTTGGCGCTTCTGGGGATGGCTGCCAATGATGCGAATGGGGCCATCGCAAAGCATGTGCGTGAGCACGCCGAAACCGAAGGCATGGGCACGACACTTTCGGCCGCGCTGTTTAATGGCCGCGAGTTTGGCGTGTGCCACGTCGGCGATTCGCGCGGTTACCTGCTGCGCGACGGCAAGCTGAAGCAGATCACCAAAGACGATACGTATGTGCAATCGCTTGTCGATGAAGGCAAGCTCAACCCCGAAGATGTCTCTTCCCACCCACAGAAGTCGCTGATTTTGAAGGCGTATACGGGTCGCGATGTGGATCCGACGCTGTTCATGCTGGATGCCAAGCCGGGCGACCGCATTCTGCTGTGCTCGGATGGTCTGTCGGATCCGGTGACTGCCTCCACGATTGAGGTGGCGCTGGGTCAGGGCACCATCGAAGAGGCTGCGTCGAAGCTGATTGAGCTCGCGCTGCGTTCGGGTGGTCCGGACAACGTGACCATGGTGATTGCAGAGGTCCAGGAGGGACCTTCCGATGCCAAGCCGGTGACTGCCGGTGCACTGGCGGGTGAGGTTCCAGAACCGACGCATCCGGATTCGGCTGCTAGTCGGGCTGCGGCATTGAATCGTCCGCCGGCTGCCCCTGCCTCTGTCGCGCGAGTGCCAGAAGAGGTGGAGGCAGAGCCTGCCGAGCCTCCCGAAAAGAAGAAGCGCGGCGGCTGGAAAATACTCGCTGCGCTGGTGATTGTGATTGCGCTAGTAGCTGGTGGTGGCCTGTGGGCCAAAAGCTATCTAGACAACAATTACTATCTTGCGGTCGACGATCAAGAGCGCCTCAGTATCCAGCAAGGCGCCGATTTTGAGGTTTTTGGCCGTAGTTTGCACCACACTGACCAGCACGCCTGTCTGACTGAGGACGGTGCGCTGCGCTTGTCGGGTGAGGAATGCTCCGGCGATGATGCGCCTTTCAAGGTCACCGATCTTCCCGAAACTGAGCGCGCTGCCGTCGGTAACGTGCCTTCCGGTTCGCGCGATGAAATTCAGACCCACCTGTCGCGGCTATCGGACAAGGTGCTCGAGCCGTGTATTCAGGCTGCAAACGATAAAGAATCCACTCAGAAACCGGGAGTGAACTGCCGGGAGGTGAAGTAATGAAGACATTTTCTAGCCGTGGTACTGAACTCGGCCTGCTCATTCTCGCCGCCGTAGTTTTTGCCATCACGCTGGTCAGCCTGGAGTTATCCCAGGACAACATTCTGACCCTCGACGTGCTCTACCTCATCGGTGGTTTCATCGGTGCGTTTACGATTGCACACCTGGCGCTGTGTTTCTTAGCCCCGCATGCTGACCAAATCATGCTGCCCATCGTGGCTGTGTTGAACGGCATTGGTCTCATCATGCTGGCCCGCCTGGACCTGACTAACGATGGTGGTCTGGCCGTTCGCCAGGTCATCTGGACCCTGGTCGGCTTGGTGCTCTTTGTCGCCGTAATAGTGGTGTTGCGCGATCACAGATCGCTGACGCGCTATTCCTACATTCTGGGCGCACTGGGCCTGATTCTGCTGGCCCTGCCGCTGGTCTGGCCACAGCCGGATGGCGTGGAGGCCCGCATTTGGCTACGCCTCGGCCCCATCTCTATTCAGCCTGGTGAGTTCTCCAAGATCCTGCTGATCTTGTTCTTCGCCATGCTGCTGATGCAGAAGCGCTCGCTGTTTACTGTTGCGGGTTATCGCTTCCTGGGGCTGTCGCTGCCGCGTCTGCGCGACCTCGCACCGATCCTCGTGGTGTGGGCCATCGCGATTCTGATCATGGGCATCTCGAATGACTTCGGTCCGGCACTGCTGCTGTTCTCGACGGTGCTGGGCATGCTCTACATGGCCACCGGGCGTACCTCCTGGCTGGTCATTGGCGTGCTGCTGGTGGGCGTCGGTGCCTTTGGTATTTACCAGGTCTCCGATAAGATTCAGCAGCGTTTCTCTAACTTCCTCGACCCTCTGGCCAACTACGACGGCACGGGCTACCAGCTCTCCCAGTCACTGTTTGGCATGTCCTCTGGCGGCATTTCCGGTTCTGGTCTGGGCCAGGGCCATCCGGAGCTGGTTCCGGTGGCTCACTCAGACTTCATCCTTGCTGGTATCGGCGAGGAGTTCGGTCTGATTGGTCTGGCTGGCGTGCTGATTCTGTTTGCCATGCTGGTCGCCCGCGGCTTCAACACCGCGCTGACCTGCCGTGACACTTACGGCAAGCTGGTGGCTGCTGGTCTGGCTCTTACTCTTGCAGTCCAGGTCTTCGTGGTGACAGGCGGTATTTCCGCACTGCTGCCGATGACCGGTCTGACCACCCCGTTCATGTCGGCTGGTGGCTCCTCTCTCATGGCAAACTACATTCTGCTTGCCATTCTGCTGCGCATCTCTAACTCTGCTCGTCGTCCGGTGGAAGACTCTTCCACCTCGAATGCGGCGGGTGACACTTCGATGTTCCCGGCAGTTCAGGAGGCTCGTCGATGAACAAGTCCATTCGCATCACGGCCATCTTCGCCCTGGTGATGACCACGATTCTGTTGGTCAACCTGACGGTCATTCAGGCATTTTCCGATGACAAGTACGCGCACAACCCAAAGAACATGCGCGGCTTTCTGGAAATGCAGACCACCCCGCGCGGGCAGATCTTTGCCGATGACACCGTGCTGGCGCAGTCCACGATGAACGAGGACGAAACCTACTCGCGCTCCTATCCGACCGGTTCGCCGGCCTTTGCCCCGATCACGGGCTACTTGTCGACACAATTTGGTGCCGCCCAGTTGGAAAACTCCCAGAACGACATCCTCAACGGCACCGATGATTCGCTACTGGCACGCAACTGGATTGACGCGCTCACTGGTGAGCAGCAAGCCGGTGCCAACGTTGAGGTCTCAGTAAATCCGCAGCTGCAGGAATTTGCGTACCACCAGCTCGCGGACCAGGGTTTCCAGGGTTCGGCGGTGGCTATTCAGCCATCGACAGGCAAGATTTTGGCCATGGCGTCCAGCCCCAGCTACAACTCGCAAGACCTGATTGGCCCGGATGCTGAGACCGCATGGGCCAACCTGCAGGAACAGCCAGGCAATCCGCTGCTCAACCATGCTGCGCAAGAGACTCTGCCTCCAGGTTCGATTTTCAAGATCATCACCACCGCGGCTGGTCTGAACAATGGCTATGACCCGAGCTCCTCGCTGACCGGCGCGAACTCCATCGTGCTGCCGGATACTGTCACCGAGCTGACCAACTACAACAACCAAACCTGTGGTGGTTCGGAGACGGTCACCCTACAGACCGCATTCGCACTGTCTTGCAATACTGCATTCGTGCAGATGTCGGAGCAGATTGGTGCCGACGAACTGCGCAAATACGCAGAGGGCTTCGGCGTGGGCGAGAACTACACTGACCTCGGCGTCGGTGTGTCCCCGGGCAATTTGGGCGAGCTTTCCGATGCCGCCGCCACCGCCCAGTCCTCCATCGGCCAGCGCGACGTCACCATGTCCGCGCTGCAGGCTGCCATTATGGCTGGCACCGTGGCTAACGACGGCAAGCGCATGCGTCCCTACCTGGTGGAGCGCATCACTGACCCGCAGATGAATGAGATTCGCTCGACTCGTCCGCGCAAGGCTGCCGATGCTGTCGACGAAGAAACCGCAGCTACGATTCGCGACCTGATGTTCGCCTCCGAGCGTCAGACCGCCGGCTACGACGGCAACGCTTTCGCCTCCAAGACCGGTACTGCAGAGCACGGCGACGGTATGCCGCCGCACGCTTGGTACGTGGCTTTTGATCCGGAACAGGATATTGCGGTGGGTGTCGTCGTGAAGGATGGCGGCAACATCGGCCAGTCCGCGACCGGCGGTCAGCTCTCGGCTCCTATTGGGCGTGCGATGATTCGCGCTTACGAAGGAGGTGAGCAGTAGTGCCAGCAGCCGATAACAAGGACCATCTTCAGGAACTCATCGGCGCTGACTACCAGCTGCAATGGGTGATTGGGCATGGCGGCATGTCCACCGTCTGGCTTGCCGACGACGTCCGCAACGACCGCGAAGTCGCCATCAAGGTACTCCGCCCGGAGTTCTCCGACAACGTCGAGTTCTTAAGTCGTTTTCGCAACGAGGCCGAAGCCGCAGAGTCCATCGACTCTGAGAACGTCGTGGCCACCTACGACTATCGCGAGCTAGAAGACAACGGCCGCAAGTTCTGCTTCATGGCGCTGGAATACGTACGCGGTGAGTCGTTGGCAGACCTGCTTGCCCGCGAGGGTGCCCTGGATGAGGCGATGGCTCTCGATGTTCTTGAGCAAGCCGCCCATGGCCTGTCGATCATTCACCGCATGAACTTGGTGCACCGCGACATCAAGCCGGGCAACCTCATGATCACCCAGAACGGGCAGGTCAAGATCACTGACTTTGGTATCGCGAAGGCCGCGGCTGCGGTTCCCCTGACTCGTACCGGCATGGTGGTCGGTACTGCACAATATGTTTCGCCAGAACAGGCCCAGGGCCTCGAAGTCGAGGCAGCTTCCGATGTCTATTCGCTGGGCGTGGTGGGCTACGAGATGCTCGCCGGCAAGCGTCCTTTCAGTGGTGACTCGTCGGTATCTGTTGCTCTTGCACACATTAATCAGGCACCGGAGGCGCTGTCGACATCGATTAGCGCCCCGGCGCGCGAACTGATTGGCATTACTCTTCGCAAGGATCCGACCACCCGCTACGTCGATGGCAACGAGATGGCACTGGCCGTTTCTGCAGTTCGCCTGGGCAAGCGCCCACCGCAACCGCAGTCGGCGGCTCTTGCTGGCGTGGCACCTGAGCCATCGCCGACCGCATCGACGGAAATGCTCGCCAACGTCGCGAACCCGACGACGATGCAGCCTGCTGCGCCAGTTGCAGACACCAAACGAACCACTAAGAAGAACTTTGGTGGAAAGAACTTTGGCGTCGGTCTGCTGATCGCTCTTGGTGCTGCGGCGCTGCTGGGCGGCGGTTATTTCCTTGCCAGCCTGGTTGCAGGCGAAGACGACGGTGATGGTGCGGAGACGTCGTCGCCAGATCCGGTCACGGTCACTGAGTACTCGGATCCGGTAACGACTGAGGTAGTTACTCCCGAGCAGGAGCCACAGGAAGAGGAACCGACCCGCGAGCGCGAGACGACGAATCGCCAGGACGATGAGCCAGAGCGCAATACTCCAACTCGTCGTGAGCCAACGCAGGAGCCGACTTTCGTTCCGCGCCCAACGCAGCAGACTCAGCCCCGGCCGACCACGGTTGAGGAAGAACCAACGGAGCAGCCGGAAGAGTCAAACCCGCTAGACTCCTTAGAAGACGCTATTAATAATGCTGCGCCAACCGCACTTACCGAGGAAGGCAACTAAATGACCTTGGTCAATGACCGATACCAGCTGCGCCAAATCATTGGCACCGGCGGCATGTCTGAGGTCTATTCTGCCGAAGATGTTGTGCTGGGCCGTGAGGTCGCGGTGAAGATGCTGCGCCCGGAGATGGCGCGGGATGTGAATTTCCGTGAGCGTTTTCGTCGCGAAGCGCAGAACTCGGGCAAGCTGAACCACCCGAACATTGTTGCCGTTTTTGATACCGGCGAGCTTGACGATGATGGCCTGGCCATTCCCTATATCGTCATGGAGCGCATCCATGGCCGTACCCTGCGTGACATCATTCGCGAGGACGGTGCGCTGCCTGCATCTGAAGCTGCAGAGATTTTGAAGCCCGTTGCCGATGCCCTCCAGGCCTCCCATGAGGCAGGCATCATTCACCGCGATGTGAAACCGGCGAACATCATGTTGACCAACACCGGCCAGGTGAAGGTCATGGACTTCGGTATTGCCCGTGCACTGGATGATTCGACGTCGGCGATGACGCAGACATCGGCAGTTATTGGCACCGCGCAGTACCTCTCCCCGGAGCAGGCACGAGGCAAGCCTGCCGATGCCCGCTCGGACGTCTACGCCCTTGGCTGCGTCATGTACGAAGCCATTACGGCCCGCACGCCTTTCGAAGGCGAGACCCCGTTTGCGGTGGCTTACCAGCACGTTCAGGAAGAACCGACGCCGCCAAGTGAGCTTATCGATGACCCATCGCTCACCCCGACCC
Source organism: Corynebacterium camporealensis (assembly GCF_000980815.1). Classification (NCBI taxonomy): domain Bacteria; kingdom Bacillati; phylum Actinomycetota; class Actinomycetes; order Mycobacteriales; family Corynebacteriaceae; genus Corynebacterium; species Corynebacterium camporealensis. The sequence goes on along the minus strand of NZ_CP011311.1, from coordinate 38,819 downwards.
AGCGCGTCAACATGGACGCTGTGGCCCTGACTGCCATGGCCAAGCACCCGGCGGACCGCTACCAGTCGGCGTGGGAAATGGGTGATGACCTGGACTTGCTTGCTGCCAACAAGGTCACCAATGCCGCACGCGCGCACATTGGCGATGCCGAAGAGCAACCTACCCAGCAGGCTCCGGTGGCATCGACCCGTCCGGTGGAAGAGCCAGCCGAAGAGGATGAGGGCAGCGCTACCTGGATGAAGTGGCTCGCCGCCATCTTGGGCGCCGTGCTGGTTGCACTCATGGCCTTCTTTGCCTGGGATTTCTTCCAGTCCGATGGCAGCGATGACACCGAGCAGACCCAGGATGCCAACACAGTCATCGTGCCGGAGGTCGAGAATCGTCCCCGTGCGGAAGTCGTTGCTGAGCTGGAAGAAATGGGCCTGCTGGTCACCGTGAATGAGGAGGCCAACCCCGATATCGAGCGCGGCAATGCCATTCGCATCAACCCGGCTGCGGGTTCGGAGCTTCAGAAGAACTCCTCGGTCACCCTGACTGTGTCCTCGGGTCGCGAGATCACTGATGTGCCGGACGTAACGGGCATGAGCGTGGATGAAGCACGCCAAGCGCTTTCCGATGCCGGCCTCGAGCTCAACCCCGACATCGAAGAATCCAACGACGACAATGTTCCTGCAGGTCAGGTCATCAGCCAGAATCCTTCTGGTGGTTCGCAGATTTCCAAGGGCAGCGAGGTGCGCCTGACGGTTTCGCTGGGCCAGGAACAGGTCCGCGTGCCGGACGTGACGGGTCTGAATCGTAGCCAGGCAGTGAGCATGCTGGAGTCCATGGACTTCGACGTCGAGGTCAATGCCGTGGATTCGCTCGAGCCAGAAGACCAGGTGCTGAGTGCTTCCGATGAAGGCAACGAGATCGGTCGTGGCAGCACGGTTACCCTGGAAGTATCCAATGGCATGCTGATTAAGGCTCCGGACCTGGTGCGCCTCAACGAGGAGCAAGCAGTGCGTGAGCTGCGCGAGGCCGGCTGGACTGGTTCGCGTTCTGACTTGATTGTTCGCGAACCAATTCCGACGGGCGCTGCTGTTGACTCCGGCAAGATTGGCTGGACCAACATCAACCCTGGTCAGAACATCCGCAAGGATGAAGATGTTGAAATTGGTCTGTGGCGCTTCGAAGTCGATGCGTTGCTGCCCTAGCCTTAGCTGCTGCTAAGGTGTTGTCCGTACAGTTTCTGCTGCAGATAGTGAAGGTATTGTCATGCCGAAAGCAAAAATCACTCAGAATTCCGGTGTTCCGCAGTCATCTAACACTGCCACCAACCGCACCCCGGTCAAGATCAACACTTCGGGTACTCCGAAGTGGTACATCGTGATTATGCTCGGGCTGATGATCATCGGCCTGGGCTGGCTGGTCGTCAACTACTTGGCTGGCGAGCAAATCAGCTTCATGCAAGCACTTGGCCCATGGAACTACGCCATTGGCTTTGGTCTGGCCATCATCGGCTTGTTGATGACCATGGGTTGGCGCTAGAGCCACACCCATGCGTAACAGGTGGCACCTTTGGCTTACTGGCCTGGGAATCCTGCTGTTACTAGTTTTAAATCTAGTTTCAGATGATGCCTTCTTAGACCCTGGGTCGGTACTCATTGCCACCCTCGGTGTCGCCCTCACCCCACTAGCGATGCGCCGCCCGATGGTGGCCGCAGCGCTGTATTGTGCGCTTTTTCTGCTGACCATGTGGCAGACAGATTGGCGCTCTTTTTTAAACCTTGCCTGGGGCGCAGTCATCGTAGGCTGCATTTCTTTCCAGCGCCCCTGGTACTTCGCCCTCGTGCCGACGGCACTGATGTTCCTGGTGTCTTCCATCGATACCGATAACGGCGATGATTTCGATTTCTTCTCCGCGATTATCTTTGCCCTTCTCTACGGCATTGGTATAGCTATTGGTTCTATCGCCCGTCGCATACAGCAGAAACACAATGCGGAGCGAGAAGCCTATCGCAATCGCATGCGTGACCAGCGCGATGCACTAATGACGACACTGCACGACTCGGTGTCGAAGAGTCTGACCTCTGTGGTCATGCGTTCGGAAGGGCTGGCACTGCAGCTTCCCGAAGGACACAAAGCTGCAGATACTGCAGTGGACATTGCTAACGATGCCCGCCAGGCCATGAGCGAGGTCCGCGACCTCCTGCGAGTGATGAAATTGGAGTCCCCACGTGCGGATTCCCATAAGCCACGGTCACTGAAGTTCGAGTTAGAAGAGACGGCGGAGTTTATCCGCAGTCATGACTTTGGTGTGGATTTGTTGATGGATGTGGGAAGGGGCATCGGCAAGCTTAAGCTCCCGCACGAGTTGCACTTGGTGCTGGTGGAGTTGAGTGCAAACATCATCAAATATTCACAGGTGAACTCGACGGTGCTTATTGAGGTCCAACAAAAACGTCGTGGGGTGTATATTGAATTACGTTCCCAAAATGCGCTGCGCCAGTCGGATAAGACGCTGACCACGGGATTAGGGTTGGAAGAGATGGCACATCGCGTAGAGGAACTCCATGGCTGGATGGAAGGCGGACCGGAAGGACAGCAGTGGGTGACAAAATTATGGCTCCCAACTAGCAGCCTTTTGGATTTATAGTAGAATTCGTTTAGCGCGAAACATCTCTATACAAGGAGTCCCAATGCTGAAGAAACTGCCTTATGCATTGGCTGGTGCTTTGATGGTGCCGGCCCTGTTCTCTGCCCCGCTGGCCGGCGCTGCAGAAGTAGAAGAAACTGTTGAAACCACTGTTCCGGCACAGACTGGTGGATTTACGTTCTACCGCTCTTACCAGTCGATGCTGGGCGATGCGATCCGTTGCTCGACCAGCCCACAGCGCTGGTGGTGCCCCTAAACTGCCATGACAATTCGCGTCTTTGTCGTTGATGACGACAATCTAGTTCGTTCCTCGCTGCGGCTGTATTTTGAGACCACCGATGACATCAAGGTGGTTGCGGAAGCATCGAATGGTTCCGAGTGCCTCAACATGCTGGGCAAGGTGGACGCGGATATCATCGTGGCCGATATTCACATGCCCACGATGGACGGCATCGCGTTGCTGCGCGAAGTCCAAAAGCTGGAGAACCCTCCAGCTTTTCTTGCTGTGACCTCCTTCGACACCGACGACACGATGCTGGAGATCCTCACAAACGGCGGCGCGGGCTACATCCTCAAGAATCAACGTCCGCAGTCGATCATTGATGCAGTTCGCGAGGCCGTCGAGGGCGGTACCGTCGTCGCTCCTGCCGCGATGCATCGTCTGGTTGGCTACATTGGGCCGAATAATCGCCAGGCAGGCGAAAACCCGGTCGCACACGCAATTGCCTCCCGCAACTTAAAGCCGGGGGAGGCAAACGTGTTGAAGTTACTGCTACAGGGCAACTCGAATTCTGAGATTGCCGAGGCCCTGGAGTACTCCGAGTCGACGGTGAAGAAATACGTCTCTCACCTGATTGACGAGTTCGGCGCAACAACGCGCCTGAACCTCGTCACTCGGATTTTGGGTGGGACGGGCAGCTAGCCGAAGTCCGGCGCGTCATCGACACGCAGCTCCGAATAGCGAGAGTACGGTGCACTGATGCTGTACTCATCACTGGTCGGGGTCCATTGCTGATCCTCGCTGCAGGTGACATCCTGGCCGGTGGCATCGAGCATCATAAATCCCCACACCAGCTTGCCCTGTTGGTTTGCAGCAAGTTCATAGGGGCCAACTGTCTGGCCTAGCTTCCAGTGGATTTCGTGCACGAAGTTGAAACCGAAAGCATTGGACAAGTACTTCTCTAGTTCGCCGGTGGCCTTGGCCTTGACGGAGACTTCGGTGGTCTGGGTGCGGACCTCGGTGACCTTGTGGGTGACTGGAATGGAGTGGTCGTTGCGATTAGCTACAGATGCCGCGTCACTCTGCTTGAACCACATGCGCTCAGCGGTGACGTAGGTTCCCTTCGCGCCCGGCGCGCCACAGCGGGTGCCCGGCTTGTAGTCGTCGTTCCAGCGCTGCGGGAGCTTGAACTGAGCAGAGTCGTCAACTGTGGCGGCGGTTGCTGAGGGAGGAAACAGACTGCCAAGTACTGCAACTGCTGCTACGAGTGCACTTTTACGCACTGTGCTTCTCCTTTAGTCGAACTTGATGTTGTCGCGGGTGGAGATTTCCACGTGGCGCTCGGCAGGCAGGGTGGCAGAGAACGTCTTTCCAGTACCCTGCCAGGTGCCGTTTTGGCCGCAGACGGTCTTTTCGCCGGTGAAGTCGGAGACAACCCAGCCTGCGCGCTTGACAGCGGTCTTACCTGGGGCGATGTTGTATGGTCCGATGGTCTCGCCGACCTCGTAGGACTGGGTGTCGGTGTAGCTGGTGGAGAAGGTGATGTGTACCAGCTTCAGCAGGTCGAAGTCGACCCTGGCGGACACGTTCCAGGTCTTGGTCTTGGTTTCGGTGATGTTGCGGGTAACCGGAAGTGGCTCGTTGTTGTAGTTCGCGATGGTCCAGGAACCAGCAGAGCCGTCAAAGTAGGTGCGGTCGATCTCGATGGTCTGACCGGTATCACCTGGGTTGGAGCACTTTGCGCCAATGGTGGTTGGGTTGGCGGTGCCGAAGTCCTTCTGCGGGAGTGCGGAGGCCGGCTGGGCGACAAGGCCAGCGCTGAGTGCAAGGGTGCAGGCAGCGAGTACGGAACGAGCAATGGTGCGGGTCTTGCCGTTGGCATCGGTGATGGTTGCCTCCGCCCAAAACCCCGCGGGGGCGCTGGCCTTCGGGAAGTCAACGATGCGGCTGTACTTTCCGTCGTTGCCGCAGTTGATTTCGGTGTGGTTTACGCGCAGCATCGTCGTGCCGTACTCGATGCGGACACGCTCACCTGGCTTCAGATCAATCGGTTCCAAGGCAGTGCCCACCGGCATGTAGGCGCGATGGACCGCACCGATAGACCCAAGCCAGCCTTCCGGCAGACGGTCGTGGTTGCCGTGCCAGTTGGTGTGGCCGTTCCACTCGGCACCCACCAGGTGGTCGGTCACGCCGCGGTACGTGTAGTCAGAGTCGGTCCAGTTCAGGAAGTCCTGGGAGTAACCCGGCTTACGGAAGGTCGGTGCAACGCCTTCGATGCCGTTCGGGTACCAGCGGCGATCGCCGTCTTTGCAGGTCTCGCCTTCTTGTGGCCAGCGATCGCGATCCAGATCGGTCTTTGGCTTAACCGGGCGATCCTTCTTCGGGTCAGCAATCTTCTCGAGGCTAGGACCGGAAATAGTGCTGTAGCCGCCATCGACGACCTTGCTGTTAGCACCCGGCGCGCGGGATGGAATCTCGAGTGCCTGGTCATCGACCGAACCATCGGCGCGAATGATGTAGGCCCAGGCGTAGCGCTCAGCAGGTGCAGTACCGCGAATCACGTCAGCGCCCCGGGCGTTCGAGTAAAAGCCATCCTCGCAGCCCACGAACATGGAGATGAAGTCCTTTTCCACAGTGCCGTACTCAACGCGGAAGGACTCGCCTGGTTTGAGGTCGATGGGTCCAATTGTTTCGCCCTCAATCCAGCCATTGGACAAGGTCAGACCGATTTCGCTCTTAGCAGTGCTATCCCATTTGACGGCCACTTTGCAGCGGAGTTGGCTTCGATTTCGTGGTTAGTACCGGACTCAATTTCCGCGGTATAAGGCACGGTCTGGTTGGTGGTGTTGGTGAATTGGATGGTGCCATCGGAAAGATAGCGACGAGCAGTTTCACCAAAGTGCCAGTCCGGATAACCAGCAGCGGACGCTTCTGCCGGAGTACAGGACTTGTAAAGATTATCGATGGGGTACCCCTGTGGCATGGAGGGGACATCGGCAAGCGCTGCGTTGACCGGCAACAACATGGCTGCCGCAGCGATAATCGCCGTCTTGAGGGGCCGAGAGAACATTGAGGTTTCCTTAGTATTTACTTGAAAGTTCTGGCGCCTACCTAACTCTGATTCGCAGCAATTCGCATCCGTCGACCTACTTTCGGATAATTGGCCATTTTCCATCTGTGTACTGGGATAACTGGACAGATTTCCAAATTTTGTCCACTGAAAAAGGTACTTTCGTGCACACCCATTCCCTCCCCCCGCAGCCTGACTTTTCCATTACTGTTTGGATGGAGCTAAAGAAAGGTCGCCGTTGTGAATTCACCCCAGTCTTCGCCGAAATCGTGGAACAAAATCGCGTTAATCGTGGCGGGCATTGCGATTGTGTTGGCGATCGGACTGGTTATTGCCATGGTGAACCGCCCTTTAGACGACGAACCACCAGCAGAAGAAGAAAACACTACGGAGGAGGCTCCTGCACCGTCACCGTCAGAGGCTGAATCTGAGCACGTGCCTGACGATGTCCAAGCGCTCCTGGATCGTGCCGTCGCTAATGCTGGTGGTCCGGCAGCGATTGCAGTGGTGGGTGCAGTAGCTGGCGATGACTCCGCCTACCCCACCTGGTCCACCATCAAGGTGCCGATTGCTATTGCGGCATTGCGTAATGATCCTGGTCAGGCACACAATGCCTCGGCGGCAATTACGGTGTCGGATAATGCTGCAGCAGAAGCGATGTTTACTTCGCTTCCCGATGGCGCTGCCGATGCCGTCATGAATGAGGCTGGCGTTCCGGTTCCGGTCAATAAGGAGAAGATTCGTGCAGCGTTTTCTACCTTCGGTCAAACGCTGTTGAGTACGAGCCAGGAGGCAACGCTGGCATCGAATCTGCGTTGTGTGGAAGGTTCTGAGCAGGTCATAGAGCTGATGGGACAGATTGCACCGGATCAGTCCTACGGTTTGGGCCAACTGCCCGGCGCGCGCTTTAAGGGCGGTTGGGGTCCGGATACTGCTGGTGCGTACCAGGTTCGCCAGTTTGGGTTAGTCTCTGCTCCCCAGGGTGATGTGGCGATTGCGATGACCGCACTTCCGCCATCGGGAACCTATGGGGAAGGCCAGACCATGCTTAACACTATGGCCAGCGAAATTTCCTCTCAACTGGAGCTTTTGCCGACGTCAGCTTGCTAAAATAAGTGAGTTCCACCTCCTCTAAAACTGCAAGGAAGTCCTGCCATGGCTGACAACCAGGGCCCGCAGCGGCCGAACAATCCCTTCGATCCGCCCACCCAGGACTTCCCGCCACAAAATGCGGATAACCAGTGGCAACAGCAACAGAATCAGTGGCAGCAACAGCCGCAGTACCAGCAACAGAAATATCCGCAACAACCACCGCAAAAGAACAGTGATAGTGGCAAGACTGCGCTGATCATTGCGGTCATTGCGCTACTGCTCGTGATTGCCGTGGGTGCTATTGGCATCATGAATGGCTGGTTCGGTGGTTCCAGCGATGACGATGACAACCAGGAAGAGTTCGTCACCGAGACCGTCATCGAGACGGAAGAGCCGAAGGCTGATTCCAATGACTCGAATTCGAATCGTGAGGAACGAGATGAACCGGAAAGCACGGGTGGCGATCCGAATCGCTACCGCAGCTACGACGCGGGTACATCGGTGACCTCAGATACCTTTGCCAGCAATGTCCACAGTGCTTTCCGTGACCGCTACTTGAGCACTGGTGATGAGAACATGAGCATTAACGTCTACTCCCCTGTCACCGGTCAGACCTACACGATGAACTGTGGTCGCCAGGGCAGCTCCGTTGCCTGCCGCGGCGGTAACAACGCGGTGGTCTACATTTACTAAGTTTTTCTTAAGTAGTACTGCGTGTCGCTACACTCAATTTTTCGGATTGGGTGTAGCACTTTTTGTTGTCCACGGACAGTTCACAGGGTGGGTGAAAAGTTATCCACAGGGTGGGGATAACTCTGTGAAATGTGTTAATCACAGCCTTCTCCACAGCCTGTGGATAAGTGTTTTCACCACGTCCACAACTCTGTTTTCCCTGCATAGGATCGCTTTTAGCTGCAGAGATGGAAAAGCTTTCGAGTAAGTGTTCGTAAATTACAAGAATGTAGTTATCCACAATGTGGATAAGTGTTGTGGAAAGTTTTCGTACATATGTGCGCGTGAATAACTCTGTGGTTTTAGCGCAGGAAGAGCAGGCCTACAACGACAGCGCCGATGGCGAGGGTGCCAAACCAGCGGACATCGTTACGCGGGGAGAACAAAAATGGCATGAGTGCTAGGCCTGTGAATAGCCCGCCCAAGTGCCCCCAGAGGGATACCCCGGTAGATAAGAAGGTGTAGACGACGTTCACGAGAACAAAGATGATGGGGGCACGCAGGTCGGCGCCGCGTTGACGGTGGACGCCGATAAGCAATGCCATGAGAGCAAAGATGGCACCAGAGGCACCGACGGTGGGTGTGGTGAAATCCAGCCACAAGATGGTGGCAGAGGCACCCAAGGCGGAGATGACGTAGGCCAGGGCGTAGAGCCCGGAGCCGAGATAGGTTTCGACTTCGCGTCCAATGAACAGCAACATAATCATGTTGACCAGCACGTGGCCGGCACCAACGTGCATGAAGGCAGAAGTGAGCGCCAGCCAAGGCTCATGTTGAAAGTCGGGTCCCCACAGTGCCCAGCTATGGGCGAGTTCGGAGCCTACGTAGCTGTACTCAATGGAGCGGGCCTGGAGTGCGGTGATAATCCACAGCACTAGGTTGACGGAGATGAGCAGGAGGGTAATAGGGGCTTGGCGGCCGTAGCGTTGCAACATAGTCAGCCTTTAAAACTAAAAAGGAGCCCGCACCACGCTGTGTGATGCGGGCTCGCCGAAAAGAGCTTCTTTTTAGGCGATCTCGATGGACTCGATGACAACGTCCTCGTGCGGACGATCCATGCGGTCGGTGGAGACCTTAGCGATCTTGGCGACGACATCCTGGGATGCAGCGTCGGTGACCTCACCGAAGATGGTGTGGTGGTTGTTCAGGTGCGGGGTCGGGGCAACGGTGATGAAGAACTGGGAGCCGTTGGTGCCCGGGCCGGCATTTGCCATGGCCAACAGGAACGGACGATCGAACTGGAGCTCCGGGTGGAACTCGTCCTGGAACTGGTAGCCAGGGCCGCCACGACCGGTGCCGGTCGGGTCGCCACCCTGAATCATGAAGTTGTCGATGATGCGGTGGAAGATTGCGCCATCGTAGAACGGGCCGGACTGCTCGCCCTTGGCGTTCTGGGTGGAGTAGTCCTTCTCGCCCTTTGCCAGGCCGATGAAGTTCTCCACAGTCACGGGAGCATGGTTACCGTACAGGTCGATAACAATGTCACCGTGGTTGGTATGCATCGTTGCAGTTGCGGTCTTCTGAGTCATGGCTGCCATTGTATGCAACAAACGCCCGGATCGCCGTACTCGACATCACGCCGACAGCGATCACGGGCGTTTGCGCCATGGTTTTAGGCTTTCTTAGAGGCTATTGAGCACCTCGTCGCGGGCCAGGACCAGGTTGCGCAGGGAGGATTCGGTCTCTGCGTAGCCGCGGGTCTTCAGGCCGCAGTCCGGGTTGACCCACAGGCGCTCGACCGGGACGTTCTTCAGTGCAGCGCGGATGAGCTCGGCTATCTCTGCCACGGAAGGCACGCGCGGGGAATGAATGTCGTAGATACCCGGGCCGATTTCGGAGTGGAACTTCTCGTCGATGTCTTCGAGCAGCTCCATGCGTGAGCGTGCGGCCTCGATGGAGGTGACGTCGGCATCCAGGCCAGCCACGGCGTCGATGATTTGGCCGAACTCCGAGTAGCAGAGGTGGGTGTGGATCTGGGTAGACGGCTTGGCCTGCAGGGAAACCAGGCGGAAGGCGCGGACTGCCCAATCCAGGTAGGCCTGGCGGTCTTCGCTGCGCAGTGGCAGCAGTTCGCGCAGAGCAGGCTCGTCGATCTGGATGATGTCGATGCCGGCTTCTTCGAGGTCGGAGACTTCGTCGGCAAGCGCGACGCCGAGCTGGTCTGCGGAGACGGACTGTGGGACATCATCACGCACGAAGGACCAGGCCAGGATGGTCACCGGGCCGGTGAGCATGCCCTTGACGTGCTTCTCAGACAGCGACTGAGCGTACTTGGACCACTCGACGGTCATGGCCTTCGGACGGGAGATGTCGCCGACCACGATTGGCGGACGGGTGCAGCGGGAGCCATAGGACTGGACCCAGCCGTTTTCGGTGGTCACGAAGCCATCGAGAAGCTCTGCGAAGTACTGGACCATGTCGTTGCGCTCTGGCTCGCCGTGGACCAGGACGTCCAGGCCAAGGCGTTCCTGCAGGTCAATGACAGACTTGATCTCGTTGCGCAGGGCCTCAACGTATTGCTCGTCGTTGAGCTCGCCCTTGCGGTGAGCGGCCCGTGCGTTGCGGATGTCCTGGGTCTGCGGGAAGGAACCGATGGTGGTCGTCGGCAGCTTCGGCAGGCCAAGTTCTTCCTGAGCTTTGTTGCGCTCGGCAAAGGCTGGCTCGCGCTGGACTTGGCCTTCCGGCAGGGCGGCGGTGCGTTCCTGTACTGCCTGGTCATGGGTGCGAGAGGACTCGGCACGGGTACGCACGGCACGGTCGGCCTGAGCATAAGCGTTGGAAGCCTCGAGCGGGCCAGCGGCCAGGGCGACGACCTCGGCGACCTTCTCGTCGGCGAAGGAGAACCAGGCGGCGACATCGACAGGTAGCTTGGTCTCAGCCTGCACGGTGTGCGGCACATGCTGCAGGGAGACCGAGGTGCTCACTGACAGGTTCGGCTGAGACTTCTGCAGGGTCTCGAACTTCTCGCGCAGGTCACGCAGGTTGGCAGCCCAGACGTTGCGGCCATCGATCAGGCCCGCCACCAGGTGCTTGACCTTGAGGTTGGCCACAGTGTCCAGGTAGTCGGACTCCAGACCCAGGGTGCCGACAGACAGGTCGACCTGCAGGGCGTCGACGTTCTGCAGTGCCTTCAGGCCAGCTCGGGCTGCGCCATAAGGGGTGGTCACGTACAGCTGCGGACGCTTATCAATGCCGCCGAGAACCTCGTAGGCATGCTGCGCGGCATCGGCAAGCTCGGCGTCGGTGGCCACGGTGAGATCTGCAACCAGAGCCGGTTCTGCCAACTGGACCCACTCAACACCTGCGGCGTGCAACTCGGACAGGACCTGTTCGTAGGCCTTCAGTACATCGTCGAGGCGCTCCAGTGGGGCCTTGGTCGCACCTTCGGCCTGCTTGGATAGTGCCAGCAAGGTGACCGGGCCGACCAGGTAAGGACGGACCTTAAAGCCGGCCTTGTTGGCTTCTTCGACCAACTTCAGCACGCGCTGCGGGTGAGCCGTGAAGGACGTATCGTCTGCAATTTCCGGCACAATGTAGTGGTAGTTGGTGTCGAACCATTTGGTCATCTCCAGCGGAGCATGCTCGGAGTCGCCGCGGGCGAGGCGGAATTCATCGTCCAGAGTTTCGCCTTCGACAGCGCCCACGGTCAGTGCGGTTTCCAGGACCTGGTCGTAGTAGGCGACATCGGCAGGAATAGCGTAATCCTCATCCAAGCCCAGGTCACGCAGACGGTTGTAGGTCTCCAGACGCAGAGCGTGCGCGGAGGATTCGAAGGTTTCAGCATCAATGCGGCCTGCCCAGTAGGACTCGAGCGCGCGCTTGAGCTCACGGTTAGCGCCCACGCGCGGGTAGCCCTCGATGGTGGCCTTAGGGAAGTTAGTCATGTGTAATTCCAATCCGGTCTAAAAGTTCTACTGTGATGTCGGGGTTGTTGTGCGTATATATATGGAGGCTTCCCGCCCCACCCGCCAGGATGGTCCGGGCCAGTTGAGCAGTCAGTTCCATACCTATGTCGTGCTCTTCCTCCGGGGAGTTTGCTGCCGCAAGCTTGTCGATGACCCGTTGGGGCACCTCCAGCCCGGACAGCTCACCCATTCGCCGGAGTCGAGCCAGACTGGTCATGGGCATAATTCCCGGAATCAGCGGGATATGAACCCCGGCCAGACGCGCCTTCTGGAGGAAGCGCAGGTAATCCTCGGGGTCAAAGAAGAGCTGCGTGATGGCCAGATCCGCGCCACTGCGCTGCTTGGCCAGCAGGACATCCAAGTCCTCGTCGTAGTTGGCGGATTCTGCGTGGCCGTTGGGGTAACAGGCCACACCGACTGCCAGGCGACCAGCAGCAAAACGCGCTGCCTGCTGGTGCTCGAGCTGGCGGATAAGACGAACGAGCTCATCGGCATGCTGTAAGTAATGGGCGGGCAGGCCTTCTGGGGGAAGGTCACCGCGCAGAGCAAGCAGGCCGCGGACGCCAGCATCCATGAGGCGATTAATCCAGCTAATCAGCTGCTGGCGGTCGCCTGCCGTGCAGGCCAGGTGTGCCAGCGGGCGCATGCGGGTTTGCGCAGAAATCCTTTCGATAAACTGCGCGGTTCCCTCCAACCAGCCGGATCGCTGGGAGCTCGTCACCGCGATGTAGTCCGGGTTGTAGGCATCTAAGGTTGCCAGGAGCCGGTCAATCTTGGCGGCATCGGCATCGTGACGCGGCGGGATTACCTCGAAAGACAAAGCGGTACGGGTCGGCATCTCAAAATCGTCATAACTGATTTGGTCTAGTGGTGCGGATGCAGATAAACGCGGCGACATGGTCACCTCCCTTCCTGGTAAAGCGGTTGTGCTTGCAGAAAAACGTACCAAGCTGTTCATTTTGAAAGGAAGGATCTTTGGAAAGGTAGCACCATTAAAAGTTGTTTAGCTGGGATGTTGTAGAGATCACTGTGTGAATAAAAAGATCCCAAACTGGACTAAGCGGTCTATTTTTAATGTTTGTTAGCGCTCGGAATGCGTCATTGAGTACGCTAAGCTTCGACTATCTGTCTCCTAAGCAATCCGCATAAGGGAACTCTCCATGCTGAAAAAGATTCTCTCCGTTGTTGCAGCAAGCGCTGCAGTCGTGACGATGAACTCTGCCGTTGCACACGCCGCTCCTGCAGATACCGTCCTCTTCGGCGACTCCTTCTTTGCCAACCCCAGCTACAACCAGGTTGACCCACGCCGCGTGCAGCTGTCGAGCAACGTCGACATCGGACAAGGCTCCGGTGCCCCGAGCCCGCAGGGCTGCCCACAGGGTGAGCGCACCGTCGGCCGCGAGCTGCAGCGCATCTCCGGCCAGCGCGTGATCAACTACGCCTGCTCCGCTGCTGCCGCTTCCGCGGACTCCCCGCGCCAGGACTTCGATGACCAGGTGGGTCACGCCATCCGCACCGGCGCACTGCACCCGGGTACCAAGAACGTGCTGCTGCAGTTCGGCTTCAACGACGTTGCACAGACCACCTTGCTGGCCGATCCGAACCGCACCGCTTACCGCAACGCCGCGCGTGCGCAAGTCAACCGCATCAAGCACGCTGCCCCGAACGCGAAAATCACCTTCGTTTCCTACCCAGCAATTAGTGCCCCGAATGGTGCGGTCTGCCCGATTCGCACCGACGGCAGCAGCCGCCAGGGCTTCAACGTCGACCTCGGCGGCGTTGTTCGCGGTGTGGAAAACAACATCAACCACACGATGTACCAGGCCTCCCGCGATACCGGCACACACTTTTATGACCTGCGCAAGGCCACCCTGGCGCACAACATGTGTGCCTCGGATAGCCAGCGCTGGATCTCCGGTGCCATGGAGTACTCCGTACCGCACAACCTCTACAATCACCTGACCCACTCAGGGATCACTGGTGTGGCGAACCTGCTCAACGCCAACGTCATTCGCTACTAAAAAGGTCTGGTGCTGGGGTTGTTCCCAAAATGTTGTGGCGGCTGCCCGGCGGGGTCGCTACGCTGGTTAAAAGCAGGTATAAACCAGATTTAAGGAGTTCCCCATGATGAACCCCAGCACTATTGCCGCTGTATATAAGACTGGCAATTCTCTTTGGTCCAAGTACAAGGACCAGCGCGATAAGCGCTCGCTAGCAGATTTCGACGAGCTCGAGCTGGCTGCAGCGCGCGCCTCTGAGGGTGCGCCGAAGTCTGCGCTGCCGGAGGCTCGTCGTGAAGCAGGCGCTATCACCCAGGCTGCACACAACCGCCTGGAGCGCGCACTGGAGGACTTCAACAAGCGCCGCAACGAGTTTGCCGACGAAGCCTCGGACCGCTTCGAGGACGTAAAGAAGGACGCTGCCAAGCGCACCAAGAAGCTGCGCAAGCAGGCAAGCAAGCGTGCCGATGAGCTGTCCAAGAAGGGCAAGAAGGCCCAGAAGCAGGCTGAAAAGCGCGCTAACAAGGCCAAGAAGGAAGCCACCAAGCGCGCCAAGAAGGCGGAGCGCAAGGCAAAGCGTAAGCAGGGCGGTAACAAGTTCTGGCCGATCGCTATCACCCTGACTGTGCTGTCTGCGATTGCTGGCGCTGTCTACTACTTCTTCCGCAACGACGAAAAGCCTTCTTCTACCCCACCGCGCGTGGAGGAGTTCTCCCGCCCGGACACCAAGAAGGGCGAAGAGTCCAAGCTCGTCTACACCTCTTCCAGCGAGGACGACAAGAAGGACACCGCTGCCGAGCAGGCTGGCGATGACCACACCGTCATCGAGGAAACCGAGCCAACCAAGCCGGAATCCGACATGGTCGAAGAAGGTGTTGTCGAGCGCGATGAGGAGCTGCTGAACTCCATCGATGAGCAACTGGAGGCTCTGCGCGGCGAAGATGTCGACATTGCTCCGAGCGACGATTCCACTCGCGTGACCGACGATCATGCCAATGAAGGCAAGCACCGTCTGCACAGCGACGATAAGGAATAACTTTCGGATACCCCGCGATGGGGGATTAGCAATGTTGAATGGCTAACATTGCTTTGCCTTCGGGGGTGGTTGCTGCTTTACTCGCTGGAGTAATCAACTTCGCTGACAGCTCAACCACAGGAGACTACGATGAGCTTTGAAACTTTGATCGTGAAGCTCAAGGAAGGCTCTACCTTCTATTTCCCCGCTGGCTCTGTCAGCGAGGACCCCTCCAATCGCGTGGATAATCTCCGCTTTGCCATCGACAATGGCACGGACTTCAACTCCGTTGACGAATCTGGAGTAGAGCGTTCCTTCAACGGCTACGACGTAGCCAACTATCACTTGGCTTAAACACACTGCGCGGTGGGATTCCCACCGCGCAGTAGTCGTTTTACAGAGTTCGGTTACAACGTGGGACGCAACAGCAGCATCGCAATACCGATAACCAGCAGTACCGATGCCTCGTGCACGAGCATGCCAATCGCCATGGTCACTCCACCCAACAAGACGCCAGCGAGCAATACCAGCACCGTCAGTAGTGCGATGGCGATGTTGACCCGCATCGTGCGTACGGTTCGCCGCGCCACGTTGAGTGCATAAGGCAAGCGCGGCAGCCTATCGGCTAATAATGCGAGGTCAGCAGTCTCAATTGCGGCTGGTGTTCCCGCTGCGCCCATGGCAACACCAATATCGGCGGTAGCTAGTGCTGGGGTGTCGTTGACGCCATCGCCAAGCATTGCCACCGTATGGCCTTCCGCTCGATACTTGGCAACCAACTCGAGTTTGTCCTCTGGCAGAAGCCGCGCATGGACAGTGTGGAGGTTGAGCTTCGCAGCCACTGCCTTAGCAACTAAGGGCGCATCACCGGTTGCCATGATGACCTGGATGCCTGCATCGTGCAGCGCGTTGATGGCACTGGCTGCATCGTCGAGCACGGTATCGGCAACGGCAATCACTCCCACGGGTGCACCATTGACCACGACATACATGGCGGTTTTGCCGGCCTGGTTAAAAGAGGCCAGATGATCGATGGTGGGTTCTTCGTCGAGAAGGTCTGCCGTGCCAACAGCGACAGTTCGATCGTCGATTTTTGTGACGATCCCTGTGCCGGTGACGTTGTGGGCATCGCTAGCTACTGCAAACTGCAGGTCACGGGCTTGTGCGCCGCGAATGATGGCATCGGCAAGCGGATGCTCCGATGCAGTTTCTGCCTCCGCGGCCAACGTGAGCACTTCGTCTGCGGAATACAGTGGGTCCAGTACCTCCACGTCAGTAAGCTCCGGGCGGCCAGTGGTGAGCGTGCCAGTCTTGTCGACGATGACCGTATCCACTTTGGCCGCTGCCTCCAGGAATTCTCCGCCCTTGATGAGGACTCCATCCTTTGCCGCACGACCAATGCCAGCAACGATGGACACCGGGATGGAAATAACGAGTGCTCCCGGGCAACCAATGACCAGAAGGGTCAACGCCAATTCCAGATCTTGGCTCAGGATTCCAGCCAGCAGCGCACCGACGATGACGGCCGGGGTATACCAGCGAGAGAATTTCTCCAAGAAGGTCTGGGTACGCGCCTTATCGTCTTGGGCATCCTCGACGCGGTGGATAATTGTTGCCAGCAAGGACTCACTACCGACAGCCACTGCCTCCACATAGAGTGCACCACTGCGTAACCATGTACCGGCAAAGACTTCTTGACCTTCGGTTTTAGAGGCAAGTAGTGATTCACCCGTGATTGTGGCTTCATCGACTCCGCCGCTGCCCGATATCATTCGGCCATCCACTGGGATGGGTTCACCGTTTTTCACCAGCACTACATCGCCCGGTTCCACCTCCCAAAGATCCACGATCTCGGCCTGTCCATCTTTGAGCACCGTTGCGGTCTCTGGTGCGGCATCGACTAGCTCATTGAGCGCTCGCCGGGTCCGGTTCATCGTTGCCTGTTCCAGGGCCTTACCCAGCGCAAACAGGAAAGTCACTGCTGCTGACTCCCAATAATTGTGGATGAACAGCGCACCGACAGCCGCGACGATGACGAGTAGGTCAATGGAGATGATTCGGATGCGCAGCGAACTCCACGCGGACAGCGCTACTCGGTAACCGGCGATGACGGCGGAGGTGATCATGAGGGCATCGGCTAGTTGGCCTGCCGGTGCAACCAACGAGGCAACGATCAGGAGCCCGGATAACACCACCGGCGTCCAAATTTTCGACGTTGTCATAGCTGTCGCCGCCCTAAATCACCGAGGGGCGGGCCTGATAACCCACCTCAGCAACAGCGTTAACCAGCTGCTTTACTCTCACCGAGGGCGAATGCTTAACGATGATCCTCCCCGACGAGAACTTCACTTCCGCCTCGTGCACCCCGTCGAGGGTCAGCAGCTTGGTTTCAATCTTGGATACGCAACTCGGGCAGCTAAAGCCTTCTGCGCGCAAGGTGGTCGTCTTAATGTTTGAGGAGGTCATTGTTCCTCTCCTTCCAGTGTCGATGACCTGTTGTCACCTTTGACATTAAGAAGGAGAAGAGATTGCTTCCTTGATCCAGATCAAAGAGCAGAAAGTTCTTCTAAAGCGCCTCTGTCCTGCACGGATATCCACTGTCGTCCGGAATCAATCAGCCCGGCGCGCTTGAATCGACCCAGCACTCGGGAAGCAGATTCCAGTGTCGTTCCCGCCATTCCGGCGATGTCGTCTCGGTTGAGACGAGCCTGCAGCAGCAGACTTCCGTCAGGTCTGGTCTCCCCTAGCTTGTCAGCGAGGTACTGCAAGACCTCAGCCACCCTCTGTTCCACCGTGGCGTCCATGCGGACTGAATCCTGGACGAATCCGCGATCCAGGCGTTGTTGTTGGAAACGCATGATTGCCAGAGCAAGTGAAGGATAGTTGTCGACCACCTGAGCAAGGTCAGCTGCTGGCAAATAAAGAGCACAAGTAGTCTCCATTGCCCAGCAGGACGTCGTTGCTTCCACCGGACTAGTACTCACCGGCCCTAAGATGTCGCCGGGTACTGCGATATCAAGGGTCGCTTCCCTACCTTCTGCAGTCGGCCTGGTAATTCGCGCTCTTCCTGCTGCGACCAGATACGTGCCGTCAATGACATCGCCTGCGAACATGATCGCTTCACCTACACCCCAGGACCACGCCGAAATGTATTCATCGAGTTCCCGGTGCTGCTCGGGTGCAAGGTCTCGCGTTAAAGGCGACCTCGCCAATACCGAAAGACGCACCTCACGTGAACAATGGTGTGGCTGTGCGCAGGCATCACGGACCGGGTTTCTCGACATATCTGCAGCTTAGTGGCATTTCCGATCCAGCTACAATGCTCTGGTAATTCATCGTTAGGATAAGCAGCATGGATACTTCTATCGAACTGCGTGCCACCCAAGAATCTGACCGCACCTATATTGCTCGCCTGAACTTCCTGACTGAGACCTTCGGCGACGAGCACGGTGAGGTCAGCGAGGAGTTCGAACCAGAGTACGGCTTCTACGTCGAATCCTGGGAACCTAACCAGGGCGGCTTTATCGCTTGGGATGGCTGCATCCCGGCCGGCGGGGTCTGGCTGAATTGGGGCAACGAGTACGCCCGCGGCTACGGCCACATCGAAGAAGGCATCCCGGAACTCGCCCTCGCAGTCGAGGGACGCTACAAAGGCCAAGGCATCGGCACCGCGCTCATTAACGCCGCCACCGAACTCGCCCGCACCCTGCGCGCCCCCGGCATCTCACTTTCCGTCGATCCCGCCAATGAACGCGCACACCGCCTCTACAAGCACCTCGGTTTCGAGCAAGAAGACGTCTATAAAGAGCACCCAGTGCTCGTGAAGCGTTTCTCCTAACCCAAGAAATCCCTGGTAGGAGATGTAGAAAGACCGACCGTCATTTTTTCGACGGTCGGTCTTTTACTTGTGGAGCATAGGAGAATCGAACTCCTGACCTCCTGCTTGCAAAGCAGGTGCTCTACCAATTGAGCTAATGCCCCGTGCGGCCTTTAGTGTAGACCCGTTTGCCGCAACTACCAAAAATCCAGATGACTACCCTGGGGGCAATGATTGATTTTGCAGCGCCTGCCGATGTCGTCGCGCCCCAACTTCTAGGCTGCATCCTCACCTTCCATGGGGTCAGTGTGCGCCTGACTGAGGTGGAAGCCTATCTCGGCGCGGAGGACCCAGCTTCGCATACTCACAAGGGCCCAACGCCGCGCAATGCTGCGATGTTTGGTCCACCAGGGCACCTGTATGTCTATGCGTCTTATGGCATTCACCGCAACGGCAATATCGTGTGTGCACCAGAAGGAACCGGCCAAGGTTGTCTGCTGCGCGGTGGTGAGGTCATCGATGGTGTGGAGCTCGCCCAGGAGCGTCGCGGCGCGACGGATTTCCACAATCTGGCCCGAGGACCGGGAAACCTCGGCAAAGCGTTGGGACTAACTCTCGAAGACAATCACACGCCTGTGCGCCTGCAGGAGCGCTCAGCAGAACCCGAATGGGTCTCTGGACCGCGGATTGGAATTAGCCGCAATAAGGACGCGCCATTACGCTTTTGGATTCCCTTCGAAAAGACCGTCTCCGGACGGCGCGGGTATCCGAAGAAGAATTAGTAGCGGCCGCCGAAACGCTCGTCGGTTTCAATGGCTTTGATGATCTCGTTGTCGATCTCGGTGAGTTGACGAACTTGCTCGCGGCTTAGGTTGTCCATCACCGTGCGACGGGCCTGTGCTGCGTGGCCGGGGGCGGTTTCGACGACTTTGTCCCAGCCGGCATCGGTAAGCTGTGCCAGCGTCGTACGGCCATCGGTGGGGTCCGGGGTGCGGGTGACCCAGCCGTGCTTTTCCAGGCGCGAGACCACCTGACTGAGTCGCGACAGCGAACCATTCGAGGTGACCGCCAAATCACGCATGCGCATGCGCCAATCTTCCGCCTCAGACAGACGGGAGAGCACCGTGTACTCGAAAAAGCTCAAACCGGAATCCTCGCGCAGCTGCGCATCCAAGATGTTCGTGAGACGAATCGTCACACTCATCAAGGACATAAAAGACTCAAGCTCTTCTGGATCGAGCCATACTTGCTTCTCGCTCATGAATATTTATCCTAGCAAGCTGCACAAATCAGTTTGAGCCGGTGCTCCCCTACCTGCAGACATTAAAGATTTGAGATATAAACAGAAGTACTCAACGCAAGGAAGGAAACCATGTCGCAGTTAAACACGTACCGACTGTTATCTGGAGGCTCAATCCTGGCACTACTTGCCTTGTTTATTGTCCACAAGAACTACCAGCTCCCCGAACCTTGGGTCAGCATCCTGGCTCTCGTCATCGTGGTCGTTGCTATCGCTGCGACAACAGCAATGGGCATCGCAGAGTACAAAAGGACTCGCCGTGGCTGATCAAGCAGAACGACGCCGACATGTCCGCGAAGCTATCCACAACATTGAAATGGAAGGCCTCACCGTACCTGCTGCCTCTAAGGAAGATGCTGAACTCTACGTTGCGGGAGCCATTGAGTCGGACGAACTCATAGAACGGGTACGCGTCCGTTACGGGCTGCAGGACTAGAGACCTAAAGTTCAAGAAACCACTGGTAGGAGATGCAGAAAGACCGACCGTCATTTTTTTCGACGGTCGGCCTTTTACTTGTGGAGCATAGGAGAATCGAACTCCTGACCTCCTGCTTGCAAAGCAGGTGCTCTACCAATTGAGCTAATGCCCCATTGTTCCGTGGTGGGCCTAGCTGGAATCGAACCAGCGACCTCATCGTTATCAGCGATGCGCTCTAACCGACTGAGCTATAGGCCCTTGTGCGGAACGAGTTGTAACTTTACATACCGTCCCGCAGTTTTGACAAATCGCCAGGTTAAGGGCGGTTTTACTCGGCCTCTTCGAGGTGGATAATCAACCCACCAAACACGTCGACGATCGAGTTATAAATGACCGCCAACAAAGGCGCGAGCAAGGTCTGCAACACAGCCACGATCGCACCGATCAAGGCGCTGACGGACAGCACTACGCCGAAGGACAACTCGAAGGCACCGCCCACGCCTGAGACGAGCGAGTTAAGTGACTCCCAGATGCCCACCTGAGCCAGACCGAAGTACAACAGGCACACGGCGAGGATCCAGGCGACGAGTCCGACGAGGGACATCGCTAGGCCTAAGCGGAAAGCGGACAGCGGCGAGATGCGCGCTAGTTGTTGCTCGCGTCGTGCCATGGCTTACTCCTCATCCTTGGCGCCGTCGGTGGCCTTGAGTTGCTCCTGCTTGACGTCATCCAAGGTCTTTTCACCCTTGGCGACTGCCTGAGCTTCCTCTTCGCCGTCATCTTCGACGTTGCGGTCGATGGCCAGCAGCTCCACGTCATCGGAGAGGTTGACCAGGCGCACGCCCATGGTGGCGCGGGAGGACGGACGGATCTGGCCGACCTCGGTGCGGATAACACCGCCGGCGGAGGTGATGGCGAAGATTTCGTCGGTTTCGTCGACAGCAATCGCACCGATGAGCTTGCCGCGCTTCGGGGTGTACTTGAAGGTCATGACACCCAGGCCACCGCGGCCCTGCGGGGAGTACTCCTCGATGGCGGTGCGCTTGCCGTAGCCGCCCGAGGTAGCCACGAGCAAGAACTCACCGTCGTGGACCACGGACATCGACAGCAGCTGGTCGTCGTCGCGGAAGCGCATGCCCTTCACACCGGCGGTGGCACGGCCCATCGGGCGCAGCTGGTCATCGTCAGCAGTAAAGCGGATGGCTTGGCCCTGCTCAGAGGTGAGAAGGATGTCGTCGCCTTCGTCGACCAGGCAGGCACCGATGAGCGAATCGCCCTCGTTGAGGTTTATAGCAATTAGGCCGGCAGAACGAGCGGACTCGTAGTCGGTCAGGCGGGACTTCTTCACGCGACCATTGCGGGTGGCCAGGACCAGATATGGCGCGTCCTCGTAGGACTGAATCTGGATGACCTGAGCAATCTTTTCTTCCGGCTGGAACTCCAGCAGGTTAGCCACGTGCTGGCCACGGGCGGCGCGACCTGCCTCAGGCAATTCAAAGGCCTTAAGGCGGTAGACGCGACCGAAGTTGGTGAAGAACAAAATCCAGTCGTGAGTGGAGCAGATAAAGAAGTTCTTGACTATGTCATCTTGCTTCAACTCCGCGCCACGCACGCCCTTGCCGCCGCGCTTCTGGGCCTTGTAGGCATCGACCTTGGTGCGCTTGGCGTAGCCGGTGGCGGTGATGGTGACCACGACGTTTTCGCGGGCAATGAGGTCTTCGTCGCTGACGTCGCCAGAAGCGGCAACAATCTGGGTGCGGCGCTCGTCGCCATACTTGTCGACGATCTCAGCCAACTCATCGTGCACAATCTGACGCTGGCGCTCCGGGCGGGCCAGGATGTCCTTCAGGTCAGCGATTTCGCGCTCGATTTCTTCCAACTCGTCGACGATCTTCTGGCGCTCCAGGGCTGCCAGACGGCGCAGCTGCATAGCCAGGATGGCATCTGCCTGGTCGTTGTCGACATCCAGCAGGTCCTTCAGGCCTTCGCGGGCCTCGTCGACCGTTGGGGAACGACGGATCAGCGCGATGACCTCGTCGAGCATATCCAGAGCCTTGACCAGGCCGCGCAGGATGTGTGCGCGCTTCTCGGCCTCATCCAGGCGGTACTGGGTACGGCGGACGATGACCTCGATCTGGTGCGCCACGTAGTAGCGCAGCATCTGGTCCAGACGCAGAGTGCGCGGCACACCATCGACAATGGAGAGCATGTTCGCACCAAAGGAAGTCTGCAGCTGGGAGTGCTTGTAGAGGTTGTTGAGCACCACGCGAGCAACCGCGTCGCGCTTCAAAGTGACCACGATGCGCATGCCGACGCGGTCAGAGGACTCATCCTCAATCTTGGAAATACCAGCGATCTTGCCGTTGGCCACGGACTCCGCGATGTTGGAGATCATGTTGTCCGGGTTGACCTGGTACGGCAGCTCCGTAATAACGATGGTCTGACGGGAGCCGGACTCCTCAATGGAGGTCACACCGCGCATGCGGATGGAACCACGGCCAGTGGTGTAGGCATCCTTGATGCCCTGGTCACCGACGATAAGGCCGGCAGTCGGGAAATCCGGGCCCTTCACGCGTTCCATGCAAGCTTCGAGTGCTTCTTCATCGGAAGCCTCAGTATTATCCAGCAGCCAGTAAATGGCCTCTGCCAGCTCATTCAAGTTGTGCGGTGGGATGTTGGTGGCCATACCAACGGCAATACCGCCGGAACCATTCATCAACAGGTTCGGCACACGCGACGGCAGAATATCCGGCTCTTGGGTCTTACCGTCGTAGTTCGGGGAGAAGTCCACCGTGTTTTCACGGATGTCACGGACCATCTCCATGGCCAGTGGCGTCATGCGGCACTCGGTATAACGCATTGCTGCGGGGCCGTCGTTGCCGCGGGAGCCGAAGTTACCTTGGCCATCGACAAGCGGGTAGCGCATGTTCCAGGACTGAGCCAAGCGCACCAGGGTGTCATAAATAGCGGAGTCGCCGTGCGGGTGGAACTGACCCATGGTGTCCGAGACCGGACGCGCGGACTTCACATAACCGCGCTCCGGACGGTACCCAGAGTCAAACATCGCATAGAGAATGCGACGGTGAACGGGCTTTAGGCCATCGCGCACATCCGGCAGCGCGCGGCCCACAATGACGGACATGGCGTAGTCGATGTAGCTCGACTCCATCTCCTCATTGATATCAATGGGAAAAATCCGATCGACTTGATCGTCGTTGTGGTCACTCATAACTGCCCATCTTACGCTAGAAACCCCTTAAAAAGGCGCTCAGCGCGCGTTGAAGCACATTCAGTAGCAGGTCTGATACCAAGCTGATACCATTTCGTTCATGGCAATGACTCTAAGACTTAGCCCGGAACAGGACCATGCGTTGACGTTGTTGGCGTCGGCGACGGGGACGTCGAAGCATGAGGCGGCGGTGCGGGCGATTGTGGCGGCGGCGTCGCGCACGCTTTCCGATGCCGCCGTGGCCCAGCTAGCCCGGGACCTTCTACCTGGTCGGCAGCAGTTGGAAGATGAGATTCGGCGGGCGCGCTCGTGACGCCGGAGCAGCTTTTGGTGGTCGCGCGGGAGTTTTGTCCGCGTTATCGGGTATCCATTACTGACTTCGCGGCATTGTCGGCAGCGAGTGCGGCAGCGCATGCGCGTATCGATGGCATCGAGGTCCACGATGGACCCCAGAGTGCAGCCGCAGCACTAGAAAAGGTACTGCGCGCAGTTCCCGCACTGAGCGGACATAATGCGGAGTTTGCACGGTTATGTAAACGTATATATTTACAATCCGCGGAACTCCGGTAAGTTAAACCAGGTAACCCCTGTGAAAGGAAGAGATATGTCCGCAAAGAAGATCCTTGCTTCCGTCATTACGGCCGCTACCCTATCAGCGACTGTTGTTCCTGCTGCTTAAGCACAGTCCAGCTCCAGCTCTGCACCGTCTGGCCCGGCTGGGTGGACCGTCGAGCAGGCTGAGGAGAACGGCTTCCAGATGGGCGAAGCCGGCAACACCTCTTCGGGATCTTCTGTGCTAGACGTCTCCCTCGTCGCTGCTGGCATCACTGCCGCCGTCGCAGCAGTCGGCGCCGGCATTGCCGTGCTGAGCCCGGCTGTCGATGTCGAGCAGATCCTGCGCGATATGGGCCAGCCACAGCTTGCCGATCAGGTTCGTGACCTGCGCGCCAGCCTGGGCATCCAGTAAAGACATCGGCAGTTAAAACTATGTCTAACCTGTCCCAACTGCTGGAATCCGGTACCCGCCCCCAGGTCGTTGAAGACCTGACCAACTTCGCGGAAAAGAGCATCGCTGAGCAATCCGGCATCGCCGGCATGGCGCTTAAAGGTGCCGTTGCCACCGCCAAGAAGGTGAAGTCGGATGTCGTCGCCAAGGCAGTCAACGCCCTGCTTCCGGACGTCCTCAACGAGATGGAACCGCACTGGCAAGAATTTGATTCTTCCCGCTCCGACGACTTCGGCGCGTTCCTATCCACCCGTTCCAAGGACGTCACCGATTCCATTCTCAACGTCGCAGATCGCAAGGCTGACGAGGTCAACAACAATACTTTGACCAAGACGTATAAGTCTCTGCGTAGCAAAGCCGCGAAGATTCTAGAACCGAAAATTCCGGAGCTCGCGAACATCTTGCAGCGACATATGTAGACCCGGCGTAGGGTGGCCGCATGTCTTCTAATACCTATTCCGAATTCATCCGCAGCCGCTTTTCCCCTCGCGCTTTCCTGCCGGATCCGGTTCCGGCAGAAGTCATCAAGCAAGTGCTTATCGATGCCCAATCGGCACCGTCGAACTCCAACACCCAGCCGTGGATTGTGCACTTGTTTGGCGGGGATGAAGTCACCAAGCTCAGCGAGGCCCTTCTGAAGCAATTCGACAGCAAGGGCCCTACCCCGGATTTCACCACCGATTACGGCGACGGTGTCCACAAGAAGCGCTCGCAGGAACTGGGCGCCAAGATGTACGGCATGCTTGGTGTTGAGCGCGACGACAAGGAAGGTCGCATCGAATTCATTCGCGAGAACCTGCGCTTCTTCGGCGCTCCTAACGCCGCCATGCTCTTTATCCCTGCACTCGGTGACCGCATGCGCGCCGCCTTTGACCAGGGCACTTTTGTCGAAAACTTCCTTCTTTCCCTGCGTGCACATGGCTACGATGGCATCCCGCAGGGTATGCCTTCCCTGGTCGCCCCGGCAGTGCGTGAGCACTTAGGGCTTAGCGATGACTACCAGATGGTCACCGGCATCGCCTTCGGCAAGGCCGACAAGGATGACCACATGTACAAGGTCGGACCAGGCCGTGCACCGCTTTCTGAGATGGTCACTGTCCACGGCATCGACGACCTCGATCTCGACTAGCCTCGCACGCTCGTAATTTGGGAGCCGTGGAAGACCAGCGGTAGACCCGCAATGAATTCCTCGGCTTCCTTTACTTCCAACAGCGCCAAGATGTGGTCGCCGGTATCGATTTCATCAATAAGCTGCGTGGTCAGGTGCGCCGCGGAATCTTCCAGCAGCACCGCTTCCCCATTCTTGCGCCAACCAATATTGGCAAAGCGCTTATCCTTCGGACCAGCCAGCTGCCGCACCACCGGCGCGTGATTCTCCGTCAGCACCGAAATACCAATCTGATTCGCAGTGCGCAGCAGCGACCAGGTTGACGAGGTCTTTTGGATGCTCACGCCCACCAGCGGCGGCTCCAAGCTTAAGCCCACGAAGGAACCGACTGCCATGCCAACTGGCTGATCATCGACAACCGCAGACACCGCCGTCGACGGAGTCGGCGCATGCGCCAAAATCGAGCGCAACTGCAACGTATCGAGAGTCTTCGTCTGAGTAGGCATCAGGTTTCCTCCTGGTATCGACTAAAGCCTTGTCCTTGTGTGACACCAAGTAGACCAGGCAGTCTGTGATCTACGCCAGGAATTGATACAGACTGAATTTTAGCGTCCAATTGGCCCGTAAAATTGCCTGCAAT
Source organism: Corynebacterium camporealensis (assembly GCF_000980815.1). Taxonomy (NCBI): domain Bacteria; kingdom Bacillati; phylum Actinomycetota; class Actinomycetes; order Mycobacteriales; family Corynebacteriaceae; genus Corynebacterium; species Corynebacterium camporealensis. Next base: position 12,632 of record NZ_CP011311.1, on the reverse strand, counting down.
TTTGCCTTTTTATGCACGTTTCTCACTATCGTGAGAAGTAGAATTTTTACACCTTGAACAGGGTATTTAAGGCCCTAATCGATGTTCCAGACTGTCGACTTGTGCATGGCACACGACGCTATAGACTTCTCGGTCTACTATTTGGGCATGACCACCGTCACACAGCACCACACCACCACGACCCCGTTGCGTTTTAGCCTGCCTGCAACGCCATTGACAAGGGTGTTGCACCAGATTCGTACTGGTGCGCCGATTAGTCGAGGTGGCATTCGTAAGTCGTTGGGCTACTCGCAGCCGAGTGTGACCCGGCAGGTCAATGCGCTTATCGATGCCGACTGGGTCGAACAACTCCCTGCCCCGGTGCGCGATAGTGTCAGCGCTGGTCGTCCCAGCAAGGACTTAGAACTCAATGCTCGCCACGTCGTGGTGTGGGGCGTGCATATTGGCGCGCGCAATTCGGTGCTGGTCATTTGTGATGGTGCTGGTCGTATCCTGCGCGAGGAGAGCCTCGACGTCGCGGTGCATCGCTCCACACCGCAAGACTTTCTCGATTACATCGCAGGTCGTATGCAGGCCCTTAGCCAGGGTCTGCCCACACCTCACAGCGTTGGCGTGGCTTTCTCCGAGCCCATTGGGGATGATGGTCTGCTCAGCTCTGACGTATACCGCTGGCAGGAAGTTCCGGCAGCGCACTTGCTTAGCGATGCCCTCGGCCACCCCGTATCCTTCTCCACCGGTGTAGCTGCCATGGCAGCTACTGAAATGCTCTCGCATCCACTAAATACTGAAACTGCAGGTCCTGCCCTGGATTCCACGATGAACATCTATGGCCGCGAAGTAGTCACACATGCGTGGATGTTCAATGGTGCTGTTCATCGCCCGCACAGCGGTAAGCCGGATTTCGACTTCGCCGGTTTGCTGGATTCAGACTCCAAGCTTCTGGCAGCAGCATCCGAACACGACCATGCCCATGCGCTGAGCAATTCGACGGTGCTTTATGCCGCAAAGCAGCTAGGTATTGAGGCAGAAAGCTTCCGTGAGCTCATCGCTCGCAGTGGAAGCGAGCCGCAGGTTCGCGATCTTCTGTCTGAAAGGGCCTCTGCCCTTTCTGCCGCTATTCGTTTGGCCGTTGACCTCGTTGATCCAGTCTCCGTGGTCTTTGCTGGTGAAGCGTTCACCGATGACCCAGCCTCCATCAAAGAGATCGTCGGTCAGCTGCGCTCGCATAGCTCGCATCCGAAGCTGCGCATTCAGCGTGCCGGTAATCGGGTACTCCACAACGCTGCACGCATGAGCGCACTGTATCCATTGTGGAATAACCCGTTGGCTTAAGACACTGCGTACTAGAACTTGGTGCTCAATTGAGGTGGCTGACCAGTCACGACCGCTCGACCGACAGCGGCAAGCTTGTCCCGGCGGCGCTCGTGGAGAGTATGCGTGCGCAGGTTCTTCCAGTAGCGAACGAAGGGATCGCTGCCGGTTGCAACAACAGTCCCGAGTAGTTCGTAAGCGCGGCTGGCGATGTCCACACTCGCACTGCTGACCACCGTTTTTGCTGCAGCAACCGCGAGGGCAGCGTCTTCGTTGGAGGCTTCATCGTTCCACGCTGCCTCAACTGCTGCGGCGGCTTTCTCTAACGACGCATTGGCTGCAAAGCGCTGGGCTTGCAGCTCCCCGGCGAGGTGATAAGTCAGGGTGTCGCTGGGATTGTCGTGACCGGGTTGGGGCCAGGTGCGGGAGTTGAGGTGGCTGAAGGCATCGTTAAGCGCTGCATCGAGAATTCCGACGTCGATGCCTAAGTGCAGAAGCTGCGCGAAGGAACCATAGGTGGGCAGTTGGAGTGCGGCATCGAAGGTGTAGATGTCCGAGTTGGTGCACTCGACATCGTTGAGGCGCACCGTGCCGGAACCGCTCAGTTTCTGGCCGAGGCCATCCCAGTCGTCGATGATCTCGATACCGGGCGAATCTACTGGCAGAAAGATGCCCAAGGTTTGGTTGTCGTCGCCTGGTTTTCTTGCAGTGATTGCCAGGTAGTCGGCATGAATCGACCCAGTACAGAAGCGCTTTTCGCCTTTGAGAAGAAAGTGTTCACCGTCTTTGTGGAGAATGGTGGGCTCGCCGAGTTCGGCTTGTGCGTTGGCAATCAGCGCACCACCTATAAGGCGTTGTGCCCACTTGTCCTCTTCGTCGGGTTTCTCGCCGCTAAAAAGCCAGCGGCTGAACACGAAGTGGCTCTGGGGAATCTGCGCGAAGGAACCATCGGCGGTGCCGAGCAGGCGGAAAATCTCTGCAATGTCGGTGGGCTGGGTCTCGGGACCGCCGAGTCGTTGCAGCACTACGGCAGCGAGAATGCCGGATTTTTTAAGCTTTTCTACTTCCTCAGTGAGGTGGTGACCAGCACTATCTTTAACAACGGCAGTTTTTTCGACGGTGTTAGCTAGCTGCTGCGCGATGTGGACGAGGTTGCTCATCGGCTTGCCACGAAGGGAGTGGTGCCCGTAGAGCTCTTCTTTGTCTCTTCGTGGTTTTTCACCTCGATTCCGAGCTTCTGTAGTTGTGGAACGACGCCTTCGCCGACTTCGAAGGCCTCCTCGAGGTGTGGGTATCCGGACAGGATGAAGTGCTTAAATCCAGCCTCGCGGTAGTCGGTGATGCGTTGGGCGACTTCTTCATAAGAGCCAACGAGTGCGGTACCGGCACCACCGCGGACGAGGCCGACGCCGGCCCACAGGTTGGGTGCGATTTCGAATTCGTGGGCGTCGACGCCCTTGCTGAAACCGGCACCCTGATTGTGGAGATCGGTCATGCGACGCTGACCTTCAGATTGGGAACGAGCCAGGCCTTCTTGGATACTGCGGACGGTGTTGGGGTCGAGGGCATCGATAAGCCTTTGTGCTTCTGCCCAGGCCAGCTCCGGGGTCTCGCGGGCGATGACGTGGAGGCGGATGCCGTACTCGAGTTCGCGGCCTTCCTTCTCGGCGGCTGCTTTAACCTTCTCAATCTTTTCCTTGGCTGGTTCAACGGGTTCGCCCCAGGTCAGGTAGACATCGCTGCGGCGGGAGGCGACCTCAATGCCGACGGGTGAAGAACCGCCGAAGTAGACGGATGGGACGACCTCGGGCTGGCCGCGTAAGGCAGCGCCTTCAACATTGATGTGATCGCCGGCGAAATCGATGGGTTCAGGGTTGCGCAACAGGTGGTCAACGACCTGCAGAACCTCATCGGAGCGACGGTAGCGTTCTTCTTTGGTGGTGTGGTCACCGTAGGAGCGCTGTTCGTGATCCTCACCGCCGACCACCACGTTGACGGCCAGGCGTCCGCCGGAAAGATCCTGGAAGGTCTTAATCAGCTGGGCAATGATGGTCGGACTAATCAGGCCTGGTCGCAGGGCGACGAGGAACTTCAGGCGGGAAGTTGCACCGATGAGCGCAGCGGTGGACAGCCAGGCGTCCTCGCACCACTGGCCGGTTGGGGTAAGGACGGATTCGAAGCCATTGTGTTCAGCGGCTTTGGCGAGTTGGACGAGGTAATCGAAGGTGACTTCGCGCTCGCCCCGGTGCTGGCCGGAACCGTGACCGCCCGACATAATGCCACGGGAATCACCATAGGTGGGCAGGAACCAATGCAGGACGACGTTGTTGTCTTTGATGCTGTTCATAATGTGTTTCTTTCGTTGTCGTGGGGTTTAGTGCTGTCGGAAAGAGGCGCCGATATGAGTATCGGGCAGGCGATCGCCATGGCCGTGAAGCTTGTGGCGTAGGGAGCCGTCGGTGTAGCTGGTCTTGTAGCGGCCACGCTTTTGTAGTTCGGGAACGACGTAGTCGACGATGTCCTCAAAGGTGCCGGGTGTAATCGCGTAGGCAAGATTGAAGCCGTCGACGTCGCCTTCGTCTTGGAAGCGGATGAGTTCGTCGGCGACTTCTTCACCGGAGCCGACAACGACTGGACCGAATCCACCAATGCCGGTGGCGTGGCCAAGGGTTTCCACAGTCCAGGCTCCTTCAGCAGTGCCTTTGCTGATCATGGCGGCAGTGGATTGGATGGCGTTGGACTCGATGTTGGTGATCGGTTCGTCCAGGCCGTAGACGGATAGGTCAGTACCGGTCCAGCCAGACATGAGAGTCAGGCCACCGACCGGGTCGATGTAGCGGGAGAATTCCGCGAATTTCTCTTCGGCTTCCTTGTGAGTCTTGCCGGTGATAATCGTCTGCATCGTGAAGATCTTGATGGCATCGCGCGGACGTCCGGCGGCTTCGGCAGCCTCACGGATGCGGCTGACGGTGTCTTTGACGCCGTCGAGGTTGTCGGCCTTGATGAAGACTGCTTCGGCATGCTGACCAGCGAACTTAGTACCACGCGGGGAGGCACCGGCTTGGTAGATAACCGGGGTGCGCTGGGTGCTAGGTTCGGTAATCGCGATGCCGGGCACGTCGAAGTAGGTGCCGTGATGGTTGATGGGATGGACTTTGTCCGGGTCGACGAAGGTGCCGGATTCGGCATCGTTAAGCACTGCATCGTCTTCCCAGGAGCCTTCGAGTAGCTTGTAGACGACTTCGAGGTATTCATCGGCGCGGTCGTAGCGCTCATCGTGTGGGAGCTGGTCCTTGTTGCCCATGTTCTGTGCGGCAGAAGGCAGGTAACCAGTCACGACGTTCCAGCCCACACGCCCGTTGGTCAGGTGGTCGAGCGTTGCTAGACGACGCGCAAAGGGATACGGATGTTCATACGCAGTTCCAGCGGTGACACCGAATCCAAGGTGCTTGGTCGCGTGTGCCATGGCCGGCACGATGAGCGAAGGATCGTTGACGGGGACCTGGGCACCAGCACGCAAGGCGGCTTCATTGGATGAGCCGTAGATGTCATAGGTTCCAAGTACATCGGCGATGAAGAGGCCATCGAAAAGCCCCCGCTCCAGCAACTGCGCCAAGTCCACCCAGTAATCCAAGGTGTTGTACTCGCGTGCTCGATCGGCCGGGTGGCGCCACAAACCCGGTGATTGGTGAACCACGCAGTTCATGTCGAAGGCATTAAAACGGATTTCGCGCTGCGATTGAGGCACGACAATCTCCTTAAATGTAGAACGCTTTGTCTGTTGTATAGCTACACGTTAAGGAGGGTTTTAGAACTTTGCGAGCGTAGAATTCATCCCGAATGAAATATCCGGGCGTGATTTATAGACCGATTAGTCTATGCGCGCAAAAACGGCCGCCCACCAGCAATGATGGAACGGCCGCAGGGACGAAACTGGATTAGATATCCAGGAAGCGCACGTCCTTGGCGCGACGGGTAATAAACGAGCGGCGGGCCGCAACGTCATCGCCCATAAGGATGGAGAAGAGCTCGTCAGCGCGCTGAGCATCTTCCAGGTCGACGCGACGCAGAACGCGGGTTTCCGGATCCAGGGTGGTCTCCCAGAGCTCGGAGGCGTTCATCTCGCCCAGACCCTTGTAGCGCTGAACACCGTCGTCCTTGTTGATCTTGCGGTTGGCTTCCAGGCCCTCGGCAAGCAGCTTGTCGCGCTCGGCATCGGAGAAGGCGTAGCCTGGCTCGCCCTTGCTCCACTTCAGCTTGTAGAGCGGCGGATTTGCCAGGTAGACGTGGCCTTCCTCGACCAGCTGCGGCATGAAGCGGAAGAGCAGGGTCAACAGCAGCGTGGCGATGTGCTGACCGTCGACGTCGGCGTCGGCCATGAGCACGATCTTGTCGTAGCGCAGCTTTTCGATGTCGAATTCTTCGTGGATACCAGTACCCAGAGCGGTGATGATGGCCTGGACCTCGTTGTTCTTGAGCACCTTGTCCATGCGGGCCTTTTCGACGTTCAGGATCTTGCCGCGCAGCGGCAGGATGGCCTGGAACATCGAGTCACGACCAGCCTTGGCGGAACCACCTGCGGAGTCACCCTCCACGATGTAAAGCTCAGACTTGCTCGGGTCCTTGGAACGGCAATCGGCGAGCTTACCGGGCAGACCGCCCAGGTCAGTCGCGGACTTACGACGGACCATCTCGCGAGCCTTGCGCGCTGCCATGCGAGCGTGGGCGGAAGAGACTGCCTTGTTGATGATCGCCTTGGCCTCAGCCGGATTGGCGTCGAACCAGTCATTGACGTGCTCGTTGACGGCACGCTGGACGAAGCCCTTAATTTCAGAGTTGCCCAGCTTGGTCTTGGTCTGACCCTCGAACTGCGGATCGCCGACCTTGACGGAGATAACCGCGGCGAGGCCCTCACGGCAGTCATCACCGGAAAGGTTGCCGTCCTTTTCCTTGATGAGGCGATGCTCCTTGGCATAGCGATTCATCAGGGTGGTCAGTGCGGCACGGAAGCCCTCTTCGTGGGTACCGCCCTCGTAAGTATTAATGGTGTTCGCAAAAGTGTGAACGGACTGCTTGTAGCCCTGGTTCCACTGCAGTGCGATTTCGACCTCGTGGTCTTCACCCTTGGCCTCGAAGGAGACAATGGTTGGGTGAATGGCGGTCTTGGTCTTGTTCAGGTGCTTGACGTAGTCGACCAGGCCTTCTGGGTAGTAGAAGGTGATCTTCTTCTGCAGCTTCTTTTCGGACTTGCCGTCCTCGTCGCCAGCCTCGTCCTGCTCAGAATCAGCTGCATCCTCGGACTCATCCTTGTCATCGAAGGATGCATCCATCTGGGTCTCGCCGGACTCAGCGTCAGCAATTTCTTCGAGCTCCAGCTGCTCCTTGGTCACGCGCTCATCGATAAGTTCGATGGTCAGGCCCTTGTTCAGGAAGGCCATCTCCTGCAGACGACGCGCGATGGTCTGGTAGTCATACGTGGTGGTCTCGAAGATTTCCGGGTCAGCCCAGAAACGCACCTTGGTACCGGTGCCACGGGCATTGTCACCCTCGATGAGTTCTTCCGGAATAGCGTTGGTGAAGTTCTGGTACCAGTGCTTACCGGAACGCTTGATCTCAGCTTCCACGCGGGTAGACAGCGCGTTCACGACGGAGATACCCACACCGTGCAGACCACCGGATACCGCGTAAGAATCGGAGTCGAACTTACCGCCGGCGTGCAGCTGGGTCATAACGACCTGAACGGTCGGTGCGCCCGAGGCGTGCATTTCTACTGGGATGCCGCGGCCGTCATCGGTGACTTCCACGCCGCCATCGGCAAGCAGCTTCACCGTCACCTTGGAGGCGTAACCGGCCATGGCCTCATCGACGGAGTTGTCGACGACCTCCCAAATCAGGTGGTGCAGGCCGCGCGAACCGGTAGAACCGATGTACATACCGGGACGCTTACGAACAGCTTCGAGGCCTTCGAGGATCGTAATTGACCCCGCATCATATGCGTGTTGTTCAGCCACGGATTCGTGTACTCCTTTTGGCTAGAGCTAAATTTAAGACTCTAGCCATTCTACACCGTGGCCCCCTACTGGATCGCACCCTACACGCGCGAGAGGGCGCAGGGCGGGGCTTTTTAAGCTTTAAGGCAAGACCAATTATCCGTAGGTGTCTTGAGAACCTTGGGGTTTAACCCACTGTCGGCCAGTGTAGTTACGGTGCTGCTTGGGTCCATTGATCTGCAGCTTGACGATGACATCAGGCCCCAACCGATCAGCAATCTTCTTTAAAATCTGCCTTTGCAGATAGCGCAGCTGCGTCGCCCAGTTGGAGTTTGCGCAGGACACATACACCACCTGGTCTTTGATCTTTTCCGGCTTGGTATGCGCCGCAATGGCCTCACCAACCAGGTTGTCCCAGTTGCCCATGATCCAGCCGTGCGCGAGCTCATGCTCCCAGCCACGCTGCCCAATCTCTTTGCGAATCTGCTGGCCCAAGCTGGGAATATCAATACTGCGCCGCTGCTTGCGCCCATCCGGCCCCGTGGGCTTTCCACCTCGTGGACCAGTGAGATAACTCAGGACGGCAGCATCATCGTTGACGCTGTCGGCTTCTTGTTCTTTGTTCTCTTCTGCAGGCTCGACTGGTTTCGGCGCCATGCTGAAGCGACGTGGTTTACCCACCAGCTTTGGTGGGTTTGGGGAAAGCTCTCGCGCACGCTCGAAGACCTGGCTGACGAGGTCACTCATCGTCATCACCGGTGGGGCTTACCTGCATAATTTCAGAAATGCGGCCTTCTTCGTCGTCGCGGACGGTAACTTCGAAGCGGACGCTGGGCTCGAGGTTGTCGGGCAGGTCGCCATCGACAGCTGCGGTGATGAGAACCTGTTCAGCTTGGGTAGCTAGGGCAACGAGCTTGGTGCGACGCTTGGCGTCGAGTTCAGCGAAGACGTCGTCGAGAATCAAAATCGGATCGGAGCCGTCCTGACGCAGGATTTGAAATTCCGCGAAGCGCAGCGAGATGGCATAAGACCAGGTCTCACCGTGGCTGGCGAAGCCTTTGGCCGGTTGAGGGCCCAGATTGAGGATCAGGTCGTCGCGGTGTGGACCGACCAAAGAGATGCCGCGTTCAATTTCGCGGTTGCGCTTGGCCGCCAGTTCGGTGAGCAGCATCGCTTCGATGACGGATCGATCAGTGACATCCACGGTGGACTTGTACTCCACGTGCGCAGGACGCGATTCCGGTGCGAGGCTGGCATAGGACTCGGCAATGAGTGGGCCGAGTTCATCGAGAAGCTCCAGGCGCCCCTGGATGACCTGTGCACCGAGGTTGGCGAGCTGCTGATCCCAGACATCAAGGGTGGCCAGGGCGGATTGGCCATCGGAGTCGCCGTAGCCGCGTCGCAAAGCTGCCGATGCAGACTTCAGCAGTGCGTTGCGCTGGCGCAGCACCTTGTCGTAATCGGCCTTCACACCGGCCAAGCGCGGGGTGCGCGAGGCAATGATGTGGTCGAGGTAAGCACGCCGCTCAGCTGGTTCGCCGCGCACGAGGGCTAGGTCTTCAGGGGAGAACAACACGGTCTTGACCACGCCGAGGATCTCACGGGTGGACTTCAAGCGTGTGCGGTTGATCTGTGCCTGGTTGGCACCGTGCGGTTTGATGAGCAGGTGCGCGGTCAGTTCCCGGCCCTGGTTGACCGCGGTTAGGGAGATGCGTGCGTTTTTAGCACCTTGGCGCACCAATGGGGCGTCTTGATTGACGCGGTGGGAAGACAGGTGTGCGGCATAGCCGACGGCTTCGACGATGTTGGTTTTGCCGTAACCGTTCCGTCCGACGAAAAGGCTGATTCCGGGAGCAAGCTCGATGTGCAGGTTAGACCACGAGCGATAATCCCGGATATCCAGATCGCGAACGTACATAGGAAATGCCAGCTTAGCCCGGCAGGCGAACCGGCATCAACAGGTAGGTGAAGTCGGTATCCGGGGTTGGGAAGTTGCCTTCCTCGTCTGCCTCGGGCAGTTCTTCTGGTTCCGGAATCATAATTGCTGGACGGGATGGCTCGGTGAAGCCGAAGACGACGCGGTCGGTGTGTACGACGCCGAGGCCGTCCTTGAGGTAGCCCGGGTTGAAGGCGATGAGGAACTCGTCGCGGCCGCTGAAAGCACAAGGAATGGTCTCGTGTGCGTTACCGGATTCCGCACCAGCAGCCAGGACGACCTGGCCTTCACTGAAGTGCATGCGGATCTGGGCGTTGCGCTCAGTCAGCAGGGACACACGACGGATGGCTTCCTGCAGTGGTGCAACTTCGATAGACGCCATGGCGGTGTGGCTCTTCGGCAGCAGCGGTGCCACGTTCGGGAATTCCGCATCGAGCATGCGCGTGGTGGTCTCGCGGCTTTCAGCGTGTAGGCCGAAGAGGCCATCAGCGCCGATGTTCTCGCCAGCACCCACTGCGATTTCGACTGGGGTGTTGAGGTGAGAATCCAAAGAACGACCTGCATCCTGCAGGGTCTTTGCCGGGACGAGGAGCTTAGCCTGAACATCGTCAGATGCTGGCTCCCATTCCAGGGTGCGACGTGCCAAACGGAAGCGGTCGGTGGCGGTCATCTCGACGTTCTTGCCATCGATGCTCAGGTGCACACCGGTCAGCATCGGCAAGGTGTCATCCTTGCCTGCGGCAGCGGCGACCTGGGAGATGGATTCGCTAAACAGCTGTGGGTTAATGGTGCCGGTGACCTCGGGGAGTACTGGCAGCTGCGGGTAATCGTCGAGAGGAATCAACGGCAGCTCAAAGCGAGAGGTGCTGCAGACAATCTTGATTTTGGAAGCATCGTTCATGGTGACTTCGACTTCCTTGTTCGGAAGAGTAGCCACGATGTCTGCCAGCAGCTTGCCGGCTACGGCGATCTGACCTGGTTCATCGACCATGGCCGGGATGCGTACGCGGGTTGATACTTCGTAGTCGAAGCCTGCGAATTCCAAACCATTGTCATCGGCAGTAATGAGCATGGCCTTCAGCACCGGCTGCGTCACCTTGGAAGGAAGGCTACGGGCTACCCAAGAAACGGCGCCTGCGAGGTCTTCCTTGGCAACGCGAAATGCAACAGATTGATCCATGGTGCTTGATGCTCCTTGCCGAACGACAAATCTTTTGTGCTTAACCGTTACCAACTTACCGCATCGCTGCGACAGCAACACCTCACTCCATCTGCTCTAAGTCTTGTCATTTAGAAGCCGCGCGAGAGCGGTGCAGAGAATTACACACATTCTTTTTCTTCTTAGAGATCAAAAGAGATTATCTAGTGGTAGTAATAAGCGCTGTGGAACCTGTGAGTAACCAGGTAAATCCCAAGCTCGTGACGCGTGGCGGCGCTGTGGGATCACATGTGGGGTGGATGTGAGTAAATGACAATTTTTGTGAGCAACCAACAAGGTCATCGTTTTATCCACAATCTATCCACAGAACACCGCTGATCCGATCACAGCAGATCCCACAGGGTTTTGAGCAGCAGAAATGATCTGTGGAATTCCATTTTGTGATCAAGATCTACAAATTACAACAGTGAAATTACACAGCTGTGAAATTCTTTGTGGATAAGTGTGGAGTGGGTGTTGTGCCTGTTAAAGATACGAAAACGACTACTGGGGCAGCCTTCTTAGTGAAGGACTGCCCCAGTAGTGGAGTGTGAGTAAGCGCTTAGTTACGCGTGTGGTTCTTGACCCGTTGGGTAAGCGCTTGAATCTCGTCGTAAGTCGTGCGGTTTTCTGTCATTTCCTTGCGGATCTTGCGATCGGCATAGATGACCGTGGTGTGGTCCTTGCCGCCGAACTCCGCACCAATCTTTGGTAGGGAGAGTTCGGTCAGTTCGCGGCAGAGGTACATCGCCAGCTGGCGGGCATGAGCAACCGCGCGTTTCTTGCCGGCACCGCGCAGGGTGGCGACGTCGATGTCGAAGTAGTCAGCGGTGACATCCATGATGGCTGCTGCGGTGATCTGCTTATCGGCACTATCCGGGGCGAGATCACGCAATGCGATTTCTGCCATTTCCAGGTTGATCGGTTCGTTGACCAAAGAAGAATAGGCCGAGACACGGATCAGTGCGCCTTCGAGCTCACGAATGGAGGACTCAAAGCGCGAAGCAATCAGTTCCAGCACCGCGCGGTCGACCACGGTGTTATCCGCAGAGGCCTTCTTCATCAAAATGGCGATGCGGGTTTCTAGGTCTGGCGGCTGAATATCAGTAATCAGACCACCTTCGAAGCGGGTACGCAGGCGATCTTCCAGCGTGGTGAGCTGCTTCGGAGGACGGTCCGAGGACAAAATGATCTGCTTATTGGCCTGGTGCAGTGCATTGAAGGTGTGGAAGAACTCTTCCTGCGTGGACTCTTTGCCCTCCAAGAACTGGATGTCGTCAACCATAAGAATGTCGAGGTTGCGGTAGCGACGCTTGAAGGATTCCTGGCGGTCATCGCGAAGCGAATTGATGTAGTCGTTGGTGAACTCTTCCGAGGACACATACTTCACGCGCAGACCCGGGTGCAGGACCTGGGCGTAGTTGCCTGCGGCATGCAAAAGGTGCGTTTTGCCCAGGCCAGATCCACCCCAAATAAACAGAGGGTTGTAGGCACGAGCAGGACTCTCGGCCACAGCAACAGCAGCACCGTTGGCGAAGCGGTTGGAAGAACCAATGACGAAGCTGTCGAAGGTGTGCTTCGGGTTCAGCGACTTTTCCAAATTCGGATCGTGTGCTGGTTCCTCGCGCGGGATGCGCTGGCCATAGGAAGACTGCGACTGGGATTGCTGGCGGTTGTAGTGATCCGCGAGCCCATCCAGGCTGGCCGGGGCATGCGAGCGGGTCCAGCCATCAGACGTTGCAGCCTGATCTTGTTGGGGAGGCTGTTGTGGTGCAGCGTTCTGTGACATCGAGTAGGCATCGACCTGTTGCGGGCGCTGGTGCTGTGCCGGCGATTGCTGAGCAGGTGCCTGTTGTTCAGTTGGAGTCGGGTTGGACGCAGGCGTGGGATCGGTAGCCGTGGGTTGTTCCGGGGTGGCCAAGGTGACCGCCAGCGAGCAAGGGCGACCCATGTATTCGGTCAGCGCTTTGGAAATGTGTGGTCCGAGTTCTTCTTCCACTACCCGCTTGGCGCCCTCGTCGGGTGCGGCCAGCAATGCATAGCCATCCATCAACATGATGGGGCGGACTAATTGCAGGTACAGACGCTGGGTATGGGTGAAGCTGGGTACGTCGGAATCACGCTGCTCAGATTTGTTGAGCAGGTTCGAGACGATGGCGCGCCAGTTCTCGTTGATCTGATCTTGCTGTTCGGTCAC